>CAWGIA010000007.1:0-340401 GCA_963822535.1 uncultured Solirubrobacterales bacterium
TGGATCTCGCTGTCGACCGTGATTGGCGCGGCGCTGTAGGCAACCGGCATCTCCGCGCCGTCTCTCAGGGTGAATGTGTCGTCATCGGTTCGTACTGCCGTACCCGTGCTCAGAGGGGACAGCAGCCGGCCGTAGAGGCCTTTCTGGGCCGGGCTGTTCTCCAGCGTGCCGGCGTTGGCCCGCAGAAAACGGTCGGCGAGCTCGTCCTCGGTCCAGCCGAGCATCTGCTCGGCCGCCGGGTTGGCAAATTTGAGTTCACCCGCGGCGTCAAAGGCCAGGATCCCTTCGCTGATGCTCTCGATCAGTCCGCCCAGAAACTGTTCGGTCGATTGCAGCTCGCGCTGCTGCGCCTTGGCGTGTGTGATGTCAGACATGATCCCCAGGCCCCCGATCACCGCTCCGCTCGCGTCGCGAACAGCGGCGGCGGACACCCGCGCCCAGCAGGCAGTCCCGTCCTTGCGCACAAGGCGCAATTCCATCGCTGCCGGCTCACTCTGCGCGCGAGCCTCGGCCATGTGTTCTTCAGCGCGCTTCAACCAGCCAGGCTCCATGAAGTCGGCGTACGGCCGGCCGATCATCTCCTGCGGCGGGTAACCGAGCATCTCCGCCATCCGCCGATTGACGTAATCGGTGACGCCTCGCGCGTCCAAACGCCAGATCCCGTCCGGGGTGGTATCGAGAATCTGGCGGTAGCGCGCGTTGCTGTCGGCCAGCGCCCGCTCGCTAGCGTCATGGAGCTCCTGTTCCAGGCGCTTGCGTTCGGTGATGTCCTCTAGCTGGGTCACGAGCATCTCGATCGCGCCGCTCGTGTCGCGCAGCGCAATGATCGACACATTCGCCCACACCGTCATGCCGTCGGCGCGCAGGTATGGTTTCTCATACTCCGCTCGATCAAGCTGGCCGGTGAGCAGGCCGACGCGGATCGGCGCGTCGGGACCCAGCGCCTCGCGGTACTTATTCAGGTCCACCCCGCTGAGGATCTCTTCTCGCGTGAGACCGAGCATGTCGGCGCATGCCTGATTGACCTGGATGACCTGCCCGTCTGGCCCCTGCAAGACGATCCCGTGAGGCGAATGATCAAACGCGAGCGCGGCAAGCCGCTCCGACGCCCCCAACGCCTCCTCCAACTCACGGCGCTCGGTCACGTCACGACCCGTCCCGAGAGTCACGCCACCTTCCACCGCGACGGCGTTCCACGCGATCCAGCGGTACGAGCCGTCCTTACACCGGTAGCGGTTCACGTACTCGCCCGGAAGATGGCCGCGGGCCCTCTCCGCGACGATTGTGAGTGTCGGCTCGACTTCGTCAGGATGGATAAAATTCGTAAACAGCCGGCCAATGACTTCTTCCGGCTTGTAACCGAGCACGGACTCCCAGGCCTGACTGACCCGCGTAAAGCGCCCCTCAGCATCACCGACCGCCATCAGGTCCGGTGACAGGGCGAAGAATCGGTCGATATCCCCCCGAGCCTCGGCGAGCGCGACCGCCGCCCGCTTGCGCTTGGTGATGTCCCTGGCAATGGTCGACACCCCGATCACGCAGCCCTCCGGATCGAGCATCGGGGAGAGCGTCAGCGACACGTCAACGACCACGCCGTCCTTGCGTTGACGCACCGTCTCGAACCGCTCAACCCGCTCGCCGGCGGCCAGACGTCCCATCAGCGCTGGCAGCTCGTCATCATGACCTGCCGGGATCAGCATCCCGATCGACCGGCCGATCGCCTCCACCGCCGAGTACCCGTACAGCTGCTCGGCACCCGGGTTCCAGCTCACGATGATCCCGTCAATCGTCTTCCCGATGATCGGGTCAGCCGATGACTCGACCACCGCCGCCAGATGTCCGGCGAGGCCCGCCAAACGCTTGCTTTCGCTGACGTCGCGGATCGCGCTCGAGATCAGTGGTCCCGCGTCGGTGCCGTCAAGGTCCGTTTTGGCCAGGCCGATGCCCAGGTCGGCCAATAGCTCAACCTGTGCTGCCGGCTCCGGATCGGCATCAGTGTTCGTCGCCACTCTTTCGTATCGGCGCCCAGCCGCCAAACCTTAGGTCCAAGGCGGTCGGACTGCGGCCGGTGCGATGACGCTCTGCTGTGTCCTGGGCATGGAGGTCCTCGTTTGTGATGGCGCCGAACCCGGGCCTCGGACGACGTTTCATCACAGTGGGGAATTGCCCGCTGCCATTGCCGGGCGGGGCGCCGAAAGGACGGATGCGTGATCCGGGCAACGTAGAGCTCTCAGTTGCGGACTGGCTGTCTCTTCCGACGTGCAGATCCCAGGGAGGGGAGATGCGGGGCGCGGCCGCCGGGGTTGGCATGGATTAGACCTTCAACAAGGTCCGCGGACATTGGTTTGGCGAAGTAGAAGCCTTGGCAACGGTCAGAGCCGAGCCGGGTCACGCGTTGGTGCTGTTGCGCCGTTTCGACGCCTTCGCAGACGACGGTCATCCCGAGGCCGTGGGCGAGTCCGATGATCGCGACGACGATCTCCTGGCTGCTGGGCTGGTCGGTGAGGCCGGCGATGAACGAACGGTCGAGTTTGATCGTGTCAATCGGGAGCGTGTTGAGATAGCCCAGAGATGAGTATCCGGTTCCGAAGTCGTCCAGAGCGAGCTTGATACCGACGTCTTTGAGTTCGGCGAGGACGATCAGCGCACGCTCCTCGTCGCGGACAAAGACGCTTTCGGTGACCTCAAGCGTGAGCGATGCCGGATCGGTGTTTGTGCTTGCCAGTGCGTCGGCCACGGATTGCGCAAACCCGGCGGCCATGAACTGGTGAGCGGACGCGTTGATCGAGATCGAGATGTTCGTCGACGAGCGGTGCTGCCATCGCTGGCGGTCGGCGCATACCCGCTCAAGGACCCAGCGTCCCAGTTCGATGATTTGTCCCGACTGCTCGGCGAATGGGATGAACACAGTTGGCGAGATGGGTCCGCGCGAGGGATGGGTCCACCGCAGCAGTGCCTCGACTCCGGTGACGCGCCCATCGGCGGCTTCAACGATCGGCTGGTAGTCGACGTGGAGCTCGTCGCGGTCGATCGCTCCCGGCAGGCCGCGCGCTAGGCCGGCGTGATGTCCGGCGAGATGCAACTGACGCAGGTCAAGGACATCGTGGGTCTCGACGCGATCGCGCTTTGACCGGTACATCGCCAAGTCCGCGTCGCGCAGGAGTTCCTCTGGGGAGTCGCTGCCGCGCCCAGTGAACGCAATCCCGATACTCGCGCTCGTTGTCACCTTGACATGGGAAAGGGCGAACGGCTTTGCGAGTTCGGCGTCAAGGCGCACCGCGATCGGGTCGACTGCGGACGGGTCGGTGAGATCCTCGCAGAGGATGACGAACTCATCACCGGACAGGCGGGCGAGGCTGTCACCGGGTCGCAGCAGCGTCGTCAGCCGCTGGGCGACCGCTACCAGCAGTTCGTCGCCGACTTGGTGTCCGTGACTGTCGTTGACCTCCTTGAACCGATTCAGATCTAAGAACATCACGGCGGAGATCTTTCTCGAGCGGCGCCCGACGCGAAATGCGTGCTCGAGCAACTGCAGCATCAGCACCCGGTTGGGCAATCCGGTCAGGGGATCGTGTAACGCGGCCTCGCGTGACTGGTCAGAGGAGTCTTGAAGATCAGAGCGCGCCTGCGCGTTGATCAGATACGCCGCGGCGACATCAGCCAGCGTCTGCGCGGCGATCAGCGACCCGCGCGATAACGGCCCCGCGGTATCGCGATACAGGTCGAGTGCTCCGAGCTGAATGTCCTCATGGCGCAAGGGAAAGGTGAACACCGCCGCCAGGCCCGATTCAAGGGCGCGAGGCCCGAACTTCGGGAAACGATCATCAAGCCGCAAATCGGGAACGACGACCCCGATCCCGGTGTGGTAGGCCTCAAGACACGGACCCTCGTCGAGCTCGCTTTGCAGCTTCTCGTAGCGCAACGCCGACGCGTCTGAGGCGGCGATGTACCGCGGTTCATGTCCCGCGGTGATGAGCGTGACACCGGCCGCGGTGACCGGCAGAATCTCGACGATCCGCCGGACCAAGTGATCGAGGATTCCCTGGATCGGGAAGTTGGTCACCATCGTCCGAGCGAACTCACTCAGCACATCGGCCAGGTCCTCCTTATCCACCAGAGCCCTCACCAAGCGATGACTGAAGCCGTGGGACGCCGACGAATCCGCCCCGGAGCCACATGGGAGCGACGGCGCGCACACTCGTGCATAACCCAGAAGCGCCGTACAGCTCATTCCTGGAAAGACGCGATTCATGGCCCGCGATCGGATCGCCTCGCCACGCCGGGGTGTCATGAGTGTCGCGGCTGCCATCAGCAGCACGCACAGCGACGCCCGAGTAGCTGCTGGTACCACGCAGGTCGTTTGCTGGCTGTCGCATTGCGCTCCGCCGTGAAACCTTCGGTGTGCGCGTGACCTTGCGGTCACGTCGACGGCACCGGCCGAATGCAAGAGCCGGAAACTACGCGTGCTACGCCGAGGGCAAGGGCGAAGCTTTCAACGACTATACACATCGGGCACGACACTGCAGCGGTGTCCACCTACAGTTCGGGGAATCCCCCCGAACGCCTGGGCAGCAGGCGGTGGCCGTCCACGACAGCAGTTGCCAGGTCGATCAGCTTGCGGTTCGCCCGGCGCGAGTGCTCGCGCAGCATCTCAAACGCGGCGACGTCGTCAATGGAATGGCGCTCCATCAAGATCCCCTTCGCTCGCTCGATCACCGCACGCCGGCCGAACGCGCCTTCCAGTTCCTGAAACTCAGCGAACCGTCGCAACACGATGTCAATCGAGCTCTGCCAATCATCGACATCGTCATCAGTGATGTGAGCAAACACTCCCCGCTTCGAAGCCTCTCGCACAAAATCGCGGTCAGGCGCGTGGAGCAAAACGATCACCGGACAGGCGGCTTCTCGCACGATCTTGTCGATCAGCCCGAGCGCATGCTCTGAGCTCGAGCCGAGTCCGACAAGGGCGACATCAGGCCGTTCGCGAGCAGTCACAGACCCTACTTCGCGGACATCAATCTCTCGCGCGATCACCTCGTGACCCAATGCGACCACGATGGGCGCAACCAGCGCGAGGCGGTCCCTGCGCTCATTCGCGATCAGGACGCGCAATCGACCCGGCTGATCGGCCAGCGGCGACACCGGAAAACTCTAAGATTCCGTGACCTTAAACGCAACCCCTAATGACTGACCGCAGCGAGCCAACCCGTAGGCACGCTCAGTCATCGACACTCAGGCCCGCTCAAGGGTCGGTGGCGTCTACGCAGCGGTCCGCGACGGCCGCAGCCAGCGGCAGCGGCAGGGCTTCCGCATCGTCGCCGCAGCGGCACTCTCGCTGTTGCTGCCGCTCCCGACCGGATGCGCCGAAGAGTCACGCCACAGGATGAAAGCGGTGTGTGGCCGCGCACGGGTTGCTTTCCCTCCTCCTCGCCAGGAGCAGCACTCTCAGCGCACGCGCAGCCTCCTCTCGGGGGCTAAGCGCAGCAGCGGAGACCGGCTGCCAAGATCCCAGTGCACCCCTCATGCACCCCGGGCGGCCACCAGAACCGTCGTCACCCCAAATCCTACTGGCGAGAAAGCGCTCATTTGCAGCACTTTCCTCTAGTGGAGCCAGCCGGGATCGAACCGGCGACCTCCTGCTTGCAAAGCAGGCGCTCTCCCAACTGAGCTATGGCCCCGCGACGGCCAGTTTACGGCGCCGCCAAGGCCTAGATGATGGCCGCGGGGCCCGGCGACGCCCTAATTGCCGGCGAGCAGCAGGCTCAGGTAACCGTCCGCGATCTCCGCGGGCTGGAAGCGCCCGCGTGGGTGGTACCACTGGGCGGTGTGGTTGACCATGCCCAGCAGGGCAACCAGCGTCAGCCGCCGGTCCACGCCATCCGGACCGGTGGCGTTCGCCTCGTCGATAGCGTGCTGGATCAGACGCTCGAAGGACTTGCGGCTTTCGCGGACCCCGCGCCACTGGGATCCGGACTCGATCGTGTGACGCTCCTGCTGGAAGACCAGCATATGGTTGCGGTGCTCGATCACGCACGCGACCCAGAGGCGGATAAGCGCCCGGAGCTGTTCACGCGGCGGGTCATCGTTCAACACGATTTCGCGGGCGCTGGACAGCAGCGGCTCCATCAGCTGATCGCAGATATTGATCAGCAGCTGTTCCTTGCTCCCGAAGTAGTGGTACAGAGCCCCGGTGGCCAGGCCCATTGACGCGGCCAGATCCTGCATGGTCGTCTGGTCATATCCTTGTCGGGCGAACACCTTGGCGGCGGCGTAGACCATCTCCTGTCGCCGGCGGTCATAACGCTCTTGGAGCCCGGGGCGAGTAGGTCTGACTGGCATGGTGGTAAATGGTAAAGGGTTCGGCGTCGATTTAAGCCGAATGTCCGTTCGGATTTCGAATCTTCACTCGGTATGATGTGTCAATGTTCTTTGCGCTCGATGAGGAGACTCAGCTCCTACAGCGCACCGTGCACGATTTCGCCGACTCCGAGGTGGCGCCGGTGGCGGAGGAGCTTGACCGAACCAAGGCCTTCCCGTACGAGCTGGTGGCACAAATGGGTCAGCTCGGCTGGATGGGAATCCCGTTTCCCGAATCGGTGGGTGGCGCCGGCGGGACCAGCCTCCAATATGCAATCGCGGTCGAGGAGCTCACCCGGGTCGATTCAAGTGTCGCGATCACCCTGTGCGCTCACACCTCGCTCGGCACGCAGCCGATCTACCTGTTCGGTTCGGCGGCCCAACAGGAGGAGTGGCTGCCGGCGCTGTGCGCCGGCACGAAGCTGGGCGCCTTCGGACTGACCGAGCCCGAGGCCGGATCTGACGCCGGCAACACCCTGACCAAGGCCGAGTTGGCGGACGGCGAATGGATCATCAACGGCGCCAAGCAGTTCATTACCAACGCCGGAACTGACATCTCGGGCGTGGTCAGCATCACCGCGCGCACGGGTCCGGACGAAATCTCGAATCTGATCGTGCCCAATGGCACCCCGGGCTACGAGCAGGCTCGCGCCTACCGCAAGATGGGTTGGAACGCCTCTGACACCCGGCCGCTGAGCTTCACTGACTGTCGCGTGCCGGAGGAGAACCTCCTCGGGCGGCGCGGTGACGGGTTCAAGCAGTTCCTCCGCGTGCTTGACATCGGCCGGATTGGGGTGGCGGCGATGGGTGTCGGCTTGGCCCAGGGCGCGCTTGACCAAGCGCTGGCCTACGCCAAGGAGCGACGGGCGTTCGGACGGACAATCTCCAAGTTCCAGACCATTCAGGCCAAGCTGGCCGACATGTCCACCGAGGTCGAGGCCGCCCGGCTGCTCACCTACAAGGCAGCCTGGCTCAAGGACGAGGGGCTGCCGTTCAGTCTCACCGCCGCTCAGGCCAAGCTCAAGAGCGGGCGGCTCGCCGTGCGCGCGACCGAGGAGGCCGTGCAGATCCACGGCGGCTACGGCTACATCGAGGAGTACCCCGTGTGTCGGTTCTACCGGGACGCGAAGGTACTAACGATCGGAGAGGGTACGGACGAGGTCCTGCAGATGGTGATCGCCCGCGCCCTGGGCGCGTGAGGAGCGGGTTGGTTCACAACGCACGCATCCGCGAGGTGGGGCCGAGGGACGGATTCCAGAACGAGCCAGAGATCGTGCCGACTGAGATCAAGGTCGAACTGATCAACGCACTCGCCCGCACCGGGCTCGAACGGATCGAGGTGACGAGCTTCGTTCGCCCCGACGTGATTCCCCAGCTAGCCGACGCGCGGGAGGTCCTGGCTCGGATCGACATGCCGGCTGGGGTGAGCCGCGGCGTTCTCATCCCGAACGAGCGGGGACTCGAGAACGCGCTCGAGCTCCGTGATCGCTTCGAGGAGATCAACGTCTTCATGTCGGCCACCGAGACTCACAACCGCAAGAACGTGAACCGGTCAGTGGAGGAGTCACTGGTCGCTCTCGAGCGCACGCTGACACACGCGCGCGCGGAAGGCCTGCGATGCGAAGGGGTGATAAGCGTGTCGTTCGGCTGCCCGTACGAGGGTCACGTCGACCCAGCACGAGTGTTTGCGATTGCCCGGCGCCTGGCTGGGGCCGGGGCCCAGGAGATCGGCTTCGGTGACACAACCGGGATGGCCAACCCGGTCCAGGTTCGCGAGTTCTTCGCTGAGGCCCGGGACCAGCTTCCCGAGGCCGAGCTGACCGCCCATTTCCACAACACGCGGGGTCAGGGACTGGCCAACGTGTACGCGGCCCTCGAAGCCGGGATCGATTCGTTCGAGTCAAGCTTCGGCGAGCTCGGAGGGTGCCCCGTCCCGCCAGGGGCGACCGGCAACGTGGCCACCGAGGATGTCATTTCGATGCTGCACGAAATCGGAGTTCAGACCGGTGTCGATCTGCCCGCGCTGCTCGCTTGCACCCGGGCATTACAGCGTCACCTGGGCCGCGAGCTGGGAAGTCACACGCTCGTGGCTGGTCCCGTCGACTGGCACGCCTGATGTTCGAGCGGGTGCTCGTGGCAAATCGCGGCGAGATCGCGCGGCGCGTCATAAGGACTTTGGACCGGCTGGGGATTGGCGCCGTGGCGGTGTATGCGCCCCCGGACGAGGATGCCCCCCACGTGCGCGAGGCGGGGCGGGCTGTGCGGATCTCGTCCTACCTGGAGATCGACGAGCTTCTGGCCGCGTGTGAGCTGACCGGCGCCGAGGCGCTCCATCCCGGGTACGGCTTCCTGGCCGAGAACCCGGGTCTGGCTCGAGCCTGCAGTGAGGCCGGCGTGGTGTTCGTGGGTCCGCCGCCCGAGGCGAGCGAGCTGATGGGTGACAAGGTGCGCGCCAAGGAAGCGGCGGCTCGAGCCGGCCTCCCCGTCGTACCTAGCTATTCCGAAGCCGATGCGAGGACTCTGAGTGCCGAGTACCCACTCCTGGTCAAGGCGGCCGCCGGCGGTGGGGGACGCGGCATGCGCGTGGTGCATTCCCCGGCCGACCTCGAGGCTGCGCTCGAGTCCGCCCGCCGTGAGGCCCAGGTCGGATTTGGGGACGATCGCGTGTTCATCGAGCGCTTCCTCCCACGTGCGCGGCACATTGAGGTGCAGGTACTAGCTGACGCGCATGGGACGGTGCTGCACCTCGGGGAACGCGAATGCTCACTGCAGCGGCGCCACCAGAAGGTGATCGAGGAGTCCCCCTCTCCGGCCGTCGACGATGACCTCCGCGCGCGCCTGGGCGAGGAGGCGGTCGCACTGGCCCGGGCCGCCGGATACGTGAACGCGGGCACGGTCGAGTTCATCGCCGAGGCTGAGAACCCGACGCAGCACTACTTCCTCGAGATGAACGCGCGCCTCCAGGTCGAGCATCCGGTCACCGAGTTCGTCACCGGACTTGACCTGGTCGAGCAGCAACTTCGGATCGCGAGCGGCGAGCGGCTGACGATCGAGCAGAGCCAGGTCCGACTCGAGGGTCACGCGATCGAGGCGCGCATCAACGCCGAGGACGCGTCCCATGACTTCCTTCCCACCGGGGGGCGGATTCTGGTCTACCGCCGGCCGAGCGGAGCTCGAGTGGATGACGCGATCGAGCCGGGGAGCAATGTGGACACAACCTATGACTCAATGCTGGGCAAGGTGATCGTGCACGCCACGGACCGCGCCACAGCCCTGGCCGAGCTCGACCGGGCGCTTGCTCATACGACGATCCTGGGCGTGACCACCACCACGGGATTCCTCCGTTCGCTGATCAAGACGGCCGATGTGCAGAGCGGGCGGCTCGATACTGAGCTGATCGGGCGCGTGCAGCCGCTCACCGGTGGTCCGCCCATCGAGCACGTGGCGCAGGCCGCCGCCGTGATCTCGGTCGCGCTCCGGACCGAGCGGGGTGGGGATCACCCCTTCGGCCGAGCCGATGGATGGCGGCTTGGGGGCCGCCGAGCCGCATCATGGTGGCAGCTGGCGGTCGGGTCGGCCGAGACGCTCGAAGTCAGGCTTGACCCGGAGGAACGGCACGACCCGCTGCGGACCGGGTCGGAGACCTTCGCGCTGACGATCGCGGGCGAGCGCCAGGAATGGACGTACGCCACCGACGGTCACATGATCTGGCTCGGCGCCGGCGGCTGGGCGTGGGCGGTGCGCCGAGCCGATCCCCGAGAAGATGAGGCCACCCACGCCGATGGTGACCTACGCGCACCGATGCCGGGGCAGGTGCTGCTCGTGTCAGCGGCCGTAGGCGAGTCGGTGCGAGCTGGAGACCCGGTCGTGGTGCTCGAATCGATGAAGATGGAACTGGTGATCACGGCCCCGATGGATGGGCGTGTGGCAGAGCTCAGCGTGGCCGTGGGCGACAAGGTGGCGCTCGACCAACCGCTGGGCCGAGTGGAGGTTCCGGCTTGACCGTCCTGCATTCGAGCGCGAACCCGGGTTCCGAGGAGTTTCAGGCCAATCTAAGGGCGAACCAGGCCTTGATCGACGATCTGCGGGCACAGCTTGACCGCGTCTCGATGGGTGGAGGCGAGCGGGCTCGAGAGCGTCACGTGAGCCGCGGGAAGCTCCTCCCCCGCGAGCGGGTTGATCGACTGCTCGATCCCGGTTCGCCCTTCCTCGAACTCTCTCCGATGGCGGCGCACGGCCTCTACGATGACCCTCCCGGGGCCGGAATCATCACCGGGATCGGACTGATCAGCGCCCGCGAATGCGTCATCGTCGCCAACGACGCCACCGTCAAGGGCGGCACGTACTACCCCATGACGGTGAAGAAGCATCTCCGCGCTCAGGAGGTGGCGTTGCAGAACCGGCTGCCGTGCATCTACCTGGTCGACTCTGGCGGCGCCTTCCTGCCGCTACAGGATGACGTCTTCCCGGACCGCGAGCACTTCGGCCGCATCTTTTTCAACCAGGCCAACATGTCCGCCCTGGAGATCCCCCAGATCGCCGCCGTCATGGGGTCCTGCACCGCGGGCGGAGCGTACGTCCCGGCGATGAGCGACGAGACCGTGATCGTCCGCAACCAGGGGACGATCTTTCTCGGCGGGCCGCCACTGGTCAAGGCGGCCACCGGCGAGGATGTGACGGCGGAGAAGCTGGGGGGCGGCGAGCTGCACTCGCGGACCTCGGGCGTGACGGACCATCTCGCCGACGATGATCGGCACGCGTTGCGGATCGTGCGGGAGATCGTCGCCACGCTGGCGCCCAAACCCCCGCCGCCGTGGGAGCGGATCACCGCCGAGGCGCCCGTGATCGACCCCGAGACGCTGCTCGGCGTGATCCCGACCGATGTCCGCAAGCCTTACGACGCGCGGGAGGTGATCGCGCGGATCGTCGACGGCTCTCGGCTGCACGAGTTCAAGGAGCTCTACGGCACGACGCTTGTCACCGGCTTCGCCCACATTCACGGTCACCCGGTGGGGATTCTGGCCAACAACGGGATCCTGTTCTCCGAGAGCGCGCTGAAGGGGGCGCACTTCATAGAGCTCTGCGATCAACGGCGAGTTCCGCTCGTGTTCCTCCAGAACATCACGGGGTTCATGGTCGGCCGTGACTACGAAGCGGGTGGGATCGCCAAGAACGGAGCCAAGCTTGTCACCGCGGTGGCGACGGCACGAGTGCCGAAGCTCACCGTGATCGTCGGCGGCTCGTTCGGGGCCGGAAACTACGGCATGTGCGGGCGGGCATTCTCGCCGAGGCTCATGTGGATGTGGCCCGGCGCGCGGATCTCGGTCATGGGCGGCGAGCAGGCGGCGGCGGTCATGACCGAAGTCGGATCGCCGGAGACCGGCGCCGCTCTGCTCGAGCAGTACGAGCGTCAAGGTCACCCGTATTACGCGACCGCACGGCTCTGGGACGATGGCGTGATCGATCCGCGTGAGACGCGCGATGTGCTGGGCCTCGCCCTGTCGGCAGCGGCGAACGCCCCGCTGGCCGACGTGCGTTACGGCCTATTCAGGATGTGAGCCCGGTCACTCGACGCCGGCCCTGAGCTCGAGGCCATGGGCGCCGAGGTCGGGCACGCCGCCGCCCGCCACGCGGACGACATTCTGTCGGCCGGCGCGCCGCAGCAGGCTGGCCGCGAAGGCGGCGCGCATGCCGGCCGCGCAGGCGACCGCCGTCATGCGACCGTTGGCCGGCAGTGGAACATCAGCCACGTCCCGGAGCCGGTGGAGCGGAAAATGATGGGAGCCAGGAATGTGGCCCGTGACCCACTCGTCCAGCTCCCGCACATCGACGAGCTCCACAGCGTCGGCGCGCAGACCGGCAGCAACCTGGTCAAGGTCCCAGGAACCGGCCTCGGCCACAGGCACATCGGCCTTTCGCCACGCCGCGGCGTTGGCGAGCGAGCAGCCCTCGAGATTTAGAAACCCGACGGCCTGGAGAGCACTCGTCATCTCGTGCACCTGCTGCTCATCCCGAGACACGATCAGCAACTGCGCGTCGGGCTCGAGCGCCCACCCGGCCCGTGTCCCGACCCCGGGCGAGCTGACGGGGAGATTTATCGCGCCGGCGATGTGTCCGGCGTCGAATTCGTCAGGCTGGCGGCTGTCAAGAACCGTGACGCCGGAGGCCAGGAGCCACAGGAGTTCGGGCCCCTCAACCCAGCCCGGTTCGGGCGGAGCCTCGTACTCGGCGCGCTGGTTGAGGGCGACGATGCGCTCGATGTTGGGCGGCCGAGAGGGCAGGCTGGCGGTCAGGCCGGTCACAAACTGGGCCTCGTCGGTCATGAGCAGCGGGTTGCTGCGCAACTCGAAGCCGACGGTCGAGCTCGTCTTGCTACTCAGCCCGGCACCGCCGCAGAGTGAGCCGCCCACATGAGCCGGCCAGACCTCGACGTGATCACCGAATCCGGCCAGGCGACGGAGGGTCGTGTGCAGGGCACGGGCACCCTCGGCCGGCTCGTAGGCGAGATCGGGCCGAGCAACATCGCCGACGAGGAGCGAGTCACCCGTGATCAGCATCCAGGGCTCGGTGTTGCGCTTGAGGTCTATGACCGCGAAGCTGAGGTGCTCAGGACGATGACCTGGAGTCGCGATGGCACGAAGTCGCACCGCCCCAATCGCGATCTCATCACCCGCCTTGATCTCGCCGTTTCCGCCGGGCTCCGAGCGGTACGAGCGCGCGCCGGTCGCCGCCGCCAGCCGCAGCCGCCCCGAAACATGGTCAGCGTGATCATGGCTGTCAATCACGTGCGCGATGCGGAGCCGTTGGGCGCTTGCGAGCTCGAGGTAGACGTCGATGTCCCAGCGAGCATCGATGACGATTGCCTCGCCACCACAGCCGATCATGTATGAGGCACAACCTAGGTCGGGGTACAGCACCTGGCGGAAGAACAAGCAAGGATCCTTTCTCGGAACAATCTGCACTAACTCTGTGCAGTATCTATTCCGAGCATACGCTGCCCGTCAACGGCTAAACCGGGTCGAAGTTGGCGGGATTTCCGTCCGAGGTCCCGGTCATCCGTCGAAGTCGGCGGGCTTCCGGAGTCCGAGATCCCGCTCAGCCGTCGAAGTCGAAGTCCTTCGGCGGACGCTGCTCGAACCACAGACGATCGTGATCCGGCGTGTCCTGGAGGAATTCGGGAGTCTCCTCGAGCACATCGTCGTCGCTCGGAGCGCCTGGCTGGGCACCCTCCGATCCGAGCGCCTCCTCGACGTCGTACTCGACCGTCTCATCGCTGACCCGACCGTCGGCCGGATGTGGCGCCGGCGAGGTAGACGGCTCAGACCAGGTGTCGAGACCGGACGGCTCGCCATGCGACGGCGGCGCTGCGGCGGGGTGTGGAGGTTCGGCGAAGGGATCGTCGTCCTCCACCTCGCGGTGAGCGTTCGCGGGCGCTTCCTCGAGCGAGGCGTGGCTCCAGCTCGACTCGTCCTCGTGGTCGTAAGCGAGCCCGGGCTCAGACTCAGCATCGTGCTCGTACGCAACCTCAGGATCGGCCACCACTTCGGCACTGGGTTCGGCCTCGGCGGCCGCCTCAGGTGCGCGCCTGACCGGTCCCAAAGCCTCGCGCTCGGCGCGCTCGACTTCGGTTGGGTCAGCGCCGCGGCGGCGCTGGAGGTCTAGGTGCTCGCGGATCGCGTCATCAAGAAGACCCATGACGCACAGCCTAGCGAGCGCCGAACACGTTCGCGGTGTGCGCCCCCGCCTTAACAGTCCGGTTCTTGCCCTCCCGCTTGGCTACGTAAAGTGCGCTGTCAGCAGCGGAAATCAGTTCATTCTTGTCCCCATCCACGGATGCCGAAACGCCAACGCTAGCGGTGATTTGGAGTGTCCCTTCGCCCTCTAGGACCGGTATCTGAAGCAGCTCGATTGCCTCACGAGCGCGCTCCGCGATCACGAAGGTGCCGTCGAGATCGGTGTGTGGGAGGATCAGAGCCAGCTCCTCCCCTCCGTACCGCGCCGCCACGTCCACATCACGTGAGGTTCTCCGCAACACCTCGGCTACGTACTGGAGGACCACATCGCCCTGCTGATGGCCGTAGACATCGTTGACCGACTTGAAATCGTCAAGGTCGATCATGGCCAAGCCGACCGGGTATCGATAGCGCCGAACCTCCTCCATCTCTGCACCGAGCCTGTCCTGGAAGCGCCCGTGCGTGGCCAGTCCGGTGAGGTCGTCTGTGACGGCCTGGCGTTGCACGTCAAAGTGCAGATTGACGTTGGCCAGTGCGAGGGTGGCGCGCGCCGCCAGCGATCGCAGGAGCTCGATGTCGTCCTCGGTAAAACTACGGCCCTCACGGCAGACGGTGATCAGTCCGTGGGTGAGGCCGCTACGAGCGATGGCGCCGAGAGCCACAGTGGCGATGCTGAGTGAATCGGTCCAGGCTTGGCCGATGCCGTCGCCCTCCAGGGCGGCGCGCTCAGACTGATGGATCTGTTGCTCGAGGCCGTCCAGCCGGCCCAGATGGATCATCTCCGTCAACGGTTCACCAGCTTGGTCGCGTCCGCTAACCCGGCCACGATCGGCCGCCGTGGCATCCATGGCCGTCTTCAGCGCCAGCTCGAGCAGGGCATCACGGTCGAGATTGGCCGCGAAGGCGTCACCGATGTTGCGGATCGATCGGCGCACCCGAGCTCGCTCGCTCTCGAGATCGCTCAGACGATTGGCGAGCTGGACGGACATGCTGTTGAACTCGGCCCCCAGCGCGGCGAACTCATCCTTGCCCTGGGTGGGGATCGGTGACGAGAAATCCCCGCTACCGAGGCGCCGGGCAGCCTCGAGGAAGCTGCTCAACTGAGCCTGGAGGGCGCGGGAGACCAGGAGCGTGAAACAGACCGCAAGGATGAAGAAGGCGAGGATGAAGGCCCCGGCCACGAGCCTGTCAGTCCCAACCGAGCCGTTCGTCACGCCAAGGTCCGACAGCACGGTGACCGTGACGGGAGTGCTCCCGAAGCCGCTGAAGTTGAGGGTCTGGGCCTGGTAGCGCGAGTGGCCGAGTCCGATCTGGCCAGAGCGCGGGAGCGCCCGCCCCTGCGCGGCGGGCAGCGTCGAGCTCAACGTCCGGCCGCCCTGCCGTACGACCACCTTGATCCCGCGTCCGCTCAGCTCGGCGGCATACTGGGCCGCGGTCAGCTCGGACAGCGTGATCGACTGCGTCGGGAAGGAGCCCGAGGCCTTGACGATCGCGACTCCGGGCGCGATCGCTGTCGGATCGCCCACCTCGACCAGAATGTGCGAGCCGACGGTCACCGCCACTCGTGCTATCCCGACCTGTGAGGCGAGCGCCGCGGCTCTCGCGCGGAGGATCTCACCGCTCGTTCGCTCGAGCCGGCGGGCGACCCGGCGAGCGTCGAAGCTGGCCGATCGGCTCGCCTGCTCGTAAGCACTGGCCGCAGCAGTTGCGATCCCGTTGATCCGTGCGTCAGCTTTCCCTTGCTGGCTGTTGTCGATGAGCCGGAAGACAAGGAAGCCGACGGCGGCCATCGGGACGACAACGATCAACAGGAAGAAGGTCGTTAGTCGAGCGCGAAAACTCATGATTTTGGGGTCTTCAGGAGCGTATCGGCGTCCTCCAGTACTTACAAAAGTCTGTCCAAAAATGGGCAATTTCTATCGCCGGAGTCGATCGGGGCCCCTGGGCTACACTTGGCGAACCGCGCGGCAGACGCCGCCGCACGGGGCTATAGCTCAGTTGGGAGAGCGCCTGGATCGCACCCAGGAGGTCGGGGGTTCGAGTCCCCCTAGCTCCACTTGCAAAGGTCCTGCGAGTCGGCGGGGACGCGCGCGTTCACGCCGGCGGACCTGACCCGGCCGGCCTGTCCGTGCGGCAGAGTTGTGGCTCGCTGCTGTAGTTCGTGAACACCGGGTTCATCACGCTGCCGGGGGCAGTGTTGTGAGGAAGCCCGAGAAGATGACCGAACTCGTGGGTCACCGTCATGCACAGCATGTCCCAATCCTGGCGCATGCTCGCTGTTGTCGGCCAGCGGTAGCGCCCCAGGTGGACGGTGCAGTTGGAGTAACTGGTGGCTGGGGCGGCGAGGTCGTTGACCCCGAGCGAAGAGTTGAACGTGACCCAGGCGTCAGCGTCGTGCTGGACGTTCGTCGGCACGGCCTGCTGAGTGAGGATCTTGATCCGGCCGCCACACGGCACGGTGCCCCACACGCGGCCAGCGATCGAGGTGGCGAGCGCAATCGGGGACGTCACTTTGCTGGCGTGACTCGACGCCACGGCGGTCGTCGGAACGGCGGCCAGGGCGGCGATTACGGCGGCGGTTAGGAGACCAGATTTAGGCATATCCCAAGACTGACGTAAGCCTGGGCCGCGGTCATCATCCGCAGGGGGGGACTTGGGGTGGCCTTCGGGGGGATCTTTCGGCGGCCGCGGGGTGGTCCACGGGAGGAGGCACGTCTCACCCTTAGGTCGGGACTTGCCGATAGGACTCTCAGGGCGCGCCGTCGGCGCCTGTCCATCATGCACGCGAACGAACCCATCACTGTCGCCATCGCCCGCTTTTCCGACCTTCTCGGCTTGGGCCTACAAGCTGCTCTGGAAGCCGATCCGAGCATCTCGGTGGTTGCACGGGACATCCCGCCCGAGCGCATGGGGACGCTGCTTCGGGCGCACCGCCCCAGGGTGCTGATCCTCGACGTCGCCGCGCTGCGCGACTACGCGCAGGTCCGCGAGATCGTTCTCGAATACCCGGACACGCACCTGGTGCTGCTTGTGCACGGTCTGTCGAGCGTCGAGTCGGCTCAGCTGCTGGCTTTCGGTGCCAGCGTGTGCCTCACCCCGGACATCCAGCTCCGGGACCTGCGACACGCGATCCACCTTGCGTCGCGAGGGGTTCAGCTCCAACTGCTTCCCCCCAGCTCCGGGACTCAGGTGACCGAGCCTCTGCTCACGGCGCGCGAGGGGGAAGTCCTCGCGCTGTTGCGGCAGAACACATCCAACGCCCAGACCGCACAGGCCCTTGGCATCGGTGTCGAAACCGTCCGCTCACACGCCCGCCAGATCTATCGCAAGCTTGGCGTCTCCTCACGGCGCGGTCTGCTCGCGCTCGGTGGCGCGCCTGCTGCTGCGCCCCCGCCTGCTGCTGCGCCCGCGCCTGCTGCTGCGCCCCCGTCCGACTATCCGGCGCGGCTACGCGCCGCCTCTCCTGGGGTTCGGCGCCGGGCCCAGCATCGCTGAACCGGGGCCGCGGCGCTCCTAGCGAACGATCCTCAAGGGCACGCCGGGCCCGATCCGCATCGCAAGCCAGGTGACGTCGGCTGCGTCGAGACGGATGCACCCGTGCGAGGACGCCGTCCCCAGGGCGCCCGGAAGCTGGGCCATCCCGTGAATGGCGATCTGACCTGGACCCCCCGCGTACCTTCTTAAGACGTTTGATCGGTCGCTGGTGGCCAGCGCGTATGGGGCGCCCGAGGTGCCCGGACTCAGCGAGAGCCCCTCCTCGATAAAGAAATAGCCCGTTGGCGTCGGCGTGGACGGCTTGCCGACGATCGCTGGTAAGCGGCGCTTGACCCGGCCCCGGTAGTAGACGGTGAGCCGGCGCGCATTCAGGTTGACTGACAGGCGCCAGGGGGTCCAAGAGGGCGTCGTGCCGCCGGTCGTCATCCAGCCGCTGCCTGAGTTGGGACGCCCGGGGAGCCGGACGTCCACCCAGAGGTTCCCGTGCTTGTCCGTGGCCTGACCGAGCACCGGGAGGGCGGTCTGCTCGCCCGTGAGCGGTCGCCGGGAGGGGACGATCCTGGTCTGTCGAGCGTGGCTCGAGGGGGAGCTACGGGCGATCTTGGTGTGCGAGAGCAGCACGAGTGCCTGCCCGTCCGGGTTCCCGGACGCGCTCGCCCGAGGCACGGACACGGTGCAAGCGACGATGACCGCGAGTACGGCAACCGCCACGCTGAAGGTCCCCCGGCGCGAGCCGAGGGACCTCCGAATGGCGGGATCCGAATACGTCATCCGGTGAACTTCGAGGGAGCCGACCGCGGATGCACGGCGGCCCGAGCACACGCCCGGTAGCGCAGCTTCAGCGTCCGGGGCCGAGTGGCGTCCTTGAACGTCACGCGCGCCTGGATATGGCCGGTTTTAGCGAACACCGGCGCAATGTGCACCGAGAAGGGCGAATGGCCCCGTGCCGCGAACCACTTGCCGTCGATCCTGAAGACGACGCGCTTGATCTCACGACCCCTGACCGTTGCCCGGAAACCGGCGGTGCACCGGCTCGGCGAAGTCCGCGTCAGCTTGCCCGACCCTTTTCGGGTGGGGACTGTCGTATGACTCGGCGGCGGGGGTGTTGGCGTCGGCGGCTTAGGCGCCGGGGGTGTCGGCGTCGGGGGTGTAGGTGTAGGTGTGGGTGTCGGTGTAGGTCCTCCTGGCGGAGGCGTAGTGTTGGTACCGCACAGGGCGCCGTCGATCACGTTGTTGTGCAACACGACCGCCCCGGTGCTAGCGAGCAGACGGCCCTGTACCGTGCTGGAGTCGTTAAGGGTGATCGAGACGTGGGCCATCACGTTGCCCTGGAATGCCGTGGCGCTACCGAGCGTCGCCGAGCTGCCGACCTGCCAGAAGACGTTGCACGGAGAGGCCCCGTTGATCAGCACGACCGAGCTGGCCGACGCGGTGGTCAGCGTCGTGCCGATCTCAAACACGAACTGCGCGTTTGGGTCGCCCTGCGCGTTCAGCGTGAGCTGCCCGGTGAGCCCGGCAGAGGAGGAGAAGCTGTACGCGCCTGGCGTCAGCGTCTTACCGCCGAGATCTTGGCCTGTCAGGTCAGCAGTAACCGGCTGACCGGCCGCCACGTTGTAGGCAGTCGTAAGAGCGCCTTGGGCCAGACCGGCGACAGCGTCATCGTCGTGCGTGGCTCCATTGACGACGGCGGGGAGCCCGAAGCCAGTGAGCGAGGTGCCCGGGGCGACCCCGAGCTCACCGTCGAGCACCGACGGGCCGGTATTGGTGACGGTGGAGCCCCCGAGCACCACGAAGGGGCCCGCGGTACCGAGATCGACAGCCGACGCGCTTGCCACGGCCGGAACGACAGCGCAGGCGAGACCGGCGCCGACGAGGATCCCCACACGTCGCGCGTGTGCGAGACGGAATACTTTTGACATGAGTCCACTTCCTCTAGATCAGCAGCGGCTCTAACGCCCCCAGGGCCCCTGCGCTGCTCGCTAGTGAGCTGCGGAGAAACACGCCCCTCGGGAACCCGGCGAACTCCGGCGGAGTCCCGTGGCTTTGCGGACCCGCCTCGCGGCGGGGGTGCCCATGTCGAGTGAAACTGCCTGTTCCAAATGCGCATCGTCACGAAGCGCACCGGCCTTGAATCCGGCTCTCAGACCTAGACACCTGCCGCTGGCCCGGCGGTCGGTGAATGGTGTCGCGTCGTCCTGACCACGAACCGCTACGCGGATCCATGCGGTGAGCGGCGGCGCTGCGCAGAAGCCCGAGCGGCCGCTCGACGTTATCTACTTGCCACTCGAGACGACGAGCCCGACCTTGGTTGCAACCGGCTCCTTCTTGCCGGCCTTCGGCTTGCTCGAGATCACCTTGCCCTTGCGTACCGAGGACGAATGCTTCTTGGTCACCTTGCCCACCTTGCAGCCCGCCTTCTTGATCCTCTTGACGGCCGCGTTCTGGGTCAGTCCGGTGACCTTCGGCACCACACAGCCGGACTTGGACGGAGCGCCCGCCGGGCTCAGGTCCCAGCTGATCTTCGCGGTCCCCGCGGACTTGCCCCCGGTCACGTATTCGATCGAGAAGCCCCAGACCGGGTCACCGCTCATGTCGAACAGACCCTGGCTTGCGCTAACCCCGCCGCCGCCGGATGCGGGGATCGTCGTGCTCCCCTTCAGAACGAGATTCGACGGGATCGGCACCTCGGCCGAGGTCGCATTGTCGGCGACCCCTGTATCAGTCTCTTCGCTACCCGTGATGACGCTCGTGGTCGCGATCTGGAACCCGGCGGACACCTGATATGTGCAGTTCTGATTGATGTCGATGGTCGCGCCGTTGCCGTCGCCGCCGGCCTTCGTGGGCGCGGAACCGGTCATGTGCACGGACCCGGTTTGGTCCGAGTAGTGGTCATCGACGCTGACCGCGCCTCCGGTCGGCTGGCTGAGGCTGCTGAACGAGGGGCCCTTGAGGTCCGAGATCTGGAGGTTGGATGCGGTGCGGTCGATCGAGATCGACGCCGTGTCGGGCGGATTCGCGGGGGGCGGCGGACCGGTCAGGGCCCCGCTCACGTACGACATGCTCACCGTGCCGCTGTACGACTTGACCTTGTTCAAACGGCTCAAATTGCTGCAGGTGGCGCTCGCCGTCGCCGGCACCGCCGCGAACACGAATGCCGCCCCTGCGAGCACAGTCCTTAGTCGCCCCATCTTCGTCCTCCTGATCGGAAACCCGCCCCTTGGGCGGCAGCGAAATCTTAGCGCCGAGCCAGGGCGAATCTCGCTCGCCAGAGGCAGCGAAGGACCACGGTCTGTTAGCCGGCGCAGGCCGCGGGACGGGCCGTCAACTAGCGGCCTGCGTCGGCGCTCCCTGGCCTGACAGCGAGCCGGCGAGGTGGCCAATCACCTCATGCGCGTCGTCCTCGATGCCGCGGATGAACGTTGACTTGCGCCGCCTGAGCACGGGCAGCCCGAGGGCGTACAGACCGGGGCTGTCGACGACGCCGCCGTCGTGGCGGAGCCGGCCCTTGGGATCAAGCACGGGCACGTCGAGCCACCGGTAATCGGGGCGAAATCCGGTCGCCCAGACGATCGATCGAATCTCGCCGCTCCGGAGGTCAAGCTGCAACCGTGGGGAGCGGGCGACCTCGGTCGGCGCGCCGCGCTCGGGAGCATCGACCTCCAGGGACTCGATCCGCGCCCACTCGTCGAACGCTCCGAGCAGCCGCCTCATCTTCAGGTCCGCAAGTGAGCAGACGTTGCGCAGCCCGCCGGAGAACAGCGCCCGGCCGTCACGGACGGCCGCGCAGCGTCCCACCAGCTCGACCCCCATCGCGACAAGCGTCCGCAGGTCGAGCGTCGCACGCTCGGGCGTCCCGACCAGCTGCGGCGAGGGCAGCTGCCGCGCCCGTTTGAGATCGTCGAGCTCGTCGTAGCGCTGGTCCCAGACGCCGGACGCGTCCATCCACCACAGGACGTCACGGCCGCGATAGGTCCGCGGCAACCGCACGTGCTCTCCCACCGACAGGATCACAGGCCGGCCTGATCGCCTCAGCTCGGCCGCCAGCTGGACCCCGGTCGCCGACGCGCCGACAACGAGCACCCCTCCCTCGGGGAGCTCCGAGGGCGTGCTGTAGTCAAACGGGGTCAACTGCTCGACCTCTGCCGGTACGGCCTGCGCGAAGCCGGGCACCGTCGGCTGGTTGCAGGCGCCGCTCGCGATCACCACCGTGCGCGAGCGGATCTCGCCGCCGGTCGTGATCACCTGGTAGCCGCCTTCGGTGTGCCGCACCGAGGTCACGTTCGTGCTGGTGCGGACGGGCACGCGCGCCTGCGTGGCGAAGGCATCGATCAGCTCGACGACCTCGGCGGTGGTCATGTAGCCGTCGGGATCCGGGCCCTCATAGGGAACGCCGGGTAGGCCGCACTGCCAGTTTGGGGTCAGCAGCCGAAACGAGTCCCAGCGCTCACGGCGCCAGGAGTTGGCGATCTCGCCGCGCTCGAGCACGACATGATCGATTGACCGCTGACTGAGAAAGTGGCTTGCGGCGAGGCCAGCGTGCCCGGCGCCAATGACGACGGTGGTGACGCGCTCGATGACGACGCCTCAGGCGACCTGGACGCGCGCGGCGAGGAGGCCCTCAGGCGACCTGGACGGCGACCTCGGTCGGGTTCGCGATAGCGTCGAATACCGCGGAACGCTTCTGAGACTGGGCGACCAGCGCTTCGATGTCCTCCTTGGAGGCATCGGCGTCGATCGTGAATGTCACCTTGATGTCATTGAACCCGTTGCGAACGTCACTGTCGACACCGAGGATGCCGCGGATGTCATGGTTGCCCTCCACCGTCGACTCGACCGAGCGCAGTTGAATCCCGCGATTCTGCGCGACGGACGCCACACCGGCGGTCAGGCAGCTCGCCAGCCCGACGAGCAGATACTCGATCGGCGTGATCCCGTTGTCCGGGGCCGCGAAGGTCTCGGGATGGTCAGCGTCGAACACGGTTTCGGTCTTGTGGGTCTGCTCCTCGCCGAGGCCGAAATAGTTCTGGATCGTGGTCGTGCTGTGGACACCGGTCTGCCATTTCGAAGATGCTCGCCAGGTGAACTGGGCTGCGTCGGGCGCGCCTTCGAGGACTTCACGCGCGTCGAGCAGCGCCTGAACATTGACTCCGTTGTCGATCGTGGTCATGTCTGCTTTTCCCCGTCCCTGTTCGCGTAAGGTAGTTTCTTGATCGAGAATCGGGACAATATCAGGACCCCGGCTAACCAAGACATGATCACGCCAACGGCCCCCGCGCCCTCGCTCGCGGCCGGCTCGGTCGGAACCGTCGAGACGCGGTACGTCGAGCTGCCCCACCCGGTGAGGCTCGACTGTGGACGGGATCTGGATCACGTGCGCGTGGCCTACGAGACGTACGGCGCGCTGTCGCCACGGCGGGACAACGTGATCATGGTCTGCCACGCGCTGAGCGGTGACGCCCACGCCGCCGGCGTCTCGAGGGCGGCGGCCGAGCAGAGCACTCGGGATGGGTTCGGGCCCGAGGATCACGACGGCCCGGCAGGCAAGGGACTCGGCTGGTGGGACGGAATGATCGGCCCCGGCAAGGCCTTCGACACCGACCGGTATTTCGTTGTCTCCACGAACCTGCTCGGTGGTTGCCGCGGGACCACGGGGCCCTCGTCACCGGACCCGGCGACCGGCGTGCCGTACGGCTCCGATTTTCCGGTGATCACCGTGGCTGACATGGTGAGAACGGAGCGCGCGTTCCTCGACGAGCTGGGGATCGAGCGGCTGGCGGTAGTGGCGGGCGGCTCGCTCGGGGGGATGCAAGCGTTTGAGTGGGCGATCACATTCCCTGACCAGGTTGACGCGATCGTCGCGATCGCCAGCACCCACGCTCTGCACCCCCAGGGGATGGCCTGGAACGCGATCGCACGGGAGGCGATCATGCGCGACTCGGCGTGGCAGGGTGGCCATTACCACGACAGCGAATCGGAGCCGAACGCCGGCATGGGGGTCGCGAGAATGATCGGCCACATCACCTACCTCTCGGCGCCGGCGCTGGCGGAGAAATTCGGCCGGAGACTCCAGGCCGCCGACGACATCCACTACACGGTCACCGAGCCGGAGTTCGAGGTCGAGAGCTACCTGCGCCACCAGGCCGACTCGTTCGTCAAGCGCTTCGACGCGAACACCTACCTGTACACGTCACGCGCGCTGACCTACTTCGATCTCGCCCGGCAGTACGGCGGCGGGTCGCTGACGCGCGCATTCGAGGATGTTCTGGCGCGGACGTTGCTGATCGCCTTCAGTTCCGACTGGCTGTATCCGCCGGCCGCGTCACTCGAGATCGAGGCCGCGCTCCAGGCGCTCGGCAAGCCCGTCGAGTTTCACCTCATCGACGCGCCATACGGGCACGACTGCTTCCTACTCGAGGAGGCGCGCCAGACGCCGATCATCCGTGGCTTTCTGGGAGAGGATCCGTGACGGACGAGCACGAGCGGCCCGAGCAGCCCCGTGACTTCGGCTTCGAGACCCGCCAGCTCCACGCGGGGCAGCGGCCCGACCCGAACACGGGAGCTCGCGCGGTGCCGATCTTTCAGACCACCAGCTACGTATTCGAAGACCCCGAGTCAGCGGCGGCGTACTTCAATCTGCAGGAGTACGGGAACACCTACTCGCGGATCATGAATCCGACGGTCGCCGTGTTCGAGGAGCGAGTCGGGAACCTCGAGGGTGGGTCAGGCGCGGTCGCGTTCGCGAGCGGGCTCGCCGCGCAGGCGGCGGCGCTGTTCACGCTGCTCGAGCCGGGTGACCACATCGTCTCGTCCACGGCGCTCTACGGTGGCACGGTGAATCAGTTCAAACATGTGCTGCGGAAGCTGAGCGTTGAGGTGACCTGGGTCAACCCCGATGATCCGGACCAGTGGCGCCGGGCCGTCCGCCCGACCACCAAGGCGTTCTTCGGCGAGACGATCGGCAACCCCGCGGGCAACGTGCTCGACATCGAAGCCCTGGCGTCGGTCGCTCACGAGCACGGGTTGCCGCTGATCGTCGACAACACGTTCGCAACGCCGTACCTGTGCCGCCCGATCGAATGGGGCGCGGACATCGTGATCCACTCGGCGACCAAGTTCATCGGCGGCCACGGGACGAGCATCGGGGGCGTCGTAGTCGAGTCAGGGGCGTTCGATTGGTCCAATGGGAGGTTTCCGGTGATCGCGGATCCGTCACCGGCCTACCACGGACTTCAGTTCCACGAGACCTTCGGCATGTATGGCTACCTGATGAAGCTGCGGGCCGAGACGCTGCGCGATCTCGGCGGCGCGCTCTCGCCATTCAACGCGTTCCTGTTCCTCCAGGGACTGGAGACGCTGTCGCTGCGGATGGAACGTCACGTCGAGAACGCGTACGCGGTGGCGGCGTTCCTCGAGTCGCACGAGCTGGCCTCAAACGTCACCTATCCCGGCCTGCCCGGGAGCCGCTACCGGCCGCTGGTCGAGAAGTATCTACCGCGCGGCGCGGGCGCAGTGTTCTCGTTCGACTGCGCGGGGGGCCGTGCCGGCGGACAGGAACTGATCCGGGGTGTGACGCTCTGGTCCCACCTCGCCAACGTCGGCGACGCGAAGAGCCTGATCATCCATCCGGCGAGCACCACGCACCGGCAACTGAGCGATGACGAGCTGGACGCGGCCGGCGTCAGGCCTGGAACCGTGCGGCTGTCGGTCGGCACCGAGTCAGTCGACGATCTGATCTGGGACCTCGAACAGGGATTGGCCAGGGTGACATGAGATGACCGAGCTTGAGCGCTATCAGGACCCATTGACGATCCAGCGCGTGCTCCATGGCGCGCGCACAATCGCGGTGGTTGGCCTGTCCGGCAACACGCTCCGCGCGAGCCACTTCGTCGGCTTCTACCTCCAGCGCCACGGCTACCAGGTGATCCCGGTGAACCCACGCGAGACCGAAGTGCTGGGTGAGATGAGCTACGCCAGCCTGCTCGACGTGCCCGGCACGGTCGACATCGTGAACGTTTTCCGCGCGCCGGACGCGCTGCCCCAAATCGCTCGCGAGGCCGTAGAGATGCACGCCGGCGCCCTCTGGTCCCAGTTCGGGGTGATCAACGAGGAGGGCGCCCGGATCGCCGAGGAGGGGGGCGTGACCGTGATCATGGACCGCTGTCTGAAGGTCGAGCACGCCCGCTTCGCCGGGCGGATGCACTGGTTTGGTTTGAACACCGGGCGGGTCACGTCGGTCCGGGCCGGACTTCAGTAACCGGCGCGGAGACCGCCTGGGTGCTCAGATCCGGTCAGTCGGCGCGGAGCCCGCACGTGACAGCTGACAGGCCCCGCCGCCAGAAGCATTCGACCTCGTCGAACCCCGCCTGGCGCAGCGCGCTCAGCTCTGCCTCCAGCGGGAAATAGCGGTCCTCGTCCGCCCAGGCCGCAAAATGGCCGTGCGCCTCAAGGTCGGTGATCCCGTGATCGCCCATGTCTGCCGCCATGCGGTCGAACACGAGCCCATTGAGGCGCGCGCCTTCGGTCACCGCGGCATCAAGGTTGAGCAGCACACCGCCGGGCGAGAGCGTGTTGTGAATCGCGCGGTAGAGCGCCGTCTTGGCTCGAAGGTCATGGACGTGGTGAAGCGCCAGCGAGGCCACCACCGCATCGGCGGCGGGCAGCGGTTCCAGAAAGCTGCCGTGGTGAAATGAGACTCGATCTGCGAAGCGGGCGAGCCGCCGCCGGGCCTCGGCGAGCATGTCTGCGTCGACGTCGAGAACGGTGACATGGACGCCGGGAAGCCCGTCAAGTACGGCAGATGAGAGCGCACCCGTCCCGCCGCCGAGGTCGAGGACCCGCCCACCGGCGGGCGCGAGCGCGGCGAGGAGCTCGACCCCGGTGGTGATCATTTCGTCGTAGTGCGGAATGAAGCGCCGAATCTGGACGTCGTAGCTCTCGGCGTCGACGTCCAGGTGACGCTTGACCGAGTGCGTCTCATCCGCGCCAGGAGGCATCGCGCGAGCCTACCGGTGGGCTGCGCGATGCCCGCAGCGATGTTTCGGCCTGGCCCGTGCACTCCAGGGTCGCGACGCAACTCTGACCGGCATGGTGTGTTGAAGCCGCCGTGGAGCAAGCGCGTGGACATCTGTGGCGAGTGGCGAGCGCGCTGAGCGCTCTCGCCCCGTTCGCCGCCGGGCTCGCCCTGAGCGGAACGATCGCGACGGCGTCGGCGCATTCCGTCAAGCCAACGGTCAAGCCTCAGATCGTGGGGCTGGTCGACAAGAGCTCGCAGGCTTCCTACGTTGAGCGCCAGGCTTTCCCGACGGTCAATGTGGCTGAGGTCGCCCCGGACGCCGCGGCCTTCGCGGGCATCGTGGTGAACGAGAGTTGGGCCCAGCTCGAGCCCGCCCAGGGCCGCTTCACGTTCAGCCCGCTCCGCAGGTCCCTGGCTGCGGTGCGCCGCTACAACCGTGTCCACGGCAAGCACCCGCTGGCGGTCAAGCTTAGGTTCTGGGGCGGCTTCACAGCGCCCGGATGGGCCAAGACGCTGGGCGCCAGCACGCCGGTCACGTTCATGACCCCGAAGGCGAGCGGGACGACCGGCCGCTGGTGGACGCCGGCCTATCGGGCCGCCTGGTCGAAGTTTCAGCACCGGCTGGCAGCCGCCTTTGACAGCGATCCACTGATCCGATCGGTCGCAGTGTCATCGTGCGCCACGCTCACCGCCGAGCCATTCGTGCAGTCTCCGAACCTGGCCCTCCACACGGAGCTGTTCGCCGACGGCTGGACGAGCACGGCGCAGCGGCAATGTCTGCAGGGCGCCTTCGCTGATTACTCGGGCTGGAAGCACACCCCGATCGATTACACGTTCAACCCGTTCGTCTCCTACACCCCGGGGAAGCAACTCGGCACCCAGGATCTGCAGTTCACCGACACCGTGATGACCCGCTGCGCCAACCTACGCCGAAGCACCGGCCGTAGCTGCATCCTCAGCAACCACGCGCTGGACCAGAACGCGGCTACCACGTCGCGAGGCGCTCCCGTCTACTCCGAGATCGCTGCCCTATGGGCGAAGCATCCAGGCCGGACACCGGTTGACTTCCAGACCAACGCACCCAACACCTTTGGTGGCTGCGCTGGGGTCGACGTGGCGGTCAACTACCACGCCCAGTCGCTCGAGCTATGGCCAGCGTCGGCGGTGTTCAAGGGCTTCAGCGCCTACCCGAAGTCGCAGCTACTCAACTGGGCTCGAGCCCTGCACACCGGCAAGGCACTGGCCTGCTGAGTCGGCGGCAGTCGTGTGGTTGACCGCGAAGCGCGTCTTCTGCGTGACAAGGACACACCCGCCGACGACGACGGCCGTGAGCAGGCCGAGCGCGTCGACGTGATCGCCGAGCAGCGGAATTGACCACGCGATCGTGAGGATCGGCTGGGCGAGCTGGATCTGGCTGGCTCTGGCCACCCCGGCTTCGGCCAGACCCCGGTACCAGGCGAAGAAGCCGACAAAGGTCGAGATCGTGCCGACGTAGGCAAAGCCGGCGATGGCGGATGCGGTCACGTGACGCGGGGAGCTGGTGGCAACCGCCACCACCGAGAGCGGGAGTGAGATCGGAAGCGCCAGCAAGAGACCCCAGGCCGTGACCTGCCAGCCCGGAATCGATCGCGTGAGCCGGCCGCCCTCGGCGTATCCGATCGCGGCCGCGAGCACCGACGCGAGCAGGAGCAGGTCCCCCGGGCGAAGGCCTCCTGAACCGCGCGAGACCGCGTACCCCGTCACGCTGGCTGTACCGACGATGCTCGCGGCCCAGAAGAGCGGCCCGGGCCGATCACCACCTCGGACCACCGCCACCGTCGCGGTGGCCGCCGGCAGCAGGCCCACGACGATCGCGGCGTGGCTCGAGCTCGTGTGTCGGAGCGCGAGGGCAGACAGCACACCAAACCCGATCCCGCATCCGAGGGCGACGGCGATCAGGCCAGGCCAATGCTCCCGGCGCGGGAGCGGCGCCCTTAGCGCTCCCAGGCAGACGGCCGCCATCGCGGCCGAGACGACCGACCTCCCGGCCCCCACCAGCAGAGGGTCGAAGCTGCGCTCGGCGAACGCGGTGGCGGGGAACGTGAACGAGAAGGCGAGCACGCCAAGGGCGGCCCAGCCGAGGCTCGGGAAAACGAAGTGACGGTTCAGCTCGCGCCAGCCGCGGCAGCGTTACCGATCTGCGGGCCCAGTTTGGCCAGCCGTCGGGCGGCCTCGGCGATATGTTCGGCGTCGATCCCGCAGTCGGCCAGCAGCTCGGCCATCTTGCCCGAGCCGGGCAGGTGGGTCACGGCGAGCTTGACCACCCGCGGACGCTCGTCGGCGTCAGCGAACGCGCTCACGACCGCGTCACCGATGCCGCCCTCGGGCCAGTGATCCTCAACGACCACGAGACGTCCGGCGGTGGCCCGAACGGCGTCCGCCAGCGTCTCGAAATCGAGCGGCTTGACCGAGTAGAGGTCGATGACGCGGGCGGAAACACCATCCTCGGCGAGCAAGTCAGCAGCCTTGATCGCCTCGTGCAGAGTGACCCCGGCGCCAATCAAAGCCACCTGGTCCTCGTTTGACTCGCGGACGACCCGGGCGCCACCGATGGAGAACTCCTCGTCGGGGCCGTACAGGGTTGGCAGCGCGGCTCGGGTGGAGCGCAGGTAGGAGATACCGTCGTGATCGGCCATCGCCTCCACCAGCTTCGCCGTCTGGTTGGGGTCACTGGGGTACAGGACCACAGACCCACCGAGGGCTCGAAACTCGGCCAGGTCCTCGAGCGCCATCTGTGACGGGCCGTCCTCGCCGATCGAGACTCCGGCGTGCGAACCGTTCAGGCACAGCTTGGCCTGAGAGATCACGGCCATGCGCACGAAGTCATACGCGCGGGACAGGAAGGCGGCGAACGTGGCCGCGAACGGAGTCCAGCCCCGAACCTGGAACGCGACGGCAGTCGAGATCATCATCTGCTCGGCAATGTAGGCCTCGAAGTACCGCTCCGGATCGACCTTCAACACCTCCTCGAGGTGGGTCGAGTTGCCGACCTCGCCATCGATCGCCGTCACATCACCACGACGACGCATGACGGCCGCGAGGCCGTCCCCGAACGCCTTGCGAGTTGGCACTGGATCGCCGTCCAGCTCGTAGGCGGGCAGAGGGGCCGAGGGATCAGAGAGGAACTTGTGCGGCTCACCGGTGCCCTCCGGCTTGGCCACATCCACGTGGATCGGAGGCACGTCGCCGAGCTCATGGATCGCCTTCTCGGGATCCTTGAGCGGCTGCCCATGCTTGCCCTCGACGTTGGCCGTCTCGCTGGCTCCGTAGCCCTTGACGGTCCGCGCGACGATCATCGTCGGGCGCCCGGTGGTGGCGACTGCCTCCGCGAAGGCGCGATCGATCTCCTCGATCTCGTGGCCGTTGATCTCGATCGTGTGCCAGCCGCTCGCCTTCGCCCGATCGCTGTAGGAGTCGAGGTTCCAGCCGTGCATCGTCTCGCCGCGCTGACCGAGGCGGTTGACGTCGATGATCGCGACCAGCTTGTCCAGGCGCTCTTGGCCGGCATGGTCGACTGCCTCCCAGATCGAACCCTCCGCCATCTCCGAGTCACCGCACAGGCACCACACCCGATACGGCAACCGGTCCAGGTCGCGGCCGCACAGAGCAATGCCCGCGGAGATGGGAAGGCCCTGACCCAGTGATCCGGTGGCCACGTCAACCCAGGGCAGGACGGGCGTCGGATGGCCCTCGAGCTTGGAGCCGAACTTGCGGAAGGTGAGGAGCTCCTCGTCGGTGATCGCCCCCGCGGCGAGGAACATCGAATAGACCAGTGGCGACGCGTGGCCCTTGGAAAAGATCAGATGATCGTTGTTGGGGTTCTCGGGAGCGTCGTAGTCGTAATGCAGGTAGCGCGCCATCAAGACCGCCATCAAGTCAGCGGCCGACATCGACGAGGTCGGATGACCGGAGGACGCGGCGGCGGCGGCGCGGATCGAGTCGATCCGGAGACGCTGGGCGAGCTGGTGAATTTCCTCGTTGTTCATGCTGGCTACCTCTGGGACGGGACCAAGTCTCTTGGATGATTGCTCACCTAGGCCGCTGGTCAAACAATCTCAGCGGTCCAGTGAACGGCGGCGTGAGCTGCGACGCTACCTGAGGATCGCGCAGCCGGTCGTCGCGTGGGCGATCAAGCTGTGATCGCTCTCGACAAACAGACGACCCTCGGCGGTGGCGGTGCGCCGTCCCGCGTGCACCACGCGGCCCTCGGCGAGCACGCGTCCGGTCGATACGGTGAGCGGACGGATATACCGAACTTGCAGGTCAGTTGTGGTGTAGCGGCCGGGCTCGACCTCGAGAATCAACGAGTCGATCAGCGCGGCGATGGGCGGCCGGGGAACTTGCCGGCGGCGATCCCGCGCAGGTACTCGAGGCCCGACCTGGTGACGGACTCGGCAGCCAGGACGGCCGGATCGGTCCACCTGATCGTCCGCGTCCGCGGATCTTCGTCGCTCCGGGCGAGAGTCGGCGTCGGCGTCGGCGCGTCCTCAAGGGCCTGGCCCACGCTCGGCGCCCAGCTCTTGGCGGCGCTCACGACGGTGCCTGAGCCAGCGTCGGGATGGCGACCGGAGCGCGTGACGGGCCGAGCGCAGCCAGCGCCAAGCCCGCCGCCACTGCGCCGGCGGCCGTGATCAGCCAGGCGGAGTGGAAATCAGACAGGGTCGCCGTGCCGGCGCCGAGGACGGCGACCAGGAGGGCAATCCCCAGCGCCGATCCGACCTGACGCCCCATCGTCAGCACAGCCGCTCCGGTGGCGAAGCGCTCGGGCGGAAGCGATGATGCGCCGGCGCCCGTGAGCGTGGGGATCACGAGGCCGACTCCGGCGCCACTGACGGCCATGCCGGGCAGATATTCGGTCAGATACGCAGGGGCTCCATGGGTGCGGGTGATCCACCAGACGCTGGCGGCGAGGAAGAGCACGGCCCCGGCGAGCCCGGGCACTCGATAGCCGAGCCGGGCACCGAGACGAGCCGACGGGATGCTGAGAAGCGCCGCCATGAACGGACCCGGAAACAGCATGAGGCCGGTGGTGAGGACGCTCTCGTGCCAGACCGTCGTGAGGAAGAGAACGCCGTTCAGAAGCATGGCGGCGAACCCAGCGAAGAACAGCACCGAGGCGCCCACGGCGAGGCTGAACGTCCGGACGCGGAACATCTCCGGGTCGATGAGTGGCGAGTGATGGCGACCCGAGCGCACCCAGATCGCCACCAGCGTTCCGAGCGCCAGCACGAGCAGGCCGATCACGCCCGCCGACTGCCAGCCCCAGGTCTGGCCCTTGACGATGGCAAGGACGAGCGCGCCGATGGCGAGCGCGAAACCCGTCGCTCCGAGCAGGTCCGGCCGGACCGCCCCCTGTTCGCGGCGTTCTGAGAGGACGCGGTGCCCGGCGATCAGACCGGCGATACCCACCGGCACGTTGACCAGGAAGACGAGCCGCCAGTCGGCCTGGACGAGAAGTCCGCCCAGCGGCGGCCCGGTGGCGGCGGCGATCCCGCCCGTCGCCGCCCAGACGCCGATGGCGGCGTGACGCTCGGAGGGCTCGAACTCGGGCAGGATCAGGCCCAACGAGGTTGGAAGCATCAGAGCGCCACCGGCGGCCTGGACCACGCGGGCGGCGATCAGCAGGCCGACTGAGGGAGCCGCGGCGCAGGCGGCGCTGGCGATGATGAACACCGCGAGCCCGAGCAGAAAGGCACGCTTGCGGCCGAAGGCGTCGGCCCAGCGGCCGGCAGGCACGAGCAGCGCCGCGAACACGATCGAGTAGGCGCTGACGATCCAGGACAGCGAGCTCAGTGACGCGCCCGAGAAGTCACGGGCGATGCTCGGGAAGGCAATGTTGACGATGAACAGGTCGAGGCTCGACATGAACACGCCGGTGCACACGATGATCGTCACGAGCCATCTGCGTTGCATGATGCGACGCACCCTAGCACAAGCGTTGCATGATGCAACTGACCTGCGCTAGACTCCAGCTCAGATGCTCGGGAACCAGTACGCAGGACAGACGTGCAGCGTCGCCGCCACGCTCGATGTGATCGGCGAGCGATGGTCGCTGCTGATCATCCGAGACATCATGCTCGGGGTACGACGCTTCGATGCCCTGCAGAAGGACCTCGGGGTGGCCCGCAACGTGCTTCAGACCCGCCTCGGCCGGCTGATCGAGCAGGGAGTGCTCGAGCGCCGGCTTTACCAGGAGCGCCCCAAGCGCCATGAGTACCGGCTGACTGAGAAGGGACTCGACCTGTGGCCAACGATCGTCGCCCTCTTGAAATGGGGTGACAAGCACGCGCCCGGAACCGCTGGCCCACCGGTATTGCTCGAGCACCGCGACTGCGGTGGCGCCATCGACGAGCACCGGATCTGCGAGCGGTGCGGCAAGCGGCTGGGGCCGCGTGACTCGGTGGCGAAGGCGGGGCCGGGGGCCGGCCCCCAGCATCCGCTCAAACGGCGAGACGCCCGCGCCGGCGCCGTGGCCTGAACTGCGCCGGCGCCACCGCCGCAACATTCCCACTCAGCCGCCGGGTGAGCGTACGATTAAGGCTGGTGACTGCACTCGGTATGGCACTGCTGGTCCTCGGAGCTGTGGTCGCTGTGGCCGAAGCGCACTACCCAGCGCATGGAATCGTTGGGGGAATCGGCGTGGCGGCGATGGCGGTGGGTGCCGTGCTGGCGATCAGCGGACTTGGCGCCGGCCTGCTGGCCGGGCTATTGGCCGGCGGAGCGCTGGCCGGAGCGGGGATCGGAGTCCTCATGCTGACCGTGAAGCAGGGCGCCGCGGTCAGGCGCCAGCGCGTGCGGACCGGAGCCGAGGGCATCGTGGGTCAAGTCGGCGTGGTGCGTAACTGGGCTGAGGCGACTGGCAACGTGGCGCTGGACGGGGCGTTATGGCGTGCCCGCCGCTCGGTCATGCAGGACGACGAGCTTCGAGCCGGTGACCAGGTGGTGGTCGAGCGACTCTCGGGGCTCACCCTGTCCGTGCGGCGCGCCGAGGACTGGGAACTCCCGTGATCACCGCTCTGCTCATCCTGGTTGCGGTCGTGCTCGTGGTGGCGTTGACCGGCCTGGCCACCTCGGTCCGGGTCCTGCGGGAGTACGAGCGCGGCGTCGTGTTCCGCCTCGGACGTCTGATGCAGCCACGCGGCCCGGGTCTCCTGCTGTTGATCCCATCGATCGACCGGCTCGTCCGCGTGAGCCTGCGGACGGTCACGCTGACCGTCCCGCCCCAGGAGATCATCACGCGTGACAACGTGCCGGCTCGGGTCACGGCCGTGGCCTACTACCGGGTGATCGATCCCAGCCGCGCCGTGACCGAGGTGGAGGATTTCGATGATGCGACGCTCCAGATCGCGCAGACCACGCTGCGCTCGATTCTGGGGGTGGTCGACCTGGACACTCTCCTGTCCGAGCGCGAGCACCTGAACGAGTCACTGCAGCAGGTGATCGACACGCAGACCGAGCCCTGGGGGATCAAGGTCACGATGGTTGAGATCAAGGACGTCGAGATCCCCGAGCGGATGCAGCACGCGATCGCCCGACAGGCCGAGGCCGAGCGCGAGCGGCGGGCGAAGATCATCAACGCCCAAGGCGAGTTCCAAGCCGCCGCCAAGCTCAAGGATGCGGCCGACGTGATCGGACAGAACCCGGTGACGATTCAGCTCCGCTATCTGCAGACGCTACGGGAGATCGGCGGCAACCAGAACTCGACGATCGTGTTTCCGATGCCGGTTGATCTCATGCGCCCCGTGATCGATGCGCTCGGCACGGCGGGCGCTGAGTCGGACGCACCGTCGGCGCCGGCGGAAACCCAGCTGGAAGCTGGCCCGCGGGGTGAGCTGGCGTCGGGCGAGGACGCCGAGGTGCCGACCAACGGCCGCACCCAGGCGGCGCCGGCCCCCGAGACTCGCGACTCCTAGTCGAGCCTCAGCTTCGGCGCGCCGTGATGGCCAGTCCCTCGAGGGCGACCGCGCCGCTGACGACGCGGATCGTCAGGCGGTGCACACCGGACCGGAGTTGAGCGTGGAAGATCGTCTGTCGTGTCCGGAGGGTTGAGGCGTGGAGGTGGACCTTGTGCGAGTGGCCGTCAAGCGTGATCTGAGCCACGCCGCCCTTCGGCGAGCTCTCGCCGATGACGCTGAGCGCGCCACCGGAGTAACGCAGCCGCAGACTCGCGCCCGCTTTGCTCGACGAGATGGCCTGGCCGAGCCACGCTCCATGCACCTTGCCGACCTTCCAGCCGGAGCTGAATTTTGCGCCGGTGGGCCGGACACCGCTGGGAACGACCGTCGTCTGGCTGGCCTGGTTGCTGGTCTGACCGGCCAGATTCACGGCCTGAACCTGGAACAGATACGTGTGCCCCGCCGAGCCCGCGTATGTGAGCGACGAGGATTTGGTCGCCTTCTGCAGAGTCCGCCACTTGGGGTGCTTGGCACTGGTGTCGCGCACGCGCACCGCGTAGGACGCGAGCGACGTTCCGCCAGTGGTCGTCGACGTCCAGCGGACGGTGATCTTGGCCTGCGACGATTTCGCGGACAGCAGCGGCGGCGCGTTGATCGACGCCTTGGGCGCTGCCGCCCCGCAGGGACGGTTGAAGATGTCCGACCCGAATGACGTCTCGCCTGAGAGGCCCGCGTAGCCGAGGTGAGGCAGGCCAAACATGTCCTCGATGCTGCGGAGCATCGTGTAATGGTTGTAGGGCGTCTGCGTGACGGTGCCCGGTGCGATGCAGGGCGATAGCAGGACCGCACCCACGTCGCCGCCGCCAGGCCCGCTCAGTCCGGGGTTCGGCGTCAGCGGCCCCGGGATCTCACCGCAACACGAGGTCGTGTCACTGGTGGCGGCCTCGTCGAACGTGATGATGATCAGACCGTTCTCCCGGAACGCCTTGGTCGCAGTGATCATCGGAATCCAGGTCTGAAGGAACTGGTTGGCCTGGGTCAGGCCGCCGGGCTGCCCATTGGCGCACGGCGCGTCGTGGCCGTCATTGCACAGGTCCGGGGTGATGAAGACGTAGTTCGGGGTCGACGACACCGGTCCGAGATCCGCCGGCAGCTGACTCAGGTTGACCACGTGCGTGTTGCACAGCGTTGTGTTGTCGATGATCGAGTGGAAATACACGAACGGGTTGTGGCGCGTGGCGTACATGTCGGTCGCCGTGGCCTTCTGCGTGTTGTCCTGAGCGCCGATCGCCGGGTGGGCGCAGACCGCGGCCTCGCGGGTTGGATCGGCCCCCATGCTCTGGTCGAAATCTCGCCAGGTGAAGCCGGCCGAGCTGAGCTGGGAAGCGATCGTCTGGACCGCCGGCGGGTACACACACCCGGTGCCAAGGACCTGGCCGTTGGCACCAATCGTGGTCGGCGAGAAGTTATTGAATGTCTGGCAGTCGGTCTGGTTCTGGATGTTGGGTGCCTGCCCGCTGATCATCGCGATGTAGTTGTCGTTGCTGAGGTGTCCGGTCCCGTGGTAGTTCGGCACGTAGGCGCCCTCAGAGCGAAGCGTCTGGGCCAGATACGGGGCAGGAGAGCCCGGCCCGAACGTCGTCGAGGCGGACTCGTTCTCGAGGATGATCGTGAACACGTGGCGGACGGAGGATCCGGGCGTCGCGGCCGCTGCCGCGGTGCCCGCGGCGACGAAGCTGGCGACGGCACAAGCCAGCACCGCCAGCGCCAGGACGAGCGAGCGAGCACGGGTCATAGAGGCACTCCTCGCCCACAGGCTCTGACGCCAAGACGGTGATCGCGGGCCAGGGTCCGCTGACGCTTGGTCACCAGGCGCCGGGCGCGGCGCCGGGCGGTGGCACCCCGGGCGCGCCGGAGCTGGCGCCGGGCGCGAACCAATGACCGGCTGGCCGCGTCATAGCGGCGCCCGGCAGTGGTACACGACTTCGAGACCGTGACCTGAATCGACTCATCGTTCGCAAACACCCGACCCACGGTGGCGTCCTCGAGGAAGGTGCACACGGTTTGCTGACCGTAGGCGGACGGGCGGCCCGATCCCGTGACGCGGGCCGAGTACGCCTGTCCAGTTGCCGGTTGGGGGTTGAGCTGCTTGTTCATCAGGATCACGCCGGGTGTGGTCTGGAAGTTACCGCCGCACTCGGTCGCAAGCCTAACCTCGATCCGCATTGGACCCTCGGACAGGTCCAGCACGCTGGGATCGGCGGTGACAGCCACCGTGACCTTTAGAGCAGCGTGCAGACGAGCCACGGGGGCGACCTTGATGTTCAGGCGGACCGGCGTGAAGCTGTCGGCGCTCGACAGCGCCACGGGCAAACTCAGCAGCGCCGCCAGCAGCGCCAGCGCCGCCAGACGAGCTCTCACGGCCGCAGCCCCAGTTTGGATGGATGGCGAAACACATCTGAGGGCTTGGCCGGCTTGTAGTCGAAGTGCAGCCGCTCGAGCCAGCCGCTGGTGACGAGGCTCTGGAGGTCGTGCGGCTTGGGACGCCGGGCGGGCCGCTGCTCCAGTCCCATCGCGGGCACGCCCCGCTCCTTCTCGTGTCTACCCACCGGGAGCTTCTCGAGCCCGGCCGGAGCCCCGCAGGGTGAAGCGATCACGGTGGGCGGCGTGGGGAGCGCCGGCGGCGTCAGGTGCGGATGCTCGAAGTCGAACGCCGCGGCGATGTTGTTCGCGTACAGATCACGTGGCGTCAGGGCCGGGAGGCCGTAGCGGTAACGGATCATCTTGAGGATCGATTCGAAGCCGTAGATCGAATGGTCGACGTGGCCTCGGCGAGCGTAGGGCGAGACCGTGACGGCGGGGATCCGGAAACCCATCTGGCCGAAGTCCAGGCTCAGATCGGAGCTGGCCCGCAGATCGGGTACACGCGGCGGAACCACATGGTCAAAGAATCCGCCCCACTCGTCGTAGACGGCGAACAGCGCCCCCCGCTTCCACTGGGGTGACTCCATGAACGCGTGGACGACGTCAGAGACGAACGCCTGCCCGACGCGCACATCGCCATGCGGGTGCTCGTCACCCGAGGTGCCCTGGTCCTCGCCGCTGAACACCGGGTCTACGAAGCACAACGCGGGCAGCGTGCCCGCGGCCGCCTGCTCGTAAAAGACGTCGACCGGGCTCGAGCGGGCCAGGCCCGGGGCGCCCCAGAGGGCCGAGACAGGGATGTCCGAGTAGTAATAGTGGTTGGAGACGCCGGCCTTCGAAAGCGCGGCGAAGATCGTGGTGTCCGGGAAGCCGCCGCCAGAGGGAAACGAGTTGTCCATCTTCCCGTAGGACTGCCCGGCGTGCATGTACTCCCGGTTGGGATAGGTCGAGGAGAGGAGCGAGCAGAAGAAGCGGTCAAACGCAGTGAAGGCCTGGGCCATGTGAGGAGTGAAGGGCAGGTCCGTGGCCTCGTAGTAACCGATCGAGAACACGTCACTGGCCGCCTTGAGAAACCCGTCCATCTTGCCGCCGTCAAGCTCGGTGCGGCCTCCGGCCCAGGAATGGTCGGGGTCGAGGAACTGGCAGCCCTGGAAATCATTGCTAAGCCGGTGCGTGGCGTATGTGTGGCCCTTGTTGTCGGTGAACTCGAGGCCGGCCTGGCGCCCGTCCGCCCCGGGAAGCCAGCCCAGGTAATGATCGAATGAGCGGTTCTCCATCATCAGCACGACGAACGTGTCAATCGGGAGATTGCGCGGCGACGGGATCTGCACCTGGCGCTGACGGCGGGCCGCCTCGGCCACGAGCGTGTCCGGATCGAGGACGAGGCCCATGCTGGCCGCCAGGCCAGCGGTGACAGCCGTACGGCGCAGGAAGTCACGCCGGGTGTGGAACGCCTCCGGTGCCAGCGTTCGCAGCCGCTCGGCTTCGAGCGGATCGCGAATGTCGCCCATGGGTCCGGATACTAGTTACGAGGCAAAGCGGGATGCAATCGATTTGTGAACGCCGCGACGGCTAACGTAGCCCGCCGTATGGCGATCCGCTCCGACATCCGCAATATCGCGATCATCGCGCACGTCGATCACGGCAAGACGACGCTGGTCGATGCGCTCCTGTGGCAGTCCGGAGCATTTCGCACCGGCCAGGCCGTGGCCGAGCGCGTGCTCGACTCAATGGATCTCGAGCGTGAAAAGGGCATCACGATCCTGGCCAAGAACACGGCGATTCGCTACGGAGACGTGAAGCTGAACATCGTCGACACCCCAGGGCACGCGGACTTCGGCGGCGAGGTTGAGCGAGGTCTGACGATGGTCGACGGGGTACTTCTGCTCGTCGACGCCAGCGAGGGTCCCTTGCCTCAGACCCGGTTTGTGCTGCGCAAGACCCTCGAGCTGCGGCTGCCCGTGATCCTCGTGATCAACAAGGTCGACCGCCCTGACGCGCGAATCGACGAGGTCGTCGATGAGGTCTACGAGCTGTTCCTGGATCTCGACGCCGACGAGTCGCAGATCGATTTTCCGATCGTGTACACCAACGCCAAGGCCGGCCGGGCGTCACTGGACCCGGCGAACGAGGGGACCAGCCTGCAGCCGCTGCTCGACCTGCTGATCGACCATGTGCCGGCGCCCGAGTTTGATCCCGATCACCCACTTCAGGCCCACGTGACGAATCTCGACGCGTCTCCGTACGTGGGCCGGATCGCCATCTGCCGTGTTCGAAACGGGACGATCCGCCGCGGCGAAACGGTGGCCTGGTGCCGGTCAGACGGGACGGTTGAACGGGTCAGGGTGTCCGAGCTGTACGTGACCGAGGCGCTGGACCGCGTCGACGCGGCCGAGGCGAGCGCGGGAGAGATCATCTCGGTGGCTGGGATCCCCGAGATCACGATCGGCGAGACGCTTGCCGACGCCGAGGATCCGCGCCCGCTGCCCGTGATCACCGTCGATGAGCCGTCACTTTCGGTGACGATCGGGATCAACAGCTCCCCCCTGGCCGGTAAGGACGGCACCTTCCTGACCGCGAGCCAGGTCCGGGCGCGGCTTGACCGCGAGCTCGTGGGCAACGTGTCGCTTCGTATCTTCGAGACTGAGCGTCCCGAGGTGTGGGAGGTCCAGGGCCGGGGCGAGCTGGCGCTGGCGATCCTGGTCGAGTTGATGCGGCGCGAGGGCTTCGAGCTGACGGTGGGCAAGCCCCAGGTGGTGACGCGAGAGATCGACGGCCGGGCCCATGAGCCGGTGGAGCGGATGAGCGTGGACGCGCCGGAGGACTACGTTGGGGTGATCACCCAACTGCTCGCGCTGCGCAAGGGGCGGCTCGAGCAGATGGTCAACCACGGGACGGGCTGGGTGCGGATGGAGTACCTGGTACCAGCGCGGGGTCTGATCGGCTTCCGGACCGAGTTCCTGACCGAGACCCGGGGGACCGGACTCGTGCACCACGTGTTCGATCGCTGGGAGCCGTGGCACGGCGAGCTGCGCACCCGGCCCACCGGGTCACTGGTATCTGACCGCGGCGGGACCGTGGCGGCGTTCGCGCTGTTCAACCTGCAGGAGCGCGGGACCCTGTTCGTAGAGCCCGGGGATCCGGTCTACGAGGGGATGATCGTGGGTGAGAACTCCCGCGCTGAGGATCTCGACGTCAATGCCTGCAAGGAGAAGCACCTGACCAACATCCGCTCGTCGACCGCCGACGAACTCGTCCGGCTGGTACCCAAGCGCGAGCTGTCACTCGATCAGGCGCTTGAATTCCTCCGCGCTGACGAGTGCGTCGAGGTCACGCCCAAGGCCGTGCGCCTGCGCAAGGTGCAGCTCGATAAGACCGGGCGGGTCAAGCTGGCGCGCGCCGCTCGCTGAGCGCGCGATTCGACCGAGATGCCCGTCCGCCTTCGCCTGCCTCGGCCGCTCCTCGCCGGCGTACTCATCATCCTGGGGCTGGGCGCAGCACTCGGGGGCGCGGGGACCGCGCTCGCACGGGCAACGCGAAACGTCGCCCAGGAGGCCGCGTCCGACCGGGGTCCGGTTGGCTGGCAGGTGTATCGCCGGCTTGATCTGCTCCCGTTCGTGCGCGAGGGCGTGACGACGTACCAGTCCTCGAGCTACGACCCCACCGATCACGACGATGACGGGTACAGCGGGAAGTACTCGTGCCTGCACCGCGTCAAGCTGGGTTGTCTGATGGCCGAGCACAACGGCCCGGGTGAACTCGAAGCGGTATGGACAGCCGGCAACCAAGAAGCTCAGGCAGCCGCGAGCGGGAGGCTGGTGATCGAGCTCGACGGCCGGATGGTGGTTGACCAGACGTGGCCCCAGCTGACCGCCGGGCACCGCAACAGCCTGTTCGCCTTCCCGCTCGCCCTGGCGCCGAATGAGAGCTGGGGCGGCTCCTCGCTTCAGGTACCGATGACCTTCCGCCGTCAGCTGCGGGTGATCAGCCAGTTCAACCCGCACTATTTTCACGTCGTGTACCGCGTCTTCGCCTCCGGCAGCGGGCTGCCAAGCGTCACATCCGAGGCCCGTGACCCGAAAGACATCCTGTCCGAGCTGCGTACGGCGGGGACGCGTGACCCCAAAACGAGCATGGGGCCGGCGGCTCGGCTGACCCGCAACTTCAGCGTGCGCCCGGGACGCCAGGTGGTACTGGCACATATCACGGGCACAGGAGCGATCACGGGCCTGCGGCTGCGGCTTGAGCGCTATGCACTCAGCGCCTCGAGCACTCCGGCCGGCGCGGCAGCCAACGTCTACCAGGGCGCCCGGCTGCGAATCCGGTTTGATGGCGTGCGAACCGTGGACGCCCCGCTGGGCGAGTTCTTCGGCTCCGGCCTGGGTCCGGCTCCGGTTCGCTCGCTCATGTTCGCCATGGACGGCACGCCCTCAGGCTGGGCCTCGTCCTGGTGGCCGATGCCGTTCGCCCGAAGTGCCGAGGTCATGCTCGAGAACTCATCACGGACTACGGTCTCAGCCGGTGAGCTCAAGCTGACCTGGTCCCGCAACAGCGCCTGGGCGCCCCGGCTCGGACCGGCGGGGCAGTTCGGCTACTTCCATGCGCAGGGACACCGTGGCGAGACCAAGCCGGGGGCGTACTGGGCGTTTCTCAAGGCACGCGGAGCCGGGACCTTCCAGGGTGTGACCCTGACCATGGAGGGCGGGAACCCGCCGTTGTACCTGGAGGGAAACGAACGCGCTTACGTGGACGGCGTCCGCATCCCGCAGATTCAGGGCACCGGAACCGAGGACTTCTTCGACGCCGGCTGGTACTTCTGGGATCACCCGTTCACCCTGCCCCTGTCGGGCTATCCGACCCACGAGACCTCGAGTGACGGCTGCCCACGGCTCACGTGCAAGACGGCCTACCGCCTGGAGATCGCTGACTCGGTTCCGTTCGATCGCTCGATTCTGTACGAGATCCAGCACGGATCGGCCAACAGCATCCCGGCCGTATACAGCTCGACCGCGTACTGGTACCAGCGGCGAACCCCGGGTGCTACTCGCTGAAGATCCGCGCCCGGACAACCCCGGTGCGGTGCAGCGCCAGCCGGCCCATGGTGAGCAGCGTCTTCATGCCGTAGACCAGGCTCTGGCGTAGCGAGGCCGATGAGGCCTCAGGGAAGTACTTCGTGGCCACGGGCACCTCGAGGATCCGCATCTTCCAGACCACGGCCTGGGCGATGACCTGGGTGTCGAACACGAAGTCGTTGCCGTTGCGCAGGTATGGGATCGTCTTCAGGAAGTCACGGCTGTAAGCGCGATAGCCGGTGTGCAGCTCGCTGAATTGATGTCCCAGCACTACGTTCTCGACCGTGGTCAGGAAGCGGTTGGACACGTACTTGTAGAGCGGCATCCCCCCCGCGCGCGCTCCACCCGGATCCAGGAAACGGGACCCGAGCACCATGTCGGCCTCGCCCCGGAGGATGGGGCGAACGAGGTCGGGCAGCAGCGTGGGGTCGTACTGGCCATCGGGATGGAGCATCACGATCACGTCGGCGTCCTCGCGCAGCGCCGCCGTGTAGCACGTCTTCTGATTGCCTCCATAGCCGACGTTGTGGTGGTGCTCGATCAGATCCAGGGACAGGGATCGAGCGATGGCCGCCGTGTTATCCCGTGACGCATCGTCGACCAGAATCACCCCATCGACCCATCCGCTGGGGATCTGCCGCCAGGTCTTCTCGAGCGTCTCGGCCGCATTGAACGCCGGCATGACCACGACCACGCGCTTGCCGGCGAGCAGTTCCGCGTCCTCTCCAGCGGGTTGAAAAGCGGCGGTGCTCATGTCCTTGGACACTCAGCCCTCGAGCATGGCGATCACGCGCGCGATCAGCTCGTCAGAGAACGATTCATCCCAGTCCCGGCTCCAGTTGACCGTGGCGCCCCGGGCCCGGCGCTGGTAATCGTCGGTGGCCACCGCCGCCTGGCCGAGCGCCTGCGCAATGGCGGCCACGGTCGGGGCGGGGGCGAGCAGGTTCTCGGAGATCTCAGTCATGGCGGCCTGGGTCTTGTTTTCGAAGCTGTTGGTGACTGCGAGCATTCCCGCCGCCGCCATCTCGATCGGGACCAGGCTCGGGTGGGGCGTGTACATGAGGGCCAGTCCGAGGTCATGATCGCGCAGTAGGTCTCCATAGGAGCTCTGGTCTGAGCGCGGCACCATCTCGAGCCTGACGTTGCCGGGCAGGGTCAGGGCCCGGCCGGCGCCCACGGTGCCGATCCCGCGCAGCTCCCAGCCTATGAATGCGCCGTCGCGGATGGCTCGACTCAGAGCCATGACCCCAAGCTCGAACATATTGCGACTCGCGTGAGCCTCGGGCCGGGCGTAGAACAGAAGCCTCCGGGCTGGGCGCTGTGCGAGGTCACTCACCGAAGGCGGCGCCACGGCCGTGATGGCATTCTGGAACGTCGCCGAGGCGTCGTCACCGCCGTTGCCGTTCTCGTACACGCCGATCGAATGCCGGCGAAAGTAGTCCCGCAGGAGTTCGGTCGAGAACAGCGCCTGATGGGGGAACGTATAGGACTCACCGGCCAATGCGGCGTAGGTGCCCATCGCGAACGTGAACGGCTCGTACTCCTGGATCAGGTACAGGAAACGACTCCGCTCGAGGGTTTCGAGCGCCGCGTGGGCGATGTGAGCGGTCCACCAGGTGGTGGCCACGAAGGAGTCGGTCCGGCTCACCTCGAGCTCATGGGACTCGCGGCCGAACGCGACCTCGACATGGTCGAACATGCCCTCCAGGCCGCCGAACCGCTCGATCTGCTGACGCCAGTCAGCCGGCAGCGGCCCCACCGGATCCACCGTGACGATCCGGACCCGACGGCCATGCTCGGCCAGCCGTCGAGCCAGGTTGAACTTGCCGATGTAGCCCCCGAAGAAGTGGCCGAGATCGACGGTCGGGATCAGGAGGTTGACTCGCTCGGGCGCGTCGTCGGACACCGCGAATTCGAGCGGCGCCACCTTCTCGGTGATCTCGCGCACGACGGGGTTCTCGGCGATCTCACGGCCAGGCTGCATGACAAGGTCCGGTGGCGGCACGGCGTCGAGCCGGAGACCCTTGATCGGGCGCTCCCGGACGCTGGCCGTGAGCAGCCGGCGCCAGCTGAACGCATAGGCCAGCATCCACTCAGCGCCCAGTGTCTCCGGCCGGCCCAGGAGTTCCCGCGCGCCTCGACGCCACAGGTCGAGCAGAGCCAGAGACGAGCGGTCGGCGAGCAGGAAACGAGCCAGGGCGCGGCGCTTGCCGGGCCGCATGCGCCGTCCCACCCTCAGCTGCAGGATCGTGGACACCTGTGTCAGCCGGCTCACGTCAACGAAGTAGTGCAACCGCCACATCCGCACACGCTCACGGGGGTCGGCGCGCATTGATCCCAGCCGATCACGCAGCCCCGTCATCCGGTTGGCGGCGGCGTGACCGAGCGTCGCGTCACCGTGTTGAACGTAGTCGTAGAGCGGTGCCTCCACGAACTCGATCTCACCCAGACAGAGGGCGACCAGCCCGAGCCAGTGGTCATGGAAGTGCGCAAACTGGGCGGGCGGAAACGGGAGGGCGTGCTCGAGCAGATCGGCGCGAAACAAGGACGCGGCGCCGGTGACCGAGTTGGCCACCAGCAGAGACAGAAGATCAGAGTGGTTGTTGCGCCGCTTGACCCAGTAGGAGTTGGAGATCAGGGCGCCGTCGCGGTCGATCACGCGGGCGTCGCTGTACACCAGCTCCGCGCTCCCGATGGCTCGCAGCAGGGTGTCGAGCTTCTCGGGCAGCCAGCGGTCGTCCTGGTCAGCCAGCGCGATGAACTCGGCGTTCGCGGGGGCCAACGCGAGCGCACGCTCGAAGTTGAGATAGAAGCCGAGACGTCTCGACGAGCGCGAGACGACGAAGCGCGGATCACCGGCGATGACGGCCTCGAGCTCGGAGAGCCGCGCAGCGCTCGAGCAGTCGTCAGAGATGACGCAGATCCAGTTGCGATAGGTCTGGGCTCTGATCGAGTCCACCTGGCGCCGGAACAGCTCGATCGGGGGCTCGTAGGTCGCCATGCAGATCGCGATCAGCGGGCCGTCATCGGGGTAGGGCGCCGCCATCGGCTCCGCCGGCTCGAGCTCGTGCACCGCTAGGTGCGCCAGCGCCACAGTCTCCTCCTCGCCACTCTCCAGGCGGGCCCGGAGCAGGAGCTCGCGTGTGCTCCGAGAGCTGGGTGGGATCTTTACCACCCCCCAGAAGCCACTGAGATAGCTGTGCAGCCGAGGGTCCTCGGTTGAGGCACGATCGAGCTCGATTCCGGCGGTCGAAAACGGGTCGAGCGTCGGATGCAGCGAGCGGAACAGGTCAAGCCGCGGCATCCCGTGTCGGAGCACCGGCTGCTCGGCTCCGTCCAGCACAAAGCTCAGGGTGCGGATCGCACCGTCGACGTGGAAGCAGCTGCCGCAGACGAACAGGGCGGTCCCCTCGCCCACGGCGATCTCACTGGGAATTGGCGCGTCGAGGCGCAGCCGGAGGCGCGCTTGGATGTCAGCGTCCATGCAAGAGAAACCCTAGATGGCCCCGCGCCGACGCGTCCGCGCCCGGCGGAGGAGCTCGTTCAGCACCACGGCTGCCGAGGCCATCATGGGGCCCGCCATCGGCACCGAGTAGCGGCCCGCGTACGTGCCGGTGAGAACCGGCGCCACGAGCAGAGAGAGCCCGCCGCCGCCGAACAGAAGCACGGCGAGCCGGACGGAGAACGGACCGATCGCGAGACCGATCAGCGTGAGGATCGTGGTGATGACGAGGAGCGTGGCGCCAAATCTGAACACGCGCTGCCAGTCGTGAAGCACCCGGAGTCCGGTGTGACGAGGATGGACGTCGAACGGGGCGTAGAACGATTCGAGGTCCTGCTTGATCTCGGTGACGAAGTACGCGTTTGGGTAGGTGAAGTCAAGCTGCGGATCGAGACCGTTGGAGGACGGGCGCAATCGCTTGGGCAGCCAGCCGGGCACGAAGTAGGCCCGCAGATAGCCCCAGGAAGTACTCAGCTCGTCCCCCACCTGAGCGAGCAGCGCTCTGCGCGCCCAAGTCCCGATCAGCCCGTCCTGGCGGCCGAAGGCGCCGAATCGCCGCACAGCGGGTGACTGGGACGAGAAGTCATAGATGTAGGCGCTCGGCCGCTGCGCGGGTGGCGTGGACTGGCACAGAGACGCTGTTCCCGGGGGCGGCGTGAAGCGCCGGCAGTCGGCGAACTGGGCTACGCGGCCGTACAGATACCAGCCCGGGGACGGGGCGATTCCGAAGCGTTGCCCGAAGGCCGAGTTGGCGCCGGCGAACGCCACCAGCAGGACGCCAGCCGCGCCCACGGTCACCAGCGCCGCCCGCCCCTGCTCGCTCCAGCGCCAGGCCGAGCCCGTCCGGGCCAGGAGGATGGCCAGGGCCACAACGGGGAGCAGAGGCAGCATGGCGGAGCGCGTCATGACGGCTGCCGCGATGGCGGCACCGGTCACGAGCGGCCACACCCAGCCCCCTGGGTTCTGGCAGGCGCGAACGGCGGCGTAGAGCCCGATCGCGATTTCGAACACGACCCAGCTCTCGGACATGATCGAGTGCTCGAGGAAGATCTGATCGGCGCCTAGGAGCACCATCGCCGCTGGCAGGAGGCCGGCCCACCTCGAACCGGTGATCCGCCAGGTTGCCGCCCCGAACAGCAAAGCTGAGACGATCCCGATCAAGTGCTGCAGCAGGACCGTTACGGCGATCTGGCGTGTGACGGCCCCGATGACCGCCACGATCAGGTCATAGCCGGCCGGGTGCAGAGGGTCGAGAAAGGGTCCCGCGGAGGCCCAGTGCTGGTAGCCGTCCTCGAGGGTCGGAGTAACCGGCCACCAGCTCACGATGGTGAGCACCCGGAGCACGACTCCAAGCGTGATCAGTGCCAGGAGCACCCGGCCCGCCGCCCCGGAGGGGTATTTGAGGCGCCCTACGAATCGAGTTCTGATGCCAGCGTGCTCCACACGCTCCGGGCCACTCCCATGCCGACGTGGCTCGCATCCACCTCGACATGAGTGGCCGCGGGGTCAAGACATGACTCCCAGCGGACGATCTCGTCGCTCCGGGAATAGAAGGAGAGAAAGCGAACATCGGCCGGGAAGGGGCCTGCGATCGCATCGCGCGTGCGTGCGCAGCACTCGCCGCGCAGACAGCCGAATCCGAACATCCCGGGCACGCCGAGCGTCCCGAGCGCGCCGACGGTGACAATTGACGGCCACACGCGCCGGCTTACGGCCAACTGGTCGAGCAACGGCGAACCCAGGGTGACGAGGGTTCCGATCAGGTCAGGCCGGAGCGCGGCCAGGGCACGTCCGATGCTGCCGCCGCGGCTCTGGCCGATCAGCAGGACCGGGCCCTCTGAGTCAGCCGCGGCGCGCTCGAGCCGCGACTCGAGCCGCTCGACAGTGGAACCCATGCACTGGGTGTTCCAGGTGATGCCGCTACGAGCGAGCGTGTACCCCCCGCTCTGCAGCCAGACCGCCATCCGGGTAAGGCTCGTGTCACCGGCGAGGAACCCCGGTACCAGCATCACGGCCTGACCGTTGCCGCTCGGCGGGTCCGGCCACTGGTCGCGTCTCAGGGTTGTGAGCCACTCACCGACCACGCGCGGACGCAGCGGAGCCAGAGGGATTCCGAGTCTGGGGATTGTGGGCGCGTCCGTGGCCACTGGACGAAGCCTACCCGTGTGGCGCCGGAACCGGGCTACCCCCATTGCCAGAGTGCGGTGCACGGCCGCGCACTGAGCTGGACGTGATGAGCGCAGGCGGCCCTGATCGAGGATGATGAGAAGCGTGATCACCGCCCCCTCGGAGCGAACGCGGCGCTCTGCGTTGGCCCTGAATTCGGCCGGTGCCGCCGTAGTTGGATTGACGCTCCTGGCCCTCGTCCTCCGCGCCAGCCAGATCGATCAGAGCCTGTTCGGCGACGAGGTTTTTACCTATCAGGACGTCGTCGGCCGGAGCTTTGGTGCCGTCCTCAGCACGGTCCATACGGGCGGAGAGAACTCGCCACCGCTGTTCTTTCTCCTGGCCTGGCTGTCGGCCAAGTTGGGGAATCCCTCGATTTGGATTCGCTTGCCATCCGTGGTTCTGGGTACGGCAACCGTGCCCGTCATATACCTGCTGGGGCGGGAGACGATCGGCGCTCGCGGCGCTCTGATCGGCACTGCCATCTTTGCCGCGGCGCCGTTCACGGTCTATTACGGGACGGAGGCACGCCCGTACGGATGCTTGATGTTCTTCACCGCTCTGTCGACGCTGGCGCTGCTGCGTGCGATCGCATCACGCCGGCTCTCATGGTGGTGGCTGGTCTACGTCCTGTCCACAGATGCAGCCGCCTACAGCCACTACACATCCGTGTTTCTTCTCGCGGTGCAGGGCCTGTGGTCGCTGTGGGCGTGCCGGGACCGGATCGCGGTGCCACTGGGCGCAAACCTCCTGGCCGGCCTGCTGTACCTCCCGTGGCTCCCCAATCTTCAAGGCAAGGCGCTGGCGGTGATTGGGGGCCTCTACCCCCTGGGCGTGGGCCGCGTCCTGACCGACGTCCTGCGTCCGATCCCAGGCCATCCGACGGTGCCGTTGAGCGCCATCCCCACGATCCCCGGGCTGGTTGTGGTGGCGCTGGGCGCACTGATCGGGCTCGCCTCGCTCGTCTACTACCGATTGGTGGCCAGTCCGGGGCGGAGCCGAGATGCCGCTGGTCTGGAGCGCACGACGCATCTGCCGCTCCTGGCCGCGCTTACGCTCGCCACCCCGGTCGGGCTACTCCTGTACAGCATCCTTGACACTGACCTGTGGCTACCGCGCGGCCTGTCGGCCTCGATCCCGGCCGAGGCACTCCTGTTGGGTGCACTATTGGCGTCCACTCGTCGTTTGGTAATTCCACTTGTCACGGTTGTCGTGGCGGTGCTGCTGTTTGGCACCGTCCGCAGTTTTGACACCGCATACTCGCGGCCGCCGTTTCGCGACATGGCGGCCTACCTCGATCGTGTGGCCAGCCCCCGCGATCCGATAGTCATCATCTCGTTGGTTGGGCAGCCGGCGATCACGGTCGAGTTGCGGCGCCGCCACCACCTCGTGCAAAACCTCGCTGGGCTGTGGGCCGGAGTCCCGCCGGGAGGCAGTGCGTACGCGGTGCTAGACGATCACATCGATCGAGCGATCGGACTTGGGACCCCGGAGCATCGCGGGTTTGAGCTAGTGGGGCGCCGGAGCTACGTGGGTGGTGGCTTTGCCACCCAGATTTTGACCTATCGGCGGCGGTAACCGAGGCGCGGCCGGACGGCGGTTACCGGCCGGAGTACATCGACACCACCACTGGCTGCAGGGCGGTGTAACGGTGCGTAACCCGCAGGGCGGCACAACCCGGAGGAGGCATGCTCCCCCGTGGGGTGGTGGCGCAGCTGGGATTCGCACCGTCAAACGGGGTCGGCCGGTAATTGCGCTCCAGTCCGATCGCCTCGGCGATCAGGAACACACGTCCCCCGGCGCTCGCCCGAGCCCACGCCGCCGCCGCCTGTGGGGAGCCGAGTGGAGGTGTCTGATAAGGGTGACTCACGTAGGCCGGCACATACCGAATGTAGCCCAGGGCGAGCGGGAACACGGACTGATCGATGATCGGGTCAAACGGACGCGACCGGGCGTTGATGAAGGCGAAGACCTGACGGTAGTTCGCACGTTGGGCGCCGGGTCCCAACGTCTTAACGGCGCCGATGGCCATGACGCTTAAGGCAGTGGCCACTCCGATTGCAGCCACTGCACGGGCTCGCGGCCACGCCACGACCGCGAGCCAGGCCACGGTGATCAGAGCGAAGGGTTCGGAAGAGACAAGATTCCGAACCAGAAGGATGTCGTAGGAAACGCTCGCGTACAGGAGCACTCCCACCGGCGCCGCGGCGCTGAGCAGAATGATGAGGACAATCCGGGGGTGCCCGGTGAGCGGGGTGCCACGACTGCGGAACGCCGTCCCCGCCACCGCCGCTCCGATGATTGCGAACACGCTCACGAAGACGATCGTTGGAGCCGTGCCCGGGAGGGCTCCGAGCGAGGTGAACGCCGGGTGACCGATCAGTGCCTGCAGCAGCGTCTGGCCGATCTGGCGGGGAACTAGAGGCACGCCGAGGACGTTGTAGGCCCCGAGGTCAGATCCGTGGTAGAAGGGCAGCCACGGGATATAGAGGATGACGGCTCCCACGGTGGCGGCAGCGATCTGCGCCCACCGGTCGCGTCGGGCCCACAGTGCCCACAACGTCTGCGCCGCCAGTACGAATACGCCGGTGTAATGGGTGTACACCACCGCCGCCACCGAGACCGCGTACGCCGCCCACCACCATGACCACGGTCGTCGCGAGTCGAGCGCGACGAGCAGCAGCAAGGAGGACGCGACACAGAAGAACATGAGCGCGCCGTAGGGCCGGCCCTCGGCACCCTGCCAGATCGCGAACGGATCGAGAGCGAACAGACCTGCCGCCACCACGCCGGCGGCAACGCCGACCGTCCTGCGCCCGAGCAGGTACATGAGCGGCACCGTCGCCGCTCCGAGGACGATCGAGGGCAACCTGATCGTCTCGGTGGGATCGCCGACGTGCGCCGTCAGCCAGGCGAAGATGAAGAACAGCGGCGGGCTGCTCTCCTCGTTGTGGCCGATGTAGTTGAGCATCGACGCGAGCGAGCGCCCGTGGACGTCGTCATAGGCAAACAGCTCGTCTCCGGTCAAGCTGGCATGCAGCCCGGCAAAGCGCAGGACGAACGCGACCACGGTAAACGTCCCCACCACCGCCACCGGCAGCCACTGTTGCCAGCCTCGCGGTTCGGTTTGGCGATCGGCAGGTACCGCGTGGGCTTTGACCGTGGTCGACACGACTCCGGGCGCCAGTCTCGCAGAGGCGGTGTGACGGACGTCGCCTAAGCGGCCCGTGCTCAGCCGGTTGCGTAGACGGTCACGCAGCCGAAGCGAGCCGCAACTCGGGCCACCGGCGCCAGCGCGCCGGCCAGCGATGCCGGGGCCGAGCAGTCGGCGAGCACGAACTGCGCCCCGGAGCGCCGGAGGATGGCGCGCCGGAAGGCGCCGGTTGGGTCCCTGATGGTGGAGGAGAAAAACACGCTGGCGATCGCGGCGTTGGCGGCGGGCTGCCACATCTGATGCCCGGCGAAGGCCTGGCGGCCAGTGAAACCGGGGACCGACAGTGACAGCAGCCAGGGCGCGAGCACCGCACCGGGACGAGGATTGCCAGCCAGATAGGCCAACGCGGCGTGCTGGTCATCGGTCAGCCATACCAGCTGACGCGAGAACTCGCTCGCCACGCCGGAGCCGTAGTAGTCGACCGAGCTGTTGGCGTGGTACACGGCCGCCGGCACGGTGAACAGGACCACACCGGCAATGGTCAGTACCGCGACTGTCCGGCGCCAGTTTGGGATCCGAGCCACAAATTGCCCCCACCCGCGGACCGCCAGGATCGAAAGCGGGAGGGTGACGCCGACGAGAGCGTGGGGGGGAAACTCCGGAAGCAGGAAGTAGACCGCCGCGTTGGCGACGAGCCAGAGGCCGAGCATCCAGTCGCGGTCACTCCGTGGGCGCCGGAGGCCCGCCACCCCGAATAGGAGCAGCGGGCCAAAGGAGGCGATAAGCGCCCACCAGGGCGCCGTACCAACTCCGATCGTCCGGGCTTGGAAGGTCCGCCATGACGCATCGAAATGCGACAGCGCGAGGCCGTAGAAGAGCGGTAACAGCGTGGCCGCGACGGGCACGGCGAGGGCGAGGAAGCGGCGGCGCGGCGGCGCGACCAAGAACAGCAGCCCCACGACGGCGAGCAGAATCACCCCCTGCCACGGATGCAGCCACGACACAAGTGCCCCTGCGACTCCGGCCAGCACTCCCCAGCGGCTGACGAGCTGTCCCGGTGAGCGCCGGGCCAGAGCTCGTTCACAGCCAATCAGGAACACGGGCATGAGACCGATGGCGATCGCGGCGTGCTCGAAGCCCCACAGGTTGAGGGCCGAGTCAGCATCGTCGGTGGCCAGCAGCAGCGAATAGCGATGGACCGCGGTTAGATGCCCGGTCCAATCGGCCAGTGCATACACCGGGCTGAGATAGAAAAGCGACAGAAATAGAGCCACCGACCGTCGCCACCTGCCGCTTGGGAGCAGATGATGAACGTAGGCAGCGCAGCCCAGGAACATGACCAACAGCGCGACTGGCTTCCAGACCAAATAGGCGAGCTGAATACTCAGGCCCAACTGCCAGAGTAGGCCGGAGATCACGTACATGGGTTGCAGGTAGTCATGCGGTGTGCCGCCGACGTGCCACAGGTTCGAAGCCAGCACGTGACTCCCCTCGTCCCGGATCCAGGCCAGATACTGCATCTGGTCAAACGCGTCGGTGCCGTTGGCGCCGGTAAGGACGCCGCCATGGCCGGCGACATAGATCAGGAGGGCCACAACCGGCCCGGCCGTCCACATCACCAGGACGGCCAAGATGACCCAGTGGGAGCGAAGGAGATGGGTGATGGCAGCCGACGGCCGCCGAGCCGGCGACGGGCGGACCACCGTTTCGGCGGAGGTGGAGAGCACCACCGCCGAGAGCGTATAGCCCATCGATCAGGGATGATTAGCGGATGCGAGGCTTGAGCAGCGTTTGGATCCGGGCGGTGGTGGTGGCCGTAGCCATCGTCGTGGGTCTGTGGTTCGCGAACGGGATTCGCCAGGCCCGCGATGTCGACCAGGCGACCGCGATCATCTCCTCCTCGAGCACGCCCACGCGCGCTCAGGCGCAACATGCGGCGTCGCTGCTGAACTCGGCCTCGACTCTCTATCCGGGGACCGACGTCGAACTGCTGCAGGGGGAACTCGCCGAGGATCGCGGCCAGAACCGGCTGGCGGAGGCGATCTTCACCAGGGTGACCCAACAGGAGCCGGATAACTTCCAAGGCTGGCTCCTGCTCGCCAACGAGACGTCGAATCAGAACATTGCGGTGCCGGCCTTGGCCCACGTAGGTCATCTGATCCCGAAGGTCCCAGGTCCGCGATGAGCCGCTGCGGGCATTGATCCGAGCTTCCAGCCCGATGATTTGGTCGCCCCCGTGGGGCTAGCCGCGTCTAGCGCTCAGTCGCGCCGTCCTCAATGGACCGGCGCCATGGGGGAGTCACGCCGCCTTGAGTTCGTGGGTGTGGGCGTCCTCACCCTCCTCGTGCTGATCCTGCGGTGGAGTCAGATCCACCAGAGCATCGTCGGTGACGAGATCTTCACCTATAAGGACGTGGTTGGCCGGAGCTTCGGAGCCGTACTGCGGACGGTGCACACGGGTGGAGAGAACTCACCTCCGCTCTACTTCCTGCTCGCCTGGCTGACGGCCAAGCTCGGTGACCCGACGGTGTGGATTCGACTGCCCTCGATCATCCTCGGGGCGGCGGTCATCCCGGTCATCTACGCCATCGGGCGGGAGACAGCCGGACGCACCGCCGGCTTCGTTGCCGCCCTCGCCGTGGGCTTGAGTCCCTTCTCGTTCTATTACGGGGTCGAGGCGCGTCCCTATGCCACGATGATGTTCTTCGTCGCGCTATCGACCCTGGCTCTCCTGAGAGCGGTAAAGACCAACCACAAAGGCTGGTGGGCGCTCTACATAGTGTCGGCGGCGGCGGCGGCATATAGCCACTACACATCGATCTTCGTGCTGGCAGTGCAAGCGCTCTGGTCACTGTGGTACTGCCGAGATCGCCTCCGGACGGCCCTGATCGCCAACGGCTTGATCGTCCTCATCTACCTGCCGTGGTTACCCCACCTGCGCGGCAAGGAGCTGGCGGTCATCGGAGCTCTCGAGCCTCTAACCACCAAGAACGTCTTCATAGATCTGACGCGACTGGTGGTGGGATATCCCTACGCCGGGGTGCACGCCATCCCCACCTACTTCGGACTGGCGGTGGTGGCGGTCTGCCTATTGGCCGGGCTGGTGTTTGCGGCCTGGCGTTGGCGGGCCAGCGAGGCTGTCCGTCCACCCGCCGATGTCATCCTGCTGGTGCTGCAGGCAGTGGCCACCCCAATCGGTCTGCTGTTGTACAGCTTGTCTGTAACCGATCTGTGGCTGGCCCGTGGCCTGTATGCGTCGACACCGGCGCTGGCGGTCCTCGGAGCGGCGCTCCTCGTGGCGATTCCACGCCCCTATAGCGCCGTAGCCGTGGTGGCAGTTCTCGTAACCCTTGTGTCCGGCACGATCCAGGCCAGTAGTGAGGCCTACGCGCGACCGCCGTATCGCTCCGTGGCCCAGTACCTCGACCGGACGGCTGCTCCCAATGATCCGATCGCGCTCGCATCGCTCACCGGGGCGCCGTCAATACCGACTCAATTTCACAAACCACACCGCGTGGTGGGACTCAATGCAATCTGGCGGTTGGTGCCTGCTCATGGCGAGGCGTTTGTCATGCTTGACGATGACCTGGCCCGGGTCCTCCACATCACGAGTGCCGCGCCGCCTGGGTTTCAGCTGACGAGGGAAAGGCACTACGGGGGACTATTCCCGTTCAAGCTGTTGACCTACCGGCGAAGCGGCTCGTCGGGTTAGTCTCGCCGCTCCCCGAGGCGGTGCGGTGTCACTGCATGACGGGACGGATGTCCTTCGGCTCCTCTACCCCGAACGGGTTGACGCGGCACGGCGAGCTCGATCATCCGTTTGCGCTGCGGCCGCAGCCGCCGCCGGTCTGACAGTGCCGGGCCCAGCAGCGGCGCCACGGAGGCCAGGGCCCGGAGATGAGCTCGCAGACGACGCTCGAGCTTCGCGTGCCAAGCCCAGGCACACTGGCGATAGGCCACGAACGGGAGCCAGCGCAGCGGGAAGACCTTCACGATCAGGTACACGGTGTTACGGGTGACCAGGCGGCGATGGCCGTCTGGAAGCTGATGTGAGGAACCTTCGCCGGCGTGCTGGGCCAGCGCCGGTTCGTACCGGCACTGCCAACCGGCCAGACGCAGACGTAGCGCCAGGTCCACGTCTTCGAGATACGCGAAGTAGCGTTCGTCGAAGCCGCCCACGGCCGACACCGCCGTGCGACGGTAGAGCGCCGCTCCGGCGCACGCGCCAAACACCTCACCCGGTTGGTCGAAGCGTCCGTCGTCATGCGTGAAGCGCCCGCGCTGCACGCACGCGCCGTCCCGTCTGAGGACATCGCCGGCGTCGTACAGCTCGTGCGGGTCGGACAGAGACACCATCTTGCAGGCCACCGAGGCAATGTCGTCCTGATCGACGATCGCCCGCACCACGCGCTCCAGCCAATCGGGATCGAGCACCACGTCGGTGTTGAGGAGCGCGACGAACTCCGCCCGGGCCGCCTCGAGACCGCGGTTGGCCGCCACGGCAAAGCCGGTGTTGCGCCCCAGCTCGAGCAGACGCACATCCGGGTGCTCATCTCTCAGGTAAGCCAGCGATCCGTCACTCGAGCCGTTGTCGACGACGATCACCTCGAGCGGCGCCAGCGTCTGGCCTCGCAGCGAGCGCAGGCAATCGGGTAGCCACCGATAGCCGTTCCAGTTCGGGATCACCACGGACACCTCAGGCACGAGGGCGCTCATGCCAGACCCAGCGGCGCGCTGGTCCCGCCGCCATGCGCTCCCGACGCGGGACACGTGGCGGGATCGAGCCGACCGTTGATGCGGAAGAGGTCCGCCTGCTCACCGGGAACGCTCCCCGTCGGATGCTCCCGGATGACGAGGGTGGCGGCGTGGCTGGCCGCGGTCCATCGCAACTCAGGTGCCACGGTCAGGAAGCCGAACTGAAATCCGCTGGGAGCGATCACAACCCAGCGATAGCGGCCCTCGTTCACGGCCCGCCGCCAGGCGCTGCAGTCCGTGATCGACCCGTATCCACGATGGGCCTGCGGGACGCCGAGATATTGGACGTAGTTAGAGCCGCCCGCGCCGTAGAGCGGATATTGCTCGACGAAACCGACGATGCCGATCCGGGTGTGGTGGACGGTGCGGGCCCAACGGTAGATCGTGGGTAGCGGCGGGGACGACGCGTAGCGCACTCGCGAGTAGGAGTGAGCCACGCCCCACCCGGCGGCGCCGAGTGCGAGGGCGAGCCCAGCTCCGCCGGTGACCGTCACGACCGGGCGTAGGGTCCGGACCCAGCCCACGCCCGAGCGGCCATCCCGAGGGCGCCACAGGATGCCAAGTCCAACCAGGAGCAGGAGGCCCGCCAGGAGTACCCCGGCGAGCGCCGAGGCGCCATGGAGGGGATTGACGAACGGCTTCAGATCAAGGCCGGTGGGCCAGACACCCGGGTCGAGCTCGGTGACGACCAGCGCGACGGAGACCAGCGCCAACAGCCACCTGGCCCGGCGGCGGTCGGAGAACACCCTCGCCGTCGGAAGCAGGACGAGCCCGAGGGCGAGAGGGCCGGCCGCGTACCTGACGTTGTCGACGAAGAAGACAGGCGCACCGGGGAGCCCCAGGAACTGCGGGGTGAACAGGAACGCCACGGCGCTCACTGCCGTGACGGCACCGAGGATCCTGCGGGCCGGGTCCGAGCTGTCAAACAGGGCGGTCAGCGTTCCCACCGCGGCCAGAATCAGGATCGCCCACCAAGCCGGTCCCAGCGCCTGGCGTAACCCGGGTATGTAGAAGGCGCTCCAGATGTGAGCGGTGAACAGGTACTGAGCCACGGTGAACGACGGCGTGCCGACGTGTGGGGCCGGCAGCGACAGCGGACCGAGATGAACGGCCAGGGACGGCAGCGGGTTGCCGACCAGAATCGCGTTGCGCAGATACCAATAACCGCCCAGCAGGATCAGCCCCGCGGCCCAGGTCACAACCTGTCTGAGCCGGGTGCCCGGCTTTGACACGACCACGGCCGCGACGCCGAGAGCCAGCGCCGGGACGATCATGGTGAACTTCGTGCCGATGGCCAGGCCGGCGGCCACGGCGGCCACGGCCGAGACTCGGACTCTGACGCCGCCGGCTACAAGGACGGCTGCGGCTGACAGCAGGAGTGCGACGCAGGCGATGTCGTTGTAGGCCCCGCCGGGTTGGGTGTCGACCAGGGCGGGAGTGCCGAGCAGCAGCGTCACGGCCAGCACGCAGTGTGGACCGCGGTCGAAGCGCTGTCCGATCGCCCAGCTGGCCACGAGCGCCAGCGCGACCCAGGCGAGATTGATCGCCGGCGAGAGCAGGTCACTACCGAAGGCCAGCAGGCCGACCGCGTGGATCAGCTCGGCGTTGGCCGGATAGAAGGCGGTCACCGCTCCCGAATCGAAGTACTGGAGATGCAGGATGCTGTGCTCCTGCACGAACCTCGCCGCAGCGGGGAGGTGGTACCACACCGTGTCCACCGTCTCCATACCGTGCCGGTAAGCGAAGATCGTCCAGCCGATCCACGCCGCGCCCACCGCGGCTAGGCCGACCATGGCAACCGACAACTCCGGCCTGGCGCCAGAACGCCCGGGGGCGGAAGCGGACCGGCCCGGGGCGGAAGCGGACTGGCCCGGGGCGGAAATGGGCTCGGGATGCTCCGGAACGTCGATCCGGCCGGCGATCAGCCAGGCCGCGGCTCCGGCGCACACACCAGCCAGCACCAGCCCGAGCGCAGTCAGCAGCGAGAGCACGCCGACGAGCTCGACGGCGATCACCAGCAGCCCGAGCGCGAGGACCGCCTCCGCGACCCAGGCCGAGGACCCGACCAGACCGAACAGAGCTCGGACTCGGAGCCGGTGCGCCCCGAGCAGGACAGGGCCGATGAAGGCCCCCGTGACCAGGAGGCCGAGGACGTACCGGCCGAGGTCCATCAGCTCGCGGTGGCGCTACCGGATTCGGGCTGAACGTGGAGGCAGGGCTCGGCCATCGGCGCCAAGGGTAGACGAGCGTTTGCGACGCCCGGCCGAGAAGCCCAGGTAACGTCACGCCCCCGCCGATGCGAAGACTCAGGCTGCCACGGGGCGAGGCCCTCGCTTGGGGGGCCCTTACGGTGCTGCTCTGCGCCGGGGCTGTGCTGTGCCTGCGTGACACCCGTGGGACGACCCTGACGTTCGACGAGTGGGATTGGGTCCAGCACCGGCGGGGTGACTCGCTGAGCACCTTCCTCTCGCCGCATAACGGCCACTTGTCGCTCCTGCCGCTGCTGATCTACCGGCTCCTGTTCGCGACCGCCGGGCTCCAGCACTACGTCGTATACCGGCTGCTGGTGGTCGCGCTGCACCTGCTGTGCGTCGGACTGCTCTACGTCTATCTCCGCCGCCGCGTCCCGGACCTCCTCGCGCTGGCCGGGGCAGCCTCGATCCTGTTCCTCGGGCCGGCCTGGCAGAACTTCCTGTGGCCGTTCCAGGTCGCGTGGCTGATCTCGATCAGCGCCGGGCTAGCGGCGCTCCTGGCCCTCGATCGTCACGACCGCAAGGGCGATGTGGCCGCCTCGGTGCTTCTGGCCTGCTCGCTGGCCAGCTCGGGGGTGGGCGCCGCCGTGGCCGTCGGCGTAGCCGTCGACATCCTGGCCCGGCCGGACCGCTGGCGGCGCGTCTATGTGGTGCTCATCCCGCTCGTGTTCTACGGTCTGTGGTGGCTCATCTACCAGAACGAATCCCTGGCTCACAACGCGTTCGGTATCGCCCCGGGCTTCGCGGCCACCGGAGTGTCAGCCACGATTGCCGCCCTGCTGGGTCTGGCCGGCGAGACGATCCCGTTCGGATCGGGCTCGTTGCTCACCTATGGCCGTCCCCTGGCCGTGGTGGCCGTCATCGGCCTGCTCTGGTACCTGTGGCGCAAGCGAACGGTCTCAGCCCGCGGGCTGGCGCTGCTCGCGACCCAGCTGTCGTTCTGGATCTCGGCCGGGGTCAGCCGCGGAGATCTCACCCAGGGATACGACAGCCGCTATCTGTACGTGGGCGGGGTGTTCACGGTGGCCCTCGTGGCTGAGCTCGCGCGTGGCGTGCGGGTTCCCCGTTGGATCACCGCCGCCATAGTGGTGGTGGCGGCGCTGGCGATCGGCTCGAACCTTGGTGATTTCTCGGAGTCGGCCGGCTTTCAGCGCTCCGAGGCCGACGTGATCCGCGCCGACCTGGCCGCCATCGACCTGGGCCGGCCGCTGGAGTCGCCCACGTACGTGGCGCGGGCTTTCTCGGGCGCGCCGGCGATCAGGCTCGAGGCCGGGCCGTACTTCGCCGCCGCGCGAGCGTATGGGACGCCGGCGCTGAGTCCGGCCGCACTGGAGCGCCAGCCCGACAACCTGCGGGTGGTCGCCGACTCCGAGCTGATTTCGATCCACCATCTTCGGATCACACCGAGCCAGGCCGGCGCGAGACCAGGCCCACGCCCACGGGTCGAGCTGGTTCGAGGTGGCCGGGTGCAGGCCCAAGGCGCATGTCTGACATTTGTCCCTCGCACACCGAGCGGGGGGCCGGGGACACGCGTGCTCGAGATCGTGGTGCCCCCCGGCGGAGTGAGCGTTCACACCACCGGTGCGGGCGTGGCCGTGGCGGTACGGCGGTTTGCCAGCGCATGGCAACCGCTGGGGAGCATCGCCAGCCACGCCACCGCCGACGTGCCGATAACGCCGGATCTCTCGCCCGTGGCCTGGCACCTGCAATTCTTCGCCGGCGGGCGGACGACGGTTTGCGGACTCCGCCCCCAGCCGAGCCTCCGATGACCGCCAACCCGCGCCCAGACCTCGACCGCGAAGCAATGTGGCGTGCGATTCGTGCCAGTCACCCCCGGCTCAGGATCGCGATTCCGGCCGACGCGCGGATCACGGCGCTCTACCGGGGCGAGCGACACGAGTTCCGCTCAGCGCTGGACACGATCGCCCAGATCATCCGGCTGGCCTGGGTCAGCGATGCCTTTCTGGCTCAGACGCTGTACCGGATCAAGGCGCGGCTGCAGGGCCTGGGTGTCCCACTCGTGCCAAGGCTGGCCCATCGCCTGGCCATGATCACGGGCCAGATTTCGATCGGGGACCCGGTGATCGTCCATCCGGGCGTGTACATCATCCATGGTCAGTTTGTCGCTGACGGCCTGGTCGAGATCCATCCTGGAGTGGCCATCGCTCCGTTCGTGACCATCGGCCTGCGGGCTGGGGTCGTCCGCGGAGCGACCGTCGAATCCGGAGTGAGCATCGGGACCGGCGCCAAGGTGATCGGAGCGGTCACGATCGGTGCCGGCGCGCAGATCGGAGCCAACTCGGTAGTCGTCCATGACGTCGCCCCCGGGGACACCGTGGTGGGGGCGCCAGCGCGACCGGTCAGTCGCTGAGCGCAGTCAGATACCCTGGCGGTCGGCGATATGTGGACACTGAAACGAAGACTCCGTGACGCCACCTCGGGCGTGGAGTCGGCAGCCAAGGGCCGGGATGGCTTTCCCGGCGATGATCAGGAGCTTTATGCCCGCATCGAGGAGCTGAGCGAGGCCAACCGCGCGGCCCCGAGGCGTGATCTCGAGCGAGAGCTGGGCCGGCTGCGGAACCTGTGTGGAATCCGGCGGATCGACGGCGCCGACTCCAACGCAACCTTCCCCGAGCCGGACTTCGCCGCCCTGCCTGACACCGTGCTGCCGGAGTTCACCCGCGATGACGTCACCCCCGAACTCCTCCGGGCCGCCATTCTCCGGGACGGCTGCCTCCTGGTCAGAGGGTTGGTGCCGCGATCCGCAGCCGCTCTGTTTGCCGATCAGATCGACCGGTCGTTCACCGAGCGCGATTCCCACGACGATGGGAAGCCGTGGGACGAGGCCTACTACGAGGAATTCACTCCCGATCCACGCCTCGGACAGGAGTTTGCCCGCCCGTGGATCAAGGCCGGCGGAGGGGTGCTGGCGGTCGACTCGCCGCTCCTCAGCTTTGAGATGGTGGAGATGTTCCGACGGGCCAGGCTGCCCGAGCTGGTCAACGGGTACCTGGGAGAGCCGCCGTTGATCACCGGACAGAAGACCACGCTGCGCAAGGCGGATCCCTCCGTACCCGGAGCGTGGCACCAGGACGGCAAGTTCATGGGACCGGTGCGGGCGCTCAACCTGTGGCTCGCTCTCTCGCGTTGCGGAGACGAGGCCCCGGGCCTCGACATCGTCCCGCGCCGGCTCGATGACTTCGTGACCACGGAGACCGACGAAGCGGCGTTCAACAACATGATCTCGCAGCGCCAGGCCGAGGAGGCCGCCGGAGACCAGCCGATCCTGCGGCCGATCTTCGAGCCCGGCGACGCGCTCTTCTTCGACGAGATGTTCCTGCATAAGACGGGTTCGGATGTGACGATGCCCAACCCGCGGTTCGCGATCGAGAGCTGGTTCTTCGGCGGTTCGGCATTTCCGATGGAGTACGCGCCAATCGCGATCTAGCCCGACGCCCCGAGCCGGATAAGGGGCCGTGGTACCGTGCCCGGGATGTTCAGATTGAAATCCCGAGTCCGCAAAAGCAGCGGATCCGAACCGGCAGTGGCGGAGCGGGTGCCCGATTTCACGGGCAGCGACGAGGAGCTTCTAGCCGAGATCGGCCGGCTGATCGCGGCCAATCGCGCGAATCCGAGCCGAGCCACGGAGCGCAGGCTGCTGGAACTGCGCAATCTGGGCGGGATACGCCTGCTGCGTACATCCGGAGTGGCCCCGGAACATCCCGAGCCTGAGTACAAGCGGCTCCCCGAGACCGACGGGCTACCGGAATTCACTCGCGACGAGGTAACCCCGGGACTGCTCCGAGCCGGAATTCTTCGGGATGGCTGCCTCCTGATCCGCGGCCTGGTCCCGAAGGCTGACGCGTCGCACTTCGCCAGCCAGATCGATCGATCCTTCACCGAGCGCGAGCGTCATGACTCGGGCGAGCCGTTTCACGATGGCTACTACCACGAGTTCGTGCCCGACCCCACCTACGGCGAGCAGCTCGGCCGGCCGTGGATCAAGGAAGGCGGCGGTGTACTGGCGGTCGACTCGCCGATGCTGAGCTTCGAGATGTCAGAGATGTTCCGTCACGCCCGCCTGCCAGAGCTCGTTCAGGGCTACCTCCAGGAAGCCCCGCTGACGACGGCGCAGAAGACGACGCTGCGAAAGGCAGAGCCCGCGGTGGCCGGCCATTGGCATCAGGACGGGAAGTTCATGGGCAACGTGAGGGCGCTCAATCTGTGGCTGTCGCTATCACGCTGCGGCGATGAGTCGCCGGGGCTGGACATCGTGCCGCGCCGTCTGGATCACTTCGTTACCACGCAGACCGACGGAGAGCTGCTCGACTACACGGCGTCTGACCGAGTCGTCGAGGAGGCCGCCGGCGACAAGCCGATCATGCGTCCGATCTTCGAGCCGGGAGACGCCCTCCTGTTCGATGACCTGTTCATGCACAAGACAGGCTCCGATCCGGCCATGCCCAAGCCGCGCTTCGCCATCGAAAGCTGGTTCTTCGGTGGCTCGGCGTTCCCGGTCGAATACGCCCCTCTGATCGTCTAGTCGCAACCGGCGACAACCTTCAGCATGTCTGAGATGTCGTTGCGAGACGCCAACATCGACCGCTCGGGGCCGCCCATCCTCGAGCCCCAGGACAGTCCGGGCCATCTGATGGCCCCCTGGTTCCACAAGGCCCGGGTGGAGCGGCGCCAGCACTACGCGTCTCGGCCTGCGCGCAAGGTGGCGCCTAAACGTGCGCTGATCACGATGGTGCACAACGAGTCGGTGTTCCTGCCGCTCTGGCTGCGCTACTACTCACGGTTCTTCGGTCCCCAGGACATGTTCGTACTCGACAACGAGACGACCGACGGCTCAACCGACCGCGACGGCTTCGTCCGCATCCCGGTGGAGCACGGGACGGTCGACCACACGTGGATGGTGAGGACGATCGAAGACCTCCAACGCGACCTCCTGAGCCGATACGAGCTGGTGGTCGTGACCGACGTAGACGAGTTGATCGCGCCTGTTCCCACGCACGGAGACCTCGGGCAGTATCTGGATCGCTTCGACGAGGAGTGGGTCAACTGCCTCGGATACGAGCTGTTGCACATGAAGGACAAGGAGCCGCCGCTCCGGCTCGAGGAGCCGATCCTCAACCAGCGGGGGTACTGGTACTTCAACGGCGCCTACGACAAGGCAGCGCTGGCGATGGTCCCAATGAGTTGGCGCCCCGGCTTTCACGGCCGCTCGGATTTCGAGTTCAACCCTGACCCGGACCTGCGGCTTATCCATCTCCACCGGATGGACTACGACATCTGTCTGGCTCGGCACCAGACCCGCGACCGGCGGTCCTGGGCTCCACAGGACGCGGAGGAAGGCTGGGCGGTGCACAACCGGATCACGGACGAAAAGGAGTTCGAGCGCTGGTTCTACGAGGACAGCTGCTTCGAAGACTTCGAGATGCAGATCGAGCCGATCCCGCCCTACTGGCGCGGGGTGTTCTGATGTGGAGCGGACGCCGGGTGTCAGTCGTGCTGATGACGTACGCCGAGCGAGACTCGATCCGGGCCGTGATCGAGCGTTTTCTGGCCACGGGCCTGGTTGACGAGGTCGTGGTGATCGACAACAACGCCCAGGAGGGAACCCGCGAAGAGGTCGAGAAGACGTCCGCACGAATCGTGAGCGAGCCGCTTCAGGGCTATGGCTACGCCACGCGGCGCGGGCTCCGAGAGGCCACCGGCGATCTGATCGTCCTCGCCGAACCGGACGGGACGTTCCTACCCGAGGACATCCACAAGCTGCTCGTGTACAGCGACGAGTTCGATGTCGTGTTCGGCACCCGCACAACCCGGGAGCTGATCTGGGCCGGGGCCAACATGGACTGGTTCCTGCGCTTGGGGAACTGGGCCGTGGCCAAGCTGATCGAGCTGCTGTTCAACACCAGTCACCTGAGTGACGTGGGCTGCACCTATCGGCTCCTGCGCCGGGAGACGGCCGAGTTCGTGGCCGACCGGATGGAGGTGGGCGGTCACCACGCCGGCGTGGAGATCATGCTCCTGTGCATCACCTGGGGCTGGCGGTTCGTCGAGGTACCGGTCAACTACCTGCCCCGCGTCGGCCGCTCGTCGGTGACCGGCGATCGTCAGCTCGCGCTCCGCGTCGGGCTGCGGATGATCGAGTTGGCGCTCCGATTTCGGGCTCGCCCGAGGCCGCGGCCCTCCGACCGCCCGATCACCGACGACCCCTACGCTCGCCCAGATCCGCTAGGCCTCTAGCTCGACGACCACAAAACCATCCGCCGCTCGCAGGATCGGTACGAGGCGGAAGCGCTGGTTCAGCTGCTGCAGGATCCACTCCAGCTGAGTGCCGCCCAGGGCCAGCGGATGCTCGAGCGGGCGCAATGAGGGGTGCGCGCGCAAGGTCGCGTCGACGGTGAGCGCAGCCTCGTCCATGAGCAGCCTGGTCCCGGAATGCAAGCGGGCTATCTGAGGCCCGACGATCGGAGTCCAGTTCGAAGGCACGTAGCTGTCCATGCCCGGATCACCGACGGCAAGACCGTTGGCCACCCGGCTATGCATGAGGATCTCGGTGGCCAGGTCAGGCGCCGCGGAAAGCAGGACAATCGGTCGTGGACCCGGGACGTAGCGGGCCAGCAGCGCCTGGCCGAGCGGGGTGCGAGGGTCGATCGGGGGTGGGTGCTTCAGCCGGCTCAGGGCCGAGGGCAGACCTCCGCCGGGATAGGCGTGGGCGAGGGCGGTGTCGCTGAGTCGGCCACCCACCCCGGGCCACGCCGCGCCGAACATGACGACGGCGATTCCGAGAGCAAACGCCGGCGGCCCCAGGCCGGCTAGCCCTTTCACTCCGGGCCTCGCCCGCCGGATCAGGACCAGCCACAGCACCGCCGCCATCAGCGCCGGCAGAGCCAGGTAGGGCAGCAGATACGTCGAGGAGCGGCTGTCGAAGTAGCTGAACAGAGCCACCGCGTAGGCCGTCGTGCCGGCCAGAGCGGCAACGATGCAACGCTGGGCCCGAACCAGGCCGGGCGCCCGGCGCGTGAGCAGGAGGACACCGACCCCTGAGGCCAGGATTCCCGCTCCCAGCGCCAGGCCGGGAGACCAGTCAGAAAAGCCATAGGTGACCTGACCCGCCTTCCCCCCCAGGAGGAAGCTGTGCACGTAGGCGTAGTACTGCCCCCAGTCGGGCAGCTGGCCCGACCCGGCCAACGTAATCAGGGCGAACAGCACGTGCGCGATCACACATGCCCCCAGGGCAGCGCCGAGGTGCCGGAGAACCCACCGTCGCCGCTGGCCCGGAGGCTGCCACCACGTCTCTAAAGCGAGCATCGCCGCCACGACGACGAGTGTGAAGCCGAAGGTCTCGACCGCCCACACCGCCGAGACCCCCAACGTCGCGTACGCCGCCGCTCGGGCGCCGCGGGCGTGAGCCGGGTATCGAGCTGCGGCCACCATCGCCAGCAGCGCCACCATCGGCAAGCCAAAGCGCATCGGGCCCATCTCGGGCAGGACGCCCACCGGGTACTCGAGGTGGTACACGAGGGTCACCACGCCCACCAGGAGCGCTCCTGCCGCCCACGCACGTCCCGCACCGGCTATCCGGAGCACCAGATAGCCGGCGGCGTAGAACAGAGCGGTGAGGATCCCGTCCAGAAGCCCGAAGGTGCCGTAGCCGATCGGCACGAGGTGAAACCAGCCGGCCAGGAAGTAGAGCGAGCCGACCCCGTATTGAGATCCGGGGGCGTCAACCAGCAGCGTGCCGCCCGACAGCAGCTGATTGACCGGGCCCAGGAAGAAGTCATGCTGAGACTGCACGAGACCGGGGAGAAAGAACGAGTTCGGCGGGGTCAGCGAAGGGTGAAAGATGACGACGTCGGGGATGGCCAAGAGGACCAAGACAACGACCGCGGCATCAAGCACAACCCAACCCCGCCGACTCGCCACGGCTTTCAGTGGCCGGGCCATCGCCAGCAACGCCAGTGCTGCGACCGCCGCGCCGAGCAGGAGTCCGATCAGATTCAGCGCGGACAGGTCCGTGACGCAGGCCAGAGCCGCGAACACGGCCACACCGGCGGTAGCGGTCAGCCGGGGCGCCGAGGCGTTCGCGGCCAGCCAGGACGCCGGGCCTTTCGCCGTCAGCCCTTGGCCTGAGCGCTCCGCGCTCAGCACCGGGGGAGTCGCCGGCCGTCGCAGTGCCCACCCGAGGATCGCCACGGCCGCTGCCGTCCAGGCCAACCCGGCCGCGAGGACGGTGCCGAGACCACTTCCCCACGGCAAGCGGCCAGACAGTCGCGCCAAGATCAGGGCCCCCGCCAGGCCCCCGGCCAGCAGCGCGCTCAGGACGGCGAGTCCGTCGGCGCCAACCCGCCGGGCCACCGCGTCGGCCAGCCGTGGCCCCAGCCACAGGCTCGCCGGCAGCACGACAACGAAGACGAGGACGTAGAGGTCAGTCTTGGCGGACTGGTTCTGCTGGTTGACGAGCTGACCCAATCCGGCGAAGCCATGGCCGGACGGCGCGAGCAGCATGACCAGCGCAATCAGGATGAGCGCTCCGGCGACGGCCATCGTGGCCGTGAGAGCCAATGTGGAGGTGTATGGAGCGCGGGCTCGACCCCCCTCCTCCGGCGCGCCGCCTGACGCGCCCGACGAGGTGGCGGCCCGGCTCATCGTGCCGCGGGGTCGGAGTACACCCGAACTCGCGTGTCAATGATCCCGGGGTAGATCCGCTGCGTGAGAACGTGATAGCCGCCCGGGAAGCGACCTTGGAGCGCGCTGGCGCGCGACGCGGGTCCGGTTGAGGTCCCGCGGGGGAAGACCGCGTCGACCAGAAACACGCGACCCCGCCGGTACGTCGTGCTGGCCTGATCGATGGCCGATTGCAGAGTCGCGATCGGATCGGAGAACGCGAACGGGTGCGAGCCCTCGGCCGGCGATCCGGCGCGCAGGACGACCATTCGCCGCCGCAGGAACACATCGAGCCCGGTCAGGGGCCCCGGGCTGAGCAGCCCGGTCTCGTCGATCACCACGTCACCCGGACGGGCGCTGTGGTCAATGAAGGTGGCGACGGCGCGGAAGTTCGGCCTGGAGTATCGGGCGCCGAGCATCTTGACTCCCGCCAGCGCGAAGGCCACGATGGCCAGGGCGCAGGCGGCAAGACGTGCCGGGGCCCGAGGAGAGACGAGCACCGCCCCGGCCACCAACGCCAGGGCCGGCCAGGAGGAGGCCAGGTTGCGGATTCCGAACACGTGCGTGCTCACCGCGCTCTCGAGTGCCTCGCCGACCGGGGTCGCCAGCAGCAGCAGCACGACCAGGAGTGGGCGCCGATTCGCAGTCAGGACGGAGCCGATCCGCTGGCGATCAACCGTGGCGGGCCTGGCGCGCCACCGCGGCACGGCCCAGCCGGCCAGGACGACCGCCGCCGCCAGCCCGAGCAGAATCAGAGACGGGGCTCCCGGCAGGGCGCCGAGGTTCCCGGCCACCGGATAGGGATAGCCGAGCGCCCAGTGCGCGACATAGCTGGTCACGGCGCTCGGAGTGAACGGCGAGAGGTCGGACATGATCGCCGTGGTCGGCGAGTTGGAGGCGCTGATCACGGCGTGGGTCCAGGGGAGCACCCCAGCCAGCGCCACCGCACTGGCAACGATGACCGGCCGCCGGGCCTCGGGATAAGCCCACAGGACCCACACGAACTGGACCACGAGGTAGAAGATGCTCGTGTAATGCGTGTAGAACGCTCCGCAGGCACAGAGCGCGTAGAGCGCCCACCAGCGCCGCCGCCCCGTGTCAATCGCCAGCAGGAGCGCGAGCGTGCTCACTGTGACCAGGAGCATCAGCACCCCGTAGGCACGGGCCTCGGTCGAGTAATAGATCATGAAGGGCGAGAACGCCGTAAGTGCCGTGGCCACGAGCGCGGCCGGCTGGCCCAGGGTGCGGCGGCCGAGGAAAAAAACGGCTGGAATGGTCAGGGTTCCGGCGATGACCGAGGGCGCCCGAACGAGCTCAGCGGCGTGACCGATCTGCGTGGTCAGCCACGACGAGACGAAGAAGAGCGGCGGCGTGATCTCGTCATGGGTGTTGTAAAGCGCCGAGATCAACGAGCGAAGACCGCGCGTCGTGATGATCCAGTACGTCGCCAGCTCGTCGCCGTAGAAGGACTGGCGGGCAACGAGGAGCCGAATCGTCAGACCGACGATCGTGAGCAGGACGATGACGATCGTGGCCGACGATCGCGGCGTGCGCGATGTCATTCGCTTGGGCACGGTGGCTTCTAGAGGCATTCCGGACCGGCACGAGGATCGGGCCGGGCGCGCGAATCTACCGGGCGACCGCGCCGATTGCCCCGGCCACCGGGCCTGTTAGCCTCCTTGATCCTCTCGCGGCCACTCACGTTCGACGACCACAAACCACGCCACGAAACGATCGCTCGCAGACGGAGGTGCCGCCATGCGCGCGGTAGAGAGGGGGCGGGAATCGTGGGACGCGCTGCGCCGTCTCGCCGGCCGTCGTCTGTACGCCGACGCGCGCACCGGGACCGAGCAGTGGCAGCGCGTAGCCCTGAATCGGGCGGTCGCCGAACACCTTGATTCGCTGCATCCGGAGAGATGCGACGCGGCTGAGATCAGCGGTAACGCGCAGGCCCAGCGGGGCTGGAAGAGCTTCACCAGCCTTGACTTCCCGGAGTTCGATCTGTGCGCACCGCTGACCGTCGGGCGCACATTCGACGTCGTGATCTGCGAGCAGGTGATCGAACACGTGGTCGACCCGGCTGCCGCGGCCCGCAATCTGCGCGGCCTGTGTGCGTCTGGGGGTCACGTGGTCGTCTCCACTCCCTTCCTGATCCGGATCCACGAGCTGCCGATGTACGCCATGTACGACTACTGGCGCTTCACGCCGCGCGGTCTGAGGCAGCTGCTCGAGAACGCCGGCCTGGTGGTGGACACGGTGTCGGCCTGGGGCAACCGCCGCTGCGTGACAGGCAACTTCGAGCGCTGGCCCGCCTACCGTCGATGGCACTCGATGCGCAACGAGTCCGATCTTCCGGTCCAGGTTTGGGCGTTCGCCCGGAATCCGGAGTCAGAAACGGCTGATCCCGGGTAGACCGCCCCCCATGCGCGCGAGGACGGCAGGCCCGGCATTGTGGTCTGCCCGCGAATGGGTTGATGGGCATTTGTTCCCCAGCGCGCCGGCTCCACCAAAGATCACGGCTAGGCACGCCCTGCTGGGCGCCGGAGCGGCGGGCGGGATGGTGGCGATCGAGCTGGCGCGGATGTGGCCCTCGCACCCGCTGAACTCGATCTGGGCGGAGGACGGCGCCCGGTGGCTCGCGGATTCGATCCACCGCGGCTTCTTCTGGGGCCTGACCACGCCCGACGACGGCTTTCTGCAGACCGTGTCTCGCCTGGTGGCCAAACCGGTGGCCGCGCTGCCGATTGCCTGGTACGGCGCCGCGATGGCCCTGGCGGGCGCCGCGCTCGTGGCCGGATGTGCGTTGTTGGTCTGGCGAGCCAGCGCCGGCCACATCGAGGATCCGCTGGTCCGCGGGATGCCTGGCCGCTCTGATCGTCCTGCTGCCCGTGCTCGACGTCGAGGCGCTCGACAACGTGACGAACTCGATCTGGTTTTTGCTCTTCGCCGCGTTCTGGGTGCTCCTGTGGCGGCCGGCGAGCTTGCCGCGGGCGGTGGGCGCCGCTTGCGTCTTGTTCCTGGCGACGATCAGCAACGTCGGCGTTGTCGCCCTGCTGCCGCTATGGCTCCTGCGTCTGGCTGCGATCCGGGATCGCCGGGATGCGGTCATCGTCGGAGGGTTCGCGGCCGGACTGGCCATCCAGCTCGGCGTGTCCTGGAACGAGCTCAACCTGAGCGGAGAGGCGGGCCTGAAGCAGGGCTCCCTCGCCCCGCACTGGGACTGGGGTCTGCTCCCCGCCTACCTACAGAGGATCGTCGGCGGCGCGACGGTCGGGAACGAGGTCGCGGGCAACCTGTGGAAGCAGCTCGGCGTGGCGTTCGAGTTCGTGCTCGGCGCCGCCCTGCTCACGCTGGCCGGCGCCCCGTTGCTGATGAAGCGCTGCCGTGTTCGCTGGGTGGTCCCACTGACGATTGCGCTGTCGGTGCTGCTCTTCCTCACCACCGGCTACCGGAGATGGGAGTCAGGCGGATCGCAGTTCCTCTGGCCGGCCGGGACGTTCAACAACCATTTTTCCCGCTACATGATCGCCCCCACGCTGTTGCTCCTCAGCGGACTCTTCATAGCCCTCGGCGCGAGGCGCTCCCCGTCCGAGCGGGACCGGCGGACGGTTCGGGTTGGGGCCGCGCTGGCCGTCTCGGTGGCCGCCGTGCTCTCCTTCAACGTGGGGGATCTCAGCACGCGCGGGATCCCCACGTGGTCCGATGCGCTGGCCTCCAGCCGCGCCCGGTGCCAGAGCCAGCACCTGACCACGGTTGACGTGCCCGTGGCCCCGCAGGTCATCCCGGGGGCGTTCACGCTGCCGCTGGCCTGCGATCAGCTGCCCGCTGGCCGCTCGGTGGCGATCCGGTAGGCAGCGGCGTGCTGTTAGCCTCGGTGCCGCGGCGATGGTTGCCCGCCGATCCGATCCATGTCACGAAGGCCGATAGGAACGCTGCCATCGCGATGAACCCCAGCACAGCCACATCCCCGGCTGAATTCACTCGTCCCCGCTCAGGAGCCTCGCCGGCGCCCGTAGCGATCGAGGTCCGCGGCCTGGACAAGCGATTTCGGGTGCCCGAGCACCGCGTCGACACGCTCAAGGAGCGCTTCACGCGCCCGTTCACCCGCGCCGAGTACCGGCAGCTGCACGCTCTGAAGGACGTCTCGTTCGATGTTCGGCGAGGCGAGTTCTTCGGCATCGTCGGCCGTAACGGCTCCGGAAAGAGCACGCTGCTCAAGGTGCTGGCCAGCATCTACCGCCCCGACGCGGGGCGGGTCCGGATGGCCGGGCGGGTGGCACCGTTCATCGAGCTCGGGGTCGGATTCAACCCGGAGATGACGGCCAGAGAGAACGTGGTCCTCAACGGCGTGCTGTTCGGGCTGAGCCGGCGCGAGGCGGCCGGGATGCTGGACGCCGTTCTCGACTTCGCCGAACTGCGCGAGTTCGTGGAGCTGAAGATCAAGAACTACTCGTCGGGAATGATGGTGCGGCTCGCCTTCGCGATCATGGTCCAGGCCGACGCCGACATCATGCTGATCGACGAGGTGCTCGCCGTCGGGGATGCCGCCTTCGGCCAGAAATGCATGGACGTCTTCTACGAGCGGCGTGCCGCCGGGCGCACGATCGTGCTCGTCACGCACGACATGTCAACCGTCCAGTCCCTGTGTCACCGGGCGCTGGTGATCGAAAACGGTGAGGTTCAGTTCGAGGGCGAGCCCGAGCAGACGGCCATGCGGTACTACCGGCTCAACTTCGGCGGCATACCCACGGAGATGGGCGAGGAGGGCAAGCCGGCGCCGGACCGTCCGGTTGCCCTTGACCTCAATGCTCGGCTGCTCTACGCCCGCCTGCTCGACCCCAAGGGTAAGGCCCTGGCGAACCTCGAGCAGGACGTACCGCTCGTCCTCGATGCGGCGATCGAGGCGGCTCGTGATCTGCTCGATCCGATCTTCGTGTTTCACGTGCGCAACGCCGATGGTGTCGTGGTGTTCGGGTTCACCCGCAAGCTCGAAGGCCGGGTCTCGACGGGTCAGCGGGTTCGGCTGGGAGGCGAGATCGAGAACCGGCTCGTTCCGGGGAGCTATTCGGTCGAGCTCTGGATCCGCCAGGACCGCCAGACCGGTGACATGGCGCTCCAGTCGATGCGGCTGGCCAAGTTCGTCGTGTACGGCACGGCGCCCCGCCATGGCCTCGTCTCACTGCGGGCCGAGGTCGAGCCGGTGATCGAGCCGTGAGCGTCGAGGCTGCCGATCTCGAGCTGCGCGACGTGCCCGGGCCCACCGCCCTGGGCGGCGGCTGGCGCCGATCCCTCGAGCTGCTTCTGATCATCTCGACCAATTCGTTCAAGCAGACCTACTTCGGGACCGTCCTCGGTTACGTGTGGTCGCTGGCCCGGCCCCTGTTGATGTTCGGAGTGCTGGTGACGGTTTTCACAAAGGTCATCCCCGTGGGCGGGAAGACGCACCTATATGCGCCCTTCCTGCTCATGAACATCGTCCTGTTTGGCTTCTTCCAGGAGGCGACGGGCACCGCCGTCGGGTCGGTGGTGGGCCAGGAGGCGGTGGTGCGCAAGACGCAGTTCCCGCGCCTGGTGATCCCCCTGGCCGTGGTCCTCACGAGCCTGTACAACCTGATGCTCAACCTGGTCGTCGTCGTGATCTTCATGCTCGTGCTCGGCGTCACGCCCATGTGGACCTGGCTCCTGTTTCCGGTGGTTCTGCTCCTGCTGATCGTCATCACGACGGCGACCTCGATGATCGTGTCCTCGCTGTATCCGCGGTTTCGCGACATCTCGATCATCTGGACTGTGTTCTCGTTGGCACTGTTCTACGCCACCCCGCTGCTGTACCCGATCGAGAACCTGACCCGCCACAAAACGCTGCTGCACATCATCAACCTCAACCCGTTGTCTCCGATCTTCTCGATGGCGCATAAGTGGTTCATCGACTCCCATGCCGAGGGCGCCGCCGCTGGAGCGGGTGGCTATGCCCAGCTGCTGCTCCCGGCCGCCATCTATGTGGCCATCTGCGTGTTCGCCGTGTGGATCTTCAATCGCGAGGCGCCGCGAATCGCCGAGCAGCTCTGAGAATCCGCCAACCGGCGGATTCTGCGAGCGCCCCCTACACTGCAGGACCCTTGCCGCCCGCCCGCGTCGAAATAGACCCGTACCTGCACGATCCCCTCCGCTGGGGTGCCTCGATGGCGCACCACTCGGAGCTGATGCTGCGCTGCTTCGATGCCGTGGGTGCACGATCGGTGATCGAGGTCGGCGCTTACGCCGGAGATCTGACCCGGGTGCTCGTCCAGTGGGCCAAGGAGGTCGACGGCCGGGTGGCGGCCATCGATCCGTCGCCCCAGGACGGACTCGTCGAACTCGCGGCCCAGCACGACGGCCTGGAGCTAGTGCGCCAGACGAGCCTCGAGGCGCTCCCGAGCATCGAGCTCACCGACGTCGTGATCATCGACGGCGATCACAACTACTACACGGTGAGCGAGGAGCTCCGGCTCCTGGGAGAGCGCGCCAGCGGCTCGGAGCTGCCGCTCCTGCTCTTCCACGATGTCTGCTGGCCGCACGGCCGGCGTGATGACTACTTCGATCCTGATCAGATCCCAGCCGAGTTCAGCCATCCGATCGTTGGCGACCGAGCGGGCATCTTCCCCGGCGATCCGGGCGCGCGACGCGACGGCCTGCCCTACCCGCGCTCAGCGGCTCAGGAGGGCGGCCCGCGTAACGGTGTGCTGACCGCGGTCGAGGACTTCGTGGCCACCGATGAAGCGCTGCAGCTCGTCGTCGTGCCCGCGTTCTTTGGCTTTGGCGCCGTATGGCACAGCGAGTCGCCGTGGGCGTCCGAGGTGGCCGAGATCCTCGAGCCCTGGAATCGCAACCCGGTCCTCGAGCGCCTCGAGTCCAACCGCGTGCATCACATCGCGGGCGAGCACGCGCTGCGAGTGCAGCTCTGGGACCTGCAGGAGCGCCAGACGCGGCAGGAGAGCCTCCTGCGTCGCATGCTTCAGTCGAGCGCGTTTCTCGTCGCTGAGAGGCTATCCCAGCTGCGGGTCCGGGTCGGCGTCGCCCCGGGACAGTCAGTTGTCTCGCGCGAGGAGATCCGCGCCGCCCTGGGCGATCAGCCGACTCCGCGCGACTGACGGTTAGCGAGCCGCGAGCGACGCCACAGGTTGACCTCGCGTAGAGGTGCGGTCGCCCGCCAGGACAGGGTTGCCGTGGCCTCCTCGATCGTCTTCTGAACCTCCTGGAGACGAGCGTCGAAGGCCAACCGCCGGGAGTAGGCCATGGCACGCGAGGCCTCGCGCTCGGCCTCGGCTCGCCGGGCCCGAGCCTTCCAGTCAGAAGTCGGCGCGTGCTGAGCCCCGGGTAGCTTTCCGTCCCACTTCTCGCTGATGGCGACGTGCGCCTCGATCCACAGCTCCATGTCGCTCACAATTTCGAGCGAGCGATGCTGGATCAAGCGCACATCGAAGGTCTGGACCTTTCGTCCCTGGGCCCGCACCTGCAGGCAGTAGTCGAGATCGAATCCGTGGCCGTAGATCAATCCCTCGTCGAAGCGAACGTTCCGGACTGCCCACGGAGAGAGCACGAGCATGAAGCCGTCGACCGTGTCCACGTCGGCGGGCGGGGGCGACGGCTGGGTCCAGGAGTAGGCGGGCATTGAGCCGCCACCGTTCTCGCCGTACCGGTGAGTTACCTCGGCGCCGCTCGAGACCTTCCCCTCCCACCAGGCGATGCCCGTGACTCCGGCGGCACCAGCCGCCCCGAGAACGGCGACGTCGGGGTCACTCAGCGCGGCGCGAATCTTGTCGCACAGCTGAGGGTCGGCGATCTCGGCGTGGGGATGCACGAGCACCAGCGCCTCGAGGTCCTCCCGCGCGCCGGCGGTGGACAGGAGCAGGTTGTAACCCCGGCCGATCGACCCCACTGAGGCAAACGGGTAGATCGCCGAATTGGGCTCGGCGGCAAGCTGGATCCCCGGCTCGGCGTAGAGAACATAGGGCTCCGCCTCGCTGACCATGCAGCCGAAGGCGATCATCGGGGATCGCCCCCCGCGCTCCGGCTGCGGAACCGGCGCCAGTTGGGTCGCTGACCGATCGACGCCCGGGCCTCGCCGATCACTCGCAGCGGCTTTGTGATGCGCCATGAGATGCTCTGCGTCGTCACGTTGAGGATCCCCTCGAGCTCCCGCAGCTCGGCCTCGAGCTTGAGCTCGTTGGAATGATCAACCAGCAGAGCCGCGTCCCGTTCGGCCTCGGCGCGGCGGGCTCGCTGCTCCCAGCTCCCGGGCCCCTCGCCGACCCCCGGCATCCTTCCATCCCACTTCTCAGCCACCTTGATGTGCGCATCAATCCAGGAGGCAGGGTCACTGAACGGCATCAGCGCGTGGTTGTGGATGGCTCGAAAGTCAGCCGTGATCACCTTGCGACCGGAGGCACGAACCTGCAGGCAGAAGTCGAAGTCATATCCGTGCAACTGCCCCAGCGACTCATCGAAGCGGATGTTGCGCACCACCCACGGGGAGAGCACGAGCAGGAAGCCGTCGACGGTGTCGACCTCACCGAGGCGCGCGTAAGGCGGCGCCTCGTTCCACACCCACGAGAAGGCGGGCAGATCGCCGCCGCCGTGCTCGTCATACCGGTGGATGAACGAGGCGAGCGAGACCGAGCCCTCCCACCAGGCAATGCTTCTGACATCCACGGCGCCCACGCAGCCGACGACGCCGACATCTGGATCGGACAGCGCCTCCCGAACGCGCGAGCAGAAGTCACGATCGACGATCTCCGCATCCTGATGCACGAGCACGAGCGCCTCGAGATCGTCCCGTTCGGCCGCCTGATCGAGCAACGCGTTGTAGCTCTCGAGGATCCCCCCGATCGAGGCCATCGCGAACACGACCGAATCAGCCTCGGCCGCCGTCTGGATTCCAGACTCCGCGCACCGGCGGTAGATCTCGGGCTTGGTGATCGAGGATCCGAACGCGATCATCGTAATTCGCCCGCTGCGGGCCGAAGACGGCTCATATCCGCCGGATGCATCTTATTGGCTTGGAGGCCATCGGAGGTGCGTCGTGCGGACGCCTGGGCCAGCAGAGACCCGGCCAGGATCATGGCGAGCAAGGTCACGGCCGGCATCTCCCAATCCCAGTCCAGGGGCGCGTGGGCGATGTAGGCAACAAATCCGGCGATCGGTCCCGCGGCGCCAGAGCTCAACCGGAGCGCGGTACGTCCCGCCAGCGTCACGCCGGCCAGGAAAATGATCAGGGCGCCGGCACCGAGCAGTCCAAGCTCAGCCAGGGTCTGCAAGGGAAGCGAGTGCGCGTCCTGCGCGAACTCTGAGCGCTTGCGCCAGCGTAGCCAGTAGATGTTCCAGTTTCCCGCACCAACACCGGTGATCGGCTCGGTGCCAAACGCGCGCAGGGCCACGCGCCAGTAGTCGTAACGGTTGCTCTGGAGGGTGATAAGTCTCGAGGAGCCGCCACCCAAGGATTGGTCCGCCGCGCTGCTCTCCTTGGCGCCCAGCAGGATCGCCGCTGCGAGGCCGGCGCAGACCGCAGCAGCGGCAATCGCGGGCGCCCGGCGGGGCAGACGCAGCTCGCCGGCCTTCACACGGCCCAGGAGCTGGTGTTGAGCCACGGCGGCGCCGGCCATGACCAGGACGAGGAGCACGAGCGATATGGCCCCGCCCTGTTCTCGCGAGCTCAATGATCCGGTCAGCCCGGTCACGCCGCCGAACGGCGCCGCCACAACCGCCCCCAAAACTCCGGTGAGGATCACGAGCAGAATGGCCGCCAGCTGTTCACGCCGCGGAGCCACGCAGACCAAGGTCAGCAGGCCGGCTGCGCAGGCGAACAGGGCACCCCTGGAGAACGAGATGTAGAGGCCCATCCCCAACGGGGCGGCCAGGGCAGCCCCGCCGACTCGAAGCCACGGCCGGCGCGTCGCATCTCCGGCCACACGTGCTGCCAGGACCACGCCCACGGCCGCCAGCTCGCCCATCGCGTTCCAGTACGTCAGCGGCTGTTCCAGACGTCCCTGAGCGCTGACTGACTTCGAGAACTGGAGCAGGCCGGGAAGGAACCGCTCCGACAGTCCGTATCCGATGACGATCGCGGCGCCGGCCAGTAGCGCCGGCTCGACGAGGCGCGCCGGTTCGTCTCCGCCCAGCAGGAGCACCGATGCACACAGGGTGCCGAGGTACAGGACCGCGATCTGCCCGGCGTGGTAGGCGTCAGACACAACCGGCGCCCACAACATCGAGAGGAGGCTCAGGGCCGCGAACGCCGCCAGACCGCCGAGCGCCAGGACGGCGCCCCGGTTACGTGGGAAGCCGCCGGTCCCAAGCGCGGTGCCGATTATCACCAGCAGCCAGACGAGCAGGCCCGCCCAGGCTCTGGGTCCGGCGAAGTACCCCCCGGCGAAGAAGGCGAGCACGGTGGGCCCCGCCAGCAGAAGCAAGCGTGCGGCGCTGAGCGCTGCTCGGCGCACGGGGCTAGCGCTGCGGATCCCTGACCGCGCGCCTGACCAGACGCGTTGAGGGAAGCGGCTGGCGTCCCCCAATGATCGGCCGCGAGTCCTGGGCACAGGCGGCCTTGACCTCGTTCATCACGCCGCGCCTGAAACTCGCCGAGCTGAACTTCTCGGCGTGCTGTGCGCATACGAGTGGGTCAACGGCGTCCTCGTCGAACTCGAGCACGGCCTGAGCTAGTTCGTCGGGACCGCCGGACCAGAAACACCCGGTGACTCCATCGACAATCGTCTCAAGCACCCCGCCTGCGCCGCGGGCGATCACGGGCCGCCCCGCAGCCTGGCTCTCGACGGCCGCGATTCCGAACTCCTCCACCGAGGTGACGACCAGCGCCCGGGCGCCCTGAATCGTCTTCTCGACACCGGCGTCGGAGAGCCGGCCCACGAGCTTGACCGTCGGGCCGGCATCGCGCTGGAGCTTTCGGGCGTGCGGCCCGTCTCCGATGACGACCAGCGGGAGCTTCAGCTTGTTGAACGCTGCGATCGCCACGTCGATCTGCTTGTGCGGCATCAGCTCGGAGACGATCAGGTAGTAGTCGCTGACCGGCCCGGGCGAGAAGCGCGCGGTGTCCACCGGCGGGTAGACGACCGAGGACTCCCGGCCGAAATAGGCTCGAATCCGGGCCTGTGTGACGCGGGAGTTGGCGATGTAGCGGTTGGTGCGCTGCGCGGCGATCCAGTCCCACTGCCGCCAGCGGCGGAAGGCTCCGCGCAGGAAGGCTCGCGTGACCGGGTTGCGCCGGCGCGCCAGCGTCTGGTCTCGGTCATTCCAGGCGTAGCGGAACGGGTTGTGGCAATAGCTCACGTGAACCGAGCGCTCGTCGCACAGGACGGCGTGCGCCCACGCGGACGAGCTCGAAACGACGAGGTTGTAATCCGACAGGTCGAACGACTCGATGGCGGCCGGGTAGAGCGGGAGGAGCGCGCGGAACGTACGCGCCGAGGGCCGCAGGCGTTGCAGAAAGGAGCTATGGACGTTGCGGTCCGCAAACCGGCCCTCAGTCCCCTCCTCGTCGTACACAGCGGTGAAGATGTCGGCCTCGGGCCACATCTCGCACAGCTCGACGAACACCCGCTCCGCTCCGCGGACGTCAAGAAGAAAATCATGAACCAGCGCCACTCGTGGCGCCGAAATATGCTCGGACTTGTTCCCCACCACCGGGGTCAGTGTACGCAAGGCTGGGCTGCGCGGTTGCATAATCCCCCGTCCCTGGGGTCAGCCGCTCCTGGTTAGGGCCACCACGTGACCAAAGTCCTGTTCGTCACCTACTCAGGAGCGTTCGGCGGTGCCGAGCGAGTTCTGCTCGATTGCGCCGCGGCGGTTGACGGCCGGCACGTGCTCGCGTGTCCCCCCGGCGCCCTGGCTGAACACGCCCGCGCCGCCGGGCTGACCGTGATCGAGCTGCCCGAGCGCGGTCTCCGCGTGCGTGGACGAGCCCGCCATCGAGTGCTCGGACCGGCGCGGCTCCTGGCCCACGCACTCGAGGTGCGCCGGCTGGCCATCGCCCTGGACCCTGGGCTGGTGGTGGTCTGGGGCATGCGCAGCGGGATCGCCGGCCTGGCGCTCGAACGCTCCCGCCCGGTCGCGCTGGCGCATCACGACTTCCTGCCCAGTCGGGCCATCGGGGCCGTCATCCGGCAGGTCGCCGCGCGGGCGGCGGTCGTGACGGTCCCATCACAGGCAGTGGCCACCGATCTCGACCCCGGCGGACGTCTGGGCGACCGCGTGCGTGTCGTGTCCCCGGGGCTTGACGCCGAGCACTACGCGGGCACCGGCCCGGCGCCAGCCGACGGGGCGGTTCTGGTGCTGGGCGCGATCGCGCCCTGGAAACGGCCCGACCTGGCGCTTGAGATCTGCGCACTGGCCCGCGCCGAACTGCCCGGGCTCCGGCTGCGACTCGTCGGTGCGCCGGTAACGCCGGACGAGCCACTGTGGGGCGAGCTGATCCACCGCGCCGATCACCCAGACCTGCGCGGTGCCGTGGACATGCCAGGGGCTCGCGCCGACCCGCGAGCTGACCTGGCCGGCGCGATCTGCCTGCTCCACTGCGCCCCCCGGGAGCCATTCGGGATCGTCCTGCTCGAGGCATTGGCGGCCGGACGACCCGTGGTGGCTCCGAACGCCGCCGGGCCGAGCGAGATCGTCGATGAGACCTGCGGTGTCCTGTACGCGCCCGGCGACGCGGCGGCCGGCGCGGCCGCACTCGTGGAGGTCCTGCGCGACCCCGAGCGCGCGGCCGAGATGGGCGAGGCCGGCCGAGAGCGTGTCCGGCGCCGGTTTGGCCGGGATCAGACCCGGGGAGGCTTCGCTGCCGCCCTGGGGCCTTTGATCAGCGGAAGTTCCGGGGACACGGTCCCGAAGCCGACCCCAAGACAAGCGTCAAGCCAGGACCTCGCCCTGCTGACGGTCACGCACAACTCCGCATCCGAGCTCGAGACCCTGATCGACTCCGTGGCCCGTCATCTACCGGGAGTCGGGCTGACGGTGGTCGACTGCGCCTCGACCGACGACAGCATCGCGGTGGCGGAGCGCGCGCCCGGCGTGCACGTGATCCCGCTGGGTGAGAATCTCGGCTTCGGCCGGGCCTGCAACCGAGGGCTGCGCGAGCTGAGCGCACCGGTCACCGCCCTGATCAACCCCGACGTCGAGCTGATCGATGACTCTCTGCTGGCGCTCGCGTTGGAGGCCAACCGTCAGGACCGGCCCGAGCGGCTCCTGTCGCCGCTGGTGCTGAACGCGGACGGGAGCCGGCAGGAGACAGCCCATCCGGTGCCGAGCTCGGGCATCGATCTCATCCGGGCCATCGTCCCGCCCGGGCTGCTGCCGGGGCCGGCCGGGATTGCGCTCGCCCCTTGGCGGTCGGGGTCACCACGGCGGGTGGGCTGGGCGGTCGGCGCCGCGCTCGTGGCACAGACCGAGACGTTGCGACGCCTGGGTCCATTCGACGAGACGATCTTCATGTACGGCGAGGATCTCGAGCTCGGATTGCGGGCCGCCGGCCAGGGAATCGAGACCTGGTTCTGGCCCCAGGCTCGCGTGCGGCATCGAGGCGCCCACTCCAGCGATCGCGCCTTCGGCGGCGAGCCGTTCGAGTTGCTGGCCCAGGCGCGTCACGACGTGATGGCCAAGCGGTTCGGGGCCCGCCGGGCGCAACTCGATGACTCTGCCCAGGCGGCCACGTTCGCCTCCCGGCTGACTCTGAAACGGATGCTCGGTCAGCCCGCCGAACGCGAGCGCCGCCAGCTGGCCGCGCTTCGTTCGCTGGAGCGCCGGAGACGGTGAGCGGCGGCTCCGGCCGGCGCCGGCTGTGGCAGGCACTAACGGGTCTAGGCGCGCTGGCGCTCGGGGTCGCGCTGATCCTGACCATCGTCGATCTGACGGGTTCGAGCCGGAGCCGGGTGGCGTCCACCCCGAGGGTGACAAGTACCCCGACGGTGACGAGTGGTCCGACGAGCTCGAGCACCGCGCCGGTTTCCACCACGACCACCAGCTCGTCCGGCCCTCGGCTGACGATGGCCCCCGCCAAGCCCCCGCCCAAGACGGTGGAGTTCGGGGCCAACGTCAACCTGCTGTTCAACAATCCCGCCACGCCCCCGGGTCTGATCGCCACGCAGCTAACGGCGCTCCGCGCGGCCGGCGCGACCATTGCCCGCAGTGACGCGTTCTGGGAGGCCGCCGAGCCTCACGCACCGGTGGCGGGCGTGCCAACATTCGACTGGACCTTTGACGATCGCGTGGCGGGACAGCTGGCGCTCCACCGCCTTCGCTGGTTGCCGATTCTCGACTACTCGGCGCCATGGGCGCAGTCGATCCCGGGTCAGGATCACTCGGCTCCGACGTCGGCTGGCGCCTACGCGGTTTACGCCGGCGCCTTCGCGGCTCGATACGGGCCGGGCGGGGCCTTCTGGCGGGCGCATCCCCACCTCCGGGCCGAGCCGGTCCAGACGTTCGAAATCTGGAATGAGCCCGACGGCGGAGACTTCTGGTTGCCGGGCCCCGAACCGGCGCGCTATGCCGACCTCTACATCGCCGCCCGAGAGGCGATCGATGCCGCCGACGGGAGCGCCCGGGTGATCGTCGGGGGGCTGACCAATGCGAGCGAGTTCCTGCCTCAGATGGTGCTGGCGAGACCTCAGCTGCGGGGTCATATCGACGGGGTGGCCATCCACCCGTACGGCATCCCGATCGTCGCGTTCAACCGCATCAAGGGTGCGCGGATGACGCTGACCGGGCTCGGCATGCCCGGCGTGCCTCTATACCTGACCGAGTTCGGCTGGACGACGACGCCGCCCGGAGTGCCGGACTACGTTCCCGCCAGCGCTCGCCCGAGCTACATCTCATCCACGATCGCGGCGCTGGGACATCTTGACTGCGGTGTCGTGGCCGCGACGATTTACACCTGGTACTCGCCCGAGCAGAATCCGGCCGACGCTCAGCAGTGGTACGGGATCGACGGCCTGAACGGGCAGCCGACACCGGACAGTGACGCGTTCGTGCAGGGCATCCGCCGGGCGCGGGCGCCCGCGGCCACGTTCAAGCTCTGTGGCTAGGTGTCGCCACGGCGCCCACGTCCAAGCTCTGCGGCTAAGGAACGGGCTTAAGGCAGCTGGTGGCCAGCGAGCCCTTGAGCCGGCAGCGTTCGAGCGCCAGCGCACCTTTGCGGAACGCGGGCAGTGCCGGTTTGACCGTCACCTTTCCGTTGTGCAGGCGCAGCAGGCCAGAGAAGCTGAACGCGAGGTCGCCGGGCGCCTCGTCGCCGATCCACGTGTAGTAATAGAACCCGAGCAGGTGCAGCCGGGCTCGCTGGGCACCGATGAGCGGGAGCAGCTTGGCGATGTCTCGCGCCTGACCGGCTTCGGTGGTCGTGAAGTCATAGGTCTGCGAGGTCTGTCCCTTGGCCGAAGGCCAGCTCACCTCGGTGGCCAGCAACGGCTTCTGGCCGTCCCCGTAGTGAGCCATGGCGCTGCGCATGAAGTGCATGTAGAGCATCACCTTGGCCGGAGTCTTCGTGAAGCCGTTGACCGAGACGATGTCGAACAGGTTGTGGGTCCCTTTCATCGTGTAGATGGTCCCGATCGCGCGCCAGGCCACGTTCGTCAGTGCTCCGAGAACGATCTTGGCCCCCGGGTCTGCCTTCTTGATCGCAGCCGAGGCCATCCTCAGCAGGGGGACATAGGTGCGGGCGAACGGCTGATGCCAGTAATAGGAGATGTTGGGCTCGTTCCAGATCTGCCACATACGGATCGGCACCTTCCGAATGAACGGGTTGGAGCTCCAGAAGGTGCCGTTCGGCCCGTAGCGCTTGACCAGCTCGGTGGCGTACTGGGCAAACGGCAACACCCGCTTCGGCGTGCTGATCCCGACGGGGTTGCTTCGGGCGTCCCAGGGAGGCGTGTAGAGAATCGTCGGGAGGACGCTGATGCCGCGCTGGGCGGCGTCACCGACGATCTCATCCGTCAGGGAGAAGTTCGTCGGACGTGATCCAGGCACGGTGAACTGGCTGCGTTGACTCGCGGGCACCTGGCTCCAGCTCTGGTAGGGCTGCGCGGCCGCCCAGTTGAAGGCAACCCGGATGCTCTGCACCCCGGCGGTAACCATCGAGCCCAGCTGGTTGGGGTAGTTCAGCGGCGTGCCCGGGGCGAACATCGGACCGTCGACATCTACGCCCACGAACCCCTGCGGCACGGCCTGTGCGCTACGACGCTTGGCGTGCTTTGCGTGGGCGCTGGCGCTGGAGCTGTGGGCGCCCGCGCTGTGGGCGCCCGCGGTCGCTCCGCTGAGGGCCAGCGCCAGCAAAAGCACCGCGGTCAACGCCAGAGTCAGCCGCAACCGCGATGAGGCCGCTGCCGTCCGGCGTGAACATCGAGGCACCTCCGGCACGACTAATGCTCTGCTCGTCCGTCGAACGCCGCGGCGTTCAGGACTGCTGCGTTCTCCGCCGCAGCCCCAGCCCTCCTGCAAGGAGGACGAAGCCGAATCCTGCCGATTCCCAGGTGTTGAAGCCGGTGAAAGGAAGCGTCTTCTTTGACTTGCCCTTCGGATCGGCGGCGCTGGTGGTCGTCGCCGCCGTGGTCGCCGTGGGCGTCGGGGTGGTAGTCACGGGGGTCGTGGTCTGCGGGGTGGTGGTAGCCCCGGACGAACCCGAGCCCGAACCCGACCCCGAACCTGAGGAACCGGAGCTCTTGTGGTGGTGGGTGTTGCAGAGCGGATCGATGTATTGCTGGTTGCCGGCAGACCCTCCGCCACCGCACGATGAGGCGACCGACGCGGCCGGAGCCAGCACGGCCAGGAGGCCGAGAATGATCGTGCAAGCGAATATGTGTCTGAGGCGGAACACGCGGCGAGTATTGCAAAGCCATACCTTTGCCCGCTTCAACGAGCCCCAGGGGCGCGTGTTGCGGTTTATCTCTCGGGCGCCGAGCGATCGTTCTTGCCGATGGCCGGCAAACCGCCGTTTTGCAGGATTTATTGCAACCCCAGGATATGCCTCAGGTCTTGCGACGGGGCGTGTTAGGGTGCTCCCCGCCTCTTCTGCCAAGCCTCGCGCTTCCGCCCCGGACCCGCGCGATGCAGCATCTCGGAGCACAGCAGCAGCGTGGCCCCAGGCCGCGGCATCTGCACGCGTACTCGCATGTCAAAAGCCGATCGAAATCATTGGAACCGGCGTCTGCTCGCTGCCCTCGCGGTGGCGGTCGCGCTGCTCGGCACGAGCCTGACCGATCGCAGCCAGGGCGACCTTCAGAACCAGATCTCGGCCACGCAATCAGCTGCGAGCTCGCTTCGGTCAGAGATCGCGGCTGACTCGCGGCGGATCGCCTCCACATCAGGCGGCCTGCAGGACGCACGCGACCGGCTGGCCGCGATCCAGTCCCAGCTCGATCAGCGCGTCAGTGAGCTGCGGACCGTCCAGAGCTCGCTGATCGCCGCGCGTGACCACCTGGTCGACCTCGAGAACCGGCTCCACCTGGCCACCGGTGATCTGGCCTCGAACCTGGTGGCCAGCTACGAGGGCAGCCAGCCCGACCTGGTCACGGTGATTCTGGACTCTCACGGGTTCGGTGACCTGCTCGAGAACGTCAGCTTCATGGCCCGGATGGCCCATCAGGACTCACACGTGGTCGGGCTCACGCGTGCCGCCCGCGCCGCAGTCTCCGCGCAGGCCACCCAGCTGGCTGGTCTCGAGGCGCGGGACCGCGCCCTGGCGGACCAAATCCTGGCCAAGCGCAACGACGCGGCCGCCCTCCAGTCAGCGCTTCTGAACGAGCAGCTGAACGAGCTGTCCGCTCGTTCGCGCGCCGGCGCCAGGTACCAGGCGCTGAACAGCCGGCTGAAGTCCCTCGAGCACCGGGCGGCCGAGCAGGCCACGCGGGCCGCGGCGACCGGCAACGCCGGCGTCTCGGGGATCGCCGTCAACACGGCCGGGATGGTCCAACCGCCTCCCGGCGCACCCGCCGCGGTGGCCGAGGTGATAGCGGCTGGAAACGCGATTGCCACCCTCCCCTACATCTACGGCGGCGGACACGCCTCCTTCCACGCCGACGGGTATGACTGCTCCGGATCGGTGAGCTACGCGCTCGCTGCCGCCGGGCTGGTCAGTTCGCCCATGGTCTCGGGTGACTTCGAGAACTGGGGCGACCCAGGGCCCGGCCGTTGGATCACGATCTACGCCAACGCGGGCCACGTCTGGATGACTGTTGCCGGCTGGCGGTTCGACACCGTCGCGCTGGCCGAGAGCGGCACCCGCTGGGCGCGGGGCGGGGGCGAGTTCTCAGACATGGTCGTCCGGCATCCGCCCGGGTTGTAGGCGCCTGGGCTGTAGCCGAGTGGGCCGAGCGGGCCGAGCGGGCCGAGCGATACGTACCAAATCCGTGGCGCACTCCGGGGTTTGACACCAGATGACCGCATAGCGAGCGGGTTGCACCAAATCCAAGCCCCGAAAGCGGTCTGTCGACGTTTTGCACGCGCGCTCGGGCAGCGCCGGCGCTCGGGGTCGGCCGCCCAGCCCCCAATCCGCGCAAGAGTGGGCGGCCCGCGGATCGCTCTTCACAAACGCGGGGTATAGCCCCCGATCCGCGACGAGCGTCGGAGCCCGGCCACGGTTTTTCACATTCTGGGGGCAATCGGGTCACCCACGGCGGGGCAACGCACGACCACCGGCCTCCACCCCTTCGAAAGCCGGTAGTTCGGCCCCCAGCTGGCGCCCCGGGCAGCCTCCAGCCGGTCAGGACCGGACCGACACCCCGGCGCTCGGGACCGAGCGGGCAGGCACAGTGCGCACGTCACCGCGGACGGGCCTGGCGCCGGACGGTCTCGGCTCGCTCGGGCCCAGCCATCTGGAGGCCAGGAGCAGTAGCGCCGGCGCAACCACGAGGCCGACCATGACCAGGAACCAGATCTGGCCTGCGTCAGTGCCCTCGCCGATCGCGTGCACGAGCCCGGCCAGCCACACAACTGCGGTCAGGCGGTGGAGCTTGCGCCACCGGGCCGATCCGATCCACCGCCGGGCGTAATACGACAGGCCGAGGAGGGCCAGGCCCCATCCCGCAATGATCCCGAGCGAAGTCCAGAGCGACTTGTAGCCACCGACGAACGGAATCGAGATATCAGCGATTGACGGGTGTAGAAACTGGTCACCGAGCAACGCCGCGCCGTGCACCACGATGGCGACGATCGTGGCCAGAGCGAGCACTTCGTGGGCCGCGAGCAGGTCGGGCCCGCGCCGGCGCAGCAACTTCGTGCTCATCATTAGACCCAGCGAGACGGCCAGGCTGGCCAGCACCAGGGCGACGATTCCCGCGGCCCGGCTCGTGATCCAGAACAGGTGAGGGCTGGCGCTCGTGGTCATGACCAGAGACGATGCCGCGCTCGCGGTAGAAGATCGTAGGGTGGGAGTAAGAACTTCCTACGAGCGCCCGGGGCGCACGAGGACGCCGGCAGAGCTCCGGGCCTTACGCGGCTCGGAGTCCAGCGTGGGGGTCGGGCTGCCGCGGTAGGTGACGGTGAACGCGGTACCGCCGGAGAAGAGTCCAGATGGCAAGGCCGACGCGCCCGTCGCAGCGCTGGGATTCCCGATGAAGTGCCGCCCCGAAGTGGCCAGCGTTATCCGGGTCAGGTCCCAGTTCCGGTTCGAGATACTCCCCTGCTTCAAAGTGGTGGTGGTGGCCTGGGCTCGGCTGAATGTGGCTGATCCGAAGTCGGCCAGGGCCAGGGTCTGACACGAAGAGCTGCCCGTGCATTCGGAGGGGGCTTCGAGGATCCAATCCGCCGAGGAGACGTCCACGACAGAAGCGCGCACGCTCCGGGTGAACGTCCTGTGGCGGGTGAGATCGGTGAGCTCCAGCCGCACCTGATGACCCTTCACACTGACGGTGGCCGAGAGTTGATCACCTGGGTTGACGGTCATCCGGATCGTTCGCGAGGCAGCGGGCACGAGCTCGTACCAGACGCTCGAAACCACCTTGCCGCGGGCGCTGCAATCGACCTCGCTGCCGATCTGCTCGAGTGCATTCGAACGCTCGCTGTATCCACCAAGCCCGACCCAGACCGAGGAGAAGGTGGGGACCCCGGCCAGGCAGGAGGCGCTGGGCTGGCGCCAGGCCCCGAAGACCTTGGTGAACCGCACCCCCGAGCGGTGTACGGCGTATCCGGCCCAGTTGGAGCTCTGGGTGCTATCCGCCAGCGCGCTCGGCGCTGAGGCGAGCGCGAGAGCCAGGGCGCCGAGAAGTGCGGCCGGCAGTCGTAGCCGGCCACGTTCAGGCTGGGTTGGTAGTCGTCTCACGCCTCTATTTTCCCGATCCGGCCAGGATGGCTGATGCCCGGCCGAGGCAGTCATACATGGTGTAGGTGGTCCCATCGGCACGGAACGTCACCTTCCTACAGGTTTTGGCCACAACGTCCAGGGCGGTTTGACTGCCGGTGCGCGTGTCCTCGGTCGCCCGGAAGTCCTGACTCCCGTCGGCGATCACCCAACGCAGATGGCCGGCGCGGACCTCCATCGCAACCCATGCTGGGCTGACCGAGCTCTCACGGCCCGAGAATCCGCCCAGCCCAGCCACATCGGCGTTTGAGGACAGGATGGCCGCCGCCGCGCTGCTCTGGCTCGAGACACCGATGGTCCCGCCGCCGTGGGCCTTGGCGTACTTGATCGCGGCGGTGAGCTCTGGGCTGTCACCGCCGAAGATCCCGCCGCCGCCAGGGCCGGCAGAACCGCCAAGGCCAGCGCCGCCGGGCCCGCCAGAACCGCCGGGGCCACCGCCGCCGGGGCGCGTGGTGGAGCCGCCTGGGGCGGCGAACAGGCTCTGGAGGCCGCCTTGGGTGGCCGCCCCGCCCGCAGTCGCACCGCCGGCACCACCAGCAGCTTGGCCGCCGCCGAAGGGGAAGCCCCGCCCGCGTCCGAACCCGCCACGACCGCCGGCGCCCGGCGGGCCGCCGAAACCGCCGAACCCGCCCGTCAGGGCGCTCGCGGGACCGCCGGTGGGGAACGTGCCGCTGGTCGCGTGCCCGATCGTCTCGGCCGCCCACGTGGCCGGGGCGGCGAATAGCGCCGCCAGCGCGACGGCGAGGACGGCGGCTCGCACCCGAGACGAAAGCTGGAGCGCCAGGGCCAGTGCGGACAGAATCGCGACCACGATCACGAGCGGTTTGGCCCAGGACAGCTGGCCGCCCAGGGTCCCGAGGACGACCAGCTCCGTGATCGCGGCGGCGGCGATGGCCAGCGGGCCCACGATCCGAGCCGTGCGGTCACCCGAAAGCGCTTGCCCGACACCCGCACCGATCAGCGCGGCCGTGAACGGAGCCAGGAGGGAAACGTAATACGGATGGAAGATTCCCTGGGCGAAGCTGAACACGATCGCGGTGGTGAGGAACGCGCCGCCGACCGCGATCAACCAGCCGGTACGGGGATCGTGACGCCGAAGCCTCGTCGCGACGAGCACGCCGGCCCCGGCCACGAGGGCGAAGCCGAGCAACCAGCCTGCCTGGTCACCAAGGCTCGACTGCAGGAGCCGGAACACGCCCGTGGCGCCCCCGAAGGTCCCGCCACCTCCCCCACCGCCGCCCAATGCGGCGGGGCCACCAGACTGGCCGGCGATTCGGCCCACGCCGTTGTAGGAGAAGATCAGGGACCAGATGCTGTTGTCCGACGTCCCCGAGATCCAGGGTCGATCGGCCGCTGGGGTGAGGGTGACGAGCACGGGCCAGGCCAGCCCGACCACGGCCAGGGCTACGCCGCCAGCCATGAGCTGGCGGATCGCCTTGAGCCGGGAGCCGGATGACTCGCGCGCCGCCCCATCAGGCGAGGCGGGATGCCGAGCGGGCCGCTGGCGCGACGGAGCGACGTAGAGATACGCCGCCACGATGCCGGGGACCATCAACAGCGCCACGCCCATCTTGGCCTCGAACCCGAGCCCGACGCACACACCGCTCAGCACGAGCCATTTGGTCCGGCCGGTTTCGAGCGCACGCAGAGCGCACCAGAGCGCCGCCACGCAGCAGAGCACGAGCAGCTCGTCCGGATTGTTGTGCCGCGACACCGCGACCACGACCGGCGTGGTGGCCAGGGCCAGCCCGGCGGCAAACCCGGCCGGCCGTCCGAAGCGCCGGCGGGTCAGGTCATAGATGAGACCGGTGGCCGCCACGCCCATCAGAGCCTGTGGCACGAGGAGGCTCAGCGGGTGGAAGCCGAACACGCGGGCCGAGAGTGCCTGAACCCAGAGACTGAGCGGCGGCTTGTCCACCGTCATCAGGCCCGTCTTGTCCAGGGAGATGAACAGGAAGTCGTGCCAGCTCGTGGTCATCGAGCGGACGGCGGCCGAGTAGTAGGTGTTGGCCCAGCCGTTGATGCTCAGGCCCCACAGATTGAGAACTGCGGCGAGGCCCATCAGGGCCGCCAGCTCGGGGCGGGCCCGCAGACGACCGAAGGCGGACGAGATCGCTCCGGGCCCGAACCTGCGGACACGCAGCGGCGCGCGGTAGGTGGCGGACTCCGTCGTCATCCACCCGAGGATCCGCAGCGCAGGTGAGAGAAGCCTAAGACTGGACTCATAGTCGCCTGGGGGCCGGCGGCGCGGAGCGCTAGGACTGATCCGGCGCGTGGTGCGCCTCGGTGTAGACGCCGGCGGCAGCCAACAGCGCGGCCCCGACGGCGGCGAGTCCGGTAAGGATGAAAGTCACGGTTGGCATGGCGAGGCTCCCTGGAGATTGGGATTCGATCTACGGGGGAGCATCCGCCTAAGGGCGAAGACCCTCTGAAGACGTCACTAAGACGCGCGTAGGAGAGGGCCGGCCCTCACCGTCCCTAGTGGCCCTCGCCGTCCCTAGAGTACGAGTGACCACTCTGAAAACGAGGAGTTCCGATCATGTCTGCCAACAGCTTTGATGCCAAAGCCAAACTGAGCGTCGGCGATAAGACCTACGAGATCTTCCGCCTCGATGCTCTGCAGTCCAAGTTCGACATTGCCCGTCTCCCGTTCTCGCTCAAGGTCCTACTCGAGAACCTGCTCCGCAACGAGGACGGGGAATCGATCAAGGCCAAAGACATAGAGGCACTGGCGAGCTGGAGCGCCAAGGACGAGCCCAGCCAGGAGATCGCGTTCACCCCGGCCCGGGTGGTCATGCAGGACTTCACCGGGGTTCCGGCGATCGTCGATCTGGCCGCCATGCGCGACGCGATGGCCGACCTGGGCGGCGACGAGAGCAAGATCAACCCGCTCGTGCCGGCCGAACTGGTGATCGACCACTCGGTCCAGGTAGATGCGTTCGGAACGCCGCAGGCGTTCCAGCGCAACGCCGATCTCGAGTTCGAGCGCAATCAGGAACGCTATGCCTTCCTGCGCTGGGGTCAGGGTGCGTTCGACAACTTCAGCGTCGTGCCGCCGGACACGGGAATCGTCCATCAGGTCAACCTCGAATACCTGGCCCGGGTCGTGTTCGTGGATGACACTCGGTCCGACCCACCGCTGGCCTACCCCGACACGCTGGTCGGGACCGACTCGCACACCACCATGATCAACGGGCTCGGCGTCCTCGGCTGGGGCGTCGGCGGCATCGAGGCCGAGGCCGCGATGCTGGGGCAGCCCATGTCGATGCTGATCCCACAGGTGCTGGGCTTCAGACTGACCGGTGAGCTCCACGAGGGAGCCACGGCGACCGATCTCGTGCTGACCGTGACCGAAAAGCTGCGCGAGCGCGGCGTCGTGGGCAAGTTCGTCGAGTTCTACGGCGCCGGGCTGGCCAACCTGCCGCTGGCCGACCGGGCGACGATCGGCAACATGTCACCCGAGTTCGGCTCCACCTGCGCCATCTTCCCGATCGATGCCGAGACGCTCCGCTACATGGAGTTCTCCGGCCGTCCACCGGAGCTGATCGAGCTCGTCGAGGCCTATGCCAAGGAGCAAGGGCTGTGGCACGACGAGGACTCCGAGGAACCCACGTTCAGTGACCACATCGAGCTCGACCTGGGCAGCGTGGTGCCGAGCATCGCCGGCCCCAAGCGTCCACAGGATCGCGTCTCGCTGACGGAGTCAAAACCGGCCTTCCGGATGGCCCTGGATGAGTTGCTGCCCGATGACGAGGACGACAACGACGGCGAGGATGAATCGCTCGCGGAGTCCTTCCCGGCCAGCGACCCGGTCTCGACCCATGTCCTGAACGGTGTGGGACACGAACCCCGCGGCGGCACCGGTGGTACGCAGGTGGCGGATCGCCGCGAGACCAGGACGCCGGTGACGCTCGAGGATGGGACTGAGACCGAACTTGATCACGGGCACGTGGTGATTGCGGCGATCACGAGCTGCACCAACACCTCCAACCCGTCCGTGATGCTGGGGGCCGGGATCCTGGCCCGCAACGCGGTCCAGAAGGGCCTGACGGTCAAGCCGTGGGTCAAGACGTCGCTCGCCCCGGGCTCCAAGGTCGTGACCGAATATCTGGAGCGCGCCGGGCTGACCGAGTATCTCGACGAGCTCGGCTTCAATCTGGTCGGGTACGGCTGCACGACCTGCATCGGCAACAGCGGCCCGCTGCCCGAGGAGATCTCGGATGTCGTCGGGGCCGAGGATCTGGCCGTGGTGTCCGTGCTGTCGGGCAACCGCAACTTCGAGGGCCGGATCAACCCGGACGTGAAGATGAACTACCTGGCCTCGCCTCCGCTGTGCGTCGCTTACGCGCTGGCCGGGACGATGGATATCGACCTGTACGACGAGCCACTGGGCGAGGACAAGCACGGCGAGCCGGTGTTCCTGAAGGACGTCTGGCCCGACGCCACCGAGGTGGCTCAAACAATCGAGGAGGCCGTGCAGTCGGACATGTTCCGCAAGAGCTACGGCGAGGTGTTCGACGGCGATGAGCGCTGGAACTCGCTCGAGGTCCCGAGCGGACAGCGCTTTGAGTGGGCCGAGGACTCGACCTACGTCCGTCACCCGCCGTTCTTCGAGGACATGCCCACCGAGCCCGAGGTGCTGACCGACATCGAGGGGGCACGGGTTCTGGCCATCCTCGGTGACAGTGTCACCACGGACCACATCTCCCCCGCGGGCTCGATCAAGCGCGACAGCCCAGCCGGCGAATACCTGATCGAGCACGGCGTCAAGCCCAAGGACTTCAATTCCTACGGCTCTCGCCGCGGCAACCACGAGGTGATGATGCGGGGCACGTTCGCGAACATCCGGCTGCGCAACCAGCTCGCGCCCGGCACGGAGGGTGGGGTCACCAAGTATCTCGGTGATGGTGACGAGCAGGAGATGTCGATCTACGACGCTGCGATGAAGTACATCGAGCAGGACATCCCGCTCGTGGTTCTGGCCGGCAAGGAGTACGGCTCGGGCTCTTCACGTGACTGGGCGGCCAAGGGCACGAGCCTGCTTGGCGTGCGCGCCGTGATCGCCCAGAGCTTCGAGCGCATCCACCGCTCGAACCTGGTGGGAATGGGGGTGCTCCCGCTGCAGTTCTCCGACGGCGACTCGATCGAATCACTCGGGCTCGACGGCCATGAGGAGTTCACGATCGTGGGGATCGCCGACTCCGACGAGGTTCCCCGCCAGCTGACCGTCAAGGCGGGTGAGCAGGAGTTCGAGGTCACGGTTCGGATTGACACGCCGAAGGAGCAGCGGTACTTCCGGCACGGCGGGATCCTCAAGTACGTCCTGCGAGAGCTCCTCCAGTAGCCAGTGCCGAAGCCGCGCGCCGAGACCGACTAGCCTTCCGCCGATGCCAATCCCCAAGCTGCTGCACAGCCTGCTGACCGCCGCCGGACCATCCGGTCACGAAACCGATCCGGCCCGAGCCTGGCGCGAGGGCTGCGCGAGCTTCAGTGACGAGGTCCGTGGCGACAACGTCGGCTCCTCGATGGCGCGCGTGCCCGGGACCAATGGCGGTCCAACGCTGGCCGTGATCGGCCACATCGACGAGATCGGGATTCACGTCTCGCACATCGACGACGAGGGCTATCTGCGCTTCGGCGAGGTGGGTGGCTGGGACCCGGTGGTGCTCGTGGGGCAGCGTGTTCGGATCACCACTCGGAATGGACCGGTTACAGGGGTGATCGGGCGCAAGCCGATCCACCTGATGAAGGGTCCGGACCGGGAGAAAGTCCCGCAGCTCAAGGAGCTCCACATCGACATCGGTGCCAAGGACGGTGAGCAGGCACGTGAGCTGGTGCGGATCGGTGACGTCGCGGTGATCGACGCCGAGCCCGTCGAGCTTCCCAACGACCGTGTGATCTCGCGGGCGATGGACAATCGCATCGGCTGCTTCGTGGCCGCTGAGGCGGCTCGCCTGGTCGCCGAGGCGGGTGGCGCGCCCGGTGACGTGGTCGCTCTGGCCGTGACTCAGGAGGAGACGACGTTTGCCGGCGCGCGCACCAGCACGTTCGCGCTTGACCCCGATCTGGCCATCGTCGTCGACGTTACCTTCGCCACCGATCAGCCCGGCATCGACCTGGGTCCGATCACGAAGCACACGCTGGGTTCGGGCGCCGTGGTAGCCCGAGGCACGCAGCTGCACCCGGCGGTTACCGAACTGCTTCACGCAACCGCCGAGGCCGAGGAGCTGCCGTTCACCGTCGAATCGCTCGGGCGGTACACCGGGACCGACGCCGACGCTGTCCACATCAGCCGCACGGGCGTGCCCACGGGGCTCATCTCGGTTCCGATCCGCTACATGCACTCACCGGTCGAGCTCGTCTCCCTGGGTGACATCGAGGTGGCGGCCAAGCTGATCGCCGCGTTCGCGCAGCGCCTTGAGCCGGGCATGTCCTTCGAACGCTGAGCCGGCCCGGAAGCCGCCCACCCGCGCCGTGCTGCTCCTGTTCGATGTCGATGGGACGCTTCTGGGCCGCGCGACCGAGGCCCATCGGGATGCGCTGCACGCAGCGCTGCGGGAGGTGCACGGCGTTAGCGCCACGATGGCGGGGTTTGGGATCGACGCCGCCGGCCGTACCGACGGGGAGATCGCTCGGCTGCTCCTGCTTAGAGCCGGTGTGTCCGCACTGGCCATCGACGAACATGCCGACGCAGTCCGTGACGCCTGTTGTCGCGCCTACGCCGAGCTCTGCCCGCCGTCCCTGGCCGACAAGGTCCTCCCCGCGGTCGGCGAACTGCTCGGCTGGCTCTCCAGTCAGGACGGCGTCACGTTGGCTCTGGTCACCGGCAATTTCGAGCCCGTCGCTCGGCTGAAGCTCGCCCGGGCCGGGCTCGGCCGCCACTTCGTGGCTGGGCAGGGCGGCTTCGGCTCAGACTCAGAGGACCGGACCGCACTGCCCGGGATCGCTCGGCGGCGGGCCGGCCACGATGGAGTCGCCTTCCCCCGCCGAGACACGATCGTCATCGGCGACACTCCGCGCGACATCGCTTGCGCCCGCGCCGATGATGTCCGTTGCTTCGCGGTCGCGACGGGGCCATTCGAGGCGTCGGAGCTGACCGGTGCCGACGCGGTGGCGAGCGGCGCCGGCGATCTGCTCCCACTGCTCGAGGCAGCGCTCAGGGAGCCTTCGGCGTAGGGAACTGAGCGCGCATCATCAGGTCCCAGATCCGGTCCGGTGTCAGGCGGCGCTGGCCGATCATCAGATGGGCGCTCGGCGTGACCGGGTAACGCGCCTTGGGATGCTTCGCGTCCAGGGCTTTGGCAATCGTCACCGCCACCTTCTCCGGTCCGCCGCCCAGCTTGACCATCGGACCCTTGTACGCCTCGGCGGTCAGCTTGGCCACGTGGCGGTTGAAGTGGGCGTACGGACCCCCATCGACATCATCGGCGGCTGACACCGACCCAGACGCGACGTCCCCGAAGCTGGTCACGATCAGTCCTGGCTCGATCAGGATCACGTCGACGCCAAACCCTCGCACCTCGAACCGCAGTGCGTCACTGATCGCCTCAATCGCGTACTTGGAGGCGTGGTACAGGCCTCCGCCCGGGAACGTGAGCCGACCCCCCATGGAACCGATGTTGACGATCTTGCCCCAGCCCTGATCGCGCATTCCAGGCAACGCGAGCTGGCACATGCGGACCAGGCCGAACACGTTGGTCTCGAACTGAGCCCGCACGTCATCCATCGGCACTGACTCGACCGCGCCCGACTGGCTGTAGCCGGCGTTGTTGATCAGCACGCCGACGGCGCCCTCAGCCTCGGTGACCTGGGCCACGGCCGCGCTCATGGACTGCTCATCGGTCACATCGAGCGCGAGGGTATGGCAGCCCTTCTCGGCCAGATCCGAGATCGACTCCGGCCGGCGTGCCGTGGCGTAGACGGTCCAGCCTCCATCCAGCAGGGCATCGGCCGTGGCATGGCCGATGCCACTCGAGCAGCCGGTGATCAGGACCGCCTTCGACGTCCATGGCGCGAGTCTAAGGGCTAACGCCGGACGAGCTTCTTGTAGGTGATCCGCTTGGGCCGGTCCGCCTCGGCGCCGAGCTGCTCGTGCCGGAAGCTCTCGTAGGCCTCGAAATTACCCTCGAACCACCGGACCTCGGAATCGCCTTCGAAGGCGAGCACATGGGTGGCAATGCGATCAAGAAACCAGCGATCGTGGGACACGACCATGGCGCAGCCGGCGAACGCCAGGAGCGCCTCCTCGAGGGCGCGCAGCGTGTCGACGTCGAGGTCATTGGTCGGCTCGTCGAGCAGGAGCAGGTTGCCGCCGCTGCGCAGCAGCTTGGCCAGATGCAGCCGGTTGCGCTCGCCGCCGGAGAGCTTGGCCACCTTCGTCTGCTGGTCAGTGCCTTTGAAGTTGAAGCCGGCCGTGTACGCGCGGCTGTTGATGGTGCGCTCCCCGAGCGGGATCTCGTCGAGGCCGCCTGAGATCTCCTCCCAGACGCTCTTGTCTGGATCGAGCGCGTCACGCGATTGGTCGACGTAGGCCAGCTTGACGGTGTCCCCGAGCTTCAGCGTCCCGGCGTCGGGCTGCTCCTCGCCGGTGATCATGCGCAGGAGCGTCGTCTTGCCGGCGCCGTTGGCTCCGATCACGCCGACGATGCCGGCCGGCGGCAGCTTGAAGCTCAGATCGTCGATCAGCAGGCGGTCGCCGTAGGCCTTGCGCACGCCGTCGGCCTCGACGACCACGTCACCGAGGCGCGGGCCGGCCGGAATGTGGATCTGAACCTGATCGAGCTTGACGTTGCGGTCCTGCGCCAGCAGCGCCTCGTAGGCGTTCAGGCGTGCCTTGGGCTTGCCGCGGCGGGCCGACGCGTTCATTCGCACCCATTCCAGCTCCTGCGCGATCGTCCGCTGGCGGCTGGACTCCTGGCGCTCCTCCTGGGCGAGGCGGACCTGCTTCTGCTCCAACCAACCCGAGTAGTTGCCTTGGTACGGGATGCCGCGTCCGCGATCGAGCTCAAGAATCCAGCCGGCGACGTTGTCCAGGAAGTAGCGATCGTGCGTGATGGCCACGATCGTCCCCTTGTAGTCGCGCAGGTGCTGCTCGAGCCAGGCCACCGACTCGGCGTCGAGGTGGTTGGTGGGCTCGTCCAGCAGGAGCAGGTCGGGCTGACCGAGCAACAGCCGGCAGAGGGCGACGCGGCGACGCTCACCGCCGGAGAGCTTGGTCACGTCCGCATCAGCGGGTGGGCAGCGGAGAGCGTCCATCGCGTACTCGAGCGTGGTGTCGAGATTCCAGCCGTCGACCGCGTCAATCTTCTCCTGGACCCGGGAGAACTCATCGGCGGTCTCGTCGGAGTAGTTCATCGAGAGCTCGTTGAAGCGGTCCAGCAGGGCCCTCACGTCGGCGGCGCCATCCTCGACATTGCCCTTGACGTCCTTGGTCGGATCGAGCTCGGGCTCCTGGGAGAGCAGCCCGACGGTCGACTTGGGGGCCAGCTGAGCGTGGCCGTCGAAATCGGTGTCGATCCCGGCCATGATCCTGAGCAGGGTCGATTTACCGGCGCCGTTGTAGCCCAGCACACCGATCTTGGCGCCGGGCATGAACGACAGCGAGATGTCGGTCAGGACCTCGCGATCGGGCGGATACCGACGAGAGAGTTTGTGCGTGGTGAATATGTACTGGGCGGACATCGGCTTCTCAGCATACGAAGCGCCCGCCGCCCGGGCCGGCCGGACACGGCCACAGAGGTGACCACGGTCCATCGTAGGCTCTCATCATGCTAAGGCGGGGTTACGGGCGCACTCGTGAGTGGATAAGGCCACTGCTGCCGAGCATCCAACGGCAGGATGTTCGTGGGCGCGACGACGAACGGCGACCGGAAACCGATCATAGTCGCCTCCCGGAGTGGATCGGCAGCCTCGATCGACGGATCTGATGAATGCGCCTGCGAGATCAGCGGCTGTCGATTTGGTGGGGACAGGTTGTGAGCGCTGAGTGTATGGCCTCGTAGATGGACGCGGGGCTAACGACGCGGGTTTGTGGGTTGAGCATGGAGGTGTGCGGTTGCTTACTAATGCCTCGACATGTGCGACATCGCTGCATCCGAGATTGCGACGAGCAGGTGGACGACGATGTATAGGGCTCCGCGAACGGGCACGACGAAGCTCAGCGGATTTGCGCGTGATAGGCACGCAGCGTTGCTGTTCTGGCGGGCGTTGAGTCCGGCTCGATGCTGGATCCGCGGGCGCCGACACCGACCGCGGATCGCGATGGCAGAAGCCCAAGGCAGCAGATGTATGAGAACTTCCCCAGTTGATGGCGGTGCACCCAGTACGGGCTGACGAGCGGAAGAGGAATCGCTCCTGCTGCAGCTCGGCTTCGAGACGCGCTTCAACGGCCTGCTATACCGGATCCCGGAGTAGTCACATGGGTTGATTCGCGACCATGGATCATGCTTATCAGGAGCTGCGCGACGTGCTGGCGTATCTGCAATGGCAGGACGGGGGCCGCCGCGGGCGCCCGTGGGTGCTGAAGTCCCCATGCACCTGGGCCGGATAGACCGGGTGTTCGCGACATTTCCCGGCGCGACCGTGGTCCACTGCCACCGCGACCCGGCCACGGTCATAGCTTCCTTCTGCAGCCTCGTCGAACAGGTTCGCGTCTGTCGTGGTGCCAAGTTCGTCGAGCGCGGCGAGCTGGGAGAGTATTTGCTCTCGTTCGCGGCAGAGGACTTGAACCGGAACCTGGTGCTCCGAAATAGTCTCCCCGCGGACGGGATCCTCGATGTAAGCTACGAGGACATCAATGCCGACGCGATCGGCGTGGTGACACGGATTTATGAAGCCCGCAGGATGCAGCTAAGTGCGCAGACCCGTGCCGCCATGAGCGCATGTGAGCGCGAGAACCCGAAGGACCGCTACGGACGGCACGACTACACCCTCGAGCGATACGGACTCGACCGCGAGTGTGTGAATCATGCCTTTGCCCGGTACCTTGAGCGCTTTCCGACGGGCCACCGAGCACGGGCGTGAGCGCCGAGCACGGGCGTGAGCGCAACTGCCTGCTTGGCCGTCGTCGGCCGGGGTCAGAGGCCGGCCGCGGCTTTCAGCTCGGCCGCCCTGTCGGTCCGCTCCCAGGTGAAGTCCTCGTCGTCGCGGCCGAAGTGGCCGTAGGCCGCGGTCTTCTGGTAGATCGGGCGGTGAAGCCTCAGATAGTCCCGGAACGCCCCCGGGCGGAGGTCGAAGTGCTCTGAGATCAGATCGAGGATCTTCCCGCGGCCGATCTTCTCGGTCCCGAAGGTCTCCACCATCACCGATACGGGGTGGGCAACCCCGATCGCGTAGGCCACCTGAACTTCGGCCCGGTCAGCCAGCCCAGCGGCGACAACGTTCTTGGCCACGTACCGGGCCGCGTAGGCGGCCGAGCGATCCACTTTTGACGGGTCCTTGCCGGAGAAGGCACCGCCGCCATGGCGAGCCATGCCGCCGTAGGTGTCGACGATGATCTTCCGTCCGGTGAGGCCGCAGTCACCCATCGGCCCTCCGATCACGAAGCGGCCCGTCGGATTGACCAGAAAGCTCCGCTCGAGGGCGCCGGCGTCATAAATGTCGTCCGGAAGGACCGCCTTGACCACGTGCTCCCAGAGGTCGGCCTTGATTCCGGACTCCGCACCCTCGGCATGCTGCGTCGAGATCAGAAGCTTCTCGACGGCCACCGGCCGCCCATCGACGTAGCGCACGCTGACCTGCGTCTTCCCGTCCGGCCGCAGATAGCCGAGCGTCCCGTCCTTGCGCACCTGGGCCAGGCGCTGCGCGAGCTTGTGCGCGAGCGAGATCGGCAGCGGCATCAGCTCCGCGGTCTCGTTGGACGCGTAGCCGAACATCATCCCCTGGTCCCCGGCCCCGGCGATGTCGAGCTCGTCATCGTCGGTTGGATCGGTCCGACTCTCGAAGGCGGCATCGACACCCTGGGCGATGTCCGGTGACTGCTTGTCGATCGCGTTGATCACCGCACAGGTCTTGCAGTCAAAGCCGAAGGTGGCGTCCGTGTATCCAATCTTGGCAATCGTCGAGCGGGCGACATCCTGGATGTCCACGTAGGTGTCGGTGGTGATCTCGCCCGAGACCACGACCAGGCCGGTGTTGACCAGCGTCTCGCACGCCACCCGACCGTTGGGATCGTCACGGAGCACGGCGTCGAGGACACCGTCCGAGATCTGATCGGCGATCTTGTCCGGATGGCCCTCCGTCACCGATTCGGAGGTGAACAGAAACTCGTTCTCAGCATTCATAAATGGGTGTCTTCCTTGCGCTTTGGGTCCTTGCGGGTGATCTCCAGCAGGTAGGCAACCATGACAGCGCTCTCGCCGATTGTCAGGTGGTACGCGTCGGAGAGCTCCTCCACGCGCAGGATCTGCTCACTCTTGCTCCTGAACAAGTCGCTGAACTCGAAGAACGAGAAGTCGACCACCCGAGCCCGAAACCCGTGTCGGTCGAGCAACTCCGCCGTTCGGCGCTCACCGATGATCGACAGCTGCATGATGTAAGCGGTTCCGTCGTCTGCGAGCGCCTCCGGGAGCAGATGGATCAGATGGTCGATCAGATTACGGCCCCAGTAGTCCAGGGGGCGGTGTGAGGTCGTCGCCTGCTCGAACGGATCCACCGGCGTCTGATACAGGCTGGCCACGATCACGTCGTAGCGCTCCTCGGGAACCCACGGATAGAGATCCTGCGCCGCAGCCGACACCCGGTCGGCCACCCCGTTGCGAAACGCATTGGTCAAGGTGTTCTTGACCGCGCTCTCGTCGATGTCAATCGCGTGGACGTGCGCGGCGCCGTTGCGAGCCAGCTGGACGGTGAGCAGGCCGGTTCCACAGCCCACGTCGAGACAGCGCTGATGGGCTCCGATCCCCTCGCGGTAGAGGTACTTCCAACTCATGAAGCTGCCCTGCGTGGGCTCGAACACGTTGCCCTCGACCGTGATCTCAGGCACGTCAAGCGGATACAGATCCCGCCCCCGGGGATCCTCCCAGGCATGCTCGGCTGCCGTCCTCAGCCGCGCCGGATCCTCGTCGGGGCGCGGGGCAGAGGGACGCTCGTGGCCGGGCTTGGTGTCCTCGAGCGCGGCCCGGGCCGCGGAAAGGTGCGCCGGACGCACGCCGCAGCAGCCGCCGATGATCTGCGCTCCCTCGGCCCGCCAGGCGCGGGCCAGCTCGGCGTACTCCTGTCCCTGCACTCCGGTCTCCTGGCGCCAGCCGGCCACGGACAGGTACCCGAGATTCGGGTACACGCCGAGCGGGAGGTCAGTGAAGTCGCGCAGCCATGACAGCATCCCGGTGACGTGATCGGGCGGGATGCAGTTGATGGCCAGGGCGCCAACCCCCATCTCCTCAAAGCGCCGAGCGGCCCGGCCGAAGGCGTCACCCTCCGGGCCGCCCCAGTGCTCGCCGTAGACCCCACAGACCCCCTGACGACAGCGGCGGAAGCTGAGCCAGACCGGGAGGCCTGTTCCGAGCAGCGCCTCGACCGTCGCGTACGTTGAACTCCGTACCAGGGACAGGGTCTCGAGCAGGATCAGATCCGGAGGCTCCTCCTCGAACGCCCTCGAAAGCAGCCGGATCGTCTCGCGTCCGTCTGGCGTGTCGACATCGCCGTTGAGGCTGAACGCGATCGCCACCTCGTCCACCCGCCCGGCGTCCTGCGCCGCGCTGCGGGCCAGGCTCACGGCTCGGCGCGCAATGTCCATCCAATGGATCGGCTCCGGGAACTCGGCCAGCTTCTGACCCCCGTCCCGCAGGGCAGTTGGCAGTCCCCACGTGTTCGTGCAGACGACGTCGCAACCGACATCGATGTAGCTGCGGTGCACGGCCGTGACGACGGCGGGCGAATCAACCAGGGCGGTCAGCCCCCAAACGTGTTCCTCGACCTCGGGCCGCCCGCCACCGACCTTGATCAGCTCGGTCCCGATTGCACCGTCGAGAATCACGCACTGATCGCTGGCGATCTTCCCGGCCACGCGGGCGTAGCGATCCCCGGGTCGGGCATGCGCGGGACGGTGGCCGGTGTTGCCCGAGGGGGTCTCGGCAGCGCTGGCCGGATGCGATTGAGTGCTCATGTTCGCTCTCTCCCTATCACGACTGCCTGTCCTGGAGTCACGGCACGGCGGCAGTGGCCGATCCGCTCCTGACAGCTTCTCGATCGTCCCACGACGGCGCCACCCCCACACCTCCTAAACGACCTGGACCTTCGAGTAGGTTCGAGACGCCGGGTCATCACAGCCACGGCGTTGCCCTCCGCTCAGTCTGGGACCTCCTGATTTGTAGGGTAACTCCTGCCAAAAGGGAGGGGCAGAGCCGACAGTGGAGCGATACGTTGGCGTCGCCGTGTCAACCGAATCGCCACGAGAGGGCGCAAGCCATGGGCTGGATGCCGTTCTTCGGCAGGCCGGGGCGGTGTTCGCAGCGCGTGACGGGCAGGCCAACCCGGTTGCCGTGAGCTACGGCTCGCCCGCCGGCGAATTGGCGGCGTGCGTCAGTGCGGCCGGGATGGCTGACTCATCTGCCCTGACCAAGCTCGAGCTCAGCGGGCCGCGAGCTCGGCTCGGGCAATTCCTCACCCGCGAGACGGGACATGGCGTGGCCGCGGGCGGCGTCGTACAGAGCGCGGGGGCCTGGTGGTGTGGCGTGGACGATGATGGTGCGGGCGTGACTGATCAAGCCGACGCGACCGCGCTCGACATTCCGGGCGCCGGCGACCCGGCGGTGGCCCGGTTCGGCGCCGAGCGTGTGATCGTCCTGGCCGAGCCCCGGCTGGGCGCCCGGCTGAGCGCTCACCTCAGCGCCCGCGTGGCACGCGAGCCCGGCCTGCGTCTGTCTGACCGCACCGATGAGTGGTCGGCCATCACGATCCTGGGTCGGGCGACGCCGGGAGTCCTCAGCTCACTGGGCGTGTTCGGCGAGTCCGGCGAGCTGCACGGAGTGCCACCCTTCACGACCGGTCGGCTGGCGGGCGAATGGGCGCTGTGGCTGCTTCAGTCAGAGCACCGCGCGCTGGCTCTCGTGCCACGTGTCCATGCCGACGACGCCTGGCATGCGATCGAGCACGCCGGGCGCGGACAGCACATCTGCTGTGTAGGACAGGACGCGGTGACTCGGTACGAGCTTTTGGAGCAACGCTCCGGCCACACCGCCCGCGCCTGAGCAACGCCGAGGCTCGCTCGGTTTCCGCACGAGCCTAATATTTCCTGGGGCCAGTGATCGCCGAGAGCAGCCCCGCCAGGCAGCGTGACGAGCGCGAGACCGAGCGCGTCATCGTGGAGCTTCTGGCGCTCGAACGCGAGCTGTGCGAGCTGGAGTACGTACGCCGGGCAGATGCGCTCGAACGCGTCACCGACGCTGTCCGCCGACTGAGTGAGCTCGGCGGGACGGAAGGGATCATCGCCCGGGCTGCAGCCGAGCTCGGGGGCTCGTCAGAGTTCGACCGCGTTCTGATCAGCGAGGTGGCGGACGGTCGCCTGCTTGCGCTCACCCTATGGAACACCGTCGGCGAGAGCACGACGGCCGAACTCGAGGCGCTGCAGCAGGTGACGATCCCGCTCGCCTACCCGCTGATTGAGCTGGAGGTCGTCCAGAGACGAAGCGCCGAGCTGGTGGATGTGCGCGTCGATGGCCAGCGCGCACCGGCGGGGCTCACCGACACGCTGGCGCTGTCCTCTTACGTCGTCGCACCCATCCTCGCCCAGGGTGAGACGATCGGGCTGCTTCATGCGGATGCGTCGCAGTCGAGCCGAGAGCTCGACAGCGTGGACCTCGAGGTGGCGGCAGAGTTCACCGCGGGCCTGTCCGGGGTTCTGGAGCGGGCGGTGCTGCGCCACACGCTGGAGCTCCATCGGGCCGAGCTGGAGGCCGCGGCGCGATGGATGGGTGCGCGCTTGAACACGCTTGCCGACGGCCCCAGGTTCGGCGGGACCAAACCGGTGGCAGGCGCGGCCCGAGGCATGATCGAGTCACTTACGGCCCGCGAGCTCGAGGTGCTCAGGCTCCTGGCCCGGGGAAATACCAACGGCGAAATTGCCGCAGCGCTTGTGGTCCGCGAAGGGACCGTCAAGTACCACGTCAAGAACATCCTGCGCAAGCTTGGGGCGACGAGCCGGGCCGACGCTGTTTCGCGCTACGTCCGCGCCTCGGCCCAGGAGGACGCGATATGAGCGGCGATCACCTGCTCGACCGGCGGCTCGCACTGAGTGCCGCGAGAGCCGAGGACATCCTGGGTGAGCCACACACCCTGACCGGTCCCCCCAGCCGTGACCGTCTGCGCGAGCTCATCACCCGCCTGAGCGAGCGTCTCGGGGCAGGGCCCGACGGGGACGGCGCCAGACTGGTGGCCGATCACGATGCCGCGCTTGCCCGCCTCAGACAGCGATTCGACGGACGCTCCGAGGCGATCACGCGGGCTCGGGCGGCGGCATCGGAGTTGCGCGCGCTGACCTCACCTGCGGCGATGCTGGCCCGCGCGCCCGAGGCTCTGTCCGGCGCATCCAACTTCGCCCGCGCGATTCTCAGTCTGGTCAGCGACGGTCAGATGGCGGCCAAGGCGGCGTACTTCACCGGCGACCCGGCAGCGGCCATGGCTGCGCTGGACGAGTTGCGTTCAAACCCGGTGCGGCTCGAGCATCCGCTGATTGAAACCGAGCTCCTGCGGCGCCGGCGGGCGACGATCGTGGTCGACGCGGGCGTCAATCCGCGGGTTAGCCGCCAGCTGGCCACCCTGATGCGTTGGGGTTCCTACGCGGCCGCGCCGCTGCTGGTCGGCTCCCAGGTGATCGGAGTTCTCCATGCCGACCGCGGCCCGGACAGCCAGGTCGACGTGCTCGACCGTGACGTTCTGTGGGAGTTCGCGACCGAGCTGACCCAGGCCTACGAGGCTGCGAGCCTGGTCCGCACCCTTCGCACCGAACGCGAGCAGATGCGTCGGTTCGTCGAATGGATCAACGCGCGCTCGAGCGACCTGACCGACGCGCCGATCCGGCTGGCCACGGTGCAGCGGCCGCCGCCGCCCACCATTCCTCGCCCCTCGCCAACCGGGATAGCCAGCCGTGACGATCGCGCGGTGTTTGAGGGCCTCGTCACGCGCCGTGAGCTCGACGTCCTGCGCCTCCTGGCCGACGGTCAGAGCAACAAGGCGATTGCCGAGGCGCTCGTGATATCCGACGGGACGGTCAAATTCCACGTCAACAGCATCCTGCGCAAGCTTCACGCCGCGAACCGCGCCGAGGCGGTCGCGCGCTATCTGCGCCTGCTCGGGCTGCGCTCGCCATGACTGGACTCCGGGTCCTGGCCGTGCTGCTGGCCGCCGTGGCCGTGGGGTGCATGATCGCCGCGATTGCCGGGATGGTGACCCAGCGTCAGACCCCGCGGACCGGATGGCTACTACGCACGGGCGCCGTGCTGGCGTTCGGGATCGCCGTAGCTTTGAACGCCGCTGCTCACTGAGGCGCGTGCCGCAGCGTCGCCAAGCCGCGGGCTACGGATTGCGCCTGGCGTCCTAGGATGGTTGAGATGACAAGCAAAACCTGGTTCATAACTGGAACTTCGCGCGGCTTCGGCCGCGAATGGGCGATCGCCGCGCTGGCACGGGGCGATCGAGTAGCCGGTACGGCCCGCGACACGGGCACGCTCGACGACCTCGTGCAGGAATACGGTGACGCACTCCTGCCGCTGTCACTCGACGTGACCGACCGGGAGGCCGCGTTCGGCGCCGTTCGTCGAGCCCACGAGCACTTCGGCCGGCTCGACATCGTGGTCAACAACGCGGGCTACGGCCACTTCGGGATGGTGGAGGAGCTCTCCGAGCAGGAGGCTCGAGCCCAGATCGAGACCAATCTGTTCGGCGCGCTGTGGGTGACCCAGGCCGCGCTGCCGTTCCTCCGGGCTCAGGGCAGCGGCCACATCGTCCAGGTCTCCTCGATCGGCGGCATCTCAGCCTTTCCCAGCGTGGGGATCTATCACGCCTCCAAATGGGGCCTTGAGGGCATCAGTCAGGCACTGGCCCAGGAGGTCAAGGAGTTCGGGATCAATGTCACGCTGGTCGAGCCGGGGGGTTTCTCGACCGATTGGAGTGGACCGTCTTCCCAGCGCTCGGAGCCCAACGCCGCCTATGACGGACTCCGCGAGCGCCAGCAGCAGTGGCGCGCCAGCAACGTGCCGGGTGACCCGGTCGCCTCGGCGGCCGCGATCCTGCGCGTGGTCGACGCCGACCCCCCACCGCTGCGGGTGTTCTTCGGTGACCGGCCGCTGTCGATCGCCGAGGCGGACTACGAGAGTCGTCTGGCCACGTGGCGCGAATGGCAGCCCGTGTCCGAGCTCGCGCAGGGCGGCAGCTGAGTCAGACATGTCGCCGGCTCAGCTCTCCGGTTGCCAGCCGCTGACCACCCAACCCCCGCCGCGCTGTCGCGTCACGGTGGCCAGCGCCAGATGCCAAGCCGGCTCGAGGCCCTGGTAGGCGTTGGTGTTCGATGCCGTCGTCCGTTCCAGCGTGACGACGGCGTATTGGCGGGCGGCTCCGAGCACCGGCGCCACGGCCCTCACGGTGCCCGAGTTCGCGATCCCGCCGTTTCGGAGCTCGTAGTCATGGGCGGTCTGCGCGGCCGCGAGCGACAGCTCAGACCGGGCTTGGCCCACGCTCAACGCCGCCAGCGCCCGCATCCGAGCGGACACGTTGTCCGCGCGCCAGTTGATGTAGGCGGTGGCGAAGGCCTCGATCGCCACCACCGGGCTGATGGCGGCGGCGGAGACGGTCTGGCGCGGCTGTGGGGTCGGGAGCTCGTGGGCCCGTTCGGTCCGCAGGAGCTCCGGTTCCGCCCGCGTGGGCGGGGTGGGTTTCGGGCCGGGCAGCAGCGAGCAGCCGGCCGGAACGATCGCCAGGAGCACCAGCGCCAACCTGCGGGGGGGCTTCACAGACCCACCGGGTGGCGCACGACAAAACCAGCCGAGCTGCGGATCAGCGGGTGCCAGCCGATCCCGGTGCTTCCGTCCTGCGCTCCGGCGGCATTGTGGGTGTCCCAGCGCAGCCCGGCCACGTACATGAACACGTGGTCAGCGCTGGCGTAGATCGTCACCCACCGTCCGACGCCCGGCCGCCCGAAGGACTCCAGCGTGCCGGAGGCAGCGTCATAGGAGACCGGCAGCAGGGCACCTCCATAGAGCAGGTGCTCGACGCTGCTCGAGCAATCGTAGGCCGAGGCCACCTCGTCGAGAGGCAGCCCGTGGCCACCGCCGTAGAGATACGGCTTGCCGATGATCTGGTTACCGGCGGCGATGATCCCCTTGACCGCCGCCGGAGCGGACGCCGGTGCCGCCGCACGACCGTCCGCCAGCAGCCGTGCGCGCGGCCCGGCGGTGATCGGCAGCGTCCCGGTGGAACCGGGGAGGCAGACCGGACTCGCGGCCGTATCCGGCGTGGGCACGGCCACCGCTTGGCCCAGGAGGTTGGCCGAGCCCGCGTCCGGGGGACGTTCGATCCGGATCGGGCCCGACCACAGGCCGTGCTCGTAGGGGATGTCGAGCGCTTCGGCGAGCTGCCACCACAGGTCGATCACCCGCGGCAGCCCGTCCACCGGCCCCCCGCCGAGACCGATGTCACGCTTGTACGCGACCGCCGAATGGCGCGCCCACGTGATCCGGAGCGGGGTCATGTAGGCCAGCCCGCCCATGGCCGTGGCGGTCTGGAACGTCGTCCCGCCCAACTCGGCGTAGCTGTCGGGATGCTCGAGCAGGTCGGTGCCGGACGAGCCGACGCTCCCGCTGCCGGGGTCCCCCGGGCCGCCGTACTCGGTCGCCCCGACTCGCTGTCCGGTCCCCGGGGGTCCGAGGACGATCGCCGCCGCGCCGCTCCCGGACTCGGTCTGGCAGCTCGAGCCGGGTGGCGTCACGAGCACGAGGACGGCGATCAGGGCCGTACCGAGCGCCAGGGCGAGAGCGGCGCCGAACCCGCCCGCCAGTAGCAACACGCCCCGTGCGGCATGGCGAGGCGTGCGGGTGGCAGACATCTCCCGCGACGCTAAGGCAGGCCTGGGCTCGCCGGCTCGGATTGGCACCGATTTGTTGCACCCAGGGCGGTGGTTCGGCCGCGGCGGGGAGACGCCCTGGCGCGACTAGGAACCTTGTCGACCCCGCTAACGTTCAACGGTCATGCCTCGCATTCTGGACGTCGAATCCGCTCTCCTGCTGCTCGAGCTCGACCCCCCCTTCGACCAGCGGGCCGTGCAGCTGGCCCGACGGCGGATGGCCAAGCGCTGGCACCCCGACATCGCCCCCGCGGGCCGGCGCCACGAGCACCAGCGCCACCTCCAGGCGATCAACGAAGCCGCCGACGAGCTCGAACGCCTGGCCGAGACCTCGCGCGGTGGCCGGGTGACGCGGAGCGCGGTCAAGGTCTCAGCCGCCGCCACGCGCAAGGCGCGGGCAGAAGCCGGGCGCCGGGCGTACGAAAACGAGCAGCGGGAACGGGCCGCAGCCGAGGATCGCGCCAAGCACGACCCGTTCGGCTCGCGGGTGCCCGACCACTCCGTCGTGCACCGGTATGCCCGCTGCCTGTCCTACCCCGAGTGGGGAGTCGGGACCGTGAGCGGCATCTATTTCTCGGGCGACTATGACGACATCCAGCAGTGGGCTCGGGTGCTGTTCTCGATCGGCGTCCGGACGGTTCCGGCGGGCTCTCTGCAGTTCGTTGACTTCTCGAGGCCCGACCCAGCGGCGGACCGCGTCCAGCGGTTCATGACCGCAGCCCAGCACGCGCTGGCGGAGGGAGACGCCAAACTCGCGGCCCAGCGGCTGGTCTACGCGCGTGACGCCGAGCCCGAGAACCCGGTGGTTCTCAGGTTGCTGACGGTCTCGTTCTGGCAGGCGCGCAACCTTCCCGCCGCTGCGCGCACGGTGCGCGACTGGGCTCGGGTCGATACCGACCGCCCGACCCCGGAGCGGTTCGCCTCGAGGATCTACGAGGACATGGGTGCGTTTGACCTAGCCGCGGCCGCCGCCGAGCGCGCCGCGGAGCGGGCGCCCGCCGACGCCTCGGCCTGGGAGCGGCTCGGGCGACTGCGGTTGCGCCTTATGGATCGTGATGCCGCCATCACGGCGCTCGAACGGGCTCGGATGATCGGGCCCTCGGTCGAGGCTCTGCTCGATCTGGCGCTCGCCTATCACCTGGCCGGTGATGTCGGCGCCGAGGTGTCAGCCGCCGAGGCGGCAACGGTGATCGAGCCGACGTCGCTGGCCGCCTGGTCCAGCTATGCGCACGCTCTGGCCCGCACCGACCGTCTGGCGGAGTGTCAGAGCGCGTGCCGACGGGCGTTGGCTCTGGGGCCTGACAGCGAGGTCAAGGAACTGCTGGCTCGCGTCGAAGCGGCCACGCCACGCGGGCTCTCCGAGCGCAGCGCCGCCTGACCTGGCCGCCGGAGCAGCGCCCCGTAAACCACCGCCCGGGCAGTCTCGCGCGACCAGCCCGACGTGGGGCTCAACCCCCGCCCCGTGAAAAGCGTGACCTGTCTGGGACGCCTTTCACGGATCGGGGGTTATACCGCGCGTTTGCGCCGACCGACCCGGGTGGCGGATCGGTATTCACAGGGCGGGGGCTCGGCGCCCGATTTGGCGCCGATTCGGCGTAACGAGTGTCAAGGCCGGTTGAAAGTGGACCACTCATGCTGGTTGAAAAGTGTCCCACGGGGGTGTAGGTAGCGGCGGTTGAAAATGCACGCCTTGACGGTTGGGGTTGGTCGCGTGATCTTGACCGAGCGCAGCGAGGTCCTGGGCGGGAGCCGGCGTCAGCCGGCGGTCTCTTTCGCGCGGTTAGCGGCAGCGCGTGGTGATCTGTCTGGTCGCTCAGCGTCGTTGCTGTAGGAGCTGGGCCTGTCGCTTGGTTGGCTTGAGCGTCATCCGGTTCGGGCGCGGCTGGGCGTGCAGAACGTCGAAAAGCTGCTCACGTCGGCTGGATTTGCCGCGCATCGCGCGCTATGCGGAGACCTGGTGCCAAATCGGAGCTGACGTTTGTGGATTTGGTACGTACTGCCCGGCCCTGAGGGGGCGCCGCCTCGCGGGCCAACGCGACCACCGCAAGCAACAGTGCCAAGCCAAAAGCTCCGCCTCAACCGACGGCCCGGGCCCTGGCTCAGGGAGAGGCGACCGAACCCTCGCGGCCGCACACCGGGCACGACTCCGCAGGCGCGAGCGCTCGCCCGCCACACGCCGGGCAGTCGGTGACCTGTTCGAGCACGCCCAGGAGTTCGCCGACCCGGCAGACGAGCAGTCTTTCCTCCTCGATCTCGACCCAGGCGCCCGCCGAGGCGGGGAACACGACGTGGTCGCCGGGCTTGACCGGCATCTGCACGCCGACGTGATCCCACCAGTCCAGTCCGGGACCAACCGCGAGCACGATGCCCTGCTGGGGCGGAGGCTCATCGGACCCGGGCGGCACGAGCAGCCCCGAGCGGCGGACACGGTCGGGATCGAGCTCCTTGATCACGACGCGGTCAAACAGAGGTTTGAGCTGGTTGCGCATGCTGGGCCTGATGATAGGGCCGTCAGTCCGAGGCGATTTCTAGGCTGCCCGGATGCGCTTGATCGTCGCTCGCTGCAGCATCACCTATTCCGGCCGACTGAGCACGCACCTGCCGGAGGCCACACGGCTGCTGATGATCAAGGCTGACGGCACCTTCCTCGTCTTCTCAGATCACGGCAGCCAGAGCGTCAAGCCGTTGAACTGGATGACCCCGCCGACCGTGATCGAGGAGTCGCCCGGCCTGATGGTGGTGCGCAAGCGGGGCGGCTCGAGCGAGGATCGCGTCGAGGTCCAGATCGCCGAGGTCGTCTCGGACGTGACCCACGAAATGGGCTCTCCCGAGGCTGACGTGGCGCTGGCCAAGGATGGCGTCGAGGCTCACCTCCAGGAGCTCCTGGCCGGCCAGCCGCAGTGGTGCGGCGAGGGCCTGCGGCTCGTGCGGCGCGAATGGCCGACCGACATCGGCCCGGTCGACCTCATGTGCCGAGACGACGCCGACGGCTGGGTCGCGGTCGAGATCAAACGGGTGGCCGGGATTGAAGCCGTGGAGCAGCTGACGCGCTATCTGGAGCGGATCCGTCTCGACCCGGCGTTCGGCGGATGCCGCGGGATTCTGGCCGCTCAGGTGATCAAGCCGCAGGCGCGGGTGCTGGCCGGAGCACGCGAGATCGAGTGCGTGGAGGTCGACCTGGCCGTCCTGCGGGGCGAGCGCGCGCCCGAGCTGAAGCTGTTCGCGGCATGAACAACTCCGCCGCCGTACTCACTGAGCGCCGCGATCGCGTGCTCGTAGTCACGATCAACCGGCCTGACCAGCGCAACGCGGTCAACGCCGCCGTCGCCCAGGGGATCGCCGCGGCGCTGGACGAGCTCGACGCCACCCCGGAACTCTCGATCGGGGTGGTGACCGGAGCCGGCAAGGGGTTCTGCGCTGGGATGGACCTGAAGGCGTTCGTGGCCGGTGAGACGCCCCACGTGGACGATCGAGGATTCGCTGGGATCACCCGACGGGCATCGGTCAAGCCACTGATCGCCGCGGTCGAGGGGTTCGCCGTAGCCGGCGGCCTCGAGGTGGCGCTGGCCTGTGACCTGATCGTGGCCGCACGGGGCGCCAAGCTCGGGATCCCCGAGGTCAAGCGCTCACTGGTCGCCGCCGGGGGCGGACTGCTGCGCCTACCGCGCGTCCTGCCCAGGAATATCGCGATGGAGCTCGCGCTGACAGGTGATCCGATCCTGGCCGAGCGGGGCTTCGAGCTCGGACTGGTCAACCGGTTGGCCGAGCCCGGCGGGGCTCTCGACGCCGCGCTCGAGCTGGCGAAGCAGATCGCTCAGAACGGACCGCTGGCGCTCGCGGCGAGCAAGCGCATCCTGACCGAGGCGGTCGACTGGCCGGAGGCCGAGTTCTTCGAGCGCCAGGGTGAGATCGCCGGGCCGGTGATGGGCTCCGAGGACGCGCGCGAAGGCGCGACGGCGTTCGCCGAGAAGCGGCCGCCGGTGTGGAAGGGACGCTAGTCCCGGGGGACGCGAGTCGTCCCGGCTAGCTCTCGCCCCAGGCCGTGGCCACGAGTGACCGGGATCCGCCCCGGTCGCGGTGCTCGCACAGGTAGATCCCCTGCCACGTCCCCAGGGCGAGGCGACCATCCGAGACAGGCAGGGTGAGCGAAGGGCCCAGCAGGGCCGCCTTGATATGGGCGGGCATGTCGTCGTCTCCCTCGAGGGTGTGGGTCCAATAGGGCGCGCGCTCGGGCACGGCCTGGTTGAACCAGCTCTCGAAGTCCCGGCGCACGTCGGGCGAGGCGTTCTCGTTCAGCGCCAGTGAGGCTGACGTGTGCTGGATCAGCAGATGCAGCAGCCCGACGCGCAGCTCGCCGAGCTCCGGAAGCGCCTCGAGGATCTCCCGCGTGATGATATGAAAGCCGCGCGGCCGGGGTTGGAGTGTGATCGCACGCTGAGTCCACATGGCTAGACCGGGGTCTCGGAGAGCCGAGCGTCATCCATCAGAACGCGCTGGCCTCGGAATGGCACTCCCTCGCGCTCGAGCAGCCGGCGTTGGCGCCGTCCTTTGGCCAATGATCCGTCCGCACGGACGATCCGATGCCAGGGGACGCTCGGGTCCTGACACGCGCTGAGCACGGCGCCCGCCATCCGTGGCGCGCCAGGCGAGATGTCACCGTAGGTGCGAACGAAACCCTCGGGTGTGCTGCACACGCGCTCGAGGATCAGGGCCGCTCGTTCGGGGTCGATGCCCGGCACGTGATCAGCATAGGCATGAGGCGCTTTGCAGCACCTTCCTGCTAGGGTCCTGCGACCGCCGAGTTCCCTGCAATTTGCGGGGAAGCGGGGGACCCAAGTGTCTCTCCGGGGGCGAATCGTGACCTGATGGTTGCGTAGCGCGAACTAGCGCGAGCCCGACAGCTAACTCCGCAGGCGGATTGCCGCCAACGCCGCACCCCAGATGAGCTCCAAGAATCGCGCCGTCACCGTTCGTTTCGCCATCCTCCTCGCGGCAGGGCTGATCACGGCCCTGGTGCTGGTCATCAGCCAGCGGACCACGGCGTCCGCGGACAGCCTGAGCCAGCTCAACTCGCAGCTCGGCCAGGAGCAGGCTCGCCAGCAGCAGCTGAGCTCGAGCGTCGGCAGCCTCGGTCAGCTGATCTCCTCACTGGATGGCCAGATTCAGCTCGTCCAGAGCCGCGAGGCCGCGGTACGCCAGGACCTCGTGACCGACAGGGCGAACCTGGCCCGGGCGCAGATGGAGCTGAAGCGCGAGCGGGCGCGGGTTCTGATGCTGCGACGCCGCCTGGCCCGGGCCCGCCTGTTCCTCTCGCGCCAGCTCGTGTCGAGTTACGAGGGTGATCATCCGGACCTGGTGTCGGTCGTCCTCAACGCCAACGGGTTCAACAACCTGCTCAATCAGATCAGCTTCCTCGGCCGGGTCGAGCATCAACAGCAGGCGATCATCTCGTTCACCCGCCAGGCCAAGGCCCAGGCCGACACGGCCGCGGCCCAGCTGGCCAAGCTCGAGGCCAACGATCTTCGTGCCACCCAGCTGACCGCGCTCCACGAGCGCGCCCTCGAAGGTATGAACGGGCTGCTCCAGTCCAAGCAAGCCGCGCTCCAGCGTGCCCGCTACGCACAGCAGCTGGCCCTCGATGCCAGCCGCGCCCGGGGCCGGCAGCTGCAATCGAAGATCGCCCGGATCCACGCTCAGCAAGCCGCGGCGGCTGCGGCTGCGGCGCGCGCGGCGGCGTCGGCGTCCTCGACCCCCTCGGGTCCGGCTCTCGGCCCGTCGGGCGGCTGGGCGATCCCGTACGCGATCGTGCTGTGCGAATCCGGCGGCCAGAACCTCCCCCCCAACAGCGCAGGCGCCTCGGGCTACTACCAGATCATCCCCAGCACCTGGCGTCTGTTCGGCGGCTCGGGGCCGGCCGCCTACCTGGCCAGCAAGGCCGAGCAGGACGCGATCGCGTCCAAGATCTGGAACGGCGGTGCGGGGGCATCCAACTGGGTGTGCGCCGGGATCGTCGGGATCCACTAACGCCGACTGGTCCACGATGGCTCGGGGCAAGCGCTCGTCTCGGCCCAGGCCTACGAACCCACCGCACCGACGGACCAATCGGCGCGGGCGGCGAGCGCAGGTCGCGACCAGCCGCCGCACAATTAGTCTCCTCCTTCTGTGATCCGATCACGCCCGGCCAGAGCGCTCGTGGTGGCGGTGGTGCTGATCGCCGCTCTCGCCATCCGCGTCGCCTACGTTCAGGACACGTCATTCAAGCCCGTGAATGACGCGAGCATCTACAACATCCTGGCCAGCTCGGTGGCGCGAACCGGGGGCTACAACCTGGGCAAGACGTCCGGCTCGGGCGCGGGCGGATCGCGGGGCCCCACGGCGTACTTCCCACCCGCCTTCCCGTACTACCTGGCTGCGGTCGACATCCTGACCGGCCATCAGGCCGGCGGCCGGCCGGCCATCCACGATGACCGTCTGGCCCAAACCGTGCTGGGCACGGCCGCCGTCGGTCTCATCGGGCTGGTCGCGCTGGAAGCGTTCGGGGCAGGCATCGGGCTGGCGGTCATGATCCTGGCCGCGGTCTATCCAGTCCTGATCGAGGACAACGGCACCCTGGTGGCCGAGAACCTCCTGATCGTGTTCGAGCTGGCGGCGATCTGGACCGCGTTGCGCGCTCGCCGGTCAGACCGCCCGTACGCGTGGATCGCCGCCACCGGCGTACTCACAGGCCTGGCCACGCTCACCCACGAGAACGCGGCCCTGCTCCTGATCCCGCTCGGGTTCGCCGCCGCGATAGCCGTGGGCCGAGCCCGGAACGCCAACCGCTCGCGGACCGTTGGGGCGCTGGCCCTGCTCGTCCTGACGACCGCGATCACGATCGCGCCCTGGACGGTCCGGAACGCGGTCGAGCTGCATCATTTCGTCCCCGTGTCTGACGAGACCGGGATCACGCTGGTCGGTACCTACAACCCGGACTCGGCGGCATTCAGGCCCGTGCCCTACAAATGGCGCTTCTTCTGGAAGATCTCCGAGGACCAGCACCTGCGGCGGACCGCCGGGCACTACACCGAAGTCGAGCTCGGCAGCAAGCTCGAGTCACAGGCCGTGCACTACATCGGAGCCCACCCGCTCTCGCCGCTCGAGGTCGCCTACCACAACACCCTGAGGCTGTTCGAGCTCGCCGGTTCTTACGCCTGGCACGCCTCCGCGCTGGCGGTCGGCATGCACGTCACCGATGCTCGGACAGGAGTAGCCGCGTTCTGGGTCATGTGCGGGCTGGCGCTGATCGGGTTGTTCACTCGGGCGGCGCGCCGGGCACCCCGCTGGCTGTGGGCCATACCGGTCCTGTTCGCCCTGAGCGTCGTGTTCGTGAACGTAGAGACGCCTCGCTTCCGGGAGCCGATCGACCCCTTCTTCGTCCTCCTGGCCGGCTGCGCTGTGGTGACCGCGATCGAGCGCCTGCGCGCGTTACGACTGGGCCGTGCGCCAGTCCGGCGTGGTGGGCGAGCGCCGCGGATGGCGGGCGACGGCGAGCTGGTCGAGATGGTCCAGCGCCTGCCCTGATCCGACCGCGACGCAGGTCAGCGGTGACTCGGCTCGATACACCGGCATCCCGGTCTCAGCCGCAACCAGCTCATCGAAGCCGTTGATCAGGGTCCCGCCTCCGGCCAGGAGAATTCCGTCACGAGCCACATCGCTGGCGAGCTCAGGGGGTGTCTGCTCGAGTGTGTCCCGGATCGCCTGCAGGATCTCGCGCAGCGGAGCCGCGATGGCCGCCCTGACCTCGGCGGCGCGAAGCTCGACCGCCGTCGGGAGTCCTGTGACCAGGTGCCGGCCGCGGACCTCGATCGTCCCCTCGTCGGCCATTGGTACGGCGGAGCCGAGCTTAATCTTGATCGTCTCGGCGGTCCGAGAGCCGATGGCCAGTTGGTAGACGGCGCGCAGGTAGTGCGAGATGGCTTCGTCCATCTCGTATCCGCCCACACGGACCGAACGCGAGATCACAATCCCGCCGAGCGAGATCACCGCCATCTCGCTGGTTCCGCCGCCGACGTCGACCACCATGCGGCCGATCGGCTCCTCGATCTCGAGCCCCGCGCCGATGGCGGCCGCGATCGGCTCCTCGATCAGATGCACGCGCCGGGCGCCCGCGGCCAGAGATGCTTCCTCCACGGCCCGCTTTTCAACCTCCGTCACGCCCGAGGGGGCACAGACGATCAACCGCGGATGCGCCATGCGCCGATCGAGCACCTTGCGGATGAAGTAACGGAGCATCTCCTCGGTGACCTCGAAATCGGCGATCACGCCGTGGCGCAGTGGCCGAGTGGCGGAGATCGTGGCCGGTGTGCGGCCGATCATGCGCTCAGCGTCGGCGCCGACCGCATGGACCAGGCCGGTTTCGACGTCCGAGGCCACGACCGAGGGCTCCGACACGACGATGCCTCGACCGCCGACGTACACGAGCGTGTTCGCGGTGCCGAGATCGATCGCCATGTCATGGACGCCGAGAGTCGGCGTCAGGTGGCGGCGCGAATAATCCCTGCGTGAGCCGTCTCTACGGAAGCGGATGCGACAGAGGTTGTCAGACATCGCGCCAGACCGCGCTCCTCCCCGCGCCGGCTAGCCTGCCCGCGATCCAGAAACCCGATCCGGCGCCGGGTCAGCGCTCGCCGGGCAGGGTGTGCGGATACTGCGAGATGGGCCGGCTGACGTCGAGCGCGGTGGTGATGATGCGGCTCTGCTCGGTGGCATGAGCGATCGGATAGCCCTCGCCCGAGGCGGCTCGCTCGGGACGACCGACGTACCCGAACTGGAGCTGCTCGGGCAGTACCTGGAGCAGGCGCGGGGACATGAAAGCGCGGGCTCCCATGTTCCGGGGCTCCTCCTGGACCCAGAGGACCTCCTGAAGCTTCGGATAGCTCGTCACCAGTTCGAGGAGCTCGGCCTGCGGGAAGGGATAGAGCAGCTCGACCCGCCCAACCGCGACGCCTGGATTCTCGGCCCGGCTCGCGTCTGCGATCAGGTCGTAGTAGATCTTCCCCGTGCAGAGCACGAGCCGCGTGACCTGCTCGGCGTCGACCGCCGGATCGGCGAGCACGGGCCGGAAGCGGCCCTCGATCAGCTCCTCGAGCCGGCTCGCGGCCTGAGGCAGACGGAGCAGGCTCTTGGGCGTCATCACGACCAGCGGGCGCTGCTTGGCGATCCGGGCCTGGCGGCGCAGGAGGTGGAAGTACTGGGCCGGCGTGGTGGGGTTTGCGACTCGGATGTTGCCCTCGGCCGCGAGCTGCAGGAAGCGCTCGAGCCGGGCCGAGGAGTGCTCGGGGCCTGACCCCTCGTAGGCGTGGGGCAGCAGGAGGGTAAGCCGCGAGGTCTGCCCCCACTTGGCCAGACCGGAGACGATGAACTGGTCAATGATGACCTGGGCCCCGTTGACGAAGTCACCGAACTGGGCCTCCCAGAGCACGAGCGTCTCGGGGCCCTCCTGCGAATAGCCGTATTCGAAGCCGACGCAGGCCATCTCCGAGAGCGGGCTGTTGTGGAGCTCCATCGGCGCCAACGCACCCGGCAGGTGCTGCATGGCGCAGTGCTCCTGGCCGGTCTTCGGATCATGCAGGACCAGGTGCCGCTGACTGAACGTGCCGCGCTCGGTGTCCTGACCGGTAAGCCGGATCGGAATCCCCTCGGTCAACAGCGAGGCGAACGCCAGCGACTCGGCGTGGGCCCAGACGATTCCCTCGCCGCTGACCAGCGCCTGGCGGCGCTGCTCGAGTTGCTTGAGCAGCTTGGGATGGACGTTGAAACCGTCCGGCACCGAGAGCAGCTCCTCGCCCAGGACCTGGAGGCGATCCGCTGACACGGCGGTCCTGACCTCGGGCGAGGGAGTGCGGTCGAGCTGGTACTCGCCGGTGGCGTGCTCGAGATCCTTGGCGTGGGCGATCCGCTCCTTGAGCAGCTGGTGCTGGTCGGCCAGGAGGGACCACACCGCGTCGGTCATCTCGGTCGATTCCTGCTCGGTGACGACGCCCTGATCGGTGAGCTGGCGCGCGAACAACTCCCGGACCGACGGGTGCTTCTTGATCACCTGGTACATCTCGGGCTGGGTGTAGGCCGGCTCGTCGGCCTCGTTGTGGCCGAAGCGGCGGTAGCCGATCAGATCGATGAGCACGTCGTGGCCGAACTCCTGACGGAAGGCGAAGGCCAGCCGGACGGCCGAAACGCAGGCCGCCACGTCATCGGCGTTGACGTGGATGATCGGAACGTCAAAGCCCTTGGCCAGGTCCGAAGCCCAGGTGGTCGAGCGGGCATCGTCGGGGTCGGTGGTGAAGCCGACCTGGTTGTTCTGGATCAGGTGGATCGTGCCGCCAACGGTGTAGCCGTCGAGCGCCTGGAGGTTCAGCGTCTCGGCCACGACACCCTGGCCGGGGAAGGCGGCGTCACCGTGGAGGATGACCGGGATCGCGGCATTGGTGTCCTGATGGGCGTGCGGGCCCTGCCGGGTCGTCTGCGCCGCGCGGGTGGCTCCAGCGGCGACCGGGGCGACAAACTCCAGGTGCGACGGGTTGGACTCCAGGCGCACGATGATCGACTCGCCGCCCTCGAGCTGATAGGAGCCCTGGGCGCCGTGGTGGTACTTGACGTCACCCGTCCCGCCCTGCGGAAGAGTGGTGATCGGCTCGAGCGTCGAGGACCCCTCGAACTCGGCAAAGATGGACTCGTAGGGACGGCCCAGGTTGTGCGCGAGCACGTTCAACCGCCCGCGGTGGGCCATCCCGATCACGACCTCGCGGGCACCCCGCGTCGCCGACAGCTGGGTCAGCTCGTCGAGCATCGGCACGGTCATGTCGAGACCCTCGATCGAGAACTGCTTCTGGCCCAGGTACGCCTTGTGCATGTAGCGCTCGAACGCGTCTACCTCGGTCAGCCGCTTGAGCAGCGCCTTCTGCTCATCCCGAGTCAGGGGCTGGCGGAACGTCCCCGATTCAATCGCCTCACGCAGCCACAGACGCTGGCGGTGAGAGGCGATGTGCTCGATCTCGTAAGCAATCGTGCCGCAGTAGGTCTCGCGCAGGTGCGGCAGAGCGTCCGCCAGGGTGGCCCCGCGCACGTACATGCGCAGGATGCGGGCCGGGATGCGGGCCATCAGCTCCGGTGTCAGACCGAGCGGCTCGGGGTCGAGCGCCGGGTCGCCCTCGGACTCGCGGCCCAGGGGGTCGAGCCGGGCGGCCAGATGCCCATGCGTGCGGTGAGCCTTGAGCAGTGAGGTAGCCGCCTGAACGGCCTGGAGGAACTCCTCATCGAAGCCCTCGGACCACTTGGCCGCGGCCGGAGCTGGAGCGGACGTGGCCGTGGCGGTTGCGGGCGCGGCCGCCGCCTCGGGAAGGTCGGCGAGCTCGACGGCGAGGTCACCGAACACCCGCTCGTAGAAGTTCTCACCGCCCTGGAGCAGGGCCTCGATCCGTTGCAGGAAGCGGCCTGACTCGGCGCCCTGGATGATCCGATGGTCATAGGTGGAGGTCATGGTCATGACCTTCTCGGCGCCGATCGCGGGGCCAATCCGCTCGAGCCCCACGGGGTAGGCGATCGAGCCGGTGGCGACGATCGTCCCCTGACCGACCATGAGCCGCGGCACGGACGCGATCGTTCCGAGGCCGCCCGGGTTGGTGAGGGTCAGGTTGCCCCCGGTCAGGTCATCCGCGGTCAGAGTGTTGGTGCGGGCCTTCTCGACCAGCGCGTTGTAGGCGTCAAGGAACTCACTGAAGGAAAGCCGCCCGGCGTCGCGGATCACCGGCACCATCAAGGTTCGGCTGCCGTCCTTCTTCTCGACGTCGACGGCCAGGCCAAGGTTGACCGCACCGTCGTCGAGTCGATACGGCTTGCCGTCCCGGTCCTCGAAGTGGTGGGCCATGACGGGCATCTCCTCGGTGGCCACGCGGGCGATCGCATAGGCGATGAGATGAGTGAACGAGACCCGCCGGCCGGCGTTCTTGAGCTGGCCGCGGCGTTGATCGAGGACGGTCACAGTGAGCGTGCGGAACGAGGTCGCGGTGGGGATCTGACGGCTCTGATCCATGTAACGGGCGAGCGCGGCTCCGCTGCCCTTGATCAGCTGTGCCCCTGCCGGGCTTGGTGGGGGCGGCTGGGCAGCGGCCGGTTGGGCGGCAGGGGCCGCCGGTGGGGCGGCAGGGGCCGCCGCTTGGGCGGTCGCGCCGGACCCGTTGCCGACGGCCAGGACGTCAGCCTTGGTGATGCGGCCCCGGCGCGCGCTGCCCTGGATACCGCTCAGGTCGACCCCCTCTGCGGCGGCGACTCGGCGGGCCACAGGCGACACATGGGCGCCGTCAGCCGGGAGTACGACGGTGGGGCTCGGCCCGTTGGCGCTCGCCTCAGGCGCGGGGGCGGCCGCGGACCCCGCGGCGGGAGCGGCGGCGCCGGCCCCCGCGGGCTTCGGCGCGCCGGCGCTCATGCGGGCGATGACCTGCCCGACGGTCACGGTCTCGCCGTCTGCGGCCAGAATCTCTGTGATCGTCCCCGAGGCCGGGGCCGGAAGCTCCATGTCGACCTTGTCCGTCGAGATCTCGACGACCGTGTCGCCGTCCTTCACGGCGTCACCGACCTTGACCGCCCATTCGAGGATCGTCCCCTCGGTGACTGACTCGCCACCGGTCGGGGTGACGATGTCGATCGTCTGGCCGGCGGCCTGCTCGGCCGCGGCCACGCCCTCGGCCTCCGTCAACCCACCAGCGACTGCCTCCTCGGGTGTGGCCGGAGGGGACTCACCGGAGACTGGCGTTGCCGCCGTGGGGCTGCCGCCGTTGCCGTTCGCCGGCGTTTCCCCGTCATCAGGGGCGATCTCGGCTAGGAGAGCCCCGACCGCCACGGTGTCACCCTCGGCGGCGTGAATCTTGACCACGATGCCTGCGGCCGGCGACGGGACCTCAGCGTCGACCTTGTCCGTGGAGATCTCGACCAGGGTCTCGTCGGAGGCGACCGCGTCGCCCTCCTGCTTGTGCCATTCGAGGACCGTGCCCTCCGAAACGGAGTCGCCCATCGCGGGCATGAGGACCTGGACAGTGCTGGTATCAACCGCCATTTCTACGGCTCAAGACTCTACTGCGAAGTTGCAGATCGTCTCCGGTCCGCAACGATGAACCCAATCGAGCCAGCGAACGGTCCCAAACCGCCCAGGACCGCGACCGTCACCGCGAGCCAAAACGGGATCACGTGGGCCCGGGCGGCGGCGATGCAGACCAGCGACATGCCGATCCAGAGCAGTCCGTGACTCAGCCCCAGGATGAACGTCTCCGGCTCGGGATTGCCCAGGGCAAAGGCGCAGACGAGGAGGGACAGATAGACGGTCGAGTGCCCGAAGGACACCGCCTCGAGCCGGCCGAAGGTGATCTGGCTCATTCGCCGCCGGTCAGCATCCCGGCCAGGAGGCGGAGTGGAGCGTCGGCCTCCTCGGGCCAGCGGTCCAGATCGGCCGGCCACCACGCGTAGTCGTCGTGCTCGGAGTCCGGGGTGACCTGGGCACCGTCCGGGAGCCACGCCATTCCGACGAGCAGGATCACCCCGCTGGGCAGGCCCACGAGCGCCTCGACGGTCAGTTGCTCGGGGGCGACTGACCATTCCTCCTCGAGCTCCCGCGTCATCGTGTCGGCCGGGTTCTCGTCCACCTCCACAGAACCGCCCGCCCCCAGAGCCCACCGCTCGGCCCAGGACGCCAGCCAAGCGGCTCGACGCCCGGCCAGCCAGCGCCCATCGGCCGCTCTGACCACGCACAGGGCAGACAGGCTCTGCGCGGCGTTCTCGGGAATCAGACGCAACGCCCAGCGGGCGGGCTGGAGCTCTAGATCGAGGCCGTCGGCATGGGCGGCAAAGTTGTCCAGGCGTGCCGCGTAACCGTCATGGCTGGGCGAGCCCCGCCGCCGAAGCTCGTCCAGGGCCACGTCAGCCGCCTGAGTGACGCTGGGGTCTGGCTCGAACGGGTCCGAGCGCCACGAAGCAGTAACCCGAGAAGGATCCCACGGGCCACGGGCCAACACACCAGTCTGGACCGGCACGGGTACACGGTACCGGGGTAGGCTGGCCTTTAGTGGGATCGGTGAGGCGATGACCCGGCGGCTGAAGCACTGGGGCTGGGGCTATGAGGACGAGCAGCCCTCCCACGAGGAGCTGCGGAGCACGGCTGCGTTCCTGGCCGAGCACCTCGGCTTCGGCTCCTCCGAGCCCGAGCTGCCGGTTCCCCTGGCCGAGGTCACGCTGCCAACTGTGCGGTTACGTCCCCCCGGCTCGCTGGCCGAGATCTGCCACGACGACGACTACGAGCGGGCCCTGCACGCGTATGGCCGCTCCTACAGTGACATCGTGCGGGCGTTTCGGGGGCGCTTCGATCACGTTCCGGACGTGGTGGCGCGACCGCGCGACGAGGCCGAGGTGCAGGCAGTGCTCGAGTGGGCGGTCGGCGCCGGGGCGGCCGTGATTCCGTTCGGGGGCGGCACCAGCGTGGTGGGTGGAGTCGAGGCCCGCGTCGACTCCGAGCGATTCTCCGGGGTGGTCACGATTGACCTGAAGGCTCTCGACCGCGTGCTCGAGGTTGACCCAATCTCGCTGGCTGCCCGGATCCAGGCCGGCGCGACAGGCCCCGGCCTCGAGGAGCAGCTCCACCAGCACGGGCTGACGCTGCGCCACTTCCCGCAGTCGTTTCAGTTCTCGACCCTGGGGGGGTGGATCGCGACCCGGGCCGGGGGCCACTTCGCCACTCTCTACACCCACATCGACGATCTCGTCGAGTCAGTCCGGGCTCTGACCCCGGCCGGCACGTGGGAGTCCCGGCGGCTGCCGGGCTCGGGAGCCGGGGTGTCACCGGACCGGCTGCTGATCGGCTCCGAGGGGACGTTGGGGCTTATTAGCGAGGCCTGGGTGCGCGTGCGCGAGCGACCCCGGTTTCGCTCGACGGCGGCGGTCCGGTTTTCGGACTTCGCCGCCGGCGCGGCCGCCGTCCGGGCACTGTCCCAATCGGGGCTCTACCCCGCCAACTGCCGGTTGATCGATCCAGCCGAAGCGGCGATCACGGGCGCCGGGGACGGCTCGTTCGCTCTGCTCGTGCTCGGTTTCGAGTCTTCGGCGCACGACACCGAGCCGTGGATGGGACTCGCGCTCCAGTGCTGCGGGGATCACGGGGGAATCTGGGAGGATCGCGATCCCTCAGGTGGCTCGTCCTCGGTGGGCAGCTGGCGCGAAGCGTTTCTGCGCGCGCCTTACCTGCGCGACATGTTCATCGCCATCGGCGTCCTCTCGGAGACGTTCGAGACCGCGATCACGTGGGATCGGTTTCCTGATTTCTACGACGCGGTGCTCGAGGCCGCCAACGGCGCCGTGCGACACGCGTGCGGCACCGGATCGGTCACGTGCCGCTTTACCCATGTCTACCCGGACGGCCCGGCTCCGTACTTCACGATTCTGGCGCCCGTCAGGCGAGGCTCCGAGCTCGACGTGTGGGCCGAGATCAAGCAGGCGGCGAGCGAGGCCGTGCTCGAGGCCGGCGGGACGATCACCCACCACCACGCCGTGGGCCGGGACCATCGCCCCTGGTATGACCGGCAACGGCCCGATCCGTTTGCGGCTGCCCTGCGCGCGGCCAAGCAGGCCCTCGACCCGAGCGGAGCGCTCAACCCGGGGGTCTTGATCGACCCCTGATGTCTCACGCCCTGAGGACGTGTGAACGCTATCCGGCCCGGGCGGGGAGCCTTCCGTTCGTTGCTTCAGTCCAGAACCCAGGTGTCCTTGCCCCCTCCGTGCTGGGACGAGTTGACAACCAGCGCTCCTGCCTCCATCGCGAAGCGCGTGAGGCCCCCCGGAACCAGCTCCACCTCCTTGGCGCAGAACGCGAACGGACGCAGATCGACGTGGCGGGGCTCAAGATGATCGCCGATCACCGTCGGATGCACGGATAGCGCAACGATCGGCTGGACGACGAACTCGGAAGGATTGCGCTCGAGCTCCTCGGCGAGGCGATCCAGGTCCGTCTGCTCGGCGTGGGCGCCGACCACCACCCCGATGCCTCCGTGTCCATGCCGAGGCTTGACCACCAGTTCGCGCAGACGCCCGATCGTGTCCTGGAGCTTGGCGGGCGTATCCACCGCGAAGCTCGGCACCGACTGCACGAGGGGCTCCTCGTCCAAGTAGAACCGGATGAAGTCCTCGACGTGGCCGTGGACGAACTTGTCGTCGGCCACGCCGTTGCCGAACGCGTTCACCAGTCCGATGCTTCCGCTCAGCCACGGACCGAGAAGGGCCCGAGCCACCTCGGTCAGGTCACCGCGCTCGTCTCGGATGCGATCCTCGTCGGTGCGACGGTAGACGACATCTACGGCCTGGCTCCCGCCGTCCGGCATTTCGAGCCGCAGCGCACCTCCGTCCTGGAACAGCTGAGAGGGCGTGGCCAGCACGGCGCCGAGGCGTTCGGCCGCCTCCCGATGCTCGTAATACGCGACGTTGTCCGGTCCGTCGGTGACCACGACAACGGATGGCTCGTCGCAGCTCAGCGGCGCCGCTGCTCGCAGCACTCGGCGCAGGAGCTCATAGGTCGCCGGGCCCACGGCGCGCGGGACGGGCAGTCCGGCCGGAAGCGCGTGCGTCAAAGCGTCTCGGGCCGCCAACGCGTACGTGTAGCCGGAGGGCGTGCGCAGGTTGTCTTCGAGCACCAGGAATTCGCCGCTCTCATCGCGGACGACGTCGAAGCCGATGATCGCGGCCGGAGAGCAGTGGCCAGGCAGAGAGCCGGCCAGATCGGGCTCGAAGCCCTCGGCGTCGGTGATCGTCTCGGCAGAGACCAACCCAGCCTGCACGATTCGCCGGGCGCCGTAAGCGTCGAGGAGGAAATAGTTCAGGGCCCGGGCCCGCTGCGCGAGGCCGTCGGCCAGAGGCCCCCACTCGTTCGCCGACAGGAGCCGGGGTACCGGGTCTACAACGAACGGCCCATCGCCGAAGGTGACTCCCTGTTCGCGGAGCCGGGCCGCGACGTCCTGCGACAGGCGGACCAGGTCCGCGCCCGCCAGAGCACTGAGCGCGTCCCCATACCCGGGCCGGGGGATGCCGTGAGGATCACAATCCTCGGCGTAGCTAGATCCCATGCCGTGTGAGCCAGAGTTCGAGCACAGCGAGCTGCCAGAGCTTGGACCCCTCGAGAGTCGTCAGGTGCTCATTCGGCGCGGCGAATAGTCGGTCCAGGTGGTCGCGGCGGAAGATGCCGCGATCCCTCGCCGTCGGCCTCTCCATCGTCTCGCGGATCAGGGCCAGAGTGTCGCCCTCGAGGGTGGACAGGGCGGGGACTGGGAAGTAACCCTTCGGCCGGTCAATCACGGCGTCGGGGACGAGAGAGCGAGCGGCGGCCTTGAGGACGCCCTTGCCCCCGGCCTGGAGCTTCAGCTCGGGCGGGCAGGCCGCCGCCAGCTCGACCAGCTCGTGGTCGAGGAACGGTGTGCGGGCCTCGAGTCCCCAGGCCATCGTCATGTTGTCGACCCGCTTGACCGGATCGTCGACAAGCATGATTTCGGTATCAAGGCGAAGCGCCCGGTCAACCGGATCATCGGCGCCGGGCGCGCCGAAGTGGTGATCGAGAAAAGCGCGGCTGGGATCCTCGTCGAGTACGAGCCTCGGTTCGAGCGTCGACGACATCTCCTCGTGCGGGCGGTCGAAGAACGCGGCCTGATACGCGTCGGCGCCGTTGCCGGGCGCATCCCGGAGAGGCGGGTACCACGAATAGCCAGCGAAGATCTCGTCGGCCCCCTGCCCGCATTGGACGACCTTGTAGGACTTGGCTACCTCCTCGGAGAGGAGGTAGAAGGCGACGGCGTCGTGAGAGACCATCGGCTCGCTCATCGCTCCAATCGCCCCGTCGAGGGCCGGCAGCATACGGTCGGTCGGGACGTGGAACCGCCGGTGATCGGTGTCGAACGTCTCGGCGATCAGGTCGGAGTACCGGAATTCATCGCCCTCCCGATCGCCGACGGCGTCAAATCCGACGCTGAAGGTGGCCAGGCCACGCTGCCCACCTTCGGCCAGCAGGGCGACGATCAGGCTCGAATCAAGACCGCCGGACAGCAGCACGCCGACCGGCACGTCGGACACCATCCGCCGCTGCACGGCGGTGCGCAGGGCGGTCTTGACCGCCTGCGCCCATTCATCTGCCGTCCAATCCTGATGTTCGGGCCGGCGAGTGAAACTCGCCCGCCAGTAGGTCTCCGTGCGCCGAGCACCGTCGGCGTCGATCACCATCACTGTCGCGGGTGGCAGCTTGCGCACGCCTCTCAGGATCGTTCGCGGGGCCGGAACGACTGCGTGCCAGCTCAGGTAGTGATGCAACGCAACCGCATCAAGCTCGGTGTCGACACCGCCGCCTGCGAGCAGGGCTGGGAGCGTCGAGGCAAAGCGCAGGCCACTGGCCACCTCGGCGAGGTAGAGCGGCTTCACACCCAGCCGGTCCCGAGCCAGGACCAGACGTTGCGTGCCATGCTCGTAGAGGGCGAAGGCGAACATGCCCGCCAGCCGCTCGACGCATCGGTGGCCCCAGCGATCGTAGGCTTTGAGAATCACCTCGGTGTCGCTGGTTGAAAAGAAGTCGTACCCCTCGCGCTCGAGCTCGCGGCGAAGCTCGCGATGGTTGTAGATACAACCGTTGAAGGCGATCGTCAGACCGAGTACGTCGTCGGTCATAGGCTGGTCCCCGGTGCTCGACAGGTCAATGATCTTCAAGCGCCGGTGCGATAGCGCCACGCGGTCGGACGCCCAGGAGCCCTGGCCGTCCGGACCCCGGTCCGCCATCGTGGCCACCATCCGCTCCACTGCCTCTCGGTCAGCCGCTCCCCGATTGGACAGCTCCCCGGCAAATCCACACACGATGTGCCTACGCCACGCGCGAAAGGCGCGTGGCCGCCTGGTCGAACTGCCGAGCAGCGTTAACAAGCTCCCGGAACAGCGCCGCGTGCTCGGAACGAGTGGTCAGACATTCCGCGTGCCACTGCACGCCGATGACGAAGTCTCGATCCACGGCTTCCACGCTCTCCACCGTGCCATCGCTCGCGCGTCCGGTTACGCGTAAACCGTCACCCAGCCTCGCCACAGCCTGGTGATGGAACGAGTTCACCTTGGCGCGACGGCGCGCGAGGACCTGGCTCACCCGGCTCGAGGGCTCAAGCGCCACCCAGTGCGTCAACCGGCCGCTCGGCTCCTGCTGGCGATGGTTGATGCGCCGGCCGACGACGTCGGGTAGATGCTGATGAAGGGTCCCTCCACGCGCCACGTTGAGCACCTGGAGGCCGCGGCAAATGGCGAGTATGGGCAGGTGACGGGCATCCGCGGCCCGGGCGAGCTCGAGCTCGAACTCGTCCAGCCGGGACTCGGTGGGGCCCGTGCGGACATGCTTAGGCTCCCCGTAGCTCTGAGGATCGAGGTCTGGGCCTCCCGAGAGACATACCCCTGCTACGCGCGACAGCAGGCTGTCGAGTGCATCGCGGCTGAGCGGCGGTACGACGGCCGGGACTCCACCGGCCGAGTCGATCGCGGCGAGATACTTCAGCCCGAGCGCCATTTCGTGCTGCGGTGGCTCCCCCTGTGGTGTGGCTCGAACGTCACCGCTGGCCCGAATCTCGGACGTGCTGACGGCGATCAGAGGCCGGGCAGCGCCGGCGGCCAGGCTCAGAAGAGGGTCACTGCCATGCGCACGAGTGCCTATGAGGGGATTTCTACCGAGACTCGCGGCGGATCCCTTTGGCCACATGGCCAAAATTCGTCGCTGGCTTCCTGAGCCGGCCTAGCCTGGCCGTTCCAGGCGCTCGATTACCGCTGCCGCACCGGGTGCGATATCGGCCGGCAGCCGGGCGAGCAGCTCGCGCCAGCCGGAATGAGCTTCGATCGCGGTTCGCACCTGCTCCACGGCGGAGTCCATGTCTCCCACGCTCGCGGCGCCCACTCCGGCCCAGAACCGAAGCTCGATCGACTCGGGTGCCAGCTCACTGGCGCGCCGGTAGAGCGTTGCGGCATCGGCATGGCGTCCGGCGGCGACGGCTTCATCCCCGAGGCCGGCGCTGGTGTAGGCCTGGCCCAGCCGCACAAGGCGGCCCAGCTCCGCCAACGGGTCAGGGTGATCTTCGACCCGCAGCGAGACGACCGTATCCCACGGCTTCCCAGTCGCCGGTACAACCACAATCGCCGCCGACTGGCGCCCGCGGATGTCACCGCCTTCAGCCTCGGCGGCATCGAGCGCCGCCAACAGGCGGGACGTGAGCGACTCTTCGCTGGACTCGAACGCACCCAGCATGGCGGGCCAGACGCCCTTCGAGGCCATGATGTTCGCCTGGCAGGAAACACCCTCCCCCTGGCAGTCCCCGGCGAACGCCATGCAGCTCTCCCCGGTGTAAGCGGCCACGCGCCCCTGAGCGTCAACGACCGCCACCTGGCGGGAAGCTCGAAGGGGGTCCTTCGCCAACAACCTGGCTAATGCCTCTGGTGCGCTCGCTCCCTCCTGCAGCAGTTCCAGCGCCTGCGGCCCGTACGAGATCTCGACGTTGGCCTGGGTAGCCGCGGCGCCGACACCGGCCTTCGCCCAGGGGACGATCGGGCCGACCGAGAACCAATGCGACTGCACCGCGGCCCCCATCTCGCCCGTCTGGGCGTCACGAGCGACGATCGAGTATGTGCCTGGACGCGCCCGCGAGGAGGTGAGAAAGGAGGTCCCGATCTCGGCCAGGATAGCCAGGGTCCGGGTCAGGCGGCCAGGTTCCGGGTCAGGCGGCCAGGGTGCGGTTGAAGCGGCGCAGCGCCAGCGGCACGCAGATGCCCAGGATGACCAGGCACCACAGCGCCATGGCCAGCTCGGGGTGGTCGAGCTGCCACGAGCCGCCCGTGTGCACGCCCTCGGTCAGGTAGCGCACGCTTGCCACCAGGGCGGAGATCGGGTCCCACTGCGCGATCGCCCGGGGGATCGCATCCATGCCGGAGATGGGGACGAACGTCCCGGCCAGGAAGCTGAGCGGGAAGATCACGATGAACCCCACGCCCTGCATGGCATCGGGCGAGCGGACGAGCATCCCGAGCAGGACACCGGCCCACGTGAAAGCGAACATCCCGAGCACCATCAGACCCAATAGCTCGAGTCCATGCGCGAGGCTGAGATGCGGGTCCCAGCCGAGCAGCAATCCGAACACGACCACGATCACCATGCCCAGGACCTGCTCGCAGAACTGGCCCATGACCTGCCCGCTGATGATCGACAGGCGGTTGACCGGCATCGAGCGGAAGCGATCGATCACGCCCTCAGTCATGTCATTCGAGGTCGCGACACCCGCCCCGATGATCCCGAAGGCCAGCGACTGCCCGATGATCCCGGGAAACATGTAGTTCTTGTAACTGATCCCGTGTACGTGGATCGCAGAGCCGAACACGTACAGGAACAGCAGGATGAAGACGATCGGCTGGATCGTCACGTCGAGCAGGCGCTCGGGCACGCGCGGGATGGCCCGCAGGCTGCGTCCGGTCAGCAGTGCCGTATCACGCAGGAACCGGACCGGGCCACCCGACCTCTCTTGTGTGATGGCGGCGGTACTCATGCGGCGGCCTCCTGGGGCTCGGGCTCCTCGGCGTGCGGGATGTGCCCGGTGAGGGCGAGGAAGGCGTCATCGAGGGTGGGGCGGCGCAGGGCGATCTCGTCGACCCCGATTCCCGACATCTGCACGGCGCTGGCCACGCGGGTCAGATCAGCGGTCTCGTTTGGAGCCGCCACCGAGATCATCCGCTGCTCACGCAGCGGCGTGGTCTCGAACTGCCCGCTCAGCAGCGTGAGCAGACGCTCGAAGGTAGCGCCGTCGGCGGCGATGACATCCACCCGTTGCTGACCCACCTGGGCCTTGAGCTGAGCCGGAGTCCCGGCGGCCACCTCTCGCCCGTGGTCAATCAGGACCACGCGATCGGCGAGCGCATCGGCCTCTTCCAGGTACTGCGTGGTCAGCAGGAGAGTGACTCCGTCGAGCACGAGCTCGCGAATGGTCGACCACACGACCTGACGGCTGCGGGGATCGAGCCCAGTCGTCGGCTCGTCGAGGACGAGCACGTGGGGCCGATCGATCAGTCCGGCAGCCAGGTCAACGCGGCGGCGCTCGCCGCCGGAGAGGTTCTTCACCAAGCGGTCACGGAATTCGCCCACGTCGAAGCGCTCAATCAGCTCATCGGTAACGGCACGGGCGGTGCTGGAGCTGCGGCCCCGGAGGCGCGCCATCAGGACGAGGTTCTCGCGCGCGGTCAGGTTCTTGTCCAGGGCGGCGAACTGGCCCGTGAGCGAGATCACCTCGCGCACGCGAGCGGCGTCACTGACCACGTCATGGCCGCCCACCCAGGCACGGCCGGCGTCGGGGCGCAACAGCGTGGCGAGCATGCGCACGCACGTCGTCTTCCCGGCACCATTGGGTCCGAGCAGCGAGACCACGCTCCCGACCTGGACCTCCAGGTCGAGGCTGTCAACGGCCACGTAGTCCCCAAATCGCTTCGTCAGGCCCTCGGTGTGGATTGCGGTTGTTGTCATGGGCAGTAAAGATACAGTGACTGAAGAAATACTGCAAGTGAATTTTTGCTTGGTATGATGCTTTGTCTCTAAGACCGACTTCGAGCCAAAGACTCATCGCATGGACAAAGACACACGGGTCGGAGGCGACGAGGACCAGGACCCTGGGAGCCATCCGGGCGACGACGCACTCCACCGCCTGATCTCAGAAGAGCTGGGTGAGGGGATCGCCGAGCTGATGTACCAGGCCCGGCGAGCCCAGGAGGCCTGGCGGCGTCTCCAGCAGCCCGACGAGGGCCTGCGCGAGCGCAAGCGCCGCCTGACCCGCCAGCTGATCTCCGACGCCGCGACGGTCATGTTCGCGATGCGCGGCTTCGACAGCGTGAAGGTGTCTGAGGTGGCCGACCGAGTCGGCATCTCGGAGAAGACGGTCTACAACTACTTCCCGACCAAGGAGTCGCTCGTCCTCGACACGGCTGACGAGACGATCGACCGGGTGGCGGGGGCTCTGCGCGAGCGACGTCCCAACGAGTCACTGACCGAAGCGGTGGTTCGTGCCCTCAAGGAGGACATGTCCCGCTTTGACCAGACGCCGGACGAACTGGTCGCGTTCACGCCGTCCTTCGGCGAGATGATCGACTCCACGCCCGCGTTGCGCGCGGCCTGGCTCGAGGTCCACGACAGGCTCGCCCGAGTTGCCCGCGACGAACTCGCCGCGCAGGCGGAGGTCGACCCCAATGACCCCGAGCCGATGATCGCCGGGCGGGCGCTGGCCGGGTTGGCGGAGGTGGCGTTCGAGTCCCGCAACCGTCATATCCAGAAGGGATTGCGTCGTGAGGCGCTCCGGGATGCCGTGACCACTGACCTCGAGCGAGCCGCACGTCTGCTCGAGACCGGGCTGTGGTCATTCAACCTGCTCGCCCGCGGCGCCCGGGCCAAGAGTCAGGCACTCGAGGCGGCCCGGGCGGCAGACGAAGCCCGGGCTCAGGTGGTCAAGGCGCTCAGGCAGGCCCGGGCGGCGTGGACCGAGGTTCGCCGGCGCCAGACGAGGTCCTGACCGTGGCCCGGATCGCCGTCCTCGGCCCAGGCGGAGTGGGTGGACTCGTCGCCGCCGCGCTGGCACGGGCGGAGGAGGACGTGGTGGTCATCGCCCGCGAGGAGACCGCGAGGCTGATCACCGCTCGGGGGATCTCGGTTCAGAGCGCTGTCCTGGGCAGTTTCACCGCCCACCCTCCCAGCCGGTCCGAGCTCGACACCGAGGTGGACTTCCTGATCGTGGCCACCAAGGCCACGGGCCTGGACGCCGCGCTGGGGCGAGTGCGGAGCAACCCGGGCCTGGTGATTCCGCTGCTGAATGGGCTCGAGCACATGGACCGTCTGCGGTCCCGGTTCGGAACCGGGCACGTCAGCGCCGGTGTGATCCGGGTCGAGTCAGATCGTCCGGCGCCGACAGAGATCGTGCAGACGAGCCCGGCGGTGAGGGTGGACCTGGCCACCGACGACCCCGCGCTGGCGGAGCGGCTGGCCACGCTGGCCGGCGCGATCGAGAAGGCCGGCATCGCGGTGCGGACCGGGGATAGCGAGCGTCAGGTTCTGTGGTCCAAGCTCGCGCGGCTCAACGCGCTGGCCCTGACCACGAGCGCCAGCGGCCGGCCGATCGGTTTCGTCCGCACCGACCCGCGCTGGCGGTCCGCGCTCGAGCGTGCGGTGGCCGAGACGGTGGAGGTGGCTAACGCCGACGGCGCCCGGCTGGACGCAGCCGACACTCTGGCCGAACTCGAGCAGGCTCATACCGAGCTCGGCTCATCGATGCAGCGCGACATCGCGGCTGGCCGCGAGCCCGAACTGGACGCGATCGCGGGGTCTGTCCTCCGGGCCGGCGTGCGTCACGGGTTGCGCTGTCCGACCGTGGTCTGGCTGGTCGGACGGGTGGCCGAGCGCGCGGGAATCCCGAGCCCGGCGTGAGAACCGCGGCGCTGCGTTACAGCGGCGGGCGAATCGGCGGGGCCGGTCCGTCGACAAAAACGGGCTCGCCGATCTCCTCCGAGGCGACGGCGTCGACCATCTCTGCCTCCTCCTGCTCGCCCTCGGCGTCGTGCTCGCCGTCACACAGGACGCGAAAATTCCCCGTCACGCCTCCGTCAGCCTGGAGCACGATCCCGGGCAGGATCTCTTCGCCCTCCTCGAGACCCAAACGGTCGATGTCGAAGTGGGCCATGCCGATCCCCCAGCTGCTGTGGTCAGGGTTCTCACGGTCGTGGGCGGCGACCCCCTGGGCGAAGCGCTCCAGGAGCTTGCCCATCGTGCCGGTATCAACCATCGTGCGCGCGTTACCTAGGCGGCCGGCCGCTCGATCAGCTCGATGCGGTAGCCGTCAGGGTCTCTGACGAAACACAACCGGTTTCCGCCCTCACGGATCGTGTAGGGCGGACGCTCGGGGCTGATCCCCTGGCGGGCCAGGTTCTCCAGCGCCGAGTCGAGGTCCGCGGTTGAGACGGCGATGTGTCCGTATCCGGTGCCGATCTCGTACGCGTCGTCCTGACCGAAGTTGTAGGTCAGCTCGAGCCGGGGCTCGGGGCCGTCCTCGGGCAATCCCATGAACACGTTGATCGCTTCGTCGCGAATCGGGATGCGTCCGATCTCGTTGAAGCCGAGCGCCTTGTAGAACTCGACCGAGCGGTCGATCTCGAAGATCCGGTAGCAGGTGTGGATCAAGCTCATCGGTGCCTCACAGCCTACCCCGATACGCTCTAAGAGATGATCGTCGAGCGCTCAATGAGTGATCAGTGGCTTTCGAACACCTACGTGGTGGCGGACGAGCTCGGAGGGCACGCGGTCATGGTCGACGCCGGCGGTCCCGTGGCCCCGCTGCTCGAGTATCTGCGCCGCGGTCAGCTCGAGCTGACCCACGTGCTGCTGACCCATCACCACCACGATCATGTGGCCGAGCTGGACGCGGTGCTGGAGGCCCACCCGGGCACGCCCGTCCTCATCCACCCGCTCGAGCAAGAGCTCGTTCCGGGCGCGACTGGCACCATGGAGCCGGGCGTGACGATCGAGACGGGAGCGCTCCGCATCGAGCCGATTCACACCCCCGGCCACACGGCGGGCATGCTGTCACTGCTGTTCAACGGGACGGACGTGTTCACGGGCGACACGCTGTTCAAGGGGTCGGTCGGGGGCGTACGGGCGCCCGGGCATACGACCTACGCCGATCTCAAGACCTCGATCATGGACAAGCTGCTCACGCTGCCGGCCGCGACCCGAATCCACCCTGGCCACACGGAGCCGACCACCGTGGCCGACGAACAGGAGAGCAACCGCTTCGTGCGCATCTGGCGGGGTCTCGACGCCGAGGGCGAGGAACAGTGCACGGCGATGGGTGATCCGGCGACCTTGATCCTGCTCGGTGACGACTACGACGGCGGTCACAAGGCTTGGGTCCGCTGGGCCGACGGGTCGGACGACATCGTGCCCGGCTCCCAGGTCCAGCAGGGCTAAGCCGGCGTGGCGAAAGACAAGATCCCCACCTCGCGCGTGGGGCGAACAGCGAGGATCGGAGGCCTGGCAGCGGGCCAAGCCATCCGCCAGGCGGGTACGCGGGCAGCCAACGTGGCGCGCTCGCCGGAGGGTCGGGATGCGGCCCTCGAGCGGCGGCACATCGAGGCTGCCGAGCAGATCGTCACCGCACTCGGGACCATGAAGGGGGCGGCGATGAAGGTCGGGCAGGTCCTGTCCTTCCTCGATGTTGGAATGGTGCCCGAGGAATACCGAGAGGAGTTCCAGCGCAAGCTCGGGGCACTGCGTGATGCAGCGCCTACGGTCACCTTCAAGGACATGAGCAAGGTGATCGAGGAGGAGCTCGATGACCCGCTGGACGAGGTATTTGACGAGTTCGACGAGGAACCGATCGCCGCCGCGTCGATCGGTCAGGTCTACCGGGCCAGGCTGACCGACGGCTGCGAGGTGGCGGTCAAGGTGCAGTACCCGGGTGTCGCCGCCGCCGTACGGGCTGACATGCAGAATCTGGGTCTCATTCTGCGTCTGGCCAAGCGCATCGCGCCGGGCATGGACCCCAAGGCGATCGGGGAGGAGATCCGCTCCCGGATCCAGGAGGAGCTCGACTACGAGCTCGAGGCCCAAAACCAACGCTCGCTGGCGCGAATCTTCCGCGGACACCCGTTCATCGTCATCCCTGACGTCATCACCTCACTGTCACGCGAACGCATCATGGTCAGTGAGTACGTGCACGGAACCGGCTTCGAGGAGATGAAGACCTACCCCCAGGAGGAGCGCGACCGGATCGGCGAGATGCTGTTCCGGTTCTACTTCGGCTGCCTGTACCGCCACGGCCAGTTCTCGGGAGACCCCCACCCCGGCAACTCGATGCTGCTCGAGGACGGGAAATTGGCGTTTTTCGACTTTGGTCTGTTCAAGCGCATGCCACCCGGCGGCGTCGAGCTGGAGATCAACGTGGCCAAGGCGGTCATCGAGGGCGATACCGAGACGATCATGCGACTCGGGACCGAGACCGGCTTCTTTCCGGATCCGGACAAGTTCAACCCGGACCGAGTGCTGGCCCACTTTCGCGCCGCGACCTCTTGGTACACGGCCGACCGCGAGGTCGAGCTGACCCCTGAGTACGCGACCCAGGTCCTGATTGACATGAGCGACCCGCGTTCGGAGTACTTCGGATACCTCCGGCACGAGTCAGCCCCGCCTGACCACATCTTCGGCCGGCGGATGGAGGTGCTGACGCTAGCCGTCATCTCGCAGCTGCACGCGCGGGGCAACTTTCACCGGATCGCCCGCGAGTGGTTCTATGGGGACCCGCCCGCAACCGAGCTCGGCCGCCAGGAGGCCGAGTTCTACGCCCAGACGGCGACGTAGTTACCAGTATTGTCGCGTCCGACGACCGGGGTCTAACTGAAGGAGGACGAGATGTGGGATCGGGACCGGACAACCGCCGGAGGGCGAGATGGCGCTTGACGCCGCGCCGCTTCTCGGTGCCACTCAGCTGGCCGGCGTAAAGGTCAATCCGAAGGGCTACGGAAAGAGTGCCGGCGCGCGGTCCGCCGGCGTTGGCGCGGGCGGGCTCATCGGCGCCGCGATCAGCGCCGGAGCCAGCATGAAGGCGGACAAGCAGCGGGCGCAGGCCGCGGCGGTAACGCAGGCGCCGGACTTTGGCCGCCTGGCCTATCTCGCGGTCACCGCCGACGAGCTGGCTCTGATCAAGGTGAAGGGGTCCCTCACGGTCAAGCTCGACGAGGTGATCACACGCGTGCCGCGCAGTGAGGTGGCGGGCGCCGAGCTGGGGGACGCTCGCGTCTATTCACCCTCGCTCACGATCACCTTCAACGGCGGTGAGAGCTGGTTGCTCGAGGTGCCCCGACCATCGAAGAAGGACGCGCAGAAGGTGGTTGACGCGCTGGCCGGCTAGACCTCTTGAACCTGGAACAAGCTCGTCGTCCCGGGCTTGCCGCTGGGCAGCCCGGCGGTGATCCCCACGCGCTCGCCGCGCTTGACCCAGCCCAGCTCCACAACCCGCCTGGCGGCGTCAGCGATTAGTTCCTCGGTCACCTCATGACGGCGCATTGAGCTCGCCTGGACCCCCCACATGAAGCTGCAGCGTCTCACCGTTTCCCGGCCCGGGGACAGGCAGTAGATCGGGACCTGGGGCCGATGGGCGGAGATCAGCCGAGCTGAGCGCCCGGACAGGGTCGGGACCACCAGCGCCGCCAGTCCCAGCTCACGCGCCGCGGCGCAGGCGCTGTAGGCGATCGTGTAGGCGGGATCACGGGTGTCACGCCTGACGCGATCCTCGTTCCACTCCCGGTAGGGCAAGACCCGCTCGGTGCGTTCGGCCACGGCGGCCATCATGGCCACGGACTCGACCGGATAGGAGCCGATCGCAGTCTCCTGAGAGAGCATCACGGCATCGGTTCCATCCAGGATCGCATTGGCCACGTCCGCCACCTCGGCCCTCGTGGGGCGCGAGGAGGACACCATCGAGTCGAGCATCTGGGTGGCGGTGATCGATGGACGAGCCAGGCGCCCGGCAATCCGCAGCAGCTGCTTCTGGACGATGGGAACGTCTTCGATCGGAAGCTCGATCCCGAGGTCGCCACGCGCGACCATGACCGTGTCGGCGGCGCGGATGATCTCCTCGGCAGCATCCACCGCCTGCGGCTTTTCGATTTTGGCGATCAGCGGCAACCGGGTGTGGCGCCTGACCGAATCGATGTCCTCGGCGGTCCGCACGAAGGACAGCGCCACCACGTCGACGCCGATCGACTCGCCGAAGCGGAGCATGTCGAGATCCTCCTCGGGGACCGCCGCCAGCCCACGCGTGGAGCCGGGGATGTTGAGGCCCTGCCGAGAGGCCACCGTCCCACCCACCTCGACCATCGTGTCGATCTCGCAATCACCCGTCCGCACACGCTGGACACGTAGGCGGATGGCTCCGTCGGCGAGGTAGATGACGTCCGCTGGGTCGACCGCATCAGCCAAACCAGCCCAGCTCACGGACATCCGGCGCTCGTCTCCGACGTCGGTGGAACCGCAAACGAGTGTCAGCTCCTCACCGGGCTTGAGCTCGGCGATGTCCTCGCCCAGCGCGCCGATCCGCAGCTTCGGCCCGGGCAGATCCTGGAGGATTGCCACCTGCCGGCCCACATGGTCCGCCGCCGCCCGTACGCGCTCGGCATTCTCGGCATGGATCTCTCGATTTCCATGCGAGAAGTTGAGCCGCGCCACGTCCAGCCCGGCCTCCACCATGCGGGTCAGAGTTTCGGGCTCGCGCGAGGCGGGACCGATGGTGGCGACGATCTTCGTGCGGCGCATTGCGCGGACGCTAGCGAACGTCCGTCGTGGGCCACCTGAGGCCAAGTGAGCAGGCGCGGTCAGCCAACTCGCACGCCATCCTCGAGCACCGTTTCTCCATCTGCGCTCAGCCGGCCGCCGTCGCGCAGATCACACACCAGGTCCCAGTGCAGGGCGGACGTGTTGGTGGCGCCCGTCTCCGGATATGAGCGCCCGAGCGCCAGGTGAACGGTGCCGGCGATCTTCTCGTCAAGCAAGATGTGGCCCGTGGCCCGGTTTATGCCCGTGTTGGTGCCGATCCCAAGTTCGCCCAGGCGCCGGGCGCCGGGATCAGTCGCCAGCGCGGCAGTGAGATAGTCCTCGCCCCGCTCGGCCAGCGCATCGATCACCTCCCCGTCGCGGAACACGAGCTCGACGCCCGTGACTGTCACGCCACGAGGCCCGGTCGGCACGGTGAACCGAATAGTCCCGTTGGCCGAGTGCTCGAGCGGGCCGGTGAACACCTCGCCGCTGGGCATATTGCGCCGGCCGTCTGAGTTGATCCAGGTACGACCGGTGACCTCGAGACTCAGGTCAGTCCCTTCGGCTTCGATCCTGATTCGCTCGGCGCTCGCCAGCCGATCGATCAGCTTGGCCTGCTCGGCGTGAAGCTCCCGCCACGGCACCATGGGGTCCGGGTGACCGAGGAACAGGGCCCGGGTGACGAACGCCGCGAACTCATCGCTGCCCATGCCGGCCTGCTGCGCCAGCGCCGGCGTCGGGTACAGGGTTCCGCACCAGCGCCGGGACAGCGAGCGTTCCCGGAACTTGACGCGGGCTGCGGCCACGCGCGCGATGAGAGCCGGATCGATGCCGGCCAGCTCATTCGTGTTCGCGGGAGCATCGATTCTCACGAGTGAGTCGATTCCATCCAGCAGCGCGAGCTCGATGGGTGGATCCTGGCTGGCGTGGCGCTCGCCGCCGTAGCGGTAGAACTCGGCCGCCAGCGATGGCGGCGCCAGGCGGACGAACGGCCAGGCGTCACGCTCGAGAATCGCGCGGTGAAGCGCGATTACCAGCGGCTCGGCGAGGGTCGTCGACTCCACCAGCACCCGGGCGCCCGGCTGCAGCTCAAGGCACCAGTCACACAACAGAGCGGCGAAGCGCTCCGGATCCGGGCCGGCAGAGGTGCTCATGGCGCCTCGAGCTCGGGGAAGTGCTCGCTCAGGTGCCGCCGAAGGGATTCGCGGACGAACGCACGCTCCGGCCCGGTGGCCATGCGGTAGCGCCCAAGCAGCTCCTTCTGACGGTCGATCCCGAGGCCGGCGATCGTCCATGACACAGCCAGGCGCTCGAACAGGAGCTCCAGCGCCCGCTGCCACGCATCCTCGCGGCTCAGCCCACCGGCGAGAGTGGCGGTGTACTCGCGCCGTGCCGCCGCCGGAAGCGAGCCGCGCAGCTCCAGCACGTTCCCGTCCCCGTCACGGTATGCGGACACGGGAGCCGCGAGCTTGGTCCGCTGGCGGTGCCGGCGGCCCACTAGACGTGCGCCGAGGCGGCCTGGCGCAGCGCCGAGGAGACGTCCCCCGTGACCGGGTCAGCGTGCCCAGCCCAGGCGGCGGCGGGCTCGAGGTCAGCCACCTTGCGGATCGACTGGCGTGTCTGTTCCAGATCGGCGTCGAAGGCGGGGTGAGGGATCCGCGGCCCCCCTTTCTTGCCCGTCTGGGGATCGAGCGTGTAAAAGCAGTCAGACACCAGAGCCAGGCGGTCGGATTCGCGGAAGAGGCCGATCAGGCCGGGCGCATGACCGGGGAGGTCCACCACCCGGAAGCCCGCCACCTCCTCGCCCTCCTTGACCGTACCCTCGATGCTGACGGCGCCGCCGTCCCAGGTTGGAAGCAGACGGGTGAGCAGGATGCGGCCGTGGAATGCCAGCTTCTGGAAGTCCCAGTAGTCGCGGAAGGTCTCGTCTGACTCGGCCGCGGCCCGCTCGTTCGCGTGGCAGTAGACCGGAGCGTCGAGCGCGGGAGCCGCCCCACGATGATCCGCGTCAGCGTGCCCGAGCACGACCCGTTTGATCCCGCCCAGTCGCGCGCCGGCGGCGGCGACGGCCGCCCCCATGGCCTCGATACCGGCGTCAAAGACCGTGACGCCCCCGTCATCCTCGATCAGATAGACGTTCATCGTCTTGGCCGGAAACCCGCCGCGGACGATCCAGACTCCGTCCGCGATCCGCTCGGGGTCGGCGCCGTGAATCCGTGACGCCATCCGCGTGCGTGCGTTGGTGAGCCGAGTCAGGCGGGCCTCGGCAGGCGAGCCGGCAGCGGGGAGCAGACCCAGTTGCCGGGCGATATCCCCAGTGTCGAAATACGCGTCGTTGTGGTGAACCAGACCGTCCTGCACGGTGAAGACGTCACAGCCCTCGAGCTTGACGCGAGCGCCGTTGGGGGCAAAGCCCTGAAAGCGCCCAGGCCCCGCGAACGTGCCCTCGGCACGCCATCGGACGGCTGACCGGGCGCGGGCGGTGGTCATCTCCGCGATCTCGAACGCCAGGTCGGGAAAGGCCAGGAACAACTCGTTGAAATACTGCCGCACCCCTTCGGGTGCAGTGAGTTCGTGGCTCCCGACGGCCCGGTGGATCCCCCCCGGCTCCCAGCAGGCGACCATGGCCTCGACGTCCTGGGCCGCGAGCGCCGTGAATACGCGCTTGACGGTGTCGGCGGTGCTCGCCATCGACTCCTCAGTCTATGGAAAAGCGCCGGATCAGTGCCGTGAATATCGTCCCGTCGATGACGCGCCAACGAGAGCTCGGCCGAGGAGAGCGCGTGGTGCCGGGCCTGTGGCGCCTGCGGCTGCCGCTGCCCTGGCCGGGCGTCCCCCACTGCAACGCCTGGGCCATCGCCGCCGGCGACGGGATCGTCCTCGTGGATACGGGCATGCACGAGCCCGGCTCCATGGCTCAGCTCGAGCGGGCGCTGGACCAGGTCAACCTGCGGATCGAGCACGTTCGCCTGCTCGCCTGCACGCATGCTCACTCCGACCACTGGGGACAGGCGGCGCCGATCCGTGACCGAGCCGGGTGCGAGTTCTGGATGCACCCCCGTCACCAGCACGCCGGCCGGGGCGATCAGGACCGCGAGGCGGCGCTCGCCCGACGGCTGGAGGTGGCGCGGCAGAGCGGCGTACCCGAGTCAGCTCTGATCGCCTACGCCGAGCGAGCCAAGGAGATGCCGTCTGGCATCGCCCGGGCGATCGAGCCTGACCGGGAGCTTGTCCCGGGGGTGGAGATCGAGACCGATCTCGGCGTCTGGACCGTGCACGAGACTCCCGGTCACGCACCCTCACACGTGTGCCTGTTCCAGGCCGAACGGCGCCTGCTGATCTCCGGTGACCACGTCCTGGGCCGCATCTCGCTCTACTTCGACTACGGGTACACCCCCGATCCGGTGGCTGAGTTCCTGGCCTCGCTGGACCGTGTGGACGGACTCGATGCGCGTCTGGCCCTGTCCGGTCACGGCAAGCCGTTCGTCGACGTCCACGGACACATCGAGGCCAACCGTAAGCTCGTCCGCGAGCGGATCGAGGCCACTCATGCGGCGCTGGCCGACGGCCCGCGCACGGCGGTCTCAGTCGCCCCCGACGTCTACGGGCAGCCGCTGAGCATCCACAACGGCGCCTGGCTGTTGACCCAGACGCTCTGTTACCTGAATCACCTGGCCCTGGAGGGTCGCGTGAGCCGGAACGCCGACGGCGAAGCCGAGCTCTGGGCCCAGGTCTGAGTCCGGGCTTGTCCTGAGCCTACGTCCGGATGCGGGTCCGAGCCCGGTGCGGGTCCGGGCCCAACCTTGACATATGTCTGTCAAGGTTGTGATACGGTTCCCGGATGCGGATCGACGAGATTCTCGCTCAGGCCGACGGACCCGCCTTCTCGTTCGAATTCTTCCCGCCCAAGAGTGACGACGGCGAGCGGGTGCTGGGGCTGGCGCTGGAGTCGCTGCGCCAGCTGGAACCGGACTTCGTGTCGGTCACCTATGGCGCCGGCGGCAGCTCGCGCACGCGCACGCTCGAGCTGACCAAATGGATCAAGCAGGAGCTCGGCATCGAGGCCATGGCGCACCTGAGCTGTGTCGGGTCGACGCGCGAGGAGCTGCGCACGATCCTCGATGACATGACCGCGGCCGGGATCGAGAACGTGCTGGCGCTCCGCGGTGACCCGCCCCGCGGACAGACCGACTGGCAGCCCCATCCGGGCGGACTCAGCTACTCAACCGAGCTCGCCTCGCTCATCCGCGAGGACTACGACCTCAGCATCGGCGGGGCGTGCTTCCCCGAGGTCCACTCCGAGGCGCCCGATCTGGCTCACGATCTGCGGTTCCTCAAGGAGAAGATCGACAACGGGGTCTCGTTCCTGATCACGAACCTGTTCCTCGACAACGAGCACTACTTCCACTTCGTCGATGAGGCGCGGGCAGCCGGGATCGAGGTTCCCATCGTCCCGGGGATCATGCCGGTCACCAACCTGTCCCAGATCAAGACGATGACCGGGATGTGCGGCGCCAGCATTCCTGAGCCCTTCCTCGAGGCCCTCCAGTGGCGATCTCACGATCCTGACGCCGTACTCCAGCTCGGCGTCGCCTACTCGACGCTCCAATGCGCGGAGCTCCTGGCCCGCGGCGCCCCGGGGATCCACTTCTACACCCTGAACCGATCCCACGCCACGCGGGCGATCCTGTCCGCGCTGAAGCTGCTTCGGCCCTGGGTGGCGCGCGACGTCGTGCGCACGGAAGCCGCCTGAAGCTGCTCCGGCCGTCGGGCCGCACGCGTATCGCCGAACCCCCAGAACGTGACAACCCGGGGGTTCGCCGCGACGCTTGTCACGAATCGGGGGCTATACCCTGCGTTTGTGCCGAGCGATGCGGCGCGCAACCACTTTTGCGCGAAGTGGGGGCTCGCGGCACGTATCGGGAGCACCGGCGGGGTGGCCGGGCGAGCTGGCCGGGCGAGCGGGCGGGCGGGCCGTGCGAGCGGGCGCGCGGGCGTGCAGAACGCGGCAGATCCGCGTCGGCCGTTTCGGCTGGCTACAAATCGCACGCTGGGCGCTCATCTGGTGCCGAATCCAAGCTGACATCCCGGATTTGCTACGTAATGCACGGCCCCGGGACAGCGGCACCGCCGGGACCGCCGGGACCGCCGGGATAGCGGCGACCTCCGGGAGCGCCCCGACCGCCGAGACCGGGGACCCCACGGGCTCAGGACGGAGGCGTGATCTCGAGCCCGTTGGCCACCAGCGGCCGCCCGTCCACCTCGTAGCGAACGTCGATCTCGTCGTTGCGCTTGTAGGTCCCGATCCCCCAGAAGCCGAGCAGCCAGGCGCGGGGGCCGAGCTTCTGGCGGACGAGCTCGCGCCGGAAAACCAGCTCGCCGCTCGACACCCGGAAGTCGGTGCCGAGCTCCTGGCGCACGCCGTTGACGTAGACCTCGTAGGGCGGTCTCACACCCTGCGGCAGCTTGACCCGCCACTCCTTCATGTCGCCACCAGATCGGCTGGCAGAAGGGACAGCACCGTCACGTCCACCCGCTGTCCGCGCTCGCGGACGAAGGCGCGGAGGACTCCCTCCTCCACCAGCCCAGCGGCCCTGGCACAGGCGATCATGGCCTCGTTGTGGGGTTCGGTCAGCAGCTCCATGCGAGCCAATCCACAGACCTCGAACAGCCAGCCCCCCACGAGGCGCAGCGCATCGGAGGCCATACCCCGCCTGCGGAACTGGGGCGCAATCCAGATCCCGGCCTCGGCGCGCAGATGGTCCCAGTCGACGTGGTGGACGTCGAGCTGCCCGCGGCACGTGTCAGCCCCCGGCTCGAGAATCGTGAACGCGACGGCCGTGCCGGTGGCGCGCTCGTGAGGCTCGTTCTCGCCCCTGCGGCCGAGCTCAGCCCCGCTCGGCGGGCGCTCGAGTCCCATGCGTTCGTACAGCATCGGGTCATCCTGGTGGGCGACCAGCACATCGGGAATGTCACGGTCAGCAGCGAAGCGAAGCGCCACTCGCTGTGATTGAAGCGGCTCGGCGAGGTCCGGAAACGACGGCATGTCGGAGCCTGACCGTACTCTGTCCCGCCGTGGAAGAGATTGCTTACCGGATCAGGCGCTCGGAGCGCGCGCGCCGCGTGCGGGTGACCGTCGAAGCGGGGCGCGGCGTCGAGGTTGTGCTTCCCCGACGGGCAGCCGAGCGCGAGGCGGCAGCCGCAATTCGAGAGCTGCGGCCGTGGATCGAGCGCCGGGTGCGCGAGCTCGAGCGCGCGCACCAGACGGTCGTCGCGCGGGGGAGCTCGGTCCCCTATCTGGGGGACTTGCTCCACGTGCAGGCCCAGCCGGGGCGCACGCGGGTTCATCGCCGAGGTGCGGTTCTCCTCACCCCGTCGGGCGCCGAGCGAGTGCCGGCACTCGAACGCTGGTACCGGCGCGCCGCGCGGGCCGAGATCGCGCCCCGGCTGGATCGAGCCTGCGCGCTGAGCGGCACCGACTACACCAAGCTGACCATCCGGGGGCAGCGGACCCGGTGGGCAAGCTGCTCACGCGAAGGGGCGATGAGCTTCAACTGGCGGTTGCTGCTGGGCCCTGAGGCCGTCCTCGAATACGTCGTGTGGCACGAGGTGTGTCACCTCGAGGTGATGGACCACTCGCCACGGTTCTGGGCCTTGCTCGCGCGCTGGTGTCCTGATTACCGCCAGCATTCCGCCTGGCTGCGCCGGCACGGCGCCACCCTGGTGCTCTGAGCCGCTACCCGGTCGCGGGCGGCTTGAGGGTCAGTGTGTAGCGGTTTCCAGGCCCGGAGAGCAGCGCACTCAGGGTCGGGCCCAGCAGGCCGCACCCCGTCAGGGACGGGATCGTCGTGGAACCCGAGAAGCCGAAGCCCGAGGTCAGGTTCAGGGGTCCGTTGTAGTCAAGGGTGAACCGAACCGGGGAGGACGTGTGGCAGGTGGTGGGAATTTGAATCAGGCCGAGGCCCACCGAGCGCAGATAGATGTTGTCCGCGGTCGTCGAGCTGATCGACACCGTGCCTCCGGACCCGAGTGCCACGGTCCCGCTGACCGGGCTGGCCTGAGTGATCTGCTCGCTCACCTGCGTCGGTATCCCGAGCACGCGGATGGTTGAGGTGAACGGCGGGACCGAGACGTTGCCGCCCAGCTGGCCGGTGGTCAGGTCCGCCGTGCCGTTGAACGTCGAGCCGGCCGGGAACTGGACGTTCTGGCGGAGTTTGGCCAACGTGAGCGTCCCGCCCACCTGCCAGTTGGTGAATGGGACAACGAAATCGGCGGCCTGTGCGCTCGGAGCCAAGAGCGCACCCACGCTGATCGCGCACGCCGCGACCACGAGTCGAACCCTGCTTTGCATGCTTCTCTCCCCTTAGAGATTCGCAAGTTGACCTGGACGTGCAAAACGGTAGCCCATAACAGCGCCCGCCCCGGGGGGCTATGTCAGTTCAAAGACCGTCTCAGCGCGACGTATGCCGTTTCTCCAGCGCCTTTCTCGATCGCCTGACGGCGAACCCGGCCGCGGAAGGCCTCCACCGACCCGTCGCCGTGAACGTCAATGCCTGCGCGCTGGCGGGGTACGAATCGTTCGGGGCCGGCCAGCTCGAGGCGAGCCACCACCTGTGTGGCGGGCTCGAAACGCATCACCTTGGCGTTCACACTTGTCCGCGGCGCGGCCTCCGCGAGCTCTCGGGCGCGGGCCTCGAGCGCTTCGAGCGCATCATCCAGTCCGCCAAACGAGCTCCGCTCGACTCGCGGGCCGGATCGGACGGTCAGCCTCCAGCGCACCCGGCGATCATGGCAGGAGCCCAGCCGGGAACCGGGCCGGGGTCGAGTGAGAGCCGAATCTCGACCTCACTGAGTGGACCGCGGCGATCCTCGTGCAACTCGCCCGCCGCCAACCGCTCGAGCATCCGGCGGACGGGGATGTTGTCGGCCAGCATGACGGCGCGAAAGCGGCAAATGCCGCGCTCGCGGGCGGCTCGAGCCAGCCGATCGATCATCTCCGTCGCCAGTCCGGCACGCTGGTAATCGTCATCGACGACGATCGCGAACTCTGCCACCTGGGGATCCTCGGCGGCGCGGATAAACCGGGTGACGGCGACGATGTCACCGTCTGGATCGCCCGGCGGGACGGTGGCCACGAGGGCAAAGTGATCTGCCCCGTCCACGTCAACGAGGTACCGGGCATCGGCCGCCGTCAGCGTCGGCTTGGGGCCGAGGAAGCGGCGATAGCGAGACTCGGCCGACAGGCGGGCATGCGCGGCTTGAAGCCTTTCACCGTCATCCGAGCGAATCGGGCGGATGTCGATGGTGCGTCGGTCGGTGAGGAGATGAGGGACCACATCTCCAACGTACTCGGGAACGTATGTTCGTACTGTGGCGCCGGTCACTCAGCGGCGCGGGACTCCTGGGAGTCAGGAGCGCTCTCTAGGAGCGCTCCTTGATCGGCACGTACTGGAGCTCGCGCTCGCCGGTGTAGATCTGGCGTGGCCGGGCGATCTTCTGCTCGGGATCGTCGATCATCTCGAGCCACTGGGCGATCCAGCCGCTGGTGCGCCCGATGGCGAACAGAACGGGGAACATCTCAACGGGCATTCCGAGCGCCTCGTAGATCAGCCCCGAGTAGAAGTCGACGTTCGGATAGAGCTTGCGCGAGATGAAGTACTCGTCCTCGAGCGCGATCTTCTCGAGCTCGGTGGCGATCTCGAGCAGCGGGTTCTTGCCCGTCACCTCGAAGACCTCGTCTACGGCCTTCTTGATGATCTTGGCCCGGGGGTCGAAATTCTTGTAGACGCGGTGGCCGAACCCCATCAGCTTCTCGTCCCCGTTCTTCACCCCTTCGATGAATCCGGGGACGTTCTCCTTGGTCTCGATCCGCGCCAGCATCCGCAGCACCGCCTCGTTGGCGCCGCCGTGGAGCGGGCCGTAGAGCGCGGCGACGCCTGCGGCCACGGCCGAGTACGGGTCAACCTGGGAGGAGCCGACGCTGCGCACGGCACTCGTGGAGCAGTTCTGCTCGTGGTCGGCGTGCAGGATGAAGAGCACGTCGAGCGCGTGCTCGAGCCGAGGATCGGGTTCGTACTTGAGCTCGGCGATCTTGTAGATCATCGAAAGGAAGTTGCCGGGATAGCTGAGGTCATTGTCCGGATAGACATATGGCATGCCGCGGTTATGGCGGTAGGAGAACGCGGCCAGCGTGGGCATCTTGGCCAGCAGACGGATGACCTGGAGGAAGCGGGCGTCCTTGTCCTTGATCGCCGCCGCCTCCGGGTAAAAGGTCGAGAGAGCACCCACCGAGGCGAGCAGCATTCCCATCGGGTGGGCGTCATACCGGAAGCCCTGCATGAACTCCTTGACGTTCTCATGCACGAACGTGTGGATCGTGATCTCCTGGTCCCAGTCAGCGAGCTGCTTCTCGGTCGGCAGCTGACCGTGGATCAGCAGGTATGCGACCTCGAGATAGGTCGACTGCTCGGCCAATTGCTCAATCGGATAGCCGCGGTACTGAAGGATGCCCTTCTCGCCGTCGATGAACGTGATCGCCGACCGGCACGACGCCGTCGCCATGTAGGCCGGGTCATAGGTCATCAAGCCGAAGTCGTCCTCGTCAGTCTTGATGTTGCGCAGCTCGGTGGCGCGAATGGTCCCGTCTTCGATCGGGATCTCGTACTGCTTACCCGTGCGATTGTCGGTGACGGTGAGAGTGTCGCCGGACGTTGCTACGCCGCTGCCGTTTGCTGGTTGCTGGGTCTCGGTGGTCATCGCACTCCTGTCGCGCAGTTGCCGGGGGTCTCCAGCCCGTCGCGCCGAGCGGGACGACCGGTCAAGACTCTAGATGGTTGATACCGCGGCCGCGTGGGCACGCGGGGTCGTGGAATCAACCATCTAGTACCCGAGCCTCGTCGCCGGTACGCCTCCGGTCCCGGGCATGGGATGACTTCTTCGGGTCAGGGGTCCGTGAGGATGCCGGCCGCGATGGCGATCACTATCAGCACAAAGCTGACCGCGATCACGGCTCGCTGTCCGCGGACGCTGAAGGGAAACTCGGGCTGGGTGAGGCCGATCCCGGCCAGGACGACGGCGTAGACGGCCAACGCGCCACCCGCGATGTAGAACGGGACCTTGGAGGGCTCGGCGGCTGCGAACAGAACGGCCAGCACGGACGCGAGCCTATCCGATCCGCTCGGAGGTCGGCGCCGCCCGGTAACGGCTCGCCGTGGCGGCTCGCTGGCCCTGGTAGTGGCTGCCCAGATCGGGGCTTCCGTACGGCCGCTCGGCCGGGCGGTCGAGCATCATGAACGAGAGTTGAGCGATCTCGAGGCGCGGGTAGAGCTTGATCGGTACCCGGGTCAGATTGTTGAGCTCGAGAGTCAGCGTCCCCTTCCAGCCCGGGTCACAGAAGCCCGCGGTGGCGTGGACGATCAGCCCTAGCCGACCGAGGCTCGACTTGCCCTCGATGCGGGCGACGATGTCGTCGGGCAGCTCGACCCATTCGAGCGTGCGCCCGAGGCAGAACTCCCCAGGGTGAATCACAAACGACTCACCCTCCGGGACGATCACCTCCTCGGTCAGGTTCTCCGGCGGGCAACGGAGGTCGATCGCCGACGCTCGGTGGTTGTGGAAGACCCGGAAGGAGTCACCCAGGCGCAGATCCACACTGGCCGGCTGGACGAGGCGAGGGTCCCAGGGCTCGATCTTGATCCGGCCTTCGCCGACCAAGCGCGAGATCGTCCCGTCGGACAGGACGGATGCCGGTGCGTCTGACATGGTCAGCCCAGTCTGTCAGCGCGGGCGGCGCTCAGGCGGGCCGGTCAGTGCCCGAGCGTGCGGGCCTTGGCACGCACGGTCCGGACGCGGGCCGGCGGGTGGGGCGCCGGGTCACCGTGGGGACCCCGGCGAGGGTGGCGGGGGAAGGGCTTGGGCGGGTGCGGACGCTGGCGTTTGACGCCGCCGTCATCGTCCGAGGAGGACGACTCGTCAGGCTCCTGCTTGATCGCCCACCAGACGATGTAAATCAGCGCTGCAAGCGGCAACTTGAGCACCAACATGATCCACAAGAATCCCCACGTCACGAAGGAGCGATCCTATCCGGATTGGTAGTAATTGTCACTCCCGGCAGACGACCTACGAGGCCGTCCCGTCATTGATCAGCGGCCAGCCGTTGACCCAGTTCAACCGTCCGAGCATCAGCGTGCGCGCGTTCGAGTAGTGGTGCTGGATGGGCCCGAGCAAGGCGTGGTAGAGGATGAGGGATTGACCACCCAGCCCGGTGATGGGGTGCGAGGTACGGCCGGGGCCAAGGAAGCCGTTGCCCGTGCGAAGGATCGGCTCGGGCAACTTCACAAACGGATCCAGCGGATTGAGGACCTCGGTGGAGGCGGCGACGCCGACCGCGTAACTCGAATCCCACGTGTTTGCCGCGCTGTACATGAGGTAGATCTTGCCGGCGTGGTAGAAGGGCTCGGGCCCCTCGATCGTGCATGCCTTGTCAGCCGGATCGCACTCCCACGGCTCGCTCACGCCCAGGGCGACGCGGATGTTTCGTGCGATCGAGAGGCCATTGGCAGACAGGGCGCCCTCCCAGATCTGCTCTCGCTGCTCGGCCCAGAAGATGTAGAGCTGGCCGGTACGTGGATCCTTGAGCACGCCCGGGTCGATGTCACCGCCGCCGCGCTCCTGCTGGGGGCGAGCGTTGAAGGCATTGAATTCACCCGCGTAATGGAGCACCTGGGAATGCCAGGGCCCGGACAGCGAGTTGGAGGTGGCCACCCCGAGAACCATCGTCTTGGCGGGCAGCTGGACCTGGCCGAGCGCGTGGCTGGCGTCGTTGTACTCGGCCGCGAAGTAGAGCACCCAATGGTTGTGGATGCGATAGATCGAGGGCGCCCAGAACCGTCCGAAGTGGGTCACTCCCGTGGAGTGCACCGCCCATGAAGGCTCCGTCCCGTGGGGGAAAACCCAGCCGTCGGGGTACCAGTGCGTGAGGTCCTCTGACATCCAGATCGGGAACGCATTCTTGCCCGCGTCAGAGGTACAGAACAGGAAATAGCGCCACTTGCCCCGAACCGCGTTGATGACACTTGGGTCGGGACACGACAGGGGCCGTCCGGTCAGGCCATCGCGCTGTGGGTTGCTGATCTGACCCACGCTTGCAGGATGCGCGCTCGCCACACCCGTGGCCAGAGTGAATAGCGCGCACGCCATCGCGAGGGCACACCAGGCCCGTATTAGACGTCCAACCGACTTCGACACGCTCAGATTAAGTCCCAGATCTCCGGCCGATAGAGAACCGGTTTCCCTCTCACCGTTACAAGCGTTCGACCCCCGACCGCCGTTTGATCATATTGATCTGCGCACGTGCTCGCCCGCCGGGTCGAACAGCGGCTCGCGTACGACCTCGCCGCCGACCCAGCGGCCGAAGATGTCAATCTCAACCGGCGTGCCGATCTCGACCTGGGCGGGGAGATACGCATACGCGATCGAGCGCGCGGCCGTGTAGCCGTACCCACCACTGGTTACGCGACCACAGACATCACCGTCCACGCGCACCGGCTCGTTGCCCAGGGCGACCGAACGCGAATCCTCGAGCACCAGGCAGCGCAGCCGCCGGCGAGGCTCGCTCAGCGCCTCGGCACCGAGGAACGTGCGGTCCTCGCGCACGCAGAAGCCCAGCCCCGCCTCGAGCGGGGTCTCATCCGGCGTGATGTCCGCCGCCCACACCCGGTAGCCCTTCTCGAGTCGGAGCGCGTCGATGGCGCGATAGCCGGCCGCCACCAGACCGAGCGGCTCGCCGGTCTCCCACAGGGTCCGCCACAGCCCCGCCCCGTATTCGGTGGGGCAATACAGCTCCCACCCAAACTCACCGACGAACGTGACCCGGAACGCCCGCACGGGGACGTCACCGATCGCCAGCTCACGCATCGACATGTATCCGAAGTCGAGCGAGTCCGGAGTCAGGGGCGAGAGGATCTCGCCCGCCCGCGGCCCCCAGAGCGCAAAGCAGGCCCAGCGGGAGGTGACGTCAGTGAGCCGGACCGAGCCGTCGTGCGGCATGTGGCGTCGGATCCAGGCGGCGTCATGGTTGCCGAACGCGGTGCCGGTGACGATCTGGAAGACCTCCTCCTCGATCCGGGTCACGGTGAAGTCGCATTCGATCCCGCCCCGGCGGTTCAGCATCTGCGTGTACGTGATCGCTCCCACCGAGCGCGCGACCCGGTTGTCACACAGGCGCTCGAGCAGCCCGGCCGCGCCGGGTCCACTCACCTCGAGCTTGGCGAAGGAGGATTCGTCGAACAGCCCGGCGTTCTCGCGTGTGCCCAGGGCCTCAGCGCCGATCGCCGGCGACCAGTGCATCCCGGCCCAACCCCGGGGTCTCAGGCCCTCGTCACCCGCCGGGGCGTTGCTCTCGTACCAGTTCACCCGTTCCCAGCCTGACTTCTCGCCAAAGACCGCCCCGTGCTCCCGGTGCCAGTGGTAAGCGCTCGAGATCCTCAGCGGCCGCCCCGCCTGCCGCTCGTGACCGGGGTAGCGGATGTCGTAGTAGGTCTCATAGACCTCTTTCGCGCGGGCCAGGGTGTATCTGGGCGAGCGGTACTGCGCTCCGAAGCGGCGGATGTCCATCTCCCACACGTCGAGCGCCGGCTCCCCGGTGAGGATCCACTCGGCCATCACTTTGCCGATCCCCCCGGCTCCGGCCAGGCCGTGCGCACAGAAGCCGGCGGCGACGAACAGCCCCCGCACGTCGGTCTCGCCCAGACAGAACTCGTTATCGGGCGTGAATGCCTCGGGACCGTTGATCAACCGGGTGACCTTTATGTCCTCCATGGCGGGGACGCGCCGTGACGAGTTGGTCGCGATCTCCTCGAAGCGGGGCCAGTCCTCTTCCAGAAGGCGTCCATTGAAGTCAGGTGGAATCGCGTCCACGAGCTGATCGTCCAGTGACCACGGCGCGCTGTGGCGTTCGTATCCGCCCATCACCAGACCTGCGCCCTCTTCGCGGAAATACACCAGCAGGTCGGGGTCCCGCAAGGTCGGCAGGTGCTCGCCCGCGGTTCGCTCGCGGAACGGCTGGGTGACGAGGTACTCGTGCGCGAAGGGAACCACCGGCACCCGGACACCGGCCAAGCGGCCGAGCTCGGCGGCGAACATCCCCCCAGCGTTGACCACCACCTCGGCCTCGATCTCCCCCCACTGGGTTCTGACGCCGCGGACCCGGCCGTCGCTGACCACGATCTCATCCACGCGCGTGTGTGTGAATACCTGGCACCCGCCCCGCCGAGCACCGTCCACTAGTGCGTAGGTGAGCTGGGACGGGTCGAGGTAGCCGTCGGTCGGGAGATAGGAGGCGCAGCGCACGCCGTCGGTGACCATCAGGGGGAAGAGCTCCTGCGCTTCCTCGGGCGTTATGAGCTCGAGGGGAAGACCGAACGTCTTGGCCCACGCGACCTGGCGCATCACCTCCTGCTCGCGCTCAGCCGAGCACGCCAGCCGGATCCCTCCGCATTCGACCCAACCGCAGTCGAGCAGACGGTAGAGCGCGACCGAGTCCATCATCATCCGAGTCAGTGAGACGCTCCCCCGGAGCTGCCCCACCAGCCCGGCCGAGTGGAAGGTCGAGCCGCTGGTCAGCTCGTTGCGATCGACCAGGACGACGTCACGCTCGCCCTGTCCGGCCAGGTGGTAGGCAATCGAAGCCCCCCCGACCCCGCCGCCGATGATGACCACGCGCGCCCGCGTGGGAAGCTCACGCGGACGCACCATCAAGCCACTCCTCCAGTCGGGGGTCCGACGCGCCTCGAGCGAGCCGAGCGAAGTGCTCGGAGGCATAGTCGGCGAAATCGAAGTCGAGCTCGGAGATCGAGCCCTGGACCACGCCCCACGCAGCCTCCCGGGCGTCGGACATGATCCGCATCAGCGCCAGTCCCGCCCGACGGGCGGCGGTCGGGGGTTCTCCGAAGTACCCCTCTAGCAGCCGGTCACCCGCCGCTTCGTCGAAGCCGTTGTTGACCGCCAGGTTCCCGAGGTCGAACATGCGATGGCCCATGCCGGCGTACTCCCAGTCGACGAGCAGCGCACGTCCGGGCTCCGAGTGCAGTGCCAGGACATTGCCGGGCAGAAGATCGTCGTGACAGGGCACGGGGTCCTGGAGCGGGAGCGCCGTCGCGATCCGCCGGGTCAGGGCTCGCACCTCTCCGTATGAGCTCGGCAGGCTGCCCCCGCGCTCGGCCACGATGCGCTCGTAGTCCTCGAGCAGATCAGGCACCCAGAATGCAGTGGGCAGTTGCAGCCCGCTGTCATGGAAGGCCCGCAGCGCCCGGGCTGCCGACTCCGGTGCCGCTCGGAGCCGCTCGGTGTCGATGGGCTCGGCATCGAGGTACTGGGTGACGAGATAGCCCTCACCGGCCGCCACGAGCGCCGGAGCGATGCCGAGGCGCGAGGCCTGTTCGCTGGCCAGGCGCTCGGCCTCGCGGTCGATGCCGAGCAGGCCGGTGTCCTTCCCCGGGAGCCGCAGGACGCATTCGCGCGCGCCGAACGTGACCCGGAAGTTCCGGTTCGTGATGCCCCCGTCGAGCGGTGTCGGACCAGACCGGGCCGGTCCGAGTTCGTGCTCGAGCCTCTCCACGATCTCCCCCAGGTCGGGCATGATTGGAAACCTAGCGTTTAAGGCCCAGTTCTTATACCTTCCGCCCGTGAAGCTGGAGGAAACCGTCCATATGTTCGTCCCATGACGATCGACGAGCTGCGGGCGAAGGTCGAGGCGGGCGAGCTCGACACCGTCCTGCTGGCGCTCACCGACATGCAGGGCCGCCTCCAGGGCAAGCGCCTGACCGCACGCCACTTCGTCGAGGAAGTCGCCGACCATGGCGCCGAGGGCTGCAACTACCTGCTCGCCGTCGACGTCGAGATGAACACGGTTGACGGCTACGAGATGGCCTCCTGGGAGCGCGGCTACGGCGACTTCTCGCTCCAGCCCGACCTCTCGACGCTGCGGCTGGTCCCCTGGCAGGAGCGGACGGCCATGTGCCTGTGTGATCTGGTGTGGGCGGACGGTTCTGACGTTGCCGCCTCGCCGCGTCAGATTCTCCGGCGCCAGATCGCCCGCTTGGCCGAGCACGGCTGGGCTACGAACGCAAGCACGGAGCTTGAGTTCCTCGTATTCCGGGATACCTACGAGGACGCCTGGCAGAAGGGTTATCGCGATCTCGCGCCGGCCAATCTCTACAACGTCGATTACTCCCTGCTCGGGACAGCCCGGGTGGAGCCGCTGATCCGCCGGATCCGCAACTCGATGGAGGGCGCCGGACTGGCGGTTGAGAACTCCAAGGGCGAATGCAACCTCGGCCAGCACGAGATCAACTTCCGCTACGCCGATGCGCTGCGCACCGCCGACGAGCACTCGATCTACAAGAATGCCGCCAAGGAGATCGCCGCTGATGAAGGAATGGCGATCAGCTTCATGGCCAAGTACAACGAGCGCGAGGGCAGCTCGTGTCACATCCATTTCTCGCTCTCGGACGCCGACGGGATGGTGTTTGCGCGCGAGAAAGCTGTATTTGAATCCTTCCTCGCCGGGCAGCTGGCCTGCATGCGCGAGCTGACGCTGTTGCAGGCGCCAAACGTCAACTCGTACAAGCGCTACGTCGCCGGGTCGTTCGCTCCCACGGCGATCGCCTGGGCCAACGACAACCGCACCTGCGCCCTGCGGGTCGTCGGTCAGGGACCGGCCCTGCGGTTCGAGAACCGAGCCGGCGGTTCAGACCTCAATCCGTATATGGCCCTGGGCGCGATCATCGCCGCCGGCCTGCACGGTGTGGACGAGGGCCTCGAGCTCGAGGCCGCGTACGAGGGCAACGCCTACCTGGCGAGCGACAAGCCGCGGCTGCCGGTGACGCTGCGTGAGGCTCGAGACCTGTTCGCGGACAGCAGCGTGGCCCGGTCCGCGTTCAGCCCCGAGGTCGTCGATCACTATGTGAACGCCGCTGATGTCGAGCTGGCGGCGTTCGAGTCCTCGGTCACCGACTGGGAACGAGTTCGCGGTTTCGAGCGGCTGTGAGTCCACCGGTCGGTGGACGCGCGCCATCGCGGGGGCGCTTGAGCGAGGCCGACCGGCGCGCGGTGGCGGCGGCACTGGAGTCGGCGAGCTCGTTGGATACCGTGTTCGCGCCGGTCCGTTCGCAGACGGCGTTCGAAGAGACGGTCGAGCGCCTGGGCACGGCGATCAAGCTGGGCCTGCTCCCGCCCGGCACACGCCTCCCGGCCGAGCGGGAGCTATGCGCCAAGCTCGGCATCGCGCGCTCTACGCTGCGCCAGGCGCTCGTGGCGCTCGGTCAGAGCGGGCACCTGCACGCCACCCGCGGGCGTGGCGGCGGCACGTTCGTGGCCGATCCGCAGCCGCCCGCCCAGCCGCCGTCACCCGAGGTGCTCGGAAACTGGCGAGAGGTCTGCGATGAGCGGATGGCCGTTGAGGTGGGGATCGCGATCCTGGCCGCGGAGCGCGCCGTACCCGATCAGCTCGACACGCTCAATCAGATCGTGCTGGCCATCGACGGCATGCTGGACGACTTCCCGGCCTACCGGCAGGCCGATATCCGCTTCCACGTCGGCCTGGCCCAAGCGACCAGCAGTCCCCGGCTGGTCACCGCGATGACCGAGGCCCAGGGCGCCATGAGCGGCCTGATCTCCCTGATCGCCCACCCGCCCGAGGTCCTCGATTCCTCCAACGCGCAGCACCGTCGGCTGCTCGCCGCTCTCCGTCGTCACGATGAGGCCGGCGCGGCCCGAGAGATGACCGAGCACCTGCGCGGGACCGAGCACGTGCTGGCCGGACTGCTCCCTCGCGCCTGAGCGCGATTTCACGATCGCGGGCCTTGACTTCCGTCCCCGGGCGAGCGTATGTTGCCGCCGTAAGGACGCATCAGCAGACCTTTACAGGAGGTGGGGACAGATGAGTACGGGTACCGAGGGGCTGTCCAAGGACGAGCAAAGGCTTGCCGAGCTCGGCTACAAGCAGGAGCTGAAGCGCGGCTGGAGCGGCTTCTCCAACTTCGCCATCTCGTTCTCGATCATCTCGATCCTGGCCGGCTGCTTCACCACCTACGGGCAGGCCTGGCTCAACGGCGGCCCGGTGGCGATCTCGATCGGCTGGCCGGTCATCAGCATCTTCATCCTGCTGGTGGCGTTCTCGATGTCCGAGCTAGCGTCGGCCATGCCCACCGCCGGTGGCATCTACTACTGGGCATCCAAGCTCGGCGGCCCGGGATGGGGCTGGTTCACGGGCTGGTTCAACCTCATCGGGCTGGTGGCGGTCACGGCCTCGGTTGACTACGCAGCGGCCACGTTCCTGAACTCGACCCTGTCCTTCTACGGGGCGAACATATTCGGCATCAACTTCGCCACCGCGAGCGTCCAGTCCTCGCTGCACCACGTGTTCCTCCTGTTCGCGCTGATCCTGATCGTCCATGCGCTGATCAACATCTTCTCCTCACACCTGGTCTCGATGCTCACTCAGGTTTCGGCCTGGTGGCACATCATCGGCGTCACGGTGATCATCGTGATCCTGATCGCGGTCCCGAGCCACCATCAGAGCTTCAGCTTCGTGTTCGGTCACCGGATCAACCTGTCGGGGTTCAACCATCAGATGTATTGGTTCTACGTGCTCCCGCTGGGCTTCCTGCTGACCATGTACACGATCACCGGATACGACGCCTCGGCGCACATTTCCGAGGAGACCCATGACGCCGCTGAGGCCGCTCCCAAGGGTGTCTGGCGTTCGGTGTTCTACTCGGCCGTGTTCGGTTGGGCGGTGCTGCTGGCCCTGACCTTCGCCGCCACGCACGTGAGCCAGATCGACGCCGCGGGGGGCACCTCGCAGTCGATCATCGAGACGGCGCTCAGCTCGGCCGCGGCCAAGGCCGTCCTGGTCATCTCGACGATCGGCCAGCTCTTCTGCGGCATGGCGTGCGTCACGAGCTCATCGCGGATGACGTTTGCGTTCTCACGCGATGGCGCCGTCCCGGGGCACAACCTCTGGCGCCGGCTGGGCAAGAACAAGACCCCAACGTGGGCCGTCGTGTTCGTCGCCGTGTTCGCGTTCATCATCACGATTCCGGCCTACAAGGGCAATCACGCTGGCCTCCCGGTGGCGTTCCTGGCCGTCACGTCGATCTCGGTCATCGGGCTGTATATCGCCTACACGATCCCGATCTACCTTCGGTGGCGGATGGGTGACAGGTTCGAGCCAGGGCCCTGGACGCTGGGTTCGAAGTACAAATGGATCAACCTGATCGCGATCGTGTGGGTGATCCTGTGTGTGATCATCTTCTGCCTGCCGTTCACGCCGGCCGCCGTCCCATTCAGCAGTACGTTCAGCTGGTCGGCTGTCAACTACGCCCCGCTGGTCACGGTCGCCGTGATGATCGCCGTCACGCTCTGGTACCTGCTCTCGGCGCGGCGGACCTTCAAGGGTCCAATCCGGAACATCGGGTTCGCCGGTGACGGGCTCGAGGTCACCGGTACGGCGCCGGCGAGTCCATCCGAGCTGTAGAACGGCTCAGTGTCAGACACTCTGTCCGTAATCGAGCCCGCCACCGAGGCGGTGCTCCGGGAGGTTCCGCGCGCGACGCCGGAGGACGTGGACCGGGCGGTGGCCAAGGCCAAGATGGCCTTCCCGGCCTGGCGCGCGGTGGCACCGGCCGAGCGGGCGGCGCAGCTCCGGGCGCTGGCCGATGCGCTGACCGAGCACAACGAGGAACTGGCCCAGCTCGAGGCGCGGAATGCGGGCAAGCCAATCCGGGACGCCCGGGGCGAGATGTCGATGGTGGCCCAGACGATCGGCTATTACGCGGGCGCGCCCGAGAGGCTGCTCGGGGACACGATCCCGGTGAGTGGCGGTGAGGCCTGGACGGTGCGCGAGCCGCTCGGCGTGGTGGGGCTGATTGTTCCGTGGAACTTCCCACTCACGATCGCCGCCTGGAAGCTGGGTCCGGCGCTCGCGGCGGGAAACACGGTCGTCCTGAAGCCCGCCGAGCTCACGCCCCTGACCGCGCTGCGCTTCGCCGAGATCGCCGCCGAGGCCGGCCTGCCCGAGGGCGTGGTCAACGTCGTGGTCGGGCCCGGTTCGACCTGCGGGCGGCGCCTGGTGGAGCACCCGGACGTGGCCAAGATCGCATTCACGGGATCGACCGAGGTGGGCCGCTCGATCGCCGCCGGTGCGGCGCAGACGATCAAGCGCGTAACCCTCGAGCTGGGCGGCAAGTCACCCAACCTGGTGTTCGCGGACGCGGACCTCGAGGCGGCGGCCGCCTCGGCGCCGGGCGCCGTGTTCGGTAATGCGGGCCAGGATTGCTGCGCCCGGTCACGCATCCTGGTGCAGGCTTCGGTGCTTGATGAGTTCATGGAACTGCTCGAAAGCTCTGTCACCGGCATCCGGGTCGGTGACCCGCTCGATGAGGCCACCGAGATGGGGCCGCTGATCTCGGCCGATCAACGCGCCAACGTGTCGTCATTTGTGGAGAACGGCGCCCCGGTTGCGATCACGGGGAGCGCCCCATCCGGCGACGGCTTCTGGTTTGCCCCCACCGTCCTGTGCCCGGTCTCGCCCGACGCTCGTGCCGCCCGGGAGGAGATCTTCGGGCCGGTGGCGGTCGTGATCCCGTTCCGAGACGAGGAGGAAGCTGTGCGGTTGGCCAATGACACCATCTACGGCCTGTCGGGCTCGATCTGGACCGGTGACGGCGGCCGGGCCCTGCGGGTCGCGCGGGCGCTCGAGGCGGGCGTGCTGTCGATCAACTCGAACACCTCAGTCCGCGTCGCGACGCCGTTCGGCGGCTTCAAGCAGTCGGGATATGGCCGGGAGCTCGGTCCGCACGCGCTCGACGCCTACACCGAGGTCAAGTCGATCTTCTTCGCGACAGCCGGATGACTCACGCCGCCGACATTCAAGCCAGGCACGATGACGAGCGGAGGCGATTCGCGTGAGACTGTCGGGAAAGGTTTGCGTGATCACTGGGGCGGCCGGGGGGATCGGCGGCGCCGCGGCGTCGGTATTCGAGCGAGAGGGCGCTCGCGTGGTCGGCGTCGACCTACGGGAGCATTCGGTCGGCGAGCTGTCGCTGATGGCGGATCTGACCTCCGAGGAGGCGGTGGCCGGGCTCTACGCGCGCGTGCGGAGCGAGCTCGGCCGGATAGACGTCCTGTTCAACAACGCCGGCATCTCGCCCACCGACGACGCGTCGGTCCTCGACACGGGCATTGACGCCTGGGAGCGCGTGCAGGCGGCGAACCTCCGCAGTGTGTTCCTGTGCTGCAAGCACGGGATTCCGCACCTCCTCGAGGGCGGCGGGGGCTCGGTGATCAACACGGCGTCGTTCGTGGCCGTGATGGGTTCGGCGACCTCGCAGATCGCCTACACGGCATCCAAGGGAGGCGTGTTGGCGCTATCGCGCGAGCTTGGAGTCGAGTTCGCCGCTCAAGCCGTTCGGGTCAACGCCCTCTGCCCGGGACCGGTGGACACACCGCTATTGCGCGAGCTCTACGCGGCCGACCCTGTCCAGGCGGCGCGGCGGATGGTGCACGTGCCGATGGGGCGCTTCGCCCACGCCGAGGAGATCGCCAGCGCGGCCCTGTTCCTGGCCAGCGATGAGTCCAGTTACGTGACCGCCACTACGTTCATGGTTGACGGAGGGATCAGTGGCGCGTACACGACCCCGGCGTAGCTAGGCCGGGGTTACCCGCCCGCTCCCTCCGGCGCCACGCGCGGCGGGAGAGAGGGCTCGACCCGGAGCATCCGGGCCGGGCGTTCGGGCAGCCACCAGTTCCAACGCCCGAATAGCGACACCACCGCGGGCACGAGCAAGGCCCGGATGACGGTCGCATCGAGCAGGATCCCGGCCGCCAGACCGGTGGCAAACACCTTCACGTCGGTATCCGGGCCTGAGGCCATCGACACGAAGGCCAGGAACAGGATCAGCGCGGCGCTCGTGACCAGGCGGCCCGTCCGGCCGATGCCGCGCACGACAGCGGTGTCGGTGGACCCGCTCGAGTCGTATTCCTCCCGCATGCGGGAGAGGATGAACACCTCGTAGTCCATCGAGAGACCGAACAGGAACGCGAACACCATCAGCGGAATCCAGGCGCTGACCGAGTGTGTGGCGGCGATCCCCCACAGCACGCTCGAGCCGTGTCCCTGCTGCCAGACAAGCGTGATCACGCCCCAGGCCGCCGCCACGCTGACCACGTTCAGCAGCACCGCCTTCAGCGGCAGCAACAGGGACCGGAAAGCCCGCGCCAGGAGCAGGAAGGTCAGGATGGCGATCAGCGCGATCATGAGCGGGAAGCTCCCGTAGATCGCGGACACGAAGTCCTGGTTCTCGGCTCCGATGCCTCCCACCCGGACGCCGGCACCGAGGCCGTGAGCGGTCGCGCGCACGCGATCGATCGTGTGCAAGCCGGTGGACGTCGAGCCGTCGGCGACCGAGAACGCGTCTACCACCGCGCTGCCATCGCGCTGCCATTGGCTCCCCGTGGGCGCCACGGCGCCGTGAACGCCCTCGAGGCCGGCCACCGCGCCGGCGACCCGCTGGGCGGCTGAGCTCGGGGCCAGCATCTCGATCGGTGTGAGAGCCCCCGGTCCGATGCCCGAGCGTTCGAGCGCCAGCAACCCGACGTGAGCGTCGCCCTGCTTGCTCAGGGTGTTGACGTTGGCCTGGCCGGGCTGGAGACCGGTGGCCGCGATCACGAGCGCCGTGAGTACGACGGCCGCGGCGAGCGCGGCGAACCAGCGCCGGCGAACGACGAGGCGCGCCCACCGCGTCCACGAGCGGCTCGCCTGGTCATCGTTGCGAATGTGGGGCCAGTCAAGCCGGCTGCCGGCCTTGACGAGCACGATCGGCAACAGCGTCATGGCGACGATCACGCTGACCAGCGGGATCAGCATGCCGGCGACGCCGATCGAGCGCAGGAACGGGAGCGGGAGCACGATCATGGCCAGCAGGCCGATGGCCACCGTGGTGCCGCTGAACGCCACGGCCCGGCCGGCCGTCTGCATGGCCCGGACCACGGCCTCGTCACCCTCGTGGCCGTGGGCGCGCTCCTCGCGCCAGCGGACGACCACCAGTAGCGAGTAATCGATCGCCACCCCGAGGCCGATGAGAGCGACGAGGAACTCCACGATCATCGAGACACTGGTTACCGAGCTGACCCCCCAGAGCAACAGGAACGTGGACATGATCGACACGATCGCCATCAGCAGAGGGATGAACGCCAACAGGGACGCGAACACGAATCCGAGCACCACGAGCGCCCCTAAGCCACCGAGCACTGACTCGAGCAGAACGCCCGGGCCTCCGCCGCCGCCGGTCTGATTCGTGAGCGCATCCACGCCTGTCACGTGCACGGGCGCGCCGGCGATCCTGACGCCGGCCAGCGCCGCGGCCGCCTGCTTGGCCGCACGCGTGTTGTTGCCGAACGATTCGTTGTCGGGCACCGGGTAGGCGAGCATGAAGGTCGTGCGCCCGTCAGCCGAGACAAAGGCGCGGCTGCCCGTGGAGGCGTAGGAGGCGACCCGGAGATGGGGGATCGCCGCCTCGAGCTTGGCGGTGACGCTGTCCAGGCCGGACCGCACGGTCGACGAATTCGCCGAGGTGCCGGCGGGGAGCGTGACCACGGGGACGATGGGGGCGTTCTGTCCACCCTGGTGGTACAGGTGCCCGATGGCCAGGTTCGTCTGATACCCCTCGCGGCCGGGAACACTGAATTGCTTGCTGAAGGACTTCGTCGACTGGCCGACGGTGGCGATCCCAACCACGGTCACGACGATCCAGAAGATAGAGACGATTCGCTTGTGCGCCAGTACCCAGCGCGTGATGGTGGTCATCATGTCGCCCGCTCCACATTCGTTAGTGTGCCGCATCATTGGTATCACAAACTATTCGCACTGGGCACGTTTGTATTGTTAAGCTTGAGATTCGATGCCCGAACCTTTTTCCGGACCGCCGTCGCTACACGCCTCGCTGGTCCGGCACACAGGCTTTTTGATCAGCCGTTTGGGCGTGATCGCGACCAGGCGCTTCGCCGCCCTGCTCGAAAAACTCCAGCTCACCCCGCGTATGTGGGGAGCCATGAACGTGCTCGACGCCGAGGGGCCGATCACCCAGCATGCACTGGGCCGCTCGATCGGCATGGATCCGAGCACAATGGTGGCGACGCTCGACGAGCTCGAGGCACGGGGCCTGGTTGAACGCCGACCTCACCCGAGCGACCGCCGCGCCCACGCGCTGCACATGACTGACGAGGGCCGGCGAACCTTGCGGCGCGGACGGGAGCTGGCCAAGCAGGCTCACAACGAGCTGCTGGCTCCGCTCAACCCAGACGAGCGCCAGCAGCTGCATGACCTGCTGCTCCGGGTGGTGCAGTCAGCGTCAGGACTCGATGACGTGCCACCGGCAAACGACGCCGGGCGCGGCGCGACGCCTAGACGCTCAAAGACCTGAGCGGGCCCGTGTCCTCGCCGGCCACTGTCGCCACGGGCGTACGTGCCGGCAAGCCGACGGCCAGCGAGACCCCGATCCCGAGCAGGGCCCAGGTGGTCGGGTCCTCGAGGAAGTCGGCGTACAGCATCGTGTGGAAGATCAGCCCGGCGAAGGCGGCGGCCAACGCGCTTCGGACCGGGTCCCCCCGCGCGCGGCGGAACAGACATAGGAACGCCACGACCACGAGCGCGACGTAGGCCAGCTCACCGATCAAGCCCTGCTCGGCTGCGATCGTGACCGGGATCGTGTGTGAGGCTGACAGTGTCGTGGCCGTGGCGTGGTGGTGAGCTCGGTACTCGAGTACGAACGAACCCGAGCCATAGCCCCAGAGCGGACGCTCGGAGAACAGCGACAGTCCGCCACTGACCAGGCCGCCGCGCCCGCTCGAGGCTCCGTTGATCCCCTGGTTGAGGCCGAAAGTTCGCGGGGACGCCGCCACCGCGACGGCACCGAGCGCGATCACCACCACGGCGGCCACGACCGCCCGTGACGGTCTCCATCGCATGGCGGCGAGCACAGCCAGGCCGACCAGCAGCGCGCCGAGGCTCGACCGCGACAAGGTGAGCACCAGCCCGCCCCACAGGATGGCCAAGGCGACGACGGCGATCAGCTGCTCGCGCTGAGGGCGGTCATAGAGGAGCAGCACAGCCAGCAGGACCATCGAGAGGGCCAGGAAGCGGCCGAAGATGTCCGGGTCAAAGAAGACCGAGTTGACCGTGAAGTAGGTGTGCAGCTGGTTGGCGATGGCCAGCTTCGAGTCAAGGATGATCGTCTTGGTCGCGTACTCGTAGAAGCCGATGCACGAGAACACGATCGCCATCACGATCAGTAGCTGGAGGCACCGGCGGATGGCGGCGGGCGTCCAGGTCAGACCACGCAGCAGGCGGTAGAGCAGCGTGAACGGCACGTAGAAGAAGACCATCTGCTGCAGCGCCTTTTCGAAGTCCGGCGAGTACACCGCCTGCAGGCCGTAGAGCACGACGTAGAGCGCGAGCAGACGCTCGACCCAGGCCGCCCACCCGCCCGAGCCGTCGGCGGTGTCCGAGGTGGGTGGCGCCGGCGTACGCAGGGCAGGGACGATCCAGGCCAGCGATCCGGCCGCAACCACCAGGTACAGCGGTACGAGCAGGTTCGATGTCGTCCCTCCGGCGTGGATCGGAACCCGAAACGGGAGCGCCAGCACGGCCAGCGGTGCGAGTACCAGGGGATGCCGAGCGATCAGCCGGGCGGCGCCGGCCAGGACCGCGAGGGCGACCACGGCCCCGACCACAGCCACTAGCGGGTGGCGATGCACGAGACGAAGCTGCGGAGAGCTCCAGATGTCGCTCAGCAGCAACGCCGGCGAGAGCACCAGCGCCCCCAGCATTCCCAGCGCTCGCAGACGCCGATCGGCGCCCACCAGAACCATCGCGGCGAACAGGGCCACGATCACCACACCCGCCTTGGGTATCGGGCCGGTTAGTGCGGCGAACGCGATCACGGTGGCAGATCATCCTCTACCCTCTCCCCGCATGTCCTCTGCGAAGCTCGCGCTGGCCGCTGGGCTGGCCGCGATCTCGCTGTCAGCATGCGGCAACACCGCCAAACCGCAAGCGGGCACGCTGAAGGCGGCGAGCAAAACTCAGAAGCAGATCGACGATCCGCGCAAGACGCACGTTGCCTGTCTCCGGGCCGACCACATTCCCGTGGTCGAGTTCGGCCGGACCGGGCTCCAGATTGGCACCAAGCCGTCCGGGCCCACGGTCGTGTTCGAGCCCACGCCGGGAGCCGCGCAGGAGCTGCAGATCGACGGGCAGGTCGAGAGCGCCGAAGTAATCGGCAGCGCCCTGCTGTACCCCAACAGCGCCTCCGACGCGCTGCTCACGAAGGTCGAGACCTGCATGGCCAAGGGCGTGTCGGGGTAGTTCGAGCCGCCCTCACGGTGCTGGCTGGTGCGCTCGCGCTCGGGGGAACGCTGGGGCATCCGGCGAACTTGTCGGATCGCGCTCGGCCGCATGCCGTACCTGCGCCTGCCGGTGGAACAGATTCGGCCGGGTCCGCGCCCACGGGCGCATCCGTGCCCCCAACCGCATCGGTGCCCCCGACCGCATCGGTGCCCACCGCGGCCAGCAAGCTCCTCGGCCAGCGAATCATGGTCGGGTTCAGCGGTACCGCTGCGCCGCTCTCACTGCTGCGCGCGGTCAAGGCCGGACAGGCCGGATCCGTGATCCTATTCGCCGCCAACATCATCAACCGCAGCCAGACCGTCGCGATGACGAGCCAGCTCCAGAGATGGGCGCGCGCGGGCGGCAATTCCAAGCTCCTGATCGCGGTCGACCAGGAGGGCGGAGAGGTCAAGCGGATCCCGTCCGGGCCACCGACCCTGTCACCGCCACAGATGGCGGCCACCCATAAGGTCTCGGTAGCCACCGCGCAGGGACGCGCTACCGGGTCGCTTCTCAAGGCCTGGGGCATCAACATGGACCTGGCCCCGGTTGCGGACGTCCCCACCTTCGGTGGCGCGTTCATCTGGCGCGAAGGCCGCGCGTTCTCGTTCAACGCGGGAACGGTGGCCAGGTTTGCCAGCGCATTTGCCTTCGGGCTCCAGGCTCGCGGGGTGGCCGCTGCGGTCAAGACGTTCCCGGGCCTCGGCTCGGCAGCCACCGACACCGATTACACGCGCCAGGAGCTGAGGCCGAGCGTGGCCCAACGGGGGGCGGCGCTCAAGCCCTACGAGCGGATGATCCCGCGGGGACTCGACGCGGTGATGTTGTCCACCGCGGGCTTTCCCGCCTATGACCACAGCGGCTTACCAGCGGCCCTCTCGCGTCGGATCGGTGGGAGCCTCCTGCGCGGCAAGTTGACGTTCGCCGGTGTAACGATCACGGACGCGCTCCGCACCCTCACCGATTACAACGAGCGCACCGCCGGAGTGCTGGCCGCCACCGCCGGTGCTGACATCCTGCTGTACGCGGACTCGGCCCCGGGCGAGCTGGCGGCCCTGACCTCGGCGCTGCACACGGGCAAGATCAGCACCGCAAGTGCCGACGCGTCCTACCAGCGCATCATGGCGCTCAAGACCAAGCTCGGCCTCGGGTAGGCCGCAGCTACAATTCCCGCGCGAACCCGCCCTCCGAGCGCGCTCGTCAGCGTCCGCGCTCGGCGTCTCGTGGTTCAGCGGGCGCTAACGCATCCGTAACCCCGCCGGGCCACTGGCCTCGCGACGCTCCCAGACCGTGTTCCCGCGACCGCTCGCCAACCTGCTCTCAGCCTCAACGACGGACATCCCGGCGCAGAGTGCGGCCGCCGCCCCCGTAAGCGATCGGGACACCGCTTCCGCTTGGTGGCAGCTGTCGCCGGGGCGGTTCTATCTCGGTCTGATCGTCGTGGCACTGGTCGTCGGCGCGCTGTCTCTGCTCGTCCCCTCGACCCCGAGCTACGACCCGTGGGCATGGATCGTTTGGGGCCGTGAGATCGTGCACCTCAAGCTGCACACGACTGGCGGCCCCACCTGGAAGCCGCTCCCGGTGCTCTTCACCACCCTGTTTGCTCCGTTCGGTCAGGCCGAGCCCGACATGTGGCTGGTCGTCGCGCGCGCGGGTGCCTTCGCGGCGGTGGTGATGGTATTCCGGATGTCGTTCCGCCTCACGCGCCAGATCGGGACTTACTTCACCTCGGCCGCCACCGATGTGAGCCCGCTGATCCGGCTGGCGCCCGCGCTGATGGCCGGCTTGATCGCCGCCCTCGGGCTGACGCTTTCGGGTGGGTACATCAGCGACAACGCACTCGGCTATTCCGAGGGTCTGGCCACGGCGGTCATCCTGATCGCGATCGAGCGCCACCTCGAGGGCAAGCCGCGGCAGGCGTTCGCGATCGGTTTCTTCGCCGCGCTGGACCGGCCGGAAATCTGGCTCTTCTGGGGTCCGTACGGGTTGTATCTGTTCTGGAAAGACGCCGGCGCCCGCAAGCTCGTCATCGGGCTGTTCGTGCTCATACCGATTCTGTGGTTCCTGCCCGAGTACTGGGGCTCGGGCCACTTCCTGCGCGGCGTGAACCGGGCTCAACACCCGCGGTCAAACAGCCTGGCGTTCGCACATTGCCCGTTCTGCTCGGAGCTAGTGGACGCCGCGTGGCCGACGATCCTGCTCCGAATCAAGGTCGTGGCGGCAGTCCTGGTTGGCGTGGTGGCGTTCCTTGTCGTCCGGCTGTGGCGCGGATCCGGCTCTGGGTCCGAGTCCCGTTCTGGGTCTGAGTCCCGTTCTGGGCCCCAGTCCCGTTGGGATCGGCTCCGCGCGCCGCAGACGCGAGCTCAGACGGCCGCCGCGCTCGCCGGGGTCATGGGCCTGGCCTGGTTCGTGGTCATCGCGATCATGACCCAGATCGGTTTCTCGGGGAACAACCGGTACCTGGTCATCGGCTCGGCGCTGGTGGAGGTGTGTGGAGCCGTCGGCTGGGGCTGGGCCGGGCAGGAGATCGGAAGCCTTCTCGCCGGCCTGGTGCGGCGAGGCAGACCGGCCCGGTCGGGGGGCGGAGCGGTCACGCCGTCGGGGGGCGGAGGGGTGACGCAGTCGGCGTGGTTGGCCGGGGTGGCCGTCGTCGGCGTGGCGTTCGCGCTGCTGCCATCTTGGGTGGGCGGGAACCTGATCGACATTCAGCGCACTCACCGGGCGCTCGTCTACCAGGCCCATCTGCGCCAGGACGCGAGCAAGATCGTCCAGGAGTACGGCGGTGCAGCCAAGTTGCTGCGCTGTGGCACCGTTATGACCGAGGGCTTCCAGGTGCCGATGGTGGCCTGGACGCTTGGCGTACACACGGTGGACGTCGAGGCGCCGCCGGCCGCCGAAGAGCCCGCCGGGCCCCCGCCAAACGTGATTCTCCAGACCAGAGCGCAGCACAATGCGACGCTGCTCCCGATCGTCCACAGCTGGCCGAACACGCATTACACCGAGGTGGGCCACGTTCGCACTTTCAACCTGTTCACCTCATGTCGCGGGTAACGGGATGCGCATGAGCCGGGTACCTGTCCTCTAGATGTCCACGGCCACCGCCCCCCAGACGTCTGCACCACGCGCCGGCGGACCCAGCGACGATCAGGCCACCTTTGACGTCCGGCTCCCGGACCGCCTGGCTGGGATCCCGGCTTGGATCCTGGTGGGCGGTGTGCTGCTTGTCGTCACGGCGATCTCGGCCATCCTGCGCACCCGATACCTGAACGGTCAGTTCTGGATTGACGAAGGGCTGTCGGTCGGGATCTCCTCGCACTCGCTGGCCTCGATCCCGACCGTGCTTCGCCACGATGGCTCGCCGCCGCTCTATTACCTCCTGCTGCATGTGTGGATGAGCGTGTTCGGCTCGAGCGAGAGCGAGACGCACGTGCTGTCTCTGATCTTCGGGCTGCTGTGCATTCCCACCGGCACCTGGGTGGCGTGGAAGCTGTGGGGAGTCTGGGCCGGCGTGATCGCGATGATCCTGTTCGCGCTCAACCCGTTCCTGACCGCGTACAGCCAGGAGACGCGGATGTACTCGCTGATGGCGTTCCTGGGGCTCCTGGCCACGATGGGCTTCGTCCAGGGCTTCATATATCGGCGGCGCCGCTATCTGATCCTGTTCACGCTCTGCCAGACCCTGATGCTGTACACGCACGCGTGGGGGATCTTCTTCGGCGTCGGGGCCGCCCTGGCCTTCGCGGTCATTTGGCGGGCCAGTGACGAACCCCGAGTCGTGCTGCGGGATGGACTGATCGCGTTCGGGGCGGCCGGAGTGCTCTTCCTGCCCTGGCTGCCGACCCTGCTGTACCAGGTTGCGCACACCGGATCGCCCTGGGACACCGCGCCTAACTTCGGGGCCCCGGTTCAGATCTCCCGCAACCTGATGGGCGGCGATCGGGCCACCGTGGCCCTAGTGCTCGTGGCCGCGCTCGGCATCGCCCCACTGTGTGTGCGGAGCCGCTGGCGCAGCCGTGAGTCGCTGGTCCTGTGGACTCTGATCATGCTGCCGGTGGGCACGCTCGGCTTCGGGTGGATCGTGTCGCACTTCTCTCCCGCCTGGGCCTACCGCTACTTCGCACCGGTGCTCGGCTCGCTGCTGCTGCTGGCCACACTGGGCCTGGCCCGGGCTAAGGGTGTGGGACTCGTAGCCGTGCTGCTGGTGATCGTCTTCTGGGCCAACCCGTCCGAGCTCACCCCCCACTACAAGAGCGACATGCGGGATATCGCCGGCGAAATGGGGCCACTGCTGCACCGGGGTGATCTCGTGATCCTCGGCCAGCCGGAGGCCGTACCGCTGGCCTGGTACTACCTCCCGGCCGGCGTGCGCTTCGCCAATACCACCGGCCCGGTCAGGGACAACCAGTCCATGAACTGGGTGGGTGCCCTGCCCCGGCTGCAACACGCGAACCCGAAAGCCGTACTGGGACGCTTGATTGCTAGTCTCAAACCGAACCAGCAGGTCCTCTTCGTGCGTCCCTTGACCGAGGGAGCGCAGAACTGGGAGGCCCCGTGGACGGAGCTCGTCCGGCGGCGATCGGCCCAGTGGGGGGCGCTTCTCGCGTCCGACCCGAGCCTCAAGCCGGTCGCGTGGGCTCCGCACAGTTATCGGGGTTCCTGCTGCGTCGCCGACAGCGCGCTCCTCTATAGAAAGACCTAAGGACCTCCAAAGTGCCCTCTAAGCCAGAAGCCGCCAGCGCCACAGGCGCCGACATCACGCCCGAGCATCCGGTCGTCGTACTGGGCGCAGGACCCGCGGGGCTCACCGCCGGGTATCTGCTCGCCAAGCAGGGCAAGCCCGTGATCGTGCTCGAGTCCACCGATCAGATCGGGGGCCTGGCCCGGACCGAAGTGCGTGACGGTTATCGCTTCGATCTCGGCGGCCATCGCTTCTTCACCAAGGTCAAAGAGGTGGACGACCTGTGGCACGAGATCATGAAGGAGGAGTTCCTCCGCCGGCCCCGTCAATCTCGGATCTACTGGAACGACAAGTTCCTCGAGTACCCGCTCCAGGGCATGGACGTGATCCGCAAGCTCGGCCCTGTGGAGCTCACCCGCTGCATGGCCTCGTACCTGTGGGCGGCAGTTAAGCCCAAGGGCCGCGAGGACACATTCGAGCAATGGGTCTCGAACCGCTTCGGCAAGCGCCTCTATCAGCACTTCTTCAAGACCTACACCGAGAAGCTGTGGGGCGTCTCCACGGATGAGATCCGCGCCGAATGGGCGGCACAGCGGATCAAGGGGCTGTCATTCTTCAGCGCCGCCAGGGCAGCGTTCTTCGGCAACAAGGGCAACAAGATCAAGTCATTGATCTCGGAGTTCAACTACCCCCGCTACGGCCCGGGCCAGATGTGGGAGCAGATGGCGGCTGACATCCACGAGCAGGGCGGCGAGGTGCGGCTGAATGCCCCAGTAACCCGGCTCCGGATCGAGGGCGGCCGCGTGCTCGAGGTGTTGGCCGGCGGGGAAACCCTTAAGCCGTCTCACGTGATCTCGTCGTTGCCCCTTCGCACCACGGTCGGGATCGCCGATCCGGACGCTCCGGGCGAGGTCCGCGACGCGGCGCGGGGTCTGCGCTACCGGGACTTCCTCACCGTCTCGCTCGTCATCGAGGGCACCAAGGATCTGTTCCCCGACAACTGGATCTACATCCACCAGCCGGGCGTTCGGGTGCTCCGGATCCAGAACTTCCGCTCCTGGAGCCCGTGGATGGTTCCCAACGAAACCGATGCCTCGGTGGGCATGGAGTACTTCTGCTTCGAGGGCGACGATCTCTGGTCGATGGCTGACGATGACCTGGTCGAGCTGGCTAAGACGGAGATCGAAAAGCTCGGGTTGGCGCGCGCCGACAAGGTGAAGTTCGGCTTCGTGGTCCGGGTGCACAAGGCGTATCCGATCTACGACGTCGAGTACAGCCAGCGCGTGGCAACGATCCGGACCTGGCTCGAGGGCATCGACAACCTGACCCAGGTCGGGCGCAACGGGCTGCACCGCTACAACAACTCCGACCACTCAATGCTGACCGCCATGCGCGCGGTGGACAATCTGCTGCTCGGCACGACTCACGACATCTGGTCTGTGAACGTCGAGAGCGTCTACCACGAAGAGGACACCGAGAACCAGGACCCGTACCGGGATCCGCCCTCGACGCCGGCGATGGAACAACCGCTCGCCTCGGAGCGGTGACCGGGAGGCGTACCTTCGGCGCCGGCGCCGCGGCCGCTGTCGCCGTTGCGCTCACGCTCGGGGTGGCGGCCGGGTTTGGGCTGGCCGGCACCCCCGCCGCGCGGGCGGCTGTGACGAGCACGACGAATCCCCTGACCGCGTTCCCCACCGGTCCCGTTACCACGGCGGCGCCCACCCCGGCCCCGACCGTCGTCACCACCGCGGCCACCACGACGGCTGGGAGCAGCTCACTGAGCAGCTCAAACGCGATCGGGATCGCCCTGGCTGCGGTCGTGATCCTGGTCGGAATCTCGCTCTTCATCTGGCGTGATGCGCGGCGCCGTGCGCCGGTCAAGGCGGCCGCCGCTGCCGCAGGGGACGGCCGTGCTCGCGCCGGGACCAAGCCCCAGCCCAAGCCGCGCAAGCTCAGCCCGGCGGAACGGCGCCGGCGCAAGCGGGGACGCGCCCGGCGGTAGTCAGCTTCCGGCGCCGGGAGCGTCCCCGGCGGTAAAGCATCACTCTGAGCGGAGCGCCCGCTTGGCTCGCAGCAGCTGACGTTCGACGGTCCGCCGGCTGGCGCCTGTATACCCGGACATTTCGGCGTAGCTCAGGCCGAGCCCCTGCAGCCAGACCAGCTGCTGCTGGCGCGTGGGCAGGTCACGGATCCGCTCGAGCCGGTAACGCCACTCGGCCAGCTCGTCAGGCGCTGTACCGGCGGGGGCTGGGGTGGCATCTCCGAGCTCGTCGAGTGACAGCTCACGGTCGGAGCGCCGGATCAACCTCAGGGCCTCACGACTAGCGGTCGTGACCAGCCACGCCAGGGCCGCCTCGCGCCTGATGCTGCCGCGATGGCGCAGTAGGCGCGTCCACGCCACCTGACAGGCATCCTCGATCAGCGGCTCTGGCGCCCGAACGCCTCCGCGGACGATCTGGCGGAGCCGGCGGGCGTGCATTGCGTACAGCTCACCCATGTCCTCGGACGACCCATTGCCGCTCCACGCCTGATCTGTCATCGCCCTCACCTCTCTGGATCTAATTGAGTCTAATTATTTACAAGTAAGCCTACTATAACTCAATTGGACTCAGTAGGGTCAACAGCACTTATTCGAAAGGAGCCCCGTGCTGGTGAACCCGTCGGAAGCCTTCGCCGTAACTGCGCACCCCAACCTCCGTGGCCTACCTGGGAGCAACGTCCTGCAACAGCTGGTCAATGGCGCCGAAGCGTGGGCGCTGGCCATCGCGCTGCTCGGCGCGTTCGTGGGAGCCGGGCTGTGGGCGGTGGCGTCACACACGCACAACCATCAGTACGCGGCGCGCGGCCGGATGGCAGCTCTGATCTCGGGCGGCTCGGCTCTGATCGTCGGCGCCGCTCCCGGGCTGGTCAATTTCTTCCAGCACCTCGGGACGACGGCACGATGAGGCGCCGGCTCGTGGCGCCGGCGACGGCGCTCGTCCTGGCTGGCGCGCTCGCGACGAGCTGGGCTTCGCCCCCGGCGGCGCAGGCCTTCAACCCCGTCAAGCCGATCTGCAGCCTAGCCGGGCTCGTGAGCACCCTGGCCGGCAAGATCTGCTCGGGAGCAAGTCATCTGGGGCGCGCCCTGAAGGCGGGCAAGAAGCTGCTCGGCGGCCACCTCGGCGGCGCACTCGAGTCATTGTCGGGTGCCGGCAAGGCGGCCAAGGCGTTGACGTTCGGAGCCGCGCTGGCGGCCGCGAGCGCCTGGGTCCTGGGCGGAGCCAAGCTGGTGCTACATGACACCGCGGCGGTCATAAATTCGACCACGCGGCCGCAGCTCGAGAGCACGTGGTTCTCTGCGTCGTACTGGCGCATGGCCGGAGTGTCCGCGCTGCTGACGCTGCCGTTCCTGTTCGCGGCCGCGATCCAGGCCCTGCTCCGCTCTGATCCGGCGCTACTGGCTCGTTCGGCGTTCGGCTACCTGCCGCTCGGATTGCTGGCCGTGGCCGTGGCCGCCCCGGTCACGATGCTGCTGCTATCGGCCTCGGATGAGCTATCGGCGATCGTGTCGTCGGCGTCTGGGTCCTCGGACGTGAGCTTCCTCGCCCGGGCCGGAGCGCTCACCTCGACGCTTAGCGGTCTGAGCCACTCGACGTTTCTGCTGTTCTTCGTCGGGCTGTTGGCCGTGGCGGCCACGCTCACCCTGTGGGTCGAGCTCTTGATCCGCTCCGCGGCGGTGTATGTGATCGTCCTGATGCTGCCGCTCTTCTTCGCCGCCTTCGTGTGGCCGGCACGGAAAGTGTGGGCGGTGCGGGCGGTCGAGCTACTTGTGGCTCTGATCCTGTCCAAGTTCGCGATCGTGGCCGTGCTGGCGCTGGGCGGCGCGGCGATGGGTCATACCCCTGTCCCCAGCGCGACCCAGCTGCTCCAGGGCACCACGCTCGTGATGCTGGCCGCCTTCTCACCCTGGGCGCTGCTCCGCCTGCTGCCGCTGCACGAGCTCGCCGGCGGCCTGCACGGGCTTCGCAGCCAGGGTCAGCCCCTCAGACCCAGCGTTGAACGCAGCCTGGAGGCGGGCGACATCGCCCAGGAGCTGGTGAGCCGGTTGCCGACCGAAGCTCTTGGCTGGGCGAGTGGACCCGATGGCGAGCGGGGCGCCGCCCGAGCCGCGATCGAGGGGTTGGCACGAAGCTCGGGTTCGAGTGGCGCCGAGGACAGGGGCGGACAGGCTGGTGCCCCTGAGACCGCCGCGGCATCGCGAGCGCAGGCGAGCACCGAGCCGGCCGGTGCGGTGCGGGCCGGCGCCGAGCCGTCTCAAGGATCGCCGGCGATTCCGGTCGAGCCGTCAGCGGGGGCGAGCACCGAGCCGCCGCCAGGCGCTCCGCCCGATACGGCCGTGGACTCCAGACCGCGTGAGCGCTCGCCGGGACTCGACCCGATGTACCAGGCCCCCGACCGCAGCCTGGAGTTCGTCCTCGGGCCGGACTCGCTGCCCCCGGACCCGCCTCCCGAGGCCGATCCCAGGCCCGACCCACAGCCCCCGCACGAAGATCATGATCCGCTGCCGCCCAGACAGGAGCCAGAAGGAGGCACCCTGTGAGCGAGCGCCGGCTCACGTACTCGTTCGGGCCTCTCGAGCGGCGTGGGCTGTTCGGCCCGCTGCGGGCGGGGCAGGTCACGCTGGTGGCGATCGGAACCCTGATCGGGATCGCGATCCTTGACCGGTCGCCCTCGGCCAACGGGGCCCTGGCCGCCTTCCTCATCCTCCTGGGTGCTGCGGGCGCCGGATTCGTGCCCCTGGGTGGGCGCTCCGCTCCCGAGTGGGCCCCGGTGGCGACCGCGTTCGCCGCGCGCTGGGCCTTCGGGCGCGCGCGCTTCGCTTCGCCTCTGCCCGTCACCGGGATCAGAGTTCGGGGGCGCCAGCGCGACGAACCCGCCGCCGTGACCCCGGCCGCGCTCCGCGGCGTGCGGATCGTGGAAGCGGAGTACCGGCAGCGTCCGATCGGAGCGTTGTCCGAGCACGCCGGGCGGCGTCTGACGGCGGTTCTCGCCTGCCGCGTGCACGCGTTCTCCCTGCTCGACCCGGAGGCCCAGGAACGCCGGCTGGCGCGGTGGGGACTCGTACTCTCGGGCGCCAGCGGCTCGCCGATCCGGCGCGTCCAGTGGATCGAGCGCACCGTGCCGTCGCAGGCAGACGAGCTGGCCCGCTGGGTTCACGCTGAGCGCGACCCGGCCGTGCCGCTGCGCGGAACGCCGATGATCGACTCCTACCTGGAGCTGATCGGGACCACCGCCCGCGTCTCCCAGGAGCACGAGATCCTCTTGGCCGTACAGGTGGATTCCCGCCGCGGGGGCGATCGTGGACGGCTGGTGGAGGCCCTGGTCGAGGAGACCGAGCGAGTGGCCAAGGGCCTCGAGGCGGCCGAGGTGACGGTGCTCGGAGCGCTCAGCACCGGTCAGCTCGCGCGCGCACTGCGCACCGCCTTCGATCCGTACGCACGGGCCGAGCTGGCCGGGCTCGACGCCGCCGATCCGGAACGCGATGGGCTGTCCGAGCGAGCCGCCTGGCCGCTCGGTGCCCGGGAGGCGTGGGATCACTACCGCACCGACGGGGCGGTGCACGCCACGTACTGGATCGGCGCGTGGCCTCGGGTGGAGGTCTCGCCGATGTTCATGGCGGCGCTGCTCGGCGGCTCGAGCGCGGTTCGCTCCGTGGCCGTGACGTTCGAGCCCCTGCCGGCCGAACGCTCGACACGAGAGGTCGAAGCGGCGATCACGCGGGACCGCGCCGACCGAGACCTCCGAGCCCGATTCGGCCAATCCGAGACCGCCCGTCAGCGCCAGGCTCGCGATGCGACGGCTCGGCGCGAGGCTGAGCTCGCGGCCGGACACGGAGAGGTGCGCCTGAGCGGCTTCGTGACGATTTCGGGCCGAGATCCCGATGACCTCCGCCGCTCGTGCGCCGAGGTCCTGGGCCATGCCGCGCGTGCCCATCTCGAGCTGCACCGGCTGTACGGGCAGCAGGCCGACGCGTTCACATTCACCTTGCCGCTCTGCCGGGGATTGAGATGAAATCGCGCTCTGAGCGTCCGGGGCACCGCTGCACCACCCGGCATGCCCAGGCCATCTACCCATTCATCACCGCGGGCGGCTCGAGCGGACGCGGAGTGTTCATCGGACGAGACTCGAGCGGCGGGGCGTTCTGTTACGACCCCTGGGTCCTGTATGGCGAGGGCACGCTCGATGACCCGAACGTGATCGTGCTCGGCAAGCTCGGCCAGGGCAAAAGCTCGCTGGTCAAGACGCTCCTGTGGCGCCTGTTGCTATTCGGGCGCCGCGCCTTCGTCCTGGACGTCAAGCGCGAGTATGGACCGCTGTGCGAAGCCGTGGGCGTGAAGCCGGTCTCGCTGGTTCCCGGCGGTTCGATCCGGCTCAACCCGCTGGCCGCCCGCCCCGAGGAGCATGCCCAGCTCGAGCTGCTGCGCGCCGTCACTGTGACCGCGCTCGGAGGGCCCCTGACTCAGGCCGAGGCCGGCGCGCTGCGCGAGGCCCTGCGGACCGTCCGCGTGCGGACGCACGCCGAGCCGACGCTGCCCGCGATCGCCTCGGTTCTCTTCCAGCCGGTCGCCGAGATGGCCGCTCGCCTCCAGACGAGCACCGAGCGGCTGGCCAGTGATGCTCGTCGGGCCGCGCTGGCCCTACAGGACCTGTGCGAGGGACCGTTGCGGGGAATGTTCGACGGTCCCACCACTCCAGGCCTTGACCTCGACGCGAAGCTGCTCGTGCTCGATCTCCATGCCGTGCGCGACTCGCCGGCGGTCGGCATCCTGATGGCCTGCGCGACGGCGTGGATCAGCGCCCTCCTGGCCCGCACGGCAGACCGCCCCGGCCGCGAACGCCTGGTCAACGTGGCCGACGAATCATGGAAGATCGTTCAGCACACCGGCCTCGGCGAGTGGTTTCAGTCGAACTTCAAGCTCGCGCGCCAGTTCGGAGTCATGAACCTGGTGGTGCTGCACAAACTGGCTGACCTCCATGCCGCGGGCGACGCGGGCTCGCGGGCGGCACGGATTGCCGAGGGACTGGTGGCCGACGCTTCGACGCGGATCGTCTACCACCAGGATGAGAGTCAGGTTCCACTCACCCGCTCCCTGCTCGGGCTGTCTCACAGCGAGGCCGAGTTAATCTCGATGCTGTCAGCCGGGCAGGCGCTGTGGCGCGTGGGCGCCCGCTCGTTCGTCGTCCAGCACTACCGCTCGCGGATCGAAGCCCGCCTGACGGACACCGACACCGGGATGGACGTCACGGCAGCGGACCTGCGCCGGCCATGAACCGGACGGCACGCAGTGACGGCATCTCGGACCTCGCCATGCTGGCGCTGATCGGGCTGGTGTTCGGCCTGGGGCTCGGAGTCTGGATGTGGGGCGGACTCGCCGGCGCGTTGTTCGGCTCGGGCTGGCCTCGGGTTCAGGCGGGTCAGGTGCTTGGTGTCCTCGCCCGTCTCCCTGCTCGGCTCTCGGACCCGGCTGCCGCCTGGCCGCGACGGGTGAGCGCCCGGCTTCCGGGCCCGGGCGGGTTCTACGCCGCTCTGGGCGTGCTCGCCCTGGCCGCCGGGGGCGTGCTCGCTCTGGCGGGCCGTCTTGGCCTGACGGCCCGCGTGCTCCGCCCCGGAGCGGGCGCACGCTGGGCCCGCCGCTCCGATCTGGCTCCCCTCCTGGGTACTCGGGTCGGAGGCGGCGGGAGCCCGGACGCACGTCATCGAGGCCGCCTCACGCTCGGGCGCTACCGGGGCAGGCTCCTGTACGCCGAGGAGCGGCACGCCCTGGTGGCGTTTGGTCCGCCCCAGTCCGGCAAGTCAGCCGGTCTCGCAGTGCCGGCCCTGCTCGAGTGGGACGGTCCCGCCATCGCCTCGTCGATCAAGACCGATCTGCTGTCCGGCACGATCGAGCGCCGGCGCCAGCTCGGTTCCGTGTTCGTGTTCGATCCGTTCGGGCTGGCCGGCGGAGGCTCACAGACGTGGTCCCCGCTGGGCGCGGCCCGGACCTGGGATGGCGCGCTCGAGACCGCCTGGCGGCTGGCATCAGCGGGCGAGCTTGACCAGAAGGGCGTCGACGGCGGTGACTTCTGGGCCGTGGCCGCCGAGCAGCGGCTGGCGCCGTTGCTATTCGTAGCCGCCGCCTCGGGGGCGGGAATGGACGCCGTCGTGCGCTGGGTCTACGGCCAGGGAGCCCGGGAGCTCGATCAGACAATCGCCCGGCTGAGCGGCTCGGCCGATGACCCGGCGAGGCTCGAGGACGTCAACACAGCGTATGACGCCCTGCGCGCGTTCGAGTCCCAGGCTGACCGCACCCGTACGTCAATCGAGGCGACAGCGCAGGGACTCCTGCGCGCCTACCGATTCCGCCGCGTGGTGGAATCGGCCCGCTCGTCGGAGATCGTCCCCGATGCGCTCCTAGACGGCCGCTCGACGCTGTACCTAATCGGCGACGCCAAGGCGTCGAAGCTTCTGCGCCCGATCTTCCTGGCCCTGCTCTCGGAGATGATCGATCGGGCGTACGAGCGCGCGACGCTCGCCGGCGGGCGGCTCGAGCACCCGCTGCTCCTGTGCCTGGACGAAGCGGGCAACGTCGCGCCGCTCCCCAACCTGGCCGAGATCGCCTCGACCGCGCCGAGCCACAATATCCAGCTCGTCTCGATCTTCCATGACCTGGCCCAGGCGCGCAGTCGCTACGGCCGCCAAGCCGAGACGGTGGTCAACAGCCACCGGGCCCGGTTGCTGCTCCCGGGCGTGGCCGACCTCGACACGCTCCGCTACTTTGCCGGCCTGATCGGCGAGGAGGAGGCGCGCGAGACCTCCAGGACCACCGGGGCTGGGGCCGGCGGTGGAACGAGGACGAGCTCCGTGCGGCGCCGGCCGCTGGTCGCGGCCGAGGCGCTACGTCAGCTGCCCGAGCGCCACGCCATGCTGCTCTATGGCCGGGTCCCGCCGGTGGAGGTCGAGCTCCGCATGTGGTTCGATGACCGGCGGCTGCGAAAGCTGGCCGCGTCATGAACCGGCGCGATCCGGGCGATCCGCAGGAGGATCCGCCCTGGCTCGAGGATGACGGCGCTCGCTGGCCGATGACCTGGCGCGGACTCTACCCGCGGGAACGATGGGTGTGGTTCGAGCGGCTATGGACCGATGTGTGCGCGCTGCGCGAGCGCTACCGGCTGGCCCTTCGGTCCGGGTGGTGGCAGGACGAGGTGCAGCTCGAGACGCTGGCCGCGCTGGCGGCGTGGGCGGACCGCTATGACTCGGGTGAATGGGATGACCCGCCCGGCAAGCTCGCGCTCCTGTGTGACCTCGAGCGCGTGGCCGCGCTGCTGCGCGATGGTCTGGACCCATTTCATCCCGAGCGAGACCGAAGCGCCTTCATCCGGCACCTGATCGATCTCGGCTGCCAGCCGCCGCCGTCAGAATGAACCGATGGCGAGCTTTCCGATCGGTGCCGCGGTCACGCTGGACGAGCTCGACCGCGACCCACATCCGGTCCTGGCGCGGCTGCGCGAGGGCGAGCCGGTGTCCTGGCTACCGAGTCTCGATGGATGGCTCGTCACCCGCTATGACCTGGCCCTGACGGCCATGCGCGATCACGAGACGTTCACGGTGGATGACCCGCGGTTCTCGACGGCCCAGGTCCTCGGCCCGAGCATGCTCAGTCTCGACGGCGAGGAGCACGCCCGTCACCGGGCGCCGTTCGTAGCGCCATTCAGACCCGGGCCGGTCAAGGAGCGGTTCGCCACGCCGGCGCTGGAGGAGTCACACCGGCTGATCGATGGGCTCGAGCCCGCAGGCCGGGCCGAGCTGCGACGAGCGTTCGCCGGCCCGATCTCGGCGGCGATCGTGACTCGCGCACTGGGGCTGGACCGGGCCGACGTGGATCAAGTACTCGCCTTCTATGACGCAATCGTCGCCTCGGTGACAGACATCACGGCCGGCCGCGGCCCCAGCCGCGCCGGCCAGCGGGCCTTCGCGGCCCTGGCCGACCGTCTGGAGGAAGTGATCTCCGGCGGAGATGACCGTTCGCTGCTGGCGGCTGCGGCGGCAGACTCGAGGCTCACCCACGAGCAGATCATCGCCAACGCCGGCGTCCTGCTGTTCGGCGGCATCGAGACGACGGAGGGCATGATCGCCAACGCCGCGCTGATGCTCCTCGAGCGCCCCGAGCAGCTAGATCGCGCCCGCCGGGAGCCCGAGCTCCTCACGGCGGCGATCGACGAATCGCTCCGGCTCGAGCCGGCCGCAGCGGTAGTGGATCGTTACGCCACGGCAGACGTCGGGCTGGGCGGGGCAGCCATCAAACGGGGTGACCTGGTCCGAATCTCGATCACGGCCGCCAATCGCGATCCGTCCGTGTTCGAGGCTCCAGACGAGTTCGACCTCGGGCGTGCCAACCGCCGTCATCTCGCCTTCGCCCAGGGACCGCACGTGTGCGTTGGCGTCCACCTGGCCCGTCTCGAGGCGCGCACGGCGTTGGGCACGCTCCTGGCCCGGCTGCCCCAGCTCCGGCTGGATCCGGATCACACGGCCGCGGTGCGCGGGCTTGTGTTCCGCAAGCCCCCACGACTCGACGCGGTGTGGTACTAGTACGACCACGTGAATTTGAGCGCCCGCAACCAACTGGCCGGGACCGTCACCGAGATACGGCGCGGGGAGGCCATCGCGAACGTGGTCCTGGATGTCGCGGGACAGCGCCTGGTTGCGTCAATCACCGTCGAGGCCGTGGACGAGCTTGGGTTGGCCGAGGGCAGCAGCGTGACCGCGATCGTCAAGGCGTCTGACGTGATTCTCGCCACCGACTGAGCCCGAGCATCAGGGGGATGCGGATGTCCCTCGTCTCGGCGGCAATCCGCCGCTCGTCCTCGGCCAGCTCGGACTCCTTGACCGGGGTCACAAGGGACCAGTGCCTGCCCACCGGGCAGGGCATAGGCTTGCTCGGGATCAACGAACCACTCGAGGAGACCCGGCATGGCACTCAGCGCGCGCCAGCAGGATCGCAAGCACAACCGGCCCATCCAGCTGCCGACGCACACCAGCGTCGAGCGGGAGCTGCCGATCGATCGTCTCAGCGCCAGCGGGATCGGCGTTGACGCGTCCTATGAGCTGATCACGAGCGAGCTTCTGCTCGACGGCCAGGCGCGGTTGAACCTGGCCACCTTCGTGACCACCTGGATGCCCACGGTGGCGGGCCGTCTGATGGCGGAGACGGCCGATAAGAACATGATCGACAAGGACGAGTATCCGGTCACGGCGGAGATCGAGGCCCGCTGCGTGAACATCCTGGCCGACCTGTGGAACTCCCCCGAGCACGAGACTGCCACGGGTTGCTCGACCACAGGCTCGAGCGAAGCGGCGATGCTCGCCGGAATGGCGCTCAAGTGGCGCTGGCGAGATCGCCAGCGGGCGGCTGGCAAACCGACTGACCGCCCCAACATGGTGATGGGCGCCAACGTCCAGGTGTGCTGGGAGAAGTTCTGCCGTTACTGGGACGTTGAGCCGCGGCTGGTGCCCATGGAGGGGGAGACGTTTCACCTCACCCCGGAGCGGGCCGTGGCTCACTGCGATGAGAACACCATCGGCGTGGTGGCGATCCTCGGCTCCACCTTTGACGGTAGCTACGAGCCGGTCAAGGACATCGCCGACGCGCTCGACGACCTCGAGTCACAACGCGGCATACACGTCCCACTGCACGTCGACGCCGCCTCGGGCGGCTTCGTGGCGCCGTTCCTGGCGCCCGAGCTCGAGTGGGACTTCCGGATAGCCCGGGTGCAGTCAATCAACGCCTCGGGTCACAAGTACGGCCTGGTCTATCCCGGCGTGGGATGGGCGGTCTGGCGCGACAAGGAGGCCCTGCCCAAGGACCTGGTGTTCGACGTCAACTACCTCGGCGGCCACATGCCGACGTTCTCGCTGAACTTCTCGCGCCCGGGCAGCGAGGTCGTAGCCCAGTACTTCATGTTCATGAGCCTCGGTCATGACGGCTACACGAGCATGATGCAGACCCTCCAGAGCATCGCTCTGCATCTCTCGAAGGGGATCTCGGAGATGGGGCCCTACAGGCTGATCTCCGAAGGCAGGGACCTGCCCGTGTTCGCCTTCGCGCTCGACCCGGCGGTGAAGAACTACAGCGTGTTCGACGTCTCAGACCATCTGCGCGAGCGGGGCTGGCTCGTCCCGGCCTACACCTTCCCCGAGAACCGCCAGGACCTGAGCGTGCTGCGGATCGTCGTCCGGGCGGGAATGCACATCGAGATGGCGGACAAGCTGCTCGAGTTCCTCGGCGAGCAGACCGCTCGCCTGCAGGCGCTCACCGGTCCCCTCCCCAGCTTCGGCGCCGAGCAGCGGGCGGCGTTCGCGCACTAGAACCTCGGCGGTTCGCCGCCCACGCGTATCAGAGCCCTGTGGCGAGCCGACGCCCGGCGGCCTTGAGCCGCGCGAGCGTCTGGGCTTCGGAGATCGTCTCGAGATCGAGAATCCGGGCGTCGAACGTGCTGATCTCGCTGACGCCGACGATCGCGTGGCAGGGGACACCGGCCTGACGAGCGCGGGTTGACACCTCCGAAACCGCCTTGCCGACCAGGCTCTGCTGGTCGAGCTTTCCCTCCCCGGTGACGACGGCGCGGGCCGCCCGCATCCGGGCGTCGAAGCCGATCGTGTCGAGAATGAACGGCGCGCCGGGCACCAGCTCCGCCCTCAGCACGGCCCACAATCCGCCGGACAGGCCACCGGCAGCGCCGGTCATCGGGATCCCGCGCGGATCGCGCGGCCAGCGACGGGCGAGCGCGTGGAGCCGGGCTATCAGGCGACGAACGTCCGCTTCATCCGCGCCCTTCTGAGGCCCGTAGACGCGCGGAGCATCTTCGAACGCCGTCCGCACATCGCACAGGACCACAAGCTTGGCGCCGCGCAGCCCGCCGGCATGTTCGATGGCCCGAATCGCCCCGGTCCCGCCGTCGGTGGTGGCGCTCCCGCCGACGCCGAGGTAGATCGTGCGGGCGCCCGCGTCGATGCCGGCCGCGATGAGCTCACCGGTCCCTGCCGTGCTGGCGGCGAACGCGTCGCGCTCGCGCGCGGAGACCAGGTGAAGTCCGCTGGCGGCAGCTGCCTCGATGATCGCCTCGCGGCCCGCGAGAGCAAAGCGAGCTTCGACCTCGCGACCGAGCGGGTCATGCACGAGGGCGGTGCGGAACTCGGCCTCGAAGGAGCCGGCCAGCGTACTCAGCGTGCCCTCGCCCCCATCCGCGACCGGGCACAGGTCTACCGGCCAGCCCGCGTCCTGGACCCCGGCGCCAATCGCCTCCGCCACCTGGGCCGCGGTGAACGTCCCCTTGAACGAGTCCGGAGCGACGAGCACGGTCCGGGGAATGCCGACGGTCGAGCGCACGGCGGGCAGTATCCGTCATCCTGTTTGCCGATGGCCGAGTACGAGCTGATCGAGGCTGCCGGCACCGAGGTTCGGATCTCCAATCCGGCCAAGGTGTTCTTCCCCGAGGCCGGCATCACCAAGCTCGACCTCGTCCGGTACTACCTCGAGGTATCCGAGGCGATCATCAACCACCTGCACGACCGTCCAACCGTGCTCAAGCGCTATGTCGACGGGGCGGCGGGCAAGCCCTTCTTCCAGAAGCGCATCCCCGATTCGGCGCCCGAATGGCTCCAGAGCACCACGGTTCAGTTTCCCAGCGGGCGCACGGCCCGGGAGCTGCTGCCCAACGATGCCGCCGCCCTGGTCTGGGGGGTAAATCTGGGCGTGATCGACTGGAACCCGTGGCAGGTCCGCCTCCCGGACCTTGACCACCCCGACGAACTGCGCGTCGACCTGGACCCGACGCCGGAGGCGAGCTGGGATGACGTCCGCCAGGTCGCGCTCGCGGCGGGCGAGGTCCTGCGCGAGAACGGCCTGACTGGATATCCGAAGACCAGCGGCTCCCGAGGGATCCACATCTACGTTCGCCTCGTCCCGGAGCATGATTTCGTCACCGTTCGCCGGGCCGCCGTCGCGCTGGCCCGAGAGGTTGAGCGGCGCGCGCCCGAGATTGCCAGCAGCCAGTGGTGGAAGGAGGAGCGGCAGGGCGTGTTCATCGACTACAACCAGAACCTCCGCGACCGGACGGTGGCCTCGGCCTACAGCGTTCGCCCGACGCCGGACGCACGCGTGTCGACCCCGCTGCGCTGGGACGAGGTTGCCGACGTCGAACCAGCCGAGCTCAGGATCGACACGGTGCCCGCCCGGGTGGCCGAGCAGGGCGATCCGAGCGCGGACATGGACGAGCACGCCGGCTCGCTGGCCGGACTGCTGGCTCTGGCCCAGCGTGACGAGGACCAGGGCCTGGGTGACGCGCCCTGGCCGCCGCACTTTCGTAAGCAGCAGGGGGAGCCCAAGCGGGTCCAGCCGAGCCGGGCCCGCAAGGACTAGCTAGGACTGCATCTGCGCTAGATGGCACTCGCGAGGCGGCTTGTCCTCGCGCCAGCGCAGGATCCGCGTGCCGTGGCGAATACGCCCGTCACTGACATGATCGAAGCTCACCTCGACCACGAGCTCGGGACGGAGAGAGATCCACTGGAGCTCCTTCTCGCTCTTCCAGCGGCTCGCGTCACCGTGCCCGCGCTGGCCCGTCTCGTACGGGGCCAGGGTCTCGACCAGCTTGCGTTTCTCGGCCGCGCGCAGACCCGATGAGTGACCCACCACGTGAAGCTTGCCGTCCGGGTCATACAGTCCCAGGATCAGCGAGCCGACCGTGTTCTCCTCCTTGCCGGGGCGGTACCCGACGACGACGGCATCGATCGTTCGAACCCGCTTGACCTTGACCATGCCCTTGCGCTGCCCGGGACGGTAGGGGGCGGTCAGCTCCTTGGCCACGACGCCTTCACCACCCGCGAACCAGGGCTCGGTGTCGGCAGGGTCACGCGTAAGCGGTGTCAGTCCGATGCCCAGCTGGGTGAGCTGCTCGAGCCGCGCCCGGCGCTCAGCGAACGGGAGCGCCATCAGCTCCTCGTCGTCCTCGGCCAGGATGTCGAAGGCCACGTAGCGTGCCGGAGTCTCCTCGGCGAGCAGGGCGATCCGGGACGCCGCGGGGTGGATCCGCTGCTGGAGGGCGCCGAAGTCCTGTTGGCCGTCGGCAGCATCGATGACGATCTCGCCGTCGATCACATACCGGCCGGAGGGAAACGAGAGCTCGGGGAAGTAGCGGCCGAGCGGCTTGGCTCCGCGAGACTGGATCACGACGTCGTCTCCGTCCACGAAAGCAATCGCGCGGAAGCCGTCGAACTTCGGCTCGTAGCTCCACTGCTCGCCCACCGGGAGCTCCTTGCCTGAGCGAGCCAGCTGAGGCTCGATTGGGGGCTTGAGCGGGAGGGCCACGGGAGCGATCCTAGCTCCGTCGGGGAGGGGTCCGAGCCCACCGCGCCACGAGCCCGGTGCGACCGGGGGCGGGAGCAGGCGCTCGCTAGGATCGACCCAATGGCTGCCGACCACGCCACCGTCGCCGAGGAGGAGTACCTCGAATCGCTGTTCTGGCTATTCGAGGCCGAGCTGCCGATGACGGGCGCAAACCTGGCTCGGGCCATGCAGCTGTCGGCACCCACGGTGCACGAGATGCTGGGCCGGCTGGAGCGCGACGGTTATGTGGCCCGCACGTCGGGCCGCGCGATCGAGTTCACTCCGGAAGGCCGAGACCATGCCGGACGCATCGTGAGCCGGCACCGGATGATTGAGCGGTTCCTGACCGACACGGTCGGCGTCCCGTGGGATGACGTCCACGCGGAGGCGGAGAAGCTCGAGCACGCGATGACGCCGCGTTTCGAGGCCTACGTGAGGGCGTCGGTGGGCGACGCCAAGACGTGCCCCCACGGCCACCCGATCCGCGTCGGCGAGCGGATCGACGGCGTGCCCCTGGCCGATTGCGAGGTCGGCGCCGAGGTCACGATCCTGCGGCTCGAGAACGAGGCCGAGGATCTCCTGCATTACCTCAAGCGGGCCGGGATCGAGCCGGGCATGACGGGCACCGTGGCCTCCAACGATGGTGAGGAGATCCACGTGGAGATCAACGGTGAGCTAGCGACGGTCACGGTCAGCGTGGCCGAGACCGTGTCGGTCCTGGCCGACCCGTCTCCTCCACCCCGGACCGCGCTGCCCGAGCAGCTGGTGCTGGGGCGCGAGCGTTACGGTCGGTAGCCCGAACGCGCTTTCAGCCGGCGCACGGCCGGCCCGTGGTCAGACGGCCGGCGCAGGCAGCGCCCGGCCCGTGGTCAGCCAGCGCTTGATCTGCTCGTAGATCGCCGGATGGTTGAGCAGATCGAAGTGCGTGCCGCCGCCGAGGTGGCTGTACTGCTCGATCCCGAAGCGCACCCGCTCGCCCCGGCGGTGTGACCATGCGCTCGGGCGGAGAACGAGCAGGTCCCCCATGAGGCGGCCCACGGGAGCGTCGGCGTCCCGTGACAGCGTGGCGCAGACGAAGTAGTGGTTCGCGGACTCGAGGAACGGCACCTCGGTGCCGGTATTGGTCCAGAACGCGTCCGGATCATGCCCAAGCCAGTCCTCGTCCACCACATATCCGTAGCCGAGGTCCTTGACACCCGCACTGCGCACCTTGAGCGGCTTGGCGAAGCCACGCGTCTCCGGCAGCCTCGAGATGGCGTGGCAAGCCGCGTTGGCGGCCAGCTCGAGCGGCGCTCCCTTGTTCGGCGCACCCAGCATGAATATGTGGCGGACCCGCTCGCGCCACGAGCCCTCACCCGCGTAGTGGCAGGCCCCCCGGGCCACCAGGCCACCCATCGAATGGCCGATCAGAGCAATCTCTGAGACGCCGCCGGGCCAGTTCGCGGTCAGCTCATCGAGCAGGGCAGCGAGGTAGCGTCCGTTCAGGGAGATGTGGAGGCCGCTGTTGTAGCGAATGTAGAGCGGCGTATATCGAAGCTCGGACTCGAGCCGATCTCCGTAGGGGAGGTGACGGTCAGCGTGTAGGCGCCAGGCGTCATCGGTCTCGCACAGTCCGTGCAGGAAGATGGCCAGCCGCGGACTCGCGGCGGGGAAGGCTCGCTCGAGGCTGGCGCCGTCGAGCGCCACGTCTCGGCCCCCCTGGCGCAGCGTCATCTTCCAGGCCAGCCGGCTGCCTCGAGTCTCGAGTGTGTCCCCCCAGGCGCCATTGATCGCTCCCACTGCCAGCCGGCCGCGAGCCGTCTCCTCGATCGAGGGCGCATCCGCAGGTCGCGTCAGGCTGAACACCCTGGCGCCCCCGCGCACGAGCGCCCCAGTCAGGACCCGGGCGCCGGAGTAAGCACTGTCAGAGACTCGATCGTGCATGGTTCGGACGCCCGAGGCCATCGGCCCCAGGGAGCCGAACACGCGCTCCGCGACGCCCTCATGCACTTCACGCACCTGCGTGGCGAGACCGGCGGCGGCCTCGCCGACCAGATCCCCGAGGGCGTTTACCTCCTCAGGCCGCATCGGCGCGAACGCCGGTCTCCTCGTAGGCGTCAGCGAGCCGCTTGACGCCCTCTTCGATCTCATCGGGGGTGACGCCGGAATACGCCAGGCGCAGTGAGGACTCGGCGCCCTCGAGCACGAAGTCCGAGCCCTTGACGAACTGCACGCCGCGAGCGGCGGCAGCGTCGAACAGGGCGTTCACGTCGGTGCCCCGGGGCAGGTCGACCCAGAGGAAGTAGCCGCCCTCGGGCGCCACGAAGCGCGCGTCGGGCAGGCGCTCGGTTAGCGCCGCGCACAATGTCTGGGCGCGCTCACGTAACGCCTCACGCACGGTCTCTATCGAGCTGTCCAGCGCGCCGGAGCGGCAGAACTGGTTGACGATTGCCTGCGAGACCATGTTGGGCGAGATGTAGGTGCTGGTGGCGAGTTTGGCGATCTGTGCGATCAGCTCGGCCGAGCCAACCAGGTAACCAACACGGATCCCCGGACAAACAGTCTTCGAGAACGAGGATGCGTACACGACGAGCTCAGGGTCCATCGAGACCATCGTGCCCAGCGTCTCTCCCTCGAAGCGCAGAGCGACATATGGATCGTCCTCGAAGATCGTGAACTCGTGGGCCCGAGCCAGCCCGAGCAGACGCTCCCGCTTGGCTCCCGAGAGCGTGTAGCCGGCCGGGTTCTGAAAGTTGGGGATGATGTGCGCGAGCTTGGGCCGCGTACCCGCGACCAGCAGGCGCTCGAGGGCAGCCGTGTCGATCCCGTCAGGCTCGAGCTCGACCATCCGTACATCGGCCCCGCGATTGCGCAGCGCGAGCAGCGTGCGATCGTAGGTGGGCCGCTCGACCACGACCGCGTCCCCAGCGGCAACGAGCGCGTCGAACAGGAACGCGTCGGCCTGCATGGATCCGTTGGTGACCAGGACCTGTGCCGGCTCGACGGCGTGGCGCTCGGCGATCCATTCGCGCAGCGGCACATAGCCGACCGACGTCCCGTAGGCCGTGGCCCCGGCGGGGTCTGAGGCGAAGGCCTGCTCGGCGGCGGCCTTCAGACCGTCCACATCGATGATGTCCAGCGATGGAGCGCCGCGTGCAAATGAGATCGTGCCGGCCACGACCGACAAGACTACGACGTTGCGTCCAAGAGGTGCACGTCGACGATCGCCCGGTCCCCGCCCTCGTACCCCCGTACCTCGACGTCCCGGACGACGGGGAGCCGCTGGAGCGTCTCGGCGAACGCCCGTAGCGCCTGGGTGCTGGCCAGCGGCCCGGCCGAGACGCTGACCGAACTCGGCCCCGGGAGCTGGGCCAACGTGCGCTCGTAGGCCGTGAGCAGCCCTTGCATCGAACTGAGCAGCCGTTCGTGGACCTCGGTGAGCTGACGCAGGCCGGCAATCAGCTCCGCCGTGTCCGCCGGCGGTGGGGTCCCCTGCGACGGTCTGATGGCCGCGCCGGGCTCCGGCACCTCGACTCGCGGTGGTAGCCCGGGTTGATCAGCGGCCAGCCGCACGGTCTGCCCCGCGGCCAGCTCCACCGTATGCCCTGCGGCCGTCTCTGCCGCCGGGGTCGCAGGCGGCCCAGACGACTCGGCCTGTGAGCGCTCCACATCGGCCAAACCGGTCTGAATCCGACTCAGGCGACGATCGATTTCCGCCAGTCGGGCATCGAAGATTGAGATCTCGGACATGCTCTGAGCGAGCCTATCGCTAGGCCCGGCGCCCGGAGCCCCTGGCGGCTTAAGCCGCGCTACCGAGCAGCGACACGGCCGTCTCGGCCACCTGAGTAGGGGTGCGCCCGACGCGCACACCCTTGGCCTCGAGTGCCTCGGCCTTGGCCGCAGCGGTGCCGTGGGACCCCGACACGATGGCCCCGGCATGACCCATGGTCTTGCCCTCTGGAGCCGTGAAGCCGGCGATATAGCCGATCACCGGCTTGGTCACGTGCTCGGCGATGAAGTCCGCGGCGCGCTCCTCAGCGTCGCCACCGATCTCGCCGCACATCACGATCAACTCGGTCTCGGGGTCTTCCTCGAACATCCCGATCACGTCAATGAAGTCCGTGCCCGGGACGGGGTCACCGCCGATCCCGACGATCGAGGAGTTGCCAAAGCCGCTCTGGGCCAGCACGTTGCCGATCTGGTAGGTCAGCGTCCCGGACCGGGATACGACCCCGACGTTGCCGGCGCTGAAGAATGACGCCGGGATGATGCCGACGCTGGCCTTCCCGGGCGAGAGGATCCCAGGGCAGTTGGGCCCCACCAGCCGAGAGCGGCCATTCTTGTGCAACGTGTTGTAGACCCGCAGCTCGTCGTGGGCGGGGATGCCCTCAGTGATGCAGATGATGAGCTCGATGCCGGCATCCTCGGCCTCGAGGATCGAATCGGCGGCGAACCTGGGCGGCACGAAGATCATCGCCGTGTTGGCGCCCTCCTTGTCGACCGCCTCGTGGAAAGTGTTGAAGACAGGGATGCCCTCGACGTCCTGGCCCCCCTTGCCAGGGGTCACGCCGGCGACCACCTGGGTCCCGTACTCGCGGTTGCGCAGCGAGTGGAACGTGCCTTCGCGGCCGGTGATACCGGAGGTGCAGAGGCGAGTGTCAGTGTCGACCAGGATGCTCATGACGCCTTCGCCAGCTCGACGACCTTGGCCGCCGCGCCGTCCATCGTCGATTCGGTGTGCACGTTGGGCAGCTGGGCCTCGGCCAAGAGCTCGCGACCCTCCTCGCCGTTCGTCCCATCCAGCCGGACCACGAATGGGACCGTTGGGGTGACCTGCTTGAACGCCTCGATCAGCCCCCGGGCCACCTCATCGCAGCGGGTGATTCCGCCGAAGATGTTGAACAGCACCGCCTTGACCTTGTCATCGGACAGGATCACCTCGACCGCGCTGGTGATGGCGTCGGCACGCGAGCCGCCGCCGGCGTCGAGGAAGTTGGCCGGCCGGCCACCGGCCTCCGCCACGACGTCGAGCGTTGACATCGACAGCCCGGCGCCGTTGGCCAGGATGCCGATATCGCCGTCGAGCTTCACGTAGGTCAGGCCGCGCTCCTTGGCCATCTGCTCCTGCGGGTCCTCGTTCGAGAGATCGCGCAGGGCCGCGTTGTCGGCATGGCGATACAGGGCGTTTCCGTCCAGCGTCACCTTGGCGTCGAGCGCCTTGACGTCGCGCTCGGGCGTGACGATCAGCGGGTTGACCTCGACCAGGGTCGCCTCCTCGCCCACAAACACGTCATAGAGCTTGGCCAGCATCACGCCCACCGGCCGCACGACATCGGCATCCACACCGGCCTCGAACGCCAGCCGGCGGCCGTGGAAGTCCTGAAAGCCGAGCAGTGGGTCAACGTGGAGGTGAGCAATCGCGTCGGGATCCTCGTCGGCCACCTGCTCGATGTCCATCCCGCCCTTGGTCGAGAGCATGACCAAGGGGGCCTTGGCCGAGCGATCGAAGATCACGGAGGCGTAGTACTCGGACGCGATTTCCGACGCCTCCTCGATCCACAGCTCGTGAACGGTGAGCCCGCGGATATCCATGCCCAGGATTGCTCGGGCGTGCTGCTCGACCTCGGCGCGATCCTGTGCGACCTTGATCCCACCAAGCTTGCCCCGGCCACCGATCTGGACCTGGGCCTTGACGACGCATGGGTACCCGATCGCCTCGCCGGCGGCCACTGCGTCCTCGACCGTGCGGGCCGCCTGACCCGCCGGAACGGGCACGTTGTGGCGCGCGAACAGCTGCTTGCCCTGATATTCGAGGAGGTCCATCGGCACATTTCACTTTATTGATTCGCCCTCGCAGACGGCACGCGCCGCCCTCGAAGACGGCACGTAGACGCAGCCCGCGCGATCAAAATGGCATCATCAGCCAGCGATGGCGATCCCTAAGACAGTCTCTTTCGTCACTTTTGACGTTTACGGAACCCTGATCGACTGGGAGACGGGCGCCTATGACGCCTTCAATGCCGAGGGTGTGCGAGACGGGTTCACAGTTGACCGCGACGAGCTGATCCCGCTCTTCCATGAGATCCAGCAGCAGATCCAGGCCGGCTCCTACGAGCTCTACGCCGAGGTCCTTCGGCGCACGGCGGTCCAGATTGCCAAGCAGCTGGACTGGCCCCTGGAGCCGTCTCGCTCGGGCTTCCTGCCCGATTCGGTGCAGCGCTGGAAGCCATTCAAGGAGACCAACTCGGTGCTCCAGAAGATCGCCAAGAACCACAAGATCGGCCTGATCTCGAACATCGATGACAAGCTTCTGGGCCAGACCCGGCGCCATATCCCGCTCGATTTCGATCTCGTGGTCACCGCCCAGCAGGTCCGCTCCTATAAGCCCGACCCGGCTCACTTCACCGAGTGCGAGCGCCGGATCGGCAGCAAGCGGGGCTGGGTTCACATCGCCGCCAGCTATTACCACGACGTAGAGCCGTGCCTGAAGAAGAAGGTGCCGGTGATCTGGGTCAACCGCACCAAGCAACAGCTCGAGCCTGGGCAGAAGAAGCCCGACGCGGAGGTCACGAACCTACGCGAGGCGGCGAAGCTGATCGGCGTCGGCTGAGCGCGGCGGTGAGCGGCCCGAGCCGCGCCATCGAGGCCTGATGTGCGCGTAAGCGCACTCAACTCGGACGTCCTGGTGTGCGTCAGCGACGTCTGGCAGACAACCTGCACCGCCGTCCGCTCGCAGGACGAGGGCTTCGTGATCGACTCGCCCGTTTACCCGCAGGAGCTCCAGGCGCTCCCGGGGCTCCTTCAGGAGGCTGGTTTCCCGGTCTCGGGGCTGCTGGTCACGCACGGTGACTGGGACCACGTGCTCGGGAGGCTGGCGTTTCCCGATGCCTCAGTGGGCTGCGCCGAATCCACGGCCGCCCGGCTCGGTGCCGAACCCGGAAGCGCCCAGCGGAGACTGCGCGAGTTCGATGCCGATCATTACGTGATCGAGCGCCGCCCGCTCGCCTTGGGCTCCTTTCAAGCGCTTCCGGTTCCGGGCAGCCTCGAGCTCGGACCGTCGAACAACCTGGAGCTGCACGAAACCCCGGGCCACACGGCCGACGGAGTCGCCTACTGGATGCCCTGGCTCCGGGTTCTCGTCTGCGGTGACTACCTCTCGCCGGTGGAGATACCGATGCTCTCGGAGAGCGGTTCGCTGGATGACTACCGGGCCACGCTGACCCGCCTCGAGCCGCTCGTGGAACAGGCCAACTGGGTCGTGCCGGGTCACGGCACTCCCCTCGATCAGGAGCATGCCCGCCAGATCCTGGCCGAGGATGCCGCCTACATCGAGCAGCTCGGGGACGACCCGAGCGCGGCGAGCCTGCCCAAGGCCCGCACGAGCGCTGCGCAGCGGCGCATCCACGCGGCTAACCTCAAGTTACTCGGGACCTCGTGACCCTACGCGTCACGGGTCATGAGCAAGGCGAATGATTCGCTTGCGGTAGAAAGGGCACCTGTTCAGTTGACTTGCCACACTTCAGGGAATCATGGAAGCGATAGCTGAGCGGCTCACCCACCTCGAACGGCTCGAGGCGGAGAGCATTCACATCATGCGCGAGGTGGTAGCCGAGGCCGAGCATCCCGTGATGCTCTACTCGATCGGCAAGGACAGCGCGGTGATGGTCCACCTGGCCATGCGGGCGTTCTACCCGGCCAAACCGCCGTTTCCGCTTCTGCACGTGGACACGACATGGAAGTTCCGCGAGATGTACGAGTTCCGGGACCGCATCACCGCCGAGCTCGGTCTGGACCTGATCGTGCACGTGAATCAGGACGGGCTGGCCATGAACATCAACCCGTTCGAGCACGGGTCCGAGGTTCACACGACGATCATGAAGACGGAGGGGCTCAAGCAGGCTCTGGACGAGCACCGCTTTGACGTCGCGTTTGGCGGCGCCCGCCGCGACGAGGAGCGCTCCCGAGCCAAGGAGCGGATCTTCTCCTTCCGCAGCGCCCAACACACCTGGGACCCCAAGAACCAGCGGCCCGAGCTGTGGCGGCTGTTCAACGCCCGCAAGCGCAAGGGCGAGTCAATCCGGGTGTTTCCGCTCTCGAACTGGACCGAACTCGACGTTTGGCTCTACATCTACCGTCACCAGATCCCGATCGTGCCGCTGTACTACGCCGCCGAGCGGCCGGTGGTGGAGCGGGACGGAACGCTGATCATGGTCGATGACGATCGCATGCCGCTCGAGCCGGGCGAGACCCCGATGCTGAAGCGGGTGCGCTTCCGCACCCTCGGTTGCTACCCCCTCACGGGCGCGATCGAGAGCGAGGCCGACACGCTGGGCGAGATCATCAGCGAGGTGCTGATCAGCACCTCCTCCGAGCGCCAGGGACGTGTGATCGATCACGACGGGGCGGCGTCAATGGAGAAGAAGAAACAGGAGGGCTACTTCTGAGCCCGCCGTCTGATCGCGCGGAGGAGCCGGGCGGCATCGCCACGCTGCTTGACGCCCATGAGCACAAGGACGTTCTGCGCTTCCTGCTCTGTGGCTCAGTGGACGACGGCAAGAGCACGCTGATCGGGCGGCTGCTGTACGAGTCCCAGTCGCTGTACAGCGATCAGCTGGCGGCGCTCCAGGCGGATTCGAAGAAGGTCGGCACGCAGGGCGACGAACTGGATTTCGCGCTGCTCACCGACGGCCTGGCCGCCGAGCGTGAGCAGGGGATCACGATCGACGTGGCCTACCGCCACTTCTCCACCGACCGCCGGCATTTCATCGTGGCCGACACCCCCGGGCACGAGCAGTACACGCGCAACATGGTCACGGGGGCTTCGACGGCGGACTGCGCGGTCATCCTGATCGACGCGAGCAAGGGCGTGCTGACCCAGACCCGGCGGCACAGCTACCTGGTTTGCCTGCTCGGGATCCGGCATGTTGTCGTGGCGGTCAACAAGATGGACGCCGTCGGTTACGACGAGTCGAAGTTCCGGGCCATCGAGCGCGACTACCTCGAGTTCGCCGCTCAGATCGGGCTTGACGACGTGATCTGCATTCCGGTGTCCGCTTTGGATGGGGACAACGTGCTCGAGTCCAGCGAGAAGCTTGGCTGGTTCCAGGGTCCGACGCTGATGGGCTACCTGAGTGACGTCGACGTGGAGGAGCCACTGAGCACGGCCGATTTTCGGATGCCAATCCAGTGGGTGAACCGGGCCTCCTCGGACTTTCGGGGCTTTGCCGGCACGGTGGTCAGCGGCGTCGTTTCACCGGGGGACGAGATCGTGGTCGCCCCCTCGGGCCGCCGCAGCCAGGTGGCTCGAATCGTGACCGCGGACGGAGACCTCGAGGCGGCCCGAGCCGGCCACGCCGTGACGCTCACGCTGACCGACGAGCTTGACGCCAGCCGGGGTGATGTCATCGCCGCCGGCGCCGCCCCACCACCGGTGGCGGATCAGCTCCAGGCCACGATCGTCTGGATGCACGATGACCCAATGCTGCGCGGCCGCACATATCTCATGAAGATCGGCGCCCGCACGGTCACGGCCACGATCGCCCCCCTGAAGTACAAGGTCAATGTGGACTCGCTCGAGCACGTGGCGGCGACGAAGCTCGATCTCAACGAGATCGGGGTGTGCGATCTGGAGTTGAGCCGCCCGGTGCCCTTCGACCCCTACGAGCAGAACCGGGATACCGGGGGCTTCATTCTGATCGATCGGATCACCAACGACACGGTGGGCGCGGGCATGATCCTGTTCGCACTCCGGCGGGCTCAGAACATCCGCTGGCAGGCTCTGACCGTCGACCGGTCAGCGCGGTCGGAGCGCAAGCATCAGACCCCGTGCGTGCTCTGGTTCACCGGGCTTTCGGGGGCCGGAAAGTCGACCATCGCCAACCGGGTCGAAGTTGAGCTTCACGCTCGCGGCCACCACACGTACATGCTCGATGGTGACAACGTCCGCCACGGCCTGAACCGCGATCTGGGTTTCACCGACGCCGACCGGGTCGAGAACATCCGCCGCGTGGCCGAGGTGTCCAAGCTGATGATCGACGCGGGCCTGATCGTCCTCGTGTCCTTCATCTCGCCATTCCGCAGCGAGCGCCAGATGGCCCGGGCCCTGTTCGGCGACAACGAGTTCTTCGAGGTCTACGTTGACACGCCGCTGGCCGTGGCCGAGGAGCGCGACCCCAAGGGCCTGTACAAGAAGGCTCGCCGGGGTGAGCTCCAGCACTTCACGGGGATCGACTCCCCCTACGAGCCTCCGGAGAACCCGGAGCTTCGGCTCGACACGACAGTGGCCTCAGCTCAGGCGGCGGCGGAGACCGTGATCGAACTGCTCGAGGAACGCGAACTGCTGCCTCCGGCCTGACGGCTGGCGGCTGGCGGCTGACCGCTGTCGGCCGGCGGTCTACTCCGCGGCGGAGCTGATCACCGCGAGCGTGTCCCCGGTGGCCACGGAGGCCCCGACGGCGATCGGCAGCTCGGAGATCTTGCCCGCCTTGTGCGCGGTGATCTCGTTCTCCATCTTCATCGCCTCGATCACGCATACGAGTGCACCTTCGTCGACGTCTGCCCCCGCTTCGACGGCAACCTTCAGCACCGTGCCCTGGATCGGCGAGGCCAGCGTGTCGCCTCCCCCGCCTCCCCCGCCGGCCGCGCGCTCGGAGCGACGGGGCGGCTTGCGGGCGCCCGCGGGCGCGGCGGCGCCCGGAGCGGATCCGTTCACCGCGCCCCCGGCCAGCGGTGGTCCGATCACCTTGACGTCAAAGCGCTTGCCCGAGACCTCGACCGTGTAGGTCTGCTCGACGGTCTCCGCGTCCTGCTCACCCTCGGGCGGGCCGGCGGGAGGCTCCTCGGCCAGAGCTTTGAGCCACTTGCGATCCTCGATCAGGTCACGGCAGGTCTCGGCATCAGCCCACTGGCGGGTCTGGAGGATGGCCTTGTGGAACGGGATCAGCGTCTTCAGGCTCTCGATCTCGTACTCGCCGAGGGCGCGCAGCATCCGCGCCGTCGCCTGCTCGCGATCGACATCCCACACGATCAGCTTGGCCACCATCGGGTCGTACATGGGGCTGATCTCTGACCCGGGGCCGACGCCGGAATCCACTCGGACCCCGGGGCCGGCCGGCTCGCGGTAGTGGCCGATCGCGCCGGGCGCGGGGGCAAAGTTCTTGCTTGCGTCCTCGGCGTTGATCCGGCACTCGATCGCGTGGCCGCGCAGCTCGACCTCGTCCTGGGAAATCGAGAGCGGCTCGCCGGCCGCGACCTTGATCCCCTCCTTGACGATGTCAATTCCCGTCACCATCTCGGTCACGCAGTGCTCCACCTGGACGCGCGTGTTCATCTCGAGAAAGAAGTATTCGCCGTCCTGGAGCAGGCCCTCGATCGTCCCGGCGCCGGTGTAATTCACCGCCGCGGCCGCCTCGGTGGCGATCTTTCCGATCTTCTCCCGCAGCGCCTCGTCCACCGCGGGCGCCGGTGCCTCCTCGATCAGCTTCTGGTGACGCCGCTGCAACGAGCAGTCACGTTCGCCGAGATGGATCACGCTGCCCTGGGAATCGGCCAGCACCTGCACCTCGACGTGGCGGGGGTCAGGCAGGTAGCGCTCGAGGTACACCGTGGCATCGCCGAAGAACTTCTCCCCCTCGCGCGCCGCGCCCTCGAACGCATCCTGAAGCTTGTCCTCGCTCAGGGCGACGCGGAAGCCCTTTCCGCCCCCGCCGCCGGCGGCCTTGACCGCGACCGGGTAGCCGATCGTGTCCTCGATCACCTTGCGGGCGTCGTCGATCGTTTCCACGGGCTCGGTGGTGCCGGGAACAATTGGGACCCCGGCCTTCTTCATCAGCTCCCGAGCGCGGGTCTTAGACCCCATGGCCTCGATGGCTGAAGAGGGCGGTCCGATGAATACGGTGCCGTGATCCTCCAGTGCCTTGGCGAAGGCCGCGTTCTCGGCCAGGAATCCATAGCCGGGATGCACGGCCTCGGCGCCAGACTGCTCGATCACCTCGAGCAGCTTCTCGATGTTCAGGTAGCTCTCGCTGGCCGGACCGGGTCCCAGCAGGTACGCCTCATCGGCGCGCTTGACGTGTTGCGCGTCGCGGTCGAGCTCGGAGTACACGGCCACCGTGGCGATGCCCAGCTCTTCGCAGGCACGTACGATTCTGACCGCGATCTCGCCGCGGTTGGCGATCAGCACCTTCGAGAACATGCGGCGGGCACTCTACCGGGGGCGCCGGGAAGTCGTGAGGCTCGGCCCCCGGCGGCTACGAGGTAGCGCTGACGATCATGCCGCCCGCCACCGTGTCATTGGTCGTCTCATCGATCAGGATGAAGCTGCCCGTGGTCCGGTTCCGGGCATAGGGATCGACGACCAGCGGGGCGCTGCAGCGCAGGTGGACGCGGCCGATCTCGTTCAGCCCGAGCTGCTGAGCCGGGACGTGTTCAAGCGTGTTGACGTCGACGCGATGCTCGATCTGCTCGATGACGGCCCGCGCGGTGCGGGTGGTGTGCTTGATCGTGTACTTGCCGCGCGGCAACAGCGGCTGGTCGCTCATCCAGCAGACCACGGCCTCGATCTCGCGCGCGGCGATCGGCTGGTCCTCGGCCTCCACGATCATGTCACCGCGCGAGACGTCGATCTCGCTGCCCAGCCGGAGCGCCACCGACATGGTGGGGAAGGCGGCCTCGACCTCGCCTGAATAGGAGTCAATCGCGGCCACGGTCGTGCGCTGGCCACCCGGTAGGACCACGACCTCGTGGCCGGGGCGCAGCACCCCACCGGCCATCTGGCCCGCGTAGCCACGGTAGTCGTGGTGCTCGTCACTCATGGGCCGGATCACCCACTGCACCGGGAACCGCACGTCATTGAGGTTCCGGTCCGGAGCGATGACGACGTGCTCCAGGTGGTAGAGCATCGGTGCCCCGCCGTACCACTGCATGGCGCGCGAGCGCTCGACGACGTTGTCGCCGTGCAGCGCTGAGATGGGGATGAACGTCATGTCCGGGATCTGGAGTCGCGCCGCCCAGTCGCTGAGCTCGTCGAGGATGGTGTAGAAGACGTCCTCGTCGTAGCCGACAAGATCCATCTTGTTGACGCACACGACGACGTGGGGGATGCGGAGCAGGGAAGAGATGAAGGCGTGCCGGCGCGTCTGCTCGCTGACTCCCTTGCGCGCGTCGACGAGCACGATCGAGAGATCGGCTGTCGAGGCACCGGTGACCATGTTGCGGGTGTACTGCTCGTGACCCGGGGTGTCAGCAATGATGAACTTGCGCCGCGGGGTCTGGAAGTACCGGTAGGCGACGTCAATCGTGATGCCCTGTTCGCGCTCGGCGCGCAGGCCGTCGGTGAGTAGAGCCAGGTTCAGGTAGCCGTCACCGCGGCGCTCAGAGGTCTCCTGGACGTGCTCGAGCTGATCCTCGAGGATCGACTTGGAATCGTGGAGCAGGCGGCCGATTAGGGTCGACTTGCCGTCGTCGACCGACCCCGCGGTGGCGATTCGCAGCAGTTCGCTCGTGCGACGTTTGACGGCGTAGCCGTTGGATGCAGCGGTGGCGCTCATGACTAGAAGTAGCCCTCGCGCTTACGGTCTTCCATTGCTGCTTCGGTCACGCGGTCATCGGCGCGAGTCTCGCCTCGCTCGGTGATCCGGGTGGCGGCGATTTCGGCCACCACTTCCTCCAGCGTGACCGCCCGGGAGCGGACCGCGCCAGTGCATGTCATGTCACCGACCGTTCGGTAGCGGACCGACTCCTCGAACGGGGCCTCGCCCTCGATCAGCTCGATGAAATCGTTGTGGGCATAGAGCATGCCGTCGCGCTCGAACACCTGGCGCGGATGCGAGAAGTAGATCGACGGGACCTCGAGGCCCTCGGTGGCGATGTACTGCCACACATCGAGCTCTGTCCAATTGGAGATCGGGAACACGCGCACGTGCTCGCCCTTACGGATTCGGGCGTTGTAGATCGACCACAGTTCGGGTCGCTGGCGCTTGGGATCCCATTGACCGAAGTCATCGCGGAAGGAGAACATCCGCTCCTTGGCCCGGGCGCGCTCCTCATCCCGGCGGGCACCTCCAAACGCGGCGTCAAACCCGTGCTCCTCGATCGCGTCCAGGAGCGTTGTCGTCTGGAGACGGTTGCGCGACGCGCGGGGCCCTGTCTCCTCGACCACGCGGCCCTTGTCGATCGAGTCCTGGACGTTGGCCACGATCAGCCGCTCGCCCAGCTGCGAGACAACGCGGTCCCGAAACTCGATCACCTCGGGGAAGTTGTGTCCGGTGTCCACGTGCATGATCGGGAACGGGAACTTCCCGGGCCGGAAAGCCTTCTCGGCCAGGCGCAGAAGAATGATCGAGTCCTTGCCGCCGCTGAACAGCAGCACGGGCCGCTCACACTCGGCGGCGACTTCCCGGAAGATATGGATCGACTCCGCCTCGAGGGTCTCGAGATGCGAGAGCTCGTAATGGAACGGATTCATCAAGGGGTCAAACGTGTATTCCGCACTCGGTCTTGTCCTGACCGGTCCAGCGGCCTTCGCGTCCGGCGCCGGGCTGGGTGCACGGGGCGCAGCCGATTGAGGCGTAGCCCTGGTCGTGAAGCGGATGGTACGGAAGATCGTGCTCGAAGATGTAGCGCCATAGGTCCTTCTCGGTCCAGTCAGCGAGCGGGTTCAGTTTCCAGATTCCTCGGCGCTCGTCACGCTCGAACTTGGGCGTCTGGGCCCGGGTCGGGCCCTGCTCGCGCCGGATGCCGGTGATCCACGCGTCGACGTCACTCAGGCCGAGCTCGAGAGCCTCGACCTTCGCCTCGCTGCAGCAGCGCTGCACCGTCCACGGCTCACCCGGGCTGGTGGCGTCAAGAACGTCCAGCTTGACGCCGAACCGATCCTCGAACTGCTTCCACGTCGCCAGCGTCTCCGGGAACAGAACACCGGTGTCGATGGTGAAGGCGTGAAAATCCGGCGTGATCTCGCTCAGCAGGTGGAACAGGACTGACTCCTCCTTCTGGAACGAGCAGGCCATGGTCAGGCGGGGGTGGAAGCGCTCCACACCGTAGGTGAGGATGTCCTGGGCGCTGGCGCGCTCGAGGTCAGGAGCGGTGGCCGACATCAGACGGCGCACTCTCCCTCGCCACGCTGGACCTCGAACGGGGCCTCGCGATTCCAGTCAATGAATTGGTTCATGTTCTCGAGATTGAATTCCACCGGCAGAGTCAAATCCTTCACCTGGAGCTCGAACTGCTGCGTGCCAACACGATCGACAAAGGCGCGAAATGGCTCGCCCGTCTCGCGCTCGGACTCATAGAAGCGTACCCACCGCTCCACTGCTTCAGGGACGCGCTTAGCGGGGAGACGGGCCTTGAGGCGCTGTCCGTAACGGACCTCGCCCCCCTCATATACCCCACCGACGTGGGGAATGTACGCGGGAATCGTCCGCTGGCCGACCTTTATCGACGCTCCGTAGAAGCCGATATCGGCGATGTGATGCTGGCTGCAGCCGTTCGGGCAGCCGCTCATCTTGATGTGCATCCTGCGCGTCAGCGGATCGGTCAGGTCCATCTGCACGATCCGATCCTGGATCGCCTGGTTGAGTCCCATCGAGCTTGTGATACCGAGCTTGCACGAGTCCGTCCCCGGGCAGCTGACGGTGTCGGAGATCTCGTCCGCACCCGCGTCACCGAGCTCGAGCTCCGCCAGGGCGCGCCAGACCTCGTAGACGGCTTCGTCGCGCACCCAGCGCAGGACGAGGTTCTGGTGGACGGTCGTGCGGGCATAGCCGCCGCTGTAGCGACGCATAATGTCCCCCAGCCCGCGCAGCTGCTCGGGTACCAGGTCCCCGCGCCGGATCTTGACCTCGACAGTGCTGAAGCCGTGCTGACGCTGGGGAGTGACGTTGGAGTCGAGGAAGCGATCAAACTGTCGCTGGTCGCCGTTGGCGCTGGCATAGGCCGGCTCCGGCTCGGGAGCGTTGGCCTCCTCGTCGAGCTCGAGCAGGATCCCGTCGACGGAGAAGTCGCGCTCGGTGACCCAGTCACCCTCGAGCTCCTCCTCCACCAGCTCGCGGAAGGCGTCAATCCCGATCTTGTCGATCAGCACCTTGATGCGTGCCCGGGCGCGGTTGACGCGGAGGAAGTCCTGGCGATCGAAGATACGCATGCAGGCCTCGGTCACCTTCAGGTAGTCACCGTTGTCGAGCTCGACGAACTCGTACAGGGTGGGCGCCAGGCGGGGCATGATCGACGTGCCGCCGCCGACCCGGACCTCGACACCGCGCACCCCGTCGCGCTCGCGCGGGATGAACGCCATGTCGTGGATCTGGGTGATCGCGTTGTCGGCGTCATTGGCCGTAAAGGCGGTCTTGACCTTCCGCGGCATGGCCTGAGTGGTCGGGTGGCGGACGAAGTACCGGACGTAGGCGCCGGCGTAGGGAGTGATGTCGAACAGCTCGTCGTCGAGCACGCCGGCGCGCGGGTCACCGGTCACGTTGCGCATCGTGTTCCCGCACCCCTCGCGCGATGACAAGCCGGTTTCGGAGATCTCGCGCATCAGCTTCGCGACGTCGGGCAGCGGGATGTGATGCATCTGAATGTTCTGCCGCGTGGTCACGTGACCCTTGCGTAGCGGGACGTACTTCTCGATCACGCTGGCGAAGGCGTCAAGCTGGTCGGGCGTCACCCCGCCCATCGGGAGCTTGACCCGGATCATCTGGACGTCCGGCTGACGCTGGCCGTAGACACCCTGCTTGAGACGGAATTTGATGAAGTCGTCCTCCTGGAGCTCGCCCTTCAGAAAGCGAGTGGACTCCGTGTCGAAGTCATCAAACTCGCGCTCCAGGATCGGGATCACATGACCCGGTACGTTCTCGAGGACCTCGGGGTTCTCGATGGATCCCGAGCGGGGGGCCTTCTTGGTGGTGTCCAGCGATGCGGGCTCCATCAGAGTCCTTCCGGTCGGGGCTTCGGGGACCACCCGGTGAGGGCGGCCACTGAATTTACCAAAAAGGCTATCCGGGTTTATATATTTCGCCGCTCCGAGGGCCCGCCACCCCGGGTTCTGACCCTGGCGCTGGCGTTCCTCGGCCTCGCGGTTTAGGCTCGCGTCGCCTTGAGTGGAGGACGGGCGAGAGATCGACGCAGGCGGCTGGTTCCGCCGACCGCACGCGGCGCGATCACGGCGCTGGCGCTGGCGCTCGTGGTTGGGGCACCCACGGCGGGGGCCCAGCTCCCCTATCCGGCGGGGATCAACCGGCCCGAGTCCTCGAGCTACCGGCTCCCCGCCGGCCAGACGCCGGCCAACTTCTCCGAGACCGGTGACTGGGAGCTGACCGGGACCCCGGATACAAGCCTCACGAGCCAGGCGACGGTGAACCGCCAGCCCGATCAACTCTGCGGGGTGCGAGGTATCAGCCTGCTCGATGCTGACACCAGCCAGCCGGCGATCGGCTGCGCGGCCGGTCAGGCGGTCAAGACCGCGTTCGAGGTCAGCACCGGCAACCCGGACGTCCACATCGCCGTGCTGGATTCAGGCATCGAGTGGAACAAGCCGGCCGTGATGGCCAATGAGGCAGACAAGATCTGGCTCAACACGGGCGAGCTACCGGCTCCACTGCACAACCTGAGCAAGCCCTTGGCCCCGCTGCCGAGCGGCAAGACGTGCGCGTCGCTGCCGAATGCCACCGGTGGGAGTTACAACCGCCTGGGCAACTACTGGCCGACCGGACATGGCGGCGACGTCGGGGGTGACTACGACATCCTCCACCAGGGCGTCGTCAACGTCCTGGACTGGGCCTGTGACTCCCGCGTGGCCGGCGCTATGGCCAGTCCGCGTCGGCATGGTCCGCCCGGCGTCCTGACGCCCGAGGACCTGATCCTCGCCTTCTCCAACGGCCGCGACAACGACCACGACGGCTATGTCGACGACATCGCGGGCTGGAACTACGTTGACAACAACAATGACCCGTATGACGACGTTCAGTACGGCCACGGCAGCGGCGAGGCCCAGGACTCGTCATCGGAGGCCGACACCGGTGGGACCGTGGGGACGTGCCCCAACTGCATGCTCATGCCGCTGCGAGTAGGTGAATCATTCGTCGCCGACGCCAACCGCTTCGCCGAGGCCGCTCTATACGCCACCGACATGGGCGCGGATGTCATTCAGGAGGCCCTCGGCACCTACAACGCTCCGTACTTCGCTCGTCAGGCCATCGAGTACGCCTACAAGCACGGCACCACCGTGATCGCGTCGGCGGCCGACGAAGCCGCCGAGCACCATAACCAGCCCGGCTCGCTCCCGGACGCGATCGTGGTCAACTCGGTCAACAAGACCGATTCGCTCAGTGGCATCGGGGCCACCAACGTGCCGCCGTCCTATCTCCAGCTCAACGGCTGCACGAACTGGGGACCGCGGGTCGACCTCGCGGTCGAAGGGTCGTCGTGCTCCTCGGAATCCGCCGGCAAGAGCTCGGGGGTGACGGGCCTCATCTACAGCGCAGCTGAGAACGCGCTCGCGGGCCACAGGCTCTCCCCCAGCAATCATTGCCGCCGGGTCGACGGAACGCCGTGCATCATCACCCCGAACGAGGTTCGCCAGCTCCTCGCCTCGGGGAATATCGCCGGAGATCAGACGCCCGGACAAGCCGGCGCCAGCAACGGCTCGAGCCCGGCCGACGCCGGTGTCGGCGGACAGGCTGACGACGTCAACTTCGCCGCCCAGCCCGAGGGATCGTGCACCCAGCACACCGCGAACTGCACTGACCCCAACCAGAACACCACCTTCGCCGCGGACATGCTCGGCGGCGTGCTCGGACCGGCACCCGACACGTATCAATACCCGGCCCGCAAGGGGTTCGACGAGTTCTATGGGTATGGGCGGTTGAACGCCTACAAGGGCGTGGAAGCCGCCGCCAGCGGTGACATTCCGCCCGAGGCCGAGATCACCTCACCAGACTGGTTCACACAGGTCAATCCAGCGCTCTCGAGCTTCAGCCTCGACGGCTATGTCAATGCACGGGTCCCGTACACGTGCCGAGTCGACGTTGCCGCCGGCGTGGACCCGAATAACGCTCTGGCCACCGCCCATCCGGCCGGTGACTTCCACACGATCTCCTCGTCCTACTGCGATGGCAGCACCGTTCACTCGGGGTCGCACGCGGGCCTGCTGGCGGCGGTGAATGTCGCGTTCCTCAAGTCGATCTTCCCCGCCGGCGATCCCACCTCGTTCACCGGCAACGAGAACGGGGGGCATCCCCAGACCGAGGACGGCCGGCCCAACACCCAGCCCTACGGGTTCACGGTGCGGGTGGCGGTGAGCACCGCGAGGGGGCTGCGGATGACCGGCGAGGATCGCCGCCAGCTCTTCCTGCATCGGGACCAGGACTTGCTGCCGGGGTGGCCCAAGGAGCTTCGGACCGACGGTGACTCGACGCCGATCCTGGCCGACATCGAAGGCAATGACCGCAATGACCTGATCGTCGCCACGTCGGACGGCCGGATCAACGCCTATCGGCCGAATGGCACCGAGGCGCCCGGCTGGCCCGTGCACACCAACCGTCTGCCGCTGCACGCCGGGGAGGCGGCCTACGGGAATGGCGGCGTGGGAACGACTCACTACGGAGCGGTACTGGGCGGCCTGGCCGCCGGTGACCTGTTCCACACCGGCCAGCTCGACGTCGTCGCCGATGACAATGACGGCAACGTTTATGCCTGGAACGGACAGGGCCAGCTCGTGTTCCACGCCCACGCGAATCCCGCTTTCTCGGGCGCGCCCCCCGATTACCCGAGCAATCCGACCGGCGCACTCGACAATGCCCGCCAGGGGCCCCGTGACCGGACCGAGGGCGGCTTCCTCGCCTCGCCAGTGCTGGCCAACCTCAAGGGCGGCTCGGGCCCTCTGGACATAATCGTTCCCGGCGAGGACCGCCATCTTTATGCCTGGCAGCCCAGTGGCAAGGCCGTCTCGGGTTTCCCAGTGCTGGTGGAAGATCCGGACAAGCTGACCGGAGTCAATCCGACCACCGACCAACCGACGTTCTCCACCACCCGGGCCGAGCCCAACCCGGACATCTCTGAGGACCAGGGCAAGATCATTGACACGCCCGCCGTGGCCTACGTGAACGGCCCGAGCAAGCCCCCCGTCATCTACCTGGGGACAAACGAGGAGTACACGGTGAACACCGGCGATGAGGGCCCGATCAACGCCGGCGGCCCCAACAGCGCCTCGTTGGTCGCCCTCGGCGCAACGGGAATCCTCTCGTTCGCCAACGGCCGTGTGTACGCGATCAGGCCGACGGGGGGCAGCATGGACTGCGGCGGCGGATCCTGCCATTCGTCGGCGTTCGAGCCCGGGTGGCCGACGAAGATCGGGATCATCGACGAGGGCCTGTTGCCCGACGTGGGCGAGGGGATCAACGGATCGCCCATCGCGGCATCGGTCAACTGCCCGGTCGGCGGCTCGGGAATGAAGATTGGCGTCACCTCTGACGCGGGCCCGGGCTATCTGCTGAATACGAACGGGAGCTCCTGCTACGGGACGACTGGCAGCCAGGACAACACGCTTCAGACCAATGCCTCGGCGCTGGTCAATGGCCAGAAGACCGACACGCCGACGTTCGCGGCGGTGGGATACCCGGCCTTCGGGACGCTCGATGGGAAGACGCTCTCGATGTTCAACCCGGGCGCGGGGCTCTTCCGGGCGCTCGATATCGCCATCAACGGCGAGCAGCGGGGCGGGGAGGATTTCACCCTGGGGTGGAACGCGTCCACCGGCGAGTTCGACTCCGGCTACCCGGCCGCATCCAACGACCTCGGCTTCCTGACCGGGGAGGTCATCGGCTCGATCACTCGCAATCCATCCCAGCAGGACGTGATCGGTGGCACCTCGTCACTCGATGTGGAGGCGTTCAACGCCCAGGGGCTGCCGGCCAGCCCGGCCTGGCCGAAGCTCACCGGCGACTGGATGGTGGCCACACCGACCCTCGGCTCGTTCGGGACCCTCGATGAGCTCAGCCGGGCTCGCAAGGATGTGGTCACGATCACGCGGTCAGGAACCCTGTCCGTGTATGGCACGCCGGCTGGCGCTTGCTCGCCGTCGTCGTGGCCCAACTGGCACCATGACATCGCCAATTCGGGTGACTACACGCGTGACGCGGTCCCGCCCGGCGTGCCGGCAAACCTGACGGTATCTGTGAAACGGCGGACGCTGAGCTTCACCGCACCCGGCGGCGACGGGGAGTGCGGCCGGGCGACCAGCTACCAGGTCTTCACCTCACGGCGCCCGATCAGCGCTGCCGCGTTCGTGCACGCCAAGCGGTTGGCCGGCGCGCCCAGCCCGAGGGCCGCGGGGAGCCGCCAGGTGTTCAGGTTGAGGGCGGCCCACTTCCGCTATCTGGCCATCCGGGCGGTGGACGAGCAGGGGAATCTCGGACTGCCAGCCGAGGTCGACACGTTCAAGGTGGCGGTGGCCAAAGCGCCGCGGTCGGCATGCCTCGCGCTCGCGCCATCCACAACGCTCGGCCCGCCCGGCGTCCGCGGCGGGCGCGTCACGGTGCGGGGTCGCTCGCTCGATCACTCGTGCGGCCGGGCGGCGATCCGCCGGGTCCGGATCGCCATCTCCCGCGCTGCCGGCGGCGGCCGCTGCAAGTTCGTGCAGTCGGACGGCCGGCTGACCAAAGCGCAGTCCTGCAGCTCGGCCGTGTATGTGACGTTGCTGCTCCGCCACGCGCGCGCCGGGCGGGTGGCTCGCTTTTCCGTTCGGCTCGCGCGGGTACTTCCCGCTGGTCGCTACGGGGTCCGGGCCATCGCATCAGACGCCGGCGGGCGCGTCGAGCTCCCCGGGCGGTGGGACGCGGGGAGCTTCCGAGTGAGCTAGCGAGCCCGGCGGCGGCCGTCTAGCCCTTGATCTTGATCGTGATCGTCTTGCTCGAGGGCTTACCGCCCTTCGGGGTGAAGGTCGCCTTCAGCTTGATCGTCAGCGAGTGATGCGAGTGCAGCTTCTTCAGCTGGCTCTTGCTCAGCTTGTACTTGAACGTGAACGCTCCGGCGTGCTTGATCTTGAACTTCGCCGATCCGACCTTGAGCGTCCCCGCCGCCGTCAGGCCGAACTTGACCTGTTCGACCTTCTTGCCGGTCTTGATCGAGGTGCTCGCGATACCGGCTCGTTTGCTGATCGTCACGGTCGTACCGACTGCCGCTGCAGCCCCGGAGGCATCAGTGACTGTGAGCGTGACGTTGAACTTCCCGGCCTTCGTGTACTTGTGGGACACCGATGCGCCGGATCCGCTCGACCCATCGCCGAAGGTCCACTTGTAGGACGTGATCGTCGACCCGATGTCCGTGGAGGAGGCGCCGCTGAACGCCGTCGTGCCACCGACAACCGGATGCGCCGTCTGGACCGTGAGCTTCGCCGTCGGAACTCCGCTCACGACCACTGTCTTGGACGTCGACGCGGTGCCCCCGAAGCCGTCCGTCACGGTCAATGAGACCGAGTAGCTACCAGCCTTGGAGTAAACATGGCTCGGCGCGACACCCGTGCCGCTGGCCCCGTCACCGAACGTCCAGCCATATGAGGCGATCGTGCCGTTGGACTCACTTGACGCGCCCCCGTTGAATGACGTGGCCGACCCAGCGGTCGGATGGGCCGGGGCGGCGCTGAACGCGGCCGCCGGCGCGCCATGAACGCTCACGGTGTGCGTGATGTTGGCGCTGTTCGTACCGTCGCTGACCGTCAGCGTGACCGAATAGTTCCCGGGCGCACTGTAGGTGTGATTCGTGGTGGGGCCGCTCCCGTTGGTGCCGTCACCGAAGTCCCACGTGTACGACGAGAGCGTGCCACCGGTGTCCGTCGACCCTGAACCATCGAAGGAGACGGAAGTGCTCGCCAGCGGGTGGGGCGGCGAGGACGTGAACGACGCGACGGGAGCGCTCGAAGCCACGTTTACCGTGTGGGACACGGTCGCCGTATGCCCGTCCTGGTCAGTCACGGTCAGCACCACCGTGTACGGCCCCGAGGCGGTATAGGCATGGCTCGGGGTGGCTCCGGTACCAGCGGCCGAGCCGTCACCGAAGTTCCAGCTGTAGGACACGATCGAGCCGCCTGGCTCATTCGACGCCGAGCCATCGAACGCCACCGGCGATCCGATTATCGGCTGCGCGTCGTCACGCTGAACGCCGCTGTGGGCGGTGCATCGACCAACACGCTGTGGGTGATGCTCTTCGAATACGTGCCGTCGTTCACCGTCAGCGTCACGGTGTACGTGCCGTGGGTCGCATAGGTATGGCTTTGCGTCGCGCCGGTGCTGGTGGCCGAGCCGTCACCCCAGTTCCAGGTCCAAGACGAAATCGTGCCCACATCATCACTGGAGCCCGTCCCGTCGAAGGCGACCGACGTGCCTGACAGCGGGTGGAGCGGCGAGGACGTGAACGCCGCCACCGGACCCACGCCGACGTTGATGTTGTGCGTGACGGTCGCCGTATGCCCGTCCTGGTCGGTCACGGTCAGACCCACCGTGTACGGCCCCGCTGCGGAATACGTATGGCTCGGGGTGGCCCCGGTCCCAGCAGCCGAGCCGTCACCGAAGTTCCAGCTGTAGGACGCGATCGAGCCACCCGTCTCATTCGACGCCGCGCCGGTGAACGCCACCGACGAGCCGGCGATCGGATGCGCCGTCGTCACGCTGAACGCCGCCACCGGCAGCGCATCGATCTTCACCGAATGCGTCGTGTTGGCGGTGTTGGTGCCGTCACTGACGGTGAGTGTGATCGTATACGTCCCCTGGCTGGTGTACGTGTGGCTCTGCGTCACGCCCGTGCTGGTGGCCGACCCGTCGCCCCAGTTCCAGGTGTAGGACGTGATCGTGCCGCCGTTGTCTGTCGAGCCGGAGCCGTCGACGGAGACCGACGTGTTGACCTGCGGATGCGGAGGCGAGAACGTGAACGAAGCCACCGGGCCACTGCCGATATCGATGGAGTGGGAGACGGTCGACACGTTGCCGAAGTTGTCAACCAGGGTCAGCGTGACCGTGTAGGTCCCGGCCACCGCGAAAGTATGCGAGACCGTCGCCGGAGCGGCTCTTGAGAACGAGGTGCTGCCGTCGCCCCAGTTCCACGTGGTGCTCGTGTAACCCTGAGTGCTCGAGCTCGCGGACGGGTTGAAGCTCACGCTGGTCGCCGGGGCAGCGGTTGACGGCGCCGTGAACGCGGCACTCAGCGAGGCCGCTGCCGGCTGCGCCTCACAGTTGACGTTCCCGTTGCTCCACTCGGTCTGGGTGTAGAAATGGCCGCCGTTGATGACCTGGTCATAGAGGTTGTCACCGGCCGCCGTGCCGCCGAGCGTGGGCAAGAACGCGTCGGGGTTGGTCCCCTGGCCCGGATTGAAGCTGCCCTGGAAATTGCAGTTGTCCCCGTCCTCCTGGCCCGTGGCAGTGTCCCACCATGCGTTCCCTAGCGGGTCGGTGATCGTCTCGTTCGTCTCATGACTCATGTACTTCGTCGTCACATCGCCGATCGGATTCCCGTTCGGCGCCTGAACGCCTCCGTTGCCATCGTCCTGACACTCCTTCGGAGCGTCGGCGGCCAAGAGGGTCGGAATGTTGGCGTACAGAATCGTGGTGCCGCCCGTCCCGGAGAAGCTCGAGTGATAGGCGCAGAAGACGTTGTCCGCGCACTGGGTGCCGGGGGCACTGCTGCCGAAGCAGCTGTTGACGGTCGAAGGCGTCACAACCTCATAGATGGGGGCATTCCCGGTCAGTCCGGTCGGCAGCCCATCAGTCGTCACGACATGCTGCACCTCGGCCTGGAGCTGACTGTCCAACAGGCACGTCGACTCCGTGAAGCCATTGTTCTCAGTGCAATTGCCCGTGGTGGGGTACGCGTCGGTATCGGTGATCGCGTGCGCCGAGGCCCAGGTCATGTTGTAGTCAGCAAAACCCGTGCTATCGGTGAACTGCCGGTCGACCCCGAACACGTTCGTCGACAGGCCGCTATCGGCAGCCGAATCGGCGAAGTAGTTCTCGAGATCCGTCTTCTCAGCCGACGGGATCGCACCGCCCGGATCCCAGAAGATCAGATAGGGCGCCGACCCGTGGAGCACCGGGCCGCCGTGGTAGTCGAGGTTGCCGTTGGATGAAAACGGGCTCGCGAGCGAGGCTGCGTTTGGCAAGCTGCCCGGGATCGAAGCCGGGTTGACACCCTGGATCGGGGTGACGCCCGCCACCTGGCCGTTGCCGACATGAACCAGCACCGCCCCCGCGCCCGGCGCCAGGACAGCCATTGCCGCCACGATCGCGACGAACATCCCCAGAACTGCCGCGCCGCGCCCAACCAGATAGCTCCGCCCGTTCATGCCCACCCTCCAACCCTCGATCTATGTGTGCCCCGAATCAGGACGCGACGCCCAGAACTGCGCTCCTGCGGCCGGATGGGGCGCGCGCTCGCTGGCGGACGCACCCCGGTTCAGCTTCCTCGCTAACCCTTGATCTTGATGGTGATGTGTTTGCTCACGGCCTTCCCGCCCTTCGGGGTGAACTTTGCCGTCAGCTTGATCGTCACCGAATGATGCGAGTGCAGCCGCTTGATCTGCCCCGCGGTCAGCTTCACCTTGAAGCTGAATGTCTCGGCCTTCTTGATCGTGAACTTCTTCGAACCGATCTTGAGCGCCCCGGCTCCGGTCAGCTTGAACTTCACCTGCTCGACCTTCTTGCCGGTCTTGATCGTCACGCTGGCGATAACGGCCGTCTTCTTCTTGATCGTCACGGACTGGCTCGCCGTAGACGTTGCGCCAGAGGCATCCGTCACGGTCAGGCTGACGGTGAACGAGCCGTTCTTCGTGTACTTGTGGGAAACAGCGGCGCCGGACCCGGTGCCTCCGTCCCCGAATTTCCAGCTATAGGACGTGATCGTCGAGCCGGTGTCCGTCGAGGATGCGCCGCTCAAAGCGGTCGGGCTACCCACGACGGGATGCGCCGTGCCGACGGTGATCTTCGCCGAGGGCACCCCGCTCACGGCCACCGACTTCGACGTCGACGCCGTGCTCCCGAATCCATCGGTCACGGTCAGCGCGACCGTGTAGCTCCCGGCATGAGCATAGGTGTGACTCGGTGTGGTACCGGTCCCAGTGGAGCCGTCACCGAAGTTCCAGCTATAGCTGGCGATCGAGCCGCCCGGCTCGCTGGATCCCGACCCATTGAACGCCACCGGTGAGCCGGCTACCGGGTGGCCAGTCGTGACACTAAAGGCCGGGACAGCCGCCGGATGGATGCTCGCAACATGCGACACGGTGGACACATTTCCGAAGGTGTCGACCAACGTCAGCGTCACGGTGTAGTTGCCGTTGGCCGCGTACGTGTGGCTCTGCGAGGTTGGGCCCGTGGTGGCAAATGAGCTGGTCCCGTCCCCGAAGTTCCAGGTCTCGCTCGTGTAACCCGCCGTGCTCGTACTCGCCGTAGGATCGAACGTCACCGGACTTCCAGCGGCGGCGCCGGACGGAGCCGTGAACGCGGCGCTCAGCGAGGCCGCTGCCGGCTGCGCCTCACAGTTGACGTTCCCGTTGCTCCACTCGGTCTGGGTGTAGAAATGGCCGCCGTTGATCACCTGGTCATAGAGGTTCCCGCCGGCCGCCGTACCGCCCAACGTCGGCAGGAAAGCGTCCGGGTTGGAACTTCCCTGAGGATCGACTGTTGACCCCCAGAAGTTGCAGTTGTCCCCGTCCTCATTGCCCGAGTTCGAATCCCACCAGGCGTCCAGCTGCGGGTCAGTGATCGTCTCGTTGGTCTCATGACTCATGTACTTCGTCGCCACGTCCCCGATCTGGTTCCCGTTGGGCTCCTGCACCAGAGAGTTGTTGTCGAACTGGCAACTCTTCGGATTGTTGGCGGCGATTACCGTCGCGATGTTGGCGTACAGAAGCAGGGCGCCACCACCGTTGGTGAAGCTCGAGTGATAAGCGCAGAACGTGTTATCAGCGCACTGGGTATTCGGAGGACTGTTGAAACAGCTGTTGACGCTCGGTGGGGTCACGACCTCATAGATCGGCGCGTTCGCCGTGAGCGCTCCAGAGGTTCCGTCGGTGGGAAGGCCGTTCGCAGCCACCAACCGCGCCACCTCATTCTGCAGCTGGCTGTCGTTCAGGCACACCGTCTCCGAGTACACCGGGGTTGCGGTGCAGTTCCCCGTGGTTGGATACGGCTGGGTGTCCGTGATGGCGTGCGACGACGCCCAAGTCATCTTGTAATCAGCGAAGCCAGTGCTATCCGTGAACTGCCGGTCGACGCCGAACACGTTCGTCGACAGGCCACTATCGGCAGCCGAATCGGCGAAGTAGTTCTCCAGATCCGTCTTCTCAGCCGACGGGATCGCGCTGCCCGGATCCCAGAAGATTAGATACGGCGCCGAGCTATGCACCACCGGGCCGCCGTGGTAGTCGAGGTTCCCGTTGGATGAGAATGGGCTTACCGAAGCCGAATGCTTCGCGTAGCTGCCGGGGATCGAGGCAGGATTCACGCCCTTGATCGGGGTGACACCCGCCACCTGGCCCTTACCGACGTGGACCAGAACGGCACCCGCGCTTGGGGCCATTACCGCCAAGACGGCGGCCATAGCCGCGAAAGTCCCTAGAAGAGCCGCGATCCGGCCGACCACACCACGCAACACACTCATTCGCCCCTCCAAGTGCACAAGAGCCCGGGCGGCCCCTCATAAAGCTGCCCCTGATAACGACTCGGGCAGCATACCCCTTGGCCCCGCGGCTAGCTAGGCGTGTCCTAGTCCCAGGGCAGCGGCGTAACCGGCTGCCGGGCGACGCCTTCGTTCAGGGCGGCCTCGAGCCAGGGATTGGCCGGCGGAACCTCTGGCGCCGGGATCGGTGCGGTTTCCCGCATGAAGCGCTCGAGTGCCGCGATGACCGCCGCCGCCTCCTCAGCCGAGGCGTCCGGGGCGACGATCGTGAGCTTGGGCCGCCGGTTCATGACCGCGAGGGTATCGTGCTCGGCCCGTGCCCTCGCTGCCGGTTCTTGACCACGACGCCGTCCTCAGCGCGGTCTCCCCGCAGACCGCGATCGACCGCGTCCGAGCCGCCTTCCTTCGCTTCAACGCCGGGGAGTGGGTCATGCCGGCCAAGGTCTACCTGCAGAGCCCACCCTATGGCGATTTCCGCGCCATGCCGGCTCGGGGGGATGGGCTGGCGACGTTGAAGTGGGTCACATCGTTCCCGGGCAACCCGGCTCAGGGTCTTCCGACGGTGAACGGGGTCATCTGTGTCTCGGATGCCTCGAACGGCCAGCCCCTGATGCTGCTCGATGCGCGGTCGGTGACGGCACTGCGCACGGGCGCCGTGGCAGCGGTGGCCGCCGACGCGCTCGCCGCGGAAGGGGCGAAAAAGGTGGGGATCATCGGGTGCGGTCTGAACGGTGCCTGGGCGGCGCGCTGCCTGGCCGCGGCGGGCTACGGCCCCGGGGTCTGCTTCGACCTTTCGACCGAGGCAGCGGCGGCGCTCGCCGGAGAGCTGGGCTGGAGCGTCGGTACCCGCGAGCAGGCGGCCGGCGCCGAGATCGTGTGCTGTACCACCCCGGGCAACGAGCCCGTGATCGACGTCCCAGACCTCCATCCCGGACTCCATCTCAACATGCTGGGCGCCGACGGGCCGGGCAAGGCGGAGGCGACGATCGACGCCGTGACCGAATGCTCGCTGTTCTGCGACGAGTGGGAGCAGGCGTCCCACGGTGGAGAGCTCACCGGGGCCATTCGAGGCCGGGATCGTCACCCGTGATCGGGTCACCGATCTGGGCGCGGTACTGGCCGGCGCGGCGGCCGGGCGGGCGGGCGGGCGGCCTGATTCCGAGGCTGTGACGCTGTTTGACTCGACCGGTCTCGCGATCCAGGACCTGGCTGTGGCTGCGGCCGCACTCGAGGCGTGGCGTAGCGGGTCCGTCGAGGCCCAGACGATCGCGCTTTAGACAACCGTTCACGCAGCATCCTTGACTCTTCGGCTGGTGGCAAATACGGTCGGAAGGCTTGTATCGGGGCCAAGTGTGCGGTTGTACCGGGGCTGGGTGTGCCGGTTGTGCGTTTTGGCCACAACCACATTCATGGAGGTCTAGTCGTGAGTAGGTTCCGCCGAACTCGGCCGAGTCCCGCAATGGTTGTTGCCGTCGTCGCGCTGATCGGTGCCATGGGGGGGACGGCATACGCCGGCTTCTCGGTGCCTAAGGGCAGCGTGGGCTCCAAGCAGCTCAAGAAGAACGCGGTCACCAACAGCACTATCAAGAATGGTGCAATCACCGGCGCAAAGATTGCCAAGGGAACAATCACGGGCCAGAACATCAAGCTCAGCACTCTGGGCACGGTTCCGAACGCCAATCACGCCAATACGGCCGCCAGTGCCACCAACGCGACCAACGCGACCAACGCCACCAACGCCACCAACGCGACCAACGCGACCAACGCCACTAACGCCACCAACGCAGCGAATGCGGCCAACGCCACGAGCCTCGACGGCCCTCTGGCGTCGGGCAAGACGCTCGTAGGAAGGTTCGGGATGGCCGGTGACGGTCCCGGCTTCGTCCAGGACGATGCCATCAGCTTCCAGATACCGCTGAAGGCGGCTCCGGCTTTCAACGTGATCCCCGCTGGCGGACCCTCAACCACGCAGTGCCCCGGGTCGCTCACGGCGCCTGCGGCCGCCGCAGGGCAGCTTTGCCTGTACGTGGGGGTTCAAGCGGGCAGCGCCACCGGTGTCTCCACGGCCAGTGGTGGCTCTCCGGACAAGTTCGGCGCCGTGGTGTTCCCGACCGGGGTGACAACGAACACCGACTACGAAATCACCGGGGACTGGGCCGTCACCGGCTCATGACACTTGCGCCGGCGCAACGTCTACGCGTTGCGTCGGCGCTTGCCGTCTGCTCAATGAGCTTGATTGGCATCGGCGGCTGCGGGAGCTCCCACCCGGGCTCCCGCGTCGGCACGGTCGCTGCGGCTTCGGACTCCAGCAGCGTGTCGCACGCAACGACCAGCCCGCCAGCTCCGAAAGCCAGGCGAAGGCCCGACGCCCGCTCCTCGCGCGCACACGCCGCTGCGCGCGCAACCGCGCGAGACTCGGTACACGGTCAACATGCGGTCCACCGACCGACGGAGCCAGGAACCACGCACGGAGGCAGTGGCGCGCCCACCGCCGGGAGCCAGCGTCCGGCCCAGTCCAAGACATAGGTCCAGGATGGATCCGCAGCCACGAATGTCAGCATCGGTGGCTCGTCGACGACCGGTTCCGGCGTACAGTAGGGTCAGTGAGCGCCGCTAGAGCGGGATGTTGCCGTGCTTGCGCTTGGGGCCAGCCACACGCTTGGTCTGGAGCGTCTGGAGCGCGGTGATGATCTTGGGCCGGGTCTCGTGGGGGATGATCACGTCGTCGATGTATCCCCGCTCGGCCGCCACGTACGGGTTGGCGAAGTGCGCCTTGTAGTCATCGATCAGCTTCTGGCGTCGCGCGTCAGGGGTGGGGGATGCGGCGATGTCCCGCCGGTAGATGATGTTGACCGCACCCTCGGGACCCATGACTGCCACCTCGGCCCCCGGCCAGGCGAAATTGAAGTCGGCCAGCATGTGCTTTGAGGCCATGACGTCGTAGGCGCCGCCATAAGCCTTGCGCGTGATGATCGTGATCTTCGGGACCGTGGCCTCGGTATAGGCGTAGAGCAGCTTGGCGCCGTGGCGGATGATCCCGCCCCATTCCTGCGCGGTGCCGGGCAGGAACCCCGGGACGTCACAGAACGTGATGATCGGGATGTTGAAGGCGTCACAGGTGCGCACGAACCGCGCCGCCTTGCAGGAGGAGTCAATGTCCAGCACACCGGCCAATTGGGCGGGCTGGTTGCCCACCACGCCGACCGCGTACCCGTCCAAGCGGGCGAAGCCACAGATGATGTTGCGTGCGTAGTGCTCGTGGACCTCGAAGAACTCTCCGTCGTCGACGATGCGCCGCACCACGTCGCGCATGTCATAGGGCTTGTTGGGGCTGTCCGGCACCACCGTGTCGAGCTCGGGGTCCTGGCGCAGCGGGTCGTCGGTCGGGATCACGCGGGGCGGGATCTCGAGATTGTTCTGGGGCAGGAAGGAGAACAGGTAGCGCGTGTCCTCGATACAGGTGTCCTCGTCGTCGGCGGCGAAGTGCGCGACGCCGGACTTGGCCGAGTGGCTCATCGCGCCGCCCAGCTCCTCGAAGGTGGGCTCCTCCCCCGTGACCGTCTTCACCACGTCTGGCCCCGTGATGAACATGTGGGAGGTCTCCTTGACCATGAAGATGAAGTCCGTCATGGCCGGGGAGTACACGGCGCCGCCGGCACAGGGACCCATGATCAGGCTGATCTGGGGAATCACGCCGCTGCACATCACGTTGCGGACGAACACGTCCCCGTAGGCACCGAGGGAGACGACTCCCTCCTGGATCCGAGCCCCACCGGAGTCGTTGATCCCGATCACGGGACAGCCGATCTTGGCCGCCAGGTCCATGACCTTGCACATCTTCTCGGCCATCACCTCGCCGAGCGACCCACCGAACACTGTGAAGTCCTGGCTGAATACACAAACGCGCCGGCCGTCGATCGTCCCGTGCCCGGTGACCACAGCGTCGCCCCAGGGCCGGTTCTTCTGCATGTCGAAATCGAGCGTCCGGTGGCGTACGAACGTGTCAAGCTCTTGAAACGAGCCCGGGTCGAGCAGCTTCTCAACCCGCTCGCGAGCCGTGTACTTGCCCTTCTCGTGCTGCTTCTCGACCGCAGCGGCCGAGCCGGCGTGGATCGCCTCCTCGCGGAGGTCGTGCAGCTGAGACAGTTTCTCTTCGTGGGTTTCGGGGGCCTTTTCGCGCATCCTGGGATGCGCGAGTTTATGGGTTTCGCAGTGGGCTGGTCCGCCGAGCACCGCAGCGCGGCGAAACGTCCATTTTGCGGCCAAGAAGTTTGACTCGTCCCAGGGCGATGAGTACGTTGGCCGCACTGTCAAAGTCGGGGAGTCTCACGGGACCGCGTTGAGGCACGCCCGCTGGTGAGGAGGGTCTGATGAGGAAACTGCTAGCGGCCCGCGGGACATCCGCGGGCCTGGTGGGCGTCGTGATGCTGCTGGTGGCCGGAGGTGGCTACGCCCTGGCCAGCGGCGGCAACTCGATCACGCTGTGCGTGAGCAAGGACGGCGGCGGCGTGTACAAGGCCAAGAAGTGCCAGAAGGGCGACTCAAAGCTGACCTTCAGCAAGAGGGGTCCCGCGGGTCCGAAGGGCGCCCGAGGAAGCCAGGGCCCACAGGGCACACAGGGCACGCCGGGCACCCAGGGCGTACCGGGAACACCGGGAACACCGGGAGCGCCTGGCGCGCCCGGGCCCAGCAACGCCTACTCCGATCTTGGCACCACCACCGCGCTCACCGGTACTGGTGACACCACGCTGGCCACGGTGAACCTGCCGGCGGGACGCTACATCCTGAATGCTTCGGGCACGATGTCGGATGCCACCGACGCCTCGGAAACCGTCAGGTGCGATCTTCTCGTCCCTCCGTCGACGACCCCAATAACGTCCGAGTACGGCGAGACGACCACGACGGTATTCCAGGAGCCCATCGCGGTGACTGGCGCGGTGACCCTGACGACGGCATCGACGGTCAATTTCTCGTGCCTCGATGGCGGCAGCACGCACGATGAGCATCTTCAACCCGAATATCACGGCCATTCTCGTCGGGACCTTGAACGGCAACGTCCAGGGCTCCAGGATGACCGGACACGGCTCATCTACCCGCTAGGGGATTACGGGCCCACCGCAGATCGTGCCCGGCCCCAGCTCGGGGCGGGCGCGGTCTGCGTGCCGTCAGCCGCGTGAGAACGGGCGGCGGTGAGCGCTGCCCAGACTTTCGAGCGCCTCCACGAGCGCGCTGGCCTGCGGGGCGAGCTCCCGTACGGGGGCCCGAGACTGGCGCTCGTCGCGGCGCGGGGGAACGTCCGCGGAGGCCGGTTCGGGCGCGGGACTCTCCACATCCAGGGCACCGTCGGGCTCCACGGCCGGGATCTCCCGACGCCAGCGACTCAGCAGGCGGGCCAGGAACCTCTGGGGCGGTGCGGAGTCAGATGCCTCCTCCATGGCCACCCCGGGCTCCGGCTCTAGGAGCTCGTCCGCCGTCTCCGGCAGCTCGATCTCGAGCTCCGGCTCCGCGGCTAGGCCCGGCTCCGCGGCTAGGTCCGGCTCCGGCTCTGGCCGGGAATCGGCTTCAGACGCCGGCGAAGCATCAGCCGACGCGGTCAGCGTGACGCGAGTTCCCCATCCCGAGGGCTCGAGGGTCACCGTGCCGCGTACTTCATCGCCCTCCCAGGCAACGGCGGTTTCCGGTTCGAGCTTGGTGATGCGGATCTCGCCGAAACGCCCCAGATGACGCGCCAGCGACGCTGCGTCGCTGCATTCAGCCCACAGCTCGGGGGCTGATTTGACCAGGGTCCGGCTTGCCTCGTGTTCTGCCATGGGTGATGGTTTCGAGTGCCCCGCCGCGACTCCTCCCCGTCATCGAAGCCTTGCAGCGTTAGCCGCTCCCCGGGCTGTGAAGCGTTCACGGTTATCCCCTCAGTGGGTGGATAACCGTGAACGCTTGCCCCCAGGAGCGCCGCGAGGAGCCGGCCGAGGGAGCCGACTCAGGAGCCGGCGTGGGTGGCCATCAGGAAGATGGTCACCACCACGATCAGGTCAAGGATCGCCCCGCCGATCGCGACCTGTTTCTGCAGTGCGCGGAACTCCTCGCTCCATGGCGGGGAGGCGGCGGTCGCTCCGGCGCCCACCGCCGCCAAGTCACGCTCGGCGATCTCGGCCAGCTTGCCCTCGCGGGGAATCATGTAGGCGCCCACCCCCGCGCCGATCACGATCACGGCTCCAAGCCCCCACTGGACGTAGAACGAGCCCCACTGATGGAGGTCAGAGGCCAGATAGATCCCGGCCAGCAACACCACCGCGAGCCCCGGATTGACGATGTAGCGGTCAATCCTGCGCACGACCGAGAACAGCCAGGGCACCACCTTGGGGTCGGCCTTGAAGGCAGCGGCGAAGATGAGCGGATAGGCGAACGTGGCTCCAAAGGCAACCACGACCGCGAGGATGTGGATGGCCAGGACGAAGTCTGAGAACGCGACCGCGGAAGCCAGCATTGGCAGACCTAAAACGAAGGCCGGTAGTCGCCGAACACGTCCCGCATGGCCCGGCACACCTCGCCCATCGAGCAACGGTCCTTGAGCGCCTCGCGCAGCACGGGCAACAAGTTATCGGTCCCGCGCGCGCCCTCGCGGACCGCCTCGAGGCGCTTCTCGACCAGCTCCTGATCACGATCGGCCTTGAACTTCTTCAGCCGCTCCACCTGCTGGTGCTCGGACTCCGGGTCGACGCGGAGGATGTCAGTCACCTCGAGCGAGTCCTCGACGAACCGGTTGACCCCCACGACGATGTCCTGCTCGGTCCGGTAGCGCTCGTGATACCCGAAGGCCGACTCCTCGATCTCGCCGGTCATGAACTCGATCGCGTGCACCGAGCCGCCGAGCTCGTCAATCTTGTCGATCAGCTCACGTGACCGGGTCTCGATCTCGTCGGTCAAGGCCTCGACGAAGTACGAGCCGGCAAACGGGTCCACGGTGTCGGCGGCGCCCGATTCGTAGCCGATGATCTGCTGGGTGCGCAGGGCGATCTTGGCCGCGCGCTCGGTGGGCAGCGCCAGCGCCTCGTCGAACCCGTTGGTGTGCAGCGACTGCGTGCCGCCGCACACGGCGGCGAAGCCCTGGAGCGCCACGCGCACGATGTTGTTCTCGGGCTGCTGGGCGGTCAGCGTCACACCGCCCGTCTGCGTGTGGAAGCGCATCCGCCAGGAGCGCTCGTCCTGGGCGCCGAAGCGCTCGCGCATGATCTCGGCCCACATCCGCCGGGCGGCCCGGAACTTGGCCACCTCCTGGAAGACGTTGTTGTGGCCGTTGAAGAAGAATGCGAGCCGCGGGGCGAACTTGTCGATCTCGAGCCCGGCGTCCAGCGCCGCCTGCACGTAGGCGATCCCGTTGGCCAGCGTGAACGCCACCTCCTGCACGGCCGAGCAACCCTTCTCGCGGAAGTGGTACCCGCTGATCGAGACCGTGTTCCACTTCGGGACCCGCTCGTTGCAGTAGGCAAACAGGTCGGTGGTGAGCCGGATCGCGCCCTCGGGCGGGTAGATGTAATTCCCGCGGGCGATGTACTCCTTGAGGATGTCGTTCTGGGTCGTCCCCCGCAACTCCTCGCTCGGCACGCCCTGCTCCTCGCCGACCAGCTCATACAGGAGCAGCAGCACGCTGGCCGGAGCATTGATCGTCATCGAAGTCGAGACCTGATCCAGAGGAATCTCGTCGAACGCGGTCCGCATGTCATCGATCGTGTCGATCGCCACACCCGTCCGGCCCACCTCGCCCAGGCACCGCGGGTCATCGGAGTCGAGACCGAGCTGGGTGGGCAGGTCAAAGGCCATCGAGAGTCCCGTCGAGCCCTTCGACAACAGGTAGCGGTAGCGCTCGTTGGACTCCTTGGCGCTCGCATAGCCCGCGTACTGGCGCATGGTCCACAGCTGCTTGCGGTACATGTCACGGTGCACGCCGCGCGTGTAGGGGTACTGGCCGGGCTCGCCGAGGCGCTCGGGCAGGTCCGGAGGCAGATCCTTCTCGTCGTAGACGGGCTGGATCTCGATCCCCGAGTCGGTGAAGTGCCGCGGATCGTCGGGGCCGACGATCGGGGCGATCGTGCGGTGCTCGTCGGCGGTGGCCATGCCGCGGAGACTACCGAGGGCGGCCGGGTGCTAGACCGCCAGCGGGCCGAGGCCTGCTAGCGAGCCGCGTAGTGCACGTTGCCTGCAGCGTCGAGTTCGGTGACCACGAACTGGGTCACCGTATGGCCGACGCTCGCCGTGCACGAGAAGACCCAGCCCTTGCGCTGGAGCACGCCCGAGGGACAGCTGACGGCGGCGTGCACACCGCGCTGCACCAGAGCGCTGTGCTCAATGACTCGCTCGATTTTCTCGGTGTTGAGGATCGTGGGCGCCCGCGATGCGCCGCAGGCGGTGGCGAGGAGGCTGACGGCGACGATGGCAGCGGACGACAGCGGGATGCGTGGGGCGGACACGACTAGCCGAGCTTCTCAATGACGACCGAGGCGTTGACGTTGGCCTGGCTGCCACCCGATGGCCCCAAGGTCTCTGCCGCGGTTGAGGTGTGATTCACGAGCGTGAGAGTGTCACCGGCGCCGGCGGACACGATGGTCTGACCGTTGTTCTGCTGGGTACCGGCCCCTGAGCCGTAAGTAGAGCCGAGAACAACGGCTGAGTTGAGGAACAAGGCCATCTGGTTGGGCTGCGCTCCCGAGACTGAGAAGGTCACGAGGTAGGTGCCGGCAGCGACGAATGTGATGCCGGCCGCGCCCGCGCCATGAGTTATGCCAGCGGTCATCGCACCATTGGAGTCAAATGTGACGGCTGAGTCGACGGGAACCGACTCCGCACCGACGTTGTAGACATACGCGTATTGGGAGGGGCCAGCGGGGCCGGTTGGGCCAGCGGGGCCGGTTGGGCCTGCAGGACCGGTTGGGCCGGCAGGACCCGCTGGGCCTGCGGCGCCGGTCGCTCCAGCCGGGCCGGCGGGACCGGCCGCGCCCGTGGCACCCGTGGCTCCAGCCGGGCCGGCGGGCCCAGCCGCGCCTGTGGCTCCTGTAGCTCCACCGGCTCCTGGGGCGCCCGGGGATCCGGCCGCTCCCTGCGGGCCGGGAGCGCCTGTATTCCCAGCCAAGCCCTGCAGACCCTGCGGCCCAGCCGGACCGGCCGGTCCGGTGTTGCCGGTCGCGCCCTGAAGACCTGTCGCACCCTGAAGACCTGTCGCGCCCTGAGCACCCGTCGCACCCTGAAGACCTGTCGCACCCTGAGCACCCGGAGGACCTGCCGGCCCCTGAGGACCCGGCGCACCGACGTCGCCCTGGACGCCTTTCAGTCCGCGAGCTCCGGGCGGGCCCGTGGGACCCGGACCACCGGCGGCACCTCGTGAGCCCGTCCGTCCGGTCGGGCCGCGCCGACCCGAGACTCCCGTGAGACCGCGCTGGCCGCGCTGGCCGCGCTTTGATGTCCGGCTGTGGCAGACCGAACGCGGGGGCGCCGCGCACGGAGAGAAATTGGCGACGACGATGCCCGTGAAACCGCCCGATTGACAACGCGGGTGCGGCGGCGGGCAGGTGGCCGCGGTGGCGAGACCAGCCCAGCTGAAGACAGCGAGTGCAGCAATCGCCGGGACCAGTAGCTCTCGACCGCGGAATCGGTACATGGCGCTGCCTCGCTGCGTGCCCGGGATCGCCGGGCTTCGATGCCACTCCGTGGCTAGATGCGAAGGCCAGGCGTCGGTTCAGCGGCAACGCTGAGACGGCAGAAAGGGCTCCTGATCACCTATCGGCAGCCGGCGGGCGAAACCTGAGGGCCCTGCGGTGACGGCACCTCGGCCTACAGCACTTTCCAGAGAAACGCCTTGGTCCGCTCGTGCTGAGGATTGCCGAGCACGTCGGCCGGCTTGCCGGATTCGACGACGACGCCGGCATCCATGAACACCACCGTGTCGGCCACCTCACGCGCGAACCCGATCTCATGCGTGACCACGATCATCGTCATCCCGTCGTGGGCCAGCTGGCGCATGGCGTCGAGCACGTCACCGACGAGCTCGGGATCCAAGGCCGAAGTGGGCTCGTCGAACAACATCAGCTTGGGCTGCATGGCCAGCGCCCGGGCGATGGCCACCCGCTGCTGCTGACCACCGGAGAGCGCAACCGGGTAGGTATCGAGCTTGTCTGAGAGCCCGACGCGCGCCAGTAGCTCAGTGGCCCGCTCCCTAGCCTCCTTGCGCGAGGTCTTCCCCACGCGCACGGGAGCGAGGATCACGTTGTCGAGGGCCGTCATGTGCGGAAACAAGTTGAAGCTCTGAAACACCATCCCGATCTCGGAGCGCTTGCGCGCGACCTCGTTATCGCGCAGCTCGTGGAGCTTGCCGCCAGCCTCGCGGTAGCCAACCAGCTCGCCATCCACCGACAGGCGCCCGGAGTTGATCTTCTCGAGGTGGTTAATGCAGCGCAGAAAGGTCGACTTCCCGGAGCCAGACGGTCCGAGCATGCACATGACCTCGCCTCGGCTGACCTCCAGGTCGATTCCCTTCAGGACCTCGAGGCGGCCGAAGCTCTTGTGCACACCCTCCGACTTGACCATCGTCGCACTCATCGCAGGCCCGATCCCAGGCTAAAGCCGAACCATCGGTCCCGCAGCGCGACCTGTTGGGTGCGGGTGAATCCGCGCCCGTACCGTCGCTCGATGAAGTACTGGCCGACGTATAGGACGCTGGTCAGGACCAGGTACCAGATGACGGCAACCATCAACAACGGGATCTGCTGGAAGCTGACCGAGTAGATGAGCTGGACCGAATACAGCAATTCGGTGAACGCCACGACGCTGGCCAATGATGTGTTCTTCAGCATCGAGATCACTTCGTTGCCCGTCGGCGGCACGATGACGCGGATGGCCTGCGGCAGCACGATGAGGCGCATCGTCTGGAGCCGGGACATGCCGAGCGACTGGGCGGCCTGGGTCTGGCCCTGGTCGACCGAGATGATCCCGGCGCGCACGATCTCCGCCATGTAGGCACCTTCGTTGAGGCTGAGAGCAAGGATCACGGCGGTCGTGGTCGAGATCAGATGGTTCGCGTTGGCGTTGATCAGGGCGGGGCCACCGAATGGCACGCCCAGGCTGATGGTCGGGTAGAGGGCTGAGATGAAGTTCCAGAACAGGATCTGAACCAGCAGCGGCGTGCCGCGGAAGAACCAGATGTAGAACCAGCTCGCCCCGGACACCAGCCGGTTCGGGGACAGGCGCATGACCGCCAACACGATCCCGAGCAGGATCCCGACCACCATCGAGAGCGCGGTGAGCCAGATCGTCGTGACGACGCCGTGCAGGATCCGCGGGTCGAACAGGTAGTGGCCGACCGTGCCCCACCCGAACCGCGGATTGTTGATGACAGAGCGAACGAGCGAAGCGGCAACGATCAGGATGATGACCGCCGCCACCCAGCGCCCAGGGTGGCGAACTGGGACGGACCGGATGTCCTCCGGCCGTCCCGTCGCCTGCTCTGTGGAGTCGCTACTGCTCATCCAGGATGAGCATTCTGCCCGCTAGCTGATGGCTCCGTTGATTTTGACCTTGGAGGCCGAGATCGCTCCGGCCTGGATCCCCCACTTGGTGAGGATCTGCGTGTAGGTGCCGTTTTTCATCAGTTCCTTCACCGCGGCCAGGACAGCCTTGTCGAGCCCACTCGTCTTTGGGAATGCCAACCCGTACGGTGCGGTGCCGTAGGCCTGACCCGTGATCTTGAACTGGCCGTGTGACTGCTTGACCTGGTACGCCGCGACCGGCGAATCGGCCATGGAGATCTGTGCCCGCCCACTCGCTAGAGCCAGGTTGGCGCCGTTCTGATCGGGGAATGTGAGCACGGTGACGGCGGACTTACCGGCCTTCGTGCACTTCCCGCTCTGGGTGGTGGCGTCGGCCTGCTCGGTGGTGCCCTTCTCAACTGAGACCGTCTTGCCGCATAGCCCCGCCAAGCCGGTCACAGCGGTGCCGCCGGACGCCTTGGTGAAGAACGAGGTTCCGGCCTGGAAGTAGTCAACGAAGTTGACCGTCTTCTCGCGCACCTTGGTGTCGGTGAACGAGGACGCTCCCATGTCGTACTTGCCCGCGGCCAACCCGGGAATGATGCTGTCGAAGCTCGCGTTGACGACGTTGGCCTTCAGACCCATGACTCCGGCGAGCGCCTTGCTCAGGTCGGCGTCCATACCGACGACCGTGTGGCCGTCCGGACCGATGAACTCGTTCGGGGCGTAGCTGGCGTCGGCGGCGACGGTGATCGTGCCCTTGGACTTGATCGCGCTCGGTACGAGCGCTGCTACCGCGGAGTTGGCACCCGGGGCCGCGGCCGAAGATGACGCGCTCGTCGTGGCCGAGCTGCTGGCCGACGATGAGGTCGAACTGCTGCTGCTGCTCCCGCACCCCACGATTGCCGCCGCACTCAGCAGCGAGACCGTGACGGAGAGCCAGGTCCTCCGTGTCTTCGTAGCCCTCATTGCACTCCTCCTAATCGAATTCGTCTAAAGCTCGCCGGAGGATAAGCAACATCGCGTTGACACGGGAGAAGGTTAATCCGCGGGCAACAAGGACTAGCCTTCGGTCGATGGAGGTTCGGGTCCATCTGTTCGCTGCATTACGCGAGCGCGCGGGCGTCAACGAGTTGGCGCTCGAGCTCCCCGAAGGAGCGCTGGTGCGCGACGCGCTGGCCCGTGTGGAGCGTCTCACGTCAGGAGTTACCGTCGTCATGGCGGTCAATCAGGAATACGCCGGGGAGGATCAGGTCCTCAGCGCCGGCGATGAGATCGCGCTCATCCCACCCGTCTCGGGCGGGCAGGTGGGAGTTAGCCACGTACGCGTTACAGACGAACCGTTGCGCATCGACCCGCTGATCGAGTACGTCCGGAACCCGCAAGCCGGCGCCGTGGTGACCTTTCTCGGGGTAACCCGCGAGGTCGCCGAGCTCGAGTACGAGGCCTATGTGACCATGGCCCAGCGAAAGATCGAAGAGATCGTGGACGCAGCGATAGAGAGCCACGGACTGTGCGCCGCGGCCGCCGAGCACCGGACGGGCGTCGTCCCGCTGTCCGAACCGTCGGTCGCGATCGCCGTGTCGGCCCCCCATCGGGCCGAGGCGTTCGCAGGCGGACGGGAGATCATTGACCGGATCAAGGCGCAGGTCCCAATCTGGAAGAAGGAAGAGGGCGTGTGGGTGGACGGGACCCAGCCGACCTGAGAGCGCTCCCGGCGGTACACGAGCTGGCGGCACAGCTCGACGCCCCACATGCGCTCGCTGTGGCTGCCGCCCGGCGGGCGATCGATGAGCAGCGGTCTTTGTTGATTGCCGAGGCCGACGCCGAGGTGAGCCTCTTGCAGCGGGCCCGCGGTCACCTGGCCGCACTCTCATCCCCGTCGCTGCGTCGCGTGATCAACGCCACCGGCGTGATCGTGCACACCAACCTCGGGCGGGCGCCGCTGGCCGAGAGCGCCCAGGCGGCCGTGGCCCGAGCCGCCACCGGTTACTCGAATCTCGAATTCGATCTCGAGGCGGGGACTCGCGGGTCCCGCCACGCTCACGTCGAGGCCCTGCTGAGCGAGCTCACCGGTGCGCAAGCGGCCGTGGTGGTCAACAACGGGGCCGGAGCTGTGCTGCTCGCCGCCGCCGCGCTCGCCGGTCCCGGGCGGGCCATCGTCGTCTCGCGGGGGCAGCTGGTCGAGATCGGCGGCGGGTTCCGGATCCCCGATGTGATCGCGCAGTCGGGGTCGGTGATGATCGAGGTGGGGACCACGAATCGAACGCGGCGTGAGGATTACGAGCGCGCATTGGAGGCGCCGGCGGCTCCCGTCGGCGCGATCCTGAGAGTGCACCAGTCGAACTTCCGGACCGTGGGGTTCGTCGAGCAGGTGGAGGTCGAATCCCTGTGTCAGCTTGGGGTCCCGGTCATCGATGACGTCGGCTCGGGGGTGCTGGCGGGCGGAGTTCTGGCTCTGGGCGAGGAGCCCGACCTGCGACGGTCGATAGTGGCCGGGGCGGCGATCGTCTGCTGCTCGGGTGACAAGCTCCTCGGGGGTCCCCAGGCCGGACTCGTGCTGGGTTCCCACGCGGCCGTGTCGGCCGCCCGTGAACACCCGCTGGCCCGCGCGCTGAGGATCGACAAGCTCTCGCTCGCGGCTCTCGAAGCCACCCTGATGCTGTACCGGGATCCGGCCCGAGCACGCCGGGAGATCCCCGTCCTGGCGATGCTCGAACAGGACGAGACCACGCTGACCGCCCGGGCTCAGCGATTGCGCGACGGGATCGGCGAGCGGGCGGAGGTGATCCGGGCCGTGGCTCGGATCGGTGGCGGCGCCTTGCCGTTGACCGAACTCGAGGGCCCGGCCGTGGCGCTCGAGGCGACCGCCGATCCGGTGGACACGCTGGCTCGGCTGCGCCACGGTGATCCGCCGGTCATCGCCCGGATTCACGACGACCGGGTCGTGCTCGATCCGCGCACGCTTGGAGAGCAGGAGGTCGAGCTGGTGGTGACCGCGGTCCGCGAGGCACTCGGCGGGGTATGAACCCTGCCCCGCTGACGCTGGGGACGGCCGGGCACATCGACCACGGGAAGTCGGCGCTGATCAAGGCCCTGACCGGAACGGATCCCGACCGGCTGGCGGAGGAACAGGCGCGCGGGATCTCGATCGAGCTCGGGTATGCGCGGATGGAGCTGCCGTCGGGGGCTCAGCTCTCGATCATCGACGTGCCCGGCCACGAACGCTACGTGCGGACGATGGTGGCCGGAGCCACGGGCATTGACCTGTACCTGATGGCCATCGCCGCCGACGACGGTGTCATGCCCCAGACCCGCGAGCATGCCGCGGTGCTCCGCGCACTTGACATCCACCGCGGCGTCGTGGCCGTCACCAAGTCTGATCTGGCCGACCCGGATGCGGCTCGGAGAGAGGCAGCCGAGCTGCTGCCAGGCGGAGAGGTCGTCAGCGTGTCCGCTCGCACGGGTGCCGGGCTCGATGACCTTCGGAGCGCGCTTGACCGTGTGGCAGCGGCCGTCCCAAGGCGGGCGCAGGCGCCCGGTGGCCCTCGGCTGCACATCGACCGCGCATTCACGATCCGCGGCGCCGGGACCGTCGTGACGGGGACCCTGTGGTCGGGGAGGATCGTCCGGGGCGATGCGCTCGAGCTGCTGCCTCGAGGGCGCCGGGTGCGCGTCCGGGAGGTCCAGGTCCATGACCGCAGCGTGGAGCGAGCCGAGGCCGGTCAGCGCGTGGCGGTCAATCTGGCCGGCATCGCCGTCGGGGAGCTGGCACGCGGAGATGTCCTCGTCGGCCTGGCCGGCGGACCCGGGGAGGCATATCGGCTCGACGCAGAATTGAGCTTCGAGGAGGCCGAGCCGGAAGGGGGCGAGCGGGTTCAGCTCCATCACGGCACACGCGAGACGCCGGCTCGGCTGGCCTGGCTCGGCGGACGCTTCTGGCAGATCCGCCTCGAGCAACCCCTGGTCGCCGCCGCGGGTGACCGCGTGGTCGTGCGGAGCATCTCGCCACCGGACACGCTCGGAGGTGGGCGGATCCTCGACCCACAGCCACGCCGACACGGGCCGAGCCGAGATCTCCTCGTACGCCTCGAGCGGTTCTCGCGCGGAGAACCTGCGGACGACGCCCCGGCCGAGCCGGTCGAGGCGGCCGAGCCCGCGGTGCCCGAGCCCACGCCGCTGAGCGAGTCCGCGCTCGAGCTCGAAGCTCGGCTGCGGGCGGCCGGGTTCGAGCCGCCGATCGACGCCGAGCTCGATGCCGAGGACCTGGCTGCGCTGCGCGAGGCGGGCCGCGCCGTGCGGGTGGCCCGCTCGCTCCACTACCACCCGGAGGTCATCTCGGAGGTGACGCGAATCGTGGTCGCCCGGGCCGAGCGCAACGGAGGCGCGGTGACGATCGCGCAACTGCGTGACGAACTCGGGACATCGCGCAAGTTCGCCCAGGCGCTGCTGGAACACCTCGATGCCGAGCGGGTCACGATCCGGCGGGGGGACGAACACGTGCTGCGCGGGACGCGAGATCGTCACGCGTGAGCGCCGCCTGCGTAAGGCTTGAACATTTTCCATGACATACATGAAAAATGTTCAACCCTTACCGATATCCGGTCATACGCATACTTCGCCTGTGAGGTTGATTCGTGCGTGGGCGTTGGGGGTGGTTATCGCAGCCGGGCTGGTTCTGCCGGCGGTCGGGCGCGCTACGACGTACAGGGCGGTCAAGCGAGGGCTCGCGGCGCTGGTGGCGGCGAAGGGCGGTCCCCCCGGGGCCATCGCGACGCTGTATCGCGGTGCTCACCTGACGGTGTTGAGCGCGGGCCGAGCGGATGCCGTGCGTCCGGGGCGCCCGTTGGCCACCGATCACATGCGAATCGCGAGTGTGGCCAAGGCGTTCAGCGCCGCGGTGTCGTTGCATCTGGTCGCCGAACACGAGCTCAGCCTGAATGACACGATCGGCCACTGGCTCCCGAGCCTGCCGCACGCCTGGGCCGCGGTGTCGGTCCGAGAGCTGCTGAACCACACGAGCGGTCTGCCTGATTACACGCGATCGGACGGGTTCAAGCAGCAGATCGAGACCGACCCTGAGGGCTTCGTCTCGCCGGGAACGGTCATTGGCTGGGTGCGCGGGGATGGTCTCGAGTTCCTGCCCGGCACCCGCTACGAGTACTCGAATACCGACAACATCGTCGTCGGGCTGATCGCCCAAGCGGCCACGGGGGAGCCGTACGGGATGCTGCTCTCGCAGATCGTGTTCGGACCAGCGGGCCTGACCCAGACGAGCTTCCCGAGCACGATCGCCTTGCCGAATCCGTTCATCCACGGCTACGTGGTGAGCCCGAGCGGTCCGCCGAATGACGTGAGCATGTTCCTCAGCCCCAGCGGCGCCTGGGCCTCGGGGGCGATCATCTCCACCCCGGCCGAGCTGAGCCGGTTCATCCGCAACGATCTCGGCCTGACGTTCTTCGGCGCCGCCCAGCAGCGTCAGCAGCTGCGCTTCGTGCCCGGCGACTCGAGCCCGCCCGGTCCGGGAATCAACTCGGCCGGACTCGGGATCTTCCGGTACCGGACGCGTTGCGGCACGGTCTTCGGCCACACCGGGAGCTTCCCCGGCTATACGCAGTGGGCGGCGGCCACGCGGGACGGCACCCGATCGGTCACGACGACGCTCAACATGTCGCAACCGGACGCAGCGCTGCTGGCCCGCCTGCGGGCGGTCCAGACCACCGCAGTCTGCGCTCTTCTCGGTAGATAGTTGCCCGGGCGGTGGAACGGCCGGGCTCCCGCATCGCTAGATTGCGCAGTAATGGCAACGTGTTTGGTGACCGGCGGAGCGGGCTTTCTCGGCTCCCATCTGTGTGATGAGCTGCTCGCGCGTGGCAACCGCGTGATCTGCATTGACAACCTCGAGACGGGCTCGCTGGCGAACATCGCCCACATCCGCAGCGAGCACTTCGTGCATCGCAACGTGGACATCATCGAGCCCTACCATGTCGATGAGCCGATCGACTACGTCTTCCACCTCGCCTCGCCGGCCTCGCCGATCGACTACCTGCGGCTGCCGCTGCACACGCTCAAGGTGGGCTCCTACGGGACCCATCACACGCTGGGCCTGGCCAAGAAGCACCGTGCCCGCTTCCTCACCGCGTCCACGAGCGAGGTCTACGGCGACCCGCAGGAGCATCCGCAGCGCGAGACCTACTGGGGACACGTGAACCCGATCGGCCCGCGCGGCGTGTATGACGAGGCCAAGCGCTACGCCGAGGCGCTGACGATGGCCTACCACCGCCAGCAGGGTGTCGACACGGCGATCGTGCGGATCTTCAACACCTACGGGCCGCGGATGCGCCCGCACGACGGCCGGGCGATTCCCACCTTCCTGCGCCAGGCGCTTCAGGACCGGCCGATCACCGTGTTCGGCGATGGGTCGCAGACACGGTCCTTTTGCTACGTCGATGACCTCATCCGAGGCATCATCGCCCTCTCGGAGTCCGGGTATCACGATCCGGTCAACATCGGAAACCCGAACGAGTTCACGCTGCTCGAGTTGGCCCGAGAAGTGATCGAGGCCACCGGTTCGAGCTCGGAGATCATCTACGAGGCGCTGCCCACGGATGATCCCCAGGTACGCCAGCCGGACATCAGCCTGGCCCGCGAGGTGCTCGGCTGGGAGCCGGAAATAAAGCTCGCCGAAGGGCTCCGGCGCACGATCGACCATTCGGGAGTCGCCGCTCTAGTCGGCGCCGCGCGTTGAGCGACGCGGCTACTCAGTTACACCCAGGCATCACCAGAACTTCTCCGGCCAGGTACCGTTTCGTACTGGTGGGGATAGATAACCGGCCCCTCGACGGCGCATGATCGACCAAAACGAGGCCATCAAAACACGGAGTAATGGGACCTACGGCGCCTCGGGCCCATACGTGCTTCCAGACCGTGACGTCAGACGCAAGCGCCCCGCTCTGTTCGCATTCCTGCTTCGTGCGGAGACGCTGCGCCGGCTGAGCCGCGTGGCGACCCTGCTGCTGCTCGATTTCGGCGGGGTCGGCGCGGCACTGTTGACCGCGATCGTGATCAAACTGACCCTGCAGGGGGACGTCAGCTTTCACGTGGCCTGGGCTGACGTCCGCCCGACGATCGCCTTCACCTACCTGCTCACCGTCCTCCTGTTCGCGCGGGTGGACCTGTATGCGGACCGGCGCCGCCGGCCTGGGCTGCCCAAGATCGCCACGGCACTGTTCCAGGTCACGGTGATCGCGCTCGTGTACGCGCTGGCCACGGGCAATCACTTCTCTACGTACTACGTCTTCTACGGTTCCTGGTTCTTCGGCACCGTCTACATCACCAGCCTGCGCTCGCTGTACACGCGCGTGACGGCCACGCTGCTCCAGCAGGCCGGATACCAGCCGCGGGCGATCCTGGTCGGATCCGGCAAGCACATCGAAGACGTGGCCCATGCTTTGGGACGAGGACCACGGGCCCGCGTAGACGTGGTGGGGTATATGTCGCCCACGCCTCGGCCCGAGAACGGACTGCGGTCGCTCGGAGGTCTCGATCAGATGAGCGAGATCCTGGGCAGCGAGAGGATCCAGGAGGTCATCATCGCCGACCCTGACTTCCCTCAGGAGCTGGCGCTGGAGCTGGTGGATCACTGCCACCAGCGCGGAGTGACGGTCTGCGTCGCCCCGTCGACGATGGAGATCCTGATCGATCGCGGCGAACTCGTGGCCGGCGAGTCGGTGCCCCTGTTCACGCTCCGCCCGCCTGTATTCGAAGGGGTCGAGTATGCGGTCAAGCGCACCTTTGATCTGGTCTTCTCGACACTGTTCCTCGTGCTGCTCTCGCCCATGCTCCTGACCATCGCCATCGCGGTGAAGCTGACTTCGCGGGGACCGATGATCTACCGGTCGGTGCGGCCCGGGATGGCCGGCCGGCCATTCCAGTGCCTGAAGTTCCGCACCATGTTCGTCAACGCTGACAAGGCCCAGGACGAGCTCGAGGAGCTCAACGAGCTCTCTGGGGCGTTGTTCAAGATCCGCGATGATCCGCGGCTGACCCCAGCCGGACGAGTACTGCGCCGCTTTTCGCTTGACGAGCTCCCGCAGCTGGTCAACGTTCTGCGGGGGGAGATGTCACTGGTGGGACCCCGACCGCTACCGATGCGCGACTTCGAGCGGCTCGAGGAGTGGCACAAGAAGCGCTATCTCGTGCTGCCTGGGATCACCGGCCTGTGGCAGGTTTCCGGACGGGCCGAACTCGACTTCGATGATCTGGTGCGACTCGATTTCCTCTATCTGGAGCGCTGGTCGATGTTCCTCGACCTCTCGATCCTGCTCCGAACCATCCCCGCGGTCATCAGTCGCCGCGGCGCTTTTTAGCGCTGCCGCACGGCGCAGGTGATCCGCGCCGGGTAGGCTCTCGCCCGCATGCCGCCCACCGATCGTTTCGTGATCAGCTTTGCCGCCGAGCCTCCGCAGGAGTCACTGCCGTACGGTCGCTGGGCCGACACGCTGCGCGAGCATTTTCTGGCCGCCTTCCGGGAGATCGAGAGCGATGGAGAGGACCTGGGCGAGCCGGGCGAGATCTCGTGGTTTCCGGATCGCACCTACGGTGGGCGCACATACGTCCCGGCAGTGGCGCGCACGACCGCGGGCTTTGAACTGTTCGGCTTTGTGTCATTCAGTGAGGGCTCCGGAGGACCGAGCGAGTTCGAAGCGCGGGCTGACTTCACCTCCGAGGTGGCGGAAGAGAACCCGGACTGGAAGCTCGATCTCAACGACGATGTGATCGCCACCTGGCGGGGCGATGACGGCAAGAGCGCTGACATGACGCTGGTGTGGGGAGTCCCGATGATCCCCGGGGGTGCCATCGTCACGGCCGAGCTGGCAAACCTGGCCGTCGACCAATGTGAGCTGCTCGACGAGCGGTTCACACTGTTGGCGCCCGACAACTATCGCTCGGACTTCCTCGAGGTCAAGCTATGGGACAAACGCGGCGAGGAGCTCGCCGTGGAGTCGCTCTACGTCGACGACGAGGACGAGGACGAGGACGAGGGCGGCGCGGACGCGGAGACGGACGCCTCCGCAGACGCCACCGAAGCCGACTGACGACCGCGGGTCAACGCGAGCGGGAGCCGGGTGGCGATCTCCTCATCGGTGAGCGGGTAGTGGCAGGCGGCTACGCCGGTGGCGCCCTTGGTCTCGAGCAGCGGCTCGTCCTGTGAGCACAGTGGCTGAGCCTTGGGACAGCGCGTGTGGAAGCGACAGGCCGCGGGAGGGTTGGCCGGGCTCGGCACGTCACCGGTGAGAAGCTGACGCTCGCGCTTGGTGCCGGTTGGGTCGGCCACCGGGACCGCTGAGAGGAGAGCACCCGTGTATGGGTGGCGGGGACGGGTGTAGAGCTCGTCACTGGGTGCGAGCTCCACGATCTTGCCCAGGTACATGACCGCGACGCGATCGCACATGTGTCTGACAACGGACAGATCGTGGGCAATGAAAATCAGCGTCAGACCCATCTCGCGCTGTAGCTCACGGAGCAGGTTCAGAACCTGGGCCTGGATCGACACGTCGAGCGCCGAGACGGGCTCGTCGGCCACGAGCAGCTTCGGCTCGAGCGCGATCGCTCGCGCGACGCCGATCCGCTGCCTCTGGCCACCGGAGAACTCGTGCGGATAACGGTTGTAGTGCTCAGGATTCAGGCCGACCCGGTCCATCAGGTCCTGAACCTTCTTCTTGCGCTCGCCCGAGCTCGTATGCAGCCCGTGGATGATGAAGGGGTCGGAGATGATCGAGCCGACGCTCTTGCGGGGGTTGAGCGACGAGTAGGGATCCTGGAAGACCATCTGCATGTCCCGATGCAGGGCCTTCAGCGCATCACCCTTCTGCGCGGCCACGTCTCGGCCATCGAACATGATCGTCCCGGATGTCGGGTCCATCAGACGGCACAGCAGCCGCGCGGTCGTGCTCTTGCCGCAGCCCGTCTCGCCCACGATCCCGAGCGTCTCGCCGTCCTCGACGTCGAATGAGATGCCGTCAACCGCTTTCACGGCACCGATCTGACGCTGCAGGATCACTCCCCGCTTGATCGGAAAGTGCTTGACGAGGTCAGTGACCTCGATCAGCTTGCTCACGCCTGGGCCTCGCTAGTGGTCGGACCCGCAACGGCCGGCTGAGCGCCTCCCGTGGCGGCAATGCGCTTCAGGGCGTCTTCGTCGCGCCCCTCCTTCAGGCCTTCCCAGATCCGCTGCCTGACCGAGGGATCCAACAGGCACGCCACGGCGTGACCATCATCGCCGACGATCGGCTCGAGGCGGGGATCGACGCGCTTGTGCGACTCCTGGACGTAAGGGCAACGAGGATGGAAATGGCAACCGCTGGGCCGGTTGATGAGACTCGGCGGCCGGCCCGAGATCGGTACCAGCTCCTCGTCGCGAGGGTTGTCCAGGCGAGGGATCGACTTCAGCAGCCCCCAGGTGTAAGGGTGTTCAGGCGAGTGGAAGATCTCCTGCGCCGTGCCCCGCTCGACGATCCGTCCCGCGTACATGACCCCGATGTGATCGGCGACCTCGGCCACGATGCCCAAGTCATGGGTGATGATGATGATCGCCATCCCGAGCCGCCGCTGGAGGTCGTTGAGCAGCTCGAGGATCTGAGCTTGGACGGTCACGTCGAGCGCCGTCGTCGGTTCGTCGGCGATCAGCAACTTGGGCTCGTTGGCCAGCGCCATCGCGATCATCGCCCGCTGGCGCATCCCGCCCGAGAACTCGTGGGGGTACTGGTCCACCCGTCGTTTGGGATCGGGGATCCCGACCAGCTCGAGAAGCTCGACCGCCCGTTCCTTGCTCGCCGAGCGCGAGATCTGCCGGTGCGCCTGCATCGCCTCGGTGAGCTGGGCCCCCACCTTGTAGAACGGATGCAGCGCCGACAGCGGATCCTGGAAGATCATCGCCACGTCGTTGCCTCGGATCCGTCGCAGCTCCTCGTCAGACATGGCCACCAGGTCCTGGCCCTGGAACATGATCCGGCCGTCGATCTGTGAGCCTCGGGTGCGGGTGAGCCCTAGCGCGGTCAGCGAGGAAACCGTCTTTCCCGACCCCGACTCGCCCACGATTCCCAGCGTCTTACCCTGCTCGACCGTGTAGGAGATCCCGTCCACGGCGTGAACGACGCCGTCATCGGTCCGGAACGAGACGCGCAGATCCTCGACGCTGAGGAGCGGCTCGCCCGCGGCAGCTGGTAGCGGTGTCCCAGTGCTCACGACGACCGGCCCCGGTCGTGTCGGGTCACGAGTAGCGCACCCGCGGGTCGAGGAAGGCGTAGGAGATGTCAACGATGATATTTGCCACGACGATGAACAGCGCACCGAGGATCACGGTGCCCTGAACGATCGGAAAGTCCGATTGGACGATCGCCGAGTAGTTGAGCCGGCCGATCCCCGGAATGTCGAACACCGTTTCCGTGATGACCGCGCCTCCGAGCAGGGCCCCGACATCAAGCCCGAAGATGGTCACCACCGGGGTGATCGCCGAGCGGACGCCGTGACGCCAGATCACCCGGCGCTCGGACAGGCCCTTGGCGCGCGCGGTTCGGATGTAGTCCTCGCCCATAGCCTCGATGAGGCTTCCGCGCAGCACCCGGGAGTAGATGGCGGCCGATGTCGCCGCCAGCGTGAACCACGGCAAGAGCAACGAGGTGAACCAGTTCACTGGGCTCGCCGTGAGCCCGACGTAGGTGTTGGCGCCGGGGAAGATGTGCCATTGGCCGATGTCATTGGCGAACAGGAACAGGACGATGATGCCGAGCCAGAAAATCGGCATCGAGACGAATGCGAGCGCGATGGTCATGGCGGTGCGATCGAGCCACGAGCCACGCTTAATGGCCGAGATGATGCCGACCGGGATCCCCATCAGCAGCCAGATGATCGCCGCGCCGCCCGTCAGCGAGAGCGTTGCCGGCAGCCGATCCTTGATCAGACTGAGCACGGAAGCGCCCGAATAGAAGCTGTAGCCAAAGTTGAAGTGGAGCAGGATGTTCTTCATGTAGTCGAAGAACTGGGTGTAGATCGGCTTGTCGATCCCGAGCTCGTGCGCGATGTGGGCGATCGTCGCGGGGCTCGAATTGCGTCCGGCCCGCAGCTGCGCCGGGTTGGCCGACGGAAGGATGTTGAAGAACACGAACGTGAGTGCGCTGACAAGGATGATCAGCACGATGCCCCACAGAACACGCCGGATGATGTAGGTGGTCATAGCCTGCCTTCAGCGATACGAAGGAAGAACGGGCGTGGGCCCCGCCGAACGGCGGGGCCCACGCTTACGCTCATGGATTCTTCAACGACGTCCAGTCGAAGTCCCAGGTTCCCTCGTTCCAGAGCTGGTTGATACCAGCGACGTCCTTGCTTTCGATGTTGGCCTCGTTGTCGAAGTCCTCCGGAACCGCGGAGGCCTGGTCGACCAGCATCTTGTCCACGTCAGCCCATGCCTGATCGTGTGCGGTCGGGTTGGTGACCAGCGCCGCCTTGACCATCGCGGAGTTGATCGCCGGATCGTTGACCTGACCCCAGTTGGAGTTGTTGGTCGGCACGATCGCTGGGCCGTAGAACGGCACCAGCAGGGTTGACAGCGGATCCGCGAAGTCACGGATCCAGCCCGACGTCGGGCAGACATCGATGTTCTGCTTCGGCACGCCGCAGTACTTGGAGTACATGACGGACTGATCAACCAGGCTGGCGCGAACCTTGAAGCCCAGGCTGGTGAGATCGTTCTGGATGATCTGCATGATCGCGGGGCTGTTACCGCCGCTACCACCGACCACCTGCACCGTGCCCGGGCCCGTGTACTTGCAGTTCGGGTAACCCGCGGCCTTCATGTACTTGCAGGCGACTGTGTGATCGCCGTTGACATTGGCGTTCCACGGGACCTGCGGGCCCGGGTAACCACCGGACTGCTGGAAACCAGCGCCTCCCGGATACAGGAAGTGCGTCGCCGGCTGCGCCACGAGCGAGCCGCCGCGAGCCTTGACCATCGCTTCGCGATCAAGTCCCGCGTACACGGCCCGGCGCAGGTTCACGTTCTTGAACGGACCCGCCTGGTTGTCGAGCGAGGCGTAGTGCTCGCCGGACCCGGGGGTGAACGTAATCTGCGCTGGATACTGCTCGTAGGCCTCCTTGACGATCGAGTTCTGGACCGTGTCCAGCTGGACCGAGTCAGAGCCCTTGAGGACCTGCTGCCCGATGACCGTAGGATCGCCACCAACATTGATGTTGATCCGGTTCAGGTACGCCGGGCGGATGTCCGTCTTCGGGTTCCAGTTCGGATTGCGGATCAGCGTCTCGGACTTGCCGGGCTGATAGCCGATGCCCTGGATCTTGCCCTGCTTGTTGGCCTGCACCATGTACGGGCCGCTCGAGACCAGGTACTGCGTCCCGTAGGTCGTCGGCGAGTGCTTGTCCAGCGGCGCCACGAACGACGCCGGCAACGGCATCGACAGCGGCAGGGACAGCGCGTCGATGAGCACGATGTAGTTCGGCTTCATCAGGTGGAAGACGATCGTCGTGCTGTTCGGGGTCTGGATCCCGGGCAGCGGGCCGCCCTTGTACTTGGGATTCGTCGATCCGACGATCGGACCCGGCGACTGAGCGCCGAAGTACACCGGCCAGTAGGCGTTACCCACGTTCGGGTTGGCCCCTCGCTCGATCGCGAACGCGACGTCCTGTGAAGTGACCTGGCGGTTCACCGGCGGGCTGAAGAACACGCCCTTCCGGATGTGGACCGTGACCGTCTTGCCGCCGTCGGTGACCCCGCCGTTAGACGTGGTCGGGACTACGGTCGCGAGGTCCGGACTCACTGTCGAGGTGTTATTCGGCAGATATGAGAACAGCGGACGGTTGGTGGCGTACACGAGCGCGTAGTCCAGGGCGTAGTAAGCCTCGCCCGGGTCCAGATGCTCGAAGTCACCGTTGGACAGCACGTTCAGCGTGCCGCCCCGCTTCTTGGTCGGTCCAGTTAGAACTTGGCCGGCCGGGTTCTCACCCGGCTTGAGCGGAATCGAGGCGGAGCTCGTGGTCCCAGAGCCAGAGCCACCCCCCGACGAACTGTTGGAGCTGCTGGACCCGCACGCGGCGACTCCAACGGCCAGCAGACCAGATACCGCAAACGCGGCCAGTCTGCGTGGACTACCCCTCATAGGTTTTCCTCCTGTGATGTTTTGACAGACGCGGAGTGGCGACGGCGAACAGTCCTAGGTTCATCGCGACTCCCCACGCGGATTGAGCGCGTCCAGCAGGCCGTCGCCGACCAGATTGAACGCGAGCACTGTGAGTAGCAGAGCTACTCCGGGAAAGACTAGGTACCACCAGGCCGCCGGCGGCGAAAGATAGTTCGACGCGTCGGAGATCATGTTTCCCCAGCTGGCGGTGGGCGGGCGGACGCCGACTCCAAGATAGGAGAGCCCCGCCTCGAGCAGGATGTTGGTCGGAATCAGCAGGCTCGAGTAGACGATCAGCGGGGCGATCAGGTTCGGCAGCAACTCCTTGAACAGGATTCTCCGGTTGGATGCACCGAGCGATCGGGCCGCCTCGACGAACTCCTTCTCGCGGAGCGAGAGCACCTGCCCGCGCGCGATCCTGGCGATGTAGGTGAAGCTGCTGATCGCGATGATGAAGATGACGGTCCCGACCCCGGGCTGGATGAGCCCCCCGGCGCAGCCGCGCACACCGCACGCCGCACCGATCCCGAGTCCCAGGATCAGGACCGGGAAGGCGAGGAAGACCTCGACGACGCGGGATACGACGGTGTCGATCCAACCCCGGTAGAACCCGGCGAGCAATCCCATCACGGTCCCGATCACCGTGGCCACCGCGGTTCCGAAGATGCCCACCACGAGTGATACGCGCGAGCCGTAGATGATGCGCGAGAGGACGTCACGTCCGAGCTCGTCGACGCCCAGCGGGTGGCTGGAACCCGGCCCGAGGGGGCTCCCAAACGCGTCAGTCGCGTTCGGGTTCTGAACGTTGGGCCCCGGCAGCCCGAGGATCTTGATTACCAAGGGCGCCGCAATGGCGACCAGGATCAGGAGGATGATGAACCCGGCCGAGACCATGGCAACCCGATCTGACCTGAATCGACGCCAGAAAAGCTGGCGAGGCGAGCGGGCCGAAACCTCCCCAGGGACCAGCTCTACGCTGTCGACTGATGGCGGAGATTCGCCAAGTAGTTCGGTGGCGGAGCCTACGCTCATCGTCCCCGCAATGAGTCGCGGCGCACCTCAACATCCTCCATCTGTGCATCGAACCACATGCCGGTCCCTCTGTCACTCAACATTAACGGTCCCTCAACGGAATATCGCTCCGGATACCCTGCTCCGGTCCGGCCCTCGTAGCTCAACGGATAGAGCACGCGCCTCCTAAGCGCGGGATGCAGGTTCGATTCCTGCCGGGGGCAACTTAGCCGATCGCTCAGGTGCGGGGAGCTTCGACGAGGCATCCAGCCGTCCTTCCCGGGAAGCCCGAAACGGGTTGAAACCTCTGACGGGATCCTAAAGAGACCCCGAAGGATGCCGTGCTACGGTCCGGCCGTCCTCGTGTCCCAGAGCACGCTAGAAGCCACGCCGAGCGCCAGCTCGCTGCCCGAGACCGCCTCACCGTCGTCCGCGTCCGAAACCTGGACGCTGCGCCTGTTCATGCGCCGCCACCCTTGGTGGAGCACAGGCATCGGGGTCACGCTGCTCTCCGCCGTCCTCGTGTTCTGGGCCCGGACGCGACCGGGGTTTGACCCCTACGGCTGGCTGGTCTGGGGCCACCAGACGCTGCATGCGTCCCTCGACACCAATGCCGCGCCCTCGTGGAAGCCGCTGCCCTATTTGTTCACGGTTCCCTACGCGCTGGCCGGCCATTACGAGCTGCGCCTGTGGATGATCACCTCGGCCGCCGTGGCTCTGAGCGGTGTCGTGTTCGCTGGGCGGATCGCCTACAAGCTGACCGACGCGCCCCCCGAGCGCCGCTGGGCGGGCCTCGGGGCCGGAGTCTTCGCCGGGGTTGCCCTGCTGGGAATCCAGGACTACTTCCACTATCTCCTCAGCTCGCAGTCAGACCTCATGATCGTGGCGCTCTGCCTGGGCGCGATCGACTGCCACCTCTACGGCCGCCCCCGCGCCGCGTTCATCATCGGCGCGCTCGCCGCCCTGGGTCGCCCCGAGGCGTGGGCCTTCCTCGGTCTGTATTCGATCTGGATGTGGCGGGAGATGCCGTCGACGCGGAAGCTGCTGGTGGTGGGTTGGGTAGCCATCCTGGTGCTCTGGTTCGGGGTTCCCGGCCTCACGTCACGGACTCCGTTCCAGGCTGCCAGCAATGCGCTCGGCTCCGGCCGAAGGCTGACGAGCGACAAGATCTTCGGCACGGTCAGCCGCTTCCTGTCGATCAACGAGCTCCCGGTCGAGCTCGCGGCGCTGCTCTGCGCCGCGCTCGCGGTCTGGCGGCGCGACCGCACGGTGCTCGCGCTCGCTCTGGGCACCGTGGTCTGGGTACTGATCGAGATCGCCTTCGCCCTGCACGGTTGGCCGGGCCTCGTGCGGTACATGTTCGAGGCCGGCGGCGTGGTCGTCGTGCTGGCCGGAGTCGGAGTGGGATGGCTGCTGAGCGGCAAGTTGCCCTGGCGAGCGATACCCACCTGGGCTGGCTCCGCGCTCGTCGTGGTATTGGTGGCAAGCCTGGTGCCGGCGGTGATCTCGCACGCCCGAGCGGAGCACAAGGATCTGCACGAGCAGCAGGCCCGCACGGCGGAGATCAATGCGCTCGGGCCGGTGGTGCGAAGCCTCGGCGGCGCAGCGCGGATCCGCGGTTGCGGCGAGCCCCTGACGCGCCTCGAATATCAGACGATGCTCGCCTATACGCTCGGCGAGAACGTCAACCGAGTGGGCTTCAAGTACAGCCAGGCGATCGCGCACGGCAACCCGATCATCCTGTTCACGCCGTACCCGAACAAGACCGGCTGGGTGGTGCAGGCCGTGCACCAGACGAGCCCGGCGTGTAAGTCACTGCCGTCGTAGCCCTCAGCGGTCCGGGCGCCCCGGGTAGACCTCGTCAATCGTGGTCAGCGCCACGTACGGCGCCCCGGCTGCCCGTTCGATGGCCTGGCCGCCGCCGGCCAACCGGTCGCAAATGGCCAGAACGCCGCATATCTCGTGGCCCTCGGCGCGCACGGCCTGCAGCGCTTTGATCGTCGAACCGCCCGTGGTGACGACGTCCTCCACCAGCATGCACCGGTCGGCGGAGGACAGGAGTGGACCCTCGATACGCCGGGCCAGCCCGTGCGTCTTGACTTCCTTGCGCACGAAGAACGCCTTCACGTCCGCCCCGCCGGCCAGAGCGGCGCAGGCGATCGGATCGGCGCCCATCGTCATGCCGCCGACCGCGGTGGCCGACCACGCCTCGGCCTGACGGGCGACCAGCTCGGACAGGGCTTCGAATCCGGCTCGGCGCAGGATGGCCCGCTTGGCATCGATCAGGTATTGCGCGGTGGCACCGCTGGTCAGGATCACCTCGCCCAGCACGAGCGCGTGAGCCCGCAACTCGGCGAGCAGCCGCGTCCGGGCGTCGGTCGGCTCGCCGGTCATCCGACTCGGGACACTAGTAGTAGACGTCTACTGCGTCGCCGTAGTTCAACCAGTCGTAGATCGAGATGGCATCGGTGATCGGCACCCGCATGCAGCCGTGGCTGGCTGGATAGTCCGGCGCCGGGTCATAGCCATGGATCGCGTACCCGCGGTAGAAGAAGCTCGAGAAGTACATCCCGTCCGGGAGGTAGCCCGGCGTGCGGTCATAGACGTGGAAATGTCCCAGGACGGTCGGGGTCGACGGTTTGCCCGAGCTGATCGGGTAAATCCGGTAGACCCGCTTACCGTAGATCAGGGCCAGCAGCTGCTTGCTCAGGTTGCCTTCGACGTGCACTCCGTCATGGGGATGACGGACCACGAAGGTCCCCCATCCGTTGAGCAGGGCGCTGACGGTCCGGCCGTTGATCTGCTGGGAGTGCCCCCACCCGAGCAACCGGTGGTAGGCGTCGACCGCGAGCGCCATGTGGCTGTCATACACGCCGCTCGGCGGCAGGTACATATGCACCGCCAGGAGCCGATCCTGCATCAGGCTGACGAACGCCCCACGGGCGCCGAAGTGGGTGCTCGTGTTGAGCGCGGCGATTGCACGCTGACCGAAGAAGCCGACCTGCTGCGGCGTGGCCGCGTGCAGCACCTTGACCCTGACGATCCCGGCCTTCGGGCTTGCCATCTTGGCCGTGAAGCGGCCATAACGGTGATGGGCAGAAGGCTTGATGCGCAGCTGGTAGCTCTTGAACAGCCGGTGCCCGACGTAGGCCCGCACCGTGACCCACTGACCCGGTATCCACGGGCGTACGACACCGCCTACGTGCAGAGTGCGCCCCGGGACGGTTACCGCGTTGTGGTGGACGATGAAGGCGTCCAGCAGGTAGAGCTTGACCTTGCCCTTGGCGGCCGGCGGGGGCGGCGGAGTGGTGGTGGTCGTAGTGGTTGTGGTGGTCGGGGTGGTTGTGGTCGTGGTGGGTGTCGAGGAGGTGATCGGAATCGTGACGCTGCTCGTCACGGCGCTCGTGCCAGTGGCAGTCGCGGCGGCGGTGGTGGTGGTGGTTGAACCGGCGGCGATGGCCGCGGCGGTGCCGATGCCGGCGGCGAAGATCACCGCGGCCAGAACCGCGGCTGAGTGGGCTAGAAGGCGACGCATGACGAGAAAGTAAATCAGTCAACCATCCCGGCTAGCGATTCCTCCGATTCTCGGGAGGTCAGCCGCCAGGATCCGTCACGCAATTCGCGGCGAGCGGAGGCCGAGCGGAACGGTGATCGCGGCCGTCACAGCCCATGAGGCGAGGATCAGGCCCACGACCTCCAGCGCGCTCCAACTCAGCTGGTTGATCCCCAGCGCGAGGGCGTTGTTCGCGCTGTGCAAAGCGATGCACGGATACAGCGAACCAGTCTTCCACCGGACGATGCAGAGCACGAAACCCAGGAAGCCGAGCGGGATCAGGTACTGCGACGAAGCTGAACCGGTGTGAGCGAGCCCGAACAGGATCCCGGTCAGGACGGCGGCCACCCAGGTCCCGATGTCACGCCCGGCGATCTCGATCCGCCAGCGCCGTAAGGCGCCGAAGAAGAATCCGCGGAAGAAGAACTCCTCGGCGATCGGCGCCACCACGCAGACGAAAATCGAGGCCGCCACCAGGGCCGCGGTGCTGTGGCTGACACCGAGCTCACTCGGGAGCTTGTCCGTCCCGTGGAGCTGGAACAGCGTCGAGTAGACCGCGGTGAGGCCGTAGTAACTGATCACGGCCAGCACGACCGCCCGGATCGCGGTGCGGAACCGGACGCGGCGAAAGCCGAAGTCAGCCGGGCGCACGGGGCCCTGGAGCGACGCGAAGTAGATCGCCGCCGCCACGAAGCCGAGATCGAACACGATGTCACCGACGATGCTGACCGCCGGCGTGGGGTGAGACAGGCTGGAGCCGCCGGCCTGGGCGGCGACGTCGACCAGGATCGACGCCACAGCCCCGAGCGCCAGTCCGAAGGCCACTCCCGCCGGTGCCGTCCACACGCGCCACGGGGGCGTATCGGGCGGTCGAGGCGGAGCAGCGGGCGGCGGCTCGCCTCCAGGCGGGGACGACGGCGCGGGCCACTGCGCCGATGACGGAGGCAAGCTCATGGGTCTCGAAAGAGGTTAGGGCTCGTCAGTCTGCGCTGAGGTCGTTCAGGCTCCGGATCATCGACACCCCGGGCGGCGCGCCGATGCCGTCGCGGTTCAGCCACACGGCCGCGATCCCGGCCGCACGCGCCCCGGCCACATCCTCCTCGAGGCTGTCACCCACGTGCATGGCCTGGGCCGGTGTCACCCGGGCAGCGGCCAGTGCTGCCTCGAATGGGGCCGCCGCGGGCTTGCGCGTCCCGACCTCGGCCGAGGTGATCACGCGATCCAGCAGCGGAGCCAGGCCCACGCGCTCGAGCACCTCGGCCAGCGAGGAATCCCAGTTGCTGACCACGATCACCCGTTCGCCCCGATGGCGGGCTGAGCTCAACGCGGCGGCGGCGTCCGCGAAGGCGGAGAAGCGCAGGGACGCGAGCAGGGCCTCAGTGAGCGCCTGGCCGTCGGCGGCGTCGAGCGCCGGACTCGGGGGCAGCGCATCGCGCAGCGCCTCGGCGCAGCGGGCTCGCAGCGCGGCAACGCCGGCGGGGTCGCGCCCCTCGTCCATGTGGGCCCGGTAGTAGACGATTTCGGCGGTGATCGCGCGCTCGGCCTCGCCCGCGGAGACGTGGACTCCGAAGCGCGTTTCCAGCTCTCGGCGCAGCGGCTCGACGGGCGATTCGAGCTTGACCAGCGTGCCCATCGCGTCGACCATGAGAAGACATCTGTCGGAGCCTGGCGGCTGCATCGATTCGTGCCATCTTCCCAGGGTCGGAAGGAGCCGGAACCGCCGGAGCGAAAGACCTCAGGCAGCTAGACTGGCTGGTCGATCCGGCTGCGTTCGCAGGTGCACAAGCGACCGTGGCCAGCTTTTTGCAGACCTCATTTCATGAGCCGACGCGAACGACAACGGCGCCGCCGGCGTAACCGGGGATCGCCGATCAAGCGGGTTTTCGCCCTCACCGGGGTGCTGACTGTGTGCGCGCTGGCGGTGGGCGGACTGGCCATAGCCGGATGGGTGGTCAACGTCGCGCAGTCGGCGCCGGCCCTCAGTTCGCTGCACCCCCGGATTCCTGGTTCGCCGTCGCAGGTGTTCGCCGCCAACGGCACCTCGCTGGGTTACATCTGGGCCCCCACCGTGCGCAACCCCGTGCCCAGCAGCGCGATCCCGGCCCGGCTCAAGCAGGCCACGATCGCGATCGAGGACCGCCGCTTCTACCAGCACGGAGCGCTCGACTACCAGGGCATCCTGCGTGCGGCGATCAAGGACGTGTTCAACGGCGGCACGAGCCTCCAGGGCGCCTCGACGCTGACCATGCAGCTGGTGGACAACGTGTACCTGCCACTCAGGCTCAAGGCCAACCGCGATCTTAAGTACAAGATCATCCAGGCCAAGCTGGCCGAGCAGTTGGAGGGGATGCACAGCAAGAACTGGATCCTGACCAGCTACCTCAACGACGTCCCGTACGGGACCGTGGGCAGCCAGACGTCGTACGGGGTCGGGGCGGCATCTCGGATGTTCTTCGATAAGTCCGTCTCGAAACTGACCCTGCCCCAGGAGGCTCTCCTGGCCGGTCTCCCCCAGGCGCCGTCCCAGTACAACCCGTTCCTCTACAAGACCGCCGCCCGGCAGCGCCGCGCCGAGGTCCTCCAGGCGATGGTCCAGGCCGATGACATCACCCAGGCTCAGGCCAACTCCGCCAACCGCGCGCCGCTCGAGGTCAAGACCAACAGCGCCGCCCTGATCCACAAGCAGCCGTACGTGTTCGATTTCATCCAGCAGTCGGTCGAGCGGGACCTGTGCCCGAAAACGCCGAACAACTGCCCGGCCCTCAATCAGGGCGGACTGAAGATCTACACGACGATCGATCTGCACAAGGAAGCCCTGGCCAAGCAGGCGATCATCAATCACGAGGCGCTCCTGGCCGAGCAGGGCGGACCGGGGTCCGCCGCCGCCGGCCTGGCCTCGGTCGACCCGCTCAACGGGCACATCGAGGCCCTGGCCTCGTCGTCCAACTACAACCAGACCAAGTACTTCTACCCCACCGAGGCCCACCGCCAGCCGGGCTCGTCATTCAAGGTTTTCGCCCTCATGACGCTGATCCATGACTACCACGGCGACCCGAACACGACGTATTACAACTCGCACCTCCTGGCTCCGGGCTGGCTGCCCGGGTACCCGGACTATGGCGTCCACACGGCCGAGGACACCTACCAGGGCAACATCAACATCACCAAAGCGACGGTCCTGTCCGACAACACGGTGTTCGCCCAGCTGGCCGTCGATCTCGGAATGGACAAGTTCGACGCCATGGCCCACTCGATGGGCATCACCTCTCCGCTGGACGGCAATCCGTCCGAAGTGATCGGCGGTCTTCGGGTCGGCGTGACTCCGCTCGAGATGGCCGACGCGTACTCGACGATCGCCAACGGCGGCACCCACATTCCGGCCACGATCATCAACAAGGTCGTGTTCCCCGACGGGAGCTACCGGAACTTCGGGGACCCCACTCGCACCCACGTGTTCACGGACGGCGAGACCTACGCGGCCACCAGCGTGCTCAAGCAGGTCATCACGAGCGGAACCGGCACCGCGGCGGGCTATGGCTGCCCGGCGGCCGGCAAGACAGGCACCGCCAACAATCTCGAGAACGCCTGGTTCGTCGGCTACACGCCGCGGATGTCGACCGCGGTCTGGGTCGGCTACCCGCAGGGCAACATCCCGATGGCCGACGGCTTCGGCGGCACCCTGGCGGCACCGATCTGGCACGACTACATGCAGACAGCCAGCGGCACCTACTGCGGTGACTTCCCGCAGCCGACTGTCCCCTTCCAGGGCACCGCGTTCTTCGGCCCGCACGCGGTCACCGGCGGATCCAGCACGCTTCCCGGCAAGCCCGGTTCCCACTCCGGCGGCGCCAGCCCGACGACCAACACCACGAGCACGAGCCCGTACAACAACCCGACCCTGTTTGCCAAGCCGCCTCAGGGCTCGCCCCCGTCCGGCAAGGGCAACGGCGGCAACACGCCCGTCTCACCGACCGGCGGGACGGGCATCAAGAAGCACTGAGCCAGGCCCGCTCGGGCCTGGGCGCGTCATGGCGCCCGGCGGCTGGTAGCTTTGTCAATCGGCTCCGGCGATCACGCTCGAGCCTGCCCAGGATCTGAGAACGCATGCCCAAGGAAGAAAAAGTCGAGCTGGAAGGCGAGGTTGTCGAGGCCCTGCCGAACGCAATGTTCCGCGTCAAGCTCGACAACATGGATCGCGTCGTCCTCGGCCACGTGGCCGGGAAGATGCGGCGATTCCGGATCCGGATCCTGCCCGGTGACCGCGTCAGGGTCGAGCTGTCGCCCTACGACCTCGATCGCGCGCGGATCGTCTACCGCCACCGCTGAGAGGTTCCTGACTCGCGATGCGCGAGCTCGAGCTGATCGAGTCGCTGCGCGAGGTGCTGAGGCCCGGGGGGCCTCGTGTGGTGCGCTGGCTGGGGGACGACGCCGCGGTGGTGCGGAGCCGGGGCTACGCGGTCACCTCGCTCGACACGATGGTCGACGGGGTCCATTTCCGGACCGGACAGCTCACCCCGGCTGAGATCGGCCGCCGGGCGCTCGCCGCTGCCCTGTCTGACCTGGCCGCGATGGCGGCCTGGCCCGGCGAGGCGTACCTGTCCCTCGGCCTTCCGCCGGGCACCGAGCTGGCCGACGCCACCGCGCTGGCTCAGGGCGCCCAGGCGCTGGCCGGCGAGCACGGCGTCGTCATCGCCGGGGGGGATGTGACAACCGCCCCGGTGCTGATGGTGTCGGTGACGGTGGTCGGTTGGGCGGCCGATGCGGGAGACCTCGTCGGGCGCGACGGGGCGCGTCCCGGAGACATGGTGGCGGTCACGGGCACGCTGGGCGGCGCCGGAGCGGGGCTGGCACTGCTCGAAGGCCGGGCACAAGTGGATGGCTTGACGGACGGGGACGCCGATGGTCTGCGCCGGCGCTACGCGAGGCCGGAGCCGCGGCTGGACGAGGGCCTGGCCATGAGCCGTCTCGGGGCCACGGCGATGATCGACATCTCAGACGGGCTGGCCACAGATGCCAGACACATCGCCCTGGCCAGCGGCGTGAGGATCGAGATCGACCTCGAACGGTTGCCGCTCACGCCCGGTGTGACGGCGGTGGCACACCAACTCGGCGCCGACCCGGCGAGCTTCGCCGCCAGCGCCGGCGAGGACTACGAGCTGTGCGTATGCCTGCCGCCCGCGGCTCTCGGCGGGGACGGAGGGGTCGATCAAACAGGGACCGGTGAGCCGGCGCCAACCCCTGCGGATGACGCCGGCTGTCCCGGTACCACCTGGATCGGCGTCGTCATGGACGCGCCTCCCAGTCTTGGGCTCAGCGGAGGGACGGAGGAGCTAACCGGCTACGAACACTCTCCCTGAACACGCTTTTGCTCAGGGGGGTTCATCTTGTGTTGCTCCATCAGGCGCCGAACGATCGCATCGGCGACCGCGTGGCTGTCGACGTGATATTCGCCACGCCCAATCTGCTCCTGGATTTGAATGAGCTGCATTTCACGTTCACGTTTCCCTTCCCCTACCGGCTTTATGCCGAACCAACCTGGCCTCTCTTTCGGCACGGGTCTCATTCACCTCGACGAGTGGAGATCAGACTGGACGATCGTCCAGACGGTGCATCGGGCCGGCACGGCGGGTGTCACCGCAGCCCAGTCAGGCCGGTCCGAGCGGCTTGACCGAGGCCAGACGGGCGAAAACGATGATCCGCTGCGCTGCGCTGTAGAGCGGGTTGCACGCCGAAAGGACGAGCCGGTCATAGCCCACGTTGTGGGTTACCCAGAGTGCCGTGGGCAGCACGATCCGGTGGAACTGCACCGTGTAGGTGAACTTCCCGTAGGGCATGGTGACCACGATCTTGTTACCGGGAACAAGTTCGTTGATCTCCCGGAAAGGAGCCAGGTAGGTGGTCCGGTGCCCGGCCACGGCTACCGTCAGCCCCATGCCCGGGAGCGCCGTACCGGGGTAGTGCCCCGGACCCTTCTCGAGGCTGAGTGTGTCAGTGCCCTGGATGAGCGTGTAGCTGGCGCCGATCTTGGGGATGTCTATGTGTCCGATCCCGTCCCCGGTGTGGACGCGCCGCAAGTCGAGCCGCGCGAGGTACTTGATCCGCTCCATAGGGGAGCGGAGGCCTGACAGCGCCTGTTTGTCAACCACCGAGAGCGGCGCCGTCCGGTAACTCAGATAGCGCTGATCGACCTGGCTGCGGAGCACGAGTCCGATCGCGGCGGTGACCGGCTCCTGCCAGACCAGGGTGACTCCGGCATCGAGCACGAGCAGCAGACCCGAGAGGATCAGGACCGACGAGATGTCACGAATCACACGCCGCATGCGTCCTCCAATGGTGCCACTACCGGCGGGCCGCTACGCCGTCGCCTCGCACTCTCAGCGACGAATGGCTGACTTGGTGCCCCCGAGCGAGCCCGGTCCGGCGTAGGTCACTGGCCCTCGGACGGTGACCGGGACCTCTTCTGGCCGCGGTTGGCGCGAGGCCAGGATCACGATTCCTCCGGCGATGATCACACAGCCCAAGAAGGCGCTCCACTCGAGCGTGGCCAGCAGGCTGACCGCGTGTCCGGCGATGAGCAGAGTGGCGCTCCATATGAGGTCGATCGGCCCGAAGCCGAGCGTGGTCGCGTAATAGAGCACCACCGCAGCCACAGGTACGAGGCCCAGAAGCAACAGCCCGACACGGACCGGCAAGCGAAATCGCACGTCCGGACTGATGGCCAGGAGCCAGAGGTGCAGCGCAGGCACCACGAGCGCGGCGGCGTAGGGGTTCGAGATCCAGATCGCGATCGTCACGACGCACAACGCGACCAGCAGCGCCACCGCCGCCTCCTCGCCGCGATCCGACAGTTGCCTGCCTCGCGTTCGCCGCGAGCCGGCGGCGAAGCGAATCGCGATCGGCCGCAGAGCCAACAGCGAGCCGACCACGACCACCGCGAGCACGGCAAGCACGGCGATCCCGGCCGAGTGCAACGGCACCGAGCCGGCGGGCACCGGTCCGGGTGGAGCCACCGGTAGCGCCCCCACCAGCCGGGCTGCTGCGATGACGAGCAGCACGAGTGCGAACGGGACGCTGGCCGCCAACACCACGACGAGCCAGCGCCAGACCGAGTGTCCGCGCCGGCGGGCCCGGGCCAGCCCGTCCACGGTGGTCATCAGCACGGGGATGATCAGCGCCAGCACGAACAGCGAGATCGCCCAGCCGGGCACGACCTTGTTGTCGAACAGCAGATAAGCCGACGCGGGCGGGACCGTGGGGCCGCCATCGAGCGCCGAGATCGTGGCCAGCGCGGCGCGGCCCATCGACCCCAGCTGGTTCGGTCCCGCGTACGCCGCGTTGGGCGCGGGTCCGCGCTCGCCGGACAGCGACACATACACCGCGGGTATGCCGCGGGAGCCGAACGGCCCTTGCTCGCTAAGGGTCAACGGGAACGCCAGGTGGACGAACTGGCCGAAGATGCTTGTACCGCCCGTGCTCAGCGACGCCTGCTGGGCGAGCTGGGCGGCAACCGTGTTGCGGAGCATCGGAGGTGCGAGCCTCTGGGCATCGGACCAGGGCACGACGACGGGCTGGTGAACGCGCTTGCTGGCCAGGTCACCGAGCACGATGACCGAGTCGATCGGGCCCGCCAGCGTGGACGCCAGGCGAATTGCGCCCGCCGTGCCCTGAGAGCCCGTGGTGGAAGCGAGAACGATGGTCCGGTGGAGCGTCTCGCCGGCGAGATCACGGCCCAGTTCGACCAGGGTGGCGGTTCCGGACAGACTGGCCGTGGCCGGTGAGGAACGGGCATCCCGGTGGGCGATGATGACCACGCTTCCACTCTCGGTCCCCGGTCTCACCGCGACCACGTTCTCAAGCGTCCGCGGCCCGTCCGCGGTGCGCCCGGTGAACGTGTCGGTGGACACCGTGTAGCCGCTGTGCCCGTAACTGCGGAAGCTCCCCGCCACCTGTGCCGCGACGTCATAGTCACCGGTCGACCCCGGGGACCGATCGGGATACTGATCCGCCAGGTGCAACATGGTCGTGTAGACGTTCTGCCCGTTGAACGCGTCCGGCGCCAGAGAGGAGGAGAGCGGGCCCTGCTGATTCTCGAGTGAGAACGCCAGGACAAGCACGGCCAGCACCACCACCGCCAGGCCGGTGCGGTAGATGCGCGGATCTAGCATCGATCGACTTTATAGCGGCCAGGGAGGCCAGGCCCACTACTCTGTGGAAAGAGAACGCGTGACCGATCGCTCAGCGCGCATCCTGCTCGTGGACGATGAGCAGTCGATCCAGACGCTGCTCTCCTACCCGTTGCGCAAGGAGGGCTACGACGTCGTGCAGGCCGCCGACGGCCGCGAGGCGCTTGACCGGTTCGACGAGGAGCCGTTCGATCTGGTGGTGCTGGATCTGATGCTCCCGCGGCTGGACGGACTCGAGGTCTGCCGTCGGCTCCGGAGCCGGAGCTCAGTCCCGATCATCATGCTGACCGCCAAATCGGAGGAGATCGACAAGGTCGTGGGGCTCGAACTCGGCGCCGACGATTACATCACCAAGCCGTTCTCGCTGCGGGAGTTCTCCAGCCGCATCAAGGCGGCGCTGCGCCGGGCCGAGATGAGCCGGCCGGTCGAGACGGCGCCCGATGAGGCGCCGCTCGAGATCCGTGAGCTGCGGATTGACTTCCCCAAGCGCACCGTGAGAGTCCGCAGCCAGGACGCTCAGCTGACTTTCGTCGAGTTCGAGATCCTCTCGGCGCTGGCCCGGGCGCCCGGGCGAGTGTTCACGCGAGACATGCTCCTGGCCCGAATCTGGGGCGACTCCGCCTATCGGGACCCGCGCACGATTGACGTGCACATCCGCCATCTGCGCGAGAAGATGGAGCGGGACCCCAAGGACCCGGAGTACCTGTTCACGGTCCGCGGTGTCGGGTATCGGTTCCGCGATACGGAGCCGTAAGAGTCCCGACTCGCGATGAGGATCTCGCTTCGGAACCGGCTGGCGCTGGTGTTCTTTGGGGTCACCCTGCTCGCGATCGGGGTGTCTTATCTGTATGTCGCGCCGGGCCTGCAGTCACGCCTGATGGGGTCCAAGCTGCAGGAGCTGGCCGCCTCGGCTCGCCTGCACTCAGGCCAGATTCGGCGGACCGTCGGCAGCTCGACGTCTCTGCCGGCCGTCCGTGAGCTGGTCGTCCGGAGCGGGGGCGCCTCGGCCGATCGCGTGACGCTCCTGTCGGTCAACGAGGTCGAGGGCGAGCGTCAACTCTCGATCGAGGCTGACTCGACCAACCCGGCCGCCAGCGGCTCGCTCACTTTCCCGGTGGCTCAGCGCGCAATCACGAGCCGGAAGCTCATCACCGGCACCGAGACCTCCCGGGCCGGGCTGATCGCCGAGGCGGCCGACCCGATCGTCTACCTGGGCCGAGTGGCGGCGGTGGTCGTCTACTCGGCCCCCATTTCGGACATCGTCCGGGCGGTCGCCACCGTCCGCCACGAGATCCTGGTCGCCGGAGGGATCGCGCTAGCGCTGGCGCTGATCGCCGGCTATGCGGTGGCCCGCGCGCTGGCGCTGCGCGTCAAGCGGCTGGAGCTGGCGGTGAAGCGAGTCGCGGCGGGCGAGTTCGGCCACACGATCCCGGTCGACTCGGCAGACGAGCTCGGGCAGCTGGCCGTGGCCTTCAACGAGATGCAGCAACAGCTCGAACAGCTCGAGCTGGCGCGGAAGAAGTTCATCGCCACCGCATCACACGAGCTGCGCACACCCGTGTTCTCGCTCGGCGGCTTCCTCGAGCTGCTCGAGGACGAGGACCTGGACCCCGAGACCCGGCGCCGCTTCCTGGACCAGGTTCGACAACAGGTCAAGCGGCTGGGCAAGCTGTCGGTTGACCTGCTCGACCTCTCGCGGTTGGAGTCGGGCTCGCTCGAGCTCCGGCCGGAAGAGGTGGATCTCGGCGAGCTGACCCGGTCGGTGTCGGGCGAGTTCGAGCCCACACTGGCCCAGCACGACTCCCGCCTCGAAGTCCGGCTCCCGGCCCGAACGATCGAGGCCCAGTGCGATCCGGTCCGGGTGGCGCAGATCATCCGCATCCTGATCGACAACGCCCTCACCCACACGCCGCCAGGTACCCGAATCGTCGTAACGGCCGGGCGCGAGAACGGCCTCGTGCGCCTCGCTGTGCACGACGACGGCGAGGGGATCGACCACCAGCTGCAACAGCGGATCTTCGAGCCCTTCTACACCGCCGACGACGCCCAGGGGTCGGGCCTCGGACTGGCCATCGCATCGGAGCTCGCGGACCGCATGTCCGGGGACCTGTCCGTGCGCTCGGCTTCCGGTAGCACCGAGTTCACACTCGAGCTCCCCGTCTGACCCGTTTTAGCCTTCCCAGCGATCGAGCAGCCGCAGCCACACCTCGCTGCGGGTCGGGAACGCTGGCATCGCGTGCCGAAGACGCTCGAGCGGAACCTCTCCGACGATCGCGATCGTCGCGGCCTGGAGGAAGTCCGCCACCTCCGGGCCGATGAAGGTGGCGCCGATGATCACCCCGCGGGCATCGTCGACCACGATCCGGGCGCTGGCCGGGGCGCCCTTGCCGATGAAGCTCGCGCCCGGAGTACTCCCGATGTCCGCGTCCACGGCCCGGGCAGGCAGGCCGTCTTCAAGCGCCGCTTCGAGCGTCAGGCCCACGGCGGCGATCTGGGGGTCGGTGAACACGACGCGAGGTGAGCGCGGTCCGTCCCACTCGGCCCTGAACTCGCGGTTCATGATCGTCGCCACGGCGACCCGGGCCTGGTATTTGCCGGCGTGCGTGAGGAGGGCACGGCCATTGACGTCGCCGATTGCGTACAGCCAGTCGCGGCCGGGAACCCGCATTCGGTCATCGACGTGGATCGTCTTGCCCGGCTCGAGATCCACCGTTTCGAGACCGAGATCGTCCGTGTGGGGCTTGCGGCCCACCGCGACCAGAAGCTCGTCGCTCTCAAGCCGGGTGTCGTCCTCCAGGGTGAGTGTGAACCGGCCCCGGACGGGCCCGCCTGCACCCGTAGCACCATCGCCCGCGACCGCCACCGCTCTGGCTCCGAGGCGGACATCGACGCCACGGGTACGGAGGGAGTCAGCCAGCCGCTCGCCCGCGACCGGCTCCTCCCCGGCCAGGAGCCGGGGCAGAGCCTCAACCAGGACAACGGCCGATCCAAGCGAGCTCCAGGCCTGCGCCAGCTCGCAGCCGACAACACCACCGCCCAGGATCGTGAGCCGTTCGGGGACCTGTTTGGCGGTGGTGCCTTCGCGGTTCGTCCATGGCGCGAGCTCTTTCAACCCGTCCAGCCCCGGCATCAGCGCGCCGCTGCCGGCCGCGATAACGACGGCTCGGCGCGCGGTCAGCACGTCATCCGAGACCACGACACGGCGCGCGCCGTCGAGCCGTGCCTGACCGCGGACCAGGGTGATGCCGCGGGATTCGATCCACGGCAACTGGACCGAGTCATCGAGATCGTGGATCACCTGGTCCCGGCGGCCGAGGGCCTTCTCGACGTCGAGCGGGGCAGTCAGCGCCTCCCGCGCCCCGGGGACCCGTTGCACCTCGGCCAAGAGCTCGGCTGGGCGCAGCAATGCCTTTGACGGCATACAGGCGTAAAAGGCACACTCGCCACCCACGAGCTCGCGCTCCACCAGGGCGACGTCAAGGCCCTCACTGGCCAGCTGGCCCGCGCACACCTCGCCCGCGGGGCCGGCCCCGATGACGATGACGTCGTGCTCGCTCATGCGGTGCTACTTGGCCGAACGGGCGCGCTCGCGTTCCTCGGCCACCTTGGGCGAGGGGACGACGATGACGGCCCGGTCAGCATGCTGGATCACGGCGTGGGAAACGCTCCCCAGCAGCACCGAGCCCAATCCGGTCAGGCCCCGTGAACCGATCAGGATCGCGGTCGCGTCGACCGCGGCGGCCTCGCTGAGGATCGCCTCGGCCGTCGTGGTCTCCTGCGAGACCGTGCGCGGCTGCGCGTCCAACCCCGCTCCCTGGGCCAGCTCGGCTCCCTCCGCGGCTCGGTCCTCGGCGTTCTTGCGCGCCGACTGGTCTATCTCATCGGGGTTGATGTCCGGGACGAGGCCGAAGCCCAGATACGTGCGCGCCAGGACCTGCATGAATGGCTGCCACACCGTGAGGACGGTCGCGGACTCACCCTTCAGGAGCGCGCCACCGTGCTCGATCGCCGACTTGGCGTCAGGCGAACCGTCGTAACAGATCAGGATCATCTTGTGGCTCCTTGGTTTAGGCGACACCCGGAGCCTAGTGAGGGACGTGGTGTGCCCTATGACACTTCGCGCAGCCGGCCGGTCTCGACCTCGTAGACGAAACCGCGCACCGAGTCCTTGCGGGGAATGAACGGCGAGGCCTTGATCCGCGCGATCGACTGACGGACGTCACCGTCGAGGTCGCTGAACGTTTCGGCCGCCCATTCGGGCTTGATCCCGGTGTCCTGTTCGATCGACGAGCGGAAGTCGTCATCGGTGAACGTGAGCATCCCGCAGTCTGTGTGGTGGATGAGGACGATCTCCTCGGTCCCGAGCAGGCGCTGGGAGATCGCCAGCGAACGAATCTCGTCATCGGTGACCACGCCGCCGGCGTTACGGATCACGTGGGCATCGCCCTCCTGGAGGCCGAGCGCGCCGTAGACGTTGAGGCGAGCATCCATGCAGGCCACGACGGCGACCTTCTTGCCGGGCGGCAGGGGCAGGTCAGCTTTGTCGAACGATGCGGCGTACTGCTCATTGTTGGCGAGAAGATCGTCGGTGTTGCTCACGGCAGGACTCCTTATTTGGACGGGTTGCGGCAACGCTAGTGGACGGGTTGCCGGCAACGCTAGCAAGTTGATTGATTTAGTCTGCTTGGGCCGGGCGCTCAGGCATAGCTACGTTTCCCTTTGTGAGCGCCGGCCACACCTACTCTCCCGAGAACGAGCGCACACGGCTAGTCCTCGACCTCGGGCGGCGCCTGCGTGACCGCGTTCTGCCGGAGCTCGGCTCGACCGCCGGGCGGTCCTTCTCCGGTGGCGGAGCCGGAGGAGATCTTACGTTCGCGGTCGACGAGGTCGCCGAGGAGTCGCTGGTGGACTTTCTGGCCGAGCGGGCACCGCGGATGGCGTACTACTCCGAGGATCGGGGATTGGTCGCTGCGGGGGATGCGACCGAGGTGCTGGTGGTCGACCCGATCGACGGGACTCGGCCGGCGATGGCCGGCCTCGAGTCAGCCTGTGTCGCCGTGGCTCTGGCACCGCTTGGTGACGGCGATCCGAGGATGTCCGACGTGTGTACGGGCTGCGTGGTCGAGATCAAGTCCGGTGACTGGTTCCTGGCCGAGCGTGGCAAGGGAGTTGTGGACTCCACGCGGGCGATCCGACTGAGCGCCAACCAGGATCTACGCCGGATGTTCTGGGGCTACGGGTTCCGGGGTCGTCCCGTCCGCCCGACGGTGGAGGTTCTGGCGGAGCTGATCGATGGGTCGTCGGTTCGCGGCGGGACGTTCGAGCTCGGCTCGCAGGCGTTCGCCATGACCCGGGTGGCGACCGGCCAGCTCGATGCCGTGATCGAGGTCGGTTCTCGCCTGATCGATGACGTGCCCGGCATGCGGGAGGAGTTCGAGCGGGTCGGAGACGGAGAGGTACTCAACAACTCTCCCTATGACCTGGCCGCGCCATGGTTGTGCCTGCGCGAGGCGGGGGGTGTGGTGAGCGACGGCTGGGGACGCCCGCTCGAGGACCACCGCCTGCTGGGATCAGGCCATGAGTTCCAGATGTCGTCGATCTCAGCCGCCAACCCCGTGTTGCACGAGGCGCTCGTGCGGGCCGTCGATGCCGGCATCGAGCGGCTCCGCCGGCTACGCGGCTGAGCCTCCGGTTATCTTCCTGTGGCCCAGCAGCGCACCCGGACATGCTCCAGCCCGTCTCCGTAGCCCAGAAGCACCTCTCCGATTACGCGAGCATCGTCGGCCGCGCGTTGGTGGACGAGATCCGCGAGCGGGCCGAGCGACTGCGGGGCAAGCGCATCCTCCACGTGTCGGCGACCTCGTTCGGCGGCGGTGTATCAGAGATTCTCTACACGCTGGTTCCGCTGATGATCGACGTCGGACTGGATTGCGAATGGCACGTCATCTACGGCCGCGAGGAGTTCTTCAACGCGACCAAGGTGATGCACAACGCCCTCCAGGGCAGCCCACATGATCTGACCGACGAACAGTGGGACACCTGGCGCCGGTTCAACGAGATCAACGCTCGCGAGCTGGCGTCTGGCTGGGACGCCTGCATCGTCCACGACCCGCAGCCGGCAGCGCTGCCGACGCTGGTGCCGGAGAAGTCCCGCAACTGGATCTGGCGCTGCCACATCGACCTCTCGACGCCCAACCCAGCGACGCTCGCGCGTCTGCTGCCATACCTGGAGCCCTACCCGGCGGCTGTGTTCCACATGCCCCAGTACGTCCCGGCGGGAGTCGATGGCCGGGCCCACATCGTGCCGCCGGCGATCGATCCCCTGGCGCCGAAGAACATGGCCTTCTCGCCCGATGACGCGGTCTACATCTGTGATCAGTTCGGGATCGACGTGGATCGCCCGCTTCTGTGTCAGGTCTCCCGGTTTGACCCCTGGAAGGACCCCCTGGGCGTGATCGACGCCTATCGGATCGTCAAGGCGCAGCGGCCCGACGTGCAGCTGGCGCTGGTCGGATCCATGGCGACCGACGATCCAGAGGGCTGGGACTTCTTCAACGCCACCGTCGCGCACGCCGACGGCGATCCGGACATACACATCCTCAACAACCTCAATAACGTCGGAGCAATCGAGGTCAACGCTTTCCAATCGCACTGCGACGTCGTGATCCAGAAGTCCACCCGCGAGGGCTTCGGGCTGACCGTGACCGAGGCGATCTGGAAGGCCCGGCCGTTCATCGGCGGCGACGTGGGCGGCATTCCGCTCCAGATCACGGACGGCGAGACGGGGTTCCTGGTCTCTACCGTCGAGCAGTGCGCCCAGCGCTCGCTCGAGATTCTCAGCGACCCGGGACTGGGGCGGAGGCTCGGGCGCGCGGGGAAGGAGAGCGCCCGCCAACGCTTTCTCACGCCGAGGCTCCTGCGTGACTGGCTTGAACTGTTTGAGGAGATCGGAGCATGATGCGGGGGTGAGCACCCTTGTCCGCTGACACCCCGCTTGTCCTCGTTTCCAACCGTGGTCCTGTGACCTTCGAGCCCGGCGGCGAGATCAGACGCGGGACCGGCGGCCTGGTCACCGCGCTGATCGGCCTCGCTTCCCACCGGCCGGTGACCTGGGTGGCGTCGGCCATGACCGACGAGGACGTCGAACAGGCTGAGCGCCACGGCGGCCGGCCATTCCCGGTCAAGACGCCTGATGGGGATGAGTACCGGGTGAAGCTGGTGGCTTCGGACGCCGAGGCCTACGACGGCTTCTACAACATCATCGCCAACCCGATGCTGTGGTTCATCCAGCATTACCTGTGGGACCTCTCCAACGCGCCGGACATCCGCCGCAACGAGACCGAGGCCTTCGAGTTCGGTTACAACGCCGTCAACGAAGACCTCGCGTGGGCCGTCCTGGACGAGGTCTCCGAGATCGAGAAGCCCGTGGTGATGGTCCACGACTATCACCTGTACACGCTCCCGGGTCTGATCCGGCGTGAGCGCCCCGACGCGTTCCTGCACCACTTCGTCCACATCCCCTGGAGCCAATCGGACTCCTGGCGCGTTCTGCCGTCGGTGATCCGCCGGGATATCTACGCCGGAATCCTCGCCAACGACATCATCGGCTTCCACACCCGCTCCTATCGCCACAACTTCCTGCAGTGCTGCGAGGACCTGATGGGGCTGGAGGTGGACCACGACGCCGGTGTGGTCCGAATCGAGGACCGTGAGGTCTGGGTGCGGGCGTATCCGCTCCCCATCGACTCGAATGCGATCCAGGCGGTGGCGAACCGGCCGCGGGTGCGCGAATTCGAGGAGGAGCTGCTGCGCCGCCGCCGCGATCACCTGATCCTGCGCGTTGACCGCGCCGACCTGAGCAAGAACGTGCTGCGCGGCTTTGGTGCGTTTGACGTGTTCCTCGAGCAGCACCCGGAGTTCCGCGAGAAGGTGACCTTCATCGCTCAGCTGATGCCCTCCCGGACGGATATTCCCGAGTACGCCGAGTATCTCGAGCGGATCGAGGCCGTGGTCGCGGTCGTCAACCACCGGCACGGCTCGCCGGACTGGATGCCGATCCAGCTCAAGCTCCGTGACGATCTCGAGGAGGCCGTCGCGGCCTACAAGCATTACGACATGCTGATGGTCAACGCGATGTTCGACGGCATGAACCTGGTGGCCAAGGAGGGGCCGATGGTCAACGAACGGGCTGGCGTGTCAGTGCTGTCTGAGAACACCGGCGCACACGAGGAGCTCGGCCAGTTCGCCCTGTCGGTCAACCCGTTCGACATCCAGGAACTCGCGGACTCGATCCACGCTGCGCTGACAATGCCCGAGCACGAGCGCAAACGGCGGCACCAGGGTTTGAAGTCAATCGTCACCGCGCGCAATCCGGGAGACTGGATCGACGATCAGCTGGCCGATATCCGGGCCAAGGAGCGGGGGAAGAGCTGAGCTCTTCAGAGGGTCTGCTGATCGCTCAGCAGGACGATGTACCGGGCGATCCGCTGGGCTCGGCGGGCGGGAGAGCGAACATTGTGCAGGCGATACAGGAAGGCGTAGCGGCGCGTTCCGGTCAGCGTGCTGAAGAACTCCTTGGCCGCCGGGTTCTGATCCAGCGCCTGCTGGAAATCAGCCGGGACCGTGGCCCGGCTCTGCGGCTCGTAGGCCCGCTCCCACCGTCCATCGGACTTGGCCGCGTTCACCTGGACGTGACCGGGTTCGCGCATGCGGCCGGCGGCGATCAGGTCAGTCGCCTTCTGCCGATTGACCTGCGACCACTTGCTGCGCGGGCCCCGGGGCGTAAAGCGCTGTAGATAGAAGGACTCGTCCTGAGGCCGGCGCTGCCCGTCGATCCAGCCGTGACAGATGGCGACATCCAGCGCCTCGGCGTAGGTCACGGTGCGGGGGGTGGATCCCTTCTTGGCGATCCTCAGCCACACGCCGGGAGTGTCTGAGTGGTGATCGTTCAGCCAGGACTCCCAGTCAGCCGGGCCGGCGAACTGAAGGATCTCGAGGTCGGCCCGCGCGGGCGGCTTCGCTGGCATTTCCTGATCTTTAGCAGCCCGCTATAGTCGGCCGCCGCCCGCCAACGGGCGATTCGCGATGCCCCGCCAAGCTTCCCTCTACGACCTGATGCTCGTCCTGTCCACGACGGTGGAGGAGGAGCAGCGAGCCAAGATCGTCTCCGACGTCGAGGCCGAGATCGCCAGCGGCGGCGGAGTCCTGGAGCGCAACGATGACTGGCGCACGCGGACCCTCGCTTACGAGATTCGCCACCAGAAGGAAGGCGAGTACCACCTGCTCCAGTTCACCGGGCCCCCCACGCTGCTCGACTCGCTCTCGCACAGCCTGCGGATCAATGACAGCGTGCTGCGCTTCAGGATCATCAAGGTCCTCCCGGGCACGCCGCCGCCGCCCGATGCAGCGCCTCCGGTTGCCGCGCCCCCTGTGGCCGCGGCGCCGGTCGAGTCCTAACCCGTCGGCCCGGTCCGCCGGGGGTTGGTTCTCAGACCCGCCGGGTGGGCGGATTCTCAGCCCGCCGGGTCTCCCGCCTGGTGCGGCCGCGCTCGCCAGGCGTATGCCGCTGGTCGTGCAGCGAACATCGTCATCCTTGAGCGAGGGTGGTCATAAAAGCGTCCACATGGTTCGTTTAAATGACCACGGTGCCCTGCCGGTCAGCCACGCCAGCCGGACGCCCGCCCCAGCGCCACGGCAGTGCCGGCCCCACGGTGGGACCACGCCACGGCGGGGCCACCCGACGGGAGCGCCGCCGCTTCCTTGCAGCCCCGGCCGGGAGAGCCGTCCGGGAACCTCCTTTGTCACGGAAGCGTGGCCATTCGCGCCGGCTCGACACAAGAGTGCAACGTTTCCGCCCATTTTCCGCTGTGTGCCGGGGCAGCCGTCTGCCCCCGGCTTAGACTCGGCAACGAGCTTTCAACGTTCCCTGGAAAGGAGCCTCGAGATGGCAGGCACCAACATAAACCGCGTGATCATCACCGGAAACCTGACGAAGGACCCCGACCTGAGCTCGCTCTCGTCATCGGGCACCTCGGTGTGCTCACTCCGCGTGGCCTGCAACGGCCGGCGCAAGAACAACGAGACAGGTCAGTGGGAGGATCAGCCCAATTACTTCGACGTCACGGTCTGGGGTGCGCAGGGCGAGAACTGCGCCAAGTTCCTCAGCAAGGGCCGCCCAGTGGCCGTCGATGGCCGCCTGCGCTGGCGGGAGTGGACCAGCCCCGAGGGGCAAAAGCGCCAAGCGGTCGATATCATCGCCGAGTCCGTGCAGTTCCTCGGCGGCCGCGATGACGCTGGCAACGGGAACGGGTTCTCGAGCAGCGTTCGCGCGACTGAGAGCGACGTTCCGATCGATACCGGCGACTTCGAGCGCACACCGGTGAGCACGGGAGCAGACGAAGACATCCCGTTCTAGCGGCGGCAAGCCGCCTAGCGCGGCAACAAGCTAGGCTCATTCACAGTGGCAAAGCAACGCAGACGACCGGTACGCCGGCGCGACAGGAAGGGCGGGCCGACCTCGACCCGCCGGAAGTCGTGCCCGTATTGCCGCGACAAGGTCGATCAGGTCGACTTCAAGGACATCTCCACGCTGCGCCGGTTCATCTCCGAGCGCGGCAAGATCCGCTCGCGGAGGATTACCGGCGCCTGCCGGCGTCATCAGAGCCAGGTCGCTCGCGCGGTCAAGCGCGCTCGTGAGCTCGCGCTGCTCCCCTACGTCGCTGAAGGTAGCGAGCACCGGGGCGGCCGTGGCGATCGCGACCGCGGCGACCGCGACCGCGACCGCTGAGCCGGGAGGTCGGTCAGAGATGCCCACGGCGATACTGCTTGAAGACGTAGAGTCACTCGGCGAGAAGGGCAAGGTCGTCGACGTCTCCGCCGGCTACCTGCGCAACTACCTGCTGCCCCGGAAGCTCGCCGAGACGGCCACCACGTCGTCCATCAATGCCGCCCAGAAGCGCCAGGAAGATGCCGAGCGTGCCCAGCGCGATGCCGAGGAACGCTCCCGTGAGAGCGCCGCAGTTCTGGGCCGCACGGTGCTGACCATCCCGCAGCAGGCGGGTGACGATGGCCGCTTGTTCGGGTCAGTCACCACGCAGGACATCGCTGACGCGATCCGCGACGCCCGCGGGATTCGGGTCGACAAGCGCAAGATTCACCTTGAGGAGCCGATCCGGAACATCGGCACCTACATGGTCGTGGTCGAGATCGCCGACGAGGTAACGGCGGCGGTCAAGACCATGGTCGTCGCTTCGTAGCCTTCGTTTCTGGGGGTTGTTGCGAGCCGGGGCAGGGTTGGCGCTCCCCGGCGCTCTGCGCGGCGGGCACGAACGGTGTGCGGGCGCGAGCGAAGCGACAAGCGCGGGGGGCGGCCGGCGGATGAGGTGCGCCTCGATCACCTGCCTCAACCGCCCTGCCTCAACCGCCAGAACGCAAAGCGGTTACGCGAACAACCCTGGAGGCGCCTGCTCCAACGCAGACACCGCGGCGATCCGACCCGCCTCGCGGGCGGCGTCGAGCTGGTGGAACTCGAGCAGCCCCACTCCCTCGGCGCGGGGCTTGATCACGAGATCGGCGTGCCGGCGGGCAGCGTCTGAGGTGTTCGAGCTCCCGAGCAGGAGCACCCGGGTCAGGGTCTCGCCGATGCTCGGTGGCCGCGGCTCCCGAGCCGGGCGTTCCGGAGCCAGGGGCTCCGCGGCCGCGCGCTCTGCGGCCGGGGGGCCGCCGTTGGGGGTGCGCTCGAACGTGGCCTTGACGTCGACGGCGATGATCGGGCCCTCGCCCATGTCAGCCATCGACTCCACCGGGAGGTTGTCCACAAGCGAGCCGTCGATCAGCAGGTCTCGGCCCCGCACCTCGGGTGTGCCGAGAACCGGGATGTTGATGCTGTAGCCGACGGCCTCCCACAGGGGCCCGTACCGGGCCAGGAGCAGGCTGGCGCTGCGGAGTTCGGCGTAGCCGCACATGTAGCTGCGGGCCAGCTCCTCGATGGCGAGCTCACCGAAGCTCCGGTGCAGCAACGCTCGGACCCGATCACCGCGGATCAGGGAATGGCGCGGAACCGTGTAATCGCTGAGCGGCCGGCGCTGGACCCATTCCTCGAAGCAACGGGCATCCATCTGATCGGCGTCGAGTCCCATGGCGAACAGGGCGCCAACGTACGCGCCCATGCTGACCCCCAGGACCCGGTCAATCTCGATTCCGGACGCGACGAGCTCATCGAGCACGCCGATGTGGGCGAACGCCCGCGCTCCCCCGCCGGACAGCACGACGCCGACCGAGCGCCCGCACAGCCGGCGGACCAGCCGGGCCAGGTCGCCGCTCATTTCAGCCTCGCGCACGACGTGCGCCTCGGCGGGCTCGAGCAGCGCCGCGATCTCGGTCAGCGCCCCGGAGCCCGGACTGACGTCATAGGCGACGAGGTCACAGCCGCGTAGCTCGGGCCTATCCCAGAGGCCGCGAGAGGGCGGGCCGCCAGAGCTCACAGCCAGGATCCTGTCCCCCTGCTGGAGGCAGAACTCGGTCCATTCGTCTCCGTTCAGAACCGAGCCACCGGCCAGGAGCACTAGGTCATGTCCGGCCTCGGCCCGATCGAGCAACGGAGCAAAAACGCTGACCGAGTCAGCAGCGTTGGTCGGCCCGACCTCACCCCCGTCGAGGAGCACGGTCGAGACGTGGCGCTCCAGTTCGGGGCCGAGTGTCCGAGCAAGCTCGGCCACGTGGATCCGGTCGTCAAGCGCCACGATCGTCACCGTTGTCGGCCGGGGCCGGGCGCGCGGGAGGGCGCCCCGAGACTGACGCAGTTGCTCGCCCAGCACTCGGGTGAGCCCCAGGGACAGTTCGGGCGAGGAGTGCAACAGCTCTTCGAACCGGGTTCGGTCAATGGCCACGAGATCGCTCGCGCGGGCGGCGCGGACCGACGCCGACCGGACCGAGGCCGTGATCAGCGCCAACTCGCCGACAGCGTCACCGCGCCCGAGCTCACGAATCACCGTGCCGGTGCCCTCGTCCACCACCTCGAGCCGGCCGGTCCGAATGACGTACATGACCTCGGCGCTCTCGCCCTCGTGGAACAGCCAGCTCCCCGCCTCGATGCGGACGGGGTGAGTCTGGTCCGCCAGCGCTTGGCGAATCACCGGTGGGAGCTCGGAGAAGATTGGGACATTGGCCAGGAAGTCCGCCGATGACTCAACCCGCAGCTGACCGGACGCTGCGGACGGGTCAACCGCAATCGCGCGGCGCGCACGGGGGCCTCTCGGTGCCGCCGGCGGGGCTGAACCCGCCCCGAGCACAAGCCGGGCAGCGGTCCCCAGCGGCGGCGCCTTCGCGGTCTGGACCCGGCCCACAAATAGACAACCCAGTCCGGCGGCGAACAGGCATGCCGAACCGAACGTCCAGGCGTGCTGGAACGCGGCCGCCGCCGTGAGCGGCGTGGGAGTACCGATAATCGCCACCACGATCGCCACCCCCAGGGCGGCGCCGACCTGGCGCGCGACCGAGTTCAGCCCGGTAGCGGTGGCGAAGCTCTCGCCCGGAGCCGAGGCCACCGCCGCCCCGCTGATGTTGGGCAGGAGTGTCCCTGCACCCACGCCGAGCATGAGGATCCCCGGCAACCATTGACCGAGGAAGTCCGGTCTCAGGCCGACTCGCTCTACGAACCACAGCACGGCGCCACCCCAGATCAGTCCCCCGGCGACTAACACCGGACGATGACCGAAACGCTGGACCAGCCGGCTGGTGGGTCCCGCTACGGCAGCAGCGACAAATGGTCCCGGCGTCATCGCGAGGCCGGCCTGGAGAACCGAGTAGCGCCACACCCCGGTGAGGAACAGGACGTTGGTCAGCGTGTAGCCGTAGAAGCCGGCGGCGGCCAACACCGTCATACCGTTGGCGACGCTGAAGGTCCGGACCCGAAAAAGAGAAAGATCGATGATCGGGGCCCGGTGCCACGTGCAGCGCCAGATGAACACGATCGCAAGAGCGATCGCGGCGGCGAAGGAGATGACGATCCGGACACTGCCCCAGCCCCACTCCTGCCCCTTCACGACCCCGAGTACGAGGGCGGCGATGGCGAGCGCGAACAGCAATGCTCCGGCTACGTCTGGCATCCGGCGGCGGCCCGGAGCCCGGCTCTCGACCAACAGACGGCGAGCCAGCAACACGGCGGCGATCCCGATGGGAATGTTGACCAGGAAGACCAGACGCCAGTCATCGACGCTCACCAGCAGGCCGCCCAGCGAGGGGCCAAGCCCGGCGGCGCCCGCAGCGACAGCAGAAAGCAGCGCCACCCCGTGAGAGCGCTGATCTGCTTCGAACGCGTTCAGGACCAGCGCCAGCGAGCAGGGTACGAGCAGAGCCGCGCCGAGGGCCTGGATGACCCGGAACGCGATCAGTGCGTCAGCCGATGGCGCGATCGCGCACAGCAGCGAAGCGACGGTGAAGATCTCCAGCCCGAGGATGAACATCCGGCGCCGACCAAGCAGGTCAGCCACCCGCCCGGCCGCGACGAGGAACGCCGCGAACACGATGTTGTACGCATTGAGCACCCACGACAACGAGGAGATCGACGTGCCCCGAAACGACTGCGCGATATTGGGGAACGCGATGTTGACAATGGTGGCGTCGACAAACGCCACGGCGGCCCCGAGGGACGCCACGGCGAGCACGGTCCGTGGCGCCGGCCCCCGCTGTCGGGTGACGTGGGACGCGGGCTGTGGTTGCTCGGCCCCCGAGCCCTCGGTTGAGACGACGATCGAGTCCATTCCGTCGTGAGCAGTCTCTAGATCGTCAGCCGCCGATGCAAGTCTGGCGCTGCCTCGAGTGCCGCTCGAGCCGCCTGCCGTCCGAGCTCGCGGCTGCGATCGATCGCCTTCCAGTCCATGAGCGCGATCCCCTCTACGTCGGGCGTGATGACGAGATCGGCGTGCGTGCGTGCCGCCGCCGCGGTGTCGCTGCTGCCCACGGTGATCGATCGCACAATCGTTTCGCCCAGGTGGGGGATCGTGGCCTCGCTTCCGGTGAGGACTCGTCGCACCGCTCGTGTCAGACCCCCGAGGCGGGGGCGCTCCTGTCGGCGCGCCTGGGCACCGCGCACGTTCACGGCCACGTCAACCGCGATCACCGGTCCCTCACCAGTCAGGGCCATCGTCTCGACCGGAAGGTTGTTGAGCACACCTCCGTCGACGAGTAGGCGCCCGTCAGTCGTCGCCACCGGCGGGAACACCCCGGGGATGGCCAGGCTCGAGTAGACGGCATCGGCCAGGAGGCCAGTCCGGTGAACCACCGCCTCGCGCGCCAGCAGGTCACAGCTCACGCAGAAGAAACGCATGGGGAGCGCCTCGATCAGCCGATCGCCGAACTCCTGGTGCATCAGCTTGCGCGTCTTGCCGCCTCTGATGATCGAGAACACCGGGGGGCCGTAGTCATTCGTGGGATTGCTGGCTACGAAGTTGCGTTGGAATGCGTCCTTGATGTAGTCCGGGTCAAACCCGGCCGCGAACGCTCCCGCCACCAGGGAGCCCAGACTGACGCCGCAAATACGGTCAAAGTGAAGCCCGGCGGCTTGCAGCTCCTCGAGCACCCCGAGGTGAGCGAAAGCACGTGCACCGCCGCCGGACAGGACCACCCCCAGCGAGCGGCCGGTCAACCGGCGCGCGGTCGCGGCCAGCGCGTCACCCAGCCGCCCCGGCTCAGAGATCACCTGAGTGTCGCGAGGCGCCAGGGCCACGAGCACCCCGGGGTCGATCTTCGGACCTAGCACCAGGAGCTCGCAACCACCCAGCGATTTGGCCTGGTCGAGCCACGGGCGGCTCGGATGGCCCGAGGTCACGGGCAGGATGAGGTCGGCCTCGCGGATGCAGAGGGCAGTCCAGGGATCGCTGGGGTCACTCCCACCGGCCAGAATCACCCGATCGGCCGCATCGACGGCCTGGTCAATGGTTGCCATATTCCCGCCACCCAGACGGGCCACGGAACCGTGGCGCTCCAGCGCGTCTGCCAGCTGCGCGGTCAGCTCGGCGGCGGGCGCGGCCGGGTCGAGGCCGACCACGGCGATGGTTCGCGGCGGTGTCGCGCTGGTGACGGGAGTGCGGCTGGCGGCGAGCTGAGCGCCGATCGTCCGGACCAGACCGAGCGCGAAGTCTGGAGCGCCCTGAATGAGGGCCTCGAAGGCCTCTCGGGTTAGCTCGAGGAGCTCCGTGTCGCGCCGAGCCCGCGCGGACGCCGATCGCGGTGCTCGGCGCAGAAGGGCCAACTCGCCGAGCACCTCGCCACGCCTGAGTCCTCTGATCAGCGTCTCGGGAGGCTGTTCGTCGACCACATCAACGCGGCCGGAGCGGATGATGAAGAGGCTGTCGGCGGCCTCTCCTTCCCGGAGGATCCATTCTCCAGCCGGGACACTCAGCTGCCGGACCTGGCCCGAGAGGTCATCAAGCAGCTCATCCGGCAGATCAGACAGAACCGGCACATTGCGCAGGAAGGTGACCGTAGACACCGGGTCGGCAGTCATGACCGCAGTTTTGGCGTAGGAGGGCTAGACATGGTGCGGTATCGTCAGCGCCGGGAGAGCATTCCAGAAGTCAAGGGGCAGGGAGCAAGGGGCACGCAGGCTGTTGTCATCGGTAACGCACCGACATAGCTTCCTCGCTCATGCGGGCCAGGGCGGCTAGGGGCTAGCAGGGGCTATGCGAATCGGGCGCCTCTACCGCCGGTCCGTCGTGCTGGCCGGCGCCGTCATCGTCGTGCTCGTGCTCGCCCTGGACGCGATCCACGGCCTGCACGGCCTCGATCTCTCATCGATCGACTGGCGTTTCGATATCCGTGGCTCGCAGGGCGCACCGCACGAGGTGGCAGTTGTGGGGATCGATGACAACACGTTCACCTACCTCCGTGCGCACGATCCGTCCTCGGCGCATTTCCCGTTCAAACGCCGGCTCGACGCCCGGGTGATCACAAACCTCCGCCGCGCCGGGGCCAAGGTGATCGCCTACGACATCCAGTTCACCGAGTCGACAGACCCGACCGATGACAATGACCTGATCCTGGCGGTGCGGCACGCCGGCAACGTCGTGCTGGCCACGACGGAGGCGACCCCGAGCGGCAAGACGGGGATCTTCGGGGGCGGCGCAGGCTTGGCCTACAGCCGAGCCGCACCGGCCGACTCGCAGTTCCCGGTCGACTCCGACGGCGAGATCCGGCGGATGCGAGATCAGATCTCGAACCTGCCCACGCTGGCGATCGTCGCGGCCGAGAAGGCCCTGAGGAGACCGATTCAGTTCCCCGGCGGACGCAAAGCCACGGCGCTGATCGACTTCCGGGGGCCGGCCAACACCATTCCGTCGTATTCGTACTCCAACGTCCTGAGCGGCAAATTCAGCCCAAGCGCCTTCCGGGGCAAGATCGTGGTCGTCGGTGCGACCGAGCCGATCCTCCACGACATCCATGCCTCGTCCACCGCTGACCTGATGACCGGGGCCGAGATCCAGGCCAACGCCATCGACACGGCCCTGAACGGCTTTCCGCTCCAGCCCGATGCGAACTGGGTGAACGTGGCGCTGGTGATCCTGCTCGGCCTCGCCGCGCCACTCCTGGCTCAGCGTGTCGGAGCGCCGGTGGCCGCCGGGGGGGCGTTCGTGCTCCTGATCGCGTTCGCCGTGGCCTGCCAGCTGGCCTTCAACGCAGGGACGGTCGTGGGGTTCGTGTACCCGATCGTGGCCGGAGCCGCCTCGATCCTGGCCACGCTCCTGCTCGACGGCGCCCGTGCCGTGTACGAACGCGAGCAGACCCGGGATGCGTTCGCTCGCTTCGTGCCGGAATCGGTGGTCAGCGAGGTCCTGGCCCAAGCTGACGGTCTCCGGTTGGGTGGCGTGCGCCGCCACGTGACAGTCCTGTTCAGTGACCTGCGCGGGTTCACCACGTTCTCCGAGGGACGCGAGCCAAACGAGACGATCGAGATCCTGAACCGCTACCTGACCGCGATGACCGACGCCATCCTCGAGCACGGCGGCACGCTCGTGAGCTACATGGGGGACGGGATCATGGCCGTGTTCGGCGCGCCCCTTGAGCAACCCGACCATGCCGACCGAGCGATCGCGGCCGCGCGGGACATGCTCGACCGGATGATCGGCTTCAACCAGTCGATGCGGGACCAGGGTCAGGGTGACGGCTTCAAGATGGGCATCGGGCTCAACAGCGGTGACGTCATGTCAGGCAACGTCGGCTCCGAGCGGCGGCTCGAGTACACGACGATCGGTGACACGACCAACACGGCGTCGCGCATCGAGGGGATGACCAAGGGAACGCCCCACCAGCTGTTCATCGCCGAGAGCACCTACTCCGGGTTGCAGAAGCCGCCTGATGATCTCGTCGTCGTGGGCGACTTCCCGGTCCGCGGGCGCGCGGTTGGCGTCACGATCTGGGGCCTCGCCGAGGTTCAGGCTTCGGCGCCTCCGGCGGCACCCGATCCTGCCCAGGCGCCCTCGACCTCAGGCTCAGGGGACGGCGCAGCGGTCGGGGCCTGACGCTCCCGAGAACGTAGGTAGGAGATCGCTGGGCGGGTGAGGTCCCGCCCTCGACCCGGTCGCGTCGCCGGCGCCCGGGCCCCGTCGCGCGCCTCGCGCGAGCATTGCCGGGTCGCAGGGCGGAGGCCTCAACCGCCCCGCCGTCTCACGAATTTCACAAACGTTCGCAGTAAGCGGGGTCGGAGTTGTCACAACCGCCGTGGTCGAACCTAGACTCGACCCACCCCATGAGCACCGTGCAGAACATCGCCGTTCCCCCTCACAATCTTGAGGCCGAGAAGTCGGTCCTGGGCGCGGTGCTGCTCGACGAGCGGCACCTGCATTCGCTGCTGGTCGAGGAGCAGCTGCGACCCGAGCACTTCTACCGTGAGCAGTACGGGGCGGTGTTCGCGGCCATGCTGTCCCTGTACGAGAACGACCGAAAGATTGACCACCTGACGGTCTCCGAGACGCTGCGGCTGAACGGCCAGCTCGATGAGGTGGGCGGAGCGGACGTGATCGACGAGCTGGCGGGCTGGGTACCCGCGGCTGGCCACGCCCGTGAGTACGGCCGGATCGTGCGGGACAACGCGCAGATGCGCGCGCTGCTGACGACCTCGTATGAGATTCAGGCCAGCGTGCTGGCGCGCGAGGCGCCCGCCCGCGAGCTCGTGGAGCAGGCTGAGCGCTCGGTCCTCGAGGTGGCGCACGACGACCGCCAGAAGAAGATTCGCTCGATCGGGGACATCCTCCACGAGGAGACCGACAAGCTCCATCGCCTGTCCGTGTCCAAGACGCCGCTGACGGGGACCCCGTCGGGCTTCAAGGACCTGGACGAAAAGACCGGCGGCTTCCAGCCCGGGAACCTGGTGGTGATCGCGGCCCGGCCGTCGATGGGTAAGTCAGCCCTGGTGGCCAATATGGCCGAGAACGCCGTTCTGGCCGGCCACGCGGTGGCCTTGTTCTCGCTTGAGATGTCCGAGTCTGAGCTCGCCCAGCGCTTTGTCGCCTCGCAGGCCCGGATCCATGGCGAGGACCTGCGGCGGGGCAAGGTGCCCGAGCAGCGGTGGCCGAAGATCCTCGAAGCCTGTCAGCGTCTGTCCCAGGCGCCGCTGTTCGTGGACGATTCGAGCGACACCGGAGTGCTCGAGGTGCGCGCCAAGGCCCGGAGGCTGCACGGCCGGCTCGACGGCGGCTTGGGGCTGATCATCATCGATTACCTCCAGCTGATGCGGCACGAGGGGCGGGTGGAGAGTCGGGTCGAGCAGGTGGGGCAGATCAGCCGAGGCCTGAAGGGTCTGGCCCGTGAACTCAACGTGCCCGTGATCGCCCTGTCCCAGCTGAGCCGTGCCGTCGAGCAGCGCGGCGGGGAGAAGAAGCCGATCCTGTCCGACCTGAGGGAATCTGGCCAGATCGAGCAGGACTCTGACCTCGTGATGTTCATCTACCGCGAGGAGTACTACGAGAAGGAGTCCGAACGGCCCGGCGAGGCGGACATCATCATCGCCAAGCACCGAAACGGGCCCGTGGGTGAGGTGGTCCTCACCTTCCAGAAGGAGTACCCGAAGTTCATGAACTACGCCGGTGAGCGGTTCGCGCAATGAGCGAAGCCTGCGCGTTCGAACTGTGTGACGGGTCCGGCTTCCGCTATGACGAGGCGACCAACACCGCCTACGACTGCCGTTGTCGACCCCAGCTGGTGGCGCGGGCCAAGGCGCGGAGCCTGTCTGCGGTGATCCCCCGCCGTTACCGGGATATTTCCTTTGACAGGCCGCCCGTGACGGACATCGAGCCGACGATCGTCGCCGCCACCCGGCGCTACGCGAACGCGATCGAGGGTCACCTGGACGCCGGGCGCGGGCTGTGGTTCATGGGTCCGCCCGGAACCGGCAAGACCACGCTGGCCATGCTCGTCTCCCAGGCGGCGCTCAAGGCCGGCCGGTCGGTGGCGATCTACTCGCTGCCCCGGTTGCTGAACGAGATCCGGGACACGCACCGCTCGGAGCGCTCTCACACGGATTTGCTCAACCGGCTCACCGGTGTCGATCTGCTGCACATCGACGATGTCGGCGCCGAGCGCACGACCGACTGGGTGCTCGAGGAGCTCTACTCGATCGTCAACGGGCGATACGAGGACGAGCGCTCGATGGTGATCACGACCAACATCCTTGACCGCGAGTCACTCTGCGCTCAGATCACGGCTCGTACGGTCTCGCGCCTGACCGAGATGTGCGATGAGCTCCCGCTGCTCGGACACGACCACCGGATGGATCTGCGGACGGCTTGAGACGAGCGGCCAAGCACAACAGCTTCGGCTAGCCGCTGAGGAGCCCGGCCCGCTCTAGCCAGTCCCGCAGCTGAGCCGGCGAGCGGAAATGCACCGTCTGCATGCCCAGTAACCGGGCAGTGGCGATGTTGCGCTCAGCGTCGTCCACCATCACGGTTCGCTCCGCCACGAGCCCGAAGCGATCCAACAGTCGCCGGAAGATCTCGGGGTCGGGCTTGACGGTCCCCTCGTGCGCCGAGACAACGGTCCCGTCAAACCAGCGCAGGAACTCGAACCGCTCGCGCCGGAGGGGATACGTCTCAGCCTCCATGTTCGTGAGCGCGTAACACGGGACGCCGCGGGCCCGAAGCTCGGCCAGGATCGCAACCGTCGCATCGATTGGGCCGCCCACCATCTCCTCGCTGCGCTCTCCCCAGGCGCGGATGAGCTCCGCGTGCTCCGGATGCACCGCCGCCAGGCCCGAGGCCGAACGCTCGAACGGAACCCCCCGATCGTGGGCCTCGTGCCACTCGAGGGTGCAGACCTCGGACAGGAAGCGCTCCATCGCCTGCTCGTCGTCGAACAGCTCGCGATAGAGATAGCGCGGGTTCCAGTCGAGCAGGACGCCCCCGAGATCGAACACGACCCCCTCGACTGGGGGGATAGGTGGTGGATCACTCGTCGGTACGGGGGGTCGATCGCTCATCGACCCGACAGGGTGCCATCCCGACCCGATCGGACGCTTCTCACCCACGTACACTGATTACTCTATGCCTGGAATCGTGGTTGTCGGTGCCCAATGGGGTGACGAGGGAAAAGGCAAGGTCACGGACATGCTTGCCGAGCGGGCCGATGCTGTCGTGCGCTTCCAGGGCGGCAACAACGCCGGGCATACGATCGTCCGCGACGGCCAGACCTGGAAGCTCCACCTGATGCCCTCCGGGATCCTGCACCCGGGCAAGCTGTGCGTGATCGGCAACGGGGTCGTGATCGACCCGAAGGTCTTGACTGACGAGCTCGATGAGCTGCGTCGCCGCCGCGTGGATACGCGCGCGCTGCGGATCTCGGCCAACGCCCACCTGATAATGCCCTACCACCTGATGCTCGACCACGGCGGGCGAGGCCAAGCTGGGAAAACTTCAGATCGGGACCACCCGGCGCGGGATCGGGCCGTGTTACGCGGACAAGGCGGCTCGGCTCGGGATCCGGATGCAGGATCTGTTGGACGAGAAGATCCTGAAGAAGAAGATCGTCGCCGCGCTCGAGCCCAAGCGGCTGTCGCTCCGGCCGTTCGCCAAGCACCCGGCGCTGGATCTTCAGTCGATGACCGATGAATACCTGACGTACGGCCACGTGCTCGAGCGGTACATCGCCGACACCTCGCGGCTGGTTCTCGAGCGTCTGGACAACGACGAGATGGTGGTCTTCGAGGGGGCGCAGGGCGCACTGCTCGACATCGACCACGGCACGTACCCCTTCGTCACCTCGTCGAACCCGGTGGCTGGAGCAGCCTGCATCGGTGCCGGCGTCGGACCCAAAGACATCGACGAGGTGTGGGGCGTGGCCAAGGCGTATGCCACCCGCGTCGGGGCCGGCCCGTTCCCGACCGAGCTGGAGGGCGACCTGGCCGACGAGATTCGCGAAAAGGGCGGGGAATACGGCACCACGACCGGACGCGCACGCCGCGTGGGCTGGCTCGACCTGGTGGCACTGCGCTACGCCGCTCGTTTGAACTCACTTACGGCGCTGGCGATCACCAAGCTCGACGTCCTGTCTGGCTTGCACCCGCTCTGTGTGTGCACGAGCTACCGCAGTGACGAGGGCGCCGAGCTCGACTACTTCCCCTACCACCAGACCGTCCTCCACCACGCCACGGGCCAATACGTCGAACTGGCCGGGTTCGACGATGACCTGAGCGAGTGCACAACCGAGTCTGAGCTGCCTGAGGCGGCCCGCGAGTACCTGCGCTTCGTGGCCGATTTCGTGGGGGTGCCGATCGCCCTGATCGGGGTCGGCCCCGGGCGCGAACAGGTGATCTGGACCGAGAGCAGCGTCGGCATGGCCGTGGCCAGCCGCGAGCCCGTCTAGCGCCAGCGCTCGATGAGGTCCTCGGTGCTGACCTGACGCACCACGCGTGCGGGCACGCCCATGACGACCTCGCGCGCGGCGACATCGCGCGTCACGACCGATCCGGCGGCCACGAACGCCTCCTCGCCGATCACGACCCCCGGAACCAACACCGCACCTCCGCCGACCCGACACGCCCGCCTGAACGTGGGCCCAGCCAGAGCCGAACCGCGGGGATGGCGACCCATGGTGTCGTCATTGGTGGTCTTCACGCCGGGCCCGAGGAACACGTCGTCCTCCACCACCGAGCGGGCCGTCACGTAGACATCGGATTGGATCAGCACTCGTTCGCCGAGGATCGTGTCGAACTCGATGGCCGAGCCTCGTCCCACCACCGATCCGGCTCCGATCACGGTGCGCTCCCGGACCTGGGCCTGATCGCCAACGATCACCCCGGCCTCGATGCGCGAGCCGGCGTAGATCACCGCGCCAGCGCAGATTGTCACGTCATCGCCGAGGGTCAAGCCTGGGAGCTCGTCTCCGGCACCACGCGAGCCGGCCCGCAACCGGGGGCGCTTGCCCACCACCGCGCCGTCCTCGATCACACACCGCGCTCCGATCTCCGTGCCGGCGTGGACCACAGCCGCCGACCCGATGCTCGAGCCGCGCCCGATGACCACCCCAGCGTGGATCACCGCGCCCGGGGCGAGCGATACGTCGGGTGCCAGGCGGGCGCGCGGGTCAACAAACGCCGCCCCCGCCCGGGCCGACTCCGAGCCCTCAGCCATGGTCTTCACTCCGGCGCCGGGACTCCTCGAGCGACAGCTGAAGCGCCTCGAGCACGCGGACGACGCGCAGGCCGCTGATGCCATCGGAGCGGGGCCGCTCACCCGTGAGGGCGCAGGTCACGAAGTGCTCGCACTCGACCCGCAACGGCTCGACGTTGGCGATCCGGGGCGAGAAGGTGTCTCCGCTGCGGGTGATGTACTCGCCATACGTGCGCACGTCCTCGTCGAAGCCCTTGTCGTAAATGGTCAGCTTGCGCTCGAGCTCCATGTCATCGAAGGTCGCCATCCGCCGCGAGCCGACGACCGTGAAGCGCCGCTCCTTGTGCGGGTCGAGCCAGGACAGATGCAGGTGAGCGGCGAGGCCGGACGGGAAGCGCATGAAGCCGAACACGACGTCCTCAACGCCGTCTTGCACGTAGGCCTCGCCGTGGGCGGCGATCTCCGAGGGCTCCTCACCGGCCAGGTGGAGCACGACCGAGACGTCGTGTGCCCCGAGGCTCCAGAGTGCGTTCTCGTCGGCGCGCAGCTTGCCCAGGTTGAGACGGTTGCCGTAGATGTAATAGATGTGGTCGCCGAGCTCGCCGGAGTCAGTCAGCTTCTTGAGGGCTCGCACCCCGGGGTGGTACTCGAGCAGATGCCCGACCATGAGCACGCGACCGCTGGCCTGCGCCGCGGCCACGACGCGCTCGGCGTCAGCCACCGTTTGCGCTAGCGGCTTCTCGACGAAGCAGTGTTTACCCGCCTCGAGCACCCGGATCGCCAGCTCGGCGTGAGTCGGGACTGGAGTGGCGAGCGCCACAGCGTCGAGCTCGGGGTCGGACAGGAGCTCGTCGAGATCGCCGGTAAGTCGCACCCCAGGGAACATCGGCGCCACCCGCTCACGGGCGGCCTGCGACGCATCACAGCAGTAGACGAGCTCGGCCTCGGAGATGGCGGCGAAGTTGCGGGCCAGGTTTGGCCCCCAGTAGCCCAGTCCGGCGACCCCGATGCGCAGCGGCGCTTGCGTCATGGCCGAGGCCTCATCGGGACAGCAGTGTAAGGGCGGCCACGACGCGCTGGCCGGCCCGGCCGTCGCCATAGAGCTCGGGATGGGTGGACGGCGGCTGGCGATCGAGTGCCGCCACCGCCGCCTGGCGGTCGAGGTCCACCAGGACGTTCCAGCCCTGCTCCACGGTCTCGGTCCACTCGGTACTGGGACGCAATGTCACGCACGGGATGCCAGCCAGATAGGCCTCCTTCTGGAGCCCCCCGGAGTCGGTCAGCACCGCTCGGGCGTTGCACAGCAGCGCGGTGAGCTCGAAGTATCCGAGCGGGGCTGTGAGGGTGATCCCAGGGTCCGAGCGGAGCGGCTCGAGCATGCCCGCCGCGGCCAGGCGGTCCTCGGTCCTTGGATGCAGCGGGAGCAGCACCGGCGCCGTCACAGCAAGAAGCAACTCGACCAGGCGCTCGAGCCGCGAGGGGTCATCGACGTTGCCCGCCCGATGGGCGGTGGCCAGGACGTAGCCGCCGGGCTCGAGGCCGTGTGCCCGCACCAGGTCACTCCGCTCGCGGGCTGGTGGCTGCGCCGCCATGGCAACGTCGACCATGACGTCACCGACCATCTCGACCAGACCGGTGACGGCCTCATGGCGGAGATTCGTCACGGCGACCTCGCTCGAGCACAGCAGCAGCGCACTGGCGTGATCGACCAGGACGCGGTTGAGCTCCTCCGGCATCGACCGGTCAAACGAACGCATGCCCGCTTCCACGTGCGCCACCGGAACCGCCGCCTGAGCGCCGGCGAGCGCGCCGGCCAGGGTCGAGTTTGTGTCTCCGTAGACGAGCACGACATCCGGCGCGGCTCGCTCGAGCACCGGCTCCAACGCAGCCAGCATCCTCGCCGTCTGCGAGGTGCTGCTCCCGAGCGCCACCCCGAGCTGCTCGTCAGGGGCCGGGAGACCCAGCTCGGCGAAGAAGATGGCCGACAGCCGATCGTCGAAGTGCTGACCGGTGTGAACCAGGAACTCCTCGTGAGCCGAGCGCAGGCTCGGCGAAACCGCCGCCGCCTTGATGAATTGCGGGCGGTTGCCGATTACGGTGAGGACCTTCACCCGTCGAGCTCGGAACGGACGCGCTCGGCTACGGCGCTGGCGGCACGCTGTGTCACCGCACCAGGGCCATCAAAGGTCTGCTCATCCACCGCCACCACGGGCTGGACCTCGCGCGTCGTCGAGGCGATGAACACCTCGTCGGCGGCCAGGAAGTTCTCCAGGGTGCAGGCCCGCTCCTGGGCCCCTGTCACGTCGATGACAAGCGCGCGAGTAATCGAGGCCAGGATGTGCTCGTCCAACGGCGGGGTCAGGATGTCCTCGCCCTCAACCCAGAACACGGAGCTGGTGGGGGCTTCCAGAACCCGGCCATGAGGGGTGACCAGAAGCGCGTCGTCATAGCCGTCCTCGCGGGCGAGCCGACCGGCGAGCATGTTGGCGGCATACGAAAGTGACTTGACGCCGTCGAGAATTCGCGAGGGCGAGTAGGTGACTGACTTCAGGCGAATGACGTCCGGAATCTTGGGCAGCGGTTCGGTGAACAGCAGCCGCCGGCCACCGCGAGTGATGACGATCCGGAGCAGGTCATGATCAGGCCCGGCCCCGGCTTGAGCGAGCAACCGATGAGCGTCGGCACGTACAGCCTCCAGATCGATCGGAAGGCGAAGGTTGCGGCCCGAGCGCTCGAGCCGGGCGAGGTGCTGGTCAAAGGCAAACAGCTTGCCGTCATAGACGCGGATCACCTCAAAGGCACCGTCGCCCCGGATCAGGCCTTCGTCGGTGGCCGGGATCGTCGCGTCGGCCGCCGGCATGATCTCGCCGTCCAGTGAGGCCAGCGAGCTGACGCCTTGCGCGCTCACCCTGCGGAGACTACTTCGCCGGTGCGCGTCCAGACCTCGGCCAGGCGGACGATCGTGGCCGCCGCTGAGGCCATGTCATGCACGGACGCCCACTCTCGAACCGAGTGATATTCGTGACCGCCCGTGAAGATGTTGGGCGTCGGCAGCCCCATTTCGCTGAGGAGGGATCCATCGGTCCCGCCACGGATCGCAGTTCTCACGGGCTCGATGCCCTCAGCTCTGATCGCCTCCTCCGCTGCGTCCACGATGTGTGGGACGGACGCGATATAGGAGCGCATATTCCGATACTGACGGTGAATGTCGACCGTGACCTCGGCGCGAGGCTCGTCCGCCGCGATTTCCCGGACGGTGCGTTCGAACAATTCCACGTGCTCGAGCAGCCGATCCTCATCGAAATCTCTCACGATGGCGCGGAAGCGGGCCTCGCCGGGAGTCCCGCTCAGGGCGTAGGGGTGGATGAAGCCGTCCCGACCTCCGGTGGTCTCAGGCGTCAGATCGTCAGACGGCAGCGCGGCGATGATGCGGGCGGCGATCCGGAGCGCGTTCACGAGCTTCCCGGTGGCCTGCCCGGGATGCACGTCGACGCCGCGGACGATCGTGGTCAGCTCTACGGCCGAGAAGGTTTCGTCCTGGAGCTCGCCGATCTCGGATCCGTCGAGCGTGTAGGCACATGACGCACCAAACCCGTCCACGTCAAACAGCGTGGCCCCCTCGCCGATTTCCTCGTCGGGCGTGAAGGCCACCCTTAGGGTCGGCCGTGGGAGCTCCGGATGAGCGGCAAGGTAGGCCACTGCAGCCACGATCTCCGAAACTCCGGCCTTGTCGTCGGCCCCGAGAAGCGTGTTTCCGCTCGCCGTGACGATGTCGTGACCCAGCTTTGCCTGCAGCTCGGGCATCGTGGCTGGGTCAAGGCGGGTCCCGCCGAGGGGCAGCTGGATTACGCCCCCGTCATAGTTCCGGTGGACGATTGGCTCGACTCCACTCCCAGGCGCATCCGGCGAGGTGTCCATGTGAGCGATCAGACCGATCACGTGCTCGGTGCCGTCACTTCCCGGAAGCGTGGCGATGACGTAACCGTTCTCGTTCAGCGCCGCGTCGGTCAGTCCCGCATCCCGAAGCTCCGCGACGAGCAATCGGCCGAGATCGAGCTGTCCGGGGGTGCTGGGCGAGCCGGAGCGGTCACGGCGCGATTGCGTGTCGATTCGTACGTAGCGCTGAAAACGATCCAGAACATCCGGCGCCAGCTCGCTCGCCAGCTCAGACGTGTACGTCGCGGGGCTCATCTCTTCAGTATTCCAACCTCTGCGCAGTAGGGACCGGCCCTGGCGCGGCTCTACCCGAACGGACCGGCTTCGAGCACCCGCCAACCGGGTATTAAGAATCCAGTACCCGCCCACGGCCGGCAGCTGGGGCACTCTAGAGTCATCTCGACGACAAGCTGACGGGCCGGCCGCAGATCTCACACGCTGAATCCCGGATTCCAGGAGCCGTTCCGCTTGAGCCCAGAGCAGGCCAAACCGAATCGCAACGCCGAAACCAAGCGCCCGGCCCCGGCCAAGCGCCCGGCCCCGGCCAAGCGCCAGACCACCACAAAGCGCCAGGCAGCGGCCAAGAAGGCGGCTGCCCGGAGACGGAGCACCGCGGCCCAGCGCCAGGCGATGGATTCCAAGACCAACCGGGTCGCGAGCGAGCTCGAGCGGTTCGGGGTCCGGGCCAGCGATCTGCGGTCCAAGGCCGAACGCGCGGTTGAGCGCGTCAAGCGGCTGGTCTGATGGCGCGGGCGAAGCCGTCCAACCCCGCCCCTCGGCGGGCCCGCCTGCGACGCTCGGATTGCTCGGGCAAGGGCCTGACCCGGGTCAGACGCGGGCGTGGTTTCTCCTATCTCGACCCGCGGGGCAAACCCATCAAGGACCCTGAGGCGGTCATACGCGTCAAGGAACTCGCGATTCCTCCCGCCTGGGAAGAAGTCTGGATCTGTCCGGATCCACTGGGACATCTACAGGCGACCGGGATCGACGCCGCCGGGCGTAAGCAGTACCTCTATCACCCGCGCTGGCGCGAACTGCGCGATCGCGAGAAGTTTGACCATATGACGAGGTTTGCCAAGGCGCTGCCTCGCCTGCGCAGGCGGCTGCTGGCGGATCTGGGCGGCGATGAGCTCGATGCCACGCGAGTTCTCGCCTGCGCCGTCCGGCTTCTCGACGTCGGGCTGTTCCGCATCGGAAGCGAGGAGTACGCCGACGACGGCGGCGGTGTTGGTCTGGCCACCGTGGAGAAGGCGCACGTCTCGATCGAGGACGGGGCCATCGTGTTCGACTACCCGGGGAAAAGCGGGGTCCGGCAGATTCAGGCCGTCCGGGATGATCTGTCCTGCCAGGTGGTACGGGCGCTCAAGCGGCGCCGCGGTGGCGGCGGCCAGCTGCTCGCTTACCGCGAAGGCCGCCGTTGGCGCGACGTCCGTTCGGAGCAGATCAGTGACTACCTCAAGGCCGGGATCGGGGCGGAGTACCGCGCCAAGGACTTCCGGACCTGGAACGCAACCGTTCTGGCCGCCGTCTCATTGGCGGCTGACGGCCGCGATGCGTCCTCGCAACGTGCGCGCAAGCGCGTCATCGATGGCGCCGTCCGTGGCGTGGCCGAGGTGCTCGGCAACACGCCTGCGGTGGCCCGGGGCTCGTACATCGACCCGCGCGTGTTCGACCGCTACCAGTCGGGCTGGACGATCGGCGGCGCCCTGGATCGAGTCGGCGCGCTCAACGGTCCGGATGATCGCCGCCGCGCCCGGTTGGAGAAAGCGGTGCTCGAGCTCCTGGACGGCAACAGCGACTCGCCCGCGGTCGAGCGTTTCGCGGCGCGTAAAGCCGCGTGATCCGGCGCCGAGCCGGCGTCAGATCCGGGTGGGCTTTGGCTCGCTGTGATAAAACGGCGGGGTCTGCGATATAGGAGGTTGGCCATGGCGGTCACATCCGGCACCGAGCCCTTGGCAGGGGGTTTGGGTTCTGCCGAGCTGTTTCGACGGTGGCGTGGAGAGCGCGACCGCCGGGCTCGCGACGTGCTCATCGAGCGCTTCCTGCCGTTGGCCCGAAAGCTCGCACGGCGTTACACGGCGTCAAACGAGCCGTATGACGACCTTGTGCAGGTGGCCAGCCTCGGACTCGTGAAGGCGGTCGAGCGTTTCGATCCCGACCGCGGCTTCGCCTTCACTTCATTTGCCGTCCCGACCATCGTTGGCGAGCTGAAGCGCTATTTCCGGGACACCGCGTGGGCCCTGCACGTGGACCGCAGCGCACAGGAGCGGGCGAGACGGATCGCTGACGCCCGGCGCGAGATAGCCACGGAACGAGGCCGCGGGCCGACTGTGGGCGAACTGGCCGAGTACCTGGAGTGCAGCAGCGAAGAGGTGCTGGACGGGCTTCAGGTTGGAGAGGCGTTCGACACGGTCTCCCTCGACGCCCCACGGCCGACGGACGGGGACGGCGTCATCAGTCGCCTTGAGGCGATCGGCGACGAGGACGATCGGCTCGTGCTGGTGGACGAGCAGGCCACTATCTTCGCCGCCGCTCAGCGGCTGGGAGAGCGCGAGCGGCAGATCCTGTTCCTGCGTTTCAACCAGGACCTGACCCAGACGGAGATCGCCGACCGAGTCGGGGTCTCGCAGATGCAGGTGTCCAGGCTCCTGCGCCGGACCATTCAACGCCTGCGGGATCTGACCGGGGAGCGCTCAGCGGCGGAGTGAAGCGGCCGTCCGGGACGGAGCGGTTGGTCTCAGCCCGGGCCGAGTCAGGGCGCGCTGGCCCAATAGGTTGCCGCCATGTCCTCGTCACCGTGGCCCGAGGCCTCCGCGGCCCGCAGGCGCTCCACCACGGCCCCCATGACCGGGAGCTCGATCCCCGCCTCGGAGGCGGCGGAGAGCAGCAGATCGGCGTCCTTGCGGGACAGCGCGAGCCGGAACGAGACGTCATCGAAGGTCCTGGACATCATCGCCGCCCCCTTGACCTGGGCATAGGGAAGGTCGAGGGGTCCGTCCTTGATGGCGTCGAAAAAGCGCTCTGGATCGACATTCAACGCCTCGGCGAGGTTGATCGTCTCGGCTAGGACTGCCACCACTCCGACGATCCAGCCGTTGATCACCACCTTGCAGCGCGAGCCCGCGCCCGCCTCGCCGAGCCATATCGAGCGCGCTCCGAGGACGTCGAGAATGGCGTCACAGTCCTCCCGCGCCGACTCGGGTCCGGAGGCCAGGATCACGAGGGCCCCGTTCTCGGCCGGACCGCGCGTCCCCAGAACTGGCGCGTCCACGAACGTGACGTCAGCCTGCTCGGCGAGTTCCGCGCAGCGGCTGGTGGCCTCGATTCCAATCGTGCTCATCTGGATCCAGGTGGCGAACCGATCTAGCGCCGGGAGGGCGTTGGCCGCGGTGTCGAGTACGGCACCGCCATCGCTGAGCATCGTGATCAGAGTCGAGCAGCCCTCGGTGGCGCTGTGAGCGTCATCGAAGACCCTGACGCCGTCCTGCGCCAAATCCCGCGCCCGCGCCACCGAGCGGTTCCAGGCACGGACTGAGAACCCGGCCCGCGCCAGGTTACGGGCCATCGGAAAACCCATCGTCCCGGTGCCGAGAAACGCGAGGTCGCTCACCGCAGGTTTCCTACCCGCTGGCAACCGGAGCAAACGCTGTCCCGGACCTCACAGCACCGGATCACTCATGTGCATGCGGAGAGAGGTGCCCTCCCGACAGCTGCGGAGCTCCACCAGGTCACAGAGCTGGTTGATCAGCCAGAGCCCACGGCCACCCGGACCGTGTACAGGCGGGCGGCGCCTGCCGGCCATGAGGTCCTCGACCCGCGAGCTGGTCCTGACCTCGGAAACCACGCTCGCCCCGTCGTGCCACAGGCGGGTGGTGTACTCGCCGTCGCCATGCCGAAGCGCATTCGTGGCCGCCTCGTTGACCACGAAGACGAGATCTGAGATCCGGTCGAGGTCCAGCGAGCTCGCGATCGGATCCGCTGCCACGGCCCGTCGCAGGCGGTACAGGTCATCTCCGAACACGAGCTCCGATACCGGCTCACTGGCCGGCGCCTGTGGCCATTCAGTGCCCGCGAGAACGTCAAGCTGATCGCCGTAGCGCTGGCTTGGCCGCCGTTGACCACCGGGGTCAATGATCTGAGGATGGGTCATTTCGGCTCCGGCCAGCGTGTCGGATTCGAGGCGCTCGGCATCGAAGGGGCACATGAGCCACGCCGGCGAGGCGCTGAGGGCCTGGTTGACCAACGCCTCGTGGCGGAGGCACTCGACGATCTCCGCGTAGCTGCGTCCCGGCCATACCGCCTCTCCGACCACCCGCACGGGGCCCTGATGATCCTCGATCCAGGCTTCGTAGACGGAGAGCAGACAACTCGGGTTGTGTCCCAGCTCGCTCATGTCCTCGAACCGGACTTCCACGGCGGTGTCCGCGACGGCATTCTTGGCCAACTCGAGGTTCTCGGGCGGGAGGACCACGAGTGCGGGTTCCCCGCTGGCGCCGGCGTCGGTCACGAAGTCCCGAATGACGTCTCCGAGCTCGTCTGAGCGCCGATAGAGGAGCGCCTCGTGGTTGAGGGTCGGGCCCATCTGCGTTGTGGATGTTGAGGTTTCGATTAGCGGATACCGCCCTGGTGAGAGGAACGTTTCCCTCGGGATCGACTTCCAAACCCGGTTCGGGCGTCGATATGGGTGACAGCGGGTGCCGCTTATCAGTAGGCTCGCGGGCAGCGTGCAGAGTCAGTTTCGGGTAGACGTCCGGACAGAGGGTCATGCGGCGGTCATCGTCGTCCGAGGGGAGCTGGACCTCGCCTCGAGTCCGGCGCTGGAGGAGCAGCTTGAGCAGCTATGGGGCTCGGAGACCAAGCTGGTGGTGATTGACCTGCGCGAACTCGAATTCATGGACTCAACCGGGCTGAGCATCATTGTCAACGCTCACCAGAGACTGGCCGAAGGCGGGCGCGAGCTGAGCCTGGTCAGGGGCCCACAGCAGGTCCAGAGGTTGCTCGACCTCACGGGTGTAGCCGAACGTCTGAGGCTCGTTGACTCGCCCGAAGAGCTTCTCGACGGGAGCTGAGCTGGCCAGCGTCGTCCCACTCGGGGAGCGCATCCTGAGCGGTCGCGGACCGGAATTCGCCGAGCTGCTGGAGACGCTGGGCGAGGCGATCACGATCCGGGACCTCAATGACACGCTCGTCTATGCGAACCGCGCTGCCCTGGTGCACCTTGGCTTCGAGACCGTGGAGGAGGTCCAGGAGAAGGGCCTGCACTCGATCATGGCCGACTACATCGTCACCGACGAACACGGGGAACCGGTGACGATGACCAACATCCCATCGGTGAGACTTCTCAGCGGGAAGGCGGCCGAGCCGCTCCTGATTCATACGGTCGACCGCCAGACCGGGGAGGCGCGCTGGGAGCTACTCAAGACGGCCGGGCTGCGTGACTCCGAAGGAGGGCTGGCAGCGGCCGTGACGATCATCGAGGACCTGACCGCGGTCAAGACGGCCGAGGTGCACATGCGGATGCTGTCCGAGGCGGGTCGCGTCCTGGCGTCGTCCCTGGATCTGCGGCGGACCCTCGAGAACGTGGCGCACATTGCGGTCCCTGGCCTGGCGGATTGGTGCGTGGTGGACCTGGTAGATCAGGCGCTGACGCGCGACCACGTGGCCGTTGCACATCGTGATTCGATCCGAGAGGAACTGGTGGAGCGTCTGCGGGACGCTGAGCCCGACGAATTGGATCCGGGCTCAATCCTGGGTCGGGTCATCCGGACCGGCACTCCGGAGCTGTTCTTCGACGTCTCCGATCAGCACCTCATCGGAGTGGCTCGAGACGACGAGCATCTGCGCCGACTGCGCTCGCTGGAGCTCCGCTCCGCGATCGTGGTGCCGATGCGCGTGCAACAGCGGACGGTCGGCGCGATGACGTTCTGCACGGCCGAGTCCCGCCGGCGACTGACACGCGATGACCTGGACCTGGCCGAACAGCTCGCCAGCCGGGCCGCGATCGCCGTCGAGAACTCACGCCTGCATACGACGCTGAGCCGGGTCTCAGAGACGCTCCAGGAGAGCCTGTTGCCGAGCGAACTTCCCGAGGTGCCCGGCTGGGAGATCGCGGCGCTGTACCGGCCGGCCGGAGCGGCGCAGCGAATCGAGGTTGGCGGTGACTTCTATGAGGTGTTTTCCTCCGGGTCAGCCGCTCTGGCCGTCATCGGCGACGTCACCGGACACGGGGTGACAGCCGCCACCCTGACCGCCCTCATGCGTCACGGAGCGCGTTTCGTCGGCCGCCTCGAGCCGCAACCGGTGGCGATTCTGAACCGGCTCGACGAAGCGCTGCGCCAGCGGTCCGGCACCAGTCTCTGCACCGCGCTGTGTGCATTACTCGCGCCCGGTGAGCTGGTGCTGAGCTCGGCCGGCCACCCACCGGCCCTGTTCGTCGACCCGGCCGGAAACGTGACCGAGGCCCCCGCGCCTGGCCCGTTGTTGGGTGCATTCGCTGACGCGCAATGGGTCGAGGAGCGCGTGCCCGTCGCCCCGGGGAGCCTCGTCCTGCTTTATACGGATGGCGTCACCGAGACCGTGGGGACGAGCGAGCGTTTCGGTCCCGGCCGCCTCCGCCGGCTGCTCGCAGCCAACGCGAGCGCCAGCCCGAGGGAGCTTCTCGAAATGCTCGATCAGGAGCTCACACAGTTCCGCGAGGGCGAGGCTGCGGACGACGTGGCCGCGTTGGCGCTCCGGCCGGCCGGGGCCTGAGCGGCCAGAAGCTAGCGACGGTGGTCGATGACCACCACTTCCAGCAGCTCGTCGTCGCCCTCCGGCTTCACCGACACCTGATCGCTGAGCAGGACAAGCGGAGAGGAGCCGCGGTCGGCTCGGTCCCCCCGGAGCGACTCGCTGGCCCCGGCCCGGAATGGGCCCACGGCGATTTCGAGCTGGCGCTCGCCAGCGGCCATGCGGGCATCGATTCGCTGGCTGGCGGCGGCCCGGGCGGCGTGCGCGGCCAGCGTGTCGGTGACCAGATAGACGTCGGAGAAGCGATCAAGCGAGAAGTGGGCCGACGCCGCCAGAGTGCGCGCCAGGCGTCCTAGAACCGACGGAAGCAGTGTCACGGGAGACAGCGAAACGAGGATCTCGTCCTCGTTCTCCCGTTCCCAGCCCTGGTCGGGTTCGGCCGTACCTGGTCCCACGAACAGCCGGCGGCCGGCGCGCTCGGCGGCAAAGGCCATCTCGAGGCGTGTCCCACCCTCCGGGCCCGAGGACACGCTGAATTCGTCGGCCAGGGCGCGGATGACTGACAGGCCGATGCCTTCGGTCCGATCGCTCGCGCTGGACGGCATCCCGATCCCGCGATCCTCGACGACGACCCGGATCACCTCGTCGTCCACGAATAAACGGACCCCCATCGGCCCCGACCCACCGTCGTAGGCGTGCAGCACAACGTTGTTGCAGGCCTCGCTCACCGCCGTCTTGAGGTCGTCCAGCAGTTCGGGGTCGATGGCGATCGCCTCGGCCACGCCACCCAGCATCCCCCGGACGATTGTCAGGGTTTGGGGCCTGCTCTCGAGGTCCAGACGGACGGTGGGTGATTCAGTTCTCACACCGGCGCTCACCAGATGCCATGAGTCGAGCCCCTCCAAACTAACAGCGCGGCTGGCTCAGCGCGGCGGGGGCTCAGAATCCACCGCGGTGAGCTCGCTCAGCCGGGCGATCGCGCGCCTCAGGATCCGTGACACCTGCATCTGGGAGACCCCGATCCGTTTGGCGATCTCGGTTTGTGTCAGGTCCTCGACGAAGCGCAGGCCCAGCACCTCGCGCTCGCGGCTCGAGAGGTGATCGGCGGCAGCCCCAACCGTTACTCGGACATCGGCCAGCTTCAGCTCGGGATCCTCCCCACCGATCGCGTCGACCACAGCCCCGCTGTCGCCGTCACCGTCGTCGTAGGGAGCGTCGAGCGAGCTCGCATGGTGGGCGCGCGAGGTCTCGAGCGCGTCAAGAACCTCCTCGATACCGAGCTCAAGGTATTCGGCCAGTTCGGTCACCGTGGGGGCCCGGCCGGTGCGGGCGCTCATCTGCTGGTAGGCATCCTCGACCTTGACCGCTCGCTCCTGTGCGCCGCGGGGCACGTGCACGGCCCAGCCGAGGTCCCGGAAATAACGCTTTAGCTCACCGAGAATCGTGGGCACGGCAAACGAGGAGAAGGCGGTTCCGCGCTGACTGTCGAACCGGTCAACCGCCTTTACCAAGCCCAGGCTCGCTACCTGCAGCAGGTCATCGAATGGCTCGCGCGCACCGCTGTAGCGGCGGGCCAGCTTCCGGGCCAGGGGCAGGAATCGCTGCACGAGCTCATCCCGGGCGCTGTGATCCTGCTCTTGCTGCCAGCGGTCGAAGAGGGCATTGGTTTCGTCGCGAGTCAGGGTCCCGGTGGTTTTCGTCCGCCGTGCCGCGCTGCGATGTGGGGTAAGTGTGGGCATTAGACATTCGTTACCCGATTCTGGCTTCCTCAAGCAGACCCAGACAGATCCGGTGCGTTCTCACGATTCTCTGATGATTCTCTAAGGAAGCTCCCAGGTTTGTGGCGGAGGATGCACGGGTGGAAGCACACACCGAGCCACTCCGAGTGCTCGTGGTCGATGACGAGCCGAGCATCGTCGACGTGATCTCGATGGCGCTCCGGCATCAGGGGTACGAGGTTGCGGTCGCTGACACCGGCTCGCGGGCGCTCGCGGAGGCCCGAGACTGGCGGCCCCACGCGATGGTGCTTGACGTGATGCTGCCGGACATGGAGGGCTTCGAGGTCGCTCGGAGGCTCTCGGCCGAGCGGGCCGACGTGCCGATCCTGTTTCTGAGCGCGCGCGACAACACGGCCGACAAGGTCCGGGGCCTCACGACGGGTGGGGACGACTATGTGACCAAGCCGTTCAGTCTCGAGGAGCTCATTGCCCGGCTGCGCAACATCCTGCGGCGCAGCGGGGCGTTCGATGAGCGATCCAGCCGGCTGAGCTTCGCCGACCTCGAACTCGACGAGGACACACGCGAGGTATCCCGGGCCGGACGTCCGATTGACTTGACTGCCACCGAGTACCGGCTCCTGCGCTATCTGCTCCTGAATCCTCGGCGCGTGCTGACGCGCGCGCAGCTGCTCGATCACGTGTGGAGCTATGACTTCGGCGGCGATGCCCGGGTGCTCGAGACGTACGTCAGCTACCTGCGCAAGAAGATCGATGCCGCCGGCCAGCCACTGATCCACACGGTGCGCGGAGTGGGCTACGCGCTGCGGTTACCGAGGGAATAGACGGTGTCGCTACGGGCCAGGCTGCTGGCGGGCATGGTCGCCCTGGTCGCGGCGGGCCTGGCGGTTGCCGCATTTGCCACCTATGAGGAGCAGCGCTCGTTCCTGCTCGCCCGCGTGCATCAGCAGGTGCTGTCGGCCATCGGGCCCTTCTCGGCCGAGCTCCGGCTGGATCAGACCCAGATCCCCGGGTTTCGCGGCCCACGCCCATTCCAACATTTCCCTGGCGGACGAGACCTGTCTGGCCCGAGGCCGCTGGCCGTCCTCCCTCCCGGGACCTTCGGTGAGCTGCGGTCACCGACCGGAAAGGTGCTGCGGCGGCGGACGTTCAGCTACGACGGGAACGTAGGCCCAACTCCGACCCTGCCGAAGAACATCCCCCTCAGCCGTCGAGGCGGGTCACCGCACCTGTTCACGATCAGCTCCACCGGGAGCAATGGCACCAGCTACGTCGCGCTCGCGGTGGCCGTGGGCCGGGATTCGGCGATCGTCGCGGTGCCCCTGCGGGAGACCAATCAGACCCTCCACCGCCTGATCGCGGTGGAGGCACTGGTGGGTGGCGGCGTAATCCTGGCGCTGATCTTGCTCGGCTGGTTCGTGATCCGGGTCGGGCTGCGGCCACTGGAGCGGATCGGGCGAGTGGCCAGTGAAATCGCCGGCGGAGACCTGTCCCGCCGGGTCAGCCCGGAGGATCCTCGGACGGAGGTCGGGCGCCTGGGCCTGTCACTCAACGAGATGCTGGCCCAAATCGAAGATGCGTTTCGGGATCGGAGCGAGAGCGAGGAGCGGCTCCGGCACTTTCTGGCTGACGCCTCACATGAGCTGCGCACGCCGTTGGCGTCGATTCGCGGATATGCGGAGCTGTTCCGGCTCGGGGCAGCCGACGATCCGGCCACACTCGCACGGGCCATGGCGCGGATCGAGGCCGAGGCGGCGCGGATGGGGATCCTGGTGGAGGACCTCCTGTTGCTGGCGCAGCTAGACCAGATACCCGAGGCCCGACGAGTCCCGGTCGACCTGCGGCCACTGGCCGAGCACGCCGCCGAAGACACTCGCGTGGTGGCCCCCGAACGCACCGTGACGCTCGAGGCCGACGGCGCACTGCGGGTGCTTGGCGACCCGGACCGGATTCGGCAACTGCTGGCCAACCTGCTGCGAAACGCGGTCACCCATACCCCGGGCGATTCGCCGATCGACCTGCGGCTGACGCGGGAGCCGGCGTGGGCCGTGCTCGAGGTCCGCGACCACGGTCCCGGGCTCCCGCCCGACGCCGAGGACATGGTGTTCGAGCGGTTCTGGCGCACGGAAGGCGGGCGCAGCCGCGGACGCGGCGGCGCCGGCCTGGGATTGGCGATCGTGCGGGCCATCGTCAGCGCGCACGGCGGACAGGTCCAGGCCGAGAACGTGACGGGCGGCGGCGCGCTGTTCCGGGTCAAGCTGCCCCTGGCGGGACCGGCCGCCCAGGCGCCCGATCTGGGCGACGATGACCTCTCAGCCAAGTCTCAGCCTTCTCACGGCAGACACTCAGCCGAATCGCCCACATTCAGCAGTCGATGAGAAGTTTCTCTCGCGAGCCGACCCCTGCGCGGACATGAAGTCGCGGACACGCGGAGTCTGGCATCTGATCTTGCTCGGCCTGTTCGGGGCGGTGATCGTCGTCGCTGCGGTGCTCGAGATCGGGCCCCCGACGAGTTCGGGACGCACCTCACGGGAAATCGTCACGGCCGAGCAGGGGGTCGTGCAGTCAACCGTCTCAGGCAGCGGCAACATCGAACCCGGCACCGAGGTCGAGGCTAACTTCAAGGCCAGCGGGACCCTCTCGAACGTCGACGTGAAGGTGGGACAGCACGTCACCGAGGGTCAGCTCCTGGCCACACTGGACCCGACCTCGGCCCAGCTGAGCGTCGACCAGGCGCAGTTGAGCCTGACCGCGGCCGAGGATCAGCTGACCGCGGCCGAGGACGGCACGGCGACGACGTCATCCGGTTCCAGTAACGCAAGCGTGAGCGTCCAGCCGGCATCAGCCGAGTTCGTGTCCGACAGCAGCACAACGCCTACCACGACCCCCACGCAGACCACTACGACGACGCCGACCACCACAACCACTACGACCACCACCACCACGGTGACCGCCCCGAGCCCGACCACCACTCCTCGCAGCCGGACGAAGACCACGAGCACCGGTTCCCAGACGGGATCGCGCACGAGCTCGGGCTCGAATTCGAGCGGTGGCAGCGGGTCACGGTCCGGCACCGCCACCACCACGACGCCCTCTCCGGCGACCATCGCCTCGGCCCAGGCGTCAGTGGACAGTGCGCGGCTCAGCCTCCGCAGCGCACAGGCAGCCCTGGACGAGACTCGTCTGTACGCCCCGGCCAGTGGGACGGTTGTGTCGCTCGAATCCACCAGCCCCGGTGACGACATCTCGGGCAGCAGCGCCTCAAGCTCATCGAGCGGCACTGGCTCCGGTAGCTCCGGATCGGGGAGCGGCTCCGGAGGCACGGGCACAAATGCGAGCAGCACCGGCACCTCGGGGAGTCTCGGCAGCTCGAGCAGCTCGTCGTCCACCAGCAGCACCGGCTTTGCCGAGATCGTCAATACGAGCACCATGTCCATGACCGTCGCATTCAGCGAGTCGGACATCAGCAAGATCAAGGTAGGGCAGCCCGCCACCGTGACTCTCGACGCGCTGACCGGAGTCGAGCTCGCCGCGCATGTGAGCTCGATTTCAACGCTTGGGACGACGAGCAGTGGGGTGGTCAGCTACGACGCCACGCTGACGCTCGACCAGAACAATTCTCAGGTCAAGCCGGGAATGAGCGCCTCGGCATCAGTCATCACCGGCCAGAGATCAGGGGTCACCCTCCCCAATAGCGCTATCGCCGGGAGCGGATCGCTCACCACGGTCAACGTGCTCCGCAACGGGAAGCAGGTGGCCACGCCTGTGGCGGTGGGCCTCAAGGGTGACTCGCGAACCCAGATCGTCAGCGGGCTGAGCGCGGGGGCTCAGGTCGTGGTCACCACGACGCTCCCCGCTCTCGGCTCGAGCGCCACCTCCGGCTCGTCTGCGAGCGGGACGCTCGGAAGCCGGCTCGGAGGCGGGGGCTTCGGCGGCGGCGGATTCGGCGGCGGCGGATTCGGCGGCGGGCGGTTCTTCGGAGGCGGGGGCGGTTGATGGCCCACCCCCCGATCATCGATCTCGAGGACGTTCACAAGACCTATGAACTGGGGGAGATCTCGGTCCGCGCGCTCCGTGGCGTAACGCTTCACGTGCAGAGGGGCGAATACGTGGCGATCATGGGCAGCTCGGGCAGCGGGAAGAGCACCCTGATGCACATCCTGGGCTGCCTGGATGTTCCGACGGCCGGCGTCTACAGGCTGAACGGACATGACATGCGCACCACGGACGAGGACGAACTCGCGGACCTGCGCAACCGCGAGATCGGCTTCGTGTTTCAGAGCTTCAACCTGATCCCGCGGACTCGGGCGGTGGCCAACATTGAGCTCCCGCTCTCCTACGCCGGACTGGGACGAGCTGTGCGCCGCCGCAGAGCCCTGGACGCGCTGCGCCAGGTGGGGCTCGAGGATCGGGTCGAGCACATGCCCTCAGAGCTCTCGGGCGGCCAGCAACAACGAGTGGCGATTGCCCGCGCGCTGGTGACCAACCCGGCCATGATCCTGGCCGACGAACCGACCGGCAATCTCGATAGCGCATCGACCAGAGAGGTATTGGCGATCCTCGAGCGGCTGAGTGACCAGGGCCGCACGATCATCCTGATCACACATGAGGCGGAGGTAGCCGACCACGCGGACAGAATCATCCGGCTGAGCGACGGAGAGGTGGTCTCGGATGAGTACAGGGCGTTGGCGGAGCCGGCGCCATGATCGAGACGGTCCGCGTCGCCTTCGCTGGGCTGACCGCTAACAAGCTGCGCTCTGGTCTGACCATCCTCGGGCTGACAATCGGCGTCGGCTCGGTGATCGTGCTCGTCGCGGTGGGCACGGGCTCGTCAACCGCAGTCCAGAACCAGATCGACGCGCTCGGAAGCAACGTCCTGCTCGTCACATCCACCCCCACGCTCGGCGGTCTACTTCGCGGTGGGAGCCCGACCGTGTCCAACTCATTGACCCTGGCCGACGCCAGTGCGCTGCGGAACCGGTTCACCGCGCCAGACGTCAAGAGCGTGTCACCGGTGGTCAACGCCAACGGCGTCACGCTCACCTATGGCGACACCACGTACTCACCATCCACGTTCGTCGGCACGACCCCGACCTATGCGGGTGCCCACGACTACTCCGTCGCCACCGGCTCGTTGTTCACGAACGCGCAGGACAAGGCGCACGCCCGAGTGCTGGTGGTCGGGCCAACCGTGGTGAGCGAGCTGTTCGGCGGCCAGCGTCCGGTGGGGGACACGGTCCAGGTCAACGGAACCAACTTCGAGGTGATCGGGGTGACCAACTCGAAGGGCTCCAACGGAAGCACCGATCAGGACGATGTCGCGTTTGCCCCACTGACCGCGGTTCAGGACACATTGAGCGGATATGGGTCGATCAGCTCGATCACCGTCCAGGCCAAGTCCCGTGGTCAGCTGAATGCAGCCCAAACCGAGGTCACCAACATCCTCAACCAGATCGACCCCCCGAGTGCGGGCTCGACGACGGCCAACTTCAACGTGATCAACCAGGGCTCGATCCTCCAGGCCTCGAGCTCCACCAGCGGCGTGTTCACCACCCTGCTCGGAGAGGTGGCTGCGATCTCATTGCTCGTGGGCGGGATCGGGGTCATGAACATCATGCTCGTCTCCGTCACCGAGCGCACGCGAGAAATCGGAATCCGCAAGGCGGTGGGAGCCAGGCGAAGCGACATCCTGGTCCAGTTCCTGGTCGAGGCCGTGCTGGTCTCCCTATTCGGCGGCATCGCCGGAGTGGTGGCCGGAATCGTCGGTAGTCAGTTCACGATCGCCGGCGTCCACCCCGTCATCGCGCCCTATTCCGTGCTGCTGGCGTTCGGCGCCGCCGTATTGACGGGCCTCTTCTTCGGGACCTATCCCGCCGGCCGCGCCGCCCGGCTGAGACCGATCGAGGCGCTCCGGTTCGAATGAATCGTCGACCCAACCCGCAAACCAGGACCAGAGGAAAGCCCATGAACGCTGTCACGTATGACCGGCGCGACGAGGACTGGGAGCCGTACGAGGACGAGTCAGACGACGGGCGGATGCCCCGCCGGCCACGACGGCAACTGTTCAACAAGCGCAGCGCCGCGCTGGCCGCAGTGGTCACGTGCGCAGCCGGCTTCTACGCCGGAGTTCGGGTCGAGAAGGGGCAGCTCAACAGTTCCAGCTCGACCGGGGGCTTGACATCGGCGCTCGCGGCGCTGCGGAGCAGTGCGGCTGGTGGCCGCGGTGCGGGCGGCGCATCCACCGCCGGCGGGGCCAGCGGCGCAACGCGGTCGGGGACCGGGGCCCGGGCCGCCGCCGGCGCCGGAGCCGGCTCGTTCGCCGGCGGGGCCCCAGGGGCTGCGTTTGCCGCCGGAGGATTCGGGGGCGGGAGCGCGTCTTTCGGGACCATCTCGAGCGTCAAGGGGAGCTCGATCTACGTCACCGACAGCACGGGCGACGTGGTCAAGGTCAACCTGTCCTCGGCGACCAGCATCTCCAAGAGCCTGGGCGTGCGGCGCTCCTCGCTGCACCCGGGCGACACGGTCGTGATCCGCGGCCTCAAGAACTCGAAAGGGACGTTGACCGCCACCTCGGTGAGCGATTCCGGAAACAGCTCCGCGGGCACCGGCTCGTCGGGCTCGAGCGGCAGCAGCGGTCGCTCCGCGCTGAGCTCGCTCTTCTCCTCCGGCGGGGCTGGCGGCGGATGAGCGGGGAATCGAAGAAAGGACCTGAACCAATGAACACGACGCGCAAGCTCACCGTCCTGGTGGCGGCCTGTGTGGCGGCCTGTGCGGTGGCCGCGTGCGGGAGCAGCAGCTCGAGCTCGAGCTCATCCTTGACCTCCGCGGCGAGCGGAGGGACCGCCGCCACGGCCGTCCGCTCGAAGTTCGTCAGCTGCCTGAAGGCACACGGAGTCACCCTCCCGGCCCGCCGGTTCCAGCGTCCCCCCGGGGCCGGAGCCGCTGGCGGTGGCGGAGCCCCTGGCGGTGGCGGCGCGCCACCGTCCGGAAGCGGCGCGGCTGGTGGTGGAGGGACACCGCCCCCCGGCGGCTTCCGCGGCGGCGGCTTCCTCCAGCGCTTCCGCTCGAACCCCAAGATGCAGGCTGCGTTCAAGGCTTGCGCGGCTGACCTGCCGAGGGGCGGGTTCCGTGGTCGGTTCAACGCCCGGCCGCGACGCGCCGCCATCACCCAGTTCGTAACCTGCGTTCGGAAGCACGGGTACAACCTGCCCGCGCCAAACCTATCCGGCAGCGGTCCCGTGTTCCCGGCCAAGATCGCCTCCAACACCAAGTTCCAAGCCGCCAGCCGGTCGTGCCGGAACCTACTGGTTCCGCGCGGTGCCGGCTCGGGCTCGGGCACGGCATCGTCAAGCGCGTAGTGGGTCTCGCCGGTCCGGCGGAGGGTGGACAGAACTAGTACCCAGATAGCCTCCGGGCTGTGAGTCGGGTGGCGGTGGTAGGACACGTCGAATGGGTCGAGTTCATACGCGTGGGCGCCTTCCCGGCTCGCGGCTCGGTGGCCGCAGCCGAGGAAGCGTTCGCACGCGCGGCCGGTGGTGGTGTGGTGGTGGCCGACGTGCTGTCCGACCTCGGCGCCAACGTCGACTTTTTCTGCGCCCTCGGACGCGACGCCAACGGCGAGGCGGCCGCCCGCGAGCTGGACGCCCGTGGCGTCACGGTCCACGCGGCCTGGCGCGAGCAGCAGACGCGGCGCGTGTTCACGATGCTCGAAGACGGAGGCGAGCGGACCATTCTCACGGTGGGTGAACGGCTCGAAGCCCGAGCGTCTGACGACCTCGACTGGGACCGGCTTGACGGCGCCGACGGGGTGTATTTCACGGCCGGTGACGCGGGCGCGGCGGCTCGGGCCCGGCGGGCGAAGGTGCTGGTGGCCTCACCACGGGCGCGAGAGGCGCTCGAACGTGATCGGGCTCGGATCGACGCGCTCGTTTTTAGCGCCGCCGATTTTGACGAGCGCGCCTGGGCCGAGCGACTGAAGCGTCAGGCCAGGCTCATGGTCCAGACCGAGGGTGACCGGGGCGGACGGTGGTGGGGAGAGTCCGAGGGACGCTGGTCGGCCGCTCCGCCACCGGGCCAGCCCCGGGACGACTACGGCTGCGGGGATTCGTTCGCCGCAGGCTTCACGTTCGGGCTGGCGACGGGGCTCTCCGTCCAAGCCGCGGCCGAGCTCGGAGCCGAGCGCGGGGCGCTGACATTGACCCTGGCCGGGTCGCCCTGAGGGCTCACCCCTCCGGAGTGCGCGGCGCGTAGCGGTGGTGCAGCATCAGAGCGTTGCCGTCCGGGTCGGCGAAGAACGCCATATGACACACGCCGGTATCGAATGTGTCCCCAGCGAACTCGATGCCGACGGCCTGGAGCTGTTCTCGCGCTGCCTCAATGTCCTCCACGTGCAGCGCCACCGGGTTGCGGCTGACGACGTGTTCCATGCCCATGCGCTCGGGGTTGATGATGCTCAGCGTCAGGTTGCCGGTCTCGAACTCGGCGAATCCGCGGTCGGGACGGTACGCCGAGCGCCGTAGCCCGAGTTTGGTGCCGTAGAAGTCGATCGCGCGATCGAGATCAGAGGTCGGCACGGTGAGAAAATCAACTCCGGTCACCAGCTCCTGTGTCGCCGTCATCGTGGCACCTCGCTGTATTGGACGTGGCGGTTCGCTGCCGGATGACGGTACCGCTTGGGGCGCAAAGCCCGCGGCCGGCCAGTCAAATCGATGTAGGGTCACGTACGTGGGCGCGCACCGGTTGCGGGAGCCAGGACACGAAGGGCCCGCGGGTCGGCGGTTCGCGCGAGTGCAGGTGGTTCTGGCTGTTTCGGCGGCGGCAGGGTGTCTCGGCATCGGCTCGCCCGTGGTGCGCGCTGCCACGACGATCATGGTCTCGAACACGGCGGGCACCATCGGCACCGGGGGGCATGGGTGCACCTTGCGTGATGCCCTGGTGATGGCCGACCGGAAGTCCAACCCGGCGCTGAGGACGGCTGCGGAGCCGGGCGGCAGAGATGCAGCGCGGGATTGCGCCGGGCAGCTCAGGGGCAATGGCTCGCCGTACTCGGTCGTGCTCACGCCCCGGGCGACGTACACGCTGAGCCGAGTGGACGACTACTGGTTCGGCCCCGACGCCCTGCCTCCGATCTCGGCCAGGGTGACAATCGTGGGCAACGGCGCCACGATCACTCGCGCGAGCGTGCCCGGCACACCGCGGTTTCGGTTCTTCTATGTGTCCGGCGGGCTGTCGGGAATCCCGGCGGGGAGTCTCACGTTGCAGGATCTCAAGCTGTCCAACGGTCTCGCGCAGGGCGGCAGCTCTGATGCAAGTGGAGGTGGGGCCGGGATGGGCGGTGCGATCTTCGATCAGGGGACGGTGGCACTCCAGCGCGTGACGTTGACGGGCAACACGGCCCAGGGCGGCTTCGCGAACGGCGGACCCATGGGCAGCCCGCCGGCGGGTGATGGTGGTGGAGGCATCGGCCAGGACGCGGCCGCCTCCGGCGCCGGCGGCGGTTTCGGTGGACCTGCTCCAGGCGCACACGGCGGTCCTGGCGGCTCCGGCGACCCGAGGTCGGGCACGGGCGGCGGCGGCGGGGGGTTCCGCCACCGTGACCATGGCGCGACCGGTCCCGGTGGCGGCCTGGGCCGCTTCGGCAGCAACACCGGGGACGGCGGCAACGGTGGCGACATCGGCGACGACGATGGGGCTGCCGGGGGAGCGTTCGGCAAGGGCGGAGGTGTCCCTGTCCTCACCGGTGGGGGCGACTTTGCCGGAGGTGGAGGCGGAGGCGGAGTGGGCGGCGGAGGCGGTTACGGCTTTGGCGGCGCTGGCGGCGGGTTCGGAGGCGGCGGCGTCGCGCCTCAGGACGCTTCAGGCGGCCCCGGCGGTAACGGCGGGTTCGGCGGCGGTGGTGGCGGCAGCGGCAGCGGCGCGTCACCGCCCGGCTTTGGCGGCGGAAGCGACGCCATCGACGCCGCCGGCGGTGGCGGCGCCGGAATGGGCGGCGCAGTGTTCTCGCTGTTCGGAGCGGTGAACATCTCCGATTCGACCCTGGCCGGGAACTCGGCCAGCGGTGGCCTGGGCGGTGGTGCCGGGCCGGCGGCCGTCACGCTCGCGGGTGGCGAGGGCGATGGACTCGGCGGAGCCGTGTTCAACGTCGATGGGTCGGTGTCGGTGAGCGGCTCCACGATCGCCAACAACGCCGCGATCGGTGGCTCCGGAGCCGGCGGCGGCATATACAGCCTCGCGTTCGGGAACACGATCACTCGTGGCTCCGCGACCAGAGCCACGGTCTCGATAGCGGGTTCGATCGTGTACGGCAACACGGGTGGCTTTGCCACCGAGGACGATCTCGCCCTCAACCGCGTCAAGGGCAAGCACCCCAATAAGAGCGCCGGCGAGCTCCTGAGCCCCAGCGTCATCGGTGCCACGACCGCCCAGGGTGGGGCCCAGGCATCGGGGTCTCCGATCACTTCCGATCCACTGCTGGGACCGTTGCAGAGCAACGGCGGATCGCTCGAGACGATCAGGCCCGGTCCGAGCAGCCCGGCACTCGGCGCCGGCAGCCGCTGCGACGTGACCGACGAACTTGGGACCCCGCGCCCGACGGCCGGTTGCGATCTCGGAGCCCTGGAGCAGACACCGGCCTATGTGGTCACCGGGAGCATCGGCGATCAGAAGGTAAGCCTGATCGTGCCGTCCCCGGCAACCTGCACCGTGCTCCCGCACAGACTCGGCGTGGCGCTCGAATCGGTGGCTGTCGCGAGCCAGAGCGGTGCGAAGCTGGGATTCGCTCGGGCCGCGTTCGAGATCGGCAAAGGGGTCAGGCGCAGGCTTGGCGGGAAGGTGGTCTACGCGCCAAACGCCACCGTCAACCATCAGCCGGTGGCCCTCCAGCTTTCCATCAGCCGGCTCACCGCCGGCACGCACACCCTGACGGTCAAGGTCTTCTACACCAGAGAGGGCAGACACGCGACGTCTGCGCCAGTCACGAGGGTCCTTTCGGCGACGTTCCGGGTCTGCTGAGCAGCGCGGCGCGTGACCGGCGGGGAGACCCGCTGCCCTGCGTCAGCGAGTGGAGATCGGGCCGGATGGCGCTGATGCCGGGCCGATGCCGAGGCTGTTTGTGGCGGTGACGGTGAACGTGTAAAGCTTGAACGAGCTCAGCCCGGTGACAGAGATCGGGCTCGTCGTTCCAGTGGCAGTTCCGGACACGCCTCCATTCGAAGACGTTCCGGTGACCGTGTACCCCGTGATCGGGGCCCCGTTCGACGCGGGCGCGGTGAAGCTGACCGACGCCGAGCCCGCGCCGGCGCCCACGACCGCTGTGACTCCCGTGGGAGCCCCAGGCGGTCCGACCGGGATCACGAGGTTCGACGCTGACGAGGGAGCGCCGGTGCCGACCGAGTTGGTGGCCGTAACCGTGAACGTGTATCCGATCCCATCGGTCAGACCCGTGACGGTGATCGGGCTGCCGGTGCCCGTCGCACTCGCCCCTCCGGACGAGGCGGTCACCGTGTACTTCGAGATCGGGGCCCCGTTCGCGGACGGAGGACTGAAGGCAACGTTCGCCTGACCGTCACCGGCCACGGCGATCACCGATGTTGGCGAGCCGGGAATGGTTAGAGCTGTCACAGCATTGGAGGGCTGCGACGGCGCGCTGGGACCGATGTCGTTCGTAGCGGTGACCGTGAACGTATAGGTGGTGCCGTTTGTGAGGCCTGCGATCTCGATCGGGCTGCCTGCGCCCCTTGCGGTCCGACCTCCAGGTGACGCGGTCACGGTGTAGAACACCGATCGGGGGAGAGCATGGCGATGGGCCGGCGGGGTGAAGCCCACCAGCGCCTGGGCGTTCCCCGGGATTGCCGTCACGCCGGTGGGAGCGGCGAGCACAGTCGACGGCGTCACCTGGTTCGACGGGGACGACGGCGGTCCGGTCCCGGTCACGTTCGTCGCCGTTACGCGGAACCGGTAGCTCGTGCCGTTCTTCAAGCCCTTCACCGTGATAGGAGCCGTCCCTCCGGATGCGTGTGCTCCGCCGGGAGAGGCCGTGACCCGGTAGTGGATGATCGGCGTTCCATGCGACGGCACCGCGAAGCTCACCCGTGCCTTGCGGTCGCCTGGAGACGCGATCACACGCGTGGGGGCGCTGGCGGGTAGCACGCACGGCGAGCCCGACGAGCAGTTAGGGGCAAAGCTGATTTTCACCACGCCGTCGCCGGCGTGCCGACCGGTTCTGAGGACGGCGCCGCTCGGTCCGAACCCGCTGCCCCCGCCGCCACCACCGGCAAGGGGGTAGATGTTGAACCCCGTGCCGCCGGGGGAGCCGCCCCCACCACCGTAGAGGCCACCCCCGCCGCCACCGCCTCCGTCCCCGTCACCGTTCCCGAAATTCTTGCCGGCGCCGCCGAGACCTGCGATGCCGGGGTTGCCATTGCTATCGCACCCGCCCCCGGCCCCGCCAGTGGATTGGGTGGCACCGCCTCCGGCACTGTCGTTGGTCGGGTTACTGAAGGTCGTGTAGCACACCCCGGTGCCATCGGCCCCGTCGATCCCGCCGCCAGCCCCGCCAGGCTCGTCAGGTGTGCCGCCGCCGCCCCCGCCGCTGATCAGCAGCCGGTCGCTGAGGTGATACGGCGCCCGACGGATATCCGAGGCGCCACCCCCGCCACCGGCGCCGATTCCAGCGGCGGCCCCGCCATTCCATCCGCCGCGGTCGTAAAACGCCGTCGCCTCGCGTGGCATCCCCCCGGCGTCGATCCGCAGTCTCTGGCCGGGCTTGACCAGAAGCGTTGCGCTCGACTGGCCGCCCTTGCCTCCTACATTCGGTCCGATGCTCCCGCCCTGTGCACCGAACACGGAGAACTTGGCCGTGAACACCTTCGGCGGAACTACCCAATACTGGGGACTCCCGTTCGCCCCGGTGCTGCCGTCGTAGGGGAAGACAAGCTTGGACGTCTTGGCCGATGCGAGCTGGGCGCCGAACAGACCCAGCGCGAACAGAACTGAGCCGGTGACGGCAAACAACGCAATGGCCGAGCCACGGCCGCGTCGATCGAGCACGGGGCGACGCTAGTCGACCGAGTTAGGAGCGTCAAGCCATCGTTAGTCTGTCCGAATCGGCAGCGAACATATGTTCGTGCTAGCTGCCTTGCCCACCATCCTCCACGCCGACCTTGACTCCTTCTACGCCTCGGTCGAGCAACGGGACGATCCGGCGCTCCGGGGCCGACCGGTGATCGTGGGTGCCGGCGTTGTTCTCGCGGCCAGTTACGAGGCCAAGGCGTGCGGGGTGCGAAGCGCGATGGGGGCCAGACGCGCGCGGGAGCTGTGTCCGCACGCGGCGGTGGTGCCTCCGCGCATGACGGCGTACTCGGAGGCCAGCAAGGCCGTGTTCGCCGTGTTTGACCAGACCTCACCGGTGGTGGAGGCGCTGTCGATCGACGAGGCGTTTCTAGACGTCCGCGGCCTCGAGCACATCTCGGGAACGCCGGCGGAGATAGCCAAGCGATTGCGCGAACAGATCCGGGCCGAGGTCGGCCTGGCGATCACGGTCGGGCTGGCGAGCACGAAGTTCCTGGCCAAGGTGGCCAGCGGCGTGGCGAAGCCCGACGGGCTGCTGATGGTTCCCGCCGGCTCTGAGCTCGCCTTTCTGCACCCGCTCCCGATAGAGCGCCTGTGGGGGGTGGGGCACGTGACCTCGGCCCGGCTTCGCCAGCACGGCATCACGAGCGTCCGGCAGGTGGCGGGACTGGAGGAACAGGAGCTCATGACGATGCTCGGCCGAGCCCTCGGACGGCAGCTTCACGCGCTGGCCAATAACCGCGATCCGCGGCCGGTGCGGACGCGACGAAGGCGGCGATCAATCGGAGCCCAGCGGGCGCTTGGGCGGCGGGCGCGAGCGCCCGGGGAGGTGGAGGCGACGCTGATGATTCTCATAGACCGGGTCGCGCGGCGATTGCGGGCGGCGCGGCGGGCGTGCCGGACAGTCGTGTTGCGGCTGCGCTTCGACGATTACTCGCGCGCTACGCGGTCCTACACGATGGCCGAGGCGACCACTCGCACGGCGACGCTGCTCGAAGTGGCCCGGCGTCTGCTGATGCTCGCCGCGCCGCTGATCCGGCGCCGCGGACTGACCCTGGTCGGCGTGGCGCTGACCAACCTGTGCGATGAGGGTGCGATCCAACTTGTGCTGCCGTTCGATCGCGGGGCCGAGCTCGACCGCACGCTGGACGAGCTGCGCGAGCGGTTCGGCTCGAAGGCGATCTCGCGCGGCACATTGGTGGGCCGTGATACCGGGCCGTGGGTGCCGCTGTTGCCGGATTAGGTGGCCCAAGCGAACGGGCGGGCGGGCCGGTGCTCAGATCCGGTCCGCGAGCGAGTGCTCGAGCATCGCCCCGGCCACAGGGACGCCGCGCTGGATCACCAGCCAGATCCCGTCGCGGTGAGAGAGCAACTCGGGGCTCGTCAGCGGATCGCCATCGATCACGGTCAGGTCAGCGAGCTTGCCTGGTTCCACGGTGCCCACGTGGGCGTCGAGGCCGAGCGCGTACGCGCTGCCCGCTGTCGCGGCCACGAGCGCTTCGGTGACCGTGAGACCGTGGGCGATCATCCGCCGGATCTCGATCGCCGTGTTCCAGAACGGATGCCAATCGTGACCGGCGGCGATCCTCACCCCCGCGGCGCGGGCGGCTCGGAGCGTCAGATCAGCTTGCTCGAGGTTGTATTCGGCCAGCTCGACGAGCAGCGGTGACCAGGTCTCCGGAGCCGGTCCCTCGGCGTCACCGCCGACATCATTTTCGACGCGCGACCCGCCGGTTCCGATGGCGCGCTCGATGCCCGCCACTCCGTAGAAGCACGACAGCGTCGGCACCAGCACCTGTCCGGTCTCGGCCATCCGCTCAAGCAGCTGCGGCCGCTGGCAGAGGTACATGCCGTGCTCGATCGTGTCGATCCCCTCCTCGATCGCGATCTGAGTGCCGGCGATCCCCTCGGCGTGAGCGGCGACCCGGTAGCCCTGGCGGTGAGACTCCTCGACCAGGGTCGCAATCTCGGCTCGAGTCAGCTGCGCCGGATCGGGGTCCTCGAGCTCGACGGAACGTGCCCCCGTCGTCATCACCTTAATGAAGTCAGCCCCACGACGAAGCTGCTCGCGCACCGCCCGCCGCACGTCATCGGGTCCGTCAGCCTCACGGTACATCCCGTCGAAGAAGCGACCGCCGGGCGCCGTGGCCGACACGATCCGCCCGCAGGCCAGCAGGCGCGGGCCGCGAAAGGCGCCGTAGCGCATGCCCTGGCGCGCCTCGAACACGAGGTTGCCGAACGAGCCGACATCACGGACCGTGGTGACCCCGCGGCGCAGCATCTCGCGCAGGTCAGCGGCCAGAAAATGGGCGTCTGAGCCAGGCCACAGCGGCTCCGCGCCCGGGTCAGGCGTCGGCCGGTGCACCTTCACGTGCGCGTGCGCGTCAATCAATCCCGGCATCAGCGTCCGGCCTTCGAGATCGATCACGTCGGCCCCGTCGGGGATTCCATCTGAGGCCGAGCCGACGGCCGTGATCACCCCGTCCTCGAGCAGCACCGCCGCCGTCTCGCCCACAGCGGCGCCGGTGCCGTCGAACAGGCGCCCGCCCGTGAGCCATAGGCGACCCTCAGCTGACGGTGGATCCGACAGGAGGGCGGGCAGACGCGCGGGCACCGCCGCAATCTACCGCCGCCGGCCATGAGGCCGAAGGTCAGAGATCGGCCAGGCGCCGTTCGAGAAAGCGGCGCTCGGCCTCGACGCTGGTCCGGGCCAACGCTGCGCGGTAGGACGCGGCCGCCTCCTCCGGACGCCCCAACCGGCGGAGCAGCTCAGCCCGGGTCGAGTGCAGATAGCGGTACTCGCCCAAGTCAAGCGCATCGACGATTGCCAGAGCCGCCTCTGGCTCCCCGGCCTCAGCCACGGCGACGGCGCGGTTGAGCTCCACCACGGCCGACCCGGTGACCGCCACCAGCTCGCGGTAGAGAGCCACGATCTGTGCCCAGTCCGGCTGGGTCTCGAGCTGCAACGATGCGATCGCGGCCTGCAGGACATACTGGCCGCGCCCGTGCAACGCCAGCCCGCGGTCGAGCTCAGCGCGGCCGTCGCCGATCTGTTCGACATTCCACAGCGAGCGATCCTGGCGGGCGAGGAGCACCAGCTCGCCGCCGGCGAACCGGGCTCGGCGGCGCGAATCGTGCAGCAGCATCAGCGCGAGGAGACCGTGGACCTCGGACTCGTCAGGCATCAGGCCAGCCAGGACCCGGCCGAGCCGGATCGCTTCGGAGGCCAGGTCAAGCCGGCCTCCGTAGCCCTCGTTGAAGATCAGATACACGACGGCCAGGACCGCCGCCAGTCGCTCGGGGAGGAGATGCTGGGCGGGAACGCTGAACGGGATCCCGGCCACTTTGATCTTCGCCTTGGCGCGTGAGAGCCGGCGCTTCATCGTCTCAGGGGCCACGATGAACGCGCGTGCGATGTCCTCGGTGCTGAGGCCTCCCAGCGCCCGCAGCGTCAGCGCCACCTGCGCCTCAGGGGCCAGCGCGGGATGGCAGCAGGCGAACAGAAGCTCGAGCCGCTCGTCGGGGATGATGTTCTCAGGCAAACCGTCATGCACGGTCTCGGACACCTCCAGCTGGCGAAGCTTGGACGCGAAGGACCGCTCTCTGCGTATGCGGTCGATGGCGCGATTGCGAGCGGTGACCAGCAGCCAGGCCCGTGGGTTGCGAGGCTGGCCGTCGCGAGGCCACCGCTCAGCCGCAATCGCGAACGCGTCCGCGGCGGCCTCCTCGGCGAGGTCAAAGTCACCGAGGAGGCCTACGAGGGACGCGAGGACTCGGCCCCATTCTTCGCGGAAGACCCGCTCGATCAGCGTCAGGCCTCCACGACCGGCCGGACCTCCACGGATCCGCCCAGGCGGACGGCCGGGATGCGCTCGGCGATCCCCAGCGCCGTGTCGACGTTGTCCACGTCGAATACGTAGTACCCGCCGAACACCTCTTTGGTGTCGGCGAAGGGGCCGTCGGTGGTCAGCGTCTGTCCGTCCTTGCGCCGGACGGTGGTGGCCATGTCAGCCGGATGGAGCTGAGCGCTATCGAGATATCCCGGCTCGTCGCGGATTGCCTCGTAGTCGCGCAGCACCGCACCCATCTCCTCCTCGGGGAGATCATGGGCCCCGGGCTCGCTGTAGACCAGCAGTGCGTACTTCATGTGGTCCTCCTTTCGGGCTGGCTGTCGCTCTGAAGACGAACGGCGGCGGCCCGACGGGACAGCGTCTAGGACTTTGCGCCCGGGGGCCGCTTGCTCGTGCCGCGACCCTTCGGCGCGGCGCCCGGCGCCGGGCCGGAGGCTCCAGGAGCGTTCGGCGGTGACTGGAAGAGCATCATGACCACTGCGGCCGGTCTCTGTCCGTCGTGACTGGCGGCGGCGAGGCGGTCACGGCTCTGGCCTTCGATCTCACGGAGCCGCTCGGCCGTCTTCTCGAGCTCGCGCGCAACCTCGAGCCAGCCTTGCTCATCGACATTCAGTACTGCACGCGTGAGGCGTGATTCCTCAGCGTCGAAGCCGCCAGCGGCGGCGGCGGCCGTGACGCTGGAACCCACCTGGTCAAGCGCCGCGCTCAGCGTCGAGCGTTTGACCACGGCCGGCGTCGAGCCCCAGGCTTCGTCGGTTATCCGCGGCCGTACGGTCGCCGTGTAGTAGTGCTCCACGGCCCCGCGGCGGGGCACTCGTTTGACCAGCTTGAGGAACCCCAGGGCGGTCAGCCGGCGCACGTGGTAGCTGAGCACGCCCAGCGGCACGTCAAGTTCGCTCGCCAGTTCGCTGGGGCTTGCCGTGCGGTCCTCCAGGGCGGCCAGGACTCTCGTCCTCAGAGGGTGAGCCAACGCTTTGGCCACCGTGGGATCGGTGATGTCTTGATACGGCTTCAAATTTGAATTCTCAGTCGCGACCGAGCCCCGCCCGGTCCGGAGGCCAGCTGCGACCGCAGCGCGCCACAAAAAAGTCGAACCGTGCTTCGGTCTTGAGGACTCCATGATCGCACGCCCGGCCACGGAAAGTCCGCTCGGCGTTCCGGGCATCGATCATCGGTCCGCTGACGGCGAGGTCAGCGAGACACGCGAAGCACGAAGACCGTGAACCGACGCGGTGCCCCGGTCCGGTCAAGCTCGGTCCTTTCCGGCTCGCGGCGCTCAGCACCGAGTGCCTGCGCTAACTGCAGTGAGGGGCGGTTGGTTGTCTCAATATCGAGCACGACGGACCGCAGATTCGTCGTGGCGGCGACTGACTGCATCATTGCTCTGACCGCGGCCGCCGCCAGCCCGCGGCCCCGCGCCGCGGGCAGGAGCCAATAGCTGAGTTCGCCGACCGGACGGTCGGCGGCAACGACCGCATCGCAGCTCGTCGCCGGTGACGTGTGTCCCGGCATCCGCAGGGCGATCTTCCCGAGCACACGATCATCGTCGGGTAGGCAGATGGCCCAGGACGGGCCGCGAACGCCTGACTGTTGCCGCTCGATCCAGGAGCTCACATCAGCATCCATGCTGGACCAGCGGCGCAGGTGCTCGTCCTCCGTCATGACCGCGATCGCCCCGGCATCCCCGGCGCGCCATTCTCTGAGCCGTATTTCCGGCACTGGTGGATCATGCCGCGCGCCCGGACCGTCCGCTTTCGCCATCGAGCGGGCCGCCTGTTAGCGCCTCGCGAGACTCTTATGCTCGGTTCATGGCGTCCGGTTCGAGTGTCCTTCATCGCAATCGGGACTTCATGCTGCTCTGGAGCGGACAGGCACTGTCCGGCCTTGGCTCTCAGATCTCCGTGGTCGCGTATCCACTGCTCGTGCTCGCGCTGACCCATTCGGCGGCGAAGGCGGGGATCACGGGATTCGCCAAAGCGCTGCCGGTATTCCTGCTCGCCCTTCCCGCCGGTGCGGTAGCCGACCGAATGAATCGCAAGCACCTGATGATGGCCAGTGATGGCGTCCGCGCCGTGGCACTGATCGCGCTGTCGATCATGCTGGCCATCGGGAGCCTTCCGTTCGGGATGATCGTGGCCGTCGCGTTTATTGACGGCGCGGGATTCGTGGTCTCCTACGTGGCCGAGCGAGGCGCGCTCCGGCAGCTCGTGCCGTACGAGCTATTGGGGGAAGCCGTGGCCCGGAACGAATCACGCCTGTTCGGGGCCAATCTCGCCGGGCCGCCCCTCGGGGGTCTGCTGTTCGGCCTCGCGAGGGCCGTCCCATTCGTCGCGGACGCGGTCTCCTACCTGGCCTCCACCGCCAGCGTGCTGCTGATCAAGACTGAGTTTCAGGAACCGCGTGACGCCTATGAGCCAGGCCGGTTCAAGGACGGCTTTCTCTGGATCTGGCAGCGCCCGTTCTTCCGCACCTGCAGCCTGTTGTTCGCCGGAAGCAACCCGATCTTCACCGGGCTGACGCTGCTCGCGGTGGTGCTGGCCAAGCGCCATGGCGCCTCCTCGCTGCTGGTGGGCTTGATGCTTGCTATCGCCGCCGGCGGCGGGCTGCTCGGCGCGCTGCTCGCGCCCCGCCTGCGGAGGACGCTGACGGCGCGCTGCGCCCTGATGGGCGAGAGCTGGCTCATGGTCTTGGCGCTGCCCTGGCTACTCCTGGCCCACAACGCGCTGCTGATCGGCGTGATCATGGCCGTGGCCGAGCTGATCACGCCGGTAACCAACTCGATCGTCGTCGCGTATCGGGTCGCGCTCGCGCCTGACCGGCTCCAAGGTCGCGTTCAGGCCGCCTCGACCGTCATCTCGTTCGGCGCCGCATGGCTCGGTCCGCTGCTCGTCGGAGTGATGCTCCAGCGCACCGGGACCACCGCGACGGTGCTAGCCCTGACCGGCTGGGCCCTGGTGCTAGCGGTAGTTGCCACGGCGGCTCGCTCGTTTCATCATCCACCCCGGTCCGAGGACCTGCTTGGAGCGGGCGGGCCGGCGAGTTAGCGGACTCGGATCCGAACCGATCGGCTCTCCACGGTGGCGCCGGCGGTCCCTGCCGGGAGGAGAGAGCCGGATTGGGGGTACGTGTAGGCGAGCCTCACGTTTCCGCTGGCCGGGAACTTCACCCGGACGCTGAAGTACCCGCCGGCATTTGCGACGGCGGCGGTCATGATCGTCACGAAGGGGCCGTGACCGTGGCGCTGGAGCTGGATCGCCACGGTTGGAGCCTGGCCGCCATCGAGCTCGGCGAAATGCGCCGGCCGCACATCACCCCAAAGCAGGGCCGCCCGCCCGCGCCGAAGTAGCGTCCGCGGCATGTAAACCGGTAGCCGGTAGGCGTAATACGTTGCCTTGGGCATGCCCGTGTTGGTGAGTAGTCCGGTGGCGAAGCCCGCCCGATTACCGTGCGGCATGGGATCGTCGAGCAGGAACTGCGCATAGCTGACAACACGAGGGTTGCGCCAGCTCAGATACTCGCTCCAGTTGAGGTAATAGGCCGCGGTGGTCGGGGACACGTAGGGGCCGATCTGAGGAGGCCGCGTGATGTCCCCGTACTCGTCGTTGTAGATCGGGTACCGCTTGTTCCAGCCGTAGACCCGAGTCACGCGGTCGAGAGCACGCTCGAGGTGACCGAGCTGGGGAAACGTGGCGAAGTCCGGGTCCCACCGGCCGCCACTTGGTGGCTGATCGCCGAGGTAGGGGTGGTCTCCGACTCCGGTGGCCTGGAAGAGGACCGGATTGCGGGCCCGGAAGCGTCGCGACCCCCGGGCGGCGGCGGGACAGCCACGTGCTGTCGCGTACCGCCCGCGAAATGGCCGGTATCGGGAGTCGAGGCAATACAACGTTCGAATGAACTGCAACGGCTTTGTCTGGGCGTAGTCACCCGGGAGCCCTTGCGGATGCTTCCGGTTCACCGGGCCGGACTGACCGCGGGCGGCGAACTCACCAATGATGATCGTGTCATTGCGGTGGCCGGTCTTCTGCAGACCGGCCCAGCCAGCATCGCTCAGCGCGCGGTACATCATCGGCGCCACGGACACCTTCGAGGCGTTAATCGCCTGGGGGGCGAGATCCTGACCGAAGTTGGGCTCGTTCCACAGAGCCCAGAAGTGCACGGCGGGCAGCGGTGCCGACGCCCCCGGGGGCGTGAAATCTCCGCTGTAGCGCTCACCGACAGCTTGCACGAATTGTCCGTAGCGCTTGGCGCTCGGTTTCCAGGCGTAATACAGATTGGCGCCCTGCGGGGGGATCCCCGGGCCTTCCGCCCACCGCGGAGCGCCCCCAGCGAGCGTGAAGTCAATGGTCATTCCCGCGGCCGTTGCATCCTTGACGATCTGGTCGTACACCGCCCAGCCGCTGGCGGGGTACGCGTTTGGGTCCGATGGGTCAAACCCCGCCGGGATGCGCTGCGCCGTCGGCCGGGGAGAGATGAGCGACCAGTGGAAGATCACCCGCACGGTGCTCGCGCCGAGCGCTCGGAACTTGGCCAGCGTTCCCGCGGGATCGGTCATCATGGCCGGGTCTTCGATGATCGCTATCTGCCCCCGCGAGGCGGAGGCCGGGACGGCCGCGGCCAGGCTGTAAGAGACAGCGATCGCCGCCAGCATGCTCACCGCGCGGGCCAGCCGGAAACTGCGGCGCCGGACACGAGCTGCTCGTGATTCGCCCATGCGCGATAAACCGGCCGCGGGGGGCAGAAGTTGCGCGCTTACCCCTCCCGGACGCGACCCGCCGGCACCGAGCTGCCGCCACGAGTTAGGTTCGGAGCGCCTCGGTCGGGCTGAGCCTCGCCGCCTTCCCGGCCGGGTAGAGCCCCGCGACCGCGCCGATCACAAACCCCGCCGTGGGCGCCGCGATCAAGGCGTAGAGCGGCACCACGAACGGTTGCTTCTGAGCCAGGGAATACACCTCGGTGGCGCCGGCTCCGAGCGCCAGTCCAACAATCCCTCCAATCGCCGCCAGCAGCGCTGACTCGGTCAGGAACTGCAGGCTGATGTGGCGTCGCGTGGCTCCCAAAGCCCTCCGCAGGCCGATCTCGCCCCGCCGCTCGAGGACCGAGATGACCATGATGTTCGCGATCCCGATGGCGCCGACGAGCAGAGCCACGGCGCCCAGCCCCAGCAGTAGTGTCGTGAATTGGCCCTTAGCGGCGGCGCGCGCCTCGAGCACGTCCGACGGCCGGGTCACGGACACGCCGCTGGCGTTCTGCGGATCGGCGGTTGGAGCCAGCAGGTTGGCGACGTGGGTCACGTCATTGACGTTGGCGCGCACGTAGATCTCAGACGGATTCGGCTCGAGTTGGAACAGCTGCTCGGCCACCGGCAATGAGATGAACGCGGTCGTGTCCAGGGTGGAATCCAGGATCACCGGTTTGAGGATTCCGATGACCGTGAACCACCGGCTACCCAGATACACCATGACGTGATGGCCCACCTGGGTGATCTGGAGGATGCTGGCCACCTGGGCGCCCAGCACGACCTCCGGGTAGCGGCTGCTGATCGAAGTCAAGAAGTGTCCCGACGCCATCGAGGTGCCCACCACTCCAGGGAGGTTCGCGCCCGCGGCGTCGACGCTGATGCCGCCCGTCTGCTGGGCGGGCACGAACGGTGTCCGGAGTACAACCGCGTTGGGGAGCTGGTACACCGCCACGTCGCTGTTCACGTTCTGCATATGGCGGATCATGCGGACCGAGGTGGCGGGCAGCACCTCGTTGTTGCCCTCGAAATTCGTGCCCGGGGAGACGGTCAGGAGGTTCGTGCCCAGGGCATCGATCGTGGCCAGGAGGTTGGCTTGACTCGAGGACGAGACACCGACCACGGCGACCATGGCGCCGATCCCGATCGCGATCCCGAGCGCCGAGAGCGCGGCCCGCAGACGGCGCGTGCGCAGTCCGTGCAGGGCCGCGCCGAACAGCTCACGGGGGGGCAGCCGCGCCGGGCCCAGACCCTCGCGTCCGGGGAGCGTGGCCGCGGCGCTGCTCATGCTCGGCCGTCCGCGACGATCTCGCCGTCGCGCATCTGGATGCGACGATCGAAGGTGGCGGCGATTGTGGGGTCGTGGGTGATGAGCACCAGCGTGGCTCCGTCGGAGGCCAGCTCGTGGAGCAATTCCACGACCTCACCACCTGACTTGGAGTCGAGGTTGCCGGTCGGCTCGTCAGCGAGAATGATCACGGGGCGTTTGGCCAGAGCCCGCGCGATCGCGACCCGCTGGCGCTCACCCCCGGACAGCTGGGCCGGACGGTGGGCCAGCCGGTGGCCGAGCCCCACCCGTTCGAGCGCGGCGCGGGCCGCCTCTCGCCGCTCGCGGGCACGCGCACCCGTGTACAGCATCCCGGTGGCCACATTGTCCACCGCCGTCATCGCATCCTGGAGGTGGAAGCTCTGAAACACGAACCCAATCAGGTGGGCGCGCAGGCCGGCCAAGTCGTTGTCAGACGCCTGTACGACGTCGCAGCCGGCCACCTGAACCTCGCCGCTACTGGGGCGCTCCAACGTGCCGAGGATCGTCAGCATCGTGGTCTTGCCCGAGCCCGAGGGCCCGATCACGGCTACCTGATCGCCGCCCGAGATCTCGACGCTGACGCTGCGCAGAGCCGTCACCCCCCCGGCATATTCCTTGCCCACATGGTCGAGCGCGAGCGCTACTCCGTCCAGGCGTGAGTTGACCGTCTGGGCGGGCGGCGGATCGAACTGATCGGAGCGCCCGCCAGTCTCGTCGAGTGTCACGTCAACCCTGGGAATCGGTCACCTGGAGACCGGGGTAGATGCCCGGCCCGGAGATTTGCACGTCCCCGGCGGCGAACAGGCCTGTGGTGACCGGGATGAGCTTGTGAGGGGCGGCAGACTCCTGGACGGCATAGTTCCCGCCCGAGGTGGCCAGAAGCGCTGTCACCGGGACCGAGAGCACATGGTTTGCCCGCTGCTGGGCGAAGTTCACGCTCACTGCCGCCTGGTCGAGACCTGCTCCGCTGTGGTGACCCTTGAGCGTCACCGTCACCGGGACGGTCGAAGATGAGCCGCCGGAGCCGCCTCCGCTCCCACCTCCGCTTCCACCGGAGCCACCGGAATTGTCTCCGTTGGCGTTGCTCGAGGTCTGCGCGACTGAGCTGACCGCGGTGATGGTTCCGCCGACGGTGGTGCCGTTCGGCAGCTGCACCGTGACGTGCTCGCCGACTGCCGCCTCGCTCTGCACCGAAGCGTTGAGGTCGACCGTCACGACGAGGTGCGTAGACGTCGTCTGGAGAATCGCCGTGGCGCTCCCACCACCCCCTCCGCCGCCTCCGCTGCCTCCGCCGGTAGACGCCTTGGGCGAGCCCTTGCCGGGCGAGGAGGACCCCGTCTTAGGGGACGATGACTTAGGGCTGCCGCCTGTCCCCTGCGGCGAATGACTGCCAGCCTTGAGCTGGGCGATCTCGGCTTTGAGTAGGGCGATCAGCGCCGCCAGCGTCTGCCTGCTCTCCGAATTCGTCGGCTTCTTGTTCTTGGTCTGGCCGCCGGTGCCGCCGCTCGGCGTGGTCGTGGTGGACGAGGTTGAGGTGGTCGAGGTGGTTGCTGTCGTCGGAGTGCTCGCCGTCGTGCTGCTCGTAGTGGCGGCGGTTCCCGCGGCGGCGTTGAGGCCTACGAACTCGGGCCGGGCAGCGCCGACCGTCCCCAGGTCGACAAAGTCCGGATGGCTGTGAACAACAGGCGTGCTCGCGTCCGAGGATGGCGGCGCCGTGGAGCCGCCACCGGCTGCGCCGAGAGTTCCGTCCACCGTTGCGACCAGCTGGTCGCCGGGAAGAAACACCACCTGCCCCAACGGCAGACTGCCCGTTGGCCTCACGCCGAGCGAATCCTGGAACTGCTCGACGCCGGCGGTGGTGGCTGGCTGCCAGGTGTCATTGATCACGATTCCGTCCGGGTTGAAGCCCAGGCGCACCAGGTTGCGATTGAGCTGCAGGACGTCGGCGCCGGCGCTCATGCCTGAGTGCAGCTTGCGAAAGGCGGGCGTTGAGCCATTCAGCATGATCACGGGTTCGCCGTCGACCTTGTAGAGCGTTCCACCAGGCCGGATCTCCTGGCCGGCGCTCGGCAGCCAGGTTATGGTTCCGCTGAGGCGGTTGTAGACCGTCTGGGGGTCGCTGTAGCTGAGGGTGCCGGCTTCGGTGTCGGTCTCGACCAGGTTCCGCCGCTCGACGGTCACGCCACCCGTGGCGTCGCTGGCATTGGTGGCCGCGGCCGGGGACGACGGCGAGCCTTCCGTGCTCAGAACGATCACGACCACTACCGCGATTGCCGCCAGCAGCGCCAGGCCGGCACCAAGGCGGCGGCGCCCGCCGCCCGAGCCTAGGCGTGGTCTGGGTACCCGCATATCCGGCAGTTGTACGACCCTTCCGGTAACAGGGCCGTAACGCTGTTATGCGGGTGTTATCTGGGTCGGCTCGGCCCTCACAGGTGGGCGAGAGCCCGGGAACCCGTTTGGACCGGATAGAATGAGGCCGCTAATGCCCCCTGTCCGCTACCGGGGCGTGCGGTCTGCCGTGGCAGCGCGCGTCGTCCGCCATCCAGCTTGGGCGCGCGTGACTCGGACCGCCCTGTCTACTCGCTTCACGAAGTACGCGCTCGGCTCGGTCGTCGCGTTCGCTGCGAGCAACGCATTCTTCGCTGTGTTTTACGTGCTGGGCGCGTCCACGACCGCCTGCTCAGTGGTCGGATTCCTGGCTGGGGCGATCCCCAATTGGATCCTCAACCGACGGTGGGCCTGGCAGCAGGAGGGACGCCCACCCGCGCGACAGATCATCGGCTACATCGGCGTTTCGATCGTCGTGCTTGTGACCACCTCAGCGGCCACAGGATGGACGAACGGCCAGGTGCAGTCGATTCCGTCGGGCAGTGGCCTGCGCCTGCTCATCGTCACCGCCTCCTACGTACTCGTGCAGGTGGTGCTGTTCGCGGCGAAGTTTGGGATCTACGAGTACTGGGTGTTCTCGGAGCGCAGCCGCGTGCGAGCGGCCTTCCGCTCTCTGCGCCAGGTTCCCAGGACCGCCCGGGCGAACCGCATTCCGTAGAGCAGGTTCGGGCCCTTCTTGGTCAGGGTGGCCCCCTCGGGCCGGTCGCGCATCGTCGTCGCCACCTCGGTCACCCTGAAGCCCCGCATCGCGGCGCTGATCAGCATCTCAGAGGTCTGGTACTGCGTCTGCTCGAGCTTTACCGCCGCGGTGACGTTGGCTCGCATGGCGCGAATGCCGCACGCAGGGTCCGTAATCCGCTGGCGCAGAAGCAGGCTGACCAGCCCGCCGAAGAAGATCACTCCCGCGTGACGAACCGGATCGGTCGTCAACTCGGTGCCGAGCCGACGGGAACCATTCACGAAGTCAGCCCGCCCGGCGACGATCGGCTCCACCAGGCGTTCCAGTTCCCGTTCGTCGTACTGGCCGTCGGCGTCGATCGTCGCGATCACCTGGGCGCCGCGCGTCCGTGCCAGCCAGTAGCCAAGCTTGAACACGAGACCCTGCCCGCGGTTGATCGGGATGTCACAGACGAGGGCACCCGCCGCCGCCGCCTCTGCGGCCGTTGCGTCGGTGGAGCCATCTACGACAACGATCACTTCGGCCGGCCGGCCGCCGAGCTCCGAAGGTATGGCGCGGATGACGTCCGCGACGGTGGGCTCCTCGTTGTAGGCGGGGATCACCACCGCGATCGGCGCGCCGGCTCCGGGAGGGTAGGCAGCCAGGAAGGCGGCCGCTGGGCCGCGCTCCTCGGCCGGCAGGAGGGCCAGCTCGTCCTCGATTGCCACCGAGCTCGCCGACGCAGCCGCCACTGGGCCCGCCTCCTGCTCGCCTGGCTCCACGGAGCCGGAGCTACCGGTCATTCCGCTCAGTGGTGATGTTGAGCAGGGAATCCCACTGCATGCGCCAGGTATGTCCGCGCGAGAGCCTCGCGATCACTTCGAACAGTCCGGGGAACAGCATCGCGGGAAGGGGTGGCTCCGGGACTCTCCAGCCGGGCATGAAACGCCCGCCACAGCGTACGCAGAGCAGCGAATAGGCGAGATCCTCCGACTGGTGGCCGCTGTCACCCCAGCTGTGGTGTCCCGGCCGCTCGTGACCGCGGCCGTCGTCGGCGCAGAAGTACTCGAGCAGTTCGTAGCCGCCACCGGCGACGGCCAGGGCGACGCGGTGCTGATAGCGGTCGCTGTCCAGACGGGACGTGGGCCATGACCCGATCTGCGGCAGGTCACGGGGCAACTCGACGGCAACGTCGGCGGGCGCGGCCTCAAACACTGCGAGCGTGCGCCGCTCGTCAAACGCGTCTTGGCGAGGCACCAGCAGCCCGACCACATCCGTGTAACGGTCCTCGGAGCCCTCCCATCGTTGGGAGACCTGCGATTGGCTTGCCGCGGAGCGGGGAGCCCGGGCGCGGTCCGCCGAGCCACGTGACCCAGCACGGGGGCGCAACCGGTCGCCACCCCTGGGAGGCGCTTGATCACTCACGATTTGTGTGTGCTCGGGTGGCATTGAACTGACAAATGGGTGCGCCCACCGGGGACTTTCCCGATGACCACACCTCGTGGCCGTAGCGTACACGTTTCCTCGGCACCGGGGTGGGGCGTGGCGGACGCTCGGATAACGTCGTGATAACGCTGTTACGCCGCTGTTATGGGAGATCGGGCATCCTGGCCTCCAGACGCCGGCGCGGGCGACGTCCCGCGCCGGCGCTCCATGGAGACGAACGGGCGTTGAACGAGGAACCAGGATGAGGGTGCTGGTGGTCGAGGATCATCCGAGGCTCGCCGCGACCGTGGCGACGGTCCTCCGCCGGGAGGGAATGGCGGTGGACATCGCCTTCGACGGACGAGAGGCATTGGCCCGCGCGTCTCTGGCCGTCTACGACGTGGTGGTGCTCGATCGTGACCTGCCCGGACTCACGGGCGATGAGGTGTGCCGCTCGCTCGTGGCTGACGGTTATCCGAGCGGCGTGCTCATGCTCACCGCGGCTGGGACACTCGAGGACCGCGTAGAGGGGCTCGCCATCGGCGCAGACGATTACCTCCCCAAGCCGTTTCATCTGGCCGAGTTGGTGGCCCGAATCCGAGCGCTCTCCCGGCGCTCACGCCTCCCGTTGCCGCCGAAGCTCGTGCACGGAGACATCGAGCTCGACTCGGCCCGGCGGAGCATCACCAGAGCCGGAAAGCCCCTCGGACTGAGTCCGAAGGAGTTCGCCGTCCTCGAGCTGCTTATGGGCGCCGAGGGTGCAGTCCTTTCTACGGAGGAGATCCTCGCCCGGGCGTGGGACGATGCCGTGGACCCGTTCACCAACACCGTTCGAATGACGATAAGCCGACTCCGGGCCAAGCTGGGCGAGCCGGCGGTGATCGAGACAGTGACGCCAGTCGGATACAGAATCCCTGAGGCAACGTCGTGAGGAGTCGCGTCGCGGTTCGCGCCGCCGCCGGCTGGGTGCGACACCCCAAGACAACGGTTCGGTGGCGGCTCACGCTGCTCTACGGGGGTCTGTTCCTGGTTTGCGGCGCCGCCCTTCTCGCGATCACGTACACGCTGGTCGACCACGCCTCGGTGGGGAACGTGCCCTTCGCCGGGACGTTCATCGAGCAACGAGTCGCCCCGCCCCTACCGAACACAACCGCGAAAGCGACACCCCGCCGGAGTTTCTTGGCCATCACGCCGGCGCAACGGAAGGGCGTACAGGAGCAGGTGCCGACACCGATCAAAAGCCTGCTTGCGTCTCAGGCGGGCCGGAAGGCTATTGTCCGCTTCGGATCCGACCAGCGGATCTCGGATCTTCACTCGCTGATCATCGAGTCCAGCATCGCGCTCGCGATCATGGCTCTCATCTCGGGCGCCCTCGGATGGCTCGTCGCGGGGCGAGTGCTGCGCCCTCTGCGGACGATGACCACGACCACGCAGCTGATCTCCGAAGCGAACCTGAACCTGCGCCTGGCCATGGACGGCCCGCCCGACGAGCTCCGGCAGCTCGCTGACACCATAGATGGCCTGCTCGGACGTCTGGAGACGGCCTTCACCGCGCAGCGTCGCTTTGTGGCCAACGCCTCGCATGAGCTGCGCACGCCGCTCACCGCGGCACGGGCTCTGCTCGAAATGGTGCTCAGCGATCCGCACGCGACGATGGAGACCTTCCGGACCACGTGCCGCCAAGTGCTCGAGGAGAGCGAGGAACAGGAGCAGCTGATTGATGCGCTTCTGGCGCTGGCCCGGGGCCAGCGGGGGATCGACCACCGCGAGACGCTCGACCTGTCGGTCATCGTGTGGGGTGTGGTCCAGGATCGCGAGTCGGAGGCTGCGGCACGGGCGCTGCGCGTTAGTGCCTCGCTCGAGTCAGCGCCGGTGTCAGGAGACAGCCGCCTGATCGGGCGGCTGGCGTCCAACCTGGTGGACAACGCGCTGCGTCACAACACTGCAAGCGGCCAAGTTCGGGTCGCGGTCGAGAATCGCGCCGGAGAGGCGACACTCAAGATCGCCAATTCGGGTCCGGTGGTGCCGGCTGACGAGGTCAGCCGGCTGCTCCAGCCCTTCCAGCGTCTCGGCACCCAGCGAACGGGGCCGCGAGACGGGGTCGGGCTCGGCCTGTCGATCGTCGCCGCGATCGCCAACGCTCATGACGCCGTGCTCGACGTCAAACCGGGGGCGGTCGGGGGGCTCGACATCGAGGTGCGCTTCCCGCGTGTGCCCGAGGATGGGCCGATCGGTCCATTGTCTGTGGACCCGGTGGTCACGCCGGCACTCCCAGTGCCCCACGTCTGAGTCAGACCTGACCGGGGTCACGCTCTCCGTTGACGGAGCGTCTCCTCGGCCTGTCGATGCTGGTCAGCCGCCCGCTCGGCCCGGTCACCTGCTTGGGCCAGCTCGTCCTCGGCTTCGGCTAGGGCGTTGGCGGCATCGTCCCGGCGCGCTTGCGCCTGGCTGAGCTCGCGGTCAGCCCGCCCGGCGATACGACGAGCGTCTTGCTCGGCCGTCCGGGCCGCCTTGATCTGCTCCGCGTGCGCACGCTCCTGACGCTTCTGCAGCGCGCGAGAACCGGACTCCTCGGAGCGTTTCGCCTTCGGTTTCTTGGCCTGGGCGGACTTGGCGGACTTGGCGGACTGGGCGGACTGGGCGGACTGGGCGGACAAACTGCCCGATCCAAGGCCGATGTGCTGAAGCTCCCGCTCCAGACAGCCAGGCTCAACCAAGCCGCGCGCGTCCTCGTCCAACGCGGCCGCGTCCAACGTTTGGGCGACCCGATCGAGAATGGTCTGCGAGGGGGTCTGCCCCTCTGACTCGAGGATTCCGGGAGCCCGCTCGACGAGCCGGGAGACCGCTTCGCGCTCCCGCGTCACCGCGGCCTGGAGAGACTTCGCATCTCCTCGTTTGCCAAGCAGCTCAGACTGAGCCGCCTGGAGCGCATCGCCGGCCTCGAACAGGCGCGTGATCTCTCGCCGCTGAGTGCGTACGAGCTGATTAACCGCCCAGGCCGCCACGGACGGCTTGCGGAGCTTTGAGACTCTGTCAGCCTCGTCTCGCTGACCGTCGGCGCGGAGCGACTTGGTGAGCACCGCCCGGGCGGGGATGAACTCACCGAGCGGGATGCCGTAGAGGTCGCGAGGGCCGGTCAAGGATTCTCGCTCGGTCGCCTTCATTCGGGCCTCACGCCCCATTGCGAGGCGAGCACGGCGAGCCAATCCTCAACGTCATCGGGATCATCCGGCGGGGCCTGCACGAGCACGAGCTCGCTCACGCCCATCTGGGCCAGGGCGGCTAGATCCCCGGGGTGACCAGCCTCGAGCGCGACGGCGAGGTCCAGCTCGCCCAGATCGCGTTCAGCCTCGCGGCACAACTTGTCGAGTGTCGCCAGCCGTTCGCCCACTGCGTCGACCCCGGCGAGGTTGAAGCCGTACCAGCCGTCTCCCAGGTCGGCGACGCGCCGAAGCGCGGCATCGCTGTTTCCGCCAAAGACAACCGGAATCCGCCGATCGCGAAGGGGCTTTGGATTGACGCGCACGGATGAGAAGGTCACAAACTCGCCTTCAAAGGAGGCAACGTCCTCGCGCCACAGCACCCGCATCGCCTGCAAATACTCGCGGGCACGCGCCCCCCGACGCGCGAACGGGATACCCAGGGCGGCGAACTCCTCCCGGGACCAGCCCACGCCGACGCCCAGGACCAGCCGTCCACCGCAGAGAACATCGACGCTCGCGGCCTGCTTGGCCAGCAGCACCGGGTTGTGCTCGGGCAGCAGCAGCACACCTGTGGCCACACGAATGCGCTGGGTCGCGGCGGCGGCAAAGCTGAGGGCCGCGAACGGATCGAGCCAGTCAGCCGCGGCCGGCACAGCGATCTGGCCGTCGGCCGAGTACGGGTACCGGAACTCAGGCTGCTCGGGCATCACCACGTGCTCGCCCGCCCACAGCGTGGCGAACCCGCACGCCTCGGCGTTGACGGCCACCGCGTCGATCACGTCCCGACGTGCGCCGGCCCCGATCCCGATGGCATGCAGACCCACTCGCATCGCGGTCATGCTCCCACAGCCATCGACGACGGAGGACGCTGTCCGGGTTGGTCAGGATTCGGCGAGGAGCTGCTGGACGATCGTCGCCGTGTCGAAGTAGACACGCTCGCAGATGATGTGATCGCTTTCGGGTCCGAATTCGAAGATCGCACACACCCGGCAGCGGAAGCTGCGGCCCGTCGGCGGAATGCCCCGCAGCTCGCCTCGATGCGTCCCCAGAAGGTCGAACTCGGCGATGATCGCGTCATCGGCGACCCGGAGGGTCGTGTTCTCGTTGCGCTGGTCAGGGAACGCGCCGCGTGTGATCTTGAAATAGGTGGCTACCTCGTCCGGCCCGTCATAGACCTCGCCGGTGGGGATGATCTCGTAGCGCGGGTGGTCGAAGGTGGCCATCGTCACGTCAAAGTCATGCGTGTTCTCGGATTCCATGTGCTCGCGAACGATCGCGAGCCGACGCTCACGCAGGTTGTGGCTCGGGTCGGTGTCGGGCATTGCTGTCTCCTATCAGATTGAAAATCGCTCGAGGCGGCGAATCGCCGGGCCCGCGTTTGCTTCCTCATAGTCGAGGTGTTCGAGGAGATGTCCGTGGAGATCCCGCAAGCCATCGACGACTCGCTGGCGCGGGTCGTCGCCTTCGGTTTCGGTAGGAGTGATCACCCACAACGAGACCGTGGGCGGGCAAGATCTCGAAGCAGGCGGGTGATAACGCCCTTGTCAGTCGTCAGACCGAGATGGGAGACGCCCGGATTGTCGGTGAGACGGAAGCGATAGCAGCGCATGTGCCGCCACACGCGCACGGCGTTGTTGGTTATGTACTCCTGGTTGCTGTCACCGGGGAGATAGAAGAAGTGCGCGGTGGCCTGGCCGACCACTTGACCAACCGTGAGACTGGGCAAGGCAATTCCAACCTGGGTGGCCAGCCCAGACCCCTCTTCGGCTGAGACGTCCACGTTCGGGAAATGTCTGCGGTCGGTGAACTTCACGAAGCCGATGTAGTGGTCGACCATGGCGCGGATCGAGTCCAGTCCGGCGTTCCGTAGGAGCCGATCGGTGTCGGCCGGCGTGTAGCTGCGGCCGGTCGCGTCATCCTTGATGATGACCTCGCGACGGCCGAACACAGAGGGGTCGGAGGCACTCATCCACGTCGACGGGGAGAGCGCCACCAGACGTGCACTGCTGCGAGCCGTAGCCAAGGTTGTGGGCAGGGAAAACACGGAGGGGACCTCGGTGCCAGTGAACACCCAAGACCAGGTGTCGCCCTGCCCGGGAAAGTTGCCGGCAAGCGCCGAGAATCCCTGGATGTACTTGTGCTTCCACTTCGCCGAGACATGCGTCAACAGGTACTGGGCATAAAGCGGCCCATTCGAATGCCCCACCAACCGGACGGGGCGATGGTGATTTCGCCGCCAGGTCTGCTCGATCAGTCGCTCGGTGCGAGGCAGGAAACCGGCCAGGTCGGGCGTGAGCCGAAAGTCGTAGCCCGCCACGACGAGATCGCTCCCGGCCTTGTATCCGGCCGCTTCGAGCGCCGCATAAAACGACCCGTAGACGGGCGCACTTGCGGGCTGGCCATAGTTCGGAATCGTGACCTTGACGCCGGGTGGCAGTGAGAAGCGCTGCGGGAAGGACAAGTGTGCACCGCCACGCCAGCGGGGCGTGATCAGACGGTCGCGACACACCTGACTGAACGTGGTGCCCACGTTCGCTGGAATCCCATCCTCATACGAACCGGAGCTGGGACAGCCCCTGACCGACGTCTGATCACGCACCGTAACGCGCAGAATCGTCGTCCCGTACCCCGGAAAGAACACAACCGGAGTCCGTGGTGTGGCCGCGCGTGCCCCCACTGGGGACGTCACGAGCAGGGCGAGCGCCGCGGTCACGATGGCGGCCAAGCACAAGCCCCTCGCACCGAGCATGCGACCTCTCCTCCCAATCACGGCATGAGTGTAATCAGCCGCCGTTGACGGCGCACAGTTTGCTGACTAAGGTCAGACAATGCCCGACGCGATGGTTGATCAGGTCCGCCGGTTCAACCGCATCGTGACTGAGCGCGTCGGCGCGCTCAGTGATCGTTTTCTGGGGCGCGAGCGCCCGCTGGGCGAGGCTCGACTGCTGTGGGAGATCGGGCTCGAGGGCGGCGAAGTACGGCTGTTGCGGGCACGCCTGGGCCTCGACTCGGGCTACATGAGCCGCCTGCTGCGATCCTTGGAGGCCGCTGGGTTGGTGAAGCTGGCCGCGAGCGGTGGGGACCGCCGGATTCGGGTTGCGCGGCTCACTGCTGCCGGCCGCCGCGAACGCGCCGCCCTGGACAAGCGGTCGGACGAGTTCGCGATGTCGCTACTTATGCCCCTGAGTGCGAAGCAGCGTGAGCGCCTGGTCACGGCGATGAATGACGTCGAGCGCCTTCTGACGGCGGCGAGCGTTCAGATCAGGACCGTCGACCCCGAGCACCGCGATGCCAGGTACTGCCTGGGGCAGTACGTCACCGAGCTCAACCGCCGCTCGGAGCGCGTGTTTGACCCCTCGGTCGGGGCCACCGCTATGCCGCATGAGGTCCGGCCGCCCGCGGGGGAGTTCTTTGTCGCCTACCTCCACGGCGAGCCGGTCGGCTGCGGCGGTGTGAAACACCACGGGGGCGCACCGGCTGAGATCAAGCGCATGTGGATTGCTCCCCCTGCGCGCGGGCTCGGCCTGGGCCGCCGCCTCCTGGAGAGACTCGAGGCCTCCGCTCTCGTCGGCCGAGCTCGCGTCGCACACATCGAGACGAGCGCGGTCCTCGTGGAGGCGATCGCTCTCTACCGCTCGAGCGGCTGGGTCGAGGTGCCTCCTTTCAACGACGAGCCGTTCGCGGACCTTTGGTTTGAGAAGGCACTGACGTAGTCCCAGGGCGTGACTTCCGGCCGGTGCGTCGGCTAGCACTAAGTCATGGCGACAGACTGGAGAAAGTGGCATGCCACCTATGACCAGCCCACAAGCTCCCTGGCTCGGCGCCTGAGGGTCGTCCGTCGGCACGTCGCCCACACACTTGCGTCTGAGGGAGCTGCAACTCCGATGCGGCTTCTGAGTCTGTGCTCAGGCGACGGCCGTGACGTCCTGCCCGAGCTGGCACGTTCCGGCCGAGAAACGGCACCGACGCTGCTGGTTGAACAGGACGAGACCCTGGCCGACGATGCCAGAGCGACCGCTGACCGACTCCGCCTTACCCAAGTGACAGTCATCGCCGGCGATGCCGGGGACATGACAACCTTCGCCTCCGTCCTCCCCGTGGACCTGCTGATGTTGTGTGGGATCTTCGGCAACCTCGCCGAACGGGACGTGGCAGCGACAATTGAGGCGACACCGTCGATGCTGCGTCCAGGAGGCACCGTCATCTGGACTCGGGGCAGCAGGCAGCCGGACCTCAGACCGGTGATCCGTCAATGGTTTGTGGATGCCGGGTTTCGTGAGACAGCGTTCGACAGCGAACCCCACGGCTTCGGCGTCGGCGTGGCGCAGCTGGTTCAGCCGCCCGCGGGTGCAGACCGGCCTCTACCGCGTCGGCTGTTCACCTTTCTTCGCTGACCGAGACCTTCCGCATGCTGGCGTTTAGTCGAACGAGAGTCCCTGCACTGACAGTCGTGCTGCCTGCAACACTCGGCGGATGGATCGCGATCAGCGGGACCTCGACCTCCACCGGATCCTGGTTCGAGCCGAGCGGTCTTGACGTCAGCGGGCGAACCGCCCGCTCAGTGCACTTGTCAGCCCCGGCCCGGGGGGAATCCGACTTGGCGCCGCCCGTCACTCCACACAATCGTCGGGACGATCCCTCGGTTGTTCGTGTAGCCCATCAGCTCGGACTTCCATGCCGGGCTTTCGGTCGCGTCGCGTTCCTCGACGGTCTCCCGTTCGGCCGCGAGATGCTCGCGCGCCGCCTGGCAGTACGGGCACCTCGGCTTGGTGTACATGACGACGCTCATAACGCTCACACCCAGAATAGGCACCTGGCGACGCCCATTACTACGGTCGCCTCCGGTCCACAGGGTGATCCGATCAGGGAAAGTAGTAGACCGCCCTGAACCCCCACGTGTCGGCGAGCCACCGGGGTACGAAATCAGCAATCGCGCGCTCGAGCTCGGTGCCGGCCGCCTGGTCGATCACCCACCACGACGCCATGGCATCCGTACCGGCTGGAGACCGGGTGTCGGGTGGATCGATGTAAACGCAGCCGAGCAGCTGAGTCTCGGCCTGGTCAAGGACCGCGTAGTTGAACGTCTCGTGGGCGGCGATCTCCGCCTCATGACGCGCCAAGTCTGCCTTGTCTGCCTGATAGCTCATCGTGGCAGTCGGCCAGCCCCATGCGTCCCCGTACTTCGACCACAAGCGCTCGCGTGAGCCCATGACGGCCGGGTAATCGATGTCCACGTCCGACTCGCGTATCGGGCGCAGGTGGTGACCCGTCGGCAGCTCGACGCGCTCGGGATGTGCGAACTGTTCATGAAGCCATTTCATTCGCGGACCGTTTTCGGCGGATGGTGACCCGCGAGCAAGGCTGACCCAGCCGACGGGTGGACGCCGGTCGTCACGAGAGCGCACGCTCGAGCGCAGCACGGTCTGCCGGTGCTCCATGCGCCGGGAGCACGAACTCGACCGGCAGCTCGAGCAGCGGCCGGAGTCGGTTGATGCTGGCGCCGCCGCTCCGAAGCCACTCCAGATCCGCGCGAGCGCGAGGAGTGGAACGGGCACGGCGAGCGGGTCGAAGCAGCAGGCGCTCGCCGTCGTCGATCGCGTACGACGACACTTCCCGCGCCCAGCGCTGGCGAGGCGTCCAGTCCGGGTGTGGCGCCTGCCAGTGCCAGAGTCGGGCCCGAAGCTCGCGCACAGCACCATGTTAATGCCCACCCCGCGGCCCGCTGGCCACGCACGAGCCCCGGCATTACGATGTCGGTCGTGCCCGATCGGGGCGAGAGATGAATGACACCGGCCTCACGAGAAGGGGGCTACTCGGTGCGGGTGTCGGCCTCGCAGCGGGGGCTGCCGTGGGAACAGACGTGGCGGCCGCGGCGACAGTGAGGCATCGAAGCGGGGTTCAGTCTGGCCGCCAGCCGTCGCATGCTCCCTCCCCCCAAACGCTCTTGCCGTCGGACCGGCTTGGGATCCAGCTGTACACGGTGCGCGACGAGATCGCGAAGGTCGGCTTCGGACACGTGTTTGAGCGGCTGGCTGAGATCGGCTTCAGGCACGTGGAATTCGCGGGTTTGACGGAGGGGGTCAAACCGGTCCGCCCCAATACGATCCGGAAGTTGCTCGCAATGAACGGGCTGATCGGTCTGGGAAACGCCACCCTGAATACGAGCAACCCGCCGGTGAGCGACGCAAGCTTTGGGCGGATGCTCGACGCCGCCGAGACGATCGGGCTGCCTGCGGTCAGTGTCTCGTTCGTCAACCCGACGGCCAACACCACGGCCGGCTGGCGGGCAGAGGCGCACAGGTTCAATCACTACGGTTCCCTCACCGCCAAGCGCGGGATGCGCTTCGTTGTGCACAACCACTTCCAAGAATGGGCGCCGTTGGATGACGACCCGAGCAGACGCGGAGAGGACGTGCTGTTGGCCGAGACCGATCCGAGGCACGTCGTATTCGAGATGGACATCTACTGGGCGTTCGTCGGGCGCTGGCAGAACCGCCAGACCCTCAAGTTCGATCCTCTCCGCGACTACGCGATTCCGCACCGCCACCGGTACGTGAACTTCCACGTCAAGGATGGCAAGGCCGACCAGACAGGTGGCTTCACTGACGACTTCGGCGACATCGTCGACCTCGGCGAAGGCAACATCGACTATGCCCGCTTCTTCGCGGATTTTCTGCGTCACGCGACGGGCGACGATCACCGTCACTGGTACATCCTCGAACGAGACAATGCCAGCGATCATCCGCGTGGCTCGCTCGCGGCGGCGCAGGTCGGTTACCTGTATCTGCGCTATGGGATCGCGACCTCCATGAGCTTCGGCGGCCTGACCTAGGAGCTTCTCGACCCCTTGAAGGCAAGCATCGGTGCGCCGAGCCGTGAAACGGCCACGCATAGTGGAGCGCCCGGCGCCGGGAGGCGGGTGCGCTACGCTGACAGGGTCAGATAGCGATGGCAAACAGAGGGCGAGACCTTCATCTGAACGTCCCCTTCCCGCGAGAGCCGCCTGATCTTCTGATGGCCGAGAGTCCACCTACGGGTGGGCTTTCCGCGTTTAAGGGCCCGGGGCTCAGGGCAGGATGTCGGTCAGCGTTGCTCTGAACCGTTCGCCCGACTCCTCGAGCTCGCCCTCGATGTGCAGGCGCGCCGGGCCGGTCTCGGTCCACAGGTCAAGGAAGTAGGCCCAACCCGGCAGGTCCGCCTCGTCGGACTTCGTGATCGCCTCGACCCGATAAATCTCGCGCGGCGCCAGCACCAGCGACTCAGGGCAGTCATCCTCGACGCGACGGCGCAGATCCTCGACGTCGAGGCGATCACCAGACACGACGCGCAGCTCCTCGTACTCGCCGTCCACGACGAGGGCAACGACGTCCTCAAGCGCCCGGTACATCGGCTCGGGCATCAGCTCGAGCGTTTCGGCGATCTCTTCCTGTCCGCCCAATTCGAGGCTCGGCGTCAGGCCGAGCCGACTGTAAAAGTAGTCCTCGCAGGCTGCGCGCGCCTGGCGGCGGATGCTCTTGGACAATCCCGCGGCGCCGAGCGCAAAGACCGCGGCAGCGATCGCCTCCTCGAGCGTTCCGTGGCGGCGCGTGAGCTGCGCGGTAGTCGCACGACCATGCTCCGTGTCGCGCGCAATCGATGAGCCGTCCAACAGCATCGAGGGAGCATCGTGCCGGCTGTAGCCCGCACAGGCCCGCACCGCTGAGTGAAGGACGATGAGGTGGTCGCCCACTATGCCCGCGCGGGTGATGGGTCGGCGGGCGTCATCCGGCTCGGCCAGGTTGCCGAGCGCGTCGTAGGGGCGGCTGCCATGACTATCCATCCTAGGACCACTCCTGACCGCATCGCGGGCTATACCTCAACCATGATCACCAAACTCGACTTCATCGGCATCCCCTCGCAGGACGCAGACCGCGCCCGTACCTTCTACCGCGACACCCTTGGCCTTCGCCCTGACGAGCGCAGCGACTATGAGCAATGGGCCGGAGATACGTGCTTCGGCATCTGGGAGCCCAAGAAGATTGGGATGCCGTTCGTCGCCCAGAAGGGCAACCCCTGGGCACTGGGTTGCGAGGACGTCGCCGCCACTCGCGCCGAGCTCGAGGCCAAGGGCGTCGAGTTCGCAGGCGACACCTTTGACACCGGCGTCTGCCACATGGCCTTCTTCTCGGACCCGGACGGCAACGATCTCATGCTCCACCACCGCTATGCGCCCTACGACTGATCGTGCCCATGCGCCTGGCCATCGCGGATCATTTTGGCTGGGCCGTTGCGGTAACGGCGTCCGCGGATCACGAGGTAGTGGACCGCCGGCGGATCGAGCTGATCGGACCCGACGTGTCGGCCGCACCGATCCACTACGAGAGCCGGCATCTCGATGTCGCCGCGACGGCTGCGCTGGTAGCAAAGGCGCGAGCGTCCGTCACCCGCGCGACGTCGGCGGCATTCGATGACCTCGCAGCCACGCTGTCCGAGCCGGTTCAGTCAATCTCGCTGCGGACCTGGCCGCTCGATTTCCCTGACGACATCGCCGTCCAGCGTCGCGCGCCCTATGAGGCCCGGGCCGACGCGATCATGTACCGGCAGGAACTGGCCGAGCTCGCGCATGCTCGTGGTTGGGAAGTCCACCTGTATGAGGCCAGGGCCGTCATAGATCAGGCCCTCAGGAGGCTGGGCGAGCGGACCGGCCGCGACGTCCTGCAGAGACCTCGGGCACGGCTAGGACCACCGTGGACCAAGGACCATCGGGTCGCGCTCGCCGCGACGATCGTGGCCAGCTGACCCCACCGATCCGGGGGTCTGCTCACCCCCACCGTGAGCTGCTCACTCGCGTTTGAGCCACAGCCCAAGGTCGGGCTTGAGGAGTGAGGCGACGTACGCGGGCCACACCAGGGGGCCGCGGGTGCGGAAGTTGACGGCTTCGCCCTCGGCGAGGTCAAAGGAACGGTCTGGGCTCGAGAAGCGGCCATACCGTATTCGGAGGGTGTGGTGGCCTGGCTCGACCGGGACTTCGACGGTGTCATGGAGCTTCGCTATCGAGCCGGCGCTTTTACCGTCCAACTCGATCTCGAAAGGGCCGCGCCGGAGCTCAATGCCGGGATGTCTCCGCGTCAATCGGAGCGTTGCAGACACGTGGCTCTCCTTTCTCTGCGCAACCTCGGCTCGTCGCCGGTTGACCTCAATCCCCCCGTTGCGAGCGCGACCCCTGCCGCGCGGCGCATGGCTGGAAGGTAGCACCGGCAGGACGGCCCAAGGGAAGCCGCCTGGGCGGACGACTCCGTCTAATATGCTCGGTGTCCGAGTAAAACCTCATGAACCCGTCCACGGCGTCACTCCGGCTTGCCCCAACGCGCTCTTCAACCGCGATCGGCGTGCTGCGCGCTGTTCACGCCGAGCCAGGAATAACCCGAGCCCGGCTAGCCCGAGAGCTCGGAATCTCCAGTGGTCTGGCGAGCGAGACCGTCGCGCGCCTCGTTCGATCAAGGGTGGTTGGGGAGGCACCAGCCCGTGCGATGGGCGGCCGGGGGCGGCCGACGGGCTCACTGGGCCCGCATCCCCAAGGGCCGGTCGCGGCGGTTGCTGCGATCTCACATGAATCGTGGGAGGTGGCCACCGTCATGCTCGGCGGAGCGTTGCAGAGCCACCAGACCCAGCGCCACGATCGCGATCGGGCCTCCGTCTTTGAGGGCGTCGAGGACGCGCTCAAAGACGTTTGCGCTCGCTATGGCGCAAGTGTGCGCGCGATCGTGGTGTCCCTACCAGGAACCGTCTCCGGTACGCGCCTGGTTCAGGCGCCGAACCTCGGCTGGCAGGACGTGGAGCTCTCTACTCTGGCACCGCGCAAGGTCGCGACGGTGCCGTTCCTGGCCGGTAACGACGCGACCTTCTCCGCAATCGCGGATGCGCGGCGAGGCGCCGCGGTGGGGTCCGCGAGCTCGGTTCACCTCTACATGGACTCAGGCGTTGGTGGTGCACTGCTCGACGGGGGGCAGCTCGTCCCCGGCGCTCGCGGCATGGCCGGCGAGTTCGGGCACATGCCATTCGGCTCGCCGGCCGAACGCTGTCGATGCGGCGCCCTCGGATGCTGGAACACCGCCCTGGACGGCCGAGCGCTTGCGGGTCATCTCGGCGAGCCGGTTCCCGCCGATGAGGTGAGTTACAGCCGCGAAGTCCTCGCAGCCGCCCGCGCGGGCGGGGGCCCGCAGCGACGTGCCGTGCGGAAAGCTGCGTTTGCGCTGGGCCGAGGGACCGCGGGTCTGGTCAACGCTCTGGATCCCGAGCTGGTCACCTTCGGCGGCCTCGCCCCGCAGCTCCTCGAGGTCGCGGGTGACCGTGTCCAGGAGGGCTACCAAGACGGCCTTATGGGCGCCAGGGCAGAGGCCGCTCCTGCGCTCGCTCCGAGCACACTTGGCGGTCGGGCACCGCTGATCGGTGCAGGTGAGCACGCCTTTGACCACATCCTGACCGACCGAGCGCTTGCCGCGTGGGGGTCGGCGTGAGCGCGCGCGGCGTGGATGACTCTGCCCTTGGCGGCGCGCCCGTGCTGGGCGGCGCGCTGGGACTGCTGATCGATCTCGACGGGACGCTCGTGGACTCATCCGCACCAGTGAGCCGAGCCTGGACAGCGTTCGCCGAGCGCCACGGTCTCGACCCCGACGAGGTCCTCGCATTCGCCCAGGGCAGACCCTCGTCAGAAACCGCGCGCCTGCTCGCTCCGGGGGCGGATCACGCCGCCGAGGCTGCACTGGTCGAGGAGACCGAGACCACGGACACCGACGGGGTCTTCGCCTTACCCGGTGCCGAGGACCTGTTGAGGTCCGGTTACCCATTGGCGATCGTCACCTCGTGCTCCTCGCAACTCGCAGACGTGCGACTCCGGGCGGCCGGCCTGCCTCGCCCGGACCTCGTCGTCAGCTCGAGCATGGTGGCGAGCGGCAAGCCCGATCCTGAGGGGTTCCTGCTCGGCGCCCGCCGGCTCAACATGACGGCGGCACGGTGTGCGGTACTCGAGGATTCTCCCATTGGGATCGATGCCGGTCGCGCTGCCGGGGCGCGCGTCATCGCGCTCCGCACGACGCACGGCGATGACGCGCTCGCCCGTGCCGATGCGATCATCGACAACCTCGCGGCGCTCTTCGCGACGGGTGATGAGCGCGATTGCTAGCTCGAGTCGCCAGGCCGATCTCGACTCGGGACGGGGCCCGCATAGGGACCACGTATCAACGCGACCGGCTCACTTGGACGATGTTCTCGGGGCTGTTCGGCTTTGGCGTTCTCAATGCGATTCTGGGTCCTGCGCTGCCCTACCTGCGGGCCGAGGAGCACCTCTCCTATCTGGCCGGCGCGCTGCATCAGGTCGCCTTCGCGGTGGGTGGTGGGCTGGCCGGCCTGCTCGCGATCCGGATGGAGGCGCGTTTGGGGCGGGGGGTAACTATCCGGTTCGGACTGGCCGCGGCGGCGGTAGCGGGGATCGCCGTCGGCTACGGCGATGAGCTCGCGATCACGGTGCCCGCGGCGTTCCTCATGAGCCTGTTTGGGTGCTCGGCGCTGGTCAGGATGTGGGCGGCGCTCGCCGACGCGCACGGCGCGCGGCGGACGGTGGCGATGACCGAGGGGGAGGTGACGGTGAGTCTCGGCGGAACGGTCGTGCCGCTGATGCTCGGAGGGGTCGCCGCGACTGTGCTGACGTGGCGCTTCGCGTTCGTGGCCGGGGCAGCGATTGTCATCGCCGCCGTGTTGGTAATGGGCGCGGTGCGAATCCCCCGATCCGAGCCGGTCACCTCGCCCGATCAGCGGTCCCGCGCCACTGATCTTCCGGCGCGCTCGTCCCCGGCGCCAACCTTGGTGATCGTGCTGGCGATCGTCGCGCTGGAGTTTTCTCTCAGCTTCTGGCTCGCCAGCTACCTGAACGGCAATGCCGGCATGGGTCGTGAAGCGGCGGTCCTGATGGTCGGCGGCCTGTATGCGGCCAACCTCGCCGGGCGGTTGCTCGCGAGTCGCCTGGCACGCCGGGCGAGCACCGAGCGCCTGCTGGGCGAGGCGCTGATCCTGGCTCTGGTGGGACTGCCCATTCTGCTGGCCGCCAGCGGGGCGGCAGTCGCAGCAGTCGGCATCGCGCTGACCGGCATCGCGATAGGCGCGATGTTTCCGCTGACCTCCTCAATGCACGTCGGGGCGAGCTCACTTAATGCCGACGGCGCGATCGGACAGGTCCAAGGAATCGCCTCGATCGGCCAGATGCTTGGCCCCTTCGCAGTCGCGGCGATCGCCCAGGCCGCGGGTCTTCGTGTCGGCCTGCTCATCCTCCCGGCGCTCGTCCTGCTCGCCGCCTGGGGACTTGAACACCACCACCGTCAGACCCACATCGCAGCGGCGTAGCGTTCCGGCTTGCCTCAATGGGACGCGGTGTATAGTGCTAGCTTCAATGGCGTCATTCTGCTGGGTCCGGTGAAGGTCAACCGCTCAGAGCCGGTTACGGTGTTTGAGCAGCTCGCTGCCGAGCGCCTCCCGTGAGCGACGTGCTACTGGTCGAGGAGCCGGTGGTCGCGCCCGGCGCGCCGGGCCCGGGAACCGATGCGCTATTCCCAGAGGCACGCCGGCGCCAGCGTCGTCGGCGCCTGCTCAAGGCATTCAAGGCCGCGGCGGTGATCATCTGCGTCGCAATCGCCGTCTGGCTACTGGGCCTCGACCATGACAAGGCTCCGGTTGGCCACGGCGGGCGCCCCGCCGCGTCCTGGGCTGCCGGCGGGGTCGTGAAGCTTCGAGTTGCAGGCCCACTGGCGGTCGCTCCGGACGGCCGGCTGTACGTCACCGATCTCGGCCGAGATCAGGTCCTGGTCCGGTCGGATGGCGGTCAGTTTCGCGTCGCGGTCGGGGACGGCAAGGCGGGTTTCTCCGGGGACGGGGGACCCGCCGTCGGCGCCAGGCTGACGGATGTCAGCGACCTTGCGTTCGCGCCCGACGGCGCGCTCTACGTCGCCGACGGCGGTCGTGTTCGGGAGGTCACCCCGAACGGGGTGATCCGAACGATCGCGGGCAACGGGCGCGGCAGCGCGCCCGAGCTGGTCCAGAGTGGCGTGCCAGCGCTCGCGGCGCCACTCGGGTCGGCCGCCGCGGTGGCCAGGAGCGGTGTGCGGCTCTATGTGGCGCTCAGCCCCGCGGGCGCGCTGTATATCTCCGATGGCACGCAGGTCTTGCGCCTTAAGGCAGGCAGGCTCTACCCCGTTCACGCAATCATCCGCACCGGCCCGTGGGCCGGGGAGTTCAACGGCCGCGGTGGTCTTGGGCCGATCGCCGTTGACGCCAGAGGCGTCATCTACGTCGCCGGGCTCAACGGCTGGTCGGTCTGGGAAATCACCCGCGGCGTTGCTCACCAGGTCGGAGGCTTCTCTGGAGGGACCGCGCGGCGCAGCGGCGGGGACACCTCGATTCTCCAACGCGGCCCCAACGGACGGATCTACGGCGAGGACGGATCGCTGCTGCTACGGCTCGACCGTAACGGACTGGTGCCAGCGATCAAGCTCGGCCAGCAGATCGCGCGCCAGTATTTCTGGTTGACCTATTTCGCGATGTCCCCGGCCGGATCGGTGTATGCGGACGAGATCCCCGGTAACAGCGGCTTCGAATCCCGCCAACAACTCGTCACCGTGCCAAACGATGGAGCTATCAAAGTCCTCTGGGAGCAGCCGGCCCAACATCCAAACACCGCGGGCCGGTAACTGCCGGCACCCGGCCGGGGAGCTCAGCCCGCCCTTCCTCGAGGTCACCGTTGCCCCGTCCACTTCGGCATCATGCGCCCGGTGGAACGCTTCAACGTCTTGACTGGCGAACTCCCGGTGCGGCAGGACCGCTCCGGCTACGCCTGGCGCGGGCGGCGTGGAGCGCCCGGCCTCCGGTGGCTGGGTACCAGCGTCTATGAGTTGGCCGCCGGCCAGTGGACGTTTCCTTACCACTACCACCACGGGGTCGAGGAGTGGCTCTACGTGGTAAGCGGCTCGCCGACGCTGCGCGAGCCGGCCGGGGAGCGTGGGCTGGCGCCCGGGGATCTGGTCGGTTTCCCGAGCGGCCCGGACGGAGCGCACGCGGTCCGCGGTCCGGGCCGGGTGGTGATGTTCTCCGGGGTGGCCGCGGCCGGGGCGGCCTCGATCTCGGTCTACCCGGACTCGGACAAGCTCGGCGTGCGACCACCTGGCGGCGGTCCAGACCGCCTGGACTTTCGCCGCCGCGACAAGGTCGACTACTGGGATGGCGAATGAGCGCGACTCCGCGACCGGTGGTCAACGCGATGGAGGTCGACGTCGAGGCTGCCACCGAGCATCCTCCTGGGTTTCAGACCCGCTACCGACAGCTCGGGGCGGTGCTCGGCGGCGAGCTGCTCGGAGGGACCGTGTACGAGTTGGATCCTGGTGAGCGCAACGGCCCGTACCACTACGAGATCGGGAACGAGGAGTGCCTGCTGGTGCTAGCCGGAACGCCGACGCTGCGCCACCCGGAGGGGCGAGACGTGCTCGCGGTCGGGGACATGGTCGTGTTCCCCGAGGGCCCCGATGGGGCTCACCAGCTGATCAACGAGTCGGCGGCGGTCACGCGTGTGCTCATCCTCTCGACGATGCGGGAGCCATACGGGTGCGCGTATCCCGACAGCGGGAAGCTATCGACCCTCGGCGGCATCTTCAAGCTCACCGAGACGGCCGACTATTGGGACGGCGAGTCGGCGAGCTGAGGAGCCCATACAATCGTGCGCCCGCCCGTGTGGGAGCGGAACCACACTTCCTGATGGACGTGCAGCCTGCGACGGGCGGGCCGTTCCGCACCGAAGTTGACGAGTTGCCGCTGATGTTCTCGTTCAAGCCACCAGCGATAGGCCAGGTCGTCTCACTGGAGTGCGATCCGCGCCACCAGAAGGCGCGGTTCATCAGATCAGATCCAGCGATCAACAAGAAAGCCGCCGAGCAGGCGACGAAGACTGCATACGACGCAGAACGGAACGCGGGCCCGTCAGCCCCGACGGCTGGCGAAACGGGACCTCAGAGTTAGGCACTCAAGAGCCGGACGTCCTCACTCATCGACCGGGATGCTGACGGAGTCGCGGCTCGTACCAGCGGTCGAAGAACGCGCGCTTTGAGAATGGATTTCCTGCCGGTCCAATCTGGTTGTAGTTGGTCGGATACAGGCGGAATGGGGGTGCTGGATCGTCGGGCGTTCCGCCGTGTCGCCGGAGGCCTCCGATGATGTCGAAGTAGAGGCTGTTGTCGTCGGTGAACAGGCCCAGTCCGTCTGATCGATTTCAACACTCTGGCCGCCACTGCGCCGGGGTCACAAGACCTCGGGTTACGGTAATGGGTGATGAGATGACGAGATCAGATCGGGTGGATGAGGAGGCTCTGGTCGTCGCCGTGCGCGCCGGTGACGCCTCGTTTGCGGTGCTGTATCGCCACTTCGAGCGGCCTGTGATCGGGTTCTTCATGCGCGCGACCGGCAAGCCGGAGCTCGCGGCCGACCTCACGGCCGAGACGTTCGCGAGCGCGCTCGAGTCGATCGGCAGCTATGACCCCGCCAAGGGGCGAGCCGATCAATGGCTGTTCGGGATCGCCCGCAATGTGCTGGGCAAGAGCTATCGGCGCGGGCGGGTCGAAGTGGCGGCCCGCGAGCGATTCGGGATGCCAAAACTCGTCCTCGATGACCATGCGATGGAAACGATCGCTCGCCTAACCCCGAGCGACGAGGCAACGCTGGCGCTCGCCGAGCTGCCACCCGAACAGCGGCATGCGATCGAGGCGCGGGTGATCGGCGAGCGCGATTACACGGAAATCGCCAGTGAGCTGCACTGCTCCGAGGCCGTCGTGCGCAAACGCGTGAGCCGTGGACTCCGCGCCCTCAGAACCAGACTGGCAGGTGAACGATGACAATCCTTCCCCAGCTCGAACGCGACCTGGACGCAGCGGCAGACAGGCACCTGCCCTCCGCAGAGGCGCCCGCCTCGCGCAGGCGTGGCCACCAGTTCGGTGCCGGCATCGCGATCGCGGTGTCCGTCGCGATCGCGATCGCGATCGCAGTCCTCGCGCTGTCGCTGCGCCACGGCCCGGGAACGAGGACGCGGATGGGCTCGAATCTGGTGGCTGCTGGAGTGCCGGTGCCGGTCCGCAGTGTCAAGGCCGGGGCGGCGAGCGGAACACTTCAGCTTCGGGCCGTCGGCCCCGGGCGGTCGTCCCGCGGGGGCGTGCTCGCGACTCTGGTCACGCCGATCGCTCGAGAGCCGGATGACGTCTGCTTTGACGTATACGCCGCGAGTGAGGATCCCACCGCCGGCGATGTGCTCTGCAGCGTGCGGGGGCAGGGCAGGCTGGTCGGCTTGATCGGTGAAAGCAGTGTTCCGGGCGCCAGGCCATGGAGGCAGCTGAGCTACGTCGTTGGGCAGGCACCTGCCGGCGTCGTTCGCGTAGAGCTGCTCGCGCTCAACGGCTCCCGCGAGTTGCGGCTCTCGGCGGCGCACATGTTCCTCGCCACGTTCGCCCCAGCGGCGCGCGGGCGGGTCGAGCTCCGAGCGACCCTGTCAGATGGCCAGACGCTCACCGACGCGTTCATGCTGCCGCTCTCGAGCACTCAGACCCAAGCCTTCTCAGACCGCTATCGACGACCGGGCGCCGTGTTCAACAACGAGGTCGGTGAGAACATCATCGGAACCCGATACCGCGAGATCGTGAAGCGGTTCGGGCAACCGCTCGCCACGCTGAGCAACAGTCACGGCATGCGCTGCGTCTACTACGACGTCGTCGGCTTCGACAATGGCTGGTCATTCTGCTTCAAGCACGGCACGATGACCGCAGCCGGCGGCAACCAGGTCCCGCCACCAGGAGTCAGCTAACTCTGCTCCGCGCCGAACGCGCCAGTCGCTTCGAGCCGTCGCTGCTCGATCGAAGCGGACGTGTTCGCAGTAATCAGCCGCCCGATACGATGGTGCTTATGTACCGCCTCGGTGTTGCCCCGGCCCTGCTGTTCGGCTTGGGCTGGCGAGTACCTCGGATCTGACGCTTCGGAGCGTCAGATAGTCCTCCCTGCGACGGCTCACAGCGGCCGTCGACTTGCGTCCATCTGCCGCGGCTCTTGCCGCGGCTTCCCGAGGAGATCGTCCACCGTGAGCTCGTCTGCTGCCCCGCTTGACCCTTTCCACGATTCGGCTGCGCTCGAAGTCGGGTGCGAGACATCTCCAGGACAGAGAGGCATGCGGTTCGGCCTGTTCGGCAGCGCCCAGGCGCGACGTGGGGACGGCGATCCGGCGCGAGGCTTACGGGACTACGTCGACACGTGCGTCGAGGCAGAGGCGCTGGGGTTCGACTCGAGCTTCCTGGTCGAACATCACTTCAGCGATCTCGGGCAGGTGTCGGCCTCGCTCGACTTGCTTGCATGGGTGGCCGCGCGCACGACAACGATGCGGCTTGGTACAGCGGTCATCGTTCTGCCCTGGCACAACCCAGTGCTGCTCGCCGAGCGGACGGCGACCCTCGATCTGATGTCTGGCGGCCGTCTGGAGTTCGGCGTCGGCAAGGGCTATCGCCGCTCCGAGTTCGCCGGCTTCTGCATCCCGTACGAGGAGGCGGAGGCGCGCTTCGAGGAAGCGTTGCAGGTCGTTATCAAGGCCTGGACATCCAACGTGCGGTTCTCGCACCAGGGCCAGTTCTGGCAGTACGAAGACATCGTCGTTGAGCCACCAACTTCGCAGAAGCCCCATCCGCCAGTGTGGATCGCCGCTGGCAAGCCGGAGTCGATACGCAGCGTCGCCGCGCGCGGCTGCAAATTGCTGCTCGACCAGTTCGCATCGACTGAAACCGTTGGCGGGCGGGTGGCGCTGTTCAGGGCCGAGTGCGAGACCCGCGGCCGCCCATTCGACCCGATGGATGTTGCGGTTGCGCGCAATTTCTACGTAGCCCGCGACACGGTTGACGCGCAGGCTGCGCTGGCGCGGCTCGCGCAGGCGCATGCTGGCATGGTCGCCCTATCGCGGCATCCGGATGGGCGCAACCAATCGCACATCACGGCTTATGCCGGCTCACCTGGCGCGACCGAGGAGAGCGCGCTCTACGGCACCCCCGACCGAATCGCTTCAGAACTCGAGGCGTTACGCGCGGTCGGCGTACGGCGCCTCCTGCTTCACGGCGGAGAGTCCGCCAGGCAGAGCGTCCGGCGGTTCTCGACCGAGATCATGCCGGCGTTCACTCGATAAGGACACGAGGACGCGCGCCCGGCTTACCAGGTCTTTCTAAGTGGGCCGTGGAGGAATCGAACCTCCAACCTTGGGATTAAGAGTCGCCCATTTGCAGGGCTTTTAGCGTAGCTGCGGGCGTCTGAGTGTGGTTGAGTGCAGTTAGCGCAGGTCAGAATTGCTCAGTTCGGGACACGGTTGGGGACACGGTTCCCGCCGGATCTCGGTGCGGTCGCGGACCCTTGAGCAGCGGCTCGCCATTTCGCTAGCGTCCCATCCGTGGTCGATCGAGACGAGCATGCTGCGAGGGGGCGGCCAAGCCGCCGGCCTGATCTGGTGGTTGTCTCGGCGCTCGGGTCTTGGACCTGTTCGCAATGCGGCAACGACGACGGTGGCCTGTTGATCATGGACGACGGCGGACCGGTGTGCATGACCTGCGCTGACATGGGCCATCTCGTCTTCCTGCCGCCGGGGGACGCCGCGTTGACTCGCCGTGCGAGGGCGGCGAGTCGGCTGTCGGCTGTGGTCGTCCGTTTCAGCCGGGCTCGCAAGCGCTACGAGCGCGCCGGCGCGAGCGTGACGTCGAGCGGCGCGCGGCGGGCGACGTGGAGCTGCAGGCGCGGATGGCGGCAGAGATCTACCAGCCTGTTCCCAGGCTGCCCACCCGACCGCGCTGAGTCGATCTCCCGGCATGCGGCTGAGCGCGGGAGCGGACGAGTCGGTCGCAGCGCCGCTGGGCGGGCCCTTGAGGCGAGCGCGCTCGAACTCGCGGTCGCGGCGTCGGTCCGGCATCAGGACACCCCGTATGACGATCTACTGATGTCGGGCTTGGACCGAGATGCCGCGCGCGATCAAGTCCGAGGCCAGGCACAAAGCATCCTCGACGAGTGGCGCGACGGACGAGACTGTCGCTTGTAGCCCGATCCGCCAGCGACCGGCTCCGCTTCTGCGGCCTGTTTGCGGCTTGCGTGACCGCTAGTTTTTCGCGCGGGGTCGCTTGACTCCGATGGTGAAAAATGTGCCGGTGCGGGTGCGATCGAGGCGTTCGTAGAAGGGTGTCGGATCGGTGTCGGGCAGCCCGCGGGCGCGGACCTTGAGGTGGGTGCTGACGATGGCGCGTGCGAGGTCGGTGCTGAGGATGGCGTGGGGGGTATCGGCAATCGGTCCGAGCAGCTTCGCCGTCATCTCAGACGACGGATCAGACCTCGAACTGATGGTCCATGTCTTCCCCTCAAGGAGGCGAGGATCGGGCATCTCGGGCGGGGGTATGTCGTGGAGCCGGGGTTCGAGCGAGGCCAGGCGCTCGAAGGCGTCGTTGAGTGGCATTCGACCGAGCTTCGCTTCCTCAAGGAACTGGTCGCGGACCGCCGGATCGATGGGACGAACCGCATCACCACGCACGGCTGCTGTGAGCAGCCTGTAGGCCCGATCATCCAGGTAGTTAGTTCGGATCTTGGCGAGGTGGGCTATCGCTTCCTCAACAAGCTCCGGATCCTCGGGTAGTCGCCCGCGGAGCGTTGCGCAGGCCACTTCATCATCAAGACCTGAGCCAGCCATCTCTTGGGTATCAGTCACGAGAGCCATCAACCTCGGGGCCCGCTCCATCGCCGCTCTGCCCTCTGGTGTGGCAGAGGCCTTATCCAGGCTCTTCTTGATCTGTCGCCCTATCGCCCGTGTGATGAATCCCATGACGCTCCCGGCCCTGATTCTCCCATCAACAGTGGCCGCACACACCCGGGGTCACTTCCAGACCCCGTCGCTTGTGGGTTGATCGAACACGAGCAGTAAGCGCGAGCTGCTTGAGCTAGCCCAGAGGGGCAGCGAGTCAGGGCTCGAAAAGCCAAGCTTCGATGCTAGGGCTTGACTATGAATGTGCTGGTGCCGAAGGTCGGGCGGGATGCTTCAGCGGCCGGCCGATGCCGAGAGAGTTCACCGTGACGCTCACCCGGTAGGTGCCGGCGCAGAGCGATCTGCCTGGGCTCGGGACCAGCGAGTCGCTCCAGATCCAGCCCCGTGTGTCTTGGAGTCCGCCGCCGCCTCCTCCTGTCGTGACCGGCGGCTGTGGGCAGCGGGCGCCGGTGATTGTGTATTGGTAGAGGGCGCCCGTTAGGAGGACGCGGAAGTGGAGCTTGAACTGGGTGTGTGGCCCACCGACGCTTGGTGTGACCCAGACGCGGTTTGGGGTTGAGGGGTCTCGCTCGGCCGCTGGGGAGAGCGCCGTCTCGGGAGCGGGCTTAGGGGTAGGAACGACGCGCTTGGCGGCGGCTGGGCTCCCGAGGCGTTTGATCACTTGGCCGTTGGTGCCATACCAGGTCGCCGCGATTCGTCCGGTGCAGCACTGCCGGTCGACCTGTACGGCTGCGATGTTGCCGTGCACTTCTGCGGTGACGGTCAGCGTGTGCTTGTAGACCGGTGTTCCTGGCCCGATGCGGGATCCCCGGCGGGGCAGCACGAACACGATCTTCGCGACCCCGTCGGGGACGACGTTGATCAGGCGGGTGGACTCGGTGCCGTGCACCGGTGAGCTTTCGGTCCCGGCGCTGCCCTCGAGGGCTTTGATACGTGCGGCGGTTGCGCAGCAACTGCCGAAGCCGGTCCCGTCGAACATGGTGAACACGCCGAGCGTTTCCTGGTCCGTGCGCTGAGCCGGGATGCCGGGCAAGCGGCCCCCTTTGAACTTGCGCGCTCCGGCGCGAGCTGGAGCTTTGCGTGGGTGGCTTCATTGGAACTAGGAACACCTTTTCGCCCCACGGGGTGACGGTCGCTAACCGGATCAGCGGCAGATCAGGAGTGCCCAACCAGGCCACCAGCCGACCGTGCCTATTCAGCCTCGAGAGCAGCTGCGAGTCGAGGTCTGTCTTGGTCTGGGGGCGCCTCAGGACAGCGAGCATGTCGATCATCTCCCGGCGTCCGGGAATGGCCGCAGCGGTCGCCGGTCGCGATCCGCGATGCCCGAGGTCGGTCAGCGCCACGACGGCGATCACGACCGCCACAGCGACCGACAGGGCCGTGATCACGCCGCCCGAACCAAGAACGCTCCGTCGGCCGCCGTCGGCCGCCCCCGGCCGTCGGATCGCCGGCCTGCCACGCCCTTGAGCGGAGTGCTCGTGGAGTTTCTCGAGCAGATCCTCCGGAGGGTCGAGAATCTTGAGCCCAGCCTGGAGCTCGTCTTTTATGCGGTCAATGAGGTGCTCGTCAGTCAGCATTTGGGACCTCGGATGAGACGATTCGGGACTCGGCAGGCCCCGGGGCAAGCAGTTCACGCATCCGTGCGAGCGCCCGTGCCGTGTGGGACTTGACAGTTCCCTGTGACGCGCCGAGCGCTGCCGCGGTCTGCTCGACGGACAGGTCAAGGAAGAACCGCAATACGACGAGTTCTCGTTGGCGGCGCGGGAGGCCACGCACGGCCCCGATCATCGCGTCGCGCTCAAGCAGGCGCTCGACATCGTCAGCCGACCTGGCATCGAGCGGATCGGCGCGCGCGACCTCGACCGGACGACGGCCCAGGAAACGACGACGATCACGCGACAGGTTCACCAGCACCTCGCGCGCATACGCATCCGGCGAGCCCCGGATCTCACGCCACCGCCTGGCCGTCCGCCACAACGTCAGCTGCAGCAGATCCTCAGCGTGCCCCCGATCGCCGGTCAGCAAATACGCACTACGTAACAACGAGCGCGAGACACGCAACGCGAAGCGCTCGAACTCAGCATCCAGTCCAGCCGGCTGGTCAGAGTTAGTCACCGAACCCACACCAACAGAAGACTCCAAGAGCATCAATCCGGTTGCCATCCAAGCCGCGACACTGAGCCGGGCCGTTCTCAGGCCTCACGACTCTCCGTCCCGCCACTCCTGCCCGGCGGCCAGATATTGCGCCGGCCGCCGACGGCGTGCAACCTCGTCCAGGTGTCCGGCGCCGCGCAAGTCGCTAGTTCGATTTCATTCCAGCGTCCTACAGTCAGCGCCGGACAGTGAAGGTGGCTGTGCCGAACGGCTTGGCGAAATGCGTTGGCGGGCGCGCCGTCAACCGCACCGCGGTGACGCTGATGCGGTATGTGCCTGGGCAAAGGGCCTGGCCTGGGACGGCACCGATTGGGTTGCTCCACCAGTAGCCGCGAAAGTAGTTGAGCCCCGTGCCGCCTTTGGAGAACCTGAACCGTCGACATCGGGGCCCGGTAATCGTGTAGCGGTATCCGGTGTGGTTGAGAAGAACTCGGAAGTTCACCTTGAAGTTCGCGTGTGGCCCGCCGGTCAGCGGGGTCACCGAAACAGGATTGGGGGCTGCGGGGTTTCGCTCGGCCGCGCGCGACAGAGCGGTCTCGGGTCCTGGCCGGGGTCGGAAGAGCGTGTGGCCAATTCGCCGGATGATGTGGCCGTCAGAGGCATACCACAGCATCGTTGGCGTCCCTTCGCAGCATTGGCGGTCGATCTGGAACACGGCGATGTTTCCGTGCACCGTCACCGGAAGACGCAGGCTGTGCGGATAGACCGGAGTGCCGGGCTGGTTGGGGAACGCCTCGCGCGGCAGCAGGAACACCACACGTGCCACCCCGTCGGGAACGACGATGAAGAACCTCGTCACCGTCGCGGGTGCTCGGGGCACCGCGGGGGGCGCCCCCGGACCGTGGGTGGGGGTATTCCAGAATCCGGCCTTGCGGATTCCCGCCGGCGGGCCTAGATAGCCACCAAGGTTGCCGCCCTCAGAACCCCACACGAAGAGCGCCTCCCGCGGTCGGCCATTCCGCGTGAAGAAGCCCTCGGGAAGCCTGTAGCGCTGCCGAAGTCGCGCCACCTGCGCCGCGCTGAGCGGCCTTGTCGGGACGAGATAGAGCTTTTCGCCCCAAGGGGTGGTGGTCGCGTAACGGACCAGCGGAAGATCGGGCGTCCCAAGCGCCGCGATTCCGGGGCCGCGGTGGCCCTGCAGGGCCGAGCGGAGCTCGGGCGGAAGGTCCTGTGCGATCTGCGGCCGCCGGAGCAAGCCGAGCATGCTGATCAGCTGCTGCCGGCCCGCGATAGCCCCAGTAGAAGTTGGGTGCCTCGGGCTGTGTCGAAGCTCTGTTATTGCCACGGCAGCGATTGCCGCGGTCACGAGAATCGCGATGAGGGTCGGGATACCTCGGAGCCTCGCCGAATCGACCCGGCCCATGATGCGAGGCAGGCTCGTCGGCGGCGCGGTCCAGAGCCGCGACGAGGTTCTCGCGAGCGCGCTGGCGCGACTCGGGAGTAGGGCCATCAGCATCAAACGCGAGGGTCGCGCACCGTCTCAAGGTCGACGTCCGGCGTCATAGGTTGGTCCCTTCGGTCGCGCGTTTGATGTCGTCCGGCGCGTCCCCAACGCCCAGGACGCCTCTCAACTGACGACGAGCACGATGCAATCTGGAGCGCACCGTCCCGACAGGCACGCCCATCGGCCACAGCGATCCCCTCGTAGTCGAGCTCCGTCAGCGCAAGCAGCAACAACCCGCGGCGCGGTCGGTCCGCCCCGCAGCCCTGCGAGGGCCCTGGCGACCGCAGGACCACGCGCGACGGCGTCCGCCCGACCCTCCACACCCTCGAGCCCGCCCGCCCCGGCCATCGGCTCAACCGCACGGGCGTACGCACGCCACCGACGCACCTCGCTGCGCGAGTGCTCCCGCAGCAGGTTTTGGCAATTCCGTAACAGCCAGGCCCGCGCACTACCCAGCTGGCGATCAAACGACGACCGCCGCGACAGCGCCCGCACAAACACCTCACTCGCCAGATCATCAGCAACCGCCGGCCCGACACAACGACACACATAACGCCAAACATCGTCGTAATGACGGTCAAACAACGTCGCGAACGCACTCGGGGCAACCATCGACTCCCCGACAAGCTCGCCATCGCTTCGGCTCGCTCGTCCACCAACACGCCTCTACCTGATGATTGACCGCAGACCAAATGCCGAGTTCACGCAAGATGACGCCTCGACAGGATCAATGGCCGATACTGGATCTCGTGCCGGCACTCGGATTCGGACCGGTGGGATTCGGCATTGCGATGGTGGTCGTTGGTGGCGTCCTCGTTGGCGCGGTCAGAACCTCGCTGGCGGGTTGCTTGACCTATTCGGCGTCATCTCAATCTGTGCTGGCCTCAGGACCTACCGAGGCCAGTAGCTTGCCCTTCCCGCTGCCGCAGATCGATCAGTGCGACAGCAAGGCTTCTCAGGCGCTGTTGTGGTCCTGCGTGTGGCACCTGTCGGCTAGAACACTTTCAGGTTGGCCCAGCCATGGACGGCGGCGACGTTGAGCACGCCCCACCCAAGGTATACGAGGACGCCGAGGACGAGCCAAACGATGGCGTGGGCGGCATTCCAACGAATGAGGGCGCGCGCGAATAGGCCGGCTGGAAGCAGGCCGACGATAGCGACGATGAGCTGTGCAATCAGCAGCGTTGTTTCGTGCGAGTAGGACTCCTCTGTGCTGAGGATTCCGTTCGTCGCGTAGGCGGTGATTGCGGCAAGGCAGGCCGCGATCACGGCCGCAACGCCGATCGCGGCTCGGAGCGGGACCCGGCCACGATGGTGGCGTCTGGCTGTTTGCCTCCATAGATCCGTTGTCGGCATGTTGGGCTCCGAGGCCAAGGAACGTTCCGCTCCCGGTTTGGGCTACACCCAGCGAAGAGCCGGCGACCGCGTT
>CAWGIA010000008.1:0-364186 GCA_963822535.1 uncultured Solirubrobacterales bacterium
CCGCCCATCGCTGCCTGTTCGCCGACGGGTCGCTGTCGGGCGCCAAGGTCCTCGTCCATGGCGGAGCCGGCGCGGTCGGGCATGCGGCTATCGAGCTCGGTGGCTGGCGCGGCGCGCACATCGCCACGACGGTGAGCTCGGAGGAGAAGGCTGAGCTCGCGCGCGCCGCCGGCGCCGAGCTGGTGATCGAGGACCGCTCTGAGCCTGCTGCTGACTGACCGCATCCGCGAGTGGGCGCCCGACGGGGTGGCTCGGATCGTGGAGGTCAACCTTGCGGCGAACCTCTCCCTGGATACCGAGGTCCTGGCCGCTGGCGGCGTCATCTCCTGTTACACCGCGCCGCCCCACGCCGTTGAGCTGTCACGGTCACTGATGGTGCTCAACGCCCACGTCGCGTTCGTGCTCGTCTACGCGATCCCGTTGGAGGCCTGGCTCACCGCCATCGCTGACATCTCCCAGGCGCTACGTGACGGTGCCCTGACTCCGCTGCCCGAGCATCGGTTCACGCTGGAGCAGATCGCCGCCGCCCATGACGCCGTGGAGCAGGGCGCAGTAGGCAAAGTGCTCGTCGAGCTGCCCTGAGCCCGACCCAGAGCCCGACCCAGAGCCCTGCGACGCTCCACCGCGCCCGTATTTGGCGATACTGGCCGGATGGGGTTGTACGGCGATCAGGTCGTTCCGCGTCTTGGACTTCGTGATGAGCCGCGGTGAGCTCACGCCCATCCGTGCTCGTGTCGCCGCACCGCTTGACGGTAACGTGCTCGAGGTCGGGTTCGGCTCGGGCCTGAACGTCCCTCACTATCCACCCGGCGTCAACCACGTCCAAGCGGTCGATCCGGCGACGGTTGGTCGCCGACTCGCAGCCAAGCGGGTCTCCTCCAGTGGCGTATCGGTGGACTACGTCGACCTTGACGGGCAAGCGCTGCCGCTGCCGTCAGCCAGCGTCGACCACGTACTGACAACGTGGACGCTCTGCAGCATCCTCGACGTCGATCGCGCTCTCGGCGAGATCCGGAGAGTGCTTCGCCCGGGTGGCAGGTTTCACTTCGTCGAGCACGGGCGCTCACCCGACCCCAAGGTCGCCCGCTGGCAAGACCGGCTGACCCCGTTGCAACGACGCGTCGTGGGAGGGTGCCACCTCAACCGTCCGATCGACCAGCTGGTCCTCGGCTCAGGACTCGAGCTCGTCCGACTCGACAATTACTACGCCAAGGGCCTCCGCGCGTTCGGTTACATGTTCGAGGGTGTCGCCACCAGTCCAGGTTGACAGGCCTCGGTAGACCCCTGATAGGGTCGCGCGTCCTAAGAACGCAGGCGAAATCCTGGGAGGGGCTGTGCCTTCAATTCCTCGTCGCTTTTCCGCAATCGCCGGTGTGGCTTGCGTGGTCGTGGCAGCCGTGGTCATCGTCGGCTCGGCGCTTGCGTCGTCGCACCGGTCCGGCGTGGCCCGGATCGCCGCGACAACGACGGCCTCTGTGGGCCATCCGATTCTCACGCCGTTCCGGCATCCCGCGCCGTCGGGATTCAGTGCCTCCCTCGCCCGGGCGGGCACACCGTCACCATGGACGCCGCTCGTCAATGCGCCGCCCTTCGGCACCCCGGGCACGATGCTGCTGGAGAGCGACGGGACGGTGCTCGTGCACGATGAGCCCGACAACAACGACACCGGCGGTACGACCGACTGGTGGAGGCTCACGCCGGATTCGAAGGGCAGCTATGTCGATGGGACGTGGAGCCAGATCGCGTCGATGCCAGCCGGCTATTCGCCGCTGTATTTCGCCTCGGCGATCTTGCCTGACGGCCGGATGATCGTCGAGGGCGGCGAGTACATCGGGGAAAACGCCGTGTGGTCGGACCAGGGCGCGATCTACAACCCGGTGACCAACGCCTGGGCCCCCGTCGCACCGCCACCGGGCTGGACGAACATCGGGGACTCGGCGAGTGACGTTCTGGCCAACGGCACATTCATCCTCCAGCACCCATGTAACACGTGCGCCACGAATCCGGATCTGACGGTCGATGATGCGTTGCTCAACGCGAAGAATCTGACATGGAAGGTGATTCCGGCGACGGGCAAGAACGATCCCAACGACGAGGAAGGCTGGACCCTCGAACCGAGCGGGCAGCTGCTGACCCTCGATGCCTGGGGGGTGGGCAGTACACAGCTGTTCAATCCGACCACCGACACTTGGAGCTTTTCTGGGGCCACGGCCCCGAACGGCAACCCGGTGAACCCGTTCCCGATTGTCGAGATCGGGCCGCAGGTCGAGATGCCCGGCGGCAACACGTTCGTGGTCGGTGCCGGTTCGAGCACGCAAGAGGCTCCATCGGCATGCACCACGGACGCCGGTACGCAGACCGCGCTGTATGAGTACAAGGCCGGGACCGCGGGCACTTGGACCGCCGGGCCGGAGATCCCGGCGATCAACGGGGAGGAGTATTCCGCCACCGACGGCCCGGCGGCGACCCTGCCCGACGGGAACGTGCTGTTCGATGCGAGCGCTTGCACCTACAACACGCCGACTCACTTCTTCGTCTACAACGCCGGCTCGAACACGCTGAGCCAGGTTCCCGACGTACCGAACGCGCCGAACGACACCTCGTTTGCAACGCGGATGCTGGCGCTGCCCAACGGGCAGGTGCTGTTCAACGACGGCAGCAACCAGATGGAGGTGTACACAGCGGGCGGTACCCCGAACACGGGCTGGGAGCCCTCGATCTCATCGATCAGCGCCAACACCCTCGCCCCCGGCAGCACCTACAGCCTGTCCGGGAAGCAGCTCGCCGGGCTGGACCAGGGAGCCGCCTACGGTGACGATGTCCAGGACAACACCAACTTCCCCCTGGTACGGATCACCAACTCCTCCACTGGCGTGGTCACCTACGCCCGGACTGCCAACTGGAGCTCGGTATCGGTTGCCCCCGGCACCAGCTCCACGACCAAGTTCACCCTCCCCACGAGCACGCCAGCAGGCAAGAGCACGCTGGTCGTGGTCGCCAACGGGATCGCCTCATCGCCTTCGACGGTGACGATCTCCTGAGGAGGAACGGGTCGTTCGCTATGGCGTCGTTCCCTGCTGCCCCTCTTCGGCGCGCCATGGAGGCTGGGGAGGCGCTGAGGCGAGCGCCCGGCGCAGGAGCGTCAGGAGTTGCCGGCGATCGGCGTCTGTCAGGCCGCCGAGGATCTCATCTTCGACGTCTGAGGCCAGCTGTTTCGCTTGCTGCAACGTGTGACGACCTTTTGACGTGATCTTGACCTCCCATGCGCGGCGGTCATTCGGGCGTCGCCTCCGCTCGGCCAGCCCGGCCTCTTCGAGTTCGTCGATCAGCTTGACCATGGCGCTCGGATCGATACCCATGTCCGTGCTCAGTTGCTGCTGGATCGTGCCTTCGCGAGCGCCAAGCACGTTCAGCACCGCGAACACCGTCGGCGTGAGGCCAATCGAGCCCAGCGCCTGAGCGGTACGCGTGTGTGACGCGCGCCAGAGCCGGAAGAACAGCTGGCCGGCGAACTCAGCTACCGCGATGTCAATTGAGACCTCGTCTGCCATAGCTCGAGTGTCCCAGATTAAAGTGGACGAGACCTATGATGGAGGTGTACCATGATCAGAGGGTTCCGATGAGTCAACGGATAGACGCACCGAAGCGCACCAAGCGCACCACCGCGACACGCAAGTCGGCCGCTGGGCTGACGGCCGAGGAACGCGCCGCGATGAAGGAGCTCGTCCAGGAGCGCAAGGCGGCGGCCCGCGGAGAGGACGGGGAGAGCGCAGTGCTCGCCAAGATCGCCCAGATGCCCGAACCGGATCGCGCCATGGCCGAGCGGCTCCACGCGATCGTCAAGGCGAGCGCGCCGTCCCTCTCGCCAAAGACGTGGTACGGGATGCCGGCATATGCCACCAAGGAGGGCAAGGTCGTCTGCTTCTTCCAGAGCGCGGCAAAATTCAAGGCGAGGTATGCGACGCTCGGGTTCAGCGACAAGGCGAACCTCGACAGCGGCAACATGTGGCCCAGCTATTTCGCGCTGAAGGAGCTGACCTCGGCCGAGGAGAAGAAGATCGCCCGGCTTGTGAAGAAGGCGGTCAGCTGAGTGTTTCGCCTCGTCGGTGCCGACGCACTCGCAAGCCGAGACAGAGCCTGGGTATAGGGTGTAGCTCGTGCCAGACGACGCTGCCGGCGCCGCGATACGAGTCTCCGGACTCAGCAAGCGCTACGCCGATGTAGCTGCCGTAGACGGCCTCTCCTTCGAGGTGCGGACCGGCGCCGTGACTGGGTTTCTGGGCCCTAACGGAGCCGGGAAGACGACGACATTGCGCATCCTGCTCGGCTTGGCGCGGCCGACCGCGGGCCAGGCGACGATCTTCGGCAAGCCATTCGCGGCGCTCGCTGACCCGGTCCGGACGGTCGGCGCGTCGCTCGAGATATCGGGGTTCCACCCTGGGCGGTCCGGGCGTAACCATCTGCGTTCGCTGGCCGTGCTGGCCGGACTGCCCGCCTCGCGCGTCGAAGCCGTGCTGGAGCTCGTGGAACTGTCAGGAGCCGCCGACCGTCGCGCGGGCAAATACTCGATGGGCATGCGCCAGCGGCTCGCGCTCGCCGCGACGCTGCTCGGCGACCCGAAGTTGCTCATTCTCGACGAGCCCGCCAACGGCCTCGACCCGCAGGGAATTCGCTGGCTGCGCGACTTCCTGCGCTCGCTCGCTGCCGAGGGCCGCACCGTGCTGATCTCAAGCCACGTGCTCAGCGAGGTCGCGCAGACCGTCGACGACGTGATCGTGATCAATCGGGGCAAGCTCGTCGACGAGGGCCCGGTCGACCGCCTCGCGGGCCCGCGACAGGTGAGCGTGCGCTCGCCGCGCCTTGAGGACCTCGCCTCGGTTATCGAGCGCGCCGGAGGCCAGGTCAGCCGTGCCGAGGCCGACGTACTGCTCGTCTCCGGTCTCGGCGCGGCGCAGGTCGGCGACTTGGCATTCTCTGCTGGCCTGCCGCTGCACGAGCTGGCGCCGCGCGCCGCTTCGCTGGAGGAGGTCTTCCTCGAGCTCACGGGCGACGGGCCCGCCGCCGAGCATCCACCGACGTGCCGCCCGAGGCGACGGTATGAGCCGGGTCCTGAGCTCGGAGCTGCTCAAGCTGCGCACGACCCGGACCGCACTCGGCTTCGCTGCCGCGGGCGTAGTGCTGGTGTTGCTTTTCGTGCTCGTCAACGTGCTCGCAGGAAACCCGAAGACGATCGCCGACAAGCGCGCAGTGATCAGCATCGGCGATCCGCTCGCGGTGCTTCTGCTGCTGTTCGGGGTCGTGGGCTCGACCGCCGAGTACCGCCACCGCACGGTCGCGGCGGGAGCGCTGATCGTGCCTTCGCGGCTGCGGCTCAGCATCGGGCGGATGGTCGCCTACGGCCTCGCTGGACTCGTTGTCGGCGGACTGATGCTCGTCGTCGCTTTCGTGATCGGGATCCCGCTGCTGAGCGGCCAGAGTGGACCCTCGCTCGCAGGGAGCGATTACGCGCGAGCGATCGGCGGGAGCCTGCTGGCGTGCGGACTCGGGGCGATGCTGGGCGTCGCGATCGGGGTGCTGGTCGCCAACCAGGTCGCGGCGGTCATCGGAACGCTCATCTTCCTGTTCGTTGCCCAACCGCTGATCACAGCCGCGAGCTCTAGCGTAGGCAAATTCTTGTTCGGCAACGCGCTGACGGACGTCGGCGGCCGCGGGCTCGCTCACAAGCTCCCGTTCGGCGCAGCCGTAGCGGTGATCCTCGCCTGGACGGTGCTCGCCCTCGCGCTCGCGGGCTGGGTCGATGACCGGCGAGACATCGCGTAGCTACACGTAGTTAGCGGCCATAGGTCTCGCGGTGCGGGCGCGAGTCGACGTGATCGCCGGACGTGCGAAGCTGAGCTCATGAACGGCTCAACTATCGACGTCGCTACCCCGGATGGGGTGGCCGACTGCTATCTCACCAAACCGGCTGGCGACGGGGCGCATCCTGGCGTGCTGTTCATGATCGACGCCATCGGGCTGCGGCCGCGCATCCAGGAGATGGCCGATCGGATTGCCGCTCAGGGCTATGTCGTGCTGGCTCCGAACGTGTTCTACCGGGGCGGACGCGCTCCGCTGTGGGAGACGCCTGACCTTCACGATCCCGGGTCTCGCGGCAGGTTCTATCAGTCGCTCGGTCCGCTGATGGGCGGCCTCACACCCGCGGCCGTCGCCGCCGACGGCGGCGCTTATCTGAACAGACTCGGGGATCTCACCGATGGCCCGGCGGGGGTCACCGGCTATTGCTTCGGCGGCTGGCTCGGCTGGATGATTGCCGCCGCGCACCCAGATCGCGTGACCGCGCTTGGCGGCTTTCACACCGGTCGCATGGTCGCCGACGACGAGGACAGCGCCCACCTGCTCGCGCCCCGTGTTCGCGCCGAGGTCTACTGGGGTCACGCCGACCAGGACCAGAGCATGACTCCGGAGAACATCGCGACGCTCGACCAGGCGATGGACGACGCTGGGGTGCGCCACACGACCGAGCTGTACGAGGGTGCGCAGCATGGCTACACGATGTCCGACATGGGCGCCTACAACGAAGCGGCGGCCGAGCGGCATTTCAAGGCGTTGTTCGCGCTCCTTCAGCGGGCACTCCCCGGCTAGACATCATCACCGCCGGCTGCTTGCAGGAGTCCGAGGATCTCCTGTTGTTGTGCCCGCGCCTCGGCTGAGCCGCTGCCCCCGCGGCCTGTCGTCCAGCGCGCGAGTTGCCAGGCCGTGGATCCACTCCGATTGGTGAGGTGGGGATCCGCGCCCAGATCGAGCAGAGCCTTGACGGCTGCTGCGCATCGGTTGCGCACGGCACGGTGCAGAGGTGCCGTCCCGTTCTTGTCGATGGCGTTGGCGTCGGCGCCGAGCTCGACCAGGCACGCCACGGTTTCCCGTTGCGAAGCCGGGTTCCATCTCGCGGAACCCGGGCTCCCGTCCACCGCGTAGTGAAGCGGCCCGGCGCCGCGCCGATTGGCGGCTGTAACGTTCGCGCCAGCATTGACCAATGCGCGCGCGAGGTCGGCTTCGTAGGCGGCCGCGGCGAGGTGCAAAACGGTGTCCCCGGCGTACACGTAGTGGCCGAGCTCGTCGAGGAAGAACTCGTCGGCGCGATGCCTGGACGCGCCGGCCGCGAGGCTTGTGAGCGCGAGCTCCGGTTCCGCTGCCAGCAAGCCCCACACTCGCACCTGGTCTCTACGTGCGATTGCCCGCGCGAACGTCATCAGCGCCGCATCGTTGCTCACCATTCGAACCGTACCGAGACTCGCCGAGGGCAGATGCCCGCCAGTGCAATACTCGGAGTGACCTGTGCCGCGTCTGTACTACATGCCCCGCACACGCTCCGGCCGCGTCCTGTGGTTGCTGGCCGAGATCGACGCGCCCTGTGAGCTCGTAAAGCTCGCGCCCGAGGAACGCGGGTCGGCCGAACATCGCGCACGCCACCCGCTGGGACGCGTTCCTGCCCTCGAGCTCGATGACGGCACGGTCATGTTCGAGTCAGCAGCGATCTGCCTGCAGCTGGCCGACCTCCATCCCGAAGCCGACCTCATCGCACCGCTGGGTTCGCCCCAGCGAGCGCTTGTGTACCAGTGGGTCCTGTTTGCGATGACCGAGCTCGAGGCCCCACTATTCCGCTGGATCCGAGATGCCGCTGAGGACTCGGCCGATTCCTCCGCTCGCGAGCGCTTCGCCCAAGCCGCTGCTGCACTAAAGGCCGCGCTTGACGGTCGCCAGTGGCTACTCGGCGAACGCTTCACCGTCGCCGACGTGATGTGCGCCAGCGTGCTCGGCGGCGCCCACTCGCGGGGATTGCTGACGGAATGGCCGGGCCTACAGGCATATGTCGAGCGCGCAGAATCGCGACCCGCCTTCATCCAGGCCGCCGCGATCTCGAATCAACCTCGGGGCTAAGTCCACGCAGGACGTCCGGGCTCGTTCTCTTGATTTGTCCGCGCCCTGGCTAGCCTCTCGGCCGTGCTTGTGCTGCTCCCCCCCTCCCAGGGCAAGGCGTCACCCGATCGCGGCCGTCGCGCTGGCCTCTCGACGCTCGTCTACTCCCGCCTGCGTGAGCCCCGTGAGCGGCTGATTGACGCCGTCGACCCGAGCCTGCGCACAGCGCCCGCGATCCCGGCCGCCGAGCTCTACACCGGCGTGCTGTTCGCGGCCCTCGGCCTGGCGGACCTGCCATGGGACGGCGTTCTGATCGCCAGCGCGATGTGGGGCGTCATTCGCCCCGGTGACCGGATCCCGGCATACCGGCTCGACATAAGCGCCAAACCGTCAGGCATCGGCGGGCTGGCCGCCTACTGGCGCGAGCCGCTGCGCGCGGCGTTGCCCGACCGCGGCCTCGTGCTCGACCTGCGCTCCGGCGCCTACGCGGCGGCATGGCAGCCGCGCCGCGCGACCCGTCTCGCCGTCCGCGGGTTCACGGAAGCGGCTGACGGCCAGCGGACCGTGATCACCCACATGGCCAAGCGCGTCCGCGGCGAGGTGGCACGCGTGGTCCTCCTGGCCGGGGGCGCGGAACGCCCCGAGGAGGTAGCTGAGATCGCAACCGCGAGCGGCCTGCGGGTCGAACTCTCAGACGGCCTGCTCGACGTGATCGAGTGACACGCCGTTCAGGAGCTACCGGGAGACGCGATGGCCTTTCCCCGACACCTGCGAGGCGTACTAGATGGTCCAGGTGATCGGATAGTTGACGATTGGGATGAAGCTGGCGCCGACGGCGTCCGCGTCGTTGCGGGCGTCGACGATCATTTCCTTGAGGCGTCCCATCTGGTCGGCGTGTTCGTTGCTCGGCCAGAGGCTGACGTGCATCATTGATCCGGAGGCCGAGACGCCGGCGTAGTAGGCGAGCAGCCCGTCGAGCTTGCCGATCGCAGGAATCAGGTACTTGCCGGTGTCGCGTGTCATCTGCTCGACCTCGGTGAACCTGGCGGGTTCGAAGTTTGCGCGGGAGACCGCGCGGGTCCAAGGCGCTCTCGCGGCCGACCGCGCGATCCCCGGCTCGAGCCGTTGATCCTGGCCGCTGCCGAGCGGCAGCTACGTGAGCTCGGCTACCGCGGTATGTCGCTCGAGGCTGTGGCGACGATGGCTGGAACGACCGTGCCGAGCGTCCGGCGCCGTTACCGCGACAAGGCCGAGCTCGCGGGCGCCGTGATCGACTCGCTGCGCGTCGAGCCGCTCCCAACCCTCGCGGGCCCCCCGCGCCACCAGGTGGAAGCGATCCTCGAGAACTTCGGGCGTAACCTCCGGCGGGGGCACTCAATGGCGCTGCTCGGAACGCTGCTGGCCGAGGAGAGCCGCACGCCCGAGCTTTTGGCGCGTTTCCGGTCGCGGCTAGTCAAGCAGCGGCGGGCAGCGCTCGGGGCGGCGCTCGAGGAGGCAACAGCCGCGAGGGAGTTGCCGGCCCAGACCGACCTCGACCTCACCGTGAACATGCTTGTCGGATCTTTCTATGCCCGCTACGTCAGCCACGGCAGGATCCGCGAGACTGGCCACGGCGACTGGTCGAGCAGTTATGGGGTGCGTCCAGCTGAGTCGGCGTTATGCCAGCTGGTCGAGGTTTGAGCCCGGATGTGATCCCTTGGTCAATCCCATAGAGTCGCCCGACTGTTGGGCAAGCCACCGCGCTCACGCGCAGAGAGATCGGGATCGAATGGCACTCGGGTTCTACATCACTGGTAAAGGCTTCACGCAGGACAGGTACGACACGACGACCGTCGAGCTTGAAGAGGCGGGCGTCGGAGCCCCGGAGGGCCGCATCTCCCACGTCGCGCTGGAGACCGGCGGCGAGATACAGGTGTTCGACATCTGGGAGTCCCAAGAGGCGTTTGACGCGTTCGGGGCCACCCTGGTCCCGATCCTCAACGCGGCCGGGATCGAGTTGAACGAGCCGATGGTGGCCCGGGTTCACAACGAGATCAAGGCCTGACGGATCACCTCCCAATGGCCCGGGCTCGCGCCCGGATAGCATTCCCGGGCGTGGAAATCGCGGAGCCGGTGGGCAACCTGAACACGGTCTCGACCCCGGGCCGCGGTTGAACGAGCACGAGCGCAGCCCGTGGGGATGGATCGCTTGGCTGCTGACCGGGGCTACACGCGTCGTCCTGCTCATCGTCGGTTATCTGAGCGCGCTCATCCCGATCTACGCCTGGCCCTTCACCCTCTTCTGCGCGTTCGTGCTGGCCTGGTCACGGCACACCCGCAAGCACGCCATCGCCATGATCGCGCTCGCGGTCATCATCAACGCGATCGTGATCGCAACCGTGCTGAAGTAGCGTCGCGACGATCCGTTCCGTCCCCGAGTTGCGTCGCGGCGCGACTCACCAGCTGGATGGTCAGGCGAAACGAGTGCTCGGCGGGTGTCGCCGGCGCTTAGAGGGCGCGGCAGAAGGCGACGAACTTCTTCGTGTCGCGCACCGGTGGGCCGTGACCGAACGCGACGACGCTCGGCTCGAGCTCACCGAGCCGGCGAGCCGATTCGCGGTTGCGCTGCGGATCGGGGGTGAAGAACTTCTTCGGCAGCCGCAGGCCGCGCACGCCGGTGAGCGGATCGGCACTGTTGAGCACGTCACCGAGGATCAGCACGCGGTCAGATTCACGAAACAGGGCGATGTGACCGCGCGAGTGACCGGGCGCGTCGATGACGCGGAAGCCCGCGACCTCGTCCCCTTCGTGCAAAACACGATCGACCGGATGACCAGGGCCGGTGAATATCGCGTCCATCAGCCTCGCGATCGGGTGGGCCGGCTGGCGCTCACGGATGAGCGCCGGCGTCTGCGCTGCATCGACATCGCCCTCGCCGACCCAGAACGGAACCGACAAACGTGTGCAGATCGCATGGCTCGCCCCTTGGTGGTCCGGATGCGCATGGGTGATGACGTGAGCACTGAGCCGCCGGCCGCCAACGGCACGCATGATCCGCTCAGCATGCCGGCGCCCCCCCGCGTCGACGAGCACGTCACCGACGAGGTATGCGTTGATGGCGTACGGCATTCGCATGCAGTCGATGTGGAATACGTCCGCAGCGATCTCCTTCACGAACGCGACCCTATCGCGCCTAGGCGCGCGCGTCGCACCAGGCCACGCCTGATGGCAGCCGGTGTACCCTCGCCCCGAGTGGGTTCGCTGCTCGGTAGGCTGCGATCTCCGACTCGAAAGGCTCCTCATGCCGTCTCCCGACGCGACTCCGACTCGCGGTCGCGGTCTGCGATCCACCATCTCCTCCAGCGGCGAGTTGCGGCTGGGCTTGACTGAGCGTGACGTCCCCGAGCCGCTCGGCGGCGAGGTTGTTGTGGCGGTCGAAGCCTCACCGATCAACCCCTCGGATCTCGGCGTGCTGCTGGGTGCGGTCGCGCCTGGCACGCTGCGGCCCGATGGGCCGGATCTCGTGGGGACGGTTCCAGAGACGACGCTGGGGCTGTATCGCGACCGGCTGGACAAGCCGCTGCCCGTCGGTAACGAGGGAGCCGGCACCGTGGTCGCGGCGGGTCCGGAAGCGGCCGCGCTGCTCGGCCGTCGCGTCGCGCTGTTCGGGGGGTCGATGTGGGCTGACTACCGCGTGGCCGACTCAGCCGGCGTCGTCGAACTGCCAGACGACGTCAGCACCCCCGAGGGGGCTGCGCTCTTCATCAACCCGCTGACCGCACTATCGATGGTCGAGACCATGCGCGCCGAGGGCCACAGCGCCCTCGTCCACACCGCCGCCGCCTCCAACCTCGGGCAGATGCTCGTCCGGATCTGTTCCGCCGACGGCATCGGGCTGGTCAATATCGTCCGGCGCGCCGAGCAGGCGCAGGTGCTGCGCGACCTCGGCGCGGTCCATGTCCTCGATTCCTCAGAGCCGGACTTCGCCGACCGGCTCACGGAGGCAATCCGGGAAACCGGTGCGACCCTGGCGTTTGACGCGATCGGGGGAGGCTCGCTGGCGGGGGACATCCTCACCGCGATGGAACGCGCGCAGCCGCCACTCGCGTCGTACACGCCCTATGGAACCACGGTGTACAAGCAGGTCTACATATACGGATCGCTCGATTTCTCCCCTACCATCATCGAGCGCAAGTTCGGTCTGACCTGGAGCATCGGTGGATACCTCCTGACCAACGCGCTGGCGCGCCTGGGCGGCGAGGCTATCGGCCGGATGCGCGCCCGCGTCCTGGCCGAGGCCAAGACGACATTCGCCTCGGGCTACGCGCAGACCATCGGGCTAGGCGATGTCCTTCAGCCTGAAGTGCTCGCCGTCTGCGGACGCCGCAGCACTGGGATGAAGTACCTCATCGACCCGTCCAGCGACCGTCCAACCTGACCGCCCGCCGCCAAGTCACAACGCCAGGCGTTCAACTATGGCCACCGCGTTGAGACCAATCGAAGTCCGGCCAGCGGCTGCGGATGCCGTGCCGAAGGTGACGGCGGCACTGGCGGACGCGTTCATGCACGACCCCGTGTTCTCGTGGCTTCTACCCGGCAGTCTGCGGCTGCGGGCACGGCTACGCACGATGTTTGCGGCTGAGATGGAGCAGTACGTACTGCCGAAGGGCACCGTGTGGACGACCTCCGGGTATGACGGCGCCGTGTGCGAGCTGCCGCCCGGCGCCTGGGAGATGCCGAGCTCCGCGACGGGCAAGGAGGCGATCAAGTGGATGCGGGCGTTTGGGAGGCGATTGCCGCTGGCGATAAGAGTGCAGCGCGCGATGGAGGAGCGGCATCTTCCTGAGCCCCACTTCTACGTCCGAACCGTCGGCGTGCGCACCGCGCTGCAGGGACAGGGTATGGGATCGGCGCTCATGCGCCCGACGCTCGAGAGAGCCGATTCGGCCGGGCAACCGACATACATCGAGGCCAGCAGCGAGCGCAGCGCGGCACTGTACGAACAGCTCGGCTTTGTGCACATGGGTGTGCTTGATCTGCCAGAAGGTGGACCACCGGTCTGGCTGATGCGTAGACCCCCGCCAGGGCATCGCGGGGCCTATGGTCCCGTCCCGTTGTCGTAGACGGCGGTGGGGAGTAGGCGCCGGCATGTGTGGTCGGCCGCGCGAAACTCGGGCGTGTAGCGGCCGAAGCCGTTGCTGATCCCGGGGACGTTGCCGAGGCTGAGTTGACCGAGCGGGTCGGGGTCGAGCATCGCCACCGCGTGGCTTCGCATGCACTCTGCGTAGTGGATCAACCCGAGGCGCACCGCTGGGGTGATGCGCTGCGCGGCGCCTTGCTCCTTGAGCTCGGCTGTGGCCTGCAGGTAATGACCGCATGCGGTGAACGCATCGGTCGTCGCCGGGCCCCGCTGGGGGAGGTCAATCGTGAGGCCCGGGTGCCCCGACCGGTGGAAAGGGTCCGGCATGTCGATCCCGTGCCCACGCATGCAATGTGCGAACTGGATCATCCCCCGGTCGCTGCGCAGCGCGGCGGGCGATTCTGGGGATGTCACGGCGGCCGTTGACCCGCAGCCAGCGGACAGGGCGGCGACGGCGGTCGCGGCTAGGAGCTGCAAACGATGTCTGGACATGCAAAGCGTTCTACGCCGGTGCTGGTCACACCAGTGCAACGCGCTGATGCCGGGTCCTTAGCACCGGGCCCCTTGTGATGGCGTTGTTACCCCGTTTGCTGCACGATGTTCGCCGTGCGCGTGTTGGTTGTCGAGGATCACCCGGAACTCGCGAATGACATTGCCGAGGGGCTACGCGACCGTGGGATAGCTGCCGATATCGCATACGACGGCGCGAGGGCGATCGAGAACGGGCTGGTGTATCGCTACGACGTGATCGTGTTGGATCGGGATCTGCCCAAGATCCACGGCGACGCGGTGTGTGTAGCGCTCGCCAGCGAGAACTCCGAGGCGCGGATTCTGATGCTGACCGCGGCTGCCTCGATCGGGGACCGCGTCGAGGGTTTGAACTTGGGCGCCGATGACTATTTGCCGAAGCCATTCGCGTTCGAGGAGCTGGTCGCGCGGGTGCACGCTCTGGCTCGTCGGGCGCCGGCCGCGCCGCCCCTGCTGGTCCGGGGGGAGTTGGAGTTGGATCGCGCCCGCAGACGTGCGATTCGCGCTGGGCGTGAGCTGCTGTTGACCCGCAAGGAGCTCGGGGTACTCGAGATGCTCCTGGCCGCCGACGGCGCCGTCATAAGCGCCGAGGAGTTGCTCGAGCGCGTCTGGGACGAAAACGCCGACCCGTTCACGCGAACGGTGACCGTGACGCTCGGGCGGCTGCGCCGGAAGCTTGGCGAGCCCGATCCGATCGAGACGGTCGTCGGCGCCGGCTATCGCATTCGGTGAGCATGGGGCGGCTGATAGCCATGGTGCGGCGGTGTCGGCCGCGCCGGATCCGCGCGCGCCTCGCGCTGCTGTACGCCGTCCTGTTCCTGCTGGCGGGCTCGGCGCTGCTGGCGCTCACCTACGGGCTGCTGGCCAGCCGCCTCCCGCAGCCACCGCCATCCGGCAAGCAGGTTGGGGCACGTCCGCAGCTGCTGGCGCTGTGCAAAGAGGGGGGAAAGACCCGCGGGCCGCAGCTCGTCGAGAAGTGCCAGCGGGCGTTTGCGGCGGGCGCTCGCGCCGGCTCGGAGAATCAGCGCGACCGGACACTCACGACCCTCCTCGACGCTTCGTTGATCGGGCTCGGGCTCGCGACGTTCGCGTCGGCAGGGCTGGGATGGCTTGTGTCCGGCCGGGTCCTCAAACCAGTACGTTCGATTACCGAGTCGGCGCGACGGGCCTCCGAGCTGGAGCTCGGGGAGCGGCTCGCACTCCAGGGCCCCGATGACGAGCTCAAAGAGCTAGCCGACACGTTTGACCTGATGCTCGAGCGGCTCGACGCCGCCTTCACGAGCCAGAAGCGGTTCGTCGCCAACGCCGCCCACGAACTGCGTACACCGCTGACCGCAATGCGCACCGCGATCGAGGTCACGCTCTCGAGGCCCAGCAGAACAACGGCGCAGCTGGAGGCCATGGCCATCCGGGTCAAACTCTCAATCGGGCAAGCCCAAGACACGATCGAGGCGCTACTGACAATGGCTACCACCGAGCTTGGCCGCCAGGCGGAGGAGCCCATAGACCTGGCGACCGCCACCGAGGATGCTCTCGATGTCGTACGGGCAGCGATCGCCGAGCAGCGCCTGACCATCGAAGCCGCTCTCGAGCCGGCCGAAGCCCGCGGTGACCGAGTTCTGCTCGATCGGCTGATCGCCAACCTCGTCGACAACGCGGTGAAGCACAACCGTCCGGGCGGCTGGATCAGCGTTCGCACCAGCCAGCGTCCCCAGGGCGCAGTTTTCGAGATTGCCAACACCGGCCCCAGCATCTCCGAGGAGCAACTCCCGACGCTGTTCGAACCCTTCACGCGCGGCGAACAACGGCTTATCGGCAACGGTGCCGGCCTCGGGCTCTCGATCGCCAACGCGGTCGCGGTCGCTCACCAAGCTACGCTCACCGCTCGCGTACGACCGGAGGGCGGGCTCGAAGTGTCAGTCGAGATCCCCCCAAGGACCCCATGATCGCCGGCCCGACAAGGCACCAGCGGGCGGGCTAGACACCGCGCTGCTCGGTTGCGAAGCTGGGCTGCGTGACGTCGGTTGACCAGCGCTGCCGCGAGACGCTCGAAGCGAGCTGGATCGTCGGTGAGCGTGAGGGAGTGCCGTTCTCGTACACACGTCCGAGCCCGGGGCGCTATCGCTGGCAGTGGTATTGGGACTCCTGTTTCGCGGCGATCGCGTGGCGGCATTTTGACCCGGCGCGGTCCCGGGCCGAGCTCGAGACGCTGCTCGCCGCGGCGCGGCCTGACGGTTTCATCGGTCACACGATCTTCTGGGAGCATCCGGTCAGCGGCCCGCGGCGGCTGTTTTACAACGTGATCCATCACGACGATGCGATGACGGCGACGATTCAGCCGCCGGCGCTCGCGTTCGCGTGGCGGGTAGCGGTCGGCGATCCGGCACTCGAGCCGCGGATCGTCGCCCACCACGCCGCGGTCACGAAGCAGCGTGACCTCGAAGGCGATGGGCTGGTGTGGATCCTGCAGCCGGATGAGTCCGGTTTGGATGCGTCCCCACAGTTCGACCCGATCTGGCGCAGCCGGGCGCAGGGGTTGCCCGGCTTCGTGGGGCTGGTGCAGCGGAATCGCGAGCGCGAGTTCCGGATCGATGCGGTGCGCGCGGATGGCGATCCGGTCGTCTGCGAGGTGCTGACGAATGTGATCCATGGGCTCTCGCGGCTGGCGCTCGGGCTGCCGTCGATCACGCCCGCGCTGATCGCCCGGTGCTATGACGAGGTGAGCGGTCTGTTCCTACCGGCGGTCGAGCCGGCGATCAAGGATCGGATCCCGCTCACTTGCGCGGCGCTCGCGCCATTGGCTCTGCCGGACCTCCCGGAGGAGATCGGGCACCGTCTCGTCGAGTACCTGCTGGATGAGCGCCGTTTTTGGACGCCGGTCGCGGCACCCTCGGTTTCGCTCGATGAGCCCTCGTTCTCGCTCCGCGAGCACTTTGACGGTTTACGGCGCTACTGGCGGGGCCCGACGTGGGTTAACAGCGCGTGGCTTCTGTGGCGCGGCTTGGTGCGCCTGGGCTACGAGCAGCAGGCGGCCACGCTCGCCGGCGCGATCACCGAAACCGTGGCGCGGGAGGGGCTGCGCGAGTTCTACAACCCGCAGAGTGGGCGCGGCATGGGAGCTGAGGACTTCGCCTGGTCGGCGCTAGCACTCGAACTGCTCGACCCGAGCAACGCGGACGCCGGCCTACCCAGGCGACCCTGAGCCCTTAGGCCTCGAGTCGGAATATCGGCCTCAGTTGCCTGCAGCCGTCGGCGGAAGCGGGTGCCCGTGTGCGTGCAGATGCACGGGGAGAGCTCCGGCCGGGCGCTTGTTCTGGTCCTCGCGGTCCGAGTAGCGATCGTAGATCGCGACGATTTCGTCCATCATCGCGGCGAGCTCTGGGGCTGTTAGGTAGCGGACGCTGTCGGTCATGAACGCGGCGCGGCGCCACTTCACCGGATAGGTCAGGCGTCGTGACCACCATTCCCGCATCTGGCCGTAGGCTCGCGCGAGAAAGGTCCGCTCGAGTGCCTCGCCGGCGGCGGCTGCCTCGGGATCGGTCATGCCGGTCTCGAAGCTGCGGGACTCGCTTGTCGCACGCCACGGACGGCTGCGCCCGCGCCCTTCGCCGGTCTCCTCCACAAAGCCATACTTGGCCAGGGTCTGCAGGTGCCATGACATGTTCCCTGGGCTCTCGCCGAGCAGCTCCGCGGCCCGGGTGGCAGTGATCTCTCCATCGCGGCGCACCGCCTCCAGAAGCGCTACGCGAAGTGGGTGTGCGAGCGCTCGCATTGCCCGAGCATCGGTGATCACCCGACGGCGAGGCCGCTTCGCTCGAGTCTTCCGGGCGGGTCCCTGAGAACTTGTCATGCGGATGAACTGAGGGCCGTGAGCGTCAACGCTCGCCCCTCGCTCCTGGACGGCTCATGGCGCTGCGCGGGACAGCCAGCCAGAGACCCACCTCCACCAGCAGCCAGCCGGTTCGGCGCCTGGCGGCGCCGCTGACGTGGTCGGTTTGGTGCATGCGTGGGTCACGCAGGCTTGACATGCCGCTGCGCCGAAGCTCAACGGCACGATCTCGAACCAGCGCTTCACTCAGAGCGGGGTGGCGGTGCATGGTGCTCCTCCTTTGACAAGAACTCTTGTGACAAGACTAGCTATGACAAGAAGTCTTGTCAAACCTGGGTACGAGGCCTGCATGCGAGACAAGGAACCACCGCAAGGTTCGGATTCGCTCTGATGGGCCACTTTTGGGGGGAACCTACGCAAGACCCAGAAACGGAGAGCTAAAGTGGCGCGCAGCGGCAGACAGGGAGGAAGGAGATGGCTGACTTGCCAGGGCGTCCTATGAGCGTCCGCGAACCTGAGGCGACGACCCTCGACATCGCGCGAGCGGGCCCGAAGGGGATCTCTCGGCGGCGGTTCATCGGCTATCTGATCGCCGCGCCGACCGTCGTCGGCGCTGCGCAGTGGTTCGTCGAACCGGCCGATGCGTCGATCCCCACCGTACAGCCGGTCGATCTCTACGACCTCAGCGATCTTCTGACCGATGCGGCGTTGCTCACCGCGGGGTTGATAACCGTAACCGTCAACTCCGATGGGACGGTCTCGTTCGCCCTTCCGCGAGCTGAGGTCGGACAGGGAATCACGACGGCGGTGGCTATGACGATCGCCGACGAGATGGGCCTGCCCCTCGACAAGGTCAATATCACGCTCGCCGACGCAAGCCCGCAGCTGCTCTTCAACCAGTTCACCGGCGGCTCGAACACGATGCACTCGATCTTCAACCAGGTGCGCGTGGCGGCAGCTGTGGCCAGAGGCCAGCTCACCAAAACGGCCGCGAGCATGTGGGCCGCCAAGGCCAGTGACCTCAAGGTCCAGAACGGACAGGTTGTGGCGCCGGGAGGTAGGGCCGCGACGATCGGAGACCTAGCCCGCCGCGGCGCGGTCTCGAAGACGGTGGCGGTCCCGGCGCAGCTGAAGCCGACGTCTCAGCTCACGCTGGTGGGCACGCCGCAGGGCCGTATCGACGCCCGGGACATCGTGACCGGGGTCAAGCAGTTCGCGATGGACCTTCAAATCCCGGGCGCGCTGCCGACGATGCTGTGTCGTCCCCCGACGATCAACGCCTCCGCGCTCGCGGTCCAAAACGCGGCGCAGGTTCTGGCCATGCCCGGGATCACCGACGTGGCGATCATCCCCCACACCCAGTTCGTCGCCGGCGGCGTCGCGGTCCGCGGTGACACGTTTGGGCAGTGCATCGAGGCGATCGATGCGCTTCAGGTGGTCTGGGGCCCGGGCACGGTGGACGGGAAGTCAGACCAGAATGTGCTGGCTGACCTGCGATCGGCCGAGCTGCCAATCCCGCCTCCGGTGAATCTGCTCGCCAAGACCATCGAGCAGCAGTTCACTTTCTACTTCCGCCCTGGTGACCCGCTCGAGACCAACTGCGCGATCGCAGATGTCCGCAGCAACTCGGCCCAGGTCTGGTCGAGCATGAAGTCGCCGATCTGGGCGCAAGAGCAGATAGCGCAGATCCTCGGGCTTCCCGTGACCGCCGTCACCGCCCATGTCACCGAGGGCGGCGGCTCATTCGGGCGTCACCTGTTCTGCGACGCTGCCTTTGAGGCGGCCGTGGTTTCGCAGAAGCTCGGCAAACCCGTGAAGCTGATGTGGCACCGCGCTGACAACTTCCGCCAGGGCCGCGTGCACCCGATGTGTACCTCGACCGTCAGGATCAGCTACTTGGCGGGCAACGTTCTCACATTCGATCAGCGACACACCAGCGTCGCAACGGATTTCTCGATGGGATTCGGGGAGATCCTCAGCGCGATGCTCGCAACCCCGCCGGGGGGGAATCTCGGGTACGCAGAGACCATCTTCGCGCTCACCCAGAATGTGCCGTACAACTTCGGCGCCGTCACCCAGCTGCTCAACGAGATCTACAACTACAACACGTTCAACACCAGCAGCGTTCGCAACATATACAGCCCGAACGTGACCACCGCGACCGAGCTGATGGTGGACCAGACTGCCGCGGCGATGGGGCAGGACCCGTACAAGTTCCGCCGAGCATTCGTCCGCGACACCCGCGTGCAGGCGGTGCTCGACAAGGTCGCCCAGGTTGGCAACTGGGGCAAGTCGATGCCTCCAGGCACGGCGCAGGGAATCGCGATCCACAAGGAGTACAAGGGCGCAGTCGCTTGGCTGGTCGAGATCGATTGCACGAGCGCGACGGTCAATCGCAAGGTGCAGAACGGATATACCGGTCCGAGGGTCACGAAGGCTGTGTGCGCCGTCGACGTCGGCCTTCCGATCAACCCGCTCGGCCTCGAGGCGCAGATGATCGGCGGCCTGATGGACGGGATCGCACAGGCTCTGACTTACAGCCTCCACCTGTCCAACGGCCACTTCCTCGAGGCCAGCTGGGATAACGCCTATTACACGCGAGAATGGAACACGCCCCTCAACGTCCAGGTGATCGTGATGCCACCCACCGGGAGCAACCCAGGTGGAGCGGGCGAGCTGGGTGTAGCGCCGGCCATGGCGGCGGTCGCGTGCGCGTATGCCCGCGCCACCGGCACATTGCCGACGAGCTTCCCGATCAATCACAGCCTTCCACTCGGATTCACGCCGTACCCAACCGTCCCACCGCTTCCGCCATCGGCGACGAACGACTTCTCCTAGGAGCTCCCGTGCCCACCTATAGCTTCAACCTCAACGGCAGCCCAGTCACCGTCAATTGCGACAGCAAGGTGCGAGTGCTGTGGGTCCTGCGGGACCTGCTCGGGGTGACCGGCCCGAAGTACGGCTGCGGGCTCAACGTCTGCAAGGCCTGCACCTCCCACATTAACGGGAAGGCGTTCCACCCCTGCTCGGTCTCGATCTCGCAGATCAAGCCGACCGATCACATCACCACGATCGAGGGTCTCGCGGCGACTGTGGGCAAGCCCCTGCATCCGATGCAGCAGGCGTGGATCGACTACGACGTGGCCCAGTGCGGGTACTGCCAGCCGGGGCAAATCATGACCGCCGTCGCTCTGGTCAATCAGGTCCAGGCACAGGGGCGCCAGATCACCGATACTGATCTGGACGGCATCCGGGACGTCTGCCGGTGTGGCACGTATCCACGGGTGCGAGCGGCTATCAAGGCAGCCGCCGCTGGTATGCCCTAGCCGCGCCGCACACGTCGTCGCCATGCCCGGACCGCTCAGCAACGCCCATACCGTGACCAAGCTGCCCGCTCAGGACCTCGACCGGGCGCGTGCCTTCTACCGAGACAAGCTCGGACTCGAGCCGGCGGAGGAGCGCGAGGGCGGCCTGCGTTATCTGTGCGGGCCAACCGAGTTCCATCTCTTCAGCTCGGCAGGGGCTCCGTCTGGGGCATCGACCCAGATGGGATTCGAGGTCGAGGACCTCGAGACGACACTGGCTGAGCTGCGCGCCCGGGGTGTGAGATTCGAACGCTTCGACATGCCTGGGTTCGATGTACGCGATGACACGATCGCCGCCCCTGACAACTACCCGAGCAAGGGCAACGGTGAGCTCGGCACGTTCTTCTATGACAGCGAGGGCAACCTCATCGGGATCGCCCAGCCGGTCCGTGATGCGCGGGCACGGAGTTGAAAGCCTGGGCAATGTGGGTTGTGGCAACGCATCGGCCCGGCAGCTAAGGGGCGGGTGGTTTTCGCGTAAGGGTGATCGCCACGACATCGCTCTTTTTGACCGATGTGAAACTCACGTCTTAGGTGCATGCTCGGCTTTCATCCGAGCGACAGGAGTGCACGATGGTCAGTTCGACGGCGAGCAGGTCAGCACCGGGATCCCGGATCCCGTGGCGCTCGAAATAGCGCCCGAGGATGACGGATCCTGCGACGACCCTGTGCTATCGGACCGGTCCTCCGCGATCAGCAGCTTTCGGCCCGACGTCGACGCCCTGGCCGCGGCGCCAACGCGGATCATCATCGCCGTTGGCGAGGACTCCCAGAGCACTTTCACCGGACGCACGTCGATGGCCACCGCCGACCTGCTCGGTCAGCTGGCCACCGTGTTCCCCAGCCACCACGGCGGCTTTCTCGACGGTAGATCCGGGCGCGCCGGTCAACCCGAGGCCTTCGCGAGCCGCTTGCGTCAGGTCCTCGACCGCGAGGACTGACCGGCAGGGCTCACGGGTCGAGCGCGGAAGGCTTCGAAGCCGAGCCAGGGAGCGCGGGTCGGCGCACATCAGTCTTCGGGCAGAGCGGCGAAGTCGCGCTTGGCTTTCCGATACCACGCCATCCCCGACAGCGGCCTCTTCCACCTACCCTGCATCTCGCCCAGGGCCATCTTGTGCGCCTCGTCACCTCCGGCGACTACTTCCTTCAAGTGGCTGTCCTGCGCCTTGATGACGTCATTGGCGTTAGCGCCATGGTGCGCGAAATCGCACGGTCCACCCAGCTGCTTACATGTCATTGTCTTCATGACGGTGCTTCCTTTCGTCGTAATCGGCCATCAGTGAGGCCGAACCGAAACGGATTAGAGCTGTCGCCTCAGCGCAGCTCGATGAGGCGGATCAGGTTGCCCGCTGGATCGCGGAACGCGCAGTCGCGAACGCCGTAGGGCTGCTCGATCGGCTCCTGGACGACCTCGGCCACGCTGCTCTGCAGCCGCTCGAAGGCGCCATCCAGGTCCTTGGTGGCCAGGTTGAGATGGCCGTAGGTGCCCTTCGCCATCATCTCGACGATGGTGCGGCGCTCGTCATCGGTGATGCCGGGGTCGGCCGCCGGCGGGTGCAGGACGATCGAGGTGTCCGGCTGGCTGGGCGGGCCGACAGTCAGCCAATGCACGCCGCCGTATTCGACGTCGTTGCGGAGCTCGAAGCCGAGCGCGTCGCGATAGAAGGCGAGGGCTGCCTCGGGGTCGTCCTGCGGGAGATAGGCCTGGTGAATGATGATGTCCATGGGGGTCACGTTAGCCGCGCTCCGGTGACCGCGCTTCTCGATTCCTGATCGGTTTGGTCACCTGCTTCGCGACGCACGGCGGCATCCCCGCCGTCGCGTCAGCCGCCTGGTGCCGGTAGGTGCTCGGCGGCATTCCGACCAGTTCAGTGAAGCGGGTGCTGAACGTCCCCAGTGACGAGCAGCCGACCGCGAAGCAGACCTCGGTCACGTTGAGGTCACCACGACGCAACAGCGCCATCGCGCGCTCGATGCGCCGTGTCATCAGATAGCCATAGGGAGACTCACCGTAGGCGAGCCGGAACTCGCGGCTGAAGTGCCCGGCCGACATGTACGCGCCGCGGGCGAGTTCCTCGACGTCAAGCGGCTGCGCGTACTCCCGGTCGATCCGGTCCCGGACGCGGCGCAGTCGTGCGAGGTCGTGCAGGTGCTCCGGCGCGGCCGGTTTCTTGGTCATCTCCGGAATCGTGGCACTTCGCACCCGCAACCGAAGGACTACGTCTCGGTGAGGATCACCAGGGTCTCGGGGCGAACACCGTCGTGCTTCATTGCGTCGGCTCCGGCCTCGGACTCCATGAGCTCCTGAAAGGCAGCCATGTCGGGGACGTCGGCCATCAGTCCCACTCGGTTCGAACCCTCGGGGTCACGAAACGTGCGCATCGTGATCCCCAGCGGCCCGAAGACCTCCGCTCGCTTCGATGAGCTCAGCCAGTGCTCGAGGTCATCCACCTCGTGAAACGCGATCAAGGTCGGCATCTGCCATCCCTTCCCACAGCGCAACGCTGCGCGGAGTTGTACGTGAGCGGGACACCGTATCCCGTCAAGCGACCCTGTGCTCGAAAAGAGTCGAGGTGCGCACCGGGAGCGCCTCATCTCTGACAGCCCCGGCCGGTCAGGACTCGTTCAGGCTCACGGCAGCTTGGATGAGACTCACGAAGGCCTTCTCATCGATTTCCGCGTCCTCGTGGAAGTCGATGGCGCGCCGGGTGTTGCCATCGAGACTTGAGTTGAACAATCGCGTGGGGTCCTCCAGCGAGGCTCCCTTAAAGAACGTAAGTTTCACGACGCTCTTGTAGGTCTCGCCGGTGCAGATCAGACCCTGGTGGGACCAGACCGGCACCCCTGGATTGGAAGCCTTCTTCCACTTCCACTCCTCGACCACGTCAGGGTCTGCCTGCTTGATCAGGGCCCGCAGCCTGGCCAGGGTCTTGCCCCGCCAATCGCCCAGCTCCTTGACCCTTGCGTCGATCTGCTCAGATGGAGACTCGCCCTGCTCCGCGGAAGCCTTTGGCATCTCGTGGACGTTACCGCTGCGCTCCTGGGCGCGCCATATGATCCGCGGCGTGAGATGCCGCCTACTGCTTGCGCTCCTGGCCCTTCCAGCCCTGGCCTCGTGCGGGAGCAGTACCACCAAGACGGTCACGAAGGTTGCCCCCACCCCGATCACGAGTACGGCTACGTCGACGGCCGCGACGTCGACCACGCCGCCCGCGATCACCGTCACGACGTCCGCTCAGACCACTAGCGCCGTCTTCTTCCAGGGCGTCGCCGGACCCCCGCGGCAGCGGCCTCGTTCATTGGAGCTCACCGGAGATGGGACCCTATTCGTGTCGGGTACCCAGTGGACATCTTGGGGCGGCCCCGAAGCAACGGGAAGCGGGAATGCCGAGTATCACGGGTGCACTCCGAACTGCGCTGAGGCACCCGTGCAGACCGCGCTGGTCTCGGTTCGCCTGGTTGGTATCCGCGTTTGCTCGGGCCGCCGCTACTACTCGGGCGTAGTCCTCACCCTGAATTCGGGCCAGCTGCTGGACCGACAATTCCTCCAGCGATCCTGGAGTCCCTGCTAGCGAGCCAGCGTACTACTGGTCACCCGTCGGTACCACGCCGCCTGGCTCGACCATCACAACGACCGTCCGTGTGGGGGCGCTGGTCTTGTGCAGAACCCCTTTCGGCATCGTGAATCCCTGCTGAGGGCCGAGCCTGACCTCGTCACGGCCTTCTATTTCGATCACCAGCTCGCCCTCGAGAACGAGAAAGAACTCATCCTCGTGATCGTGCTTGTGCCAGTGGAATTCACCCTCAAGCACCCCAAGCCGGACCACGGCGTCATTGACCGTGGTGAGCGTCTGGTTGAACCACGGTTCATGAGTCGCCGCCTCGTGCGCAAGGTCGATCAGCGTCAGCTGTCCATATTTGTCATCGAGCTTGATGTCGTACTCGTCCACGTGGCCTCCCCGCGTCGTACTGAGCAGCCCCGGATGTTACGAACGGGAGCTGTTGCGTTCAGTGATCCTCTCCTTAAGACCGAACTACTCGACGACGACCGGAGTTGAGTCGTCGAGGAGGGTACCTCGCCGTCCAACGAGCGATCCTGGTCATAAAGGCGTCCAAATAGTTCGGTTTATGACCAGGTTCCCTCGCGGCGAGACGATGCTCTGCCACAGAATGCGGAGCCACGCACTAGCCCGGCGCATGGGACTCGCGGTTTTGGTGCTGACGCCAATGCTGGCGATGTTCAACGTGGCCGGCTCCGCCGCTAGATCTTCGGTCCAATACTGCGCCCCGATCCCCACCGTGGCCGGGGTTCCGCCTTGGGGCTTTCACACCGGTGCCCCGATCACGGGAGCGACCGGCAGCTACGCCCGCGGCCACGGCGACATCAACCTGGGCGCCAACACGGTTTCCGGAATCCTCTGCCAGGTCGACCGGGTCCGCCACCAGCCCGACCGCCTGATCGTCATGACCGTCGAGCACAACCTGGTCTACCACTCACACCGAGCGGTGATGTGGGGTGTGCCCGGGAACGTCATGAAGATCATTGTCCGCGTCAAGAGCAGCACGGATCGGCGATGTGAGGTCGGCACCGTCGGCCACGCGACCCTGTTCGCGAGCTACAACGGCGTACGCAGCGACAGCGTGCGGTTCACCTTCCCTGGCTCCTGTCAGGACCACGATCACCTGTACCACGGGCCGCAGGTCGACAACCAGGTCCCGCCGCTCTAGCTCAGTCGTTGGTCAGCGGTCATAGGTGGCGATCGTCCGCAGGGAGAGCCCGGTCAGAACGATCGCCAGTCCGACGATCACGAGGGCGCACACGGCGAGCTGACCGGGCACCCACCCGTTGATCACGAGCGAGCGCACCCCGACGATCACGTAGCTGACGGGGTTGATGTGCGCCAGTGTCTCCATGAGTGGCGACAGTCGGTTGAACGGAACGAAGTTCGGGCTCAGGAACAGCAGCGGAAAGAACAGCAGGAAGCTCGATTGCGTCGCCTGTACGTTCCGCGTTCGCAGCGCCACGAGGATCCCGAAGCCCGCGTACGCAACTCCGAACATCGCCGCCAGCAGGACGATCACGAGGGCCCCGAGCACGCCGCTCTGGATCCTCGCACCGAGTGCGAGTCCCGCCAGCAGCACCACTGTGGAGGCCCCTATCCCGCGGACCAGATCCGCCGCCAGGCGCCCGAAGATGATCGACGAGCGGCTGATCGGGGCGACCAGCAGCTTGTCGAAGTATCCGAGGTCGATCTCGGTCACGAGCGCAAGCCCCGAGGTCGCCGTGGCCACCCCGAACATGAGTGATACCGGCAGTTGGAAGGCCACGTAGCCCTGTCCATGCAAGAACGGCGTCGAGCTCGGAAACGTCTTGGATACCTGCCCGATGTTCACCGCCAGGAAGAACAGCGGGATGAACAGGGTGGGGATCGTCGCTTCCGGGTAGCGCGCGACCTCGCGCACGGCCCGCCTGCCCAGCAGCCTGACCTCCGTCAGGATCTTGCTCGCGGCGGTCCGTTCGCGGATTGCTCGCGGGTTGGCCAGCGTGAGGCCGGTCATGACTGCACCTCCTGATCGTCATTCGTTGCACCTTCGAGCCGCCGGCCCGTGGCCTGCAGGAACACATCGTCAAGTGACGGCCGCGCGACGCTGATCGCCCCGACCGATATTCCCTCGCCCTCCAGCCGGCGCACGACCTCAACGATCGATCCGGCGCCATCTTCGACGTACAGCGCGAGCGCGTCGCGCTCGGTGAGCACCCGCTCGAGGCCCAGGAGGCCCGCGAGCGCAGCCTCGGCGCCCACCGGGTCCGCCCCGTTCAATGACACTGACACGACGTCGTGACCGAGGCTGGCCTTCAGTTCCTCCGGAGTTCCGGCGGCCACGATGCGGCCGTTGTCGATGATCGCGAGCCGGTTACAGAGCCGATCGGCCTCCTCGAGGTACTGCGTGGTCAAGAAGACGGTCGCGCCATCGCCGTTGATCCGCCGCACCTCGTCCCAGATCGTCAGCCTCGACGCCGGGTCAAGCCCGGTCGTCGGCTCATCCAGGAACAGGACCTCTGGAGAGTGGACCAGCGCGCTGGCCAGATCGAGCCGCCGCTTCATCCCGCCCGAGTAGGTCTTGGTTCGCCGGTCGGCGGCTTCGGTCAGCCCAACCAGCTCGAGCAGCTCGCCGGCTCGCTCCCGACCTTGGCGGCCGGTGATCCCGTAGAGCCCGCACTGGAGCTCGAGCAGCTCACGTCCGGACTGCACCGGATCGAGCCCGATCTCCTGGAGCGCCACGCCGATCCGCTTGCGTACCTGGGAGGCGTTGGTCACCACGTCCAGCCCGGCCACGGTGGCGCTGCCCGCGGTCGGCGGGAGCAGCGTGCACAGCATTCGCACGGTCGTGGTCTTGCCGGCGCCATTCGGGCCGAGAAAGCCAAACACCTCGCCGGCCTCCACCGTCAGATCGAGACCGCGCACGGCCTCGATGCCACCCTTGAACGAGCGGCTCAAGGCACGCGCCACGATCACTCCCTCGCCGGTGGCGGGCTCGGCCGCTCGTCGCTCGAGCTCGTCGTCCAAAATCTCACCTGCTACCGAAACAGACATTCGTCCTCAGCCTCCAGTTCGAAAATTTCACCCCTGAGACCCCACCCGCGATCAAAACTCATCGCCTCTCGTTCGTCTTCTCCAAACGTGCTGCACTGCTCCACGGTCTCAAGCAATTAGGTCAGGTCCGGTCCGCTTTAAGATTCGAAGGAAGCATTCATGTCTGGCGTCACATCAACACCCGCAAACCGCAATGAGTGACCTGAACAACGTCCGCGTGCTGGTAACGGGCGCCACCAGCGGCCTGGGCGCGGCGATGGCCGCGGCGCTCGCGGGGGCGGGGGCCCGAGTGATGGTCACCGGCCGTGACCAGGCGCGGGCTAAAGTGACCGCGGAGGAGCTAGGTCCCTCGGTGATCGCGTGTCAGCTCGATGTGCGTGACGAGCGCTCGGTTGCCGCCTGTGTTGACCGGGCACGAGACGCCTGGGGCGGTATCGACATGCTCGTCAACAACGCGGGCATCGGTATGCGGACGGTCAATCCGCGGTTCATGTCGGAGCCGCAGCCGTTCTGGGAGGTTGCGCCGGCCGGATTTCGGGATGTCGTGGAGACGAAGGTCGTCGGCTGTTTTCTAATGGCCCGCGCCGTGGTGCCACTGATGCTCCGGGATGGCGGCGGGCGGGTGGTCAACATCTCGATGAACGAGCAGACAATGGTTCGGCGTGGCTTTGTGCCCTACGGTCCGGCGGGCGCCGGCGTCGAGGCGTTCTCCCGGGTGATGGCAGCGGATCTGGCCGGCAGCTCGGTGACCGTCAACATCCTGCTTCCTGGCGGGGGTACCCGAACCGGGATGGTTCCCGATGAGGTTCCCAGCGAGGTTAGGGCCGGATTGCTGGATCCAGCCGTGATGGGCCCACCGATCGTGTGGCTCGCATCCGATCAGGCCGCGGGCGTGCATGACCAACGCATCGTGGCCACCGAGTTCGACGCGGCGTCGCCAGCGCCGTGACGGCGGTTCAGGTTCCTGCCTGGGGACCTGCCGCCACCCGAGTCAGTGGTCCTTTGCGCCCGGGGTCCCGATCGCGTGGATTGCGTCGAGCACGTCCTTGATGCCGCCAGCCGTCTTGACATCGAGGCGGTCAAGAATCGTCTCGGTGTCCGCGAACTCCTTTGCCGCCCGCGCGTCTGACGCGGCGGACTGCACCGTTTGACCGACCATGATGATCGACAGGAGCACCAACTGGAGGAACGTCTGCGCGATCCACGCGACGATGATGATCACCTGCCCCGAATTGATCGCGGCGGGCAGGCTGATCAGCGCGATCACACCGAACAGGTAAGCGCAGGCCATCGTTCCGACGCTGCGCGTGATCACTAGAGCTACCTTCGCGTTGAAGCCCTCCACATCGCGCAGGGCCTTCCTGATCTCGGCCGGATCGAAGCGCACGACACGGTTGAGCTCCTCGCGAACTTTGACGGGTGCATCCATGTGAAACCTCCAGATGGGGATGATCTAGGGACATCGCGACCCACAGGCTACGTTCCGTGGGTCACGCGAGTGTCTTTTCGAACCAGTGCTCGGCGTACCAATTGTTGTTGAACGGGGCGACCTCTCGATAGCCGTGGCGTGTGTACAGGCGTCGAGCTTCAACCAGGTCGCTGCGGGTGTCGAGACGCAGCCTGTCCAGGCCGCGTTCCCGGGCGAGCGACTCGAGCTGTTCCATAAGTTGAGACCCGAGCCCGTGTCCGCGCGCCGTCTCGACGACGAACAGACGGGTGACCTCGCCCAGCCGGTCGGGCAAGAACCGCAGGCCGGCACAGCCCCGGACCGAGCCGTCAGCGCGAGCCACGAGGAACACGCCGTGCGGCTCGGTCAGGTCACCGTTGGAGAAGTCTCGGAGGGCGGCTTCCATCTCGTCGTCGGTCGCTTGGCGCCCGTAGTAACGGTTGGCGACGTCCTCGAGGTATGCGCGGAGGATTCTCTGGGCTCGGGCGGTGCCGGGAGACTCCGGTTCCACGACGGCGTTGTTGAGCGGCTGCACCACAGCGCACCATTTTGGCCCGCAGCTCGCTGCCGACGCTGGTACGACCACCGGCGGGTGGAATTCCAGCGACGGGTGTGGGACGGTAGCCCGTAGATCGCGAAACCAATCGCGGCGCGAATCTGATTTTCTGTCAAACAGAAGATGATCTGCGACGGGCCGACGAGGCGATGAACCAGATGTCCCCGGCTGATGGACGCGGCGCTCGGACCTCGGTCGAGACGTACGAGGTGGCGTTCGACGAGCGGCCTGGTGGGTAAGGCGCCCCAATAGTGCAAGCCGCAACGGTGGCGCCTGCCACCCCTATCGCTGTCGATGGCGTGCCGCCGGGTCCGGGAATGCCGGTCCCGCTGCAGACGCTGGCGATGATGACCCGTCAGCGCGAGTATCTCGGACGCTTGCGCCGCCGTTTCGGCTCCCTGTTCACCGTCCGTGTCATCGGGCTGGGAACGATCGTGATAGTCGCCGATCCAGTTCTCATCAAGCAGACCTTCCAGGCTGCGCCGCAGACGCTCCATGCCGGCACGCAGAGCCCGCTGCGCACGATTCTCGGTCCCAACTCGCTGCTCGGCATCGATGAGGAGCAGCACATGGAGCAGCGCAAGCTGCTGTTGCCACCATTCAAGGGTCAGCGGATGCGCGCCTACGAGCCTTTGATCGCCGAGATCGCCGCTGCCGAGATCGGCACCTGGCCAGCCGGTGTCGAGTTCGCCACGGCCGAGCCAATGCAGCGGATCACCCTCAAGGCGATCCTCCGGGCCGTGTTCGGGGCCCAGGGTGATCATCTCGAGCAGCTCCAGGGGCTGATCCCCCCGTGGACGACGCTCGGCTCGCGGATGGCAACGGCGACGTTCCTGCAGCGCGACCTCGGACGCCGATCGCCCTGGCGCCGGTTCCTGAACCTCCGCGGTGATATCGACTTGGTCTTGGACGAGCTGATCACCGTTGCCAAGGCAGACGCCGACTTAGAGCAGCGTCCGGATGTCCTGGCGCTGATGGTGCTCGCCCGGCACGAGAACGGAAGGCCGATGACCAATGCCGAGATTCGCGACGAGCTGGTCACGATGATCGCCGCCGGGCACGAGACCACCGCACACACGATCAGCTGGGCGATCGAGCGTCTCCGCCGCCATCCTGAACTGCTCGAGCGCCTCGTCGCCGAGGCCGATGCCGGAGGCGCGACGTTACGTGAAGCCACGATCCGCGAGGTGCAGCGGACTCGGCCCGTGATCTCCTTCGCCGGACGCGGTGTCCGGCAGCCATTCGAGCTCGGCGGCTTCCGATTGCCGGTTGGCACCCGCGTCCTGCTCGCGGCGTGCCTCACCCATAACGACCCGGCGCTATTCCCGCACCCGGAGCGATTCGACCCGGACCGCTTCTACAACGTGGTTCCCGACACTTACTCATGGATCCCGTTCGGTGGTGGTCGGCGGCGCTGCATCGGCGCGACATTTGCCCACATGGAGCTTGACGTCGTGTTGCGAACGATTCTGGAGCGGGTCACCCTGCACCCCACCGGCGCGCCGGCGGAGCGATGGAAGTTCCGCGGTGTCGCATGGACGCCGGCTGACGGCGGTAAAGCGCTGATCACGCGCCGCGTGCGCTAGCCAAGCGAGGATCAGCTGAACGGGTCTGCGCAGACCTGGGCGAGACCACCGCTGGGTGCGGGCATGCGAGACTCCATGGGTGAGCGGAATGCGCGATCGTGACCGCGCCACGCTTCAGGCACCGGACCCGGAGCGCGCGCGCCATCTGTTGATGCTCGAGTTCGGGTCGCGCAGCGATTTCGACGATCCGCGCTTCGAGTACCGCAGGCTGTTCTCAGAGCTCCTCGGCACCTTCTTCCTGGTGCTCGTCGCTGCTGGCGGCGGCTTGCTGCATGCCGAGGGCCAGATCACGCTGACCGCCGCCGTGGTTGCGCCCGGACTGATGGTCATGGCGATCATCCTGTTCATGGGCGCCGTGTCCGGCGCCCACCTGAATCCCGTGGTGTCACTCGCGTTCGCTTTGCGCGGTGACTTTCCCTGGAAGCGGGTGCCGGGTTACATCGCCACGCAGCTGCTTGGCGCGACGCTTGCCTGTCTCTTCCTGCTCGCGGTGCTCGGCAATGTGAAGCATCTTGGCGCGACGCTTCCGGGTCCGGGGTACCACGCGTGGCAAGCGTTTCTGATGGAGATCGTGCTCACGGCAACGCTCGTGAGCGTCATCCTGGGCACCGCGTCGGCCGCCCAGAACGTAGGCTCGACCGGCGCGCTGGCGGTCGGAGGCTATATCGCCCTCGCCGGTCTCTGGGCGGCACCGGTCAGCGGCACGTCGATGAACCCCGCGCGTTCGTTCGGCCCCGCACTCGTGAGTGGAGACTGGAAGGCTTATTGGGTGTACCTCGCCGGCCCGGTGATCGGCGCCGCGATCGCCGTCGGGTGCGCCGTGATCCTGCGTGGGCGCCGCGGAGATCAGACCGCCCGTACAGCAGCATCCGGCAAGCTCCCGTCCGCGACCGAGACGGGCCGTCCGCGGCTCTGATCGGACCGCCGCCGGCGCCCCAGCGAATCCTGCGATGATCGGAGGATGCCGAATGGCGGCGAAGGCGATGCTGGGAGCCACCCCGCAGTCCAGATCAAATGGGCTGACCACGTAGCGGAGCACGATTACTCCGCGGCCGCGGCTTACCTGTCGCTCAAGCTTGGCGAGGAGGCCGTCACGAAAGCCATTAAGCGGCTCCGCGACGCGCAGCTCACAACCCGCCGTGCCAACGACATCCTCAGAGCTGCCGGACTCACTGCGGCCCCGCTCGACGACCCCGGTGTCATGAAGGACATGATCAAGGCGATCTCGGGCAAGCGGCTAAGTCCCGTGCTCGTCATCAGCGCCAAGAAGTCAGCCGACATCGCCGACGGGTTCCACCGGGTCTCACTCGTGTACCGGCTCGACCCCTACGCGGTCGTGCCCCTCAAGCTCGTCTGAGCGATCGCCGATCACCGGTGCTGGCCCTGCCTCGTTCGTCGGGAGTCATGTTCTCAGGCGCCGTGCCGATAAAGGGATGTGACGACGCAGAAATGATCAGCGGTTGCCGGCGATCGTAGGTTGATCGCCCTCATGGGTCGTTTGCTGTGGATGCTTCATCCACCACGACCCCTGGAGGGTCCATGCCGACTGAACTCGTTGCTGATGTAGAGGCTCTCGATGCGACCGTTCTGCTTGACGTCTTGAGCGCCGTGAAGGCGGGCGACTTCACGGCTCGGATGCCGGTCCACTGGACTGGTTCGGCGGGGAAGGTCGCGGACACGCTCAACGAGATCATCGGAGCCAATCAGGCACTGGGCACCGAGCTGTCGCGGGTGAGTCGCGTAGTCGGTAAGGAGGGCAAGCTTTCGCAGCGGGTTTCGTTCCGAGGGACGGACCAGGTTTGGGGTGACTGCATCGAGTCGGTCAACAGCTTGATCGAGGATCTCGTGCGCCCGAGCAACGAGATGCAGCGCGTGATTGGTGCGGTGGCCGGCGGAGACCTGAGCAAGAAGGTGTCGGCCGACGTGCAGGGCGAGATGCTCGAGCTGAAGAACACCATCAACGGGATGGTGGATCAGCTCAACGGGTTCATCTCCGAGGTCACGCGTGTGGCCCGAGAGGTCGGGACCGAAGGCAAGCTCGGCCAGGCCGCTGCCTACACGATCGAGGTCGGCGGTGTCTGGAAGGAGCTGACCGACAACGTCAACCTGATGGCGGGCAACCTCACGGGCCAGGTTCGTGACATCGCCGAGGTGACGACAGCGGTCGCGAACGGAGATCTGAGCAAGAAGATCACGGCGGATGTTCGGGGCGAGTTCTTGGAGCTGAAGAACACGGTCAACGCGATGGTGGACCAGCTGAACCGGTTCGCCGGCGAGGTGACGCGCGTTGCTCGCGAAGTCGGGGTCGAGGGGAAGCTGGGTGGCCAAGCCCAGTCCGAGGAAGTCGCAGGCGTGTGGAAGGACCTCACCGATGACGTCAACCAGTTGGCCGCGAATCTGACCAATCAGGTGCGCGCGATCGCAGAGGTCGCTACGGCGGTGACGGAGGGCGATCTGACGCGCCAGGTCGGCGTGGCCGCGAGCGGCGAGGTGGCCGTCCTGAAGGACAAGCTGAACGAAATGATCCGCAACCTGCGCGAGACGATGCGCCAGAACACTGAGCAGGACTGGTTGAAAACAAATCTGGCCCGGTTCACGAGCATGCTCCAGGGTCAGCGTGACCTGGCGACGGTCTCCCGGATGATTCTGGCGGAGTTGGCACCACTGGTCTCCGCCCAGCACGGCGTCTTCTACGCCCTCACCGATCTTGGTGACGGCGGCAGCCCGGTGCTGCAGTTCCAGGCTGGCTACGGCTACAAGGAGCGCAAGCATCTCGCGAGCCACTTCCGGCTCGGGGAGGGTCTGGTCGGCCAGTGTGCGCTCGAGAAGGAGCGGATCCTGCTGACCGATGTGCCGTCGGACTACATCCAGATCAATTCAGGTCTCGGTGAGTCCTCTCCGCTGAACATCATCGTCCTGCCGATCCTGTTCGAGGGGTCGGTGCGCGCCGTGATCGAGCTGGCGTCATTCGCGGCCTTCAGCCCGACGCACCAATCGTTCTTGGATCAGCTGACCGAGAGCATCGGTCTGGTGCTCAACACGGTGGCCGCGAACACGGTGACCGAGAAGCTGCTCGAGCAGTCACAGTCACAGGCGCAGGAGTTGCAGTCTCGGCAGGAGGAGCTGCACCAGTCCAATGAGGATCTGGCCAAGCAGGCGACCCTGCTGGCGGACAAGAATGACGAGGTCGAAGGCAAATATCTGGAGGTCGAGGAGGCCAAGCGCCTGCTCGAGGAACAGGCCACCGAGCTGTCCGTCTCCTCGAAGTACAAGTCGGAGTTCATCGCGAACATGTCACATGAGCTGCGCACGCCACTGAACAGCCTGCTGGTGCTGGCGGAGCAGCTGGAGGACAACACGGACGGGAACATGACCGAGCGCCAGGTCCAGTACGCGACCGTGATCCGCTCCTCGGGAATGGACCTGCTCAAGCTGCTGAATGACATTCTCGATCTGGCCAAGGTCGAGTCACACACCGTCCAGCTGGAGTTCTCCGACCTGTCGCTGGCAGAGCTACGAGACGGCATCGCCAAGACGTACGGTGCCGTGGCCGAGAGGCAGGGGCTGGCGTTCTCGGTTGATCTGGATGAGAGCCTCCCCGCGTCGATGGTGACCGACCCACACCGGCTTCGCCAGGTCGTGAACAATCTGCTGGCCAACGCATTCAAGTTCACCGCGCGGGGAAGCGTCGCCGTGCGTCTCGAGCTCAGCACCCATGGCTGGAACCCAGCCTGCGAGGGCCTGGCCGGAGCGTCTGCGGTTATCGCGATGAGCGTCACTGACACCGGGATCGGGATCGAGAACGGCCTACAGCGGACCGTGTTCGAGCCGTTTGCACAGGCCGATGGGACCACCGCCCGCCAGTACGGCGGCACTGGACTCGGGCTATCGATCAGCCGCAACCTGGTCCAGCTGCTCGGCGGGGAGATCACGCTCACGAGCCAGCCGGGGACCGGCAGCACGTTCACCGTTTACGTTCCCATCTCGCCCGCTGGCGCCGTGCCCGCCCCAACCGTCCCGGGCGCCGGGGAGTGGCCTCCGATCGAGGAGCCCGAGCTCGATGCGACGAGCCCGCTTCGCAATACGCCGCCCGTCCTCGAGGACACACACGCCCCCACCCCAGCCGCGGCTGGTGGCGAACGGTCGGCGCCGGTGCCGCAGATCACCGGGCCGTCGAGCCCCTCAGCGAGCCAGAACGGCACATCGGTCAAGCCAGTTCTGAACTGGAGCAAAAACAACGGCACGGTTGCTGTTGCCCTCGGGACAACGGTCTTGGTGGTCGATGATCACTTCCCAAACATATTCGCTCTGACCGCGTTGCTCGAGCGCGCGAACATGAAGGTTCTTGCGGCGCAGAGCGGAGGAGAAGCGCTCGCAGTTCTCGAGCAGAATGACAGCGTCGACGTGGTCTTGATGGACATCATGATGCCGGTCATGGATGGCTACCAGACGATGACCGCGATCCGGGCACGCCAGGAGTGGGCCACGCTGCCGATCATCGCGGTCACCGGCAAAGTGGTCGGTAAGGAGCGCCAGCGCTGCATCGCGGCGGGCGCTTCCGATTACATCCCCAAGCCGGTTGACACAGCCTCGCTGTTGGACGCGCTCAGCGCATGGCTGCCGGCCGTTGCGAAGAATCATTCGCGCGGAGGCTGAGCCGACCCATGGCCCTCCTGGATACGGACCCATGGTCCAAAGCCGCCATTTCAGCCACGGCGCCCTCGGCTGCGGATGAGGATGGTGTGACAACGCCCGCGGTTCTGGTGGTCGATGACAACGCGTCCAAACGCCTGTCAATCAAGGCCGTCCTGGCCCCGCTAGGCCATCGCGTCGTCGAGGCTGAGTCGGGTGAGGCGGCGCTGCACCTGGTCATCGCGGAGAGCTTTGCCGTGATTCTGATGGACGTTCAGATGCCGGGCATCGACGGGTACGAGACCGCGAGGCTGGTCCGGATGCGCGCCGCGTCCGAGCACACGCCGATAATTTTCATCACTGCGGGCGCCAGCAACGAATCCGAAGTTCCGCTCGCATACGCCAACGGCGCGGTGGACTTCATCTTCGGCACGATCGTGCCCACAACCCTGCGCGCCAAAGTGGCGTTTTTCGTCGAGCTGTTCCTGAAGTCGCGCGACCTCGAGCGGTCACTGAGCGAGGTGCGTGACGGTGAGGCGCAGACCCGCGCGGTGCTCGCCAGCGTGGCTGACGGAATCGTGACGATTGGCGAGGACGGCGTGATCGAATCATTCAACCGTGCCGCTACTGAGATGTTTGGCTACAGCGAGGCGGACGCGGTCGGCCGCTCGTTCTCCATCATGGTGGATCCGAACCTCGATCCTGTTCCCGCGAGTTCAGAGCAGACCAATCTCCGGTCTCTCCCGGATGGATCCACGGGTAAGCGTTGGACTGAATCCTCGGGGACGCGCCAGGACGGATCGGCGTTCCCGATCGAGCTGGCTTTGAGCCGCGTATCCCTGGGTGAGCGCTGGATCCAGATCGGCTGTGTGAGGGATCTGTCCGAGCGGGAGGCATACACCGAGGCTCTGAAACACCAGGCCTTGCACGACTCCCTCACCGGTCTTCCCAACCGGCTCCTGTTCAGTGACCGGGTCAATCATGGGATCCACGTCGCGATTCGAAACAAGGAGTCGCTGGCGCTGCTTGTGATGGACCTGGATGAGTTTAAGCAGGTCAACGACACCATCGGCCACCATATAGGTGACGCGTTGCTGAAACTCGTCGCCGGTCGGCTGACGGACTGCGTGCGCGAAGGAGATACGGTCGCGCGACTCGGGGGTGATGAGTTCGGGCTTCTCTTGCTCAGCACTGACCTGCCGGGGGCGGCGACGGTGGCGTGGAAGATCGAGCAGGCGCTCGAGCCGGCATTTGTCATCGACGGTCACGCGATCGACATCAGAGCGAGCATCGGTATAACGCTCGTCCCCGAGCACGGGGACAACATCGATGACCTGCTACGGCGAGCGGACCTGGCCATGTATGACGCCAAGCGGGTCGGCGGCGGTCACGCGCTGTTCGCCGCGGCCAAGGAGGAGTCCGCGACGCGACGCCTGGCATTGCTCCGTGACCTCCGCCAATGCGTTGCCAACGATGAACTCGTCCTCCACTACCAACCGAAGATCGATCTCGCCACGTCCAGAATCACCGGCGTCGAGGCATTGATCCGCTGGAACCATCCGGCGGACGGGTTCCTCAGGCCCGCGCAGTTCATGCCTGAGGTCGAAAACAGCGAATTGATGATCCCGATCACGATGTGGGTGATCAACGAGGCGCTCCATCAGCTGCGGATATGGCGGGATCAGGGCTACGACCTGACGATGGCCGTCAACCTCGACGCTTCCTGCCTCCGTCACGGCGCCGGCTTGTTGGAGGACGTCGACGAGATGAACCGGAGGTGGGACATCCCACCAGGTCGGTTGACATTCGAGCTCACGGAGAGCGCGCTGATTGACACTGACGTGCCCGAGCTGTTGGCACGGCTCGAAGGCGTCGACCAACAGCTCTCGATCGATGACTTCGGGACCGGGTACTCGTCACTGATCTACCTGCAGCGTCTTCCCGTCACCGAGATCAAGGCCGACAGGTCGTTCGTGACCACGATGGCGTCGACCAGCGATAACGCCGTGATCGTTAGGGCGATCATCGACCTCTCCCACAACCTCAGCCGGAAGGTGGTCGCCGAAGGAGTGGAGGATCAAGCCACCATGGACCTCCTGATCGCGTTCGGATGTGACTCGGCCCAGGGCTATCACTTCAGCCGGCCCATCTCGGCCGCCGATATGGGCGAATGGCTCGAGACCTCGCCGTTCGGCATGCCGCGCCAGGATGCCGAAGCGATTGCGACGATCGGCGGACCCTCCGCCGCCTAGAGGGCGTGCCGGGCTCCGTTGGGGGGCAGGCCGGCGGGCTAGGGGCGGGCGACGGCGCGAACCCTCACCCGCGGGCGGGCGTTGTTCACGTAGCCCTTCGGGTTCCACAGCGCCGCCTCGTCCTCGGGCTGTGTAGCCGCGGAGGAGTCCCAGGCCCGGACGATGATGTCGTGCACTCCGGGAGCGAGATCGACTGTAATCCGCCAATGCCGCCAGGCCCACGGCCCGAGGTCCTCGAGCAGCTCTGCCTGCGACCACCGCACGCCCCCGTCGAGTGAGACGTCGACCCGTGCCACGTGGCGCTCCCCGCCCGCGAATGCGTAGCCGCGCACCTCAACCAGCCCGGCCGCGACCGTCTCGCCGTCGGCCGGAGTGAGCACGTCGGAGTTGAGCGCGACCAGTCCGAGTGGCATCCCGGCGTCCGGGCCGGGAGTCCCGTCCTCCGGTAGCAGCCGATAGGCCACCCTCTGGAAGTACCCCTGACACGGGTTGGGCCTGAGTGTGATCTGCTCGAGCCATTTGACGCTGCGAGCGCCGATGTAGCCGGGCACGACGACGCGCAGCGGCCCACCGTGGATGTGCGGCAGCGGCTCGCCATTCATCGCCCAGGCGAGTATGACCTCGGGACGTTGTGCCTTCTCGATCGGGATGGAGCCGGCGAAGCGCTGGGCGGGCTTCGCCTCCGGGCACACGTCGGCGCCGCCGAAATCGACGTGCATGGCCTGGGACTGCACACCGGAGAGTGCGAGCACGTCGGCGAGCGCCACCCCGGCCCACGTCGCGGTGCCGGTCGCGCCCGGACCCCAAGGGGCTTCGCCCGGGATGTCACGAATGGCCATTAATCCGGCCCGGCGGTTCCCGGCACACTGCAGAGTGGCGGTCACCGAGCGCTCGGTAAACCGCTCGCGCAGGGCGCGGAGGGACAGGTCCATCTCCCGCTGCACGGCCCCATGCACGTGCAACCGCCACGTGTCAGGGTCGATGTCGGGTACCGAGCCGTGCCCCCTGACGTAGAACCGATCAGTCGCGGTCAGTGGACCCTCGGCCAGGGCTGTGAGCCCGGTCTCGGCGTTGAACGGGTCCTCCTCGTGAACGATCATGTCCGCCCGCTTTCCGTAGCGAGTCATACGGCGAGCGTACCGCCGGCGGACTACCAACCTTTGGGCATTCCTACGCGGGGTCCGGGGCGGGCGGGCGAGCGGGCGGGCCTCGATCCCGTCGGTCAGTGGGCCGCGACGAGGTTGGTGATGGGCTGGTAGGGCCGGCACGGCTCGTTACGCAGGCTTGGACAAGCGGGCACGCTTGTCGGCACGCTCACCCCTGGGATGACCGGCAGGATGAGGCTTGACGGCATCCGCTTCGAGAAGGCGATCGACACCTTCGCGGTCTTGGCCGGCACGGCGTGGGCGAACGCCCAGATCGGCTGTGTTCCATTGGGCGCGGAGATCGTCACGCGAATCCGTGAGCCGGCTCGGTATACGTGGCCTTCGTAGTAGAGCGGGATCACGACCTCGACGAACTTTTTCTTCGGGATGGTTCTGACGTCCGCGGCCTTTTCGCTGGGGATCGGCTCCAGCAGGGTGCTGGGCTGCTTGAACAGGTTGTTCGCGTTGGTGGCCAGCTTGCGTTCGCTGGCACGCATCCAGCCGTTCTGCACGAAGGTCTCCTTACCGTCCGGCCGCACCTCGCTGATCGTGGCCTGGAGGTCCGCATCGGGCGTCGAGGAGCGCACCCAGAGGTGGACGGCGCCGGCACCGATAACGGTGGTGTTGCTCTGCAGCGGAGACGACACATATGAAACGGCGGTGCCGGCTGGGTTCTGCTGCCAGCTCCACTGCCACTGCGATGCGTCGCCCCACAGGCCGCCGCCCCCGGTGTTCGTCGAGTAGTCGGTCGGGGCCAGTGCCTTGGCGTTCGAGGTGTACCAGTTGATGCCCTTGACAGCGGGCGGACGGTCGGCGAGCGCGCCGCTTGGCCCGAGGTACCAGTAGCGGGTCGTGGTGCCCGGGATGGGGAACGCCGAGAAGGACTTTTCGAAGCCTGGGTACGGATTCCCGGGGGTCACGGTGCCGAGCGGTGACTTCCCGGCGCCGTTGTCAAACAGAACCCGGATCTCCGGGAGCTTCTCGAACGCAGCGAGAGCGGCCGAGTACGTGGGGATGGTTTGGATCGGGTCCGACGGCAGCGTGATCGCGTCCGTATCGGGAACACCCAGCGCTGATTGGTAGATCACCGGGGCCGCGGCTCGGCTGACCAGCGAGTCCAGTAACGGCGCCTTGTGGGCGACGAACAGCTCCAGGAAGTCGTACCAGCGGTCGAAGGTGTACGGATCGAGCGAGTCAACGTGCGCGCCGTTGGTGAAGGTGAACCATTTGTGCTGAGTGCCGGTGAAGTGCTGGGCCAGATCCGGACAATGCCCGCCGGTCTGCTCGTCCTCCCACTGGCAGGCCATGAAGGTCGGCACGTCGATCTTGTGCACGAACGTGATCGGGTCAAGGGGGTCCGCCACCTTCGGGATGTAGTGGCTGTTGGCGTGGATCTTGGCCGTCAGGTTCGCCGCCTCGCCGTGGAGGACCTGATTCTGCTTGCAGGTCTGATCGCCCTTCTGAATCTGCTGATAGGCATACGGCTGGCCGCTGCTTGGCCCGGCGGGCTGGGCCTCCTGCTGGCGCTGCTGAGCCCATGCGACCGCGAAACCCGTGTTGAGGCTTCCGCCGGGATACAGGGTCGTCGCCGTCGCATCGATCGTGGACAGAGGCGAGATCGCCTCAAGGTCCGGCGGGTCGAGCTGCGCCGTGAACAGCTGGCTGATCGCGCCGTAGGAGATGCCCATCATCCCGACCTTGTGGTCGAGGACCCAGGGCTGATGGGCGATCGTCTCGATCACGTCATACCCGTCGAGGTTCTGCAGCGGCTCGAAGAAGTCATATGCGCCGCCGGAGCAACCCGTTCCGCGCATGTTGACGTCAACCACCGCGAACCCCATCAGGTTGGCCAGGACGGCGATGCCGTTCACGGGGCCCGCGGGGTCGGCGTACCCGTAGCCCGAATATTCGATCAGGGTTGGATACGGCGGGGTGTAATCGGGGCCGTTCGGCAGCTTGATGCCGACCGGCAGGCCCGGCTCGCCCGCCGGACTGGTGGGCGGATGCACGTCGATCGCCAGCTTGGTTCCATCTCGCGTGGTCAGATAGCCGTACCCGTTGTCCGGAATCGACTGGTTGTAGACGCTGGGATCCCACGGTGCCGCCCGGTCCGAATAGACGGTGATCGGCCCGGACCTCGCACCGTGCGGAAGGAGGCGCACTCGATAACCAGTGCCGGGCCGGACGTTGCGAAACAACAGGCCGCCGAGCGAATCGGCACGCCCCGTGTGCAGCCTCCGTCCCTTCCGGTTGAGCAGTGACACGCGCGCGTCTGCGGCCAGGCCGGTGACGTAGACCTGCTCGGCGCTGCCGTGCGCACTGAACGCGGCCGTCGACGTGCGCGCAATCGCCGCCCCGGCGCTCGGCGCCAACCCGAGGATGACGGCGAGCGTCACCGCCATCAGCATCACTCTCACCCGCAGCCGCACAGCGTCACTTCTACGCACAGCCGGCAGCTTTACACATTTCTGGTGCGTTGGTGTCGGTTCGTGGTGCTGGCGCACCCCGGCGCACCCCCAGCGTGTCCGGCTCACCCGGCCGCCCCCATTCTGTGAAAAGCGCCATTCGCGGGGGGAGGCCTTTCACGGATCGGGGGCTATACCCCGCATTTGTGACGAGCGATCCGCCGGACGACCGGTTTTTCACAACGTGGAGGTTCGGGATTCGGCTTGAAACTCGGCAGCCCCGGCCGAGCGTGCAAGACGTAGACCAACCGCTCTCGGCACTCGGATTCGGTGCGAATCGCTCGCTATGCGGACCTGTGGCGCCAAATCCGAGACGACGTCATGGATTTGGTGCGTATCGCACGGTCCCGAAGTCCCGGGAGGCCTGATCGCCCAGGGGTCCTGGGAGGCCTAATGGACGTGGGTTCCGAGAGGCCTCCAGGGTGCCCGGACGCGTGACGGCCGGTGGGTCCCGAGGGAGGCTTAGCGTGAGGTGGCCGTGGCCGCGAGGACCGCATCCCCTGCGGCTTCAGTGACGGGCTCGGCGCCCCGTACGGCCTTGGTGAGCAGCGTCCACAGCGTCGCGCGCTCCTCGGGGTCGAGCCCGTTCAGGACCTCGTCCTCGATCGATTCCTGCACACGGGCGGCGCGCTGAAGCGCCTGACGGCCCGCGTCTGTGATGTGGACGCGATGGCGCCGGCGGTCCTCGGGATCGCGACGGCGTTCGAGATGACCCAGGTCATCGAGGTCGTTGAGCAGCAGCACCACGTTCTTAGCGTCCATGCACAACGCGTCGACCAGCTCCTGCTGAGGGGCGCCGTCATGGTCCCCGAGGTAGCTCAGCGCCATCAGCAACCGCAGGTCCATTCCCAGCAACTCTGAGCTGCTCCGGCGCACGATCTGCTTGGTCAACCGGGGCAACAGCATCATCGAGCTGGGTGCATTAGGGGGGCTCGATGAATCCATATGCACGGAGTATAGCCCCGATTCCGGTCATCCTACCTTGGGCAAGTAGAATTCCCATTACGCCAGTAATATCCGCTGCAGGGATGATCTCTGCTAAGGTGTGTTCTCGAACCGCGACTCCAAGGACACTGATGACCGCCAGCCCACCCAACTCCTCCGCCTCACCCGGTCCCAACCGATGGGCCGTGCTTGCCCTGCTTGGGGTCGCACAGTTGATGGTCGTACTCGACGCGACGATCGTGAACATCGCGCTGCCATCGGCACAGAAGGCACTTCATTTCTCGACCGAGAACCGGCAGTGGATCATCACCGCCTACGCCCTCGCGTTCGGCAGCCTTCTCCTGCTGGGAGGCAAGCTGGGAGATCTCTTTGGTCGCAAATGGACCTTCATCGGCGGCCTGATCGGCTTTGCCGTGGCATCGGCGATCGGGGGACTGGCGCAGTCGTTCGGCACGCTGGTGGCCGCCCGGGCACTCCAGGGTGCCTTCGGCGCGATGCTCGCCCCGTCAGCGCTCGGTCTGCTCACGATCACCTTCCAAGGCTCCCGCGATCGGCCCAAGGCGTTCGGGATCTTCGGTGCCATTGCCGCCGGAGGCGGCTCGCTGGGCCTGCTGCTCGGTGGCGTGCTGACCCAGGCTGTCTCGTGGCGCTGGTGCCTGTACGTGAACCTGGCCATCGCGGTTCCCACCGCCATCACCGCGCTGAGGATGCTGCAAAATCAGCGCCGCCCGGAGCGCGCTCCGATTGACCTACGGGGCGTGGTCCTCGGATCCGCCGGCCTGTTCTCGCTCGTGTACGGCTTCTCGAACGCCGAGACGAGCTCCTGGTCGGATCCGATCACGATCGTCGCGCTCGCCGTCAGTGCTGTGCTGCTGGCTGGCTTCATCGCCCTGGAGCGGCGAGTCGAGCATCCCCTGCTGCCCTTGCACATCGTGTGGGATCGGGCGCGCGGAGGAGCGTACGCGTCAATCGCGTTGGCCGGATCAGCGGTGTTCGCCGTCTTCCTGTTCCTCACCTATTACATGCAGCAGAACCTCGGCTTCTCCCCTCTGCAGACCGGACTCGGGTTCCTGCCCATGACCGGCATGATCGTGCTCACCTCGACCACTGTGCAGACGAGGGTCCTGCACCGGACCGGCGCCAAGCCCTTGGTCATGACCGGTATGACGCTCGGGCTCGTGGCCATGATCCTGCTCACGCGATTGACCCCTGACGGGGCCTACGCGAGCCAGGTTCTACCCGCGCTGCTGCTCACCGGAGTCGGGATGGGCTGCATCTTCGCCCCCGCCTTCTCCACCGCCACGCTGGGCGTGAAGGCGGCCGACGCCGGCATCGCCTCGGCGATGGTCAACACCTCCCAGCAGGTCGGGGGGTCGGTCGGGACCGCGCTCCTGAGCACGATCTTCGCCAGTGCTGCCGCCAGCTACGCATCTGCCCATACAACGGCGGCAAAGCTTGCCGGCGCTGCGTCGATTCACGGCTACACCACCGCCTTCTACTGGGCGGCGGCGATCTTCGGAATCGGACTACTGGTTGCGCTCACCGTCCTTCCCTCGGATGGCGCCGCCCGCGCCCGCACTGCCAATGCACAGGCAAACAGCGATCTCAGCCTCGGCCTGGAAACCACCTAAGTACAACCGTCAGCGTCCGGCATCGCCAACCCGATGCCGTGACCGCGTTCACCCCAGGAGAACCGCCATGAATACACAATCCAAGCGAGCAGCCTCCCGCCGCGGCGGAGGCCTCATATCCGAAGATGCCGTCCGGGGAGCTCTCAGCCGCCGCCAGGCCGCCGATGGGCATTCGCCGTCCACGAGGCGGACGGTCCCGCTCCGGCGCTGGTCAGTGGCCGAGCTCATCGCCCGGGCCGGCGCCCGACCTGCCGATGGCATGAGCCGCTAGGCCCCTGCCGCTAATTACGAACCGGGCACTTCGATGACTGCCACCAGGATGCCGAGCGCGGAGCCGGTCCCGGTGCAGCCACGAAGTGTTCCGAGCGCGGAGCCGGCCCTGGTGCAGTCACGAAGTGTGCCGAGCGCGGAGCCGGTTCCGGTGCAGCCCCGGAGTGTCCGGGAGCGGGCTGGGCACCCGCTGGCGACAGATCGGCGCCGGCTGCGCCGGCAGCTTGTGAGCATGGGGGTGATCGCGGCGTGCGTGCTCACGGTATTGCTCGCCGTCCCGGCGCTGCGGCCCGTACTACGGGAGATCGCGGACATGAACCCGGCGCTGGTGGTCGCAGCGATCGCCTTCGAGCTCGGGTCCTGCCTGAGCTTCGTGATCGTGTTCCGGCTTCTGTTTGCGTCCGTGCCGGCGGCTCCTGCGCGCCGGTTAGCTTGGTCCCAGATGGGCTCCGGGGCCCTACTGCCGGGGGGTGGCGTGGGCTCGCTCGCCGTGGGCGGGTGGTTGCTCCATCTGACCGGAATGCCGACACCCGAGATCCTCCGCCGCTCGAGCGGGTTGTTCTTCGTCACCAGCGCAGTCAACGTACTCACCCTGGCCCTAGCGGGACTGCTCCTGCTGCTCGGGGTCGCCGACGGAACCCACGATGTCCTGCGTGCCGGGCTACCCGTGGTCGCAGGCGTGGGAGCTTGCGGGCTGGCGCTCGTCTTGCCGAGCCTCACGCGCCGAATCGCGAGGACTCATCCCGGCGCCGCGTGGGTCGACGAGATCGGCTCTGGGATTCCCACGGCCCGCCGCACGCTGGCCCGCCCCAACTGGCGCTTGCTCGGCGCGCTCGGGTACCTGCTGCTCGACATCGCGGTGCTGTGGACCGCATTCGCCGCCGTCGGCTCGTCGCCGCCGCTGGCGCCGCTCGTCGTGGCCTATCTGGTCGGGTACCTCGCGAATGCGATTCCCATCCCGGGCGGCATCGGCGTACTCGATGCGGGCCTGGTTGGTGCACTCGCTCTGTACGGATTGCCAGTCACTCACGCCGCCGCCGCGGTTCTCGTGTACCACGCGATCGCCTTCTGGATCCCGACCCTGGGCGGAACGCTGGGCTACCTGGGGCTGCGCCGCCAGCTGACCGTCGACCGCCAGGCCTGATCCTGGATCCCCGGCCGAGCGCCGGCGTGGGAGGTGCGATGCTTATTTTGCCGGCGAACGCGCGCTAGGATCGGTTGTGTACTCAACCGAGGAACCTGGGATGGAACTGGAGATCTGGTCGGATATAGCTTGCCCGTGGTGCTACGTCGGCAAGCGCCGTCTCGAGACCGCGCTGAGCAGCTTTGAGCACGCCGACGCGGTGGCGATCACCTGGCGCAGCTTCGAGCTGGATCCAACCGCACCGCCTGAACGGGTGGGTGACCTCGCGGGGCACCTCGCGCGCAAGTACGGAATGGCAATCGAGCAGGCCCGCGAGGCCCAGCAGCGACTGACGGAGACGGCCGCCGGTGAGGGACTTGCGTTTCGCCTGGACCTGGCGCGCAGTGGCAACACATTTGACGGTCATCGGCTCATCCACCTGGCCGCCGAGCACGACATGCAGGACGCGATCAAGGAGCGGCTCCTGCGGGCCTACTTCAGTGAGGGCGGGCTGATCAGTGACCCCGAGACGCTGGTCGAGATGGGCGCCGAGGTCGGACTCCCCGCCTCCGAGATCCGGGACATGCTCGCCGGCGAACGATTCGCCGAGGACGTCCGCGCCGACGAGCAGGCAGCTACCGAGCTCGGGATCTCCGGCGTGCCGACGTTCATCGTCGAGCGCAAGGTCGGGGTGACGGGCGCACAGCCCCCAGAGCTCATCCTCGACATGCTTCGCCAGGGCTGGGCGCGCCGCGAGGCCGTCGCAGCCAGCTGACCGGGCCCGCGCCGGACACGGAGTGGGCTCGCGCCGGAACACGCGGTGGGCCCGCGTCGGAACACGCGGTGGGCCCGCGTCGGAATACGCGTTGCGCGTCAGCGCGCGAAGAAGTCCGCCTCGGCCTGTCCGAGCGGGGTCGCCGGCGGGTCCTGATGCAGGTACTCCGCCGCGATCGCGCCCCAGTCCGCTCCGGCCTGGAGCTGCTCCAGAACGACGGCGACGATGCCGTGCATTCTCCGAATCAGGATCGAATCGGGGGGCAGGGTGAACTGGTTGACCTGGGTCCGCATGGCTGCCCGCTGCTCCCCGTCCGGACGCTCGCGGTCCCGCCCGCGGCCGGCATCCTTGGCCGAGAAACGACGCTGTCCCGGTACGGCGTACCACTTGATCGCCATGCGCATCAGCGTGAGGGCGAAGTCAGCGTCGACTGCGTCGGCCCGATCGGCGGGCAGGTAGCCACCGGCGAGGAGAGCCGCCTTGACGGCTCCCGCATCCTTCGCTCGCACGGCGAGAGCGATGGCCCGCTCGCCGGCCACGCGGGCGGCGTCGACATCGCGTAGAAGGCCGAAGTCCAGGAAACACACTCGGCCATCGGGGCGCAGGAGATAGTTACCCGGATGCGGATCGCCGAGCGCGATCCGATCGCGATAGACCAGGCCGAAGAAGAACCGGAAAACGATCTCCCCGTAGCGGTCACGCTGCGGCTCCGGCGCCCGCCGTACGGCCTCGAAGCGCTCGCCCTCGACGTACTCGGAGACCAGCACCCGTCGGGTGGAGATGTCCGTGTGGACTCGGGGCACGTACACGAACGGATGACCCCGCATCAGGCGTTCGATGCGGCGCTGGTTCTGCGCCTCGAGCTCGTAGTCGAGCTCCTCTCCGATCCGCTCGCGCATCTCGAGGGCGAGTGCCCTGGCGTCCAGCCCAGGTGCGAGCCGCTTGACGAGCGGGAGCAACATCATCGCGTTGCGGAGGTCCGTTTCCACCGCCTCGGCGACCCCGGGGTACTGGATCTTTACCGCTACGTGCTCGCCGGCCACCGTGGTCGCGCGGTGGACCTGGCCGATCGAGGCCGCCGCAAAGGCGCGCTTGTCGAAGTCCGAGAACACACGCTCGAGCGGACCCCCGAACTCGTGTCGCATGAGCTTCTCAAGGTCGGCGAACGGAACCGGCGGAACGTCATCGCGCAGCGCCGCCAGCCGATGCTGGAGCTCGTCGCGTTCCGCTTCGGGCAGACCATCGAACTCGATCATCGAGATCATCTGGCCGACCTTCATCGCCGCGCCGCGCATCTGGCCCAGCTGCTCAACCAGCTCTTGCACAAGAGCTGCGGTCCGCTCGCTCTGGGCGGCGGCAGCCCGCTCTGGCGTCCGGACCCGGTTGGCGGTCCGCATCCCCGCCCACCGCAGCCCCTGCCCGGTTACCAGTCCGCCCACCCGCGCGGTCCGCGCCAGCCGGCCGGTGGGCAGCTTGTCCGCCTCGGGCGGTGGGTCCTCGGCCTTTGCGCTCATCAACCGAGCTTAGTGCCCCGAATCAGAAATTCGGTGGCAACCCCGCGGCGTCCGCTCGGGCTTGCGGCCCGCTCGGCATCCTGCCTCGCTTGCTCGGGCCGCGCCCGAGTCATCCGGCTGCCTGGAACCACCGGCCCGGCCGTGCGTGCGGCCCCAGCCACGCCCAGCCACTCGCGGATGCTGCTCACGAATTTGTGATTCGCGACACCAGCGAGGCGCCCTGGCCGGGCCGTCAGCAGGCAAATCTGCCGCCGGAGTTAGGATCGGGGAATGGCTGCCCCGGCACCCGAGTTCGTCAATCCAGTCTCCGTCGAGGACGTGCCCGGGTGGGTGCGGACGATGGCCTCGACGTTCCTGGGCGATCCGGATGGGCCGGGAACCGCGCGGCGGATTGACCTTCTCACACGGGCTTGGGAGCCGGCGCGCGCTTGGGGAGTGCGTGACCGGGGCCGGTGGGTGGCGACGCTGCGCACCGAGACACGCACACTGTCCGTCCCGGGTCTGGGTGGCGGAACCCGTGACCTGTCGGTTGACGCAGTGACCAACGTGACCGTGGCCGGCACGCATCGGCGGCTAGGGCTCATGCGCGGGATGCTCGATGGGTCCCTCAGGGCCGCCCGCGAGCGCGGCGACGCCGTGAGCATCCTGATCGCCGCGGAGTGGCCGATCTACGGGCGGTTCGGCTACGCCCCCGCCACGCTCTCGGCTGACTACGCCCTGCACCGCGCCCGCGCCGGTTCGACTTGTCCCGGTGATCCGAGCCGCGTGAGGCAGGTAGAGCGTGACGAATTTGGTGACGTGGCGCCTGCGGTGTACGCCGCAGTTCGCCCTCGGCGAGCCGGGCAGATTGACCGAAACGCGGGTTGGTGGAATCGCTTTCTGGGCCGGGACGGCTATGAGCCATCGGAGTCTCTGCCCCCGAACTGGCTGATCCACGACGGCGAGGACGGCCCCGACGGCCTGCTGAGCTGGAAGGCAGACGGCCACTTTGGGCTCATTCCTCCGCTCGCTACCGTCGAGGTGGGTGACCTCGCTACGGCCAGCGACACCGCCTACCAGGACCTATGGTCATACCTCACCGGCATCGATGGGATCGACCGGGTCAACCTGTCGGGCCGTCCCATCGACGAACCGGTGCGCTGGTTACTTGGAGATGCTCGCACCCTGGTCATGACCCAGCAGGTGGATCTCCTCTGGCTGCGAATTCTGGACGTGGCCGCCGCACTGGCCGCGCGGCGTTACGCCGTGCCGGGTGAAGTCATCCTCGAGGTCAGTGACGAACAGGGAGCAGACAGCTTTGCCTCCGGCCGCTACCGGTTGAGCGCCAAGGGTGACCAAGTCGCCTGCGAGAGGACACATCAGCACCCCGATCTCGACATCACCCAGCGAGCGCTGGCGTCCATTTACCTAGGCGGCTTCCGGCTCCGCGAGCTCCTGCTCTCGGGTGTCACCAGAGAACACACAAAGGGGGCCCTCGAACGGGTCGACCTCATGTTCTCCACCCCGCTGCCGCCCTGGAACGCAACCTGGTTTTGAGTCTTGCACTAGCGTAGACAGGGTCGGAAACGGCAGTACGATGGTTGTGAGATGTCGCTCTGGGACCGTTAATACCTGACGAGAGCCGACGTGGTGCCAGGCTGTGGCGCCGAGTGCGTGGCATCAGCGTCGAGCTGGTGGCCTTTGTATTCGTATCGGTGCTCTCACCGGTCTTGCTGATCGCTGCCGTTGCCGCAGATGGCGTGCTGTGGGTCCGGCATCGCAAGCCTTTTACCGCCGTGCGGTTACTCGCGCTGCTGTGGTGGTTCCTGATGGGCGAGCTCTACGGCCTGCTCGGGTTGACCATGATCTGGGTCCTGTCCGGAGGCCGTGACGGAGCCCGGCGACGGGATCGCGTCTACCGCCTCAAGCGCAGCTGGCTCTCGAGCCACCTGGCCGGCGTCCGAGTGCTGTTCGGATTGCACTTCGAGGTCGAGGGGCTTGAGCTGGCCGGGCCTGGGCCGGTCCTCGTGATGATCCGCCACGCGAGCATCATCGACAACGCACTCCCGGACGTGATCCTGGGCCGGGCTCACGGTCTCGGGTTCCGCTTTGTCATCAAGCGCGAGCTGCAGATGCTTCCGACGATCGATATCGGTGGTCGCTGGGTCCCGACACTGTTTGTGCGCCGCGCGTCCGGCGACACGGCGGCGGAGCTCGATCGCATTCGGGCACTGACGGTCAACATGTCCGCCGACGATGGGTTGTTGATCTATCCCGAGGGCACCCGCTGCACCGCCGAGAAGCTCGCGCGGGCCAAGGCGATCATCGCCGAGCGTCAGCCGGAAATAGCACCGCTCGCGGATCGGTTGCGCTATCTGCTGCCGCCCCGGCTCGGCGGCACGATCGCCTTGCTGGATTCAGCTCGGGACGCCGACGTTGTGATCTTCGGCCATGTCGGTCTCGATGGCTTCGAGTACATCAGCGATATCTGGTCCGGCGCCCTCGTGGGCACGACGGTCCGAATGAGGTTCTGGCGGTTCCCGGCCGCCGAGGTGCCGCTCGATCGAGACGAGCTGATTGCGTGGCTCTATGAGCGCTGGCAGGAACTCGACGATTGGGTCGGCGAAATGCGCGCAGCCGGAAGCGCTGAGCTCGGGATCAAAGCAGCGGTCTGAGACCTAGTAGGAATCGCGCAGACGGCGCGCCATGATCTGCTGACGATCCTTCACGGCGCGAAGCTTGCGAGCCTTCTGGTGGGCCTCCTCGTTGCGTTGCGCGATCTGCTTGCGAACGTCGTTGAAGGCCGCTTCCGACGTGGACCGTCCGGGGCCTGGCTCCTGGATCTCTTTCGGCATTCGTTCGATACTCCTCGTCGCTTCACTAGGAAGGCTGACCACAGAAGAATGCGAAGCGGGCACCCAAGCGGTGGAACTGCCCCTTGGAGTCTACTCGGGCGGTGTACGGATAAAGGGTAGGCTCGCGACAGTGTCCGAACGCGTGATCCGGCTCTATGGGATTCCGTTGTCGCATCCCGTCCTGGCCGTGCGCGGCATGCTCGACCGCAAGGGCGTGGCGTATCGCTATGTGGAGTTGCTCGCCGGCGCGCATCCGATCGCCCTGCGCGGGCTCGGCTTCCGCGCGGTGACGGTGCCGGCGATGAAACTGTCCGACGGCCGTCGGGTGCAGGGCTCGGTCGCCATCGCCCAAGCCCTCGAGGGGACTTTCCCCGAGCCGGGCCTGTATCCCGCAGCACCCGCGAGGCGCGCCGCGGCCGCCGAGGCCGAGCGCTGGGGCGAGACAGTCCTTCAGCCGATTCCTCGGCGCCTGATCCGCTGGGGTCTGCGCCACAGCCTCAGCCAGCGCCAATGGTTCGCCGACGTGGCCAGCCCGCTGCCCGCCCCGGCGCTCGCCGGACTGTTGCTGACCCCGATCGTGCCCGCGTTTGTCAAGCAGGCCGGCGCGACTGATGAGCGTGTGCGGAGCGACCTCGCCGCGCTGCCGGGATTGCTGGACGAAGTCGATGGGCTGCTCGAGCGTGGTGTGATCGGCGGCGGCGAGTTGGGAGCCGCGGACTTCCAGATTGGCTCCTCGGTGCGGGTCCTGTCAGCGATGAACGCCCTCGGACCTCTGGTGGCGGGGCGTCCGGCCCTGGCCTTCGCGCTACGGGTCATACCCGAATATCCCGCGGTGCCGCTCGTCCTGCCCCCGCAGTGGCTGCCATCCGCGACCCAACGGGTAGCCTCCGGCGCTTGAAGGCCGTCATCCTCCGGCACAAAGCTGCCTCAATTGGAGCCGCAGCGATCCTGTTCATCGTGCTTTCGGTGCTGGCGTCCGCGGTTCTGCCGGGTGGCGCGGGAGCGCTCAGCGACTCGAATTCGTGTTCAGACTGGGCCTCGGCGAGTCAGTCCCAGCAGAACGCCTATTCACAGCTCTACCTAAATGAGCACGGCGCTCTCCCCAGTGGCGCGGGCGATGTCAGCGGTGTCAGGTCGGCGATCAACACTGACTGCATAAAGGCTGCCTACTTGGGTGAGGGCGATGACGTGACCATCATTGCGGCGGTTGAGCACGCATACTGACGGTCACGTCTCGCACGTCAGGCGGTCTTGGGTGGCCTGCGCCACAGCTTGGCGGCTAGGAAACTCAGCACGGCAGCTCCCACCACGTAGCCGATGCAGACCGGCACGTTCGCGCCACCAGACGATCCGGCGGCGTTGATGACCGCGTAAACGAGGAACAGGGCCAGGGCCACAAACAGCGCGGCCACGATCTTGAGAAGGACTCTCATGTAACTCTTTCGTCAGCCGAGTGGCTGAATTTGGAATGAGGCACGCTAACGCGAGGCCCCTGGGACACATCCACTATCGACCGATCGCCCCGGAAGGTTGAGTGACGGCCATCCGAGCGCGATGCGTGCAGAGTCTAGGCCGAGATCCGCTCCAACGAAATGCCACTGGCTGCCGGTCCGGCCAACGCGATCAGCCCCGCGATCAGTCCGGTCACCCCGATGATTGCGAAACCGGCGAAGAACGAGAGACTCGAGACGATCGAGGGCAGGAACAGGCCGCCCAGTGCACCGCCGCCATGTCCTATGCCGTCGCACAGGGCAAAGCCGCTCGCGCGCGCCCGTGTCGGGAAGCTCTCTGCGGTGTAGGTGTAGCCGGCTTGGAGGAACATGCCGAGCGAGGTGGACGCCAGGAAGGCGCCCCCAATGATGACGGCCTCGCTGATCGCCGAACCAATCAGGAGCATGCTCAGCAGCCATACGCACGTCGAGACGAGTAATAGCCACTTGCGCTCGTAGCGGTCAATCCCGAAGATCATGAGGGCGGCGCCCACCGGGTAGCCGACGGCTCCGATGGCGAGGTACGCGGTGCCCGCGCTCAGTCCCTGATTTTTGAACAAGTCAGCGGCATCTCCGAGGAAGCCGTAGTTACCGATGTACCAGAAGAACCACATGGCCAGGAACACGAGCACCCGGCCCAAGTAGGGCGGCCGCAGGAGGTGGGCGAACGGGAAGCTCGCGCGAGTGTCAACCTGTGACTCGTCCGGCTCTGCGAGCTGGTGGCCTCTTTGCGTGGCCCGGCGTTCCATCTCACTGACCTGTTCTTCGGCTTCGTCGAGACGACCGTGTAGGGCGAGCCACCGCGGTGACTCCGGCAGTTCGAAACGAGCCACGAGTGCGATCACGGCGATGACGCCACCGATGATGAACAGCCAGCGCCACCCGTTGTGCAGGTCCGGGATCAGGGCCAGGGCGATGAGTGGAGTCACCGCCTGCCCGATGATGCCGAGCAGGAAGGTGAGAACCGAGATCCGGCCTCGCAGTCGCGCCGGTGCCAACTCTCCGATATAGGTCGACACAAGGTTGAGATCCGCCCCGACACCCATGCCAGTGATGAACCGGAAGATGATCAGCGTTGTCAAGCCGCCCGCTGCCGCATCACCGAAGGACCCGACCGCGGTCAGCAGGATCGTCGCGATCAGCATCCGGAACCGGCCGACACGGTCAGCCAGCACGCCAATCACGAGTGAGCCGATGGCGTACCCAATGAGCCCGATAGCGAGGGCGAGAAACGTGCTTTCGTGGCCGCTCAGGTGAAACTGTGTCTGGATCTGCGGGATGGCAAAACCGATGTCGGTGATGTCATAGAACGTGAAGAAATAACCCGTCCCGACGATCACCAGGTAGTGCCAGGGCAGCGCCCAGACGTCGATTCGGTCCTGGCGGGCGAGGATCCTGGCCGCGCGGTCCGTGGCCGCCGGCTGCGCGATGCTTGTCATCCAGCCACGGACCTACCCGCAAATGCCGGTCCCGCAATCGGCAGCCCCTCCCGCGGGGAGGCACGGTCAGCGCGGCGGGGTCACGCCTATGTCCGCGTTGGCACGATCAGGACGGCGCAGGACGCTCGATGCGAGACCCGGTTTGGCACTGACCCGAGCACGCGGCGGGCGCCCGACATGCCGCGATTACCCACGACGATCATCTGGGCGGCGACGCCATCGGCGACAGACAGCAGTGCCTCAGCCGGATCGCCCTCGCACACGTGAACCTCGGCACTGACCTCGCTCTGCTTCAGGTCTGCGCGGGCCCGGTCCAAGATGGCGGCAGCTGCTTCGCGCGCGGTCCCGTCGTCGCTCACGATGGATCCGTATGCGACGCCGGCTGCCGCCAGCGCCACGCTGGCAATGGACTCGCAGCTCATGACCACATGGACAGGAGCGCCCAGCGCGCCGGCCAGTTCGCCGGCCTTGAGAACGGCACGGTTAGCGGTCGGCGATCCATCGGTGCCGACCACGATTGGAGCATCAGACATACACACCCCCAACCTTCCGGTTGCTCGATTGGGGAGAGCCTACGCGCCTCCGATGCCCGACCGCAATGCCTCTTGTGTTAACTAAAGGACGGGCACGTCCTCGGTCAGCACCTCGTGGCCGCCGCCCGTGATCAGGACGTTGTCCTCGATACGGATGCCGCCGAAGTCGAGCATCTGGTCCACCCGGTCCCAGGCGACCTGGTCGCGATGGCGCCGCCTGCGGTCGGGATCCTCGAGGATGGCCGGCACGAAGTAGATCCCGGGTTCGACGGTGACCGCGAAGCCCGGCTCGAGCGGGAGGTCAATGCGCAGGTTCGGATATGGCGGCGGGCTGTCCCTACGGTCGGGGAGTATGCCTCCGGCATCGCGCACTCCAAGGCCAAAGAGATGGCCGACTCCGTGGGGAAAGAAGAGCCACACGGCGCCCGACTCGATGAGGCCCGTCACCTCGCCGCGCAAGAGGCCCAGGGACACGAGCCCCTCTGCAATCACGAGCGCGGCGGTCAGGTGCACATCTCGCCACTCGGTCCCGGGCCGGCAGCGATCGATCGCCGCAAGCTCGGCGGCTCGCACCAGCGAATGGAGCTCGAGCTGCTCCGGGCTGAGCTCCCCGCCGACCGGATACGTGCGTGTGATGTCGCTGGCGTAGCCGAGGTATTCCGCCCCCGCATCGATGAGCACAAGATCCCCCGAGCGCATCTTCCGCAAGCTGGGCGAGAAATGCAGCACGGCGGAGTTCGTGCCCGCGCCGACGATCGTGTCGTAGGCCATCGCGTCACCGCCGTGGCGAAATGCTGCCGCCTCGAGCTCGATCTGCACCCCACGCTCAGACATGCCGGGCGCCAGCAGCGGAACCGCGGCCGCGAACGCGGCGCTCGTGGCGCGTTCGGCGAGACGCATCCGGTGAACCTCCACCGAGTCCTTGGGCCGACGTACGGCCGCCAGCCTCAGGCGTAGATCCTCGGCCAGCTCAGCGTTGCAGACGGCGTCGGGCGGTGGCACCCCGAGGCACCCAATCGATCGTCCCGCCCGCGTTTTGAGCCAGCCGGCCAGCTCAGGCAGCGGCAGCCCATCGAGTTCACCGCCGGCCGCTCCGGTCCACAGGCGGTCGCTCTCCGTCACCGGCGCGACGAAGTCAAACCACCCCTCTTGGGGATCGAAGGCCAAGACGCCGCCTGGCCGGTTGCGATCGGTCAGGTAGAAATACTCCGAGTGGGCCTTGAAGGGATAGGTCAGATCCCCCCGCCCGGGGATGGGGATCGGATCCCCTGAGCCGACGAGCACGACCTGACGGTCCAGGGCCCACAGCTCGGCTACGGCTGCTCGACGCCGAGACAGTTCGGACTCGATAAGCGCCTCTTCTGAGCTCCCAGCCAAGGCGGTGAGTCTAGGCTGTAGGCATGCCCACAACCTCTTTTCTCGGTAATAAGTCCATCCGCCGCATCGGCTTCGGCGCTATGCAGCTCGCCGGCCCCGGGGTCTTCGGGCCGCCCCGCGACCCTGATGCAGCCCGCGCCGTCCTGCGTCGCGCGATCGAACTTGGCGTGGACCACATCGACACATCCCAGTACTACGGCCCCGACGTGGTCAACGACCTGATTCGGGACACCCTGTATCCATATCCGGAGGGCCTGAAGCTCGTGACCAAGGTCGGTGCCCGGCGCGACGATTCCGGTGGTTGGCTGCCTGCGCTGGCTCCGGACGAGCTGCGCGCCGGCGTCGAGGACAATCTGCGTTCGCTGCGAGTCGAACGGATGGACCTCGTCAACCTGCGCCTACTGGACGAGGGCGGCAGCGCGGGCGTCCCCTTGCCCGAGCAGCTCGGAGTCCTCGAAGACATGCGCCGGGAGGGCAAGCTCGACCTGATCGGCGTTTCCAACGTGACGCGGGAGGGCGCCGAGCGCGCCCTCGAGCAGGTGGAGTTGGGCGAGGTCCAGAATGCCTACAGCGTCCTCGACCGCGAGAACGAGCCGTTGCTCGAGTTCTGCCGCGAGCGCGAGATCGCATTTGTCCCGTTCTTCCCGCTGGGCTCGGCGTTCACCGGTGGTCCGCAGAAGCTTGCGCAAGATCCGGCCATCTCACAGGTGGCCGGAAAACATGGCGCGACGCCTTCGCAGGTTGCCCTGGCCTGGCTGCTGGCCCGCTACGAGCGGATCCTTCTGATTCCCGGCACGACCTCGGTCGCGCACCTCGAGGAGAACCTCGCCGCCGCAGATGTCGAGCTCGACCAGGATGACCTGACCGCTCTGGAAGGAGTGGAACAGGTGGCCAACCCTCGCTCATGAGATCGGATGACGTGATGGCGTTTGACCTCGGGCAGCTCGACATGCCGGTTGTCCAGGCGCCGATGGCCGGAGGTCCGTCCACGCCGGCGCTGGCCGCGGCCGTCTGTGAAGCCGGAGGACTCGGTTTTCTGGCTGCGGGCTATAAGTCAGCCGAGGCGGTGGCCAGGGATATAGCGGCAGTCCGGGAGCGGACCGACAAACCCTTTGGCGTCAACATCTTCTTCCCCTCCGATGACGAGATCCCGGCGGCTCCGATCTTCGCTTACGCGCGCAGCCTCGAGGCGGAGGCCGAGCGATACGGGGTCGAACTTGGTGAGCCGCGCTTGGACGATGACGACTTTGACGCCAAGCTGGAGCTCGTCCTGGGCGAGGGGGTCGACGTCGTCTCGTTCACGTTTGGATGTCCGGCACCGGCAGCGGTAAGGCGGCTCCACGCGGAGGACATCGCGGTCTGGGTCACGGTGACGAGTCCGGCCGAGGCCCACCATGCCGAGGCCGCCGGCGCGGATGCGCTGGTGGTCCAGGGCACCGAGGCCGGCGGCCATCGAGGCTACTTCCGTGACGATCCGGCCAACGAGGAGTACGGGCTGCTCGTGCTGCTCCGGCTGCTGGCCGCCCAGACGTCGTTGGCTCTGATCGGTACGGGCGGGATCATGGACGGGCCGGCGCTGGCCGCGGTCCTGTGTGCGGGCGCATCCGCCGGCCAGCTCGGCAGCGCGCTCATGCTCACCCCCGAGGCGGGCACTGCGGTGCCCCATCGCGAACAGCTCGAGCACGCGGCACCGACCAGGCTTACGCGAGCCTTCAGTGGCCGCCGGGCGCGGGGCATCGTCAACCGCTTCATGAACGAGCACGACGAGCAGGCGCCGTTGGCCTACCCGCAGGTCCATCACCTCACCACACCAATCCGGGCCGCCGCTCGTGAAGCGGGTGATGCTCAGGCCATCAATCTGTGGGCCGGGCAGGGGCACGAGCTGGCGCGACAGGTTCACGTGGCCGACCTTCTGCGCCAGCTCATATCCGAGGCTGCGGTGACCCTGCGGCGGGAGGCGGACCGGCTGACCTGAGACCCGCGTCGCTCACCACCTGACGCGGCCACGCGGCCTCTGGGACTAGTCCGACACGGGATAGGATCGGCCGTCATGAGGGTGCTAGTGACAGGCGCCAGTGGCTTTCTCGGACACGCCGTGTGTGCGGAGCTGGTGGCGCGGCAGCACGAGGTGTCGGCTCTCGTGCGCCGACCGGGGTCCGAGCCGCCCGTGACCACGGCGGCGCCCGGCGAGCTGCGCGACCGGGAGGCGCTCAGGCGAGCAATCCAGACCAGCCGACCGGAATGCGTCTTTCATCTGGCGGCCGAGATCGCTACCCAGCGCGACGCGCGCAAGGTGGACGAGGTCAATATCGAAGGCACCCGCCGACTGCTCGGCGCGTGCCAGGAGCTCGGCAGCCCCCGGTTCGTGTTCGTCTCCACGGTAGTGACAGGGGACGCGGGTGGTGCGGTGTTGGACGAGGCCTCGGCGCTCCCGGTGCAGACGGTGTACGGCCACTCCAAGCAGGTGGGCGAGGAGCTTGTGCGCGAGTCCGGCCTGCCCACCGTGATCATCCGGCCCAGCCATGTCTACGGACCCGGTGGTTGGTATGCCGAGGAGATCGTCAAACGCCTCAAGCAGCCCGGCCGCATGGTCGTCGTCGGCTCGGGCCAGAACTGGTGGGACGTAGTCCGGGTCGAGGATGTGGCCGCCGCGTGCGTCGACGCAGCCGAGCGAGCGCCAGCCGGAGCGCTTTACCACGTGGTCGACGACGTGCCGATCCGCTACTACGACTTCGTCGCGCTAACCGCTCGCGCGCTCGGAGTTGGCAAGCCTCGGCGTGTGCCCACATGGCTGGCGCAACGCGTCACCGGCAGGGATCCCGTGGCCGCCGTGATTCGCTCAGCCCGGAGCTCGAACGGGCTGATCAAGCGCGAGCTCGGCTGGGCTCCGCACTACGCGTCAGCCCAGACGGGCGTGCCGGACGCCGTGGCCAAGCTCACCAGCGGGTAGCAGGACAGGCCGCTTCTCTAGTCGGCGCTCTGCTCGCCCTGCAGCGCCGCCACTCCGAGGGCGGCGGCCCCGATCGCGGTGGCGGTCACCAGCACGGTGGCGAACTTCGGTAGCTCACCGCGCCGTCCGGCGAAGATTCCCGCAGCGGCATCAGCGAGATCGCAGGCGATCCCGATCCGGAGCCAAGCGGCCCGCTGCGCGCCGGTCCCGGTGCTTAGGCCGTAGGCCAGCGCCGCGTCACGCACGCCGAACAGGCGTCCGAGATAGGCGGCCTGGGGGTTCGCGACCGGATCAAGGCCGAACAGCCGTCCGGACACCCGAGGAGCCAGCCAGGCCCCGGCCCCGATCGCGCCGCGCATGCCGATGAGGCTCTGGATGGCCTGTTCGTTTGGCACGCCGTCAGCCTATCGCTCAGCGCGTCAACGTGCACAGCAATTCGTCTGCAAGAGTGAAGCGATGAAACTCCCTCAAACTGTGGTGCCGGTCAGGGCCCGGCTCCAGCTCGCCGTGCGTGGGCGCGCTGAGTGACCGCCAGGCTCGGCAGTCGACTCGGCGTCGCGCTGGCGATCGTGGTTACGACACTCGGTGGCTGCGGATCGGCGGGCGAGAGCAAGTCCGATTTCGCTGCCCGCGCAAATTCGATCTGCGAGACGGCAGTGCGTGATGTCCGCAACGTAACGCTGCCTTCCGCATCGGGTGGCGGACCATCGCTGTCGGCGCTCTCGCGCTACCTGCGCAGCGTCACGCCGGTGGTCGAGGGAGAGGTGAGGCAGCTCCGGGCGTTGCCGCGTCCAGTGGCTGACCGAGCGCTGCTCGACCGGTATCTGAACGCCTTGTCGAGGTCTGCGGCTGAGTATCGGGTGCTCGATAACGCGGCCCGGCACCGTGACCGCGCTGCGCTGGCGGGTGCTATCGGCGCGCTCCGGGCCAGCCCGGCAGCCGCTCTGGCCGTCCGCTATGGACTGGCCGAGTGCGCCGGATCGGCCGGGACCGTGGCGACGTCCTGAGCCTCGGGTCCTGGCGCGGGGGTGAACCTCGCACCACCGCTCACCCGCACCCCGACCAGCGATCCGGTCTCCGGTCCCGGCAGGGGCACGACCGTGAACAAGCGCCCGCGCTCGAGGTTCAACTCGACCCGGACTCCGTCCTCGAGCGGGATCACACGCCCGACGCGGGCCTGGTGTGTGCCTGCGGGGTCCAGAGTCACGTGTTGAGAGCGCGTGAGCAGCGTCGCCCCGTCTGGTTCGGTCAGCGCGCCGTCGAACCCCAGAAAGCGCGCCACCTCGATGCTCGGCGGTCGCTCCAGCAGGGAGCGTGGGGGGCCGTCCGCGACGATCCGGCCGTCGAGAAGGACGAGCAGTCGGTCGGCGAGCGCCCAGGCCTCGGCTCGCTCGTGTACCACCACCAGCGCCGCCGCGGACCAGGCGCGCAGAGCGGCCCCGGTGTCCTCGAGTAGCGTCGCGCGGGTGGCGGCATCGAGTCCGGCGAAGGGCTCGTCGAGCAACAGGACGTCGGGGCGCACGGCCACAGTTCGTGCCAAGTGAACCCGCCGCCGCTCGCCACCCGAGAGCGTCGTCGCCGGGCGATCGGCGAGGTGGTCCGCGCGCATGGCGGCGAGAGCCTGTCCGACCCGAGCCGCGCGCTCGGCTCGGGGCACCCCCCACCACGCGAGCGCCAGCGAAACGTTGGCGGCCACCGTGCGCCGCGCGAGGTCGGGCGACTGTAGCCCCAGTGCGACCCGTCCCGCGCGCTCTACCGTCCCGCCCGCGGCGGGCACCAGGCCGGCCAGGGCATCCAGGAGCGTGCTCTTGCCGGCCCCGTTGGGCCCCAGCAGCGCGGTGATCTCGCCCGAGCGGAGCTCGAGATCCAGCCCGTGGATTACCTTCCGGCCGCCGCGTTGAACGTCGAGGGCTCTGGCGCGGAGCAGGGAGTTGGCGGCGCTCATGTCGCGGTCTGTCGCCGCCAGCGCGCGGCCGATCCGCTCCCGCCCAGCTGCACCGCGGTAAGCACCGCGGCCAGGATGAGGATCAGTCCCAGGAGAATCATTCCGATCGCCATGCCCTCGGCGAAGTGACCTGCGTCCACCTGCTCGAGCGCGGCGCTGGCCAGGGTCTGTGTCGAACCCTCGATGTTGCCGCCCACGAGTACGACGGCGCCGACCTCGGACAGCGCGGACCCGAACGCGGCGATCGTCGCCGCCATGACCCCGATGCGGGCCTCGCGCAGGGCGAGCAGCCACAGTTGGCCGGTGCCGGCTCCGAGCGCAGTCGCCTGGGAGAGAAGGCCACCGGGCAGCGAACGCACAGCGGCGGCTGTGAGCGCGACGACCACCGGTAGGGCGAGGATCGTCTGCGCGACGATCACCCCCTTGAGGGTGAACAGCAGGTGCAGGCTGCCCAGGGGTGCGGCCGGGAACATCAGCAATGAGAGCACCAGCCCGACGATGACCGGCGGGAGGCCCAGCCCGGCGTTTCCCAGCGCCACACCGAGCCCGAATGACCGTACCGGCCGGCCGGCGGAGCGGTGCCTGCGCGGCTGGCGCCGCGGCCGCGGTGCCCGTTGGCGGGCTCCGAGCCCGATGCGGAGCCCGAGCGGAAGTCCCAGCGCCAGGCCTATCGCGGTGGAGATCACGGCGACGCGCAACGTGACCCAGATCAGGTTGATCGTGTACGAGTCGCCGTGCACGATCAGATCGAAGCCTTGGCGGACCCCGTCCCACAGGAACCCCATGACTACTTCCGCTGCCGCGAGGCGGGAGGCCGCTGCACGTATACGAGGCGGCCGTCAGCCAGCCGGTAGACCGTTCCAACCGCTGTGCCACGGCCGACCGCGTTAGCGCCCGGGGTGGGGAGCGGCGCGACCTTCTGGCCCGGGCGGAGCACGATCTGCGCTGCCGGCTGCGCCTTCAGCCCATGGCGCGTGATCGTCCCGCTGAGGTGAAGTGACGACAGCGCGGCGAGCAGAAACGCCACCGAGAGCACGATCCCCAGATCGAACAGGTTCACGAGTCCGTCGAGTGGATCGCCGGAACGATCCTGGCGCATCCGCGCCCGGGGCGTGACCTGGATCATCGGGCCGCCTCGGACCCGTCTCGCGGATCGCTCATAACCGCGGCGACGTACTCGAGATCTGACAGATCCTGACCGTACATGCGGTCGCGGTACAGCGAAATGCCGAACGCCACCGCTCCGATCAGCAACCCGAGCACCGTAACGCTGAAGGCAAGCCGCAGGTTCTCACTCAGCCTCGAGACGTCGCCCTGGGCGAGTCCTGTGAGCGCCGGCGAAAGTGGGATGAGTGTGCCCATCAGGCCGAGCGCCGGTCCGGCCCGGACGAGCAGCCGGGTTCGCGCCAGCCGGCGCTGGGAGTCAAAGTCGAAATCGGCCAGTGCTTTGCTGAGGCGGTGCTCGCCGCCCGGCAACCGGGCGTGGGACACGACGATGCGCAGCGCTCCCGCCATCGCTGCGCTGCGTGCGACTGGGGTCAGGGCCTGGGCGGCCACACCCGGGTCATTTGCGAGCAGCGCCCGGCGCGAGCTCGTGGCCGCCTCCTCCAGGTCGACGCCGCGCCGCCGCCGGGTGCGCACCTCGACCGCGAAGGTGCCGAGCTCGAAGATCACGTCCGCCAGTGCCAGGAGGGCGAGCAGCAGGACGGGCACCTCGAGCACGTTGGCAACGTGGAAGATCGCGTCGTCGATGCCGTGGGTTGAGAGCGCGAGAGCAAGCATTTCGGACCGGACGTGACGGCCGGAGAGTCAGCCACCGGCGACCGCCGACAGCGAACGCCGCCGGGAGCGTGCCTCGGTGCCGGCGCCGGCTCCGAGCAGGAGGATGATGGCGCAAATTCCGCCGGCGGCGGCGAGCGGACTGGTCGTGGCGGGGGCCGCGGTGGGCGGCGCGTGGCCGGGCCGGGCTTGAGCCGCAGGGGTGATGAGCTGGCTGGCCGGAACCGGGGTCACGTAGGCAATCAGGCGCCCGTTGACCACCACGCCCGGCCCGGTGGCGGGCGCGGTGCCCCGATGGTGCGGCGTCGACGGGTGATGGCCCGAGGAGCGGCTGTGCGCGGTCCCCTTCCGAGCCGCGGCCGAGTTTGTGTTCGACGGCGTATTCGTGCCGGACTGAGAGTTGGTGCCCTGGTTTCCGCTCGACGGCGCGCCTCCGGATGACGCGCCCGGCGTTTGACCGTTGCTCTTCTGGGGCCCGGCACTGGCCGAGCGCCGCTGGCGGCTCGTGCCTCGCGTGCTCTGAGCTGGGCCTGCGACTGTGGGGGCGGCTCCGACCACAATTCCGAGCGGCCGGGACACGCCGCCAGAGCCGTTGGTGCCAGTGACGCTGAGCACCACCGGGTAGTTGCCGCTGGCGGTGAATGTGTGGCTGACCGAGACGCCGGTTCGCCCGTGTGTCCCGTCGCCGAAACTCCACGCGTAGCTGAGCTTTCCATCGCTCGGCGTGGCGCCGCTCACATGCCCGGTGAGGGTCACCGGCTGTCCCTTGGAGGGGGTGGTCCGGGTGGCCGTGATCCGGACCGATAGGACGGGGCCGGAGTAGACGTAGAGGTCAAGCGCCGTGCCGCCCTGCGCCAGGATCTGATCGGCACCGTTGGCATCGGTGGGGCTCCTGAGCGGGCGCAGGTACTGCGTGGTAGCCCCATTGATCATCACGAGCGGTACGAGATCGTCCTCGAAGTTGGGTGAGGGATCCTCGAGGTCCGTTGTGTCCAGGCGAGACAAGGTGCCGTCGCCCCGCTGCAGCACCACTGACGTCACGCCTCCGGGGGTAACCCCCGCGAGCTCCAGGAGGCGGTGGACTGACATCGCGTCGCTGACGGTGTTTTCGGTCGGGCTGCCTGAGATCTCGCTGATCGGGAACTGAGTTCCGTCTGGGATGTCGCGGTTAGCCAGGATCGCGGGTTCAGAGCACCAGGTGACCGACCTCGTGGCCGCGATGTGCAGATTCACCCCGCCCGCCTGGGCCGCCTGGCCGCCGACGGGTCCGGTCACTCGTGGCTGACAGCCTGGAGTCTGGTCGGCGGCGACGGGTGCCGCCGACCAGACCGCAATTCCGGCCGTCCCCGCCATGAGCAGGCACGCCGCGGAGGCTGTGAGGCGTAGACGGATCAGCTTACGTTGACCGTCCTCAGGGCCCTGCTGTACGCCGGAGCTGCGCCGGCGGGTAGGTAGGCCAGTTCAATCGCCCACCGCTGTCCGCGCCGGAGCGAGAAGCGCAGCGTGAACTTGGTGGCGGTGTTCTTGAGCTTCGCCGTCCCCACGAGAACCAGCTTGATCGGCTTGGTCCCGCCGGTCGACGTGGGTCGCTTCGCCTTGGACAACGCGCCCAGGTCCACGGCCAGAAGCTCGAGCTTCGTACCGGCGCTCGGCGCGGCTGGCTTCAGGGTCCCGTTGAGCGTGGCCCGTCCACGTTTGACCGTGAGCGAGCGAACTCCGAGGCTGGCCGTCGAGGCCGCGGGCACGGAGACCTTCACCGAGCGAGTGGTGCTCGTCAAAACCCCGCGGTCCTGGAAGCGCAGCTCGACGCTCCACTTGCCGGCGGTCAGCCTGGCCACGATGGCGAACACGTCATCGTTGGCGCCGAGCTTCGACACGGCCACGGTCTTGAAGCGGCCCTTGGACCCGTGGCGGGCCAGCAGCGTGACCGAGCCCCGAACATGGCCGGAGCCGGGCAGCACCTGTCCGGTTGCCACCACCTGACCGGGATGGCTCTGGATCGAAACCCGCTTGATCACGCCCTGGAGCGTGATTTTCGATGCCGTGCTTGCGCCCGGGGCGAGGATGTCTCCGAACTCCGGGGTCAGCGTCGGGCTCGGGATCTCGACCTGAGTGAGCTGCGGTGTCGTGAGCTGGTAGGAGCCGGTGCTCGGCGCGACGAAGCTCAGCTTGTAGGCGCCCTTCGAGTTGGTGTTGGCCGACGCGACCGGAATTCCCGCTGCCAGGCCCGAGCCGACCTCGCTCAGCGTTACCTTCGCCCCCGAGATCGGCGGCGTTCCAGGCACGACGTTGCTGACCGAGCCCGAGACGGTGATCTTCTTGCCCGCCTGGACTTGCTTGGGCAGCTTGCCGGTGATCTGCGGCGATGCGTCAGCGATGAACGGCGCGCCGCCGGTGCCAGCCAGATAGTTCTTGAGCTGGCCCTGGAAGCCCGGGGACTGCAGGAAGTTGAGCAGATCCGCCGCCGCTGTCGAGTTGATCGAGACGTTGTGGTTGTTGGCGAACTTCGCCGGATTGATGGCGTAGGCGTGGAACGAGTTGACCAGCAGGGTGTTTCCCCCGCGGGCGGTGGCGCTGTTGTTGTTGCCCACGATCTGAAGGTTGGTGGGTGCCGCGGAACCGCCGGCGCAGCTCGCGGTCATCAGGCACTCGAACGTGCCCCGATCCGTGAACACGTAGCAGTCGTTGCTGCCCTTCGCGTTGGGGTAGTTGCACGTGTTGGCGTTCTCGATGTTCGGACCCTGGGTGAGGCCCGTCGCGTGATACCAGCTGGGGTAGGACGGCTTCGAGCCGCACGTGCTGCTGGAGCTCGGCGCTGATCCGCCGCCGTTGGCGGCGCTGACCGCGCACAGCGTCAGTGTCGAGGACGGCGTGGCCAGGGACCAGATCTTGTGCTCCTGGACCGCCGTACCCGAGGTGTTGGCTCGAGAGACGAAATCTGCCTTCCCAGTGGCCCCCGCCGCCGCGATGTCCTGGAACGCAGTGACGATGTCGTGCGGCGCTCCCGTCATCACATGGGCGGGATCGCTCTTCGGGCCCAGCAGGACGTAGTCGCCCCAGAAGATCGCGCGGCCGAAACGCTCCTTCGAATATCCGCTGGCGACGAACTGGTTTTCGAGCGAAGCCGCGTGGACGATCAGGGCGCTGGCCGTGCCGGCCTCTGCGTAGTTGATCGCGGCACCCGTACCCAGACTCACGTAGTTGAGCGTGAACTGGGGATAGGCCTTCTGGAACATCGGCTTGATCAGGTCAGGCACGAGGCCCGAGTCCTGTACGTCGCTGGTGCCTACCACGGTCAGCGTTGAGGATGTGTCAGCCTGAGCAGCGACCGCCGGAACGAGCACGGCGCTGAACAGGGCGACGATGCCGACGGCGAGCAGACGCCAACCGGCGGAGGCGCGAAGGTTCGCGCGGAGAGGCGAAACTGAGGCAGATGAAATCATCGGTGGAGCCTATCTACCTCGGCAATACCCCGGCAACCACCTACCCTACATAGGTAAGACTGCATACCTCCGGTCTGTCCGCGGAGCGTGTAGGTTCGTGCCATGAGCTCCGATCTCTCACTCGGAGAGGCAGCTGCAGCGCTCGGCGTGAGCGTCGACACCCTTCGGCGCTGGGATCGCAAGGGGCAGTTGCAGACCAAGCGTGACGCGCGCAATCGCCGTCTGGTTCCGGCGTCGGAGATCCGCCGCTTGAGCTCCCGGCCACAGCGTCACCGAACCGGGACCGAGCGATCGGCCCGCAATCGCTTCACCGGGGTCGTGCGATCGGTGGAGGCCGACGGCGTCATGGCGCTAGTCGAGTTGGAGGCGGGCCCGTTCCTCGTTACCGCGGCGATCACGCGAGACTCGATCGAGGAGCTCGGGCTAGCCCCCGGCGTGTCAGCCACGGCTGTGGTCAAAGCGACGTCGGTGATGATCGAGCGCAGCTAGCTGAGAGCGTCCGCGATGGCGGCCACCGCGGTGTCAATGTCACTCGGGCCTACGTCCATGTGCGTAACCGCGCGGATGCTGCGCTCGCTCACGGCTGTCAGTTCGACTCGGTCAGCGACGCGGGCGATCAGCTCTGCCGCGTCTGGCACGCCGAAGATCACGATGTTGGTCTGCACTGAGGCCGGGTCGAGCTCCACGCCTGGCAGCTCCGCCAGACCCTCCGCGAGCCGCCGCGCATGGTCGTGATCCTCGGCCAGGCGGTCAACGTGGTGCTCGAGCGCGTACAGGCACCCGGCGGCCACGATGCCGGACTGGCGCAGCGCCCCTCCGAGCATCTGCTTCCAGCGCCACGCCTCGGCGATCAGCTCCTGCGAGGCGGCCAGCACCGCCCCGAACGGAGCTCCCAGGCCTTTCGTGAAATCGATCCATGCCGTGTCGAAACCCGACGCGTAGTCGGCCGCCGCCACGCCGGAGGCCACGACGGCATTCATCAGGCGCGCTCCGTCGAGATGGCTGCGCAGCCCTCTGCTCCGGGCTACCTCGAGCACGCCCTGAATGGTCGCGAGCGGCCAGATCCGCCCGCCGCCGACGTTGCTCGTCTGCTCCACCGACACGAGCCGCGAGCGGGGCGCGTAGCGATCGCCATCGGCCCGGATCGCTCCCTCGAGCTGCTCGGGTGTGAAGATGCCTCCGTCGCCCTCGAGCGTGTGGATCATGACGCCGGACAGCTGCGCCGGACCGCCGGCTTCGAAGTTCACCGGATGCGAGCTGCGGTCGAGGATCACCTCATCGCCGCCCGGGCGGATATGGAGGCGGAAGGCGATCTGGTTGCACATCGTGCCGCTGGGCAAGAACACTGCCGCCTCCTGTCCCAGCAGCTCGGCCACCCGGTCCTCCAGCGCGCGAGTGGTCGGGTCAAGCCCGCGCTGCTCGTCACCGACCGCGGCGCTGGCGATCGCCTGTCGCATGGCTGGAGTTGGCCGGGTCTGCGTATCGCTGTGAAGATTGACAGGGTCGGGCATGGCTAGTGCGGTGTGAGCTCGGGCCTCAGTGCGGCCACGGTGAAGTCACGGCTCACCGTCTCGATCTCCGTCGGCAGCGCGGCCAGGTTGACGTTAGTGGAGAAGCCGAGCGGCGCATCGGCGGCGCGAAAGAAGTCATCGAAGTGGCTGGCGACGATCGTATTTGGCTCCAGCCGGGGGAGGATGCGCGACCAGTAATCGGGTGTGAAGCTTCGGCCGGCGATCCCGGCCAGGAACACGTCCACGCCGCCCCGGGGCACCTGGTCATCGATCAGGTTGGCGCTGCCCTGGTGGTAGAAAGTCGTCTCGGCCACCGTGATCTTGATCCCGTAGATGTCTCCGCACCGGTAGGCCCGCGGCGCCAGAGCGTCGAGGTTCTCGCACGTGAACTCCCCGTCGAACGGCACCCGGTAGCCGAGCAGCAGCTTCGAGTGCAGGCTGGGGATGAACGTGACCTCGAAGGGGCCGAGCTCGTAGCGATGGCGCGGCACCACCCGGATGGCCCGATCGGCGAGCCCGTAGAGCGTCATCAGCCTATGCAGCGAGCTCGACCCATACGCCTGGGTGTTCCACCGGCGCGTCAGCAGCGGCACGTCAATCGCATGATCGAAGTGGGTGTGGCCGAGAAGGATCCCGACGACCTCACCGCTCTCTCTGCCCAGCAGGCGCTCGTGCAACACCGGGTCGGCCAGCGCCGGGCGCTTGGACAGCACCGCGCCGAGTGGCACGCGCGACACATAGGGATCTATGTAGAGCACCCGCCCCTCATAGGCCAGCCGGTAGCCGGCGACCCCGAGCCAGCTCAGCTCGAGCCCAGGCGCCAGCGGCAGCGGCACGCTGGCCAGTTCGGACAGCGCCGCCGCGTCCTCCTGCTCCCGTGCCTCGCGGTGACGCGCGAAGCGGGCGAAGCTCGAGATCTGCTCCAGCAGAGAGGGCACCGGCTCGGATGCTATTCGCGCCCGCCTCGGGCGACTCTCCCGCCCGCGTCGCGGGAGAGGTCTCGGGCTGCCCTCGAGCCTCAACCTACAATTGCTCCCGAGGCCCCCATGGTCTAGCGGTTAGGACGCCTGCCTTTCACGCAGGAGATCGCCGGTTCGAGTCCGGCTGGGGGTACTACGGGATCCCGAAGGCGCTCTTGAAGGACTCGGCCCAGATGGTGGTGGAACCGGCCGGTGGGCTGGCGGCCGCCGGATCCGTCGCCCCGGCCAGGGTGCGCGTGTCAGAGGTGGCCGACCCCCATCCGATCTCGATACCGGTGCCGCTGGAGGCAAAGGAGGCGACCCTCTGGCCGGACTGGAAGCTGGTGCCCACCGCGGTCGTCACCGGATCGATTTGCTCGCCCACGTACCAGTAGTCCGATGCCGCGCCGGCGGGAGGATTGTCGAACTGAAACAGCAAGAGCGGCTCGCCGTCGTACCAGTCCGGCAATACCTGGACCAACGTGGATGCAAGCGGCGCGTAGATTCCTGCGCCGGCCGCTGCGGTCGCATCGACGCCCATATCGTCGCGCCCGATCGAGAAGCCGGGAATCGGATCTGAGCCCAGCCGGCCTCCCCCTGTGTTCACCACTCCTCCCGCACCTGGCGGCACTTGGCTGGCCGTCCGCTGGGCCGCCTGCCGAGCCTGCTCAGCCTGAAGCTGTGCCAGCTGCCGGCGCAGCGATGCGACCTGGCCGCGAGCGGTGTCAAGCTGACCGGCGTTCCTGTCCCGCGTCCTCGTCACGGACCCCTGCTCGTTGAGCAGCGTCAACTTGGCCGCATCGACCTGGTCTCGCTCGGCCAGCACCCGTGCGGTGAGATCTTGCTGGCGGCCCTCCAGGTCGGCTAGGCGCACGGCCTGATTGGCGACGCGATCCCGTGCCAGCATCACCGCAGCCGCGATCTGCTGATCGTGGTTCCTGACCCGCCGGGCGAAGGACAGGCGCTCAAGCAGGTTGTTGAAGCCGTTGGCGTCCAGGACCACGCTGACGAGGTCGGGCTGATCGGACTCATAGCTGGACACCAGCTGCTGAGCGAGCACGTACTTGGCTCTGTGCTCGTAGGCCTTCAGGCGGGCCAGCCTGACTCGCGCCACGTTCAGCTCACGGCGTAGTTTCAGTAGCTCAGCGCGTTTGGCATCGAGATCGGACTGGATGCGAGCGATCTTTCTCTGGAGCCCGGCGATGCCGGTATCGAGCGCTCGCAGCCGGCCGTTTTCCGCGCCGACCGCACCTGAGAGCGCCGATATCCGGTGCTGGCCGGCGCTGATCCTCTGTGCCATCGCCCCCGGGTTCGCGGCGCTCGCCGTCTGCGAACGCACGCCCAGCACAAGGAGAACGGCAGCCGTCAGCACGAGTACGACCGTGCTTCCGAAGCGGCGGGCGAATAGTCCGATTGCGCTTGACATGAGCTTGGCGGCGCCGGTACGTGCACCGTCGCGGGTAGCCGGCCGCCGTCTTAGGCGGGCTCGGCGGCGGACCACGGCATCGGCTTCGCCGCACGCTAACACGGCCTCGTGCGCGTTCACCGTCGTCCGCGAAGACTGCAGGGAAACGTGCAGAGGCAGGAGTGAGCTATCGGAGCGATACCCGCTCGGCCCTAAGGGCGATTACCCGAAGAAGCTCCTGTACTCGCGGGCCTCACGCAGCGCGGGCTCCTGAAAGTGACCGATCACGAATGCGGCGTAGCCGTCCGCCTCGGCTCGGGTCGCGTTGGCGATCACGTGAGCCGAGCAGCGGAACTCAGTGATCGGATGGAGGTAACGGTCACCGGGTTGGATGCCATGGCAGACCGCCTCGTACTCCGGGCTACAAGGTCACAGCGACTGTTCGTCTGATCGGTAGTCCCGTGGCCTGAGCACCATAAGTATGACTATGGTGAGGGCGCTCGGTCAAGCCTCGCGCGGGGGCCGTCGTGCGCCGGCGCAGGGGAGCTCCCACTCTCCGTTGTCGTCCCGCAGCATCATGTACTCACAGTAAGGGCGCCAACAGACCGGTTGCCGTTGTGAGGGTCGCCAGCTCCCGGATGGCGTCCGGGTAGGTCCGGGACTGAACCGCCGAATACGGCCATGATCTAGGTTATGCTGCGCCCATGGTTCTCAATACCACCTCCGGTTCCGCCGCCCGGCAGGACCCGGCCGGAGACGGCGTCCGTTGCCCGACCGACTTCCGCTACTGGCAAGCGGCACAGGAGCCGGGGATCCGCCGGCTGCGGGCCGTAGCCCAGCGAGTCCTCGGCTTCGACCTCTGCCCCCCCGACGACGCGATGCCCCGGTTCATAGCCGACATGTGGGCCGGTGATCCGGTCGCCGAGCGGTTTGTCGACGAGGTGTTTTTCGGCGAAATGGGGGCACGCAAGGGGCGCCAGCTGCTCGACCGGGCGCTCGAGGCGGGCGTCGATTCAGTGCCGGATGTTCCCGCCTCGATGCAGGCTCTCTTCGAGCAGTTCGAGGAGGTTCCCGACTGGGTCGACCGCGATCTGGTCGAGGAGGGGGCACGGATCTGGCGGCGATGGGGCACGGATCTGTTTGGCGTCGCCGGCGCGGGAACTCTCGAGATGTACACGGAGAGCGCCGTCGCCACGCCGCTGTCCCTAGCCGGAGGGTACGCGGGCGACAATGCGCTTCGCCGGTTCCTGGAGACGACCCGCTTCTGGATGGACGTCTCCGAGCCCGGGGCGCTGTTCGCCACGGGTGGAGCCGGCCGCGCCACGGCCATGCGCGTCCGGGTGATGCACGTGTCAGTTCGTCGCCGGGTCGCCGAGCACGACGAATGGGAGATGGAGCGCTGGGGGCTTCCGATCAGCCAGGCCTACATGATGCTCACGCTGCTCGGGGGGAGCGTCGCCCCGGCACTGGTCATGTGGGGGCTCGGGCACATCACATCGGGCCGTGAAATGCGCGCGCTGTTGCACTACCAGCGCTACCTGGGTCATCTCGTCGGAGTGTTTCCCAGCTTCTACCCGGACGACATCCGCGGCGCCGTCCAGGCCGTGTTCGCCGTGGCGATCGGCCGGACCTACACCTCGGGCCGGCACGGGGCCGAGCTGATCGAGTCATTTCCAAGAGCATTCGTCCCCCAGCCCGGATTGAAGGGGCGCCGCCGGCTCCGCGCTCGGTACGACTCGCTGGTGATCGACGGGCTGGTCGGCTATCTGATGGCTCCGGCAACGCGGAAGCGCTACGCCATGCCCTCGCCCTTCCCCGGCGTCCTGCTCCTGGCGGCCCGGGCGCCTCTGATCGCCGCCCGCGAGCTCTCGGGTAAGGCGTCCCCGAAGCTCGGCGCCTGGTTCGAGCAGCGCTCGGTCGAGCGTCGCGAGGCCTGGTATGCGGAGCACATGGCTGGCCGCGAGGCCACCTTCGAGGCTCAGTCCCAGCTTCGCCGCTAAACGAATGAGAGGACTACTCGAGGTATGGCGATAACTCAGGTCATCGATCGCTGGACGGGGACCGGCCGCCACGACGATCAGATCGTCTCCCCGCCCCCGCGCGAGGACGGGTGGCACCCGAGTGCTGAGCGCGGCATGTTCGAGCACTGGTATTTCGACGCCCGACTCGATGACGGTCACGTGATCGTGGGCTTCCTTCAAAGCTCCGAGCTGATCACGAAGAAGCCCGGCGTCGAGTTGCACGTCTACAAGCCAAACGGTGAGCGGATCGAGATTCGCAAGAGTTATCCCGTGGGCGCGGTGCGCGCCGACACTGGGGGGTGTCAGGTTCAGGTCGGCCACAACCGCGTGGACACCGATTACGGTGCGAACGGCGACCTGCCCCGCTACCGGCTGCGGCTCGACGAGGACGGCGTGTGCTTCGATCTCGAATTCCAGGCCGAGGTTCCGGCCTGGCGCCCCGGTGCCGGGCGTACTGACTACGGCAAGCGGGACTACTTCGCTTGGGTCGTCGGCGCCCCTCGCGCCCGAGTGGCCGGGACCCTCGCCTACGAGGGACAGCAGTTCGACGTGTCCGGTATCGGCTACCACGACCACAACTGGGGCGTGGGTGACATGCGCCGCATCGTCGACCACTGGTATTGGGGGCGCGTGTACGCCGACGAGTTCACCCTCGTCTACGCCGACGTCACAGCACGGGAACGCTACGGCTCCCACGCCTCCACTCCCGTGATGCTCGCCTTCGAGGACCGCATCGTGCTGAGCACCGGCGAGGTTGAGGTGGAGGCGGGGCCCGAGGTGTTCAATCCAGTGGCCAACCACGCCTACCCGAGCCACCTGGTCATCCGGGCTGGGGAGCACCTCCAGCTCCGTCTCGAGGTGCGCGACATCATCCACGCCCATGACCTGCTCAACGACTTCCCGGTCGTGCGGTCACGCCTCGTCAAGCCGATCGTTAACCGGCTCGTGGGCCGGCCTGGCTACTTCCGGTTCCGCTCAGATTTCACGCTGAACGCGCGCTTGGACGGCGAGTCGTACGTGCGGCAGGGCTCCACGTTGCACGAGATGGTCGCGCTCCGGTGAGGGGTCAGCTCAGCCGACTGGATTGGATCCAAGCCGGTCAGGAGCTCCTGATCGACGGCGGCATCTCGTCGGTCAAGCTGGCGGCGCTGACCCGTCGGCTGGGCGTCACCAGCGGCAGCTTCTACCACCACTTCGCCGGCTTCCGCGAGTACCTCCAGGCCCTCGCCGACTACTACGGAGGCGAGAACGTCGACCGCATCATCGAAGCGCTCGATCCGGTGAGCGGGCCGGCCGATCGGATTCGCCGAATCCGGACGCTGGCTGAAGAATGGGATGTCGCACGGCTTGACTCGGCCATGCGGGTCTGGGGGACGAGCGATGAGCGCGCCCGCGCAGCGGTGGCTCGGCTCGACGACCGCCTGATCGAGATCCTGCGCGTCTCGCTGGAGGAGCTCGGCTTCTCGCACCAGGAGGCGAGGATCCGGGCGCTGCTCGCGTTCGCCGCCGGAGTCGGACAGCCGTTCCTGTTCGGCCGACCGTCCCACTCCGACGATGCGGCGGCGGCGCTCGAGATCGTGCTTGCCCCCGGATCACAACGAGGCTGACGAACGGCGGACGCTGGCCTCTGGCGGCGCCGCTCACTCCGACGCCTCCGCCGTGTCTGTGACGCCCCACGTGTTCGGGCGTAGTGTTGGCGTGGCGATGGACGACGAGCACAGGGGCCTCTGGGCATCGCGTTGGCTGAGCGTCTTGGCGGCGCGCGGCTGGGAGTCGCTGGTTGCCGTGGCACTGATGCTCGCGGCTGGTGCGGCGCTGGCCGGCTGTAGCAGCTCGGTGATGCTGGTTGTTCAGCCCGGGCATCCGTCGCGCGAGCGCCCCCGGTCGGATGCTGGGACCGCCGCCGGGCTGGCACGCGGCCACTGGTCGGTGCTCGCGCGATCGCCGTTGGGGGAGCGCTTGGGGCCGACGGTGATCTGGGACGGCCGAGAGTTGCTCGAGCTCGGCGGGATCGCCGTTGGAGCCCAGGCCGGGGCGCCCAAGGACAGCGGTGCGGCCTACGACCCGTCACGAGGTCGGTGGCGCAGAGTGGCGAGCGCGCCGGCGGCCGTGCTGCCGGCGGGAGCGGCGTCGGTGTGGACCGGCCGTGAGGTGTTTCTGTTCGGTGGCCCCACGTTGATAGGCGAGGCGGCCACCGATGTGGCTGGTCTTTACGATCCGACGACCAACCGCTGGACGGTCAGCCGCAAGGCGCCGTTCGGTCCGTTGAACCAGCCGACCGCCGTCTGGACCGGCACCAAGGTGATCCTCGCGGGTCTGCTCCGTCCCAGCGAGCGCCGGCTCGAGGTGGCCAGCTACGACCCGGCGGCCAACACCTGGACTTCGCTGGATCCACCGATCAGGAGGGGTCATCCGCCTCTGGCGATCGCGATGGTCGACACCAACGACGGGGTTCTGCTGTGGTCGCTGTGGGGGCGGGCCAAGCAGATCGGGCATCGGACATTTACGGAGTACTCGGGTGTGGACGTGTATCGGCTCGGCTCATCGGGCCGATGGCGAAACGTCACCGGCTCCTGGCCGCAACATCAGACCGTCGACACCCCGATCTTCACCGGCACGAGGATTCTGCTGGCACCGGGTCAGATCTGGTGCGGGTCATGCAGCCATCCGCCCCCTTTCGGCGCCCACGGGTATCTCGTCGACCCCAAGACTCTGCGCCTGACCGCCGTCCCGCACGGTCCTCTCGACGACCTCGGCCCGCAGATCGTCTGGACCGGCGCCGCCCAGATCTCACTCAACGCCGGCGGAATCATCAGCGGACCCCACCAGAACGTGCGTCCCGGTGACATCGCGATCTGGAATCCGAACACCGCCAAGTGGTCCAGGCCAGCCCGGGCTCCCAAGCCGCTGGGCAGCGCACCCGCGATCTGGTCCGGTCAAGCGCTGTTCGTGCTCGGCTCGAATGGTCATCTCCTCGACTATGGCGGGTGAGGAGCAAGCAGCCGGGCGCTCAATCCGCATCTCTCGCCCGGACCTTGCGGCGCGTCGATGGGACGCGGATACTTACGTCGTAGTGCGGAAACTGGCCTCACTGGCGGGCTGTGTCCTGGTTATCGTCGTTCTGACCACGGCGCTGGCGTCGGGCGCCGCTCCCCACCCACTTAACCTCCGCCCGGCAGCGGCGCCGCGCCTCTTCGCGGCACGTGATCCGCTCCAGCAGCAGTTGCGGCGTTTCCTGGCCGCGACTCACCCGTTCGCGCTGTCGAAGAACGCGCCGGCGGCGCGCAGCCTTGGGTTGCCGCCCGCGGGGGGGACCTGCTTCGTCGGACTCGGTGGCTGTTCGCTCACGCCTTGCGTGGAACCGGTAGCAACGCCGGGGCACACACGTCCGCTGAACCCGCCCGGGTTATCCGCGGACCAGTGCTCAAACCCCGCCGGGCGACCACTGGCATCACGGACCATCCCCATCGGGACGGGCCCGCTGTCTGAGCTCCGCTTGATCCAAGCTTCCTCGCCGACGGTGGTGATGAACCCCACAACCGGTGCGGCGATCTCGGTCACAAGGCTCCCTCGGCCTCCTGTACCCCGGTAGTCAGCGCAGCACCGGCGGGCCGAATCGAGCCGTCTAAGCTGTTTTTGCATGGACAGGGAAACTCTGGTCTCGCGCGGCCAGACCCCCGCGATCCAGCGGGCGACGATTCACCCCTACGAGGACGCCACTCCGGGGCCCCTCTATTACCAGCGTGCGGCCCACCCGGTCGGACTCGAGGCTGAGCGACTGCTCGGTGAGCTCGACGGAGGCCACGCCCTGCTGTTCCCGTCCGGGATGGGTGCGGTCACTTCGCTGGTGCTCGGACTGCTCGATCCGGGAGCCACGGTGGCGGTGGCCGAGGGCGGCTACTACGGAACGACGGGGCTGCTTCGGGGCGAGCTCGCTCGGTGGGGTGTTCGGATGGTCGGATTCGACCAGACCGCGCCGCCACCGCGGGCCGATCTCGTCTGGCTCGAACCGTGCTCGAATCCGATGCTCACGTTCCCCGACCTGGATGCTGCCATCACCACGGCCCACGAGGCGGGCGCACGCGTGGTGGTTGATAACACCGTGCTCAGTCCGTTCCTTCTGCGTCCACTCGAGCACGGCGCCGATTTCGTGCTTCACAGCGCTTCGAAGATCCTCGCCGGCCATCACGACGCGCTTCTCGGCGTCGTCACCAGCGCGCGGCCCGAGGACGCTGCGCGCCTGACCGCGTTTCGCACCGCATCCGGGATCGTGGCTGCACCCGATCCCGCGTGGCTCCTGCTCCGCGGACTGAAGACGCTGGCGCTTCGTGTCGAACGTCAGTCGGCCACCGCGCTCGAGCTGGCCCGGCGCCTGAGCGCTCATGGCGCGGTCGAGCGGGTGCGCTACCCGGGGCTGAGCGACGAGGTCGCCCAGCGCTACGTGAAGGCCTTCGGCCCGCTCCTGTCCTTTGACGTCGCTGACGCCGGGCACGCCGCCCACGTTGAGCGGTCGCTCCGCCTGATCGAGAACGCGACCAGTCTGGGCGGCGCTGCCTCGACCCTCGAGTCCCGTTATCGCTGGGAGCCTGACCGGGTCCCGCCCGGACTCCTTCGCCTCAGCGCGGGGCTGGAGAACGTGGATGACCTGTGGGCGGACCTGGAGCAAGCGCTGTCGACGTAGTGCAGGCGGGTCCCGGTCTCGGCGGCCTAGCGGCGGCGCATCGGCTGCCATAACCAGCTCGGGACCTCGTCAGACGGACCCAGGGCGTGCTCCGAGACCGCGGCTCGTGCCGGTTCCACCAGCATCTCCTGCAGCCGGCGCACTGCATCCAGATGGTCGCCGGTCCAGATCACGCGGATACCGGTTGCGGTGGCCTGGCCGTCGGAGTCACGCAGGTCCCGACCCACTGCGTCGACCAGGCGCCCGTCGGCGACCTGGTCAGGCGCCAGAGGCTCAGGCACCGCTTCGTTCCCCGTGAGACTGGCGGCGAAATGGTCATACCAGGTGGTCATGTGGTCCGAAGCGCTCATCAACTCGCGGCGCGCCGCGGAGCGATCCCCGCCGTGGGCACCGTCCCCCTTCCAGAGGTCGAGTACCGCGTCGGCCGCCAGCCGGACACCCGCAACTCCGGTCACGAGCCCCGTGACCTCTGACAGGCGGGCGGGCTTCGAGCCTCGTTCGGTCAGGTATCCGCGGAAGGTGTCATCCAGTCTTCGAGAGGCCGCCGCCGCGCGTGCGGCCTGCTCGCGCGGCGGTTCAGATTGGGGTCCGCCCGCATCGCAGCGCCCGACGCCGTAAGCGACCGCGTCCGCCATGTATTGGACGCAGTCGACGTAGGCCTGGGCCAGCGCCCGACCGAAGGCGGCGGCGGCACCGCGGGGCCAGAACAGCAGCCCGACAACCAGGCTCACACCGCCACCCAGCGCGATGTCCTCCACTCGGATGAAGCCGATCTTCCAGCCCGCAGGGGCGAGGATGTTGAACAGGATCAGGAGGGTCAGGGTGAAGGCGGCCTGGCCGGCGGCAAAGGAAACGGTCGCCGGGGCCAGGCCGGCGAGCAGGATCGCGAACGGCAGCACCGCCCATAGCACCGTGGTATTCGAACCGATCAGGTACACGATGACGCCGCCAACTACGAACCCGACGGTGGTCCCAATGAGCGCCCGGACGAGGTTCTGCCCCGTGCTGAGGGCATTGGATCGAAGCACGGACAGAGTCCCGAAGGCGACCCAGAAGCCATGCTGGACACTGCTCACATCCGCCACCAGGACCGCGAGGCCCAGAGCAGCGCCCCCCCGCAGGCTGTTCTGCAGCCACAGGGAATGGCGCTCGACGTGAGAGCCCGCCCGTTCCTGGGCCGCCGTCAGCGGACCCTGGATCCCCTCGGGCTGGCGGCCGAGCAGTCGATCGAACCAGGGACGGCGTGCCGCCTGGGCGGCGCGCTCTGTGTTGGCGGCAACCTGGGCGACGACGAAGCTCAGCTCTTGCGCGCGGAAGCTTGGATCGAGCGAGGAGATCACCCCCTGGGCACCGTTGTCGTCCGCGGCTGAAGTCTCCGGATCGCTGGGCAGATGGGCGATCGTCGCGCGTTCGAGGCCGGCTAACGCGCTGTGCATGCGGCCAAGCGCGTGATCGAGGTCGTCGGTCGAGCTGTGCGGAGTCTCCAGCAGTCCAGCGGCGCGCTCCAGAACTTCGGCGGCGGCCACTTTCACTTCACACACCCGTCGGCTCGGCTGCCGCGGGTGATGCCTCGGCGTGGACCTGAGGACGATCTTGTTGAGCCAGCGCAGCTCGTCGACCAGGCGGACCACCGCACGGGCATCGGTGGTGAGACCCGTCGGCCGGTAGGGAGTGGCGAAGAACATGTTCTGCATCCCCCGCACCGCGTCATCGGCCCGCGAGACCGCGGTCCGATGCGCGGCCTCGTCATCGGGCGTCCCGGCGCTCATCACCCAGGCGATCTCGGCCCGGAGCCGATCGGCCAGCGCTCGACACGCCGCGATGGCCCCCGTGCGCACCGGGTTGTGCGCGGGCGACGGCCAGAGGACGGAGATGGCCAGCAGTGACACGGTGGCGGCCAGCCCCCAGCCGGCGACGCGATCGGGAATCGACGACGCTGGTCCAGGTAACGACACAGGGAGGATGAACGCGAGCAGGAGTGACGTGGTGGCGCCGGCGAGCACGGAGCTGACCACGCCGCTGAACAGCACCCCAAAGCCCACGGCCGCCATCCCGACGGCCGCGAGCCACGTCGTTTGCGAGGCCAGTGTGCCCAGACAGATCAGCAGCGCACACGCGATGCCCAGTGCTGCCTGATCGAACACCCGGTCCTTGATCGAACCGGAGAAATCGACCAGCAGAAGCATCGCGAACGAGCCAAAGGCGGCGAAAGTAGCCAGAGCGGGGTTGGCGAAGACCTTGTCGCCCAGGGCGAACATGAGGGGCATGACAATGGCGGTCCGCGCCGCCCGCCGGAGCGCGCCGTAGCCCGGGTCGTGCGCGCGCAGCCAGTCACCGGCCGCGGGCAGACGGTGGCCCGCGATCTCAGCCATACGGCTCAACGATCCGGTCCCACCATGGGGTGATTCTGAACGAGAGCGCTAGCTGCCCTTGACCACGTGCCAGCCCCCACCGAAACTATTGATGCCCTGGCCCTTAACCGAACCGGGACTGCCCTTGTCCTTCGAGTAGTAGTACAGCGGGTGGCGATCGAGCATGGCCTGGAAGAAGCCACCACGGACTCGCTGCATGATCGACAGCTTGCCGGGCACGCCCTTTCCCTTTCGGAGCTTGGCGCTGCCTGAGCTCACCCGCGCCGGGGGCCAGACGTTGAAGCACTGGCGGGTGACGCACTTCAGCTTCTTGAGACTCTCCCCGCCGAGCTCATAGACGGTCACGCCCCGGCCGTCGACGACGATCTGTACGGATCTGCCCTTGACGGTCCGCTTGGCCACCCCGAGCGAGGAGAGCGGCCCCGCGGCCGCGACTGCGGTCAACACCAGCACAACTCCAACCGCCAACACGACGGTCTTGCGCGTGCGAATGTGCACCGCTGCCAAACCTCGCCGCACCCGTGCCATCTGTAAGCCCCTTCCCTCGATCGTCCTACCACCGGACCGCGCGGCCCTCGTAGCGAGAGTCTGACACGCGAGAGGGCCGGCAGCCACCCGTCTAGCGGTAGCGCCCACGCTCATATTTCCTGGCTAACAGGCCGATCACCTGACCGGTGAGACACAGCCGTACTCAGAGAGCACAGAAGGTGGCGATCGCCCTCGTCGCGATACCGGCCGTCATAGCGGTATTGGCGATGCTCTTGAGTCGCTCCGGTGTGCTCTCGACTCTGGCCTGCTGGGACGTGGCCTGGACGGCCGCTTCCTTCAGTGCCCTGGCCGGCATGTTGTTCGCACGCCGCGCCGCCGCGCCTGCCAATCACCAGCGCTGGACGCTGTGGGCTGCCGCCTCGGCATGCTGGCTCATTGGGCAGATCGCGTGGGATATCTATGGGCTGACCAGCACGCCGGCATCACCCAACCTGGCGGACGCGGGGTGGTGGGCGTTTGCCATCCTGGTGATGGCGGGCCTCGTGCGAAGCCGTGCCGCGCCGCGCTCGGTTCGCGTTGTCGGGACGATCGAGACCCTTCAGGTGGTTGGCGCCGCTGTGGCGCTGTGCTTCGCCGCCGTCTGGCATGACGCGTCGATTTCCACGCTCGCGCTGGCTCCGAAGCTCGCCGCCTTGGTCTACCCAGCGCTCTACGTTTCCGCCGCCGTCCTCATGCTCCAGGCCATCGTCGGGGGATCGTTGTCCCGCTCCCGCTCACGCGCTCTCCCGATCACGGTTGGTGGCATGGTCATTCAGGCGGTTGCCTTCACTCTCTGGACCGTCCAGCTGCTAGCCGGCACGTATACCCCCGGGGCCACCCTCCTCGATCCGTTGTGGATCGTCGGCTTGGTTCTGATCGGGGTGGGCTCGCTGGTGGCCGCTCACGCGCCGGAACGCGAGGCGGAGCTCGAAGAGCCGTCCAAGCGCGGTGGCGTCCTCCCGGCCGTCATGTTCGTGCTCCTGCTCGGGTGCCTCGTGCGCGCCGTGCTGATCCATGCTCCTGAGGGCGCCGAGGTGACCCTAGCCGCCGGGCTCCTGCTGTCGGGTTCGGCTCTGATCCTTCGCGGGTCGCTGCTCGAGCGTCGTCTGCGTGAGTTGCTCAGTCGCGAACGGGCGACGCTGGCGAGTCTGGCTGATCGAGAGGAGAAGCTCGCACGGCTGAACGAGCAGCTCGTGGAGGACTCCCGTCGCGATCCTCTGACCGGTATGCGCAATCGCCGGGCGCTGTCCGATGACCTGCCCGAACTGGAGTCGATCCACCGCGAGCGTGGCGAGGGCATGGCACTGGCGCTATGCGATATTGACCACTTCAAGGCGTACAACGATCGGCTTGGCCACCTGGCCGGAGACCAGGCCCTGCGCGCGATTGCCGCCACGGTACGCGGGGCGCTCCGCGCGGGTGACGTGGCCTACCGATTTGGAGGGGAGGAGCTCCTGCTGGTCATGCCCGACACCGGGGCGGATGATGCTCTGGCCGCCGTGGAGCGGGTTCGCGAGGCCGTTGAGGAGGTTGCGATTCCCCATCCCGACGGTGTGGGCGGCGTCCTCACGGTCTCGATCGGTTTGGCGATTGGCCGGGATGACTCCGCCGTGCTGCTGGCTCAGTCAGACGCAGCGCTCTACGAGGCCAAGCACGCAGGCCGCAACCGGGCCGTGGCCGCGAGCAGCAGCAGCGCGATCCCGACCCCGGCACGGGCCCGCACAGTCAGCGAGGAGCCTGTCCCACGGCATCTGCGCAGCATGCTCGCTCTGTCTCGAGCCGCCGCCGCCGGACAGGGCGTGGCGCCGGTGATCGAGGCTCTGACCGAGACCATCCGCTCCGAGCTTTCCTTCCAGGTGGTGGCCGTCAGACTGCTCGAGCGCGACCCGCCTCAGCTGCGCTGCGTCGCGGTCTTGGGCGATCCCGAGGCGCGCAGCGCGCTCCTCGGTACTGTGAATCCGTGGCACGAGTGGGAGGTGCTGCTGCAGTCAGAGCACGAGCGCGACGGTGCCATCTGGCTTCCGGCCGGCTCGCACGACTGGGATGGCGAGACCGTGGTCTGGACGCCACCGACCGCAGCCGCGCCCGGCCCGGACGGTTGGCATCCCGACGACATGCTCCTGCTTCCCCTGCGAGATGGAACCGGCGAGATCCTGGGCATCGTCTCCGTCGATCAGCCCCTGGGGGGTCGCAGGCCCGATGACGCGGAACTCGCCTGCCTGATGATGGTCTGCGACCACGCCGGCTTGGCGCTGGGCCAGGCCGAGCGGGACACGGTCAACGCTGCCGCCACCGGACGGCAGTCATCCGAGCTGCTGTTGGCCGCCGCGATGTTGCTGGCCGAGACCCTCGATCTGCGTGACGAGGGCACGGCTCGACACTCCCGCACCGTGGGTGGCTACGCACGTCAGACGGCGCAGGCGATGGGGCTGGCGCCCGACCGCGTGGAGCGAATCCACGCCGCTGGGGTACTACATGACCTCGGCAAGCTCGGGATCGCCGATGCGATCCTCTACAAGCCAGGACCCCTCGAGGAGTCAGAGTGGCGCGAGATCAGGCGTCATCCCGAAATCGGGGCCCGGATCCTCGAGCACGCGGGGCTGCGTGAGATCGCGGCCTGGGTGCGCGGCCATCACGAACGAGTCGACGGTCAGGGCTATCCGTTCGGCCTGCCGGCGGGGGAGATTGCACTCGAGGCACGGATCCTCGCTGTCGCCGACGCGTACGAGGCGATGATTGCCGACCGGCCGTATCGCAAAGGAATGCCCACGTCCGAGGCACGCGACGAACTGGTGCGGTGTGCCGGCACTCAGTTTGATCCGACGGTCGTTCACGCATTTCTGGACACGCTCGACGAGCCGGATGAACCGGACGCGCAGGACGAGCGGGCCGTCGTCGCCGCCGGCCGTCAGCCGGCCGAGCTCGTCTCGGGCCGCTAACCCCCCACCGTTGTGGCGAGCCGGCGCGCTCTGGCTATTAGGCAGGCGCGCGCGACCCGTTGGGCGGCCGGGACCGCCCGCCCGCGGGCATCCCAGTCGGCGGCGACCGCGGCTCCGGCCCGCTGCCGGGCCGCCGCGAGCCCTTCCTGCCCGAACAGATGGACCCCCGATGCCTCCGGGCCCCCCAGCTCGGAGACCTGCTGCGCGGCCATCCCGCCAACGACGAGCGCATCCTCGTCGATCCCCATCCCGCCGAGCGTGTCAGCGACACCGAGGAGGTCGAACAACACCTGCGTGTCATTGCCCCGGACCTCGGCTATCTCAAGCGAATCCGCATAGTGGCCAAGCGCATCAGATGGGCGTCCCGAGAGCGCGGCCAGATCACCACGAACTGTGTGCCGGCGCCAGAGAAACTCTGCATCCGAGGCCTCGCCGACCCGCTCGGCCTCAGCCAGGACCTCAGCTGCGCGCTCGAGCTGGCCTGCGAACTGGCGGGCCTGGGCCTCGATCATCAGGGCTCCGCACAGCATGGCCGGACTGAGGTCGCGCGAGATCTTGGTGGCCGCCTCGCTGTCGCGAAGCCCGGCGTCATACCGGCCTCCAAAGGCGTATGCGAGCCCCCGCATAGTTAGCGCCAGAGCGCGGGTTATCGGGTCCGACGCCACGGCGACAGCCTCCTCGGCCGAAGCCAGCCCCTCCTCGACGCGGCCGCTGGCCGTCATCGCGAAGCTGCGGGACGACAGGGCCTGAGCGTAGGCGGTCATGTCCTCCGGCGGCGATTCGATCAGCGCCTCAATCACGGCGAGGGCCTCACGCATGCGGCCGATGTCGGACAGCAGCGCGCCATGGGCGGCGGCCAGGCGTGCCGCTGAGGAATCGCCCACCTCGCGCGCCCACTGGATTGCGGCGGCGATCTCGGGCTCCGCCGCGATCGCCTTCGCATAGATCGGATGAGAGACGAACAGTGGCCGAACCTGCCACACCAGGTCAAGGTGGTGGAGTGCGTGGACGCGGCGCCACGTGTGGGCTTCGGGGCCAGCGTCGAGCCTGGCCGCGGCGATCTGCCGGAGCGCCTCCGGCAGGCCGAAGCGTATGCGGCCGTCTCCCGACTCCACCCGGCGGATCAGGGCGACATCCAGGAGCACGGCCACCCCTTCCAGCACGTCCAGGCCATCCGCGCCGGCCACGGCCTCGATGTCCTCGAGTTCGACCGGTCCGGCGAAGGCGCCCATCCGGTCAAACAGCTTGACCGCGTCCGGCTCGAGGAGGCCGAGCGTCCAGTCGACCGTCGCCTGCAGAGAGCGATGCCGGTCCGGGCGATCGCTTCGATCGTCTCGAAGGACCTCGTGGGAGCCTCGGAGCCGGTCACGCAACTGCGCCGGCGTCAAGAGCGCCAGCCGTGCCGCGGCGAGCTCTAGCGCCAGAGGCAGACCGTCCAGGAAGTGCACCACCTCCAGCAGCACCCCGCGCTCTTCACCACCGATCGAGAATGTGGCCCGGCGCCTGCGGGCAACCCGTTCGAGAAGCGCCAGGGCTGCTTCGTCGTCCAGAGCGTCGAGCGGGACGCAGATCTCGGCCGCCAGCCTTGACGGCACCTGCGAGGTGATGAGCACGCTGAGCTGGGGCAGCCCGTCCACGAGCTCTCCGATGTCCGCGGCGGCTCCGGAGAGGTGCTCGAGGTTGTCCAGGACCAGGAGCGTCCGCCCTCGCTCGCGCAGGCGCGTGACGATCGCCTGGCCGGCGGAGCTGTCCAGATCCCCGGTCACTCCGACGGCCGACGCCACGGCCGGCATCACGTCCTGCGCCCGTTCCACGTTGGCCAACCGCGTGAGCCACACGCCGCCGGGATACTCATCGAGCAGCGAAGCCGCCACCACCAGGGCCAGACTGGTCTTCCCGGCTCCCCCCCGGCCGGTGAGGGTGACGACCCGTTCGGCCTCGACGAGCAGGGCGTCGCGCACCCGGATTACGTCATCGTCGCGCCCGATGAGTACAGGCAAACCGGCGGGTAGGTTCGTGGGCCTGATCTCCTCCGTTCGTGGCGGCGGGAATGCACTGGCGCCCCGACCGTCCACGACGGCACAGAACAGATGGACGGCCCCCGGGAAGTCCTTGAGCCGGTGCGAGCCCAACGGTTCGCTGGCCACAGCATCGCCGACCAGTTCGCGTGCTGACGTGGTCAGAAGGAGCTGCCCGCCGTGGGCCGCAGCGCTGACCCGCGCAGCCCGGTGTACCTCCAACCCGACATAGCCCGTGTCAGCCCGCTCGACGTAGCCGACGTGCAGCCCCATGCGCACCTTCAGCTCCCCCACCTCCGGTGGCCACGAGTGACGCCGGAGCGCCGCAAGCGCGTTGACGGCGGCCCGGGCGGCTGCCCGTGCATCCACGAACGTGGCGAAGAAGGCGTCCCCCTCCGTGCCGTCCACGTATCCGCCCTCGGCGGCGATCGCGCCACCGACGAGAGCGTGGTGGTCGGCGAGCACCCCCGCCCAGTCCGGACCGAGCCTCGTGGCCAGGCGCGTGGAGCCCTCGATGTCGGTGAACAGGAGGGCGATCGTGCCCTCGGGCGGCACGGAAGCGTCGGTCACAGGCGGAGCGTAACGCCGAAGGCGAGCTGAGGCCGAGAGCTCAGCCACCCGTCCCGCGGGCCTGGTTCTGATAGGCGAAGATGACCGCCTGAACGCGGTCACGTAGCCCGAGCTTCATCAGAATCCGCTTGACGTGGGTCTTGACCGTCGATTCCTCCACCGTGAGCGCCTGGGCGATCTCCGCGTTCGAGAGTCCGCGGGCGATTAGCCCGAGCACGTCGCGTTCGCGCGGCGTGAGCTCGTCGATACGACCATCGACGGCAAGTGTCGGATCGGGCTGCTTGGCCATCCGATCGATCACGCGCCGAGTCACGGAGGGCGACAGGAGTGACTCTCCCGCGGCCACCGTGTGTACGGCCGTGAGCAACTCCTCGGGGCGGGTCCGCTTGAGCAGGAATCCCGAGGCCCCGGCGCGCAGGGCGCCGAAGATGTAGTCGTCCTGCTCGAAGGTGGTCAGGATGATGACCTTGATCTCAGGCGCCACATCCGCGAGCTCGCGGGTCGCGGCGATGCCGTCGAGGTCCGGCATCCGCACGTCCATGAGCACTATGTCGGGGCGCAGGTGGCGTGCTCGATCGACCGCTTGGCGCCCATTGGACGCGTCTCCGACGAGCTCGATGCGTGGATCGGTGGCGAGCACCGCGGACAGCCCGGCCCGCATCAGCTCGTCATCGTCAGCGAGCAGCACTCGGGTCAACCGTCAACCGCTCCTTCCGGAAATCGCGCGCGGACAACGAAGTGCCCGTTGAGACGACCGGCCTGAACCTCGCCGCCCAGGATGGTTGCGCGCTCGCGCATACCGATCAGGCCGTGGCCACCGCCACCGCCATCGGTGTGGTCCAAGTCCACAGCGCGGGCCGGATTGCGGACCAGAAGCTCGAGCGCCTGCTCCTCGAAGGCGACTTCGATCTCGACCTGGCCGGCCCCGTGGCGGGCGGCGTTGGTCAGTGCCTCCTGGAGGATCCGATACGCGGCCAGATCGATGGCGCTCGGCAACGCCCTCGGCTCGCCCCGCCGGGTCATGCTGACAGTGAGGCCCGAACCCACGTGTTGTGAGATCAACGTGTCGATGCCAGCAAGTCCGGCCGGTGTCTCGACCCGCCCGGTCGTGTGCTCCTCGCGCAGCGAGTGAACGATCTGATCGATCTCGCCCACCGTGTCGCGCGCAACCTGTTCGATCGTCTTCAGCGCCGCCAGTGACCGATCGGGATCGGTCGCGTGCCACAGGCGCGCCGCGCCTGCTTGTACGGCGATCACGTTGATGGCGTGACCGGCCGAGTCATGCAGATCACGAGCGATCCGGCCTCGCTCCTCGGCGGTGGCCAGGCGGCGCTCACGTTCGGCGTCACGTTCGGCTCGGACCGCGCGTTGCTCGAGCTCTGCGATCTCCGCCCGGCGCAGCCGGGAGCGATCCCCGGCAAACCAGGCCACGGCCCATACGAGTGCACCGATTGCGATCTCGCTTGCTGGCACCGTGCCATGGCCAATCGCATCGGCGCTGATGTGAGCAGTGAATAGAACGACCACAGTGACGGTGGTCCGCCACGTCCACACCCGGCGGAGATCGCGGCGGGAGGCGAGGAGATAGAGCGCGATCGTGCCACCGAACGGCGGCCCACCCGGGTAGTTGAGCAACATCAGGACGGCGCTGGCGGCGGTGGCGGCCACGAACACGCCCACCGGGTGCCTGCGCCAGGCAAGCAGAGGCAGCGCCGAGCACGCGGCAAGCACAACCCCCAGTAGGTCGAGGTGCCTCGACCCGGTGCTCGATCCCCCAAGTCCGTGCGCGACCACGGCTAGCGTGCCACCCAACGCCGCCACACTGATAGCCACGTCAAAGAGGAAGCCCGCTCCGGCCCGGCGGACCCGCCCCCGCACGGTGAGCGCTGACAGCATCGTCTCGGCAGCGTAACGGGCGGATGTGCCTCTCTCGTCCCCCCTAGGGGGGATCGGACATACCCCTTAAGGGACACGCCTGTGTCGTCCACGGGGGACGGACAAGTTCACTCAGCGGGGTGACGACAGCCGTTTCCTCGCCAGAGAGGATCTCGGCCATGAACTCTCTCTCGATTGACACTGCCTTTGAGGCCCTCGCACGGTTCGTCGTGCGCTTCCGCATACCCGTGGTCATCGTTTGGTTGCTGGCCGCGGTGATCGTGTCTGTAGCGCTCCCGTCACTCGCAAGCCAGGTCAACTCCGACAACAGCGCTTTTCTCCAGTCCAGCACGCCCAGCGCGCGCGCGACCAAGCTAGCCGGGCCGTTGGTTGGCGGCACGAATCGGAGCGAGATCGTGGTGGTCGCGGTTCGGCCGCACGCGCCGCTGACGACGGCGGACCAGGCCGCCATCGCGCGGGAGACGAGCGCGCTGCAGCGTGTGAGCCATGTCGTGTCCGCGCGTGAGACCGGGGTGTCGTCGGACGGGAGGGCGGCTCAGATCAGGCTGCGAGTAACCGTGACGGCGCAAGACATCTCGACTCAGAAGTCGGTCGTCTCCGGCATCCAGGCCACGTTCGCCCGCATCTCGGCTCCCGCTGGCCTGCAACTGCACGCGGCCGGGTCGGTGGCCACCGCGGTCGCGAATCAGACGAGCTCGTCCCGCACCGGGAGCAAGCTCGAGCTGCTCTCGCTGCTGTTCATCATCGTTCTGCTCGGCTTCGTCTTCCGAGCGCCGCTGGCCGCGCTCTTCACACTGCTCCCCGCGGGCCTGGCCCTCATCATCGCCAGCCGCGTCATTGGGGCGCTCGGTTCGGCTGGTCTGAAGGTCTCGTCGTTCACCCAGTTCCTACTCATCGTCCTGCTGCTCGGGGCGGGAACCGACTATGGGCTGTTCCTAATCTTCCGTGTCCGCGAGGAGCTCCGTGGTGGATCCACTCCCCACCAGGCCGTGGTCCGGGCCCTATCCCGGGTTGGTGAGTCGATCACGGCTTCGGCTGGCACGGTCATCGTGGCCCTGCTGACGCTTCTCCTGGCCACCTTCGGCCTGTATCACGATCTGGCGGTTCCACTCGCTGCCGGCGTGCTGGTGATGTTGCTGATCGGCCTCACGCTCCTCCCCGCGCTGCTAGCCATCTTCGGCAACGCGGTGTTCTGGCCCCGGCGGCCCAAGCCAGGCCAGCAGGTCGAAGGTCTGTGGGGCCGTGTAGCTCGCCGGGCGGTCCACCGGCCGGCCGTCACGCTCTCCGTCGGGGTCGGCCTGTTCCTAGCGCTTGCTGTGGGCGCCCTGAGCTACAGCTCATCAGGCTTCGGAGGCCCCACGACGGCCCCCTCGGGGTCTGACGCCGCGGCGGGGAACGCTGCCGTAGCGCAGCACTTCCCCCAGTCGAGCAACGATCCCGCCAACCTGATCCTCGCCTACAAGGCGCCGATCTGGCAGCACCCCCAGTCCGTGCAGCTTGCCAGTGACCAGCTTCGGTCCTCCGGTCAGTTCACAAGTTTGGTCGGCCCTCTGAACGCGAACGGGACCACGCTGACGCCGGCGCGATACGCCCAGCTGCACGCTGTGCTGGGAGTGCCCAGGTCGCTTGCGCCGATCGAGCCGGCGGGCATTGACGTCCCAGCGGCGGCATATAACGCCTACCGCGCAAGCGCCGAGTACGCGAGCGCTGACGGCCGAACGATCGAGTTCGAGGCCGGCTTGACAGCCGGTGGCCAGCAGACCACCCAGGCCACGAACGCTACCCCCGCGATCCGCGAATTCGTGGCACAGGCGGCCGCGAGCTCCGGCGCCCTTGCCAACGGGGTCGCCGGCGAGGCGGCAGCGTCCTACGACATCAGCACCACCTCCAATCACGACCTCGTGGTCATCGTTCCGATCGCCATCGCCGCCATCGGCCTCTTGCTCGCGCTCGTGCTTCGCAGTGCGGTGGCGCCCCTGTACCTGATCGTCAGCGTCGCTCTGTCTTACCTAGCGGCGCTGGGCATCGCTGTGCTGGCGTTCGTCACGATCGGCGGAGAGAACGGACTGCTGTTCGTCCTGCCGTTCTTCATGTTCATCTTCCTGCTCGCCCTGGGCGAGGACTACAACATCCTCGTCATGACGCGCATCCGCGAGGAGGCCCGCCATCTGCCCCTCAAAGACGCCGTGATCAAGGCGATCGGGAGGACGGGCTCCACGGTCACTTCGGCTGGATTGATCCTGGGCGGGACGTTCACGGTGCTCGCCCTGTCCGGGAGCGGCTCCTACGCCACCGAGACCCGGCAGATCGGCTTCGGCCTGGCGGTGGGGATCCTCATGGACACGTTCTTGATTCGAACTCTGCTCGTCCCTTCGATAGTGATCCTGCTCGGGCGCTGGAACTGGTGGCCCTCCGCTCTGGGGCGCTCGGGCGAGGAAGACAGACGGCGGCGGCTCGAACCCGTCAGCGTGGGGGAGGGCGTCTCGTGACCCCGGCAGATCGCATCGACGAGACCCGGATCGCCGGGCTGATGATCTTCGAAGCCGCCACGCTGGCGATCACTTCGGTACTCCATCTGGCCGCCGGGGGGACGAACTCAGGTGGGGCCGGCGTGCCCGAGGCGATCATCTGCGTCATCCTCGTGGCCGGCGCCGCGAGGCTGTGGGTGCCGGGGTCCGGCGGGCGGTATTTTGCCTCCGGCGCGACCGCGTTTGCGATCCTCGGCTTCATCGTGGGACTGGCATTCACGATTCCCGGCGGGAACGCCTTCGACCTCGGCTACCACCTCATCATGCTGCCGATCCTGGTCACAACGCTGGCGCTGCTCATGGGCAGCTCGCGTCCGAGATCTTCTCGTAGCAGATAATCTGCTGAGCGCCGTACCGCTGATATGCTGAGGTGACATGGCAGTTGCAGAGCAAGCTCCGGGATCCCTGGCCGAGTCGTCGGGCTGTCTGACGACGAATCTGTCCTGGCTGCTCGGACAGGCAAACCACTCATTTGGCTCTGAAGTGGCCGCGGCACTAGCGCCCCTCGGACTCGGCTCCCGCGGCTATTGCGTCCTCGCGGCGGCGCAAGGAGGCGAATTCACCCAGACCCAACTGGCGGGCGCGATCGGTCTGGACAAGACGACGATGGTGGTGACAGTCGACGAGCTCGAGCGGCTCGGATTGGCGGAGCGGACAGCCTCGGCGAGCGATCGCCGGGCGCGGGTGATCAAGGTCACCAGGGCCGGCCGCCGCAAGGTCGCCGAGGGGCAGCGCATCATCGATGCCGTGCAGGACGAGGTGCTCGGCGAGCTTCCAGCGGCCGAACGGGCCGCCTTCATGAAGGCATTGACGACACTCGTCGCGGGCAGACTGGCTGACGCCCCCGAGTGCCATCCGCCGGTCCGCCGGCGCGAAGTCCGAGCCTAGCTCCGGCTCGCCCAGGCGTGACCGACCCCCGGCTCGGGTCGCGGGGCTCGGCCGGGTGCTCCGCAAGAGCGCTTCTTGCACGTGTGTTTCTGCACGAGATGATCTTGTAGCAGACGATTTGCTACGGTGTGATCTCGTAATGAACCACTGCCGGGAGCAACGCATGTCACCAGCCGACGTCAACGGAAGTGAGCAGGCCAGAGCACCGATGAACGACCGGGCGCGCTGGATCGCGCTCGTCGTGCTCTGCGCCGGGATGCTGATGATCGTCCTTGACCAGACGATCGTGAACGTGGCGCTGCCCTCGATTCAGCGCGATCTTCGGTTCACATCCTCGAACCTGGCTTGGGTGGTTAACGCCTACCTGATCGCATTTGGCGGCCTGCTGATGCTGGCCGGACGACTCGGTGACCTGATCGGCCGCAAGCGCATCTTCCTGGTCGGGCTGGCGATCTTCACCGCCGCCTCGGCGCTGTGCGGGGTGGCCCAGAGCCAGGCGCTCCTGGTCGGGGCGCGCTTCGTCCAGGGGGCCGGTGGGGCGCTGACCTCGTCCGTCATCCTGGGCGTGATCGTGACCATGTTCCCCGAGCCCCGGGAACAGGCCAAGGCAATCGGGGTGTTCAGCTTTGTGGCCTCTGCCGGAGCGTCAATCGGTCTGCTCGCCGGCGGTGTGTTGACCCAGGCCCTGGACTGGCATTGGATCTTCTTCGTGAACTTGCCGATCGGCGCTGTGACGGCGGTCCTGGCGGTTCGCCTCGTGGCCTCGGACGCCGGGATCGGGCTGCGGCGAGGGGCTGACATTCCCGGAGCGGTCCTGATCACCGGCGCGCTGATGCTCGCCGTGTACACGATCGTCAAGACCAGTGATTACGGCTGGGGCTCGAGCCACACCCTGGTCGCCGGTGCGGTCGCGCTCGCGCTGTTGCTGGGCTTTCTGGCTCGGGAGAGCCGGGCTCGGACCCCATTGATTCCCCTGCGTATCTTCCGCTCGAGGAACGTCTCGGGCGCCAACGTGGTGCAGATGCTGATGGTGGCGGGGATATTCGGGATGTTCTTCCTCGGCGCCGTCTACATGCAGCGAGTCCTGGGTTATGACCCGCTCGAGGTCGGCCTCGCCTTCCTGCCTGTAGCGCTGTCGATCGGCGTGCTCTCGCTCGCAGTCGCCCCGCGACTCAACATGCGCATCGGGCCGCGCGCAACTCTCCTTCCGGGCCTGGTCCTGATGGCGATCGGGTTGACGCTGTTTGCGCTGGCCCCCGTACATGCGGACTACGTCCGTAACCTGCTCCCGGTCATGCTGCTCCTCGGGGTTGGTGCGGGCCTGTCCTTCCCATCTCTGACCACGATCGCTATGTCAGGGGCGACGCCCAGCGACTCGGGCCTTGCCTCCGGGCTGGTCAACACATCGCTCCAGGTGGGCGGGGCGCTCGGCTTGGCCGTGCTGGCCACGCTGTCAAGCAGCCATACGAAGGACCTGATCGCGTCGGGCAGCTCATCGTCGTCGGCTCTCGCCGGTGGTCTTCACCTTGCCCTCGCCATCGGCGCCGGGCTGGTGCTGACGGCGATCGCCGTGGCGGCCACTGTCCTCGCGCCCGCGGCGGTCAGTCAGGGTGTGGCCGAGGGGTCCGAGGCGGTGCCAGCCGAGGAGACGTTCTTCTCCGAGGCGGCGTGATGGGCGGCCGCCTCTAGTTCGCGAGCCGCGGCGGACCGGGATCCTCGCCCCGCCCGGCGCCGTGTTCGAAGTGGGCCGTGACCCAATCGGGATCGAACAGCTCGAACAGCGACCCCTCAAAATTGTTGTCGAGCTCGGGGTAGCCCGAGGTGCGGAGCTCTTCGAGCGCGGCACGAACGTCATAGGCGGTGGCCCGGAGGTCCACGACCCCTCCGTCGACGACGATCCAGAAGGCCGCTGCGCGCCCCTCATATGGCATGCCGATGCTGCCCGCGTTGACGTAGGTGGGTCCGACACCGCCCGGCCTGCGGATGAGCTGTTGGTGCGTGTGTCCGCCGACCACGAGCGGCTCGTTGACATTGCTCAGGGCATCGCTGAGGACGTCGTCGGGCGTGGCGCGGGTCAGGATCTCGTCATCACGACGCGGCGAACCGTGGCAGTAACGGACTCCGTCGAGTGACAGCGCTATCGGCCAGGAGGCGAGCTCGTCGCGGAGGGTGTCATCGAGTGTCTTGGCGGACCAAGCCGCCGCTCGCCCGCCCGCGTCGTCCGAGATCTCTCCTCCGTCGTATGCCGCCACCGCCTCGCGCTCGCTGTTTCCACTGATCCAGTGGACCGGTTCAGGCCTGGCCCGGATCAGAGCGAGGGCTTGAGGAACCATCGGGCCCGCGACGACGTCACCCGCGACGACGATCGCATCCACCGGGTCTCGGTCGAGCTCGGCCAGCGCCGCTCGGAGGGCGGGCACGTTGCCGTGCACGTCAGCCAGCACTGCAACCCGCATCGTGCCGCCTTCAGCTCTGTCCGTTGGAAGCGTTGCCGTTCGCGTCGCCCGGGTCACCCGCGCCCGGCATGCGGAACAGGGAGGCAAGCTTGGCTGCCACCATGATGTCGCCGGCGAGCTGGATCTGGCCCTTGAAGTAGGCCTGCATCGGCTCGAGATTGCCGCTCACGAGGCGCAGGAACTCGACGCCGTCCATCGTGATCGTCAGGCGCGGGTCCGGCCCGTCGGCGCCCTTGATCACACGGCAGCCTCCGTCCTCGAGCTCGAGCTGATAGGTGTCGACCCCATCATTGGGACGGCCCGTGATCCGCCAGCGAATCGAGGACGTGACCCCCTTGGCTTGCTTCGGATCCAGCTGCTTGGGCATCTGCCAGAAGATCCCATCGAGGATCGCCTTGCGGGCCGGCGAGCGCATCAACTGCTCGAGCCGCTCCGGGGGCGCATCGCGGACCACCCGTCCGAAGCCGTCAGCGAGCTGAGCCGGGGCATCCGACGCCAGTCGCCTCACCGCATCGAGTGCGCGCTGCGGGTCAAAGCCAAAATCCTTCACGCCGAGAGACGGTACTAGCTGCCCCCGGTCGGTCGTCCTGACCCCGGATCCCACACCTTCATGCGGCGGCCTGGGATCTTCGCTGCCGCTGAGGTGATCCGCGCCACCAGCGCGTAGAGGCGGTGGATCTCCGGGTAGAAGACCGGCTTGCCGTTCGTCATCACTGCGCAGGACAGGGCACGCTGCGGGTCGGCCCAGGCCAGCATGTTCGTGAATCCGAGATGGCCGAATGCATGTTGGGTGTCACGGCCATAGAGGCTCAGCAGCTGGGCGCCGAGCATGTACCCGTACGAGAACCGTGTCGGCCAGATCAACGAGAGGTCGACCTCCAGGTGGGACTGCTCGCGTAACGCGGCCCGGATCGTCGCCGGTCTGAGAACCCGGATGCCGTCGATCTCGCCGCCGCGACGGAGGAGCTCGAAGAAACGGGAGAACTCGGCCGCGGTGCTGACCACGTTCGCTGACGGCACGATCGCTGTCTGCAGGCGCGGGTCATTGCTTGCTTCTACGAGCGCGTCGAATGGCAGCCCCAGCGCGCGCGAGAGCAGCTGGGAGAACGGTGGCGCCAGCGGGGGTCCGGTGACGTAGTTGAGGGCGACCTTGTCCAGGTCAGCCTCCGCGACGCCATAGTTGGTCCAGCGGAAGTTCAGCGGCCGGAGGATCTCCTCGCTCAGAACCGTGCGGATGTCCTTGCCCGTGGCCCGGTACACCACCTCACCCAGGATGTAGCCGCCGGACACGGCGTGGTAGGCGAGAAACCGTCCCGGGCGAGCGAACGGACGGGCCTTGACCAGGGCCTCGAGGAGGAACTCGCGGTCGGCGGCGCGGTCCAGATCGAACACGTCACGGGGCAAGTTGGGGACGCCCGCTCGATGGGCCAGGACCTGCGCGATCGTGATGGTCTCCTTGCCGTGACCGGAGTACTCGGGCACGTACGCGCTGACGGGCTCGTCGATATCGATCACTCCGCGCTCGTGCAGCAGATGAATGACGGTCGCCGTGACCGCCTTGGAACACGAGTAGGTGACGAACGGTGTCTGCGGCGTGGCCGGCACCTTCTCCACGTCCTCGCCGTCGTGTGGCCCGTTGCCTCGAGCGTGGCCGATCGCCCGGTTGAGCACCACCGCGCCCTCGTGCCGCACGCACACCTGAACCGCGGGGTGGACACCGCTACGGTAGACCTCGAGCGCGGCACGCCAGATTGACTCCACCCCTTCCCGGCCGAGCTCTCCGGCGTCCGCCTCGTCCCCGACGGTCGTCACCGCGTCCAGGTCCGCCGGTAGCCGGATGCGGCGCAGCGGATCCGGCAGCACCGGAAGCCGCGGAGGGGAGGGGATCCGCATCGGTGCGCGGGACTATGCCGAATCGCGCGGTCACGGGCGCCCACCCGGCGTCGTCCCGCGGTCCCGGCGCGGCTAGCATCCGCGACGCGGGCGGTTAGCTCAGCTGGTCAGAGCGCCTGCCTTACAAGCAGGAGGTCACTGGTTCGAGCCCAGTACCGCCCATAGCGGTTGTCCGGCGCGAGCGTTTGCGCCAACCGGCGCAACTCTGCCGTTGGTGTTGGGTTAGGCGAAGTTAAACCGCGCCCCCCCGGACCGAGGACAGCCGATGAGCGAAAACGCAGCCTGCGTGAGTCCTATCCCTCGCCACCACGCCGCGCGAAGGCGACGTCTCGTCGCGTTCACGCTTGGGCTGCTCGGCGCTGTCCTGCTGGCTGGGTGCTCTCTGAGCGCGCCGGCCGGGCCTCCCAACCTCCGCTACCGGGATCCGATCTTCTCGAACGTGACCGAGCAGGCAGGAATCCCCTACGCCACGGCAGACGACGCCGCCGGCAACCCGCAGACCTACGCGCTGGACATGTACACGCCGACGGGCGACACGCAGACGAGCCGTCCGGCGATCGTGCTCGTCCACGGCGGGGGCTTTAGGGGTGGCACGTCTACCAACAACGTCATGGTCGGGCTCGCCGACGCGTTCGCTCAGCGAGGCTACGTCGCCGTCTCGATCAACTACCCGCTACTGGCGGCTGGTCATATCTGCGCCAAGGAGAACCCGCCGTCGCAGACCTGCATCGACGCCGCGTTCGCGGCGCAGCATGCCGCGCAGGCGGCGATCCGTTTCCTGCGTGCCAACGCGTCCACCTACGGGGTGGACGTGAACCGGATCGCGGTCGAGGGGGCGTCCGCGGGCGCCGTCACCGCGCTGGCGGTGGCCGTCAATGCCGCCGACCCTGGCACAGACGGCAACCCGAACTACCCGTCGAACGCCGACGCCGCGATCTCCATCTCGGGTGAGCTGCCCCACAACTACGCGTCGCTCTACAACTCAACCGATGCGCCGGTGCTGATGTTCAACGGGACCGCCGACAAGACGGTGCCCTTCTCGGAGGGGGTCCAGACGGCAGGCGATCTGTACAGCGCTGGGGTGCCGGTCATCTTTGAGCCACTCAACGGCGCGGGCCACGTGCCCTGGGGGACCGACTCGACCTTGCTGACTGACCAGTCCGTCTACTTCGCCTACTACATGATGCACCTGGATCAGGCTGTAGGCCAGCCACCGTCGGCCCGCCGCGAGCTGAAGCGTCAGGAGCAGAAGGTGGAGCGACGGTACCCAGGAATCACGTCGGCCCTGCGCCAGCAGGGACGCCTGCGTTAGGCGCCGCCCGCTTCCTCACTGCTAGTCGATGAGTCCATGACGCAGGGCGGTGGCGACCGCAGCACATCTATCGCTCACGCCGAGCCTGGCGTAGATGTTGTCGAAGTGCGACCTGATGGTGGTGGCGCTGACCCCGATCTGCTCGGCGATCTCAGCCGACGTGAGGCCGTTGGAGGCCAGGCTGAGCACCTCGGCCTGCCGTGAGGTGATCGACGGGGGATCCCCGGGCTCAGCCGAGACCCGTGCCTGAAGTCGCTGTGCGCTCGCCCTGGCTCTCTCCGCGCCCCGGCGAGCAGTCCGGGCAGCGTGCAATTCGGCCAGCTCCGGATCGCCGCGACCAGCGAGGCGGTGCCGCTCGGCGCGCTCCTCGGCGAGCTCGGCCGAGCGGTCCAGCCGCTCTGCGGTTCGCAAGTGCGCAGCGGCAGCCGCGGCGTAGCTGTGCGCCGGGGTGGCCACCGCTAATACCGCATCGATGCAGGCGTTCTGCCCCCGCACGGGCACGGCGTCCACCGAGTACGCGTGGCCGTAGCTGGTGAATGCGAATCGGCCTCGCTCACCGGCCAGCGCTGCCGTGTAGTTCTCGACGCACAGCCTTCGCACGGGCGTCGGCATCTCGGAGATCTCAGGCAGCTGGCGCCCCACGAATAAGCCGTCCTCGAACCATGGCAGCCGCAGGATGGACTGGCCCTGCGCGGCTTGAACGACCAGGTCCCCGTTCATCAGGAACGACGTCGGGTCCTGCAGGCGCCGAGCCCTCGGGGGGCGATCCGCAACGCGTCCGGTAAGGATGCCGAGAGCGAGCGCCTCGCGCACGGAGGCGTCACCGGGGACTCTCCGCACCAGCTCGTCGAAGTCGCCTGACAGGCCGTCGAAACGATCGACCCCCGGCAGGTCGAGCCCGGCGGCCGACAATGCTGCCCCCGCACCGGCATGCTCATGGGCTCGGTCAAGTGCCCAGATGAGCGCCGATGCTGTATCCGTTCGAAGTGTCATCAATCCGAGCGCCGCGCCCCCCGAACCGGCCTAACGAGGAACACGGCGGCGATGCTACACCAACGATGTAACGGGTAGCACCGCCGGGTCGACGGCGAACGGATGAGGGCTCCCATCCTCTTTAGAGGAGGATTAGCGAGAGATATGCGAGGGATTAGCGAGAGATATCCGACGCGACGATCTCGATTTCACGCAACCGCAGTCGCCACCTCCGATGCGTCGTGTCGCGGCGCCTCCGCGCGTGACATGTCAGCACTAGCACCGGATCAGCTGCACGACCGCGGCGTCGACCACTGATTACCCACTCATGAAGATCCTCGTTTCGGAGGGTTGTGTGACGCGAGCTGCCCGTTGATACTCGATGCATGGATCAGCGGAGCGAGCGCGATGGGGGAGTCGGCGCGTCGCGTCGTCCCTCGTCGCTGTGATCTGGGCGTGACCCGTTGTCCGCTGATGGTCATCCAGGTCACCAGGGAACTGCGCCCCCCGTATCCCTGGCCCGCGGGGGTGGCGCAGATGCATCTGCGTCACCCCTGACGCCAGTCGTCACCTACTCGAGCGTGACCCCCGGGCGGTGGATCCGCATCGCGATCCCCCGTTATCTTGTCGCCCAGGTGCTTATGGGCCTGATGGTGCTGGTGCGGTCGGCGGCGTTAACTACCCGTATGACATCGGCCAGCTCGAGGTGACGGTCAAGCAGTGGGGTCCCGCGCGACCGGCTTTGTGATCCCCAGATCTGGATGTGTAACCGCACACTTGGCGCTGGGAGGAGACGTGAACTCCGGTTTCTGGTTAGGACTAGGTGAAGGTTGAGGAACCGTGGCTGGTGCTGTTACCACCTAGCGGGCGGCGGGTGGCGCGAGTCGTGGCAGTAATCGCTTTTGTAGTGGGGTTTGCGCTCGCCGGCTTGTCAGCTGTAACGTGGCGCGTGCCTCTGAGCCGGTTGGCGGCGCTTCGCGATAGTGCAGGTGGAGGAACGCTTTGACTACGCGGGGGTCGAATTGAGTTCCGCTGCACTGCCCGATCTCGCTGAGTGCGTCTTCGACCGAGCAGGCGGCCCGATACGGCCGGTCGTGAGCCATGGCGTCGAAGCTGTCGACGACAGCGACGATACGTCCAGCGATTGGGATTGCCTCCCCCGCGAGGCCGGCCGGATACCCGTCGCCGTCCCAGCGCTCGTGGTGCGTGAGGGCAATCTGCTCCCCTAGTTGGAGGATCGCGGAATCGCACCCGGTGAGCAGGTCTGCGCCGAGGACTGTGTGTTGCCTCATAGCCCCGAGTTCTTGTGGGTTCAGGGGTCCGGGCTTGAGCAGGATCCGGGCCGGAGTGGACGCGGTTCGCCTCCGGCCGCTCATCCCGCAGGATGAGACGACGGGCGAAGGTTCACCCGGCGGGAGGATGTCAGGTAGATGGTTGTGCGGTGATGCTGCCGGGGCTATCCGCGACGAAGGGATCTTCGATGAGACGCGCATCTGCCAGTGTCCTCGCCATCGCTGCCGGGGCTCCGGCGGCCGCATTTGGGCTTGCAGCGAGCGGCCGTCAGCGACGGCAGCGTCTGGTGGGACTGCTTCTGCTGGCATTGGGGGTGCTGGTGCTAGCGGGATGCTCCGGGCATACGACGGGCGCGTCGAACGTGACCACGACCTCCGCCCAGCTGAACTTCGTTGGCTCGTGCGGGTCGGGTGAGCATTGCTCCTACTACGTGCAGTACCGCAAGTCCGGTGCCAGCACGTGGACGCAGAGCCCGACTCGGGGTCCGGTCCCGGGCCCGGTGAGCAACGCGTCGCTGTCTGAGACCGCGACCGGCCTGAGCGACGGCACGGGCTACGAGTATCAGGCGTGCGGCAACGCTCAGACGAACCAAGCGTTCACGTGTGTGGGGCCGGACGGCACCTCCAGCACCAAGAGCACGTTTACCACGACCTCGGTCGTTTCGGTCACGGCATCGCCGACGTCGGGGCCTCCGACCACGCAAGCGACGCTGACTGGCTCGGGGTTCGGGGCGCATGAGGCCGTGGACGTGTATTTCGATTTCACCGATGAGGTGCTGGTGAGCGCGGATGGCAGCGGGGGAATCTCCGCGACGCTGACGATCCCATCCTCAGCGCAGCCCGGCAACCATTGGCTTACGGCGGTGGGCCGCAGCAGCAGCCGCTCCGCGCAGACGGCGTTCGCAGTCGGGACCGATTGGACGCAGTTCCACTTCGGTGCCTCCCATACTGGCGTGAACGCTTACGAGAACACGATCTCCACCTCGAACGTCTCTGGTCTGAACGAGGCGTTCACCGATCAAACCTCGAACATCTATGGCGCTGGGACGCCGGTCGTCGCCGGCGGCAACGTTTACGTCACCTCGGCTCGTGCTCTGTACGTGTTCCCCGCCTCGTGTGCGAGCGCCAGCTGCAGCCCGGTGTGGACGGCGTATCTGGGGGATCTCGCGCCCACGCCCGCTGTGGCCGGCGGGATTGTTTATGTCAACGCCGGTGGGACGGGCGGCCCAGGTTACGTCGATGCATTTTCGGCCTCGTGTGGGACTGGCGGGGTGACCTGCAGCCCGCTGTGGTCAGGTCAGGTCGGCTCCGGCGGCACCCCGGGGCCTCCGGTGGTCTCGGGCGGGATGGTATATGTCGGCAGTGACACCGGCACCAGCCCCGACACGGGTCAGCTGTCCGCGTTCCCGGCGTCCTGCGGCACGGGCGGGGCGAGCTGCAGCCCGCTCTGGACGGCCACCACAAGGGGCCCGATTGACGCCACACCCACAGTGGCGGGGGGCGTGGTGTACGTGGGCGACGACAGCGGCACGCTGTACGCGTTCTCGACCTCCTGCGGCACCGGCGGCGCTAGCTGCAGCCCCCTGTGGACCGCGAGCCTCGGCGCGCCGGTTCACGCCTCCCCTGCGGTGTCCAATGGCCTGGTGTACGTTGGCGCCGGCGGAAACGTCTGGGCCTTCCCTGCGTCTTGCGGAGCCGGCGGGGGGACCTGTAGTGACCGGTGGTACTTCGGCGCAGGTGCTGGCGGGGCCCCGTTTGACTCCTCCCCCGCGGTGGCCAACGGTGTTGTGTACGTCGGCCAGCGGTCGGCCGCCAGCAGCTCGGGCACACTCGTTGCCCTCTCGGCTGCAACCGGCTCGCTGTACTGGACGGCCACGACCGCGGGCAGCATCGGCACCTCCTCCCCAGCGGTGGCCAACGGCGTGGTGTACATCGGCGACGAGGCCGGTGACCTGTACGCCTTCCCGGCCTCGTGCGGTACCAGCGGCGCCAGCTGCGCCCCGCTATGGACCGCCAGCACCGCAGCCGAGATCGAATCCTCGCCAGCCGTCGCGAACGGAACCGTCTACGTTGGCTCCGACGACGGCGAGCTGCACGCCTACGACCTGAACCCCGCCCATGCCGCCACGGCCAAGCGGTCAAGGCCCACCCCCGCCAGCCTCAAACCCAACTACAGCCTCGAACACAGTAGGAGCCGCCGCGCTCGATCAGCAGCCCACCGACGCAGCGGAGGGCGCAACAGAGAGGCCGCCTCGTAGTAGGCCTGTTGCTCGATTAGGAAGGAGCCGGCCGGTCGGCGCTTCGAACCGTTCCGTGGCGACAATGTTCGCAATGCGGCACGGATTGGTCTGACAATTCCGACCCGGGAGAGGCCCGCCGTTGTGGGCGATCAGCATTGGGCGGCGTCGGTCACCGTGGCCGGAGGCCGTCGAGCAGGACATCGACTGTCTCCGCGAGCCGATCCGAGAACGGCTGAGTGCCGGAGCGGATGACCTCTGGGTCGGTGAACCGCAGGACCACGGCGAAGATTGCCTCGGCGATAACCCCGGCATTAACGGGGCGGAACTCGCCTGCGCTGACCGCATCCTCGATCAGCTGCTGAAGGACCACAAGGCCGCGGGCCACCCAACGGTCGAACAACATGCGGGTCGGAGGGTGCCCTCGAACCGCCTCCAGGAAGCGCGGACCAAGCGCGCCGAAGTCCACCGCACCACTCGTCAGCATCGCCCTGATCCGCTCGGCGGGACGAGTCTCGTGCTCGATCGCTTCGGCTCCGCGTGCGGTGATCCGGCGCATCACTCGGTCGACGACGAGCAGTAGCAGAGCCTCTTTGCTCGGCGCCAGCTCATAGAGCGTGCTGCGCGAGCAGGAGGCCTCATCGGCTAGCTGCGCCATTCGCACACCACGGACGCCCTGTCTGAGAAACGCCGCCTCGACGACGTCGAGCACCTGCTCCTGACGAGCCGAGAAGGGGCCGGCGTGCGTCCCCAGCAGGCTCGAGTCCATCAACAAGGATCGTGCCTGCGAGCCGTTGGGAAGCGGATCACGGCCGGCGTGTTCCGGCGGACTGTGCAGCCGCCCGGGAACGTCACACTGACGGCCGAGCCGGCAGAGGTGACGGACAGCGAGCGTCCGCGTCGCTGGAATCTGACGAGCTGCCTGGGTGGGCGGGCGAAGCGGTAGCCGATGCCCCACAGCTGCCCGCGGGTGGCGACGGTGCGGTTGGTCCAAGAGGTCGGCTCATCCCCGACCGACTTGTAAAGGCCCCACCTGAGCATCGCCTTCAGCTCATGCCGGAAGTGAGGGTCGTCGTGACCGCCGGGCTGGACCTGGTAGGTGGCGTTGACGTGCGCGGCGACCAAGGCAGCACGGAAGAGCTTGTTCATCGGGTAGATGATCTCCTTCTCCGAGGCCAAGTCGCCGGCTAGGGTCGCGGGGGGAAGCTGACCCGGCTCGTAGCTGGCCGGATTGCCAGTTCCGGTGCTTTGAAAGACCCTCGTGCGCGCCAGGTTGACCGCCAGGTCAGCCGGATTGTGGCCTACGGCATAGAACCCGTTCGATGGCCCGACGACCGGGTCCGGGTCATTGTCCCCATGCTGCACAGCAGAGGCGGTCGGCCCCATCACGGCGGTGAGGCCCGCGTATTGGATGTCATCAAAGCCCGACAGGGTGGCGACCGAGCCGAAGAAGCCCGGGAGCCGCCCCCCGAGGTAAGTGGCGCCGAGGCCACCCATCGAGATCCCGGCGATGGCGTGCCAGCGGCGGCCGGGAAGGATTGGATAGTGCCTGAGGACGTACGGGATGACCTCGTTCAGCTCGTAGCTCTCCCAGGCCGGATTGCCCCGCTCGCCGTTGTTCCACCAGTCGGTGTACCAGCCGTCGGAACCTTCCGGCATCACGACGATGCCCTTGAACCCTTTGAACACGACCGTGTCGCCGCTGTGGACGTAGGAGTCGTAATTACCGTTCAGCCCGCTGAGGAGCATGAGCAGGGGGTAACGCCGGCGAGGGCTATACCCCGCCGGGAGCAGCACGTTGGCGCGTGGTGTGCCGTGGTAATAGCTCAGCCACTTGCTCGGGATCTCCCCGGCCCGATCCGGGATCAAAACTGTCTTGAGCGTCCCCGCCGTCGCGGAGGCCGCCATCAGGGCAAGAAGCGCGGTCGTCACGACCGCCGCCACCCAGACCGGCCGTCCCCGACGCTCGGGAATCGGTCCAGCACCGTTGTCTGCCAAGGCGACCCTCAACCTGTCTCTGCTGCGGAACGTAACGTGCACGAGTACTGAAAGCAAGAATCTATTACAGCCTAGGTTCTCACCCCCGCACAGGTCAAGCCATCTCGGAGTCGGACAACGGGTTCGGCCGACCCAAGAGCATCAGCGCGGTCGCGTAGCAGCCGATGGCGGCGAGGGCGAGCAGGGCCATGATCAATGAATTGATGTTGTGCCCGAAGTCGAGAAAGCTGGCCCCGTTGAAGCCGGCACCGATCACCAACAGTCCGGCGAGAACCGACCATCCCCCGATCGCACGTCGCCCCGATCCGATCGCGCGCACGGCGATGCCGACGACCAACCCGACCAGCGCAAGTCCAAGGGTGGCGTGGACAGCGAGCATCGCCGCGCCGTGGGCGATCGCCCAGCCCACACTGTGGAGCGAGCCGGCGAAATAGTTGCCTGCGTGGGCTCCCGGGTGGTGGGCCGGCACGGTGACATAGAGGTTGACGTCCATCCCGAGCGCCGATTGCACCAACACGAGGAGGATCGCTGCCAGCAGCATCCAGCCGAGTGCCGTCTCTCGGCGGTCGGCTGCACCTTCCTGGACCTGGTGAGCGGCTGGCATCTGGCTACTCGGCCCACGGCTGGCGGCGGCGTTCGGAGCCGCCGCCAAGCGACCCGTCAAATAGAAATTCCTGATCGCGCAGTAGGCGAATGCTATGGCAGCCGTGCGACCGCGGCCGACCCGGCTATGCGACGGCGGGGGACTCGGTCAAGCTCTCCCGCGTGCCGATGGCCTCCGCCACCTGGCGCACTCGCCAGGCGAACACGGGAGCGTGCCAAACGGCGAGACCGTCGGAGAACGTGAGCTTCCCGCGCACGCGTGTAACCGTGTCTGGACCCAGCGGGTACAGGCCGAGCCGCTCGCCGGGTCGGTGGAAGGGAAGGTCCCGGAAGACGTAGACGTTTTTGTCGGTCACGAGCACTGTCCGGTGAAGCCAGAAGGTCAGAACAGTGAATGCGACCCCAACGTAGGGCAGCTCCTCGAGCAGCCCGGCGATGATGGCGGCGGCCAGGGAGCTGTAACCGAACGAGATGGTTACGCCCTCCTCGCCCGAGATGTTGGCCCGCCGGACCATTCGTTGTGCCATGCGTTTGCGCTGTCTGGTTCCCACGATGTTTCTCCTTAAGTAGAACTTGGGCGGATTGCCGCCCGGGCTTTGAAACTCAGCTCAGATATCCCGCGACGCTCAGATATCCCGCGACCAGGATCACGACCCCAACCATCGGACAGCCCTCCGCCACCGAGCAGAAGGAATCGCCGGCGCGCGATGATCGCGACCGATGCGAGGACGATCGCTATCTGGAGCAGGACCTCGGCGATCTCGTACAGGAGATGCTGCGAGTTGGCATGGGATACGTCCTTCTTGTCCTCATCCAGCGTCTTCTGGAGAGCCCGCTCCTGGCCTGGAACCTGCTTGGCTATGCCATTGAGGCTCTTGTTGGCCGCCTTGGCTGTCCGGGCCAGGCCGGAGTCACTCGCATTCGACATCACGATCAAGAGCGACTGATCTGACTGAAACACCAGGTCCTGGGTCTGGAAGGTCGCCTGCTGAGAGTGGGCGTCTGAAACCTTGGTCTGTCCCTGGATGGCGTCCTTGACCGACTCGTTGCCTAAGAAGGTGGCAATGGCGAGAAACGCGGCCACCACGGCGACCATAAGCGCCGCCTGCCGCGCCAGACCGCCCGGCGCCCCACCCTCGTGCTCGTGCTCCTCCTCCTGTTCGTGCAGCTTCTCGAATCGCTCCAGCGCTTCGTGGGCTTCCATCGCGCACCCCCAGAGTAGTAGTTGACGCCCCAACAATCCGTATTCAGGTGCGCAGAGATAGCGTACCCCATCTCCGTTTCGGCTCGCGAGGCCGCCGACCATCCTGTGCCTGATCGTGCGAGACGTCGGCTCGCGGGCCGCAGGTCCGTTCTGCGCCTGACTGACCGTGCGATTTGTCGGCAATCCAAACTTAGCCGTCAGATTTGGGACGTGCTCGCCGCTGAGCGGACAGTTTGCAACAAGGCCGAGCGTCCGATCCGGATTTTCTGCGATCTACACGCGTCGGACGCCCGGACTGGGGCTGACGCGCGTGCAGCCAGTTACAGCGTCGCCAGGCCCCGCTCGAGCGCCCCCGCGATCAGCGCGAAATGCTCGGTGTCAGCCGTGAGCGGTGGTGAGACCGCGACCGCGCGCGCGAGTGGCCGAACGAGCACGCCGTCCTCGCGCGCAGCCATCACGATCCGGGCGATCGCGTCAGGTTGTTGCTCGAGCACCTCGTCGGTGAGAGCTACGGCGGCCATCAGCCCCACGCCCCCGCGCACCTCGGCTACGGCCTGGTGGTCGGCGAACGGCTTCAGCGCGCCCAGCAGGTCGCCCTCGAGCTCCCGCCCACGATCGATTAGGCGATCGCGCTCCAGCACGGCGATGTTGGCCAGCGCCGCTGCGCAGCAGGTCGGGTGCGCGGCGTAGGTCGGGCCATGGCGGAGAACCGGACCCCCAGGGGCGCTCCAAAACGGCTCGGCGATCTGCTCGGAGACGACTACGCCGCCCAGCGGCAGGTAACCGCTCGTCACGCCCTTGGCGAACACGATCATCGACGGCGTGACATCCCAGCGCTCGATTCCAAACCACGTCCCCAGGCGGCCGAATCCACAGATCACCGAATCCACGATGAGCAGTACGCCGGTCCGCTCGCAGATCGCCGCCAGTCCCTCCATATAGCCGGGCAGGGGCGGATACACGCCCCCCGCACCGATCACCGGCTCGACGAACAGAGCCGCCACACGCTCGGCACCGGTGTCCTCGATCGCCGCCTCGAGCCCCTCGAGCGAATCGTGCGGCACCTGAACTGTCTCCACCTGCGGACCGAAGCCCATTCGGTTTGCGGGGATGCCGGCCAGGGCGGTGCCGAATCCGTGCGTACCGTGATAGCCCGCGGTGCGGCTGATCAGAACCGTCCGCTCTGGTTGCCCAACCTCATACCAGTAGCGACGCGCCAGCTTGGCGGCGGTGTCAATCGCATCGCCACCGCCGGCCACGAGGAACACGCGAGCGGGCATGGGGGCCAGGTCGGCCAGGGCTCCGGCGAGCTCTCGGGCCGGAGAGTTTGAGAAATCACCGAACGCGGAGTAAGCCGCGAGCCGCGACATCTGCTGGGCGACGGCATCCGCGATCTCCGGCCGTCCGTGGCCTGCGTTGGCGTACCACAGGCTTGCGGTTGCATCCAGGTAGCGGCGACCATCTCTGTCCCATACCCAGACGTCCTCGCCGCGCTCAATCACGAATTCGCCGCGACGGACAGACCCCATGTCAGCGAACGGGTGCCACAGCCGCGTTTCGTCGCTGACTGGCATCAAGCGCCACCCTACACCGCGTCTGATGGCCCCGTCGGACAAGCTTGGCTCGCGCCTCGCTCCACATGGATCATTACAAGGGGACCGACGTCCGCGCCCATGGCGGGGGCTCGTCGAGGCCTGTCCTACAGCCCCTGGACGAGTCGATGCGCCGCCTCACCTCGGGCGAGGCGTCTCAGGTGTCGCTGGTGGTGTTCACGACGCCGGAGGTGAGGATCAGGAGCCAGACGGCCAAGGCGACGATGCTTATGGCGATGATCCACATCCCGTGCTTCGACTCCGCCGCCGTGAGGCGTATGACGAGCACGATCCCGAGCACAAAACCGACGGGCGGCATCGCGACGGCCGTGATGTAGCCGAGGACGACGAGTCGCTGGATGCTCTCGCGCTGCACTCAGAGCCAGCCGCGCTCGTCTGTTGTCTTAGGGCAGCTCAACCTGGGGGACCATTTCGATCCAGGGTACCGGGGCGGGCTGGCTCAGACCCGACGTCTCACTCACGTCTACGGGCTCGGTCGCAGTGATGTGCGGTCCCGGCGCGTCACCGGTTTTACTGCGCCATCGCCACGTCCTACGCAATGCTGGACGGGCACGATAACCGCGTTTCGGCGCCGGTCGTGTGGCGCTAGGCTTCGTCTCTCTGCCTGGTTGGCAACAGCACACTCGGGGGTAACGGATTGTCTTTCAGCTGCCGGCGCGGCCTGCTCGCGCTAGTTCCACTGCTAGTCGCCATCTCGGCCTTGAGCGCGACTTCGGCCCGCGCGTACGTGATCGGGGGAGTCCGCTGGCCGCACGGAGTGATTCGCTACTACAACGCGGATCGCCCCGAACGCTCAGAAGTGGCCTTGGCGGCTCGCGCGTGGAACCACAGTGGTGCCCACGTGCATTTCATCGCCACCAGTCGGTCGGCAGCAGAGGTGACGATCGACCCCTGGCCCAAGAATGCGCCCAACACCAACGGACCACTCGGGAGCGGTGAGCTCGGGCTGGCCACGGTGGGCTATCTACCGTCGAACACGATCACGTTCGGACCGAATGGGAGGACTGTTCGGGGGGCGCATGTCTGGCTCAAGCCGGTCAGCGTCAAGCATCTTCGGCCACCGCGACTCCTAGCCGTGACCGCCGTTCACGAGCTCGGCCATATCCTCGGTCTGGGTCATTCTCATGTCTGCGCGACTATGGATGCCAGCCTCGGGTATCTGTGCCAGCCCCGGACCAACGAGTTCTATTGCAGCCTGCTCCGGCCCGATGACGAGTCCGGCGCCGTGGCTCTCTACGGAGGACGGGCAAAGCATGTCGGCCCGCCCCAGTCCTGCAATTACCTGCGCAAGCCGGCTCCTCCGATCGGCCTGACCGGCACCTACAGCGCCGCCGACGGTGGGGTGCACCTGAGTTGGCGAGCTCCGGCGGGAATGTATTACTACGGTGCCTCGTTCACTAGCTCGGGGCGGCTCGTGTTCGGCCTCACGAACAGCGTCGAGGGCTACGTCCTCGGCGCGGCCGAGGGCCACTGCGTAACCCCGACTGTCAAGAACGCATACGAGGCCGGCCCCGAGAAGCACGGCGCCCAGGTGCAGACGACCGCGTACCCCACCGGGGCAGGTCAGTGGTGCTTCACGGTTCGCACCTCGGATCAGTTCGAGCAGCTGAGTGCTCCGCGAGAGGTCCACGTCAACGTGCCCCCGTTCACCATATCTGTGAGTCCGTGGCACGGGCGCTCTGCGCCGCTGCGGCTTCCGCCCGTCGCACCAGAGCTCGGGCGGCGCTACGTGAGCTAAGAGCTAGGGTTGGGCCGGTGCCGTTCGCGGTCGTCCAGGTCACAGACCCACACATCGGCGCCCCGTGGAGCGAGGACCCCTCGGCCGCCCTCGCTGCGGCGGTTGCGGCCGTCGCCGAAGTGCTCAGCTCGCCACCGGACGCGGTGGTCGTCTCCGGTGACATCGCCAGCACGCCTGACGACGCTGAATATGAGCAGGCCCGCCGGCTCCTGGCCCAGTTCGACGCACCCGTGTACGTCCTTCCCGGCAACCACGACGACCGTGAAGCACTAAAGCGTCATTTCGCGGTTCCCGTCGGGGACGAACCGCATCTGAGCTACGCCGTCGACCTCGGGCCGGCCCGGCTCGTATGTCTCGACACACAACGGCCCGGACGCGACGGCGGGCAGGCGGACAGCCAACGGCTCAGCTGGCTCGAACGCACCTTGGCTGCGGATGGGGTGACTCCGACGCTGCTGGCCATGCACCATCCGCCGCTCGTCGTCGGGGTGCCCTCTCTGGACTCGATCGCCATACCGCCGGCAGAGCGCGGCGCCCTCGCCGAGACCCTGGGCCGCCACCGGCAGGTCCACCTCATCGCCGCCGGCCACGTCCACCGCGCCATCATCGGCGAGCTTGGCGGTGTCCGGGTGATTGCCATCCCGAGCACCGACGTGCAGCTCGCCCTCGACACCGAGGCGCCCGAAATCAGGTTCGTTCACGAGCCGCCCTGCTTCGCCGTCCACATGCTCGTCGAGGGACGCTTCGTCTCACACATTCAGCCGATCAGTCGCTGAAGGGGGACAGCGAGGTCGCAGTCGGGCGTCAAGGCGGCCTCACGACGAGCCTCAGGGCCAGCTACCGCCCGCGGCCACGTAATCGGCACCGTGGGCGTACGCGGTGTTGACCGGAACTCCGCGGCGAGGTTCACCATTGGGCGCGGACCACGTCTTCGTGCGCATTTGGGCGCGCGAAGGCGATCCCGGCATAGGCAGGCTCACGCGGCCCGGTCAGCCGCACACGACATCGAGTACGCGATCCACATCGCGCTCGCAGTTGTAGACATGCCAGGACGTACGTAGGAGCCCGCCTCGCTCCGCGCTGATGATTCCCTCCTGCGTCAGGCGCTCCGCCGCCCCCGGCAGGTCAGCACACACGATGGCGCTGTCCCCCGGATCGAGCCCGATCCCAGCGCGGAATCGGTTAGCGAGCGCCAGATTGTGAGTGTGAATAGCGTCGATGCCGATCTCCTCGATCAGCTCCAACGCCGGCTGGGTCCCCACCCACGAGAACCAGGCCGGGGAGAGATCGAGCCGGCGGGCGCTTGACGCCAGCCGCAGTGGCGGCCCGAAGTAGCTGGCGTGGACATCCTCGCCCGCGTACCAGCCCGCGCTGTGAGGCACAGCTCGCTCGAGGAGCCGATCCGAGACGGCAAGAAATGCCGTCCCCCTGGGAGACATCAGCCATTTGTAGGCCCCGCAGACCACAGCGTCGAAGGCGCGTCCGTCCAACGGCAGCCAGCCGACCGCCTGGGTGGCGTCGCACAACGTCAGGGCGCCCGTCTCAGCCGCGGCGTTGGTGATCGCTTCGATGTCGGCCACCTCGCCGGTGCTCATCTGCACCGCACTGAAGGCGACCGCGTCGACGCCGTCGGCGACGGCGTCAGCCAGCTGGGCCGGCGCGACCAAGCGGACGTCGAGGCGCCGTTGCACGAGGAGGGGAAACAGCGTGGAGGTGAACTCGATGTCGGGGACTACGACTCGCGCTCCCTCCGGTAGCGCGGTGACTACCGACCCAACCAGCTCAGAGACAGTCGCGCCGACCGCCACCCGAGCCACGTCCACCCCGATCAGGCGCGCGAAAGCCTCCCGGGAACGCTCGGTGCAAAGCCCCCAGTCCTCCCAGCTGGTGCGGCCACCGTGCCAATCTGCGAGTGCCGACTGCAGGGCGTCCCACGCCGGCCGGGGTGGCAGTCCGTAGCTGGCGGTGTTGCAGTACACGCTCGCCGGCTCCCACAATCCTCGCGCCTCTGAGACATCCACGGTCCCCATTGCATCATGCCGGCGCAAAGCGCATCGGCCCGGGGGCGTGGGCTCAGGTGACCGCGGCGACGGTCCACCGCGCGGCTCGCTCGGGACGTGTCGGCAGGTGGAAAGCGAGCAGACCGCCGCGTCGGGCCACTCTCACCCGGCGCCCGTTCACAACCACGCGCCAATGCCGGCCCGCCGGTAATTCTTGGTGGCGCACGATTTCGCTCCAGGCGCTGAACTCGGGACGGATGAGAGCCTCAACCGTCGCTGCAATCTCAGCTGCTGTGCTGATCGCCCTAGCCATCGCCGGGTGCGGCTCGTCCACCCCGGGACGGACGACCCCCGCGGCCTCCCCGTTGCCCAGGGCCCACCCTCAGGCGGTCGAGCCCTCGGCCGGCTCGCAGGCGGCCGTCTCAAGTGGCTCGGACATCGTGGGTGACGTGAACGCCCATGCGCCGTCACTGACCGAGGTCAAGCGCGAGCTCAAACAGCTCAACCTTTGCGGCGGCACCACGAACGTCGCTGACGCACAGCCGATCGTCGTCTCGAAGGCTCCCGGCTTCGTGGCCGACCCGGGCACAAGCCAGACCGAGGGTCAGTTACCTGTGTTGACTGCCCAGCTCGACTCACTCGCCCAGGCGCTCGGAGTGACCATCTACGGCATCAGTGGCTACCGCACGCCTGCCCATAGCGTCGCCGTTGGCGGCTACGCCGATGATCCGCACACCAAGGGCGAGGCCGAGGACATCGGCGTCAACAGCCTGCTGCGTTCGAGCGCGGCCCAGATCAGCGAGCCCGAGCTGGCCCGGTATGGCCTTTACAGGCCGTTTGACCCCTCGGACAATCCTGACAACACCGAGGTCAACCACATCCAGCTCATCCCCGCGGGGGGCCCGCTCTCGCTGGCCGAGTCAACGGCTACGTTTGATCCTGATCCGACGTGCCGGTGACCGCCGGCGCCGATGTGCCGGTGACCGCCGGCGGCGACGTGCCGGTGACCGCCGGCGCGGGCGGCGGATTCGCGGGCGGCACGGGCTGCGGGTCCACGGAGCGCATCGCCACGCCGGCAGCCGCGTACGCTGCGGGACCGTCCAGCGTCTCCGCCTTGATCAGGGCGCGCGCGAGGCGGTCGAGCTGGCCGCGATGCTCGCCGAGCAGCTGCGTGACCTCGGCGTGCGCCGCGTCGATCATTCGCCGCACCTCCTCATCGACCAGCCATTGCGTCTGCGGGGAGGTTTCGCTGACCCCGGGCAGGAAGGGCCCCGCGCCTTCGCTCGGCAGAACGGATATCGGTCCGAGCTTCTCGCTCATTCCCCACCGTCCCACCATCTGCCGCGCGATGTTGGTCAGCTGCTGGATGTCTGACTCGGCGCCAGTGGTGATCTTGCCGTAGACGACCTCCTCGGCGGCGCGACCGCCGAGGGCGACCTTGATCTGCGCGTCGAGCTCCTCGCGCGAGTACGACACGCGGTCCGCGTCTGGGGTTGACAGCGTCACCCCCAGGGCCATCCCGCGCGGGATGATCGAGATCTTGCGCACCGGGTCAGCATCGGGGCTCAGCATGCCCACCAGCGCGTGCCCGGACTCGTGATAGGCGGTTCGCTCACGATCCTCGGCGGTGAGCAGGATTCCACGTGGCGCCCCGAGCATGATCTTCTCCAGCGAGTCCGTGAAGTCCGACATCTGCACCTTCTCGTGGCCCCGCCGGGCGGCGAGCAACGCGGCTTCGTTAGCGAGATTCGCCAGGTCGGCGCCCACCATCCCCGGCGTCGAGGAGGCCAGCACATCGAGATCCGCGTCATCGGCCAGCGGGATGTCACGGGTGTGCACCTCGAGGATCTTTCGCCGGCCGGCCCGGTCAGGTGGCGACACGGAGACCCGGCGGTCGAACCGCCCCGGCCGCAGCAGGGCCGGGTCCAGGATCTCGGGCCGGTTCGTGGCGCCGAGCACGACCACCGCTTCGCTGCTCTCAAACCCGTCCATCTCGGTCAGGATCTGATCGAGAGTCTGCTCGCGCTCGTCGTTGGCTCCCGTCACGCCAGCTGAGCCCTGGCGCGAGCGGCCGATCGCGTCAAGCTCGTCAATAAAGATGATCGCCGGCGCTGCCTCCTTGGCCTTCGCGAACAGGTCCCGGACCCGCGCCGCCCCCACACCGACGATCGCTTCGATGAACTCCGATGCCGCAATCGAGAAGAACGCCGCGTGGGCCTCACCGGCGACGGCCCGGGCGAGCAGCGTCTTGCCGGTCCCCGGCGGACCGAACAGGAGCACACCGTGGGGCATGCGACCGCCGAGGCGGTTGTAGCGCTCCGGGGTCTTCAGAAAGTCGACGATCTCGGTCAGCTCAGCCTTGGCCTCGTCGATCCCGGCGACGTCGTCAAACGTCACCCTGATCTTCTCGGGGTCGACACGGCGGGCCTGCGAACGGCCGAAGTTCCCCAGGCCGCCCAGACCGCCAGCGCCCGCCTGCGCCCGCCTGGCGAGCAGCACGAACAAACCGACCAGAAGAATCGTCGGCCCGAAGCCGAGCAGGATCTCGGCCAGCAGTGACGTGCTCTTGGACGTCGATTGCGCGTTGACCTGAACCTGGTGGGACTGCAGCAGCTCGGTCAGCATGGTGTTGTTCCAGAACGTCGGAACCTCGGTCGAGAACAGCGTCGTAGCCGTTGCTTTGGTATCGGTCGGCGGATAGCGCAGCTTGGTCGTGAACGTGCCCTGGATCGTGTCCCCGCGGGACGAGATCGACTTCACCTTTCCCGCGTCGAGTTGCTGGAGGAAGTAGGGACTGAACGGCACCTTCACCCGTGGCTGGGAGGACGGCTGAATCAGCAGCACCGAAAGCCAGTTCACCGCCAGGAGCGCGATCACGAAGATCCAAAAGCCGCGGAGGCGATGCGGTGGCCGGGGCTTGTGCTGATCTGGCATCCCGCGCCCATCCGGAGCCGGCGCGACCCGCCACCCCTGCTTGTCGCGAGGCATCGGTGACTGATCAGACACCGGCTACCACCTCTTCGCGCGGCTGCTCAGGCCGCTCATGTGCGGCGGACCCATGGGTCTCCATGGGCTCATTTGATCAGGCTTCGCGACCACGTGCTGATTTGTGCTCCCAGGCGTCTGCCAGAAGCTCGCCAACCAGGGTTGCGTCGGCATGGGGGAGGTCCACCGATACCGCGGCCAGCCGCTTGCCCCACCAGCGCTCGGCACAGGCCTCGGGGCGACTCTGGACGGCGGTGAGGATTCCCGGCTCGTCGAGCATCACATTCATGGTCGCCTCGTCCCAGAGCGTGGCGAAGATCCGACCCGCGACCCGGAATGACGGGCGCCCATGGTGGTCCTGCTCTACCGCCTCGGGCAGTGCCAGGGCGAGGGCTCGCGCCTGCTGGGGGGAGACCATGAGCTCAGGCTACGCTGCGGGTCAGCCGCTGGCCAGCGCCGTTTCCGGGTAGGTCACACCTGACCCCATGCTCCTGGCCATTTATCTAAGAGACCACGCGGCCGGCGCGATGGCCGGCCGGGACCTGGCTCGGCGCGCCGCTCGCGGAAACCGATCCTCGACCTATGGCTCGTTTCTCTCCGAGCTGGCGGAGCAGATCGAGCAAGATCGGCAATCGCTGCTCGAGATCATGCGGGCGCTCGAGGTTCGTCCCGACCCGGTCAAGGAATTGGCCGCATGGGGCGTCGAGAAGCTGGGGAGACTGAAGCTGAACGGGCGCGTGCTGAAGTATTCGCCCCTCAGCCGGGTGGTCGAACTCGAGGGTCTCATCACCGGCGTGCGGGGCAAGCTCGCCCTGTGGCGTTCGCTGGAGAGCATCGCCGGCAGTCGACCAGCGTTGGCGAGCTTTGATTTGGGAGTTCTGGCCACCCGGGCAGAGCACCAGCTCGAGGAGCTTGAACGGCACCGGATACGGGCCGTCCACGAAGCATTCGTCTGATCGGACCGAGGCCTTGGGAGTCGCAACGCTGGATCGGCGAGCCACAAGTAATGATGTCCGGCGTGCCGGCTCCCGCCCGTTCGAGGTCTGTCCCGACTGACGCTCCGCGTAACGGAGGTGTCTCTTTTTGGTGGGCGGACATCGGCATGCCCACGCCGCGTCCTGCTCTGCCCGGCTCCACAACCGCCGATGTCTGCATCCTCGGCGCCGGCTTCAGCGGCCTTTGGACGGCGTATCACCTGAAGCGAGCTCGCCCCACGCTCGAGGTGGTGGTGCTCGAGCAGGAGTTCGCCGGCTTCGGTGCGTCAGGGCGCAACGGGGGCTGGTTGACTGACGGCTTCGCCGCCGGCAGCGCGGAGATCGAGGCCGAGTACGGACATGCTGCCGCGCTCGCTCTGCGCCGCGCGATGGCGGCGACTGTCGATGAGGTGATCGAGATCTGCGCTGAGGAGGAGATCGACGCCGATATTCAGCGCAGCGGCATGCTCCGGGTTGCCCGCGGCGGGGCGCAGGCAAAGCGTCTACACGACAGCTGGCTGGAGGAGCAACGCTGGCTGCCGGTGTCCGAGGGCACACTCCGGCTCGACCAGGCCGAGGTCAGAGAACGCGTGAACGTGGCTGGGGCGACGGGTGGGCTGTGGCATCCCTGCGGTGCTCGGATCCATCCAGCCAAGCTCGCCCGCGGTCTGGGACTCGCGGCCGAGCGCCGCGGCGTGAAGATCTACGAGGGCACCACCGTCGAGCAGGCCGGTCCGGGGTACGCGCGAACCGATCACGGGACCGTGCGCAGCCCGGTTGTCCTCAACTGCCTCGAGGGATTCATGTGCACCCTGCCGGGTCTGCGCCGGGCCCGCCTCCCGCTCAACTCGGCCATCGTGATCACGGCGCCACTGCCCGCGGCGGTCTCGGACGAGATCGGCTGGGAGGCCGCCGAGCTGCTCGGTGACTTCGCCCACGCCTACATCTACGCCCAGCGCACGGCTGACGGGCGCATCGCGCTCGGGGGGCGCGGTGTCCCGTACCGATTGGGCTCACGCATCGACGATCACGGCCGTACCCAGCCGCGCACGATCGAGTCCCTGATCGCCGCACTGCACGAGCACTTCCCGGCCGCTGCGGCGGTCCCCATCGAGCAAGCCTGGTGCGGGGTGCTCGGCGTCTCGCGGGATTGGTTTCCCTCGGTTGGCTTCGACCGCAGCACGGGATTGGGAGCCGCGGGAGGTTATGTCGGCAATGGTGTCGGCGCCGCTCATCTGGCCAGCCGCACGCTGTGCGACATGGTGCTTGCGAACGAGAGCGAGCTGACCACACTCCCGTGGGTCAACCATCACAGCCGACGCTGGGAGCCAGAGCCGCTCCGCTGGATCGGGGTGCAGCTCGTATACGCGCTGTACCGGCTGGCGGACCGCCGCGAGCGGGGCGGCCTGCCCCGGACCAGCGCCTTCGCGCGCCTGGCCGACGTGATCGCTGGGCGCTAGAGCCCCAGTGCCCCGAATCTAGCCTCCGCGGCCCAGCGCACTGAAGAACTTTGCCATCAGCGGCCCGTCGAGCGGACCGCCATTGACCCCGCCGCTGTTCTGCACCACCACGGCAAAGGCGATGTCACCGTGGTAGCCCATGAGCCAGGCGTCGTAGTCGAGATGGCCGGCTGAGGTGTACTGGGCCGTGCCGGTTTTGGCGTGGGTGCCGACTGGTAGGCCGGTCCCGGCCGCGGTTCCGCTCACCACCACCTGAGCCATCATGTCCCGCAGACCGGTGCTGACAGCGGACGGGAGTGGTTGAGCGGCGATCGAGTCGTCGGGCGCGCCCGCCACCAGGCGCGGAGCGCGGACCATGCCGCTGTCGATGGACGCGGCGACGCTGGCCATGCCGAGCGGAGAGAAGACCACTCCGGCCTGGCCGATCGCCGTCGCCGCCAGCGACGTCCGTCCGGTCGGCGCCGGTACCTCGGCATCGAAGGCGGGCAGCCCCGGCCGCGAGATCCGGTTCAGCCCGAACAGGCCCGCGGCGGCAGTGAAGTCACCGGCCCGGAGGTGGCCGGTGGCCAGCGCGATAAAGGCGGTGTTGCACGACTCCGTGAACGCCTGCTCGAGCGTCTGCACCGGGCGGTCACCCTCGGCGTTGTGGAATACCTCGCCGTCGATCGTGATGCTGGGTGTGCACATGGCCGGTGAGGTGGGCGACAGGCCGGAGCTGATCAGCGCGGTGCTGGTCAGGACCTTGAATGTGGAGCCGGGCGGGTACTCGCCTTGAAGAGCCTGGTCGTAGGCGTAGCCCACCGGGTCGCTGACCACAGCGAGCACCTGACCGGTCGAGGCGCGCATGGCCACCATGGCCACGCTCCGCCGCTCACCGGAGAGAGCCGCCTCAGCCGCGCGTTGCACGGTCGGGTCGATGCTCGTCACCACTGTTCGCCCCGGACGGCCGGGGAAACTCGCCAGTGTCGCCGCCGTGGCGCCGGCGGCGTTGATCACCTCCACGCGTGTGCGCGGTGTGCCGGCCAGCTGGCGTTCGTAGGCCTGCTCGACCCCGGTCTGACCGACGAGGCTCGACGCGTCATAGGGCGGACCAAGCGTGTGGAGCTCATCCGCTGTGATCGGGCCCACAATCCCAACCACGTGCGCGCTCAGCTGTGGGGTCAGCCCACTCCGGCTCGATGCCAGCTCGAACTGTGTCCCCCGCACCGCGTACACGTTGTTCGGACCCGGCTGCACCTTCAGCTGTTCGAAGCGAGCCTTTGAGACCTGGAAGACGGGGTCGAAGTATCCAGGGTGGACCTTGGCCTGCGCGAGCGCCCGGCTGACCTCGATCCTGCTTGCCCCGGCGGCGAGCAGGTCAGCGCTCACGGCGTGTGAATCCTTGATCCGGCTCCCGACGACGCCCACCGTCACCAGTGGACGCAGCGTGGTCAGCGGCGTCCGTCCAGCGCCGAGGATCTGCGCGCGCTGCGGCCAGTCCCGGACCAGCGCCAGGCGATCGCCCGAGCGCAGCGACGGCGTGATAGTCGCGGGGGTCCAGGCCACGCGCCAGGCCCCATCGTGGTCGGTCAACCTGACCGTCGTGCTCGGCATCCAATCCCCGACGTCCGGGAGAGCGAAGTGCTCGCTGACGCGGGCCGATGCCGTCGAGCCCGATTGCTTTACGGCCCCAGAGCTCAAGCGCGGCGTGCTCACGCCCAGCGCGGCGAGCGCATCCGCGTTCACGCTGACAAAGTCCGCCGGCGGGTTCAACACCTGCCGCTTCATAGACGACCAGTCGCGCCGGCTCCACGCGGTGAGAAACGCGTGCAGCGTGGCCTGGGGGGTGGAGGAGGAGCCGCCGCATGCGGCCAGCGCCAGCGCCAGTGTCACCGCGAGCGCTAGCGACCATGCCGGTGCCAGGGCGATCGCGCGAGGCCGGAGCACGGACCGAGCATAGAAAGTCGTTCGGCGATCTTCGTTGACATTCCTAATCATATTAGGTATTGTCCTAATGACAGTAGACAACGGTTCCAAGATGGAGGCCACGATGAAAACCACCCCGGTCAACGACACCCTGATCCAGCTCACCCGCCTGCGCTTCGTGAACGCATATCTCGTTCCCGAGGAGGACGGTTTCACGCTCGTCGACACCGCGGTCGCCCGCAGCGGAGATGGCCTGCTTGCAGCGGCTAAGCAAGCCGGGGCGCCCATCCGGCGGATCGCGCTCACCCACGGCCACGGTGACCACGTCGGGTCGCTCGACGAGCTGAAGTCCAAGCTCGGCGACGAAGTCGAGGTTCTGATGAGCGACCTCGACGCTCGGATCCATGCTGGCGAGAAGGTCGTCGAGGGCAAGCTGACCGGAAGCTGGCCCAAGCTCCAGACCGTCCCGGATGTCCGCTTGAAGCCGGGCGATCGGGTCGGCAGTCTCGAGGTCGTGGCCAGCCCCGGCCATACCCCAGGTCACATCGCCTTCCTCGACACACGCGACCGCACGTTGATCGCGGGGGACGTCTTCACCGCATTCGGGAGCGTCGCGGTGTCAAACCATTTCTATCTTCGCTTCCCCCTGGCGGCGATGGCCACGTTCGACAAGGCTCAGGACCTGCAATCCGCCCGCGAGCTCCGCGCGCTGGATCCGGCCCTGCTTGTCGTCGGTCACGGCCCCGCGGTCACCGCGCCCGGGACGGCGATGGACGCGGCGATCGCTCGCGCCAGCCGCTGATGCCCCGCGCGGGGCTCGACACGGGAGCGGTTGTCAGCGCCGCCGCCGAGCTGGCCGACGCGCACGGGCTCGACGCGGTGAGCATGACCGCTCTGGCCGGGCGGCTCGGCATTCGGACGCCGTCCCTGTACGCCCACATCGACGGGGCGGCCGACCTGCGCCGGCGCCTCGCCGCCCGTGGGGCCCGCGAGCTGGCGGCCGCCACCGCCACCGCCACGTCGGGCCGGGCTCGGGCCACGGCCCTGCGGGCGCTGGCCGACACCTACCGGGACTATGCGCGATCGCACCCCGGGACCTACGTGGCCATGCAGCGCGCCCCCGACGACGATTCCGGCGAGGACGCCGCCGCAGCGCGCGAGCTGATCGGAGTGATCCTGGCCGCGCTGAGCGGGTACGAGCTCGTCGATGCCGCCCAGGTCCACGGCGTGCGGCTGGTGCGAGCCGCGCTTCACGGCTTCGTCTCGCTCGAGCAGCTCGACGGCTTCCGGATTCCGCTCTCTCTCGATGAGACCTACGAGCTGCTGGTGGCGATGCTCGACCGGGAGCTGGCTGGGCTCGGGAGCGCCCGCTGGTAGTCGGCGACCGCGCGCGGCGCACCCGCGATCTGCCCGCCGCCGCAGCCACCCGCCGCCACCGGTGTTCGCCGTGGGGTCCTTAGAGCCAGGCCTCCGAGGCCGGCGATGAGTAACAGTCCCGCCCCGATTCCCATGGCCAGGTGGAACGCGTCCTCCCCGGCGCTGGCGGCTGCGTGCGTGGCGAAGCTCCGATCGCTGACGGGGATGGCGCTGGTCTTTATGACCCCGAATGTGTGGCGCCTGGCCGCGTGCACCGCGGCCTGACTGGACGCCGGGAGACGGTGACCCAGGCCACGGTCAAGACTGGACGCGTAGTGCGTGGCCACCACCGCGCCAACCGCCGCCACGGCAATCAGTCCGGCCGTTCTGGCGATGGCGTTGTTGACCGCCGAGGCGATCCCCGCATCGGTCTCCTGAGCGTCGGCCAGCACGGTCGCCGTCAGCGGAGCGACTGTAAGTGCCAGCCCGAGCGAGAACACGAGCAACGCCGGCAGGACGTCTCCGAACAGCGAGACGCTCGTGCCGTAGCGGAGCGTCAGTGCAAACCCGCCGGCCACAAGGATGGGTCCGAAGGTGAGGAACAGGCGAGAGCCGTACTTGTCGGCGAGGCGGCCCATACGCGCTGACAGGAGGAACATGACCACCGTCGGCACGAGCCCGGTCACCCCTGACTTCAGCGCGCTGTAGCCCGCCACCTGCTGGAGGTAGATCGTCTGAAAGAAGCCGAGCAGCCCGATGCCGCCGTACATGGCGAACGTTTGCGCGTTGGCAACGGCGAAGTTGCGCCGAGCGAACAGACCGAGCGGGAGCATCGGATGGCTGGTGCGGGACTCGACTCCGATGAATGTCCCGAACAGGGCCAGGCCGAGGACAAGTGCGAGGACCACGGCCGGGTCCGTCCAGCCGAGGACCGGCTGTTCGATCAGGCCGAACGAGATCCCGGCCAGGCCGGTGGCGGCCAGCGCGGCGCCGAGCCAATCGATCCGCGCGTCGTCGTCCTGGCTCATCCGTCCGGGCACGGCAACCCGTGCCAGCAGGAGAGCCAGCATCACCAGCGGCACGTTGATCGCGAAGATCCACCGCCACGAAGCCGAGTCCACGATCTGCCCGCCGATCAAGGGTCCGGCCAGGATCCCGATCCCGCCCCACGCGGTCCATCTGCCGATCGCCCCGCCCCGCTCGGCCTTGGGGAACACTCTCACGATGATCGCCAGGGCGGCCGGCGTCAGCAGAGCTCCGGAGACGCCCTGGAGCGCCCGCGCCGCGATCAGCACCCCGACCGTCGGCGCCGCCGCGCACAGGAGCGAGCCGACTCCGAAACCCGCCACTCCGGCGGTGAACACTCGTCGCTCCCCGAGCCGGTCAGTTAGGGACCCGGCGAGCAGGATCAGCGCGCTAAGAGTGAGCAGGTACGAGTTCGAGACCCACTGCTGAGCCGCGAAGCCGCCTCCCAGGTCCCGTGCGATGGCGGGCAGGGCCACGTTCACGGCGGTCGAGTCGACCGCGGCGATCGTCGAGGCCAGAATCGCCGTGATCAGCGCCAGGCGCTTGGTTGACTCCGACGCGGCCGTCGTCACCTGGACCCGCCTGGCCGCTCAGGAGAGCATCGGCGACGGCGGGATCCTGGTGCTCCCAGTGACCTCCGGAATGATCATCGCGAGCTGGTCCTCAAAACACCAACTCCACTCCTCGCCCGGCTCGAGTGATCGGATGATCGGATGGCCTTCCCCGGCGGCGTGCCGGCTGGCGTGTCGCCCCGGCGAGTCATCGCAGCAGCCGACGTGCCCGCATTCCAAGCAAATCCGCAGATGCAGCCATACACCACCCTCCCGGAGACAGTCAGCGCAGCCGTCCACCGCGTCGGGGAGCTCGGTCACCCGGATCGTGTCGAGGTGAGTACAGCTTGTGTGAGCCTCCATGACTTCAGCATCCCAAAGCCGTCAAGCCCGGGGCTACGGCGAGCTCAGATCAGGCTCACTGAGGAACGTCGTGCGACGCGAGCGCCAGGAGCGTCTGGTCACTGACCGAGCGCCCGGCGATCACACACGTGTGGCCGGATCGCTGCCAGGTGATGAGCCGAGCACCGCCGAGGTTGAGCAGGGTGAACGGCACTCCGTGCCGCCACACGGTGGTGCCGCCGTGGACCGGCAGAGCGGCTCCACCCACGATCGCGTACCCGACTCGGTTCCCGGAGTGGCTGGCATAGAAGACGGTCACGATCTCACGCCCTGAGACCCGGTCCGTGCGGGCGCCGACGGCGTTCCAGGCGAAGCTCCGGCCCCAGTACGGGAACGGGATCCCGGCAGCGCTGTCATTGAGCGTGTTGGCGCGGGAGCTGGATTCAGTTGGTGCCGGGAAGGTGGCCGAGGCCAGAGTCAGATGTGTGGCCTGAGCCAGCGTTGGTGCGCTCGTCCCGCCACCACCGGCGATGAGCACGATCGCCGCGGCGACCGCGGCGGCCAGGGCCGACACGGACGGAAGCACGAGCCGCAGCCGCACGCGCGGGCGCGGCCGCGCATGGCGGCGCGATGCGCCGGCGGCTGTGGCCTGTTCCTCTATGCGCTGGCGGAGTGAGTCCGGAGCCTGCACACCATCAGCTGAGCGAAGCAGCGTTACCGCGCGCTCCTGCTCGGCCAACGCGCTAGCCAGCTCGGGCGAGCGCTCCAGCTCACCACGCAACTCGGCCTGACGCGAAGCAGGCAGCGACCCGTCGGCCAGTCTCGCCAGCTCGGCCTCGGGAAACTGCGAATCGTTGTTCATCTCACTGTCCATCTAGGCAAGACTCCGATCTGGTCCGGATCCTTCCCGGACGGGGGGCTGGGACGGCTCGTCGCTCAGCTGTCGCGCAATCCGCTGTCGAGCTCGGTAAAGGCGCGTGGTTATGGTCGCTTCCTGGGCACCGAGCGCGTCCGCTGCCTCAGCGTAGGACAGGCCGACGATATCCACAGCCGCGATGGCGAGCCGGAAGTCCTCGGGCAGCTCGGCGATGGCGGCGAAGATCTCGTTGACCTCGGCCGCGCGATGCGGCTGCACGGCGGTTCGGGACTCGGCCACGTTCACGTCATCGAGGGTCTGGGTTGTCCGCGGGCGCCTCGAGGCGGTGCGCAGGCGGGAGTAGAACGTATTGCGCAGGGCGCTCATGAGATACGCCCGGTCACCCCCCTGCTTGACGTTGCGAGTGCGGGCTAGAACCCGGGTGAATGTCTCCTGGACGAGGTCCTCGGCGTCCTCCCGCGAGCCACACAGCGCCCACGCGGCGCGGTACAGCGCATCGAGGTGCTGACCAAGCGAGGTCGGATCAAGGCGTGGCACAGCTGCTGCCAATGCTACGCGTCCCGCGGGATTTTTCCCGCGGGAAGGAATCGAGGCCGGTGCCGTCTTTACCAGTTGAGCTTAGGTCAAGCCTTCGGGTGGGCTGGCCGGATAGCAGCCGCCCGTCGCTCAGGCCGCGCGGTCCAAGAGCCCCGCCCTCTGGCTCAGACCGCGCGGCCCTCGAGCGAGGACCCGAACAGCCCACCCATCACCATCTGTGACAGGGGCTCGACCATCACCTCGGGACCGGGAAGCCCCGGTGCCTCGCCCACCAGCGCGACGTGCAGGACGCGCTCGTAGGCCCACATCAGGCACGCGGCCAGCGCTTCGGGATCGGCACCGTCGGGAGCATCACCCCGGCGCCGCGCTGCCCGGATCACGCGCGCGGTTCCTTCAATGAATGTGGCCAGCATCTCGAACCACAGGCGCCGGAGCTGCTCATCGTGGGGCCACTCCTCGCTGACAGCGCGGACGAGGGCCCGGTGAGCCACACACAGCTCGATCCATTTCTCCAGGCTGACCCTGATCGCAGTCTCGGGATCGGCTCCCGAATGCGAGAAGAACGGGTCCACGGCGACCATGAGCTCGTCTGTGATCCGGCGCAACCCCAGGCCCACCACCGCCGTCTTGGAGGAGAAGTAGACATAGAACGTCGTCCGGGAAATTCCCGCCGCCTCGATGATGTCGGCCACGCTCAGCTCGTTGAGGGGCCGCTCCTCGAGTAGGCGCTCGGTTGCGGCCAGAATCGCACCCTCGGCTCGGCCGTATGAGCGCTCCTCGGAGTCCCGTCTACTGCCGTCGGCGGCCATAGCCTGAGGCTACTGCGATTAGATTCGTGGTCATGGCGGCAACCGGTACTCAGGTCCGATGAAGCTCGGAGGGGCGGTGGCGCTCGTCTCGGGTGGTGCGTCCGGTCTCGGTCGGGCCACGGCCGAAGCTCTCCGTGACCAGGGAGCAGAGGTCGTCATCCTCGATCTGGATTCGGCCGGCGAGCGCGTGGACACCAACCGCTTCACCTTTGCGGGCGGGGATGTCCGAGACCCCGACGCGGTGAGCGAAGCAGTGGCCGTGGCGGCCCGCCTGGGCCCGCTGCGCGTGCTCGTCAACTGCGCCGGCGTCGGCCCTCCGGGTCGGGTGCTGCGCAAGGGGGAGCCGATGGCGCTCGAGCAGTTCGCCACCACGATCGAGATCAATCTGATCGGCACCTTCAACGTGATCCGGCTGGCGGCGGCGGCGATGGCAGCCAACGAGCCGGCCGGCGGCGGCCGCGGGGTGATCGTCAATACGGCTTCCATCGCCGCGTTCGAAGGTCAGATCGGACAGGCCGCCTACTCGGCCTCGAAGGGCGGCATCGTTGGCATGACACTGCCGATCGCTCGTGACCTGGCGGGCAGCCAGATCCGTTGCGTCACGATCGCCCCCGGGCTGTTTGACACGCCGCTGCTGGGCGGCCTGCCGGCCGAGGCCCGCGAGTCCCTCGGGGCGGCGGTCCCGCACCCCGCCCGCCTCGGCGACCCGGCTGAGTACGCGTCTCTTGTGTTGCACATAATCGAGAACGAGATGCTCAACGGTGAAGTGATCCGGCTCGATGGCGCCCTGCGCATGAGCCCGAGGTAGCTCGGATGCGCCGCGCGCTGTTCGAGCCCGAACACGTCGACTACCGAGAATCGGTACGGCGATTCGTGGCTGAGGAGATCACTCCGCACCACGCCGAATGGGAGCGCGAGGGAATCGTCCCCCGCGAGCTGTTTGCCAAAGCGGCGGCCAAGGGGATGCTGGCCATGCAGGTCCCGGAGGAGTTCGGCGGGTCAGGAGTGGACGACTTCCGCTTCAACCAGATCGTCAGCGAAGAGGTCGGACTCTCGGGCGACGCGGGCAGCGGGCTCGGGATCACGCTCCACAATGACATCTGCCTGCCTTACTTCCTGCGCCTGTGTAACGAGGAGCAGAAGCTTCGCTGGCTGCCCGGTATCGCCGACGGCAGCCTGATCACAGCTCTGGCCATGACAGAACCCGAGATCGGCTCGGACCTGGCCGGTCTGCGCACCACGGCGGTCCGCGAGGGCGACGAGTACGTCGTCAACGGCTCCAAGACGTTCATCACCAACGGCATCAACTCCGATCTGGTCATAACCGCGGTCAAGACTGATCCGAGCCAGCGTCACGCCGGCATCTCGCTCCTGATCGTCGAGCGAGGCATGGAGGGCTTCGAGCGGGGGCGCAATCTCGAGAAGGTCGGCATGCACGCCCAGGACACGGCCGAGCTGTTCTTCGACAACGTCCGCGTGCCGGTTGAGAATCTGCTCGGCGAGGAGGGCCAGGGGTTCCGACACATGACCGCCAGCCTTCCCCAGGAGCGGCTGAGCATCGCCATCGCGGGGGTGGCCGCGTCGCGTGGGGCCCTCCGGGCCACGATCGAGTACGTCAAAGAGCGTCAGGCCTTCGGCCAGCCGATCGGCTCCTTCCAGAACTCCCGTTTCGCACTGGCCGAGATGGCGACCGAGGTCGAGCTGGCCACGAGCTTCTGTGACCAGGCCGTACTGGCTCTGAACGCTCGCGAGCTCTCGCCCGAGGACGCCGCGATGGCCAAATGGTGGGCCACCGAGCTACAGGGCCGGGTGATCGACCGCTGTGTGCAGCTCCACGGCGGGTATGGATACATGCTCGAATACCCGATTGCGCGCGCCTTCGTGGATGCGCGGGTGACCCGAATCTATGGTGGGACGACCGAGATCATGAAAGAGATCATCGGACGCTCGCTCGGCGTCTGATTGATCTGACTTCTCAGGCGATGTCCATGACCCGAGCCGGCTCCGAGCGCCCCCGCAAGCGCGGCCGCCGGCCCAAGACCTACGAGGCGGTTCTCCGCGCCACGTCCGAGTTGCTGGAGTCCGTGCCGCTGGCCGACCTGAGCGTGGCTCAAATCCTGCGTGCCGCTGGCGTGGGGCGCACGAGCTTCTACGAGCACTTCACCTCCAAGGACGACGTCGTGGTCAAGCTCGTGCGCAGCGTGAGCGCGGACGTCGCCAACGGGATAGAGCCCATGTTCGACCGCGGCGAGCGCCCCATCGAGGACGCGTTCCGCGACGGACTGACCGCCTGGATGCGGATCGCCACCGAACACGGACCTCTACTGATCGCGGCGATGGAGGAGTGGCCCGCGGTGCCGGAGCTCCGCCGGGCGTGGCTCGAGCTCGTGGGCGAGGTGAGCCGGCGGTTGGCGGCGGTCATTGACCAGGATCGGGCGGCCGGGTTGGCCCCGCCGGGAGCGCGCAGCGACGCCCTCGCCGCCTCATTGGTGTGGGGCGCCGAACGGGCCTTCCACGTTGCGATGAGCGGCCAACACGACGTGCTCGCGTCACCGGACATGATCCTCGAGCCGCTGCTCCAGCTCTACGTCGGGTCGATCTACGGCCGAGCGGTAACGCTGCGCCCGGCGCGGTAAGCGGGGAGCGTTCCCGCCGGGGCGCAAGCATCTGTACTACTTTGGCCCGCTTTCCTACCTCGTAAGCTCCCCCGCGCCGATTGAGCGGACATGGTCGTTCCCGCGAGAACGGAGCTATCTGACACCGTCACGCCGTTGGAGGCGTTGCTCGACCTCACGCGTTGCGCGGGTGAGCAGCCAGTGTCGGCGGTTCTGGCCTCCGTCGCCCAGACATTGCGTGCGGTGGCCGGGTTCGAAGCCGTGGTGGTCAACATCTACCGGCCCGCGTGGGACGACTATGAGGTCGTCCTGGTCATCGGGTCCGAGGAGAGCCGAGCCGCGCTCGAGGGGACCTCGGCCCCGAGAGAGACCCTGATGCGTCTGTTCTCCAGCGAGCAGCAGCGCCTCCCGGGGGTGTTCTTCCTCACTCGTGAGACGACGTTCTGGGGCGAGATCGACAACGTCTACACGCCTGACATCCCTTACAGCGATGACCCGACCGCGTGGCAGCCCGATGACGGGCTGCTCGTGTTCATGCAGGATGCGGGTGGAGTGCCACTCGGGTTTCTGTCCATGGATGAGCCCGTCAGCGGGCGGCGTCCGGATGACGACGATCTGCGCCTGCTGCGGGCGATCTGCTCGCATGCCGAGCAGGCGCTGGCCGGGGCCCGGCGTAATGAGCTGGCCACCGAAAACGAGCGGATGCTCTCGCAGCTGTTGGCCGTCTCCCCGGCGCTGTCCGGTTCCGCCACCAGTCTTGACCTGCTCGAGACCGCCTGCGGCACGGTCGTGCCGTATCTCGGCTTCGAGCGCGTGGCCGCCTATGGCGTGCTCGATGCCACGACCCTGGAGTTGTGCGTGACCCGAGGCTGGGATTCACGCGAGTTGCTGGCCGAGGCGCTCGACACGCAGCTTATCGAGAGCCTCCTGGGCGCCGACGGTGAGCATGCCGGGTGCTGGTTACTCAGGGCCGAGCAGCTCTTCTCGCCCTCCGCGCCCCAGGGCCGAGAACGCTCGCTACGCAACGGGCGCGGAGCGGCAGGCTGGGACGACGGCTGCCTGGTCGTCCCGTGTCGCGGTGACAACGGCGGCCTCCGGGGTCTGGTCGTGATCGAGGATCCGACCGATCGGCTCGTCCCCAGTGACGACCGCCGCCGCGCCGTGCGCCTCCTGATCGATCAGGTGTCAGCCGTCCAGACCGGCATCGAGCACCGGGAGCAACTGAGCCATCTCGCGATGCACGATCCCCTGACCGGGGTTCGCAACCGGCGGGGTCTCACCGACCTTCTCTCAGGGCATCCGAACGCGGCGCTGCTCCTGTGTGATCTTGACCACTTCAAGCAGGTCAATGACCGCTATGGGCACGACGTCGGCGACCGCGTGCTGGAACGCTTCGGTGAGCTGCTCCGGGAGCTCTCACGCGAGCATGACGTCCCGATGCGGCTGGGCGGCGAGGAGTTCTGCGTCGTGCTGCCGGATACCGACCGCGCCGGTGCCCTCCGGGCCGCCGAGCGCCTGCGCCTCGGAACCGCGCGCCGCATGCGCGACCTGGTTCCCGAGGGGCTCACGGTCTCAATCGGCGTCGCGACCAACGTCCAGGGCAACGCCGATGCCTACCGCCTTCTGGCCGCGGCCGACCGCGGCCTCTACGTCGCCAAACAGGCCGGACGTAACCGGAGCATCGGCGTCACCGAGGGCTGAGCGGCGACCGGCCGGCGTTCAGCCGGTCGCGATCAGGGCCTCTTCGTCGCGGTAGATCTCGCCCCGTTCGGCCTTCTCGACCAGCGAGACCGGCGGCTCGAAGCGCTCGCCGTATCGCTCGGCCAGCTCCCGGGCCCGCGCGACGAAGCCGGGGACACCGCCCTCATAACCGTTGATGTACTGGAGCACGCCACCGGTCCAGCCCGGAAAGCCGATCCCGAAGATCGATCCGATGTTCGCGTCGGCTACCGATTCGATCACGCCCTCGTCCAGGCATTTGACCGTTTCGAGCGCCTCGATCACGAGCATCCGCTCCTCGAGGTCCTTGAGCGAGATCGAGGACGGGTCATCAACGGGCGGGAAGGCTGCCTTCAACCCCGGCCACAGGCCGGCACGCTTGCCGTCCTCGTAGGTGTAGAAGCCGGCGCCTTCGAGTCGGCCCGGGCGGCCCTCGTCCAGCATGCGATCGATCACCGCCTCGGACGGGTGACCCTCCCACGGCCCGCCGTCATTCTGCGCCGCGGCCTTGGCCGCGTCCCGGATCTTGCGCATGAGCTTCATGTTCAGCTCGTCGGAGAGCTGCAGCACCGGCGCCGGGTACCCGGCCTGTGAGGAGGCCTGCTCGATCGTCGGCGCGGGAATGCCTTCGAGCAGCATCGCGATGCCCTCGTTGATGAACGTCCCGATCACCCGGCTGGTGAAGAAGCCGCGGCTGTCATTGACCACGATCGGCGTCTTCTTGATCAGCTTCGCCACGTCGAGCGAGCGGTACAGCGTCTCGTCACTGGTGGCCTCGCCCTTGATGATCTCAAGCAGCGGCATCTTGTCCACCGGGCTGAAGAAGTGCAGCCCGATGAAGTCGGCCGGACGGGTGACGTTCTCAGCCAGGCTCGTGATCGGCAGGGTCGAGGTGTTCGAGCCCAGCAGCGCGTCAGGAGCCAGATGAGGCTCGATCTCGGCGAACACCTGAGCCTTGACGCTCGGATCCTCGAACACTGCCTCGATGACCAGTTCGGCTCCCTCGGCGGCGGACGGATCAGTGGTCGCGGTAATCCGGGCCAGCAGCTCGTCGCCCTTCTCCTGAGTCGAGCGCCCACGCTCGACCGCCTTGGTAACCAGCTTCTCCGAGTAGCTCTTACCCTTGTCAGCCGCGTCCTGGGACACGTCCTTGAGCACGACCTCGATCCCAGCCTTGGCGCACACGTAGGCGATCGCCGCGCCCATCATGCCGGCACCCAGCACGACCATCTTGCTCGGCTTGAACGTCTCGATTCCCTCGGGGCGGCCACGGTCGCCCGTCGCCCGCTGCAGGTCGAAGAAGAACGCCTGGATCATGTTCTTGGCCACCTGACCGGTAACCAGGTCAACGAAGTAGCGCCCCTCGATCTCCGACGCGTTGTCGAAGTCAACCTGAGCGCCCTCGACCGCCGCGGCCATGATGTGGTGCGGCGCCGGGTAGTTGGCGCCCTTCAGCTGCTTGCGCAGGTTGGACGGGAAGGCGGGCAGATTCTGCGCCAGTGACGGGCTGCTCGGCGTGCCGCCGGGAATCTTGTAGCCCTTGACGTCCCAGGGCTGGACGGCCTCCGGGTTTGCCTCGATCCACCTCTTGGCGGCCGGGATCAGCTCGTCGGGTGTGGCCACCAGCTCATCGACGATCCCGATCTCCTTGCCCTGCTGTGGGCGCACGCGCTGGCCCTGGAGGAGCAGCTGCATGAGCGCATTGACGATGCCGAGCATCCGCACGGTCCGCGTGACGCCGCCGGCGCCCGGGAGCAGTCCGAGCTGGACCTCGGGGAACCCGAGCTGGATCTTCGAGTCATCGACCACGATCCGGTGATGACAGGCCAGACAGATCTCGAGACCTCCGCCGAGCGCCGCTCCGTTGACGGCCGCGACGACAGGCTTGCCCAGCGTCTCCAGCCGGCGCAGCACGGCTTTGCCGTCGTGTACGAACTTGGCCACCTGCTCTGCGTCGTCCCTGGTGGCCGACTTGAGGTCGTTTAGGTCACCACCGGCGAAGAACGTCTTCTTGGCTGAGGTGATGATCACTCCCGTGATCTCGTCCCGCTCGGCTTCGAGCCGGTCAACTGTGGCGAGCATCGAGGCCGCGTAGGCGGCATTCATCGTGTTCGCTGACTGATTCGGGTCATCGAGGGTCAGGATCACGACCCCGTCCTCGCCCCGCTCCCAGCGGATCGTGCTGCTCTCACTCATTGGTGTTGTGTCTCTTTCTCGAAGGGGTGTTGCAGGCCGGTTACGCGAGCGAGCTCAGACGCGCTCGATGACCGTCGCGATGCCCATGCCGCCGCCGACACACAGGGTGGCCAGGCCGTAGCGCTTGTCCTGGCGCTCGAGCTCGTCCACCAGAGTGCCCAGGATCATCGCGCCCGTGGCACCGAGCGGATGGCCCATGGCAATCGCCCCGCCGTTGACGTTGACCTTGTCCAGGTCGAGGCCCATGTCCTTGACGAACCGGAGCACCACCGCGGCGAAGGCCTCATTGATCTCCACCAGGTCGAGGTCATCGACGGTGAGGCCTGCCTTGGACAGCGCCTTGCGACTCGCGGGCGCCGGGCCGGTGAGCATGATCGTCGGATCCGAGCCGGAGACCGCGGTGGCCAGGATCTTGGCCCGCGCACGGAGTCCGAGCGCCTCACCGGTCTGCTCGTTCCCGATCGCCACCAACGAGGCGCCGTCGACGATCCCAGAGGAGTTACCCGGCGTATGGACGTGGTTGATCTTCTCGACCCAGTGGTACTTCTGCAGCGCGACAGCGTCGAAGCCGCCCATCTCTCCCATGGCCTGGAACGAGGGCTTGAGACCGGCCAGGGTCTCGACGGTGGTGCCGGCACGGATGAACTCGTCATGGTCCAGGACCACGTGATCGTTCAGGTCCAGCACCGGAACGACTGACTTTGAGAAGCGGCCCTCGCTCTGCGCGGTGGCCGCTCGCTCCTGCGAGCGAGCCGCATAGGCGTCGACGTCCTCGCGGCTGAACTCCTCCACCGTGGCGATCAGATCGGCGCCGATCCCCTGGGGGACGAACGAGGTGTCGTAGTTGGTCTCGGGGTCCATGGCCCAGGCGCCGCCGTCGGAGCCCATGGGGACCCGTGACATCGACTCGACGCCGCCAGCGAGCACGAGGTCCTCCCATCCGGAGGCAACCTTCTGTGCCGCGATGTTGACCGCCTCAAGTCCGGAGGCGCAGAATCGGTTGAGCTGAACTCCGGACACGGTGTCGGGGAGTCCGGCCTTGATCGCGGCCGTCTTGGCGATGTCAGCGCCCTGGTCGCCGATCGGTGAAACGCAACCGAGCACTACATCATCTACGCGGTTCGGGTCCAGATCCGGATGCCGGCTGAGCATCTCGTGCATAAGCCCGACGACGAGGTCAACCGGCTTGGTGCTGTGGAGCGATCCGTTGACCTTGCCCTTTCCTCGCGGGGTGCGGATTGCGTCGAAGACAAGCGGTTCGGTGGCTGGCATGTCGGCTCCTTGTGCGTTGGCGCACACGATGTTCGGAAAATCCTGACCTAGATACTAGCGACGAGCACGATCGTGAGAGTCGATCTGGCGGGATGTGCGCGGGCCCGCGGGTCGCGGGCTCGTGAGCGCGTGATGCAGCTGACACTGATAGAGCTCTTCGGGAGTTCGTAAATCGTTCTTCGCCGCCGGTTCCACAGTTACCGGTATGAACGCAAAGCGATTGACTCCCTTTCTGGTTACGGCCACCTGTGCGCTCGGCGCCGTACCCGCCGCCTCGGCGGCCACTGACGTACAGCAGGCCTCGAGCGGCAACTGGTCCGGTTACGTGATCGGCGGCTCCTCAAGCACGAGGAGCTACTCGAGCGTGTCCGGCAGCTGGGTGCAGCCGGCCGCAAAGTGCACTAGTGGCCAGAGCTACGGGGCGTTCTGGGTCGGACTCGGCGGCGCCGGCCAAACCGAGGCGCTCGAGCAAGCGGGTACCGAGGCGGACTGCACGAGAGGCGCAACGGCCAGCTACTTCGCCTGGTACGAGCTGGTGCCCTCGGCGCCCGTCAAGCTCGATCTAGCCGTCCATGCCGGTGATCAGATGTCGAGCAAGGTCAGCGTGAATGGAAGTTCGGTCACCGTCGTAGTGGCTGACCACTCCACCGGTCAGTCGGTATCCCGCACGCTCCGGATGTCCGATCCTGACACGTCGAGCGCCGAGTGGATCGCTGAAGCACCTTCGGCCTGTGATCAGACGGCGAGCGACTGCCAGCCCCTGAATCTGACCGACTTTGGGACGGTGACCTTCACCAACGCGAGTGCCACGTCGACTGACGGCCATACGGGCACGATCTCGGACTCCGACTGGAGCGCCGCCGCCGTGCAGCTGAGTCCCGGGGCGGCCGATGGCGGACCGGACTTCAGCTCGTCAGACAGCACCGCGGGCGCGACGCCCTCGAGCCTCTCGAGTGACGGCTCGTCGTTCTCGGTCGCTTGGTCCGGTGGTGGGCAGCCAACGTCATCGTCGGCGGGCTCGGGCTCGGGCTCGGGTGACGGCTACGGGTACGGCGGTGGCTACGGCGGGTACGGCGGTGGCTACGGCGGGTACGGCGGTGGCTACGGCGGGTATGGCGCTGGCTACGGCGCCGCTGGATATGGCGGAGGCGGGTATGGCGGATACGGAGGCGGCTACGCCTATGTGCCCGGCTACGCCTACTAACTGATGCGCCGCAGCTCGCGCTGCACGGCCGTGATCACGCTCTGGCGGCGGCGGCCTGAAAGCTCGTACAACTCGATGGCGGCCAGCTCCGCGGCCGATGCGCCCGTGATCCGATCGATCACGTCATCGGCCCGCATCGCCCGGTAGCCGTCCCACGGCTCAGCGACGCGAACCTCGGCCCCGGCTCCCTCTTCGGCTCCCGCCTCGGCCACCTCCCTGACCAGGTTGGGCTCCTCGGAGATGTGGGCCGGCGCCCGGCGTGGTTGAGCCGGCGTCCGTGATGGCTGGGTTGCGGCCCCTGGTGCCTGGGCTGCCGCGCGGCGTGGCTCGGCCGGTGCGAGGCGGGGCGTGGCTCGTGACGGCGCCGACCGCGCGGCGATTCCATCTGGTCTCCGCCCGGCAGGTTCGTTCTGGGCCGCTGAGGGGGCGATTGGGGAGGGCGGCGGACGGACGGCATCGTGGATCGTGCCCGCGAGGCCGAGCGCTCGCTCGGCCATACCGCTGGCAACACTGGCCGCGAGCCCGGCGCCACGCAGGCCGATCCGGAACGGCAGAGTGATCACATAACTGGCCACGCGTTGGTCATACCCAGCCCACAGGCGTTCAACCCCGGTACCCGAGCCACAGGCGTTCAGCCCCCGGGAGGTATTTCCCGTTTTCTGAGCAGGATCATGGGGCAGGACCCGAATCACCGTTTGACGTGACGTACGACACGCGACACGCGACACGGGGCAATCACAATCCCATAGTGTGCCTACTGCCGTGAGGAGGACGACATCGTAGAAGTGGATTTAAAGGGGCTGCTGGGCGGAAGCCTCAAACTGGCCGAGCGCTTCGGTGACGAGGCCGTGTACGTGGGTCTGTGCATCCGCAGCGGCCTGGTTCGGCCCGAGCTACCGCACCGCTTGGCGCAGATGCTCATCGCGTTCGAGCGCTACGGCATGCTGGCCGGCGCCGTGACGATCGGGGCGATTCGCAACGGCGACCAGGTGGCGATCCGTGACGAGCGCGGTGACGTCACCTACAAAGAGCTTGACGAGCGCACCAACGCGCTCGCCAACGCCTGGCGCGAGCACGGCCTCGAGCCGGGTGACGGGGTGGCGATCCTGGTGCGCAACCACCGTGGTTTCCTTGATGCCGTGTTCGCCGCAGCCAAGTGCGGGGCGCGGATCGTGCTGCTCAACACGTCCTTTGCCGGCCCTCAGATACGAGAGGTGGCGGGGCGGGAAGGCACCGACCTGCTGGTGTACGACGAGGAGTACGGGGGCATGCTCGAGGGCATAGATCCCCCCAGCGGCCGCTGGCGCGCCTGGACTGACAATGACGAGTCCGACGCCGAGGACACGATCGAGTCACTGATCCAGTCAGGCTCAACCAAGGCGCCGCCGAAGCCGGGCGTCGGGCCGAAGATCGTCATTTTGACCAGTGGTACGACCGGCACACCCAAGGGCGCGCCACGCAGTGAGCCGCGCTCGCTGTCGGTCATCGGTGGACTGCTTGGCAAGGTCCCGTTCCGGGCACGCGAGGTGACCGAGCTGTGCGTCCCCATGTTCCATGCCCTCGGCTTCGCCCACATGGCGCTGGGTCTCGCGCTCGGCTCGACCCTGGTCGTGCGCCGGCGCTTCGACCCCGAGGTGACGCTGGACAGTCTCGAGGAGAACCGGGCCACGGCGCTGATCGTCGTGCCGGTGATGCTCCAGCGGATGCTTGACCTCGGCGTGGACAAGGTCAAGGAGCGCGACATGTCGGCGCTCAAGATCATCTTCGTGGGCGGCTCCCAGTTCGGCGCCGAGCTCTGCAAGCGGGCCCTGGAGGCCTTCGGGCCGGTGGTCTACAACCTCTACGGCTCGACCGAGGTCTCCTACGCCACGATCGCCACCCCGGACGACCTCAAGGAGGAGCCCGGCACGGTCGGGGCGGTGGTGCGCGGTTCGATCGTCAAGCTTCTCGACGAGCACGGTGAGGAGGTGGCCGACGGTGAGACGGGCCGGATCTTCGTCGGTAACGCCGGCCAGTTCGAGGGCTACACGGGTGGCGAGACCAAGGAGCAGATCCGGGGCCTCATGTCCTCGGGTGACCTCGGCCATTTCGATGACAAGGGCCGGCTCTACATAGACGGCCGCGACGACGAGATGATTGTGTCCGGCGGCGAGAACGTCTTCCCCGGCGAGATTGAAGAGTTGCTGGCCGGCCACGAAGCGGTGGAGGAAGTGGCCGCGATCGGCGTCGAGGATGACAAGTTCGGTCAGCGGCTGAAGGCGTTCATCGTCCTGCGTGAGGGTAAGGAGCTGACCGAGGACGACGCCAAGCTCTACGTCAAGGAGAACCTGGCCAACTACAAGATTCCCCGCGAGGTGGTGTTCATCGACGAGCTGCCGCGCAACCCGACCGGCAAGGTGCTCAAGCGCGAGCTCCAGAAGGGCTCCGAGGGTGACGCTGACCACGAGGGGACGCTGACCAGAGCCGAGGGCGACGCTGACCAGAGCTCCGAGGGCGACGTTGAAAAGACCGCCGCAACCGCGGCGGCGGAGGACGAATAACCGAGTCGCCGGCATTCGAGCCCCCCTTCGCCTCTTACCAGGCGGAGATCTTTCTGCGGGGTATGGCGGGGGAGATACCACAGCACCCGATCTCGCTGGCCGAGCTCGCCACCCAGGTGCAGCAGGGCGCCGATCCGAAGGCGGCGGCCTACGTGTTTGGGGGTGCCGGGACCGAGGACACGATGCGAGCCAACGAGGCGGCGTTCCGCGGCTGGCGGATCGTGCCCCGGATGCTTCGCGACGTCTCCGTGCGTGACCTGTCGGTAACTGTGCTGGGCACCGAAATGCCGGCACCGCTGGGTCTGGCTCCGATCGGCACACAGACGATCGTCCATCCCGACGGCGAGCTCGCCGTGGCGCGGGCGGCAGGCGCGGTCGGCCTGCCGATGACGGTCAGCACCGTGTCCGGGAGCACGCTCGAGGACATCGCCGCCCAGGGCAACGGGCCGAAGTGGTTTCAGCTCTACTGGCCGACTGACCGCGAGCTGGCAGCGAGCTTCCTGTCCCGGGCCGAACAAGCGGGATATCTGGCCATCGTGCTCACAGTGGACACGTTTCTGCCCGGATGGAAGCCCCGGGATCTGCAGGGGGCGTGGCAGCCGTTCTTCCACGGCGAGGGGCTCGCGAACTACATCGCCGATCCGGTGTTCCGAGCCCGGCTGGCCAAGCCACCCAAGGAGGACATGCAAGCGGCGGTGGGCGAGTTCGTAGTTCAGTTCAGCAACCCGCGTCTGTCCTGGCCTGACCTCGAGTTCCTGCGCTCGCGCACCACGCTGCCGATCGCACTCAAGGGAATCCTCCATCCCGACGACGCCCGCGCTGCGCGCGAGCACGGTATCGACGCTGTGGTCGTCTCCAACCACGGCGGACGGCAGGTGGATGGCGCGATCGCATCACTTGACGCACTGCCGGCCATCGTCGACGCCGTGGGCGGTGAGCTCGAAGTCCTGCTCGACAGCGGCGTCCGCTCCGGTGCCGACGTGGTCAAGGCGCTCGCGCTCGGTGCCGACGCGGTGCTCTTGGGACGGCCCTATCTGTGGGGACTGGCCGCCGGTGGTGAGGCCGGGGTGCTCGGGGTCCTGCGCACGATCCTGGCCGAGCTCGATCTGACCATCGGGCTCACTGGACACACCAAGCCGGCTGAGCTCTCCCCGGGGCTGCTCGTCCGCTCCGCCTGAGCTCGCGGGCCGTCGATCGAGCGTCCAGTTCCGGAGCACGCCGGTTTCCGGTGGGATAAGCTCCGGCGGTCCATTTCTCACCGCGGGAGGTAGAAGCAATGGGTAAAAAGGCCGCTGCGCGCGCCGCGTGTCGTGTAGCCCTGATGGTGCTTGTCACCGGCGCCATGTCTGCGCTCGGTGCTTCGGTAGCCAACGCTCAGCCAGGTATCGGCCTGGCGCCACGGCTACCAGTGTCCGGCTCGTTCATCAGCCTTGGCTGTGCGAACCCGGCCAACGCCGGTCTCACGGGCAAGGTGCTCGGGGCCGCGCACGTGACGTTCGGCGGAGCGCTTCGGTGCTTCGGCTTGGCGGTCGCCCACGGCAACGCGCTCGGGCCCCAGATCATGGCCGGGCCCACCGGGCTCGGACCGTCCCAGATCCAGTCGGCGTACAAGCTCAGCGGGCTGAACGCCTCGGGACGGACCGTCGCGCTGGTGGATGCCTACGGCGATCCGAACGCGGCCTCGGATCTGGCCACGTACCGGAAGGCCTACGGGCTCCCGGCCTGCACGACGGCCAATGGCTGTTTCAAGGTCATCAATGAGAACGGAGCCACCAGTCCGTTGCCTTCGGGTGACTACGGCTGGGCGGAGGAGGAGAGCCTCGACGTGGACGCCGTCTCGGCGGCGTGCCCGACGTGCCACATCCTCCTGGTCGAGGCCAGCTCGGCCAACACGTCGGATCTGACCACGGCGGAGAACTCAGCCGCCAAGGCAGCCGGTGTGGTGGCCATCTCCAACAGCTACGGCGGCTCCGAGTCATCCTCGGAGCTGTCATCGGATAGCGCCTACCACCACCCCGGGATCGCGATAACCGCGAGTTCGGGTGACTCCGGGTACGGCGTCGAGTATCCCGCTGCCTCTCAGTACGTGAACGCCGTCGGCGGCACGACGCTGACCCAGGCCAGCAATTCCAGAGGCTGGACCGAGGCCGCTTGGTCCGGAGCCGGAAGCGGTTGCTCGGCCTATGAGCCGAAGCCGTCCTGGCAGCATGACACCGGGTGTGCCAAGCGCACGGTGGCCGATACATCGGCTGACGCGGACCCGAATTCGGGCCTCGGCGTCTATGACACCTACAACAGTTGCGGGAGCAGCAGCTTCTGTGACTATCTGATCGAGATCGGAGCGGTACAGGGTCTCGACGGCTGGGCCCAGGTGGGAGGCACGAGCCTCAGCTCGCCACTGACGGCGTCCGTGTACGCGCTCGCCGGCAACACCGCCTCGGTCGTGTCCGGGAGTTACCCGTACAGCCACACGGGCTCGCTGTTCGATGTGACCAGCGGCTCGAACGGCAGTTGCTCTCCGTCGTATCTATGCACGGCCGGCGCGGGGTACGACGGCCCGACCGGTCTGGGCACCCCCAACGGCACGGGCGCCTTCTAAAACAACCGGCACCCCGGGGGTCCGCCACGTTCACGGCGGACCCCCGGTGGCCGCCGAGCGCTGGGGTCCCCGGGCCCCCGCCCGCGTAGACTCGCGGCGATGCTGATCCTTCCGCCCGGGCACGCCGAGACCCTGCTTCGACCCCGCACCGTCCGTCCCCGGGAGCGGGTGATGATCGGCGGCGTGCTGGGCGTGATCGCGCTCCTGGCCGTCGCGCTGGTGATCTCGTTCACGACCAGCGGCCACAAGTCGGGCCACGGGTGTATCTCGGTCAGCCTTGCGTACTCCACCGGCGGCGCTCAGATCTATCGCTGCGGCGCGGCGGCGCGCCAGATGTGCGCCGGCGTGGACCACCCCGGCGGCACCGTCGGCGCCGCGGCACGCACAGTCGCGACCGAATGCCGCAAGGCGGGGCTGCCGGTCGGATGAGTTCCGCCCCCGACCCGGCCGGCTTCCGCTCGAACTTTCCGGTTCTCGAGCACCGGTCCTACCTCAACGCGGGGACCGAGGGCCCGCTTCCCCGGCGCGCCGCTGAGGCGGTCCGGGCTCGGATCGAGTCCGAGCTCGACGGAGGCCGCTCGGGCAAGCCGTACATCACGGCAATTCAGGAACTGGCGGCGGAGCTTCGGGCGGCCTACGCCGGGGTGCTCGGCGCCGACCCCGTGGACGTGGCGGTCACCGGATCGACCACCGACGGGGTGAACACAGTCATCGGCGGCCTCGATCTGCGTCGCGGGGACGTGATCGTCACCAGCGACGAGGAGCATCCAGGTCTGCTGGCGCCGCTCGCGCGGGCGAAGCACCTCCACGGCGTCGAAGTACGCGTGGTCCCGTTCGAAGAGCTTGCCGGCGCCGTGTCGTCCGCGACGCGCCTGGTCGCCTGCTCGCACGTTTCATGGGTCGGAGGACGAGTGGTCGACCACGAGGCCCTGGCTGCCACCGGAGTCCCGGTCCTTCTCGATGCGGCCCAGGGGATCGGAGCGGTACCCGTGGACGTCGATGCGCTCGGGTGTGCCTTCTACGCCGCCTCGGGACAGAAGTGGCTGTGCGGACCGGAGGGCAGCGGCTGTCTCTACGTGCGCCGGGAGCACCTCGATGACCTGACGGTTCCCTGGCCCGGGTACGGCTCGCTGGCCGATGCGCACAACGCTCTGAGCTCGCCACCGGCCGAGAACGCGGCTCGGCTGGACCATGGTTTCCCGCCCGGCCTCAGAAGCGCCTGGGCACTGGCGTCGATTGGGGTACTCGAGGACGCGGGTTGGGATTGGGTCCACGGGCGCGCCGCAGACCTCGCCGCGGGGCTGGCGGCCCAGCTCGCCGAGCGCGGGATCGAGGTCGCTCCGCGGGGCCGCTCGACGCTCGTGTCCTGGACAACAGACGACGCCGACAGCGAGGTTGCCCGGCTGGCTGACGCTGGGTTCGTGGTCCGGAGCATCCCCTCGCACGGACTCGTGCGGGCGTCGGTGGGCGCCTGGTCCTCGGAGGATGAACTGGCTGAACTGGTCCGGCTCGCGGCCTGACCTCAGCCGATGATTCGCTCGGGCCGCGTGTAGACGTTGACGGCACCGCGGCGGGCGAAGCCGCACAGTGTCAGGCCTCGATCCTCGGCGAGCTCGATCGCGAGCGAGCTCGGGGCACCCACCCCGACCAGGATCGGGGCTCCCGCCACGGCCGCCTTCTGGACCAGTTCGAAAGACAGGCGCCCGCTGACACACAGGATCCGCTCGCCGAGGGGCATGAGGCCGTCGAGTAACGCGCGCCCCACGACCTTGTCCATCGCGTTGTGACGCCCCACGTCTTCGCGCGAGAAGAGCAGAGTCCCGTCCGGGTCGAACAACCCCGTGGCGTGAAGGCCCCCGGTGCGCTCGAAGGCGGGCTGCTCGAGCCGAGACGGAAGCTCGGCGGCGAGACTTCGCTCGACGCGCGGGCCATCAGGCAATGGCGCGCTGGCCACTGCCACCTCCTCCAGGGCGCCCTTGCCGCACACGCCACACGATGAGGTGGTGTAAAAGCGGCGCGCCCCGGGGTCACGCGCCAGCGGCCCGGCCACCTCGACGATGTTGGCGGCAAAGTCTGCTGTCGGGCCGGCCTCTCGCGCGCTGGCAATCAGACCCTCCCCGTAGAGGAAACCGAGCGCCAGCTCCTCGTCGTGTCCCGGTGTGCGCATCGTCACGGCCAGCGGGGAGCCGCTGACGCGGATCTCGAGCGGCTCCTCGAGCGCGACGTGATCGACCACCCCATCGTGCTCGACCGTCTTGTACATCTAGGCCCTCATCCGGCGGCCGTGGCCTGGCCGCGCACAGGTTCGAGCAGGCGCCGCGGGGCGCGGAACGCCCTCATGACCGGTGCGTCTGACTCCGGGCGCGGCTCCAGTCCCGGGCCTGGGATCACGACCGTGTCGGCCACGTTGACGCTCGCGCCGCACTCGGCGCAGACGCCGACGTCGTCCAACAGGCCATCATCATCGGCGTGGCGAAGGATGCGTCGCGGACCGGCGGGTGAGTAGTACTCGTCTCCCCAAGCCATGAGCTCGCGGACCACCGGCCAGAGCTTGGTGCCCTTGTCCGTCAGGACGTACTCCTCGCGGGCGCCCGATCCCGGCACGCGAGCCATCACACCCGCATCGACGAGAGCCCTGAGCCGGCTCGTGAGCACGGCCCGCGGAATGTCCAGATGGGTGGCGAAGTCACCGAAGCGCCGCACTCCGTAGAAGGCATCTCGGACGATCAAGAGCGTCCACCGCTCTCCGATGATCTCGAGCGATCGCGCCACCGAGCACGTCTGTCCGGAGTAATCATTGGGCAACGCCATGGCAGACAGTCTAACACGGCTTAGTTCACTGAATGAACCAATGTGTGCTAGGGTCCTCACGCCAAGAGTTCATTGACTGAACTAAGCCTACGAAAGAGGCAGGACCGTGCCGAAGATCAGCCACCTCACGCTCCCACGCCGTCAACCGAGAAACCACTCACTGGAGTCCTGGGCGGCCGACCAAGGTCACCCGCGCAAATGGGTGATCCTGGCGGCGCTCGCCGCGGTGGCGTTCATGGCCCAGCTTGACCTGTTCATCGTCAACATCGCCATTCCCGCGCTCGGACATTCATTCTCGGGCGCGCGCCTGTCCAGCCTGTCCTGGGTTCTGAATGCGTACGCGATCGTGTTCGCCGCCCTGCTCGTCCCGGCCGGCCGGCTGGCTGACCACTACGGTCGACGGCGCTTCCTCCTGGCTGGCGTGGTGATGTTCATCACGGCTTCGGCGATCTGCGCGGCGGCGCCGACGCTGGACGTGCTGGTGGCCGGACGGGCCCTGCAAGCCGTGGGCGCCGCGGCCATCGTCCCGACGTCGCTTGGTCTGCTTCTGCCCGTGTTCCCCGCGCGCCAGCACAACCTGGTCGTCGGCGCGTGGGCCGGGACGGCCGCCGTGGCGGCCACGGCAGGACCGCCCCTCGGCGGTCTGCTCGTGGCGCTGGACTGGCGCTGGATCTTCCTCGTCAACGTCCCGATTGGAGTCTTCGTCGTCGTCCTCGGCTCGCGAGTGCTCCCGGAGATCAGTGCCCACCAGGGCGCCAAGCTCCCGGACGCGGTATCCGTGGTCTCGCTCCTGGTGGCGGTGACCCTGGTCACGTTCGGTCTCGTGCAGGGCCCGGCCTGGGGATGGGGGAGCCCGAGCGTCGTCGGGATGCTCGCCGTCGCAGCCGGCGCCGCCGCGCTGACCGTGCGGCGAATCCTGCACCATCCAAACGCGGTCATCGAGAGGACGCTGTTCGAAAGCCGCGAGTTCACCTCAGCTGCGCTCGGTCTGTTCCTGTACTTCGTCGCGTTCGCCTCGTTCCTGCTGGTCAGCGTTCTGTTCCTTCAGGATCAGTGGCACTACAGCGTGCTCCGGACCGGCCTGGCGATCGCTCCGGGTCCCCTGACAGCAGCCGTCTTCGCCGTCAACAGCGGTCGGATAAGCGGGCGCTTCGGGCGCACCGCCCCGGCCGTGACGGGAGCGCTCATGACCGTTGCGGCTGCGCTGTACTGGCTCACCGTGGCGCCTGTCCACTCCAGTTACGCCGGTGGTTTCCTGCCCGGGCTGCTGTTCGGCGGCGTGGGTGCCGGATTGACTCAGGCGCCTCTCTACGCGGCCGCCAGCACACTGGCCGCCCACAGGACGACGACTGGGAGCGCGGTGCTCAACATGGCCCGCCAGCTCGGTAGTGCGGTGGGCGTCGCGGTACTGGTCGCTCTATTGGGAGTCGGCCGTCCCGACCGGCTGGCGCTCTTTCACCGGGGCTGGATCCTGATCGCCGTGGGTGCCACTGGCGCGGCGCTGGCGATCGCGATCCCCCGGTCGGTCAGCCTGAGGGTCCGAGGGCGCCGGACGGTTCAGGGACAGTGCACGTCCGTGGCTCCGCCCAGCCCGGCCGCGAACTCCGTGAGCTGACGGTCAAGCCAACGCCGGCTCGGCGCGCAGCTCAACCTCAAACGGCTGTGCCTCGCGCTCGAGCTCGCCATCGCGGCCCACGCGGTAGGCCCCGGTTCGGCGCAGGGGGGGTGAGTATGCGTGGATCGTCACGGCGGGCTCGTCACCGGTATGCAGGACCCGGTGAATCGCCACCGGCGGAACCAAGAATGTGGTGCCAGGGCCGATCTCGCGGGAGCGAGGCGCGGCGCCGAGGGTCAACCGGTCCTCGCGCACGCGCCCGGAGACGACCGCAATCCCGGCCGCAGAGTCATCGTGATCATGGAAGCCGGTGTCCTGGTCTTCGCTCCAGCAGATCACCCACGCGTTGACCTCGTCGTCGTCCCAGATCTGCTCGTAGACGCGGACATCTTCGGTGTGACGCACGAGGTGGCGCCAGCGCTCAGGTGAGGCGGCGAGTGTCGCCGTGAAGCGCTCGAGCTCCCCGATGGTCAGACTCATATCAACGCCTCCTCGGTTTCCAGCAGGACTGCGCTGTTGGCCATCAGCTCCACCTCGCGACCGGTGGGAACGGGCTCGATCACGGGGCGATCGGAGCCGTACATCAGCTGGCTAGGCCCGACCCAACGCGCCATCGCCTCGACCACCTTTGGCCCGTAGCTCGAGGTCTCATAGAAGGTGAACGGGTCCGTGAGATCGATCTCAGGGCCGCCTCGCGCCGCCAGGCGCTCGCTGAGAAGCGGGGCACCTCCGGCCAGCATGGCGAAGACGACCCGGAGACGGGAGAGCTCCCGACGGCCGTACGTGGCGAACGTGAGCCAGGCCGCCTGCATCTGCGCGACGTAGTCCGTCAGCGCCCGCCACCAAAGCGGCTCGGTCAGGGACGCCTCGACGGCCGGATGGCAGAGCCCGGGACCGGGATGGACGAACAGTGCTACGCCACTGGCCTGCACGCGCTCGAGGACGGGGGCGAGAGCGTCGAATCCGTCCCGGTCTGCCATCGCCCCGGCGGACAGCGAGACGCCAACGCAGCCGCGGTCCAGGAGCTCGTCGATCTGAGCCGGATCGGGCTCGTGCACAGCGATCGGACCCCAGGCCCGGAACGGATCACCGAGCGCGAGGACGCCGTCAAGATGGGCTGAGATCAGCTCGCGGGCGCGGTCGTGCGGCAGCACCTCGATCCCGATTGGACTCGAGATCGCAACCAGCGCCAGCTTGGCGCCGTCGCGCCGCAGCTGGCGCGAACGCTCGCTTGCGGTCTCGGTCTGAACGTCGATCACGTACGGGCGTTCGCCGGCTGAATGTAGGACGGTCAGGCCCTCTGGAGTGACGCGCACGAACGGCACGCGTTCGCGTGCGGCCAGGGCCTCGAGGAGCGGCTCAGTCCACACATGCTGGTGGACATCTATTCGCGGTCGGGGCCGTAGGTCCGTCAAAAGCATAGTAGTTTTATCGACTTTATCAAGATTGCGGCTAAACCACAACTTCCGGCGCATAACGGTTGCCGGAAGCGACCGGCCGGCGCGCCAGGGCCCGCCGGCCGGGTGGGGCGGTCTCTAGTTGGCTCAGCCGTTCGCGGGGAGCTTCAGACCAGTGGTGATCGCGTCATCGGCCGTCTTGACCTTGACGGAATCCCGGATCAGCGTCTCGGTGGCGGTCTTTGCCGCCGCGCCATCGTTCTTTGTCGCGGCCACGGAGATCTTTTGCAGGTCCGCTGCCACGGCGTTGAAGGCGGTGACCAGATTCTGCAGGTCGCTCTGGTACTTGGCTGGTGGGCTGAGCTGGGACAGAAGGGCTGCCTGCTGCTTGGCCCGGACGGCGAGTGCTGAGATCTCGGTCGCGAGCTGGGCGTCGGTCTTGGTCTGGGCCGTGGTGATCTCCTTCTGGAGATCCAGGCCGAGCCTGCGGAACTGGACCCGGTCGGTCGTGAACCCGCTCTTGAAGGTGCTCGCGCTCGGAGCGCTGCTGCTTGTGCTGGTGCTGGCGCTGGAACTGGCCGCGGCGCTGCTCGTGCTGCTGCTACTGCTGCTGCTGCTGCTGCCACAGCCGGCCAAAGCCAGGGCGGCCAGCGCAGCGGTGTATGTCATCCAGCGCATCTTCACAGCGAGTCTTGCCTCCCGGTCGTTCGAAACAGCCCGGGAGGCACTCTATCGACTGTCGCTCCGGATGCCGGTCCGATTGGCCGGCGTCACGAGGACTAACGTTCCCGGCATGACCGACGATGAGCCGACGGTTGAGGAACTCAAACAACGTCAGCTCGCGCAGGAGGTCGCTGAGCGCGACGCTTTGAACCACGCGGACACCGACGCGGACGCTGACAAGCACCAGCGCCGGGCCGACAAGGCTCGATATCTGCGCGAGAAGCTTCAGGAACGCGAGCAGGCCGACCGCGACGCCGATCCCGATAAGCACTCCTAGTGGCGAGCCACGAACTCTCTTACATCGCTCCTACGGCGATCCCACGTGGATCTTCGCCCTTGGGGGGATGCTGCTCATATCGAAAGACAAGGAGCCAGCATGACCCTCGCACTGACAGCCAACATCATCCTCGCCGCGATCGTTTTCGCCGGAATCGTCGGAATGCTCGCCGCGGCCATTCGCACCTCCAGCTCGGCACAGACCGTGCGCACGGTGCGACCCCGTGTGCCGCGTACCCACGGCGCTCGCGCGCTCACCTACGGCAGCTTTGAGGGCATGGGCGCATAACCCAGCTTCCGCTCGCCAGGGCCGACCGTCGCCCGACGAGACAGCCCCTAGTCACAGCCCGAGCTGGCCCGGAACGTCCGCGTCCTGTGGCCCGAATCGACCACCACCGCCATCGGCCAACCCCCGCTCGGGCACGCTCGGGGGTTGGTGAACAGGCTGTGGAAACGGCCGCCCGTCGTGACGCCGCTCCCCACTTGAGCCTGCAGACGCGCCAGGGTCAGGTTGAAGCCCGACGGTAGCTCGCGGGCGGTGTTGGAGAAACGCAGAGCTACGCCGTAGGTCCCGCGGGGGATCCGAACCACGCGTCCGCGCAGGGCGACGGCGAGCGATGACTGTGGCTCGTCGAGATCGAGAAGCACGCCGGCTGGGTCCCCCCGGCGCTGGGCCGGCGTCAGATACAGCGCAACCGTGACCGCGTACTCGGTCCGGGGCAGGTAGGTGCCCTGTACGGCGATCCGGCCGGTTCCCGAGCCGATCCCACTGGCGGCCGGGCAGCTGTCCGTTCTCAGAGCGCGCCCGCTGCACAGGCGTGTGACGGCGAGGCCGTCAAAGGTGAAGCCATGGGCGAGCTCGATCTCATAGCTGTTGAGCTTGCCACCGACGGCGGTGTCGAGCGTGGCACTGATGGAGAGGTGATCGGCGGCGCCGGCGAGAGACGGGAGGACTCGAACCGAGACCGACGCCCGGGACCGGGCCAGCGCTGCACCGCCCACAGCCAGCAGCGCAACTGCCGCGATGAGTGTCCAATGGCGAACGCGCATGGAAGCCGAGGCAGCCTACCGGTGCAGGCATCCGCCCGGTCGGGTGTCGAGGTCGGGTTTAGACTGCCCCTCGTGAAGCGCAAGGTTCTATGAGCCGCCGCTCCGCCACAGGGTCACGTGCGGTCTGGGCCGGCTTGCTGACCGTTGCCGTGTTGGCGCTGGGCCCAGCCGCGGCGGCCGGCAAGTCCGTTCGCTGGCATGGCTATCAGCTCACCCTGCCGCGCTCGTGGAGCATCTTTGATCTCGGGCGAGACCCGACGGCATGTGTGCGCTTCAACCGTCACGCCCTCTACCTGGGCGTCCCCAGCGCCAGCCAACGCTGTCCGGCTCACGCCGTCGGACGGACGGAGGCGATCCTGGTCGAACCCGTTGGCGCTCGGGCTGCCGCCTCATCTCCGGCGGCCGGTGGCGCAATGGTCCGCGGTCTCGGCGCCACAACCAGCTTTCTCGTGCAATCCGCTCATGTGCGCGTGACCGCGACGTGGTCCCGAGACCGACGCTTGTTGGCGCATATCCTTCGCCACCGGCTGGCTGGACATTCCACGACAGCCAGGCCGAGGACAGCCGAGGCTTCCTCGGGCACACGTCCGGCTCCCGCGGTCTACTCCGGTCTCGGGTTTGACGCGTGCTCGGCTCCGTCCATCAGAGCTATGTCGGCCTGGGCCTCGTCGTCCTACCATGCGGTCGGCATCTACATTGGCGGCCTCAACTCGGCCTGCGCCCAGCCGAATCTGAGTTCGAGTTGGGTGACCGCGGAGGTCGCCTCCGGCTGGGATCTGATTCCGACCTACGTCGGTCTCCAGGGTGCCGGATCGTGCTCGGGGACGTGCGCCACGATCACCCCGCGCAAGGCCTCGACGGAGGGCGCCGCCGCCGCTGTCGATGCGGTGACTCAGGCTCAGGCGCTGGGCATCCCAGCCGGGAACCCGATCTACGACGACTTGGAGGCCTACAACCGGAGCTCGTCCAATACCGCCGCCGTCCTGGCTTTCCTGTCCGGCTGGACGACGCAGTTGCACGCCGACGGCTACGTGTCTGGCGTCTACAGCAGCGCCGCCTCGGGCATCGCGGACCTGGTCAGCGCGTACGGCAGCACGACCACCGTCGAGCCCGACGACATTTGGATCGGAGACTGGAACAACGCCAAGACCACGAACGACCCCTACGTACCGGCCGGTGACTGGTCAGGCCATCGTCGCCTGCATCAGTACGTGGGTGGCCACAATGAGACTCATGGTGGGGTCACGATCAACATCGACGGGGATTACCTCAATGGCGCCACGGCGAACACGTCGGGCCCGATTCCCAACGGGACGTTCGTCGAGGTGAATGGTGTCCCGGCTGTGTACCGGATCGTCGGCGGCGCGCCTCTGTACGTGAGCGGCTGGGCGGGGTTCGGCGGCGTGCAGCCGGTCAAGCTGATCACCCAGCAGCAGTTCGATTCGCTGCTGCCATACCCGGCCAACGGCACCTTCATGACCACGACCACGGGCCTCATTTACCGGGTCGCCGGTGGAGCACCGCTCGAGATCAGCAGCTGGAGCATCTTCGGTGGGACCCAGCCGTCGGTGACGGTCGATGAGTGGGATCTGCTCAACCTCTCCAATCCGCTCGCGCGCCTGCGGCCGACTCCGGCCGACGGGACGCTGGTGGAGGGCCTGCCGTCAGCCACCTACTGGTCCGTGAGCGGTGGCATCCGGACCGATACGTTGCCCAATCCGGCGGCGACCCAGGTCGATGACCAGGCGCTGGCGGCCTTCCCGATCGGCTCTGGGGGCACGCCGCTACCCCGAACCCCGGTCACGGTCAAGTGTGTGGTCCCACGGCTCAAGCACATGACTCTGTCTCGGGCCCGTGGGGCTCTGCGGCGTTCGAACTGCCGGGTGGGCAAGGTGCGCCGGCCGCGACACTGGCGGCGCCGCCATGTGCTCCGCGTGTTCGGCCAGTCTGCCCCCGCGCGGAGCAAGCATCGCATCCGCTACGCAGTAAACCTCTGGCTGACCTGAGAGTCAGCCGCCGCCAGAGCGACGGCTGACTCGTCCGGGTCAGCGACGGGTCAGATCCGCCCCAGCAGCAGGAGCACCAGCAGGACAAGGGCAACCAGCCCGATGATGCCCCCAAATAGGGCGACCTTAAGCAGGACCAGTACGACGGCGACCAGTACCAGGACGCCAATCAATCCTCTAACCATTGGGTTCTCCTCGTGGGTGTTTGCGTAACGCATCGCCGTCCGGGCAGCCAGGAACACCGCGACTCGCGAACGAAATCGCCACCGGGGCGCGGACGGAACGCCGGTAGACCTCTCCCTACTAGACCGTGGTCCTACCCGATCTTCGAGCTAATAACGCGCATTCCGCTCTTGACGTTCATGCGAACATATGTTCGTGACCAGTGACGGCAGTCCGTACGCTCGCTTCCGGCGGGCGCTTGAGACCGGCAACGAGCTGCTGGTTCTCGGTGCGGCCCGTGAGCTGCCCCAGGTGGCACTGGACGACGCGCTCCGCATTTGCCTCGTCCTGCGCGACGGTGATCGCCGGCGCTATGACCGCGCCGCCGTTCGCTGGCTGGGGCGCTTCGCGCTCGAAGCGCGCGCCGTCACGATCCGGGACATCCGCACTGCCGCCGCCGCGCTCGACGCGTTGCCCACGCGCACGGCCGAGGCAATGGAGCAGTTGCAGCATCTGTGCGTGACCTGCGGGGTGTCGTAGGGGACCGCATCCCAACAGAGCACTCCTCGACGCCTAACTCGGCGTTCAGATTCGGCTTACAAACTGTGCTCAGGGTACGGCTCGTGATCGGCGGGGGCCTATCCGTGCGCCCCAGCCGCGCGCCGCGTCACCATGAGCCAGATCTCCCCACAAGCCAGTCAGTCTCCCCGTGTGCCGAACGGCCTGCGCCGCCCTTGGACGACCGCGGCGCTGATCAAGGTGCCCGAGATCACGGTCGGCTTCTGGGTGGCCAAGGCGCTCAGCACGGCGCTCGGGGAGTCGACGTCGGATTTCCTGGTGCACCACATCGGCCCCCCCGCGGCGGTGGTGGTGGGTGCTCTGACGCTGCTCGTCGGGCTGGCCTGGCAGTTCTCGGCCACCCGCTACGTGGCCTGGATCTACTGGTTTGCGGTGGTCATGGTGGCCGTGTCGGGAACCCTGGCTGCCGACGCGGTGCACGTGGGCCTGGGAGTCCCGTACATCGTCTCCACCATCTTCTACGGGCTGGTTCTGGCCGCTGTGTTTGCGCTCTGGTACCGCACCGAGGGCACACTCTCGATTCACAGCATCAACACCATCCGCCGGGAGCTCTTCTATTGGGCCACGGTGCTGGCCACATTCGCCCTTGGGACGGCGGCGGGTGACATGACCGCCTCCACCTTTGGATGGGGGTACCTGGCCTCGGGGCTCGTGTTTGCCTTCGTGGTCGCGGTGCCCGCCGTGCTGTACGCCCGGACGCGGATCAACCGCATCTTCCTGTTCTGGTTCGCCTACGTGTTCACGCGCCCCTTCGGGGCGTCGTTCGCTGACTGGTTGGGCAAGGACCGCCATCTCGGCGGACTTGCGCTGGGTGACGGAACCGTGGCTGCAATCCTCACCGTGCTGATCGTTGCTGTGGTCTGGTTTGTCGCCAGCACGGGCCGGGACGTCCGCGTCGAGCGTCCCGTCCTCGCGGCACAGGAGTAACCCGCGGGGCGGGAGACCGCTTGGGGCCGCGGTCCTCCCCCAAAAGTATGAGGGCCGGTTCGTCGCTCCGGCGGAGGCGCCGAACTCTCAGCGGTTCTACCCTCGATCCCGTGAAGCGGCCGATCAACGCTGCCCTGGGCTGGGACCTGCCGTCGTGGCTGCTCGATTACGGCCCGATCGCCCTGATCTTCGTCGAGGGAGCGGCGACGATCGCCACGCACCGACACGGCCTCGGTGTGCCACCGGGCGGAGGCCCCTCGACCGGAAGCCTCTGGGTCGCGCTGCTGATCAGCTGCGTCGCGCTCAGCCGGCGCCACGCCGCCCCGCTGATGGTTCTGTCAACCGTCCTGTTCCTCGTCGTGTTGGTGAACTACGCACCCACGATGACGCTGCCGATGCTGCTGGCGGTTTTCACCGTGGCGGAGTATCGAGACCGCATCCGGGTGGCGGCCGCAGCGGTCCTCACAGCGGTCGCGGTCATGGCGGCTGAGCCCCTGCATGGTGCCAGCCAGTCCCTGCCGGGCATCGTGTCCCGGCTCATCGTCATCGGGCTGGCCGTGGCGGTCGGCCTATACCTCAGAGCCCGGGCCGACTACCTCGATGGGCTCCACGAGCGTGCCGAGCGCCTCGAGCGAGAGCGCCAGCTCCTGGCTCGGGAGGCCGTGGCCGAAGAGCGGGTCCGGATCGCGCGAGAGCTGCACGACGTGGTGGCACACCATGTCTCGCTGATCGTCGTCGAGGCGCAGGCGCTCGCTGCGACGGGTGACAGCGGCGCGGAACACCAGGCAGGGCTGGGGCGGGTGGCAAGCCTGGGCCGAGAGGCCCTTTCCGAGATGCACCGGATGCTCGGCGTCCTCCGCCTCCAGGACGGCGACGCTCCCGAACGCGCGCCCCAACCGGGTGTCCGTGATCTCGACGCACTCGTGTCGCGCACTCGCGAAGCCGGGCTCGACGCGACCCTGATCGTCCAGGGACGACCCGAGGAGCTTCCGCCGGGCGTGGACCTCTCGGCCTACCGAATCGTTCAGGAGGCGCTCACGAATGTGATCAACCACGCTCAGGCCGACCACGCCACGGTCACCCTGGATTACTCGGCCGGCGCGCTCCAGGTCACCGTCGCCGATGACGGCATCGGCCCTTCGGCCGGTCCGATGAACGGAGCCTCGGGTGGCCATGGCCTGGTTGGCATGCGAGAGCGCGTGGCGCTGTTCGGCGGGGAGCTGGAGGCCGGAAGCCGGACCGACAGTCACGGCTATCGCATCCACGCCTCGCTGCCGGTCGGCTGACCCGTGGCCAAGCTACGGCTCCTGATCGCCGATGACCAGCCTCTCATGCGGGCCGGGTTCCGGGCTGTGCTCGAGGCGACCGGGGACATGGAGGTGGTGGCCGAGGCTGGTGATGGGGTCGAGGCCGTGGCGGCGGCCAAGGCCACCAGACCCGACGTCGTATTGATGGACATCCGGATGCCGAACCTGGACGGGATCGAGGCCATCAAGCAACTGCCGACCCACCGTGTCCTCGTGCTCACGACCTTCGGCCTCGATGAGTACATCGTGGAGGCCCTACGGGCCGGCGCCAGCGGCTTCCTGACCAAGGACGTCCCGGCGGAAGAGCTTGTCCGTGCCGTGCGGGTGATCGCGGCTGGTGACGCACTTCTGACGCCGGCGATCACGCGTCAGCTGCTAGATCGAGTGGCTCGTCGCCTGCCCGCCTCCGTGTGGCAGGGGCCCGAGTTGCTGGCCGAACTCACCGAGCGAGAGCGCGAGGTGCTCGAGCTGCTGGCTCGAGGGATGTCCAACGCCGAGATCGCGAACGCTCTGATCGTCGGCGAGGCGACTGTGAAGACGCACGTCTCCAATGTGCTAATGAAACTCGGGTTGCGCGATCGCGTCCAGGCCGTGGTGCTGGCGTACGAGATCGGTCTCGTCCAGCCCGGCCGGATGTGAGCCGCTTCTCCGTCTCAGGGCGGAGATAGCTCCACAGATCAGCCCTGAGCCGGAGGTGCGGTTCGGGCGCCAGGGCGACGACAGACCCCGGATGCGGCCGTAGCGTCAGAGCCATGAACACGAATGCGCCGTACATCATCGAAACAAGAGGACTGAGCAAGCGCTTCGGCGACCGGCAGGCGGTGGTCGATTTGGATCTGTCCGTGCCCCGAGGCTGTGCGTTCGGATTCCTCGGACACAACGGCGCGGGCAAGACCACACTGATCCGCATGCTGCTCGGTCTCACCCGGGCCAGCGGTGGGACCATGCGGATCGCCGGTCGGCCTGTACCGCAGGACCGGGCCGAGGTGCTGCAGCGGGTCGGGGCGATCGTCGAGGAGCCACACTTCCACGCTCATCTGACCGGCCGCGACAACCTCCGCGTCATCGCCGCCGCTCGCGGGCCTCAGGCCGCCGCGAGGATCGATGGGGCTCTGGCTCGCGTGGGGCTCACCGATCGGGCTGAGCACCGCGTGCGAACGTATTCCCAGGGCATGCGCCAGCGCCTGGGCGTTGCACGGTGCCTGCTCGCCGATCCGGAGCTTCTGATCCTCGACGAGCCGATGAACGGTCTCGATCCCGGTGGCATCCTCGAGTTCCGGACCATGGTCGGTGAGCTGGTGGCAGAAGGCCGGACCGTGTTCCTCTCCTCGCATCTGCTCGACGAGATCGAGAAGACCTGCCACGCCGCGGCGGTGATCGATCGAGGCCGCCTCATCGCCCAAGGGCCGATCGGCGAGCTCCTGCAAGGAGGCAGCTCCGAGCTCGACATCGGGTGCGAGGACCCGGTCAGCGCGCTGGCCCTCCTTGACGGACACCCGGCGGTCAGCGCCGGCCGCGAGACCGGTGATGGCGTCCGCCTCACGTTGGCGGGAACCGATGGTGCGGCGTCGATCAACGCTCGGCTGGTGCAGGCGGGCCTCTCGGTGTTCAGGCTCGAGCCGGTCCGTGAGTCGCTCGAGCATCGATTCCTGGAAATCACATCCCGAGTTGGAGGCTCCGAATGACCCCCAGAATCGCAGGCGACATGATCTCCGCCGAGGTGCTCAAGCTCCGGCGGAACCGAGGTCTGATGGCCTTCGCCATGCTGCTCGCCGTTGGCGTCGTGCTGCTGCTGTTCGGCTTCACCGCCGTTCAACACGCTTCCAACCCGTCCCAGCACCCTCCGGCCGGCGGTCTTCACGGCTTCTCTCGAGCCGTCCGCGTTCTCGGCTTGTTCTTCGGCGCCCTGACTGCGATGTTGATCGGCTCCGAGGCGGGGACGGCTGACATCGCCAGCGGCGTGTTCCGTGACCTGGTGGCGACCGGCCGCTCCCGGACGGCTCTGTTCCTGGTCCGGGCGCCGGCGGCCGTGCTGGTCACGCTCGCCCTGACCATGACCGGCTTTCTGATCACGGTCGTCGCGAGCCTTCTGTTCGCGGACGGCTCCCAGACTCCCGCTCTCAGCCTGATTCTCCAGTCCGCGGGCTGGCTCGTCCTGGCCAATTCGATCGTGGCCCTGCTCGCGGTTGGCGTGGGGTCACTCACCGGCTCGCGCGCGATCACACTCACGGCGGTGATCGGATGGCAGACGATTGCCACGCAGCTCCTGCTCAATGTGCCCTCGCTGGGCTCGGCCCGAGACGGTCTGCTGACCGCATCTCTGACACGCGTGATGCCCGTCGAGGGTGGCCTTCAGGTGCCGATGACCGCGGGAGTGGCGATCAGCGTACTCATCGCGTGGGCGGCGCTGCCGGCTCTCGTGGGTGCGTGGCGAACCAACCACCAGGAGGCCTGAGCGGAGGGGCGGTGGGTACGGATCTAAGGGTCGACGACCACAACCGTGCCGGCCAGGCGGTCGATCACCGTTTCCTTGCCGGCGAAGAACGGGACCGGGACCTGGAGCACAAAGCCCGCGGCCAGCATCCACCCGCACGAGCTCAACGGCGTGACGTTTTCGGCCTTGTAGAACTTCATCGTGGCCTCCCGCTCGGCCTCGGGGTCGTCTTCATGCTGCTTGCGTATCTCCTGCAGACGGCCCTGCAGTGCCTCCATCCGCTCGGCCGAACGCCTGCGGTGCGGTTCTGTGAGTCGCTTGGCGATAGCGCTCCAAGCGGTTGCAATCAGGTTCCGGGTCAGCGCGCTGCGGATCGTGACCGGCCCGCCCGTGGAGGCGTCGACGCGGCGAATCCTCAGCAGCCGCGCGCCCGGGGTGCGCCGATTCCGGTGAGCCACGGCGGAGATGACTGAGGACACAAAGAGCGCAGATTTCCACCTTTCCAAGACGCCGGTTACCCAGGGTTGTAGGCGGTCCAGGACACCCTCATCCGAATCATTTGAGCGCGCCGGAGTTTTTCGCAGCCGAACTCCAGCCCGTCTCTGGATCCAGCCGAGAAGCCACGCGAGACCTACAGAGAGGACGACAGCAGTCAGCCCCAACCCAAGATTGGCCAGGTTGGCCAGCAGGCGGCGCCAGAGCGGCGCGATTGTTGTTGACCGGCCGCTGACCCGCCTCATGCGGGCGTATGGTTGCGGCTCAGTCGTCGGTCCGCAAGTAGGTCAGCACCGCCAGCACGCGGCGGTTGTCCTCGTCATTGATGGGCAGCTCGAGCTTGCCGAAAATGCTCGACACATGCTTCTCCACAGCGCCGAGTGTCACCACTAGCGCTTCGGCGATGGCCTGATTCGAGCGCCCCTCGGCCATCAGCCCGAGCACCTGGCGCTCGCGTGGTGTGAGGCTGTCAACCGCACTCGAGCGCCGGCGGGCCAGGATCTGGGCCACCACCTCCGGATCGAGCACGGTTCCTCCGCCGGCCACGCGGCGTACGGCGGCGACGAAATCGTCGACATCGGCCACGCGCTCCTTGAGCAGGTATCCCACTCCGCCCACTCCGTCCGCCAGCAGTTCGGCGGCGTATGTCTGTTCGACGTACTGGGAGAGGATCAGCACCGGGAGTCCCGGGATGCGCTCGCGAGCGGCCACCGCCGCTCGTATTCCTTCGTCGCGGAAAGTCGGTGGGAGCCGCACGTCCACCACGCACACGTCAGGCCTGTGGCCGACGGCGGCGGAAACGAAATGGTCGCCGTTATCGACCTCGGCCACCACCTCCATGCCGTTGTCCTGAAGCAGCCGCTTGAGCCCATCACGCAGGAGCGCCAGGTCCTCGCAGATCAGGACGCGCACGGCAGCTCCGCGTGGACCGAGGTCGGACCGCCCCCGGGGCTCGACACGGTGAACGTGCCATCGAGCGCCGCCACGCGCTTGCTCAATCCAGCGAGCCCTGAACCGGACTCCGGATCGGCGCCCCCGATCCCATCGTCGGTGACTTCGACCACCATCCGCTCCTCGGTGTCCTCCCAGATGTGAACCGAGATGTGCGTGGCGTGGGCGTGCTTGCGCGCGTTGGTGAGCGCCTCGGCGACCACGAAATAAGCCGCCGTCTCGCGTGAGGCCACTTCGGTCCCGGACAACTCGACGTTGAGCTCGACGGGTGGATTGCGCCCGGACACGAGCGCCGTCAGCGCGGCGTCGAGCCCGCGGTCGTGGAGGATGCTCGGCCCGATCCCACGGACGAGGTCGCGCAGCTCAGCCATCGCGGCCTGAGCCTGCCCCCGTGCTGCTGGCGACGTGCTCGAGCGCTGTCTCGGGATCGGCGTGGGCCAGCCGCTGCTCGGCCAGGCCGAGGTCCATGGCCAGAGCGACCAGCCGGGCCTGGGCCCCATCGTGCAGGTCACGCTCGACTCGCTGTAACTCGGTGACCGCTGCATCGACCGCGCCGGCGCGCGTCTCGGCGAGTGTCTGCACCCTCTGCTCGAGAACCTCGGTCCGATTGGGGCCGAGCATCATCTCGGCCAGCCTGGCGTGTGCGAGCGCGCAGCCGCGTATCAGCCAGGCTGCGAGAACCGCGGCGGGCACCGCAAGCATGGGAGCGATGATCGAGTTCGCCACCACGTATGTGTGGACCCAGCCCGGAATCGACCATGCGTAGATGGGCGCCGCGAGCAGGCCGAGTACCGCCACCCAGGCTGTGATGGCGAGCGTGAAGCCGACGATCCCGATCGGGAACGCCGCGAGCATCCACAGCCCGTCGAACCACGTCTGCCTGTCGCGCAGGATTGACAGCCACTGCGAGATACGCCCATCCCCCGACAACGGGGCATACGGCGCGAGTACGGGCCGGTGCAGTATCCGCGCCGCGCGGGTGCGCTCCAGTCCACACCACCAGCGATTGGCGTGAGCGACAAGGACGGCAAGTGGTAGTCCGATGATCAGCACGGATAGGCCCACCGCGGTGGAAACCGTGCTGACCAGGAACGTGAATCCGGCCACGCCGGTGAAGAATCCGAGCAGCAGATAGCCCGTCTCCTGCCAGCACGCTCGCGTCAGAGGGCGACGCAGGATCGTCGGGAGTGGTTGCGGCATCCCCCAAAGGATCGCCGCCCGGGCGGCCGTACGCAATGCGGCTGACCTCCGCCGCCGTACTCCGGTTTTCCCCACCCCAGGACACCGGGTGGCGTGCTGGTTGGGACACCCCGCGGGTGGGACCGTGCCAGGCACTTGCCAATGACCACCCGGAGGAGGCAGTTATGACCAGATTGAACATTGCGGCGCGGGCTGGAGCCTGGAGCGCCGCGCATCGCAAACGCGCCATCGCCGGCTGGTTCGTCCTCGTACTCGTGATCGCGGTGACCGGTGGCGTGCTCGGCACGAAGACCGTCAATCACGAGGGCAGCGGCCAGTCCGGGCGAGTGGATTCGTTCCTGCGCGCCCATTTTCCGCAGTCCAACACCGAGACGATCCTGATCCAGGCCCGGCACGGGGAGCTGGCCGGGGCAGCCGACTACCGAGCCGCGGTACGCGAGTTGACGGCGAGCGTCTCGCGGATCCCCCACGTGTTCGATCTCCGCGCGCCCGGATCAGCCGGGCAGCGAGGCTCCATCTCGAAGGACGGGCGCTCGGCGCTGGTCAGCCTCGAGCTCGGCCAGAAGGGCAACGTTGACCGTGTCCTGGCCGCCACGGCCTCCGCGGCGCACGCCTACCCGGCGCTTCGTATCGAGGAGTTCGGTGACGCGAGCGCACAGAAGGCGCTTAACAAATCCCTCGGGCAGGACTTCCAGCGGGCCGAGACACTGTCCCTTCCGATCACCCTGCTGATCCTCGTGCTCGCGTTCGGCTCGCTAGTGGCCGCGGGCGTGCCAATGTTGCTCGGCCTGAGCGCGGTCGGCGCCACGCTGGGTTTGATCGGGATCGTGTCCCACCTGATGCCGATGGATCCGCTCCATCAGCTCAGTGGTACTCCTTATCGGCCTGGCCGTTGGCGTCGACTACACGCTGTTCTATCTCCGCCGGGAGCGTGAAGAGCGGGCGGCTGGGGCCAGCGAGGAGGCGGCGCTCCAAGCTGCCGCGGCAACCTCTGGCCGCGCCATCCTGGTCAGCGGTTTCACAGTGATGATCGCCATGGCCGGGATGTTCTTCGCCGGGTCGCCGACCTTCTCGTCTTTCGCGGTCGGGACGATCATGGTGGTAGCGGTGGCGATGGTCGGCTCGCTGACCGTCCTGCCGGCCATGATGAGCGCGCTCGGGCCACGCGTGGAAAAGGGCAGGATCCCGCTGCTGCATCGATTCCGCCGCGGGGCGGGCGCCGACTCGCGGCTCTGGGGTCTCCTGCTCCGGGGCGTGATGCGCCGGCCGAAGCTGGCCGCCGGCATCAGCACATTGGCTCTGCTGACCCTCGCGGTGCCCGTGCTGAGCATGCACACGGCATTGCCGGGGAACGCGTCACTCCCGCGCGGCCTGCCGATCGTCAAGACGTACGAGCGGATCCAGGCCGCCTTCCCGGGCGGTCCAGCCCCGGCAGTCGTCGGTGTCCAAGCGGCCGATGTCCGGGCGGCTGAAGTTCAAGGGCAGATCTCGCGCCTGATCCAGAGGGCCGGGCACACCCCAGGGCTGTTGCAGCCCGTGTCCGTCTCGGTGAGCCGTGACAACCGGGCCGAGACGATCTCGATCCCGCTGGCGGGGAACGGCACGGACTCGCGCTCAAACGCCGCATTGACCCGGCTGCGGGCGCTCGTCGCCCGCGACCGTCGGCTCGCTGCCCGGCGTTCAGGCTGGAGTCACGGGCGAGACCGCCGGCACGGCGGACTTCAACTCGACCATGGACTCGCACCTGCCGATCGTGTTCGCGTTCGTGCTCGGGATGGCGTTCCTGCTCCTCGTTGCTCACGTTCCGCTCGATCGTGATCCCAATCCAGGCGATCGCCCTGAACCTGCTCTCGGTCGGAGCTGCCTACGGTCTGCTCGTGCTCGTGTTCCAGGACGGTCACGGCCAGAAGCTGCTCGGGTTCCAGGGCACAAGTCAGATCACGTCGTGGCTCCCGCTGTTCCTGTTCGTGGTCCTGTTCGGTCTCTCAATGGACTACCACGTGTTCATCCTGAGCCGGGTCCGGGAGGCGTTTGACCGGGGCCTGAGTGCCCGTGACGCGGCGCTCCAGGGCGTGCGCAGCACGGCTGGCGTGGTGACCAGTGCGGCGCTGGTGATGGTCGGGGTGTTCGCGATCTTCGGCACGCTGAGCATGATCGAGTTCAAGCAGATGGGCGTCGGCCTGGCCGCCGCGATCCTGATCGACGCCACCGTCATCCGGGGTGTCCTGCTCCCGGCGACGCTGGCGCTGCTGGGTGAGCGGGCCTGGTACCTGCCGTCATGGCTGGCCTGGCTCCCAGGGCGGGACCGCCGGCCCGAGCGTCAGGTGGCCAAGGGGTCTCCCGAGCGCTCATCGGCTCCGACAGCCCGGGCCGAGCCGATCGGCGGGTAAGACGCCTCGCAAGCCGCCCTCCGGGCGGGAAGGGCAAGTACGCGCGGGTGGCGGGTCGTTTGACCGTCACCCGCGCTTCGGTTTGCGCCGAGCCGGGTTACGCTGGCCCCCAATGACATGTCGCGCGATCAGTCCAGCCGAGTTTCAGTGGACCACCCGCCCTCATGAGCCCGATGAGCCGGCACGGCACGTGGCCGAACTGAGTGAGATGGCCGGATTCGCTCACACCCGCGCGAACATCTGGCGCTACGAGCCGGGCGCCAAGGGGCGCCGGCATCGACACCCGGCGCAGGAGGAGACCTTCGTGGTCATCTCCGGGACGCTGTCCATGTACGTAGGCGACCCGCCGGAACGACATGACGTGCCCACCGGTGGGCTCATCCACATCGGGCCCGGGACTCCGCTGCAGTCGGTCAACCACGGCGATGAGGAGCTCGTCCTATACGCCTACGGCACACCGCCGGAGAGCGAACACGCCGAGATTCTCGAGTCCGCGTTGTAGCCGCAGCTCAGCTGGCGTCCCTCTCGCGGTTTCGGCATGCTTGGGCGCGATGGGGAGAGTGAGTTGAGCGGCGGCGGGCCTCGTCAGCTCGGGCTGGCCGTGGCGCTCGGCGCGGCGCTTGTTCTTGCGCTGAGCGCGACCGCGCACGCCGGACCCCCGGCCCTCTCGCGCGATCAGTCCCGCCCGTCGCTGGCCTCGACCTACGGCAGCGGCTCCTTCGGGCAGTGGCAGGTGGACGGGTTCGGACTGCCGGTCTATCGCTACGCGGCAGACGAGCAGCGGGATCGATTCGCCCGCCAACCGGAGCTCGGCGGGGCCACGCGCGCGCAGCACCAGGTCGGCAATGACCACATCAAGGGGATGGCATTCAACGACGGCTACACCCAGTTCTGGAGCCAGGACCGCTTGGCCCAATGGGCCAACCTCTATGCGCCGCAGAGCCGGCACTACGCCGGCGGTTACGGGTACCTGAACGTGGGCGGAAAGACGATCAGCACCCTCTACCTCGACCGTCCCGCCGGTTCCAGGACCGAGCGCGAGTTCGGAGTCGGGTACTACCACCGGGTGCTGGACGCCGACCGCGTGCGGGTGGCCGAGAACGTCTATGCCCCATTTGGCGACGATCCGTTGCTCCTGCACGACGTGACGATCACCAACCTTGGGTCGAGCGCGCGACAGATGACGTGGTACGAGTACTGGGACGTCAACCCGTACAGCCCGACCGCAGGCAACGTCGGGCTCGGGAGTCCCATTTGGACTCGTGGCACGCGAACCCTCTCTGTGGCACAGCGCGACGCCGGCGATCAGCGCCCCCTGAGCATCTTTGCCGCCGCTCTCTCTGGCCCGGTGTCCGGCTTTCAGACTTCGGTCGCGAGATTCTTTGGCAACGGGACTCGAGCAGCGCCGGCCGAGGTGATGGCCAACCGGGTCTCCGACTCGATTGCCGCGCCCGCGTCGTCAGGCCGGCCTGGTGACACGCTGTTCGTGTTCCGGTCAGGAATTCGGTTGCCCCCCGGGCGGTCGGTAACCCTTCGCTACGCCTACGGGATGGCGCATGCCGCGCAGGTTCGGAAGCTCGTGTCTCGTTACGCGAGGACCGCCGATCCGTTCCGAACCAGTGAGATCGCCTGGTCCCGCTGGCTGCCCAGGGCGGACTTCGGATCTGCCCACCGCTGGGTCGCGCGCGAGCTCGTCTGGGACTCGTACCTCCTGCGTTCGGCGACCGTCTACGAGGAGGGCTGCGGGGAGCACACGATCACTCAAGGCGGTGACTATCAGTACGGGCTGGGTGAGAACCTCGGCTACCGGAGCTGGCTCCACTATCTGCTCCCAATCACTTACTCCGAGCCTGCGCTGGGGCGAGACATCCTGCGCTACGCGGTCAAGTTGCAGCCCGCCGGGCCCGCCCGCGACGCGCTGCTCCCGTATGGCACCGCGGCGTTCTGCCAGCCGATTTACGGGGTCAAGTCCGACGACCTTGACTTCTGGCTCATGTTGGGCGCGGTCGAATATGGTCTCGGCTCGCGCGACACAACGTTCTTTCACGAGCGCCTGCCATTTCACGGGAGCCATCAGACGGCCACTGTCTGGCAGCACATCAAGATCGCCGTCGCCCACCAGGAGTCGCTGCTCGGACCACACGAGCTCTATGCGATCCCGCCGGGATTCTTCGGCGATTGGAACGACGCCATCGCCCAGTTCGAAGGGCTGACCGACTCGACGCTGGTTGCCGCTCAGCTGGCCTACATCTATCCCCGACTGGCTGAGCTGGCGGTGCGTCTCGGTGACACGTCATTCGCCCGGTACCTGGAGCGCCGTGCTCGCGCCCTGCGGAGCGCGGTGCGGGCGCAGTGGACCGGTCGCGGCTGGTACTCGCGCGGATACGCCGGCGCGCAGCAAATCGGAAAAGAGGTCGTCTTCGGCGAGCCGCAGCCATGGGCGATCCTCGCCGGGCTTCCGGATGCCAAGCAGGCCGCCACCCTGGTCCGCAACGTCCGCCACTTCCTGGGCGGGATCGGTGAGCCGGATGGTCCGTCACGAATCGGCTCGGCACAGATCCCGGCCTACAACGCGCCCGACATCACCGAGCGCGGCGGGAGCGAAGTCCTCTCGCTGGCTGCGGAGCAGCCTGACTCCCCGATCCAGAACGCGGCCGAATGGCCCGGCGGTAGCTGGTTCGACATTGATGGCTGGCTCACCTGGGCATTGGGCTCGCTCGACGGAGAGGTCCCGCATGCACGTCAGTACGCCTGGCGTGAATACCTGAGCAACACGCTGGCCAATCACGCGACAGCGTTCCCGCACGCTTGGGACGGGACGATCTCCTCCGATGATGTTTGCAACGGCTATTACTCGCGCCATCCCCAGCTATGTGGGAACGGGGTGTCGTCTGCGTTCGAAGGGCAGAACACCGAACAGCCGACGTGGATGGTCATGGACGCGATCCGGCTCGCCGGTGTCACACCAACCGAGTCCGGTTTCCTGATTACGCCTCACCTGCCGCTGAGGGGCTTTTCGTTGCGACTCCCTGAGATCGGTGTGGCCTTGGCGTCCGGAATAGTCAGGGGCTACGTGCGCGTGCAGCAGTCAGGCCGGCTGACGATGACGGTCACAGCGCCCGCAGGCGTCCACGGGTCGGGTTTGGCGGCGTTCGCCAACGGCCGGCGCGTCAGGTTCACGAGGCAACGGGGGCGGGTCACGTTTGCGCTGCCGGCACGCGTCGGGCGCGCGGCCAACTGGGCCGTCGAGCGCCTGGGCTGAGCAGCTACTGCGCCCGCCACTCCTGTTCGATGGCCCGGATCATCATCGGGTAGACGATCAGGTAGCGAAACGGCGCGATCGCCCTCATATAGGCGCCGCCAAGCATCCCGTTAGGCCGGACCAGGACGGCCATCTGACCGTGCCAGCCCCCGCTGTCTTCCCGCACCCAGCCCAGGTGAAGGACGCCATGAACGGTCTGGTTGGCCATCTCCAGCGCGCACTCATCATCTGTGAGATAGAGCGGCGTGAAAGGGGATCCATTGGGGGCGGGAGGAGGTGCTCCGTGCCGCAGATCCACCGGCAGGCGCTCGCGGAGCGTCGAGACTCTTGAGCCCAGGCCGGCATCAGGGCGGTCCCACCCCAGCAGTCCTCCGAGCTTCCACCGGAGCGCAAATAAGGCTCGGACGGCGGCGGAGTTCCGCCCGGGATCGAGCCTGACCATCCGTTCCACCAAACGGGGGAAGTCATCGGGGCCACCGGGTGTCGGCAGGCTCCAGACATCTTCGACCCGGAAGTCGGGGGCGAGTTCGTGGATCCGCCAGGGTCGTGTTGTGTGTGCGGTTCTCGGGAGTCTCATTCCGCTCACGGCGCGCCGGATCCGGCCAGCTCGGCCGCCATACGATCTCGCAGTGCCATGGCGGCCGAGAGCGGCCTGACCATAACCGTGAATTCATCCACGAGGCCGTCCTCACCGTGGTGCAGGAAGTCACAGCCTTCGAGCTCCTTGTCGCCGACTCGAGCCCGGAACATCAGCGCGTGGTGGCGTCCATCCTCGGATGTCAGCTCGGCTTCGTAGGCGAAGTCCTCGAACACACTGGCCACCGCGGTGAGCACGACTCCGGCGGCATCCCTACCGACATAGCGCCTGAACACGATTGGGCTGTTGAAGACGACGTCATCGCTGAGCACCGCGACCGCCGCCTCGACGTCGCGCGCTTCGATTGCCTGACCGAACGGATGCATGGAGGCTCCTTGCGCTTGCTGTGGGAGCAACTCAGTATGATACGTACATGTATGTATGTCAATGGAGGAGCCGATGAGCGCGTCCGCGACGCAGAGTCCGGGCCGTAGGGGACGATCAACACAGGCTGAGCGGAGTGCCCGCACTCGGGGCGCGCTGCTCGAGTCAGCTGCGAGGGGCCTGTCCCGCCACGGCTACGGCAACCTTGTGCTCGAAGATGTGGCGCGCGAGGCGGGCTACACGCGCGGCGCCCTTTATCACCAGTTCAAGGACAAAGAGGATCTGGCCCTCGCCGTGCTGCGCTGGGCTGACGAGACCTGGCAGCGCGAGGTGGGGGAGTTGGCCAAGCAGGAATCCGACCCGGTAGCTGCGTTGCTCGTGATGGCGCGGGGTCACGCCATTCTGTGCCGGCGAGACATCGCTCGCGTCGCGATGGCGCTCAGGGTCGAGTTCAGCGGTCAGGATCATCCCGTTGGTCGCGAGCTGGCGCGAGTTCAAGCCGCGCTGGTCAAGCGCCTGGTCCGCCTGATCAGCGCGGGACGCCGAGCGGGCACGATGCCGCCCGGTCCGCCGGCCAATGCGGTGGCGCTGGCGCTCATCGGAGCGCTCGAGGGCGTGGTCATCACACTCGCCGGGCAGGCTCCGCACGACGAACTGCTGGCCGCGCGCACCGTCGCCGGTGTCCTCGGGCTCGATAGCCCGGCGCTAACGCCGCCGCCGCTTCAACAGCGCGACCGCGGCAGCTGATCTCGTGATGCAGGCCGGACGCCGCGGCCGGTCGCGAGCCCGGTAGGTTTCTGACATGGCAACGTTCGTTTTCAGGCTGCTGGCCCCCCGGCCCGACTTTGCTCTCAGCATGAGTGATGAGGAGCGGGAGATCATGGGCCGCCACGCCGCCCACTGGCAACCGTTTCTCGACTCGGGGCAGATGGTTGTCTTCGGGCCGGTGATGGACAGCACCGGCTCATGGGGGCTCGCCGTTATTGAGGCGGACGATGAGGACGAGTTGCGCACATTCGCTGCCGACGATCCGGCGGTAACGAGCGGGACCGCCAAGATCGAGCTCGGCAAGATGCTCGCCGGCTTCGTCCGCCCTTGATGTTCTCCATCGACGACGCGCGGCTGAATCACCCGTTGTACGCGGCGCTCACCGGAGCGCATTCCCGATTCGCCCAGATGCGCGGTCGGGCAGTCCGATACCCGCCTGAGGTGGCGCCGTTTCTGGCCGTCCCTCCCGATGCCACGGCGAGTGACTGGACCGATGCCGTTGACCTGGTTGCCTCAGGCGCCTATGTGGCGGTCCAGCGCCCCGGCCCTGAGACGCCGAACGGCTGGAGCGTGGATCGCGAATTCGAGGTCCTGCAGATGGTCGAGGACGGCGTCGCCGGCATGGAGGACCCCGAGGCCGTCGCGCTGGGGCGCTCCGACGTGCCGGAAATGCTCGAGCTCGTTCGGCAAACCAATCCGGGCCCGTTTCTCGAGCGCACGATCGAGCTCGGCCGCTTTGTCGGGATTCGTCGCGCTGGTGTACTCGCAGCCATGGCAGGCGAGCGCATGCACTTCGATGGCTGGCGCGAGATCAGCGCGGTGTGCACCGCGCCAGATCATCGCGGGCGCGGGCTGGGATCACGGCTCATTGGCACGCTCGTGTGTGGGATCCACGGCCGCGATGAGCGGGCATTCCTCAGCGTGCTCAGCACTAACACCAGCGCAATTGCACTCTACGAACGCCTGGGATTCATCGTCCGTACCAGCAGGACACTCAGTGTGATGACCCCTACGGCCCGCGGGCTCTAACCCAGGACGATCCCTCCACTCCCACATTTCTTCTGCTTGCGGGAGTACCCACCGTGGAAGACCGCCACCTTGTTCGCGCTGGTGACGTAAACCATGTGGTCCTTGGAGTCCACGGTAAGGGCACCGGCATCCTTGATCCCGCCGACTGTGGCCGTCACCTTGTTGGTCTTGCCGTTGATCTGCGACACGAAGCCTGGACAGCCCGCATACACAGAACCGGCCGTGACGTAGATCGAATTGGCGCCGGAGTCCACAGCGACTTGGCCGACGTTGCCGTTCTTGATATGGACGGTATGGACGATTCGGTTGGCGCCGCGGTGGATGATCGACATGCCGTTGGAGGCGGTGGCGGCCGTGACGTAGATGCGGCCGGTGTGCGAATCCGCGGCGACGCCTGCCGGAGTCCCCAGGGTCGGGATCGTCACCGGAGACGCTGTCGTGATCCCCTCGGCCACGCCAGTGTGTCCGTTGATGACCCACACTCCGTCTGTGCCCCCGCTGGCCCCTCCCGTCGCGTAGACAGTGTCGCTCCCCGTGTCTATCGCAACCGGACCGGGATAGTAAGGCCACGGGACCGTCGTCGTGAGCGCGTTTGTCCGGCCAGAGATCACGTCGGTCGAGTAACCCGGGCCGTTGGCGTACACAGTGTTCGTACTCGAATCCACGGCGAGTCGGGGCCCGCCGCTGAGGGCGTCTTCTCCGAGCCCAGGGATGGAGATCGTGGCCGTGACCTTGTGGGTTCGGCCATCGATGACCGTGACGCCGCCGGGCTGGTCGGGTGTCGGGTTGGGCAGCTGGGCATCGGCGACGTAGACGGTGTCGGTAGCCGTGTTCACGGCCACACCGGCGTTGGACGCACCGATCAGGTGAAGGGTGGCCACGACCTTGTTGTTCCTGCCGTCGATCACCCACACCCTTCCACCGGTCGGAAGGTTCGGGTTCGCGATCCCGCTACCGGTCACGAAGACCGTGCCGGTTGAGGGATCGACGGCTATGTCGCTGAGGGCAAGTGGACCAGCCGCGGCAGCGTGGCTGACCGTGATCTCGGTCACGCCGGCCTTCTTGGCTGAGGCTGCGGCGGGTGCCAGCCAGGCAGGAGCCAAGCAGAGGAGGCAGAGGAGCCCGGCTTCCACAAGCGCGCGCCTGCTTCGGGACCTGCGAGAAGGCCGCGGACAGTCCGCACGCCACAGTGTCAGCGGTGAGCTCATGCTCGTCCCCCAATATCGGATGGCCCCACACAACGATCCTAACCGCGGGATTGCCGCCGAGCAATTCTCAGTCGTTTTATCGGAACAACGTGTACGTGCTCAGCCCGTACCTGACTGCGCTTAGGGGGTCGGTCAGCTCGGGTACTCGTCCTTGCGCCAAGCGCGGGGAGCCTCGGCCTCGGGGTTTGGCGTTCGCTTGAGCAGGAACGAGTGGAACGGGGCGACGAACGGATCGGGCGCCGTCACCGTGTAGGTGTGGTACACGCTTCCGTTCTCGCGTGCGAAGGCGATGTAGCCCGGGCCCTCCCGGAGCCCGTCCTCGAGCTTGGCTCCGATCTGCCGCCCCCAGTCCTCGAGCCAATCGGGGGGACTGGCGATCATCGCCTTGACCTCGGGGATCTCCTGCGCCTGCTCGGGCGTGAGGGCGAGCCCGAAGTCGAATGGAAACTCGGTCTCATACGTGGACACGTAGGGGAACCCCCAGCCCATCCGCTGCTTATAGGCGCTGAGTCGATCGATAGGCGCGCGCGAGAAGCAGATCAGCGTCACGTCGCGGTGGTTCAGATGCACTCGTGTGGCGTCGAGTTCATCCCCCAGGTTCGAACATCCGGGACAGGCGCCGCGCTCGTAATCCGGTCCGAACATGATGTTGTACGCGAGCAGTTGCGAGCGTCCGTCGAAGAGCTCGGTGAGCGTCTTCTTCCCATCATCGGTGTCGAACCGGTACTCCTTCTCCACCGGAACCCAGGGAAGCTGACGTCGCTGCTCGGTCACCTTCTGGCCGAGCTCGGCGTACTCGGCCTCGAGCTTCGCGAGCTCACCGCGAGCCGCCTGCCAGTCCGCGCGGGTTCCAACCTTGTCCTCGGACATCGTTACCTCCTTTAGCGTTGGTCACGTCGGTCTGGGCGACAGCCGCACTCAGCGGCGACCCTGGGTCGACGTCCGTAGGTTAAGACCGGCGCGCCTGCCTTAACTCATCGCCGCATCACGCGGCCGACTTGCCGGCGGGACTACATTGTCCGTCGTATCGCGTTGCCGAGTATCGGGGCAATGAACCTCGACCATTCGGTCGTCATGTGTGACTTGTCGTGATACACGAGGATGTTGCCCACCACCACCGGGCAGATTTTCGGCGCGCAGAACCATGAAGTCGGATCGATGCTGTTGATCCGCTCCTGCTTGGCGATCCGAAGTTCTGCCGCTTTGATCGCCGGAAGCACCGTTCCGACGCGCCGGTCGACGGTACATGGGCGCACGTCGGATACATGACCCGCCACGCAGTCCGGCGCCGATCCGTGTGGGTAGGGCGTGTCGGAAATAAAGATGACCCGCTTCGCCGAACGCCGTAGGAACTGAAAGATCGCTGCCAGTCCGTCTTGCCAGGCGTCGCCGTAGACCGTTGGCACTCCGGCCTTCTGGCTCGCCAACGGCTCTCGCCATCGGGCCCAGGAGACGATCACAAGGGCTGGATGCAACCTGGCAATGCGGGCCTTGGCTTTCTCCCTCCAGAGGGCGCACAGGCTGTCCGGGTCGTCTCGGAAGGTGACCTCCGCCGGACTGCACCCCTCCTTGGTCATGACGACCAGGCGCCAGTGACGTCGATTGCTGATCCAATTGAGCGCGTCAAACCAATGCCCGGCATGCGAGTCGCCAAATAGCACCACGGTGGTGTGTGAGCCACGGTCACCGTAGATGCAGGGCTTAATGTGGTCCCGACCGAAAGCCAACTCACAGCCATCGGCGATGATGCGCGGATTTGCCGTCGCCAGCGTGCTGAGTGACGGGCGGAGATTCGACGGCACCTCGGTCGTTCGGGCGCCAGCGATCAGATCCGTCCGCAACGATGCCAGCTTGTGCGGGGGGAGTCTCGACGGGACGGCGGCCTCCGAGGCGAGTGGACCGACCAGCGATCCGGACAGGACCACGATCGCAACCGCGGTGGCAACCAGCACCGCACCGGCGCTAAGGCCGAGCGCGGGACGGCGAACGACGATCTGGATGCGACGAATCGGCCGCTCCAGGAGCACAAACGACGTCACCGCGATGCCCAGAGAGATGACAGCTACGGCAACCGCCTGTATCTCAGACAGAGCGTGCCCGAGCGCTGCCGCCGCGAGCACCAGCGCCGGCCAGTGCCACAAATACCAGGAATAGGACCAAGCGCCGACTCGCTGAAACGGCGGTGTGCGGAGCAACGCCTCGGCACCGAAGCGGCGGCTGGCCAGCGCGCTGCCGCCGCAGATCACAGCCGCAGCGCCGAGGACAGGGAGCAGCGCCGAATCACCCGGGTAGGAGGTGGTGTCTGAGAACAACGCGGCCGCCAGCCCGATACAGCTCAGCCCCACCCAGCTGAGCGCGATCGCCAAGCGGCGGTCCAGACGAGCCACCAGCGGCAGCGCCAACGCGACCCCAGCTCCCACCGCCAGCTCCCAGGCTCGGGTGACGATCGAGAAATACGCCCAAGAAGGAGACGTCGCCGTCTGTCGGATCGAGGCCGTCAGGGAAATGGCGGCCAGGATGGCCAGGACGACGACTACGGCGCCGATCACGGGCCGTCGAGCTTGGCCCCGTCCGCGAGGACGGCGTACCCGGAGCCACACCAGGGACGAGGCGACTAACAGCAGCGGCCAGACAATGTAGAACTGCTCCTCGACCGCCAGGGACCAGAAGTGCTGGATCGGCGAGGGAGAGAGCCCGGCGTTGAAGTAGTTGGCGCCCTGAGCGGCAAAGTGGAAGTTCGCCCCGAAGAAGATGGCCGGTAGGACGTCGTGCAGAGCGCGTCTCGCGGCGAGGGGATTGAGCAGCAACGCCGAGGCCATCGCGGTCACAATCAGCGTCAACATGGCCGCGGGCAGAATCCGCCGAGCCCTGCGGGCGTAGAACGCCACAAACGAGATCCGACCGCCTGCCCGCAACTCGCGCACGAGCTGGCCCGTGATCAAAAAGCCCGAGATCACAAAGAACACGTCGACCCCCACGTAACCGCCCGGAGCCAGACCGGCGTGCACGTGGTAGAGCACGACGAGCACGATCGCGACCGCGCGTAGGCCCTCGACATCCGGCCGAAACCGTTGGTGCTCGCCACCCGAGCCACCAACCCCACCCGGCCCGGCTGGATTGGATGGCGCTGGACCGCCGCCGTTCACAGGGCCTCCAAGCTCGCGCGTCTCAACTGAGTGCTCTCGCAATTGCGCAGGCAGTCAGAGGCGCTGACCCCTCCCAATTCACCAATCTGACGCTACCAAGCGCTGCCCGTGCCGGGGCGCATTTCTGGTCCAATGGTGGAGGAGGATCGCGACTGTGCCGAGAACGATGTCTTGGCCCGGCGCGCGCCGGGACCGTGGCTAATGTGGCGGCGCGTCCTTGGCGGTGGCCTCGTGACTTTGCAGCCAGTGGCGACGGTCAGAACCGCCAACGAACGTTGTTGGGACCTCGACGCCGCGGGTGACCCGATGGCAAGGCGCGACGATCGGGATGGGGTTGGCGCCCATGGTCCAGCCGAGGTCTCGAGCCGAGCCGGCGTTGGCGAGGTCGATGTAGGACCGGCGGCCGGCGTAGGGGATTGATTCGGTGGATTTCAGCGCGAGCGCGCCGGATGACTCCAGGAACGCCCAGTCGACGACCCACTGCAGTCGGCCGGTGTTGCCGGCGAAGTAGTCGCGGAGCTTGGCGGCGGCATCGGCGAGGTGGCGGCGAGCGGCCTGGCTGCCGCGGCGGCTGGTGGCGCGAGCCCGGAGCGCGTCGAAATCGCCGTGACCTTCAAACGCGACGCGGGTCAGGCCCTGGGGGGTGGCGGCCAGCAGCAGCGCTCCGAGTGGCCCGTCGAGGGTCGCGGTGGCGACGCCGGGCGCGGCGAGCGTGTCGGCGGTGGGTCCGGACCGTGAGATGGCGCGAACTCCGGCTCTGAGACCGGCGTCGTAGTCGTTGCATTCGGCGCAGATCCCTTCGGCGCGCGTGTCGACCCGCTCCACCGACAAACCGGCGTCGGTGATCTCCTCGGGGTTCTGCAACCCGCTGACAAGATCAAATATGCGCAGGCACAGGCGACAGCGAAAATGCGAATGATGGGTGGTGTTCGTCTCATACCGCACCGGCTCGGGCGCGCCGAAGGCGGACAGGAGCCCCAGCTCGCTGAACTCCGCCAGCGTGGCGTAGACGGTGCCGCGGCTGAGATCGGGCAGCGCCTCCGCCGCCCGGGCGTAGACCTCATCGGCAGACAGATGCTCGGCGCGGCCGCCCTGGAACGCGCCGAGAATGGCGCGGCGCTGGGGCGTGCTGCGCAGCCCGCGTGCGCGCAGCAACTCACCGGCCTGGTCTGAGCGCAGACTCATAGGCGCATTCTCGCGCGTGGAAGACGATGTTTGTCGCAGCGAACGAGTGGGTACTAGACCGGACAGAGTCTTATCTAGTAGTCATTCATCTCTTGTCCTACTACTGCTCGACGGATGGCCATGAAAGCATCTCGCTCAGCCAATTCCGTGCGGGAGGGTCAAATCCGTACAGGGAACTGGGCGATGGAGAGGGCTGGGAGATCGTCACCCGCAAGGGGATCGAGATGAGGACGAGACCGGCCACGTGGGGCCAGGCGCAGGTCGAACTCGAACGCGAAGGCACGTTCGTGCACCTCATGTCCGACAACCTCACGCGTGACCAGGTCCTGACGATCGCAGCTGGCCTGCGACCTGCACCAGCCACCAGCAGCTTCTAACGCTCCAAGGACCCGAGCGCTACTGGTCGCGAAGTCCCATGGCATAGGTGCCGGTTTCCTTGCCAGCGGCGACCTCGCGTTTCTTGAGATCGCCCGCCAGCTGGTGCGCCTCTTCCGGGAGCCATGGGAGCGGATCGGGGGTGTCACGGCGTCGTTCGGGATCGCCGTAGACCGTGTCGAACATCAGCATCGAGCCCGCCTGCTGGTAGACCTGCGACGGCTCGTACGGCCGGAGCAGAAACTCCTCCTCGTCGCCGAAGTCGAGGACCCGTCCGTCCTTGATGACGGTGAGGATGTTCTGCTGGTCTTGGAGGATGCGGATGTTCTCGGCGGGGTTGCCGTCGACGATGATCACGTCGGCGAGCAGTCCTTCGGCGATTTGTCCGACCTTCCCGTCGAGACCCACGGTCATAGCAACGTTCTTCGTGCCCGCCTGGATCGCCTCGAGCGGCGTCAGCCCGGCGTAGTCGACGAGGAGCTCGAGCTCGCGCGCGTGCCATTCGCCGCACGGGGTGATGCCGAAGCCGGCTTCGGAGCCGATGCCGAAGCGGACGCCGGCAGCCCTAGCGCGGCGGTAGCTCTCGCCAGACTGCTCCATCATCTCGCGACAGCTGTCCTGGAGAGCCAGCGGGACGCCGACATACTTGCCGAAGTCCGCCCAGTTGGCCAGCAGCGTCAGAACCGGGATGAGCAGGATCTGGGAGTCCGCAAGCTCGTCGACGGTCTGATCGTCCATGATGTTCGCGTGCATGATCCAGTCGACCCCGGCCCGGACAGCGGCGCGGGTCTCGTCGTTGCCGCGCGCGTGGATCGTGATCTTCCGGCGCATCTGATGGGTGAGCTCCACCATCATCTTCATCTCGTCGCCGGTGAAGGCTTGGAACTCGCCGAACGGACTGTCGGCCATCTTGATGAAGTCGACGCCGTTCTTGATCTCGACGCGGACCTCGCGCTTCATCTCGTCGGTGGTGTTGGCGACGAAGCCGATGCTGCCGTCGGGGACGCCGATGGTCTCGGGGTAGTAGTCGCCGATGCCATTGCTGGTCGAGATCTGGCGCCCGGCGGTGAAGACCCGCGGCCCCTCGACAATGCCCTCCTTGATCCCCTCGCGAATCCCGACGCCGATGTAGTAGCTGGACCCAGGCTGCGAAATGGCCGTGACGCCAGCGCGCAGGACGCGCTTGGCATTCCACGCGGTGCGCAGGGTGCGCAACTCGACGCCGGTGTAGAGGTCTATCTCCTCCTGGCTGCGCCCGTGCCCGAAGCTCATGTGGCAGTGGGCATCGATTAAGCCCGGCATGACAGCCTTGCCGGCGGCGTCGATGAGGGTGAGCTGATCGCCGCGGGGAACGACGGTGTCGACCACGGCGTCAGCCACGAGCCCGGGAGCCACGGTGTGGATCACGTTGTCGCGAATCAGGACGTCGGTCGATTCCAACACGGCGTTCCCGGCCCCGTCAATCACGTTTCCGTTATTGATGAGAATCCAGTTGCTCACAGCTCGCGAAGTGTATGCACCTTGCCATACCTGGGTCAACCTCAATTGTAAAAAAGCCGCCGTTCTTCCCTGGTTTGCTGGCCCAGGCCCCCTAAAAGGATGCATACAGGGGTCGCAATAGGTGTCTCCGCAGGTACTTGGGTTGGCTCGGGACGGGATCGCGGCCCAAAGACCCGTGATCCAGGGTGGACCAGGGGCCCGCGCTGGGGCGGCCCAGGGATGCTCGCGTGCGGGCGTCACAAACGCCGGAAAGCCTACGGAGACAGGGCATCTAAGATCCGGCGCGCTCTCCGGGGCCTGATCCTGGCTACGGGCCTGACAGCCGGCGGCGGGGACGCCGCCGGACGGACGCGCGCGGTGAAGCCCTGGATCCGGTCTCCTCTCGTGAGGGCTCGAACAGCCTGCATCCATACCAAATAGGCCAGAGTGCGGGGAGAGTTTCTTAGTGTTGGCCACTTCTTGCCGAGCGTTCCTATGTCTGTATACACTTTGGGCTCGCATATGAAACTCGTTACCGCGACGCCCCGTCGATCGCACGCGTCATCCGTGAACTCGACGGCCGGGACCGCGGAGCAGGTGATCGCCGCGCCCCGAGCTGCGGGCTCACACCCCGAGCGCGGGGACACCATCGTGCACGCGGACTGCAATGTGCCTCGGCTAAGCATCGTCTCGGGGGCCAGCACAATTCCCGCCAGCCCAGCAAGAAAGGTGAGATAGCTCATGTCGAACGAAGCCACCCGCAGCCAGCCCGATGGCATCTCGGTCGAGCTCCTCGGGGAGATCGTGTCCGCGTTCAACGAACGTGACCCCGACAAGATCAGCGCCCACTTTGCCGAGGAGGCCGAATTCTTCATGGCGAGCGGTCCTGACCCCGATGGGCGAATCGTTAGGGGACGGAATCAGATCCGCGAGGTTCTCGCCAAGCGCTTCGAGCGCATCCCGAACATGCACTGGGAGCCGGTGTACGACTACGTGACCGGCAACCGCGGCGTCTCGGTCTGGCACGTGTCCGGCAACGCGGATGACGGGACGGCCCTCAACTACCGCGGGTGCGACCTGTGGGAATTCGAGGACGGCCTAGTCGTCCGCAAGGACACCTACTGGAAGATCATCGAGCCGTGAGGGGTGGGCCCTGGCCTGTCACCCCGCGCCGCCGGTGCTGGTCAGCCAGGTGCTCGTGGGCAGGAGCCCTGCGATCTCGAGCTCCCAGCGAGCCTCGTCGGACATCATCTCGGAGGTCCAGCGCCCGCGGGGGTCGTAGCGGACGTTGAGCTGGCCGAGGTCCGGGACATCCTCGAGAGCGGTTCGCACCTGATCGATAAAGAGGTCCCAGAAGGGGCAGCTGACCGTGGTGAGGATCATCCACACGGTGGTCGAGTCACGGTCGTGCTCGATCTCGCGGATCATGCCCAGATCCACAACGTTTATCCCCAGTTCGGGATCGATCACTTCGCGCAGAGCGCTGCGGATCGTCTCGACCGTGTCGGTGGGTGGGTGGGGCATACGCATCACTCCGCGATCGGATTGCCGACGGCCGGGCTGGCGGCGAGGTCTGCCGGCGAGGCGTTGGTTGGCACCGACGCCCGCTCCGTCGCTTCGCCGCGATGACTGCGAACGTTGCCGGTGCCGCGCGTCGCCTCACGAGCAACCTCCTGGGTGAGGTAGCGGCCTGCGTAGGTGTACGAGGGGTTGTTGGGCCACGACTCGATTGTCGGATCCACCTCGACGATTTCGCCGTCGAGGATGATCGTCTCGATCTTGTCGTGGTTCTGGAGGATCGTGATGTCCTGGCTTGGGTCGCCGTCCACCACGAGCACGTCGGCGAGCATTCCTTCCTTGACCGCACCCACCTGTCCTTCGAGATTGAGGACGAGCCCCGCGTTGAAGGTGCCGGCGGCTATCGCCTCGAGCTCGCTCAGGCCGGCGTACTTCATGAGCAACTCAAGCTCTTTTGCGTGCCATTCACCGTATGGGGTCATCGCGAATCCGGTGTCGGTGCCGATCACGAACTTCACTCCGGCCTCGTGTGCCAGGTGCAGGCTCACCTGCGTCTTCTCGAGCATCCGGCGGCAGCCCTCAACGATCGGCCGCGGCGACCCGATGTGCGGTCCGTACACGGCCCATACCTCGAGCAGGAGGATGGTCGGGACGAGCGGGATCTGCTTCTCGGCCAACAGCTCGACCGTCGGCTGGGTCATCACATTGCCGTGCATGATCCAGTCGAACCCGGCTCGGGCGGCGGCGTTGACCTCGGCGTCGCCTCGGGCGTGGATCGTGCACCGCTTGTTCAGCTGGTGGCACAGGTCCGCGACGACCACCAGCTCCTCGTCGCGGAACGACTGGTACTCGCCGAACGGGGAATCGGCGAGCTTGATGAGGTCAACGCCGTTCTTCACCTGACGCCGGACCTCAGCGATCATTTCGTCGAGCGTGTTGCAGCGGATCCCGATGCTTCCTTCGACCGCACCCGTGTCATCGGGATACCAGTCCGTCAGGCCGTTGCTCGTGGTGATGTAACGACCGGCCGAGGTCATCCGAGGTCCCTTGACACGTCCTTCGTTGATGCCATCGCGCACGGCCACGCCGATGAAGTAGCTGCCGCCCGGCTGTGAGATTCCGGTCACTCCGGCAGCGAGGACCTTCTGCGCGTTCCATGCGGCTCGCAGGGTGCGCCCTTCGACGCTCGTGAAGATGTCCTGCTCCTCCTGCGTCATCGATTCGCCGTATGTCATGTGGCAGTGGGCGTCGATCAGCCCCGGCATGACCGTCTTGCCGGTGCCGTCGATGCGCTCGATGCCATCGCGCTCGTCCGCCTCCCCGGGCTCCGCGCCCGGAGACACCCGAACGATGCGGTTGCCTTCGATCACGACGTCCATTCCGCGCTGAGGCGGGTTCATCATCCCGTCGATGACGTCGCAGTTTTTGATGATGATCGAGGCCATCAGCTGGCTCCCTTGCTCAGCGCGACCCCATGTTCCCCGCTGCCCACTCCATCGGCGCTCACCCCATTCACCAACGTCCCGAGCCGGCTGATCTCCACCTCGACAACGTCACCAGGCTGCAGGAACACCGGCGGCTCGCGCCGGAAGCCCACCCCCTGCGGTGTCCCGGTGGCGATCACGTCGCCCGGCTCGAGTGTCATAAATCGGGACAGGAAGGCGACCGTCTCCGGAACGGAGAAGATCATTTCCGAGGCGCTCGCCTCTTGCATCACGGAGCCGTTGACGGTCGTGCGCAGACGCAGCGACCCGATGTCACCCACCTCATCCATGGACACCAGCGCCGGACCGCACGGAGCGAAGGAGTCGATCGCCTTGCCCGCCGTCCACTGGCTGGTCGCCCGCTGCAGATCCCGGGCGGTCACATCGTTGAATACCATGCAACCGGCGAGGCAGTCGAGTGCGTCCTCAGCGGCCACGTTCCGGGAGCGCCGGCCGATTACTACGGCTAGTTCGCCTTCGAAGTCGACCTCGGCCATGACGGGAGGGATGTCGATCGTGTCGCGCGGACCGATCAGCGAGTTGCGGAACTTGGCGAACACGTTGGGGGCCGCTGGAACGTCGGAGCCGAACTCGTCCGCGTGCAACCGGTAGTTGAGCCCGAGGCAGAGGATCTTGTCCGGGTCTGGAACCGGTGGGGCCAACTCGATGTCGTCGAGACCCAAACCGCCGGTGCTCGCGCATCGCGCGGCAGCGTTGGCGAGCTCCGGGAGCCGCGGCGCGAGCCCTCCGAGCATCCCTCGCACCGAACGCAGGTTGGGGAGGTCGGGGTCCAGACCGATCTCGCGGGCGGCCACCTGCGCGTCGACCACCTTCTCGTCGACGAGAAAGCCAGCCTGTGTCCCGCCGGTCACGCGGTAGGTCACCAAGCGCATCTACGACCCGCCGCCGTGGCTCGAGCCGAGGCCCTGCCCCACGGCCAGGGCTTCGATCTCCACTCTGAAGCGCTCCTCGACCAGCCCGTCCACCAGGACCAGCGTGTTAGGGGGAAATGCGCCATCCGGGTAGATCTCGGCAAACGTTTCGAGGCGGGCGGTCATGAATTCCGCGATCGAGTCGCGACCGACGATGAACGTGTTGAAGCGCAGGACATCGGCGAAGTCGAGTCCGACACCGCGGAGGACCTTGCCCACATTCGCGAACGACTGCTTGGTCTGCGCGAACACGCCGCCGTCGCCAGGCAGGCTGCCATCGGGGAGGCCCCCGAGCTGGCCGGCGACGGAGAACAGTGTGCCCCCGTCGGCCCGGGACGCGGGCGAGTAGGCCCCGTAGAGCTTCCCCAGTTCAGGAATCTGTGTGACGTAGTTGACTGCCATTAGCCTCGCTCTCTCATGTCGTCATTGCCCGGTCCTACGGATTCCGTCGGACTCACACCTTGAACTCCGTCGACGGGCGCCGGTCCGCATCGAACAACATGTCCACCGCGGCCACGAAGGCCTGGGGGCGCTCCCAGTACGGCACATGGCCGGTGTCCCCGATCCACGCCATCGGGAGCTCGGGAATCGCCTTCATGCACTCCCGGCCCACGTCGACGCTCACCACGACGTCTCGGTCACCCCACATGAACCCCATCTGCACGTCGCTGATGTGGGCGCGCACATCGTCGATCACGAGGTCGTCGTTGATGTGCTCCTCGAAGTAGGTGCCCAGCTCCGCGAACGTCTCGTCAGCACCGTCAGAGTTGTTGATGAGCGACTCCTCCTCCGCCCAATCCTGCGTCGCGCGATAGTCGTCCCACAGCAACGCCTTGATCTTGCCCATGCAGTCATCCACCGAGCGATTTCGTAGGATCACGCGGCTGAGATTGAAGCGATCCTCCTCGGCCATCGGCACGATGCCGAGCGTGCCCACCATGGCAACCCGATCGGGGCGCGGGTCGAGCCTCGTCATATGTCCACCGATGTGACCGCCGAGGGACGTGCCCACGATGGTCACGCGTCCTGACGGCAACTGTCGCATGATCGCGGTCACATACTCGGCGTAATACGGCACCGAGAGCGGCAGCGGACCCTTGGTGGCGAAACCGTGACCGGGCAGGTCAAGGGCATACACGTGGTACCCCGCCTCAGCCAGAGGCTCGAGCGTGGGTCGAAAACGATCGGCGCGGGAACCGACCCCGTGCACGCAGATGACGATGTCGTCGCCTCTCCCGGCCTCGAGGATACGGGTACTTATCTTCCGCTCACCCGTTTTCGGCACCGCCGCGCTCATCGGGTACTGCTTGATCATGGGCATCGCTTTCGGTTATGTGGCCTCTCGCGTCTCACGCCGCGCCCGTCCGCATCGACCGCAGCTCGCCCGCAGCCTCCAGCGGCCGGCCTCCATCCGCCTGGCTGGGGATGACGAGCGAAACTGCCGCCCGAACTGAGGAAGGGTCGTACCCGGGGTCGATCATGGCGATCACGGTCAGGCAGGTCCGGGCGTAGTGGCGGGCGAGCTCAGCCGTGGCCGCGGTTGCGTCCCGCGCCTCGCAGGCGCGCAGGATCGCCGCATGCTCGGCCGTGGTATGCCACCAGGCCCGCGGTCCCTGGGTGACGTACATGCGCCGGTACCGGTTGGAGCTCTCCTGCAGGCGCTCGATGACCTCCGTGATGTGGTCACCGGCGTGCGCGACCAGGGCCCGGTGAAACCCCTGATGGGGCGCCTCCCATGCTTCCACGTCGTTGGCCGCCGCACACTCCTCCAGCTGCCGCGCCAGGCTCCGCAGATGATCAAAATCAGCGGCGCTGAAGCACGGCACCGAGATCCGGATCGCGACGGCCTCCAGCGTGATTCGCAGGGTGTAGAGCTCCTCCAGCGCGCCGACCGAGAGGGAGGCCACGCGGATCCGCTGATTTGGAACCGCCTCGATGAACCCCTCCGCCTGAAGCATCCGAATCGCCTCGCGCAGCGGAGTGCGACTGACCCCGTACTCCTTGGCCAGCTGGACCTGCGACAGAACCGAACCCTGCTGTATCGCACCGGACAGGATGGCCTCTCGCATGTTCGAGTGGACCACGTCGGCTTGTCGCTTGCGGTTGGCAGGGGGCTCAGGCATGGTGGGCTCCCACGCGAGCCGGGCCAGTGGCCGGCGCCGGACCGTGTTCAGTCGCCCGGCCAAGGAAAAGAGCGCCAACGTCGTCACGAGCCAGGACCGCCTTCGCCGCCCCGTCCATCACCGCGCGGCCGGCCATCATCACGTAGGCCCAGTCGGCGACACCCAGGGCCTGTATGGCTCGCTGCTCGACCAGCAGGACGGCCGTGCCAGATGAGGCCAGGGCTGGGATCTTCTCGGATAGGACCTCGGCAGCCACCTGAGGGGCCAGTCCCGCGGAGGGCTCGTCGAGAACGATCAGCTTAGGCTCGAGCATCAAGGCCCGGCCCATGGCCAGCATCTTGCGCTCGCCACCGCTGAGCCGGCCGGCCAGCGACTTCTCGAGTCGCTTCAGGGCCGGGAAACTCTCCATCACCCGCTCGATCGCGGGCTCGCGCTGCCGCTTGCGGAGCAGGTAACCGCCGATCAACAGATTCTCACGCACACTCAGGCTGGCGAAGACTTCGCGTTCCTGGGGTACGAAGCCGAGTCCGCTGCGCACCAGGCGCTCGCGGGAGACGTTCGTGACGTCCTTACCGTCGAGGTCGACGCGCCCGCCCAACACGGGGAGATCGCCCGTGATCGCCTTTAGCAGCGTGCTCTTGCCAGAACCGTTGGGGCCGATGATCACGACGATTTCCCCGCGCCCGACCGTGGCAGACATGCCATCGACGACGACTGTGCTGCCGTAGCCCGCCCGCACCCCTTCGATGGACATGAAGGCCGAAGCACGCTCATCCGGTGAGGTAGGCACGGATCACCTCCTCGTTCTGCTGCAGCTCGGCCAGCGGGGCCTCGGCCAGTACGCGGCCCTGGGCCATCACGATCACCGGATCGCACACGTCCCCCACCAGCCGCAGGTCGTGCTCGATCATCAGCATCGTCAGCCCCTCGGCCTGCAGTTCGCCAAGGTGAGCCGCGATCCGCCGCGCCAGGCTCGGGTTGATGCCGGCCATCGGCTCGTCGAGAAGCAGCAGCGTGGACTGCGACATCAGCGCGCGCATGATCTCGACGATCCGCTTCTGGCCGCCGCTGAGCTCGCCGGCATAGTCGTTCTGCAGCTTGAGCACCTCGAAGCGACGCATGATGTCCTGGGCCTGCTCGACGAGCTCGTCCTGACCCCGCCGCCACATCGAGCCGCCGACAAGCGCGGAGAGCAGGCCCTCGCCCCGCCACGGCGGTGCGCCCACGAGCAGGTTCTCCAGAACCGTCATCCGCGGGAAGAGGTTGGACATCTGGAACGTGCGCGTCACACCGGCCCGCGCAATCCTGTGAGGCGCTAGTCCACCCAGCTCGCGGCCCTCGAACAGCACTGACCCCGATGTGGGGCGGACCTGGCCGCCGATCGCATTGATCACGGTCGACTTGCCGGCGCCGTTCGGACCGATCAACCCGGTGAGCGTGCCACGGCGGATCGCGAAGCTGCAGTCGTCGACGGCCTGGACGCCGCCAAAGGAGCAGGTCAGTCCGGACACGCGAAGGATCTCGTCTCCAGCGGGAGCTGCGGTCGCGGCCGACAGGGGGCTCGTAGGAGCGGTGGAGCTCACCCCGCCCCCACCTCCGAGGGAGATGCCGGGGACGCATCGGCAGGCAGCGGGACGCGGCGGCGGCGCTCAGGGACGAGACCCTTTGGACGGAACCACAGGAAGGCCAGCATGGACAGCCCGATCACAATCCAGTCGAGGGAGTCGACCAGCCCCGGGTAGCCGATCTGAGGCAGGAAGCGCGTGCCCTCGATGACGAGCACCGGGATCAGCAGGACGCCGAGCAGGTTGCCGAACAGGTTGCCGGTCCCACCGACGACGATCGCAGTGAAGAAGAGGAACGTCTCTGGGTACAGCCAACTCCCCGGCCCCCAAGCCCCGAGATACAGGACGAGGATTCCGCCACTCAGCCCGGCCAGGCAGCCGCCGATGACCATTGCGGTCATGCGAGCGCGCTCCGTGTTCCGGCCGAGCGCCTCCGCCGCCGACTCGCTGTCGCGCACGGCTCGGAGCAGCCGGCCGAACGGCGACCGCGTCACGTTGTGCATGAACGCCCATACGAGAAGCGTGATTAGGGCAGTGAAGGCCAGGTAGTACCACTGGTACTGAAGCGGGTCGGAGGTCAGGCTGAACTGGAGTGGCTTGGGAATCAGGCTGAGCCCGGTCGGACCGTTGAGGAAGTGCGTCTGGGCGGTGACGAAGCCCGTGGCGATCAGCGAGAGCACGAGCATCGCCATCGCCTGGTAGTCGCCGCGCAGGCGCCGCATCGCGATCAGGCCGATTACAAAGGCGAGCACGCCACCGACCAGCGCCCCCGCCAGCAGCGGCAGGGGGAACGGCAAATTGAAGCCGCCGATGTAGGTCTCGAAAGCGCCATAGCTCGAGGCCGGCTTGAGCGCGAAAATGGCCGCCGCGTAGGCCCCGGCAGCCTGAAGCACGATGAAGGCGAAGTTGTAGATCCCGGTCACGCCGTACTGCAGATCGAGCCCCCAGACGGCGATCAGGTTGACCAGCCCGAGAGTCGCGATGCTAGTGATGTAGAACTGGACCGCGGAGCTCATACGGCGAGCTCCCGCTGGGAGGTGAATCCCGCAAACAGCCCACGCGGACGGATCAGCAGCACGAGAATGAGCACGGCCCAGGCGACGATGTCCTTGTATGACGGCGAGATGAAGGCCGCGGCCGCCTCGCTCGTGAGGCCGACGAGCAGGGCCCCAATCATCGCGCCGTAGGGCTTGCCCACCCCGCCGATGATGGCAGCGGCCACGACGGTGATGAAGAACCCCGAGCCGGTCGTCGAATTGAAGGAGCCCGTGGCAATCCCGAGCAGCACACCCGAGATCCCGCACAGGGCTCCGGACACGAGCCACGCGGTCGTCTGTACCCGCACGGTGGCAATGCCGCTGGCGCGAGCCAGCGAGGGATCCTCGGCCGTGGCCCGCATCGCGAGTCCGAGCCGCGTGTAGCGAAGGAGCAGATGCACCGCCAGCATCAGCACGACCGCCGCGCCGATCACCACGATCTGGCGGCTGCTGACGACCACTCCACCGATGTTGTACTCGGCGCTGTTGGCGAAGTGGTAGTTGTAGAAGAGTGGGCCCTGGATGGCTTCCAGCGTGAACTGCAGCACGAGGGCTATCGCAATCGTCACCATCGCCATCCCGAACATCGTCGTTCCCCGGCGGGCGTACGGCGTCACGATCGCCCGACCAAAGACGAGTGACACCGCACCGCCACCGAGCCCTCCGATGAGGATGCCCAGCCAGATGTTGGGGTCACCACCGCCGATCCAGTAATCGATGAACATCGCGGCGGTGAGGATCGCCCCGTAGGCCAAGTTCAGGACATTGGTGATCCCGAACTGGATCGTGAAGCCCACTGACCCGATGGACAGCAGCGACCCCGAGTAGATGCCGAAGATGATGACGGTCAGCAGGGTTGTCATGCACGCTTACTAATGACCCTCAGCCTGGGCCACGTCCTTGGCGCTGAGCGTCGCAATCAGCTTGTTTGTGATTGGCTGGAACGCCCCCCACTCTCCCTGCGAATTGTGGTACTGGTCAAAGGTGACCTGGCGCTCCACGCCGACGTAGTCGATCGTCTTGCCCGCCGCCAGAGCGGCCTTGCCCTGAGCGTACGTGCGCACCACGGTCGATCCCTGAGTGATCTTAGGGATGTACGAGTTGAAGACGGTCGGCTTGGTGCTGTGCGCGGCGAGCATTGCCAGCGCCAGCATGTTCGTGTTGTCGTATGGAATCTCGGTGTAGATCTGGGTGTGGGCAGTCTGCGCGTCGCGGACCGAGTTGCCGATCGAGGTGAGCCCCTTGCTGAATGTCTCCCAGGCCGGGCCAGCGGAGGGCGCGTACTGGAGCACTCGCACGAAGTACTTCTCGTACGTGGGCTTTCCGATCGCCGACGAGACGGCCTGATCGAAGTTGACGCCCACCGTCCCCGAGGTCAGCACGCCGGGAATCAACGCTCCCGCCTGCTTGAGCTCGCCGAAGAACACGCCGGCGGTCTGTGGGTCTGATTCCATGGCGAGGGCCTGCGGATTCGCCGAGTGCATCCGCTGGATCTCCGTCTCGTAGGTCGGCTGCGCGACGGCCAGAGACTCGGTGATCGGGATCGTCAGGCCGAGGTTCCGAGCACCGGCAGCCAGACCCGGCACGTTGCCCTGCGCGGACTGGTCGTTCGTGAACATGGAGGCGACGCGCTTATATGGCGTCCTCAGCTTGACGTAGGCCGCCAGCGCATAGCCCGCCACGTCATCACCGGGGATCGTTCGCCAGAAGTACGGGTAATGGTTGTGGTCGAACGGGATATCACCCCCGATCGACATGTCGGGGATGTGCGCTGCATTGAACAGCGGCACTGTCGACGTGAGCAGCCCGCTGTCCTGGTCCACGATGCCCACAAGGTTCGAGCTGGTGGCGAGCATCTGTTGCGCGGCGGGCACGGCGTCAGCCGGATCGCCACGGCTATCCACGATCTGGCAGGTGAGCTTGTGCCCCAGCACGCCGCCCTCGGCGTTGATCAGCTTGGTCGCAGTCACGCACCCGGCCTGCTCGAAGAAGCCATAGGCGGAGTTGGGACCGCTGAACGGATCGAAGTTCGCGATCGTCAGCGTGCTGCCGCCGCCACTCCCGGTGGCACCCCCACCGGTGGCCGCACCCCCGGTGCTGCTGCTGCCACAGGCCGCCAACAGAGCGCACAACATCACCAACGCAAAGCCAGCCAAGGCTGACCGGAGAGCCCGGGAACACATAGACGTCGCCTTTCCTCGTCCGCCTTGCCGCACCCCACTCGCCGGAAACGCCCGATCCGGCGAAGTCCAATGCCGTCCGAGATCCGTTCCGAGCTTGGATGCGCGCGGTATTCAGATGCGCCATAACTGTATGCAGTTTGGACTCGATGTGTCAAGCACTATGCCCACACGACCTAATAGACCGTGCAAATCGGCATGTTTTAGAGCGCGCCTACTGCATGCAGATAGGTACGGGTGCCGTTAGAGACAGGGCAGCGCTCCGACGGTCCGCGGCTACCAGGCCAGGCTTGCGCGGGCCTGATGGGTGCGAAGGGCGGCCACCGGTTTGTGACGCGGTTGGGCTTGCCGTGACTACGGGAGCGACGGGACTCGAACCCGCGACCTCCGGCGTGACAGGCCGGCGCTCTAACCAACTGAGCTACGCCCCCTTGCGGGGCCTCCAGTATGCCAAGGTTACGTGTCTCCGAGCACGCGGCTGGAGAGCCAGTCGTTGCGGAACGCGCCCCGGGGGTCGAGCTCGTCGCGTAGGCGCCTGAAGTCCTCGAGGCGTTCGTAGAGTGGGGCGAGCTGGGCCGCCCGGGCCGTGAACAGCTTGCCCCAGTGCGGGCGGGCGTGAAAGGGGGCCAGGGCGGCTTCGACGTCGGCCAGGATCCGTTCGACCTCGGGCTGGCGGCGATGCCAAGTGAAGTGGAGCCCCATGCTCCGCCGACCGTACTGCGGGCTCATCCACAAGTCGTCCGCGGCGACGGTGCGCAGCTCGCTCACGAATAGCAGCGGGGCGATGCGGTCACTCAGCTCGCGCACGGCCTGGATGGCGGCGACGGCGTCCTCGGGCGCGACGAAGAACTCAGACTGGATCTCCTCGCCCGAGCTCGGGGTGAAGCCGCTTCGGAAATGAGGCAGGCGCTCTGACCATGGACCCGGAACTCCGAGCTGGTCGGTCGCGTAGGCCGGCTCGGCTCCGGGCACCGGGTTGAGCGGCGCGAGGGCCGGCAGCGCTCCGAACAAATCATCGCGTACCTCCTCGGGGCCGGTCACACGAGTCTTGACCCACACCTGCTCGGCGCGAGCACCGAAGCGGTGGAACACGCTCACGCTGTCCCCGCCGGCCATGATCGCGTCGAAATTCTCGAAGAGCGTCTCCCAGGCCAACCCCTCGAACACCCGCTGTCGCACCTCGTAGAACGGCTCGGTCCTCAGCGTCATGCACGTGATCACCCCGAGGGCGCCGAGTCCGACGACCAGGCCGTCGAAGGCCTCATCGCCCCGGCGCGAGCGGATCAGCTCCCCCGAGGAGGTAACGAGCTCGAGCCCTACCACGGCCGTGGCCAGGTTGCCGTTGGCAACGCCCGAGCCATGGGTCGCCGTGGCCACCGCCCCGGCGACCGATATGTGCGGGAGAGAGGCCATGTTCTGGAGCGCGAGCCCCTCCCGACTCAGGGCCTCGGCCAGCTGGGCGTAGGTCATGCCCGCGGGTACAGACACTGTGCCCTGGCCGTGGTCCACCGTCAGCTCGCCCTCGAGCGCGTCGAGCGAGACGAGTTCTGCCGCGTCCGTGATGTCAGTGAACGAGTGCCGCGAGCCGAGCGCATGCAACTGGGGCGCCCGAGCCGCGATCCCCCGCAGCTCTTCGAGCGTGGCCGGACGGTGGAGCGCTTTCGCCCGGTAGACGTAATTCCCCGACCAATTGGTGCCCGCCACCGAGAGGCTCATACCCTGCATCTAAGCCGATGCCGCCTAACCGCCGCGGCTGGCACCGAAACTTTTTCGTTCCACCTGGGTTTGAGCGGACGATCTTCAGTGGGTTGCGCTCAACCCGGCCGTGGGTGTGACCCGGTGAGGATCAACGGCGGGGACCCAGGAAGCGGTCCCCGTCGTGCTTTAAGGGGCGGCGGCCCGTGGTGGGCCCGGGGGTGCGCGCCACCCGCCAAACGCACGCTCGAGCTCGAGTGCGACGGCAATCGAAACGTGATCCTGCCCCCGGCCCGCCGCCACCTGCACCCCGAGCGGCAGCCCCTCGCTGGAGAGACCCAGAGGCACCTCTGTGACCGGGACTCCGGCGAGGTTGAACACGGCAGCGGAATTCAGCAGCCAGGGACGACCGAGCGTCCCCCCGTGTCGGGGAGCCACGCGCGGGAAGGCCGGATGCAGCAGCACGCCGTCACCGATCGCCTCGATCAACTCAGTGGCCAGCTCGCGACCTCGCTCAATTCCCCGCTGGGCTCCGCGCGAGCCCCGTCGCGAGGAGTGGAGCATCTCGGGGAGCAGGACCAACTTCGTCGGCAGCGTGTGGGGTCCGCCCGGTCTGAGCACATCCGTCCAGCGCGGCTCGGCTCCGGCCTCCCGCAGCAGGTCAAGGGTGGACTGCTCCGATCCGCCCTCGAGCGTGCTCAAGAACGGCATCAGGGCCTGCCGCCACGAGCGCAGCTTCACGCGCTCGAGCCGGGCACCGCTTGCCGCCAGCGCCCCGGCCGCCCTTTCGCGCGCGTCATGCATCTCGCGGCTGATCGGGCGTCGTGAGGTCTCGTCGGCCAGGACCACACGTAGGCCGTTGAGCGATACCGATTCCGGATCACCGAGCGGCAGCTCGCGCGTGTACGGATCCTCTCCATCCGGCCCGGCGATCACCCGGAGCACCGCCATCAGGTCCTCGGCTCGGCGGGCGATGGGACCGATTCCGAGCATGCGCGCGTTCTCGCCGTTGCTCGGTGGGTAGTTGCCCGTCGTCGGAACCAGGCCAGTCGAGGGCTTGTGTCCGAACACGCCGCAGAAAAGAGCCGGCAGGCGGATCGAGCCCCCGATGTCGGATGCCACACCAAACGGCGATCCGCCCGACCCCACCGCGGCTCCCTCCCCGCCTGACGAGCCTCCGGCCACACGGCTGGGGTCGAATGGGTTGCTGGTGCGCCCGTAGACCCGGTTCGTCGATTCGATCCACAGGGTGAGCTCAGACGTGTTCGTGACCCCGAGGGGGATCGCGCCTGCGTCGATCAGGCGCTTGACAGGCGGGGCGGTGCGCCGGGATGTCGCGTCCCGACGGGCGAGAACGCCCGCTGACTGCGGCATTCCGCCGAGCGCGATCGACTCCTTGACCGTGAACGGCACGCCGAGCAGCGGCGGCAGCACCGAGCCGGCCTTGGCTCCTTGCACCAACTCGTCGACGACCATCGCTTCGTGTCGCGCCATCTCAAACCGGTCGACGGCGATGGCGTTGATCGACGGCGCCACGCGCAGGAGCAGCGCGATGTGGGCATCCACAACGTCGGACGCCCTGAGTTCCCCGGTGCGGATCGCCGCGGCGAGCTCAACCGCCGAGCGATCCGTGATCGCGCTCATCACTGCGCCCAGATGAGCTTCATCATGGCGAGCGCGAATTGCTCGTAGCGCTCGGGCGAGAAGCGCACTGCATCCGTCAGAACCATCCGTCCCGCCTCCTCACTGAGGCTTCTGATTGCTCGGGCGCACAGCTCGACATCGAGGCTGGCCGGGATCCCCGACCGTTTGATCGCCCACCGGACCAGAATCTCGATTCGCTCCTGGGTGCGCACCCGGTTCATCTCTACGTGATCGCGCACGATCGGGGGTGTACCTTCGAGCGGCAGCAGAATGATCCGCCAGGTCTCGGGACGGCTGAGCACAGCTTCGAGGAACCGGCCCACGCCGGCCGCGAACAGCTCGGCTGGGTCACCGTCATCGGGGGGCGCGTCCGGCACGACCGCGGCTAGCTGCTCGAGCGCATAATGCTCCTCGCGCTCGATCAGAGCTTCGAGCAGCTGACCAAGATTCGTGAAGTGGTCATAGATGACCGGCCGCGTCACTCCCGCCGTGCGGGCGATGGCCTCGATCGAGACGCCCTCATAACCGTGTTCGACGATCACGCCGAGAGCCGCGTCAATGAGCTGCTCCCGACGCTGCTGGGGCGGCATCCGCGGCGCGTACCGGCGGCGCTGCTTTTGGGCGGCTTCGGAAGGCGGTTCCGGCAACATCCGATCGCGCGCACCCTATCACGCGACCTACACCGCTGTAGGTTCACTGCGGAGCGCCTTCACGCTAGCGTCGAGGACTCATGGTGCCGGTATTCGATGGACACAATGACGCCCTGACTCGGGACGATCACGCGGGCATTGTCTCTGGGCGACCCGGAGGTCACCTTGATCTGCCTCGGATGCGCGAGGGCGGAGTCCGCGGCGCCATCTTTGCCGTGTGCGCCCCATCGGCGGATGAGAAGTGGAAGCCGGTCGCTCGCGACGACGGGGTGTTTGAGATCGAGTTGGCGGCCGAAGTCCCGTACCGAGACGCGGCCGCGTTTGCCACCGCGGCCTCCGGTCGGCTGGCGGCGCTCGAGCGTGCGCAGGAAGTGACGATCGCGCGGACCATCTCGGACATCGATGTGGCCCACGCGGGCAGTGGACCGCCGGTGGCCGTTCTTCACTTCGAGGGTGCCGAGGCCATCGACCCGGATCTCGAATCGCTCGAGCTCTGGTACGCCGCCGGTCTGCGCTCGCTCGGGCCGGTTTGGAGCCGACCCAACGCCTTCGCGCATGGTGTCCCGTTCATCTGGCCGTCTTCGCCTGACACCGGCCCCGGTCTGACTCGGGCGGGGCAAGAGCTGGTGCGGCGCTGCGCCGAACTCGGGATCCTGGTCGATCTGAGCCACCTCAACGAGGCTGGGTTCTGGGATATGGCACGCGCCGATGTCGGACCGCTCGTGGCGTCTCATTCGGCGGTCCACGCGATCTGTCCGATGAGCCGCAACCTCACCGACGCCCAGCTCGACGCGATCAAGGACTCGAACGGCATGGTCGGGATCGTGTTCGCATGCCCGTTCCTGCGCCCGGACTTCGCCGATGACGAGGACACCCCGATCGAGCTGATCGCGCGGCATGCCGCATACGTAGCAGAGCGCATCGGGGTTGAGCATGTCGGGCTGGGGTCCGATTTCGACGGTGCAACGATGCCGGCTCCGGTGGGCGACGTAGCGGGGATGCCCCTCGTCATTGACGCGCTCGCCGCCAAGGGCTTCAACACCGACGAGATCGACGCCGTAGCGTGGGGCAACTGGCGTCGTGTCCTCGGCGCCTGGTGGAAATAGGATTCCGCCATCGACCCCAAGCCCGACATCCTCCCCGGCGTTCACGCGCTCGGCAGCTCCCTCGTAAACTGGTATCTGATCGAGGAGGGCGGCCGTTTGACGGCGATTGACGCCGGGCTGCCCGGCTTCGTCGGCCGGCTGGAGGCGGACTTGGCCGCGTTCGGTCACACCCCGAGCGACGTGGACGCGGTGGTTCTCACCCACGGCGATTCCGACCACACCGGCGCCGCGGCGGTTCTACAGGCAGCCGGGGCTCGGGTTCTGATTCACGCGCTGGACGAGGCCGCGCTGCGCACGGGTAAGCGCAAGAGCACCGATGGAAATCCGCTCCGTGAGCTGCTGCCGAACCTCTGGCGGCCCACCCCGTACCGGTTCATCGCACACATGGTCACAGGCGGCGGAGCTAAACCGACGAAGGTGGACGGCGCCGAAACCTTCGCGGACGGAGACGTGCTCGACGTTCCCGGCCATCCGCGGATCATTGCGACCCCGGGTCATACACCCGGACATTGCGCGATCCACTTCGAGAAACACCAGGCCCTGTTCGTCGGTGACGAGCTCTGCACGCTCAACCCGATGACGGGAAATCGCGATCCTCAGGTGATGCCGGCACTCGTGAACGTCTCGACTCCGCAGTGCTTCGAGTCCCTGGCCCGCCTCGAGTCGATCGAGGCGGCGGCCGTTCTGCCCGGCCATGGCGAGCCATGGCGCGGGGGTGTGGCTCAGGCCATCGCCAGCGCCCGTTCGCGCCAGCGCTAGCGCTGGCCGCGGCCGCGGCTGCGGTCGCCTTGGGTCACGCGCCGGATGACGTCCTCGTCCCAGCGGTCCGTTCGCAGTAGGCGGTAACGCTCGGCGTTCACGCGCATGTACGCCTCGGTCTCGCCCTGATCACCGATCAGGTCGGCCTCGCGCAGCATTGCGATCACCGGCCGGTACTCGTTCTCCAGCCATAGGAAGGCGACCTCTCGGCGTGTGATCGGCTCGCCTCGATCCTGGCTGGTGCGAAAGCCCCACGCCTCCACGCTCTCAGCCAACGTGGCGTACGCCCATGGATCGCTCAGCCCGATCTCGCCTCGCGCATCCTCCGGCAGCGGCACGCGTTCGAAGAACTCACGCTCATGACTCTTGGTCGGCAGATCGGCGTAGGTGATGGTGCGCTCGGCACCGACCCGGGTCACGACGTCGGTTACGTAGGCGTCAATATCGGCGAACCCGAGCGCGCGCGCCACCGAGACGCGGTGGTGTCCGTCCCGTACGAAGTAGATCTCCCCGATCCGGAGCAGATCAACCGGGGGCAGGGGCTCGCCCCGCCGCATCGCGGCCGCGATGTGCTCCCAGCGTGAGCGCACGCGTCCAGACGTGGGCCTGAACCTCCGATCGAACTCCCGCTGTCGGTCCACCGTGCCGACGATGGCGTCGAGCGGAACCACCGCCGCTCCCGCCGGGCGTTCGCTAACGAACCCGAGCGCCTCGATCACCTCCTCGTAGGGGAGGATCACCCGCACGTCGTCGGGCTCACCGCGCAGCCGCGCGGCGAGGCGGGACAACGTAGCCTGACGACGAGCCCGCAGGAAGTCGTGCTGGGCATCGACGCGGGGCATCCCAGTGGAGCGGGGCGGGCCGGGCATGAGGGGGCACCCAGATTAGCCCTGTCGGCTCCGGCGCCCGGTCGCGGAAGCTTGCCGTCCGGCGAGGCTTTCGGCTCAGGACTCGCTGGCTTGGTCCCGCAGCTCCTGAGGCGGCGCCGCCGGAGCGCTGGGGCTGCTCGAACCCTCATCACCCTGAGTCGCACCGAGCAGGCTCTTCCCGGTCTCCGGGTCGAAGAGATGAAGGTGCTCGCTGTTGAACCACAACGACGCCTCCTGGCCCTGGCGCACCTTGCTGGCGGCGTCGAGACGGGCGACGATCTGGCTGCCCTCCTGCGAGGGCAGGTCAGCCGAGCCGGCGTCGTGGGCCAACTCCTCGAGCTCGCGCGAGGTGACTCGCTCGGACTCGACCGCAAAGTAGGCGTAGAACTCGGAACCCATCGACTCGAGCACGTCGATCTTGGCCTTGAACTCGACCCCGGCGCCGCGCTCACTCACCACCGCGACGTCTTCGAAGTCCTCGGGCCGCAGACCCGCGATCACGCCGCTCCGGCCCCCACCCGGCCCGGACTCGAGCCGTGACCGGAGCTTGTCCGGGATGCGAACCTCTCCGATCGGAAGCTTTACCCGGTCGCCGTCGAGCTCGCCGGGAAGGAAGTTCATCGACGGCGAACCGATGAATCCCGCCACGAACAGGTTGTTGGGCTGACCGTAGAGCTCGCTCGGGGGTCCCACTTGCTGCAGGATGCCCGCGCGCATTACGGCAATCCGATCACCCAGGGTTAGCGCCTCGGTCTGGTCATGCGTGACGTAGATGGTGGTGGTCTCGAAGCGCTGCTGGATCCGCGAGATCTCCGTCCGCATCTGCACGCGCAATTTGGCGTCCAGGTTCGACAGCGGCTCATCCATCAGGAACGCGCTCGGGTTGCGGACAATCGCTCGGCCCATGGCCACGCGCTGGCGCTGGCCTCCGGACAGGTTCGCCGGCTTGCGCTCCAGATGTTGCTCGAGGTCGAGGATGCGAGCCGCCTCGTTGACCTTCTTGTCGATGTCTTCCTGCGGCGTCTTGGCCAGCTTGAGGGCGAAGCCCATGTTCTCGCGCACGGTCATGTGCGGGTACAGGGCGTAGTTCTGGAACACCATCGCGATGTCGCGATCCTTCGGTGCCTTGTCGTTGACGACCTGTCCGCCGATCTTGAGCTCGCCGTCGGTGATGTCCTCGAGTCCGGCCACCATCCGTAGCGCGGTCGACTTCCCGCAACCGGACGGGCCGACCAGAATCATGAATTCGCCATCGGCGACGTCGAGGTTCATGTCCTTGACGGCTTCGTATCCGTCGCCGTAGCGCTTGGTTATGTGCTCGAGAGCAATCTCGGCCATTGGTTTCTCCTTATCCCTTGACTGCGCCCGCGGTCAGGCCGGAAACGATCCGGCGCTGGAACAGGAGCACGAGAATCATCACAGGCACGGTGACCACCACCGCCGCGGCGGCAATGTCACCGTAGGGCACCGTGAACTGCGAGACGCCCGGGAACGATGAGATCGCCGCGGGCACCGTCTGCGCGGCGTTGGTTGAGGTCAGCGAGATCGCGAACACGAAGTCGTTCCAGCAGATGATGAACACGAGGATGAACGTCGTCACGATGCCGGGCGCGGCCAGGGGAACGATTACCTTGCGGAACGCTTGAAACGGCGTCGCCCCGTCGATCTGTGCGGCCTGCTCGAGCTCCCAGGGAATCTCCCGGAAGAAGGATGACAACACGAAGATCGAGAGCGGCAGCGCGAACGTCATGTACGGGATGATCAGCCCCGGCCAGGTGTCGTAGAGCCCGATCTGGCGCCACAGGTTGTACAGCGGGCCGACCAGCGAGATCTGCGGGAACATCGCCACTCCCAGCGATACCGCGAGGATGATGTTCTTGCCCGGAAACTCCAAGCGGGCGATCGCATACGCAGCTGCGGACGCGAGGACCACCGCGAGCGCCGTCGAGATCAGCGCGATGCCGATCGAGTTGCGCAGGGCGGACGTGAACGTGCTGGTGTTGAAGATGTCCTTGTAGTTGGACAGCGTCCAGGCGTGGGGGATGAAGCTGCCGTCAGTGGCTGTGGCCGGAGTCTTGAGCGACAGCATCACGATCCACACCACGGGCACGAGCGAGACGACGACGACGACGATGATCGCCAGGGACCACCCGCCGACTTGACGCGAACGCGGGGTCATGCCTCAGTCGCTCCTGGGGCCGCGCCGGCCCCGAAGCCCTTCATGAAGACGAACGCGATCAGGCCGACGAGCACGAACAGGAGCACTGATACCGCCGAGCCGAGACCAAGATTGAGCCGATCGAGCAGCGTCGAGTAATTGAGCATCGAGATCGACTCGGTGTTCTGGGCCCCCTGACCGAAGATGTAGATCGTGTCGAAGATCCGGAACGCGTCTAGGGTCCGGAACAGAAGTGCGACCAGAATCGCCGGCTTCATCAGCGGGAGCGTGATCCGGGTGAACCGCTGCCACGTGCTGGCCCCGTCCACCTTCGCCGCCTCGAGCAGCTCATCGGGCACGAGCGCCAGGCCCGCCAGCAGGAGCAGGGCCATGAACGGCGTGTTTTTCCAGATCTCGGCGATGATGATCGCGACGTAGAGCCCGAACGTGTGGCTCAGCGGGTCGCTGGTCAGGCCGAGCAGTTTGGGGATCCAGCCGCTGTTGAGCGAGAAGGCGAGCTGCCAGGCGTAGGCGGACACGACAGCAACGATTCCGTACGGAATCAGCGCCACCCCGCGCACGAGCCCCCGCGCGAAGATCACCCGATGCATGACCAGAGCCAGGCACATACCGAGCACGAACTGGACCGAGACGGTGATCACGGTGATGATCGCGGTGTGGAACACGTCCTGCCACCAAACCGGTGCGCTGAGCACGTGGCCGTAGTTGGACAGGCCGATGAACTTGTTCTGGGTCGGGAAGCGCAGGTCCGCTCGCTGCAGGGAGAGGATCACGGCGTCGATGATCGGGTAGGCCGTCACCGCGATCATCACCAACGCAGCGGGACCCACCAGCATCGCGGCCAAGCGCCGTTCGGCCCGTGTGCGATCCGTCAGGTGACGCTTACGCGGCGTCCCTGAAGGGCTCTGTGCGGTGGCAGCCACGGTGCTCACAGCAAGGCCGCCGAAGAGAGCGAGAGCTTGATTTCGTTACGGAGCGTGTTGACGACCGTGCTCGGGCTGATGCTCGATGTGGGCGACAGCGCCTTCTGGATCGCCAGCGTCACGTCGGCATAGGCGGGCGTCTGCGGACGCAGCCCGTACGTCTCGAGCTGAGACTTGATCAGGTCATGAAACGGATAGGCCTTGTCAAAGGCCGCATTGCCGTAGATGCTCGTGGCCACCGGGGCAAGCCCTCCCTTGATCGCATCAGTCTCCTGATTGGCGTCCTGCGTAAGACACTTGACCGCCTCAAAGGCGAGCTGTGGATGTTGAGAGTGAGCTGAGATGCCGAGGTTGTACCCGCCGATTGACACGCGTGGCGCGATGCTCGAAACGACCCTCGGAAACGGTGCGTAGCCCATCACCTTGAACACCTTGGGACCGGTCTTCTTAGCCGAGGACCACACGAACGGGTAATTGATCTCGAACGCGGCGTTGCCCTGATCGAACGCGACGTCGGACGGGCCCTCCATCGCCACGTTCAGTGACGGATCCGCGGCCGGCGATGTGGCGAGTTCGTGCATGAACGAGGCGGCAATCTTCGCCGGCTGTCCGATCACGACCTTGTTGTTGCCGGTGATGATCCCGCCGCCGGCCGAATCCACCATCGAGTTGAACCACACGGTCAGGCCTTCGTATTGGGCGCCCTGTTCCTCGATGTAGTGGGGCTTGCCCTGCTTGGCCAGCGTCCTGGCGTCAGCGAGCATCTGAGCCCAGGTCTTGGGTGGCCCGCCGAACTGCTTGACCAGATCCTTGCGGTACCACAGCAGCTGGGTGTTCGAGTTGATCGGCACCGCCCACAGCCTGCCCTGCCAAGTTGCGGTCTTCACCGGCCCCGGAAGATCCTGGCTCCGTATCTGCCCCGCCAAAGACGCCGGCACCGGACGAATCCACTTCGCGGTGGCGAACTCTGCGGTCCAGTCGACGTCCATGGCCAGGATGTCGATCGAAGGGTCGTTGGCGGCCAGCCGGCGCACGAGCTGTACCCGCTGCTGGTCTGAGGACGTGGACAGGAAGCTGATGTTGATCGTGTACTTGCCGCCGGACGCCTTGGAACAGTCGGCCGCCGCCTTGGCGAACGAACCCGAGGGCTCCGGGAACACGTACCAGTTGAGGGCGACCGGCCCCTTTGACGACGAGCCACACGCGGCCAAAGCGATCACGGCAGCAGTCGCCATCAAGCCCGTCCTCCCGGCCCTCGTCAGTGCTCCGATTGCACCTCGAGACTCTCTCCTCGCCACAGCGAGCTATTACCCCTGGGAGGCTTGCACCCAAACCTGGTGTGAGCTCAGTGACCCGCCGCCGGCCACGGACGGGCGTGCACGGCACACGTGGACCAGTCAAACGGAGAGGGCAATGTCCTGAGGCGCCGGTCGTTCTGATCCCATGCCCGATGCAGGTGGCGTCCGATGACCACGGCTGCCACTCGGACCGCTCCAGCGGTCCTGAGTGCCTGAGCCGCGCTCTGCACGTTGGCCCCAGTCGTCCACGTGTCATCGATCATGAGGACCGAGACTTGGCTCAGCTCCACGCTGACCTCGAACTTCTCTGGGTCGATGGTGCGGGGCTGAGTCGTCTTCCCGCTGCGGCGCAGGATGCGCTCGAACCGGCTGCGGGTCGGCCCGCACACCTCACCCACGATTCGATGCAGAGGGTGGGTCGCGTCCCGCTCAAGCGTGCTTGACGGGATGGTGGTGATCAGGTCAAACGCCGAGGTCTTGGCCGCTGTGGCCACGCATCTCTCGTGGCCGACCAGGTACCGCCAGAGCACGGCGGCGAGGCCGAGCTCGAACCTGCGTGCTACATCATCGGGCGGCCGCTTATAACCCGCGAGTGCATGGTGAAGCTGCTCGTGGGCAACGCTGTAGGAGATCGGTACGACAGCATCGAGCCACCGGTCGGCCTGTTGGCAGCGCACGCAGCGCGCGCGGCCGTCCGTAAGGTCGAAGCAGATCTCGCACACGGCTCGCCCCGGGCGGGGGCCGAGCATGAAATTGCTGTACAGCGCGGTCAGCTGGGCGACCGTCGGCATGGCGGCTCTAGCCCACGAGCACCTCGCTTGAGGTGAGCCGGCCGATGCTGGTGGTGATCTCGTCTGGCGTATGGAATGAGTGCGTGCCCGGGCGGTCGCAAAGCTCGCGGGCCCAGTCCTGTGAGGTCAGGGATTCGGCCACGAAAACCGGGCGGCCATGTGCCAGAGCCTTCCGAGCCTGGATTCTCACCCCGCTTCGGTGAGATGCCTCGACGATCACCGTGGCGAGACTCAGGCCAGACATGACCGCGTTGCGCATGGGGAATCTCTTGCTGCGGGGTGGGGCCTGGGGCCAGAACTGTGAGATCACGGCGCCGCGCTCCACGATCTGTTTCTGAAGGGCGGCGTTCTGGGGCGGGTAGCTGTGCTCCAGGCCGTTGCCGATCACGGCCAGCGTCTTGCCACCGGCGTGGAGGGTCGCGGTGTGCGCGGCCGTGTCGATGCCCGCCGCCAGGCCAGAGATCACGCCGTAGCCGTGGAGCGTCAGGTGGCGGGCGATCTCGCCCGCCTGCGCTCGGCCGCCTTCTGACGCGTGTCGTGATCCGATCACGGCCACCGCACGCGCGTCGGCGGCCTCCAGGTGGCCGGCAATAAAGATCAGCGGTGGCCGGTCATGCACAGCCCGCAGGTTCTTCGGATACTCCGCATCGAGCACCGTCAGCACGCGGATTCCCTGGGCGGTCCACGCCGCGAGGTCGGCCGTGGCCTGCGCGAGCAGTTGTGCGCAGTCGTCAGCGCCTGCCAGCCTCATCTGGCCTGTGTCGCTCTCGGCCAGATCACGCTCGAGGCATGCCAGGGCGCTTTGGCTCTGCTCGAGGAGCTCGGCGTGCAGATGCCAGGGGTGGCCCCGGGGCGTTCGTCGCAGCAGCGCGATGAGCGCGGCGGTCTCGAGCTGGCTCATCAGCCGAGGCTAATGGCCGGAACGGCGGCGGTGAGCTAGGGGAGCTACGCGAGCCGTTCGGGCTCGGGGGCCTGCACCGCTGGCGCCGGGTGCTCGGCCGTGGGTTCGGGCGGCGTGGCGGGCGCTGGTGGGTCGGGCGGTGTGGCGGGTGCGGTTGGGTCGGGCGGTGTGGCGGGTGCCCGTGGCTCAGGCGGCGTGGCAGGTGCGGTTGGGTCAGGCGGCGTGGCGGGTGCCCGTGGCTCGGGCGGCGTGGCAAGTGCGGTTGGGTCGGGCGGCGTGGCGGGTGCGGCTGTCTCCGACGGGGGCTCCGGGATCGACTCCGCCGTTTCCGGCTCTGCTTCGACTGCTGCCGCGGAGCCGTTCATATGAGTCTCGTCCACAGGGGGCGCAACGTACGGGGTGAGCTCCCCGTCACGCGGATCATCATCGTCCGAGTGTTCGCCGTTGATCGCCGCCCTGAAATCGCGCAGCCCGTTCCCCAGCGTCCGAGCGACCTCGGGCAGACGCTTCGGCCCGAGCACGAGAAGTGCGATCACGAGCACGAACAGCAGGTGCGTCGGCTGCAGAAGGTCCCCAACCACTGTGAGGGAGGGTAGCTGGCTGCCCCTCTCGGGGCCACTACCAGCAAGTCGGGCTTCAGGAGGGTCGCGCCGGCCGGCCGATCACGCCAGTCACGGGTGACCGCCGACCAGCACGGCGATCCGGCGGCTGCTGGCCGGCGCGTACGGGTAATCGCCCATCGGGAGCGAGGCGATCTGGAACCAGAATGACCGATGCACGCTTGGATCTCCCACTCCGAATGTGTAGGTGGTCGAGAACCGCCCGTTCCCCTCGACGTGCTCGTGCACCCCGTAGGTCGTGAATGACGACCCGAGGCCGATGCGTAGCCGTACGAGGGCGCCGCCTGCGGGCAGGTGACCGCCCTTCAGCTGGCCGACGAGGCGGACCGTGCCGCCCCAGGCCACGGCGCGCGGCTTGACTCTGAGCAACTCGACCTTGGCTGGGACGATCTCGCGGACGAGTCCGGAGACCGATGGCTGGACGCCGACGCCACCTCCGTAGACGGCTTCGATGAGGCGTGAGGGACCGGGCGGCAGCTTGGCGCTCCAACTGCCGTTGGTCGCCGTGATGGCCGTGGTGACCTGACTGAACCGATCTCGCCCGTCATCGGCCGCGGCCAGGATCCGGACCTCCTGCCCGCCGAGGGCGAGGCCTCCATAGGTTCCAAGCCAGCCATTGATGGTCGTCGCTCGGCCATGCCCGACGCGTCGGCGTGCCTGGTGCAGAACGTGCGGAAGGACGATCACCCGCACGGTCTCGTGGCGCTTGACCCGAACCCGCTTGCCATGCCGGCGGACCGTCACCCAGACGGTCCTGTGACGCACTGCGGTGCGGGCGTGACATTTGGTCACGCCTCGAGTGCGGTGGCAGCGAAGCCGGTCAACGATCTTCGAGAAGCCAATCCCGGTGACGGTCGGCACGCCGATCTTCATCGAGAATGACTGAAGCGCCGAGGCGCCATGAACTCCGCTGCCGTCCACGGCGTTGTTGTAGGCCAGACATCTCACGGTGTGCTGGCCAACGCCGCTCACGGGAACGTGCGCGACGCTCCCAGCAGACCAAACGCTGGGCCCATTGTCGACCGAGCACTCGATCCCGGCCACACCGGACGGCCCCGCTGTGGCCGTGGCGGTGACGGACTGGGGGCCTGACGTCGATGCTGCGTCCTCAGGCCCGGACAGCGTCACAGTTGGCTGGCTGTTGTCCACCCAGATCGTCCGCGTGTAGCTCACCGTCTCGCCGGCGGCGTCCCACGCCGCGATGTTCAGCGGCTGCGCTCCCTGACCGTAGGCCTCGGTGACAACCGTGTCAGCCACCGGCGTGGCGGCACACTGGTGCCAGACCGAAGGGTTGCTGGCCGACCTAGTGCCCGGGAGCGAGCCACCGGCGAAGTTGGCCACCAATCCGCACAGGCCTGACGGCGAGTTGCCCCAGAAGTCAAGCGGCCAGCTCCCGCGCACCCACCCGTTGGCCTGCCAGAGGCCGTTCCAGGATGACAAGGTTGGGCCGGTCGTTTCGTGCACCGTGAGCGAGATCTGTCGCCACGTTGATGTCCCCACCCCCGGCTGTCTGCGTGCAGTTGGTTTTCCCGCACACGAGGACGAAGCCGAAGTAGCTCGAGGCGAATGGACCGAGTCCGATGCGCCGGTCTCGCCCGGCACGATGTTCGAACGTCCGCCTTGCCCAATAGAAGTTGCCCGCCGTACTGGCCCGAGGTTCCCGGCGTTCACGTAGTCAGAGCGAAGGTCGCCAGTGGGAACCTGAAGCGCCGACGATCGCAAGCCCTGCGGCGCGACCGTCTGCCAGCTCGCGGACTGGCCTTTGGGGTAGGAAGGGCCCACCGCCCCCAAGTACAACCCGCCCATCAGCCGGGGCACTGGGCGCTGGCGGTCATCCCAGACTGGGTGAGGACGTGAAAACATTATTCGGCGTAGCTCCGCAAGCCGCAACGGACTCATCGGCCCGGCATGTTCCGGCGAGCCGGCGCATGCGACCGCCAGGATGCGACAGCGCCAGGCTAGACCGCGACCGCTCCCAGGCGAGTCACACTGCGCCCCCGTGTCCTCTGCGTCTCAGCTCCCACACTGACGTTAAGGCTGGGGACAGATGACGGCGACGTTCACTGCTGTCTGAGAGGCGGAGAGCAGACCTTCACCCCCACGCCCGGGGGAGTTCTGATTGCCAGTCGCTCATGATCTCGGCAGGTGACCGGTGGAGATGCCTCCGTGCGGGGTGGACTGGCGGTCGTCGACGAGCGCGAAGCAGGCTGAGGGAATCGGCTCGGTTCCAGCTGACGAACCCACCCGGAAATGCGGCGGTTGGTTGATTGACCCAGTCCACCAAGTGTGCCCGCGGGCGAGAGGCGCTGATCGTTCCCGCCGCATCGATCTTCGCCCAGTACCGGACGTAGCCACCGATCGCAGATCGATCGAACTTGATCGGGGTGATCGAGTGGTTCTTCAACTGCCTGGCTCCGACGCTCCCGGCCGGTATTCGGAGGGCGGCGTAGCTCGTTCCGCCGAGTGCGACGAACAGCGCTAGGTAGGCCACCGCGTTGCTCTTGATGTGACTGAACACTCTGGTCATCCGTGGCTCTCTTTCGCTGGTCATCCGTCAGGTGAGCTCCCTGGGCCCAGAGCGCCATTGGCGCCGAGGGCGGTCTGGTTGTTTGAACTCGACGCCTGACCTGATGTTTCGGGGGCCGGCGCAGGGCGCGTTGACACGGGGACCGTGGGCGTCGCCGCGGAAGGTTGGTCAGTGGCCGACTGGGAATTCCGCGTGTAGCGCACACGCTCGACCGTCCCTGCGGACTTCGAGGCCCCGGATGCTCGGTGGTGACGCTGGCTCATCTTGGCGGACACGTGATGTCCTGACCGCCCCTGCGACAACGCTCGCCCATGCCTGGTCGGGGGCCGCTCGAGCGTCCGGATCGTCCGCGTCAATCCGGCGAGATCGGAGCTCTTGATGCTCCGACGTGCCCCCGTCGCGAGCAACCCTGGGCCGGGATGCTTCGGACCGCTCCCGCCGCCCATAAGTGCCAAGGCAACGAGCAGCACCGCGGCCAGCCCTCCGAGTGCCGAGACGGCTGTTGCCCGGCTGCGGAATCCCTCGCGCGCGCGAGCGCGTGAACCAGCACCCCAGGCGGGATCCACGAATGCCGGTGCTTCGAGGGCGGTCTGGATCGCGGAGGAGTCCTCTCCCCAAAAGTCGTCCGCGGTGGGCGGCACAGCGGCGTCGGGAGCGCTGTCGGCGGAGGAGCCGAACGGGATCAGCTCATCCCGCGGACCCAGCCAGTCTCTGGGCAGCCGAACGACGTTGTCGCTCGTCGAACTCTCCGTCGCGCCAGCTTCGGTTTGCCGACCCTCAGGATCCACTGGGTTTGCAGACCTTTTTCTCGTGATTTGACGCCCGATGGCGTCTCCCGTAGGCGCTATTATACCCCTGAATTGGTTCCAGTTTGTCTCAATTAGAGAAGGATGACCGTGGACCACACTGATCCAGACGAGTCGTACCTGACCGTCGCCGAGGTGGCGCAGACCCTCAAGCTCAACCAGCAGACGGTGCGCAACTGGATCGATCAGGGCTCGTTGCCGGCACTTAGGGTGGGGCGCCGGGTCCGAATCAAGCGCTCTGATTTCGAGCGGATCTTGGACGAGAGCTACAGCGCAGGCCGGGCATCGGCCATGGCGGCGGTGCCGAGTGCGGATGACTTCTGGGGAGGGGAGCCGGTCGGCCTCGCCGAGCCGTCGAACCCAGGGCGTGACGGCGCTGGTGCACCCGAACCGATCGACGGCTCCAACCCACTTGCGCCAAGCACCCCGCCGCCAAGCACCCCGGCGGTATGAGTTTCAGCGACGAGCTCGATCGCGAGCGGGCCCAGATCATGCGCGCGGTCCGGCACGCCAGCACCGGATGGGCTGATGCAATGCGGGCGCACAAGCTGGCGCCACCGGATGTTGGGTTTGCGCAGCGGCTCCGGGCGCTGTCCGACGCGGCGGCGAGTGAGCAGGTGGCCTGGGAGCACGCGCACGGGGCTGGCCTACTCTGGCGTCCCGTGCCTGGTGCAGCGAACGCGGCGCCTCCATACGAGCTCCGTCCGGATACAGGTCGGCGTGGGCCGGCCGAGCTTTGGCAACGGTTCGATGCTGCCGTCGCGGGTCTGAATCGCGCCATCGAAGGGTCGGATGCCGCCCGAGTGGCTGATGCATTCGGTGAGATGGCCGAGGCCGCCGCCGAACTGGCGGATGCCGTCACCCGTGAGGACCGCGCCGGCGAGCCGGTGCGCGCCCACGACGTCGCATAGGCCACGCCGTTCGCGACCCAGCACCGCGGATACGCTGCACCTCGTATGCCGCCTATCCCGCGTCCCTCCATACACCTGCCCGCCCCCGGGACAAAACGGGCGGTGGTGATCGGCGCTGGCTCGTTTGGCACTGCTGTGGCCGTACTCCTGGCCCGTGGGGGACTGCGCACGACGCTCCAGACCCGGACGCCCGAACAGGCTCGCCTGTTGCAAGACGAACGAGAGAACCGCGTCTATCTGAGCGGGGTCGAGCTTCCGAAGGAGCTCCGGATCGAAGACGTCAGCGCCGGCCTCGCGCGCGCTGACTATGTGTTCCTCGGGGTGCCGTCGGTCGGCCTCGCGGAGGTGATCGCTGGCCTCGAGCACTCGGGGCTTCCGGCCAAGGCGGCGATCGTGTCTCTCGCCAAAGGGCTTGTTCCACCGGAGGGCGCCCCTCCGACCTCGCTCTTGCGTCGCCGTTTCGGTGATCACCGCACCGCCTGCATCGGGGGCCCGGCGCATGCACGTGAAATGGTCAGTGAAGGCGCGGGCCTCGTGGCGGCGTCGACCGAGGAGTCGCTCGCCAATGCACTTTCCGGTGTCTTCATCCGCGCGGGCGTGGTGTGCGAGGAGTCGAACGATCCGACTGGCGTCGAGCTGGCCGGGGCGGCGAAGAATGCCGCCGCGCTCGCCTCGGGCGCCACCGAGGCCCAGGGTTTGAATGCCGCTGGCGCAGCGGCGGGTCATATATTCGCCGAGGTCTGGCGCTGGGCCGAGTCCGAGGGCGCCCGTCCCGAGTCGATGATCGGGCTGGCCGGAACCGGAGATCTGGTCGCCACGGCACTCGCCCCGCAGAGTCGCAACCGCCGGGCGGGCGAGCTGCTCGCTGAGGGCGTGGCCGCCGCTGACATACCCGGGCGAGTTGGTCAGGCGGTCGAGGCGCTTGAGTCAGTTCCCCTGCTAGCACAGGCACTTACACGGGCCGGCGTCGACGCTCCGGTCACTCGCGCGCTCGGCCAGCTCATCTCGGGTGAGCTCCCGCTGGACGACTGGGTCGAGGTCGTACGCGCCACCGTTCCGCCTCCGCCCCGGCGGCCGGCGGTTCGGGCAGGCTTCTGGCGTCGTCTCCGCGAGCGGATTCGTTCGTGGTTTGCGGGAACTGAATGATTTCGCCACAAAATGTTTACTGGCCCTGAAGCCATTACTGTCAGCCTCTGCGGAAGCGACATCGAAGGAGAGGCCGATGCCCCGAATAATCGTCATGGCGAACACCCCGAGTGAGAGCGGCGAGCGCACGGTTATGTTCACCGAGCGAGTCACCGTCAGCGACTTCGACTCAGACCACTTTCAGAACCAGCTCGTCGAGCGCCTGAGTTGGGCAGTCGGCGACGCCGACGCAGTAGAACAGGGGCGGCAACCCGACCCGGGTTACGACGGTGAGCCCGACCCGGGTAACGACGATGAAGCTGTGCTCCAACCGGAGCATCAGCTGAGCGAGCCCGCATCACGCCACCAGCCGGTCAGCCGGCGCCAGCCGGCCCGCGTCGGTTAGCGCGACTCGGCGAGCGTAGTTACCACGGCCTCGTAGACGCCGGCGCCGTACGGCTCCGAGGTGACGCGGATACCTGCCCGCGCGGTCAACTCAGCTCCGAGCGTCGCGTCACGGTCAAGCGCGTTGGCCACCAGCCAGAAGGTGTGCACCACCGACGCGGCATCCATGTCCTCGCGCGAGTCCCCCACCGCGATGCATTCCTCGGGCGAGTAACCCCGAGCCTGCATGTGCCGAGCTACCGCCCGCGCCTTCGAGGCGCCCGCCGGTATCAGGTGGTAGGCGTGCACCACTGGTAGCCCGGGCATCTGCTCGGTGGCGGCGCGGACGACTCCGTTATCGACCAGACGAAGCCATCCAAACCCGGCGGATTCGAGTACCGAGCCAACGTCGTCGAGGTCGACCTCGCCGCGGAACAGGTGCGAGACGTCGCGCTGCACAGACCACGGCGTGTGGTATTCGAGCTGGCCGGGGTACCGATCGAGCAGCAGGGCGGCCGCACCCGACGCCTCGATCTGCGCGTAGATCGAGCCGGCCTCGTCTGATGGGATCAGGTCGTCGGTGAGCCATTCGAGCTCCCCGTCGATCACCAGGCCACACCCGAGCTCGAATATGAAGGACGTCGATCCAATCAGCCGCGAGGCTTCGAACACGCTTGACTGCTTTCGCCCCGAGTAGATGACGACCTCAGCGCCGGCCCGAGCACAGGCCTCGAGTGCGCGAACGCCGAGCAGGCTGAAGCCACCGCCCGCGCCTGTCAGCAGGGACGCATTTGGCCCGAGCAGGGTCCCATCCATGTCGACGTAGAGACAACGCATGCGGGCCGCGACGGTATCAGCGGCAATCGCGCAAACCCCACGCCGGCCGCCCGCCATACTCCGACAAGGTGACCGCGGTCCGTGAAACTGAGCCCTGGGAGGCGCTGCTCGAGAGCGGCCGCGAGGACGAGCGACTCGTGCACGACGATGTGTACGAAGCGAGGTCGGGACGAACCGTCTCGATCCCCGAGGACCTCGACTGGCGCGTGATCGAGGCGCTGCGCGGGGCTGGTGTCGACCGGCTCTACGAACACCAGGAGCAGGCGGTCCGATGCGCGTTCGCCGGGCCGACCGTCGTCACGACCGGAACTGCGTCCGGGAAGTCATTGTGTTTCCAGCTGCCGACGCTCGAGGTTCTGATCTCTGATCCGACTGCGCGGGCGCTGTACCTCTATCCCACGAAGGCCCTGGCCCAGGACCAGGCCCGGGCGCTGCATGGCTTTGGCCTGCACAAGGCGATCCGTCCGGCGATCTACGACGGCGATACGCCACGCGCTGAGCGCTCCGCGATCCGGAAGCGGAGCAATCTGATCCTGACCAATCCGGACATGCTCCATGTGGGGATCCTTCCGCACCACGAGGCCTGGGATGACCTGCTCTCGAACCTGGCATTCGTGGTCATAGATGAGGCTCACGTGTATCGGGGCGTATTCGGCTCGCACGTCGGCAACGTGCTGCGGAGGCTGCGGAGGGTGGCGTCCATCCACGGGACCGAACCCCGGTTCCTACTCACCAGTGCCACGATCGCCAACCCGATTGATCTGGCCGAGCGACTCACCGGCCTGAGCGACTTTCAGCTCGTCGATCGCGATACCGCCCCCAAGGCGACCCGGCGCGTCGCCATGTGGAATCCGCCGTTGCTCGACGAAGCACTCGGGGTTCGCGCGTCGGCCCTCTATGAAGCGGCCGAGGTGTTCTCCGACCTGATCGCGGGCGGTGCCCGGACGATCTGCTTCATGAAGTCCCGCAAAGGCGTCGAGTTGATCCTGCGCCACGCGGTCGACCGGCTCGAGCCTGAGCTGGCCGAGCGCATCGCTCCCTACCGCGCCGGCTACACCCCGGCCCAGCGCCACGACATCCAGCACCGCTTGACGACCGGCGAGCTGCTCGGAGTGGTGGCAACCGACGCGCTGGAGCTCGGCATCGATATCGGCGAGCTCGACGCGGCGGTATGCGTCACCTTTCCCGGCACCGTCGCCAGCCTGCGGCAGATGTGGGGGCGGGCCGGCCGGCGGGGGCGCGGGCTGGCGGTCTACATCGCCGGCGAGGACGCGCTCGATCAGTTCTTCTGCCGGCACCCGGACGACTTTCTCGCCCGGCCGGTCGAGGCGGCGATTCTGGACCCGGGGAGCAGCGAGATCTATGCCGAGCATCTGGTCTGCGCGGCCCATGAAGCGCCGCTCAACGCCGCCGATGCCGAGATCCTCGGAACGCAGTGGCACGAGCACGCGATAGCGCTGGCCGAAGCAGGAGTCCTGCGCGAACGCGCCACGGGGTTCGTGCCTAAGCGAGCCGACGATTATCCGGCCGCTCGGGTCGCGCTCCGCTCGGCCTCGGCTGAAAGCTTCGTGCTCGTCGATGCCGCTTCGGGTGAGGTTCTGGGCACAATCGAGGCTGGGCGGGCGTATTCCACCGTGCACGAGGGCGCCGTCTACCTCCATCTCGGCCGTTCATATCTGGTCCGTGAGTTGGACCTCCCCGGCCGTCGGGCGATGCTCGAGCCGTTCAGCGGTGACTACTTCACCCAGACCAAGCGCGAGAGCATGACCTACATCGAGCGGTTGATCGAGCGGCGCGAAACGGGTGGGGTGACGTTGTCGTTTGGCTCGGTCGTGTACTCGGAGGTCGTGCTCGGCTATCAGCGCCGACGTCTGCAGGATCACTCGGTGATCGACTTTCAGACGCTCGATCTCCCGACCACCGAGTACCCCACGAAAGCACTGTGGTACGAGCTGGACGAGCTCATCGCCGCCGAGCCGTTTCCGGCGGAACATCTCCTCGGAGCCCTGCACGCGCTCGAGCATGGTCAGATCGCGGTGCTGCCCCTGATCGCCATGTGCGACCGGTGGGACATCGGAGGACTGTCGACCAACGCCCATCCTCAGACCGGCGGCCCGACGATCTTCATCTACGAGGGTCACCCCGGCGGCGTGGGGATCAGCCGCCGCGGCTATGACGAGTTCGCCCGCCTGGTCGGCGACGCTCAGCGGCTGATCGGCGAGTGCCCGTGTCGCGACGGATGTCCCTCCTGCGTGCAGTCACCCAAGTGCGGAAATCTCAACGAGCCGCTATCCAAGCGCGGTGCACTCGAGCTTTTGCGCCGTCTGAGCGATCACAACTTCTAAACGGGATCGCCGCTCGGCGGCCTGAGAATGGACCATCCCTCCAGGCCGGCACTCCTCAGCAGCTGCACTCACGTCAGGGTCAGCGATGCCGTTTGCACCGCTCCGCCTGACCGCGGGACCGAGTGCGCACGAGCAGCTCATTCGCCGGCATCGGCTCCCGTCCACCCCGGTCAAGATGCCGCGGCCGAGCGGCCGGGCTCCCTACCGTCTGGCGCTGGCCGACGTGCTCCCGGCCGCGGAGCTGGACGCGATCGAGCGGGCCGGACTGGTTCGCTTCCACTGCGTCGGAGACACCGGCGGCTACGAGAACCCGATTCCGCAGCGAGCGGTAGCGGCGGCGATGGCCAGCCAGCTCGCAGGCGAGATGCCCGCCAGCTTCTTCTACCACCTGGGCGACATCGTCTACCTGCACGGCGAGCGAGCCAACTACGGCTCTCAGTTCTTCGATCCGTACTCGGGTTACGGCGCCCCGATCCTGGGCGTAGCCGGCAATCACGATGGGGAGTCCGTGTCCGGTTCGTCGCTCGAGGGATTTGTGGCGCAGTTCTGCGCACCCGCGGGCTCCGCGGGACCGGCTTTCTCCGCCCGGCCAGCGCAGCACCAGCCCAACGTCTACTGGACGCTCGAGCATGACTGGGTGACGATCGTCGGCCTCTACACGGGCGTGCGCGAAGGTGGGCAGCTGGATGACTTCCAGCTCGAGTGGCTGACGGATGAGTTGCGGGCGGCGCGACGTGGCGTGACGCTCATCCTGGCCATGCACCATCCGGTCTTCTCGGCGGATTCCGCGCATGGTTCGAACCTGACGCTTCGTGACGCGCTCGATGACTGCTTCAGCCGCGCGGGCCGGATGCCGGACGCCGTGCTCAGCGCCCATGCCCACAACTATCAGCGCTTCACACGTGTCCAGCACGGACGCCGCATCCCGTATGTCGTCGCCGGAACGGGGGGCTTTCCGGAACTCCACGGCCTCGGCCATGGCATTCCGGACCCGCCGGCGTCGTTCACCGCTCTGCCCGATCTGACCTTGGAGGCTCACCAGCACGGGGCCTTCGGGTTCTTGACCGTCAGCGCAGGGCCCGGCGGAGCCCAGTTCGATTACAACACCGTCGTTCGTAGGCGCCCGGTGCCCTACGACTCGTTCCGGGCCGCTCCCGTTACCTGAAGCTGAGTGTTGCGGTTCCGCTGAGTGCGCCTGTCGTCGCCGACACCGAGCCGGTCAGGTCACCCAGCAGGCCGAGGAGCTGGCGCGCGATCGGCGACTGCGTGTTCTTGGTCTCCAGCGCGATCAGCTCACTCAGCGATACGCGGAACGACACCGCGCCATTGGCTCCGGCGGCGGGTGCAGCTGGGGCGGACGCGAACGACCTGAGGGTCGACGCGGTCATGCTGCCGCCCTTCGGCGGCACCCCGAGGATGAGCTGGTCACCGACGACGCCGAGCACTTCGGTCCGGCGCGAATCGATGACCGAGTAGACGCCGCCGCCCACCGACCTCAGCGTCTTGCCATGACCCAACCCACCGGGCACCGATGCGAGCTGCCGGAGCAGTGTCGCTACGGCGGCCGGGTCGCTGAGTCCCGCCCGGACCAGGGTGGTGTGCGTGTCGCTGTCCACGATCAGGTTCCCGCTCAGCTCGCCGAGCAGCTTGTTGACATCAACCCCGGTCTTCCGCCGGACGGTCGCCACCTCCGTGAGGAACTTGGCGTAGTCCTTTGGGGAGGCAGCTTTGACTGCGCCCAGGGCAAATGTGACGATCTGGGCCGGGTCACGGAGCCCGACCTGGATCGGCAGGCCATTGACCAGGCCAGGAGCGCTCGAGCCACTGGCGATCGGGAGCTGACTGGCTGAGAGCGAGCTGGGGTCGGTGTGGAGGCGGAATCCAATCGTCACACCGCTGGTGGTGCTGCCCAGCGTGATGGCGTAGCTCCGGAGCGCTGCCACCCAGGGAACCAAGCGCGCCTGGGCCGCGCCCGGGGTTGAAAGCGCCGTCCTCAGATCTCCGAAGATGTGGGCGGCGGCGTTCGGATCGAGTCCGGCCGTCGCGGAGGCGTACTGCGCTGAGGTGATCCCCTGGTTGTGCTGGTGACGGTCAAGCGCAGTGTCGAGGTCTGCCTCGGTGCGGGTGAAGACGACGGTCGGCCCCTTGACGGCAAGCGCCCCGCTGGACGCCCCGGCGTAAATCGTGGATCCGTCGTGGCTGCCGACCTGGTGCAGACCGTGGATCTTGTGAAGCAGGAAGTCGAGCTTCCCGGCATCACGGGTGACCCACGCGACCAGGAAGTGCTGACCAAAGTCGGAGAACGAGGTGCTGTCGTCCCCAAACACAATCGGGTTGCCGAACAGCGGGTGGATGTCCGTTTGGTAGTTGATCCCAAGCTGCTTGAGCTTCCCCATCAGCGCCGCCTCAACGAAGCCGATCTCGGGCAGCTTGTGCTCGAGGTTCTTGATCGCCGCCGGGGCCTGCGACTTCTGCCCGGTATCAGCCGTGAGGACGAACGGAGATCCACTCGGGAGGTACGACAGAACGCTGGCGAGCGGATTGGACGGCGCTCCTGATGAGCTCGACCCGCACCCGGCCAGTATCAGTGCGGCCGCCATGACCCCCAAAAGCGCGCGACGCATCGGCCAAAGGGTACTTGGAGGCGTTTCGGCTGACCAGGCCCGCTCCGCCCCTTCCGCCCGTGTTCGCACCGAGCCCGGCCCGCCCCGCAGTCGCTAGCATCGCGCGGCCAGGGCGAGATAGCTCAGCTGGTAGAGCACACGACTGAAAATCGTGGTGTCCCGGGTTCAAGTCCCGGTCTCGCCATAGTCCCGGGGTCAAGTCCCAGTCTCGCCATCGTCCTGGGGGCCAGCGGGGCCATGACCCGGGGGGTCTGTCATCTGAGTTGCGCTATCCGCAACTCAGATGACAAACCCCCCTTGTCGGCGCCGTCGGGCCAGGGGTACGCCGGGGCTAACCCCCGGGACCGACCTTCCCCCGGGGACCCACCTTGTCCCGGGGACCCACCTTGTCCCGCTAACTGCTCCCGGCTGGACGACGACGGATCGCGAACAGCGGGGCGCCGCACTCGGGGCAGTAGCCCTCCCAGCCCGGCCGGCCGTTGGGGAGGGTTATCTCGCGTGCGTCAGCGATGGTGACCTTCTGACCGCAGACGCATCGGCCCTGGGGCCCGAGGTCCTGGGCGTCTGAGTTCGTGTCAGCCATTCAACCATTGTCCAGCGAGTGCTGTGAGCGCGCGCGCCGGCGCATGGTCTTGGCTTCCTGTCCGCACTCACTCATCGAGCACCATCGCCGGTTCCCGCGCTTCGTGACGTCGAGGAAGAACCAGCCGCAGTGCTCGCCAGGGCACTGCTTGAGGCGTTCGGAGGGCTCGGTGCCGAGCAGCTGAACCCCAGCGGTCACGGCGACGTGGCGGATCGTGGCCAGCTCAGAGCTGGGCCAATGCCAACGTAGTTCCCCGGCGGGGCCTGGTTCGAGGCTCCCGGCCTCGTAAGCGGTGGCGGCCAGGGCGGCGAGCCGGTCCCGATCTGCGGGGGATGCGGGCCGCCCATGTACCCGCGCGAAGAGCAATGTGTAGAGCAGCTCGCGAGCCTCTAAGGCCTGACCCAGCTCCGCGCGATCGTCATCCCCGCCGGCGCCGGCCGACGATGACAGCAGCCCGTAGCGCTGACCCCACAGACGCAGATCCTCCGGCGTGCCCAGGGCGTCGGCGGCATCGGGGTGCCCTCGCTCCTCGGCCGTGTTGGCGAAATCAAGCGCCACGTGCCCGGCGATGAACGGCAAGTCGGCGAGCGGCTGCACACCACGAGTGTACTGGTAAACGAGCTTTTGCTGGTACACTGCACCAGTGAAACAATTTTTGCCGGTGCAGCAGTGCGAGCCGTACGAACAGCACGGTTCGTCCTGATGGCGATCCTGCTCTCGGTGGGGGCGGCCGTCGGATGGGGGGCGGCGGATTTCTTCGGCGGTACATCACGACGGGAAACGTCCGTGTTCGTGATCGTCGCTGTGTCCGAGCTCCTCGGTCTGGTGCTGCTGGTTCCCGTGTTGGCGGCTCGCGGGATCCCGCTGCCCGACAACCCTCGTCTATTGCTCGCCAGCGTCGCCGGGGTGGGTGTGACCCTCGAACTGGGCATCATCTATGCGGCCCTGAGTCGCGGGGAGGCCTTTATTACCGCGCCGGTGGGAGCTCTCGGCGCCGCGATCGCGGTGACCGCCGGCTTGATCGGGGGTGACACGCTCAATCTCGTGATCGGGGCGGGGCTGCTCTGTGCGCTCGTCGGAGGTGCCGTCAGCGCGTGGACATCGCGCGCCAGCAACGGCGCGCAGGGCGTGCTGCGTAACGCCGCCATGTGCATCGGCGCGGCAGCGGGAGTCGCGACCATGCTGACTGCCTTCCACGCCGCCGGCCGCGTAGATCCTTACTGGGCCACCGTGACCGAGCACGCCAGCACTGCCCTTTCCGCCGGGCTCGTCGCCCTCGTGACTGGAGGGGGGACGTTTCAGCGCGGGCAAAGTCGAAGCTTCCTCCCGCGGCGGGGGCAGATACCCGGTCTGGCGCTCGTAGCTCTGAGCGGCGTCGGCGGTGACCTGGCCTACGCGGCGGCGTCGGGCCAGGGCGCGCTGAGCATCGTCTCCGCGCTCTCCTCGCTCTACCCGATCTCCACGATCGCGCTCGGCATGCTGATTCGACGCCATCGGCCCGGGCGGATCCACGCCATCGGGATCGTGCTCGCCCTGGTTGGCGCCGTCCTGCTCGGCGCGGCGACCCGGTAGCCGTCGGGCTGACGTCGCAGTCAGGAGCGCGTCGAGAGGACGGTCGAGAGGACATGCGGCTCGAAAGACCATAACTCTGTGTACTGTCCAAGACCCCGCTCCAGGAGATTGGACTCATGCGCCCGATTGCCCGCTTAGGCCTGAATGTGAGATGTGCCCTGGTGCTGGTTGCGCTCGGCATGTCGCTGGTCTTCTGCGGCCTGGAATCCAGCTCCGCGCTGGCGGTCGCGCCGTCTCCGCCGCCCGGTGCGCCCGCGGTCGAGTCGGCTCCGTCGAGTCTGGTCGGGCTTGATCCGCAGCTGCCCGCCGGTGTCATCTCCGCCAGCGCCGCCCCTGGAAGCCACTGGCAGCCCGAGAAGGCGGTCTACGGGACCGGGTCGACGAACGACATCAAGGTCAGGGGCGCCGATGGCACGACGATCAGGGTCAACGAGATCTATCCGACCACCGCCTCAGGACAACCCGCCAAGGGCCCCTTCCCCGTGCTCCTGACGATGACGCCGTACGGGAAGGGACAGGGCGGCTCCTCGAATCCGGGATCGGCGGCCACGCCGTCCAACGGGTCGGCGACCGGCGGGGCCGACAACTACCTCGCCCAGCGTGGGTACATCGAGGTCGTCGAAGACGTTCGCGGCACCGGCGATTCCAACGGCAGCTGGGGATTGTTCGACCCCATCCAGCAACGGGACGCGATCAAAGTGCTGCAGTGGGCAGCGCACCTGCCGCACTCCGACGGGCGGGTGGGCACCTACGGGCCGTCGTATCTGGGGATCGACCAGATGCTGCTGGCTGGTGCGGTCGGCCGCCACTCGCCCCTGAAGGCCATCTTCCCCATGGTCAGCGCCAACGACCTCTACCGCGACACGTCGTTCATGGGTGGACTGCTCGACTTCGAGTTCAGCGAGACCTACCTCGGCCTCACCGCCGGCCTCAACACGGCCACTCCGATCACGGACACGGCCAGCGACTCGACCCTGCTCTCGGACCTCGCGTCGATCGAGGCTGACCACGTCAACGGGCTGGCGAACTACCACGCCGCCACGACCGCGAATGTCCTGTCCGGCGGCGCCGAGGCCTATGACGGCTCCTACTGGCAGACGCGCAATCCGCAGAACGTGATCAAGCGCATCGTCGCCAATCGCATCCCCGCGTATCTGATCGGCGGCGAGTTCGACATCTTCCAGAACGGCGAGCCGCTCAACTTCGCCGAGTTGCAGAATGCGTGGGCGGGCCGGAGCGCGACCGCACCCATGCGGGCCGGGCAACGCACGACCGGTCGCTACCAGCTGATCGACGGGCCGTGGGAGCATCTCAACGGCTCCTCGGTAAACGTCGATCCGCTCGAGCTCGAATGGTTCGACACCTGGCTCAAACACGACAAGACGGGCATGGCCAGGACCCGGACGCCGCTGCACTATTACGACCTGGGCAGCGGGCAGTTTGACGAGACACCGACGTATCCGTTCACCGGCGCGACGCCGACGCGCCTGTACTTCGGTGCTGGCAATTCGCTCACCGGCTCCCGGCCGAGCGCCACCGGCCCCGTCGGGGGACTGCCCGGGTTGCCCGTTGGCGCGAGTGACACGATCATCTGGAGCCCGAGCGGCGCTCCCTGCGGACGTCCGATCGACCAGTGGTCGATGGGTGGCATCTCCGTCCCGTCCGGCTCCGCGGGTCTCCTGGCGCCGTGCGCGAGCAATGATGTGCTTACCCAGGCCGGCCCATGGGCCGTCAGTTACACGTCGGCTCCGTTTACCAGCGCCAAGACGGTGGCGGGACCGATCACGGCCACCGTCTACGCCAGCTCGACCACGCCCGAGACAGAGCTCGTGGCTGAGCTGGAGGACGTCACTCCGAACGGCGCCTCCTTCCCACTGACGGAGGGCGCACTGCTCGGTTCACTGCGGGCTGTGAATACGAGCCGCTCCTGGACGGCGGGCGGGATGACCGTGCTGCCCTATCACCCGTACACGCAGGCGTCCGCGCGGCCCGTCACCCCCGGGGCCACGATCGAGTATCAGATCCAGATCTTCCCGACGCTGGCCACGATCTCCGCCGGGGACCGCGTGCGGCTCACTCTGTCCACCGCCGATACACCCCACCTGACGCCACTGCCGGGGCAGCTTCCGAAGCTCGCGGGCGGCGTCTACACGATCGATCGCTCGGCGGCCGACCCTTCGTCTCTCACGCTCGAGCTGCTCCGGTAGGCGTCACGCGCATCGGCACGCAGCCTGGCTTCCGCCTCGGTTGCCTCGTTTTCGAGCAGCTTGAGGAATGTCTGGACGACGTGCGCGTCGAACTGCTTGCCGGCATGCCGTCCGAGTTCGGCGCTGGCGGCTTCGTGACCGATCGAGCCGCGGTATGACCGGTCGCTGGTCATGGCTTCGTAGGCGTCGGCCACGGCGAGGATCTGCGCCTCGAGCGGAATCTCGTCTGCGGCCAGTCCGAGCGGATAGCCGCGACCGTCGGGTCGCTCGTGATGTGCGTAGACCCAGGCTCGTATGTCGGCCAGGCTGTCGTGTTCGAGGATCTGGGCTCCGAGCTCTGGATGGGTCTTGACGATCGCGTACTCGTCGTCAGTGAGGGCGCCGGGCTTCTGCAGGATCGCATCGGGGATGCCGACCTTGCCGATGTCGTGCAGCATCCCGGCCAGGCGGACGCGCTGGGCGCGCTGGTCGATCATGCCGAGCGCCTGAGCCATCATCAGGGCGTAGCGTCCGACGGTTTCGGAATGCCGAGCACTGCCGCTGAAGCGCAGGTCGATCGTCTCGGCGAGCTCCAGCATCACGGCCAGGAAGCGTTCGCGTTCGACATCTCGCTTTCCGTCTCGGGCCGCCGTTCCCGCGAGTGCCGGGGTGTGCAGCACCGTCCGGTCGCGGCCGCTTTCCTTGGCCGCGTAGAGCGCGGCATCGGCGGCGCGAAGTAGGGAGGCGGGTGTCTGGCCGTCCTGCGGATAGGTCGCTATCCCGAAGCTGATCGTTGTCGGCACGGACGCATCGGCGAACTCTCGGCGCACCTGGCCGCGCAGCCGTTCGCCGACGATGAACGCGTCGTTTCCGGATGTGTCAGGCAGGATCAGCGCGAACTCCTCGCCGCCGACGCGGGCGGCGACGTCGGTCGGGCGCTTGCCCTGACTCAGAATGTCCGCGGCGCGCTTCAGCGTTGCGTCACCCACGTGGTGCCCCGAGCGGTCGTTGACCTCCTTGAAGTGGTCCAGATCCGCGACCAGAACCGCCATCGGACGCTCGCTCCTCCGGGCGCGCTGGATCTCGAGGTCGAGCATCTCACGAAAGCCTCGCCGGTTGGTGAGGTTCGTGAGCGGATCCGTGCGTGCGGCGTCGTAGAGCCGGGCGATCAGGAGTTCGGTCTGATCGCGCATTACGCGGATCACGATCGCGGCCACCAGCAGAGAGCCCATCGTGACGATCCACCAGGCCGGTATTCCGGTTGACGGCGGCCGAGCCAGCAGCAGGGCTGCGTAGGCGATCCCCACATAGACGATTTGAACCGCAGCCTCCATCTTGGTGAAGAAGTACGCGCTGTAAAGGAACACCCAGAGGTAGAAGAAGACCAGCGGGCTCGGGCTCTGACCCGAGAAGTACGCGACGCCGCTGATCAGGGTGCTGCCCCAGGCCAGCGTCACCGGCAGAGTTCGGCCTCGCAGGCTTGAGCCACGCCAGAGCAACACGCCGGCGACCACGTACGCGTCCCCGACGATGGCCAGCAGTCCAACCTCGTTGGCGCGCTGCGAATGGGGGAGCAGGACCGTCAGCAACGCTAGGGTGGCTCCGGCCGCGAACAGACCGGCCAAGACCCTCGCCTGGAGGCGAATCTCAAAGCTCGTGGCGGTGCCTCCGCGTCCCGTCCAAGCGCCCGCCGACTCGTCTCCCCGAGCACTCATATCCCGGTATATCGGCTTGGAAGCCCCATAGTTGAAGGGCCCCGCTCGCCTAATGTTGCGAGACGGTTATCCTTGAGTGACTCGATCGTCGGATGCGGCCGAGTGAATTCAGTCCTCCGGGAGCGAAGCGCGGTTCGAAGCGGTCCTTGGGGAGACCTGTTGGAACCATGTAGAGAGGGGCACTGCCATGTCGTATCCCGTCACCTTTGAGGCTGACTACATCCCGCAGCGCAATCGTCTGACGGTCTTCTTCAGGCTGATCCTGGCGATTCCGCTGTTCTTCTGGCTGGTGTTCTGGGGGTTCGTGTCGGAGATCGCGGTCATCATCGCGTGGTTTGCGATCGTGTTCACGGGCCGTTATCCCGAGGGCCTGTACAACTTCGTCTCCAAGTACGTTCGCTTTGCGACCCAGACGACGGCCTATACCTCGTTGCTCAACGACGCCTATCCGTCCTTCGACGGTGAATCGGACGCTAGTTACCCGGTGCGGGTCGAGTTCGCTGGTCCGCTCCCCGAGTACAGCCGGTTGAAGACCGCCTTCCGCATCTTTCTCGCGATCCCGATCGCGATCCTACGCTACGTTCTCAACCTGCTGATCGAGGCCGCCGGCGTCGCCGCATGGGTCGTGATTCTCGTCATTGGGACGCTACCCCGCGGCCTGTTCGACGCGATGGTGCTCGCCAACTCCTACATGGCGCGCTCCGACGCCTACCTGTTCCTCCTGACCGAGACCTATCCGCCGTTCCAGGATGAGACCACCCGGTCGGCAGGGATACCCGACCCCGTCTGAGTCCCTCGTCGGGCTGGAACACATCGGTCGCTCAACACTACGTGACCGCGGCCACGCGGCGAGCAAAGTGACCCAGGTTGGCCTATAAGTACAGACGATGCCGAGCCTCCCGCGCCTGAGGCAGTCCTGATGTCACCGGTCTCCCGTGGCTTCCTCGGTCGTCGGCACCCGGTCGAGGACCCCGGACGTGTGCCGCCCGGGCAGTACCTCACGGCTGACTTCCCCGTGCTCTCGGCGGGTCCGACGCCGCACACACCGCTCGAGGAGTGGAGCTTCACGGTGGGGGGTGAGGTCGATCGGCCCGTGTCGTGGTCATGGCGGGAGTTCCTCGCGCTTCCCTCCGAGACACTGACCGTAGACATCCATTGCGTGACCAAGTGGTCCAAGCTCGACACCGCTTGGAGGGGGGTTTCCCTGGACACGTTGCTGCAAGCTGCCGGCAGCGAAGCGGGGTACCTCACAGCCTGGTCGGACGGCGGCTATACGACCAACCTCGCGACCGAGGATGTGACCGGCGGCAAAGCCTGGGTCGCCTACGAGTACGATGGCGAGCCGTTGGAGGCCGAGCACGGAGGCCCCGCCCGCCTGCTGGTCCCGCATCTGTACTTCTGGAAGAGCGCCAAGTGGGTGCGCGGGCTGACGCTCACGCCCGATGACGAACCAGGGTTCTGGGAGAACTACGGCTACCACAATCACGGGGACCCATGGCTCGAGCAGCGCTACCAGGGAGACTGAGCTGGCAGCTCGGCACTGTGCTCGAGCTGATGACTGAGACCGTCCGGGCCACGAGCATCGTGCTGGAGGTGCCGGACTGGCCCGGGCACCGCGCCGGCCAGCACGTCGACGTGCGCCTGACCGCCGAGGATGGTTACCAAGCGCAGCGCAGCTATTCGATCGCGTCTGGTCCCGAGGACGGCTCGCTCACATTGACCGTGGAGCGACTCGACGACGGCGAGGTCTCGCCCTATCTCGTTGGCGAGCTAAGGCCCGGAGACGAACTCGAGCTGCGCGGTCCGATTGGGGGCTATTTCGTATGGGAGGAGTCACTCGGGGGGCCATTGCTGATGGTCGCCGGCGGCTCGGGCGTCGTGCCGTTCCGGTCCATGCTGCACCACTGGGCTTCAGGAGATCGAGCCGTGACTCCGCGGCTTCTGTACTCCTCCCGGTCGCTGAGCGAGGTGATTTACCGCGAGGAGCTGATGCGGCTCGCCGCTGACGACGGGGTGGACGTTCGCTTTGTTCTCACCCGCGAGTGGCCCGAAGACTGGCCTGGACACCGCGGGCGCATCGACCGCGAGTTGCTCGGAGAGATTGCGTGGCCGCCCTCGGTGGCGCCGATCGCCTACATCTGCGGGCCCAGCGCATTCGTTGAGACGGCCGCCGAGGCTCTCGTGGAGAACGGACATCAGCCCGGCCGGATCAGAACCGAACGGTTTGGACCGAGCGGAACCTGACGTAACGGATAGGGGAGACGATGCAAGCAGTCGATGGGAACGCGATCGCCGGTGAGTTGTTTGAGCTTTTCGGCACGGACATGACCACCGCGGCTTTCGCGTGCACTCACTGCGGAGCACGCGGACAGGTTGCGGAACTCCGCGTCTACCCGCGGGCTCCTGGCACGGTGGTCCGTTGCCGAGCATGCTGGAACGTCGTGATGGTGCTCGTCTCGATTCACGGCGAGACGCGGGCCCACGTCAACGGGCTCGAGCTGACCAGTCAGCCAGGCCGGTAGGAGCGCTCTGGGGTCATGCGGCCAGGCCTTCTCAAGACCGGGCCGGGGTATGGCGCCGATTGACGTAAGCGCTTCGGGCGCAGCCGGAGTTGCCCCCGGCGGCGGCATGCCGGACGAGTTTGGCGCCCGGCATCTCCTCGTCCGGGTAGTCGAGATCACCGCCATCATCGTCCTGGTGGTGATTGCGGTGGGCGCCGTGCCCGGGCTCGACGAAGTGCGTGCGCGCCTCGAGCACACTGACGCGATCTGGATCGTGACGCTCGGGCTGGCGGAGGTCGGGTCGTGCGCGGGCTATGTGCTCGTCTTCCGGTCGACATTCTGCTCGCAGATGTCTTGGCGACTGAGCGGGGACATCGCGCTCTCCGAGCTGGCGGCTAACTCATTGCTCCCGGCCGGGGGCGCCGGCGGCTTGGCGCTGGGCGTCTGGGCGCTCCGCCAGGCGGGTATGCCCACGGGCCACATCGCGCGGCGTTCCGTGGCCTTCTTCGTCGTCACCAGCGCGGCGAACTTCTTCACTGTCGTGCTGGTGGGGATCGGCGTCTACGTAGGCGTCCTGGCGGGCAAGGATTCGGCGGTGCTCACGCTGGTCCCGGCACTCATCACCGCCCTCGGCATCCTTCTGGTCGCGGTCAGCCCGAGGCTTCTGCGCGCTCTGGGCGAGCGTGGCGCGGGCGCCACCAGCGAGCGTTGGACCGGGCGTTTGTGGATCTCCCTCCGAGCATCTCTGACGGCTGCGGCCGACGGCGTGGAGCAGGCCATCGCGTTGCTGCGCTCGCACAGCTTCGGCGTCAGCGTCGGCTCGTTCGCATATATGGCGTTCGACATCGCGGCGCTGGGCTGCGGCTTCGCGGCCGTGGGGAACGTGCCGCCGTTCGGCACTCTCGTGCTGGGCTACCTGATCGGCCAGCTCGGCAATCTCGTGCCCCTGCCGGGAGGGGTAGGAGGCACCGAGGGCGCCCTGATCGGAGTCTTCGCCCTGTACGGCGTCAACCTGACCGACGCCACGGCGGCGGTTCTCGCCTACCGGCTATTCCAACTCCTGATCCCGGCCCTGCTCGGCGCGCCCGCATTCGTCCTGCTTCGGCGCCGGCTGGCGCGTGCGGATCAGCCGGCCTCGGTCTGCGCGCCACTCGCGCTCGACGTAGTGAAGCTCCCAGCGCGGAGTTGACCATCGGGCGCTGCGTCCCCGCATCACGCCCTGCTACGGTCTCAATACTCTCTATTCCTGTTAAAGACATTCGGTTCGGGTATAAGGATTCGTAGTCTGCGGCAGGGACGCCTGAACCGGGCGACCCCGCGGGCCCGATCACCGTCGGCACTTACACGCGAGGAGCGGTGCTAATGAAGCAGATCCGTCGCAATATGGGGCTGGGCATCGCGCTCGCGCTCATCCTCTCCGCGGGATTGGCCAGCCAGGCTTTGGCGGCCACCCAGCCGGCCATCGTAGGCACGGTCAGCAACTCGACCTCGCTCTCCGGCGTCACGGCGGTTGCCGCGTCCGGGCACTACGCGTACGCGGCCTCCTACTGGACGGGACAGCTCAACGTGATCGATCTGTCCAATCCGGCCAATCCGCAGCTGGTCGCGTCGACACCCTCGAACACGGCCATGATGGCCGCGACGAATGTCACCGTCTCGGGCTCCTACGCGTTCGTCACCAGCAAGAACGAGAACGGATCCTGTGTGCCGGGTCCGGTTCCGAACTGCAGTACAGGGAGCAACGACAACGGCAACGGAAACAGCCTGACGATCGTGAACATCAGCAACCCGCTCGCCCCGAGCGTGATGGGCACGGTGCATGACAGCAGCCGCCTGTTCGGTGCCTACGCGGTGGCGGTGTCCGGCAACTACGCGTTCGTCGCCTCCCAGGGCCTGCTCGCCGGCCAGCCGAATACCCCTGATACCAGCAAGGGATCGTTCTCGGTCATCGATCTCACAAATCCGGGCAGCCCGGCGATCGTGGCCAACATCGACAACTCCTCGCTCTCGGGCGCCGAGACCAACGCCCTGGATCACGCCACCTCCGTGGCCATATCCGGCAGCTACGCCTACGTCACGTCCTATTACGGCTCTCGGCTCACGACGATCAACATCTCCGACCCCACCGATCCGAGCGTCGTCGCGTCGATCAACGATCCCACGAACCTGCTGCGTCCAAACGACGTGGCGATCCAGGGCAATTACGCCTACGTGGTCAATCAGATCTCTGGCGCGATGGAGCTGGCCGTGGTGAACATCTCCAACCCGGCGGCACCAACGATCGTTGCCGCGATCAAGGATGACGCACTTCTCGCCGGGTCATACCGCATCCGCATCGCAGGAGATTTCGCGTACATCTCGGGGAACGCCGCGAGCACGGTGGCCGCGGTGGATATCTCCAACCCGAGCGCCCCCCGCATCGCCGGTTCCATCACCAGCCCGGCGTTGGCGAACGTCGACGGCATCTCCACTACCCCGTCCGGCCGCTACCTGGTGGCGACTGCGCCCAACCTGAGCACGGAGACGAATCCGTTCTATCCACCGTATCCGCTCACCGGCGGACCCACGAACACCGGGACCGTGTCCGTGATCGATCTCGAGCCGTCGCCGCTCTCGATGACGATCGCCCAGTCCTCCGAGCCGGCCAACCCGACCACGCACACGGCGGCCAACTTCACCTTCGCCCCGAGCGACGCCGTCACGCACGTCGTGTGCTCGCTCGATGGCGCTCCGCTCGGAGCATGTGCAACACCGACCACGGCCAATTACAGCTCATTGGCTGTCGGGACGCATCACTTCACAGTGCAGGGGACCGATGCCACCGGAGCAAGGGCTCAAGCCAGTTACTCATGGACGATCGCCAATCCGTCGCCCCCGACGGTCACCTCGGCCCCGAAGGTCACCTCGGCGCCGAATATCTCCGGAACCGCCCGGCAGGGCCGCACACTTACCGCCTCAACTGGTGTCTGGTCAGGCTTCCCGGCGCTGACCTATCGCTACCAGTGGCGGCGCTGCACCAGCAAGGCCTGTAAGCCGATCTCCAAGCAGACTGGCCACACCTACCGGATGACCGCTGCCGACGTGGGCGCTCGCCTCGAGGTGTCCGTGACCGCATCAAACTCAGCCGGCTCCGCCAGCTCCAGCTCCAAGGTCACGAAAGCCGTCACCTGGTCAGCCGCGGCCTTTGCCACCGCGAGCCTGAGGGGCGCCAAGACCTCGCACCCGCGCGTCCAAGTCTCCGTGCCTTCCCCCGGCGCGAATCTGAAGTTGAGGCAACTCGTGATCGGGCTTCCAAGCGGGATCTCGCCCGCGAAGCTGCGCCGATTGGCCGGTCGAATCTCGGTCCGGGATCTCCACGGCAAGCGCGTGGCGTTCAAGCTGCGGTTCTCGCACGGGAAGCTGACGCTGATCTTCAAGCGGCCGCCCACCGGCGTGACGGTCCGAATCGCCAGTGGATTCGTGACGCTGTCGGGCTCGCTCCAGCTGCGGATCGAGACGCGCAAGGCGACCGAGAAGGTGTCCCTGACGCTGAACTACTCCGGCAAGCCGGCTCGGCGAGGGATGATCAAGTTGCGGCTGTCCTGATCGAGTCCGAGATCATCGAGGCCGGCGGACTCCCGTAGGTAGTCCCGCATCCGCGGTTGCTCCGCCCCGCCTAAAGCGTCGAGGAGCCGCTCGAGGCTGTCAAAGCTATGTGTCCCGATCTCGCGGCGAAGCTGGCGCTCGATCCGCCGAACCGCCTTGCGTTGAGTCTCGAGTAGATCGAGTGCCCGCGGAGTGGGTCTGACGATCTTCTCCCGCCCACTTGTCGGAGACGGCTCGAGGGTCACGTACCCGCGGCTGCGCAGGCTGGCGACGACCTTGCTCGCCCCCTGCCGGGTGATGCCCAGCTCACGGCCAATCTGCGCCGTGGTGACGTGCGGCGCCGCCGCGCAGAAGCGGAGCACGCGTCCGTCGGACAGCCGCTGATCCTCGAAGCCAGCGTCAGCGAGCTCCGCATCCAGGCGTCGGCGGTAGCCGACCCAAGCCTGACGAAGCGCTGCACCAAGATTGACAACCACAGTTGACATTCTAGTCCAGATCTCGAATACTCAAGCGATGCTTCGATCCTGCGTCGGCTCGCGCGTCGCCACAGCTCTGCTGCTCGCGATCGCGGTCCTGATTCCGGTGTCCTCCCGCGCCTCGGGTCGACCGCTGGCGAGCACGTTCGCGGTGGCGGCCGTGCGCGAGAAGTTGACCCGTGACCCCCGCTCGCCGGTCTCCCACGACAACGAGGTCATGGCGCTCGCTTCGCACGCCGGACGCCTGTTCGCGGCCACCGACCAGTGGGAGTACTCAGGCCCGGCGGCGTACGGCCAGGTGCTGGTCAAGAGCTCGAGCCGCGGTCCGTGGAAGGTCTTCGAGCGAACCGAGTCCACCCGGGTGCAGGTCCTGGACTCGTTCCCGATCCCCTCCGATCAGGGCCTCGGGGCTGGGCATTCGCTGCTCATCACCCAGGCGATCGTGGATGGGGCCTCACGGATCCAGTGGCTGTTGGACCGGGCGAGGTCCTTCACCCCGTCTCACTCGTTCGCACTGTCGGGCCTCGGTGACGACGCGCGGTCGTTCGGGGCGCATGAATCCCACGGAGCGTGGGCTGTGTACGCCGGTGTCAACCCGACCGGGATCCTCCGCGGGGCGTGGTCACGCAGCAAGCACACCCTGGTGTTCAGCTCCAAGCCGGAGCTCACGGCGGCGCCACCTAAATCCCCGGGCCTCAAGACGCGAAAGGTGACGGCGTTTGCCGACTGCGGGGGAGCGCTCTACGTCACGATCAACACCAGGCTCTACCGGCGTAATGACGGGCCCGTGCAGCGTGGAGTCGGCCGCTGGGTACTGGTCTATCAGGAGCCGCCCGTCGGGTCGTTCAACAGCGGGCTGCGAGGTCTGTCTTGCGTCACCCACCGTGGTCGTCCGTCACTGCTGGTCTCGACCGAAGGCGACGGCGACATCTATCGGTTCGATCATCTCCCTCGGGGCCAGATCGACGCTCCAGCGCCGCCGGCCCCGGGTCACGGCGTGGCCGGGCTGGCGCCGGTGCTGGAGTTCTCACCCATTCCGGCACTCCGCCAGATGCTGGCCGCCGAAGGGACGGTCATCCCGGTGACCGGACACGGGTCGATCGATTATGTGATCGCGGCGTACAACAACTTCGAAACGGTCCGGATTGATGGGATCAAGCGTCAGCTGTTCGGGGTGGAGCACGCCTATCTGGGTGGATGCCCAGCCGGTCGCACGTGTGGGCCAACGGCATTTGGCGCGGCGACCTTCGACGCGGCCGCCTGCTTCGGCATTCGGACTGACCGGGGCACATCGATCACCTACGCCTTGCGTTGTCTGAGTGGTCCGAGCTTCAAATCGCCGGGCGCTCGGTCCGGGCGGCCAATCCGCGGCGGTCAGGCGTTCGTCTCGATCCGGACGATCAAGCAGTCCCCATTTGCGTCCGGTCAGCTCTATTACGCCGGATACGACTGCAACTTCTTCCCGGCTGATGGCACCGCCTGGGTGGGCAGTTCGACCAAGCCTGCCGTCGACCTCAGCGGCTCTCGCAAGGCAGGCGGGTCATGACTGCGCGGGTGACGATGATCGGAGGGCTGCTGGCGCTCGTGGTTGGGGTGGCTGTGGCCGCGATCGGGATTGGAGGCGGCAGCGCCGCCGGTCAGGCCCAGGGCGACGGCAACCCGGTTGGACTCGTGGCCATCAAACCGACGGGCATCCACAGGATCAAGCACGTCGTGGTGATCATGCAGGAGAACCGATCGTTCGACAGTTACTTCGGGACGTTCCCCGGGGCCAATGGGATCCCTAGCCGGCATGGTGTGGCCACCGTGTGCTCACCTGATCCTCGCACCGGTCAGTGCGTGCGGCCGTTCCACGACGCCAAGGACATCAATGGAGGCGGACCGCACAATCTGAAGAACGCGAACGGCGACATCGACGCCGGGAAGATGAACGGCTTCGTCAAGGAGGCCGAGCTGGGGGCCAAGGGCTGCGGGCCGGGACAGACCGACAACCCGAACTGCAGCCAGTCGGCCACGCCCGATGTCATGGGCTACCACGACGCCCGGGAGATCCCGAACTATTGGCGCTACGCGCAGAACTTCGTCCTCGACGACCGCATGTTCGAGCCCAACCGGTCCTGGAGCTTCGCGGCTCATCTGTACATGGTCTCCGGATGGTCGGCCCTGTGCGCGAAGTTCGGCAATCCGATGAGCTGCCGGAGTGACATCAACCATCCGGCCGGCAAGGCGCTGGCCAAGTCTCAGTTCTCGGCGACCTCGCAATATCCGGCGGTCCATTTCGACTGGACCGATCTGACCTACCTGTTGCACAAACACGGGGTGAGCTGGGGCTACTACATCGAGCAGGGTCTCGAGGCCGACTGTCCCAACGACGCGATGACCTGTGCCCCGCAGCCACAGCGGACGGGCAAGGGCCTGGCCACGATCGTGCCTGACATCTGGAACCCGCTGTCGGAGTTCGACGATGTCCACGGCGACAACCAGACGGGCAACGTCCAGAACGTCTCGCGCTTCTACGCCGCCGCCCGTACGGGCAGGTTGCCCGCTGTCTCCTGGGTGGTCCCCAGTCAGGCCGACTCCGAGCATCCGCCGGGCCGGCTGTCCGCCGGGCAGGCGTACGTCACCGGTTTGATCAACACGATCATGCGTGGACCGGACTGGAACAGCACCGCGATCTTCGTGGCCTGGGACGATTGGGGCGGTTTCTATGACCATGTCCAACCGCCGACCGTCGACCAGAACGGATACGGCCTCCGGGTTCCGGCGATGGTCATCAGTCCGTACGCCAAGCGAGGTTGCGTCGATCCGCAGACGCTGTCCTTCGACGCTTATAACAAGTTCATCGAGGACGACTTCTTGGGCGGCCGGCGGATCAATCCGGCCAATGACGGCCGTCCCGACTCTCGCCCGGATGTGCGTGAGTCCCTGCCGGTCCTGGGCAACCTGGTCAAGGACTTTGACTTCAACCAGCACCCGCGCTCCGCGCTCGAACTGCCACTACACCCCGTCCGCGGGCCGGCGTCGACCCTCGGTCCGAAGGCGCTGGCACCGGGGTGCGGATCGGATCTCAGCCTCCGTGTCAGTCCGAGCAACGTGCGGGCTGGCCGTCGCACGCGGTTACGCTTCGAAGCCACAGTCGAGACGCAGAGCGGCAAGGCCGGCCGCCGTGTGGCCGCCGCGCTGATCACCGTGGCCGGGCGCCACGTGCGCACGAACCGAAACGGCCAGGCGACCCTGACGCTGGCGCTCGGTCATCGGGGTAGGTCGGATGCGATGGTGACGAGATCGGGGTTGCAGGCGCTCGCCGGCATCCATGTCCTCCCCTAGGCTCCAGCCCGTCCTGAGGGCGACTGGTCTGGTCAAGACCTTTGGCGAGACCCGGGCCGTCGACGGATTGGATCTCGTCCTGTCACCGGGCGAGATTCGGGGCCTTCTGGGACCAAACGGCGCCGGCAAGACCACGCTCCTGCGCCTGCTGTTCGGACTCCTAGTGCCGGATGCGGGTGAGGTCGAACTGTTCGGCCGGATACTGGGGGGCGGCGACACCGGTGCGCTCGCTGGGACCGCGGGGTTCGTCGAGGCTCCGGCGTTCTATCCGTATCTGTCCGGGCGTGCGAACCTCGAGATGCTGGCCCGGCTCGACGACCCGGGAGCCGAGGCACGGATCGATCAGGCGCTGGCCCAGGTCAAGCTCGGCGCGCGCGCCCGTGACCGCGTCAGCGGTTACTCGACGGGGATGCGGCAACGTCTGGGGATCGCCGCGGCCTTGGTGCGCGCTCCCCGGCTCCTGCTGCTCGACGAACCCACCAGCGGGCTGGACCCGACCGGCGTGAGGGATGTCATTGCACTGCTCCACCGGCTGGCCGCGGACGGCGTGAGCGTCCTTCTGAGCAGTCATCAGATCGGAGAGCTCGAACGAACGTGCAGCAGCTACACCTTCTTGCGCCAAGGCCGGCAGGTGTGGACAGGCACGGCGGCCGAGCTCCGCAGCCAGGCGTCTCCGCTCGAGTACCGGCTCACCACGTCGGAGGACGGCGCCGCATTGGAGCTGGCTCGGGTTCATTCGGGCCTGCGGGCAACCCGGGGTTCGCCAGGCGAGATTCACCTCACCGTCGAACCGGGGAGCCTCGATCCCTACGTCGTGGAGCTCGGATCGCGCGGGGTCGCCATTCGAAGCCTCGAGGTCATGGCCGGGCCGCTCGAGACGATGTTTTTCGCCCTGACCGGTGAGCCACCAGGCTCGCCCGGCGATGACCACGTGCGCGCGTCTTGCACACACGATCTGGTGAGCCATGGGGGTTAGCGTCCAGCTCCCGCCAGCGGCTACGCCGCTCGATGTCGTCTCCAGTGGTGCGCGACTCTGGAGCGCCACCCAGGTCGAGCTACGCAAGCTGACGAGCCAGGTGGGGATCAGGGTCCTGGCTCTGATCTGCGCGCTCGGGCCGTTCGCCTTCACTGCCGTGCTCAAGCTTCAGAGCAGCGTTCCGGGCGACACGCTGTTCGGAGTCTGGGTCCACAGCTCGGGGCTTGCCATCCCGCTCGTCATCCTGGGTTTCGCCGGGCAGTGGGGATTCCCGGTGATCGCCGGCGTCGTGGCCGGTGACATCTGTTCCGCGGAGGATCGTTACGGCACCTGGAAGACACTCCTGACGCGGTCTCGCACGCGCGGCGAGCTGTTCACCGGGAAGGTGCTGGCCGCGGCCATCGTCTGCACCTCGATCGCTGCCTTGTCGGCGGTCGCCAGCCTGGCTGCGGGGTTGGTCCTGATCGGTCACCAGTCACTGGTCGGGCTCGGCGGGAAGCTGATCTCCCCGGGGTCGGGCGTCCTTCTCGTGCTGGTCAGCTGGGCCCTCAGCCTGTTGCCGCTGCTCGGGTTTCTCGCTCTGGCTGTGCTCTTCTCGAGCCTGACCCGGAACGGGATCCTGGGTGTCCTCGGGCCAGTGTTACTTGCGTTGGTCATGCAGCTTCTGGCCTTGATCGGCAACGGGACCTGGGTTCACACGCTCCTGGTGGCCTCCGCCTTCAGCGCCTGGCATGGCCTGTTCACGGCGCCCAGGTTCGCCGGCCCGCTGATGGCTGGGATTCTCGTCAGCGGCGTCTGGATCGCCGTCAGCCTGGGCGGCTCCTGGCTGGCGATCCGCCGCCGAGACTTTGCCGGGGTACCAACATCGCGGCGCACGGGCTGGAAGACGGCGGTTCGGATCACGCTCGCCGGCGCGGCGATCCTGGTTCTGCTGACCGCGGCGAGCAATTGGGGCCCCGCTGCGGTAACCGCTAACAGGCTCCAGAACAGCCTCGCGCCCACGTTCAACCAGCTCACGTTGCTCCAACAACGCCTCCTGGGCCGGAACATCCCGCCCGGGGCCAGGCTTGACCAGCTCACGAGCTGCGCTCGCCGCGCCGCCGCCAACCAGGGACCAGGAGATGACTGGGTGTGCAGCGTCGACGTGCTGGTTCCCCAGTCCGGTCCGACCCCGTTGGAACAGACGGTCAGCTACGACGTCAGCGTTCAGTCCAATGGCTGTTACAAGGCTGACGCGCCCCCGTCGTTCGTCGGCCAGCAGATGATGCGGGTTCCTGGAGGGCACATGGTCGTGAACCCTCTGTTCACGATCTACGGCTGCTTCAACCCGCTCTGACACGCGCGCATGCCGCCCTGCGTCGTACGTATCCAGGCTCGGGGCGGCCTGGCATCCACCTCACCCGGGCGGCGAGGCGATCCCGGTGCGGTACGCGTAGTTGATCGCCTGCGCTCGGTCTCGGATCCCTGCCTTGGTGAACAGGTGATTGATGTGGGACTTGACCGTGGTCGGACTCACGACCAGGTGCTCGGCGATCTCGTTGTTGGTCAACCCTTGGGCGATCAGCCTCAGCACCTCGGCCTCGCGGGGCGTCAGCTCGTCGGGCAACGGTGGGGCGCCGGACTCGGCCTGGGGCTGACCACCGGCCGGGTCGGCAAGTGCCGCGACGACGTGGTGCTGAACGGCTGGGTCGAGTGCGGCCTCGCCGGCCGCGACGGTGAGGATGGCGGACTTGATATCTCCCGCGCTGGCGTCCTTGGTCAGATAGCCGCGCGCGCCGGCGCGCAGAGCCCCGAGGACGCTCTCGTCATCGGCATAGGTGGTGAGCGCGATCACGCGGATCTCGGGGTGGAGTTCGCGCAGCCTGCCTGTCGCCTCGATTCCGTCCATACGAGGCATGCGCAGGTCCATCAGCACCACCTCTGGGCGGTGCTCGTCCACCAGGGCCACGGCCTCCTCGCCGTTGGACGCTGTCGCCACCAGGTCGATTCCGCCCAGCAGTCCGAGCAGCGTGCCCAGGCTTTCGCGTACGAGGCGCTGATCGTCAGCGAGCAGAACCCGGATCGGCCGCTCGGCGTCGGCGCTCACGCCGGAAGCCGCAGTTCGACCCGGAAGCCACTCGACGTCGGCTCAGCCAGGAGCTGGCCGCCGAGCAGTTCCGCCCGCTCACGCATTCCGGTCAGTCCGTAGCCGCTGCCGGTCAGTCCGAGACCCACCGGCGGCGGGGCTCCCGGCTGGGCCTGGTCCTCTACCACCAGCACGGTTCCCTGGGGGCTGTACTCAGTTCGAGCCGGACCCGCTCCGCGGCGGCATGGCGGCGCACGTTGGTCAACGCCTCCTGAGCCGTCCGGTAGACGGCCAATCGGGCATCGGGGGCGAGCTCGCGGGGCTCGCCCCGGACTTCGACCGCTACCGGTAGTCCACTCTGCTCTCCGAACGCCTCAGCCAGTGCGCCGAGCCGATCGGGACCGGGCAGCTCGTCGCCTCGGGCGGCGGCGATCGCGCGACGGGCCTCCTCGAGCCCGCTCGCGGCGAGATCGTGGGCCTGGTCCAGACCGCGGATCACCTCGATGTCAACCCCGCGGTCGCGTGCCACCAGCCGAGTGCTCTCCAGTTGCAGGGCGAGGGCCGAGAGCGAATGAGCCAGCACGTCATGCATCTCCCGGGCCACGCGGCCCCGCTCGGCGGCGGCGGCGGAGCGGGCTTCGGCGGCCTGCGCGGCGAGCAGTGCGATTTGCCGTTCGCGCGCGGTCCGCATCAGGCGAATGACCAGGAACCACGGCACGGCGCCCACCATGACCGAGATCGCAGCGCTCCCATGACCCGCCAACGCCGACACGAGCACCAGGACGACGATCGCGAAGCCCAGCGTGAGCGCCCCGGGCATGCGCCCGAGGCGCAGGGCGGCGACCACGCCGACGAAGTACGGACCGCCCTCCCAGATCCCGTGCGGCTGGGCCACGGCGAGGACGGCCGAGGCGATCGTGACCAGGATCAGCAGCACAATCCGTCGGGAGTCGGTCACCTGCGACCGCGGTTGCGTGCCGACGGCGGCAGCGACGAAGGCCACCATCGCCACCAGGATCACCGCTCCGTGGCCGTGCAGGCCAGGGTGGGGGCGGGTGGTGAAACCTGAGACCACAAACACCACCAGATAAGCGAGCCCGATGGCACGCAGGAAGATGGCCTCCACCGGGGCACGTCCGTCACTCGACGGGACGTGACCGCTGCTGGTGAACCACCGGATGAAGGCGAGCATGGGCCAAAAGATAGGCCCGACGCCGAGTGTTTCATCGGCCCGGGGGTGGAGGCGACCGAACCTGGCCTCCGCCTCTGGGTGGAGGGCGAAGATCGAACCGGACGCCGATGACGGCGGGACGGTCCCGCCTTACCGTGACGGCATGCTCACCAACTCACTCGATGCGGCCGTCGTGCAGCGACGCGACGCTCAACACAATCACTCAGACGAGACTCCGTGATCACGGTCAGGGGTCTGCGTAAAAACTATGACGAACACGAGGCGGTCCGCGGGATCGACCTCACCGTGGCCCGGGGCGAGATCTTCGCCTTCCTGGGCCCCAACGGGGCCGGCAAGACGACGACCCTCGAGATCCTCGAGGGGTTCCGCGAGGCCACGGCAGGGACTGTCGAGGTGCTCGGCGCCGACCCCGCTCACGCTCCGTCGCGCTGGCGGGAGGGCATCGGCGTCGTGCTTCAGGAATCTCAGGCCGAGCCAGGTCTGACCGTGCGCGAGTGCCTCGCCCTGTATCGCGGCTATTACCGCACGCCCCGACCCGTCGACGAGACGCTGGCTCTGGTCGGGCTGAACGAGCAGGCCGAGGAGCGGGCGAGCACGCTGTCCGGGGGGCAGCGTCGTCGCTTGGACGTGGCGCTGGCGCTAATCGGCGACCCAGAGCTGATCTTCCTCGACGAGCCGACCACCGGATTCGATCCGTCGGCGCGACGGGCCGCCTGGGAGGTCATTGCCGGCCTGCGCGACCTCGGCAAAACCGTGTTCCTCACCACTCACTACATGGAGGAGGCCGAGCGGCTGGCCGACCGGATCGCGGTCATCGCCGATGGACAGATCGTGGCCTCGGGGACGCCACAGACGCTCGGCAACCGGGACCACTCCGCGGCCGAGATTACGTTCGCCCTCCCCCCGACGGTGGTCGTCGACGAGCTACCGCCCTCGTTGGCCGAGCGCGCCGAGCGAACCCGGCGACCGGGCGGCGAGCGGATCGTCGTGCCCAGCCTGAGCGTGGCCGCCGACCTGCATGCCCTGTCCGGGTGGGCGCTGGACCACGATCTCGAACTGGACAGCCTCGAGGTTCGCCGGCCCACGCTCGAAGACGTGTACCTGCAACTGACCACTCCCGAGAGTTAAGGAGCCCTCGATGATCCTCATCATCACGCGTCTGTACCGCGCCTGGCGTCGCCGCCAGGGTGACAAGCCCGCCCGCGCCTCAGGGCGCGCATCAGCGCCGGCGAAGCAATCACCGGTGGGTCCCACGGCAGCATCGCGGGGCCCGCTGGCGCTCGTGGCCCATCAGGTCGCCTTCGACCTGCGGGCCAGCCTGCGCAACCCCAGGGCGCGTTTCTTCACCTTCTTCTTCCCCATCCTCCTCCTGGTCATCTTCGCCGGCGTGTTCGGTCATGGGACTACGACCGTGGATGGCGTGACGATCCAGTTGTCGCGCTACTACGTTCCGGGCATCCTGACCATGTCGATCGTCACCGCGGCCTATGGCTCGCTCGTCATCTCGATGGCCACGGCGCGTGAGACCGGCGTGCTCAAGCGACGCCGGTCTACCCCGGTGCCGCCGACGGTCCTGGTTGCCGGTCAGGCACTGTCCACGGTGGCCATCGCGGCCATCATGGGTACCTTGCTGTGGTCGTGGCGAAGGTCGGATACGGCGTGGGCTTCGCACCCGGGGCTCTCGTGGCGGTGGGGCTTAGTGCGCTCGTCGGGACGCTGGCATTTGCCTGCCTGGGCTATGCCGTGTCGGGCATGATCGGCTCAATGGATGCGGCTCAGCCGATCGTCCAGTTGACCACGATGCCGCTGTATTTCATCTCCGGCGTTTGGATCCCAACCCACAGCCTGGGGCCGACGCTCCGGTCACTGGCGTCGGTGTTTCCCATCGAGCACCTGGCCGCGGCGCTTCACCTGGCCTCGGTGAACGGCTCGTTCACTGGCGCCTTGTCTCCCAAGGATCTCCTGGTGCTCGGGGCCTGGGCGGTGGGCGGGGTCCTGCTCGCAGCGTGGCGCTTCAGCTGGCTGCCGAGCGCGGCCACGGCATGAGACGAACCCGCCCGCCCGAGGCCTAGGACCAATTACCGATGGCAATCGCGCTGCCCGCCACCTACGGTGATCAGACGAACCTCTGAAACCACGCTCGCGAAAGGAGCGGCCATGATCGAGACGCGATCAGCCAGCCGACAGATCAACGACGAGGTGACGGCGTGGCCCGGCGTGGAGGCCGGGGCGGGTCGGCGGGGGGAGTGGGCATTCAAGGTCGGACGGCGCGAGATCGGTCACCTGCATGGCGACCACGCGGCCCACTTCTCGTTCCCCAAGCAGGTCTGGGCCGACCTGTACGAGCAGGGGCGCATCACTGAGCATCCCGTGTTTCCGGGTCGGATCGGACCCGCCGCTCGCCGAATCGAGAACCAGTCCGATATCGATGACGTGCTCGAACTGCTGCGTCTGAACTACGACCGCCTGACGGCGCGCGAGACGACGCCCGAAGCAGCCTGACCCGGCCGGCAGCGGCCGCTGCCGCAGCGCTACCGTTTGGGCTCGTGACGGACGAGACCAAGCCCGCGCTGCGGGCCAGCGATGCGGACCGCGAGCAGGGAATCACCCTGCTGCGTGACGCCGTGGTCGATGGCCGGCTGACGCTCGAGGAGTTCAGTGACCGGGTGGGCAAGGCCCAGCTCGCGCGCACTGAACCCGAGCTGGCCGCGCTGGTCGCTGATCTTCCCGCTCAGACGGTTCCGGCGCTACCGGCTACACCCGCGGTCAGGCATCGGGCGATCTGCTCTCGTCTCGTCCGGTCCGGTCGGTGGCAGCTGCCGGAGCATTCGGCCTTCCGTTCGATCTTCGGAACCATCAACCTCGACCTGCGCCAGGCGACTCTGCACGGCGAGGTCATCGACGTCGATATCCACAACGTATTCGGCACGGTGACGCTCATCGTGCCGGCGGGGATCTCGGTCACCGTGGATGGCGGCGGGATGTTTGCCAGCGAGGTCATCGAGACTCCGGATACGCCTCCCGTGGCTGGCAGCCCGAAGCTGCGGATTCACAGCTCCGGCCCGGGCGGGACGCTTTACGTGCGCAGCCGCGAAGCGAAGCGGCTAGAGGGGCGTCACTGAGCCTCACCGGCCGTCGGTCGGGTCAGTCGGGGATATTTCGTCCGTGAGCGAAACATCCATGGGCTAGCTTCGAATCAAGCCCATGCAGACAGTCGAAAGCGAGCGCACGCATGAACCGACCGAGTCGCCCGGCGCCGTGCGCGCGCGACGGCTGACCCTGGTGGCCACGAGTCTCGGCTTCGCGGTCGTGCAGCTCGACGTGAGCGTGGTGAATGTCGCCGTCAAGTCGATCGGCGCGGCACTCGGCGGCGGCGTCAGCTCACTCCAGTTGGTGGTCAGTGCGTACACCGTGACGTTCGCCGCCTTCATCCTCACGGCCGGCGCTCTAGGTGATCGGAGCGGTGCCAGGCGGGTATTCGTGGCTGGGTTCGCTCTGTTCACAGCCGCCTCGGTGGTCTGCGGCCTGGCTCCCAGCCTGGCCGTGCTCGTGGGCGCTCGCGCCGTGCAGGGTGTCGGCGCCGCCGTGCTCGTACCGGCGTCCTTGAGCCTGCTGAACCACGCCTACCCGCAGCCAGCGGCCCGGGCTCGCGCCGTTGGTCTGTATCTGGCCGGTGCCAGCATGGCCCTCTCCGGAGGCCCCCTCGTCGGAGGTCTGCTGATCGCCTCGCTGGGTTGGCGCGCGATTTTCTTCATCAACGTCCCTGTGGCCATCGTGGGCGTCTACCTGACGCTGCGCTGGGCCCAGGAGACGCCCCAGGCACGCGAGCGCGGGGTGGATCCGCCGGGGCAGGTGGCCGCGGTGATCACGCTGGTGGCGCTCGTGGCGGCCACGATCGAAGGAGGCTCGAAGGGATTCGCCGACCCGCTCGTCCTGGCCGGCTTCGGCGTTGCCATCGTGGCCGCGGCGTGCTTCGTGGCCGTCGAAGCGGCTGTCGCCAGACCGATGCTTCCCCCGCGGCTGTTCCGCTCGCGCACGTTCAGCGTTTCGACGGTCATGGGACTCTCGATAAACATTGCCTTCTACGGGCTGATCTTCGTCTTCAGTCTTCTGTTTCAGCGCGTCCAACACCTCTCGCCGCTGCAAACCGGGCTGGCGCTGGCTCCGATCATGATCGCCATCACAGCGGCCAATCTCGGCTCCGGATGGCTCTCGGAGCGGCTCGGACGGCGGCGAGGGCTGGCCCTCGGGGCGCTGATTCTGGGCTGCGGATGCGTCGCGCTCCTGGGAGTTGGACGCTCGACGAGCTACGGGACGATGGTCGTGCAGATGTCGGCCATAGGTCTCGGCGGCGGGCTGATCGTTCCGATCATCACGTCCGAGATGCTCGGCAGCGTCGATCGTTCACGCTCGGGCGTGGCGGCGGGCACCCTCAACACGATGCGCCAAGCCGGCAGCGCGCTCGGCGTGGCCCTGTTCGGATCCCTGATCGCCTCAAACTTCGTGCCCGGCCTGCATGTCGCGCTCGCGATCTCGATCGGGCTGATGATCGCGATCGGCGGGCTGACGCTGCTCCTCGGCAGGGATGGTGAGAGCCCCGCTGGCTGACTGGCGGAGAGCCGCCACTCGCGTCGGTGCTGCCCAGTCAACGGGACAGGGTGAGCAACATCTCGTGCGGCTCGGCGGCATGGAAGGCCGCCGCCGCCACGCCGGCACTCTCGTAGGGACGGTTCTCGAGCTCGCGCACCGGCACGCTGAGCTGAAGCTCGGGCTCGCGAAACGGATAGGGATCCAACGTAACCCTCCGCGGAGCGATGGGCTGCACGGTGATGGCCGCTCGGCTTGGGTGGCCGACGGCGCGCGGCACCCCGGTGACCGCTCGCCCTCCGGGCGGCTGCTCCACGCGGGTCAGCGTGCTCGTCACGTCGACGATCTGCCCCTCCGCGGCCCGTGCGAGATCCATGAGGCCGAGCGCCAACGAGAGCAGATCCACCGCTTGGAGCACCTCGTAGGCATGCCACGTCTCGGCGTCGAACTCGCTGCGAGGTCCCCGGTTCGCCCACGCTGCCCGCAGCGCTGGCATCCATCGTGCCTCCTGCTCGGCCACGACCTGCAGGGCGAGCGGATCTTCCGATGCAGGCCCGGTGCCGACACCCCAGCGATTGGTGTAGAAGCCGCTGAAATGCATCCCTACCAGAGCCCCGGCCCTGAGGTCTCGCTCGTAGACGGACTCGACGCCTCGCGCGTACGGACCGGCACTCTCGGAGAGCGGCAATTCGGTGAAGTGGGCCGGGCGCTTGCGCTCGGAGTTGTAGGTCGGCCTGGAGTCCAGATCGTGCCAGCCGTCGTCGTGATGCGCGGCCGCGCAGATGAGGGCATCGCGCGCGGCCGGAGCGGCGAACTGCTCGTTTCCCCAGGCCTCGGCCATCCGCCCCGCCAGTGCGGCGTGGTCAGGCTGCGTGATCAGATTCAACCGGTCGTCGCGGCACGTCACCAGCACTGCGCACTCCAGTGGACCCTGGGCAGCGAGGCCATGCGGTCAATCTTGTCACCGGAGAACGAGGCGGCGGCGGAGCCTCTACCGTCCTGACCGATGCAATCTTCATCTGATGACATGCGCCGGCACCGAGTGGTCGTGATTGGTGGCGGCTTCGGCGGGATGGAGGCGACCAAGCACCTACGTCGCGCCCCGGTCAGTGTGACCCTGGTCGACTGCCGCAACTTCCATCTCTTCCAGCCCCTGACATACCAGGTGGCCACAGGTGCCCTGTCCCCGAGCGAAGTGACGTATCCGCTGCGGGCGCTGTTCGGCTCGGCGGACAACGTCGAGGTGGCCTTGGCGGCGGTGACCGGCTTCGATCTCGACGCCCGGAAGGTCCTGCTGGCGCCCGACTCCGATGGCACAACCCCGGCCGAGATGGAGTACGACACGTTGATCGTCGCGGCCGGCTCGGCCTACTCGTACTTCGGGCACGAGGAGTGGCGCGAGGTGGCCGGCGAGGTCAAGTCACTGGAGAGCGCGATCGAGGTCCGCTCGCGCATCCTGGCTGCGTTCGAGCGCGCGGAACTGGCGTCCAGCTCTGAGCAGCAGCAGGCTGAGACGACGTTTGTGGTCGTGGGCGGAGGACCCACCGGAGTCGAGATTGCCGGTCAGATCGGCGAGCTCGCTCGTGACACGCTCCAGCACTATTTCAAGCGCATTGACCCGGGCCAGGCGCGGATCCTGCTCGTGGAGACCACCGATCGCATCTTGACCGCGTTCCCCGAGTCGCTTTCGCTCCGCGCGATGAAATCGCTCCAGAAGCTCGGCGTGACGCCCACACTGAACCGGACCGTCGTTGACATAGACCGTGACGGGGTGGAGCTTCGGGCCTCGGACGGGAGCACCGAGCGCATCGCCGCCCGGACCGTGATCTGGGCCGCCGGAGTGCGGGCCTCGGAACTGGCGTCGAAGCTCGGCGAGCAGGCGGGAGCTGAGGTGGATAAGGAGGGCCGGGTCAAGGTCGAGCCGGACCTCACATTGCCCGGCCACCCTGAGGTGATCGCGCTCGGAGACATGGCCAGCGTCTCGGATGGCGCGGGCGGTGTGCTGGGCCTGCCTGGGTTGGCGCCCGTCGCGATCCAGCAGGGCGCCTACGCGGCGCGTCTGATCAGGCATCGCCTGGATGGCGGCTCCTCGCGTCCGTTCCGTTACGTCAACAAGGGCAACCTGGCCACGGTCGGACGTGGGCGTGCGGTCGCCGATCTGGGCCCGATCCGGCTGAGCGGAATACCGGCCTGGGCCATCTGGCTTGTCGTCCACATCTGGTACCTGATCGGCTACCAGAACCGCCTCGTGGTCATCCTGCGCTGGTCGATCAGCTTCGTGACCAGCGGCCGCACCTCGGGTGCTCGAATCATCATGCGCTCCGAGCAGTAACCCTCTCCCGGTTTCCGGACGGTGCACTAGTGTGCACATACCGCACACTTCGCGGGAGCGACCGATGAGTGCAGACCAGCCAAGAAGTGCCGACTTCGTCCAGTCGCTGGAGCGAGGCCTGATGGTCATTCGTGCCTTCGATGCCGAGCATCGCGAGCTGGGGCTGAGCGAGGTAGCGCGAGCCACCGGACTGACCCGCGCCGCCGCCCGGCGCTTCCTTCTCACCCTGGTCAAGCTCGGCTACATGAGTTTCAACGATGGCCGGTTCGCGCTCAGCCCGCGGGTGCTGGAGCTCGGCTACGCGTATCTCTCGAGCCTCAGCCTTCCGGACGTAGCGCAGCCGCACATGGAGGCCCTCGTGGCCCAAGTCAACGAGTCCTCGTCGATCTCGGTCCTCGATGGGACCGACATCGTGTACGTGGTCCGCGTTCCCACACGACGGATCATGAGCATCACGCTCTCGGTCGGCACGCGCCTGCCCGCGTACGCGACCTCGATGGGGCGGGTCCTGCTCGCCGGCCTGAGCGACGAGGAGCTCGAGGCGCGGCTGGCCCAGATCGAAGTGGTGGCGTTGTCCGCTCGCACCGTGGCCGACAAGGCGGCACTCCGGCTGGTGATCGACAAGGTGCGCAAGCAGGGTTACGCCGCCACGGACCAGGAGCTCGAGGAGGGGCTGCGCTCGCTCGCCGTCCCGATACACGGGGCGTCCGGGGCAGTGGTGGCCGCGTTGAACGTCTCCGTCCACGCCAGCCGCGCCTCGATGGCGGCACTGCGGCGCGAGTATCTGCCCGCCGCGCAGCAGGCTGCGATTGCGATCGAGGGCGACCTGCGAGGCGCGGCGCCGACTCGCGCCGGCCGGGCACGGCGCTGAGAGCTACGCCGGCGTCGGGATCCGCATCTCCTCGGTGGGCTCCCGGGCCATTTCTCTGGCCAGGCTGGCCAGCAGCCCACCGAGCTCGTCGTGCTGATCGGGTGACCAGTGCTCGCACAGCCGGGCCAGGCTGGCGCGCCGCTCCTCGATCAGGCGCTCGGCGATCCTCGCGCCCTCGTCGCTCACAGCGCGTACGGCCGGCTGGCCGGGCTCGGTCTGCGTCAGGCTGACCAACCCGGCGTTCACGAGCTCGGTGAGTGCCCGCTCGCCGACCTCGACCGGGAGATCGAAGGCCTGGCACAGGCTGGGGATGTCGGCGGCAGGGTTCTCGTGCAGGCGGACGATGAGCCACGAGGCCGCAGCGGAGAGGTCGACCCCGGCTCGTTGGGCCAGCCGCTCCACGAGCCGGCGGCGCTCATCTCGCCCGATCAGCGCAGTGAGGCCGCGGGCCGCCTCGGCCAGTGAGTCGGTGTGCTTGGGGACGGCGAAGCTCTCGCCGATGCCGCTCCCGGCGACGACGGTATCGCGCAGTGGGCGTTGCTCGAGCAGCCAGCTCAGGGCAAAGGCCACCGCGGCCACGCACGCGGCGACCACGAACACCGTGCTAAGAGCGTTTGTGAACGCGGTCGTATAAACGGTGTGGATAGCCCGCGGAAGCTTGTCCAGCTTTGCCGTGTTCAGACTCACCGATCCGCCTCCGCCAAGCTGGCTCCGTGCGCTGGCCGGCAGCGAGGAGGCGAGCTCCGAGCTCAGACGGTTGCTGAAGATCGAACCGAGCACGGCCGTGCCCACGGCACCCCCGATCGAGCGAAACAGGGTTGCCCCTGAGGTCGCCACCCCGAGGTCGTTGTAATCGACCGCGTTCTGCACTGCGAGCACGAGGACCTGCATCACCATGCCCAGACCCAGGCCGAGCACGAACATGAACCCCGAGGCCTCCAGGCGGCCGGTGTGGGCGTCCATCGTCGAGAGCAGGCTGAGTCCGATCGCCATCACCAACGTCCCCGCGATCGGGAATGCCCGGTAGCGGCCGGTGCGGCTGATGATCTGGCCGGATGAGATGGACGTGATCAGGAGCCCCGCCATCAGGGGCAGGATCTGGAGCCCCGAACCGGTGGGGGTGGCACGGTTGACCACCTGGAGGAACAGCGGCAGGTAGGTGACAGAGCCGAACAGGGCGAAGCCGACCACGAGGCCCATCGCACTCGTGACAGCGAACACTCGATTACCGAACAGGCGCGGGGGCAGGATGGGCTCGGCGGCGCGCCGCTCCACGATTACGAAGCCGACCAGCAGCCCGACACCCAGCAGCCCGAGCGCGACGATGACCGGCGAACCCCACCCGTACGAGGTTCCGCCCAGCGTGCACAGGAGCACGACCGCGCTCAGTGCCGCGGCGAGCATGATGGCGCCGACGTAGTCGATGCGATGGTGGGCCTCGTCACTGCGGGAGGGGAGCGTGGCGGCCAGGACGCCGAATGCGAGGACCCCGATCGGCAGGTTTACGTAGAAGATCCACCGCCACGACAGGCTCGTCGTGAAGAAGCCGCCGAGTAGCGGCCCGATCACGCTGGCCAGTCCGAACACGGCACCGAACATCCCCTGATAGCGCCCCCGCTCGCGAGGGGAGACCACGTCACCGATGGCGGCCATTGTGCTCACGATCAGCCCGCCACCACCCAAGCCCTGCACCGCTCGGAACACGATCAGCTCGGTCAGGCTCTGGGCCACGCCACACAGTGCCGATCCGGCCAGGAAGATGACCAGCGCGACTTGGAGCACGACCTTGCGCCCGTAGAGGTCACCGAGCTTGCCGTACACCGGCGTGACCGCGGTCTGCGCCAGCAGGTACGCCGTCACCACCCAGGAGATGTGGCTCAAACCGCCGAGGTCTCCCACGATCGTTGGCAGCGCGGTGGAGACGATCGTCTGATCGAGTGATGCCATCAGCAGCACCAGCATCAGCCCGACGAAGACGACGAGGATGCCGCCGCGCCGGTCGGTCTCGGCCACTGCGGTTGTGCTCACTCGCCACCCCCCGCGGGCTCAGCCGCCGACGCGAGCCGACGGTCGGCTTGGGCCCGAGAGCGAAGCCCGAGCCAGGTGAGAACCCAGACTACGAGTGCCAGACCGGCGGTGACCGCGCCGAGCAGGCACACCCCGCTCCACCCCCCACTCGCATACAGACTCGAGGTCAGCGCCGAGAGCACGGCCCCACCGAAGAAGTAGCTGACCATGTAGGCCGTGGTCAGGCGACTGCGAGCGTCTGGCCTCAGTGCGTAGATCGCGCTCTGATTGCTGATGTGGAGCGCCTGGGCGCCGAGATCGAGGACGGCGATTCCGATGATCAGCGCGATCACCGAGCTCCGGCCGGCCGCCAGCACGGCCCAACTGCCCAGCAGGATGATGATCGCCGCGATGCTGGCCTCGGTGCCGCGCCCGCGGTCGGCCAGCCGCCCGGTGGCTGACGCCGCTGCCGCGCCCACAACCCCGGCCAGCCCGAACAGGCCGATGACCGCGTTGCCGTAGTGGTACGGCGCGCCCGAGAGCAGAAAGGCCAGCGAGGTCCAGAGCACGCTGAAGCAGCCAAAGCACAGCGCTCCGAGCATCATCCGCTGGCGCAGGACAGGCTCCTCGCGAATCAGGACGAGCACGGAGCGCAGCACGCCGCCGTAGGAGAGTTGCGCCGTGGGGGGAAGCCTGGGCAACGTCCGGCGCAGGGTGGCGGCCAGGGCCACCATTCCCACCGCCGCCAGGGCGAACACGGTCCTCCAGCCGAACGCGGCCGCGATCAGGCCACTGATCGTGCGGGCAATGAGGATCCCGGTCAGAAGGCCGCTCATCACCGTGCCGACGACTCGGCCCCGCTCGTGCTCGGCCGCCAGTGACGAGCTCATCGGCACGATCACCTGCGCCACTACGGAGGTGAGGCCCACGACGGCAAGGGCGGCGCCGAACACCTCGATGCCCGGTGCGGCGGCCGCGACGGCGAGCCCGAGCGCCGTGACCATGAGGATCCCACTGATCAGCGTACGGCGCTCGCGCAGATCTCCGACCGGTACGAGCAGCGCCAGGCCGATCACGTATCCGACCTGCGTGACCGTGACCAGCAACCCGGCCGTTCCATTGGACACGTGAAACGCGTGTCCGAGCGTATGCAGCAGTGGCTGCGCGTAGTACAGGTTGGCCACCGAGGCCCCGCAGGCGACGGCCAGAAGCAGGACTAAACGCCGACTGATCGCCTGAGGCTCAGACACACGGTCAGGCATCCCCCGACCATAGTCGAGCCCAACGCATCAAACTTATGAAAACCGGCCCAAGGACCGACAGGGCCAAGTGTGAGACCACTCGGTCCGGTGCCGGAGGAGGTTCTCCGTGCTCGACGCACGGCTGCTGTCGCACGCGTGTGCCTGGCCGTGCTGGCGATCGTCATCTTGATCGCCGAGGACCAGTTCTCCTCCTCGCTGCTCGTCCGGGTCATCGGCTTCACGATCATCATCCTCACGGCGGGTGTGGCGCTCGGTGCGCCGGGCTCGCCGTGGCTCAAGCTCGAGGAGTCACTGGCCGCCACCGCGGCGACGCTGATAATCGGGCTGGGGCCCGAACGCGTCACGGTCGTATCGATCCTGTGGTTGGCGGCCGTGGCCAGCGGCGTGATCGCCCGGGGCGGGCGGGTCCATTGGGTCGGCCGGACTGTGCTGCTGATCTCCCTCGCCCTGCCCATCATTAGAGAGCAGAAGCTGACCCTCGACTACCTCGGTCTCGTTGTGGCTGTGATCGCCCTGCTGTTGACGTGCGGCCGCGTGACACGGGAGCTGCGGGCGATGCTTGAGCGCGCCCGCCACGACGCCGACCACGACGGCCTCACAGGCGCTCTCTCGCGGTCTGCCTTCCGGGCTTGCCTGGACCGGATCGCCGGCCGTTCGGAGGAGCGCGAGAACGTGGCGCTGCTCCTGCTTGACCTGGACAATTTCGGCTCGATCAACAAAGGGAGCGGACACCTCGCCGGTGACCGGGTGCTGGCCTCACTCGTCACGCGCGTGCAACTCCGACTCGGTGCGCAGTGCGTCATCGGCCGACTCGGCGGTGACGAGTTTGGCATCGTCGTTAGCGATCTGGACCCGCCCGCGCTGGCCCAGGAGATACTCGACGATCTCGCGTGCGCGCACGAGGATGTTCCGCCGCTGTCAGCCTCGATCGGCATCGCACTCCTGGCCCGGGACGGCAACGACGCCGAAACCCTCTTGCGCTCCGCGGACGTTGCCCTGCGCGTGGCCAAGCGGTCTGGGAAGCACCAGCTGTCGGTCTACGCCGGTGAGCCGATGACCGAACAGGGGCCCGGGGGAGCGCGAGAGGCCTTACAGCGACTGATCGACGGTGAAGGGCTGACGATGGTGGTCCAGCCGATCGTCTCCATCTCCACCGGACGCCCCCACGCATATGAGGCTCTGGCCCGGTTTCAGACCCGAGGCACCTCGAGCCCGCTGCACTGGTTCGCGGTGGCCGATGAATACGGACTTCGGGACGAGCTCGAGCTCGCCTGCCTGCGCAAGGCTCTCCAGCTGCTGAGCCTCCGGCCGGAAGGCACGTGCCTGAGCATCAATCTGTCTGGGCCGCTGCTCCTCGATCCGCGTACGCACGCGCTCCTGAGCGAGCCGGACTCGCTCGACGGCCTGATCCTGGAGCTGACCGAGAACAGCCTGCTCGAGGACACGCCCGGATTGCACGCACAGATCTCTGGGCTGCTCAGGCTCGGCGTCCGGTTTGCCGTCGATGACATGGGCGCCGGTTACTCAGGCTTGCGTCAGATCACGACGGTTCGTCCCAGCTATCTGAAGCTCGATCGGACATTGATCTGCGCGATCGACCGTGACCCAGATCGCGGAGCCCTGGTGTCGGCACTGCTCAGCTATGCGCGGCAGACAGGCGGGCATCTGGTCGCCGAAGGCGTCGAAACGCTGGCAGAGCTCAACACGTTGACCCAGCTCGGCGTGGAGCTCGTCCAGGGCTTCTACCTCGCGCGTCCGGGCTGGCCGTGGCCGGTTCTCGCTCCGGTGGCGAACCTGGCCGGGGGCCGCGATCGGATCGGGTCCGGGCACGGCCCGGGGCGCGCTGAGCGCTCGCCAGCGGCTACGCTGCGCGACGCGCAGGCGTGAGCTTCGCGCATTCGCTGTCGCGCAGAGAGAGGAGACATGGATGAACGCCAGCACGGCGTACGTCAACAAGCGTTACTGGCTGCCGTGTTTGGCTGCCCTGGCCACGGCCTTCACCGGGGTCGCGACGCTGGCCCCCACCGCCAGCGCCGCCGGCTCACCCGCCGCGGACTGCCAGCCCTACTCGGGTCAACCGTGCCTGTTCCCATTCCCGGACAACCGGCTCACACGTCCGGACAAATCGAGCGCCACGGAGGTGCGGGTCAACCTTCCCGCGAATGCCATGCCGGTGAACAGTGCGGGCGCTGCGATCACCCCGGGGCCGTATGACCGCAACGACGGCTTCGCGCCTGGCAGCGCGATCATCCTTCACGTTCCCGGTCTGGACAACCCGCAGGCACTCGCTCGGACCGGGGCTACACCGCTGCTCAACATGTCGCGTGCGTTCGCCAAACGTCAGCCGATCGTGGTCATTGACGAGGCCACGGGCCAACGCCAGCTGACCTGGGCCGAGCTCGACGTCAACTCCACGACGCCTGCCAACACCGACCTTTTGATTCACCCCGGCAAGGACTTTGCCGACGGCCACACCTACGTGGTCGCGCTGCGTGACCTGCGAACCGCGAGCGGCAAGCTGATCGCGGCACCGAAGTGGTTCAGGCTGCTCAGAGCTGGGGGCCGGCTACCGTCCGCCGAGCGCTCACAACGCAAGCGTTACGCGCGCATCTTCGCGGCGCTCAAACGCGCACGAATCAAGCGCGACAAGACCCTGTACGAGGCGTGGAACTTCACCGTCGGCTCCGAGCAGAACCTGACTGGGCGCATGCTGGCGATTCGCAATAACGCCTTCGCGCAACTCGGTGACAAGAACCTCGCTGACGGTGTCGTGAAGGGCCACGCGCCCGCGTTCCAGGTCACGAGCAAGGGTCCGCTGACCGGTGCACCCTCATTCACGGATGTCCAGGGCAACTTCGAGGTGCCGTGTTACCTGGTCGTGTGCGGGGGCAGCGCCACGGCCGGCTTCCACTACAGCTCGAGCAAGCCCGACGCGACGCCGACTCAGATCCCCGGCAATACGGCCACGGCGCCGTTTGAGTGCATCATCCCCAGCACCGCCAGCGCGTCGCATCCGGCACGGATCTCGCTCTATGGCCATGGGCTGCTCGGCTCACACGACGAGGTCGAGGACTCCTGGGTTCAGGCGCTGGGCAGCGGACACAACATGGTGTTCTGTGCCACCGACTGGTGGGGGCTGGCGCAGGGCGACGTGGCAGGGGACATCGGCGCCCTCGAGAATCTGAACGGCTTCCCGAACGTCATTGACCGGCTCCAGCAGGGAGTGCTCAACACGCTCTTCCTCGGCCGGCTGCTGCTGAACCCCAAGGGCTTCGCCTCCAACGGGGCGTTCCAGTCCGGCGGCAAGCCGCTCATCGACACCTCGCACCTGTATTACGACGGCAACAGCCAGGGCGGGATCATGGGTGGGATGCTGACCGCGGTGGCGCCGGACTTCCGGCACGCCGTCCTCGGCGTCACCGGCCTCGACTACGGCGGGATGCTGCTCCAGCGGAGCACTGATTTCGCTGAGTACAGCTCGTTCCTGTACCCGAGCTACGCGGACCAGTCGGAGCATCCGCTGATCCTGGACCTGATGCAGCAGCTGTGGGATCGAGGCGAGGCTGACGCGTACGCCCAGTACATGACGACCCACCCGTTGCCCGACACCCCGACACATCAGGTGCTCATGCAGATCGCTTACGGCGATCATCAGGTGAGTATGTACGCGGGCGCGCAGGAGGCGCGGACGGTCGGGGTCTCGGTCTACGAGCCGGCGCTCGACCTGAACACCAACCGGGGTCGTGACCGCAACCTGTTCTACGGACTGCCGGTGATCAAGAAGTTCCCCTTCAACGGGTCGGCAATCGAGATCTGGGACAGCGGACCTGGGCACACGCAGCCGCCGCCGCTCGGCAACATCGCACCGGCGGAGGCGAACAACCCGCCGCTGTTGGATCCGCATGAGGATCCCCGGAAGACTCCCCTGGCCCAGAAGCAGATGTCGGACTTCCTGGAGCCGAACGGGCAAATCGTCAACGTGTGCGGCGGTAAGCCCTGCCACACGTCGGTCTACATGCCATGAGGTGAGCCGACGCGCAGCGCCGGGAGCCAGCGATGCTCTCGGCGCTGTGCTCAGCTCAGGACGCGGCCAGGACCTCGCCCAGGCGGCCGAGCCGCTCCAACGCGCCTGCTATCTCGGCCCGCCGGGCTATGTCCTGGCGCTCGTCCGCTGGCAGCGCACTGACGCGTTCCGCCAGGCGGGCCTGGAGCGCCTCGTCCTGCTCGGCGATCTCGAGCACCTCCTGCCACAGCTCGTACTCCACCACGGTGGCCAGGATCGCCTCGATCGCTGCCCGGTCGAGGTCAGGTGCCCCGGTGACGATTCCAAGCCGTCGGGCTGGGCTCAGGTGGCCGAGCAGGTCCAGCGCCTCGAGCCATAGTCCGTGCTCGGCCGCCGCCTCGACGATGCCGCCCAGCCGCTCGGCCGGTAGCAGCCCGACCAACCACTCGAGCCGGTCCTTGTCCTCGAGCACGAATCCGACCTGGAGCAGCGTTGCGTCATCCATCACCGCCAGCGCCGCTGTGATCGCTTCGCCGCCCAGATGCCCCACGAACCGTCCCATCGTCACGTATTCGCCGCGCTGGACCAGCTCACGGGTCACGGCGGCGGTCTGCTCGGGAGGCACGAGCGCGATCAGAGCGCTCGCTCGCCGCGGATCGAGCAGGATCGCGACGTCGGCCAGGAAAGGGATGGGGAGCTTGGTGGCCACCTCGACGGCGCGTTCGGGTTCCAGAAGGCCGGCCATCCGCGCCGACAGCAGGGGGCCGAATGCCCGCTCGCTGATCGTCGCCGTGAGCCCCGCCGGCAGGAGCTTGCTTGCCGCCGCCAGACGCCCCAGTGCCGCGCCGTTGGCTTGCCACATGACCTCGGTCGTCTGCTCGCGCAGTGCCTGCAGGTCATCCAGCGGGACGGCCTCGAGGTAGGCGAGCTCCAGCGGCTCTCGCTGGAGCAGCCGGGCCAGCTTGAGGATCTCAGCCTGGGCCTGCACCGCCTCGGTGGCGGCGCTCACCCGACGATCCGCCGGATCGGTGCTCGCAACAGCCGGGGCACGTGACGCAGAGCCCGGTCACCGGCCTCCCCCAGGGCCTGGCTCTGCCGCCGGCGAGCCGCACGAATTGACTCGGTCAGGTGAGCGAGCTGCTCGGCCTCGAGCCGCTCAAGACTCTTCGGTGCCGTTCCGCCCAGCTGAGCGCGCAGCGCCTCGAAGGCCTCGTCCGTGGGCGCGCCGCGCATGGAGGTAAGTATCGACTACGTGGGCCCCGCGTGCGAAGCGAAGCCCCGGCACGGCCGGTGATTCTGCTCGGCTCAGATAAAAAGTACAACGAGGTGTGGGACCCGGACCTGACTGGGCGCCGCTGTGTTGAGGATTGATTAGGCGGCGCGCTCCCGCCCCAAATCGGCTCGCATCAGAGGCGATGAGGGAATAGATTGTCGGCTCTGGGAAATAACCTCTTGAGGAGGAGGATCTGTGAAGAGACACACCAGACCGGCTGCGGTGTTGCTGCTGACGGTCATTGCGGCGCTCGTGGTTGCAGCTTGCGGCTCGAGTTCGTCGTCGAGCTCGTCTAGCTCGGGCAGCGCGTCGTCAAGCACGGCCCCGAGCTCGGGCGGCAAGGAGGGCGGAACGATCACCATCGCCGCCGGCACGCCGCCCCTGTCCGCCGACCAGGGGCTCGACTTTACGACGCAGGGCAACGAGCTGTATTCCGTGATCAACACGCCGCTGCTGACCTTCGTCCGCGGCGTCCAGGGCACGGCCGGCAGCAAGATCATTCCGGCACTGGCCAAGAGCCTGCCCACCGTCTCCAACGGAGGGAAGACGTACACGTTCTTCCTCCGGCCCAATCTTCACTACTCCAACGGGATGCCGATCAAGGCCAGCGATGTGACCTACGCCCTCGAGCGGGACATCAAGATCCCGTGGCAGGCGGCCTCGTTCATCAGCGCCTACGTCAAGGGCGGCACGGCCTACGCCAACAACAAGGCGAAGACCATCAGCGGGATCACCACCGACAACGCCACCGGCAAGATCGTCGTTAACGTCGTCGCGCCGTTTGCCCCGATCGTCGACATCTTCGCGCTTCCCGGCAGCGCGCCGGTACCGCCGAACACGCCGATGAAGAACCTCGCTTCTACCGGCACGATCGGTGATGGCCCGTACATGTGGGGCCCGATCAGCCCAGGTCACACCTACACGGTGGTCAAGAACCCGAAGTTTGACGTGCCCGGACTGGCGCGTGGGTACGCCGACAAGATCGTCTACAACGTCAACTCCAACGTCCTGGCCAACGCGCAGGCCGTGCTGAACAACACGGCCGATGTGTTCGACCCGGGTGACACGCTGCCGTCGTCGATCGTGCAGCAGATCAAGACCCAGGCGGCGGACCGCTACCAAGGTGTCCCGCTCAACTCGAGCTGGTACTTCTTCTTTGCGGTGAACAAGAAGCCGTTCAGCAATCTGTACGCCCGCGAGGCAGTGCTGGCCGCGATGGACGACCGGGCCTTCTCGAGGCTCGACAGTGGCTTCATGACCCCGGACTGCCACCTGATTCCGTTCGGGATCCAGGGGCATTCGAGTCCGTCCAACTGCCCGTTCCACAATCCGAATGGGCCGCCGAACCTGACTCTGGCCAAGCAACTCATGAAGAAGTCCGGGATGATCGGCCAGCCGGTCACCGTCTACGGTGAGGAGCGCAGCCCGCGCAGGCAGTACCTCGACTACTACACCTCGGTCCTGAACACGCTTGGGTTCAAGGCATCCGAGAAGGTGGTCAACTCGGGCGTGTACTTCACCACGATTGGTGCCCCCACCCTGCATCCGCAGACTGGCTTCGGGGATTGGAACCAGGACTTCCCGAACCCGTGGGACTTCATGCAGCTGTTCGCCGGGGACGCAGGTTCTTCGCTGAACTACGGCTACGTGAACGACCCTCACTACAACTCGGAGCTCAACAAGCTCGACCAGCAGCCGCCGGAGAAGGTGGCGAGTCAGTGGTCGGCCCTGGATCAGTACGCGGTGCAGCATGCGTACTACGACGTCTTCGGCCACGAGAGCAAGGCAAAGTTCTATTCGGACCGAATCGACTTCGCCAAGGGAACGCTCTCGGTCGAGTGGCTGACGGACCTGACGAGCCTGCAGCTCAAGTAAGACGGAATTCTGGGAGGGCGCCTTCGGGCGTCCTCCCGGTCTCCGTAATAGTCCTGAGGTATAGGCTCGTGCTTACGCAATGGCTATAGAACCGCCTGTCAGTCAGACGCCTGGTGACGTCGGCGGTGGCGTCCTCATCACCTCCGTACACGGTGGGGGGGATTCCTGGGACGAGGGCCATCACGCGCCGGCGATCGGGCCATGGAAGCTCGCCTTTCGCCGGCTGCGCCGCAACAAGGTCACAATCGTCTTCTTCATCGTGTTCGTGCTGCTGGTTGCGGCTTGCGTGCTGGCGCCCGTGTACGCGCACGACATCGCGCACATCGGGCCTAACGCCGAAAACATCACCGGGACGGTCAACGTGGGCGGGCACGCCAAGGACATCGTCTCCACGGGCGGCGTGCCGATTGGCCCGACGTTCACCAGCCGCTATTTCTTCGGCGCTGACGAGAACGGCCGTGACCTGGCCGTGCGACTTCTATACGGCGGGCGTACGTCACTGATCATCGGCTCGATCGCGACCGTGATCATCATCCTGTTCGGGACCCTGCTCGGACTGCTGTGCGGTTACCTGCGCGGCCCGGTCGACGCCGTGCTGCGGTGGTTCATGGAGCTGATCTGGTCCTTCCCGCCGGTGATCCTCGGAGTCGTCGTTGGCACCGCACTCGCATTCGGCGGGATCGGTCCGATCAAGGGGAATTCGATCTTCATACCGACACTGATCATCGGGGTGATCTACATCCCGTACCTGGGCAAGCCGATCCGGGGCGAGGTGCTGCGATTGCGCGAGCAGGACTTTGTCGACGCTGCGCGCGTCCAGGGCATGGGTCCGGTGCGGATCATGTTCTCCGAGATACTGCCCAACGCCGCCTCGACCATCACCGTATTCGTGCCCATGATGCTCGCGAACACGATCCTGCTCGAGTCCTACCTCTCGTTCCTGGGTGCTGGAGTGCAGGCGCCCAACGCTTCCTGGGGCACCCTGATCGGCGACGGGATCAACTACATCTCGACGACCCCTACCTTCGCGCTGATCCCCGGCGCGATGCTCGTGCTCACAATCCTCAGCATCAACGTGGTCGGTGACGGCGTGCGTGATGCGCTGGATCCCCGCGCCCAGGTGCGCATCAAGACCTGATGGCGCGCTTCATCGTCCGGCGCTCACTCTCGGCCCTAGTGCTGCTGATCGCCACATCGTTCCTGGTGTTCAGCTTCTTCGAGATCATCCCGAGCTACAACCCGGCGCGGTCGATCGCGGGGCGCAACGCGAACCAGGCGACGGTGAACGAGGTGGCACGGAAGTTCGACTTCGACAAACCCTTCTACGTGCAGTACGCAAACACGATGAAGCTCGTGTTCACCGGAAACGTGATCGACTATCAGGACGATCTCAACGTCGTAGACCAGTTCAAGCAGCGCTTCCCGGTGACCCTGTCACTGGTTGTGCCGGCGGCGATCATCTGGCTGGTGGTGGCGACGATCCTCGGCTCGATCAGTGCGCTTCGGGTAGGGAAACTGGCCGACAGAGGGGTGATGGTGGCGGCGATCGTCGGCGTCTCGGTGCCCATCTTCCTGCTCGCAGCCGTCCTGCTGTACTTATTCGCCTACAAGCTCACCTGGTTCCCCAACACCGGGTACACGCACTTCGGTGACAGCCCGACCCAGTGGGCCTATCACCTTATTCTGCCCTGGATCTCGATCGCCACGTTGAGCATCGGGTTCTACTCGCGCGTGCTGCGCTCAAACCTGCTCGACATGATCAATCAGGACTTCGTGCGCACCGCGCGGGCCAAGGGCCTCTCGCAGCGCAAGGTGTTCACACGTCACGTTCTGCGCAATTCGCTCATGCCGATCGTGACGATGTTCGGCCTCGACTTTGCCCTGCTGCTGGGCGGCGCTGCGTTGGTCACCGAGACAGTGTTCAACCTCCCAGGTATCGGCCAGTACGAGGCGACGGCGATCGGCAACCTCGACGTCCCGCCGATCCTCGTGGGCGCGATGTTCACGGCCTTCTTCGTCGTCATGTTCGGCGCCATCGTCGATGTTCTGTATGCGGTGCTCGACCCGCGGATCAGGCTCTCCGGATGACGCTCAAGGACTGGGGTGCAAGCCATGGGTGACCGCCTGCTCGACGTGGAGGACCTTCAGGTCTCGTTCAACACCGAGGAGGGGGTCGTGCGGGCCGTAGACGGCGTTTCGTTCACGCTCGACCGGGGCGAGGTGGTGGCCATCGTCGGCGAGTCCGGGTCCGGGAAATCGGTGTCGGTGATGACGCTGATGGGCCTCACCCGCGGGCCCAACACCAGCTTTGGCGGCTCTGCTCGCCTCGGTGACCAGGACCTGATCGGCGCCTCGGAGAAACAGCTCGAGCGGATCCGGGGCAAGGAGATCGCAATGATCTTCCAGGATCCGATCTCCTCGCTGAGCCCGGTCTACCGGATCGGCGATCAGATCGTTGAGCAGATCCGGGCGCATGAGGACATCTCCAAGGCGGAGGCCTTCGACCGGGCCGTCAACCTCATGGAGCGCGTCGGAATCCCCCGCGCCCGTGACCGCGCCCGCGCGTACCCGCACGAGTTCTCGGGCGGTATGCGCCAGCGGGCGATGATCGCGATGGCGCTCTCGCTCTCGCCCGGGGTGCTGATCGCCGACGAGCCCACGACCGCGCTCGACGTGACGATCCAGGCCCAGATCCTCGACGAGATCAAGCAGCTGAGCCAGGACAGCGACAGCGGCGTCATCTTCGTGACCCACGACCTCGGGGTTGTGGCCGACATTGCCGACCGGGTGATCGTCATGTACTCCGGGCGCGTGGTCGAGCAGGGGACGTTGGACGAGATCTTCTACGACCCTCAGCACCCCTACACGTGGGGCCTCCTGGGATCGATGACCCGCATGGATGTAGAGCCGCCCCATCGGCTCCCCGCGATTCCGGGGCAGCCGCCATCGCTGGCCCGGGTCCCGCAGGGTTGTCATTTCCGTCCCCGGTGTCCCCACGCCTTCGATCGCTGCGGCGAGGTGCCGCCGCTCGAGGCACACATCCCTGAGGACCCGGAGCACCTCGATCGCTGCTGGCTCGACGTAGCCCAGAAGCGCACCAAGCGAGAGGTCGAGGGGCGCATCGGCCTGGGAACCGGCTCGGTGGCGGCGTGAGTACCGACGTCCAGACGCAGCCGGAGGCACCCGGCTCCGACACGGCGCCGCTGCTCGAGGCAGAGCACGTCCAGCTCTACTTCCCCATCAAGCAGGGGGTGCTCATCGATCGGACCGTCGGGGTGGTCCACGCCGTCGATGACGTCTCGCTCAAACTGACCGAGGGCCAGACGCTGGGGATCGTCGGGGAGTCGGGATGTGGCAAGAGCACGCTGGCCCGCTCGATGGTCCGCCTGCTCGAGCCGACCTCAGGCACGCTGCGCTTTCGCGGGAATGACATCACGCACCTCGGCCGCCGCGCGCTCAATCCGCTCCGCCAGGAGGTACAGCTTGTCTTTCAGGATCCGGTGGCGTCTCTGAACCCGCGTAAGCGAGTTGGGCAGATCGTCGGGACTCCGCTCAAGCTGCACGGCATGGAGCGGAGCAAGATCGACGGCCGCGTCCGCGAGTTGCTCGACCGCGTGGGCCTCAACCCGGAGCACGTCAACCGGTTCCCGCACGAGTTCTCCGGCGGCCAGCGCCAGCGCATCGGTGTCGCTCGGGCGCTCGCCGTAAATCCCCGGCTGCTCGTGCTCGACGAGCCCGTGTCGGCCCTGGATGTCTCGATCCAGGCTCAGGTCATCAATCTCCTCGACGATCTGCAGGACGACTTCGGCCTGTCGTACGTGTTTATCGCCCATGACCTGTCGGTCGTCCGGCACGTCTCGGATCAGATCGCCGTCATGTACCTGGGCAAGCTGATGGAGCTCTCCCCCGCCAGAGAGCTCTACACCAAGCCGATCCACCCTTACACCGAGGCACTCTTGGCGGCGATTCCGATTCCCGACCCCAGGCAGAACCGCGCTCGGGAGCGACGGGTCATCGGCGGCGAGCCGCCCAACCCGATCAACCCGCCCTCCGGATGCCGCTTCCACACCCGCTGCTTACGGGCAACCGACATCTGCTCCGCGGTAGAGCCGCCGATGGCCGAATACGCCGGCGGTCACCTGGCCGCCTGCCACCACCCGATGAATGTCAGTCAGCCGGAGATCGACGGCGCCAAGCGTTCCCCGCTCAGCCCGCTCAGTGCTGGTCAGGAGATGCCGAACGGGAATCCGCCGGCCGAGCCCGCACCGCCCACGGGCGAGCTGGGGTCGAGAGCGGTACCGGGGGAGGGCGAACGACGGTTAGACTGATGGCCCTCACCGGCTCGCTTTGCTGCGTCCTCGCAGCGGGCTGTGGGGGCTCGGGGCACTCGTCGTCCACCTCGCATCTGCCCGTGGCGGTACGCGTCTGTCAGGCCGCTCGGGACGCCACCGCGCGCGTGGCGAAACACGCCGTGGCGCTGCGCATCACCAGTCGCAACCCCGTCAGCCTCGTGTGCGTCGTACACGCCGGCGCCGCGCGGCTGGAGATCGCCGCCCAAGCCTCGGCTCAGGCCTGGACCGAGTTCGATACGACCTCGAGCCATCAGAGCCAGGTCTACGGCCCGGGAGTCCACGAGCCAGGCCAGGAGCCTCTACCGGTCACCGGAGTTGGTGCCGCGGCGATCTGGATTCCGGCGGAGAAGGAGCTCGTGACCACGAACGGGACCCCCACCCAAGGCGGCAACTACGTCACGGTGACGGTCAAGGCCCGCGCGAAGGATGGGCCGGCTCCGCTGGCACTGGCGCGCTCGGCGGCGGTGGCGACCTTGGCCACGGCGCCCCGTGGTCCCAACCCGGGCTCGGGTTGAGCGGCCGATGAGGCGGCGCCATTGGCTCGGCTGGGTTGGGGTAGCGATCACGGTGATGCTGTGCGTCACCGCGTGTGGCGGCGGATCGGACTTCACGCCTCCGAACGAGGTGGCGGCGAACTACGCCTACGACCTCGCTGAGGGCTCCTTCGGCGGGGCCTGCGCGCAGCTGGAGAGAACGGCGCGCGCCTCGATCCAGCGCTCCACTCGAACCTCGTGCGCGAGGCTGTTCGCGCACTGCCTACCGACCCAGGCCAGCCACATAAACCACGATCAGGACCAGCTGCTGTACGCGAACGTGACGATCACGCTGCACGGTCAGAAGAGGGCCGACGCCGTCCTCAGCGGTACGTCAGTGGCGAAGGGGATCAGAGAGGTCTCGCTGGTCGAGCAGGGTGGCGTGTGGAGGCTGACCTCGTACGGCCGAAACATCACGCGGTGCATGCTCAAGACCGAGCGCGAGCGTCGTGAGCGAGCGCATAAACACGCCCGTCATCGGGGCGGCTGACGGCTGATGCCACGCGACATTGGGAGCCCGGACGAGCCCCTGGCGCTGCTGATGCTCCCGTGCGCCCTGGAAGGGTTCGAGCTCGAGGCCCACGCCCGCAACCTGCTGTCGATCCCGCGGGTGATCGCTTTGGAGCCCTCTCGCGTCCGCACCCCTCGGTTCCTGCGTGAAGCCACGACGATGCGCCAGGCTCGGCGATTGAGGCTCCCCGGGGTGCTGCGGTTGCTGGTCCTGTACCACCCGGCTCAGTACCCGCTCGCTCGCGCCCTGTGCTCGCACAACGAGGAGGCCGAGCTCTGGTACGTCCCGCCGGACCTCGGGTTCCAGGAGTCTGCGGATCCAGCCGAGCGTACCGAGCTGGTCTCGTTCGACGAGCTCGCGCGCGAGCGCAGTAGCGGAATGCTGGCGACGCTCGATGACGCCGGGGTCGAGGACGAAGCACTGCGGCTGCGGCTGCACGAGCTCGGCGTGATCAACCCGCATGCGTTCGTTCCCGGAGGGCACTTTCGCCGGCTGCTGAAGCGGCGGTAATGGTTCGGCGGTAAGGGGTCGGCGGGCGGTAGGTAAGGCCCAGCTCCCCCGAATCGACGCCGTTCTCCCGATGTGCAGACGGCGGTCTCAGTTCATCCTGAGATCACGTTGTCAGCCAGCCGAAGGAACGAAAAATGCACCCCCAATTCACCGCCGTCATGGCATCAGTCAGAAGTGAGGACCTCCTCCGCAGCGCTGCCTCCAGACGGACGGGGCCCAGCCACCACCGCGGGCTCGCGATGGTCTCCGCCGTCCGGCGATACTTCGCTCATGAGAGCGAGGTTGACGAGCAGTCACTTCGTGGGACGAATCGGCGAGCTGGCCGAGCTGCAGCTCGCCGTCCAGGAGGCCACCGCCGGGCGAGCCGCCCTCGTCCTGCTCGGCGGTGATTCCGGGGTCGGCAAGACCCGGCTGGTCGGCGAGCTCGAGCAGCGGCTGAGGCTCGAGGTCGACGGAGATCAGGGCCCTCTGATCCTGCGCGGCGACGGGGTCGAGCCGGCCGACGGAGAGCTCCCGTACGCGCCGCTTTTGAGCGCCCTGCGTCCGCTTGTACGCCAGCACCATCCCGCGCTTGAGGCCCTGAGCGCCGGCAGCCGGGCGCAGCTGGCTTCTCTTCTCCCCGGCCTCGATGACGGACGGCCCCGCGATGATCGTCCCGATCCAAGCGGCCAACTGCGGCTGTTTGAGGCCCTGCTCGAGTTGCTGGATCTGCTGAGCGATGCCGCCCCGGTGGTGCTGATTCTGGAGGACATGCACTGGGCTGACCGGTCCACGCGGGCCTTCGTCGGATTCGCCGCCCGCAGCTTGCGCCGCGAGCGCGTGGTTCTGGTCCTCACCTACCGCAAGGACGAGCTCCATCGCCGGCACGCACTGCGGCCTCTTTTGTCCGAGCTCGAACGTCTCGAGCGGGCCCACCGGATCGAACTCGAGCCGCTCGACCGGGCCGAGCTGGGAGAAGTACTGGCTGACATCCTCGGCGCCGAACCCAAGGCGCAGCTGCTCGAGCGGCTCTACGTTCGCAGCGAGGGGAACCCGCTCTACACCGAAGAGCTGCTGGCCGCTGGTCTCGACGGGCGTGGCGCGGCGCCGCAGAGCCTGCGCGACGCCTTCATGACGCGAATCGAGCGGCTGTCGCCCGATGCCCAGCGCGCCGCCCGTGCGGTTGCCGTAGGCCGGGCACTCGACGAGGGCACGATCGCCGTCGTCACCGGCAGCGATCGCGAGGCCATTCAGGTCGCCCTCCGAGAGGCGGTGTCCGAGCAGATCTTGATCACGGATGAGGAGGAGCGCTTCTGCTTCCGTCATGCGTTGCTCCGCGAAGCGCTCTACGACGACCTGCTCCCCGGCGAGCGGGGCGAATGGCATCTGGCACTGGCACTGGCACTCGAGGCAGCGACGCCGTTGCCCGATGATGGGCGCGAGGCCGAGCGGGCCACGATCATCGCCAGCCACTACTCATCCGCCGGTGACCAACCGGCAGCGCTGCGAGCCAGCGTTCACGCGGCGCTGGCCGCCGAGCGCGTGCACGCGTACGGTGAGGTCAGCGAGCTGGTAGAGCGGGCGCTCGAGCTCTGGCCCCGCGTGAACCAGGATGCCCGGCCGTCCGAACTCGACCACGTCGCACTCCTGGCCCTGGCTGCCCGCGCCTATGGCATCGCCGGCGATCGGCAACGCGCGGACGTCCTGCTCGGCCGAGCGCTGGACGAGCTCGATCCGGGTGTGCACTGCGAGCGTTATGCCTCGCTGCTCGGCCGGCTGGCGCGCGTGCAGTGGTCACTGAACCGTGGACCCGAGGCGATCGCCACCGCCGAGCGGGCACTGTCAATGCTCCCGGCGCAGGACGGGGGAAGCGAGCGCGCCCAGCTGTTGGCCTGGCTGGCTCGGATGCGCAGCCTTCGCGGCCGCTACCGGGATGCGATCGCCGATGGCGAGGTGGCTCTGTCGGCCGCAATTGATGCGGGGGACGAGCTGGCCGAGGGCGAGGTGTTGAACACGCTCGGCATGTCCAAAGTGGTCCTGGGGCAGGTGCCCGAGGGCCTGGACTGCCTCGAGCGGGCGATCGACGTCGCGCGCCGCAATGAGCACGTGGACAGCTTGTCCACGGGCTACGCCAATCTCGCGGACATGCTCAGCCTCATCGGGCGTACCCGAGAGGCGCTGAAGATGGCGGAGAAAGGCCTCGCGGAGACGCCCAAACGCTTCGTGCGCGTCCATGACTGGGCTGTGATGACGGTGTCAGAGATCGCCTATCAGATCGGTGATTGGCGTCTGTCGCGCGCCAACCTCGGGCCGCCGCCGGCTCGTATGACCGGCAACCTGTTTGTATTCCGGCTTCTGCGCGAAGCCGAGCTGGCTTTGGGCGAGGGCAAGGAAGACGACGCCGAACGCTGTCTCGAGGCGGTCGAGGGAGCCGTAGCGGCGACGTCCGAGTCGCAGTGGATTGGGCTCCACGGTGCTCTGCTGGGCGAGCTGCGCCGGCGCCAGCGCGACTACGTCGCCGCGCGGGGAGCGGTCGAATGGGCCTTGGATCGGATCGAGCTCTGCACCGATGACATCATGCGGATCGCTCGCGTCAGCTCCACCGGCGTCCGGATCGAAGCCGACCGGGCGCAGCGGGCGCGGGACCTGGGGGAGAAGGCCGAGCTGCGTGACGCACTGGCCCGGGCTCGACTACACATCCAGCGGCTCGAGGCGGCGGCTCAGGCGGGTGGTGCCGTCGAGCGGGCGCACCTGGCTGACGGCAAAGCAGAGATGGCGCGGGCTGGCGCTCGCGGCGGCGCCAAGGAGTGGGGACGCGCGGCGACGGCCTGGGACAGTGTCGAGCGACCCTACCCGGCGGCCATCGCGCGCTGGCGGCAGGCCGAGGCCGCGCTCGTCGCGGGTGACAGGGTGGCCGCGGGCACAATCGCCAGCCAGGCGCTCGCGACTGCCGAAGAGCTCGGGTCGGAGTGGCTGGCGGCGGAGTTGCGGGCGCTCGGCGAGCGAGGCCGGCTCGGCTTGGGTCATCCAGGCCAGGGGGCGGCCGCCTCTGCCGATGATGGACCGGCCCCTCCTGTGCCGGAGGATCCGTTCGGGCTCACGCCGCGCGAGCGCCAGGTGCTCGCACTTCTGGCCGAGGGGGCGACCAACCGGCAGATCGGCGCCGCCCTGTTCATGGCCGAGAAGACCGCCAGCGTCCACGTATCCCGAATCCTGGCCAAGCTCGGCGTCCAGGGACGCACCCAGGCGGCGGCGCTCGCGCATCGCCAGCACCTGGCCTAGTGGCCCTCTCGAACCACTGGAGCGTAGGCTGCCATCCATGCGCACGCCGGCCGAATGGGAGCCCCACGAGCGAACGCTGATGGGCTGGCCGTGCCGGCTCGAGCTGTGGGGCGAGACGATCGATCGGGCCCGCGCGGACTATGCCGCCGTGGCCAACGCGATCGCCGAATTCGAGTCCGTGACCATGATCGCCAATCCCGGTGCCGACGCCCGCGATGCTCGGTCGGCGTGCTCGGCCAGCGTCGAGGTGGTCGAGCTTCCGCTGGACGACTCGTGGCTGCGCGATTGCGGGCCGATCTACACCTACGCCGACGGCGGTCAACGGGTCGCACTGCACTTCCGCTTCAACGCCTGGGGCGAGAAGTTTCCGCCTTGGGACAAGGACGCCGCCGTCGGGCGTCTGATCGCCGAACGCCTCGGGGACCCGGTTCTCGAGGCTTCGCTCGTGCTCGAGGGTGGCTCGATCCTGACCGACGGTCACGGGACGCTGCTGACAACCGAGCAATGTCTGCTGAACCCGAACCGAAACCCGTCCCTGTCCCGAGAGCAGATCGAAGCCGAGCTCCGGACACAGCTCGGGGTCAGCGAGATCGTGTGGCTCGGCCTCGGCCTGGTCGAGGATCGCGACACCGACGGCCACGTTGACCTGATTGCGGCCTTTACAGAGCCCGGGCGGGTCCTGCTCCAGACCGTCTCCGAGGACAACCCCAACTTCGAGCACTGCGAGGAGAACCGGGCTCGCCTGGGTGCCGCCGGGATCGAGATAACGCCGATGCCCTTCCTGCACTACACCGAAGTTGCGGGCGAGAATGTCGCCGTGAGCTATCTGAACTTCTACATCTGCAATCGGGGCGTGATCGTGCCCGTCGCCGGCGGCGACACCGATGCGCCGGCGCTCGAGATCATCGCCGCCGCCTACCCCGGACGCGAGATCGTGCCCGCGCCGGGCGCCGTACTCGCCTTCGGCGGTGGCGGCCCGCATTGCATCACGCAGCAGGTTCCGGTGCCGTAGTGGCCGAGCCGCTCCTGTTGACCGCCGGGCCGCCTCCGGCGTCGCCGGCCCGGACCCGGCCCACCGAGCGCGCGCCGCTCCGGATCGGGCTGGTCCAGGAGGCCTGGCACCCGGATCCCGACGAGCATCAGCAGGCGCTGGCGCGAGGCATCCACATGGCTGCCGGCGAGGGAGCGCGGATCGTCTGTCTCCAGGAGCTCACGCTTTCGCCTTACTTCGCCATCACGCCGGGCGGCCCGGATGCGGTCGGCGCCGTCCCCGAGGACCTCGAGGCCGGTCCCACCGTCACTTTCGCTCGGCGCCTGGCCGCCGAGACAGGGATCCACGTGCACGCCTCCCTGTATGAACGCGCGGATGCCCAGGATGGCTTGGGCTACAACACGGCGGTTGTCGTGGCTCCTGACGGCCGCCTCGTGTCCCGCACGCGCAAGCTCCACATCCCCGTCACCGCGGGCTACTACGAGGATCACTACTTCCGTCCCGGACCAGCGGCCGGGGAGGACGCCAGCGAGGGCGACGGGCCGTTCCCGATCATCGACCTGCCGACCGGTGACGGCGAAGCCAAGCTTGGCTGCCCGACCTGCTGGGATCAATGGTTCCCCGAGCTCGCCCGTGCCTACTCGCTCGAGGGCGCCGAGGTTCTCATCTACCCGACCGCGATCGGCTCCGAGCCTGACCACCCCGACTTCGACACCCAGCCCTTGTGGCAGCAGGTGATCGTCGCCAACGGTGTCGCCAACGGGACCTTCATGGTGGCGGTGAACCGCATCGGAGTTGAGCCGCCCCTGACCTTCTACGGCTCGAGCTTCATCTCCGATCCCTACGGGCGCGTGCTCGTCCAGGCTCCGCGCGATAGGCCCGCGGTTCTCGTCGCCGACCTGGACCTCGACCAGCGGCGTGATTGGCTTGAGCTGTTCCCGTTTCTCAGCACCCGTCGTCCGGACGCCTACGGCCTCTTGACTCAAAGCCTCGGGCGCTAGCGGCACTAAATAGCCGGGCGCAGGGCATCCAGGAACGGCTCGCGGTCGAGGCCGTAAAGCAGGCCGTCGGTTCGCGCGATCACGGTTGCCGTGCGAAGCACGTTACGCATCAGGGCAATTTCGCCGAAGCCATCCCCAGCGTGCAGCGTGCGAATGTGCTCCCCGACAATCGAGACGTCGAACTCACCCTCGGCGATCAGGTAGAAACGATCTCCCGGCTCTCCCTCTCGGATCACGGCGGTGTTGGCGTGGACTGGGATTGACACCAGCTCGCGAGCCAGGCTTTCGATCACGGCCGGCGGCAGTGCCCGGAACAGCATGTGGCCACGGAGGAGCCGGATCGCCTCCGACGGTGGCACGGCGGTATCGAGTCCCCGCAGGCTGGCCATCGGCAACAGGGTGGCGACCACCAGGACCGCTGCCACGCCGATCAGCGCCGCGCTGACCCCGCCCAGTGAGACGAGTATCGGCACGAGCAGCGAACCGACCGCCAACCCCGCCATGGCCAGTCCCTCCAGGACGCCGAACACTCTCCCGAGCACCCGGTGGGGAGTCACGCGGGCCAGAAGCGCCCGGCCCGCAGTGTCGAGCACGGCCTGGCACCCGCCGGCCAACGGCAGCAGGATGAACGCCGCCAGAGCCGTTTCCCACGCGCCGAGGAGCGTGAAGGCCACAGCCCACGCCAGCGCCGCGCCCACGAGTGGCAGGGCCACGGAGCGTGCCCCGGCGAGCGCCAGCCCCGCGAACCCTCCGATCACGGCTCCGGCGCCAAAAGCCGCATTCAGATAGCCGGCACCAGACTGGCCGAGGCCGAGGGCCGAGATCGCGAGCACGACCACGAGCACATCGAGGGCACCGATCGCGACGTGCTCGGCGGCGATCACCACCACGAGAGCGCGCGAGGTGGGAGCCTCGCGCAGAGCCGCGAGCCCGGCCAGCACACCGTCTGAGAGCTCGGCGTCTTGTTCCTCGTCCGGCGCCGTGTCCGGTGCCGACGCTGTTGAGCGCACCAACAGCGCGCCGAGCGCCACCGCGACGGCAAACACGGCGAACACCAGCCCCGGTCCGTCGATCGCGATTCCAGCTCCGGCCAGTGCCGGCCCGGCCAGTGCGCTCGAGCCCTCGATCCACCCGGACACGGCTGTCGCCGCGGTCAGCTCGTCCGGGTGCTCGACCAGCGAGGACAGGTGCTTGGCCTGGGCCGGGCGACTCAGCGTGACCGCCGTGGCCGCCACGACGGCGAAGGCATAAACAGCCGCGGCTGGGCCCCCGGTCAGCATCACTGCGCCGGTGGCGCCCATGGCCGCCGCCTGGAGCCTGTATCCGAGGACGAGCGCGAACGCCCCGCCCCGGTGATCGGCAAGGCCGGACGCGAACGGCGCCACAACGGCGGCCGGCACGAGCTGGAGCACGGCGATCAGACCCGCCGTGGTCGTCCCGCCGTGACCATAGGCATACACGAGGATCGCAGTCCAGACTCCGTACTCGGACAGTGAGAAGGCGCCGAAGGCCAGCTCGACAGCCCGCAACCGGCTGTTGCCGAGCACTCGTATGAGCACGGCAGCACTCCCTCGCATCGAGGGCGATCGTATCCGCGGCGCTCAGCGGCTGAGAAGGGGGTCTGTTTCGGCTGCGGTAGTCATTGCGGTGATCGTGGCGCCCCGTAGACCTTCCTTTGTCCGCGCGTAGGTGTCAGCCGGCAGCGCGACCAGCTCCGCTGCCACCTCGAGCGTCCGGTCAACCACCTGGTCGGCCGCCACGACCTCGTCGAACAGACCCAGCCTGAGGCACTCCTCGGCGTCCGTGAGCCGTCCGGTCAGCGCGAGCGTCCGGGCGGCCGGGGGCGTGAGCTCGGCCCGCACGACGGCGATCGCTGCCTGCGGGTAGGGGACCCCGACCTTGACCTCGGTCAGGCCGTAGCGGCCCTCGATCGCGGCCACGCGATAGTCGGCGCACAGCGCCAGCACCATCCCGCCGGCGATCGCGTGACCGGTGACGGCGGCGAGCACGGGGCAGTGCAGCCCGTAGGTCACGCTGGCCATGCGGTTGATCTCGCGCACCATTTGCCGCTGCTCCTCAGGGCCGTAGCCGGGAACGACCTTGAGGTCGGCTCCGGCCGAGAAGCAGCCCGCGCGTCCGGAGATCACCACCGCCGCCGGCGGGTCGACGGCGAGCTGCTCCAACGCGTCCGAGAGCTCCTGGAGCAGCGCGATGTCCATCGCGTTAGCCGGCGGGCGGTCGACCGTAACGAGCTTGATCTGTCCCCGCTGCTCTGAGGTCACGAATGCCATCGACGTGCAGTCTCCCTGAAACCGGGCCTCGCGGATACGATGCTGCTCGATGGCAGAGCGACAACGTGCATGTGTTATCGGAGCCGGGGTGAGCGGCCTCACCACGGCCAAGGCGCTGGGTGACTGGGGCGTCTCCTACACGTGCTTTGAGGCCAGCGATGACATCGGCGGCAACTGGTACTTCCGCAACCCGAACGGCCGCTCCTCGGCCTATCGGTCATTGCACATCGACACGTCGAAGAACGCGATCAGCTTCTCCGACTTCCCGATGGACGAGCGCTACCCGGACTTCCCGCACCACACCGAGATCCACCAGTTCCTGCGCGAGTACGCCGAGCGCTTCCGCCTGCGCGAGCGAATCCGCTTCGGGACCGCGGTTGAGCACGCCGAGCGGATGGGCGATGGCGGGTGGCAGATCCGCACCGCTGACGGTGAGATGCACGAGTTTGAAACCCTGCTCGTCTGTAACGGGCACCACTGGGATCCCTCCACCCCTGAGTTCCCCGGCCAATTCGACGGTGACACGCTGCACTCGCATCACTACATCGATCCGACCGAGCCACTCGACCTGCGAGGTAAGCGCGTGGTGGTGGTCGGGATCGGCAACAGCGGCGTGGACATCGTGTCTGAGCTCTCGCGCAAGGGGGTGGCCGAGCGGGTCTTCATCTCCACCCGCAGCGGAGCCTGGGTCATGCCGAAGTACATCTTCGGCCGTCCCCTCGATCAGGTGGTGCGGACGATTCCTTGGTTCCCCCAGGCAGTTCAGCGCCGCATCGCCCGGATCCTCCCCAGGCTCGTGTCCGGCCGGATGGAGGACTTCGGCCTGCCCACTCCCAATCACAACTTCCTCGAGGCTCACCCCACGGTCTCCAGCGAGCTGCTGCTCCGCCTGGGCTCCGGCGACGCCGTCGCCAAGCCGGACATCGCCGAGCTCATGGGGGACAGCGTCCGGTTCGTGGATGGATCCGTGGAACCGGCCGACGCGATCATCTTCGCCACCGGCTACCGGATCAGCTTCCCGTTCTTCGATCCGGAGTTCATCTCGGCGCCGGGCAACGTGCTGCCCCTGTACAAGCGGATGTTCAAGCCAGGGATCGATGATCTGGCCTTCGTCGGTCTGGGCCAGGCGATCCCCACCATCTTCCCCTTCGCCGAGTGTCAGGCCAAGCTCGCCGCCCGTTGGCTGGCCGGTGACTGGGCCCTGCCGGAGCGGGGCGAAATGGAGGCCGAGATCCGCCGTGATGAGCGCCGTCACGTGCGTCACTACTCCGCTCGCCAGCGGCACACGATGCAGCTCGACTACTACTCCTACGAGTACGACCTCCGCAAGCGCGTCCTGCCCGCCGGGCGCGAGCGCGCCCGCGCATCGAGCGTGGCCTGACTCTCGGCCGGCCGTGAGCGCGCCCGGCGCGGATCGAGCGTGGCTTGACGCTCGGCGGGGGTGCGCGCCCCCCCCGCGCGCATCGAGCGGGTCTGACTCTCTCGGCGGGGGTGCGCGCGCCCCCCCGCGCGCATCGAGTGGCATCTAACTGTCCATATAGGGGAGTCAGTTGCCTCTCGCGAGTTTTTTGCCCGGATTGAGCAGCCCTTTGGGGTCGAGCGCCCCTTTGATCGCCTCGTGCGCGGCAAGCGCCGCTGGTGGCCATTGCCTCGCCAGCGCGCCGCGTTTGACGTAGCCGAGCCCGTGTTCCCCGGACACTGAGCCGCCCAGTGAGACCGCCAGCGTGAACAGCTCCTGGGCGGCGCGCTCCGCCCGCTCGATCTGGGCCGGGTCCGAGCGATCGATCATGAACGTCGAGTGCACGTTGCCGTCACCGGCATGGCCCCAGCTGCAGGCTGGAAGTTGGTGGCGGGCGCCGATCTCGCGCGTGGCTGTGACCGCTTCGGCGAGCCGTTCGACCGGAACCACGATGTCCTCGCTCACCTTCCCGCCCAGGCGCGCCGTCACGGCCAGCGACACACCGGCGCGCCAGCGCCACAGCTCAGCGATCGCTCGGCGCTCGGTGGGAGCGTGGATGCCGACGGCTTGGTCCGAGAGCGCCTCGAGCAGCTCATCCCGAACCCGCCCCGCCTCCGGCTCCGAGCCGTCGGCCTCCGCGATCAGCACGAAGCCGGCCTGCTCCGGTATCGCCGGCCCCGGGAACGATCCGCCCGCGGCCTCGAGCGCCCCGGCGTCGAGGTACTCGAGTGCGGCGGGGACCACGCCGCTGCCCAGCACCGCACCGATCGCTCGGCCGCCCGCCTCGGGGTCGGCATAGAACGCCACCACCGGCAGCTCGGCTTCGGGCGCCGGGGTCAGCTTGAGCCACGCCGCCGTGACGATGCCCAACGTCCCCTCGGAGCCAACGATCAGCGAGCGCAGGTCATATCCAGCTACGTCCTTGCGGATCGGACCGCCAATCTCGACCAGCTCCCCGGGCGCCAGCACCAGCTCGAGGCCGGTGACCCACGTGCCCGTCACGCCGTACTTGAACGTGTGCGGGCCGCCGGCATTGGTGGCGATGTTGCCGCCGATCTGGGAGGACTCGGCCGCGCCGGGATCGGGCGGGTAGAGCAGACCGTTCTCGCGCGCACGCCGCCTGACGTCGCTCGTCGTGACCCCGGCCTCCACCCAGGTACGCCACAGCTCCGGCTCGAGTGACCGTACGGCCCGCAGCCGCTCGAGACCGAGCACCACGCCGCCGTCGAGCGGGACCGCGCCGGCAGCGAATCCCGTGCCTCCACCGCGCGGAATGACAGGAACGTCGTGCTCGTAGCACCAGCGGACCGCGCTGGCCACCTGCTCGGGAGTCTCGGGCAGCGCCACAGCATCGGCCCTGCCCTGGACCCCGCGCCCCTCAGTGGCATCGGTCAGGTACTCGCGCGTGGTCCCTGGGAGTACCGCGCCGGCGCCGAGTAGGCGCCCGAGCTCTCGCTCCGCCGGGGCCGTCACCGGGTCACGCTCAGTCGGCCAGCTTGCGGAGAAGCTCGCGCAGCTTCGGGGTCTCCCGCAAGGCCTGGCGCAGCCCCTCGAACGAGTCCTCGCCGTCGATCATCATCGGGCTGCGCTGAAAACGTCCGGCGTGGTTGTAGTAACAGAAGCGGATCCCGTAGGCACCCGGGTGTCCCTCGTACTCGAGCAGCTGAATCGCAGGCTCGGTGTATTGCCCTGTGTAGGACGCCTCCTCGATGATCTCACCGCCGCCCCAGTGGAACTTGAACGAGCGCGGTACCTCGCGTGCAGCCATCGTCCCTCCTCGTGTTGCTCACCGAGCAGGTGATGCTACGCCGAGCCGTTGCTGCCGCTGGCCAGTGGGAGGGCGTAGAAGATCGCGATCACCGCGCAGATGGTCAGCGTGATGTAAGGCGAGACGAACGCCAGCGCTGTAGCCAGGGCATACGGCACCAGGCCGGTCACGGTGCGGCCCAGGATCGCGCGGCGGCGCTCCAAGGAAAGCTCGTTGCCCATCAGATGGCTCTTGCGCAGCAGTATGTGGCGGTTGAGCGAGAAGAACGCGATGGACATGACCAGAAACGCGCCGCTGTAAACCGCCGCCGCCGGCGCCTCTCCGCGGGAGGCGGTGAGGTACTTGGCCATCAGCTCAGTGGCGAACGGGAGCAAGCCGATGCTCATCAGCAGCAGCAGGTTGAGGATCATGATCGGATGATCCGCTCGGCTGAGCCGGCTGATCATCGCGTGGTGGTTGATCCAGATGATTCCGATCGTCAGGAAGGAAGTCACATAGGCCGCATACTCGGGCCATCTGTTCAGGAGCTGGTGGCCCAGGGAATGCCTCGTGCTCGGCTCCGGCACGCTGATGCCGAGCACGAGCAGAGTGATCGCGACGGCGATCACGCCGTCTGAGAATGACTCGAGCCGGTTGGTCCCCATGCATCAGGGTTCGCCGGATGCATGGGCGATCCTCGTCGGGGGGCCCCGCAGCCACCACCATAAGCAGGCCCGGCCCTGCAACCCAGGGGTTGCTTAGGTGTTTTACGCCACCAGGACACAAAACATCCGAGGCGCCCGCGTGCGCCGGATAGCATCACGATGGTGATATGGCGCCGGACCGTCTCGGTCATGACCGCCGTGATCGTCGCGGCGGGTGCCGGGGCGGTGGCCGGGTCCTCGCCCACGTCCGCGCACCCATCCAGGCCCACGTCCGCGCACATGTCCGCGCGAACCAACCGACGGCTGGCGCGTGCCGACACCGCGCAGCTCCTGACCCAGCTCGGGCTCCCGCCGGGCGCAGTTCGTTCTGTGCACGAACCGCAGGGCGGGGGACGGGTTCTGGCCCATCCAGGCCAGACGCAGGCGACTCCGAATTTCGTTGATCGGCATGCCTGGTGGACCGCGCCCGGCTCGGCCAACGCACTCATGTCCTACATCAACTCGCATCGTCCGGCCGGTGCGAGCCTCGTCTCGAGCGGCACGGGCTACCTGGGCCGAGCCGTAGTCTTCGAGACGTTCGGCTGGCCCGCGACCGAGGGCAGGCTTTCCAGCCGATGGCTTGTGCTCGAGGCGGTGGGTCTGCCGCGTCATAGGACGGGGCTGCGCGCCGACGCCGAGGACGTCTGGATCACGCCTCGGCCGGCGTCGGAGCGGATTCCATCCCGCAGCACCAGTCTTGTCGTATCGGTGCGGAGAGGCGGCAAGGTGCTGAACGGTCCCTTCACCTTCACCAGAACCATGCCGATCGCCGCAGCGACGGGGTTGATCAACTCGCTGCCGGCCTTCCAGCCCGGCGTGTCCGCCTGTCCGGAGGACTCCGGAGTGGATGTCCGATTGGTGTTCAGGCTCGCCGGCATCAGCCCACCGCTGGCCGTGGCCGACGTCGATCCACAGGGGTGCGGTGACGTCGGCCTGCGGCTCCGCGGTCGGCCGCAGCCGCCTCTGGCCAGCGACGGGTTTCCGGGCTCGGGGCGCACGGTGACCGCCAGCCTTGTACAGCAGCTCGGCACTGCCCTCGGGCTGCCGCTGCCGACCCTGGTCGACCGCGCCGCCGGCATCGATCAGTAAGCCGGCACGAGCGTCTGGCAGCCAACGCTCCGTAACTCGCGCTCAACCCGCGTGCGGTGGCTCGGATTGACGCACACGGCGACGATCGCACCCCCGGACCCGGCATAGTTGGCGCTCGCTCCGCAGCTCCGGGCACAGGCGATCATCTCCACGTGGAGGAGGTCGAGCGTCAGCATTCGCTGGCGAGCGTCAAAGCTCTGATCCACGCACCGGGCCAGCTCGTCGTTGTCACCGGAGGCGATTGCCGCACGAGCGGCGCGGCCCAGCCGCCCCAGCTCGCGAAGTGCATCGACCACCACCGGCTCGCCGCGCTCGTAGCGCTCGCGGAGCGGGGCGTGGACGGTGCCGGACTCCGCGGCGGCCTCGGAGCGCCACGCGACCACGAGCGGTGGCATCCGCTTCGGATCGAGCCGCTCGTAACTGCGATGTTCCGGATCGAAGTCCATGAACGTGACACCGCCGAAGCACTGGGCCACGCGGTCCTGCAGGCCGGCCGTGATCCCGAGCTCTTCGACCTCGACGGCGAGGGCCAGCTCGGCCATCTCCCCCTCGGCCAGCCGGACGCCATACAGCGCACAGAGCGACCGCAGGGTGGCGATCACAATCGCGCTCGAGCCTCCGAGCCCGACCTCTCGCGGAATCGACGTCGACCAGCTGACCTCGGTCCTGGCTGCCGCCGCATGCAGGTCACGGGCGAAGCGCGCGATGGTGGCACGGACGAGCTCGCTGTTCGGGACTATCTCGATCGCCGGGGCAGCGCGAGCGACGGTCTGCACGCCCAGGTCGGCCAGGGTGCACGCCACCACCGCGCCTCCGTATCCGTCGGACGGGTTGCCCGCCAGCGCCACGCGTGCGTGGGCGACGCTCCGGGCGATCTCAGTCCGCGCCATCGAGCAGCGCGGCGGTCCGGGCGCGCAGCGCCGCGCCCAGATCGGGGTGGCGGAGCGCGTGCTCCAGGAAGGCTGTGCAGTATCCCTCCACAGTCCCGATGTCGTACCGACGCTCGCCCGGGGCGAGCTTCACCGCCAGCACCCGTCCGCCGGCATCGATCACTGCACGTAACGCAGTGGTGAGCTGTACCTCTCCCTGCGCGTCGGGCTGGGTGTGACGCAGGGCGGTGAACACCTCGGGTCCGAGGACATATCGCGCCGCGACGGCCAGCCGGCTCTTCGTCCGGTCAGGCTCTGGCTTCTCGATCAGATCAGCAACCTCCATGACCGGTTCGTGGCTTTGCACGACCACTATCCCGTAGTGGCGCACCTGATCCGGTGGCACCTCGGTGACGGCCACGACGGCGCTGGCTCCGATCTGCTCGTAGACCTCGGCCAGGCGACGGAGGATCCCGGTGCTCCCCGAGGGCGGCGGCTCGATGATCGCGTCACCCAGGGCCACGGCCACGCCGTGGGAGCCGGCGAAGCTCTCGGCGTGCCGGAGTGCATCTCCCAGACCTCCGGGGCGTGGTTGGCGCGTGTACAGAAGCTCGAGCCCGGAGCCCGGTGCCGTCCTCGGCCCGGCTCCGTTCGGCCCGTCAAGCTCCGGATCGTGGTCGAAATGGTCCTCGATCGCCCGCTTGCGCCTCCCGGTCACGAACAACACGCGCTCGATGCCGGCCCGGCCCAGCTCTTCGACCACGTACTGCACAACCGGCTTGTCGACTACCGGGAGCATCTCCTTCGGCGCCGAGCGCGTGGCGGGCAGCAAACGCGTGCCCAGCCCAGCGACCGGGACCACCGCGTCAGTGATCAAGCGACGTCGCGAGCAGCGCCGCGTACAGGCGAGAGCAGGGCGGAGCGGTACCCGGCCCCGAGCCGCTGCAATGAGGACTCCCAGGTGCGTTCCCGGACTGCCGCCAGGGCGCTCTTGCGCAGGCGCTCGCGCAGCAGCGGCGTGTGGACCAAGCCGAGCAGAGCCTGCGCCAGCGCGTCGGGGCGAGCCGGCGCCAGGAGGCCGGTCTCGCCGGCCGTGATGAGCGAGGCCGGACCGCCTTGATCAACCGCCAACACGGGCAGCCCGCTCGCCTGGGCCTCAAGAATCACCTGACCGAAGGTATCAGTCTGGCTGGCGAACATGAACGCGTCGGCGCTGGCGTACGCCCGGGCCAGATCCTGGCCTCCGAGCCAACCGAGGAACGTCGCCTGCTCGCCCAGACGCTCGCGCAGTACGTCCTCCTCGGGTCCGCCACCGGCCAGCACGAGGTGCAGCCGCGGGTCCTGGCGGGCCGCGGTCAGGAAGGCGTCGCCGAGCAGCTCGACCCCCTTCTCCTTGGTCAACCGGCCGGCGTAGAGGACGTTGATCTCGCCCGGGAAGGCGTCACGGACCCGAAGCCCGGGGTCGAAGCGCTCGAGATCGACGCCGCGATCCCACCGGCCGATCCTCTGCTCGGGGATCCCGAGCTCGGCCAGGCGCTTGTCACTCGCCGGGCTGGGTGAGAGGACGATCTCGCAGCTCCCATAGAAGGTGCTGAGCGCCACGTTGCCCATGGCTTCGAGGTCGGCCCGCCCAGAACGCAATCCGGCGTAGGCCGCCAGCTCGGTGTGGTAGCTGCCGATCACCGGGAGCTCGAGCACCCGGGCCAGCAGCCAGGCGCCGATGCCGGCCGGGCCCGGCGAGCATAGGTGGACGAGGTCGTAGCGGCCCTCGGCCAGGGCCTCGACGAGCGCCGGGACCGTCGGCACGCCAATCTTGAGTCCTCGGTAGAAGGGAATGTCGATTTCGGCCACAGCGCTCAGCCGGCGGTCTACGTCGGCATCGGTCCCGATCACCTCGACCTCGTAACCCGGCACGCCCCGCTCGCGGATCTGCTGGATCGTGTGAGTGACGCCGTGCATGCCGCCGAGCCCGTCGGCTACCAGTGCGACCCGTGGCCGGTCCCCATCGCTGCGGGTCAGCTTGAGCTTCTCACGGCCCAGGAACGCGGTGGCGGCGGCATAGGGGACGGCCGGGATGCACGCGTCAAAGATCGCGTTTTGGGCCCGGCCGAAGTCGATGGCGCTCTCCTCGACCATGGTCACGATCTCGCCCACCGCACCCGCGAGCTTGCGCTCATGGGTGCGCCGAGCACGCCGGTACAGGTCGGGATGGCCGAGCTGACCGTCCTGGAGGCGCCTGAGCAGTTCTTGCTCGTCGAACTGGAGCTCCATCCCGGTCAGCCATGAGCGCAATAGCGCGCGGGCGTCGTCCGGACCGAGGTCGGCGCCGGCGTGGCCGGTGCGGACATCGCCCTCGCGCATGACCCGCTCGACTATCTTCAGCACCGCTCCCGGAGTCGGGCGCTCCGGACCATCACCGCGACCGAGGCTGCGGATGGCCAGTGCCATGGCAGCGTGCGTCCACTTGGCCGCACTGCCCTGGGCTCCGTGAGCCGCCGCATCACCGGCGCGGATGTTGGCCAGGAACTCCGTGGGAGTGTCCGCATGGGCGGTCTCGGTGAAGGTGCGGCCGATGTCGATTCCGGCGTGGTCATCGGAGCCCCCAATTGCCGTCCCCCCATGGGTCTCGATGTACACGAACGCCGGCAGGTTTAGTTCTTTGGCCCGGGAGCCGTTCCGCGTCTCCCAGATCGGGAACAGCTGGGCCAGGCGAGAACGGTGGCGGGCGGTGAGTGGTGCCCGCACCGCGTAGAAAGGATGCGCCAGCGCGGCTGTGATGCCCCCCGAATGCAGGTATTCCGCGCACGCCTCCACGTCATCGTTGTGGGCCTGGAGCCACTCATGATCCTCGGCTGTGATCCCGTAGCAGAGGACGTGCACAGCCTGGGGCTCGCCCTTGAACGCCACGGTCAGCTCCTCGGAGATGAATGTGTCCTCTAGGTGGGCGATCGTCTCGGCGCCCGCGATCGTGTCGTGATCCGTGATGGTCACGAAGTCCATCCCGCTCCGCTTGGCGAGCTCGTACACCTCTTCGGGTGGCGTCGCGCACTCGGGCAGGTTCAGCGAACGCTGAATGCCGAGCTTGGACACCTGTGAGGCGGTCGAGTGGACATGCATGTCTGCGCGACTCTTTTTGTTCATGACAACAGCATTCGCGCGCGAGGGCGGTGGGCCGTGAAGAACGCGGGGCGGTCCTGTGACTATTTGGTGAACCGATGCATGGCCATGGCCTCCGGGCGAGAACCATTGGCACATGCCGCCGGAGACGATGGCCGATGAGCTCGTTCTCGAGCGCGGGGATTTCCGGGTCCTGATCGTCCTGCGCCCCTTCTCATTCACGCTTCGGCGGGCGGGGCGCCGTCTGCTGCGCTCGGCCGGACTGTGGGTGGCCGAGGGCACGATCCATGACCAGTTCGTCCAGTTCACCGAAGGTGTGATCCCCCGGGAGGAGCTCTCGCCGCACGAGCCTGCTCTCTTCGCTCGCGTGGTCTCGCAGGAGGCAGGCGGGGTCGTGCTCGCCGTCGGCCTGCACGGTGGCCGCGCCGCGACGGTCCGGATCGAGTTCCGCGGCGACGAGGAGCTCGGGCTAGAGCTCGAAGCCGAAGGCGAGCCGCTGCGGCTGGCGTTTGACTGGGACCGCCGGTCTGAGGAGCGACTGGTGGGCCTCGGCCTGCGTCATCAGACTTCGCTTGACCAGGCCGGCCGCAATGTCCAGCTGGGCGCCGACCGCCGCTACACGGGCCCCGACTGTCCGCCCGAGATGCTCTCCGAGGGAGGTATCCCGCAAGGTGACTGTGCGCCGCTGCCGTGGCTCAACTCAAGCCGCGGCTACGCCGTGTGGTGTGAGACGTTCGCCAACGGCACCCGCTTCGAGCTTGACGGGGACCGGATCGCGGTCTCCACGCGCGCCCACGCCGGCCCGCTGCGGCTCCGGCTGTTCTGTGGCCGCACGCCGGCCGCCCGTCTGCGAGCCCTGTGCCGCCAGACCGGCTTCCCGGCTCTGTTGCCCGAGTGGGGGTACGGCTTCTGGAAGAGCCGCGATGTCCACGAGCATCAGGACGACGTGATGGACGACTACCGCGGGTTTCGGCGCCACGGCATACCGCTCGACGCGATCGTGATCGACTCCCCGTGGGCCACTCAGTACAACACCTGGGAGTTCAACCCGCACCAGTTTCCCGATGCGCCGGGGATGGTCAAGATGATGCGCCAGGACGGAGTGCGCACCGTCCTGTGGGTCACACCATGGATCAACCTCGACTCGCGTGACGGTCAGATCCCACCCCAGCCCGAGTCCGCGCAGCTCCATTCGCGGCCGGCGCCGAACTACGCACCCGCTGCCGCCGCGGGGCATTTCGTGCGCCAACCCTCGGATGATGTGCCGCATGTGGGCCAGTGGTGGATGGGCACCGGGTCGCCGATTGACTTCACGAGCCCAGCGGCCGAGCTCTGGTGGCGCGAGTCCGCCAAACGCGTGCTCGAGCTCGGTGTGGAGGGGATCAAGGCCGACGACGGTGACGGCTATTACATCCCCGATGACGTTCGGCTGGCCGACGGACGCACCGGCGCGCAGGCGGCCTGGGAGCTCGGAGGCCTGCACCGGGAGTGCCTGCAACGCGCGCTCGATGAGGTGCATCCCGGCCGCGGCGTTCTGTTCGGCCGCAGCGGCTGGACCGGCCAGCACGCGACCGGCCTGACCTGGGGCGGGGACCAGGCGTCTGACTTCTGGTCCCTGCGGGTCCTGGTGGTCGCGGCGCTCAGCGCTGCTTGCAGCGGGTTCTCGAACTTCTCCCACGACGTCGGCGGTTACCTCGGACACCGGCTGGTCGAGCGCTGCCCGCCCGAGCTCATGGTCCGCTGGCTTCAGTTCGGCTGCTTTAGCCCGTTGATGCAGGCGCACGCCAGGATGCCCCAGGAGCCGTGGAATTACGGGGATCGGGTGCTCGACGCCTACCGCGCCTATGTCCTGCTGCACGAGCAGCTGGTGCCCTACGTCCGCGCGGCTGCGCGTACGGCGGCTCGGACCGGTCTGCCGATCATCCGGCCGCTGTGCCTGACCGATCCGGCCGACGCCCGAGGGTGGTGGATCACCGATGCGTACGGTTACGGACCATCGTTATGGGTGGCGCCAGTGCTCGATGACGGAGCCCGCGAGCGCGAGGTCCCGCTTCCGCGAGGTGACTGGATCGAGACCTGGTCCGGGCGTGGAGTGCGGGGCGGCGGGGAGGTGGTGGCACCGGCACCGCTACATCAGATCCCGGTTTGGGTCAGAGCCGGAGCGATCATCGTCACCTATCCGGCCGCGGCCGTGGCCTCGGGTCTGGGTGACGTCCCGGATGCGGACCGGCCGCTGGTCGCGACTCTGTGGGGCACCCCGGCCTTGGGACACGCTGCGGTGCGGCTGGCTGACGGGACGCGGATCGCCTGGCGGCGAGGGCACTGGACGGTCGAGGGTGACCGTCAGATTGAGCTTGTCGAGCGCTAGTGCGAGTGCGCTCTGGCTCTAGCGCGGCGCTGGCCCGGTGGGCGTAGGCGCTGCGAGTGGCTTGTGCGAGAGCCCAGGCAATCGTGTGACCACGGGTTTCCCGGTTATCGGGTCCAGTGGGGGCAGATACGTCTGGCAGACGTTGACCGCGGTCCGCAGGGCCTGTGGGAGAGCGCTGGCGTCGCCGGTCCGTGACCAGGGGTCGAACTCCTTGATCAGGTGACGCACGCTGTCACGCGAGTTGAAGGCTCCGGTTGACTGAAGGTGCACGTAGATGCAGGTGCACCAGGGGACAACGTTCTGGCCCTTGGCGTGCTTGAGGCATCCGTGCTCCCAGAGTTGCCTGATCTGGTCGGTCGAAAGGGGCGGAGGGCTGGTTGGCGCGCCGCCCGAGCTGGGTGTAGTGGGTGTGGTGGGTGGGGTGGGAGTGGGCGCGGTGGGGGTGCTCGGGGGCGTGGGCCCGGACTGAGAGGGCAGCCGGAAGGCTGAGTTGACCGCGGTCGGGTTGGCGCCGGGGAACGTCCGGGGTGTCGCCTTCGTCACCTGCGCCGCGGTGGCGAAGTGCACTGCGAACGCCTTCGCGGCTGCCTGCTTGGCCGCGAGCAGTTCGGCCGCGAGCTTGGAGCTGTAGCTGACGGTCGTGCGGGTGCTCGAGTCGGTGTAGCCGTTGGCCTGCGCGCTGACCGTGATCGTCTGGGTCGGGGAAGCGAGGTGCAGTGAGCGCCGGAAGCTGCCCTTGATGACCGGGGTCGGCTTGCCGGCCACGAGGACCGTGGCGGTGGCCGGAGACACGGTTCCAGCGACCACGACCTGCTGTACGCCGACCGTAGCGCCGCTCGTGGGTGCAGTGATCGAGAGGCCAACCTTGGGCCCCGTTCCCGCGCCGCCCGAGCCGCAACCGGCGATGCACAGAACGGCAGCGGTGATGGCAAGCGGGACCAGCCTCGAGCGAGGACGCATACTCTTTTTTACGGCGCGACGCACCTCCAACTGCATCCCACGAACGTCTAGGCACTTGCCACCTTCGTCCAGGTCACGTTGTGCTCCGCGGCTCTGCGGCGGGACTCGGAATCCCGCGCGCGCGTTCTATCCTCGCGCCAGTGCACTTTGCCGAACTGACAGCGCCTGAGCAGCGGGTGCTCGGATGCCTGATCGAGAAGCGCTGGACGACGCCTGACCAGTACCCGCTCTCACTCAACGCGTTGCGTCTGGCCTGTAACCAAGCGACCAACCGCGACCCAGTGACCGCCTACGACGAGGTTACGGTGAGCGAGGCCGGACAGCGTCTCCAGCGCTACGGACTCGCCCGGCTGGCCAGCGGCCACGGTTCCCGCGCGATCAAGTACCGCCACCTGGCCGAGGAGGGCCTCGGCCTCGGACGCGAGCAGCTGGCGATCCTGTGCGTGCTCCTGCTCCGCGGGCCCCAGACGCCGGGCGAGCTCAAGGGACGCAGTGAACGGATGGCGCCGCTGGCCACCCTGGGAGAGGTCGAGCGCGTTCTCTCAGAGCTCGGCGAGCGCGGCTTCGCGCGGAGGCTGCCCCGGCGCCCGGGCCAGAAGGAGGATCGATTCGAGCAGATCCTGGGCGGCGATGGGGGAGCGGAGGTTCGGTCCGGTGAGGACGTTCGGGCCAATCCGGCCGGGCCCGAGCACCCGCTCGCGCCGGGCCCCGCCGGATCAGATCATGCCCTCGCGGCCGCCGGGCCGGATCAGGCCCTCGCGTCTGCCGGGCCAGATCAGGCCACCCCGTCCTCCGGCGCGGATGCCGGGCTCCGCGAGCGCGTGGCCGAGCTCGAAGCTCTGATCGCCGATGTGCGCAATCAGGTCGTCGAGCTCCGGGCGGAGGTCAGTCAGCTCCGGGCTCAGGTGGGAAGCGCCAGCCCAACCAGGTAGGTGGCTCCACCGACGATCAGGCCCGCCAGCGTCATCTCGAGTCCGGCCGACCACCACGTGCGGAGTGTGACCAGGGACTTGGCCGCTCCGACGAGGAAGTGCGCGGCCAGCGAGACGACCGCAGCGGCGACGATGGCCGCCGTGCCCGTGGTGATCATGAACGGGATGACCGGAATGATCGCGCCGAGCCCGGTGGAGACCCCGGCCGCGAATGCGGCCTGAACCGGGTCACCGCCCTCGGCGCTGGTGATGCCGAACTCCTCCGCTGCCAGTGCCTGGAGCAGGGCGTCCGGCCGCCGGGCCAGCTGCTCGGCGAGCTGATCCGCAGTCTCGACCTCGATCCCCTTCAGCTGGTAGAAGAGCGAGAGTTCCTCCTTCTCCTCCTCGGGGTGCTCGGCGATCTCCTGGCGCTCGCGTTCGAGGTTCGCCGCCGCCACCTCGGTCTCGGAGCGCTCGGCCAGGAAGGCCCCCGTCGCCATTGACAGGGCTGAGGCGATTGCTCCGGCCAGGCCCGCGGTCAGTACCGAGCTCGAGCCCCCGGTCGCTCCGGAGACGCCGGCCACGATTCCGAACACGGCGGCCAGTCCGTCGTTGGCGCCGTAGATCGCCCCCGAGATCCAGCCCGTGCCCGTCCGGTGCCACTTCTCTCGCCCGAGGATCCGGTCAAGGCGAGCCCGCGTCCCCGGGATTGCCACCGGTGGACCGTCGCCCGTGGGCGCGGGCGGGCTCGGAGTGCGGGGGTCCCTCCCCCCGCCGGGAGCACCGGGCTCAGTGTCGGATGCTCCGCCGGAGCGCAGCTCAGCCACCGCCATCGAGTGCGAGCGCTCCTCCTTGCGGATCTCCCGGAGCAGACGGTCTGTGGTCGGGTCCCCGGTCGAGCGCTTGTAGAGGTCATCTACCTCCTCGTCCTCGGCCGCCTCACGTGCGGCCAGGAGCCGATCCACTGAGGCGATCCGGGCCTGCATCCGCAGCCAGACCGGCACGCGGACCGTGCTGGGGTCCGGGACCTCGATCTCGAGATCGCGCATCCGCTGCTCGAGGCGGGCTCGGTGGCTGGCTTCGGCTGCCGCCATGCGGCGCAGAATGTCCGCCTCACGGGCATCCAGGCGGCGAGCGATCAGCTCATAAACGGCTCCGGCCAGGATCTCTCCGCGCCAAGCCTTGAGGAGGCGATCGCTGACCTCGGCGGGCGGCACGCTCATCCCGCTGAGCCTATCGAGGGTGGCCACGGGCTCCGGGCTCACTAACGATCGAGGCGGGCCGCGGACCCCGGGGCTCACTAACGTCTGTGATCGTGTCCGCCTTGCCCGTGATCGTGTTCGAGCCGGCCCAGGTTGACGAGGGGCCCGGAGCCGAGCTGGCCCAGGCCATGCGCGACGAGATCGCGGACATGTATGACGGTTTGGAGCTCGACGGAGAGGACATGCCGCGAGCTGGTCCGGCTGAGCTCAGCCCGCCGACCGGGGCGTTCATCATCGGGCGCGTTGACGGGCGCCCGATCTGCTGTGGCGGAGTCAAGCGGCTCGATGACCGGGCTTGCGAGATCAAGCGGATGTATGTCGTGCCAGACCTACGGGGTCGCGGCGTGGCTCGGCGGCTGTTGCAAGAGCTCGAGGACCTGGGCCGGGGGCTCGGTTACGTGATCGCCCGCCTCGACACAGGCCCCCGGCAGGCGGGGGCGCGGCGCCTGTACGAGCGAGAGGGTTACGCCGAGGTGGAGAACTTCAACGCCAATCCGGTCGCCTCGTTCTGGGGCGAGAAGCCGTTGGCTCAGGCTCGTAGCTAGAGGATGCCAATCTCGGAGTTGTCTCCGACCATGAAGCGATAGGCCCGAGGCTGGCTCTCGTCGCGTCCGATCTTGACGTTGCGGCCGAGCAGCGAGGACTCCATCCTCCCGGGCAGGTTCCGCACCTCCGAGCCGGCCAGCAGGATCGAGTGCTCAACTTCGGCGCTCTCGATCACACAGTCCTCTCCGACCGCCGTGTACGGCCCGACGTAACAGTCGGTCAGTCGCGCCCCGGCGCCAATGATCGCCGGTCCCCGCACCGATGAGCGTTCAAGCGTCGCGCCGGCCTCGATCACGACCCGGCCGTCCACCTGCGAGTCGATCAGCTCACCGTCGACACGTCCCTCCACCGTGTCAAGGACGAGCCGGTTGGCGGCCAGCATGTCCTCACGCCGGCCGGTGTCCTTCCACCAGCCCTTGACGATGTGCGGTTCCACGCGCATGCCGTCATCGACCAGATACTGGATCGCGTCCGTGATCTCCAGTTCGCCGCGCGGAGAGGGCTCGATCGATCGAGCGGCGGCGTGGATGCAGGAGGTGAACATATAGACGCCGACGAGGGCGAGATTGGTCTTCGGCTCGGCTGGCTTTTCCACCAGCCGCACCACCGAGCCCCCGTCGAGTTCAGCTACCCCGTACTGCTCGGGATCCGAGACCGGGGTCAGCAGGATCAGGGCGTCGGGCTCGCCGGCCTGAAACGCCGACACGAGATCTTCGATCCCACCCTGAAGCAGGTTGTCGCCCAGGTACATGACAAACGGCGAGTCGCCCAGAAACGGTTCGGCGGTGAGGACGGCGTGAGCCAGCCCGGCCGGCTCGTCCTGGACGATGTAGGTGAGCTTGACGCCGAAACGCTCTCCGTCGCCCGCCGCGGTACGGATCTCATCACCCGTCTCCGGAGCGATGATGATCCCGACCTCCATGATGCCCGCCTGGGCCATGGCCTGGATCCCGTAGAACAGCACGGGCTTGTTGGCCACCGGGACCAGTTGCTTGGCGCTGGTGTGCGTGATCGGCCGCAGCCGCGTGCCCTTGCCACCAGACAGGATGAGACCCTTTAGCTCGCGCATGACGGGCGGGAGGCTACAGCGTGACGGGCTCTGGTCCGGTGCCTGACCGCAGTCCTGCCGGCCCGGTCAGTAGGCGCCAGCGAGCTTGCGGTGGTCCCAGCTCGTGGTTCGCTCGGGCACAAACTGGAGCCCGATCCGCTTGGTCGCCTGCGCGCGCACGGCGGCCTCGATCTCGGGTGTGACCGAACCGCCCCCGTAACGGGCCAAGAGCTCGGAGCCGAGTTTGACGATCACCTCCGGATCCCGGTGCAGCTCGGTGCGGGCCTCGATCATCACCCCGCGAAGCTGGTCATAGCTCTCGCCGTCCTCGATCTGGAGCGTGACCCGAGGGTCGCGCTCGAGGTTTCGCACCTTCTGGGACTTGGCGTATGTCCAGGCCCAGATCTGATCCTCGCGCACGATGTACCACAGGGGCATCAGGTGCGGCCATCCCCGAGGGCCGTTGGTGGCGCAGATCACCACCCGCTGCTGGTTGACGAAGGCCGTCCGCTCGGGGTCGGTCAGCCTGATCTGGTCCCGGCGGCTCACGGTTCCGGGGGCGGCGCTCAGTGCGAGACGAGCTCGGCGCCCGCGCTAATGGCCTCTGCTGCCGCCCGGACCGCGGCCCGCGCATCTTCGGGCTCGAGCACAACAGCGTCACCGGCTTCCTTCAAGGTCTCGCGCACGAGCCAATCGACCCCGGCGAAGCCGAGCTCGACGATCACTGAGCCGTCAGTGAGCTCGGACAACACCCCACGCTCCTCCCGGGCCCAGCGGGCCCGATCCGGCGAAACCCAAACCTGGGCGCGGCGGGACGCTGGCACTTCGCCGGTCCGTGGCCACCCGTCCACGTCGGCGGCGGGATCGACATCGGGACGGGGCTCGAAGTGCTCGTCGGTGACGCTGGCCGACTTGATCCGGTCAAGCCGGAAGTGGCGGACGTTCTCCCGCGCAGGGTCATAGCTGGCCAGGTACCAGCCCTCACGACCATTGATCAGCGCATACGGCTCCACCTGACGAGTGGAGAACTCGTCCTCGTTCTCCTTGTAGTACTCGAACGAGAGCAGCCGCCGGTCGGCGATCGCCCGCGAGACCTCAGCCGCGATCTCGGCGTCGTCTCCGCCGGGCGGAGCGAACTGGAGGCCTTCATGAACGGGATCCTCGCCCAGAGCGGCCACGACCTTCTTCCGCACGGAGAACAGTGAGCCCTCCGGAATGTGCTCGCCGATGAGGTCGATCGCCGCAATCAGGGCCTTGGCTTCGACCGGCAGCAACCGGGCGGGCCGTGCGAACGAGTCACCGTACGGCTCGGGGTCGACTTCGATCGTGCCGTCCATATGGATCTCGGCGTACAGGACGTAGGTCCCGGCGCCGAAGTTGACCACGTTGAGTACTGAAATGTCCTCGCGAAGCTCCTGCTCGGAGACCTTGAGCGCGGTGCAGATCTCGGCGGCGCTCAACAGGCGCCCGGCGCGCCCGGCGTCGATGAGGATGCTGGCCAGGGTGACGAGGCGGGCGAAGCGCTCGGGTCGGATCGCCGCGTCGGGCCGGTTCCCGTTGCTCTCATCCGGGTCGTAACGGTCGTGATCCCGGAGCGCGGCGGCCTCCGAGGAGCTGGCCGCTGCGCTGGCGGGAATGGTCTCGGCGATCTGCGCGTCCCCCGTGTGGCGCTCGATCAACAGAGTGACTCGATCCCGTAGCTCGGCCACCAGTTCGGGCGGCCCCACGATGCGGGCGTTCTCGCCCAGGCCCAGGGCCCAGGCGATCAGCTGGCGGGAGTTGGAGTAGGACGTGTGGAAGATTCGGTCCCCGGGGTCGGCCTCATCACCGGCGGACCGGATCTCGCCGTAGCGTCCGAAGTGACGCTCGATCTGCCAGGCGATCCGGTTGCCGATCCACACCTCGGCGGTTGCGACCGGCTCGCCGAACTGCCAATCGATCCGGTTGGCGTAGGCGCGGGGGTCGAAGTTCGCCGGTCGCTGGAAGTCGTGCTCGGCCTTGGTCGCATAACCCACCTTGCCTCGGATCCGCGAGAGCCGGAAGACCCTGATCGCACTGCGCTCGTGCGAGCGTCCCACGACGTAGAACTGACCGCCCTGATAGAGCAGCTGGTAGGGATCGACCTTGCGCGCGCCGATGTCATCGCGCTCCATCGTGTGGTAGTCGAACACGATTGTCTTGCGGCGGAAGATGGCGGTCTCGATCTTGGCCAGGCGCTGGGAGACATCGTGGCCCCCGGCGGAGCCGGTGATCCCGAGCGCGATCGTGCTCTGCTCCGGCGCCGCCAGCGGGCTGGGACGGCCCCAGGAGATCTGCTGCAGCGCAAGCCTGAGCGGCTCGGCGTAGGCGAATTCGCCGTCCAGCAGCTGGAGCGCTGTACGCAGCGCGGCCAGCTCCGGATCGGTGAAAGCGATCGCTGGAAGGTGGAAGTTCTCGGGCGGGAGCGAATAATTCTCCTGCTCCACCAGGCCGTCCACGGGCTTCTCGACCGCCAGCACGATGCCCAGCGCCTCGAGCTCAGAGCGGTCAGCGTAGAAGCGCCGAGCGAACGCGTCTTCGTTCATGACGCTGTACCCCTCGACATCTCGCCGGATCTCGGGCGCCGTGACGGGTCGCCGCTCCGCCATCAGGTAAGAGATCAGCGACAGCTGGCGGATCAGCTTCTCGGTGTCTTTCGCCATCGGAATCCAACTCTAGTCGGGGACCGTCGGAGACGAACCCGAGGACCTCTGCTGCTTCGCAATTTGCGCAGATTTGGAGCAGCGCGTTACAGAGTCGCTTCGAAGCCGTCATCGAGACCTTGCGCGGCGGCCCGTTATCGGCCGCTCGCGTGACCCTCTAAGCCGCTTCGCTCTCGCGATCGCGCTCGCGATCGCGCTCGGCGCGACCGGCGAAGAACGCCCCGCCGCCGATCCCCTTGTCGAACCCCGACCACTCGGCCCCGGAGGGGAGAGCCCTCTCGAGCCGGTCAAAGCTGCCCAGCCGACCGCCGAGGTTGTCAATCATGTGCACCAGGGTCGCCTCGCGTGTGCACGGGACCACTGGACTCCCGTGCTCTAGCGAACCGTGGTGGCTCAGGATGATGTGCAGGAGCGCCTGGGCCGTGTCCGCCGGGAAGCCGTCAAGCTGCTCGATTGCCCGCCGCACCCGGTAGTAGCCGAGGGCGATCTCTCCGAACAGACGTCCCTGATCGGACATTTCGATCGCCTCACCCTGCATCTCATAGGCCTCGAGCTTGCCGATGTCGTGCAGCAGGGCTCCTGTCACGGCGACGTCCCGGTCAATGCCGGGGAAGGTGGCCGAGATCGTGCTCACCGCCTGTGCCACCGACAGCGAGTGCTCGAGCAAGCCGTGACGGTAGGCCTGGTGGTAGCGCTTGGCCGCCGGGGCGTCCCGGTATTCGAGCCAGGTCAGCGCGTCCGGACCGATCATCGCATCGAGCAGGCGGTGCAGCCACAGGTTCTGGATCGTCGCCACCAGCTCCCGGAGGTCAGTTTCCATCTGCGTTGCCGAACGGCCCGGACCGTCGGCCAGCGCCGCGACGTCATATTCGTCACTACCGGCGGCGCGGATCGACTCGACCGCCAGCTGCGGGCCGAACCGCTCGTGCTGAGAGAACGCCCCGGACGCCCAGACCACTGTGCCCGGGCGGCACAGCTCCCCCGCCGCGGCGACCCCGTCTCGCACGATCGCGCCGAGGTTGCCCGTGCTGTCGCCAAGTGTCAGGGTCAGATACTGGCTGCCGTCCCGCCGCTGGCGCAAATCCGCGCCACGAACGAGAAACGCCTGCGCCACGACACAGCCGTCTTGAAGCTCCCGCACCTGCATGCCAGCGAAGATAGAGTGGGCCCCGGACGTCAAGCGATGCCGAAAACTGCACTCATTACAGGAGGAACTGGTGGATTGGGTGCCGCCGTCACGGCTCGCCTACTCGATGAGGGCTGGCGCGTCGTGGTGCCTTGGATCGCCGAACGGGAGCTCGACCGCGTCGAACGGCACGACGGCCTGACGCTCGTCCAGGCCGATGTGTTCGACCCTGCCGGGGTGGACGTCGCCGTCGCCGCCGCCGCGCAGGACACCGATGCGCCGCTGACCGGACTGGTCAACCTGGTGGGCGGCTTTGACGCGCCGGGCCGAGTGCACGAGGTCCCGCTCGATCGCTTCGAAGAGCAGTTCCGCCTCAACTTGCGGGGCACCTATCTCGTCACGCAGGCAGCTCTGCCGCACATGCTCGAGGCCGGCGGCGGCTCGATTGTCTGCGTGGGGACGCGGGCGGCGCTCGAGCCATTCCGGGGCGCGGCCGGTTATGCAGCATCGAAGGCCGCCGTCCTCACATTCGCTCGCGCGGTGGCGGTGGAGTACCGCGACGACGGCGTGCGCTGCAACGCGATCCTGCCCAGCGTCATCGACACTCCCGCCAACCGGGCGTCGATGCCCAATGCGGAGCACGACCGCTGGGTCAGGCCGGCTGAGATCGCCAGCGTGATCTCGTACCTGCTCTCTGACGCGTCCTCGCCGATCAGTGCCGCACTCGTGCCCGTGTACGGTCGCGCCTGACGCACGAGTCGCGCCTGACGCTCACGAGCCCGGTTTCCGATTAGGATCCCAGCTAATGGAATGTAAGCGGGTCGCCGCGGCGCCCATGGACGACCGACCGCGACGATGATCCAGCCCCTGTTCGAACATCGTCCGACTCTGGCTGGGTACGAGACCCGCATGCTCGAGCTGGAGGGAGATGGCGTCCCGATCGTGCTGTTCCACGGCTACGCGGACAGCGCCGACACGTGGCGTCACACGCTGGCCACCCTGGCCCGCCGCGGCCGCCGCGCGATCGCGGTTGACCTGCCCGGATTCGGAGCCGCCGACCGCCTGACTTCGGAGCCGATCCTCCCCCAGCTCGATGAGTTCGCAATCGGCGCGGTGCGCTATGCCGCCGGGCGGCAGCGAACCCCCGTGCTCGCCGTCGGGAACTCGCTCGGAGGGTGCGTCAGCCTGCGGCTGGCCGAGCGCCACGGCGATCGGCTGGCCGGAGTGGTGGGAGTGGCGCCGGCCGGACTCGAGATGACCCGGCTGCTGTATCTCGTCCAGCGAGATCCGATCCTCCGCTCGCTCGTGGCCCTTCCGACTCCGGTTCCCTCCTTCATCCTGCGCTCAGCCGTGGCCAGGCTGTACCGGCAGCTCGCCTTCGCGGCCCCTGACTCGATCGACCCGGGCGTGGTCTCGGCCTTCACATACCATCATCGCAAACGTTCGCAGGTCGCCCACTATCTCGACACAGCGCATCGGCTGCTGCCCGAGCTGCGAAAGCCGTTCGAGCTCGAGAAGATCTCCGTGCCGACCCTGCTCGTCTGGGGAGACCGCGATCGGCTTGTGTTCCATCGCGGTGCCAACCGGGTGCTGGACACGGTGCCGGACGCGCGCCTCGAGGTCCTGAAGGGCGTCGGCCACTGCCCACAGGTCGAGGCATCCGAGCGCTTCACCGAGCTGCTGCTCGAGTTCTGTGACGAGCGCGAGGCGGCGGCGGCGTAATCCCGATTGGCGGGCAGCCGGCGGCCGCGTAACCCCGACTGGCGGGCGTGCCGGCCCCCAATCTGTGAAAAGCCGGGCCGAGCCGGAATTGTCTGTCGCATTCGTCGGGTATGGCACCCGCTCCGCGCCAACCGTCCTGTCGCGGGGAACGGTTTGCACAAATCGGGGGTTGACCGGGGCGGAGTGCCGCCCGCTCAACCGAGCCAACCCCAGCCAACCCGAGCCAACCGAACCAACCCGAGGCAACCGGGGCCAACCCGGCGAATCGAGCGACCCGAACGCGTTAGAGCCCGGGCGGGTGCCGGACCGAGAAAGTCTTCAGGTCCGGTTCGTCTGCGGGCCGGTCCGACCAACGGGATCCCGTCTCGGCCAGCGCGACGGTGTCGAAACGTAGCCCGGCCACGTACATGAACGTGTGGCCGGCATTGGCGAACACCGTGATCCACTTGCCCGGGCCGGGGTCACCCCAGTTCTCGAGCTCGCCCGAGACCACGGTGTGATCGAGCAGGTGGGCGGCGGCGAACACGTAGCTGATCGAGCCCGAACAGTCGTAGGCGGTGTCCTCGTAAGTCATGTGGCCGCCGCCATAGCGATAGGGAAGCCGGGCGATCTCGTTACCGGCCGCGATCACCTCCTGCACCGCCGCGGGTGCGTCGATTGGAGCCACCGCGAGCCCACCGGGCGTGAGCGTCGCCTGGTTGGGGCTGCCGGTCATGCCGCTCTGCGCCAGCTCCTGGCGGATCTGAGCGTTGGACGAGGGCTGAGCGAGCGAGCTGTTCACCGGGCCGACGCTGACGCCCGCCTCGGCTCCGGCCCCGGCCCCCGCCGGCGCAGCGGCCGACCCGGCCACGGGCTCGATGACCTGCGGATGGGCATGGACGGCAGGCACGCCCGGGCTCGAGCCTGGCGCCCGCGTGGTCGAAGCACTCGAAGTCTGCTGCGCGCATCCGGCGCTCGCCGCGCACAGGAGCGCGATCATCACCAAGCCGCCTCGTGCCACGGGACGAGTATGCCGGGCCAGACAGTCCCGCGCCGCACCCGAGAGACGGGGCCGCGCCGGTACCGCCGGCACCTCCTACGGCTCCAGTTGCCCCGCGTAGAGCGCGAATACTGCGCCCTGTGGGTCTTGGGCGACCGCGATGTGGGCGATCCCGATGTCGGTGTTGCCCATGAGCACGTTCCCGCCCAGCGCTGAGATCTTGTCCAGGCTGGCATCGAGGTCCTCGGTGGCGAAGTAGACGAGCCAGAACGGTGGGGTTCCGGGTGGCATGGGTGGCCTGATCCCGCCGTTGCTACGGCCGTCGGCCGTGCTGATGACCAGGTACGGAGGATCGGAGCCCTCCATAGCCGCGGTGCTCCAGCCGAACAGGCCCTCATAGAACTTGGCCGAGGCGGCGGTGTCGGGGGAGCCGAGCTCATTCCAGCACAGCGCTCCCGGAGCGTTGACCAGCCCGGCGCCGATGTGCTCGTTCGGCTGCCAGACGAGAATGTAGGCCCCCTGGGGGTCCTGGATTACTCCCATCCGGCCAGCCTCGAAGACGTCGAATGCGTCAGCGTGGACAGTCCCGCCGAGCTCCTTGGCTCGGTCCAGAGTTTCGTCGGCGCTCTCGACCGTGACGTACGAATTCCACACCGGCGGGGCGCCGGCGTCACGCTGCTGCTGTGGCTGGGGCGAGATCGCCGCCACCCATTTCCCGTCGATCGCGGCCATCGAGTAGACGACCCCCTCGCCGGCGGGCGAATCCGTGATCTCCCAGCCGAACAGTGCGTTGTAGAACGCCTTGGCGGCGTCCTGGTCAGTCGTGCTCAGGTCAGCCCAGCTGAACGTCCCAGGTGTGTACTGCGTTCGTTCTCCCATGCGGCCGACGCTACCACCGAAGCTTCTCCCGGACCAGGTTCGGGAATAGACTTCTCACATGCCCGACTACACAATTAAAAATGTCAGTGACATCAAGAACCTGGGCGAGGACCGCGCCCCGGGCTTCGAGGCCCGTTTCGGCCGCAGCCATATCGATTCAGAGCACCTCGGGGTCAGCTTCTTCCGCTATCCGCCTGACTTTCGTACGCCGTTCGGGCACAAGCATCGAGAGCAGGAGGAGGCATACGTGATCGTCGAGGGTTCCGGCCGCTTGCGGGCCGGCGACGAGATCGTGGACCTCAAGCAGTGGGACATCATCCGTGTGGCGCCGCAGGTTGCCCGCGCGTTCGCGGCTGGTCCGGATGGCCTGGTCATGATCGCGATCGGGAATGACCGGCCCGAAGGTGGCGACGGCGAGATGATCGAGGACTTCTGGCCCGACTGACGGCCCGAAGTCAGGACCGGGCGATCGAGGCCGGGTCGGTCCCCTCCAGCCGGGTCATCGTCACCCTGGCGTCGAGCTTGGCGGTCGCGGCCCCCCGGTAGACGCCCTTGATGGGCGGCACGTCCGCATAGTGGCGGCCGTGGCCGATCTTCACATGGGTCTCGCCGGCCAGCACGCGGTTGGTCGGGTCAGCACCGACCCATACCGGTTCGCTTCCATCGGGGACGGGCAGGAGCGCCTCGAGCCAGGCGTGGGTGTCCACCTCCACCGACTCGCGTCCCTGCTGGGAACCGGCTGCGAACAGGTAACCCGACACGTACCGCGCCGCGATCCCGTGATGGCGCAGCATGCACAGGCCCACGTGGACAAAGTCCTGGCACACCCCGGCGCCGGCCTCGAGCAGATCGGCGATCGTCGAATCGACATACGTGGCGCCGCGGCGGTACTCGAAGCGGTCGGGGATTAGCTCTGAGGCCAGCATCACCGTGGCCAGAGGATTCGAAGCGGCACGGGTGGTGGCCAGGAGCTCGTCGAGCGCCGGGTGGCCGGGCGCATCGTCGGTCTGGAGCAGGAACTCGCCGCCGGCCTCGCGGTAGCCGGGCTCTAGTAACGCCTCCCAGGTCGCCTGCGGTGGCTCGGCCGACTGCTTGGTGCTGACCCGCGCGCGGACATCGATGGTCAGATGCCGGTGCGGCCGGGACACCTCGAACTCCACCACCTCGGTCCCGAAGTAATCGGTGTGGCGATGCAGGCGCACCTCGGGCGTCAGCCGCACGCTGAACTCATCGCAGCGCTGGCGCCCGTTCCCGTGCGGCTTAACCCGGAGCGCGTTCAGGTTGTCCACGACATCGGTGTCGTAGTCGTACTCGGTCAGATAGCGGATGGCGAAATTCATGAGCTCGGCGGCACAGGGGTGGGCGGGGGGGTGATCCCCAGGTCCCCAGGTGTACAGGTCTACAGATGCACCGCAGCTAGCGCGGCGATCGCAAAATAGCGGGCGTCGATGTCACGATCGATCAGCTCGAGCTCGTCCTGCACTCGCTCGAGCATTTCCTCGAGCATCGGGCCGGCCTCGGGGGCTCGCCGCTGGAGCTCCAGATCGGCGATCAACCGCTCGAGACGGAGCACGGGCGCCGAGGACCGAGGTTGGGGGTCGGCGGCTGACAGCGCGGCGGCCAGAGCGGCGACCGAGGAGGCCACCGATCCCGGGTAGGCCGAATCGAACAGGAGAAACCGCACCACGGGCTCGACGGTGGGCGCATGCCGGACGGCGCGCCGGTAGGCCTGAAAACCTCCGACCGCGTGCAGGAGGGCGAGCGCTTCCGTTTCGTGGCCCTCCTCCAACGAGCCGCTGGGGATGGTGACCCGGAGCATGCGCACGATCATGTCGGCCTCTTCGATCCTGCCCCCGGCCTCGAGGAACGCACGACCCTCGTCGCGGAGCATGGTGCGATCCACCAGGCCCCAGAACAGCGCGCAGCGCTCCTTGACCTCCTGATAGACCGAGTACGGCCCGGTGCGGAGCGCGGCCTGAAGGTCGTAGCGCCCGAGCAGGAGATAGAACGAGTTCAGCGCCTCCCACATCTCGGTCGAGACGACGTCACGCATCGTTCGGCCCCGTTCGCGCGCGCGGGCGACACACGACACAACCGACGCCGGACTCTCGGTGTCGAGCGTGAGCAGGCGGGCCACCTCGCCGCGCCCGAAGGCGGGAAAGTCATCAGGCGTCGTCGCGACGGCCTCTTCGAGCACGGCGGCGGCCTCCTCGGATACCGGCGCCTCCTTTTCGCCCGGGGCCAGCGGCTTGGCCCCGATCGTGGCCAGCACTCCCTCCCAGCTGAGCGCGATACCACGCGCTTCCGAGCCTCCGGCCACGTCGGCATGGAAGGCGCCGTCCAGAATGCGCGCGGTGTGCTCGGCGCGTGTCAGGTCGCGTCCGAGCCAGAACAGCTCCTGCGCGATCCTGGCCAGCATCTAGTGCTCTCCGGGCCGGCGGGACTGCTGCTGCTGCTGGGCCTGGTTCTGCCAGGCCCCGTAACGCACATCGGGTAGCCGTGGCGGACGGTGGGCGGGGAGCGTGCCTGGGGCTAGGTCACCCGCGCTGTCGGTATCCAGGACCCAGGTGTCCTTCGAGCCCCCGCCCTGCGAGGAGTTGACGATCATCGATCCCTCGCGCAGTGCCACTCGGGTCAGGCCCCCGGGCACGATTCGGATCTCGTCACCGAACACGGCGAACGGGCGCAGGTCGACGTGGCGGGGGGCGAGCCGGCCGTCGCCGACTTCGGTTGGCGCGGTGGAGAGATGGACGAGCTCCTGGGCTATAAAGCGGCTCGGATCGTCCTCGATCAGGCGCGCCTGCTGTTCCCGCTCGGCGGCGGTGGCCTGTGGTCCGATGAACACACCCTTGCCGCCGGACTCCGAGGTCGGTTTGACGACCAGCTCAGGCAAACGCCGAACGACCTCCTTGCGCACATGAGCGTCGGTCAACAGGTACGTGGGTACGTTGTCGAGGATCGGCTCCTCAGAGAGGTAGAAGCGGATCATCTCCGGGACGTAGTAGTAGATCGCCTTATCGTCGGCAACACCCGTCCCGATCGCATTGGCGATGGCTACGGTGCCGGCGCGATAGGCGCGGACGAGCCCCGGCACGCCCAGCACCGAGTCGGGCCGGAACTCGAGCGGGTCTATGAAGTCATCATCAAGACGCCGGTAGATCGTGTGCACCCGCTGAAGTCCCGCCGTCGTCCGCATGTAACACACGGCGTCGCGGACGACCAGGTCGCTCGGCTCCACGAGTTCGACGCCCATCTGACGGGCCAGGAACGCATGCTCGAAGTAGGCCGGGTTCAGAGGTCCGGGCGTCCACAACACGACCGTTGGGTGGCTCTCGGCGGCCGGCGCCACTGCTCGGAGCGCGTCGAGCAGGAGCGACGGGTAGTTCTCCACGGCACGGACTCGGTGCCCGGCGAACAGCTCGGGCATCAGCCGGGTCATGGCCACGCGGTTCTCGAGCACGTACGAGATGCCCGACGGCGTGCGGACGTTGTCTTCCAGCACCCGCCAGCGGCCGTCACCGTCACGGACCAGGTCACAGCCGCAGACGTGGCAGTACACGCCGCCAGGGGCGCGGACTCCGTGGACCGGCCGGGCGAAGCTCGAGCGGCTGACGATCAGCGACCACGGGACGATGCCCGCCCGGACGATCTCGTGGGCGTGATAGACGTCGTCGACGAATGCGTTGAGCGCCCGGATGCGCTGGGCCAGGCCGCGCTTGATCGTCGTCCACTCGACGGCGGTCAGGACACGGGGCACGAGGTCCAGAGGCCAGGCACGGTCACGGCGCTCCCCGTCCGTGCCCGCCACCTCGAAGGTGATCCCCTGCTGCATGAAGATTGTGTCGCGCCGCTGCCCGGCCGCGTTCAGGGCTTCGGGCCCGAGGCGTTCGAGCGCCGCCATCAGCGAGACGGCGTGAGCGAGCGGGCTTCCGTCAGCGGCCAGGAGCTCGTCGCGACAGCCGGTCGGGATCACGTAACCGTCGGCCATCGGTCCCGTTTCCACTTGGCTCATGGGATAGGTGTACCCGTTGCGGGCGTCCCGTGCCAGGCCCGCCCGGCCAATCCGGTTTATCCGAGTGGAGTAAGCCCGGGCTGAGCGGGATCTCTCGGGACCGGACCCGCCCGGGCTGAGCCGGGTCTCTGCGGCCGGGGCCAGACCTAGGTGGCGCTCACCGAAGCGGTGCCGATCGTTTGACCGACCTTCCATGTGTCGGCGACGCCCTTCATCATGCCCACGCGAGAGGGGGGGCCTGAAGCTGCCGAAAGCCCTGGGGCTGGGTACGCCGCAACCGCCATCGACCCCCGGAGGGGGATGGCCGTCTACCCTTGACGCGCAATGCGAATCTTGATCACAGGCGCGGCCGGGATGCTCGGGCAGGACGTTCGCGAGGTGGCGCTGGCAGCCGGCCACGAGCCGACTGCTCTGTCTCGCGCCGAGCTCGACATCGCCGATGCGGGATCGGTGCAGGTGGCGGTGGCAAGCTCCCAACCCGATGTGGTCATCAACTGCGCTGCCTGGACGAGCGTCGATGACGCCGAGACTGAGTACGACGGCGCGCTTGCGGTCAACGGGCCCGGTGCGGGCAATGTCGCCCGAGCGGCCGGCGACGCGGGCGCGTGGACGATCCACGTCTCCAGTGACTACGTGTTTAACGGGACCAAGCGCCAGCCGTACGTGGAGTCCGACCAGGTCGGCCCCGTCTCGGGCTACGGGCGCTCAAAGCTTGCGGGCGAGACCGCCGTGGCGCAGGCGGCGCCGGACCGGCACACGATCGTCCGAACCTCGTGGCTGTTCGGTGCCTATGGCCCATGCTTCCCGAGGACGATCCTCAAGCTTGCCGGCGACCGCGACACCTTGAGCGTGGTGGATGATCAGGTGGGCTGCCCTACGTTCACGGGTCATCTGGCCCGGGCGCTGGTTGACTTGGCCGGGGCAGAGCGTCCGGGCGTGTTGCACGTTGCCGCCGCCGGCGAGTGCTCGTGGTTTCAGTTCGCGCGCGAGATCGTGGAGCAGGGCGGCGAGCAGTGCGAGGTCTCGCCGTGTACGACGGATGAGTTTCCTCGTCCGGCACCACGTCCCGCCTACAGCGTGCTCCGGAGCGAGCGCGGCGCCCCTGAGTTGCCCCACTGGCGTCAGGGCCTGACCGATTACCTCGCGGTAAGAGCCCAGGTGGCGGCGTGAAGCTCCTGGTCTGCGGCGCGGCTGGGTTCATCGGCTCGACCTTTGTCGAACTGCGCGTGCGCGAGCATGGCGACGAGGTGACCGTGCTCGACAAGCTCACCTACGCCGGCCGAACCGAGAACCTGAAGGCGGTGGAGTCCGAGATTCGCTTCATCGAGGGCGCGATCGAAGATCAGGATGCGGTCGCGGGTGCGGCGCAGGGCGTCGAGGCGATCGTCAACTTTGCAGCTGAGACACACGTGGATCGTTCGATCGCCGAGCCGTTTGCATTCAGTGTGACCAACGGCCTGGGGACGCATGTGCTGCTCGAGGCGGCCCGCGAGCGGGAACTGCGTTACGTCCAGGTGTCCACGGACGAGGTCTACGGGTCGATCGAGACCGGGTCGTTCACGGAGGCCTCGCCGCTGGCACCTTCGAGCCCGTACAGCGCGAGCAAGACCGGAGCTGACCTGCTCGTGTCGAGCTATTTCCACACCTACGGTCTCGAGGCACTGGTGTGTCGCGGCTCGAACAACTACGGCCCGCGCCAGTACCCGGAGAAGCTGATTCCGCTCATGATCCTGAACGCGTTTGCGGGTGATCGTCTGCCGGTCTACGGTGACGGCAAGCAGGTCCGTAACTGGCTGTTCGTGGAGGACTTCGGGCGCGGGATCGGGCACGTGCTCGCCCACGGTAAGCCGGGCGAGACGTACAACTGCGGGGGCCCCGACGAGTGTGAGAATCTCGATGTCGTGCGCCGCATCCTCGAGCTCACCGAGGCCGATGACTCGCTGATCGAGTACGTGACCGACCGGCCAGGGCACGACCGTCGTTACTCACTGTCTTCCGAGAAGCTGGAGGGTCTGGGCTGGAAGGCCCGCACGCGGTTCGCCGACGGTCTGGCCGTGACGGTCGACTGGTACCGAGAGAACGCGTGGTGGTGGGAGTCGATTCGCTCCGGCGCATACCGCGAGTACTACGAGCGCCATTACGGGCGTGCCTTGAAAGCGTCGTGACCGCCGCCAGGGGCCGTCACGCACCGCCACCTGAGATCCGGCTGCCGCTGCAGCGCGAGCGGCTGCTGAGCGCCGCCGCTCTGGAGTTTGCCGAGCGGGGTTATGCGGGTTCGAGCTCGGACTCGATCAGCCGCCGGGCAGGGATGTCCAAGGCGACTTTCTACGAGCACTTCGCCAACAAGGAAGAGTGCATGCTGGCGCTGTTCGAGATGGCCGTGCGGATCGTCCAGGAGTCGATGGCCAGCGCCGCCCGCAGCGCGCCCAGTGACGCGCGAGAGCGAATGAAGGCGGGGACACGAGCATTCCTCGCCGCGCTGTCGGAGCACCCTGACTACGCCCAGACGCTCCTGGTCGAAATCATCGGGGCGGGTCCCGATGCCGCTCAATACCGCGATCAGGTCCTCCAGACCTTCGCCGACGTGCTCGACTCAGAGAACGCCGCTGCCGCCCGGCGCGGGTTGATAGGACGATTCGTCTCGCGTGATGACACGTTCGCGGTCGTGGGCGCGATTGTCGAACTCGTCTCGCGCCAGGTCCGGCTGGGAGTGCCGGAGGACGTGCTCGACCTGGCGCCGGTGATCGATCGTCTCATCTTCGGGCTGCTTCCGAGTGAATGATGCTCTCGAGGCTCTGACGGCACTCGAGAGCGAGGTCGTGGCGTGCCGGCGCTGTCCACGCCTCGTCGCGTGGCGCGAGGACGTGGCCCGGGTCAAGCGGGCTTCATTTGCCGAGGAGCACTACTGGGGCCGCCCGCTGCCCGGCTTTGGTGACCCCGCGGCGCGCGTGCTCGTGCTCGGGCTGGCGCCCGCCGCCCACGGCGGTAACCGGACCGGCCGCGTCTTCACCGGGGATCGTTCGGGCGACTGGTTGTTCGCCGCCCTCTGGCGGGCCGGGTTCGCCAATCAGCCCACCTCGGTCCGTCCGGGCGACGGACTCGAGCTCACCGACTGCTGGGTGGTGGCGGCCGTCCGGTGCGCCCCGCCGGCCAACCGCCCCACGCCCGCCGAGCGTGACAACTGCCTGCCCTATCTCGTGCGCGAGCTCGAGCTCCTGACTCAGGTCCGGGTGATCCTGTGCCTGGGTGGTTTCGCCTGGGACGCCGCGCTGCGCACGCTCGCTGCCGGCGGCGCGTCCGTTCCACGCCCGCGACCGAGGTTCGGGCACGGATCCGAGGCTGTGGCGGGCGGCTTCACGCTGCTCGGCTGCTATCACCCGAGCCAGCAGAACACGTTCACCGGACGCCTCACCGAGTCGATGATGGACGGTGTCCTGAACCGAGCTCGCGAGCTCGCACCGGGCGTAACGTAACGTAGGGCCGAGTTGCCCAACCATCCGGGAGCCAGGCCATGAAGGCAGTCCAGTTCAGTCAGTTTGGAGGACCTGAGGTGCTCGAGCTCGTCGATCTTTCCGATCCCCATCCGGGCCCCGGACAGGTCCGGGTCGCGGTCCGCGCCGCCGGCATCAATCCGATCGACTGGAAGGTGCGCAGCGGCGCGATGGGAGGTGAGCTCCCGCAGACCACCGGGCGCGAGGTGGCCGGAGTTGTTGACGAGCTCGGCGAGGGCGTGACCGATGTCGAGGTCGGGGACGAGGTGTTCGGCTTCGCCGCCGGTGGGGGCGGCGCCGCCGAGCTCGCGCTGTCCCAGGACTACGCGCCGATCCCGCCGTCAATTGGCTTCGCCGCCGCGAGCGGGCTACCGGTGGCGGTCGAGACCGCGGTCCGCACGCTCGACCTCCTGGGTATCGGTGCGGGCACGACGGTCCTGATCAACGGCGCTGCGGGCGGTGTCGGCAGCGCTGCCGTGCAGATCGCCCACGATCGCGGCGCGCGCGTGATCGGAACCGCGAGCCCAGGCAACCACGAGTATCTCCGCTCGCTCGGTGCCGAGCCGGTCACCTACGGCGACGGCCTGTCTGACCGGGTCCGTGAGCTGGCCCCGGACGGGGTGGACGGTGCGCTGGACGCCGTCGGGAGCGGAGTCCTGCATCTGCTCGTGGACCTGGCCGGCGGTCCCGACCACGTGGTCACGATCGCCGACTACGCCGGCGCGCAGGAGACGGGCGCCACATTCAGTGGCGGCATGGGGACCGGGCGCGCGGTGCATGCCCTGGCCGAGATCGGAGACCTGATCGAAGCCGGCCGCTTCTCGCTTCCGGTGGCCCGGACGTTTCCGCTCGAGCAGATCGCCGAGGCACACCGAGAGAGCGAAACCGGACACGTACGCGGCAAGCTCGTGCTGCTCGTGGACTGAAGCGGGACTCGTGGCTCGCGCCGAGCTTGCGGCTCTGAGGGTCGGAGACCCGGCGGAGCGCTGGGAGGCTCTCGGGTTCGACGCGCGCGGCGGCGCGGTTGATCTCGGCGGCGTCTCGGTCGAGCTCGGGGCCTGCGGCCAGGGGATCGTCGGATGGACGCTGCGCGGTCTGGCGGGCCCGGTGACCGACATCGACGGCCTCCCCACCACGCTCAGTCGGTCTGTGGACGCCACGCCCCGAGACCGACTCGGAGTCGCGCCCCATCCGAACGGTGCCGTCGGCCTGGATCATGTAGTGATCCTCACGGGGGACTTTGACCGGACGGCCGCCGCGCTCGCCGCCCATGGCATGCCTCTGCGCCGCGAGGCCGAGCGAAACGGTGCCCGTCAGGGCTTTCGCCGCCTGGGGCCGGCGATCATGGAGCTCGTCACCGCGCCCCAGGCGCCGTCGGGTCCGGCGAGTTTCTGGGGGCTCGTAGTCGTCGTGACCGATCTGGCCGCGCTGAGGGATCAGCTCGGCGAGCACCTCAGCGAACCCAAAGCCGCCGTCCAACCCGGGCGTCACATTGCCACCCTGCGCAAGAGCGCGGGGCTCACGCTGCCGGTCGCATTCATGGATCCCGAGTAGCCCGCCCCGGACCACTCGGCCCCACCCACCCGGTCGCTAGGCTCAGATGAACGGTGCCAATGTCAGCTTTCAGCCCTCGTACGCGTGAGTGGTTCGAAGGCGCCTTCGCTGCCCCAACGGCAGCTCAGGAACAAGCCTGGCCAGCGATCGCGTCCGGCGAGCACGTCCTGATCTCGGCTCCCACCGGCTCGGGCAAGACGCTGGCCGCGTTCCTGTACGCGATCGATCAACTCGCCGGCGATAGCGACCGCCCCAGCGACCCCAAAGAGCGCCGCACGAGCCTGGTCTACATCTCGCCGCTGAAGGCACTCTCATACGACATTGACCGGAACCTGCGCACTCCGCTGCGCGGGATCGGCGCCGAGCTCGAGGTCGCCGTGCGCACCGGGGACACGCCCCAGAGCGAGCGTCAACGGATGCTCCGCGAACCCCCCGACATCCTGATCACCACGCCCGAGTCGCTCTACCTGATGCTGACCGGTCGGGCGCAGTCAGTGTTCGAGGGCGCGCGCTGGGTGATCGTGGACGAGATCCACGCCGTCGCCTCGACCAAGCGCGGCGCCCACCTGGCGCTGACCCTCGAGCGCCTGGAGACGGCGGCGCGAAACCCGGTGCAGCGCATCGGCCTGTCAGCGACCCAGAATCCGCTCGAGGAGGTGGGCCGGTTCATGGTCGGCCCGCAGCGCACCTGCCGGATTGTCGACACCGGCGTACGCAAGGAGCTCGACCTCGAGATCCGGGTGCCGGTCGAATCGATGGTCGAGCTCGACGGCGCGGCGGGCGGGTCCACGCCTGACCTGGATCCGCTGAGCGGCGGGGAGGCAACCCGCCGGTCGATCTGGCCCGCCATCTACCCCGAGCTGCTCGAGCTGATCCAGGCCCACAAGTCGACGATTCTGTTCGTCAACAACCGCCGCAGCGCCGAGCGAATCGCACTCCGCCTCAACGAACTCGCAGGCGAAGAGCTGGCCCGGTCCCACCACGGCTCGCTGTCCCGCGAGGAGCGCACTGTGGTCGAGGAGATGCTGAAGGCCGGCGAGCTGCCCTGTCTGGTGGCCACGTCAAGCCTCGAACTCGGCATCGACATGGGCGCGGTTGACCTGGTCATTCAGGTCGAGTCGCCCAAGTCCGTGGCTCGCGGGCTGCAACGGATCGGCCGAGCGGGGCACTCGGTGGGTGATGTCAGCCGCGGACGGATCTTCCCCAAGTTCCGCGGTGACCTGCTCGAGTGCGCCGTGGTGGCGCAGCGGATGCGCGAGGCGGCGATCGAGACGACCGTGGTGCCACGCAACGCGCTTGACGTCCTCGCCCAGCAGATAGTGGCCATCGCTGCCGCCGCCGGGGATGACGGCACGGTGAGCGTCGAGGACCTCTACGCCCTGATCACGCGGACCTACAGCTACGGGGAGCTGCCCCGGCCCCAGTTTGAGAACGTGCTTGACATGCTCGACGGCCGCTACCCGTCGTCTGAGTTTTCAGAGCTTCGTCCCCGGATCGTGTGGGACCGGATCGCGGGCACGATCCGCGCTCGGCCGGGCGCTCGCCAGCTCGCTGTCACCAACGCGGGAACGATCCCCGATCGCGGCCTGTTCGCGGTCACCTTGCCCGACGGCCGTCGGGTGGGCGAACTCGACGAGGAGATGGTCTACGAGGCGCGGCCCGGGCAGACGTTCCTGCTCGGCGCGACCACGTGGCGGATCGAGGAGGTCGGTCGCGACCGCGTGATCGTCACCCCGGCCCCCGGGCTGCCGGGGGCGATCCCGTTCTGGAAGGGAGACGGTGTCGGACGGCCACGGGAGCTGGGTGAGGCGATCGGAGCCTTCTCCCGCTGGGCCGTAGACCAGTCGCCCGAGGCGCTCGAACGCGATTACTGCCTCGACCGGCGGGCGGCCAAGAACCTGATCGAATTCCTGTCCGAGCAGCAGCAGGCCACGCGCGTCATCCCGTCAGACCGGACGATCGTCGTGGAGCGATTTCGGGATGAGATTGGCGACTGGCGTTTGTGTGTGCTCAGTCCGTTCGGGGGCCGCGTCCATGCCGCCTGGTCGCTCGCACTGAGCGCTCGGATACGCGATCAGATCGGTCTCGAATCAGACGCGATCTACTCCGATGACGGGATCATCGTCCACCTCCCCGACGCCGAGGAGCCGCCGGGCGCGGAGCTGATCATGCTCGAACCGGACGAGATCGAGGATCTGGTGGTGGCCGAGCTCGGCGCCTCGGCTCTGTTCGGCGCCCGCTTTCGCGAGAACGCCGGCCGGGCGCTGTTGATCCCGCGCGCGCGCCCGGGTAAGCGCACGCCGCTCTGGCAGCAGCGACTGAAGTCGCAATCTCTACTCGAGGTGGCCAAGAAGTATGGGGAGTTCCCGATCATCCTCGAGACCTATCGGGAGTGCCTGCGCGACGTGCTTGATGTCCCCGGCCTGGTGGAGCTGATCTCCAAGCTTCACCGGCGCGAGATGACCCTGGTCGAGGTCGAGACACCGACCGCCTCGCCGTTCGCGTCGTCACTGATGTTCGACTACGTCGCCACCTACATGTACGAGGGTGACACGCCCAACGCCGAGCGTCGCGCCGCCGCTCTGTCGCTTGACCGTGACCTCCTGCGGGAGCTGCTGGGCCAGGAGGAGCTGCGCGACCTGATCGATCCCGGCGCGCTGGACCAGGTCGAGGCGGATCTCCAATGCCTGTCAGAGGCGACTCGCGCTGCCACCCGCGAAAGCCTGCTCGATGTTCTGCGCCGGGTCGGTGACCTCACTCTCGCCGAAGCCTCGGCGCGGGTGCTCGAAGAGCTCGACGCCGCCTCGATGCTGGCCGGCCTGCAAGGCGAGCGGCGCGCCGCGCGCGTGCGCGTGAACGGTCAGGAGCGGTGGATCGACGCCGCCGATGCCGGCCTCTACCGAGATGCCCTGGGCGCCGCCCCGCCCGGGGGGCTTCCCGCGGTGTTCCTCGAGGAGGTGCCGGACGCGCTGCGCCGGTTGCTGATCCGATACGCCGCCACGCACGGCCCGTTCACCACGGCCGAAATTCGTACCCGCTACGGCATCGATGTCTCCGCCGCGCTGCGGGAGCTCGAGCGCGAGGGGACGCTCGTGCAGGGCGAGCTCCGACCCGGAGGCTCGGAACGTGAATGGTGCGATCCAGAGGTCCTGCGCCGGCTGCGGCGCGCGTCACTGGCCGTCCTGCGTCGCGAGATCGAGCCGGCCGAGCAGCGCGAGCTAGCCCGCTTCCTGCCCGGGTGGCAGGGTGTCGATCGCCACCCGTCGTCGGGCGCCGGGGTCGATCGCCTGCGCGAGATCCTCGTGCCGCTGCAGGGCCTCGGCCTCCCGGCCGAGGTTTGGGAGCGCGACATACTCCCCCGCCGGACCGGTGCCTACTCGCCGGCCTGGATGGATCAGCTCTGTGCCAGCGGCGAGCTGGTGTGGATCGGTGCTGGAGCCCTGGGGCGAAACTCGGGCCGCGTCGCGCTCTATTTCCGCGAGGACCTGACCGTGCTCGGCCCGCCGCCATACAAGGGTGATCTGCCCGACGCCGACGAGCACCGCGCCGTCAGCGAGCGGTTGGCCGCTGGGGCCTGCTTCTTCACGGATCTGCTCGTCGATGTCCCGCTTTCACCGGAGCAGATCCAGGAGGCGCTGTGGGATCTGGCCTGGGCCGGGCTGGCCACCAACGATGCCTTCGCACCGCTGCGGGCGCCGCGGTTGACCCTGGCTCGGGCCCAACGCGACCACACTCGCCGTGCCGCGTCTCGCGCCGGACGCTTCGGCGCCGCCCGCCGGCGCAATGCCGCGGCGGCCCAGGTGCAGGGGCGGTGGTCCCTGACCGCGCCGCTGCTGCGGGGCGAAGTCGACCCGGGCGCGCGCCGGCGTGCTCTCGGCGAATTGCTGCTCGAGCGCTACGGGATCCTGACCCGGGAACAGGTCCTGGCCGAGGGCATCCCCGGTGGCTTCTCATCGATCTACTCGGAGCTCTCGCAACTCGAGACCATCGGCGTGGCCCGCCGCGGATACTTCCTCGAGGGTCTCGGCGGAGCCCAATTCGCGCTCCCGGGCGCCGTGGAGCGGCTGCGGGCGCGCGGGGGCGCGGGCCAGACCGCCGCCCCGCTCGTCCTCGCCGCCGTTGACCCGGCGCAGCCCTATGGTGCCGCCCTGTCCTGGCCCCGGCCGCGGGCCGACGACGCCCGGCGCCCCGCCCGGGTGGCCGGCGCGTACGTCGTGCTGGTCGGCGGCGATCCCATCCTGTACGTCGAGCGCGGCGGCCGGGGGCTTCAGACGCTCGTCGCAGCCGGCGACGCCCGGCTCGAGCCGGCATTGGCGGCACTCGTCGACTACGTCCGGGCCGGGCGGATCAAACGGCTGGGGCTCGAGAAGGTTGACGGCGAGCCGGCGATGGGCTCGCCGCTGGCTCCGGCGCTGACGATGCTGGGCTTCCAGGAAGGCCCGCGCCGGCTCACACTGAGCGCCTAGTGCCCGAAGGAGACACGATCGCCTACGCCGCCGCGCGCATGCGGCCGGTACTCGAGGCCGCGGTCCCGGAGGAGATCCTGACACCGCAGCCTCGGCACCGGATGGATCGCTGGCCCGAACGGCTGGCCGGCCGAACCATCCGGGAGATCCGCACCCACGGCAAGCATCTGTTCCTGGCTTTCGAGGGCGACCTGGTCATCCACTCCCATCTGCGCATGACCGGCTCGTGGGGCGTCTATCCGAAAGACCCGGAGCGACGGCGCTCAGCGCGGCGGGCGTGGCTGATTCTCCGTAGCCGCGGGCACGAAGTGGTCCAGTTCGGCGGCCCCGTGCTCGAGCTCCTGACCGAGGGGCGGGCCCGATTCGACCAGCGATTGAGCCGGCTCGGCCCCGATGTCCTGGCCGCGGAGTTCGAGGCCGAGCGCTTCCTGGGCCTGCTCCGCTCCGATGACCCGACCCGGGGGATCGGGGACGCGCTGCTCGACCAGCGCAACGTGGCCGGGATCGGCAACATCTGGAAGTCCGAGGGGTGTTGGGAAGCGGCAATCGACCCTTGGCGCGCCGTGTCATCGGTATCAGACGCCGAGGCCGTCGCGATCATCGCTGGGATCCGCCCGCGAATGATCCAGTCCGCCCAGACAGGGCGGATGAACGACACGCCGCGAGTATTCCGCCGGGTCGGCCGTCCCTGCCCGCGCTGCGGCACCCCAGTTCGCTCGCGCGCGGGGGGCCTGGGCCGCTCACCCTCGGGCCTACTGCCGACTGGCGACGACAACCGGACTACCTTTTGGTGTCCCGAGTGTCAGCGCTGAGAGCAGTCAAACGAGTCGGACACAAGGGCGCGGACCTGATCGCGCCCGGAAACACGACGGCCAGCTTCGATGCCGCCATCGCCGCCGGCGTGGACATGATCGAGTTCGACGTTCTCCCACGCCGCCTCGGCAGCGAGGAGCTGGTGCTCGCTCATGACTACCACGACGCCTCGGCCCGTTCCGCGTTGACCCTCGATGAGGGACTCGCGCACCTGAATTCGGCCGCGTTCGCCGGCATCGAGTTCGACGTGGACCTCAAGCTGCCCGGTTACGAGCTCGAGGTCTTGCAGGCGCTGCGCTCGCATGGTCTCCTGGAACGAGCACTGATCTCCAGTCAGTATCGAGAGAGCCTGGCCCGGCTCCGAACCGCCGAGCCAGGCGTTCGTCTCGGCTGGTCAGTGCCCAAGCTCCGCCAGGATCCATTTCGAAATCGCCTCATGTGGATCCCCGCTTTCGGGGTCATGGTGGCCTGGCGAACGTTTCTTCCGCTGCGCGCCGCGCGAGCGATCCGGGCTGGACAGTGCAATGCGCTCATGGCCCACTGGCGGCTGATCACGCCTCGGCTGGTGCGGAGCGTTCGCGGTGCCGGGGGCGAACTCTACGTGTGGACCGTGGACGAGTTGCCCCGGCTGCGCTCCATGCATGCTCTGGGCGTGACCGGGGTGATCAGCAACGACCCGCGGCTGTTCGCGACGCTGGCGGCCAACGGCTAGCCAGCGAAGCTCAGCTAACTGCTGACTAGTGAATGCGGCACTCGCTGGCGCTGTGGTGTGCCGGGCTGCCGAAGTCAGCATCCCGATGCCCGCCTGTGGTGGACCGAGTTGTCTCGCCGAGGAGCTTCCCGGCGCGTCTCCAGAAGAACTCGATCTTGGCATCGAACCGGCCCGCGTGCGGGCCGAAGGAGAAGATCGCGCCGTCCTGCTGGAACCCGTTTGACCAGCGTCCGAGGCGGACCAGCCGTACCACGTGCGGGTCCGGCATGAACCGTTTCTTCTGCGTGTTGTAGTAATTCAGCTGCACATCCATGGACAGCCAGGCGGGGAACCCGAGCGTTGGCATCTGACCGCGGACCCCAACGGAATTCGGGTAGCGCCGGGTATTGCAGATGTTGACCGTGGCCCACAGATTCTTTGAGCGCTCAGCGGCCCGGATGGCCCCCCGGATCTTCGCCGGGCTGGGATTCTTGGGCTCCGAGTGGGCGAGCACAGCTGGGGGCGCCACGGCCACCCCGAGCGCCAATATCGTTGTCGCCAACGCAACGCGCACAACAGTCACCATATCGACGTCGTGACGGATCACGTTTTGGTTCGTAGTGATGGTGTGATCGAGTCCCAGACTCTGCCTGGACCCTCTGAATCTCAGAGCGCATGGCACCGGTTCGAAGCGCTCTACCGGTCGAGCCGTGACGACGTGTTCGCGTACGTGACCACCCTGCTCGGTGACCGCGCCGCCGCCGAGGATGTGACGGCGCTCGCCTTCGAGCGGGCTTATCGCCGGCGGCGCACGTTTGATCGCCGCCGCGGCGAAGAGCGCGCCTGGCTGTTCGGCATTGCCCGCAATGCCGCGCTGGATGAGCTCCGGCGTCGCAAGCGCGTGGCGGCGCTCGTCACCGATCCCGAGGACGTGTCGGGGGCCGCGGTGGATGACGGGGCCGAGGTATCGCTCCGTCGCACGACGGTCAGGGATGCCCTGGCTCAGCTCCCGGCGCGGGAGCGAGAGATCCTCGCCCTCAAGTTTCACGCCGGCCTGGCCAACGCTGAGCTCGCGCGCGTGCTCGGCGTGAGCGAATCCGCCGCCGGGACCCTCCTTTACCGAACCATGGAGAAGCTCAGGAAGGCTTGCAATGCAGCAATTTGAAATGGACCCGGACGCCGAGCTGTCGCTGGCAGTGATCGATGCGACGCTGGCCGGCGAGGCGGTTGAGCCCGAGCACGCGGAGCTCGCGGAACTGACCCTGATCCTCGCCGGCCAGCGGCCACTGCCGAGCACCGCGTTTGCCGCCGATCTCGACCAGCGCGTGGCCCGGCGGTTCGCGCCCCGGTCGTCAGCGTCATCCACCGGCCGGAAGCGCCGGGCGTGGTTGTACGTGCCTGGCGTGGCGTTCGGCGCCGCCGCCATGGTCGCGTTGGTCGTCGTGCTGGGCTCCGGGCCGCACGGAAGCTCGTCGTCGTTCTCCTCGTCCGCCGCGTCAGCGGCGCCGAGCGTCACTTCCTCGTCCGCCTCGGCCAGGGTGCCCCAGGCCGCCGCAGCGGGAGTGCCGGCAGTGCGCAGCGGCTCGTCGGCCCTGCGCCAGCTGGCCCGGCCGTCCGCGGCCGTTCACCCCCAGTCCCACAGCTCCGCTGCACACTCCCTGTCGCTCTCGCCGACCGCTCCTGCCGGATCGTCGGGCGGCTCTCTTGGGTCCGCTCCGGCACCGACAGGCGCTGGCCGCCAGATCATCCAGTCGGCCCAGCTCGCGCTATCGACGCGGCCGAGGAACGTCGACACCGTGTCCCAGGAGGTATTCGACGTCGTCTCGACGCAGAACGGCGTCGTCAACAGCTCCAACATCACCGCGACCAACAACGCCAATGGCTACGCCCAGTTCGAGCTCAGCGTCCCCAGTAGCAACCTCGAGCAGACGATGTCTGACCTCTCGCGGCTGCGGGGTGCCTCGGTGATCTCCCGCACTGACGCGACCCAGGACGTGACCGCGCAGGTGGGCGGCGCCGGCCGGCGACTGTCCGAGGCGCGGGCGCTCCGCACCTCGCTGCTCAAGCAGCTCGCCGCCGCGACCACGACGACGGCCATCGACAGCCTGAAGATCCAGTTGCGCGACGTCGACGCCGCGATCTCCCGCGATCTGGCCAGCCTGAACGGCCTCCATAACCAGGTCAACATGAGCAAGATCTCGGTCACCATCAACGCCGCACCGATCCTGGTGCATCCGGTGGCCAAGGGAGGAGGGTTCACCCTCGGCCGGGCCGCCCACGACGCTGGCCGCGTGCTCGTGTTCACCGCCGGCGCGGCGCTGATCGCCCTCGCCGTGCTGGTGCCGCTGAGCCTGTTGGGGGCGCTGGTGGCCTGGGCCGGGTTCGCCATCCGCCGGCGCCGGCGCGAGCAGGCACTCGATCTGGTCTGAACGGCCAGCTTGAGCTGCCGCCCTCCAAGGCGGCTGGCTGTGATGTCCGTGTGATATCCCTGGACGCATGGCCGCGACCAGTGAAGAGACGATCGTCCTACTCCACGCGGTGCCGGCCTTCGCCGCGCTGGCCGACGAGGATCTCGTCCGCGTGGCCGAGGTAACGGTGCCCCGGACCTTTCATGGCGGCGAGGCGGTGTTCCACGAGGGTGACGAGAGCGACACCTGTTACGTCGTCCGCTCCGGGCATGTCCGCGCCGTGCGCGAGCACACCGACGGCCGGACGCTGACCCTGGCCACGCTCGGTCCGGGTGACATTTTCGGCGAGCTGGCCATCTTCGATGACGAGCGCCGCTCGGCCACCGTCGAAGCGCTCGAGGAGACCGAGGTGATCGCGATCCTGGGCGGTGACATGCGCCGGCTCCTGCGCGAGCATTCCGACATCGCGGTCAAGCTGCTGGCTGCCCTGAGCCGGCGGTTGCGGGAGACCAACGAGCGGCTCACCCGGCAGTCATTCCAGACCGTCCAGAGCCGGGTGGCCGCGGTGCTGGCGGAGCTCGTGGCCGCGGCGCGCTCAGAGGGCGCCGGCGAGGCTGACGTGCTCATCACCGCCACTCAGAGTGACCTGGCTCAGCTCGCTGGGTCCTCGCGTGAGTCTGCGAGCCGCTTTCTCGCCGTCCTCGAGCGGGCCGGGATCATCAGCCAGGGTCGTGGCCGCCTGACGGTGCATAACCCGGCGGCGCTCGAGCGCTATGTCTTCTAGCCGCGGGGAGGAGTTCTCGGCCGGCGGTGTGGTGATCCGGGGAGATCAGGTCGTCGTGATCGTTCCCGTCAAGCGTGGAGCTGACGGCCAGCGAGTCCTGGGTCTGCCCAAGGGCCACCCGGACGGGCGCGAAACTCCAGAACAGGCTGCTGCACGCGAGGTGACCGAGGAGGCAGGCGTCACGGGGGAGCTGGTCCGCGAGCTCGGTGACGTGGAATACCGATACACGCGCCGCGGCCGGGCGATCGCCAAACGGGTCCGTTTCTTTCTCTTCGAGTACCGCTCCGGGGACGTGGCCGACCACGACCACGAGATCGAGGAAGCCCGATGGATGCCGATCGAGGAGGCGGCGGGCGCGCTCACCTATGCCGGCGAGCGAGAGATGGTCCGACGGGCCATGTCGCCAGACGATCCGGATCGGTAGGCTGCGCAGCCCATGACTGTCCGGAGGGAAACGTAGCCGTGCGCGTTCTCAACTTCTATTCGTCGGTATTTGGTGACCAGCTTCGGCGCGGGCGCAAGACCGCGACCATCCGCCTCGGGGACAAGTCCCACAAGTACCACAAGAACGAGTGCGTGCTGGTCACGATTGGCTACCAGCACTCGCCCCGGGAGAAGATCTTCCACGCCGTGATCGACCAGGTTGAGGTCAAGCGGGTCCGTGACCTGTCCCCGCGCGAGATCGAGCACGACAACCCCGAGTTTCGGCGCGTGGACGAGATGATCCACTTCCTGGAGCAGATCTACGGGCGCAAGGTCGACCGTGATGACACGGTGACCGTGGTCCGGTTCTCACAGATCATCGAGAACCCGGCCGAGCCGTTGCGAGACCGGATCCACGGTCTCGGCGGCGCCCGCAACTAGCGGCCGCGCAGGACGCCGGCGCTCGAAGCTAGCGTCGCTTGGCTCGCGCTCGGCGGCGATGCGTCGCCACGCGGTGATGCCCGGTGCTGTGGCGTTGGGCGGCCCGGCGGTGCCGGGCGGCGTGGTGCCGGGGCGCAGTCCGGTGCCGACGGGCGGCGGGGTGCCGGGCTGGGGCCCGGTGCCGGCGCGCGGCGGGCTGATGATGGCGGACCGGCGCGGCTGGAGCCGTGGTGGTGTTGGTGACGGGCGGCGGGATCGTGTGTGCCGAGGCATTCCGGCCCGCAGTGGGGCCGCCGAAGGCTCCCTCCAGGCTCACGATGGCCACCGCGACGGCAAGTGCGGCCACTACGCCGATCACGAGCAGGGAGCGGCCGCCCGGCAATTCAACCGGCAGGCGGCGTTCGCTCATCCGGTTGGACACGCGGCCCGTCACTGGGACGGGCGGCCGGTTGGGCCAGCTCAGGTCAGGCGGCAAGGCGATGAGGCGGTCCTCGGCCACCGGGGCCGGCACGTCGGTCGTGGCCGGCGGGAGCGACTTGGGGGGCTCGCTTGAGGCCGTCTCCTGAGCCGGGCCCGTCGCCAGAGTCGCACCGCCGGGATCCGAAGCCGAACCGGCCGCTGCCTGCGCCCCACGACGGCGGCGCCTTCGCCTGGGCGGGGGCTCCTCGGTCTCCGCGGCGATCCGCTCGATGGCCGCCGCGAGCTCCTTCGGGCTCCGTTGTGGCGCGTTGAAGCCGGGTCGCCTTCGCTTGGGTGCCATCGGGCCGCATGATAGGCATCCGGACTCGGAAATCGCGGCATTTGGCGGCCGGCTAGGCGAACGTTGAGATGGGGCTCCGAGGGCCACCGAAGACGCTGCAACACCAGTCCAGACTGGCGCGCGCGGGGTGTTGTCGCTGCTACTCTCGCCGAAAGGTAGGGAAGATGGAATCTAAGGAGTTAAAGGGCGATACGGGACAGCGCCCCGAGCCAGGACGGCAAGCCGCTCGGGCCAACGGTGCCCAGCCGGCCACCCAGCCCGTTTCCGCGGGCGCGTCGGGCCCGCGGGCCAACCGCCGCCGTCGCGCGACCATCACGCGCCAGGATGTCTATTCGCGGCCCATGCGGGGTGGACGTCCGGTGCCGGACGGCCCGCTGGCCAGAGGCATCAGCTCCCTCCGGGTCAAGCTCAGCTCGGACCTGCAGCGCCGTGAGTGGACCGTGGACGAGCAGTTGGCCCAAATCCCCCCGATGACCCGTCCCAACACGGTGGCGGTGATCTCGCCCAAGGGCGGTGTGGGAAAGACCACCGTCTCGTTCGTGCTCGGCAACGTGCTCGCCTCGCAGGTGCACCTGCGCGTGGTGGCCCTGGATGCCAACCCTGACTTCGGCACCCTGGCCGCGCTGGCGGGTGATGCAGACCGCTCGCCGCGTTCTCTGGCCGACCTCCTGGCTGACGCATCGCGGGTCGAGTCACCGGCCGAGCTGCATCCTTACGTGTCCCGGTTGCCGAGCGGCCTGCACCTGCTCGCGGCCCCGGCTCACGCCGAGGTGATGGCGCAGATGACCCCCGGTCTGTATGGCCGGCTGCTGGATTTCCTCGAGCGCTTCTATGAGGTCGTGATCCTGGATCTCGGCACCGGGATCACCGATCCTCTGGCCCAGTTCGCCGTCGAGCGTGCCGACCAGACCGTGGTCGTCACCACGCCGGAGTGGATCACGTCGGTCGGCGTTCTGGACGCGCTTCGCTACCTGGAGCTCGAGCAGGGTGCGGTGGTGCTCAACCAGGCCGCCGTGGGCCGCAACGCCGGCAACCGAGAGGTGATCGAGGCCAACTTCCGGCGCCAGTCCATAGCTACACGGGCCACCATCCCGTATGACCATCAGCTCCGGCTGATGCTCGACACCGGCACCTACGAGCTCACAGAGCTGCGCCGCTCGACCCGGGTTCCGCTCAAGGAGCTCGCGGCGGCCATCGCGACGAACTTCGTCTAGCCGGCGAGGCCGCGGGGCCGACCCGAGCGACGTCCCGGCGAGGGGCGACTAACCCCCGGACCCGACGCCCGCGGCGAGAAACCCGTCGGCCTGGCCGGCGACCGTCTCGATCACGGACCGGGCGCTGAGGCAGATCCGCATTCTCCCCGGCGCGACGTCACGGTCCACGCGGGCCACGGTTCCGTCCTTGCGCAGCCAGATCAGGTCAAGCGCGAACCGCATGCCGAAGGTGTGGACGGCCGGGCATTGCGGAATGTGCAGGGCATGCTCGGGGGCGAGAGCGTCAAGCCGGGACAGTCCCCGGCGTCGGGAGGAGTGCGTCTTGGCCTCGATGACCACCAGGCCGTCGCCGCGGTGCTCGAGCGGCAGTCCCGTGAAGCGCTCGTCAAGATCCGCCGCCACGTCAGGCAGCCTACAGAGACGGGGCGCAATTACCGATACGTACTCATGCCCACTCTCGCCCGGCGAAACCCGCGGCCCCACGTGACGACACTTCAAGCCAGCGCCTCGAGCAAACTGCGATCGCCGTTGGTCATCGCCGGCACCGTGCTGGTGGCCGGAGCGGCGGCGGCGGTCCAGGGCTCCCTGGCCAGCTCGGTGCTGCGGGGCGTGCTCGTGCTGGTGCTCGTGCCGTGTGCCCTCATAGACGTCGAGCGGCGCATCATCCCGAACCGCATCACCGGCCCGGCCGCGCTTCTGGCGCTCGTATCGGGTCTCGTGCTCGATGCCGGAGGAGAGCCGAAGCGCCTGCTCTGGGCCGCGATCGCTGGTGGGTTCCTGCTCCTGGCGGCGCTCGCCAACCCCGCCGGCATGGGGATGGGTGACGTCAAGCTGCTCGCCGTCATGGGACTCCTTCTGGGCCGGCCGGTGATCGTGGCGTTGCTGCTGGCGCTGCTCGGCAGCGTGATCGCCGGCGTGCTCATCGCCCGCCGCCGAGGAATCCAAGCCGCGCGAAAGACCGGCCTGCCCTTCGGGCCGTACCTGGCCGTGGGCGGAATTGTGGCCGCGTTCGTGGGCGACCCGCTGTTCCACGCGTATCTCAGCCTCCACAGCTGATCCGTGCGGCCCCGGTCGTCAGCCAGCTCGTGATGTCCCGCTGGCGCGAACCATGCCAGCCGGCCTGACGCAGCCATCCGGGGCCGCGCCGCGGGCGAGTCCCACTCCCGCCAACCCCCAATACGTGAAAAACCGCTGTGGGCGGGAATCGCTTTTCACCGCTTGGGGCCCCTGCCCCGCGAATGCGCCAAGCGACCGGCGGCACACGCGGTTTTTCACAAGACGGGGGCTTCCAGACGGGCACCAGCACCAGCCCCCCTCGCCCGACGTGTGCAGATCGCAGCAAATCCAGATCGAGCACTCGGACTGGTTGCGAACTGCTCTCTCAGCGGCGAGTACGCGCCCAATCCGGCGGCGAAGTCCGGATTGGCAACAAATTGCACGCTCACACCGCGGCGCGAAAGACACAGGGTCGGGAGGCCGACTCCGCTCCCCCTTCCCCAGCCGGTTTCTCGCTGGGCCGAGTCAAACATGGGCTGGGCTAAACGCTCGCTGAGCCAAACGCGGGCTGGCCCAAACGCTCGCTGGGTCGAGTCAACGCGGGCTGGGTCAGACGCGGCCTGCCGGCGAGCTCAGCCCGAAGGGCCCCACGACGACCGGCTGGCAGCGCTTGAGCCGCCACGGAACTCGGATCTTCACCACCCGCATCACGTAGGTCGGAGCTCCGGCCGGGGATCAGCGTCTCGAGGCTTGCGGCAATAACGCCGGATGCCTGGCACTCTTAACACGTGAGTGCCAAAATAGCCTTGATTAGCTCAGTGGGCAAGCTATAGTGCGCTGTGCGTTGGCACTCTGAGTACGCGAGTGCCAAGACTGCTGAAAACGCGCCAAACTTCAACCGGAGGTTAGTTCAAATGAAGCTCAAGCCCCTCGGCGATCGCCTGATCGTACGGGCCATCGAGGAGGAGGAGACCACTGCGAGTGGGATCGTCCTGCCCGATACCGCCAAGGAGAAGCCCCAGAAGGGCAAGGTCCTCGCCGTCGGCGACGGCAAGGTCAACGAGGACACGGGCAAGCGCACGCCGCTTGATGTCGCCGAAGGTGACGAGGTCCTCTACAGCAAGTACGGCGGCACCGAGATCAAGGTGGACGGCGAGGAGCTTCTCGTCCTCCGCGAGTCAGACGTGCTGGCCAAGGTTCAGTAGCAGCATCTCGAAAATCTTCTAGGAGAAATCAGAGTCACATGGCACATAAGGAACTGAAGTACGAAGCGGAGGCCCGCAAGGCGCTCGAGCAGGGCGTCGACGCGGTAGCCAATGCAGTCAAGGTCACGCTCGGCCCGCGCGGTCGTTATGTGGTCCTGGACAAGAAGTTCGGCGCCCCGACGATCACCAACGATGGTGTGACCATCGCGCGGGAGATCGAGGTCGAGGACGTCTTCCAGAACCAGGGCGCTCAGCTCGTCCGCGAGGTCGCCACCGCCACCAATGACGTGGCCGGTGACGGAACCACGACAGCCACCGTCCTCGCCCAGGCGATCGTTCGCCAGGGTCTGAAGAACGTGGCCGCCGGCGCCAACCCGCTGGCCCTCAAGCGCGGCATCGAGCAGGCTGTCGACCAGGTGGTCAAGAACATCGAGCTCCAGTCCAAGGAGATCTCCGGCAAGGACCAGATCGCCCGCGTGGCGACGATCTCGGCCGGCGACGATGAGATCGGCGACGTGATCGCTGACGCCATCGACAAGGTCGGTAAGGACGGCGTGGTCAACGTCGAGGAGGGACAGACGTTCGGCATGGACCTCGAGTTCACCGAGGGCATGCAGTTCGACAAGGGCTACATCTCGCCCTACATGGTCACTGACCAGGAGCGGATGGAAGCGGTCCTCGAGGACCCCTACGTCCTGATCGCCAACTCGAAGATCGGCTCCGTCCGTGACGTGCTGCCGGTGCTCGAGCAGGTAATCCAGTCGGGCCGTCCGCTGCTGATCATCGCCGAGGACGTCGAGGGTGAGTCCCTCGCGACGCTCGTCGTGAACAAGCTCCGCGGCACCTTCACCGGCGTGGCCGTCAAGGCGCCGGGCTTCGGTGACCGCCGTAAGCGGATGCTCGAGGACATCGCGGTCCTGACCGGTGGCGAGGTGATCACCGAGGAGATGGGCCTCAAGCTCGAGAACACCCAGCTCTCACAGCTCGGGCGTGCCCGTCGCGTGGTCGTGACCAAGGACACGACGACGATCGTGGATGGCGCCGGTGAGAGTGACGCGATCAAGGGCCGGATCAACCAGATCAAGTCCGAGATCGAGAACACCGATTCTGACTTCGATCGTGAGAAGCTCCAGGAGCGCCTCGCGAAGCTGTCGGGCGGGGTTGCCGTGGTCAAGGTCGGCGCGGCCACCGAGACCGAGATGAAGGAGAAGAAGCACCGCGTCGAGGATGCGCTGCAGGCCACTCGCGCTGCCCTCGAGGAGGGCATCGTGCCCGGCGGCGGCGTCGCCCTGTTGGTCGCCCAGAAGGCGCTCAACATCGACGCGATCGAGCTCCCCGATGAGAAGACGGGCGCGAGCATCGTGTTCCGGGCGCTCGAGGAGCCTCTCCGTCAGATCTCGGAGAACGCGGGTCTCGAAGGCTCGGTCGTCGTCAACGACGTCCGCAAGGCCAAGAAGGGACACGGTCTCAACGCCGCAACCGGCGAGATCGTCGACCTGGTGGCCGAGGGCATCATCGACCCGGCCATGGTCACACGCTCGGCGCTGCAGAACGCCGCATCGATCGCCAAGAACATCCTCACCACGGAGGCGATCGTCGCCGAGGTGCCGGAGAAGAACGACGGTGGTGGCGGCGGCGGCGGTATGCCCGACATGTCGGGGATGATGTAAGCCGCAGCTCAGTCGTAGCGTAGGTTTTCGAGGGCCCGGAGCGCCGAGCGCGCCCCGGGCCCTCAGCCGTTAAGGGTGTCGCCGGCGTGCGTGCCTTGGCTGCTACGGGCGCCGCCGGCTACGTGCCTTGGCTGGTAAGGGCGCCGCCGGCTACGTGCCGGTTGGCTTCAGGACGATGATCTTGGGCGCCGCTTTGACCGAGCCTGGCCGGGTGCCGCCCTCGTTGTAGGTCAGAGTCGCGTCGGCCTTGATGAACGCCGGGGCCAGCACCACGGCCAGCGGGCCGGCGGCGCCGCCGGGCAGCATGAATGCGAGCGAGAACGTCTTGCCCGCATCAACCCGGCCGATTCCGATGCCCAGGTCACTACAGACGACGTTCTTGTTTCCGGCGGTCGGCTTGGTCAGGTTCGGGCAGAAGCTCTCCTGATCGCCCAGGTTGGGATCGCTCGGGTTAGGCGTATTGATGATCGATCCTGGCGGCGTCGCGGGGACGTCGACCACTCCGGCGTAGCCGTTCGTGTACGGAGGGGGCCCTGGGACCGGCCCCACGCCTCGCGGATCCAGCAATACCTGGGCCGCCTCGTTGGTCTTGCCCGAGGTGTCGACGGAAACCTGGTAGAGGACGCCGTAATTCCCGTCATTCTTGACCCCGCCGCTGTCCATCGCCGGGAGATATTCACCCGGTGGTGACGCGCTCGGCTTGTCGGCCAGCCGATAGCCGACACGCTTGAGAGTGTCGAGGTCGTAGTTGGGGAGGGTCACATCGATCTGGTCATAGGGGAATGTCCCGTGCACGTGATGCTCGCCGGCGTTGGACAGTGATCCATTGCGCTTGTAGGTGCGTGAGGGATCGCCACCGGGGTGCTTCTGGTCGGCGAACTTGAAACCCAGCGGATTGCCCTCGAACGCCTTCTCCCGTGCACCGCTCTTGCCCTGATTGACGGCCACGACCCCGATCTGGATCGGGCCGTCGGCGTGCATATCGATGATCGCGTTTACCACCGGCCCGGTGGTGCCGTTACCCGGTCCCAGGCTGGCGATGCACTTGGCGTAGGCGGTCCCGGCATGGATCGAGTGAGCGCCGAGGAGGTGAGCGCCTGACGAGGGATTCCGGCGGGCGTGCTCCCAGTTGCGCAGCGCGTCGGCTCCAGCCTGCACGGGGTTGCCGTTGTTCTGGGCCAGGCCGGCGAACCGCTCACTGACCCGCACAGTCGAGGTCAGGACGATGGGCCGCGGATCGTCCTCGACCACACAGATCGACTTCGGCGTGCTGGTGCGGTTCTCGTGATTGAGATAGATCCGAAAGTCGGAGGACTTTTCCGTCGCCGACAGCTTCCCGGACTCGCGGTACAGAACGCCTTCGACCTGACTGCCTCCGGCGCCACCGCCCCTCAAGTTCGTGCTGTCGGCCAGGAACTCGGGTGCGTCGCTGTAGACGAGCTCTCCGCCGCCCGCAACCTCCTTCGGGCGCGCCGACCCCGCCCAGCCACTCGATGTCCACTTGTTCATGCCGGCGATCGTGAAGCCATCCTTGACGACCACCGGACCGACGGTGAACGGGCCAAAGGGCTGATCGACCGTCTTGCCGCCACCGACGTCGAATGTCTGGCTCTTCGACGCGCTCGTCTTCGTGAACGTGTCGAACTCGCTCGGGGTCATCAGGTTGAAGGATGGCTTCAGAGTCAGGTCGACCTTTGCCGGAGCCAGCGGGCACTGTGTGCTCACCGTGGCGGTTACGGGAAGCTGGCCGCCGTTGGCCGGATCGACGTTCACCGGGTTGGCCTTCAGATCGATCGTTGGCGCGGGGCCGGGACTCGCCTGGGCGGGGATCGCGTCCGGGCTCGCCGTCGCGAAACCGGAGTGCGGGAGGATCGGGCAGCTCTCGGGCGCGAAGGAAGCCACTCCATCACCGCCGCGGACGTCGATCTTGCAGGCCTCACTGCTGATTCGGCCGGGACTGCACTGAGTCGGCGAGTAGCCCCCTGAGGCAACGCTGACCGTGTAGCGCCCGGGATCCACCAGCGCGTCGTAGAAGCCATCCTTCTGCGTGGTTGCGCTTCCATTCAAGCGGCCGCTGATGTGGATCGCCTCACCACCGACCGGTGTGACGACCACGTGGCCGGCGGAGTTGACGGTGTCCTTCAGGACCATTCCCGAGATCGCCTTCTTGCGCGGCAGGACGTAGTAGAAGTCCCCGCTCGAGGCGCATCCGAAGAAACCACAGAACGTCATGTTCCACTGGTCATAACCCCCACCTGGAGCGCGGGCCTTGGGCGGGTAGGCGCTGGCAGACGTTGCCTTCCAGGTGCAGGTGGTCGAAGGCGCGACGATCACCTGGACCTGTTGGGGGTTGATGACCTTGTACTTACCGTCCTTGCACCCGGACACCCGCTTGCCGGGCGGGTGGCCCCAGGACGGGCGGCCATTGTTGTCAGGCACCTCGGTTGCGGTGACGTCCTGCCCGACGCCGATGACGTGCGGGCTGATGTACACGGTCCCGTAGTAGGTCGAGTACAGGTAGCTCAGGTTGGGTGGATACGGTGAGCTGGGGAACTTGCCGCAGATGTTGTTGGAGCTCCCGTACTGGAAGCAGCGCTGGGGCGCCGGGCCGAGATGCGGCAATGACGCGTACGGCCGCGTTGACTTGGAGTGCGCCGCCGCAGCAGGGGCTAATCCGCAGCATGCAAGCGCCGCCGCCGCCAGGGTCACCGTAAGTACGCGGGACATGAGACGCACGAAAATCGCTGCCACTTATACACAATTCGCCCCCGTCCGCACGAGGGCCCTTCTCCGCGTTTGCTTCAGACGCTCTGGCGGATGCTCGGGCCGGAGACCGTCTGGCTACGGATCAGGGCGCCGTAGACCCCCAACGTCTGGCGCGCGACCTCGCCCCAGTCAAAGCGAAGGACATGCTCACGGGCCTCGGCCACGAGCTGCTCGCGCTCGGCGTCATCGGTCAGGACGCGCTCGAGAATCGCGCCCAGTGCCGCGGTGTCGCGAGAGGGAAAGCGCAGCCCGACGGTGCCGTCTCCGGGCACCACCTCGCGCAACCCGCCGGTGTCGGCAACCACGCACAGGCAGCCCGAGGCCATCGCCTCGAGCGCCACGATCCCGAACGGTTCGTAAATCGAGGGGACGATGCACAGATCGGAGATCCGGTACAGCGAGTGGAGCATGTCGTCTCCGACCCAGCCCAGGAAGGCGCCCTTGCGCGAAAGCCCGAGACGCCACGCCTGCCGGCGCAGCTCGGCCTCGGCGGTGCCGGTACCGGCGACCACGAACCGCACGCCTCCGAGCTTCCGGATCACCGGCGCGAGTGCGTCGAGGGCAAGATGAAAGCCCTTCTCGTACACCAGCCGGCCGACGAGGAGCACCAGCCGTTCGTCTGGCTTCGCGTACTGGGCGCGCAGCTCGTCGAGGTCGGCGACGACAGGCTCGAGATCTCGCGGGTCGATGCCGTTCTGCATCGCCGTGACCTGGGCCGGACGGACCCCGAACACGCTCGACACATGACTGCGCATGTAGCGCGAGCACGTGATCACGTGGTCTGCGCTGCGGACCATCGCGTGCTCGGCGGCGTGAATGTGCGACTGCGGATATTTCTGGACCCACCCCTGGTGGCGGCCGTACTCGGTGGCATGGACCGTGACGAGCCAGGGCAGGCCGCTGCGACGGGCGATCTGCTCGGCCGCACCGGCCACGAGCCAATCATGCGAATGAACCAGGTCAAAGCCCAACCGGCCGACGAGCTCCTCGCCGAGCTCGCGCATGTCCGCGTTCATCGCCTCGACCCAGCGCACGAACGCTCCGACATCCTTTGGGAAGGGCGGCTCCTCGAGGCGGTGCACGACGACCCCGTGACGCTCCTCGGTCGCTGGAAGCCGGCCGCCACCACGCGTGAGAACGTGCATCTCGACCCCCTCGGCCACCAGATGCTCGGACAGCTTGCGGACATGGCGGGCAAGCCCGCCCTCGATTATCGGCGGGTACTCCCACGAGATCAGCAGAACGCGCATGTACCGCTTGCAGACCCTACAGCTCAAGCACGGCCACGCCGTGGGCGCCCAGCAATCTGTTCAGGGGCTCCTCCGAACTCAGCGTCCGCGTGCCCCCGACGAGTACGTCCCGCCAGGTCCCCTCGGCGCCGCGGATGCAGCAGCTGTCCGGGACTCGGGGCCGCGTGGCCACGATCACCAGCACCTCGCCTCCGCGCATGAACGCAATCGCGTGCTCGCCCGCGTCGAGGGGCTCGTAGCCGCCGTCCGAGAACGCGTGAGTGCGACGGATCCGCAGCGCCAGCAGGCGTGTGGTCAGCCAGAGCTTCACGGTTTTCCGATCCGGCGGGGACCCGCCCTGCAGGCGCGAGAGCATCGCCTGGTGCCATTTCCAGTCCACCGGACGCCGATTGTCGGGATCGACCAGCGCGCGGAGCGGCAGCTCGTCTCCCTGGTAGATGTCGGGAACACCGGGAGCGGTCAGCTTCAGTGCCAGCATGCCGAGCGCGATTCGATCGCCGGCCACGACGAGCTCGTTGACGAACGGCTCGAAGTCATCCAGGAACGGCTGGTGTGAATAGAGCCCCCGGCAGAAGGCCAGCACGGCCTCCTCCCAGGCCGGGTTCTGCTCCACCCAGTTGGTGTTTCGCTTGGCTTCGCGGAGCGCCTTCTGCATGTAGGTCTCGATCCGCTCGACCTCGATCGGCCACGCCCCAGCCAGGGTCTGGAACAAGAAATACCGCTCGAGGGCATCAGGGGCGCCGTTATCGCCGCGAAGCTCGTCGGTCAGGGTGAGCCAGCGCCGGGCGTGCTCCTCCCAGGCGGCGGGCATCCAGCTGAGTCCGGCGATCCGCGCCCGCACGTCGGCCGTGCGCTTGGTGTCGTGCGTCACCGTGGTCAGCATTCCGAGCGGGAAGCGCTCGGCCCGCTCCTGCGCTCTGGCATGAAAGGCCGCCACCGAGATCCCGAATCGCCCCGGATCGCCACCGACGTCACACAGCGCCACGAGCCGCGCATACCGGTAGAAGGCGGTGTCCTCGACACCCTTGGCCAGCACCGCCGGCGAGGTCTGCTGAAACCGGGTCACGAACTCCGGCGGCCCGTCGCGCTCGAGCAGCAGCTGCTCGGCGATTGTGGCGGCCATGCCGGAGGCCGCCACCGCCGCGCGGTCCTCATCCGCCACCAGTCCCGATAGCGGCTCGACGTAGGTCCGGTAGATCGGCATCGCGGCGACCGCGGCCGCGAGCGCGCCGATGTCCGCACCGTCGTCTCCCGCGGGCGCGGCGACGCCGGGCCCCAGCACGCGGGCCAGCCGTTCGATCTCCCGCGAGAATGGCCCTCGGGCCTGCTCGAGCTTGGCCTCCGACGCCACCTCGTCGAAGCTCCGGCGCTCACCCGAGACCTCCTGCCACAGAGCTGTGAGCGCCGGCTCGGCGTCCGTGTCCACGAACAGGGCGCAGACATCGTTGAGGAATTCGTAACCGACTGTTCCGCTCACCGGCCAGTCGCGCAGGCGCTCATCGGTCTCGAGGATCTTCTCGATCCAGACGTGCTCCACGCCGCGGTCACGGAGGCGAGTGAAGTATTGGGCCGGGTCCGCCATCCCGTCTGGGTGATCGATCCTCAGCGCATCGATGACGCCCTCGCGCACCAGGCCCAGGACCAGGCGGTGGGTCTCCTCGAACACTGACTCGTCCTCCTGGCGGACGCCGGCGAGATCGTCGATATCGAAGAAACGACGGTGAGCTCCGGTCTCGGGATCGATGTCGAAGAACCTCGCCCGCAGAGACGGATCGGACCAGAAGCGGTTGCTCTCGTCGGTGGCCATGTGGTTCGGCACCACGTCGAGCAGGATTCCCAATCCCGCCCCGTGCGCCGCCGTGGCCAGCGCGCGGAGCTCCGCCTCGCCGCCGAGCTCGTCTGAGATCCGGGTTGGGTCGACTACGTCATAGCCATGCGTGGATCCCCTGCGGGCCTGGAGCGACGGCGACAGGTACAGGTGCGAGACCCCGAGGTCCCGCAGGTACGGGATCAGCGCCCGGGCAGCGGCGAAGCCGAACTCCGGAGTCAGCTGCAGTCTGTACGTGGCCCGGAGGCGGACCGGCGCCCGAGTCAACCCGCCCGCTTCAGGATCGTGATCGAGTGCGCCGTGACGTTGATCTGCTGCTGCGGGGCGTAGCTCGCGCTTCCCGCCTCAGCCTCCGGATCGGCGGTGCACAGCTCGAGCTCCCAGCGCGCTCCCATCCGCTTGCGGGGCAGCTTGAACACGCGGTCCTCATCGTGGGCGTTGAACAGGAGGACGAACGATTCATCCTCCACCTCCTCGCCCCGCGGGCCCGGCGTGACGATGGCCTGGCCGTTGAGGAACATCCCCAGGACCGCCTCGCCGTGCTGCCAGTCCCGGCTCGTCATGCGGCGTCCGTCGGTGCGAAACCACCACACATCGGGGAGCGTCGAGCCGTTGACCTCGGCGCCGCGCAGGAAGCTTTCGCGCCGGAACGTGCAGTGCTCGCGCCGGAGCCGGATGAGCCGGCGCGTGAAGTCATGCATCCGTTGCGCCTCGGGACCTCCGCTCCAGTCATACCAGGAGATCTCCGAGTCCTGGCACCAGCCGTTGTTGTTCCCGCCCTGGGTGCGGTCCAGTTCGTCCCCCCGAGCAGCATCGGCGTGCCCTGGGAAACGAACAGTGTGGTCAGGAAGTTCCGCCGCTGACGGGCTCGAAGCTCGTTGACCGCCTGATCGTCGGTCTCGCCTTCGACGCCGCAGTTCCACGAGCGGTTGTCATCCGTGCCGTCCTGGTTGTCCTCGTGGTTGGCCTCGTTGTGCTTCTCGTTGTAGGAGACGAGGTCATGCAGGGTGAAGCCGTCGTGGGCGGTGATGAAGTTGATCGAGGCAAAGGGGTCGCGGCCGTCGGACTCGTACAGGTCAGCCGAGCCGGACAGCCGCGAGGCGAAGTCTCCGACGCTGGCCGAGGCGCGCCAGAAGTCGCGCATCGTGTCGCGATAAACGCCGTTCCACTCGGACCACAGCACGGGGAAGTTCCCCACCTGATAGCCGCCCGGGCCGACGTCCCACGGCTCGGCGATCAGCTTGACCTGCGAGAGGACGGGGTCCTGGTGGATCGTGTCGAAGAAGGCTGACAGACGATCGACGTCATAGAACTCACGGGCCAGCGCCGAGGCGAGGTCGAAGCGGAACCCGTCGACGTGACACTCGGTCACGAAGTAGCGCAGCGAGTCCATGATCAATCGCAGCACGCTCGGGTGGACCGGGTTCAGCGAGTTACCCGTGCCGGTGAAGTCCATGTAGTGGCGTGGGTCATCGGGCATCAGCCGGTAGTAGGCGGAGTTGTCAATCCCCTTGAAGGACAGCATCGGCCCCAGGTGGTTGCCTTCGGCGGTGTGGTTGTAGACCACGTCGAGGATCACCTCGATCCCCTGTTGGTGGAGCGCTTTGACCATTCCCTTGAACTCCCGCACCTGCTCGCCCCGGCGCCCCGTGGCCGCGTATTCCGAATAGGGCGCGAGATAGCCGATCGTGCTGTAGCCCCAGTAGTTGCGCAGGCCGCGCTCGAACAGGAACGACTCGTCGGATATGTGGTGCACGGGCAGAAGCTCGACGGCGGTCACACCAAGGTCCTTGAGGTAGGCGATCGCGGGCTCGGAGGCCAGCCCGGCGTAGGTTCCCCTAAGGTCTTCGCGGACCTCCGGGTGCCGCATCGTGAAGCCCTTGACGTGCGTCTCGTAGATGATCGTGTCGGCAAACGGAACCCGCGGGGGACGGTCCTCCTCCCAGTCGAATGCGTCATCGATCACGACTGATTTGGGCACCGCCGCGGCGTCGTCCTCGTCGTCGGCCTCGAGGTCGGCGTCCTCCTCCCCGTTGGGGACATAGGGCAGGACGTTGGCGTCGTGCTCCCAATCCACGGTGCCCTCAATCGCCTTGGCGTAAGGGTCGAGGAGCAGCTTGTCGGGATTGAACCGATGGCCCTCCTCGGGGGCATACGGACCGCGCACGCGGAATCCGTAACGCTGCCCGGGCCCGACCTTCGGGAGGTAGCAGTGCCAGTTCAGCGCCCGGCGCCCGGTGATCTCGATCCGCGTCTCCTCGCCCTCGTCGTCGAACAGGCACAGCTCGACACCCTCAGCGTGCTCGGAGAAAAGCGAGAAGTTCGTCCCGTAGCCGTCCCAGGCCGCGCCGAGCGGGAAGGGCAGGCCAGGCCACACCTCGGTCATCGCGTCACGGCTCCTGACATCGGCGGCAGTTTGAGGGATCCGCCCTCGATGTGCGCGCCGGCGTGGGTGGCCAACTCGATCTCCGCGTCGCCGCAGGCCAACTCGAGCCGCTCGAAGCCGAAGTTGCAGGCCAGGGCGAACCCGCCGCGTCGCAGTCGCAGCCAGCGCGTGGATTCCGAGTACTCGATGTCCTGCGCCTCGCTCGCACCCAGCTTTCGTCGTGCCTCGATCAGCCGCACGTACAGACCGGCGAGGTCCGGATCCCGTTGCCGGGTCAGCTTCGAACGCGCGAACGTCTCGGGATCCTCGGGATCGGGGACCTCCTGGTTAAACGAGGCGAAGGCGGCGAATTCGCGCCGTCGGCCCTCGCGAGTGGCGATCGCGATCTCCTCGTCGATGTGGTTGGAGAAGAACTGAAATGGCGCCGGCTCGCCGTATTCCTCGCCCATGAACAGCTGGGGGACGAAGGGCGAGAGCAGGGTGCAGAACGCCGCCAGCGGGCGCACCGACTCCGGCATCCGGTCCCCGAAGGCACGGTTTCCCACCTGGTCGTGGTTCTGGGAGAACACGACGAAGCGCTCGGGAGCCAGGTCATCGGCCGGGGCGCCGAAGCGCCGGCGACGAAAGGGGGAGTAGCCCCCGTCGTCGACGAACGGCCGGTGAAACGCCTTGGCCAGCTGCGCCACCGTCCCGAAGTCGGCGTAGTAACCGTCACGATCATCGGTCAGCAGCGTGCGCAGCGAGTGGTGAAAGTCATCGGCCCAGGCGGCGTCACATCCGTAGCCGCCGCACTCGGGTGGACGCATCACCTTTGGATCGTTGAGCCCGGACTCGGCGATAACCAGCGCGCCGGACTTGACGGCGTGCACTCGGCGGGCCACGGCGGCCACGATGTGCTCGGCGCTCGAGTCGAAGATCGCGTGGATCGCGTCCAGCCGTAGCCCATCGATGTCGAACTCGCGGACCCAGCTCTCGGCTGACTGGCAGACCCACTCGCGCACCGGGTCGCAGTCGGCGTCGTCATAGTTGATCGCCTTTCCCCACGGCGTCTCATACTTAGCCGTGAAGTACGGACCGTAGGCCTCCATCGCGGTCACGCCGGAGGCCCCAAGGTGGTTGTAAACGACGTCGAGGATCACAGCCAGCCCGGCGCGGTGGGCGGCCTGGACGAGGCGAGTCAATCCCTGCGGGCCGCCGTAGGTGGACTGAGGCGCGCTGATGTAGACGCCGTCGTAGCCCCACCCCCGCGCCCCAGGGAACTCGGCCACGGGCATGACCTCGATAGCCGTGACTCCGAGCTGGGACAGCTCCTCCAGATACGGGATCGCACCGTCGAACGTGCCCTCAGGACTGAAGGTCCCAATGTGCAGCTCGTAGATCACCAGGTCAGTCGGTGGGGGAGGTGTGAAGCCGACCCACTGGTGCGGCCACCCGGCCACCCGCGAAGGTCCCCGGAGTCCTCGGGGCTGCCAACGCGAGCACGGATCGGGCAACGGCTGCCCGTCGAGCACGAACTCGTAATCCTGACCCGCGCGCGCCGCCACGACGGTCTCGTGTACGCCGTGGCCGGCCGGATCCAGTTGATGCTCGCGGCCGTCCACTGAAAGCACTATCCGCTCGGCCCGCGGTGCCCAGACGCGGAACTCGGTGCGCTCGTCGTCAAGGACGCGAGCGCCGAGCGGGCGCTCCCAGGGGAGCGTCCCCCCGTTCGGGTCACTCATCCGGGACGAGCCACACAGCTGCCAGCGGGGGCAGAGTCACCTCGGCCGAGACGGGCTGGTCGTGCCACGGGACTGGTTCGGGCTCGACGCCCCCCAGATTCCCGACGTCGCTGCCGCCGTAGAAGGACGAGTCTGTGTTGAGCGCCTCGCGCCACCGAATCGCGCGCGGCAGGCCGAGGCGATAGCCGGTACGCGGAACTGGGGACAGATTGGCGACGAACACGACTACCCGCTCACCGTTGCGTGACTGCCGGGCGAATGCGATTACGTTGTGGTCAGCGTCATTGGGTTCGAGCCACCAGAACCCGGCTGGATCGGAGTCGAGCTCCCACAGGGCCGGCTCGTCCTTGTAGAGGCGATTGAGGTCCCGGACCAGAGCCTGAATTCCCGCGTGCTCGGGCCGCTCGAGCAGGTGCCAGTCAAGCGAGCGCTCGTGACTCCACTCGGCCTGCTGGGCCAGCTCACCGCCCATGAACAGGAGCTTCTTGCCCGGATGTGCCCACATGTAGGCGTACAGCGCGCGCAGGTTGGCCAGCTTCTGCCAGTGGTCGCCGCCCGCCATCTTGGTGTACAGCGAGCCCTTGCCGTGGACCACCTCATCGTGGGAGAGCGGCAAGACGAAGTTCTCGCTGAACGCGTACATGAGGCTGAAGGTCAGCTCGTGGTGGTGGTAGCGACGGTAGATCGGATCCTGCTGGAAGTAGGCGAGCGTGTCGTGCATCCAGCCCATGTTCCACTTGAAGCCGAAGCCGAGGCCGCCGAGGTACGTCGGCCGCGATACGCCCGGCCATGCGGTCGACTCCTCGGCCGCCGAGATGATCCCCGGCTCGTGGGCGTACATCACCTCGTTGAGCTCCTTGAGGAACGCGACCGCATCGAGGTCCTCGCGGCCGCCGAACTGGTTGGGGATCCACTCGCCCGCACGCCGGGAGTAGTCGAGGTACAGCATCGAGGCCACCGCGTCGACCCGAATCCCGTCCACGTGGTACTCACGCAGCCAGAACAGCGCGTTGGAGATGAGGAAATTGCGGACCTCGTGACGGCCGTAGTTGAACACCAGCGTGCCCCAGTCCGGATGCGCGCCCCGGCGCGGGTCGTCGTGTTCATAAAGGGCGGTGCCGTCGAAGCGGGCCAGCGCGAACTCGTCGCGTGGGAAGTGCGCCGGAACCCAGTCCAGAATCACGCCAACGCCTCGCTCGTGCATGCGATCGACGAACTGCCGGAAATCGTCCGGCGAACCGAAGCGCGGGCTGGGAGCGAAGTAGCCGGTCACCTGATACCCCCAGGACCCGGTGAACGGATGCGCCATGACCGGCAGCAGCTCAACGTGCGTGAAGCCGAGATCCGTCACGTAGGCCGAGAGCTCGTCCGCCAGCTCGAGGTAATTGAGCGACCGGTTGTCCTCGAACGAGTTCAGGCGCCAGGAGCCGAGGTGGACCTCGTAGATCGAGACCGGCTGGCTCAAGGGCAGCTCCCTGCGCCGGTGTTCGAGGAAACGCGCGTCCGGCTTGCTCCACTCGTGGTGCGCGTCGGCGATGACCGAGGCCGTCTTGGGCGGAATCTCGGTTTCCTGGGCAAACGGGTCCGCCTTCAGGGTCAGCTCACCCTCGGCGGTGAGGATCTCGTATTTGTATCGGGCCCCGGCTCCCACGTCGGGCAGGAAGAGCTCCCAGATTCCGCCGGAGCCGAGCGAGCGCATGGCGTGCAGCCGGCCGTCCCAGGAGTTGAAATCTCCCACCACACTGACGGCGCGGGCGGCCGGCGCCCAGACCGCGAACGCGGTCCCGCTCACGCCCCCGTGTACCCGAAGGTGGGCGCCCAGCTTGTCGTAGAGCTCCTCGTGGCGGCCCTCGCTGATCAGGTGAAGGTCGAGCTCGCCCAGCGTCGGCTCGAACGCATATGGATCCTCGAGCGTGAACTTGCCCGCATCCCCGTAATCGACCTTGAGCTTGTAACGCAGGGGTAGCTTGGCGCCCTCGATCTTGCCCTCGAAGATTCCCGCCGGGTGGATCTGCTCGAGCTCGACCGCCTTGCCCTTGGCCGGCTTGACCGTGACCGTCCCGGCGGCGGGACGCAGCGCGCGCACGACCACACCGCCGTTGACGGAATGCGGGCCCAGCACCGAGTGGGGCTGGGCGTGCTCGCGACGCGCCAGGGCGTCGAGCTCGGACGTGGCCACGGGCGTCATTCGGCCTCCAGCAGACGAGCGATTCCGGCGACTGGAATTGGCAGCCAGTCCGGTCGATTGTCAAGCTCGTACTGGAGCTCGTAGATCGCCTTCTCGAGCTCGAAGATCGAGAGCAGGTTGATGACCGCGTTCTCGCCCGCGGGCAGCAGCGCTGGGTCGATGTTGGAGAAGTAGTGCTCGAGGAACGTACGGCGCGCGCGGTCCTCAAAATCCACCGGCGCGCTCTGACCCCGGAGGATCTCGAGCGCCGAGGTGACATACGCGAACGAACGGAGCATCGAGGCGACATCGCGCAGGGGGGAGCGCTTCTGGCGGCGCTCGAACAGCGGCCGGGCCGGCTCGCCCTCGAAGTCGATGATCAGCCAATTTGTCCCACCCCCCCTGTGGAGCGTCTGCCCGAGGTGGAAGTCCCCATGGGTACGGATCAGTCGGCCACCCAGACCCACCTGTGTCCGGGCAGCGATCCGCTCGCGTACGTCCTGGCCTCGGCCCGCGATATCGGCCACCCGCTCGTCATCGGGCAGGCGGACGAAGATGCGTTCGATGTCCTCGTCGATCGTCGCGGTGAGCAGTGACAGTGACTCAGAGCTCGGCTCCTCGGGGCTGAAGGCCGGATCATTGGCGTCGCTCGCGAGTGCGTTGTGGAGCTCGGCGGTCACCCGCCCGAGCCCTCCGAGCTCCTCCAGGAGGCCCTCGGAGTTGGTGGCGAGCCGGTCCAGAGCCAGCTCCCAGCCGCCCGTCGCGTCGGGGAAGAACCGCTGTGCGACCCCGAGCGTGGCGGCGAAGCTCCGGCCGTCGTATTCGTACCAGCCGAGCAGCGGCGCGATATTGGGGAAGCCCTGGAGGGTGAGGAACTGGAGCAGCTCGAGCTCCGGGTTGATGCCCGGCTCAAGCTTGCGGAACACCTTGAGGACCGTCTCGTCGCCGAACACGATGGACGAATTTGACTGCTCCACCCCGACCGGCCTGACCGGCGCATCGGGTAGCAGAGGCCCCGCCTGCTCGACTCGGTGAAAGCGGAACACGCCGTCTTCGGTCTCGCGCTCGAGCTCCGAGTCCATTCCGCGCAGGAGGCTGCGAACCAGCGCCGGCTGGGAGACCGAATCGACCGCCGTCCACTGACCCATGGTCTGGATGACGGCCGTGGTGGCGACACCCGGCAGGAACGTGATCGGAAGCTGGTAGAGCTCGTGGCTGCCGCTGGCGAACCTCGTCTGGACCACCGCGAGCAGGAGCGGCAGCCGGTCGGCGAGCTCGACGCTCTCCTCGATCTCGATCGCGCTCACGTGACGTGACTTGGACCCATACCACCGCTGCTGCTCGATCCATTGCCCGAGCGCCTCGAGATCCAGGCCTTCCGCGAGTACCGCCGTCTCGCTCTCCACGGGCCTGGTCATCCGATCGCCTCCTCGCCTTCCTCTACCAGCTGGAACCAGTAGAAGCCACGCGGCGCGAGGGTGAGCAGGTAGGACAGAGAACCGATGCTGGGAAAACGCGAGCGACCGAACAGCTCAACCGGATGGCGGCCCGCGTATGGGCTCAGATCGAGTTCCACGGCTTGCGCGGAACGCGCCAGATTGTGCACACAGAGCACGAGGTCATCCTCGAAGCGGCGGATTACCGCGAAGATGCGCGGGTTCGACGTCTCGATCGGCTCGTAGGTACCGAAGCCGAACACCGGATGCTCCTTGCGCAGGGCGATGAAACGGTGGATCCAGCGCAGCAGCGAAGTCGGCGTGCGCAACTGCGCCTCGATGTTGACGGCCTGAAAGCCGAACACTGGGTCCATCAGAGGCGGCGCGTAGAGCTGCGCGAAGTCCGCCCGTGAAAAGCCCCCGTTGCGGTCCCCGGTCCACTGCATCGGCGTGCGAACGCCGTCGCGGTCACCGAGGAAGATGTTGTCTCCCATCGCGATCTCATCACCGTAGTAAAGAACCGGAGACCCGGGCAGCGAGAACAGGATTGCGGTCATGAGCTCGATCTCGTCCCGCCCGTTGTCAAGCAGTGGCGCCAGGCGGCGGCGAATGCCCAGGTTCAGCTTCATTCGCGGGTCCTTGGCGTACTCGGTGTACATGTAGTCCCGCTCCTCGTCGGTCACCATCTCGAGTGTCAGCTCGTCATGGTTACGCAGGAAGAGTCCCCATTGGCAGCTATCGGGGATCGGCGGGGTGCGCTCGAGGATTTCGTAGATCGGTGCCGCCTGCTCGCGGCGCACGGCCATGAACATGCGTGGCATGACGGGGAAGTGGAACGCCATCTGGCACTCGTCACCTTCGCCGAAGTACTCGACCACGTCGGCCGGCCATTGGTTGGCCTCGGCCAGGAGCACCCGATCCGGGTAGTTCTCCTCGATCTCACGCCGGACTCGCTTGAGGTAGGCGTGGGTCTCGGGCAGGTTCTCGCAGTTGGTGTCCTCGCGCTCGAACAGGTACGGGACGGCGTCCAGGCGGAAGCCGTCCAGTCCGAGGTCGAGCCAGAAGCGCAGCACGCCGAGCATCGCGTCGCGCACGTCCGGGTTGTCGTAGTTCAGGTCAGGCTGGTGGGAGAAGAACCGGTGCCAGTAATAGGCGCCGGCCACCGGGTCATAGGTCCAGTTGGAGACCTCAGTGTCGGTGAAGATGATCCGGGCCTCGCGGTAGCGCTCGTCCGTGTCCGACCAGACGTACCAGTCACGCTTGGGGTTATCCGGGCTGGAGCGCGACTCCTGAAACCACGCATGCTCATTCGAGGTGTGGTTCATGACCAGGTCGGCGATCACGCGGATCCGGCGGGCGTGAGCGGCCTCGATCAGTTCACGGACGTCGTCCACCGTGCCGTAGTCGGGGTGCACTTTGGTGAAGTCCGAGATGTCATAGCCCCCGTCGCGCAGCGGCGACTCGTAGAACGGCAGCAGCCAAATACAGTCGATGCCGAGCCACTGGAGGTAGTCCAGCTTCTCCGTCAGGCCGCGGAAGTCCCCGGAGCCGTCACCGTTCGCGTCGAAGAAGCCGCGAATGTGGATCTCGTAGAACACGGCACGCTTGAACCACAGCGGCTCGGCCTCGAACCACTGTCGCGCCTGGGCCTGGGAGGCCTGCGAACTCGGTTCGTGCTCACCGCCGCCTCCGGCGCCGGGCCGGGGCTCGCGGGCCAGGAGGTGCGTGAGTGTGGGCGGCCCGACGCTCACCGGTTAGCGCTCCACCTTGAGCACGTGTGCCTGCCGGAGGCCGGGGGAGAGAGCGACGAAGTTGTGGCCGATTCGCCAGGCGAAGCGCTCGTCGCTGAGCAGGTCGTGGACGGTGAAGCTCGGCGGCAGCCCGAGGCTCGCCGGCACGACCGCCAGCCCCTCCTGGGGCTGGTGCGGATCGAGGTTGACCACGCAGATCACCGTGTCGCCATCTGTCTGCTTGGCGTAGGCGAGCAGAGCCTCGTTGGCGGTGTCGAGAAACGTGATGTTGGAGAACTCCTGGAGCGCCGGGTTCTCGCGCCTGATCTGATTGAGCCGCGACACCATGGGCAGCAACGGACCGTTGAGGCTTCGCTGCTTTAGCTCGTACTTCTCAGAGTTCAGGTACTCCTCTGAGCCTTCCCGGACGGCGGTGCCCTCGAAGTTCTCGAAGCCCGAATAGATGCCGTAGCTCGGGCTGAGGGTGGCCGCCAGCACGAGCCGTGCCTCGAATGCCGGCGGGCCGCCGTGCTGGAGATAGGCATGCAGGATGTCCGGCGTGTTGGCGAAGAAGTTCGGCCGGAAGTAGTCCTGTTCGCCCGAGTAGGCGAGCTCAGTCACGTATTCGGTGAGGTCCCAGCGCGCGTTCTTCCAGGTGAAGTACGTGTAGGACTGGCTGAAGCCGATCTTGCCCAGGTGCCGCATGACCGAGCGCTTGGTGAACGCCTCGGCCAGGAAGATCACATCCCGGTCACGGGCGTGGACCTCGTCGATGAGCCAGCTCCAGAACGCGAATGGCTTGGTATGTGGGTTGTCGACCCGGAACACCTTCACCCCGCACTCGACCCACTGGAGCATCACGGCCAGCAGGGCGTCCCAGAGCGAGCGCCAGTCGGGCGAGTCCCAGTTGACGTTGTAGATGTCCTGATAGCGCTTAGGCGGGTTCTCGGCGTACTTGAGCGTCCCGTCAGGGCGCCGGTGGAACCACTCCGGGTGTTCGGTTAGCCACGGGTGGTCGGCCGAGCACTGGATCGCGAAATCCAGCGCGATGTCGATCCCGTGGCCCGCGGCCGCCTGGGTCAGGGTGCGGAGGTCCTCGAGCGTGCCGAGATCGGGGTGGATCGCGTCGTGTCCGCCCGTGGCGTCGCCGATCGCCCACGGCGAGCCGGGGTCGCCCGGCCCGGCGGTGAGCGCGTTGTTGCGACCCTTGCGATTGGTGAGCCCGATCGGGTGGATCGGCGGCAGATACAGGACATCGAACCCGTGCTCAGCCAGCTGCGGAAGCGACTTCTGTACGCCTTGCAGGCCGCCCCAGGAGCGGGGGAAGAGCTCGTACCAGGCGCCGAAGCGGGCCCGCAGACGGTCGACCTCGACAACCTGCGGCTCGTCGAGGCTGACCCGGCCGTGGCGATGCTGGTCCTGGTGCACTGCGGCGAGCAGTTCTTCGCCGAGAGCGACGTCATGCTTGGCGCTGTCCGGAACCGCCGGATCCTCGAGTTCCCGGCAGGCGTGCTCGATCATCTCGCGCGTCGGCTCCGAGTGCGTCTGCTCGGCCGCCGTCCGCAGGAGCACGATCCCTTCGGACAGCTCTCCGGTCAAATCATGCTGACCGGCGGCGACCTTGCGCCGGAGCTCGTCCCGCCAGGTCCCGAACAGGTCCGTCCATGCCTCGATCGTGTACTGCCAGCGGCCAGCGCGCTCGACCGGGAAGTCCGCCCCCCAGCGCACCCCTCCGAGCTCGGCGTCGATCCGATGCAGCTCGACCTCCTGCCACTCAGATTCCGCGGGGCCGTGGTACCGGACCGTGGCGCGAATCAACTCATGGCCGTCGCGAAAGATGTCCGCCTCGACGTGCACGCGATCGCCCACGCAGCGCTTCACGGGGTATTGGCCGCCGTCGACGGACGGGGTGGGGTATTGGATCACGATCCGCCGGGGGGGCTGGCGGGCCGGGACGTGATCGTCTGCCGATTCGGGCGCCGAATCGGCCTGTGTGATGTGTGCGCTCACCTACCTGAAGGTATCCACCTCTGCGCATCGGGTAAACACCACGCGGTGAAACCGTCCAGCCGTGCCAGCGGGGTGCAGCTCCACATCACCTCGCTTCCGGGCGGTCGGTTGGGTCCCGAGGCTTACAAGTTCGTGGACTGGCTCGCCGCCGCCGGCCAGTCCTGGTGGCAGGTTCTCCCGCTCGGTCCGCCGGACCGCTATCGCTCGCCGTACAAGTCGCGTTCGGCCTTTGCCGCCTGGCGAGGGCTGTTGGCCTCGCCCCGGGCGCCGGTGTCGCGTCAGGAGCTGGCTGACTTTCGCCAGCGCCAGCAATTCTGGATCGGCGACTGGGAGCGGCTCTCCGGACGTGACGCGGGCGCAGACCAGGTCCGCTTCGAGCGGGAATGGGAAGCGTTGCGGTCCTACGCTGCCGAGCGCGGCGTACGAATCATGGGGGACGTGGCCATCTACGTCTCACCCGGCAGCGCCGATCACCAGGCCCATCCGGAGCTCTTCCAGACCGGCTACGTAGCCGGCGCTCCCCCCGATGCCTACGCCACCGAAGGACAGCTGTGGGGCAACCCGCTCTACGACTGGCCCGCGCTACAGCGGCGCGGTTATCGCTGGTGGGTGGAGCGCATCCGACGCACGCTCGAGCTGTTCGATCTGGCTCGGATTGACCACTTCCGGGGCTTCGTGGCCTATTGGGCGGTGCCCGAGGGCGCACCCAATGCGATCGGTGGCACTTGGAGACGCGGGCCGGGCCGAGCGCTGTTCGAGGCCTTCGAGCGCGGCCTGGGCGGCCCGCTCCCTCTGGTGGCCGAGGACCTGGGTGTGATCACGGCACCGGTGGAGCGCCTGCGCCGAGTCATCGGCCTGCCGGGGATGCTCGTGATCCAGTTCGGTCTGGACGCACAGGACCCCGGGAGTCCGCACCGCCTCGAGAACCACACCGCTGATCGCGTCGTCTACACCGGTACTCATGACCAGGACACGGCTCGCGGTTGGCTCGAATCGCTGCCCGCCGAGCGGCGGGCGTTCGTCGACTCCGAGCTGGCCCGCCTGGGCTTCGCCGAGCGTCAGGCCTGGTGGGGGCTGATTCGGCTGGCGTTCTCCTCGCCTGCTCACCTGGCCATGATCCAGGCCCAGGACGTGCTCGGGTTGGGCAGCGAGGCCCGGATGAACGATCCTTCGCGCGCCGGCGGGAGCTGGCGCTGGCGAATGCGTTCGGGCGCCCTGACCCCAGCGCTAGCCCGGCGGTTACGTGAGGTGACGGCCGCGGCGGGGCGTCTACCGCCTGTGTAGGGTGCCGTGACCGTGAGGAGGAGCTCGGTTGTAGCGATCGTCGGTCTCGTGCTCGGGATGGTCTGCGCCTCGAGCGGTACCGCGCTGGCGGCGAGCCCGGGAACGACGGCTTGGGCGAAGGACGGGATCGTGGCTGCGCGCGGCGGCCCGTACATGACTGACAGATTCGGTCGCCGGCTGCAGCTGCACGGCGTCAATCTCGTGGCCAAGTGCGGCGGTGGAGCGGTGCCCACCAGCGCCGCCGGCAATCCGTGCGTCGGTCCGATCAGAGGCTCCCAGCCGGCATTCGTCCTAACGCCTACGGCCACCGATCCGGGGCGGCGATTCACCGCTGGCGATGCCCGAACGCTGGCCAGGCTCGGCTTCACGGTCGTCCGGCTCGGAATCATCTGGGAGGGGCTCGAACCCGGTCCTGCCGGCGTGGGACCCAACGATTCCCGGTACTGCACTCCGCACGTGGCCGGTACCCCATTTCCGTCTCTCGGTGCTGCCGATCCGTACCGCCCGGCCGTGGTGAAGGCCTACCTGAATCGCACGGCCAGAATCGTCAATCTGCTGGGCCACGCCGGCATCCGCGTCATCGTCGACATGCACCAGGACGCCTGGGGGTCGGCGTTTTCCAACCGCTCCGGCCCGACGCCGTGGAACGGCGAAGGGGCGCCACCGTGGGCCACCTGCACCGACGGAAAGCCGTTCACGGCCCTACCGGGTTGGGCCTCGGAGTACGGCGATCCCGCCGTCTCGGAAGCGATCCACAACTTCTTCTCCAACGATGTGCGCGGCGACCTGCAGGGTCAGTTCGTCCGTGTGTGGACGGCCGTGGCCCGCTACTTCCGCGGCAATCCGGACGTACTCGGGTACGAGCTCTACAACGAGCCGCTGGATCTCATGACCCCGGTGTTCGACCGAGAGCTCCAGTGCGACTATGGGGGACGGGCGCACGAGCCGCTGTCGTGCAGCGCCAGTGGGGCCCAGGCGGTGCGCAACGGCTGGATCGGTGCGATCCAGTCCGTGGACCCGAGGCACGTCGTCTTCTACGAGCCCCCGGTGACGACCGACTTCGGCGCTGCCGAAACGATTGGCATCACGGAGCCAATGCGCTTTCACCGGATCGCGCTCGCGTTCCACATGTACGCCAGCGATCCCCCGGCCGCACTGGCACTCGTAGCCGCCGAGCGCGCGAAGACGAGGACTGACCAACTCGGCGGGCCGCCGTCGATCATGGACGAGTTCGGCTCCGGCCCGGATGCCGCGGCAACCGCGAGCGCGGTAACGCTCGCCGAGCAGGCCCATCTCTCGTGGAGCTACTGGTCTGGCATGCAACTGCACGATCCCACCGGGGGTCCGGCCGAGGGCCTGCTCAACGAACAGACTCGGAAGCCCTACGCGGACAAGGCCCACGCTTTGTCGGCGCCTTACGCATTTGCCACAGCGGGCAAGCCGGAGCTGGAATCGTTTTCCAGCGCGACGCGCGTGTTCACCGACGCCTACACGGTGGCCCGTGCGATCCACGCTCCCACCGAGATCATGGTGCCCTCGTATGTCTATCCCCACGGGTACCGCGTGCGGGTGCGGGGCGCGAGGATTGTCTCGGCCGCGGACGCTCCCGTGCTCGAGCTCCGCTCCAAGCCCGGCACTCGGACCGTGCACGTCAGCCTCCGCCCGACGGGCTAGCCGCGGCCGAGGCGAGCCCGGTCGTAGGCGGCCCGCCCGGCCAGCTTGGCTGAGCGGTACGCGTAGGTCAGGTCACCGCGGAGCCGCTGCCGGCGGCTGTTCTGGTACTGGATCAGCGACGCTGGGTGAACCCGGGTCGGCAGCCCGTCCTGCTCGAGCACCTTCAGCGCCCGTTCGGCGATGGCGACCTGCCCGAACGCGGTGGGGTGGATCCGGTCAGCCATCACGTGGTTGCGCGCTCCGTATGCGCTCAGATCGACGACCAGCGCTCCGACATCGGCGGCTGACCGCTCGATGGTCGCGTTGAGCTCAGGGACCTTGGCTCCGGCGCGGGGGAGGCCCAGCCGCAGCGGAGCGGTCAGTGCCAGGAGCCGGTCAGTGCGGGCGGCGATGAAATCGAGGGCGGCACGATGATCGGAGGCGAATGTCTCGGCGTCCCAGTCCAGGCTGCGGACGTCGTTGACGCCGATGTACAGACAGCCCACGTCGTAGCGCGCGTCCGGACAGGCGCTCCGTTGCTCGAAGGCGGGAATCTGGTCGCGCACGACGTCGGCGGCCACCGCGCCGTCGACAGCGTAGGTGGTGAACGGCAGTCCGAGCCCGCGAGCCATCCACAGCGCCCAGGACTGGAGAGCCACACCCCACTGCAGTTCGCCGCCGCCGTTGGTGATCGAGTCCCCGAACGCGAGGACCCCCAGGCGGCAGGTTGGATCGGAGCGGGCGTCCAAGGCCGCGAGCGTAGCGTCCGATCCTCTGGAACGCCTCGAGCGAACAAGTAGTCGATAATCGCGGCGCTTGGGTACTTCTAGCGCTACGCAGAACGACGGCCGCGTGGACATCCAGGGTGCGGCCGAGGACCTGGCCGGCCGCCTGCCGCCTGCCCTGGCGCCGCTTGCCCGTTTGGCGTTCAACTATCGCTGGTCGTGGCTTCCCGGTGGGCCGGAACTCTTCCAATCGGTTGACCCGGCCCGGTTCGCCCTGTGCCTGCAGAATCCGGTTCGGCTTCTGCAGGAGACCCCGGGCAGGGCTCTGCGGCAGGCCGCCGAGAACCCAGCGCTGCTCGAGCGCGCCGAGGAGCTCGAGGCACTCGTGGCGGCCGATCTGAGCCGCCCGACGATCGAGAGCGCGTCCCAAACGGACCGCTGCGTCGCCTTCCTGTGCTCCGAATACGGGGTTCACGTCTCGCTGCCCGTGTACTCGGGTGGCCTGGGCGCGCTGGCCGGGGATTTGCTCAAGGAGGCCTCGGACCGAGCCGTGCCGATGGTCGCCGTGGGGCTCATGTACCGCAAGGGGTACTTCCGCCAGCGGGTTGACGCCTCCGGCTGGCAACACGAGTACTGGGTCGAGACCGACCCCGAACGGCTTCCGGCCGCGCTCGTGACCGGAGGAGACGGCGAGCCGTTGACTATCACGGTCCCGATCGGCGACGCCGACGTGACGGCACGCATCTGGCGCGTCGAGGTGGGCCGGGTCCCGCTGTTCCTGCTTGACAGTGACTGCCCCGAGAACGGAGCCCTCGAGCGCTGGATCACTGGCCGCCTGTATGACTCCGATTCCCAGACGCGGCTGGCCCAGTACGCGCTGCTCGGGGTCGGCGGCGTCCGCGCGCTGCGCGCCATGGGCTACGAGCCCGACGTGCTGCATCTCAACGAAGGCCACGCAGCCCTGGCCCCGCTCGAGCTGGCCCGCACACGGGATGGTGGGCCGCTCGCGGACGCCCTGGGCCGCGCTCGCGCCCATACCGTTTTCACCACGCATACCCCGGTGCCGGCCGGAAACGACTCCTATCCCGCCGATCAGATCGAGGCCGTGGTCGCCCGCCTGGCCCAGGAACTGGGGGGCTCTGCGGCCGAGCTGGCGGCGCTGGGACGCGACGAACCGAGTGACACGAACGCGCCGTTCGGTGTCACGCAGGCGGCGCTGCGCATGAGCCGAGCTTCGAACGCGGTCAGCCGCCGGCACGGTGAGGTGGCGCGCGAGATGTGGAGCCGGCTGTGGCCTGACTCGGCCGTCGAGGAGGTTCCGATCGGCCACGTCACCAACGGAGTCCACGTTCCTACCTGGATCGGGACGCCGATGCGCGAGCTGTTTGACCGCCATCTGGGCACCGGGTGGAGCGACCGCGTTGCCGATCCCGCCACCTGGGCCGCGGTGGACCAGATTCCCGCTCACGAGCTCTGGGCGTCGCGCGGCCGCCAGCGGGCTGATCTGGTGGCCTTCGTGGGCAGCCGCAGCATTACGGACCGTCTCGCCCGCGGCGATCTGCGCGGCTACGTCGACGCCGCCGCCCGCGCCTTCGATCCGGAGACGCTGACGCTGGGATTCGCGCGCCGCGTGGCCACCTACAAGCGCCTTGACCTGCTCACGCGTGACCCGGATTGGACCCTCGCCCTGCTGGGGGGTGACCGTCCAGTGCAGGTAATCCTGGCCGGCAAGGCTCACCCGCGTGACGAGGAGGCCAAACGCGCGCTGCAGAGCCTGTTCGGGCTCAAGGCGGCTCAGGTGATCGCAGAGCGCGTCGTGTTCCTGGACGACTATGACCTGGCGTCCGCGGCGCGGCTCGTCCGCGGCTGCGATGTGTGGCTCAACCTACCCCGCCCGCCGCTGGAGGCGAGCGGGACGAGTGGCATGAAGTCCGCCTTCAACGGCGGGCTCCAGCTGAGCGTGCTCGACGGTTGGTGGGCCGAGGCGTATGACGGTTCCAACGGTTGGGCGATCTCGGGTGATGTGGACGCCGACCATCATGCGCAGGACGAGCGAGATGCGGCCTCGTTCCACCAGCTTCTCTCAGAAGAGGTGGTGCCCACCTTCTACGAACGGGACGAGGCAGGCCTGCCGATGCGGTGGATCGAGCTCATGCGGGCCTCCTTGAAGACGCTGGGTCCGATGTTCTGCGCCAGCCGCATGCTGGCGCAGTATCTCGACGGGCCCTACCGCGCCTGACGCAGTTCTGATCGCCCTATCCGGGCATGAGATGATGCCTGGGTGCCCGCGGAGGAGGACCGGAGCGTTCGCGTGCCGTACGCGCTGCTGACGGCGCTTGCGCTCTGCTTGATGTTGGCCGCGCCGGCCGCTGCCCACAAGCCCACGTACCGCACCCCCGGGTACCCCGGGCTCTCCGCGGTGCCGAAGTTCAGCTCCGGTTCGAGCACGAAGCCAGGGAAGCCCGTGAAGCTCGGCGGTGGCTACCGGCCTCACCTCCTCGTCGATGGAGCCGGAACCGGCCACATCGTCTTCTCGACCTCGGGGCACGCCTTCGGGCCCCCAGGTGAGGAGCAGACGACCGCCGGAGCTGACCACTATTGCCGGCTGCCTCGCGGCGCGACCCGCTGCGCCTCCACCACCACCTTCGTTGTGCCGGAGATCTACGACAGTGGTCCGGGAGACACGAGCCCATACTTCGATAACCAGCCGGGCTTCAACACCGACATCGGTGAGGGGGCTCGGCCGCTGGCCTCGGGCAGTTCTCTGCTCCTGCTCATGCACCGCTCGCGCAACGTGATTCAGGTGCCAGGCGGATACAGCGACGACGCCAATTTCCTCTACAGCTCCGACGACGGCGGGAACACGTTCACCGGTCCGGGGATCGTGGGAACGCTCGACTACGAGAGCGGCGCGGTGGTGTACGGGAGCGGCATTCAGAGCATTGGTGTGCTCGGGACCACGCCAACGACGTTGAGCAGCGATCCCAGCCACGACTACTTCCAGGGGATACCAGCCGGTGCGTTTGCGCCTGCTTCCGAGATCGGGCAGCTGGACCCGACCTACGGCAGCGGTGACGGCCGCTCACTCGCGCTTGACGGCACCCGTCCGGTGGCCGCGTTTAACACGCTGAGCCGGGTCACCGTCCGTGAGTATCGAGGCAGCGGGGACATCAACAGTCCGAGCAGCTGGACGGAGTCGAGTCTCAAGGGCACCGCTGCCACGCTGGCCGGCGGCCCGCACGGCGCCTGGCTGGCCTACCAGCCGATCGGGATCACCCGCCGTGAGGTCGTGGTCAAGCTGGCCCACGGCAGGCCCGTCGGTCGTCCGGTCGCGGTCTTTCCACAGCTCCTGGCCAGCCAGGACAATGAGCTGACCGCGGACGCGACCGGTGGTCTGACTGCGGCCTGGGTGGCCCGGGACCCACAGCACACCGACTCGTACGATCGCCTCACGATCTCGCAGTCCACTGATGGGCGCCACTGGAGCCGGCCGGAGATCATCGCCCGCGGCCCCCACCATCAAACGTTGAGCGGGCTGCAGATCGCCACCGCTCCCGATGGCGGCGGTTTCGCCATGTACGTCCACGGCAACGTCAACGACGGTAACCCGCTGGGCGCCTTCAGCCTGGGGGGTCAGGTCGTCGCCGTGCCCTTCGGCCCCGGAGGACCGACGGGCCAGAAGGGACTCGGCGGGCTGGGCGGCTCCGGCGGCACGTCGGGCTGCCTCGACGTCCGGTTCGGTGACGTTCACGCCCACGTCGACGCCGGCTGCTTCCTGCGGGACCCGGCCGATCCGACCGGTAGCGCGGCGATCGCCTACGGCGGGGTCCACGTCAACGGACTCGAGCTCCGGCCCGACGCCCCGGGAACGGCGATCGTGATCGACCCCCGGACCCACACGATCGACGGTGTGCACGGCACGGTGAGCATCCTTCTCCAGGCGGCCGGGGTACCTGACATCAAGCTCTGGGACGGATCACTACACGCCTTCCTCGGCGCCCAGGACCACGCGGGTGACCTGCTCTTCGGTCTACCCATGACTGGCTTTCACGCCAATGTGCTCGGCTTCGAGGCGTTGGGGCTTGTGGACGTACTGCTCGGCAAGGAGTCGGTCCAGATCCCCATGGCCCTGAAGCTGCCGCAGTACATGCACGCGACCGCGCAAGCGACGCTGGTCGCAGACAGCGCGCACAACCTCGAGCGCTCATCGCTTCGCGTCAGCGTGCCCGATCTCGAGCTCGGAGGCCTCGAGGTGTCTCACATGGCACTGGACTACAGCGGCCCGGCCGAGCAATGGACGGGCACGGCTGAGCTCAACGTGCCGCCGGGCTCGGGAACCGCCGGGATGGACGTGCGGGGTGCTGTGGTCACCTTCAACCACGGCGACTTCGACACCGGTGGCTTCCAATCGGACCCGTTCCCCGGCACCGCCGTGTACCGAAACGCCTTCCTGAACAGCTTCGATGCCGCCTTTGATCTGCACCCGACGGCGCGGATCTCCGGCAACGCGGAACTGGGAGCCATTCCGCAGGGCTCGAACGGATATGCCCTCCAGGCCACCGGTCCGTATGCGATCGCGTTCGGCAGCCCGTCAGTCATGTCGGTCGACGGTGACGGCGCGATCGAGGGTGTGCCGCTGTCTTCGGCTCATGCCACCTTCACCACTGACGGGCAGTTCACTGAGACGGGCTCGATTGGACTTGACACGAGCGGGCTTACGCTGGCGGGCCTGGTCGACGCCACGGCGACATTGAGCGACGGCTCGATTGCCGGCACGGTCAGTGGAACCTTTGCTGTCGAGGGCCAGACGCTGGCCAGCAAGACCATCCCCTTCAACAGTGACGGCTTCGGAGTTTGTGAGGACTCGGGCGTCGGGCCGTTCAAGGTCTCGGCCGGTTTCGTCTACACCTGGAGCGGCGGCGCCGAGGTCCACCTGCTCGATTGCGACACCGCGGCTTCGGCTTCAGCCTCGGCCTCGGCGGCTCGAGCTCGGGCAACGGCACTCGGGTTCTCCGTCGCGGCGGGCTCCGACGTCGAGGAGCTGACGTTGCACGGAGCGCCCGGCTCTCCTCGCATCACGCTCACCTCGCCCAGCGGCCAGACGGTGATTCCGTCCACCACCGATGCCAGGGCGCCCGCGATCGAGCTCGACTTCCCAAAGGGAGGATTGACCGCCGTCGCCATCCGCCATCCCGCTGCCGGGGTGTGGCATCTGGCCCCCGCTGCCGGTTCCGCGCCCATCAGCTCTGTCATCGCCGCGCGCGGATATCCGCCCCCCGCGCTCCGGGCTCGAGTGGCCGGAGCGGGGCACCGGCGCGCGGTGGTGTACCGAGTCGCGCTACATCCGGGACTCATCGTGCGGTTCGCTGAGGTCCGCCGCGGACGGGTGCTCGCCGTCATCGGACGGGCGCGCAGCGGCCGGGGGCGGATCGCCTTCGCACCGGCGGCCGGGCCGGCCGGGTCACGTCAGATCGTCGCTCTCCTGTCCGGCGCCGGCACCGTGCCGGGCTCAGCTGTCCTGACGCGCTACCGGGCTCCAGTGAGTTTGCGTCCCGGAAAGGCCGGCGTCCGGCTGTCGCACCGCGGGCGTGAATTCGTGATTCGGATTCGTCGCGCGGCGGGGGCAACCCGGTACGCGGTCAGCGCGGCGACCGCGGATGGGCGCCGGGTCCGGACGGTGATCGGAACGCGCCGCCTCCAGCTCCGGGTGCCGGCGGCGGGCTGGAGTGACCGGATCGTGGTCACTGTCACGCCGCTCGGCTCGTCCGGTCGCGCGGGACCCTCCACACGCGCACGGCTTCACGTTCGCTTCTCTGCGCCGCACCTCACCGGACGCCGGGCAAAGCACCCCTCGCACGGCCGCTGAGCCGCGCACGGACCCGCAACGGCGGCGGGCCCCCGGGCGCGGTTATTGGAGGTCTGACAGGGGCCGGGGTCCGGGGCCGACGTATTTGGCGGTCGGCCGGATCAGCTTGCCCTCGCGCTTCTGCTCCATGATGTGGGCCGACCAGCCGGCGGTGCGGGCACACGTGAACATCGGCGTAAACAGCTGCGGCGGCACCTCGGCGAAGTCGAGCACCACGGCGGACCAGAACTCGACGTTGGTGGCGAGCACCCGGTCGGGCTTGCGCGCCTGGAGCTCGGCCAGGGCTGCCTTCTCGAGCGCCTCGGCCACCTCCACGCGGGGCGCATTCAGCTCGTGCGCCGTGCGCCGTAGCACCCGGGCCCGAGGATCCTCGGCCCGGTACACGCGATGCCCGAAGCCCATCAGCCGCTGGCCGCTGTCCAGCAGGTCCTTGACGTACTGCTCAGCGTCCCCGACGGCGGCAAGCTCATCGAGCATCTTGAGCACTCGTGAGGGAGCGCCTCCGTGCAGTGGACCGGACAGGGCTCCCACGGCCGCAGACAGCGCCGCAGCCACGTCAGCCCCGGTGGAGGCGACCACGCGGGCGGTGAATGTGGAGGCGTTCATGCCGTGCTCCGCGGCCGAGTTCCAGTACGCGTCGATCGCGGCCACGTGCTTCGGGTCAGCCTCACCGCGCCAGCGAATCAGGAACCGTTCGGGAATTGACCGGGCCTTGTCGATCTCGCGCTGCGAGACGGGCGGCTTGCCGATCCCGCGTGCCGACTGGGCCACGAACGAGAGCGCCATCACCGAGGCGCGGGCCAAGTTGTCCCGGGCTTCCTCGTCGGGGATGTCGATCAGTTCGCCGAAACCCCACTGGGGACCGAGCATGGCCAGCGCTGCCTGCACGTCTACCCGCGGATCGCCCGAGTGCACACTCAGCGGGTGCGGCTCGGCCGGCGGCAGCCCGGGTTGCAGGGAACCGTCGACCAACAGCCCCCAAACCTGCTCGAAGGGGACCTGGCCGACCAGCTCCTCGATGTCCACGCCGCGATAGCGCAGCGCACCGCCTTCGCGGTCGGGCTCGGCAATCTCAGTGGCGAAGGCGACTACGCCTTCGAGGCCTGACTGAACTTCCGCGGTTGCGCTCATAAGGATCCGATGCTCCTGGCTGGTTCAAGGGGGGCTCGTAAAGGCTAGCCGGGTAGGCTTCGCCGCCGTGTCACGTCTCCTCGACTCGGCACTCGACGTCGCCGAGCTGATCCGCTCCGGCGCCGTCTCGGCGAGCGAAGTGGTGGAGGAGTCACTGCGGCGGATTGACGAGCTCGAGCCACAGCTGGGCGCGTTCACTCACGTCGCCCACGACTCGGCGCTGGAGGCCGCCGCCCTCATCAGGCAGGCTGACCCGCGCCCGTTCGCGGGCGTCCCGATCGCGATCAAGGACAACCGCCCCGTGGCCGGGATGCCGCTCACGATGTGCAGTGACCTGTTCCAGAACATCGTGCCGGCGCATGATGCGTTCTGCGTGCGGCGGCTGCGCGAAGCCGGGTTCGTGATTGTCGGCAAGACCACCCTGCCCGAGATGGGCATCCTCCCCACCACCGAGTCACGGAGGTTCGGCCCGACACGCAATCCCTGGGATCTCGAGCGCACCCCGGGCGGTTCAAGTGGAGGCTCGGCGGCTGCCGTGGCGGCCGGGGTGGTCCCGATAGCGCACGGCAACGACGGCGGCGGCTCGATCAGGATCCCGGCCGCCTGCTGCGGGTTGGTGGGTCTGAAGCCGGCTCGGGGCCGGGTCTCGGTCGGTCCTGACGTGGGCCAGAGCTTCCTGGTCACGGACGGCGTTCTGGCCCGCACGGTGGCCGACGCCGCCGTGTCGCTCGATGTGCTCGCCGGCTACGAGCTCGGGGATGCCAACTGGGCGACGCTCCCACCGGTGTCCTACGCCGAGCTGTCGGCCCGGGAGCCGGGCCGGCTCCGAATCGGCATGGCGCTGAACCTGCCGCTTGAAGGCGCGACCCTCGATCCAGTGTGTGAGGCCGCGGTCCGTGACTGCGCCGTCCTGCTCGCCGGGCTCGGGCATGACGTGCTCGAGTTCGAGCCCCCGTGGTCCGGGCTGGACTTGCTGCCCGACTTCACCCGCGCCTTCGGCCCGCAGATTTCCATGACCACCTTGATCGGCGGCCGTCTCGCCGGTCGCGAGCCGACCGAGGAAGACGTTGAGCCTTTGACCTGGATGATGTGGGAGCGGGCTCGTGACCAGGACGCCCTGAGCCTGTTGAGCGCCCAGGCCCGGCTCGAGGGGGTGGCCCGGACGGTGGTCGAGTTCATGGCCTCGGTCGACCTCGTCCTGACCCCGGCGCTGGCCCAGCCGCCGGTGCCCATCGGCACCATCCACGGGCGCGGGCCGGACCCGTGGGACAACTACCAGCGCTCGGGCTACTTCACGCCCTACACGGCGATCCTCAACGTCACCGGCCAGCCCGCGATCTCTCTCCCGCTCTACCAGGGTGATGACGGGCTCCCGCTTGCTGTTCAGCTCATCGGTCCACCGGCGCGGGAGGAGCTGCTGCTCCAGGTCGCCGGTCAGCTCGAGCAAGCGCTCCCCTGGGCCGGGCGCCACCCTGCGCTCGCGGCGGCGTAGCGTCACCCCGGCGCCGGGCCTCCGCCGTCTCGGCCCACGGGCCGACTCCCGCCCGGGCCTCCGCCGTCCCGGCCCACGGGCCGACTCCCACCCGGGCCTCCGAGGCCGAGCAATACGCACCAAATCCACAATGCCCTCTCGGTTTTGGGGCCAGCTGACCGCATAGCGAGCGGATCGGAGCGAATCCAAGCCCCGAGGGCGGCTTTTCAACGTCTTGCACGCGGGCCGGGCTGCGCAGCTGGGGACAGCGGCTCCTCGAGCGGGTCTAGATCTACCCCACCCCGAGCACGGCCCGCATCGACTTTGGTATGACGCCCAGGCGCTCGGCGTCGGCCGTGCCCTGACGGGACAGGAGCGGCACCTCGAGCAGCTCGGCCTCGTCCCAGGTGGCGAACGCTGTCGGGCCGCCGAACAGCTCCACCAGCTTGAGCAGCCGGCGCGTGACGCGGATTGGGACCTTGACGATCGTCCGCCGGCGGTGAAACGAGCGCAGCGCGATCCTCACGATGTCCTCGTGCGTCAGCGTCTCGGGACCGGCCAGCTCGTAGCGAGCGCCGATCGAGTCAGCGGCGGCGAGACCACCGGGCAGCGCCGCCAGCGTGCAGTCGGCCACGTCCTCGGCCCAGATGGGCTGGAACGCGGCCTGGCCCGAGCCGGGGATCGGCATTACCGGGAGCCACGACATGCGGGCCAGGAGATTGAGATATGGATCGCTCGGCGAATAGACGATCGAGGGCGCGAATACCGTGTGCTCGAGCGTTGATTCGACGACCGCCTGCTCGGCCACCGCCTTGGCCCGCATCAGCCGGGCCCGGCTCCGGGTCGACGCGCCGAGCGTGGAGAAGAACACGAACCGCTGGACTCCCGCCCGCTCGGCGGCCTGAACCAGCCGCCAGGTGGCCACACCGGCCAGCTCCTCGATCGAGCCCCCGGGCTGGTCCCGGATCACCGACGCCAGATGGACGACCGTGTCGATCCCCCGCAGGGCATGGCGGAAGGACAGGTGATCGCCGAGATCGCCAAGTGCGATCTGAACGTGGACGCGCTCAGGCCCAAGACGCCGTGGGTCACGGACCAGGCAGCGGACCGGAGTACCGGTGGCCGTCAGGCGTCGGAGCAGCGCTCGTCCCACGGTCCCTGTGGCGCCCGTCAGCAACAGCACTGGCGGGAGGCTATCGCGGCGGCCCGGTCCCTAGAATGCTCACCCTGCCGGTCCCTCCGGCCTCAAGGAAACGAACCAAAGAGGATCCGACACACATGGCCTACGTCATAGCCGAGCCCTGCATCGGTACGAAAGACAATTCGTGCGTTGAGGTCTGCCCGGTCGACTGCATCCACCCGACCCCTGATGAGCCCGACTACGACAACGTAGAAATGCTCTACATCGATCCGGAGGAGTGCATCGACTGCGACGCGTGCGTTGAGGCCTGCCCGGTCGATGCCTGCTTCGCCGAGGATCAGCTCCCCGAGGAGTGGCAGAAGTACACCGAGCTAAACGCGCAGTACTACGCGAAGAAGTAAGCGCCAGCTGATTAGGCCATCGGCAGCGACATGCCGGCTGGCTTGGGAGCCGCCGCGAGCGCTGGGGCCTGCATGACCGGCAACTCGATGGGCGAGAGCGCGATCAGCCCTCGGGCGCCCTGGTTGAGCGCCTGGGCGGCCGGGTCATCCGGATCGGAGAACACGATCGGAAGGCCCGAATCCGACTGCTCGCGCAGCGCCATCGTCAGCGGGACCTTGGCCAGGAGCGGCACGCCAAGCTGCTCGGCCAGCAGCTGGCCGCCGCCCTCGCCGAAGATCGGAAAGCGCTCGCCGCTGGGGGTGACGAAGCCCGACATGTTCTCGATCACGCCGGCGATCTCGAGTTTGAGCTTCTTGGCCATCTCGGCGGAGCGAGCGGCGACCTTCTGGGCCACGGCCTGCGGCGTGGTGACGATCACGAACTTCGCCTGGGGCAGCAGCTGCGCCAGCGTCATCGACACATCACCGGTGCCGGGCGGCAGGTCGATGAGGAGATAGTCGAGCTCGCCCCATTCCACGTCCTCGAGGAACTGCTGCAACGCCTTGTGGAGCATCGGGCCGCGCCACACGACGGCGGCGTCCTGCTCGACGAAGAATCCGATCGACATCACGCGGATGCCTTCGTGCGCCGTGATCGGCACGAGCTTGCGCTCGCCGTTGACGCGCGGGCGCTCGGCACCGACCCCGAGCATCCGGGGCTGCGAGTAGCCCCACACGTCGGCATCGAGCACGCCGACCTGCTTGCCGCTGCCCGCCAGAGCGGCGGCCAGGTTGGCCGTCACGCTTGACTTGCCGACTCCACCCTTGCCCGAGCCGATGCAGATCACGTTGCTGACCTGAGCCAGGGCCCCTTCTGGGAGTGCGCCCCGGCCAAGCTTGTGACCCAGGGCGGCCTTCTCCTGATCGGACAGGACATCGAAGCTGACGTTGACTCCGGTTACTCCGTCGATCGCGCGGATCGAGTTCGCCACGCCAGTCTGGAAGTGGCTGCGGATCGGGCACCCTGCCGTGGTGAGCGACACCATCACGTCGACCACGCCGTTCTCGTGGATCTCAATCGAGCGGACCATCTCCAGCTCGACGATGTCTCGGCGCAGCTCGGGATCGATAACGGATCGGAGCGCTTCGGTTACCTGGTCTTTGGTCGGCATGAGTCTCATTCAAGCAGACCCGATCCGGCGCCCGACTGCCATCATGTCGCCAGCAACGTCAGTGAACACGAGCGCGCGATGATCGCCAACCGGACTATGCCGAATGCGACCGTGATCCCCCTGCTGGTCTACGACGATGTCGGCGCGGCGTGTGACTGGCTCTGCCGGGCCTTCGGCTTCACCGAGCGCTGGCGGGCCGGCGATCACCGCGCGCAGCTGGCCTTCGACGGCGGCGCGCTGATCATCGGCGAGTCGCACGTGGGTGGCACCGGAGAATCCGGGGCGGGCGCCCGGTCCGCGCCCGAATCCGCGGACAGCCAGATCAGCCACGAGGTCCTGGTCCGGGTCCCGGACGCCGACGCACATTGCGCTCGCGCCCGCGAACAGGGCGCGGAGATTCTCCAGGAACCCAAGGACTTTCCGTACGGCGAGCGTCAGTACAACGCGGTCGACATAGGCGGTCACCAGTGGACGTTCTCGCAGTCGATCGCTGATGTGGCGCCAGAGGATTGGGGAGGGACCTCGGCCCAGCTGTAGGCGGCCCGCTCACCACGCGGGGATGCTGGAGTCGTGCCGCGGCTGAGTCGCCCTGTCACGCCACCCTGGGACCCAGTTCGTCTCCCAGCAGCGCCACAGCGTCGAGGTCATCGTGGAGCAGCTGCTGGCACATGACGCGGCTGACCCCCGCGTCCCGCAACGCAAGGAGTTGCTCGGTGGCCCGATCGACGGTGCCCACGACCCAGCTCGGCGGTGGATCGTGCAGGATGGTGTCCGCATCGCCACCGGTCTTTTCGGCCAGGCGCCGCGCGCGGTCCGCGAGTTCGTTCTCGTCTGACCCGACCAGGACAGCCGTCATGATCGAGAACGGAATCGGTTCCCGTCCCGCCTCCGTGCAGGCTCGGCTGATCCGGTCCCGGTACTGGACAACTTGCTCCAATGTGGGAAACGGCGTGTTGTACTCCTCCGCGAAGCGAGCGGCCATCGCGGCACTGCGCGGCCCGGCGCTGCCACCCATGATCAACGGCGGGTGCGGGCGCTGCACCGGTTTGGGCTCGGCGATCAGATCGCGCAGTGCGTAGTGCTGCCCATCGAACGAGAACGGCTCTGTGCCCCAGCTGCCGAGGATGATCTGAAGCTGCTCCTCGAGCACGTCAATCCGGGTTCTGAGAGGTGCGAATGGGAACCCGTACGCCTCGTGCTCTCGCTCGTGCCAACCGGCTCCGAGGCCGAGCTCGACCCGGCCTTCGGACACGTGGTCGGCCGTGACTACGAGTTTGGCCAGCTCGGATGGATGGCGGAAGGTGGCGGGCGAGACCATCGTGCCGAGCCGCACCTTGGAGGTCACTGCGGCCAGCGCGCAGATCGTGCCCCACGCGTCGAGCGCCGCTCGCTCCGGGTGCTGGAGATCGAGGTTCATGTAGTGGTCCGAGCGGAACAGGGCCGGAATCTCGTGCTGCTCACACGCCTTGGCCAGCGCCAGCCACTGTGGCCAAGCGACGTCCTCCTGTCCCTCGATCATCAGGCACAAGTCCACGGCAGAGCTCCTTCCGGGCTGGTGGCAACGACTGCTGGCCCGAGTTGTACTCCTCTTAAAGACCGACGGGGCGCCACTTGCGTGACGCCCCGGCGGTTGAGGGAGGAGAGGGTGCTGCATTCGCCGGCGAGGTTATGAGGCCGGCGAACCTGTCCCGCCTTCGGCGCTCTCCTGGGCGCCGGGCGGGGGAAGCTGTCTTAGACCGGGATGCGCTCTGACGCGTCAGAGACGATCTTCTCCAGGTCCTTGCGGACCGACTGAACCTCGCGCTCGAAACGACGGCGATTCTGCTTGACCGTCTTCTCCACGCGGTTACGACGCTGACGCAGCTCGCGCTCGAACTTCGTCCGCGTGCGGCGAACCTGGCGCTCGAAGCGGTTGCGGGCGCTGGCGCCGCGCCGCTCGTAGCGCTTCAGCTCGCGCTCGACCGACGCGCGGGTCTTGTACTTGGTCGCGAGTCCCTTGACCGTGGAGACCAGGTTGTCGCGGGCCAGAAGGCTCGCGCCGACCGGGACGAGCACGACGCGCTCGGCGATCTGCTGGGCCTGTGTGATCAGGACCTGTGACTCGGCCGATGTGGCGCTGGTGGCCCGGCTAGCCGTGGTCTTGGCGCTCTTGGCCGTGCGGCGAGCGTTGGTCTTTGTGGTCCGTGCGGTCCGTGTGGCGCTGGCCTTGGTGGCCGTCGCTGACTTGCGCGCGGTGTTTCGCTTTCTAGTTGCTGCGGCCTTCTGGCCGCTCGTGTTGCTGGTCGTAGCCATATCTGGAACTCACTCCCATCAGTGCTGGAGGTCTTATTTGGTTCGCTTGCGATTCATCGAACATGTGTTTGTAAACCAGAGTCTAGGAGGGGTTACATTTCAGCTAGGTAAATGAGCTCTCCCCGGACCCGTTATGCGCACAGTGGCGACGCCAGCATCGCGTACCAGACGCTGGGAGAAGGCCCGTGCGACCTGGTCGTGATCACCGGGCCGGCGTCGCATCTCGAGATCCTGTGGGAGGAACCGCGGACGGCACGCACGTTTAGACGGATGTCCGAGTTTGCCCGCCTGATCATGTTTGACCGCCGCGGCACGGGGCTTTCCGACTCGGTGGTCGAGCCGCCGACGCTCGAGCAGCAGGTCGATGACCTGCGGGCCGTGCTGGCCGCGGCCGGCGCCGAGCGGGTCTCGATGATCGGCGGGAGTGACCTCGGCCTCTCGGCGCTGTTCGCCGCCACGTACCCCGAGCAGGTGAGCGCGCTCGTCCTGTGCGGAGTGGCCGCTGACGGACGGCACACGCTGGTGGGGCGCCAAGGTGGCGAGATGGCGGAAACGCTCGAGACTGACTGGGCCAACGGCAGCCTCGTGTCTCAGTTTGCTCCCAGCCAGGCCAACAACCGGGCCTTCGTCGAGTGGTGGGGCCGGATGCAGCGCTCGGCGGTCAGCCCCGGAATGGCGCGCAAGCTGATGGAGATGACCGCCCAGCTCGACCTTCGCGCCGTTCTGCCGACGATTCGGGTACCCACGCTCGTGGTTCACGTCACCGGCGACCGAGTGGTGCCGGTAGAGGCCGGCCGCGAGGTGGCGTCACTGATCCCGGGGGCGCGCTTCATCGAGTTCGAGGGCGAGGACGCCTATGCCTGGATTGACCTCCCGGGCATGCCGGACATCGAGGAGTTCCTCACCGGCCGGCGCGCCACGCCACGTATTGACAGGGTCCTGGCCACGGTCCTGTTCACCGACATAGTTGGCTCCACAGAGCGGCTGTCCCGCATGGGAGACGCCGAGTGGCGCCAGCAGCTCGAGGAGCACAACCGAGTCATCCGCAAGGGCCTCGAGCACTGGCGCGGAACCGAGATCAAGACCAACGGTGACGGGTTTCTGGCCACGTTTGACGGGCCCGCGCGGGCGGTCAGCTGTGCGGCAGAGCTCGTCGAGGAGGTGTCTGAACTCGGACTCAGTATCCGGGCCGGACTTCACACCGGGGAGTGCGAGCTCCGCGACGATGATGTGGGCGGTATAGCGGTCCACATCGCCTCCCGCGTGATGCACGAAGCCGAGCCGGGCGAGGTGCTGGCGTCGAGCACAGTGAAGGACCTCGTGGTCGGCTCCGGGCTGCGGTTCAGTGATCGTGGGGCCCACGAGCTACGGGGCGTCGAGGACGCCTGGCGGCTCTACGCGCTGGAACGCTGAGGCAGTCCCGGGTCCAGCCCGACCCGCCGGAGCCAGCTCGGCGGATCATGGAGCTCCGCCTGCGTCGGCAGCGCCTCCGGTCCGCTGAAGACGTGAGCGAGCGCCGAGGTCCCGGCCCGGTTCACCACTACATCGCAGAAGTACTTGCCCTGCTCGTACTGCTTGAGCTTCATCTCCAGGCCCAGCAGTTTTGCCAGCAGCCGCGATAGGCCGGTCTGGGTCTGCCGCCGTCGGTCGAGGGCCTCGCGCAGCTTGGGCAGGGAAGGGAGCAGGTCCGGCGCCACCGCGTCCATTACGTGCTCAGCGTGGCCTTCGATCACCGCCATCACGGCCTGGACCCGGTCGAGCGTCTCTCGCTCCGCGCTGCTGGTGAAGATCGAGATCAGGTCCCCCCGCCGCAGCGCGTTCCCCACCCGCCGGATCTCCTCTCCGCTGGGAATACGCAGCTTGCGCGGGGTGTCCATCCTCAGCTCGGCCTTGTTGAGCAGTTCGCGGACGAGGCCGGCCACGTGACCATGTAGCCACGGGACTCCGGAGAACTGCACGGCGTGCGTGACCTCGTGTAGCGCCACCCAGGTCATGAACTCGCCTTCCTCGGCGCCGAACGCCGCCACCGCCTGCCCGAGGTTGGGCATCACGAACAGCAGCCGCGGGGGGCTGATGTCAGCGCCCTCATCGAGGAGCACGAGCTCGTATTGACCGAGCACACGCTGAGCCAGATATCCGAGCACCACCGCGACCTCCGTCGTGACCACGAACCCGAGGGCAAGCTGCACAGCGGGCTTGAGCGGTCCGAGTCCGGCACCGGCGCGCTCCAGCACCGGGTCGAGCAGGGCTCGCATGGCCTTGATATTCGTGTTGATCCACTCGCGGCGTTCGATGCCCTCGGGGGGCGGGATCGGCCGTGCTGGCACCAACCCGGTGTAGGCCGTCACCCGCCGTTCGGACTCGCTGGCCAGCGCGGCCAGGTCAGCCGTGGGAGGTGGGCTGTCGCCGTGACCGGCCACGTAGGCGGCGATCTTTTCGGCCAGGATCCAGTCGATCATCCCGGGATCCCCCCCAGTTCGTGCAGGCTGTCCTCGGATCGCGCGGCCACGAGATGCGAGCTGGCGGTCGCGTCGAGCGGCGCCCCCAGAGGCTCCACGCAGTCCGTGAACGAGACCCAGCCGCCGGCCTCGCGCACGATCAGCTGACCCGCGGCCGCGTCGACGCCGCGGCACCGGCGCAGGGTGACCATGCCGTCGAACCGGGCCGCCGCGACCTGGCACAGCGTGCTGGCGATCGTCCCCAGCGCGCGGAGGCGATGGGCGGAGGCGACCAGAGCGTCGATCGACGCCGCCACCCAGCGAGGGTCGGCGGACTCGATGCCGAGCAGTTCGAGCTTCCCGCCGTGCGAGCGCCGTTCAGGCAACGACGGGTCGAGTCGCACGCCGTCGAGGAAGGCGCCCCCGCCGCGATAGGCCCACCACTGCTCGCCGGCGCCGAAGTCGTGCACGAATCCAAACGCAACGTCGCCAGCAGTCTCCCCGTCGGCGACGGCGACGGACAGCGCATAGTGGCAAGCGTGACGCTTGGCGTTCAGGGACCCGTCGATCGGGTCGACGATCACCCGGATGTCGGGGCCTCCGTAGTCGAGCTCGCCCCGCTCCTCCGAGATGGCATGGAACCGGTATCCGTCGGCGGCGATCGCCTCCAGTTCGGCCACCACCACGTCCTCAGCCGCGCTGTCGATGATGAGCGTGCGGTCCCCGCCGCTGCCGCGCGTGCCCGTCTCGCGGGCCCGTTCGGCGGTGCTCGGCGTCGCCTCGAGCATCTTGGTAAGTCCCACAACAGCGCGTTGGCACGCCCCGAGCCAATCGGCGTCGAGTGCGGTGCGAGTCGAGGTCATCCTCGACCTATGCTGTCAGACGGTGAGTGAGGAGCACGAAAGCAGCGATCTGAGCGGGGAGCTCGACCTCCTCTCGCACCGGGCCGACAGCCAGCGTCTGCTGGCTGAGCTGACGCCCGAACAGCGCGCTGCTGCGACCCACACCGACAACCGGTTGGTCCTCCGCGGCGCCGCCGGAACTGGGAAGACGCGTGTCATCGAGGCCCGGTTTCGGTGGCTCATCGACCAGGGCTGCGCCCCCGAGCGGATCGGACTCCTGGTTCCCACCGTGGCCCGCGCGGCCCTGTTCCGGGAACGTCTCGAGACCGCGCTGGAGCTCGCCTACGACGAGCTCTATGTGCTCACGCCGGCGCAGCTCGCCAGCCTCATCCTCCGCAGCGCTGGGGCCGGCACGGATCCGCTCGCTGCTGCCGTGAGCGCCGGCGATCGGCTGGCCATGCTGGTGGAGCGGATCGACGAGCTCTCGCTCCAGCACCACGACTTCGGCGGCCGGCGCAACACGCTTCTGGCCGGTTTCATACGCCGCATTGACCGTCTCAAGGCAGAGCTTGTCGGCCGCGCGGAGTACCAGAGCTGGGCCGAGTCGCTCGACCCTGCCTCGCCCGAGTCAGCGCTCGAGTGCGAGTTCGCCGAGATCTACGGCCGGCACGAGAGCATGCTGGCCGAGAGCGGGGCGCGCGATTCCGGCGATCTGATCATCGACGCGATCTCGCTGGCCCAAAAACAGCCGGCTCTGGCCCGGCGTTTTGAGTACCTCCTCGCAGACGATGCCCAGGAGCTTGATCTGGCCCCCGCGACGCTCGCGCTGGCGGTTGGGGGTGCGAAGTCCCTGACCGTGTCCGGTGATCCGCGTGCCGGACTGCGCCGTTTTCGTGCTGCCGGGGCGTCGCGGATGGAGAGCTTCGAAGGTCCGGACGTGCGCACCGTTGAACTGGGTCCGACCCGACGCTGTCCCGAGCGCGTCTGGACTGCGGCCTCCGCCGTGCTCGCCGCAGGTTCGGCGCCAGCGGACCTCGGTCAGCCGTCGGGATCAAGCGCTGGCGAGGTCAAACTCTGGCGCTGTGCCAACGAGCGCTCCCAGGCTCAGGCGGTCGCGGTGGACGTCGAGCGACTGCTGGCGCGCGAGGGCGTACAGCCGGGCCAGATTGCCGTCTTTGTCTCCGAGATCACCCGCGAGGGGCAGGCGGTCGGAGTCGCGCTCGAGGAGAGGGCGATTGCTTACCGGCTCGTGGGGGAGGCGGCCTTATTCCAGCGAGCCGAGATTCGGGACGTCCTGGCCTGGCTCCGGCTCCTGGCCGATCCCACCGATGCCGGGGCCGTAGTCCGCGCTCTGGGCCGCCCACCGATCGAGCTGCGCTCGGTCGATATCGCTCGCTGCACGCAGATCGCGCGTCGCCGCAAGCTCGACATGGTGGCTGCCCTGGCCGCGGCCACTGAGTCGCCGCAAGTTCCGCCAGAGGCGCGCGAGCGCATCCGCGTGTTCCTCAAGCTCTATCGCTCGAGCCTCTCCGCCATTGACACCAGCCGGCCTGATCTCTACGTCCATCGGCTCGTCGATCGGCTGGGGCTGCGCCGGCAGCAGCTGTTCACCGCTCAGGCTGACGTGGTCGAGCGCCTGCGGGCGCTGGCGAGCTTCGGCGAGCTCGCGGCGGCCTTCGTGCGTCGCGCCCCGCAGGCCACGCCGCGCGAGTTCGCACGCTCGATCGCGGCGGTGGCTGACTTCGGGCTGCGCGAGCAGGAGGAGCCGGACCTGGTCAGCGCCTCTGCCGTCCAGATCCTGCCGCTCGAGGCGGTCGGGGGGCTCGAGGCGGACTACGTCTACGTGGTCGGGCTCCACAACGGCCTGGCTGCCCACGCGCCCGAGCAGATCCCGGACGCGCTCCTGCGCGAGGAGCTCCCCGCCGATGGAGAGGAGAACCACCGCTTGGCCCTGGCCCAGGCGCTCTACGTGGGGTTCAGCCGGGCGCGAGAGTGGCTCGTGCTCGCCTACCCACACACTGACGATCGCGGTACCGAGCTCCGCCCCTCGCCGTTCCTTGAGGCGGTGGCGCGGGTGGTCGGCGGCGGCTGGATCGAGAAGGAAGAGGAGCTCTTCGGACCCGCCGAGGCACTGCACTCGACCTACCGGCTGATGCGCGATGAGCTCCTGGCCGGGACGGCTCGCGCCGGCGGGCGCCTGAGCGAGCTGCGCTTCGACACGGATCTCGACGTCTCGCACGCCGTCGTCCGCTACCTCGAGCTGCTCAAGCTGGCCGCGCTCATCGCTCGACCGGAGGGGCAGAGCGTGGCCGAGTCACTGCGTGATGTGAACTCCCGCATCCTCCAGGCCGTCACCTCCGAGCAGCGCGAGATCTTCACCTCGTCGGCGCTCGATGACTACCTCCTCGACACCGAGCGTGATGCCCGCCGGCGCGCACAGGCGGTGGTGGCTCGCGACGAGCCCTCGCTCGAGCCGTTCCTCCCCCGGCGCGGTGAGGGCGTCGTCCTGTCCGCCTCGGACATCGACACCTACCGAACCTGTCCACTCAAGTACAAGTTCGCCCGCGTGTTCCGTATCCCCCAGGAACCGACGCTGCACCAGCGCTTCGGCATCCTCGTGCACCAGGTCCTCGAGCGCTTCCACGCTCGCGACGCTGCGGCGTTGCCCGAACTGCTCGGACTGCTCGACGCAGGCTGGCGCCGGGGCGGCTTCGGCGACTCCGAGGAGGAGCGCCAGCTACGCGGCAAGGCCACCTCGGCGCTGACCCGCTACCACGAGCGGTTCCAGTCCGAGGAGGGGCAACCGGTGTGGTTCGAGCGTCAGTTCACGTTCAAGCTGGGGCGCCATCTCCTTCGCGGGCGAGTCGATCGGGTCGACCGTCTGCCCGGGGGTGAATACGAGCTCATCGACTACAAGACAGGCCGGCCCAAGAGCGCGGATCAGCTCGCCGATGATGTGCAGCTTTCGCTCTACGCCGTAGGAGCACGCGAGGCGTGGCGGCTCGACGCCTCACAGCAGGCCTACTACTACCTGCTCGACGATCAGAAGGTCACCGTGCCCGGGAACGAGGCGGAGCGCGGTGACTGGGTGCGCGAGGTGGCGACCGAGGTCGCCGAGGGAATCCAGTCCCAGGGCTTCGAGCCCACGCCGTCCTTCGCCGCCTGCTCGATGTGTGACTATCGCCTCGTCTGCCCTGCGGCAGAGCGCTGAGGGAGAAAGAGTTGGCGCGCGCGGCACGGCTGGATGGTCTGGGAACGACGATCTTCACCGAGATGACGGCTCTCGCCGAGCGGACGGGGGCGATCAACCTCGGCCAGGGTTTTCCCGACTCGGACGGGCCGTCCGAGGTGATCGAGGCTGCCGTTGGGGCGCTCCGCTCGGGGCACAATCAGTACGCGCCGCTGCCTGGCGTGCCGGCCTTGCGCGAGGCTGTGCGGGAGCATCAGCACGCCTGGTACGGGCTCGAACCCGAGGATGTGCTGATCACGTTCGGCGCCACCGAGGCGATCGCCGCCGCGCTGTTGGCGCTGTGTGACCCGGGCGATGAGGTTGTCGTGCTCGAGCCCTATTACGACTCATATGCGGCCTGCATCGGGTTCAGCGGTGCCGTGCGCAGGCCGGTGACGTTGCGCCCACCTGACTTTGGTCTCGATGTGGACGCGTTGCGCGCCGCCGCGTCTGGTGAGCGAGCGCGGGTCGTGCTGGTCAACTCGCCCCACAACCCCACCGGGCGGGTGTTGACCCGCGACGAGCTGGGCGCGATCGCCTCGCTCTGTGTGGAACGTGATCTGATCTGCATCACGGACGAGGTCTACGAACATCTGGTCTACGAGGGGGAGCACGTCCCGCTGGCCACGTTTCCCGGGATGGCAGAGCGGACGCTGACGGTCTCGAGCGTCGGAAAGTCGTTCTCGTTCACGGGCTGGAAGATCGGCTGGTGCTCGGGATCCGAGGCGCTGGTCTCAGCCGTGCGGACGGTCAAGCAGTTCCTGACCTTCGCCGGCGGCACGCCCCTGCAGCACGCGGCGGCGGCGGCCCTGCGTCTCGATAGCTCGTATGTGGAAGCGCTGCGGGATGATCTGCGGATCAAGCGCGACCTGCTGTGCTCGGGCCTGTCGGCGGCCGGTTTGAAGCCTCTGACCCCGGCGGGGACCTACTTCGTCAACGCCGAGGTGGGAGTGGACGCGGCCCGGTTCTGTGCTGAACTCCCGGAGCGCTGCGGCGTGGTGGCGATTCCGACGAGCGTTTTCTACGACGACGAGCAGGCGGCACGTGGGCTGGTGCGCTTCGCGTTCTGCAAGCGTGCCGAGGTCATCGCCGAGGCCTCCGAGCGTCTCTCGCGCCTGGCCGGCGCGTAGGCCCGCTTACTCCCGTCCCGCGTGGCTCTCGCGTGCGCCTCGTGTGGGGCCGGCGATCAGGAGGCGCCGGGGTCGTCCGGCCCGCGCTGGCGCAGGAAGCGCTGGAGGTCGCGGGCGATCGTCTCGCCTGACGGTAGCGACGTGGGTTCGTCTCCCGCCTCGCTGCTGGCCTGCTCGAGCCGCTCGACGAAGGCCTGCACATCGGGGTCACTCTGGACGGCCACGTTCACCTGACGCTCGTAGTCGGCGGATGCCTCCTCGAGTTCGGAGCCGTCAACCGCGACACCCACCAGCCCCTCGAGCTTGCGGACCAGGGCGAGCGCGGCCTTGGGGTTCGGCGTGGCGGCGATGTAATGCGGCACCGCGGCCCACAGGCTGGCCGATGGCAGCCCGGCCTGCTGGCAGGCGGCGTGGAGGATTCCGACGATCCCGGTGGGGCCCTCATAGGACGAGGGCGCGAGCCCGAGCCGGGCCACAAGCGCGGGATCGGAGCTGAGGCCGGTGACCGAGATGGGGCGCGTATGGGGCACGTCAGCCAGCAGGGCGCCCAGGGTGACCACAAGCTGGGTGCCCAGCGCCTCGGCCAGTTCGATGACCAGATTGCTGAACGTCCGCCAGCGGAAGGATGGTTCGCTCCCGGCCAACAGGATGAGATCGCGGGGCGCGCGGGGCACCCGTGCCTCATAGAGCTCGACCGCCGGCCAGACGATTTCTCGCGTCTGCCCTTCGACCATTTTCACCCGCGGCCGTGTGGCCTGGAAGTCGTAGAACTCCTCCGGGTCGATCGTCGCGAAGCGCTCAGCGCCGAGCGCCGAACCCACGTACTGGATCGCGCTCGAGGCCGCATCAGCGGCGTCGTTCCAGCCCTTGAACCCGCACACCAGGGCTGGAGCCCGGAGGCCATCTGGGCGATGCTCCCATTGCAGCGGCTGCATCCGACTCACCGTACATGATGGGCGTATGCAGTCTGGCGATAGCACCCTGACCGCCGTCACCACGCTGAGGCCGGGACAGGACGTGATTGGGGTCTTCGCCTGCACGCGCAAGGACCGCTTGATGACTCGCACCGGGTCCCCGTATCTGGCCCTTGAGCTGCGAGATCGGACGGGGACGGTGCCGGCGCGCGCGTTCCAGAACGCGGACGCTCTGGCGGGCAAGTTCGAACGCGGGGATGTGGTTCGCGTGGTCGGAAAGGTCGAGCGATTCCGTGACGAACTCGTGCTCGAGGTCTCGGACGTGGCGCGCATGGAGAGTGGGGAGGAGGTTGATCCAACGCAGTTCCTCCCGTCGGCCTATCGCGACCTTGACGAGCTGGACGGATTCCTCGAGCACCTGTGTGGCGAGGTGTATGACCGCGGATATCGGGAACTGTTGGATGCGTTGCTCGCCGATTCCGAGCTGCGGGTGGCATGGCGCCGGGCGCCCTGCACCCGTGGCGGTCACCACGCGTACCTCGGCGGACTGCTCGAGCACACGGTCGCCGTGGCCACCCTGGCGCACGAGACCTGCCAGCTGCACCCGCGCTTGAACTCCGATCTGCTCCTAACCGCGGCGATCACCCATGACCTCGGGCGCACGCGCGAATTCACCTACGGCGCCGAGATCGGCTTGACTGACGAGGGCCGCCTGCTCGGCCACGTGGTGATCGGCGAGCGCATGATCGCGGAGCGCTCGACCGGACTCGACGACGCTCGGCGTCTGGCGCTACTGCACTGCATCCTCTCGCACCACGGGCCGTCATCCGCCCCCGGCGGCCGCTTTGCCTCGGCCGAAGCGCTCGCACTCTTCCGCCTGAACGCGCTGGACGCTGGAGTCAAGGGCGCGCTCGAGCACGGCCTCGACGGCTGATCCGCTCGGACGGGTTGGTGCGACCAAGTCGAGGTGTCGGTGATCGTCTGGGGGGTCTGTCATCTGAGTTGCGGTATGCGCAACTAACTTGCACAACCCCCCCTCGTGGACTCCCCGCCGCGAGTAAGCCGAGCGTAGGATCACCGGCGGCGCGGCAGGGGCCTGGTGGCCTATCCGGTCTTCAAAACCGGCAGGGCGGGGCAGCCCCCCGCTTGGAAGGTTCGATTCCTTCGCCGCGTCGTGGCGCCAGCTCCTGATGCCGAGATCAAGGGTGAAACCGCCCGCCAGCACCTCGCCGCCTATCTCCTCAATGCCGCCGCACCGTCCGTGCCGGCCCGGACGCTGAGCTCAGGCGACATCGACGCGAACCGGTAGTAGGGGGCGCGGCACAGGTGCCTCGCCACGGCAGCTCAGTCAAACCTGACCAAGTCCTTGAAGATCAGTTGACCCCAGGTATTTCCGCGCGCCTGGACGAGCCGTCCGCCTTCCGAAAGCCCGCCAAGCTGGATCGGCGAGAACCCGAGATTTTCCGCCAGCGCACCGACCTCCGCTGCTGCGCCGTCGTCGTCGCTGGCCAGGAACACGACTCTTCTGCCCCCATTCACGGCCGGGTCTTGTTCGAGGACGGACGCGACCAAATGGTTGAAGCCCTTGACCAGTTTTGCACCAGTGAAGGCCTGCGCGACGACCGTGGAAGAGGGCTGTCCTCGCAGTTCCTCAGGGGGCACGCCGTAGGCATTGGTCACATCGATGATGGTCTTTCCCTTCCAGCTCGGGAGCGCCTTGGCGACATCCCCGTGTGATTCGTAACGGACAGCCAGAAAGACGGTGTCCGCCTTGACCGCTTGCCCCAGTGTTGTCGGAATGACCTCGGGTCCGATCGCGGCCGCGGCGGATGCAAAGCTTTCCGGGTCGCGAGTGGTGGCAACGGATACTTCGATGCCGCTTCGGGCAAACGCCTTGGCAAGAGCTTGGCCGATGTTGCCGAAGCCGATAATCGCATAGCTCATATGTTCTCCTTTTGTGTTGTCACGCCCTACGGGCTCCGAGAATCGAATGGAGTGACCGGCCGGGCCTAGTGCGTCAGATTTGGGCTAGGCCGCCGTCGACGTGGACCTCGCTGGCGGTCATGAAGCTGCTGTCTGGCGACGCGAGAAACGCGGCCACCGCTGCGATCTCCGCCGGTTCGGCCATGCGCTGGAGCGGGTTCATAGAGGCGAAGGCCTTTTGGCCTTCCTCGCCGAGCGCTTCCTTCGCGAGTTCGGTCGCCGTCGGTCCGGGCGTCAGCACGTTGACCCGGATGCCGGTGCCCTTCAGGTCGTGCGCCCAGGTCCGCGCGAGGTTGCGCACTGCCGCCTTGCTAGCGCCGTAGGCGGTGAATGCCGGGGCGCCCGTGGTGCCGGCGCTCGATCCCGTCAGGATGATCGAACCGCCCTCGCCCATCAGCGGTAGCGCCTTCTGGACCGTGAAAATCGAACCCTTCACGTTGGTGTCGAAGATTTCGTCAAGGTGCTCGGCGTCGATCTCGCCGAGCCGAAGCTGGCTCCCCGCCCCGGCATTGGCAAAGACGATGTCGAGGGTTCCGCGCTCGGACTTCACCGCCGCATAGAGTCGGTCGAGGTCGGCCAGATCGGAAACCGAGCCCTGCACCGCGCGGGCGTTGGCCCCGAGGTCGGTCACAGCGGCGTCGAGCGCTTCCTGCCGACGGCCGAAGATGAAGACAAAGGCGCCCTCCTCGATGAAGCGCTTTGCCGCGGCGCGGCCAATGCCAGTAGCGCCACCGGTGATCACGGCGGTCTTTCCGCTCAGTCTGGTCATTCCATCGAGCTGTCCCATAACTGCTCCAGTTGATCGTTGGTTCCGATGCTATGTACACCGATCGGAGTGCTTACCGTAGCGGTGATCGAAAGCAAACGCAAGTTATGCACACCGATCAGTACCGACTGGGCTACGCTAGGCACATGACGGACTTGGAAAAAGGGCCGCGAGGCCTGCGCCGCGGCCGGGGCGCACGAGAACGCATCCTCAGCGCTTCACAACAACTGTTCCGCGATCAAGGCATCAACAGCACCGGCATGGACCAGCTCTGCGCGGTCGCCGAGGTGTCCAAGCGCACGCTCTACCAGCACTTCCCCGGCAAGGATGAGCTGATCGCCGAACACCTACGGCGGTTCGATCCCGACATGCTGCCCGAGGTGTTCGACCGCACCGACCTCACACCGCGCGAACGGCTCCTCGCCGCCTTCAACATCCACCCGCCGCTGTGCCCGTTCATCGCAGCGGCCGTCGAAATCCACGACCCCGGCCACCCCGCCCGCGTATACGCCCGCGACTACAAGCAGGCCCTTGCCGTGCGGCTCGCCGAAACCGCCCGCGAGGCCGGCGCCACCAACCCCGAACAGCTCGGCGAGCAACTGGCGCTGCTCCTGGATGGCGCCTCGGCTCGCAGCCGAGTCCTCAACACCTCAACCTTCTCCACTGCCGCCGCGATCGCAGCAGTCCTCATCGACAACGCCATCCCCACGGCATCAGTACCGCCCGGCGCAAGCTGATCGGCATGGGGTAAAGACGAAACGAGCCGATCGGAGGCTCGGACCTCGCCTCGTTCGCGCTCAGCGTCTCTGTGGTCGGCCTGGAGGGGGATCGGTCGTGTCGCGGCTCACGAGGATCGCGGAAGCGATCTGGCTGGGCCGGTTCTGTGGGGCGAGGTGGTCGAGTCCGGGGAGGCTCGCCACGGTGGCATCGGGGATAACTTGGGCGAGTTCGGTGATGAGTTGCTGGCTGATGACGGACGGGCTCTTGGTTCCGCCCATGAGGACGGTCCTGGCGGTGATCGTTGAGAATCTCTCGGCACTGGGCGCGTCGAGGGCGGCCTCGATGCGGTGCTCCACGAGGTTGGCTTCGAGGAGTGGGTTCATCGATGCCCACTGTCGGGAACGGATGGCGAGCCGCAGCACGGCTCGGACGTATGAGAGCGGCATGCTGGGAAGTGGGCGCGGGGCGAACCCGTTGTGCTTGACCATCCAAGCGAACGCGCCACGGCGGTCGCCGGATTCCAGGCACTGCTGGTAGGCATCAAGCCAGTCGAATCGGAACTGGCCGCGCAGCGGAACGCCAGGCTCGTAGACAAACAGCTGGTCGAAGACTGGTTGCTGCCGGGCAGTCTCCAGCGCGACCAGTCCACCGAAGCTGTGACCGAACACCGCTGTCGCGCCGGTGCTCCTCACGAGAGCGATCAGATCGGCGCACTCGTCGTCGATCGAGTGGTGTTCGCGCTGCGGCCCGCTGTTCGGTCGGCCTCTGCGGTCCATGACGTGTACCTCGAAGTCCTGGGCTAGTAGACGGGCGAGCGGCAGATAATCGGAGCCGCTGCTGAGCACGCCACCGACGATGATCAGACCCGGGCCCTCACCCAGCGAGGAGTAGCCGATCGGCGTGCCGTCGGTGGAGACCGCCGAAGTCAACGAAGACGCTCCTTCCCGACCGACGTCATGCCCGTTTCCGTGCCTCTAAGGGGACTTGCTGGTCGGCGTCGAGCTGGCTGAGCAGCCGACGGGTGTGGCGCTGGTACGCGGAGTAGGGCACGCCGCTGCGCTTCACCATATCCTCGAAACGGTCCTCAAGCAGACGACCACAGCGATCGACGAGTTCGACGCCGCTGTCGGTGAGCTGTAGCCGCCTTTGATTGCCCGTCCCCTTGACTGTGGTCGCGTTCATCCAACCTTTCGCTGTGAGCACGCCAACCATCCGACTCGTAGATGGCTCGGTCTGACCGAGCCAGCTTGCAAGCTCGCGCTGGTTGCCGGCCCCCTGGCTCACGGCGAACAAGGCGAGAAACCGGGAGTAGGAGACCTCCTCGTTGCTACGCAGCAGGCCATCGGCCGCCCGGTCAAGCCGGGCGGTCAGCTTGTGTAACTCGTAGCTCAGCGCAGTTGGCACACCTGGTACCTTAGCAAACTAAGTTAGCAAGCTAAAGCCCTGGCGTCCGGTCCGAGAAGAGAAGCTGTGGACCCGGATCGTCCGTCTTGTCGCCGAAGGTCTTCAGGAGCTTGAGCACGCGTCATTGGCCCGTGCTCAGATGCACACCTCGTCCGGCAGCTTTGACTACGCGACCACTCGGCGGGGTCGAGCGGCGCTTGACCGCAGCGAGGTCGAGCGTATCCTCGCCAGCCGCCCCGAGTAACCGTCGCTCCAGTTGCGCACTTCGGAGCGCATGGGCGCCAATCGTCTCCGTTGCAATCGGGAGAAACGCGGCGTGGGTAGCGCGTCGCTCGAGGGCTTTTATCCTTCGCGGCATGCCGAGCGGCTCGCTCAGCATTCGCCCGATGGAGCTTCCCGACTTCGCGGTGCGGATCTCGTACTTCCACGACGCTGCGGACGAACACCTCGCTCGGCTCGGAGTCGATCGCGCGCTGTTACCCGACCCTGTCGAGTGGCGGGCTCGCTTCGCTGCCAACCTCGCGCTCCCGATAGCGCAACGCTCCGAATACGGCGTCGTGTGGGAACTCGACGGCATGCTCGTCGGGTTCAGCACTGCCGACCAAATCCAGTTCGGTACCGAGGCGCACATGCATCTGCACATCGTCGACCCCGAGCGTCGCGCGGCCGGCCTGGGCGCGCGGTTCGTCGCTCAGACCGCCGCGCATTACTGCGACGCTCTGCATCTCGCTCGCCTGTACTGCGAGCCGAACGCTTTCAACGTCGCACCGAACCGCGCGCTGCAGCGCGCCGGCTTTCGCTACGTGCAGTCGCGGCGGTGCCGCCCCTCCCCGATCAACACCCACCAGACCACGACCATCTGGCTCTACGAGCCCGGGATGAATGAGCCCTGACCCACGCACCGCAGGCGCCGACCCCAATGCGGTAGGGGCGCGAAGTCACCGAAACTCTCGTCGGGATTCGTGTGGCTCGCGTGACGAAAGGGATCGCTAGGGCTCGGCCGGTCAGCTTGCCTAGCGGGGGCTGCTGGTTCGGCGACAATGGTCCGGACGGATAGGCTGACCGGAGTGATCCTGTACACGTGCGGTCAGAAGAAGGCGTTGGCGAAGGCCGGTCACTTCTGCGGCCGGGCAGCCCTGGCGCTTGATGAGGCCGGGCACGAATACGAGATCCGGACCGTGAAGGGATACCGCGCTGTCCCGTGGCATCGCCTGACACGCAAGACTGATCGCGCCGAGATCACCCGCCTGAGCGGCACCCCCGAGGTGCCGATCCTCCTCCTCGACGACGGAAGCGTGATCTCGGATTCGAGTCGCATCGTGCGGTGGGCGCACGAGCACCCCGCTGCGAGGTAGCCGCACTTCCCCCGAATTCAGGACTCCGAGTGCGGGCTGTCCGTTGGTTCTCGTGCCTAGGCAAGACCTCCGCATCGGAGTCGCACACTTGGCGAAAAAGGGGTCGTGATAGCTGTTTATAGCTGCTAGGGCTATACAGGCATATAGAGCATGAGAGCCGATGGACCTCAGTCGGCGGACGGGTAGTGTGGGCGCACGAATCTCGCACAGTGAGGGACGGTGAAATCGAGGTAGCCGTGACGCGGGGAGTAGATGACGGCGCTGCGGATCTGCGACCGCTCCGCCGCGACCAGCGCCTGCCGTGGGCGAGACGGTGCGGAGCGCTGGCGACGGGGATCCGGCCTCAGGCGCGGAGGGCAAACAGCGGCCAGCGTCCGGGTGCGCCCTTGAGCTGGTGGGTGCCTCGGTCTTCGAACGTGAATGAGCCGCCCACGACGGTCCCGCGAACCATGTCTGAGACGAGCACCTCACCGGGTCCGGCGAGGGCGCCTACGCGCGACGCGATATGCACCGCCATGCCGCCAACATCGACGCCGATCAGCTCACACTCGCCGGTGTGGATGCCCACGCGGATCTCCACGCCGAGGTCACGTACGACCGTGGTGACGGCTCGCGCACAATGCAGCGCGCGCGATGGAGGCCCGTCGAACACGGCCAGGAAGCCAAATCACGCTTCGCCAGCTCGTCGCGCTGCTCGCGGGTCATTGCCCATTCGTAGCCCGGGGCCCAGGAGGAGCGCGCGATCGCTTGATACATGATCAGCGCGCTGATTCGGTCCGGGTGCTCTGCGGCGAGTAGCGCCGCGACCGGGCCTGCCAATCCCAGTGTCAGTACTGCTGCGCGCTCGCTGCCGGCTGCGTCGAGCACCGCGAGAGCATCCCCCGAATCCTGCTCGAGCGTGTACGGCGCACCACTATCAGAGAGCCCCGAGCCGCGTTGGTCGAACAGGATCAAGCGCGTGAACGCGGCGAGTCGCTGGAAGAACCTACGGGCGCCGGGCGCCTCCAAGCATGCTCGAGATGGGTCATCGACGGAAGCACGAGCAGCAGGTCCAGTGGGCCCTCGCCGATGACTTGGTAGGCGATGCTCGCGTCCCCACTTCTCGCGTACTGTGTCGTGATTGGCATGGCCGGAAACGCCCCTGACCCTAATCAAGCGCCTCACCGATCCGAAGGCCCGCCCGCCACAAGATCACGATAAGCGCGCGCAGCCGGGCACCATCGACGCTGCTGCCCGCCTCGCGCATCACCGCGATGATCTCCTCGACCGTGGGCGGATCCGCCGGATACCGCCGACCCTTATTCCTCGGGGCCCGACCGTCATGAAAGCCACGCATCGTGACCGGCGACCGGCGATGACCAGCCGCGTCATACAAAACAGATTGCATCTTCCCCTCCTACCCCGCGAAAGCCGCCATGGGCGATGAGTTTCACCGCTACGACCGGTCATTAGATCGCACCCCGGTGTCGGAAGCGGCCTGCCCTCTGGGCGCCTAGGGTCCGACCTGGAACATCGAAATGGAGGCAATAGTGGGAGAGGTACACGTACATGAGTTCATGAGTCTCGACGGTGTGATCGACACGCCGACGTGGACGTTTGAGTACGGCTTTGACCCAAAGATGGCGGAGGCGCTGGGGGCGGTTACCGAACGTTGCAGCGGCATCCTGCTCGGCCGGGTCACCTACGAGATGTTCGAGCCGGCGTGGTCGACACGGACTGTGCAGGACGATCCAGGGGCGCCGTTCTTTAACGACACCACCAAACACGTCGTTTCCTCGACTCTGACCACGCCGACTTGGAGGAACTCGGAGATCATCGGCGGCTACGACCCGGACGCGATCAGCGATCTGAAGAATTCGGTTGATGGCGATCTCTACGTGAGCGGCAGCGGCACGCTAGTCCGTGCGATGCTCGCCGACGGGCTGGTCGACGAGCTTCATCTGTTCGTGTATCCACTGACGCGAGGGGCCGGGCCGCGGCTCTTCCCTGACACAGCTGCGCCTGGCGAGCTAGCGCTCGCCGCCTGCGAGCCGTACGAGAACGGCGTGGTGTACCTGCGCTACCGACCGAAGATGTGACACACGTCGTGCCCGTGGTTGTGTCCCGCAAAGAGCGGATAGCGCGACTCCGCTGATCCGTCGGGGAGCGGCACAAGCTGCCGTGGACGTTCGGTAGCTGTACCCGCGCTACGCCGGAAGCAGGGCTCGGCGCGCGGCGTGCGAGGCCTCGCACCATCTATGTGACGCGTGACTGTCAGCCACCAGGCGCGCCGAGCCGCCGCGGTTCGGATTTGCGCTAGTCGCTCTTGCGGCGCGGGCGCGTCGTTCGGGCGGGCGGGCGTCTGAAGGGCATGTGGCGCCTCATGAACTCGTCGAAGCGCGAAACGGTGAAATCAACGTAGCCATAGTGAGTTATCGCTACTTATCCATGGTTTGACGATAAGTGCCGATAAGTCTAGAGAAGTCGTCAGGTGATGTGCGTACCGCCAGCGGGCCGTCGACGCCCCTCTCGCCGAAGGCAGGGCTAGTGTCACGTCGGCAGAACCGGCCGACTGCGTAGGCAGGCGCCGATCGCCGCGGGCTCGGATTGGCGGATAGCGGGTGCAGGGACTAGGTCTGCACCGCGAACACCGGCCATGATCCGCTGATGCCTTTGAGGTGGTGCTCTCCTCGGTCGGCGAGGATCTGATCGGACCCGACGATGAGGTCCCGGACGGTGCTGCTGACCAGCACGTCGCCTGGGCCGGCGAGGCTGCTAATGCGCGCAGCGATGTGAACGGCGAGTCCACCGATGTCGCCATCGGCGAGCAGCTCAAGCTCGCCGGTGTGCAGACCGGCGCGAAGGTCCAGGCCGAGTTGGCGAGCGCCGTCGCGAATGGCGATCGCGCTGCTGATCGCGCGGCTCGGGCCGTCGAAGGTGGCGAGCATCCCGTCACCTAGCGTCTTGACAAGCCGCCCTCGGTGGCGCTCGACCTGCTCGCGCCCGAGCGCATCGTGACGTTCGAGCAGCGCGCGCCAACGGCTATCGCCCAGCTCGGCCGCACGGTCGGTTGAACCGACGATGTCGGTGAAGAGCACGGTCGCTAGCACGCGGTCGCTGAGAGCCGTTCGTCGTACACCTGTCAGGAACTGCTCGATCTCATCCGCGGCCTGGCCACGTGCTCCGATCTCGACGTATCGCGCGCCCGGGATGTGGGTCGCCGCGTAGCGCGAGTGGCGCTCATCGACGAACGCGTCGTTGCCTCGGTGCAGCACCAATGTGGGGCACTGAACACTGGAAAGCGCATCCCGCACATCCAGCTCGCCGACCATGGCAAGCGCCGCAGCCGCGACATCCGGAGTCACCGATAGACGCCGGTGACGTGCGAGAAGACGACGTCGCTCCTCGTCCTGACCGGCGAACCCACCCCACGGCTGCAGTGGAGAGCTGCTGCCCCAATGCTCAACGACCGCCTGAACCATCCCAGCCCGCTCCGCGACACTTTGCGCCCACTCATATCCCGGCCCGCTAACAACGCGCGGCGTCGGTGTGATCAGCACGAGCGCGCGAACGACGTCCGGGTGCGACGCCGCGAAGAGCACCGCCAGGGCGCAACCTTCGGCAATCGAGATCAACGCCGGCTGCTCAGACCCCGCGTCCTGGAGCACGGCACGAACATCATCGATCTGCTCCTCCAGCGGCGTCGCCCCAGCGATCCCGCCCGACATCCCCGCGCCGCGACGATCGAACTGGATCAGCCGCGCGAACGAGCCCAACCGCGTGAGAAACCGCGCCGAGGGCGGCAGGTCCCAGTCGAGCTCAATATTCGAGAACCACCTCGGCACCATCAAGACATCGAGTGGCCCTTCACCCGCCACCTGGTAGGCGATCTGCACACCGCCACTACGCGCGTACCGGGTGACAACCTCCATCGCCAACGCATCGTATGCCCGAGACCGACCGCAGGACCCGCGTCACCACGAGCGGGGACCTTGTTACACCGAGGCGCCAGTGTGAGCGCGCCTAACCAGAGGCCCCCTCCGCGCGGCAAGCGCGCCTCGTCGCAATAGAGCCTGAGCCCACCAAAGCGGCAGCCAGACGCCTCGACAGCACGCCGGCGGTTCGCCGACAGCAGGGCCCCGAGGAGGTGCGCGCTATGCGGCCTCGTGCGTAGGCAACGTCGACGCCTCGCTCTCGATTTGCCGACCAGAGGAGCTCACACCGGAGCCCGGAAGCTAGGTATCGGACCCGGCCAATCCAGGCCGCCGCTGCTCGAAGTTCTGCTTGTAGTCATCGCAGCCCTCGCGGTTTGTGCAATTGCTGCGGCGAGCATGGTGCCCAGCATGCTTGGCAGCGTCGGGGCATGGCCCGTACTCGTTGGCGGGTTTGTCGCCCCCGTGGCGGCTCTCGCCACACTTTGGGGTATTCACAGGAAGCGCGACCGGACCCTCTGGTAACCGATCGCCGCGCTGGCGGCACCGTGTCCGTTTGATGGATCAGCTCGGCAATGCCATAGCAGTCTGTCGCGGCGGGATCTCGGCGGAATCGTGGATGTCTTCTTCGCGAGAGGCCTACCCGCCCGCGCGGGCACGGCTGGCGGCGATCCGCTCGATCGAGTCGAGCGCGTCCGGCGCGATCCGATGCAGCCGCCGGATGTCCCACCGGCTGAGTCCGATCAGCCGCATCGGCTCGCTCGCGGTCACCGTGGCCGACCGCGGATCGCCGCTGAGCACTCCGACCTCGCCAACGATCTCGCCCGGCCCCAGCGTCGCGAGGAGCTTCCCGTCACGCCAGACCTCGGCGCTTCCCTCCTCAATCGCCAGTACCTCATATGAATAATCGCGCTCGCGGATGATCTGCTTCCCCGCGGGCACTGAGAACTCTGTGGCGTAGGCCGCGATCCGCCGCAGTTGGTCGTCGCGAAGGTTCGCGAACAACCCGATCTTCGTGAGTCGCTGATGGTCCACCGGTTGCACCCCGTGTCGTGTCGGTCGTGGCTCTAGAGAAGCGAGGGGTGTAGGCCGTGTCTATGTCCAAATGGTCAATGTGCTCCTTCTCACACGCCGCCGCTCAGCCCAGCGCTCCGCTGTGGCAAGGGTCTTTGCCTAACACTCTCGGCGGGTTCGCGAAGATGTTCGGTCAGCGTTCGGTTGTGCGACGTACCGGCGAACTCTCCGGCGACCCTTGAGCGCGCCTCAGCGCCGATCCGACGGCGTGCGCTGGTCCATGGGCAGGCGCGCGATCGGGTGGCGCTGACGAGATACGCGTTCCTGGACGAGAGCTGGGGTGCGCTGACCCAATCGGCCGGGGTGTTGGTGGCCTCTAGGAGCGGGATGCTCGAGGCTTCAACCACGATCCGGATCGTCTCCGCTGGCATGGGTTTGGAGCAGCGGGGCGAGTGCGGTGCGGTCGCTGGTGCCCAGTTTTTGGTAGACAGCTCCGAGTTGCGCTTCGATTGTCTTGCGGCTGACCCATAGCTGCTCGGCGATCTGTCGGTTTGTCAGGCCTGCGGCGGCGAGTTCGGCGACGCGTCGTTCGGCGGGGGTCAGGGCTGCGGGGCCGCTGAGCGCCTCGCGTCGCAGGCGTGCGCCGCTCAGTGCGAGTTGCTCACGAGCATGTTCGGCGAGCGCCGTCGCGCCACATCGCCGGGCGGTGTCGAGCGATGTCCGGAGATGCTCGCGGGCTGCGCGGCGTTCGCCGGCGCGGCGGAGCGTGGCACCGAGAGCTGCTTCGGCGCGAGCGAGCTCGAGCTGCGCGCCGGTGGGCTCGAGCACGATGATCGCCTGACGCAGCGTCGCGACTGGATCGTCGTCGGTGAGCGCGCACGCTTGGAGCGCGATCCCGACCCGTCTGCCACCGCCCCAGCGCTTTGCGGCGGCGAGGTCGGCCCGCGCGAGCTCACGCGCGCGCTCGCGGTGACCGAGCTGCAGTGCGGCCTCGGCCGCCAGCGCCCGCCACGGGTTCAGCGGTGGCTCGAACCCGCCGGCGGCGCGGTAGGCGCCGATCCCCTCCAGGGCGGTGAGAGCTTCCTGGGGGCGTCGTTGGCGCAACCGCAGCCGCGCGCGGGAGAAGTGAAGCCACTGCCACGGGCCGATGCGGGGAAGCTCGGCCCCGATGCGGCGCTCCTCGAGCAGCTCGTCGGCTTCGGTCAATCGCCCCTGCTCGACAAGCACGTCGATCAGGAACGCAAGTGCCGCGGGCATTGCCAGCACCCCATCGCGCTCACCCATGCAGGCGAAGCGCAGCGCCAGTTGTGCGTCCGCCTCCGCCGTCGCTAGCTCGCCCGTCCGCACCGCGATCGATGCGCGCTGTTGATGTGCCCAAGTCAGCGCGTATACGTGGTGTGCGGGTAGCGCCGCGATCGTCCGATCCATCAGCTCGCGGGCCTCCCTAAACGCCTCGGCTGCGTCGAGCGCCAGAACGGCTTGGTAGCCGACCCCCGCGAACGGGTCGTCGTCGAGCAGTCCGGCTCGGAGCGCGCGGCGAGCGGCCTGGACCGCCGCCGTGCGGTCCTCGCCGATCACCATCAGCGCAAACGCGTATGCACCGAGGAGCGCCCGGCCGCCGGCGGTGTCCGGCGTTGCCGTCGCCGCAGCGGCCGCGAGCCGCTTCAGAGCAGGCGCGGCGGTTTGGGGGCTGAGCATGCCGGTCAGGCCTAGCTGTGCCTCGAGGCCCGATCGGTCGGCCGGACGGGCCGCGTTGATCGCCCGCTGGAAGATATCGACGGCGCCCGTGATGTCGTCGTTGATGATCCGGGCTCCGGCGAGCACCGGCGCGGCGCGCGGCGCATACGTCGCGTCGTCCAACAGGGCCGTGGCTTGCTTGACGGCCGACAGGTAGTCGCCTGTTAGGGCGAGCGACTCGAGGTGTCGCGCGAGCAGGCGCGGACGCTCGAGCTCTGCCGCTGGCTCTGCGAGCGCGCGCTCCAGCAGCCGGGCCGCGAGCTCAGGGGCGCCTCGCTCGAGCGCGAGGTCGGCAGCCGTCGACAGGTGTCCGACCGCCCAGTCGGCTGCGGCCGGTTCGGCGTGCAACAGGTGGGCAGCGATCAGCTCATCCGCTGCGCTCTCAGCGTGCAGCAGCGCGGCGGCGCGGGCATGTGCCCGCGCACGTGCTCCCATCGGCTCGGCCTGTTCGATCGCGGCGCGCAGTAGCGGATGCAGGAACGCGAGCTCGATGCTCGGCGCGAGCACCTCCGCTGCGCGGAGCGCGTCTGCGGCGCGGGCCGCCGACGCGAGGTCCAGCTTCGCGAGCGCAGCTGCATGGCGCAACGGCGCCCCGTCGCCGAGAACGGTCAGTGCGCGCGCGAGCGCCGGGGCGCTCGGCGCCAGCCGCCCCAGCCGGAGCAGCACCGCGTGTCCGAGCCGCGCCGAGGCTAGCCGGTCCAGAGCGCCCTGATCGAACGAGTCGCCGAGCTCCCTCATTGCCTCGCGGACCAGCAGCGGATTACCCCCGGTGAGCTCGTGCAACCTCGCGGCGAGGTTTCCGGAGGCGCGATCGCCGACGAGCGTGGCGACGCCATCAGTGCTGAGCGGACGCGGCTGGATCAGCATCGTGGCCGGCTGTGAGGCGAGCTCGTCCAGCTGCTCCGCGCCCGGCTCTCCGGTGCGGCGCGCGAGCAGCAGGCCGCAGCCTGAGTCGCTGATCCGTGCGGCCAGGTGCAGCAACGCCTCGAGCGACGGCGCGTCCGCCCACTGCGCATCGTCGACGACGAGCAGCAGCGGGCGCTCGGCGGCGAGGTCCACGGCAAGCCAGTACAAAGCATGTCGGATTGCGAACCGCTCGCCGCCCTGCAGCGCCCTCGCGAGGTGATCGCGTGCAGCAGGCTCGTACAGGGCGCGCGTGACTCCGTGCGCGAAGTCCCCCTCTCCTGGCGCCGCCCGCGCGGTCAGGACCCGCAAGCCTTCGCTGGGGCAGAGAGTCGCCAGCAGGCTCGTCTTGCCGATCCCGGCGGGCCCCTCGACAAGCGCCACCGCCCCGTGGCCGGCCTGGACCTCGAGGGTCAGCGCTTCCAGCTGCGCAAGGTCAGTCTCCCGCTCGACGAGCGACACCCTCCAAGGCTACTTTCGGGAGGGGCACCCGATGCGAGGACGCTCGGGCTGGTGCATGCTTGCCGCATGAATGATCCGGAACTTGCCCGTCGCTGCCACCTCGATCTCGCCGGAGCGATCGCCGAGATGACGCTGCTCAATCCGGGCGGCGCTGTCGCTGCTCGGCTCGGCGCGCTGATGTGCGCAGCCCCCAGCCCGGTACCTCTGATGGTCAACGCCTCGCTGCGCGTCCGTCCCGACGCCCCGGCGCAGGAGATCCTCGACGCCGCCGAGGAGTTCTTCGCCGCCCACGGGCGCGGCTACACGCTGCATGTGCACGAGACCGACACCGACCTCGAGAGCCTTGCAGTCGAGCGGGGTCTGATCCCGATCGTCGAGCGCTACCCACAGATGGTCTGCCGACGTGCTCCCGCCGACCGTCCCGGAGCCACACGAGTCAGCGAGTCGATCACAGCAGCCGCCTACTGGGACATCTGCCGGGCGGCGTATCCGTCGCTGGGGATCGATGCCGGAGCGTTCGACGGGTTCGCGGACGCGCTGCTGCTCGAGCCCCACGTCGGTGCGTTCATCGTCGCCGACGACAACGGCGAATCAGCCGCCTGCGCGATGGCGACCCTCGGTCACGGGATCGCCACTGTCTGGTGGGTCGCGTGCCTGCCGGAGCGGCGCGGCGGCGGACTCGCCGCATCAGCCACCGTTGCCGCCACTCGCTGGGCGCTAGCGCAAGGAGCCGGCGCCGTGTCGCTGCAAGCATCATCGATGGGCGAGGCAATGTATCGGGCGCTCGGCTACGAAGACCTCGGCAGCTACCGGCTCTACCTGCAGCCGACCGCACCGACAGCGCGGGCAGCCACGGCCGGGATCACGCCCCCGGCATGACTGGACGATGACGTGAGCTGTTACGTGCGGTCCTGTTTCCCACGGGTGACCATCGTGGTGGTGATGGCCTTCTCGATTGGTGCATGTGGAGGAACTCACCCGACGAGCGCTAGATCCTCGCACCCATCGTCAGGGACTGCCCTGAACGCTTCCCCGCCGAGCGGGTATCGCTTCCCCGCCAAAGGGATTGTCAGGCCGGGGC
>CAWGIA010000009.1:0-1024578 GCA_963822535.1 uncultured Solirubrobacterales bacterium
AGACGCAACCCTGACACGTCATCGATGGCTGGCAAGACGCAATCCGCACACAATTGGCCGCTGTGAGATGGAGTACGTGGACACATCGCGCCGGTGTGGCGCCGCGCACCACATTTCCGTGCACAAGTGTGCGCTCGTGAGCCATTGGACCGGGTTCGGTCGGCGATTACGCTGACGGGCATGTGCGGAATCGCTGGCCTGTTCGCCAAGCGCACGGCGTTGCAGCCGCAGCTCGGCGCCCACCTGTCGTCGATGCTCGAGCAGCTCGCCGCCCGCGGCCCCGACAGCACCGGGGTGGCGTTCTACCGCGAACCAGCGCCTGACGGGTCGTGCAAGGTGTCGCTGTTCTCGCCGGCCTCCGACCCTCCGTGGCGGCAGCTCGAGGACGCGCTGCGGGCGCGCTTCGGGGAGGCGTCAGAGCCCCGGGTGATCGCCAACCACGCGGTCTACCGGGTCTCGGGCGAGCCCGCCGAGGTACAGGAATGGCTGCGCGGGGTGCATCCCGAGGTGATCGTGATGAGTGCCGGGACGACGATCGAGATCCTCAAGGAGGTCGGATCGCCGCTCGAGTTCGTGCGGCGCTTCGGGCTGGAGCGGATCGACGGCACGCACGCGCTCGGCCACACCCGGATGGCGACCGAGAGCCGGGTGACGACGCAGGGCTCGCACCCGTTTTCGACCGGTCGTGATCTGTGCCTGGTCCACAACGGCTCGCTCTCCAACCACAACCTGCTGCGCCGGATGCTCACCCGCGAGGGCATCCGCTTTCAGACCGAGAACGACTCCGAGGTTGCCGCCGGCTATCTGACGTGGCGGATGCGCGAAGGTGCGACGCTGGAGCAGGCGCTCGAGGGCTGCCTGGACGATCTCGACGGCTTCTACACCTTCGCCGTCGGCACCGCCGACGGGTTTGCAGTGCTCCGTGATCCGATCGCCTGCAAACCGGCGGTCCTGGCCGAGACCGACGACTGGGTCGCGATGGCGTCCGAATACCGGGCGATCGCGGTGCTTCCCGGCGCCGAACACGCTGTGACCTGGGAGCCCGAACCCGGGCACGTCTATAGCTGGGGCATGGCGCCGGTGGCGTGATGGCCGCCGGCGACGCAGTGCGCGGGGCGGTCGCGTCGTTCGACCTGGCCACCGACAGCGTCCGGGAGCTGAACGGCCGGCTGCACGCGGCGCGTGACCCGCGACCGCCCGCGCGGGTGCTGGTCCGTAACCCCGGCGGCCGGCACTCGCTGGCGGTCGGGCTCGACGCCGACTACGAGGTCGAGATCGAGGGACATGCCGGCTACTACTGCGCGGGAATGAACCAGCGCGCGACCGTCCACGTCCACGGAAACTGCGGCGTCGGGGTGGCCGAGAACATGATGTCGGGCACGGTCGTGGTCGACGGCTCAGCCAGCCAGTCCGCCGGCGCGACGGCGCGCGGGGGGCTGCTCGTGATCGGCGGCGACGCATCGGCGCGCTGTGGGATCTCGCTCAAGGGTGCCGACATCGTCGTCCGAGGCTCGGTTGGGCACATGAGCGCGTTCATGGCTCAGAAGGGTTGCCTGGTCGTCGGCGGCGACGCCGGCGAGGCGCTCGGCGATTCGCTCTACGAGGCGCGGATCTACGTCCGCGGTGCGGTCGCGGGGCTCGGCGCCGACTGCGTCGAGAAGGAGGTGCGGGCCGAGCACCTCGAACAGCTGGCGGGGCTGCTGGCGCGCGCCGGCGTCGACGCCGATCCGGCGCAGTTCCGCCGTTACGGCTCGGCCCGGCGGCTGTACAACTTCCATGTCGACCATCTCGGGTCCTACTGATGAGCGCCGACAACGGGCACGCCGAGCGGCCGCCGCTGATCTCCCCGGCACTGCGCGAGTCGGCAACGTTCGATCGCCATGCGATCGCCGAGATCCAGCGCGCCGCGCGCGAGGGGATCTACGACATCCGCGGGTTCGGCGCCAAGCGCCGGGTGCCCCACTTCGACGATCTGCTGTTCCTCGGGGCAAGCGTCTCCCGCTATCCGCTGGAGGGCTACCGCGAGCGCTGCGCGACCGACGTCACGATCGGCGGCCGGTTCGCGTCGGAGCCGATCGAGCTTGAGATCCCGATCACGATCGCGGGGATGAGCTTCGGCGCGTTATCAGGTAACGCCAAGGAGGCGCTCGGCCGCGGGGCCTCAGCGGTCGGCACCTCGACCACGACCGGCGACGGCGGCATGACCCCGGAGGAGCGAGAGCACTCCTCGAAGCTCGTCTACCAGCTGCTGCCGTCGCGCTACGGCATGAACCCCGACGACCTGCGCCGCGCCGACGCGATCGAGGTCGTCGTCGGCCAGGGCGCCAAGCCGGGCGGCGGCGGGATGCTGCTCGGCCACAAGATCTCTGACCGGGTCGCGGCGATGCGCGACCTGCCGGTCGGGATCGATCAGCGCAGCGCCTGCCGGCACCCCGACTGGACCGGTCCCGACGATCTCGAGATCAAGCTCGAGGAACTGCGCGAGATCACCGACTGGCGGATCCCGATCTACGTCAAGGTCGGCGCCAGCCGCACCTACTACGACGTCGCGCTGGCGGTCAAGTCAGGCGCCGACGCGATCGTGCTCGACGGGATGCAGGGCGGCACCGCCGCCACCCAGGAGGTGTTCATCGAGCACGTCGGGATCCCGATCCTGGCGGCGATCCCGCAGGCCGTGCAGTCGCTGCAGGAGCTCGGCATGCACCGCGAGGTGCAGCTGATCGTGTCCGGCGGGATCCGCACCGGCGCCGACGTCGCCAAGGCGCTGGCGCTCGGCGCCGACGCGGTCTCGATCGGGGTCGCAGCGCTGATCGCGATCGGCGACAACGCCCCCGAGCACGAAGCCGGCTACGAAGCGATCGGCTCCGCCGCCGGGTTCTACGACGACTGGCAGGCGGGTCTGGACCCGGCCGGGATCTCGACCCAGGACCCGGAGCTGGCCGCCCGCCTGGATCCGGTCGCCGCCGGCGAGCGGCTCGCCAACTACCTGCGGACGCTGACTCTGGAGTGCCAGACGCTTGCGCGCGCCTGCGGGAAGTCGCACGTGCACAACCTCGAGCCCGAGGACCTCGTCGCGCTCACGCTCGAGGCGGCGGCGATGGCGCGGGTGCCGCTGGCGGGCACCGACTGGATCCCGGGCGCCGACCGGAACCGATAGCCGCGCGTCAGCGTTCCGGGACGGACTCACCTCAGCCCGCAGATCAGCCCGGCGACGAATGCCTCACCCGCGGCGAGCTGCTCCGCGTCGAGAAATTCGTCGGAGATGTGGCCCTGCGCCATCGACCCAGGGCCGCAGACGACGACCGGGACCCCAAGCCTCTGCTGGTAGAGCCCCGCCTCGGTGCCGAAGTCGACCGCGCCGCCCAGGCCCTGACCGGCCACGCGCGCCACGTGCATCGCGAAGGTCGCGGACGCCGGCTCGGGCACCAGCGGTGGGTAGCCGGCGACGCGCGCGACCTCGACACCGGCTTGCGGAGCGTTCGCGGCGAGCGCGCGCCCGATGCGCTTGGCCGCCTCGCGGACCCGGCCCTCGATCGCGTCGAGGCTCTGGCCGGGCAGGATGCGGGTCTCCACCTTGAGCGCGCACCGGTCGGGCACGATATTGAGCGCAACGCCGCCGCGGATCGGCCCGACGCCGATGGTGGCGTGGGGCGTCGCGAACGCATCGTCGGTCAGTTCCTGCGTGAGCTCCCGTTCGAGTTCCTCGAAGGCGACGATCAGGTGCGCCGCGCCTCGCACGGCGTTGACGCCCAACGACGGCGTCGCGGAATGGGCCGCGCGGCCATGGACTGTGATCTCGAATGCGGCCTTGCCCTTGTGACGATCGACGACCCGGAGGTCGGTCGGCTCGCCGACAACCACTCCCGCCAGCGGCGCGGCGAGCGCGCCGCCCTCGGCGAGGACATCGAGCAACGGGCCGACGCCGGCGCAGCCGAGCTCCTCGTCGTGGGAGATCGCCACGTGCAGCGGTGCCGTCAGAGATGACACACGAGCCGTCGTCGCCGCGGCCAGGGTCGCGGCGATGAACCCCTTCATGTCGGTGGTCCCGCGGCCGTAGAGCCGTCCATCCGTGATGCGCAGCCTGAACGGGTCGCTCGACCAGGGCTGACCCTCGACGTCGACGACGTCCCCATGGGCGGCCAGCAGCAGTCCGCCGGGGGCATCGGCCGGACCCAGCACGGCGTGGAGCACCCGCGTTCCCTGGCGGGTTCCGGCGAACACGGCGACCGCCGCCCCCGCGTCGTCCAGACGCTCGGCGATCTCCGCGATCAGGGCCAGGTTGTCGGCGCCCGCGATCGAGGGAAGGGCGACGAGCCGGCGCAGCAGGACGGTGGCGTCAGCTGACATCGTCGACGCCCGGGTCACCCGCCACGCCATACGCGGGCGCCGATCCGGGGTGCAGTGCGCGGTTGACGTAGTCGTCGCGTTGCGGCGCCCAGCGCTCCCACAGCGCAGCCAGCCGCTCGATCGGCCCGGCCTCGTCTTCGTCGGCCCAATCGACGCGCAGATCGGTGACCGGCCACGCGACGGCGTCGGCGACGAGCAATCCGGCAGAGCGCAGCGGCCCGGCCTCACCACCCATCGCCAGGCCGGCGGCGAGTGCAGCCATCAGCCGGGCCTCGAGCTCGGGCTCGTCGGACTCGGCGAATGCGCGCCCGACCGCATCGAGCACGGACTCCGAGGCAAGCAGGTTTCCGGCGGCGGCCCAGCCGTCGCCGGTTCTCGCTCCGTGGATCCCGAGCGTCCGTGGGCCGCTCCAGGCGGCGCCGGCTCCGTCGGCGTCGACGACCGCGAGCTGGCGATAGTCCGCGTGCGGCGCCGCCGCGACGGTCGATCGCACCGCCTCCTCGGGGGACCGCCCGGCGACGAGCGCGTCGAGCAGCGCCGGGCCGAGCCGGGGGTCGGTGACGTTCTGGGAGGCGGCGACGCCGACCCTGGCGCGGACGTTGGCGCAGCGGGCAGCGACAGCCGGGCTCGAGGACGTGACCGCCATCCCGAGACGGCCGGTGGCCTGGCAGCGGCCGAGGATCGAAAACGTCACGGTGCGAGCTCGCCGCCGAGCACCGCGGTCGCGTCGATCTCGACCAGCCACTCCGGTCGGGCCAGCGCGGAAACAACGATCCCGGTCGAGACCGGATGAACGCCCTTGAGCCAGCGACCCATCACCCGGTAAACGGGCTCCCGGTAGCGGGGATCCACGAGGTAGACGGTGATCTTGACGATGTGCTCGAGCCGGCCGCCGGCCTCCTCGAGCAGCTGCTTGATGTTCTTCATCGCCTGTTCGGCCTGTGCCTCGACGTCACCGACGCCGACGTTCTCGGACGTGTCGAGGTCCTGGCCGATCTGGCCGCGCAGATAGACGGTGTCACCGGCCACGACGGCCTGGCACAGGTCGTTGTCGAGGTTCTGCTCCGGGTAGGTGTCGCGCGTGTTGAACGGGCGGATCCGCCGGTGGACGGTCACGACCGGTGCTCCGAGGCGTTCGCGGCGGGCGCGGCGATCAGCTTGGCGCCTCCGGCACTCGGCGCGTACGCCAGGTACCCCCGTTGGGTCGCGATGTGGTCGGCCAGGTATCGCGCGTCGTGCCAGACGCCCCAGATGAACGACGATCCACGTCGCGACAGCCACGGCAGACCGAGGAAGTAGACGCCTGGTTCAGACGAAACGCCGCGGCGGTGGCGCGGTCGACCGGTCGCGTCGAACGCGCCGACCTGGAGCCAGCTGTAGTCGACGGCGAAGCCGGTGGCCCAGATCACGGTTGCGACCCCCGTTTCAGTGAGATCGAGTTCGTGGAGGGGCTCAACCGCGTTGGAAGGCAGCGGTCCCAGCTCACGGGCTTCGGGTTCGGCCGGTAAATCGAGGCCTGCACCCGCGACATACGCGTCGGCTTCGTCCAACAGCGACAGGTAGGTGGCATCGCCACGGGTGATGTTCTCGCCGAGATCCGTCGCAAATCGGACGGTTTCGCCATCGCAGGACGCGGTCGAGCCGACGAGCACCATGCCACGCGCGTCCAGTTCGCGAAAGTCGACGGTGTGGCCGCCATGTGCCCCACTGACCGCGATCGTGACGTGCGCTGCTCCCTGCGGCGGAGTCTCGGCGTCCCATTTGCCCAGGACGCCGAGCCACCAGACGAAGTCACGTCCGCGATACCTGCGTGGGGGACGGTCATGCGCACCGACAGAGAGGTAGACGCGGCGACCCGCGCGCAGCAGCTCATCCGCGATCTGCACGCCCGACGATCCGGCTCCGACGACGAGCACGGCGCCGTCGGGCAACTGATGCGGATTGCGGTACTCGCTCGAGTGCATCTGCACGACTCGTGTCACGTCGGACAGGATCGGCGGTATCAGCGGACGTTGGAACGGTCCGGTCGCAGCGACGACGTAGCGCGCCTCGATCGTCCCGTCGGTCGTCTCGACATGCAAGGTCGACCGGCCCTCGTTGCGACGTACCGAGAGGACCTCGACGCCGCACCGGATCGGCGCGTCGATCAGGTCCGCATAGGCCTCGAAGTACTCAGCGACCTGTGCCTTGGAGGCGAACGCATCTGGGTCGAGGTCAGCGAACTCCAGACTGGGAAAGCGGTCGTGCCATGCAGGTCCGTTGGCGACAAGGGAGTCCCACCGCTCGGTGCGCCAACGTTCGGCGATGCGGTGGCGCTCGACGACGAGATGCGGCAGCCGCGAGGCGCTCAGGTGCTCGCTCATCGCCAGACCGGCCTGGCCGCCGCCGACGACCAGCACCTCAATCGCTTCGTGTGAGCCCATCTTGGGGTTCATTCTCTCGATCCAGTTGGTGCCCTGTGGGCGGCGTCGGTCAGGCCGGTGACCTCCCGGCGGAAGGGGACGGTGTCCCCGCGGTCGTCGGGCTCGTCGAGCTCCTCTGCGTACCGTCGGCCCTCCCAGACTGCCGCGGCGATCGTGCCCGGGGCAAGACAGTCGCCGACGGCCTTGACCGAGCGAAGGCCGGCGGCGCCCCAGCGGTCGTGGCGTTCGAGCAACTCGCGGTAGAGCGCGTCCTGCGGCAGGCGGGCGGTGACGAACACCGCGGCGCCGGTCGGAAGGTCGTGCTCGCGACCGGTGAACACGCAGGTGGTGCGGACCGCATCGGCTGCCACGCTGACGACGGCGTGCGAAGCGACGATCTCCACGTTGAGCTCCAGCAGCCGGCGCTGGATGCGGTGCTGCTCCATGGTGTTGGTCGTCCAGCTCGAGACGCTCGCGCGTGGAGTGACAAGGGTCACGTCGCGACCGGCTCTGACCAGCAGCTCGGCCAGCACGCCGCCCATGTAGTAATGGTCATCGTCGTAGACGATGACGCGGTCGGACCCAGGGAGCGTGCCTGCCATCAGGTCGTCGGGCGTGAGCACCGGCAGCGCCGGATCGCGGTCGATCGGCCGGGTGTGAAAGCGACCGACGCCGTCGTCGCGCCAGAGCGCTCCGGTCGCGACCGCGACGTGGGCGAAATCGTAGTCGAGGATCTCCTCCGCGTTGACCTCGCCCTCGGCCTGCTCGACGTTGCCCAGCCGGCGCAGCTGGGCCAGTCGGTAGTCGGCGACGCGGACGTAGCTGGCCATCCCTGGCAGCCGCGCCTCGAGCGCCGCCCGGCCGCCGAGTCGCCCCGAGCGGTCCGCCAGGATCACCTCGTACCCGCGCTTGCCGAGGCTTTGCGCGGCCTCGAGACCCGCTGGACCACCGCCGACGACGAGCACCTTCGCGTCGCTGGTGCGCGGCCGGATCCGCTCCGGATGCCACCCACGGCGCCACTCCTCCCCCATCGACGGGTTCTGGGTGCAGCGGATCGGCGACATCGTGAAGTCTCCGGCAACGCAGATGTTGCAGCCGATGCATTCGCGGATGTCCTCGAGCCGGCCCTCTTCGATCTTGCGCGGCAGGAACGGATCGGCGATCGAGGGGCGGGCGGCGCCGATCATGTCGAGCACGCCGCTGTTGACCATGCGCACCATTGTGTCTGGCGAGGTAAAGCGCCCGACGCCGACGACGGGCTTGGTCGTCAGCGCCTTCAGGCCCCTGACGTTCGCCTCCTGCGCGGCCTCGTCGCCGAAGCGCGCGGTAACGGAGTCGTCCTCCCAGGAGCCCAGCACGAAGTCCCAGAGGTCGGGCAGTTCGCCAAGCTCGCCGACCACCTCCTCGATGTCCTCACGCGTGATCCCCTGATCGCCGAGCAACTCGTCGACGGTGATCCGGCAGGCGACCGCGGCGCGGCCGCCTGCCTCCTCGAGGGTGTCCTCGAGGATCTCGCGCAGCAGCCGCATCCGGTTGCGCGCCGATCCGCCATAGGCGTCGGTCCGATCGTTGTAGCGACGCGACAGGAAGTGGTGGATGCCCCCGAGCGCATGCCCGGAGTAGACGTAGACGAGGTCGTAGCCGGCGCGTAGGGCACGGCGGACGGCGGCGCGATGCCAGCGGCGAAGGTCGGCGATGTCGTCGAGGTCCATGGCGCGTGCCTGGACCGGGTCGGCGGTGAACGTCGCCACCGGCAGGTGCGCTGGCCCCATCGGGGCCACGCGGCTGTACAGGTTGGATCCGTTCATGCCGTTGTAGGCCAACTCGATCCCGGCCAGCGAACCGTGATCGTGGATGCGGTCGGCGATCCGGGCGAGTCCGGGCAGGTCCTGGTCGTCCCAGATGCGCATCTCGATGAACGGCGTGATCTCCGAGGAATGGTGGATTTCGGCCTGCTCGCTGCAGACCACCGCCCAGCCGCCCTCCGCCTTCACCCCTCGCATCTCAGCCAGCGCGGTGAGGTCCCGGTACCCCATGCCGTTGCACTGCGGCACTTGGTAGAAGCGGTTGCGCGCCGTCACCGGGCCGATCTTCACCGGCTCGAACAGGACATCGAAGCGTGGATCGCGCCGGCCTTGTGAGGTCACGGCCGGCGTTCAGGCGGTCCGCAGGTCCATCTGCATCCGATGGTCATGGCCAGTCAGCGGCAGCTCGTCGCACATCTCGGTCAGCCGCGAGACGGTCCGCGGGGTGATCTGCTCGCGCAGCTCGTCACGGTCGAGAATATTGGTCGTGATGACGATCGAGCGCTCGTCCTCGTAGCGCGAGTTGACGATCGAGTACAGCTCCTCGAGCACCCACTCGTTGCTCTTCTCGGCGCCGACGTCGTCGATGTGCAGCAGGTCGACGGCGGTCAGCTTGCGCAGCAGCGCGGTGTGCGAGCGCTCGGCACGGAACGTCTCCCTGATCTCGTTGAGCAGCCGCGGCAGGGAGTAGATCGCGACCGAGCGGCCGGCGTCGAGCGCCGCTTTGGAGACGAGCATCGCCAGCGTCGTCTTGCCGGTTCCCGGCGGCCCCATGAACCAGAGTCCGCGGCCGCCGTCCAGCTGGTGGTCGATCCGTGACGCGAACCGCCGTGTTGCCGCCACGATCCGCGGTTCGATCTCGGTCACCGGCGGCGTGTCGAACGACACCGAGCGGTATCGCCGCGGGATCACGGCCGACAGGCTGCGCGCGCGGCGGCGGGAGATCTCCTGTGCCCGGCACCGACACGGCGAGGCCGTGTCGGTCTCGAAGTCCAGCCGCAGCCCCGAGCCGTCGCACAACCCAAACGGGCAGATACGTCCGGTGCTCACGTGTACCGGTCCTCCGAGGTGTAGTTGAAGAACTTCGGGAACTCGCGCATGAACGTCAACACGACCTCCCCGACCGGGCCGTTGCGGTGCTTGGCGATGATGATGTCGGCCTCGTTGGGACGCTCGGAGTCGTGGTCGTAGTACTCCTCGCGGTAGATGAACATGACGAGGTCGGCGTCCTGTTCGATCGCGCCGGATTCACGCAGATCCGAGAGGATCGGCTTCTTCTCGCCGCCACGCTGCTCAACCTGGCGGCTGAGCTGCGACAGCGCGATCACCGGCACGCTCAGCTCACGCGCCAGCGCCTTGAGCCCGCGGCTCATCTGCGCTACCTGCTCGACGCGGTTCTCGATCCGGCCCTCGGACCGCATCAGCTGCAGGTAGTCGACGATCACCAGCCCGAGCCCGTCGTCCATCTGCGCGTGCAGCCGACGGCACTTGGCACGAATCTCGAGCACGCCCGTGTCCGACGAGTCGTCGATGAACAGCGGCGCGTCTGACAGCTTCTGACAGGCGTTCAGCACGCGCGGCCATTCCTTGGCCGCCACCTTGCCGCGCCGCAGGTCCTCGCCGTGAATCTTCGCCTGTGAGGCGATGAACCGCTGGGCGAGCTCGGACTCGGACATCTCCAGCGAGAACAGCGCGACGGGCCGTCCGGCGAGCGCCGCGTTCTCGGCGATGTTGGCGACCAGCGCCGACTTGCCCATCGACGGCCGGGCGGCGAGCACGACCAGGTTGCCGGGCTGGAAGCCGCCGGTCTTCTCGTCGATGTCCTTGAACCCCGAGGGCGTGCCCGTCAGCGACGTCTTGGAGATCGAGAGCCGGTGCAGCTTGTCGGTCTCGGTGTCGAGGATGTCGTGGATCGAGCGGATCTTCTTCTGGCGCTCGTCGGTGGCGACCTCCAGGACCGCGCGCTCTGCCGCCTCCACCAGGTCTCGTGCGGGCGCGTCACGGCCCAGGACGCTGGCCTGGATGTCATATGAGGCGGTCAGCAGCGCGCGGAGCTTCGCGTTGTCGTGGACGATCTCGCCGTACTCGCGAGCGTGCCCGGCGGCCGGAACCCACCCGGCCAGCTGCTCGATCGCCTCCTCGCCGCCGACCTGGTCGAGCTTGCCGTTCTGGCGCAGCACCTCGGCGATCGTCAGATGGTCGATCTTGCGATTGGAGTTGTAGAGCTCGATCATCGCCCCGAACACGAGCCCGTGCTGCTCCCGGTAGAAGTGCGGGGGACGCAGCTGTTCCTCGACGAGCAGCGTGTTCAGGTGCCGGTCGTCGATCAACACCGCCCCGAGCACCGAGCGCTCGGCCTCCAGGTTGTGGGGCGGGACAGCGATGTTCTGGAGGGCGCTCAAGGTCGATCGAATATAGGTTGAGCGATTGGGTGGATCGCCCGGCTGGGTGGGACCAATTCGTCATCATCCCGCGCACTGCGGACATTTCCGGTTCCACCGCCGTCCACTAGCCTGGGGCCGTGTCTGACGGCGACGATCGCTTCGAGCTGCGTCCGATCGGACAGGTGCAATCGCCGCTGCGGACCCGGGCACAGGCACCGCTGCAAGGCGCCGAGGGCGCGCCGGAGGCGACGTTGCAGTTCGCCTCAGAGCTGGCCGCCGGGGTCACCGACCTGCGCCCCGGCCAGGAGCTGCTGGTGTTGACCTGGCTGCACTTGGCCGACCGTGAGACATTGCGCGTGCATCCGCGCGGGAACCCGCTCAACGAAGAGGAGGGCGTGTTCAGCACCCGTTCGCCCGACCGTCCCAATCCGATCGGCGTGCACCGCGTGACGGTCGTCGCGATCGACGGCTGCAGCGTCCGCGTCCAGAACCTGGAGGCGATCGACGGGACGCCGATCGTCGACGTCAAACCGGTCCTGGGTCCTCGCGAGCGCTGACCCCGGATGGGGGACGGCCCCCATTGAACGAGCTGGCGGCGGACGCGACCCTGGTTGCTGTTACCAGAACCGATACCAGGAGCAGACCCGATGACGACCTTCGCCCAGACATCCACTGTGACCGGTCGCGGGCTGCTCGACGCCCAGCGCATCACCCCGATCCGGTGCATCGTGGTCGATGACCATCCCGCGGTCCGGCTCGGGCTGGCCGAGCTGTTGACGGCGGAGCCGGACTTCCGGATGCTCGATTCGTTTCAGACGGCGGAGGCCGCGTTCGCGTTCGCGCAGGGGACGACGATCGACGCCGCGGTCGTCGACTACCAGCTCGGCGGCCGCTCGGGGCTGTGGTGCAGCCGCAAGTTGAAAACGCTCGCCGACCCGCCGGCAGTCCTGATCTACTCGGCGTTCTCCGACCACCTGCTGGCGGCCGCGTCGGTTGCCGCCCGCGCCGACGGCCTCGTCTCCAAGGCGTCGCTCGGCTCCGAGCTGTGTGAACAGATCCGCCGTGCCGCGCACGGCGACAGCCAATTGCCGTTGGTCCCGCCGGCCGTCGCCGACAGCCTCAGGCATCGGCTGAACCCCACCGAGCAGGCGATCTACGGGATGATGTCGGCCCGGATCGCCGACCCGGAGATCGCGGCGACGCTCGGGTTGACCGCGCAGGATCTGGAGGCACGATCGTGGACGATGCTCCGCAAGCTGGAACGGATCGACGCGTCACGGTCGTAACCGACGCGGCGGCGCCCGCGCGCGGCCGCTATCTCCCGCTCGGCTACCGCGTGGCGGCGATCAACGCGATCGTGCTGGTCGCCACCGTCGTCGTCACGATCCTCGTCCTGTCACCGCACAAGCTCTCGCGGTTCGAGACCAACGAGGCGATCACGCTGGGCCTGGCGCTGGTTCTGATCATCGCCGCGAACCTGCTGCTGCTGCGGCGAGCGGTCGCACCGCTGCAACGGTTGACGGCGCTCGCCCGCCGGGTCGACCTGTCGCGCCCCGGCGATCGGATGCCCGGCGCCGCGCCGACATCCGAGGCCGGCGAGCTGGCGCTCACGTTCAACGAGATGCTGGCCCGGCTCGAGGCCGAGCGGCGCGAGGCGACGGGGCGCGTGCTCGCCGGGCAGGAGGCTGAGCGGCTGCGGATCGCGCAGGAGCTGCACGACCAGATCGGCCAGGAGCTGACCGCGGTGCTGCTTGGGCTGGCACGCGTGCAGGCCCGCGTCGACGACGAGCACAAGGGCGACGTGGCGAACGTCCAGGACGCCGTCCGCTCCAGCCTGGAGGACGTCCGCCGGATCGCGCTCGAGCTGCGTCCGGAAGCGCTCGACGACCTCGGGCTGCACTCGGCGCTGGCGGTGCTCTGTGAACGCTTTGCCCAGCGTTCGGGGCTGGCCGTGCAGCAACGGATCGCCGAGCCGCTGCCGCCATTGGACCCCGAGTCAGAGCTCGTCGTCTACCGGGTTGCCCAGGAGGCGCTGACGAACGTCGCGCGGCACGCCAATACCGACGCCGCACGGCTGGAGCTCGGCCCGGCCGACGGCCAGCCACTGGTGCTGACGGTCTCAGACGACGGCGACGGGCTGCCCGCTGACGGCGACCCGGGGACCGGCATCCGCGGGATGCGCGAGCGAGCCGCGCTGATCGGTGCGGAGCTGACGGTCGCGCCGCCGGAAGGCCGACGCGGGTGCGTCGTGCGGTTGGCGCTCGCCGCGCGCGACACTGACGTGACGCGCGCATGACCCCGCTGAAGACCAGGATTCTGCTCGCCGACGACCATGCGCTGGTCCGGCGCGGGCTCCGGCTCGTGCTCGAGGCCGAGCCCGACATGGAGGTCGTCGGCGAGGCCGGCGACGGCGCCGAGGCGATACAGCTTGCGCTCGACACTCCAGCTGACCTGGCGATCCTCGACATCTCGATGCCGCGGATGACAGGGCTGCAAGCGGCCGCCGAGATCCGGCGTCGCAAGCCGGAGCTGCGCTGCCTGATGCTGTCGATGCACGAGAACGAGCGCTACCTGTACGAGGCGCTGAAGGCTGGCGCCTCCGGCTACGTGCGCAAGGCGGTCGCCGATCGTGATCTGGTCGACGCAGTCCGCGCGGCGATGCGAGGCGAGCCGTTCCTGTACCCGGGCGCGGTGACGCCGCTGATCGAGGAGTACCTGCGTCAGGCGCGTGACGAGCCGACGGTCCGCGAGGACCCGTTGACCCCCCGGGAGCGCGAGGTGCTCAAGCTGATCGCCGAGAGCCGTTCGACCAAGCAGATCGCTGCCGCGCTGGTGATCTCCGAGAAGACCGTCGAGCGCCACCGTGAGAACATGCTCGACAAGCTGGGGATGCACGATCGTGTCGAACTGACCCGCTACGCGATCCGCAGCGGCCTGATCGAACCCTGACTCCGGATCGGGCGGGATGGGGCGTCCGCCCCATACCCCGCTGGTTGCCCGTCGGTGATGCTGGTGGCCATGGGATCACGGCGCACGCACCGATGAAGTTCGCTCCGCTGATGGCGGCCGCGGCGTTGGCCGTGCTCGTCGTCTACCGGCGCCGGCATGTCTCGAAGCCGATGGGCGGCCTCGCCGCCCTGGCATTCGCGGGACTGGTGGCCTACGGGACCGGGATCGTGCACCCGCCGGGCGTCGAGTTCGTGGTTCAGCACGCCGTCGAGAGGCTCGGCACCTACACGTATGCGCTGGTCGGCGGGCTGGCCTTCGCGGAGACCGCCGGCTTCGCCGGCCTGGTCGCGCCCGGTGAGCTCGCGGTCCTGCTCGGGGGCGTCAGCGCCGGGCACGGCGAGACCAACCTGCTGATGATGATCGCGCTCGTCTGGGTGTGCTCGGTCGCAGGCGATCTGACCTCCTATGCGATGGGTCGCCGGCTGGGGCACGCGTTCATCGTCCGCCACGGCGCCGTCGTCGGGATCACCGAGGAGCGCCTGGCGCAGGTACAGCGCCACTTCGACGCACACGGCGGCAAGACGATCCTGGTCGGCCGTTGGATCGGGCTCGTTCGATCGCTGGCGCCGTTCGTCGCGGGCGCGTCGCGGATGCCGCTGCGCCGCTTCCTGCCCTACACGACAATCGCGGCCGGCGTCTGGGGGGCGCTGCTGTGCGTGCTCGGCTACCTGTTCTGGGGCTCGCTCGACGACCTGATGGAGCTGATCAGCCGCGGCTCGATCGGCCTTGCGGTCGTGGCGGCGATCGTCGCCGGCGCTATCACCCTGTACCGCCAGCGACGGCCGGCGGCGCAGCGATGATCGTGTGAGTCCGGTGCGACGGCCCCGGTCTCCCGTGAGACGACGGCCGCGCCCGGTAGTTTCGGGGCCATCCTCCCAGCGACACCTCCAACCCACGGCACCGTTGCCCCGGTCCGACCACGGTGACGACGCCGGAGAACTACCACGAGTTCTTCACGGCCGCCGCCGGGGTCGCCGGCGCGCTCGTCGGGCTGCTGTTCGTCGCCGTCTCGGTGACGATGGAACGGATGGAGGAGCAGGGCGAGACGCAGATCCACCGCATCCGAGCGGCGACCGCGCTGACGGCGTTCTCCAACGCACTCGTCGTGTCGTTGTTCGCGCTGATCCCAGGCGTGAACGTCGGCTGGCCGGCGTTCTGGCTCGGCATCGTCGGGGCGCTGTTCGTGATCGGGGCGTTGCTGTCGATGATCCGGCTCGGGCTCCGGCGTCCGGGTGAGCTGCGGGGCGCGGTGTTCCTGATCGGGCTGATCGTCGTGCTCGTGTTCCAGTTGAGCGCCGGGATCAGGCTGATCAACCATCACGGCGCATACGAGACGATCTCGATCTTGGTCGTCGTCTGCTTCGTGATCGGGATCTCCCGTTCATGGGAGCTGATCGGCGGCCCCTCGATCGGGATCTTCCACGAGATCTTCACGTTCGGGCGCACGCACACGCGCGTGGGAGCGGCGATCAGCGGCGAGAGCGCAGGACCGTCTGGAGAGGACTCCGGCTCAGACGGTGATCCGGACCCCCAGCCCACGCCTGCCGATCGCCCCCCCGGCGACGGCGGCGACGCCGCGGGATCCTGATCGTTTCGCGCGCTGACTCACGGGGTGCATCGTCAAGTGGGTGGTTGGACGATTTGTCCGTCTATTCCGAACTTTTCGACCACACGAGGGAAGCTCCAGCGCGAGGGGTGGCGGCGAGGACGTTACGGCAGCCGACGCGGGTGCGGAGGTGCGACGGGGCGGCACGCTCGCGCGGCGAAGCCGAGGGCCGCGCACCCGAGTGGACCGAGCACGAGCGTGCCGAACCGGCGCGCCTGCCACCCGCCCGGCCAACAGCAGTCGCTAGGCCGCGACGACCATCGTCTTGACCGTCGCGGTCACATCGTCATTGACCTCGACGACGACCATGTAGGTGCCGACGTTGCGGATCGGCTCTTCGAGGTGCACCTTGCGGCGGTCGATCGTGATCCCGCGGGCGTCGCGGATCGCGTCCGCGATGTCCTGCGGGGTGACCGAGCCGAACAGGCGGCCATCGTCGCCCGCCTGCTGGGCGATCGTCAGGACGGTCCGGCCGAGCACCGACGCACCCTCACGGGCGCGCTCCTCGGCCTCACGGGCGGCGCGCTCGGCATCGGCCTTCTGGCGCTGGGCCACCTTCAGCGAGGTCGTGGTCGCGGGCTCGGCGAGCTTGCGCGGCACCAGGTAGTTGCGCAGGTAGCCGGGCGAGACGTCGACGACGGCGCCGCGCTCCCCGAGCGTCTCAATGTCTTCCAGCAGGATCGCCTGGGGCATCGTTCAGTCGCTCAACGTTCGCGATCGCGGTCGCGGTCGCCGCGACCGCCGGAGCGGGCATCGGAACCCTCGACCACGTACGGCAGCAGCGCCAGTTCACGGGCACGCTTGACCGCGCGAGCGACCTGGCTCTGGTGACGGCGGCACGCCCCGGTGATGCGGCGTGAGCGGATCTTGCCGCGGTCGGAGATGAACCGACGAAGCATCGCCAGGTCCTTGTAGTCGACCTGTTCGATCTTCTCCCGGCAGTACGGGCACGACTTGCGGCGGGTAGTTGCGGGCCCGCCCTTACGGTCGCGCCGGCGAACCGGACGTCTGCGCTGCTTTGCCATAGATATTCAGCCTAGCGATGCTTGAGAATGGATGTGCTCAAAATGGAATGTCGTCGTCCGCGGCGGCAGCGCTCACGGGCGTGCGCTCGAAGTCGCCGGTGTCGATCGGAACATCGCTTTCGCTCGCGCGTACGCTGGAGGAGAAGCCGTTCCCGTTGCCGCCACCGGCGTCGTCACGACCGCCGAGGAACTGCACGTTCTCGGCGACTATATCGACGGCTGAGCGGTTCTGTCCCTCGGGCGTGGTCCACTTGCGCCAGCGCAGCCTGCCGTCGATCGCCACCGGACGCCCCTTGCTGAGGTACTTGGCGCAGTTCTCGCCCTGGGCACCCCAGACGGTGACGTCGAAGTAGTTGGGCTCCTCCTCCCACTGCCCGGTCTGCCCGTTCTTGCGCCGTCCGTTGACGGCGACCGACAGCGCGCAGACGGCGGTGCCGCTCGGCAGCGCCTTCAGCTCGGGATCACGCGTCAGGTTCCCGGTGATGGTGACTCGATTGATGTTGGCCATGTCCGATGGCTCCTCTCTTCACAGACGTTGAAAGCTCGTATCCGAGTCTATGGGCGGGCCGGACGGCGACGGCGCCCGTGGCCGGAAAATGGAACAGAACCATGACCGCCGTGACGCGATCCGCGATCAACGCGCGGAGCGGCGGCACGACTCCGGACCGGCCGAGCGGCCGGTCGTGGCTGCTGAGGCTCAGGCCTCTTCGAGCGCACGCTGCCGGCGCCGCGGCGGCGACCGGTGCGGACGTCGGCGTGCCGGCGACGATCGGCGGCGCCGACTCGGGCGCCGGCGGCGTCCCCGGGATCTCGCGGATCACGCGGAAGCGCAGCACCGCGTCGTCGATCCGAAGGTTGTGCGAGAGCGGCTCGAGCACCGACGTCGGGGCGGTGAACTGCAGCAGGTGGTACTCGCCCTCCTGCTGGTGGGCGATCTCGAACGACAGCGGCCGCAGGTGCCAGTCGTCGTTGCGGGTGATCTCTCCGCCGGCGGCGGTGATCTGCGCCTCGGCGTCGGTGACGATCTTGGCGCGGCGTTCGTCCTCGGCCTCGGTGGAGAGGACCAGGACCAGGTCGTATCGGCGATTCTCTGATGGCATCTTTTCGATCGCTGAGCCCGGGCGCGGATGCGCCCGCAGGCTGGGCGGCGGCCGACTATAGCGGCTGTCATCATTCCCAGATGACCGCCGCGGCCAAGCAGTCTCAGCAGCCAAGCCCGAGCTGGAGATCCTGCAATGCGCCACCGACGGCGACTGGGAGCGGTGGCTGGCCGACCACCACGCCGACTCGCCGGGGGTGTGGCTGAAGTTCGCCAAGAAGGGCTGCGAGATCCCAACGGTCAACTACGCGCAGGCGCTCGACACGGCGCTCTGTTACGGCTGGATCGACGGTCAGGTCCGTCGCTTCGACGAGTCGTTCTACCTGCAGCGGTTCACTCGTCGCGGCCCGCGCAGCAAGTGGTCGCAGATCAACTGCGGCCACGTCGCCCGGCTGACCGAGGCCGGCCGGATGCGGGCGCCGGGGCAGGCGCAGGTCGACGCCGCCAGATCCGACGGTCGCTGGGACGCCGCGTACGAGCCGCAGAGTCGCGCCACGGTCCCCGACGATCTGCAGCAGGCGCTGGAGGCCAACCCGGACGCGGAGCGGTTCTTCGCGACGCTGACCGGCTCGACCCGGTACGCGTTCCTGTACCGCCTGCACCACGTCTCGCAGCCGGCGGCGCGGGCCAAGCGGATCGCGTCCTACATCGAGTTGCTGAGCGCCGGCCGCACTCTAGATTGACGCGCGCGCACGCTTAGCGTTCGGGTCGGACGGCTCGGGCTCGGGCTGGACGGCTCGGCGCCGCGCCGGGATCTGTGGGTAGAAAGTCCACCATTGTTTTGACTTTCTACCCTCGCCGCCCGTCAGTCCTCGGTCGTTCCGTTCTGGGCGGCGGCCGCGGCGGCAGCGGTGCCCGCCAGCGCGCCCTCCTTGGCCTTGATGTCGGCCAGCTGGTCGTCGATCCAGTCGCCCGGGTTGCGCGCGGTGACGATCGAGATCAGGCCCTCGTGGCGGCGCGAGCGCTCCTCGAAGGACATCGTCAGCGCGGTGTGGATCGAGTCGGCCAGCTCCTGGATGTCGAACGGGTTGACCGACAGCGCGTACTCGCCGAGCTCCTCGTGCGCGCCGGTGTTCTCCGACAGGATCGAGACGCCGGCCCGCTCGTTGACCATCGGGCCCTCCTTGGCGACCAGGTTCATGCCGTCGAACATCGCGTTGACGATCAGCAGGTCGTAGTGCTTGTAGGAGGCGACGGCCTCCTCGAGGTCGTCGCGGAGTTTCAGCTGGATCGGCATCCAGTCCGGGGTGCCGTGGCGATGGTTGACGATCGCGACGGTCGCGTCGATCCGCTCCAGGTACTCGGCGTACTCGGCGACGTCGGTCCGTGACGGCATCAGCTGGGCGATGAACGTGACGCGCTCCCGGAACTCCGGGTGCTGCTGGAGGAACACGTCGAACGCGCTGAAGCCGCGCAGCACGTTCTTGCTCAGGTCGGCGCGGTCGACGCGCAGGATCAGGTGGTCACGGCGGCGCCGCAGCAGGTCGCCCTCGAACTCACGCACCCGGGGGCGGCGGGCGACGGCCTCGATCGCGGTCGAGTCGATCGGCAGCGGGTAGTTGCGCGCCCACACCTCGCGGTCCTCGAACCGGATCACGCCCTTGTCGTGGTCGACCTCGAGCCCGAGCAGGTCCTCGCAGCACTGCAGGAAGTTGCGGCGGTAGGAGCGGGTGTGGAAGCCGACGATGTCGTTGGAGAGGACCCCGGCGAAGATCGCGTCACGCATCGCCGTCGGCAGCACCCGCCACGAGTCCGCCTGGCTCCAGGGAATGTGGACGAAGTGGTGCAGGAACGCGTCGGGGCGCTCCTCACGGACCATCCTCGGCAGCGTGTAGAGGTGGTAGTCGTGGACCATCACGACCGGCTTCTCGACGTCACGGACCTCCTCGAGCACCGCGTTCGCGAGGTCGGCGTTGACGACGTTGTAGCCGTGCTCGAACGCCTCGGTCTCGTGACGGCGGATGTCCGGCGCGTTGGACAGGTCCCACAGGTAGTGCTGGATGAACCACAGCATCGGGTTCGAGATGATGTTGTAGAAGCCGTCGTAGGCCTCGTTGTCGGACGCGACCAGCTTGACCCGATACTCATCGCCCTCGGGGCCGGTGACCGGGAACGGCTTGCCGTCGTTGCGCTCGGCGGCCTCGATGTCCTCGTCGCTCATCGCCGACGCTACCCAGGTCACCGGGCGGTGCGAGGCGAGGCCGATCAACGCCGTCACGAGCCCGCCGGTGCCACGCTTGATCTCGCCGCCCGGCCCGAACGTCACCGGGCCGCGGTTCGAGACCAGGACGAGTGGGGCGTCAGCCGACATCCGACATCAACGATAACCCACAGTGCTCTGCACAGGAGGATCCATGCCGGCTAGCGACCAACCGCCCGCTGCCGCGGCACGAACCCGGACCGAGCCAAAAACACAACTAAACCTATTGAAGTTGGTACGTTTGCGACGCACCAATTTCCAAGTCAAGGAGAGCGCATGAGCAACACCGACGAACTGCTGGCCAACAACGAGTCCTACGTCGCCGGCTTCGGCGACAAGGCCGACCTGCCGCTGCCGCCTGCCGCCAAGACCGCGGTCGTGGCGTGCATGGACGCGCGGCTCCACGTGTACGGGGCGCTCGGGCTCAAGGAGGGCGACGCGCACGTGATCCGAAATGCCGGTGGCGTCGTAACCGATGATGCGATCCGTTCGCTCGCGATCTCCCAGCGGCTGCTCGGGACCGAGGAGATCATCCTGATCCACCACACCGATTGCGGCATGCTGACCTTCCATGACGATGACTTCAAGGACGCGATCGAGCAGGACACGGGCATCCGTCCGCCATGGGCTGCGGAGGCGTTCAGTGATCTCGACGGGGACGTCAAGCAGTCGATCGCGCGGATCAAGGCCTCCCCGTTCATCCCCAACAAGGACTCGGTGCGCGGTTTCGTGTACGAGGTCGAGACCGGGAAGCTGCGCGAAGTGTCGTGAGCGGATGAGCTCGTGACCGCCCCGGAGCGCCACGACGTGATCGTGCTCGGGGCGGGTCCGGCCGGCGAGGTGTGCGCCGGCCGGCTGGCCGGCGAGGGCCTCGACGTCTGCGTCGTCGAGCGGGAGCTGGTCGGCGGCGAATGCGCCTACTGGGCGTGCATGCCGTCCAAGGCGCTGCTGCGCCCGGCCCAGGCGCTGGCGGAGGACGCGCGGGTCCCCGGCGCGCGTGAGGCGGTCACCGGCGGCGTCGACGTCGCACAGGCGCTGCGGCGCCGCGACGCGGTGATCCACGACCTGAAGGACGACGTGCAGCTGCCGTGGCTGGAGGACAAGGGGATCACGCTCGTGCGCGGTCACGGCCGGCTCGACGGCGAGCGCCGCGTCACGGTCGGCGACCGCGTGTTGGAGGCGGCCCGCGCGGTCGTGATCGCGGTCGGATCGGGCGCCGCGATCCCGCCGATCGACGGCCTGGCGGAGATCTCGCCGTGGACCAACCGCGCCGCGACGACCGCGCACGAGGCGCCCGCGACGCTGACGGTGCTCGGCGGCGGCGCGGTCGGCTGCGAGCTGGCCCAGGCCTGGGCGACGCTCGGTTCCAAGGTCACCCAGGTCGAGGCGGCGTCGCGGCTGATCCCCGGCTCTGAGCCGTTCGCGGCGGCGCTGCTGATCGAGTGCCTCGCGGGAGCTGGGGATCGACGTCCGCACCGGCGCCCAGGCCACGCACGCGACCCGGGACGAGCACGGCTTCACGCTGACGTTGGGCGACGGGGACGAGCTGCGCTCCGACGAGCTGCTGGTCGCCGTCGGGCGCACGCCGCACAGCGGCGATCTCGGCCTCGAGACGATCGACCTGAAGACCGGGGATCGTCGCCGTCGACGACCGGATGCGGGTCCCGTCGCACGGCGACTGGCTGTACGCGGTCGGTGACGTCAACGGCCGCGCGCTGGTCACGCACGCCGGCAAGTACCAGGCGCTGATCGCCTGCGCGGCGATCATGAACCGTCCGGCGACGCGCCGTCTGGGACGGGCCGCTGTCGCCGCGCGTGGTCTACACCGACCCGCAGATCGCGGCCGTCGGGTTGACGCTCGAGCAGGCGCTCGCCGACGGCATCCCGGCCCGCGCGGTCGACGCCGATCCCGGTCAGACCGCGGGCGGCGAGCTTCACCGGCAAGGGCGCGCCCTCAGGCGCCCGGATCGTCGTCGACGACGAGCGAGAGGTGATCGTCGGCGCGACGTTCGTCGGCGCCGCGATCGCCGAGAGCCTGCACGCCGCGACGGTCGCGATGGTCGGCGAGGTGCCGCTGCGCACGCTCGTGCACGCGATCCCGGCGTTCCCGACCCGCAGCGAGGTGTGGCTGCGGCTGCTGGAGGAGTGGGCGCCCTGACCGACCTTCAGGTCAGCGGCGGCGTCCACCAGCGTCGTGTAGTTCTTCGGCTTGCCGCTCGAGATCTGCGGCCACGAGATCCCGACGCTCGCCCCGAGAGCGGTCGTGCTGAGGCTGGCGCTGGCGGCGCTGGCGTAGTGGAAGCGGCCGACCGTCAGGTAGCGCTGCTCGGACACGTGGCGGTTGTCCGGCCCGCCGACCAGCGAATGGAAGTAGATGATCGGGCTGCCGTCGGGGGCGGTGACGGGCTCCGAGGTGCCGCCGGGGCCGAGCAGGTCGCCGCTGGAGGTGAGGATCGGGTCGGGGTCCTTGGTGAACGGCACCGACAGCGGAGCGGTCGAGGCGGCGACGCCGACCGCGTAGGTGCCCGACCAGGTGCTCGAGGCGCTGTACAGGATGTACGCCACGTCGTCGTACCAGTAGCCGACCGGGCCCTCGATCGTGCAGGTGCCCGCGGAGGTTGGCGCACTCCCACGGCGTGCTCGGTACCAGGATCCGCTGCACTCCGGGTGCAAGCGTCAGCCCGTCGGCGCTCAGCTCGCCGAGGAAGATCTCGTTGGACTGCTTGGCCCAGACGAGGTAGCGCTGGCCGGTCACCGGGTTCTCGAACTCGTTGGGATCGATCACGCCCCCCGCGAGCTCGCGGTTGCCCTTGGCGCTCGGCAGTCGGTTGAACTGGCCGCTGTAGTGCAGCAGCGCGGTCGTCCAGTGGCCGCCGCGCAGGTCGCTCGTGGTCGCGACGCCGATCGCCCAGTTCCCTTGCGGCGCCGGGTTGAGCGTGCGCTCGGTCGCGGTGGTCATCTGGGCGGCGAAGTACAGGACCCAGTGGCCGTCGAACCAATGCAGATCCGGCGCCCAGTAGCGACCGTGCTGCTTGCCGGCCGAGATCGCCCACGACGGCCCCCGTCCGTGCGGGAACACCGAGCCGAGCTTGGTCCAGCGGACGCCGTCGTTGGAACCCCAGATCGGAAACGCGTTGCGTTCGAAGTCCGAGGTGCAGACCATGTACATCGAGTACTGCCGGTGTGGCTCGCGGATCACCGTCGGATCCGGGCAGCTGAGCGGCTGATGCGTCTTGGGGTTGGTCAGCGGGTTGTGCACCAGCGAGGGCGCGGGCGCGGCGAGCGCCGCGGGCGCGCCCAGGCACGCCAGCCCCACCGTCATAACCAACACCAGCGCAAAACGTCCGCAAACCGGTGCAACGCTGCACTGAAATCGCGGTCCCCACGAGGGTGCCGACCATACCGCCCCGGCGTTATGACCGCGTAAGCGGCCACCGATGGGGATACGTCAGGCCGGGAGCTCGAGCGTGAACGTCGTCTCGCCCGGCTCGGAATCGACCAGCAGCTCGCCCGGACATCCGGCTGGCGAGCTCCGACGCGATCGCCAGCCCGAGCCCGGACCCCTGCGCGTCGTCGGCCGTGTAGAACGGCTCGAAGATCCGCGGCAGCGACCGCTCGTCGATCCCCTCGCCGTCGTCGCGCACGAGCACTCGGACGTGTCCGTTGGAGCGTCCCGCGGTGACGACGATCTGGGTTCCGTCAGGCGTGTGGGTGACCGCGTTGTCGATCAGGATCCGCATGATCTGGGCCAGCCGGACCGGGTCGCATTGGGCGTGGATCGCCTCGCGGCCGCCGGGCAGGCGCAGCTCCAGCCGGGCGTCGTGCTGGGCCAGGGTCGGCTCGAACTCGCCGGAGACCGACCGCGTCAGCTCGCCGAGATCGACCTGCTCGGGCCGGAGCTCGAGCGATCCGGCCTCCAGGCGCGAGAGGTCGAGCAGGTCGACCGACAGCTTGCCGAGGCGTGCGACCTGGTCGCGGACCTGGTCGAGGAAGCGGCGGCGCGTCTCGGGATCGAGCTCCTCGTCCTCGAGCAGCTCGACGAACCCGCTCAGCGAGAACAGCGGCGTGCGCAGCTCGTGGGACGCGGTCGCGATGAACTTCTTGCGCGCCAGATCGAGCTGCGCGCAGCTGGCGCTGCATGTCGTTGAACGCCTCGGCCAGCTGCCCGAGCTCGTCGGCCGAGTCGACCGGGATCGCGCCCGGGAAGCGGCCCGCGGCCATCTGCTTGGCGGCGACCTCGAGCCGGCGTACGCGCTGGGCGATCGCCCGCGCGATCAGCCAGCCCGCGACCAGCGCCAGCGCCAAGCGAGCCGGCGCCCGCCTCGAGGATCTCGTCGCGGACGGTCGAGACCGTCCGCAGGATGCTCTCGATCGACGTCGTGTAGAGCACGACCGCCGTGACGCGGCCGCCGACGCGGACCGGGACCGCCGCCTGCGCGACGTTGATGCCGTTCTCGACCGTCGTCCCGGAGCTGATCCGCCCGCTCCGCGCCGCCTGCCAGGCGAGCGGCAGCACCACCGGCGCGCTGGAGTCGGCGCCGCCCGAGTCCATCTGGCGCGAGAGCTGCATCGACCCGAGTACCCGGTTGACCTCGACCAGCGTGACTCGATAGCCGGTCGACTCCGACGTCTGGGTGACGAGCCGGTGGACGCGCGCCTGCGGATCCGAGCCGCCGACCGTCGCCGCCAACGGCCCCGAGCGGTCGCGCGCGGTCGCGCGCAGCGTCGACAGCTCGGAGCCGACCAGCCGGTTCTTCAGGCCCGGCGCGACGAACACGTACAGCGCCGCGATCGCCAGCAGCGTGATCGAGAAGAACACCAGCGCCAGGCGGGTGCTGAGCGACAGCCTCAACAGGCGCGGGCGCATCGCCGTATGGTGCCGATCGCGGCGCGGTTTCGCGGCGATCAGGGACCTCAGGGCTCGGTGTCGCGGAAGCGGTAGCCGACGCCGCGGACCGTGAACACGAACTCGGGGTCCTTGGCGTCGAGCTCGATCTTCTCGCGCAGGTGGCGGACGTGGACGTCGATCGTGCGCTGGTCGCGGTAGGCCGAGTCGCCCCAGATCCGCGCCAGCAGCATGTCGCGGGTGAACACCCGGCCCGGCGAGCGCGCCAGCGCCGACAGCAGCTCGAACTCGACATAGGTCAGCTCGACGTCGTCGCCGCGCACGCGCACGGTCCGCTTCGGGAAGTCGATCCGCATCTCGCCGACCTGGAGCGGACGCTCGTCGGCGCCGGTCAGCGCCGCGCGCGTCATCTCCGCGCGCCGCAGCGTCGCCTTGATCCGGCTCGAGAACTCGCGCAGCGAGAACGGCTTGGTGATGTAGTCGTCGGCGCCGAGCTCGAGCCCGACGACCTTGTCGATCTCCTCGGACTTGGCGGTCAGCATGATGATCGGCACCGAGCTGCGGGTCCGCAGCTGCCGGCAGACCTCGAGCCCGTCGATCCGCGGCAGCATCAGGTCGAGCACCACCAGATCGAACGGCTGCTCGTCGAAACGCTCCAGCGCCTCGGGGCCGTCGGTCGCCTGCACGACGTCGTAGCCCTCCTTACGCAGCGGGTAGGAAAGCAAGGTCTGGATCGACTGCTCATCGTCGACCAGCAGGATGCGTGCTGGATGATTGGCCACGGTGGTCGTGCGGTTTCTCGCGTATTTGCGGGAAGGGCCGCGCGTTGCAACCGTCAGAGTAGGGGACAGCTGCGGATAATCTTGGCCGCGATGTTGGACCCGCGCATCTACCGCGCCGGCTTGGTCGTGGCCGCGCTGGGGCTGATCGTCCTGGCGTTCTCGTTGGCCAACCAGCCGGCCGGGTCACGCTCGACGCTGGCTCCCGGCGCCTTCAACGGCCAGAGCGCGTACGCGTCGATGCAGGCGCTGTACAACGAATACCCGTCGCGTCAGCCCGGCTCGTCCGGGGACGACCGGCTCGGTCACAGGGTGGCGGCGACGCTCGGGTCAAAGCTCGACGGGTTCTCGGTCGCGCGCGAGCGGCTTTACGGCGCGCACCATCAACGGCACGCGGCGTCTGACCGACGTGGTCGCGACCCGGCCGGGCACCGAGCCGGGTTCGATCGTGATCATCGCCCCACGGGATGGCTCGGCCTCGCAGGGCGTGGCCGGGTTGTCGGGCACCGCGACGCTGCTCGAGCTCGGGTCAGACCTGTCGGGCGAGACGCTGCAGCGAACGGTCGTGCTGGCGTCGGTCTCCGGCAGCGAGGGAAGCGCCGGGGTGCAGCACCTCGTCTCGACCCTTCCCGGCCCGCTCGATTCGGTCGTCGTGCTCGGAGACCTGGCGGCGGCCGATCACCGCCAGCCGATCGTGATCCCGTGGTCGGATACCAACAAGCTGGCGTCACCGGCGCTCGTCAACACGGTCGCGATGGCGCTGTCGAGCCAACACGCCGCCCGCGCGACGACTCCCGGGACGCTCGCGCAGTTCGCGCACCTGGCGTTCCCGTTCACGATCTCCGGTCAGGGACCATTCGCCGGCGCTGGGGTCCCGGCGGTGACGCTGTCGCTGTCGGGTGAGCGCGGTCCGTCGGCGTCGACGCCGATCGACAGCCAGGCGATGTTCACGAAGACGGGTCGTTCGGTGCTGGACACGATCTCGGCGCTCGACTCGGCGGCCACCGTCGCGGCGCCGTCCGCGTTCGTGCTGTTCGACGGCAAGGTCGTGCCGGGCTGGGCGATTGCGCTGTTCGTGCTGACGCTGATCGTGCCGGTGCTGCTGACGACCGTCGACGCGTGCGCGCGGGCCAAGCGACGCGGCTATCCGCTGCTGCGGTCGCTGATCGCGGTGCTCGGGACGGCGCTGCCGTTCGTCGCCGCGCTGCTGGTCGTACTGATCGGCAGGCTCGTCGGGCTGATCTCGGCGGCGCCGCCCGGTCCGTCTCCCGGCGGGCGCGGTGTCGCTGGGCACGGGCGGGATCGCCGTGCTGATCGCGGCCGGCGTCGTGGCGCTGGCGATGGTGCCGCTCGTCCGCGGGCCCTATCGGGCGGTCGATCGCCAGCCTGCCGCCAAGGAGTCTCGAGACTCACGCGCGCGGACCGTCGATCGCCGCGGCGACGGGACAGCGGCGATGATGCTCGCGGTCCTGTGCGTGGTGACGCTCCTGATCTGGCTGCAGAACCCGTACGCGGCGGCGCTGCTGGTGCCGGCGCTGCACCTGTGGCTGTGGGCGATCGACTCCGATCTGCGGCTGCGGTTGCCCGCCCGGCTGCTGATGGTGGCGGCCGGCGCGGTCCCGGTGGTGCTGCTGGTCGTCTACTACGCCACGTCGCTGCAGTTCACGCCGATCGGGCTGATCTGGGAGGCGGCGCTGCTGGTCGCCGGCCACGCGGTCAGCCTGGTCACGTTGGTGCTGTGGAGCTTCGTGCTCGGGTGCATGGCGAGCGCCGTGACGGTCGTCGTGATGGCGGCGCGGCGGCCGCTGCCGGTGGCTGCGGGCACGAAGGCGGTGGCGTCGGTGCGCGGGCCGGTCGGCTACGCCGGGCCGGGGTCGCTGGGCGCTACCAAGTCCACCGTCCGCCGCTGAGTCGTCGCGGTCGACCCGCCGGTTCCGGCGCGCCGGTCGGGATAGCTGGTAGCGGGGAACTTTTCCAGGCGTGGGACGGGAGTCCGCTAGACAACGGGGGCCGAGGGTCGTGGGTCGGGTGGGGAGCGCGCAGTCGCCAGTTCGTTCATGGCGAATCCTTCGTTTGCGTACGATGGGCGGTGCTGATGCGCCGAGCCATTCGTGACATCTCGTCGGTCCTGATCCTGACCGGGCTGCTGCTGCTGATCGACGGCGGCGTCACGCTGCTCTGGCAGGAGCCGGTGACGGCGGCGATCGCACTGATCAAGCGCTCGGACGTCTCGCACCAGTACCTCAGTTACCGGACCGCGCCGCTGACCCATACGCAGTCCAAGGCGGTCAAGCAGATCCACACCTCCAAGCAGCGGATCTCCTACCTGGCGCGCGCCGATCTGGCGCAGATCAAGACCGGCGACGCGATCGGGCAGATCGAGATCCCGAAGATCGGCCACACCTACAACATCATCCAGGGCGATCAGACCTCGCAGCTGGAGGACGGCCCCGGCCACTATCCGTCGACGGCGCTGCCGGGAATGCGCCAGACGGTCGGGATCGCCGGCCACCGGACCACGTACCTGGCGCCGTTCCGGTTCATCAACGAGCTGCACGCCGGCGACCTGATCTACGTGACGATGCCCTACGGGAAGTTCACGTACGTGGTCCAGAAGCAGCAGATCGTGCAGCCGACGGATGTCTGGGTCGTCAACAACGTCGGCTATGACCGGCTCGTGCTGTCGGCCTGCAACCCGATCTACTCGGCTTCGCAGCGAATCATCGTGTTCGCGAAGCTGCGCTCGGTGACGCCGCTCGGGCCAGCGCGCGTGGCCGGCTAGCGCTGCGAGGGCGCGTCACCGTCACCACGTGGCAGCCGAAATCGGCCTGCAGTGCACTTGAAAGCGGTCCAGCGGACGGCACCGGACACCCGTCCACTTCGCGCTGCAAGGCTGGCCAAAGTCACGGATGCTGCCGAAAACGCTCTCGGACGAGGCCACGACTTGAGAGGTTCGACGTGCGATTCGACGAGCTCCGGCAACGGGTAGGCGCAGGTGAATACGAGATAGACACCCACGCGGTGGCGGATGCGCTGCTGCGCCGCCGTCCGGTGACGGCCCGCGGCCTATACGAACGGCTCGGGATCGGCGTTCCGCGCGGAGTCAGCCGCGGCCGTGCTCGAAGCCGGCAAGCGCCGCGGCCTCGGCATCGGTGAACGAACAGCTCGCCGTCTCCTTCGAGCACCCGGCCGATCCAGGTGAGCGGTCCCAGCGCCGCGCGTAGCTCTGGCTCGGCGGCGAGCTGTGCCGGCGCGGCCGGCGGTAGGCAGACGCAGAGTTCGTAGTCCTCGCCGGCGGTTGCGGCGAACACCGCCGGGTCGGCGCCGAGCCCGCGCAGCGACCGTGTCGACACCCTCGTCACGCGGTAACTCGGCGAGCGTGAGCTCCAGCGTGACGCCGCTGCGGCGGGCGAGATGGCGCGCGTCGGTGGCGATCCCGTCCGAGACGTCGATCATCGCCGTCGCGCCGAGCTGTTGCAGGGCGTGAGCGGCGGCGAATCGTGGCTCCGGTGTCGCGTACCGACGGTGCAGCCGCTGGGCGACGTCTGGCGTCAGCGCGGCGGCGGCGGGGTTGCCGGCGCTGGCGTTGGCGGCGCTGGGGTTGGCGGCGCTGGGGTTGGCGGCGCCGTTCAGCAGCGCCAGGCCGGCGCCGGCGCCGCCGAGCGCGCCGGTGACCGCGACGAGGTCCCCGGGCCGCGCGCCGTCGCGACCGACCAGCGCGCCCGGATCGTCGGTCCAGCCGACGACGGTGACGGTCACGGTCAGCGTCTCAGAGCTCGAGACGTCGCCGCCGGCGATCGTCGCGCCGTACCGGTGGCAGACCTCGTGGGCGCCACGCGTGAGCGCGAGCGCGTCTGCGGAATCCAGTGATGCCGGCAGGCAGAGCGCGACGTACGCCTCACCCGGATCGCACGCCATCGCCGCCAGGTCCGACAGCGCCGAGGCCATCGCACGGTGCCCGATCTCGGCCGGCCGCAGTTGCTCGGAGCGGAAATGGACCCCGTCGACAAGCGTGTCGATCGACGTGACCGCGTAGCCGCGGGCGCGCACGACCGCGGCGTCATCACCGGGCCCGCGGACGATCCGACCGCCGGGCTCGTCGGCGGTGGCGTCGCCGCGCAACAGCGAGCCGATCGCGTCGATCAGCTCGAGCTCGGGCACCTCGGCGGACCGCTCAGCGGTGGCGGTAGACGATTCGCGCGCGGTCGAGGTCGTACGGCGACAACTCGACCCGCACCCGGTCGCCCGGGAGGATCCGGATCCGGAACCGCCGCATCTTGCCGGCCACGTGGCCGAGCACGACCCGGTCCATGTTGTCGAGCTTGACGCGGAACATCGCGTTGGGCAGTGCCTCGACGACCTCGCCCTCGAGCTCGACCTTTTCTTCCTTTGGCATCAGTCGGCGAGGCTACCAGGCAAAGACGCCGTGGCCGCGACGATCGCGCGTTGGTGGTCATCGCCGGATCGAGGCGTAGCCGATTCGGCGATCGGCGCGGCGACCGGATCAGGGTGTGCCGGCGCCGGATCAGCCGGTGCCGTTGCCGGTCAGGCCGGCGCCGCCGCCCGAGCCGCCGTGCTGTCCCCCGCCCCCGCCCCCGGTCGTGTTCGTCGGCGCGGCGGGCGTCGTCTGCGAGGTGGTGGCCGGCGTGGTTGTCGGCGTGGTCGTCGTCGCGCCGGTGGTCGGCACGGTGGTCGTGCCGACCGCGCTTGACGCCGGACCGCTCGACGAATGCGGGCCGGTGAAGGCGGTACCGGCGAACGGGACCGATGGCGGCGTCCAGTCGCCGCAGTAGCCGCCGGCCGCCGACTCCATGTAGTCCTTCCAGATCGGTCCGGCGTAGAAGCCGCCGAAGCCGTCGTTGATCGGGATGTTGCCCTGCGGGTAGCCGACCCAGACGCCGGTCGAGATCTGCGGTGTGTAGCCGACGAACCACGCGTTCGCGAGGTTCTCGGCGGTCCCGGTCTTGCCGGCCGCCGGGCAGCCCCAGCTCAGGCCCGCGCCGGTCGCGCCCGGCTGCGGTCAGCACCTGCTTGAGCACCTGGTCGGCCGCGTAGGTCTGGTTGTACGGGAACACACGGGTGCCCTTGGAGTTGCCGAAGTAGCGGGTGTGCCCGTCGGGCCAGACGATCTTGTCGATGATCGTCGCTCGGTGGTGGACGCCGCCGTCGGCGATCGTCGCGTAGGCGTCGGCCATCTGCAGCGGCGTGGTGCCGTAGGTGAGCGCCCCGAGCACCTCCGACGGGTTCAGGGCCAGCGGCGAGGTGATCCCCATCGCCCGAGCGATCTGGTTCATCTTGCCCACGCCCAGGTCGACGACGAGCTGCGCGAACACGGTGTTGTCCGACAGGTAGGTGGCCTTCGTGATCGGGATGCTGCCGTTGTAGACGTAGTCGTCGGTGTGGACCGACCAGGTGGGGGCAAGCGACGTCCATCCCGCCGGCAGCGCCTTCGACGTGTAGTAGGTGTCGTTGGGGTTGCCGTCGTAGTCGTGGATCAAAGTCATCAGCGCGAACACCTTGAACGCCGAACCGGTCTGACGGGACGCCTGGTAGGCGTAGTCGAGCTGTGACTGCGACCATTGATCCGACGTCGCCAGCGCGAGGATGTGACCGTTGCTCGCCTGCACCGACGCGAGCCCGGCCGACGCGGGGGTCGGGCCGCCCTCGGCCAGCAGCGAGCGGTTGGCGTCGATCGAGGCCTGCGCCTGGGCTTGGCGCTGCAGGTCGAGCGTCGAGTAGATCTTCACTCCGTGGCGCAGCGCCGGGCAGTTGTGCGGGTGGTGCGGGCACAGATCGACCCCGGCCTGCGCCTCGATGAACTTGAACACGTACGGGTTGGTCTGCGTCGAGTACTGATGGTCGGGCTTGACATCCAGCGGCCGGCGGGCGAGGACGTTGGCCTTGCGCTGGGTGATGTCGCCGGCGGTCACCATCGCCTGCAGCACCTGGTTGCGCCGGGCGCGGGCGGCCGCGGGATGCAGGAACGGGTTGTACTCGCTCGGTGCCTGGGGCAGTCCGGCCAGCATCGCCACTTGGTCGATCCGCAGGTTCGCGACCGGCTTGTCGAAGAACATCTGCGCCGCGGCGGCGATCCCGTAGGCGGTCTCGCCGCCGACGGTTCCGTACGGAACCACGTTCAGATACTTGGTCAGGATCCAGCGCTTGGAGTGCTTCTGCTCCAACTGGAGCGCGAGCTTGGCCTGCTCGATCTTGTACTTGAGGTTGCGCGCCTGGCGGTCCTTGTCGATGCTCTTGGGCAGGTAGGCGTTGTCGACCACCTGCTCGGTCAGCGTCGAGGCGCCCTGCAGCGCGGTCGAGCCGTGCGCGATGTCCTTGAACGCGGCGCGGATGATGCCCTCGTAGTCGAGCGCGCCGTGCTGGTAGAAGCGGCGGTCCTCGATCGCGACCGTTGCCCGGCGCACGACGACGGGCACGTCGGCGTAGGTCAGCTTGACGCTGACGTCAGGCGAGTAGATGTACCCCATCGAGCTGCCGTCGGACGCGAACACCTGCGACGGCGAGCCGGGGTTGATCGTGGGGTTCTTGGACAGGTTCGGCGCCGAGTGCGCGACGTCGAGCACCCAACCGGCGGCCGCGGCCGCGCCGATCGCCACCGCGCACACGACGAGCAGGACGCCCACCCCGATCACGCGCCCCAGCGGGAAACCGCGGCTCTTGCGTCGGCGGCGCTGTCGTTCGCGGCGGCTCATGATCAGGTGGGGGTCTGCGCGTGCGGGGTTGTGCGCGTTCGGGGGTAGGCCCGAAATCAAGCGCCCCAGCCGCGCATCGAGCCGCAGCCGAGTGTAACCGGGGCATGGTTTCGGCTCGCCACACCCGCCTCCTGCTCGGCGCACGGTCTCGTGCACGCGCGATCGGTCGGATAATGCTCAGCGCCTGACATGTCCGCTCATCGTCATCGCCACCGACGCGCTCTGCTGATCGACGCGATGGGGACGCTCGTGAGGTTGGAGACGCCGGCGCCGCGGCTGCGCGCGGAGCTGCGAACTCGTTTCGGCGTCGTGGTCTCCGAGGCGGAGGCTGCGATGGCGCTGCGGGCCGAAATTGCCTTCTACCGCGCGCACATGGGAGACGGGCGCGACGCGGCGACGCTGCACGCGTTGCGGCTGCGATGTGCCGCGGTGCTGCGTGACGCGTTGCCGGACCGCTCCGGAGCGCTCGGCCTCGATCTCGATCTCGAAGAGTTGCTGCGCGGGCTGCTGGCCTCGCTGCGGTTCGTCGCGTTCGACGATGCCCGGGACGCGCTGCTCGCCGTCCGTGCCCATGGGGTCCGGGTCGTCGTGGTTTCCAACTGGGACGTGTCGGTGCTGGAGGTGCTCGAGCAGACGGGGTTGGCGCCGCTGCTCGACGGTGCGGTCAGCTCGGCGACGATCGGCGCCGCCAAGCCGTCGCCGGTCGTGTTCGAGCACGCGCTGTCGCTGGCCGGGGCCGGCGCCGCGGACGCCGTCCACGTCGGCGACTCGCCATCCGAGGACGTCGCGGGCGCGTTGGCGGCTGGGATCACGCCGGTGCTGATCGACCGCGCCGGCGGTGGCTCCCGGGTCGCGGGCGTGCGCACGATCCGGAGCCTGCACGAGCTGGACTGGCCGCCGGCCCGGGGCGGCACCGAAGCGGCGGGCTGAGGGGCCGTAACCTCACACGGCGATATGTCCGCAACCCGGCGAGACGACCGCGTCGATATCCCGACCTGGGGCTGGTGGGCGGCGCCGCTGGCGATCGTCTTCGGACTGTTCCTTGGCGTGGTCGGCACGATCATCGTCGACGCGATCGGCGCCGCCGGCGGCGGCAGCGTCAGCCACCCCACCGCGGTTGTCTCGATCGTCGGCGACATCGTCTTCGACCTCTGCTTCGTCGCGGCGGCGCTGATCATGGTGATCGCCTCGAACGGCGTCGCCGGACGCCCGGTCCGGCCCTCGGAGTTCGGCTTCCGGCGCGTGCACCTCGTCAACGCGGTGGTCACCTTCGTGATCGCCGCGATCATCTACTACGCCGTCACCGACATCTACGCGCTCGTGTTCAACCTGCACGGCAAGGACAAGCTCCCGTCTGAGCTGAGCAACACGCACAACCACGCTGCGATCGTGATGACGGCCATATTCGTGTGCGCGGTCGCGCCGATCTGCGAGGAGTTCTTCTTCCGCGGCTTCCTGTTCGGGACGCTGCGCAAGATGCGGGTGACGGTCGCCGGTCATGATTTCGGCATCTTCATCTCGGCGGTGATCACCGGGATCCTGTTCGGCCTCGTCCATACCGGTTCGGCCTCGTCGCAGTTCCTGATTCCGCTCGGCTTCCTCGGCTTCACGCTCTGCATGGTGCGCTGGCTGACCGGGTCTCTGTACCCGTGTATGGCGTTGCACTCGGCCAACAATGCAGTAGCGCTGGGATACTCAGACCTGCACTGGACCGCGCCGGAGATCATCGCGCTGATGCTCGGCTCGTGGGCGGTGATCGCGCTGATCGTCGGCCCGATCGGCTGGCGCGTGCCGCCGCTCGAGCGTCATCGCGCACCTGCAGGCTGACCACCAGCGATACGGATTCCGGTGCCGTAATGGTTTACTTCCGCGCCATGCGCCGTCATCTCATCTCATCAGTCGCGGCTGTCGCCGCCACCGGGTCGCTGGGGCTGTTCGCCGGCTCGGCCCTCGCCGATGGGTCGTCCGGTGCCGCGGCGCCGAGCGCGGCCTCCACCGTGACGCAGGCGGCCACGTCGGCGTCGGCCGCGTCGGCTGCGCCTGCGACGGGCACGTCGCCGCGCCGGCTGCGACGGTCACGTCCGCCGACGCCGTCCGCGACGACGACGACGGCACGACGTCGACTGGGACGACGCCGACCGGGACCACGCCGACTGGGACGACGCCGACCACGCCGAAGCCGAAGCCAAAGCCGAAGCCGAAGGCGCCAAGCCGAAGGCCGCGCCTGCGGTCGTCGCCAAGCTCACGCTGAGCTCCGACGCGATTGTCGATCAAGCAGAACAAGGCGGTGCTGCAGGGTCGGTACGTCAAGGTCACCGGCTCGGTCAGCCATTACGTCGCGGGTCAGTTCGTGAGGGTCACCGCGTCGCTGAACAAGAAGACGTTCCGTAGCGGCAAGTTCGCGATCAAGCCGGGCGCCCACGGCACCGGCACGTTCACCGCGACGATCAAGCCGAAGGCCGCTGGGATCCTGCGGGTGCAGGCGACCCATAAGGCGACGGCGCAACTCAAGGGCTTCGGACAGGTCATCGGGATCACCTCGATGAGCCCCAACCCCAGCTTCGGGTCGACCAGCCTGTTCGTCGATCTGGTTCAGCAGAAGCTGGCGGCGCTGCACTTCTACATCCCGCAGACCGGCGTCTGGGACAGTGGCACCGAGTTGGCGATCGACGCCTACCACCGGCTGCTGAACCGCGGCTACTCGACGGTGCTCGACCCGGCGACGCTCAACGACCTGCTGGCCGGCAAGGGCAGCTTCACGGTCCGTTACCCCAACCAGGGCCGCCACGTCGAGGGCAATCTCGGCAAGCAGCTGGCCGCGCTGATCGTCGGCTCCAAGGTCTACTGGATCTTCCCGATCAGCTCCGGCAAGCCGTCGACCCCGACGATCCTCGGCAGCTTCCAGATCTACAGCCGCGTTCCGGGCTATCTGCCCGACGGCATGTACTACTCGGACTTCTTCATCCGCGGGTACGCGCTGCACGGCTATGACCCGTCGCCGGACTACCCGGCCAGCCACGGCTGCATGCGGCTTCCGATCCAGGACGCGATCGCGGCCTTCAACTGGCTGCAGATCGGTAACTGGGTCGACGTCTACCAGGACTCGGGCAACTACACCGGCACGACCTGATCGCCGTGTCGGGGTCCGGAACCGAGGTGATTCGGCGTCGTCGGCGTGGCGCGTCTGCCCGAGCGCGCGCGAACGGCTGCTGGCGGCGCTGCGCGAGCATGCGCTCGTGATCGGCGAGGTGACGCTGACCAGCGGCCGCGTGGCGCAGTACCTGGTCGACGCCAAGCGGGCGATTCTCCTGCGTGACGGCTTCCTGGCGCTGGGCGAGCTGGTCGCCGCCCGGGCGGCGGACTGGGGCGCGACCGCGGTCGGCGGGATGACGATGGGCGCCGACCCGATCGCCTGCGCGGCGCTCGCCGGCGGTGCCGACGTCAAGGCCTTCTTCGTCCGCAAGGAGGCCAAGACGCACGGGCTGGCACGCCGGATCGAGGGGCCGCTGCTGTCGCCCGGCGACCGTTGCCTGCTCGTCGAGGACGTCGTCACGACTGGCGGCTCCACGATCCGCGCGCTCGAGGCGATCCGTGAGGAGGGCCACGAGGTCTGCGGGGTGCTCGCGATCTGCGACCGCCTGGCCGGCGGCGACGAGGCGATCCGCGCCGCCGCGGGCGCCGGCGTTCCGTACGAGGCGCTGACGACGATCGACGACGTCTACCCGGAGCGTCCCGACCGCTGAGCTTCGGGTTCCCTGAGGGCCCGGCGGCGCACACGAAGCCCGAGGGCTCGCGGCGGCTCAGAAGTCGGCGGCCGACGTCGGCAGCGCCGCGCACGCCGGGGCGGTCTGGTGCGCGGCCTGGACCTGCCAGCCGACACCGGACTCGAACGGAGTGATGAACAGCACCGGGTTGCCATGGGCGAGCGCCTGGGAGTACTTGAAGCCGACCTGGCTGACGTTGTCGCCGAGCGCGTAGGCGAGCGCCGTCTGGTACTGCAGCCGCGTCAACGGCTCGCCGCAGCCGCGCAGCCGGCCGGCGCCGCCGAGCCGGTCGATCACGCTCGGCAACGCCTCGATCTCGGCGGTACGGGCGTGTTGCTGGGTCAGGTCCGAGCGCTCGCCGCGCACGGCCGAGACGGCGGCGGGGACCATCGCGGCGACGAGCGCCGCCACCACGAGCGCGCCGCCGAACGCTGCGGCCTGTGACGGTCCACGCCGTGCCGCGTGCGCGCCCGCCCGGCGCCGACGCCACGAGCGCGCGGCGGCGTCTCCGACTCCGTCCGCTGACGAACTGTGGCGAGTCGCTGCGGAGGGGCCGTAGCGAATCGCCAAAGTTCGCCGAGCGTCTGGATCCCGTCGACGTCGAAGCATCTGCGACCCGCGCGACTCCGCGTCGGACGACACCCGAAGCGATCGCGCGCCAGTCGGCGGCGAGCAGGCGTCCCGACGAACGCGCCCGCCAGCACGGTCGCGACCGCGGCCGGCTCGAACATGTAGCGCCCCAGCGCGGGCCAGCCGTGCAACCCGAACGCGATCTCGATCGCCAGCCAGACGACGATCCCGCCCGCCAGCGCCAGCGCTGCGCGGTCCCGCGGCGACGAGCGTCGCACCGCCGCCAGCGCGACGCACAGGGCGGCGGCGACGTACACCGGCCAGTGCTGCAGCTCGCCGAACCGGGAGAGCACCGCGGTCACCCGGTCGCCGCTCGGCGCCCGGCCGGAGTCAAGCGCGTTGGCCGCCGACACGAACGGCGTGCGCGAGCTGATCGCCGGGATCCCGAACCACAGCGCCAGGCAGCGCCAACCAGCCGCCGGCGACCAGCCAGCGGTCCGCGTCGTCCCGTCGCCACAGCCAGACCGAGTACACGGCCAGGAACGGCCACGCCTCCGGGCGCCCGAGCGACGCCAGCACCCCGCACGCGAACGCCGCCCGAGGGCGCCCGGACAGCGCCAGGTCGATCGCCGCCAGCACGAACGTGACGATCATCGGATCCGACTGCGAGCTGAGCACGTAGTGCAGGTAGCCGTAGTGCAGCTCGTCGCGCAGGGCCAGCAGGGCCAGTCCGGCGAACGCGGCGGCCACCCATCCGGCCCACGCGCGGTCGGCGCGTGGCGCGGTCAGCTTGTAGGCGATCCGGCCGGCGAACACGACCCCGGCGAACGCGACCGCGGCCGAGGTCGCCATCCACAGACGGAGCTCGAGGTGATGCCCGAGCACCGCGTAGATCACCGTGAACAGGTAGGGCAGCGGCTTCCAGGACGGCGCCGCGTTGGTGTCAAGCCCGCCGTGCCAGGTCCGCTGGCCCCAGGTCAGCCACCCGTAGGCGTCGAAGCTCGGCAGCGTCCGGGCCCAGATGACGAGCGCCGCCGACCCCGCCAGCAGCGCGATCGCGCCCGGCGGTCCACAGCCACCAAGCGCGCACGCGGGGTCGTGCCCGGGCGGCGACGATGATCGCCACGTCGTCGGGCCTTGGGCCGTCGGCGGCTCCCGGGAGCGCCAGCGGCCGTGCGGGTGCGGTCAGCGCGCGCTGGGACACGAGCAGGCGCCGACCGTAGCAAGGACCGATTTGCGCACGGTGTTCAAACGCACCGGGCGAAACCGAGTTGCGGACAGTGCTCCGCGCGGGGGAGGTTCGAGATCGGCCGAGCCAGCGTCGATACCCCCGGCAGGAATCGAACCTGCATCCCGCGCTTAGGAGGCGCGTGCTCTATCCATTGAGCTACGAGGGCCTGCGGCGGCGCGTCTCGCCGCGCCCAGCAGGGTACCTGCAGGGAATGTGCTTCGATGCGCTGCGCGATGAACCGTGATCACCGATTCGTCGGCCGGTTCGCGATCGGCGCGCTCGTCGTCATCGCCGCGCTGGGGATCGCCGCGCTGCGGTGGCGGGCACCACGCCAGCTCCAGCTCGGCCGGCGCCGGCGGAGCGGGACCACCGCCGACACCGGGACTCGCGTACGGCGTCGCTGCCGCCGCGCGGCACGCCGCACACCGGCGGCACGATCAGCTTCGGCCAGGTCACCGGATCGACTCCGAGCTACATCTTCCCGATCATCCCCGGCGCCAACGCGACGTCGTCGACGATCAACCTGATCCAGAACCTGTTCCTGCCGCTCTACAACGGTCCGAAGGGCGCGGCGGCGACGATCAACGATGGGCTCAGCGTCGGGCGACCGCCGGTCTTCAGCGACGGCGACAAGACGGTCACGATCGCGATCAAGCCGGGCTTCACGATGGTCCGACGGCGCGCCGGTGGACGCCGGCGACATGGTGTTCGCGATCGACCTGTTGAAGGCGGCGGTCTCCGAACGGGCGGCGAATTGGAGCCAGTACACGCCGGGTCAGTTCCCGACGAGCGTGGTCTCGGCGACGGCGCCGTCCAAATACAAGCTGGTGATCAAGCTCGACCGTGCGTACAACCCGAGCTACTTCCTCGACGACCAGCTCCAGGACTCAAACGGCGTCTATCCGCTGCCGGCGACGAGCTGGAACATCGACCGGCCCGGCGGTCCCCATCTCGACTACACCAACCCGGCCAACGCGAAGAAGATCTACGACTTCCTGTCCAGCCAGGGCGCGGACCCCTAGGGGTTCGCGACCAATCCGCTGTGGCGGACGTCGATGGGCCGTACACGCTGGCCTCGTTCAGCGCCACCGACGGCTCCTACCGGCTGACTCCGAACCCGAGCTACGGCGGTGGGCCCGGCCCGTACGCGACGATCCTGGTCAACACCTACCCGTCGATCACGGCGCAGCTGAGCGCGCTGCGGTCAGGCGGCCTCGACGTCGGCAGCATCGACTTCTCGCAGCTCGGCACGGTCCCACAGCTGCGGGCCGCCGGCTTCAGCGTGTTCGGCGGACCCTCGTTCGGCTGGCTCGGCGGGGTGATCAACTTCAAGGACACGACGGGCCACTTCGACAAGATCATCGGGCAGCTGTACGTCCGCCAGGCGCTGGCGCATCTGATCGACCAGCCGGCGTACGTGAAGACGATCTTCAAGCACGCCGCCGCCGTCAACTACGGCCCGGTGCCGAAGCTGCCGGCCAACCCGTACACGCCCTCGAACAACGCGTCGCGTCAACGGTCCGTACCCCTACGACCCGGCCGCGGCGGTAGCGCTGCTCAAGGCGCACGGCTGGAAGGTCGTGCCCGGCGGCCAGACGACCTGCCAGAAGGCCGGCAGCGGCGCCGGCGAGTGCGGCGCCGGGATCCCGGCCGGGACGCCGTTGACGTTCAACTGGGTCGATCTGCCGCGATCGGAGTCGCCGACGAGCGCGCTCGAGGGCCAGGCGTTCGCGTCCGAGGCCAAGACCGCGCTCGGGGTCACCGTGCGAACTGCGAGACGCGGACGTTCGACTACCAGCTCGCGAACTTCGACGACGCCGACCCGACCGCCTCGGCGAACCGCGACGACTGGGCGATCGCCAACGACGGCGGCTTCTTCTACAACTACTACCCGGCGTCGGATCAGACGTTCAGCACCGGCGGCGTGTTCAACACCGGCGGGTTCTCGGACGCCCGGGCCGACACGCTGATGCGCGCCTCGGTGTTCGGGCCCGACCCCGACGCGGTCACGGCACGAGGCGCAGTACCTGACGGCGACCGTCCCGGTGCTGTTCGAGCCAGGGCCCGCCGTCGTCTACGCGGTCTCGAGCAAGGTCCGCGGCGACCCGTTGGGGTTCGGCGCGCTCACCCAGCAGTCGTTCCTGCCCCAGTACTGGTACCTGAGCGGTTAGCGGCTCACGCCGCTCGACCGCCGTTGGCTCGACAACGATCCGCTCGCACAAGACGGATCATCACCGCCGGAACATCGTCATCAGCCGGAGAATCGTTGCGTCTCGCGTTGGGAAACGGTTAATCGAAAATGACATCGGGCGCGCCATGTGGTTGGATTTGTAAATATGAGGAGGCTGAGTCCGTGTCCGTCGCTGGGGACGACGCGGCTGGCGGTGCGCGCTGAGCGCGCCCCGCGTCGGCTCCTGGATCCGGTAACTCGTCGAAGGCGGCACTACTGCTATGACCCGTGGGAACCCATTCGTCCGAGCGTTCGCGATCTGCGCGCTCCTGATCGTCACCGCGCTCGCCGTGGCGGCCTGCGGCTCGAGTTCGAGCAGCGGCAACTCTTCGAGCGCCAAGAACGGGAACAGCGCGAACGTCGCGTCGAGTTCGCTGGGGACGACCCTGTTCGGCGACCCTGCCGCCGAACGGCACCGTCGGTCAAGGGCGGCACGATCTCCCAGGGGCAGCTTTCCGGGCAGACGCCGACCTACATCTTCCCGATCATCAACTCCGAGAACGTGACCACCGGGTCGATCTCGCTGGTCTCGAACCTGTACATGCCGCTGTACGCCGGCCCGAAGGGCGCGCGGCCCGAGACCGAACTATGCCCTCAGCGCGGCCGCCAGCGCTCCCGTCGCCTCCAACGGCGGCAAGACCTACACGATCCACCTCAAGCCGGGTCTGAAGTGGTCCAACGGGCAGCCGATCACGTCCAAGGACTTCCTGTTCTTCATCGATCTGACGAAGGCCGCGCTGAAGGCGAGCCCCGCGAACTGGGCGCAGTACGTGCCGGGTGAGTTCCCGATGAGCGTCACCAGCGCGACGACGCCGAACGCGACGACGATCGTGCTCAACCTCGACAAGGCCTACAACCCGGGCTTCTTCCTCAACAACCAGGTCCAGGACACCAACAACGTCTTCCCGATGCCGTCGCAGGCGTGGAACGTCGTCCGCCGCCGGCGGACCGCACATCAGCGACTGGGCGACCAACCCGGCCGACGCGCTGAAGATCTACGACTACCTGTCCAAGGCCGGCGGCTCGGTGGCGACGTTCGCCTCCAACCCGCTGTGGAAGGTCGTCTCGGGTCCGTTCAAGCTGAAGTCGTTCAGCGCGACCAACAGCTCCTACGTGCTGACCCCGAACCCCAGCTACGGCGGCACGCCGAAGCCGTACGCCAACGAGATCGACGTCAACACCTACACCGGCTACGACGCCGAGCTCAACGCGATGAAGAGCGGCGGGCTGGACATCATGGTCGGGTTCGACCCGTCGGAGATCTCGCAGATCGGGCACGCTCAAGAGCCAGGGCATCGACGTGTTCGGCGGTCCGAGCTGGGGCTGGTTCGGTGGCATCTACAACTTCGAGGACGGCGCCGACCACTTCGGCCAGGTCATCTCGCAGCTGTACGCCCGCCAGGCACTGGCGTATCTGACCGACCAGCCCGGGATCATCAAGGGCATCTACAAGGGCGCGGCGGTCCCCGCCTACGGCCCGATCCCGTCGGCGCCGACGTCGCCGTACGCGCCGCCGAACGCCACCAACCCGGCGTATCCGTACAACCCGGCGAAGGCGGTCTCGCTGCTGAAGGCGAACGGCTGGAAGGTCGTCCCCAACGGCCAGACGACGTGCGTCAAGGCCGGCAGCGGCGTCGGGCGAGTGCGGCGCCGGGATTCCGGCCGGCACGCCGTTCAAGTTCGTCTGGGCCAACCAGCCCCAGTCGGTGTCGTCGACCGGCGTGCTCGAGTCAGAGGCACTCGGCTCGATCGCCAAGCAGGAGGCCGGAATCAACATCGAGTTCCAGACCAAGACGTTCAACTTCCTGGTCTCCAAGTACACGAACACCAGCCCGGACGGCCTCAAGCAGAAGGACGACTGGGGCGTCAACAACTACGGCGGGCTGTTCATGGACTACTACCCGACCCAGGACGGCGTCTGGAACCACCCGCACACCGGTCTGAACACCGGTTCGGCGAACGATCCGACCGGCGCCAAGCTGATCCAGCAGTCGGTCCACGGCACGAACCCCAAGGCGGTCACCAGCGAAGCCTCGTACTGGGGCACGCATCCGCCGGTCGCGTTCTTCCCCGACCAGGACTACCTGCTTGCGGTGAACTCGAAGAAGGTCGGTTCGGCGCCCGACGGTTGGACGGCGATGACGCAGCAGCAGTGGTATCCGCAGTATTGGCACCTGATCAAGGGCGGGTCGTAGCCACGCCGGATCGGTTGACGGCCGCGGTGATGCCGCTGCATGTAGACGACGAGGCCGCCGGATGATCGGTTACATCATCCGGCGGCTGGTGATCGCGCGTGATCGTGACGATCGGTATCGCCGCGATCACGTTCGCTGGGCTGCACTACCTGCAGCCCAGCCCGGCGTCGACGGTCCTCGGCACCAAGGCGCAGCCGATCGCGATCGCCGTCTGGAACAAGCAGCACGGCTACGACCGGCCGGAGATCGCGCAGTTCGTGAGCTACCTCGGTCATCTGGCCCAGGGCAACCTCGGCTACTCCTACAAGCTCAGCCAGAGCGTCGCGGCGCTTGTTCAAGGAGAACCTCGGCCGCAGCATCTACCTGTCGGGCGCCGCGCTCGTGCTGGCGCTGCTGATCGCGATCCCGCTCGGGATCTACCAGGCGGTCAAGCGCAACTCGATCGCCGACTACACGTTGTCGGCGGTCAATCTGACCCTGTACTCGATGCCGTCGTTCTTCCTCGGCATCATCCTGATTCAGTTCTTCGCGCTGGACTGGCACATCTTCCCGCCAGAGGTCTCGAGTTCGATCACGACCACGTGGGGCGCGATCACCCATCCGGCGCAGCTGGCGCTGCCGATCGCCACGCTGACGTTCATCACGGTCGCGTCGTTCAGCCGCTATATGCGCTCGTCGGCGTTGGACAACCTCGGGCAGGACTACATCCGGCTGGCCCGCGCCAAGGGCCTGTCCGAGCGCGCGGTCCTGTCCGGCCATCTGCTGCGCAACGCCTGCCTGCCGATGATCACGCTGACCGGGCTTTCGATCCCCGCGCTGGTCGCCGGGAACCTGCTGATCGAGGTGCTGTTCAATTATCCGGGGATCGGACTGCTGTTCTACAACGCGCTCGGCACCGCCGACTACAACATCCTGCTCGCCTATACGGTTCTCGTCGGCGTGTTCACCGTCGTCGGGAACCTGATCGCCGACATCGCGATCACGGCTGCCGATCCGCGGATCCGGTTGAACTGATGAGCGACCCGACGACACGCGGCGTGATCGAGGGGATGATCCCGGACGACTCGGTGTTGTCGTCGCCCGGGGCGCCCGAGGGCGGCGACGTGCAGGTGGTCTCGAGCGGCTGGCGGCTCGCCTGGCGCGAGTTCGCCGAGAACCGTCTGGCGCTGATCTCGGTGCTGATCCTGGTGCTGTTCATCCTGTTCTGCTTCCTCGGGCCGCTCTTTTACCACTCCAATCAGTCGGTGACGAACCCGTTGATCACCGATCTGCCACCCGGATCAGGACATCCACTCGGCACCGATCAGAACGGCTTCGACGAACTTGGCCGGATCATGCTCGGCGGCCAGACGGCGCTCGAGATCGGGTTTCTCGCGGCCTTCATCGCGACCGTGATCGGCACGCTCTATGGCGCGATCGCCGGGCTGGTCGGCGGCCTGCTCGACGGCATCATGATGCGGTTCGTCGACATCCTGCTGTCGATCCCGTTCCTGGTCGCGGTGCTGATCATCGCCACCAAGTACAACGGCACGGTGATCACGCTGTCGATCGTGCTCGGGATCTTCTCGTGGCTCGTCCCGGCGCGCCTGGTCCGCGGCGAGGTGCTGACGCTGCGCGTCCGTGACTTCGTGCTCGCCGCGCGGGTGATGGGCGCCGGCCAGTCACGGCTCGTCTGGCGACACTTGATCCCGAACGCGTTGTCGGTGGTGATCGTCAACGTGACCTTCCAGGTCGCCGACTCGATCCTGGCGCTCGCATACCTCGGTTTCCTCGGGTTCGGGTTGCAGTATCCGTCCACCTCGTGGGGCGACATGCTTGGCGGCGCGCAGAACTACGTCGCGTCCGGCTACTGGTGGCTCGTCTACCCGGTCGGCGCGTGCTTGGTGTTGGTCGTGCTCGCCTCCAACGTGATCGGCGACGCGCTGCGGGACTCCCTCGACGTGCGCCTGCGGCGGCGCTGACGATGTCCGGAAACGCGCTCGAGGTCAAAGACCTTTCCACGCACATTCAGCTGTCGCGGTCGGTCGTCCAGGCGGTCGGCAACGTCGACATCTCGATCGCGACCGGCGAAACGGTCGGCCTGGTCGGTGAGTCGGGCTCGGGCAAGTCGATCTTCAGCCTGTCGGTGCTGGGGCTGCTGCCGGCCGGAGGCAAGGTCGTCGGTGGTTCGATCCAGGTCGAGGGTCGCGAGCTGGTGTCGCTCAGCGAGCGCGAGCTGCGCGGGGTGCGCGGCAACGACGTCGCGATGATCTTCCAGGATTCGCAGTCGTCGCTGAACCCGACCAAATCGATCGGCGAGCAGGTTTCCGAGCCGTTCCGGCTGCATCGCGGCGCGTCGAAGAAGGAGGGTCAGGACCGCGCGCTCGAGGTGCTCGAGTTGGTCGGGCTCCCGCGCCCGAAGGAGCGCCTGGCCGACTACCCCCACCAGCTATCGGGCGGGTTGCGCCAGCGGGTGATGATCGCGATCGCGCTCACCTGCGAGCCGCGGGTGCTGCTCGCCGACGAGCCGACGACGGCGCTCGACGTGACGATCCAGGCGCAGATCCTGTCGGTCCTCGACGAGCTCAAGGAGCGGCTCGGGATGGCGACGCTGCTGGTCACCCACGACATGGGGGTGGTCGCGGGCCGGACCGAGCGGATCAACGTGATGTACGCGGGGCGGCTGGTCGAGACCGCGCCGACCGATGAGCTGTTCCGGGCGATGCGCCATCCTTACACGCAAGCGCTGCTGGGTTCGATCCCGAAGCTCGACTCCGATCCGACCAAGGCGCTGGTGACGATCCCCGGCATACCGCCGGATCTGACCGATCCGCCATTCGGATGTCGGTTCGCGCCACGGTGCCCATACGCAACCCAGCAGTGCCGCGAGCAGGAACCGCCGCTGACCGGCGAGGATCCGCGGCACCTGTTCGCGTGCTGGCATCCGGTCGACGGACCGATCACGAAGCGACCGGAGATCCCCGGCGTGGCGAAAGCCGCGGCCGCGGGTGCGAGCGAGGGGTCGCGGACGGGCGGCGACGGTAACGGCTCGGCCGAGCACCTGTTGTCGGTGCAGGACGTGATCCGCGAGTATCCGGTCACCTCCGGTGCGCTGCTGCAGCGGAAGGTAGCGTCGGTCAAGGCGGTCTCGGGGGTCACGCTGCACCTCGATCCGGGCGAGACGTTCGGGCTGGTCGGCGAGTCGGGCTGTGGCAAGACCACGCTCGGCAAGCTGATCGTCGGGATCGAGAAGCCCGACGGCGGCCGGATCGCGCTGGACGGGGTTGAGGTCTTCAAGAAACGGGGACGCGAACTGCGCCGTGGCCGCCGTGACCTGCAGATGATGTTCCAGGACCCGTACGCGTCGCTGGATCCGCGGATGCGGGTCTCGGCGATCCTGCGCGAGCCGCTGATCGTGCAGGGGGTCGGCAGCGCCAAGGACCAGCGCCAGCGGATCGGGAAGATGCTCGACGAGGTCGGCTTGCCGATCAACGCGCTCGAGCGCTACCCGCACGAGTTCTCCGGCGGTCAGCGCCAGCGAATCGGGCTCGCGCGGGCGCTGATGCTGGAGCCGAAGGTGATCGTCGCCGACGAGCCGGTGTCGGCGCTGGACGTCTCGATCCGCTCCCAAGTGCTGAACCTGATGAAGCGACTGCAGGCCGAGCACCGGATGGCGTCGGTCGTGATCTCCCACGACTTGGCAGTCGTCAAGTACCTGGCCGACCGGATCGGTGTGATGTACCTCGGCAAGCTCGTCGAGGTCGGTTCCGGCGAGGACATCTACCTGCGCCCCGCGCATCCATACACCGAGGCGTTGATCAAGACGATCCCGGTTCCGGACCCGGCGGCCGAGAAGGCCAAGACCGAGATCGGCATCCGCGGCGAGTTGCCGAGCCCGATCAACCCGCCGAGCGGGTGCCGGTTTCGCACCCGTTGCCCACGGGCACAGTCGCTCTGCTCAGAGGTGGAGCCGATCCTGCGCGCGTTCGGCGAGGGCCACCGCGCAGCCTGTCACTTCCCCTTGCAGACGCCGACCGAGGGCAGCGTCGCGACGGTGCCGTCGACCGGGTCGGCGGATCAGGTCGGCCCGTCGCCGTCTGACTCCTCGTCGGACCGGTCATCGGCCGCCTGAGCCGAATCCTCGTCCTCGTCGTCCCCGTCGTCGTCATCGACCCACAGTGGCTCTGACGCGAGCTCTGTGCCGTTGCCGTCCCACAGCTTGATCTCGAGGTAGTCGCCGCGGTAGTTATCGACTGACAGCAGCGTGAACCGCTCCTCGACGAGCGCGCACTGATCGACCGCCAGGTCGGCGAGCTCGGCAGTGACGATCGAGCCGCCGCCGACCATCGGTACGCCCCAGATCAGCGTGATGTCGGCAACGTTGCCGTGTTCGCCCTGCCAGCTCGAGACGACCTCGTCGTTGAGGTCGAGGTTCCAGTCGGGGTTGGAGTCAGCGGTTTCGGAGGTGAAGTCGGCCCGCGCCTGGAATTCCGTCGGTGCCCCGCCGACCGGGTGGGTGAACGACACGAACCCGAACAGCTCGTAACCGGTCGTCGTGCGCGCCACCGCCGGTACGTATGTGCGCCCGCCGTAGGAGCGATCGGGGAACCAGGCGATCGCGCCGGCCTCGCCGAGGTCCTCGCCGTCGGTCTCCAGCGCGTGGCAGGCACCGAGAAAATGGGCGGTGAGCGTGTCGGCCCAGCGGCCGTAGGGCGTCGGCTCCCGCGGCGGCTCGGCGGCGAAGCTGATCACGAATCGGTCGGTCGGCGGCATGCCGCGGCCAGCCTACAGCTTTGGAGCGCCGGTCAGTACGCCCCGCGACGGCTGATCACGGCGGGGATCGTTTTCAGCAGGATCGACATGTCCAACAGGATCGACCAGCGCTCGAGGTAAAGGAAGTCGAGCCGGACGAGCTCATCAGAGTTGAGCTCAGAGCGGCCTGAGACCTGCCACAGCCCGGTGATCCCCGGCAGCACCAGATAGCGCTTCTTGTGCCATTCCTCGAGCTTGTTGAAATCACGGGTCGGCAACGGCCGCGGTCCGACCAGCGACATCTCGCCGCGCAGCACGTTGACGATCTGCGGCACCTCGTCGAGCGAGAACCGCCGCAGGATCCGGCCAATCGTCGTCAGCCGCGGGTCGTCGCGGATTTTGAACAGGGTCCCGTCGGACTCGTTGAGCTCCTCGAGCTCGTCCTGGGCGGCGTCGGCGCCGACGCTCATCGTGCGGAACTTCAGGCACTGAAATGGCCGGCAACCGATCCCGGGGCGAACCGAGCGATAGATCACGGGTCCGCGTGAGGTCAGCTTGATCGCGACCGCGATCACGAGCAGCATCGGCGACAGCAACGTCAGCAGCAGGAGCGACCCGACCAGATCGAACGCGCGCTTGCCGATGAACTCGATGCCCTCGAGCACCGGTGGACGTAGCGTGAACAGCGGGACCGAGGCGCCGGGCATGAACTCCGCCCGCTGCAGCAGGATCTCCATCGTCGATGGGGCGACGTGAACGGTCACGCCGCGCTGATGGCAGCGTTCGACGAGATCGAGAGCCCGGTCCTCCGGGAAGTCGGGGTCCGCGATGATCACCTCGTCGACGCCGTGCGCGCCGATCACGTCAGAAAGGCCGTCGATCGAGCCCAGCGAGCGGATGCCTTCGAGCCGCTGCGGGGTCAGCGAGATGTAGCCGAGCACCTCCCGGTCGGTGCGCGGATAGCCGCCCAGCGCATGCGCCACCTCGGCGATGTGACCGCCCGAGCCGACCACCACCGCCCGACGGCGATATCCGGCGCGCTCCAGCAGCCAGCCGGTGACCTTCGTGTACAGCTCGCGCAGCGTGCCGATGTACACGATCGCGAAGAAGAACGATCCGTAGAACAGGTAGTAGCTGTTGAAGTGGGTGCCGCTGGCGAGTTCGAAGATCAACCCGACGACGGTCGCCTGGGCGAGCGCGATCGTGATCCTCGCCAATCCCGGCCGTCGCGCGCCGGTCGGCGTACGCGTCGACGCGCGCGAAGTTCAACGCCACGATCAGGTAGGCGATCGCGATCGAGGAATGGGTGCCGTCCCAGGCCGTCGCGAAGTTGACGTTGCCGTTCAGCAGCGACTTGAGCAGCAGCGCGGTGTAGATCGCGCCCATCACGCCGACGAAGTCCAACGCGAGCAACAGCAGCACCCGCGTCGCCCGCCGCATCACGCCGCGGCCGAGGATGAAGGTGACCACCGAGTCGTGCTTGCGGCGGATGTCCAGTTCTGACAGCGCGAACGGCGGTGGTGCCGCTAGATCATTGGAACCTTTGGCGATGGCCTGGTCGTGGTCGATTACACCCTCCCGGTGCGTCAGAGCGTCCCAGACACTAGAACGTGTCACCTTTCGGTGAAGTTGCGGGAATCGCCCGCGGTTGCGGGAAATCTACCCGCGCGGGCGTCGCTCGACCCGCAAGCCGGCACCCGCGCCGGCACGGCGACGGTCGCCGCGCGCTCGCTAGCCGGCGCCGATCAGCGCCGCGCGACCGGACAGCTCGAGCGTACGCCGCAGGCCCGCGTTGAGCTGGATCTCCGGTTCCCAGCCGAGCAGTTGCTTGGCGAGCGTGATGTCCGGCCGGCGCACCTGCGGGTCGTCGGTGGGCAGTGCCTCGTAGATCAGCTCGGATTTCGAGCCGGTCACCTCGATCACCTGTTCGGCGAGCTCCAGCAGCGTGAACTCGTTCGGGTTGCCGATGTTGACCGGTTCGTGGTGGCCCGACTCCGACAGCGCGATGATCCCGCGGACGAGGTCGTCGACGTAACAGAACGAGCGTGTCTGGGAACCGTCGCCGAACACCGTGATCGGCCGGTCCTGGAGCGCCTGGCGGAAGAAGGTCGGGATCGCGCGGCCGTCGTGAGGTCGCATCTTCGGACCGTAGGTGTTGAAGATCCGGACGATCGCGGTGTCCACGCCCTGTTGACGGTGGTAGGCCATCGTCAACGCCTCGGCGTAGCGCTTGGCCTCGTCGTACACGCCGCGCGGGCCGATCGGGTTGACATGGCCCCAATAGCTCTCCGGCTGCGGGTGGATCTTGGGGTCGCCGTATACCTCGCTGGTGGAGGCGGTGAGAAACCGAGCGCGGTGCGCCTTTGCCAGCCCCAGCGTGTGGTGGGTCCCGTAGGACCCGACCTTGAGCGTCTGCAGCGGCAGTCGCAGATAGTCGATCGGCGACGCCGGCGACGCGAAGTGGAAGACGAAATCGATCGGTTCGTCGATGAAATACGGCTCGATGATGTCGATCTGCCGGAAGACGAAGTCGTCGCTCCGGATGTGTTCGATGTTCTCCAGCGAGCCGGTTTCGAGGTTGTCGACGCAGATCACGCGGTGGCCACGCCGCAGCAGCTCGTCGCACAGGTGCGACCCGAGAAAGCCGGCGCCGCCCGTGACTAGACAGGTGGTCATGGCGGTTGAATCTACCCGGGAGCGCGGCTCGGCGGGATCGCGGGGTCGGGCCGGGATGGATCCAGGTGCCTTGCTCACGCTTCCAGATCGAGGCCCGTGCCTTGATCTCGTCGATGATCTCCCGCGCGCCGTCGAACGCCTGGCCGCGATGCGGCGCCGAGGCCGCGACCGCCACCGAGGCCTCTGACAGCGGCACCGTCCCGATCCGGTGCTCGGCCGCCGCCGCGCACAGCCCGTGGCGCGCGATCGCCGCCTGCACGATCTCACGCAGCTGCCGCTCGGCCATCGGCACGTAGGCCTCGTAATCCAAGCTGCGAGACCTCACGGGTGACGCCGGTGAACGTCACCACCGCTCCCGCCCGTGGGTCGCGAACGAGCTCGGCCAGCGCGTCGAGCGCCAGCGGCTGGTCCGTGATCCGCGCGTGCGCGGCGGCCGGCTCGGTCGCGGCGCCACCGGAGACCGGCGGGATCAGCGCCAGCTCGTCGTCGGCATGCAGCACGACCGACGCGTCCGCGAACTCCTGGTTGACCGCCATCACGACCGGGCACGCCGGCGGTGACGTCCGACAGTTGCGCGAGCGCGTCGGCGACGCGAGCGCCGTCGGGCAGCGTCAGCGGCAGCTCGTTGACGCCGGCGCGCTCCCGCAGGCCGGCGAACAGCTTGACTCTGACGTCCACTCGGATGCCGGCTATGACGCCGGTTCGAGCAGGAAGATCGGGATCTGACGCTCGGTCTTCTTCTGGTAGGAGACGTAGTCGGGCCAGACCTCGACCGCTCGCTTCCACCACGTCGCGTACTCGTCGGCTGACGCCTCCCGTGCGCGGTAGTCCCCGTGAGTCGGTTCCGTCCTGCACCTCGACCAGCGGGTTCTTGCGAAGGTTCCCCACCCACGTGGGGTTTTTCGGCGCGCCGCCCTTGGACGCCACGGCCGCGTACGTGCCGTCGTGTTCGACGCGCATCACCGGATGCTTGCGCAGCTTGCCGGTGCTGGCTCCGACCATGGTGACGATCACGGTCGGCACGCCCCGCAGCAGCGTTCCCTCGGTCCCGCCCGATCCCTCGTACTCGGTCACCTGCTTGTTGACCCATTCGGCCGTGCTCGGCTCGTATTCACCCTGAAGTGGCATCGCGTCGCTCCTTGCGGTTCGTTGAGCACAAGCCTACGAATCGTCGGGCGGGCGACTCGACGATTCCCATCGCGGCAGGCGAGAATTGGCGGCGATGTCCGAGAACTCGTCGCTCGAGCTGTTCCGCGCGCCTGTTGCAGACCTCGATCTCGGTGCTCGCCGACGTCGACGATGACCCGTCCGGGTCCGAGCGACTGCTGGTCCGCGGCGACGCGACCGGCACGATGCAGCTGGCCGAACTCGTCGACGGGCGGCCGGTCGTGCTCACCGACCTGCCCGAGCCCGTCCGTGGAGCCCACTACCTGCCGGGGTCGCGCCGGGCGGTGCTCGAGATCGACGCGGGCGGCAACGAACGATTCGGCCTGTGGCTGCTCGACCTCGACGCGGCGTCTTCTGAAGCCCGTCACCTCGTTGTCGCGTCTGACGGCGCTGACCGATGATCCGCGCTTCGGCCACTACTTCGCCGGAGTGTCGCCCGATGGACGCCTGATCGCCTATCTGTCAAATCGCGCGGGCGGCGTCGATTTCGACCTCTGGACGCCTGGCGCTCGATACCGGCCGGCATCGGCTGGTGTACGCCGGCGGAACCTGGCTTCATCCGAGCTCGGGGTTTGCGCCCGACGGCCGCACCGTCGCGGTGCTCGCGTCCGGCGAGCGCCCCCTGGATGCGGATCTGGTGCTGGTCGACGTCGACACCGGCGCGGTGACGACGCCGCTCCCGCACCCGGACGAGGCCGCGCTCGTCGGCTCACCGGCGTGGATCGGGGATTCGAGCTTCGCGGTCGCGTCCAACATCGGCCACGACTTCATGGCGATCGTCTGCCACGAGCTCGTCTCGGGCGCGACGTTGCCGCTGCCCGGAGCCCCGACTCGACGCCGACACCGAGGTGGTCTCCAGTCGCGACGGCAGCACTCTGCTGCTGATCGAGAACCGCAACGGCGCCGCCGTGATGACGCTGCGCGACGCCGCGACCGGCGCGATCCGCATCCGAGCTTCAGACGCCCGAACCGGGGGTCGTCACCGGGCTGCTCGACCCGCCGATGCTGTCGCGCGACGGATCACGCGTGTACTACACGCTGTCGACGCCGCGGATGCCGACGTCGGTGTATGCGTTCGATGCACGCACCGTGACGACGCGCCGCCTGACCGGGAGCACCGACGCGGGGTGTCCGCCGCTCAGCTCGCGCCGCCTGAGAGCCGCACGGTGACGAGCTTCGACGGCGAGTCCGTGCCCGTGTTCGTGTTTCGTCCGCAGCCCAGTCGACGGCGACGGCGACGGCGACGGCGACGGCGCGTCCCGGCCACCGGTCGTCGTGTTCGTCCACGGCGGCCCCGAGGCACAGGCCACGCAGCTGTTCAATCCGGTGATCCAGGGGCTCGTGCTCGCCGGCTTCGGCGTCGTCGTGCCCAACGTCCGTGGCTCGACCGGCTACGGCAAGCGCTACGCCTCGCTCGACGACACGACCAAGCGCCTGGACTCGGTCGCGGATCTCGCCGCGGTTCACGGGTTCCTCGACCAGGCCGGCTTCGATGCGGCGCGGGCGGCGCTGTGGGGCGGGTCCTACGGCGGCTACATGGTGCTCGCCGGCGTCGCCTTCTCACCCGATCTGTGGGCGGCCGGCGTCGACATCGTCGGCATCTCCGATCTCGTCACGTTTCTGCAGAACACCTCGGACTACCGGCGCGCCCACCGCGAGCGCGAGTACGGGTCGTTGCAGCACGATCGCGCCTTCCTCGAGGCGGCGTCGCCGATGCGCCGCGTCGACGACATCCGCGCGCCGCTGTTCGTGATCCACGGGCGCAACGACCCCCGCGTCCCGGTCTCGGAGGCCGAGCAACTGGTCGCCCACCTGCGTGAGCGCGGGATCCGCTGCGAACTCCGGATCTACGACGACGAGGGCCATGGTCTCGCCCGGCTCGCCAACCGCCTCGATGCCTACCCGGCGGCCGTCGCATTCCTGCAGGATCTGCTTGGCGATCTGACGTCTTCGCCCGCGACTCGCTGGCGGGCCGGGCCATAGTCGCCCGTTGATCAGCAGACGGTGAACGTCGTCTTGATCGTCTTGGTCACGGCCGTGTGCACGGTCCGATGTTTGACGTGACGCGTGCGCTTGTAGGTCAGCGTGATCCGCAGCGTGTGCGGCCCGGCGCGTGAGACCGCTCAGCGACGGTGACAGCGTCGCCGGCACGGTGGCTGGCGGTCGCGTTCGGGACGTACACGGTGATCCGCTTGTGGTGCTTATGGTGGTGGACCGTCACGACCTTGGTCCGCGTCCGTTTGACGCCGCGGTCGACGAACACCGCGGCACGCTTGAACGACAGCTTCGCCGCCTTCGACCCCGGGATCGCGGTCGAACTGAGCGCCAGCGACAGCCGAGCGCCGGCGGCCAGGCACGGCGTCGTCGCCGGGACCGTGAGCGTGATCTGCTGGTTGCCGACCTTCGCGTGCAGGGTCCTCGTCGCCGGGGCCCCGGTGGCGGTGGCGCGGCGACGGTCGTGAAGCTCAGCGTGTTCCCGAACACCGTCCCGTAGGCGTTGCTCGCGACCAGGCGGTAGTAGATGACGGTGCCGGCCGGCAGCCCGGTCACGGTCCCGGAGACCGCGCCCGACGTGTCCCCGGCCGGCTCGGAACCCGCCGGCCCCGTCGAGCCCAGCGCCGGCGTGGTGCCGTACTGGACCGTGATCGTGCTTGCCGCGCCGCGGGCGTTCGCGGTCCCCTCGAGCTGCGCCGACGACGTGGTCACGTTCGCCGCCGCGCCGGTCGTGACGGTCGGCGGCAGTTGCACGTCGGCGCGGACAATCGCGTTCGGGGTGCCGATGTCGATGAACCAGAGGTTGCCGTCGGGCCCTGAGACGATGTTCGTGCCGTCTCCGACGACGGCGGTCGGCAGTTCAGCCCGGCGCTGAAGATGTCGATCTTGCCCGCCGGGTGTGACACGGTGCGACGCCGGGTTGCGTGCCGTGTCGCCCGTCGGGAACCACAGGTTTCCGTCGATCCCTGACGGTGAGGTCCCAGGCCTCGTGAGCGATCGGGTACTCCGTGATCTGGCCGGTCGGGGTGATCTTCCCGACCGCCGGGCTGGCCGAGTACTGGTCGTCGAACCAGACGTTGCCGTCGGGGCCGGCGGTCAGCGCGTCGGGATCGGCGTTGGGCTGCATGCCGTTGGCGGTCCCGTACTCGGTCACGGTGGTCGTCCGACCCGAGGTCCTGGCCCTGCCGATCGATGACGTCGCCCTGGTCGCTGAACCAGAGATTCCCGTGCATCGTCGGCGGTGATCCCGGCCGGCATCGTCCCCACGCCCGTTCCGAGCACCGTGGCGGGTGTGCCGGCGGTCGCGCTGGGCGTCGCGAATCCGACGCCGCCGGGTGTCTCGAAGACCGTGAACCACAGGTTCCCGTTCGGCGCGCGGTGAGGTCGTCGGTCGGACGGTTGCCGGCCGTCGGGTACTCGATGATCGCGCCTGAAGGGGTGATCTGACCGATCGCGTTCGTCGTGCCGTGGTCCAGGAACCAGACGGTTCCGTTCGCGCCCTCCGTCAGCTCCGCCGGCGCGGCACCACTGCTCAGACCGTCCATGCCGGGCGTGATCAGCGTTGATCTGGCCCGACGCGGTGAGCTCGCCGATCGCCGTCGTCGTGCCGAGCGTGAACCAGATCGTCCCGCCGGCGCCGACCGCCAGGTCGTTGATCGTGCCGGTCGAGCGACCGGGATCGAGCGTGATCGTCCCGGCGGTCGTGATCCGCCCGAGCGCGGGCTTGCTGGCGCGGTTGCCTCGGCGAACCACAGCGCACCGTCGGGTGCCGTCGATCAGGCTCGTCGCCTTCGTGCCCGGCGGGCAGATTGAACTCGGTCAGCGGCGCGGCGCCCGCCGAGACGGCGGCGGCAGTGACGGCGCCGGCGGCGATCGCGACGGCGACCAACGCGACGACGACGCGCGTCCAGCCACCGCGCAGCGATTGGCAGCTCGTCCCCAGTCCCCAGGTCGAATCCATGCGGCAGGTTAACCGCGCGGCGGTCCGTCGGCAAGACAGGTGCGCCGGTAAGCTCCCGGGCGGCGATGGCGACCGCTGACGAGAACCGCACGATCGCTCCGATCGTCGGACCCGAGGACCCGCGGCACTTCACCGACTCGGGGATCGAGATCGAAGCCGCTGTACGACGCAGAGCGACCTGCCGCCGGACCTCGAGCAGCGACTCGGCGAGCCCGGCGAGTACCCGTATACGCGCGGCGTGCACCGTGAGATGTACCGCCAGCAGCTGTGGACGATGCGCCAGTACGCCGGCTACGCGTCGGCGAAGGAGTCCAACGAGCGCTACCGCTACCTGCTGCGCAACGGCTCGACCGGGCTGTCGATGGCGTTCGACCTGCCGACCCAGCTGGGGTTGGACTCAGACGATCCGCGCTGCCTGGGCGAGGTGGGGCGCACCGGCGTCGCGATCGACACGATCGACGACATGCGCACCGCGTTCGACGAGATCCCGCTGGACCAGGTGTCGACCTCGATGACGATCAATGCGCCCGCGGGCGTGCTGCTGCTGCTCTACGAGCTGGTCGGCGCCGAGCAGGGCGTGCCGTCGGAGAAGCTGCGCGGCACGACCCAGAACGACATCCTCAAGGAGTACATCGCGCGCGGGAACTTCATCTACCCGCCCGAGGGCGCGATCCGGCTGACGACCGATCTGTTCGCGTACTGCGACGAGCACGTCCCGCGCTGGAACACGGTCTCGATCAGCGGCTACCACTTCCGTGAGAAGGGGTGCTCGGCCGTCCAGGAGGTCGGGTTCACGCTCGCCAACGGGATCGCCTACGTGCAGGCGGCGCTCGACGCGGGGCTGGAGATCGATCGGTTTGCGCCCCGGCTGGCGTTCTTCTTCAACGGTCACAACAACGTCTTTCAGGAGGTCGCGAAGTTCCGCGCGGCCCGCCGGATGTGGGCGAAGATCATGCGCGAGCAGTTCGGCGCCAAGGACGAGCGGTCGTGGCGGCTGCGCTTCCACACGCAGACCGGTGGCGTCACGCTGACCGCGCAGCAACCGGAGAACAACATCGTCCGGGTGGCGCTGCAGGGGTTTGCGGCGGTCTGCGGCGGCACCCAGTCGCTGCACACCAACGGCTTTGACGAGGCGCTGGCGCTGCCGACCGAGCGTGCGGCCAAGATCGCGCTGCGCACGCAGCAGATCATCGGCTACGAGTCCGGTGCCGCCGACACCGTCGACCCGTTCGCGGGCTCCTACTTCGTCGAGTCGCTGACCGACGAGATCGAGACGCGCGCGCAGGAGCTGATCGACAAGGTCACCGAGCTCGGCGGTTCGGTGCAGGCGATCGACTTCATCAAGAACGAGATCGAGGAGTCGGCGTTCGGCTACTACGAGCGCTACCGGATCGAGCAGGACATCGTCGTCGGCGTCAACAAGTTCGTCGAGGACACGCCTGAGGTGCCCGACCTGCTGCGCGTCGACCCCGAGTCAGAGCATCAGCAGGTCGCGCGCCTGAAAGCATTCAAGGCCGACCGCGACCACGAGCTCGTCGCTCGCCGGCTCGACGAGGTCCGCGACGCCGCTCGCGGGACCGGCAACATGCTGCCGCCGCTGCGCGCCGCGCTCAAGGACCGCTGCTCGATCGGCGAGGTCTGCAGCGCGATGCGCGACGTGTTCGGCGACTACAAGCCGACGTACTGAAGCGCACGGGCAGCCGCTACCCTCGCGGTCGATGCTGGCGCCCGCGGTCTACTTCGTGCAGGTGATCCTCGCGCTGCACATCCTCGCGGTCGTCGCAGCGTTCGGCGTCCTGTTCGCGTATCCGATCTTCATCACGATCGGTGCTCGGCTCGATCCCGGCGCGATGCCGTGGTTTCATCGGATGCAGCAGGCGGTGAGCCGCTGGCTGATCGGGCCGGGACTGCTGCTGGTCGTGATCTTCGGCGTGATCCTCGCGTCGAAGGACCACGCCTGGCACGCGTTCTACGTGCAGTGGGGGATCGGCGCCGCGATCGTGATGGGCGCGCTCGAGGGGATGTTCATGATCCCTCGTGAGGGCCGTCTCGCCGATCTCGCCCGGACGTGACCTCGAAGTGCAAGCCGGCCAGTCGGGCACCGTCGTGACCCGCAGCGCCGAGTACCAGGCCGTGTTCCGGCAGGTCGCGATCGGCGGGATGGCGCTCAGCCTGATCGTGATCCTGACCGTCTACTTCATGGCCACGCAGGCAGGCGCGTAGGCTTGATCGCGCGATGAGCGCGCCGCCGTCCACCCGCCGCCTGGGGTTGATCGTCGCGGCCGCGGTGGTGGCCGTCGACGCGCTCTCGAAGGGGATCGCCGCCCACTACCTGGCCGGGCGCGGTGTCGTCAACCTGTTCGGCGGCCACTTCCACCTGGAGCTGTACCGCAATCATGCGGGACCTGGCAACACGTTCGCCGGCCATCCCGTGCTGGTTTCGTTGCTGTCGCTCGCGGCGGTGATCGTGATCGCCGCGCTGTTGCTGGCCGTCCGCGCGCGCAGCACGGCGATCGCGCTGGGGCTGTTGCTCGGCGGCGGCATCGGCAACCTGATCGACCGCCTCGTGACCTCGCCGGGGCCGCTGCGCGGTGGCGTGATCGACTGGATCAAACCGACGATGCACGGCGGCAGCATGAACCTCGCGGATCTGTCGATCAACGCGGCGCTGATCGTGTTGATCGTCGGCGGCGCGATCGAGTGGTGGCTCGACGCCCGCTCGCGCCGCGCCGTCGCGCCGGACCCGGCGCCGTCCGAGGCGGCGCCGTAGCCGGCTGGGCGCGAGCCTGCAGCGCGCCGTCGCCACGGAGGAGTCCGTGTTCGCCGGGCGAACCAGGACTCAGCAGTCCAACCGGTCCGAGCCCGAGACCACCGTTGCCTGGGAGGGCTAGCCGCGCTAGCGGCCACGGTGAGCTCGAGCTCGGAATGCCGGTCACGCCGGCCTCAGATGAGCGCCGCCGGCTGTTTCATCGTTACGGAATCAGCCGTTGTGCGACGCCACACCGCCGACGGGCTTGACGGCCGACGATCCGGGGGCCGGCGTGCCGTTGACGACGAACGCGTACCCGAGTGTCCAATCGTTCGCGTCGATCGCCTGGGTGGTGCTCCCGTCGCGCACGCACTCGCCGATCGTCCAGGTCCCCGCTCCCGGCGTCCCGGTCTGATTCGCCGAGTACGTCGCCCGAGTCGTCGTCACGGTGACGTCCGAGAAGGCGCCGCCTGGCGCGGGATCGAGCTCGGTCGGAGTCGGCGTCCCGGTCGCCGGCGACTTGCAGATCGAGATGTCGGCGCTGGCGGTACCCGCGCTCGTCCCGAGCGCCGACTCGCTGGAGGCGATCACGCTCTGCGTGGCCGTCGTGGTCAGCGTGGCGGTCGGGCCTGCGAATACGAAGCCTGAGGCGACCGCAATCGTCGAGGTGGGCCCCGCCCAGCTACCGAACGTCACGACTCCGGTGGCGCCGGGAGCCCCGGGAGCCCCGGGTGCACCAGGCGCTCCGGGCGCGCCTGCCGGGCCTGCCGCTCCCGTCAGCCCGGTCTTGCTCAGCGTGATCTTCTTGTCGTGATTGGCGCACGGCCCCTTGTACAGCGCGTGCGAGCCCTTCGTGACGCACACCTTGATCGACGTGCCGCCGGCTCCGGCGGCGAACGCATAGCCGCCTCCGGCAATCGACAACGTGACGATTCCGGTGACGATTGCCGGCATCGCTTTCCCTGTGAGCAGTCGTCGCATCGACGAACCTCCGTTTTGGTTGGTGGTCGGGCCAATGCGACACGTGCGCGCGGAAAGGCACGCCCGGCCACGCTGCGACGCGAGTGCCGTTTCGGCATAGGGGGTTCGCACCCGTTTGCAGACCGCTCAGGATCCAGGTGTGAAGCCTCTATGCCGATCGAGCACGTCCACGTCGATCGCGTGTTGTGGTCGCCCCCCCGCGAGCCCTTGAGACAGCTGGCCCGTTCAACCTGTAGAGATACGAGTCACGTACCAGATACACCCTGGAAGCGAATCGTTCCGGCGGTCCGCAAACGGCCGGCGACCACGGAGAGTCCGTGGTCGCCGGCCAAACGTGCGGTTTAGCGGGTGCTCTGGCTCTTCGCGAGCGGAACGGCGGCCGGGCTGACCCCCGCGGTCACCGGGGTGCAGATCGCCCACACCTGTGAACGTGCCGGCGGTCCCGAGGAAGTTGTCCACGAACCCGTTCCAGCCGGTCGCTACCGCTGTGCCACCGGCGCCGACGGTCGGCTGGGAGTCGCTCATCTCCATGCCCTTTTGCGACGTGAAGAAACCTCCGCCGATCGCCGCGGTGCCGGTCGGGCACGACACCGATCCGGCGGTAGTCGACGGGTTGGTGCCCACTGTAGTTGCCGCCGGCGAGGCGATGATCGCGCTCTGCAACGTACGTCACCTTCGCCAGCGCCGTCGCATTGGCCGCGTTGGTGGCGTTGGTGGCGTTCGTGGCGTTGGTGGCGTTGGTGGCGTTGGTCGCACTGGTGGCGGTGGTTGCGTTGGTCGCGTTGGTCGCGTTGGTCGCGTTGGTGGCGTTCGTCGCGGAGTCGGCGGTGTTCGCGTGCAGCGCGTTCGGGACGATCAGCCCGGCCTTGAGCTTGCCGGCGGTGATCGCGCCCTTGGCGATCTTGCCGTCTCGTGACCGCGCCCTTCTGCAACTGCTTGGTGCCGACGCTGCCCTTACCCAGCGTGGCGCCGGCGTAGGCCGAGCCGGCCATCGCGACAACGAGCGCCACGATCGATACGGCCAGTGCCGCGCCCGACGTCGGCAGTCGCAGCCGGCGCCTCGGGTGTGCCGCGCCTGGGGTCGTGGCCGTCCGGCCGTCTCGGCGCCGCATCATCAGTCGTCTCATCGAGAACCTCCTGTAGGTGGTGGTCTGGCCGATGCGACGAGCGCTCTGAATCAGCCCGCCCAGGCCACCGGCGACGCGAACCACCGGCTCGGCACGCCGGGATTGCACAACCGTGCCCCGATTGCCCGGATCCAGGTGTGAAGCCCCCGTGCCGATCGCGCCGCTCAGCGTCGATCGTGTGCCCTGGCCGCCCGATCCCGAGCCTCCCGGCACATCTACGCCCTCAATAGCTCCTCAACATGAACTCAACATATCGAACCTATAGAGCGCCGAATCGCGTTGTCAAATGCACGTAAAGCCAGCTGATCTGCGCCTCGGCCGTGAGTGGCGGGCCAAGGCGACGCCGAGCAGCGTCGAACACATAGACTCGCGCGCCATGCGAGATAAGGCGCCGGAGACATACGAGGAAAAGCTCGACCAGCTGCTCGAGCTGCGCCAGGAGGCGGTCCACAACGCCGGCCAGGTGGCCGTCGACAAGCAGCATGCGAAGGGCAAGTTCACGGCCCGCGAGCGGATCGCGAAGCTGCTGGACCCGGGCTCGTTCCAAGAGCTCGACGTGTTCGTGCGCCATCGCACGACCGACTTCGACATGCAACGCAACCGCCCGTACGGCGATGCCGTCGTGACCGGCCACGGCACGATCGACGGCCGTCGCGTGTGCGTGTTCAGCCAGGACTTCACCGTGTTCGGCGGCTCGCTGGGCGAGGTGATGGCCGAGAAGATCTGCAAGGTGATGGACCTGGCGGCGAAGATCGGCTGTCCCGTGATCGGGATCAACGACTCCGGCGGCGCCCGCATCCAGGAGGGCGTGGTCTCGCTCGGCGCCTACGGCGATGTGTTCCTGCGCAACGTCCGATCGAGCGGTGTGATCCCGCAGATCTCGCTGGTGATGGGCCCGTGCGCCGGCGGCGCCGTCTACTCGCCGGCGATCACGGACTTCATCTTCATGGTCAAGGAGACCTCGCACATGTTCATCACCGGCCCCGACGTGATCAAGACGGTCACGGGGGAGGAGGTCGGGTTCGAGGAGCTCGGCGGGGCGATGTCGCACAACTCCAAGTCCGGCGTGGCGCAGTTCGCGTCAGACGACGAGGACCAGTGCATCGAGGACGCGCGCTACCTGCTCTCGTTCCTGCCGCAGAACAACCTCGAGACGTCGCCGCGCGTCCATCCGACCGACGATCCGCTGCGCGAGGATCCGGAGCTCGATCAGATCGTCCCCGACAGCCCGAACAAGCCGTACGACATGCGCGAGGTGATCCGGCGGGTGGTCGACGACGGCGAGTTCCTCGAGGTCCACGAGCACTACGCCCGCAACATCGTCTGCGGGCTGGCGCGGATGGACGGCTACAGCGTCGGCGTCGTCGGCAACCAGCCCGCGCAGCTGGCCGGCGTGCTGGACATCGACTCCTCGGAGAAGGCGGCGCGGTTCATCCGCACCTGCGACGCGTTCAACATCCCGATCCTCACGTTCTGCGACGTCCCGGGCTTCCTGCCGGGCACCACGCAGGAGTGGGGCGGGATCATCCGCCACGGCGCCAAGCTGCTGTACGCCTACGCCGAGGCGACCGTCCCGAAGGTCACGATCATCACCCGGAAGTCCTACGGCGGCGCCTACGACGTGATGGGCTCAAAGCATCTGGCGGCGGACTTCAACTTCGCGTGGCCGAGCGCTGAGGTCGCCGTGATGGGTCCCGAGGGGGCCGTCAACATCATCTACCGGCGTGACCTCGCCGCCTCGCCGACGCCCGAACAGCGCCGTCAGAAGCTGATCGACGACTACAAGGCCCATTTCGCAAACCCGTACGTGGCCGCCGAGCGCGGGTACATCGACGACGTGATCATCCCGCACGAGACGCGGCCGAAGGTGATCACGGCGCTGGCAGACGCTCCAGACCAAGCGTGAGCCCGGCCCCCGCCGCAAGCACGGCAACATCCCGCTGTAGCCGCCCTGGCTCAGGCGATCCGGAGTCGTAGAACCGGCTCGAGCGCCGGCGCGTGGGAAGCCGGCGTCGACTCGATCGTCAGGTCGAGCCTTCTGCCGTCGATCGGCAAGCCATCCGAGTTGGTTGCGCCACGTCGGGTCCTGGACCACGTCCCAGCGGATCTCCGGCTCGCGCACGCCGGCCGACAGCGCGAGGCGGCGGGCGAGCCGCCGCGCGACCCGTGAACGTCGCGCGGTGCCCACCATGCGTCGCTCGCGCTGTGGCCAGCTGATTGCGAAACGGCGAGCACACCAGTCTGGTAGACCGAGCTGGTGACGCCGGCGTTCGGCGGGAAGGTCACCCGCTCGGCGTAGGACTGGTGGACGTCGCCGCCGAGCATCACGATCGACGCGGGCGCCGCGCCGCCGCGCGCCGGAGCCGATCTCGCCGATCAGGCGATCAGACGATGGAACGAGTCCTGGAAGGCGGCCCAGTGCTCGAGGTCGAGCGCTCGCCGCAGCGATTCGGCCGGCCCGCGCGCCCACCGGCCCCAGGCGCCGGAGCACACCGCCTCGTTCCAGGCCTCGATCCAGTGCAGCGTCGGCGCGAGCAGGACCGGCAGCGTGCCGGCGATCAGCAGATGGTCGTAGTCGCCGTGCAGCTCGCTCTCCAGCCACGCCCACTCGTCGGCGTCGATCATCTCCCGACGGCCGTCGCCGAGCACGCGGCCCTCGCGGCCGTCGAGCACCACCAGCCGCGCGTTCCCGATCACGCGCGAGAACGTCCACAGGCGGCCGCCCTCGTCCCGATCGGCGGTCTCGGCGAAGCTCGCGCAGCAGCGGCTCGGCGTCATCGGCGGCGATCACGCTCTGGTACAGGGGGTTCGCGTCGAGCTCGTCGGGCGACAGGTTGCCGAGGTGCTGGTAGACCCAGTAGGTCAGCAGGCCCGAGACGATCCGCTGATGCCACCAGGAGGTGGCGCGCATGTCGCGGATCCAGGACTCCGACGTGTTCCAGTCGTCGTGGACGTCGTGATCGTCGAACATCATCGCCGAACCGACCGTCGACATCAGCCAGCGGATCGACGGATCGCACCAGGACTCCTCGTAGAGCATCGTGTACTCGTCGACGTCGAGCACCTCCTCGCCGGGGGCGCGACTCGTGTCACGCCGCGCGCGAATTTTCGCCACGGTCTCCGGCGAGACCTCGTCGGCGTAGATCTGGTCGCCGAGCAGCAGCAGCAGCCGCGGCCATTGCGCCTGGGGCTGGTCGCGCATCCGCAGCGCCAGCGCGTGCAGCGCGTCGACGCCGACGCCCTCCGGATGCTCGTCGACGTCGAGGATGTACGAGCCGGTGTGTGGCCGGGCGACTCGGCACGACCCCCAGACGATTTCGCACCGCCCCCGATCGCGGGAGCGTCTGGATCCGGCTCGCGGGAAACGGGGAGTCCGGTTCGGGCCACCGGCGCACGCCGTCGAGATGGACCTCGTACTCGGTGCTCGACCCGGGCTCCAGGTCGCGCAGGACGACGAGCGCGTAGTGGCGCTCGCCGACGGTGAACGTGCGACCGCGGCGCCCGAGGATCTCGACCTCGCAGGCGGTGTCGGTCTGCACCCAGATGGTCGCCTCGGTCTCCGAGACGTAGCGCAGGATCGGTCCGAGGACGAGCGTCGGCATGCGTCGACGCTACCCGCGTCGCGCGTCCTCCACCATCGGGATTCGCCTACAGCTCGATCGTCTGCGCGTGCATCGAGCCGGCCTGCCAGGCCTCGTAGGCGGCGGCCGCGATCGCCAGATCCTGGATCGCGAGCCCGGTGGAGTCAAACAGCGTGATCTCCTCGTCGGAGCTCTGCCGCGCGCCGTCCGCGCCGCGCGAGCACCGAGCCCAGATCACGGACCGCCTCGCGGCCGACGAGCCCGGCCGAGACGGCGCCGGTCAGCTCGCCGCCGTGCACCGCCTGCTCCCATTCGTCGCAGAACAGCGTGCAGGCCGCGACCGCATGGACGCTCGCCTCGGCCTTGCCGGGGCCGTCGGCGCCGAGCATGTTCAGATGCAGGCCGGGCCGCAGGTCCGGCCGCTCGACGATCGCCACCGTCCCGGGCGTCACGCAGCAGACGACGTCGCACGCGAGCGCCTCGATCCGGTCGCCGACCGTCCCGGCCAGCTCACGCGCGACCTCGGCGGCGGCCTCGGGCCGGGGGTCGCAGGCGACGCCGCCCTCGTAGCCGGCCGCCCGCAGGCAGCGCGCCGCCCACAGCCCGTGCAGGCCGCAGCCGATCACGCCGACCGAACGCGCATCGGATCGGGCCAGCGCCGGGGCGGCGACGGCCGCGACCGCGCCGGTCCGCAGCGCCGTCACCGAGCGGGCGTCGAGGATCATCAGCGGCGTGCCGGTGTCGGCGTCCGACAGGCAGATCAATCCCTGCACGGTCGGCAGCCCGTTGGCGGGGTTGGACGGAAACGACGTGATCCACTTCAGCATCGCGAACCCGTCGCCGCGGGCCGGCATCGCGCGGAAGTCGCCGAACGGCGGGCTCTGCAGGTAGACCTTGGCCGGCATCGACCAGTCGCCGGAGTGGTGGCGCGCAAAGCCCTCACGGACGTGATCGATCGCGGCGGCGGGGGTCACGGCGGCGAGCACGGTGTCGTGGCCGAGGACGGGCAGCGGTGGCACGCGGCCGCACCATATATCGGCCCGCCGATGGCGGCGGGCGACCGCCGGCGAGCCCCCGTCCCGGTAGGCTCCGCGGGCGATGGTGAACCGTCGCGCCGAGCTCACGATCGTCGCTCCGAACGCCTCGCCCGAGGAGGCGGCGGCGGTGATCGCCGCCGTGCAGCGATTCATCCGTGACACGGCGCCGGTGCTGGTGTCGGCCCCGCCGGCGCGCAACCCGTGGCAGCAGGCGGCGCTGCTGGAGGGCGTCGATCGCGCCCCGGGGCGCCGCCGCCCTGGGCCTGACCGTACGCGGTCCGGCCGCTCGGCGCGCTACCAGAACTAAATAGGTAAACCCGGATTGGGTTTTGGTAGATTGCGCTGCAGCCTGGTCAGGCTCGCCCGCCGCGGCATCGAACCCGACCGGAAGGACCCGATGGAGCCCGCATCGTTGGACACCCATACACGCGCTCCCCGCTCAGGGTCGCTGGAGAATCCGCTGGTCGTCGAGGACGTTCCGGGACACGTGATCCCGATCCTCGAGCGCGAGTTCGACGACTTCGAGACCGAGTCGACGCGCTTCCTCGACGGACGGATCCAGGAGGCGGAGTTCATCAAGTTCCGGCTCAAGCAGGGCGTCTACGGCCAGCGTCAGCCCGACGTCCAGATGATCCGCGTCAAGCTCCCGATGGGCGGCGTCACCCCTGATCAGCTCGACGCGTTCGCCAGCGTGATCGAGCAGTACGCGCCACTGCGCAAGGGCCACGTCACGACGCGCCAGAACATCCAGATCCACCACGTGCCGCTGACCGACATGCCCGAGCTGATGCGCGAGTTGGCCGACACCGGCCTGTCCTCACGCGAGGGCTGCGGCAACACGATGCGCAACGTCACCGGCGACCCCCGGGCCGGCACGCTCGCCGACGAGCCGTTCGACGTGACCCCGTACGCGGCGGCCTACGTGCGGTACTTCGTCCGCCATCCGACGACGCAGGCGATGCCGCGCAAGGTCAAGACGGCATTCGCTGCCAACGACGCCGACAACGCGATCACCGGGATCCACGACATGGCGTTCCTGCCACGGGTCCGGGACGGCGTGCGCGGCGTCGAGATGCGTGTCGGCGGCGGGACGTCGATCATGCCGCGGATCGCGCCGACGCTGTACGAGTTCGTCGAGCTCGACAACGGCGATTACCTGAAGATCACCGAGGCGTGCATGCGGATCTTCGATCGCACCGAGTTCCTGCGCGTCAACCGCGCTCGCGCTCGGATCAAGGTGCTGGTCGACAAGATCGGGATCGATGCGTTCCGTGAGCTGGTGGAGGAGGAGCTCCGGGGCGACTGGGTCGTCCGAGCGGGACTTCGATCCTTCCGGCCTGCTGCTGTTTCACGACGAGCGCGCACATCTGCCGACGGCACGCACGGACTACTCCAGCCCGAACGGCGATCGCCGTGCGTTTGACGCGTTTGCGTCGTCGAACGTCGTGTCTCAGCGCCAGCCCGGGTTCGCGACGGTCGAGGTCAAGATCCCCCGAGGCGACCTGACCCCCGAGCAGCTGCGTGGGCTGGGCGAAATCATGCGCCGCTACACGGGCGGGTACGCGCGCACGACCGTGCATCAGAACCTGGTGCTGCGCTGGGTCCGTGACGCCGCCGCCTACGAGGTGTGGCGTGAGCTCTCCGCACTTGGACTCGGCGATGCCGGCGCCGACGAGATCACCGATGTCGTCTCATGCCCCGGCACGGACTCCTGCAAGCTCGGGATCACGAGCTCGATGGGGCTCAACCGGGCCGTCTCCGAGCGGGTCGACGCGATGGCGATCACCGACCCGCTGACCAGGCGGGTCCACATCAAGATGAGCGGCTGCCCGAACGGCTGCAGCCAGCACCACATCGCCGACATCGGCTTCTACGGCGCGTCGATCAAGGTCGGCGAGCGGACGATCCCGGCTTACATCCCGCACATCGGCGGCGCCTATGAGGGCGGCGAGGTTCGGTATGGCACCCGACTGAAGTCGCGGTTGCCGGCCAAGCGTGTGCCCGATGCCGTGCAGCGGTGGCTAGATTTATACGAGTCCGACAGGGCCGAGGGCGAGACGTTCGGGGCCTACGCGGAGCGGGTCGGGCCGTCTCGATTCGAAGAGCAAGTGAGGGATCTGACGATGCCGATCGAATTCAGCCTTGACACCATGAACCACTTCATCGATTACAACCGCGAAGTCCCGTTCGTCGTGGCCCGTGGCGAAGGCGAGTGCGCGGTTTGAGCGCGACCGTCGAAACGAGGCTGCAGGGTGCTACGGCGGAGCAGGTGCTGGCGTACGCCGTCGAGCACTATCAACCGCGGCTGACGCTGGCCTGCTCCTTTCAGAAGGAGGAGTCGGTCCTGTTCCACATGCTGTCGCAGATCGCGGGTGGGCGGGACGTCCGGGCGTTCACGATCGACACCGGTGTCCTGTTCCCGGAGACGCTCGCGACCTGGAAACGGTTCGAGGATCGTTTCCCGCTCGGGATCGACGTGATCGACGCCCACAGTCCCGGCGCCCCGTGGACGCTCGCAAATTGCTGCTCGGCGGCCAAGGTCGCGGCGCTCGAGACGGCGCTGTCCGACGTCGACGCCTGGATCACCGGGATCCGGCGTGAGCAGGCGACGACGCGCGCGTCGGCGACGAAGTTCGAGCATGACGAGCGGCGCGGGATCGTCAAGTTCAACCCGCTCGCGGACTGGACCGAGAAGGACGTCTGGGCGTACATCTTCAAGCACGATCTGCCGTACAACCCGCTGCACGATCAGGGCTACGACTCGATCGGGTGTGCCTCGTGCACGCTCCCTGGCAACGGTCGCGACGGGCGCTGGGCGGGCCTGGACAAGACCGAGTGCGGCATCCACGTCGCGTGATCGCGACGGGTAGGGCAGGGCCCACCTCCCACCCCACCGCCCCAGCTGGTGATTCGGGAAGGGGCTCACCTCCGACCCCGCGCCCGATCTCTCTGACCCGTCCCGGCCCACGTCCTAACCTGCACCCAACCCGATGACTCGCAACCATTACGAGCTGTCCCACCTCGAGAGCCTCGAGGCTGAATCGATCCATATCTTCCGTGAGGTAGCCGCCGAGCTCGAGCGACCCGTGCTCCTGTTCTCCGGCGGCAAGGACTCGATCATCCTGCTCCGGCTCGCCGAGAAGGCGTTTCGCCCGGGCAAGTTCCCGTTCCCGATCATGCACGTCGATACGGGTCACAACTTTCCCGAGGTGATCGAGTTCCGTGACCGGATCGCGGCCGAGATCGGCGAGCGCTTGATCGTCGCCCACGTCCAGGACTCGATCGATGCCGGCCGCGTGACCGAGGAGACGGGCCCACGGGCGTCACGCAACCGGCTGCAGACGACGACGTTGCTCGACGCGATCGAGGAGCACGGGTTCGACGCCGCATTCGGCGGCGCCCGTCGCGACGAGGAACGCGCCCGCGCCAAGGAGCGCGTGTTCTCCTTCCGCGACGACTTCGGCCAGTGGGATCCCAAGAACCAGCGGCCGGAGCTGTGGTCGCTGTACAACGGCAAGATCCGCAAGGGCGAGCACGTGCGGGTGTTCCCGATCTCCAACTGGACCGAGCTCGATGTCTGGCAGTACATCGCTTCCGAGCAGCTCGAGATCCCGTCGATCTACTTCTCGCACGAGCGCGAGGTGTTCGCACGTGACGGGATGTTGTACGCCCACAACGAGTTCATGGAGCTGATCGAGGGAGAGGTCCCGTTCAGCGAGTCGGTCCGCTACCGGACGGTGGGCGACATGACCTGTACCGGGGCGGTCCGCTCGACTGCGGCCTCGCTCGACGCGGTCGTCGCCGAGATCGCGGCGACCCGCGTCACCGAGCGCGGGGAGACGCGCGCCGATGATCGCGTGACCGAGGCCGCGATGGAGGACCGCAAGCGCGAGGGCTACTTCTAGACATGACCGCCGCCGACGCCACCAACGGCACCGCCCCCCAAACCGGAGCCGAGCCCGGCGGGCCGACAATCAGCCCGTACTGGGTCGGCAAGCGCACCTCCGAGCTGTTGCGGATCGCGACCGCCGGGTCGGTCGATGACGGCAAGTCGACGTTGATCGGCCGGCTGCTGCACGACACCAAGTCGATCTTCGAGGATCAGATGGAGCACGTCGTCGAGACCTCAGAGCGCCGTGGCGACGGCTACGTCAACCTGGCGCTGCTGACCGACGGCCTCCGCGCCGAGCGCGAGCAGGGGATCACGATCGACGTGGCCTACCGCTACTTCGCGACCCCGCGGCGCAAATTCATCGTCGCCGACACCCCCGGCCACGAGCAGTACACGCGCAACATGGTCACCGGCGCCTCGACCGCCGACGTCTCGATCGTGCTCGTGGACGCCCGCAAGGGCGTCTCCGAGCAGACCCGCCGCCACGCGTACATCGCGTCGCTGCTGCGGATTCCGCACCTGGTCGTGTGCGTCAACAAGATGGACCTCGTCAACTACGACGAGACCGTCTTCTACGAGATCCTCGAGCAGATGACCGACTGGATGGCGCGGCTGCAGGTGCCCGACATCACGTTCATCCCGATCTCGGCGCTGAACGGCGACAACGTCGTCGATCGCTCGGACCGGATGCAGTGGTACGGGGCGGCGCCGCTGCTCTACCACCTCGAGCACGTCGTGATCGCGCCCGATCGCAACCTCCAGGACGTCCGCTTCCCGGTGCAGTGGGTGATCCGGCCGATGTCCGACGAGCATCACGACTATCGCGGCTACGGCGGCCAGATCGCCGGCGGCGTCCTGCGTCCGGGTGACGAGGTGGTTGTGATGCCCAACGGCCGCAGTACGACGATCGCCTCGATCGACACGTTCAGTGGTGAGCTGGAGTCGGCCTTCCCGACGATGTCGGTCGCCCTGCGACTGGCCGACCAGATCGACATCTCTCGCGGCGACATGATCGTCTCACCCGAGGATCAACCGATCGCGAGCCGTGAGCTGGATGCGATGCTCTGCTGGATGTCCGAGCAGCGACTGTCGCCGCGTGGCAAGTACACGATCAAGCACACCACCCGCTCGGCCCGCGCGATCGTCGAGCAGATCGAATACAAGGTCGATATCAACACGCTCGAGCACCTGCCCGCGAGCGAGCTCGGCCTCAACGAGATCGGCCGTGTCCAGCTGCGCTGCTCGGCCCCGCTGATCCTCGACTCGTACGCGCGCAACCGCGCGACCGGCAGCTTCATCCTGATCGACGAGTCGACCAACGACACGGTCGCCGCCGGCATGGTCCTGAACGCGCGCTGACCTTCGCTGCGCGTCGATCGGGTGGGAGATTTGTCAAACATCGTTGGACAAATCTCCCACTCGCCGGGTAGGGTCGCCTGACGATGAGGCTCTACTACCGCGCGGGGACCGGACGGCCGGTCCGCGTCGCGTGGGAGCTCGAGGAGCTCGGCGTGACGTATGAGCCGCTGGCGCTGTCACGCGAGGAGTGCGGGGAGGCCGAGCACCTGGAGCGCCATCCGCTCGGGCGCGTGCCGGCGCTGACGCTCGACGACGGCGCGACGGTGTTCGAGTCGACCGCGATCGTGCTCGCGATCGCGGACCTGTACCCCGACGCCGGGCTGATCGGGCCGCTGGGGTCGCCGCTGCGGGTGCAGGTATACAGCTGGTCGATCATGGCGATGACCGAGCTCGAGCCGGCCGCGGTCAACGCCCGGTTCGTCAGCCATGTCTCAGACGAGTACCGCGCCGGCCAGCGAGAGCGGTTCGGGCGCGCCGCGGCGTCGTTGGAGTCGCCGCTCGCCGAGCACGAGTTCCTGCTCGGTGACGCGCTCACGGCCGCCGACATCGTCGTCGGCGGCGTGCTGGCGGTGGGCGACCACGCCGGCGTGCTCGACGCCGCGCCGGACCGCGTCGGCGCCTACTTCGAGCGCCTGCGCGCGAGGCCCGCCTACGCGCGGGCCGCCGAGCGCACCGAGTCGTCGCTGGCCGCGCACTGACCGGGTCGCTGGAGGCCGGATCTAACCGAGCACGTCCGCGGGCGTGAGCGCGTGCAGCACCTCGCGCAACGACGCCAGCGCCGGGTGCGCGGACGCTGGGTTGGTGACGAGCGCGATCGCGGCATCCTCGCCGCGCAGCCGGACGAACACGACACCGCCGTCGCGGAGGCTGCGCGACGACAGCGGCAGCCGCGTGACGCCGACACCCGCAGCGACCAACGCCAGCAGATTCTGCGGGCTGGTGCCGCGCTGAACGACGCGTGGCTCGTAGCCGGCAGCCGCGAAGTCACGGTCGTATTTGCGGTGCCAGGGCGGCCAGGTGGAGCGGGCAGTGAGCACCCACGACTCACCGGCGAGGTCGGCGAGCGTCAGCGCCTCGGCGTCGGCCAGCCGATGACCGGTCGGCAGCACCGCGGCGACCGGCTCACACATGATCTCCTCGGCCACCAGATCGTCGACGAGCGGTGGGCGGCTGAGGCCGGCGTCCAGCGTCCCCTCGCGTAGCCGCGTGACCAGCTGCGCGATCGGCAGTTCCTCGGTGTTGATCGCCAGCTCCGGTGCCTGCTCGCCCAGGCCACGCACGACCGGGGGCAGCAGATGGTTGGCGACCGATGACAGGAACGCGATGCGTAACTCCGCGCGCTCGCCCGAGGCGGCTCGGCGGGCGACATCGAAGGCACGATCGGCGGCCGCGACCGCCGCCCGCGCTTCGGGCAGCAGCGCCGCTCCGACGGCGGTCAGCGCGACGCCCTGTGGACCGCGATCGAACAGCGCCGCGCCCAGCCGACGCTCGATCAGCGCGATCTGCTGCGACAGCGACTGCTGGGCGACGTGCAGTCGCGCCGCCGCGGCGGTGAAGCTGCCCTCCTCCGCGATCGCGACGACGTAGCGCAACTGGCGCAGGTCCGCGAGCGGTTGGAGGGATTTGCCACTCACGCAACCATTTTCCGCCATACAGGCGCTGCCTGTGGCGACGCAGGTGATCGGTGTTGGACGCGCGCTCGAAGCGCCGTCACGATGCATGCATGGCACACACGAACTCACGCGTCTGGCTGATCACCGGCAGCTCCTCCGGCTTCGGCCTCCAGTTGGCGCACACCGCACTGGAGCACGGCGACCACGTCGTTGCCACCGCCCGTGACGTCTCCGCGCTGGACGAACTGGTCGCCCGCGCGCCCGACGGCGCCGTGCTGCCGGTGCAACTCGACGTCACCGACCCAGACGACCGCGCGTCCGCGATCGCCGCCGCCGTCGACCGCTTCGGCCGGCTCGACGTGCTCGTCAACAACGCCGGGTTCGGCTCGGTCGGCGCCGTCGAGGAGATCGAGGACGGGCCCTTCCGCGCGTTGATGGAGACGATGTTCTTCGGCGCGTTCGCGCTGACGCAGGCGGCGCTGCCCGTGATGCGGCGTCAGGGCTCCGGGGCGATCGTCCAGATCAGCTCGATGGGCGGTCAGGTGACGATGCCGGGATTCGGCGCCTACTGCGCGTCGAAGTTCGCGCTCGAGGCGGTCTCCGAGTCGCTGGCGGCCGAGGTGGCGCCGCTCGGGATTCAGGTGCTGATCGTCGAGCCGGGGGCATTCGCGACCGGGTTCGGCGGCGCCCGGATGCAGCGCTCGCCGGAGCTCGGCGGGGTCTATGCCGAAACGGTCGGACCGACCCGCGCCGCGGTCGACGGGATGGACGGCTCACAGCCGGGTGACCCTGCGAAGGCGGCGGCCGCGATCGTGAGGGCGGTCGGTGACGCCGCCGCGCCGCTGCATCTGGCGCTCGGCGGCGACGCGGTCGACGCGATCCGCGCCGCCCAGGACGCTCGCCGCGCCGACCTCGAGGCGTGGGAGCAGGTGAGTCGCAGTACAGCCGCGTAGCCGTGCCGGTAGAGTGCCGCGGCGCATGTTCTCGAAGGTCTTGGTCGCCAACCGCGGTGAGATCGCGGTCCGAATCATCCGTGCCTGCGAAGAGCTGGGTATCTCGACGGTCGCCGTCTACTCCGAGCTCGATCGCGACGCGCTGCACGTCAAGCGCGCCGACGAGGCGTACCTGCTCGGTCCCGGACCGGCCGCGGAGAGCTACCTGGCAATTGACAAGATCCTCGATGCGGTCGCGCGCTCGGGCGCCGAGGCGGTCCATCCCGGCTACGGATTCCTGGCCGAGAACGCCGGCTTCGCCAAGGCACTGGAGGACGCCGGGGTCGTGTTCATCGGGCCGCCGTCGTCAGCGATCGAGGCGATGGGCTCCAAGACCCGTGCGCGGGAGCTGATGGCCGCCGCGGGCGTCCCGATCGTGCCCGGCACGACCGAACCGGTCAACACGATCGACGATGCCCGCGACGATCATCGCCGACACGATCGGCTACCCGGTCGCGGTCAAGGCCGCCGGCGGGGGTGGCGGCAAGGGGTTTCGCGTCGCGCTGACCGACGACGAGCTGCCCGATGCCTTCGAGGGAGCGGCGCGTGAGGGCGAGAAGTTCTTCGGCGACGCCACCGTCTACCTGGAGCGCTACCTGCCCGATCCGCGCCACGTCGAGGTCCAGGTGCTGGCCGACGGGCACGGCAACGTGATCCACCTCGGCGAGCGCGACTGCTCGCTGCAGCGCCGCCACCAGAAGCTGATCGAGGAGTCGCCGGCGCCCGCCGTCGACGCCGCGCTGCGCGCGCGGATCGGCACGATCGCCACCGAGGCGGCGGCCGCGGTCAACTACACCGGCGCCGGCACGATCGAGGGCCTGCTGCAGGACGGCGAGTACTACTTCCTCGAGATGAACACGCGGGTCCAGGTCGAGCACTGCGTGACCGAGATGGTGACCGGCATCGACATCGTCAAGGAGGGGATCCGGGTCGCCGCCGGTGCCGAGCTGTCGATCTCCCAGGACGACGTCGTGCTCCGTGGCCACGCGATCGAGTGCCGGATCAACGCCGAGGACGCGTCGAAGAACTTCGCGCCCGCACCGGGCACGATCGGCGACTACCGCGAGCCGACCGGGCCGGGGGTGCGCGTCGACTCGGGTGTCGGCCCGGGGTCGGAGATCTCGCCGATGTACGACCCGATGGTGGCCAAGCTGATCGTCTGGGACGCCGACCGCGAGCAGGCGACGCGGCGGATGTTGCGGGCGCTGGGCGAGTACCAGATCACCGATCTGAAGACGCTGCTCCCGTTTCACACGGCGATCCTGCAGACCCAGCAATGGGCAAACGCCGAAACCTGCCGCGATCTGATCGAGGACCGTCAATGGCTCAAACAGCTCGCGTTCACGCCGGCCGCTCCGGCCGCGGGCGAGGACGACGCCGAGACCGTCGAGCAGACGTACACGGTCGAGGTCTCGGGCAAGCGCTTCGACGTGAAGGTGATCGGCGCCGCGCCGGCATACGCGGCCGCGCCGGCCGCGATGAACGGCGCCGGTGCGGGTGCCGGTCGGCGCGCACCGCGACGCGCTGACCGCGGAAGCGGTGGTGGCGGCGGTGGCGACACCCTCGCGTCACCGCTGCAGGGCACGATCCTTCGGGTTGCGGTGCAGGCCGGTGCCGCCGTCGAGGAGGGCGCGCTGATCGCCGTGATCGAGGCGATGAAGATGGAGAACGAGATCACCGCCCACAAGGCGGGCACGGTCGCCGAGCTGCCGATCTCGGCCGGCGCCTCGGTTTCGGCCGGCGACACGCTCGCCGTCATCACCGCCGCCGCCGCGGAGTAGAGCGCGGTCGCGCATTCGCCGTTGGAGCGCGCGGCGGTGCTCGGGGCGGTGCCGTGGTGGCCGCCACGCGAGCGCTACACCGACGAAGGGGTGTGTTGACTTAAGTGCCGCATGCGGACCCAATCTGCATCACCCTCCCCTGGGTCGACCACCGCCAGCGTCGATCAGGAACGAACTCTGGTCAGGTTCTCGAGCGTGCAGTCGACGCTGTACTGCGTCGCGGCGTCCTTCAGGCAGGGCGGCGGCGTCGCCATCGCTCGTGAGCGCGTCGAGGTAGGCGCGGTCCTCGCCGAGCACGATCAGGGCAGCTTCGCCGGAGATCGGTCCGCCATGACCGGGGACAACCCACTCGGCTTGCGTCACCAGGCCCTCCAAGCGATCGAGCGTTTCCCGGTAGGTCACCGGAGAGCCGCCCGGAGAGATCGACGGCAGCTCGACCGGCGACAGGTAGTCGCCGCAGACCAGGACGTTGCACCACGGCAGCCAGAACGCGGTGCCGTCGGGGTGTGCCCACCGGTCGGGTACAGCTCGAGCTCGTGGCCGCCCGGCCCCGAGCCGATCTCGAGCTTGCCGGGGACGGGAAGTGACTGCAACGAGCCCAGCGACAGCGGTGGTCGATCGGTCACGTAGTGCTCGGCGTCGAATTCCCGCAGTTCGCGGTGGGCCTGTCCGAGCTCCGACCCGAGCCGCGCGACCGTCGATTCGCCGGCGGCGACCGCAGCACCGGGGAAGGCCAGCCGTCCGAGCAGGTGGTCCCAGTCACCGTGTGTGGCCAACAAGCCACTGACCGGATACCCGGCCTGCTCCAGCACGCCCGGGAGCACACGGAGCTCCTCGGGGTAGACCGGCGAGTCGATCACGAACCCCTCGTCGCCGGCGCGGACCGCTGTGCAGGTGGTCTGCCAGACGTCTGAGATAAAGACCAGGACGTCGGCGTCGAGGGCGAGCGCGCGCAGAGGTCAGCCGATGCCGAGCAGCTTGGCCGCTTCCTTGAGCGTCGCCACCTCGGCGTCCGGCTTCTTCTGGCCGGGCTCGAGCTGCTGCTTGGTGCGGTTGACCCAGATCACCGGGATCTTCTTCTTCAGGCAGGGCTCGATGTCGTGGTAGTAGCTGGCAGCGACGTGCACCCAGCCCTTTTTGGTCCCGATCCGGCGCTCGCACTCGGTGAAGTGAGCGGGATCGGGCTTGTAGGAGCGGACCTGCTGGGCGGTCACGACCAGATCGAAGTCAAGCGGGATGTGCCGTCGCGTCTGGCCCAGCAACTTGTCGTCGATGTTGGAGATCAGTCCGACCGAGTACTGCTTGGCCACCTTCACCAAGGTCGGATTGGTTTCCCGGAACGGCTTCCAGCGCACCACCGAGTCGGGTAGGAAGCCGGAGCGCGAGGGCTCCAGCGGCCAGCCGAGCTCCTTGGCGATCTGCACCGCTGTCCGTCGAAGCACTTCGGCGTAGAGCTCATAGGAACCGGCCTGGATCTGCTGCTGGGTCTCATGAAACAGGGGGACGAGCGTGTCACGGTCGAGCGTGAACCCGTCGCGCTCGGCCTCTTTCGCGAATGCTTCGTAGGCCCCGGTGTCCCAGTCGATCAACGTGCCGTAGACGTCGAAGGTGACAAACGAGATGTTCTTGGGGATCGCCATGTGTTTCAAATGATGCCATTTGGTGGTCAATCCACGCGTCTTGGCACCCTCCTCAGGCGCAAGACACTAGGATGCCGGTCGCGATGGACCTCCTCGAATATCAGGGCAAGCAGCTATTCGCCCGCCACGGCGTGCCGGTGCCGGCCGGAAAACCCGCTTCCACAGTGCAGGACGCGGTCCTCGCTGCCGACGAGATCGGTTACCCGTGCGCGGTCAAGGCGCAGGTGCAGATCGGCGGCCGCGGCAAGCTCGGCGGCATCAAGATCGCGCAGAACCGAGCCGAGGCAGAGGAGTACGCCGACGCGATCCTCGGGATGGACATCCGCGGTCTGACGGTCCACGAAGTGTGGATCGAGGGGGCGTCACAGATCGCGTCCGAGTACTACGCGTCGGTCGTGTTCGATCGCTCGGCCAAGGCGCCGCTGGTGATGCTTTCGACCAAGGGCGGGATGGACATCGAGCAGGTCGCCGACGAGGATCCGGACGCGATCGCGACCCTCCACGTCGACCCGTTGCTGGGGTTCCAGGACTTCCACGGCCGGCGGCTGGCGTACGAGGCCGGCATCGACGCCGACGTCGTACGCCCGGTCGGCGCGATGCTGGCCAAGCTCTACGAGGTGTTCACCGTGGAAGAGGCGACGCTGGTCGAGGTCAACCCGCTGATCATCACCCCGGATCGCGACGTGCGTGCCCTCGACGCGAAGGTCACGCTCGACGACAACGCGCTGTACCGCCATCCCGACAACGCCGCGCTGCGCGACCTGTCCGCCGAGGATCCGCAGGAGGTGATGGCCAAGGAGCGCGGTCTGACCTACGTCAAGCTCGACGGCAACATCGGGATCCTCGCCAACGGTGCCGGGCTGTCGATGTCGACGCTCGATGTCGTCGCCGAAGCCGGCGGCGCGCCGGCCAACTTCCTCGACGCCGGCGGTGGCTCGCGCGCGGAGGCGATCACCGCGGCGGTCGAGGTGATCGTGTCCGACGAGAAGGTCAAGGCGGTGCTGTTCAACATCTTCGGTGGGATCACCCGCTGCGACGAGGTCGCTCGCGGGCTGATCGAGGCGTTTGCGCAGATCAAACCCAAAGTCCCGTTCGTCGTGCGCCTGGACGGCACCAACGGCGAGGAAGGCCGTGCGTTGCTCGCTGAAGCCAAGCTGCCCAATGTGTATGCGGAGTCGACGATGGACGGCGCCGCCGCCAAGGTCGTGGAATTGGCATCCTCACCCAGCTCCCCATCATGAGCATCCTGGTCGATCAGAACACGCGTCTGTGCACGTCGGGCATCACCGGTCGCGAGGGCACGTTCCATTCGCTGCGCAACCGCGACTACGGCACCCAGGTGGTCGCGGGGGTCACCCCCGGCAAGGGTGGCCAGGATGTCGACGGGATCCCGGTCTTCAACACGTTCCACGACGCGGTCGACAAGCAGGGCGCGAACACGGCGATGATCTTCGTGCCGCCGCGCTTCGCGGCCGACTCGATCCTCGAAGCCGAGGACGCCGGGATCGAGCTGATCATCTGCATCACCGAGGGGATCCCCGCCCACGACGAGCTGCTCGTCTACAACACGCTGAAGAAGAACCGTCGGGCGCGGCTGATCGGGCCTAACTGCCCGGGAATCCTGTCGCCGGGCAAGGCCTCGGTCGGAATCATCCCAGCCTCGTTCTTCAACGCCGGCAACGTCGGCGTCGTATCGCGCTCGGGCACACTCACCTACCAGATCGGGTACGTGCTGGCCCAGAGCGGCTTCGGCAACTCGAGCATCGTCGGGATCGGCGGCGACCCGGTCCCGGGCACCGATTTCATCGACGTGATCGGAATGTTCGAGGACGACCCTGAGACCGAGCTGATCGTGATGTGCGGCGAGATCGGCGGCGACGCCGAGGAGCGCGCGGCGGACTTCATCGAGCAGTCGGTGACCAAGCCGGTGATTGGCTACATCGCGGGGTTCACGGCGCCGCCGGGCAAGACGATGGGTCACGCCGGCGCGATCGTCTCAGGCTCGCACGGCACCGCCGTCGCCAAAGAGCAGGCACTGACCGCGAAGGGCGTGACCGTTGGGCGCACGCCCACGCAGGTCGCCGAAGCGGCCGTTGCCACGCTGCGCGGCTGAGCTTTGCAGGGCTGAGCAAAAACGAAGAGGGGGCAGACAGATGGGTTTCTCGAAACGGACGTTCGCACGAGTCGCGGCGCTGACGGTGATCGCCGCGCTGGCGCTGACCGGGATCGCAGTCGCGGCGAGCAGCGGGACGTATACGGGCACGAGCACGCAAAAGGGCAAGAGCTACCCGTTCGGGCTGAAGGTCAGCGGCAGCAAGATCGTCGCGCTCGCCGGAGCGGCCTCGGCCAAGTGCGGCATCGTGTACGCGACCAAGAAGAAGCCGTTCTCGCTCAGCGTGCCGATCCACCACAACTCGTTCAACGCGAGCATCAAGCTCAACTCGGGATCGCCAAGGGCACCGTGCTCACGCTGTCGGGGAGCTTCAAGGGGTCGAAGGTGTCGGGATCGTTCGGCGGCTCGCTGGTCGAGTCCGGCAAGAAGTGCTCGATCCCGGCGTCGAGCTTCCACGGCAGCCGATGAGCAGCGCGCCGTTGGCGACCTTCTGACGGCGAAGCGCTGACCGCAGTCACGCTAGGCTCGGCCCCATGACGATCTCATTCGCCCGTGGGGCCCCCTCGCTGGACATCATCGACGTCGACGGGCTGAAGGCCGCCGCGCAGGAGGCGTTCGAGCAGGATCCTGCCGGACTGACCGCGTACGGGACGTCGGTCGGCTACCTGCCGCTGCGCGCGTGGATCGCCGAGTACCACGACGTCGAGCCCGAGCAGGTGCTCGTCACCAACGGCTCGATGCAGGCCGACGCGTTCCTGTTCGACGCGCTCGTCACCCCCGGCGACACGGTGATCACCGAACGGCCGACCTACGACCGGACGCTGTTGTCGCTGCGCAATCGCGGCGCCGACGTGCGGATGGTCGAGCTCGAGCCCGACGGGATCGACGTCGCCGCGCTCGAGCGCGTGCTCGCCGCCGGCGCGCAGCCCAAGCTCGCGCACATCATCCCCAACTTCCAGAACCCGGCCGGCTACACGCTGTCGGGTGCCAAGCGCGAACGGTTGATCGAACTCGCCCGCGCCTACGGCTTCACGATCTTCGAGGACGATCCGTATGTAACGCTGCGCTTCTCCGGCGAGACGCTGCCGACGATGCTCTCGAGCGCGCCCGACGTCGCCGTCTACGCCTCGTCGTTCTCCAAGACCGTCTGCCCCGGGATCCGCGTCGGCTATCTGGTCGGCTCGGCCGAGCTGATCTCAGGCGTCGCCAAGCGGGCGACCAGCGCCTACATCTCGCCCAACATGGTCGCCCAGGGGATCGTCAACCAGTTCTGCCGCTCGGGTCGGATCAACACGTCGATCGCCACTGTCCGCGAGGCGCTGCGCGATCGCGCCCAGACGCTCTGCCGGGCGCTCACCGAGCACCTGCCCGACGCACGATTCGTCGAACCCGAGGGTGGCTACTTCCTGTGGGTCGACCTGCCCAACGGCACCGATGTCGCGGCCATGTTCGACGCTGCCGCGCGCCGAGGCGTCCAGTTCGTCAAGGGAACCGACTTCGTGCTGGAGGGCGGCGAGTCGTCGCTGCGTCTGGCCTACTCGGGCGTCACTCCCGAGCAGATCGAGACCGGCGTCAAGCTGCTGGCTGAGGCGTACGCCGAGGTCGGAGCGCCGGCGCCCGCCGTCTGAGAGCCTCTCGCCGTCTGACGACGCCTCCCGCCGGCCCGAGCAGCTGCCGCTGTTCAGCGGCCGTAGCGCTCGCGGCCGAGCACGAGCTGGTCGGGCAGTGCCTTGCGCGGCGGCGGCGACGGATCGGCCTTGACCGAGACCGTCTCGGCGACGCTGAACGTCAGCACGCTGGTGCCGCGCTCGGTCGTGATCTGGAGCTCCTCGCCATCGTTGGCGGCGATCTCACCCTCGACGCCCGGGCTCGATCTCGGCGTCCATCAGATAGTGCAGCAGGTCCTCGGCCTCGTTCTCGAAGCGCAGGATCGTGACCTTCGCGCCCGGCTGGCAGTCGGCCAGCGGTACGCCGTCGATCCGGGAGCCGACCTGGATCGGATGTCCGTGCGGGCAGGTCTTGGCGTCGCCGACGGCATCACGAACGTAGGCCTCGAAGCGCGGGGTCATCGCGTGCTCGAGCTTCTCGGCCTCCTCGTGCACGTCGTCCCACGGCACGCCGACGACGTCGGTCAGGAATCGCTCGATCATCCGGTGGCGTCCGACGACGCGCTCGGCGTGCTCGCGGCCGGAGTCGGTGAACTCGATCTCGCGGCCGCTGCCGCGCTGGATGTAGCCGTCTCGCTCGAGCCGTCGCAACATCTCATGGACGGTCGGTGCCGACAGCTGCATCGCGCGCGACAGGTTGGCGCCGGTCATCGGGAAGCCCGCCTCGAACAGCCAGAACAGCGACTCGAGATACTCCTGCTCGGCGGTCGTCGCGACCGGCTCTGCCTTCGCGTTATCTGACCCAGTCGCCATCCAAAGATCGTAGCGGCCGGCAGCGTCTCCGCGGCCGGTCCAGCGGTTAGCATCGGCGGACGATGCCGCTGCCGCTGTCGCCGCCGGTCGAGCCGCAGCTCGCCCGGTCGGCGAAGCAGTTGCCGCTCGGCGAGCAGTGGGCGTATGAGCCGAAGTTCGACGGCTTCCGGGCGATCGCGTTCGTCGACGGCGACGAGGCCTACATCCAGTCGCGCTCGGGCCGGCCGCTGGGGCGCTACTTCCCCGAGGTGACGTTCGCGCCTGGTCGCTACATCGTCGACGGCGAGATCGTGATCGACGCCGCGGATGGTCAGCAGGACTTCGGCGCGCTGCAGAACCGGCTGCACCCGGCGGCGTCGCGCGTGCAGCTGCTGGCCGAGCAGACGCCGGCGCATTTCGTCGCGTTCGATCTGCTGGCGCTCGGCGACACGACGCTGCTGGAGCTGCCCTACGCCGAGCGCCGCGACCGCGCTGACCCAGGTCACCGACGAGTACGGGATCGACCTGACCCCGTCGACGACCGATCCGGACGCGACCGAGCCATGGCTGGCCGGCGGCGAGGGCGTCGTCGCCAAGGAGCTGGCCGCGCCCTATCGGCCCGGTCAGCGCAAGGGGATGGTCAAGGTCAAGCGGGTGCGGACGATCGACGCGGTCGTCGTCGGCTACCGGCCCGGCAAGGAGCCGGGGACGGTCGGCTCGCTGATCCTCGGCCTGTACGACCCCGACGGCGAGCTGCACGTCGTCGGTCACTCATCGGGCCTGCGCGCCGCCGAGAAGCGGGCGCTGGTCGACCGGCTCGCCCCGTACGAGACCGGCGTGCGCGGCCACGGCGACCCGAGCCGCTGGAAGTCCGAGAAGGAGCTCGAGTGGATCTCGCTGCGGCCCGAGCTCGTCGTCGAGATCACGTTCGACCACGCGTCCGACGGCCGCATCCGCCACGGCACCAAGATCCTGCGCTGGCGCGACGACAAGCCGCCGCGCGAATGCGCGCTGGCGCAGATGCAGTCGTGACGCCGCAGCGGGTAGCTTGTCGCATGACAAAAAAGATCATCGAGCTGCTGCTCTGCATCCTGCACCCGATTGCGGTGATCCTGATCTGGATCAACCTGCTGGGCCGCTCCGACATCGGGTTCATCGCCAAACTGACCTGGGCGATCGTGGCCCTCGTCCCGTTCGTGCCGTTCGTCTACGTCCTGACCGGCAACGACTTGTACTAGCGGCTGCGCTCTCGAGCTTGCGCGCCCGGCTGGGCTGCACCCGTTTGGGCTCGCCGGCCTGTTTGCGGAAGTGCGGCGGCCACGGAGCGTCGCCCAGCCCGCGGTCGTCCTCGTCGATCCGGCTGAGCTCCAGCAACGCGTCGAGCGAGCCGGCGTGCGCGTCCATGTCCGCGGCGGGATCGCCGCGTCGCTGCACCAGTTCCGGGACCGTGTCGATGCGCAGCTCGGCGGGCTCGACGTCGGCCACCTCGTCCCAGGTCAGCGGCGTCGACACGCGGGCGTCCGGGGTCGGCCGCACCGAGTAGGCCGACGCGACCGTCCGGTCACGGATGTTCTGGTTGTAGTCGACGAACACGCCGTGGCGCTCCTCCTTCCACCACTTGCTGGTCGCCAGCTCCGGCGCCCGGCGCTCGACCTCACGCGCCAGCGCCAGCGCCGCGCGGCGGGTCTGGAAGAAGTCGTGCTCGGGCTTCACGCGCGCGTACACGTGGATCCCCCGGGAGCCGCTCGTCTTCGGATATCCGGTCAGCCCGTGGTCGGACAGCACCGCGCCGCAGACGAGCGCGACCTGGCGCACGTCGTCCCAGGTCGCCTCGGGCGTCGGGTCGAGGTCGACCCGGAGCTCGTCGGGATGGTCGAGCTCCGGCGCCCGGACCTGCCAGGGGTTCCAGTCGATCACGCCGAGGTTGACGCCCCAGACGAGGTGGGCGGCGTCGTTGGGCGTCAGCTCGCGCGCCGTCCGGCCGCTCGGGAACGTGACGGTCGTCGTCTGCAGCCAGTCGGGCGCCGAATCGGGAATCCGCTTCTGGAAGAACGGGTCGGCGGCGGCGCCGTTCGGGAACCGCTTGAGCACGGTCGGGCGGTCTCGCAGCTGGTTGAGCACCGGCTCGGCGAGCCGCAGGTAGTAGTCGATCAGCCCGCGCTTGGTGATGCCCGCCTCCGGGAAGATCAGCTTGTCCGGACTGGAGATCCGGACCTCGCGGCCGCCGGCCTCGATCAGTTGGTAGTCCGTGGGCATCGGACTGAGAGGATGCCCGATACTGGCGCGGTGAGTCCGATCCCCGGCGTGCGTGAGACCGTGTTGGTCGCGCCCGACTCGTTCAAGGGCACGTTCACGGCGGCCGCGGTCGCCGAGGCGGTCGGGGAGGGCCTGCGGGAGGCGGGGCGGCCCGTCGACCTGTGCCCGGTCGCCGACGGCGGCGAGGGAACGCTCGAGGCGCTGCGCCCGGCGTTCGGCGGCGAGCTGCGGACGGTGTCGGTCCACGGGCCGCTCGGGCGGCCGCTGGACGCGTCGTTCCTGCTGTCTGACGACGGGCGTACCGCGATCGTCGAGACCGCGGCCGCCTCCGGCCTGGGGCTCGTGCCCCGCCGCCGACCGCGACCCGTTCGCGGCGTCGACCGCCGGCACCGGCGAGCTGATCGCCGCCGCGGTCGCCGCCGGCGCGCGGCACGGTCCTGCTCGGCGTCGGCGGCAGCGCCACGACCGACGGCGGCGCCGGCGCGATCGACGCGATCGAGGCGGCCGGCGGGCTGGGCGGCGCTCGCCTGATCGTGCTGTGCGACGTCCGCACGCCGTTCGAGGACGCGGCGCGCGTGTTCGGGCCCCAGAAGGGTGCCGATCCCGAGGCGGTCAAGCGGCTCACCGCGCGGCTGCATCGCCAGGCCCGGGGGATGCCCCGGGACCCTCGCGGGATCGAGATGACCGGCGCCGCCGGCGGCCTCTCTGGTGGGCTCTGGGCGACGTTCGGCGCAGAGCTGGTCGGCGGCGCCGGGTTCGTGCTCGACGCCGTCGAGTTCGACCGGCGGATGCGCGCCGCCCGCGCGGTGATCACCGGCGAGGGCCGGCTCGATCAGCAGAGCCTCGTCGGCAAGCTCGTGTCGGAGATCGCGACCCGGGCGCGGCAGCGCGGCGTTCCCTGCGACGCGGTCTGCGGGGCCCGCGCGCTCGACGCGATGGGCGCGCGGATGCTCGACCTCGAGCACATCCTCGAGGCGACGACGCTCGACGAGTTGCGGCGCGCCGGCCGTGAGCTGGCCGAGCTGATCTGAGCCGCTCAGCTCGGTTGCCGTGGCCGCTGGGCGGTGGTCGACCCGGTAACGGCACGACGATCACGAGCAGCGCCAGCAGCGCGAACCCGGCCGCGCCCAGCAGCGAGGAGTGAAACGCCTTGGTCGCGAACGAGCGGATGATCGCCTCGGCCTTCGGCTGCAAGGCGTCCAGCATCGGGGCCGATGAAGGGTTGGCCGCCGCGACCGTCGCGAACGCCGGCTTGATGTCGGGCAGCTGGCTCTGCGGGGCCGCGTTCGCCGCCTTCACCAGGCCGGCGGCGAGTTGCAGGTCGACGTGCATCGGCATGCCGGCCGCAAGCGTCGCGGTCAGCAGCGGCGGCTCGGCCTTGCTCTGGACGTGGTTGATCTGATGGACGAACAGCGGCGTCAGCGCCAGCAGCCCGACCACCAGCCCGAGATCACGGGAGGCGATCGTGTTGGCGACGCGACCGAGCATCGTCGGGCCGGTCGACAGCGAGTCCTCGGTCAGCGCCGCAAACGCGACCCCGAGCCCGGCGCCCGACAGCGCCAGCGCGACCACGCAGACGATCACCGAGCGGCTGGTCGGCAGCGCCAGGATCGCCGACGCCGGCCGCGACCGCGATCGCCCCGCCGGCGGCCGCCAGCGTCGGGTTCAGGCGCCGGCCGAAGCGGCCCGTCACGGCGGTCATCAGCGGCAGCACGAGCAGCACCGCCGCGGCGGCGATCGGGTCGAGGCCCCAGACGTTGATCAGCAGCAGCGTCGACAGAAACAGCGCCCCGATCAGCCCGGCCGACAGCAGCATCAGCGCCAGGTTGGCGCGGATCGCCGCGACCGTCGAGCCCGTCAGCGCCGTTCCTTCGGTCCGCGCGTCGGCGGGAGCCGGGTCGGCGAAGCGAGGGTGTACCGGCTCGTCACGCGCGATCAGCCAGACGACGATTGCGGCCGCCGCCGCGACCGGTGCCTGGGCCAGGAAGATCGCGCGCCAGTCGAAGATCTGGGTCAGCACGCCGCCGGCCGCGGGGCCGATCGCGGCGCCGATCGCGGCCGCCGCCGACCAGGTCCTCAGCGGCGACGCGTCGCCCGCCGACGCGGCCCTCGCCATCGGCGGCAGCGATGCGCACAGCAGCACCGCGCCCCCGACCCCCTGGAACCCGCGAGCGATCAGCAGCGTCGTCAGGTCCGACGCCAGACCGGCCGCCAGCGACGCGGCACCGAACAGCAGCAGCCCGCCGATCAGCATCGGTTCGACCGGCGGCGTCCGGGGCGCGAACCGGATCACCAGCGACCCCGCGATCAGCGCCAGGTTGTAGACGACGATCACCCAGATCACGTGCGAGATCGAGGTGTGCAGCCGCGCCACCAGTTCGGGCAGCGCCAGCAACACGATCGACGCGTCCGCGAACGCCAGCGCGACCGGCAGCGACAGTGCGAGCAGGCGCGCCCGAGATCCGCTGCTCGAGATTGCCTCGCCCTTCACTGTGGCCCCGGCCGTTCGATGCCGACAGTATCGTTGGCGAGACGATGGAACCGCACCTGACGCTCGGCGAGGCGGCGAACGCGATCGGCGTCAGCCCGGACACGCTGCGTCGCTGGGATCGCGACGGCAAGCTCGAGACGTTCCGTGACGATCGCAACCGCCGCATGGTGTCCGCCGCCGAGGTCCGCCGCTTGAGCCGTCGTCGTCGTGAGCGCCACCACACCGGTGGCACGTTCTCAGCCCGCAACCGGATGCCGGGCATCGTCCGCTCGGTCGAGGTCGACGGCGTGATGGCGCTCGTCGAGATCGAGGCCGGGCCGTTCCTGATCACGGCCGCTGTCACTCGTGACTCGGTCGAGGAGCTGGGGTTGGCGCCCGGCGTCGAGGCGACCGCGACGGTCAAGGCGACGTCGGTGATGGTGGCTCGCGGGGGCGGAGCGGGTTGAGGCCTCCCGCTCGCGACTGCGCGCGCCCCATTTCGCAGCGGGGCCTCGCTCTGCGTTAGTCGGCACCAGCAGTCGCGTTCCGGAGACCTCAACCCTTTGCTTGGCCCGCCTGCGCTGACCGCAGGCCCGAACCCTTGGCTTCGCCCGCCTGCGCTGGCACCGGTTCCGCCCCTTTGCTTCATCCGCCTGCGTCGGCTGCGGGCCCGACCTGTTGCTTCGCCCGCCTTCCACCGAGCCCGGCGGAACTTTGTCGATGGGCTTCGGCACGTCCGAAGGCGATCAACACCGTTCGGACGGAGACGGGCGCTTCAGGTAGCAATAGCTCTGTGGCAGAGGTAATATCCACCGCGTGACCGCGTCTTCCGTCGTGATCGAACAGCAGGTTGTCGCCGACGCGCTGCTCAAGCAGACGGCGCGGATCCGGCGGGTCGGGCGGCGGCGGCAGGGGCGGCCGGAGGAGTTCGCACGTCTGAGCGGGGCGCAGCTGGAGCTCGTGAAGCTCGTGCGCCGAGCGCCCGGGGTGTCCGTGGCGCAGGCGGCCGCCGAGCTGGGCCTGGCCGCGAACACCGTCTCGACGCTCGTGCGTCGGCTGAGCGATCAGGGGATGCTCGTTCGCACGGCTGATCCGACCGATCGCCGGATTGCCCGGCTGGAGCTGCCCGACGAGCTGGCGCAGCGCGTTGGCGAGTATCGGGATCGACGGCTGGTGGCGCTCGGCGCCGCGATCGCGACGCTCGACACCGACGAGCAGGCGACGATCGCGGTGGCCGCCACGTTGCTGGCACGCGTCGCCGACGAGCTCGAACGAGGCGCTCGTTGAGCGACTCGACGATCGTCGACATCAGCGCGGGAGATGCCGACGCCGTGCCCGACGCACGGTCGGATGACGGTCGCGTGCTGGCAGTCCGCGCCCGTGGCCTGACGCACGCGTTCGGCGACTTCACCGCGGTCGGCGGGATCGATCTGACGGTCGCCGCCGGCGAGGTGTTCGGCTTGCTGGGTCCCAACGGCGCCGGCAAGACGACGACGTTGCGGATCCTCAACACGCTGCTGCCGATCCAGCAGGGCACCGCCGAAGTGCTCGGCTACGACGTCTCCCGTGATCCGATGGCCGTCCGTCGCCAGCTCGGCTACGTGCCGCAGCAGCTGTCGATCGAGGCCGCGCTGACCGGCCGCGAGAACGTCTCCTGGTTCGCCCGGCTGTTCGACGTCCCGCGGCGTGAGCGCCGTGGCCGGGTCGCCGACGCGCTGGACGCGATGGGCCTCAGCGACGCGGCCGATCGACTTGCCGGCACCTATTCGGGCGGGATGGTCCGCCGGCTGGAGCTGGCGCAGGCGCTCGTCAACCAACCGGCGTTGCTGATCCTCGACGAGCCGACGGTCGGCTTGGATCCGCTGGCGCGCGACAGCGTCTGGGAGCGGGTCGACGAGCTGTGCGAGCAGACCGGCATGACCGTCCTGCTCACCACCCATTACATGGAGGAGGCCGATGCGCTCTGCGACCGGGTCGCCCTGATGCATCTCGGCACGGTCCGCGCCGAGGGTTCGCCGGCCGAGCTCAAAGCCGCGCTTGGGCCGGAGGCGACGCTCGAGGACGTCTTCAGACAACACACCGGTGGTTCGCTCGCCGGTGACACGACCTCAGGAGGCCTGCGTGCCATCAGGAGCACTCGCCGCACCGCCCGTCGCGTCGGATAGCCCGCTCACGGCGCTGCGTCGCTACCCGTCGCGGGTCGGCATCTTCTGCCTGGTCGAGCTCCAGAAGTTGCGCCACGACCGCACCGAGCTGGTGACCCGCGCGGTCCAGCCCGTCCTGTGGCTCGTGATCTTCGGCGAGACGTTCAACCGGATCCACGCGATCCCGTCCGACGGCGTCCCGTACCTCGACTTCCTGGCGCCCGGCGTGATCGCGCAGTCGGGGATGTTCATCGCGATCTTCTACGGAATTCAGATCATCTGGGAGCGCGACGCGGGGGTGCTGACCAAGCTGCTGGTGACGCCGACGCCCCGCTCGGCGCTGATCTGCGGCAAGTCGTTCGCGGCCGGGATCCGCTCGATCGCGCAGGTCGTCGTCGTCCTCGTCCTGTCGGCGATCCTCGGCGTCGCGCTGACGACCAACCCGCTGAACATCATCGGCTCGTTCGCGATCGTGATGCTGGGAGCGGCGTTCTTCTCCTGTCTGTCGATGACGATCGCCGGGATCGTGCTCAAGCGCGACCGGCTGATGGGCGTCGGCCAGATGATCACGATGCCGCTGTTCTTTGCCTCCAACGCCCTGTACCCGGTCAGCGTGATGCCCGGCTGGCTGAAGGTGCTGGCGCTGGTCAACCCGTTGTCGTACGAGGTCGATGCGCTGCGCGGGATGCTGATCGGCACCCATGCGCACCTGCTGCTCGACTTCGGCGTGATGGTGTTCGTTGTCATCCTTGGCATCATCACCGCATCGTTGCTGGTGGGCCGCCTGGCTCGCTGAGCCGTATTGGCCAACTGAGATGCCGCCATTCACCACTCGCCCGGAGCTGCGCGGCACCTTTGGCATGGTGGCGTCGACCCATTGGCTCGCCTCTGGGGCGGGAATGCGGATGCTGGAACTGGGCGGCAACGCGTTCGACGCGGCGGCCGCGGCCGGGTTCACCCTGCAGGTCGTCGAACCGCACCTCAACGGCCCCGGCGGTGACCTGCCGGTCGTGTTCTGGTCCGCGCGTGAGCGCGGCGCGGGGGTGCTGTGTGCCCAGGGCGTCGCGCCGGCGGCGGCGACGATTGACCGCTTCGCTGCATTGGGACTGGATCAGGTGCCGGGCACCGGCCTGCTGGCGACCTGCGTCCCGGGCGCATTCGACGGCTGGCTGACGCTGCTGCGCGATCACGGAACGATGACGTTCGCTGACGTGATCGCGCCCGCGCTGCACTACGCCGAGCACGGCTATCCGCTGGTGCCCGGCATCACCGGTGCGATCGAATCGGTCCGGGCACTGTTCGAGACGCACTGGCCGACCTCGGCCGCGATCTATCTGCCCGGCGGTTCAGTGCCGGTCGCTGGTACGCGGTTCGGCAACCTCGCGCTGGCCGCGACCTACCGGCGGCTCCTGCAGACCGCGCAGGCGGCCGGTAGCGACCGCGAGCGTGGGATCGAGGCCGCACGCGCCTGCTGGCACGCCGGTTTCGTGGCCGACGCGATCGCGTCGTTCTCGGCCGAGTACGAAGTGCTCGACAGCTCCGGCGAGCGCCACGCCGGACTGCTGACCGGCGATGACCTGGCGTCGTGGGAGTCGACCTACGAGCCGCCGGTGAGACTCGAATACGGGGGATTGACGGTCTGCAAGACCGGTCCCTGGGGCCAGGGGCCGGTGTTCCTGGCCCAACTGGCGCTGCTGCGCGGGTTCGATCTGGACGCGATGGGCATCGGGTCGGCCGAGTACGTGCACACGCTGATCGAGTGCGCAAAGCTGGCGTTCGCCGACCGCGAGGCGTGGTACGGAGATCCCGCCTTCGGCGATGTGCCGGTCGCAGCGCTGCTGTCCGAGGAATACAACGCCCAGCGGCGCGGGCTCGTGACGGCCGACGCGTCCGGTGAGCTGCGGCCGGGCAGCCCCGACGGCCGGCCACCGATGGTGCCCACACATGGTCACGCGCGGCCCGGCAACCGGGCCGGGTGAGCCGACGACGGGGACCGGGGAGCCGACGGCGGGGACCGGGGAGCCGACGGCGGGGACCGGGGAGCCGACGGCGGGGACCGGGGAGCCGACGGCGGGGAAAGGGAGCCGTCGGCGGCGGGCTCGGACCCGGCGGCAGCCGCGGGGCTCGGACCCGGCGACACTTGCCACGTCGATGTCGCTGACCGCTTCGGCAACCTCGTCTCGGCGACGCCGAGCGGCGGCTGGCTGCAGAGCTCGCCGGTGATCCCGTCGCTCGGTTTCTGCCTGGGCACCCGCGCGCAGATGTTCACGCTCACCCCCGGCCTGCCCAACTCGTTGGCGCCGCGCAAGCGACCGCGAACGACGCTCAGCCCGTCCCTGGCGCTCCGCGACGGTGAGCCCTACCTGGCGTTCGGCACCCCGGGCGGCGATCAACAGGATCAGTGGACGCTCGCCTTCCTGCTTGCCCACCATCGCTTCGGGCTCGACCTGCAGGCCGCAATCGACGCGCCGGCGTTTCACACGGACCACTTCCCGAGCTCGTTCTATCCACATGACTCCTCGCCGAAGTCGCTGCAGCTCGAGTCACGATTCGGAGATCAGGTGATCGGGGCGCTGCGCGATCGCGGCCACGACGTCACGGTGGCCGGGCCGTGGGCGCTCGGGCGCGTCTCGGCGGTCGGCCGTGAGCCGGACGGGATGCTCAAGGCGGCCGCCAACGCCCGTGGGATGCAGGGCTACGCCGTCGGTCGCTGACCGCGCCGCGGCGGGCTGGGTCGCGGCCCTGACGGGTCAGCGGTCCCAGCAGGCGTGCAGCGCGACCGGTTTGCGGAACACCAGCCCGCGGACCTCGGCCGGTCGTTGCGGGTCCGACCGCAGACCCGGCAGCCCGGCGAGCAGCGCCCGCAGCGACGCGCGCGCTTCGAGGCGCGCCAGGTGCACTCCAACGCAGACGTGCGGTCCTTGGGCGAACGCCAGATGGCGGCGGAGGTTGGGGCGGTCGGGGTCGAACTCGTCCGGGCGTTCGAACACTGCCGGATCACGGTTGGCCGCCGTGATCGAGATCCGCACGAGGTCGCCGCGAGCGATCGCGGCACCGCCGAGGGTTGCGTCGACGGTGGCATAGCGGTCGATTACCGCGGCCGCCGGTTCCAGCCGCAGCGATTCGTCAATCACCGCGTCGAGCAGCGCGGGTCGTCGCCGTCGCCGTCGCCGACGCGCTCCAGCAGTTTGGGCCGGCGCAGCAGCTCGAGGGTCGCGTTCGCGATCATGCCCTCGGTCGTCTCGATCCCCCCGAACAGCAGGACCGCGGCGTTCGACGCGATCTGGTCGTGGGTCAGCGCGTCGCCCTGCCGCGCGGCGGCGGCGAGCAGCGAAGGCTCGCCGTCTGCGTCGCTCTCGCCGTTCGAGATCACCTGCTCGAGCCGCTGGCGAAGGGCGCCGTACGCCCTCTTGCCGCCGTCTGAGGCGCCCTCCCCGGCGGTGATCGCGGTGACCGAGGCGACGATCGATTCATACCAGCCGAGCACATCATCGACCTCGTGACCGCCGATCCCGAGCGCTCGCGTGACGATCGCCGCCGACATCGGACCGGCGAACCCCCGACGCAGCTCGCCGGCGCCGGCCGGCGCCAGTTGCGTGACCAGCTCGGCCGCGCGGTCGGCGGTCGCCTGCTCGAACCGGCCGACGACGGCCGCCGCCCGGAACGGGCTCACGAACGGGGCGCGATGGGCGGTGTGCTCGGCGCCGTCGAGGCTCAGCATGCTTGGCCCGATCACCTGCGCGGTCGAGAACCGTGGGTCGTCGACGGTGTAGGTGGCGGCGTCGCGCATCGCCTCGAGCGCGAGGTCGTGGCGCGTGATCAGCCAACCATCGAGGCATGGCAGCCACGACACCGGCTCCGTCGGTCGCAGCCGCGCGTGCACGGTGTGGGGATCCCGGTCGAGCTCGTCGATCGTGACCGTCGCGCCCAGCGGGAACCGGTCGTCGTCGCGGGCGGGCATGACCCGGATTGTGCCCGCCCGGTCCATCGGCACGCCGAGCCGCCGGGTATCGCGTTGTCTCTCGTTTGGCGGGGGTCGGCAGCCGAGCAGCCGCAGGTGGTGCTCGAACGCCGGCCGGTCGCGTTCGGGACGTGAACGGATCGATCCCGTCACGGAGCGCGGCGGCGACCCGTTCGAGGTCGAACAGCAGCGCCAGCTTGCCCGGCGGATCGTCCCACTCGCCTGAGTCGTAGCGCTGCACCCATGCCGCGAACGCGGCCAACACCTCGACCTGGAGCTCGTCCGCCCACCACTCCGATCTGACCGACAGCCGGTAGCGGTCGCTCAGCGAGCAGACGTCGGACCAGAGCCGCTCAAACCATCGCCACCGAGCTTCGGGCCTCAGACCGTGCCAGACCATCGGCCAGCGGCCGTCATCCACGCCATCAAGCTCGTCGAATTCGTCCGGTTCGTCGTTGGGCTCGTCGTCGGTCGGGCCGAGCTCATCGCGCATCGCCCGCGAGTCGTTTCAGCCGCCGATCCGCGAACCACATCCGCAGCATCACCCGCGCCGGCGGGATCCGCCCGTACAGCAGCAGCGACTGGCCCTGGGGCAACTGGCGTAGCTGCTCGGGAGCGATCAACGGTCGTCTTCGGCGGCCGGTGGTGCGGTTAGCGCCGCCTGCGCCGGTGGTCCGCGTCGTATCGCGGATCTCCTCCTCACCGGCGAGGCTCGAGAAGTACCGCAGCGTGTCGAGGTCGCCGACACCCGGCAGCAGCATCCGGGCGCGATGACTGTTGACGACGGTCTCCGCCTGGCGGCCGTAGCGGCTGCGGGCCTGGGCCAGATCGTGGAAGATCGAGACCAGCTGGATGTTGTGGCTGGGGGCGGTCGAGGCGACTTCGCCGAGGTTCGGCAGCGGTGCGACGTTCCCGGCTTCGTCCAGGCACAGCAGCAGCGGCAGCGCCAGTCGTCCGCCGGCAAGCGTCGCGCGCTCGTATGCGCGATCGACGATCTCCGACAGCAGCGCCAGGAAGATCGGACGCAGGAGCTTCGACGCCTTCGCGTCGCCGATCAGGTACAGCGTCGCGCGCTGGTCGAGCAGCCGCGTCCGCGGTGATCTCGCAACCGCGGGCGGACCGCAACACGCGCTCGAACCGATACGCGCGCAGCAGCCCTTGCGCGGTCGCCTCGATCGACGAGCGGGTCCGGTCGGCCTGGGTCTCGAACGCGCGCAGCGCGTCGTAGGCCGCGTGGGCGTCGGCCAGCTCGGCCTCGTCACGAGCTGAGCCGGTCAGCTCCGAGACCGCCGCATCGAGCTCCCGCGCTCCCTGCCCGTAGGTCCAGCGCACGACCGCGTCCATTCCGGCCTCGGTCCGCGCCGCGACGTACAGCAGCGGCGCCAACCGCTGCTCGGCCGCGATCGCCCAGAAGTCGCCACCGTCGACGCCCTTCTGGTCGAGCTCGCCTGCGGCCGCGAGTCGCCATGCCACCTCCAGTGCGCCGTCCCAGGTGTGCGCGCCCGCCAGCGGCGACCACGTGTGCGATTGGTCCGCCGACAGCGCGAACGGATCGAACACGAACACGTCGCCCAGCTCTCGGCGGCGCGCGATCGTGCAGGCCAGCAGATCGGTCTTGATCGACGACGCCACCGCCGGCCCGTCCCATTCCAGCAACGCCGGCACCGCCAGCCCGGCCGACTTGCCCGACTGGGGCGGTCCGAACGCCACCAGCGCGTGGCGCTGCTCGGTGTACAGCAGTCGACCATGGCTGCGTCCGAGCCCCAAGCGCCCGCCGCCCGAGCCGTACAGGGGACGCAACTCGCGCTCGGGTCGCCCAGTGCGCTCCGTCCGGTACGGCCGCGCAGCGCTCCGACCAGGCCGGACCGCGATACCGCTGCGCCCAGCGCGATCGCGCCCGCGGCCAGCAGCGCCAGCGTCGCGTACACCTCGACGGCACCGGGCAGCCGCCCGCGGGCCGGCCGCGGCCACGCCTGGGCGGGATCCGCCATCCGGCCGGGCAGCCGCACCAGCACGCCAAACGTCTGCCCGGCCCCGATCCGCGGCCAGCCGGAGCCGAACAGCAGCCCGGCGACGCCGCCCCAGAGCCAGACGGCGACGCCGACGGCGAGCGCGAGCCCGATCAGCGTGAGCAGCGCTCGCGTCGGACGGTCCCGAGCCGCGACCGTCGCTCATCGCCGTCGCCCCGCGGGCTTCAGGCTCATGCCGGAGTCGGTGTCGGTCAACCGCGCCTCGATCGCCGAGCGCTGGTGGGAGACCACGAACGAACGGTTGCCCACCCGCCATAGCGCCTGCCCAGGCGACAGCAGCGAGAGCAGCCGTCCCTCGCTGCGCGACAGTCCCAGCAGCGACCGGGTCAGCTCGATCTGACTCTCGTCCTGGTGGTAGACCACGCGGGTCGAGGCGTCGGCGACCAGACCCTCGGCGATCCGCGCGGCCCGTCGACCCCGCGTCACCCGCCGCCTGCAGGTCGGCGAGCTTGTGCAGCACGACCAGGTTCATCACGCCGAACTGGCGCGCGAGCTTGAAGTTGGACTGAAACCACTCGCCGAGCCCGGTGTGCTGGACGATCTTCCAGGACTGGAAGACCGTCGAACATGGTGCAGTGGTCGGCCGTCGCTCCGCTGTACTGCGTCGTACCGCCTTCCAGCTCTGGTACAGCAGAGAACACAGTACGTGACTCGGGCTCTCAGAGCGAGCTGAGATCAGGGAATCGACGGTCCGCTTCCACCGCAAAGCACCGCAGCAGACGCGGGGCGACATGGCAGCCTCTAGCGAAGGATCTGACAGCTGCGGTGCGGATGCGACGAGCTGGCGCGATAGTGCGGCCCACGTTCCGTGGCCTACCGCGGCTCGACGGGACGCCGGCGCCGACACCATCGGCACACGCAGAACTGGCACCGGTTCAGACCGGCGGTGACGCCTGCCGGCCGGTCGATCGCGACGAGCGTGCCGCCGAGCTCGGGGCCAACGCACTGAGGGCGCCGCCGTGAGAGCGCCCTCCTTAAACGACGGAACCCGCTGGGCTGCAACCCGCGGGAACCGAACAACTGAGCTCTCAAAACTCGTGAAGCCAACCGGCTGGCTTTGTGCTGCAAGTGTACCGGCGCGTCTGACGGACCGCAACGCAAGCGCCTGCCCTAGGGCTGGCGACACGGCGGAGGCCTCGTGCGGCCTGACGCCAACCTGCCCCACGTGGGTTTCGCAGGCGCTGTCGGAGCCCACATCCGGCCGAGGGCGATCTCGATGACGACGGCGGAATCGCTTGCGAGCTCGCCGACGAAGACGCTGATCGACGACGCCGCAGCAGTGATCGAGGACGCGGCGGCTTATGGCCGCCTCGATTTCCTGGGGCGGCGGGTCATTGTCAAGCGCGATCCGTCTGGGATGAACGGCACCGCTGCGGTCGAGCTTGCGGCCCAGCTGCGAGCCCCAATTCACGAACTCATCGTCGTGATCGCGCGGCTGACCGACCGACCGATCCCGGAAGTCGCCCGGGAAGCCGCGGCGGCGCTGGACGAACCGTCGCCGGCGGCGATAGCTGACCGCCCGCGGTCACGACCCGCGATGCAGGCGGCGAATCGGTATGAGCCGACCGGGGTCAGGGATCTCGACCGGCTGATCGCCGGCAGTCCGGGTGGATTCATCGCACGCACAACGGCCAGGCTGATCGAGCCGCGTCTCGGCAGCCGCGACCCGACGACGTTGAAGCCATGGGAACGCGACGAGCTCGTGGGCGAGTTCCCGGCCGAGCTCCTCGACCAAGCCCTCGGGCTACTCGCCGAGATCCGGGCGCGACCGTACCTGCGCGCAGCGTGGAACCGGTCGGATGATCCCGGCGGGCTGGCACCGGCCAAGCGCTCGACCGACACGACCCGCCAGACGAGATCGAAGGCTTCGCCACTGCCCGATCGACGAGTCCGGCTGCGCGGCGAACATGATCTCGGCGAGACGCAGCGGCGACTGCTGGCGGCCAAGGAGATCCCCATGCCCGCCACGCTTGCCCGACGGCTATTGGTGACGCGTGACCCGCACGCTCAGCGGAACGCCGAGACCGACATGTATGAGTGGCGCGACATGCTCGGGCTCGTCCAATCCTCGTTTAAGCCGACGATCCGGTGCCTGCGCTATGTGCTGGGACTGGCGCTGCTGCTGCGGGAATCCGATCATCACCCCAACCCGGAGCCAGCGGGGCGACGGACCGTGATCAGCAGCTACAACACGTTCAACCTGGCCGCAACCGGCCGCCCGTGCCAGCACGAGGAGTACGACTTCATCGACGAGTTCCTGGCGCACATGGTCGGCGGCGTCCTGCGTCTGGTCGACGAGCGATCAAACCGTGACGAGGGCGACTACTCCTGGGAAGGAGTCCCGCTCGAGGCAGCGTGCGTACTGCGCCCCGACGGGTCAGCAGTCTCGATCGAGGAGTGGAGAAACCTCTCACCGGACCGTCGCGGACGTCGCGGACTCGGCGGGTCAGGCCCGTCGCTGGTGCTGACGTTCACCGAGACGTTCTACGCCGCGGTGATGAACCGCCAACAGCACCTCCTGATCGACAAGCAGGCGGCGTGGGCCGCCCGTCAGGAGCTCGTCACGCTGGTACGGCTGGAGGCCCACACCGGCCTGCGCCGCCGGCGCGACCACTGCGAGATGTTCACCGGAGAGCCGATGCTGCGGACCTTCGGAATCCACGGCCGCGAACAGCGCGCTAACGAGCTCGTGCTCGAGGACGATCTCGACGCTGTCTACGAGTGCTGGAACCGGGTCGCGTCCCCGCCGACTCTCGGAGACGCCAAGAACGGATACGCCTGGCTTGACGTCCACCTGGACCGCCACGCCGCCCCCGGCCTCAGCCCGCGAATGGCCGGCATCAGGACGCGCAACCGCCGCCGCCGACGCGAGGCCCGTGCGCAAGAGCACCCCGAGCGGATCGGCCGCCGGCGGCATTTCGCACCCCCCGGGACAGCAGGCCGCACGCGCCAACGCTCACAGGCCCGGGCACGCAAGGTCGCCGGTCGTCCTCCGATCGCTCCGAGCCTTCGACGACGGCGCAGCAGCCGCAGCCGTCATCGCGCGCAGCGCGACCTCAATGCCGCGAGCGACGCGCGCGCACCGTAGACCCGTTCGCCTGACCACCTCAGCACCGACCCGGTTGCCTAACTGACCCGTCCCCCGGGAGAACGCCGAACGCCCTGGAGGCGCGGTGACCGGCGTCCGTGTACGCCATACCCCGTCGGATGGGGCACGAAGCAGCCGGAAACGGCGGTCAAGATCGCGACATCGATGTCGCGGAGCGGCTTCGAAGGTCGGGACGAGTTGAGGCGGTGCAGGTTCTGGGGGGAACGCGCGCGTCAGTTACGGGGGAAATGTCCGGATGAAACGACGACTCTGAGATCTACCGGGGGAGACGCGACGCCAAGAACCACCCAAAGGCCAGTGTCCTGGGGCGCATTCGGCGACGCAAAGCGGCCCCCCTCTTAAAGTGGCGTTGTCTTAAACGCGCGCGAAGCCCACCAGCTCTTGGCATCTCCAGACGGCCTGGCTGACGCGTCCTGCAACGCTGTCTGGCTTCACCGCTCTTCGGCGCGCTGAGTGCGCCCCTCCCCTCGTTGCAATGAGTCCCAGGTCTGCGAGCCCGCCGCCTCCAGCAGCCTCACCCGAAACGACAACATCGACGGGGAGGGAGTCGAAATCGTGACCGGGCCGGAACACCCGAGAGCGAGCGAGGCGTCGTTATGGCTAGGCGGTCGCCGAACGAGGCGCTCCGATTAGGACTCTGTCCCGCGTCGGCAGTGACCCAAGCGCGGCCATTGTTCAGGCTCCGCGCCTGCTTACTCAACGGGCTGCGCGAGATCGACGCGTGATGCGGCCGCCGCGTTCGCGAGAACGGCAGCTCGCCGCTAGGGAGCTCGGCAGTGTCTTGCCCACTCGGCCCGGTCCTAGCTCGCGCGATCGGTCGTAACCGGGGTGACAGGCAGCGGGCGAGGCGATTGGTAGGTCGCATGGCAGGTTGGTAGCTCGGGCGAATGCTAGGTTGGTCGCTGGGTTGCTTGCTAGGTTATGAGCATGCTGGTTCGCAGGAGGAACGGCAGCGATGTCTAATTCGGCTGACGTGATGGGTGGAGCACCACGAACGATCGCTGTCGCCAACCAGAAGGGCGGCACCGGCAAGTCGACGATCACCGTCAACCTCGCCGCGGCGATGGGAGAACGCGGCCTGTCGACGCTCGTCGTCGACGCCGACCCGCAAAGCGACACCACGAGCATGCTCGGGATCGACCCCGCGGGCGTCGAGCACACGCTCTACGACGTCCTGACGGGCTCCTGCGAGCTGCCCGACGCGGTCAGCGCGACCAGCGTTGCCCGGGTCTCCCTCGCCGTCGGCGACGAGCGGATGTCCTCGGTGGAGATCACGCTCGCCGGCCAGATGATGCGCGAGCGCTACCTCGTTGAAGCGCTGAAAGATCACACCGCTGGATATGACCTCGTGCTGATCGACTGTCCGCCGAACCTCGGATTGCTGACCGTCAACGCACTCTGCGCAGCCCCCGAGGTGCTGTGCGTCGTGTCGATGCTTGACCGCAACGCCTACAAGGGTGCGGTCGCGTTGCGAGCGACGATCGCCGAGCTGCATCGCAACGGCATCCCCGTCGCACTCACCGCGGTGCTGCGCAACATCGTCGACCCGCGTCGCGTCACCTACCAGGTGCTCAACGACGCGCTTGCCCGCAGCGGACTGCCGCTGCTGCACTCCGAGGTCCCGATGGCGGCCGACTTCCAGAACGCAGCCACCGCGGGCGTGCCGCTGCTGGCGTTCATGCCCGACCACGTCGGCGCCCGCGCGATCCGCGGTCTCGCCGGTGAGCTGCTTGAACCCGCCGCTCAGACGCAGGCCGCATGATGAGCCGACGCCTGACGCTCGACACCACCGGTATCAAGGGGCCGCTCGACGTCGGAGCGACGACCGCGGAAGATCCGCCGTCGGGATCGGCGCCGGAGGCAATCTCCGCGTCGGCGCCAGCTCGCGCGCAGGCATCAGCTCGCCCTCGTCGGCGTACCGCCGCCCGGCCGCGGCTCGTCGCGACCGATCCCAGCCGGCGGCCGTCGGCCGACACGCCGTTCTACGGGACCGGGCGTCCGCAACAGACGTCGGTCGCGATCAGCCGAGATCTCGCCCAACAGCTCGCCGAGCTCAAGCACGCGACCGGCGCGTCGATCGCCTCCCTCGCAGTCGCATCAATCCACGCCGGGCTGCCGGTCGACGGCAAACAGGCCGCCCGCGAGATCGCCGACGAGCGCCTGCGGCGCCTCGACGTCGGCGAGCGCGTCGAGCACAACCTCCGGCTCCCAGCGCGCTTGCGAGCGCGCGTCGACGAACTCGCTCGCCACGCGCACGAGCAGAACCCGCGCAGCACCCGCGCCGATCTCGTCAACGCCGCGCTGCGCGCCGGGTTGCCCCAGCAGCCTGGCGCGGCCGCCGACCTGGTCCGAGAACACGCACGGCAGGTCGAACGCGCCCACGCGCCAGCTGACTGAAGCAGCAACACGGTCCCGGCGAGTGGGGGATGACGAGCTGGTTGGCTACGCCGAGCGACGCTGCCGGCCGGGTTTGACCGGCTGCCCGCGTTCGGCGTCGACAGCGGTAGCAAGCTCGCCGAGGATCGCCGCCAGGTCCCCGAACGCCCCGGCGATCACCCGCGGATCAGGGTCCAGCCATGCTGACATCCACGCGTCGTGAATCGCGTCAAACCGCGCCCACAGTTCGGGGGGACCGACCCGGCCGCTGGGGCGCTGCAGCTCGTAGGGCAACGGCCGGATCTTGTCGGCAGCGGGTGGATCAAACCGCAGTCCCTCATCAGCGATCTTCAAGCACGCCGCCTGCTCCTGGGCGGCTGCCACGGCCGTCTCACGCAACCGCTCGGCATATCCCGCGTTCGGCTCGGCTCGCTGGTGATTGGCGAGCTTCTCACGCCAGTTGACGTCGGCGCTCTTGAGGCCGTTCATCGCCTCCTCAACTGTCATCAGCGCGTCGTGACTCGCTCTGCCAGCCCGAGCGCCGGTTCGTCGTCAGCGGGCGCGGACACCCGGGGCGCGACAGCCCTCTCCAACTGCAGGAACTCCTCGAAATCGCTACGCCGGACCCGATAGCCGGCGCGCCGATTGATCAGCTGCCCCCGCAGCCGCTTGGTTTGAATCCAACGCCGGACCGTTTCGGCCGTCACCTGCATCTCGTCAGCGATTTGAGCGACAGTCAGCAACTCACCGAGATCTGTGGTCCCCAAAAGCTCCTCAATCCTGATTGCGTGCTAAACAACGATAGGTGCGAAATGTTGATACACGATAAACGCATGATACTTTAGGCGGGCCGTCGATGTCCAACTCGGACTCCAACCCCCCCGATCTTCGCCGAGACCGCTCCAAGGACCGGTCCAATCGTTCAGGGCCTCAAGAAGTCCCCCGGCGGCTGCCCGGACCCGAGGAGGGGGGCTACGTCGACCTGGCGAGCATCGTGACGGTCAACGCGGACGCCCCGGTCGCTGGCCCGGCGACCACGCGTGTGTCGATCCGTGAAGCCGATGCGTCTGACCGCTCTCACCCGAACAGCCGTGGGCCCCGCCGGCGAATCCGCGACAAGCCCCCGTCCGCACCTACTGCCGCCGACACGATCGATCGCGCCGACATCGATCCCGCCCCGGCCACGACAGACCGCGACACAGCTCCAACCGCCAACTCGCGTTGCTCTCCAGCGAACTTTCCCCTAGCCGTCGGATCGTCGTCCTCCGACGAGAGCCGCCGACCGACACTCGCCGCGGCGCGGGCGGTCAACATCAGGAGACGGCCTCGGCCGACGAGCACCTCGGCAGGCGGATAGCGCGGGTGTCGTCGCTGCTCGCCGGCGCGGTGTGCGTCACCCTCCTCGTCGCGCTGGCGCTCGTGGTCACCAACGTGCTCGAAGGGCGGGTCACGCCCCGGCCGATCGCTCGACGCGGCTACGCGTTCCGCCCACGTCGATACCGCGCTGCTCGCGGGCGCCGACCCGCGCGCCTCCGAGCGTCCTCAGACGCCGGTATCACTGCACATCCGGTCCGGGGCGCTGAACACGGGCGCGGCCGCCGACAACGCGCGAGATCTCCTCCAGCGCCGGCCTCGACACCCCGTACGCCACCACGCCACACCGGCTGTCACCCGTCAACCGCAGGCCTCCAGCGCCTCCGCCGCGTCGCTCGCAACCTCGAGTTCCACAGAGACGACCCCGGCACAAGTTACGAGTGAGCCAACAACCCCGAGCTATACACCCCCGGCACCGTCGAGCGGCAGCAGCAGCCCGAGCAGCGGTGGCAGCTCCACCGGCGGCAGCGACACCAACAGCAGCGGCTCAAGCTCCTCGAAATCGGGCTCAGCACCCGCGTTTGGCAGCGGGGGCGTGTTAGGCCCCGGCAGCTCACCAGATTCCTGATCAACGGAGGATCCAGATGTTCAGCAGGGCTCTCAACTACATCGGTCACCACGCGATCGCGATCCTCGCGCTGGTCTGCTCGCTGCTCGCGCTCGCCGGTGCGTCCTACGCCGCGACCCAGCTGCCGAAGAACTCGGTCGGCAACGCGCAGATCAAGCAAGGCGCGGTCGCACCACCGAAGTTCTCAAAGCAGATCGGCGGCTACGTGAGGCTGTACGCGAAGCTGACTCCGGCCGGCAAGATCATCTACGCCTCCCCAGGAGCCAAGGTGACCCAGTGGGCGCCCAGCAGCACCGGGATCATTGGCTTTGTCAGTTGGTCCCACCAGGCGGTTTCGTCCAAGGCCTGCTCCGCTCTGGCGACTGCAGGCAACCCTCCGCAGGGGCCGATCTCGGCAACGGTTTTTGCCTCGCGTACCCGAACCTCGGTTGAAATAATGTCAGCTAATCCTGGTTCGCTGGTGACGGTCGCGGTGATCTGCTGAGGCCGGCGGGCGTGGTGACGGCCATGTGGACGGTCTCGCTTTCGACGCGGCGGCTGGTAGCGCTGCTGAGCTTTGGCGTGGCGGCACTCGCGCTGGCGCTGATGTGCGCGACGGCCAAGGGGGACTACACAGTGTCGTCGTGCGGACCGTACGCCAACGAAGGCGTCTTCTCAGAGCTCCCGGCGGGGACGACGTTCGCGTTCACCGGCAGCGCCTGCCCGGCCACTGGACTCGAGAGCGGCTTGGTGATCACCGCTAACCGGGGAGGCGGGCAGACCTCGCAGCTGGGTCATCGTGCCGCATGGGGCGCGACCGCACCGCCCGGGCTTGAGATCGTCGGCGCCTCAACGCCTGACATGCTCGCCGCCACCGCTGGCGGGAGCTACTCGCTGAGCACCTTCTGGAACGGCGGAACCCAGCACATCGCCAATACCGGTGACGCTCCGGCCTCCTGGTCGGGGTTCGCGTCGCCGTATTTCGGGTTTCAGATCAGCTGCAACGCCGCCACGTGTCCAACTGGCGACACTGCTGCACTGTATGTGTATGAGGCACAGTTGGATGTGCGTGAGACGACGCCCCCATCGTTGAACTCGGGTGCGGGGTTGTGGGCAACGCAGGGGTGGGTTCGCGGGCAGTGGCCGTTGTCGTTTAACGGGTCGTCGCCGTCGGGGATGTGCGCGCTGAGCGCGAACCTCAACCAGATCCCCGTGACGAATACGGTTACGGCCCCTCAGGACCCCGCGACCTGGGTGCAGTGTTCGGCGCCGGCGTTGAGCACGAACATCAACACGGCGAGCTACGGGCAGGGAGCGATGCCGCTGTACATCGCCGGCTATGACGCGGCGGGCGAGACGACGAGTCAGACCAAGACGATCTTGGTCGACAACAGCACCCCGACGCTGTCGCTCAGCGGCCCGACCGACGCGCCGAGCACCGCCGGCACTCAGTATGTGACCGCAACCGCCGGTGGCAGTCCGTCGGGGATCGCCGGGATCGAGTGCTCGGTCGATGGAAGCCCCGCGAAGTGGTATGCGGGCGCCAGCGCCCAAGTTCCCGTCAGCGGGCTCGGCGAGCACACCGCCACCTGCAACGCGTACGACAACGCCATTGATCAGAACGGCACCCACGGTGAGTCAGCCGCGCAGACGTGGTCGCTGAAGATCGGCGCCCCGACCGAGCTCGGGGTCTCGTTCGCAAAGTACGTCGGGCTGCGCTGCACCAAGGTCAAGGAGCGCAAGAAGATCCCCGGTCACTGGGTGACCCGCCACCGGCACGGCAAGACCGTAAAGGTCAAGACCAAGCCGCGGCGCAAGATCGTCAAGGTCACCAAATGCCATCCCAAGACCAAGCGCGTCCGCGTGGTGGTTCGCGTGCCGCTCAGGCGTCACGGCAAAGTCGTCAAGCGCCACGGCAGGGTCGTGTACCGCAAGAAGATCAAGCACAAGCGAGTGCCGGTGACGCCGCACTGGAAGTCAAAGACGGTCGAGCACGTCAAGCACGGCCACGCGACGACCGTCAACGGCTGGCTTGGTCTGACTGACGGGACCGCCTTGGGTGGCACCGCGGTGCAGGTCCTCACCGCGCCGGACAACGGGCTTGGGCAGTTCACGGCGGTAGGCACGGTCACCACCGCGCCGGACGGCACCTGGACAGCGGCGCTCCCGGCTGGTCCATCGCGGCTAGTCGAGGCCACCTACGCCGGGGCGTCGACGACCGAAGCCACCGCCTCCGGCCAGGTCAAGCTGTTGGTTCCGGCCAAGGCAAAACTTGACTCGGTGACCCCGCACCGGGTCGCGTGGGGCCAGAAGGTCACGATCAAGGGGCAGCTGCTTGGCGGCTATCTCCCGCCAGCCGGCGTGAACGTGCGGTTGCGGATCGGGATCAAAGGCAAATTCAAGACCACCTACGGCGTCCACGAACACGTGTCAGGCAGCGGCCAGTTCAAGACCAGCTACACGTTCGGCGTCGGTCTGGCGAGCACCCATATCCGCTACTGGTTTCAGATCGCGTCGCTGCCATCGGGCAACTACCCGTACACCCCGTCGTCGTCCAACCGCATCTACGTCGCCGTGGGCGGACACCCGCCAGCGCCGCGACATCACAAGCACAAGCACAAGAAGCGCCGGTAACAACTCGCGGCACAACGCGGGTGTTCAGGGATAACCGGCCCCCCTGAGCGAAGTCCGCCGTGCTTTGTCGGCGGACGGGTTGGTGCTGGGCGGCCGCGAGACCGACCCCTTCCCGATTTTGGCAGCCCTGACGGGCTGCGGGGGAGGGGAGATCGGTCTCGCACCCGGCGCGACCGCAAACCTCAGGAGGGCCAGATGGCCATCGCAGAGTCCGACAGCACCGTCCAACAGAGCAGCGGCAGCGGCGACGTTGACGCGGTCGTGCAGCTGATCGCGTTGAATCAGATCCGCACCGACCAGAACGTGCGCGAGCTCGCCGACGACGACGTCCTGGCGCTCGCCGGGTCGATCGAGCTGCTCGGCCAGATCACCCCAGCGATCGTCCGCCCGGACGGTGACGGGTTCGTACTCGTCGCCGGGCACAAGCGCTACGCGGCGCTGCGTCACCTCGGCCGCGACCACATCCGGGCGGAAGTCCGCTCGGCCGTGGCCGAGCACTCAGAGCGCGCGGCGGAGAACATCGTCCGCAGCCAGTTGAACCCCTACGAGGAGGCCAAGGCCGTCACCGCCATGCTCGACCGCGGCTACACCGAAGACGGAGCCGCCCAAGCGCTCGGGTGGGCCAAGGCGCGGGTGACCGCGCGCGTCAAGCTGCTGGCGCTCCCCGAGGCGGCGCAGCGGATGGTCGGCGCCGGCGCGGTCGGACTATCAGCCGTCGACCATCTGCTCGCGATCGGCAAGGTGTCAGCGCCGCTGCTGGACGCCGTCGTGCAGTACATCGCCCAACCGGAGAACAAGTGGGCGGCAGATCAGCTGACCGGCGCCCCCGAGCGCGTGCTGGGCAACATGCTCCGCGACGCCGAGGACGCGCCGGTCGCGTTCGCCGAATACCTGTCGACCGTCTCCAGCCACCAGCTGGACCGGCTGGCGCTCGGCAAGACCGCAGAGAAGCTGATCAAGCAGGGCGCCGAGCTGGACAAGAAGCTCCGCGGCTACAGCTACGGCCTGGAGGTTCGCTTCTCGGAAGCGGAGGTCGATCGCGCCCGCGCCGCCGGCGTGTTGATTGAGTTCAACGCCGACGCCTGGCCGATCATTGTTGATCAGAAGCTCTACCGGCAGCTGTGCCGCGACGCGCTCAAACGAACCGTCTCAGAGCTCGAGCCGCGGGTCACCGAGGCCCAGGAGCGGCGCCAGGCTGACCGCAGGGCCCAGGGGCAGCTGCCGGCCGCGGCGGCCACGCCGGAGGCGGCGGCCGCGCGTGAGAAGACCCGCCGGCTGGCCGCGATCGCCGAGGACGCTCATGGCGCCAACCTCGATCTCGGCCGCGAGCTGATGAACGGACTGTCGACGGTCGACCCCGCCAGCATGGACGTCGCTCGGTGCTTTGTCTACGGGCTGCTGGGCGCTGACTGGAGCGCCGGCAGCTACACCGACGCCGGTAAGCAGATCCACCACCTCGCGATGTACGGGATCCGCTACGTCGTCGACGAGTTCCGCCAGGACGTAACCAAGACCCGTAAGGACGGGTCTCAGGGCAAGCTGCGGATCGACTACGGCAAGCCGTCTGACAGCGCGGTGGGGGAGGCGGCCGTGAAGTGGGTGTGGAAGTTCGTCGACGGCGCCAAGACCGCTCGGGGAGCTGTACGGCCGCGCGCTGGTGGTGATCGCCGCCGAGCACTACGCCAGCCAGCTGGTCGTGCCCAACAGTCAGCGCAGCTTTCAGCAGTCCTGGGGGTCGCACAAGGGCCACGCGGTCAAGGCGCTTGAGCGGCTCGCCGGCCCACACATCCCCGCGTCGCTGAAGGCAATCGAGAAGGCCGTCAAGAAGGCCAACGCCGACTGTGACCGGCTCGTCAACGCCGATCGCGACCGCCAGCGCGCCGAACGCGACGCTCGCCCGCAGACCGGCGAAGGCGGCGAGAGTGCCGACGCCCCAACCGCTGAGGATGTCGACCCGGTTGGCGAGGACGCGTGGGCCGCTGAAGACGACGGCGACGCAGACCAGGTCGACAAGCGTTAAGCGCAACCGCGGGGCTGGTTGCTCCCCTCCCGAAATTGTGGCAGCCCTGGCGGGCTGCGGGAGGGGAGATGACAACCAGCCCCGCCCGTCGGTACGACGGGCCCAACACCCCCGAGGTGCCAAGCGATGCCCAAAACCAACACCCACAACCGTCGCCACGCCCGACCGCCGATGACCGACGCCGAGCGCGAGCAGCGCCGCTCAGAGCAGCGCGAGCTGATCGCGGCATCGATCGAGCAGCTGCGTAACTCAGATGGCTGGCGGGCCTACCTGCAGGCGCGCCGTCGTCTGCACGCCTATTCGCCGCGCAACGTGCTGCTGATCGTGTTGCAGCACCCGACCGCTGAGACCGTCGCGGGGTTCGGGGCGTGGCTGAAGCTCGGATACTGCGTGCGCAAGGGCGAGCGCGCGATCAAGATCTGGGCGCCCTGCCCACCGACCAAACGCCAGCTCCAGGCATGGCGTGACGCCGGCGCAGACCCCGACAACAGGCCGCGGACGCATTGGCGGCTGGCGTCGGTGTTCGCCCAGGACCAGGTCGACCCGCTGCCACCACCGGCCGAGCCTGCGCCGTTGACCACCCCGATCCGCGAGGTGACCGGCGACAGTCACGAGCAACTGATCGACCGGCTGGTCGAGCTCGCCTCCGAGGTTGGCTATGACGTCGAGCTGTGCGCTGACACCGGCCGGGCGGATGGCAGCTGCAACCACCGCCACAAGCTGATCCAGGTCGCCGAGCGGCTTGCGCCCAACGGCAAGCTCGCGGTGCTGATCCACGAGCTCGGGCACGCGCTGGTCGGCGTCGAGCTCGGCGAGCGTCACGCCGACACCCTGGACTACGCCGCCGAGGAGCTCGTGGTCGAGTCGATCGCGTTCTGCTGCTGTCAAACGGTCGGGTTGGACACCAGCGCCAACAGCATCCCGTACCTCGCCTCATGGGCAGAGAGCGCGCCGCTTGAGGTGCTCGAGCGCGCGGCGGCGCTGACCGGCCGGATCGCTGACCGGATCGACACGGCACTGTTCGCCGACGTGGAGGAGAGCACCGAACCGGCTCAGCTTGCCGCTCTCGCCTGACCGCCCGTTCTCACTGCCGCCGTTGTTACGGGTGCGGTGGGGGAGGAGGTCAAGACCCGGGGGCACCCCTCGGGGTTGGGTGCGAGCAAGTCCCTAAACCCCACCACACCGCCGCGCGCTGTCAAGCGATTGAGAGCCCCCGAGGCCCGCGAGCGTTGACCGTGTCCCGCTCATGACACATCGGTTCGTGGCGGTGCTAGGTGGCCTGCTGGGGCAGGGCCTCGGGTACGGCGGGTTTCATTATCAATCGCTTGACAGCGCGCTCCTTCGGTGCGGTCGGGACGGGCCATGCCCGCACCCAACCGCAAGGAGCCGTAGATGTCCCAGCCCACCACTCGCCAGCTGCAGTACCTGCGATCGCTGGCCAACCGGACCGGCCAGACGTTCACCTACCCGAAGACCGGGGCGCACGCCTCCGCCGAGATCCAGCGCCTGCAGGGCACTACTGCGCAGTCACCCGGCGAGCGTCGCTACGAGCGCAAGCTGATCGCAGACCAGGTCGCGGCCGGCCTGAACAACACCGCCGTCCAACCCCACGAGACGACCGGCTACGGGTCAGACGCCGCCTGGCGCCAGAACCGCCAGCCCGAGCAGCCGATCGTCTCCTCACACCGCCCGGCGCCCCGCAAGGCCGGCCCGGTCGCCGGCGAGCGAGTCGAGCTGGCGCGCTACACCGTCGCCCGCGGAGGTGACCGGATCCTGTACGGGCAGCGCGTCGACGGGAGAGTCCGGGTCACCGACCGCCCAGCTGGGCGGGTCACCGCTGAGAACCGGGCGCACCTGATCGACAACGACCTGGACTCAAAGTCCGAGCTCGACGCGCTCGTGGCCGACTACCTCGCCGAGGCCCAACGGCTGCAGACGATCCCCGCCACCGCGATCCCGTTCGACATCGCCGTCGCCGAGCTGGCTGCCCGATGACCCCGAACCCCACCGTGACGTCCGGCCAACACCAGCTGTTCAGCGGCGCCGGCGACGGGGCTGCCCGACCACGGACCGGGCTGTAAGCCGTTGATCGCCCACAACCACCGCCAGCCCGGAAAGCCCCGGTACGTGTGCGTGCCCGGCTGCCCACGCCAGCGCGCGCTCGCCGGACTCGACGCCGCTCGTGCCCACCCCACCAGGACGGAGGAGCACACCAAATGACCACCACCACTACAACCTCGCTGCCCTCAGCCGAGGCCGCCGTCTCCTCGGCTACCGGCCGTCCGGGCGGGCCTCCAGCCAGTCCTCCAGTAGACGCTGTACGCGGTGCAGGCCGCTGCGCTGTGCCAGCTCGGCCAGCGCCTCGGCGCCGGCAGCGGCCATCGGCCCTTCAAGCGCGGCCAGCGACGCGAGCACCAGCTGCGCGTCGACGAGCTCAAGGCGCCGCTCGAGCACAAGCCGCGCTCCCCACCTCGCTCCCGTCCTGGAAAAGGATCCGGGCTCGCGCTCCAGCAGCGCCAGGACGATCGCCAGGGCATCCTCAAGCCCTACGGTCGGCAGCTCGCGAGCGATCGCGCGTATCTGCATCGCCGATGTGTTCGGGTTCGCGATCGCGCGCTGTAACCGGGTCACCGCCGAGCCCTGAGCCGTCATACGAACGCATGTTCGCACACGGGCGAGGAGCCGAGCCGGGGTCGAGCTGCCGCCAGGCCCACCGGGCTTGACTCCCCACGCGACCGATTGCGCGGCGCCGGCGCCGGCAGATCTAGCCTCATATCTGTGCCGCCCGCCCCGATGCTCGCCAGCCCGATCACCGAATGGCCCGAAGGTGGCGGGTGGGCGCTTGAGCCGAAGTACGACGGCTACCGGCTGCTGGTCGAGACGCGATCCGAGGGGCGCCTCTGCGCCTGGTCGCGGCACGGGACCAGCCTCACCGATCCGCTGCGAGAGCTGCTCGCGCCCTTGGCTGCCCGTGAGCCCGGCTGGGTATTCGACGGCGAACTGATTGCGCTCGACGATCGCGCCGGACATCCGATCCAGGATTTCGCCGCGGTCGGTCGCGCCGTGTTCGGCCGCGACCGCACCGCACGCGCCCGGCTGCACTACGTCGCCTTCGACCTACTTGCCGCCGGTAACCACGGCGACATCAGAGACCAGTCCTGGCTGCGGCGTACTGCGCTGCTGGGCGAGCACTTCCCCGCCGACCACCGGCTGCGCGTGATCTCAGCGTTGCCCGCCACCGCCGAGACGCATGCGCGTCTGATCGCGATGGGGTTCGAAGGCACCGTGCTCAAACGCCAGACTGCGAGATACCGGCCCGGCCAGACCCGCTCCTGGCGCAAGCTCAAAGCCCGCCATCACCTCGCCGCGACAGTCACCGGCGTGCATGAGGACCGCGAGGGACGCATCTGGGCTCGCTGCGGGCTAGAGGACGGGCGCCGCTGCACCGTCTGGGCAGATGCTCGAGCCGAACAGCTTGTCGGGCAACGAGCAACGGTCGTGTACTCCCGCACCGACGCCGACGGCAGTCTTCGCGAGCCGCGCCTGCTCCAGCCATCAACCGCCGCGCAAACGGGCGCGGCGCTCGGTCCAGAGCCAGGAACGACCGCTCTTTCGTAGCGGGACGGGCGGTCAGGTGGCCGCGGCGGCGCCGAGTAGGCGTTCTACGAGAACGCAGTCTTTCCAGTGGCCGTCGAGTTGGCCGTGGCGTCGTTGGATGCCGACCTCGACGAATCCGGCTGCGCGATGGGCGGCTCGGCTGGGGAGGTTGTCGGTGAAGATGCGGCTGGTGAGCTTGTAGAGACCGCGGCGCTCGGATTCGATGCACAGCTCCGTCAGCAACCGACGTCCGAGTCCGCGGCCGCGTCCATCGGGGTGGACGTAGACGGCGTGCTCGCCGACGCCTTGGTACACGCAGCGATCTGAATAGGCGCCGGCTCGCGCCCAGCCGAGAACTCGTCCGTCGTGTTCGGCGACGATGAACGGCTGGCCGTCCTGCAACCAGCCGACGATGTCCCGGGGTGTGCGCGGGGCAGTCTCGAATGTCGCGACGCGTTCCGCGATTCCGGCGTTGTAGGCGGCGACGACGTCGCCGAGGTCCGCGGGGCGCGCAGGGCGGAAAGTGATCGGTGTGCTGGCTGTCAACGACGTGAAGTGTCGATGCCCGGAGTTGCTGCGCCATCTTCGCCACAACGGCGCTTTTAGTTTTGCAGCACTCGCTCTGGCGGCGCTCAGTGGTTGATCTGCTCAGAGCTCGAGCACCAGGCCGCCACCGCGCGCCTCACCTCGGAAGGAGTTCGATGAAGCCCTGAGATCAACTTTTGTTGATATGAGCGCTGCTGGGTGCTAGGTTGCGAAGCCCTCAAAGAAACGATTGTTGATATGAGCACGACATCTCCTCTTCCCGTTCCCGCTGGTCCGACCGCGTCGGAGTGCTGTGTGCCCTCGGCGGGCCTGGACCCGGCGCTTGAGGCCGAGCGGATCGCGGCGGCGGCGAAGGCGTTGGCTGAGCCGTTGCGCGTCCAGATCCTGGATGTGCTGCGTCGCAGCGACACCCAGGTCTGCCAGTGCGAGCTGTTGCCGTTGTTCGAGCATCCCGCAGTCGTTGCTCTCGCACCACATGAGAAAGCTCGTCGACGCCGGGCTGGTCGAGGTCGAGCGCCGTCACAAGTGGGCGTACTACTCCGTTTCAACCGACGCTTTCAAGGAGCTGACCGCATGGCTGAGCTGACCGCCACCGACCCAACCGTCACCGATCCGGTGAGTTCGAGCTGCTGCTCGACCGAGGCGCAGTCGACGTGCTGTGAGCCGTCTGAAAAGTCAGACTGCTGCGGCCCTGAGGCGACCGCTACGGGTGGCTGTGGCTGCTCGGCCGGCGCGGACGCCCCCGAGACCGCTGATGTTCGTGAGACGGTTCGTGAGAAGTACGCGGCGGCCGCCCGCCAGGTCGCTGAGCAGGGCAGCTCATGCTGCGGTCCGGTCGAGTTGACCGACGCTGACCAGACCGAGGTGTTCGGCTCGACCCTGTATGACGGTGCGGAGACCGAGGGTGCGACCGCGGCGCGGTCGCGGCATCGCTGGGGTGCGGGGTGCCGACCGCGGTCGCTGACCTGCACGAGGGCGAGACCGTCCTCGATCTCGGGTCCGGGGCCGGCGCGGACGTGCTGATCAGCGCCCGGCGGGTCGGACCGACCGGCCGCGCGATCGGGTTGGACATGACCGATGAGATGCTCGAGCTCGCGCGCGCCAACGCCGCTGAGGCCGGGGTCGAGAACGTGGAGTTCGTCAAGGGGTACATCGAGGAGATCCCGCTGGCCGACGGCTCGGTGGACGTGATCGTGTCCAACTGCGTGCTGAACCTCTCCGGCGACAAGCCCAAGGTGTTGGCCGAGGCCGCGCGGGTGCTCAAGCCCGGCGGTCGGTTCGCGATCTCCGATGTGATCGCCAGCCCGAACATGGATGCCGCGACCCGCGCGGACATGGCGGCCTTCACCGGGTGCATCGCCGGCGCGCTGACCGAGCAGGAGTTCCGCGACGGGCTTGGCCGGCGCGGGGCTGGTCGACGTCGAGATCTCAGAGACCCACAAGGTTCACGAGCACGCGACCTCGGCAATCATCCGCGCTCGCAAGCCCGCCGAGGTTGTGGCCGCGGCTGCCTCACCGGCTGCCGACCCGCGCCGGTTTGAGTTGTATGAGCCGGCGATGTGCTGCTCGACCGGGGTCTGCGGCCCGTCGGTCGATCAGCAGCTGATCGACGTGCGCGAGGATGTCCGCTGGGCCGAGGCGCAAGGTGCCGCGGTTTCGCGTCACAACCTGTCCTCAGACCCCGACGCGTTCGTCGCCAACCCGAAGGTGACCGGGCTGATGGCCGCGTTCGGAGACGCGGCTCTGCCGGCGCTGGTCGTCGACGGCGAGATCGCGGTGCATGGTCGCTACCCCTCACGCGACGAGCTCGCCGGTCTGCTCGCCGCGGCGGCCGCAGCCGCTGGAGATGTGGTCGGCGGGGATGCGTGCGGTTGTGAGCCGGGCGGCTGCTGCTGATGAGCGTCGCTGACCTTGAGTCGATTCCCGCGCTTGATTGGGCGGGGTGGAGCACCCGGTATCTGTTCTTCACCGGCAAGGGCGGGGTCGGTAAGACGACGACGGCCAGCGCGGTCGCGGTCGCGCTGGCAGACGCCGGACGTCGGACGCTGGTGATCTCAACCGACCCGGCGTCCAACCTCGATGACGTGTTCGGGATCACCGCGGGCAGCGACCCGACGGCCGTCCCGGACGTGCCCGGGCTGTTTGTCAGCAACCTGGACCCCGAGGCCGCGGCCGAGGCGTTCAAAGAGCGGGCCGTCGGCCCCTACCGCGGCGTGCTGCCCGAGTCGGCGATCGCCAACATGGAGGAGCAGCTGTCGGGCGCGTGCACGGTCGAGATCGCCGCCTTCAACGAGTTCACCGCGGTCCTCGCGAACCCAGCGGACACCAGCGAGTTTGACCACGTCGTGTTCGATACCGCCCCGACCGGTCACACGCTGCGGCTGCTGACCCTCCCCAGCGCCTGGAGCGGCTACGTCGACGAGCACCCCGCCGGCGCGAGCTGTCTGGGGCCGTTGGCCGGGCTTGATCAGCAGCGCGAGCAGTACGTCGCGGCGGTCGCGACCCTCGCCGACCCGGCGCTGACCACGCTGGTGCTCGTGTCACGCGCTGAGACCGGCGCGCTGCGCGAGGCCGCGCGCGCCAGCAGCGAGCTCGCCGCGCTCGGTGTCGCCAACCAGCAACTGGTCGTCAACGGCGTGCTGCGCAACCCCGCGGGTGACGCGGCCGCCGAGGCGTTCGCCGACCGTCAGCAGCGTGCGTTCGCCGTGGCGCCGCCCGAACTCGTGGCGCTCCGGACCGCAGGCGTCGGTCTGGTCGCCGGCGATGTCACCGGCGTGGACGCGCTGCGGCATCTCGCGCGAGGCGACATCTCTACCGGATCGTTGAACGCCACCGATGAGGCTGTCGATCTCCCCGGTCTGGATGAGCTGATCGACGAGCTGGATGCGGCTGGTGATGGTGTGGTGATGACGATGGGCAAGGGCGGGGTCGGCAAGACGACCCTCGCGGCCGCGATCGCCGTCGCACTCGTCGACCGGGGTCACGCGGTGACGCTGTCGACGACCGACCCGGCCGCGCATCTGACCGAGGCGCTGGCGCAGTCCGCGCCGGATCGCCTGGTGGTCGAGCGGATCGACCCGGCGGTGGAGACCGCCCGTTACACCGCCGAGGTGCTGGCCGGCGCGACCGGCCTCGATGATCAGGGCCGATCGTTGTTGGAGGAGGATCTGCGGTCGCCGTGCACCGAGGAGATCGCCGTGTTCCGCGCGTTCGCGCGGACGATCGACGCCGCCCGCGATCGGATCGTGGTGCTCGACACCGCCCCGACCGGCCACACGCTGCTGTTGCTCGACGCCGCGCAGAGCTACCAGCGCGAGGTCCAGCGCACCAACGCGCAGGTCCCCGACGAGGTCTCCGGGCTGCTTGACCGCCTGCGTGACCCGCAGTTCGCGCGGATGCTCGTCGTGACCCTCGCGGAGTCAACCCCGGTCCACGAGGCCGACCGCCTCCAAGCCGACCTGCGCCGCGCCGGGATCGAACCGTTCGGCTGGCTGATCAACGCGTCACTGACCACCAGTCAGACCACCCACCCCGTGCTGCACGCCCGCGCTGCCGGTGAGCAGACGCATATCGCGCGGGTGCGGGAGCTGTCGGCCCAGCGGACGTGGCTGGCCGGCTGGCAGCCCGAGCCGCCGGTCGGGACCGACGCGCTCAGACAACTCGCCGCCAGCCCCGCTCTGGCGGTCGGGGCCGGGTGATGGCGACCGTCCTGTTTGTCTGCCTGCACAACGCCGGGCGCTCGCAGATGAGCGCCGCGCTGTTTGACCGCGCCGCCGACGGGCGACATCACGCCATCTCGGCCGGCAGCGAAGCCGACCCCGCCGGCCGCGTGCACCCGCCAGTCGTGGAGGTCATGCGCGAACTGGGGATCGATCTCGCTGACCGACGCCCCCAACGCCTCACGACCGAACTGGCCGCGCAGGCCGACGTGGTCGTCACGATGGGGTGCGGCGACGCGTGCCCGTTCATCCCCGGCAAGCGCTACATCGACTGGGAGCTGCCCGATCCCAAGGGCCGTCCGCTCGACGAGGTCCGCGCGACCCGCGATCAGATCGCCGATCTGGTCAGACAGCTCGTCGACGAGCTCGACCACGCAACCGTCACCTAGCTCGGCGCGGAGACCTCGGCGCCGGAGGTGGGTTCTGTGCTCACGGATTTCCCTCGCGCGGTGCTCATCAATACCGCCGCACCCGCCAGTCCTGCGGCGGTCAGCCACACAACCAAGACGTAGGAGCCAGTGGCGCCAAACAGAGTTCCGGCGATCAGCGGGCCGGTCGCGCCGCCGATGGCGAACACGGCGGTTTGGACGCCCATCAACATGCTGAGGTTCGCTCCACCGACCAGCTCGTTGGTGTAGATCCCTTGGAGCGTGTACATCGCGCCGATAGACGCGCCCGCCAACAGGCTGTACAGGACCGCGGGCACGACGTGACCGCTGGTCAGCAGCAGCAACGTGCCCACGGCGGCGACGATCAGCGTCAGCACGATCGTGCGGCGGGTACCGAGGCGCCGCAGCAGCGGTGACAGCGGCAGCCGGCCGCCGAGCTGCGCGAACCCCCGGATCCCGCCGATCGTCGCCGCCGCGCCGGTCGACAAACCCGCGGCGATCATCACCGGCACCTGGTAGACGAGGATGATGTCGACCCCGGCGCCACTGATCAGCGACGCCAGCACCCACCGGCGAAAGCCCGGCGCCTGCCAGGCACCGCGCAGCGCGTCACGCACGCTGACCGGACCACCGCCGGCGTGGGCGTGCGGCCGCTCGGTGCGTTGAAGGGCGGCCATGGCCACAAACGTCGCTGCGGCGATCGCGGCGAGCACCCGGATCGTCGATCGCCATCCGATCCCGTCGACGAGCGCCGCGGTGGCCGGCAGGAAGATCGGGCTTGAGAACGCGCCGATCACCGTCAGCCATACCACCGCTCGCGCGGGCTCGTTGACAGCGGCGCGGATCGACGCCGGCTGGGTGATGTTGTAGAAGCCCAGCGCGCTGATCAGCCCACACCCGACGGCGTAGAGAACGGCGAACGCCGGCAGCTCGTGCTGATAGGACGCCGCCGCCACGGCACCGGCGCCGATCGTCCCGGCGAGCAGGAACGCCGGCCGGGTGCCGAGTCGATCCACCAGCCGGCCGCCGATCAGGGCGCCGGCACCGCCGATGACCAGCACGCCGCTGAACACGGCTCCCAACGCCGACGAGGACCAGCCGGTCGACGTGCGGATCGGGTCGATCAGCACGCCGTAGGAGTAGTACGCCACCCCGTAGGCCACGATCGTCACCACCCCCAGCCCACACACCGTCAGCCGCCACTGCCCCGCCCGGTGCTCCGCGCTCCCCACCGCTGTAGGTCAGACCAGCCGATCGCGCGAGACCAGTGGCCTCGACACCATCGCCGACCGAGTCAGCTCAGCCATGCCGACAGCTCACCCAGCGCATCCGGGAGAACGTAGTAGTACGCCCACAGCCCTTTACGCTCGGAATCGACGATCCCGGCCTCTCTGAGCTTCTTGAGATGGTGTGAGAGCGTTGGCTGAGAGATGTCGAACAGCGGCACCAGCTCGCACACACAGACCTTGCCCGCGTGCCTGCGCAAAACGTCGACGAGCTGCAACCGGATTGGATCGCCAAGAGCCTTCGCGACCTCTGCCATCCGGACTGCCTGCTCGCGCTGGACGTCTGGGTAGACGACCGGCTCGCAGCAAGGCTCACCAGCCGGGCGCTTGGTCTTAGGGGTCAGTTCGAGGACAGGCAGATCGACGCTCATCGATCTACTTATATCTATTGAAGTGATACCTGTCAATGGATAGAGTGTGGCCAGCGACGTGTCCGGAGGTCGGTTACGCACGGACAGATGAGCCCATTCCTGCGCTGCTCGACGACCTAGTCACCGACAACGACAGCCATGACACAAGCTCCATTGCGCCGGCGGGTGATCGCCGAGCTACTCGGTTCTGCGTTTCTGGCCGCGTTGGTGATCGGGTCAGGTATCGCGGCTGCCCGGCTCTCACCGGGTGATGTCGGCCTCGAGCTGTTCGAGAACGCGGCCGCGACCGCTGCCGGTCTGTTCGCGATCATCCTGATGTTCGGGCCGGTCTCCGGCGGGCACTTCAACCCGGTCGTGTCGCTCGTGGACGCGAGCTTCGGGGGTCTGAGCTGGCGTGACGTCCTCGCCTACGTGCCGGCCCAGATCACTGGCTGCATCCTGGGTGCGATGGCTGCGAACACGATGTTCGCCGGCGCGCTGATCAGCATCTCAACCACGCACCGCGCGTCCGGGGCTCACCTCTTCTCAGAGGTCATCGCCACCGTCGGCCTGCTGGTCGTGATCTTCTCGCTCGCGCGGACCAAACGCGGGGCGATCGCTCCCGCGGCCGTAGGCGCCTACATCGGCGCGGCGTACTTCTTCACCAGCTCCACGAGCTTCGCCAACCCGGCGATCACCATCGGCCGGATGTTCTCCAACACGTTCGCCGGCATCGCGCCGGCTTCGGTCCCCGGATACGTCGTCGCCCAGCTGATCGGCGGTGGCGTCGCGATCGTCTTGATCAGGTTTCTGTACCCGGACATCACGCCCGAGGAGGCAGCTGACGCGCTCCTTCCAGCTGGATCCCACGATGGTCACCCCTACGAGCCTGAACCGGAGAGGCTGAGATGACGAGACTGGTCGCAATCGGCGGCAGCGACGCCGGAATCAGCGCGGCGCTGCGCGCCCGCGAGCTTGACCCAAGCACCGAAGTCACGGTCGTGGTCGCCGACAAGTTCCCGAACTTCTCGATCTGCGGGATCCCTTACTACGTCTCCGGCGAGGTCACGGACTGGCGCAACCTCGCGCACCGCACGAGCGCAGACCTCGAAGCAACCGGCATGAAGCTGCGGCTCGACACCACCGCCACTCACATCGACGCCAACGCACACACCGTGACCTTGAGCACCGGGGACAATGTTGAGGAGACGCTCGGCTATGACGCCGTGGTCATCGGCACCGGCGCGGTCCCCGTCCGTCCGCCGATCGGCGGTCTCGATCACCTCGGCCCCGAGCAGGGCGTGCACCTGCTGCACTCGATGGGCGACACCTTCGCGCTGATGCGCACGCTCGAGCAGCCCCACGTCAAGCAGGCCGTGATCGTCGGCGCCGGCTACATCGGTCTGGAGATGGCCGAGGGTCTGACCGCACGCGGCCTGTCGGTCACCCAGATCGAGCAGCTCCCTGAGGTCCTGCCCACCGTCGACCCCGAGCTTGGCGCGCTGGTCCGAGCAGAGCTTCAGCGTCACGGCGTCGAGGTCCTGACCGATACGCGCGTCGACTCGATCGCCGCCGCGCCACCAGGCTCTGAAAGCCGGCTTGAGGTCAGCGCCGCCGGTCCCGACGGTCAGTCCGCCCGCTACCCAGCCGATGTCGTCCTGATCTCGGTCGGCGTGCGCCCTGACACTTCGCTCGGCGTAGCGGCCGGCACCGAGCTGGGCTTCAAGGGTGCAATCAGCGTCGACCGACAGATGCGGACCAACCTCCCTGACGTGTTCGCCGCCGGCGACTGCGTCGACGACCCAACATCGTCTGCTCGGCACAAGCTATCTGCCGCTCGGCACCACCGCCCACAAGCAAGGACGCGTCGCAGGCGAGAACGCACTCGGCGGCAACCGCGAATTCGCCGGCAGTCTCGGCACCCAGGTCGTCAAGATCTTCGGCCTCGTCGCCGCCCGCACAGGACTACGCGACCACGAAGCGACCGCGGCGGGCCTTGACCCCGTGACGGTCACCACCGTCGCCGACGACCACAAGGCCTACTACCCCGGCAGCCAGCCGATCACGATCTCCTACACGGGCGACCGAGCGACCGGCAGGCTGCTCGGCGTCCAACTGATCGGCCAGCTCGGCAGCGAGATCGCCAAACGGATCGACATTCCCGCCACGGCCATCTTCAACGAGCTCAGCGTCGACGCGATCTCAGACCTTGACCTCGCCTACACGCCACCGCTCGGCTCGCCGTGGGACGCGATCCAAGCCGGCGCACAAGCGTGGGTCAGACACACTGAGGCCGCGAAGGTCTGAGTTCGCTCGAACCGTTCCTTGAGAGCAACCACCCGGCGCGACGAGTTCGGCAATCTGACCCCGCTCCTTCCACCGCAGGAGCATCTCGCACATCAGACCGACTCCCTGCTGCGCGCGGAAAGGAAGGACGGCGAGATCGACCGCCGTGGCCCGAGTGCCCATAGAGGGAGGGCTTGGACGTACGCGAACGACCTGGGACGGTCAGACCTCACCCCAAACAGACTTTTCCCATCGTCGCCAGTCGGGTAGCGTCGATCCGGCTGCTGCTTGCGTCCTCGGCTTGATCGAAGGGGAAGCTGTGGAGCTGCCCTCGCGTAGCGCGAGACGCTCGAGTTTCGTGAAACCAGGTCTGTTGAGTACGCGCCTGAGACGACTGGCGGCTCGTGCTTGCGGGTAACGACAGTCGGCGTTTATGGCGTCCAGGCCGCTCCGCGGTTAGGCTGCGACGCGTGCCTTGGGAATGGCCGGTCGGCGCGGTATGCGCGTTCGTGCTCGCGCTCGTCACGACCCCCGCCGGGGTGTCGGGCGCGGTGCTGTTGTTACCGATCCAGCTCAGCGTCCTGCACGTCCCCAGTCCGGCGGTCACCCCGACGAACTTGTTGTTCAACGTCGCGGCGGTCCCGGGTGGTCTGCTGCGCTTCTGGCACGAGCGACGACTGTTCAACCACCTGACCGGGTTGCTGGTCGCCGGGACGCTGCCGGGAGTGATCGCCGGGGCGATCATCCGCGTCGAGTTCCTCTCCGGCGACCGCGCGTTTCAGCTCGTCGCCGCGGGCGTGCTGCTGCCGCTCGGGCTCTGGCTCGCGCTGGGTAGCCAACGGATCGCGCCGGCGTCTCCCGAGCCGACCCGTTGGGGCCGGCGCGGAATCTGGTTGCTGTCGCTGCTGGTCGGGACGGTCGGCGGGATCTACGGGATCGGTGGCGGGTCGATCCTCGCTCCGATCCTGCTCGCGTTGGGCTACTCGGCGTATGAGGTCGCACCGGCGACGCTCACCGCCACGTTCCTGACCTCGATCGGCGGGATCGTCGACCTACCAGGTGCTGCAGGCGACCCACGGCGGCGCGATCGCACCGGACTGGGCGCTGGGGGCGTTTCTCGGCGCCGGCGGGTTTGCCGGCAGCTACCTCGGCGCCCGGCTGCAGCGCCACCTTCCCGAACGCACGTTGCGACGCCTGCTCGGACTGATCGCCTGCCTGGTCGCGGTCCGCTACGTCCAGACCAGCCTGCAACCATCGCCGCACTCACGGGCCACCCACGCGGTGCGTGGCTGAGGCACCCTCATTCCAAGGTCGGTTAGAGTGACCGTGATGGATGGATGTGAGCTGCTGTGTCTCGATCTTGATGCCGCCGAAACGGTTCGCGACTCCTTGGATAGGAACCGTGCCGCGCAGCTCGCGAACACGCTCAAGCTGTTCTCGGATCCGACGCGGCTGATGATCGCCCAGGCGCTCGCAGAGCGCGAGCTGTGTGGCTGTGACCTCGGGTGGATCACGGGCCAGAGCGACAAGGTCGTCTCTCACCATCTCGGGCGTTTGCGCCGCGATGGACTCGTTGCCAGCCGACGCGAGGGCAAGGTCGTGTTCGCGTCCTTGACCGAGCGCGGCCGCGCTCTGCTCGAGCGTGTGGAGGCGGTCGCGGTATGAGCCCGGTGGAGCTACCAGTGATCACCCCGAGTACAGCGGCTTCAGAGCGGTCGACCGTCGGCCGGCTGCATGATCCGGCGTGGGTCAGGACTGCTCGTCGAGCACGGGCGTTGTCCTGGGCGTCGCTGGTGTGGATGACCGTCGAGGGTGTGGTCGGGCTGATCGCGGGCCTGGACGCCAACGCGCTGAGCGTGATCGTGTGGGCGGCATCGTCGTTTGTCGAAGGGCTGGCATCAATCATCGTGATCTGGCGCTTCACCGGCTCCCGGACGCTGTCTGAGCACAGCGAACACGTCGCCCAACGGCTGGTCGCTGGGTCGTTTCTGCTGCTGGTCCCGTTCTTTGTCTACGAAGCGATTCACCGGCTGATCGCCGGCAGCGACACCACCAGCAGCACCCTCGGGATCGCCGTGACCGCGTCAGCGATCGTGCTGATGCCGCTGCTCGGCGCCGACCAAGCTCAAGCTCGGTCAACGCCTCGGATCGGGCGCGACCACCGGCGAGGGGATCCAGAACCTGATGTGCGCCGCCCAAGCCGCCGCCGCGCTCATCGCCCTAGTCGGCGCCTCCGCCGGACTGAGCGTGATCGACCCCATCGCCGCACTAGTCGTCGCCGCGATCGCCGCCACCGAAAGCGTCCAACTCTGGCGCGGCGAGCAAGACGACTGCTGTGCGCCGATCGGGTTCGCCGACCCAGCAGCCCCAGCAGCCGACAAGTGCTGCAACAGCACCGACAGCAACTGCTGCTGTTAGGACCGACCCACACCAACGGAACGCCGCGCTCACGCGCGCGACACCCCTATGTCGCCGAGCGAGCCACGGTGCGACGACTTCCGCTTCGCAAATTCGAGGACCTGGACCAGCAGCCCGATGGAGCGCTGGGCACCGGGCGAGAGTGCTCTTGATGTCGGGTAGGCCCGGCGCCTTGCGACGCCAGGCCCCCCTCAGAACCGGACGTGCACCTTTCAATGCATCCGGCTCAAGCAAGCCGGGGAGATCTGCCGATCGGCTCGCCCACCGATCCATGCCCCAGTGGGGCGTGGGTCGTCCGCAGGTCCACTCACCGCGACCGATGGTCGGGCGTCTAGTTTGTCCGTTGGTTGAGGGCTCATCGTCGACGTTGTTCTCCTGGGCTCACCTGACCACGTCAGCGCGCTTTCGCGCCGGACCACAGGGTCCGTGTCCGGCCGGTTATCCGCGACCATCAGCAGGAGGGCGCTGATCACGGTCGCGGTTTCCCGCTGCCTTTCGGCGGCCGGCGTTGGCTTCTTGGTCATCCTGTTCCCGCCGGGGAGTTGAGCTCTCCTCACGGTCGGCCGACCAGACCAAAGGGTCTGGACCCCGACGGGGTTTCCACGTTTCGCACGCACCAGACGCGACCGGGGTGGGCGCCCTCTATAGCCCGGGGACGGTGGTGCTCATCCAGGCCGACCACGATCATCGACCTGCGCCTGTCGCATCACAGCGACGTGTCCCTGCGCCTCGCCACAACGACCCATCCATGCGAGGCTCCCTTTCACGAGCCATCAACGAGGGTTCACGCGATTCGCCCGTCCGGTCTTCCCCTCGCCTGTGGCCCCCTGGATGGAACAGGAGCCCTTGGGCTTTCCCCCGGGCTTCGCACCCCGCGATTACTCGCAGCGCACGCCAGGGCGGGGACGGATCATCGAGCACGGACCCGAAATCTGCTCTACGGCATCAGCCGAACCTCCAACCTTGCGGATTTACTGTGTGCGTGCGACTTCGTGTCGCACTCGTGAACAGGGAAGTCTTGGCCTCGGGATCGGGAGCTGGTTGAAGCGACTTCGGTCGCCCCGACGTGCCGCAGGGGGTGGGGTAGGGTGCCGGGCATGAGCAAAGATCTTGTCGAGCTGGCTGGCCACGCATACGTTTACGGGTTTCCGCTGGTGTTCGATCTCGAGCAGGTCCAGCGGTTCTCTGAGCATGGGATGGGCAGCGTCCTGCGGCGCCGTTCAACACGTTCGCGCACGCGACGCAGCTCGCGGGGCCGCAGGACACGTTCGTGTCGATCAATAACGACACGGTGTATTCGATTGCGCAGTTGGACGTCAGCGGCGGCCCGGTCCGTCTTAAGGTCCCCGATGCCGATGGGCGCTACTACGTGCTGCAGTTCGTCGACGCGTGGACCAACAACTTCGCCTATATCGGCCATCGCGCCACCGGCACAAGGCGGCAACGTTCCTGCTGGTCCCCGCCGGCTGGGAGGGCACCCCCGAAACGGGGAGACGGTGGTCCATCTCCCACTCATGTGGCGACGATTATCGGTCGATGGGCGGTCGCGGGAGAGGCCGACATGCCCGCGGTCCTCGAGCTGCAAGCCGGTCTGATCCTGGAGCCGACCGGGGAGCCCGGGGCCGGAGTTCCTGAGCCAGACGCGGGTGTCGCGGACGAGCTGCGGTTCTTTGAGCAGCTGAGGGTCTGGATGCAGGCGTTTCCTGCGGCCGGACGCGATCTCGAGTTCCAGCAGCAGTTCGCGCCGCTGGGGCTGCTCGATCCCGACAGCCCATACCGCGATCCCGGCGCAGAGCTCGCGGCCACACTGCGCGATGGACTCGCGCTGGGCAAGCAGAACCTCGAGGACGCGCTGACCCACGGCGACAGCCCAGAGGTCAACGGCTGGAAGCTGACTTACCACGTGTTCGACTACAACCTCGACTTCTTCGAGGTCGGCACGATCGACGACCCGGCCTGGAAGCTCGAGAACCCCAAGGTCCGCTACGTCGAGCGCGCCCTGGCCGCACGAGCGGGACTATGGGGCAACCACGGCTATGAGGCCGCCTACGCGATGACCTGGGACGACGGCGACGGGCAGACGCTGGACGGCAACCAGAGCTACTACCTTCGGTTCACGACCACCCCGCCGGTCGGCGCGTTCTGGTCGGTCACGATGTACGACCTCCCGGACTTCTATCTGGTCGCCAACCCGATCGACCGCTATTCGATCGGTGATCGCACCCCCGGCTTGATTTACGCCGACGACGGGTCGCTGACGATCGTCCTACAACATGATGCGCCGGCCGACGACCACGACCGCGCGAACTGGCTGCCAACGCCCACCGGACCGTTCCGCCCGATCCTGCGCATGTACGAGCCCGCCCCACAGGTGTTCGACGGCAGCTACGAACTGCCGCCCATCACGCACACGCGCTAAGGCCGCCTTCGCACGCTTCTGCAGAGTCGCCAACCGGGCAGCGTCGCTCTTGCTGCTGCTTCCGGAGAAGTGCGGCAGCCACGGTCAGCTCAGGGTCTGTGCCGTTCCTTGCGTCCGAGCTCGGCAAGGCGCCGCGTCGCGATCGGGTTCCCGGGATCGAGCTCGAGCACACGCGCGAAGGCCACCTCGGCGCGTTCGGGCAAGCCGACCCCGGCGTAGGCCCTACCGAGTCGGTTGTGGGCCACCACGTCATCTTGATCTTGCTCGACGATCGCCTCGTTGATCGCGACGGCCATCTCAGAGTCGGTCTCGTCCTTCGCGAGCGCTTTCAGCGTCGTGAGATCGCCGGGTAGTTCTGCTCGCCGCGCATCAATCTTCGCTCGTCTTGCCGAGGCGCGCTGCTCGATTGCTGTCAGATGATGGGCTAGTCGATCGCGCGCCGCTTGGCGCTGCTCCTCGGTGAACAGGTCTGCGTACGGCTTGGTTGGGTCAGCGATCAGCGCCTCGCAGGCCAGGTCGAGTGAGTGTGCGTCCTCGAGCTTGCGGTACCCGTCGCTTGGGGGCTTGGAGAGGTAGCGCAAGATGTAGTCCGTGACGTCTCGTCCGCCGCGATCGATCGCATTTTGGAGGCCTCGTTTGTAGTAGCTGGGGTTATACGCGTTGCCGGCATCGTTCTTGATCCTGCGCGCTGCGATCTGGTCGATTGCCAGTGCAGGTCGCTGACCAGCGCTGCTATCGCGTCGTGTTCAAGCAAGTCGTAGTCCGATCACTGGACGCACAGCCTGATCGACCGTGCTCAGCTGACGGTTCTAGCGCGATGGAAGGTGGGCGGGCGCGTCAGGTCCGAAAACCCCCTTTTTCGGACGTAAGCAGAGCTCACTGAGCAACACATCTGTGAGCGTGCCCGGTATGTGAGCGTGGTGTTCTGGCGCTATTCGGCGCCGATGAGCAGCGTCTCGCGGGCGGCTTCGACGACTTCTCGGGTGATGGTGGTCAGGTCGTTGATTTTCAGGATGCGTTGGATCTGGGCGAAGAGACGGTGGACGAGGCGGAAGTTGCCGGCGGTGATCCGGGCGACGGTGGCGACGGCTTCGGCGTCGGTGAAGTCGTCGGCGGAGAGCTGGAGGCCGAGCTTCTCCCAGTGGTGGGTGAGCACGAAGCGCAGCTCGTCGGCGGTGAGCGTGCGGTAGTGGTGCGCGAAGCCGATGCGGCTGTAGAGCTGCGGGTAGCGGGCCAGGCGTTTCTCCAGCCCGGGCATGCCGATCAGGATCAGGCCGATCGGGTGGCGGTCAAAGAAGTCGCGCAGCTGCTCAAGCCCGGTGGTCTTGAGCCGGTCGGCCTCGTCGACGATGAGCAGCTCGACGGCCCAGGCCTCGCGTGTATATGGGAGCGGGCGGCTGCCGACAGGATCGAGGTGGCGGTCGACGAGCATGCTGAAGCGCCGGCACAGCCATGGGCAGCTGCTGGTCGATCTGCTTGGCGGTGATGGTCACGGTCGGGGTCCAGAGCACGCTGCGCGAGTCGGCGAGCGCGGCCGGCCCGCGGTCGGCTCTGGTCGGCGGCCGTCCAGTAGGCGTCGTGAAGTGCGGGCTGGATGGTGGGCCAATGGGTGTGCTGGCGTGCGGAGAGTGTCTTGCCGACCCCGGGTTGGCCGTAGCAGAGGCCGATGTACTGCTCCCGGCGGCACGCGTCGGCGAACTCGACGAAGCGGCGGTGCTCTTTGGTGACGAGGAACTCGGGCGTCTCGCGTCCGGTGGAGTCGGGGTTGGCCACGGCCTGCAGTGGGTCGGCCATCGTCACTCCTCCTCGTAGGTCTTCAGTGCCGTGGCCGTCAACCGTGACGGGGCACCAGGGGGATCGGCGAGATCTCGCACGGCGGGGTCCGGTGCGAGCTCATGGACGAGCGTCGACGAGGCTCCGGCGGCGGTTGAGCTGTTCGCGCAGCTCCCGACGGCGGCGTGTGCGGGCGGCTTGGATGTCCTTGAGCGTGATCGTTTCGCTCGGCGTGCTGCGGGCTGATCGCCCGGCAGAGGAACTGGTCGTTGAGGAACACGCGGATCTCGGAGATGTCGCGAGGGTCATAGCGGATCGTGACCGACCGCCCGACGTGGTCGGCGAGGATCGGATCGAGGTAGCGAAGCCCGGAGAAATGGATGCCGTCGCGGTGCACGACCCGGGGGACCGCGACCATGACGAGCAGCAGGTCAAGCGCCTGAAGGGTGTCGGGCATCCGCGGCAGCCATCCCCCGCTCGACCAGCGCGCGTGCGGGCTGGCGCGCGTCTCTCGGTGCACCCGGAGGTGATAGGTGCCAAGCATCCAGTCGCGGATCGCTGCGTCGAGTTGGGCGATGGTGAACGCAGGCGGTGTCGCGGGCGCTCCCCGGACGAGGTGGCCGGGCAGGCTGGGCAGCAGCTCGGTGGTGATCGTGCCGAATAGCCGCTCGACCTTCCCCCGTCCCTGGGGTCGCGCGACCGCGGAGTGCAGCAGCCGGACGTGCAGGTCGGCGCAGACCTGCTCGATGTGGCGGCTGGTGAAGTCGCTGCCGTGGTCGACGTGCAACACGTCGGGCAGGCCGTGCACCGGCCATCCCGCGTCGGCTTTGCGCCAGATCGCTTGGCGCAGGGCGAGCGAGAGGTTCAGCGCTGACGGGGCGCCGAGAAACACGGTGTAGCCCGCGACCGCTCGCGAGTGGTCGTCGAGGATCAGCGTCAGCCACGGCCGCGCGGGCGACCCGTCGCTATCCAGGACGAGGATGTCGAGCTCGGTGTGGTCGGCCTGCCAGATCTCGTTGGGTCGATCCGCCTCGCGGCGGTAGACCAGCTCGTAGCGGTCACGCAGCGCGGCCGAGCCCGTCTTGCGCGAGGGTCATCAACGCCGGGTCGATCGCGGCGATGATCCCGGCGACCGTGCTGTAGGCCGGCGCCGGCCACCCCTGCTCACGAGCGGTCTGGTGCACCTGCCGAGCGATCGACGCCGCCGTCAATCGCGGCCGTCGCAGCGCGAGCGCCTCGATCAGACTCGACGAGTCCTGGTTGTGTGCGGCGCTGCCCGTGATCTGACCGGGGTGTCCGCGCCAGACCAGACAGCCCATCCTGGCGGTAGCGCTTCAACCACCGCCGTGCCGTCGAGATCGGCACGCCCGCGTGCGCAGCGGCCCGCGTCAACGGCACGCCCTCCTCGACCGTCGGAGCGATGACCAGCCACCGCGACCACGCCAGGTCACGGTCCTTCTCGCTCAGCTCAACCAGCGGCCTGACGGCCTCGCTCATCCCGGTCCTCTTGATCAACGACCAAGCCGCCATCCGCGGTCACAGCCGGCGCGGATCGCGGCGGCAGGTGGCGGTAGAGGCTGGTCCGCGGGATCCCCGTCTTCTCGACGATCTCAGCGATGGTGTGGCCGGTCTCGCGCAGATGCGAAGCCCACTCAAGCTTGGCCTGATCAACCAGGATCGGGCGACCGACCCGCCGCCCCTTCGCCGCGGCGACCGAGCGAGCGTGCGCCGCGCGCTCCAGCGTGTAGGTGCGCTCCATCTGTGCAAAGAGCGCCAGCAGCACGACGGCCAGCTGAGCCATCGGATCATCGGGCCGGCTTGAGTCCACGCGGATCGGGTCGGCGAGGTTGCGTATCCCGACCCCGCGCTCGGAGAGCTCATGGATCAAGTTCAAAGTGTCGCGGACGGTCCGTCCCAACCGGTCGAGGGTGTGAACGACGATCACGTCCCCGTCGCGCGCGAAATCGAGCACCGCCCGCAGCCCCGGCCGGTCGACCGTTGCGCCCGACTTCTTATCGACGTAGATGCGCTCGCGAGCGACGCCCGCCTCGGCCAGCGCCTCAATCTGACGCTCGAGGTCCTGCTTGGCCGTCGACACGCGCGCATACCCCAACTCCACGACCCAACCGTACCGGAAGTCGACAATGCGCGGCAAGGCTGGGACGGTATTTCGGGACCAACTTCTGGGATGGCCACGCTGCCCGGAATCACCGGCCGCTGGCCGTTGGCGGCGGAGCGTCCCACATCCAAGGAAGTGGGACGACCGAAACCAGCAGTCTCGACGGTCGAAGCAGAAGCGTGCGCGGTCGCTTGACCCCGCTGCGATAGACCTGCTGATTCGTGAACGGAGCAGTCTCTGCGAGAGACAGCGCCCGTTGGCGGCTGTCCACCAAACCGTCGCCCGGATCAGAACAAGTCCCCGAGGTGGACGTGGAACTTGACGACCTCGTCGCCCTTGACCTTGACGACGACCGCGTAATCGGACACGACTGCCGGAGACCCATGCCCGTCGTGTTCCGAGCCGTCCGCCCTGGGCGTGATGGTGAACAGCCCGCCCTCCTGGACGGTCCTGTGCCAGCCGTGCTCGTCGAGGTGCCTGGTCGCGTTGCGGGCGAACAGGCCGGCCTCCGGGCAAGATCGCTCGCCGTAGTCGAACGCCGGGTTACCGGCTCCGCCCAGGTTCTGAAACCTGACGTTCGTGATGACCCGCTCGCCACGCAGCAGCGGCGTGGGGGTGGACAGTGGATCACTTTTGCTCCTTTGGTTGATTGACCCTGCCTGACTGACTGGCGCCAGGCCAGCAGTGCCTCGGGCGCCGCTGGCGTCGCGTCTGGCTGGTCAGTCGCGCCGGCTCGCGGAGATGACGACCCGGACTACGAGCCCCCCGCATCGATCCCGAACGAGCCCGAATCGCCGGCGAGAAGACGGGCGTCGCCGTCTCGATCCGGGGGCCGTCAACTAGTCGTTAGGGTCGTTGAGTAGGGCGCGTTTTTCAACCCCCTCGCAGGCGTGTGTTAGAGCCGCCTTGCCCTTTACGGCCCTTTGCAGGTTCTTCGCTTCTCGCAAGTCGCGCTCCCTATCGTGAAGGCTGATCTGGTTCTCTTCCAATTGAAAGTAGTCGGTCACCGCTTGCAGGCTGCCGCCCGCCTTTTGAAAGGCAGACACGACGCACGGACAGACCCGCTTTGCGAAGAAGGCGTCGTCGCCCCCGCCCTGGGTGTCACCCTTGATGCAGGTGCTCACCGCCGCCGAGGATGCCGCGCTCCCGCATCCAGCGAGCAATAGCCCGGTTGTTCCTATGAGCGTGATCGAAACAAGAACTGCTGCTGACAGCCGGCGCATACGTCCCCTAGTTCGGTTGTGTGACGATACACCAGTAGTCGGAGATCAAAGTCGACGTGGACACCTTGCCGCTCCGGGCAAGCTTCCGCCTTGTCGCGTGCGACGCGAGGTCGCACGCATTGAGTCAACACCGCAATATTGGAGGCTGGGTCGAGATGACGTTTGGCGTGTTGCAGGTCCGTGCTCAACGGCCCGTCCCCACCCCGACGTGCGTAGCCCGTAAGGGCCGGGTGCGAAGCTCGGGAGAAAGCCCAAGGGCGCCCGACTGCAGCTGCTTCGTGAACGCGGCGGTCCGGTCGGTGCAACACCCGATACGCGTGCTGTGGCTAGAGCTGCGTGCCGTTCCGGGTGGATCGGCGTAGTCTCGGAAGCCCAGCGTATGGGGCGTAGGTACGTTCGGACCACTGAGCGAAGGCCCGAGTCACGCATGTTGGCGTGGGTCCAGTAGAGCTGAGGAGAGACATGAAGCACATGAAGATCATCATCGGGGCCCTGGTGGTGACGGCGCTGATCATTCCGGCTGCGGCATCGGCGGCCAGCTGGCGCTACCGCAAGATGAACCGTGGGGCCCAAGTGGGCTTCATGCACGACATGGCCAGGCCTAACCACGTCATCAGCACCACGGCCCGCGTCTGCCCGAAGGATCGTGGCGTGGTGGCCGTGAAGGGCAAGCTCCAGTACGGGCTGTACTTCACCGATTGCCCGCTGGGCTACATCCACGGCAAGCCTGAGTACCAAGGTGCCAACATCCTCGCCCGCAAGATGCGCCCGGGGGCGTGGAAGCCGATCACAGCAGGCACATCGTGGCTATACCCGGGCCTCTACTCCAGAGTGCCCAAGGGCGTCGTCACCCAGCTGACGCACATGCTCGGGCACGACTTCGTCTAACAAGATGCGCAGGATCATCATCATGGCCGCCATGCCTGCGGCCCTCCTGATCCCGCCCAGCGCGCTGGCCTACGGGGCACCGTTGCCGAGGGTCAACATAGGACCTTACGTCAGCTACGACTACGCCAAGGTCAGGCCTGCAGCGATCACCCAGATCGGGGACGGTGCTGCGTGGTTCGGCGGGCGTACCGGTCACTACTCGACTGGTGGCCATGGTCGCCAAAGGAACCTCGGTCATCTGCGGTGGCGCTCGTACAACTACTCGCAGGCCACCGCCACCGGGGTTGAATGGGCCGGGTTTGGTGGCGAGCCGATCCAGCAGCGACCGTTGCGGATCGACGCCACGATCAGGCTGCACTTCTACGACGTTCAAGACGGGACCTTCAGAAAGTGCATCGTGGTGGCCCACTACAACCGCCACGTCTTCCTGAAGAGCTTGATCGGCAGGACGCGCACGAATCGCTTCACGTATGTCAGCATCGGCAACTAGGAGATCCCGGGCCGGGCGCCGGTCTCTGGTCGGTGTCCGCTGAGAGATCGTGGCGGTGGGCGCACTCCGTCGCATCCACGATCGGGTCGCCGATATCAAGTGGATGCGCACGGCGCCCGCTCATCGAGGCCAGGTCTTCGGCCGCCTGAGGCTCACCACGTTTGAAACCGCGGCTATCTAGATCGGCTATGCCCGATTCTGTCTCGACACTACGACAGGCGAGTCGCTCCGTGTCGGCCGTAAGAGTCATCCGGATCCCGCGAGTCCGATGAGAGCTAGGGCTCAGGTCGCACGGGGACATCATCTACCGAGAGAGCTCTGGCCCGGACGCGCCGAGACTGCTGCATCTTCGCCAGCGCCGGTCTCCTCGGGGCGCTGCTCTTGGCAGCCGGGATGACGGAGGGGCTGCGCGTCGAGGCTACCTCGTTCGTGGAAGGAAGAGCGTCGGCTCTACGCGCCGTCGAGATCGAGCCGCATCTTGAAGTTCGTCATGGCAACGCCGCGTATGACCGGGGCCTGGCGCGCAACGACCGCAAATCCCTGGCGTTCGAAGACGGGGCGCGCCGTCCCGCTGTGACTCGGTCTCGATCCTGGATGCGCCCTTAGATCGCGCGAGACGGACGATCTCTGAGATGAGCGCGCAGCCGATCCCACGTCGGGCGAAATGGGGATCGACGTACAGCATGTCGAGCAGAGTCCCCGTCGACGAGATCGCTAAACCGGCAACTTCGCCCTCATCGACAGCCACGATCGTGTGGGCGCGGGCACGGGCCGTTGTCCCCTTCTGCAAACCCACAGCGTCGAGGTTCGGCGCCCAGGCCTCACGTGGCAGGTACGGTGTAGTCGCCCGCAGCTGTCACATGAACAGCCCTCTCGAACACGCGGCGGGGACGCGGCGGCATCCGAATCGCGGTACGGGCGAAGGTGCATGGCGGCGACGCTACCGCGCAGAGGCTCCTCCTTCGTCGCCGTCAGTGAAGTCTCGTTGGGGACTGCTGCATCCATAGTCCCGGTTGTTCGGATAGCGCCAGAACATGTGGCCCATCGAACTCCAGCGCTCACAGTTCAGGAAGCCATCCTCGGGTCCGAAAAAGGGAGTTTTCGGACCTGACGCGCCCGCCCACCTTCCATCGCGCTAGAACCGTCAGCTGAGCACGGTCGATCAGGCTGTGCGTCGAGTGATCGGACTACGACTTGCTTGAACACGACGCGATAGCAGCGCTGGTCAGCGACCTGCACTGGCAGATCGACCAGATCGCAGCGCGCAGGATCAAGAACGATGCCGGCAACGCGTATAACCCCAGCTACTACAAACGAGGCCTCCAAAATGCGATCGATCGCGGCGGACGAGACGTCGCGGACTACATCTTGCGCTACCTCTCCAAGCCCCCAAGCGACGGGTACCGCAAGCTCGAGGACGCACACTCACTCGACCTGGCCTGCGAGGCGCTGATCGCTGACCCAACCAAGCCGTACGCAGACCTGTTCACCGAGGAGCAGCGCCAAGCGGCGCTCGATCGACTAGCCCATCATCTGACAGCAATCGAGCAGCGCGCCTCGGCAAGGCGAGCGAAGATTGATGCGCGGCGAGCAGAACTACCTGGCGATCTCACGACGCTGAAAGCGCTCGCGAAGGACGAGACCGACTCTGAGATGGCCGTCGCGATAAACGAGGCGATCGTCGAGCAAGATCAAGATGACGTGGTGGCCCACAACCGACTCGGTAGGGCCTACGCCGGGGTCGGGTTGCCCGAACGCGCCGAGGTGGCCTTCGCGCGTGTGCTCGAGCTCGATCCCGGGAACCCGATCGCGACGCGGCGCCTTGCCGAGCTCGGACGCAAGGAACGGCACAGACCCTGAGCTGACCGTGGCTGCCGCACTTCTCCGGAAGCAGCAGCAAGAGCGACGCTGCCCGGTTGTCGACGAAGCAGGAGCGGCGCCGGGCGGCCGCTGCCGGCGGGACACGCGCGCTGATACGTTCCAAGCGTGCATTTGGAGCCGACGGATGACAGTGCTCGCCGGCTGTTCCAGCGGGGCATTGATGGTCCGGTCTTGATGTTGAATTTGTTGCGCTTTCGGGAGAGAGCGGACTATTCGGAGTCTCCAGAGCTCGCCCCCCCTCAGCCGATCTCGGGCCGCGAGGCCTACGACCGATACGTGCGTCACACGATTCCCTTTCTTGAGGAATCTGGTGGTTCGGTTGCGCTATTCGCGGCCGGTGGTCATTACTTCGTCGGGCCGACTGGGGAGCGGTGGGATCTGGCGATGCTGATTCAGCAGGCAAGCGTCTCCGATTTCTTCGCATTTGCCTCGAACACGGCTTATCTGGCCGGGGTCGGCCACCGCACCGCGGCGCTAGAAGACTCACGACTCCTTCCGCTGGTCGATCAGCCGCTCCCCTAATCCCGCCGAGGTCGATCACCGCCCTGGCTCGCGTCGACGCCAAGAGCGCTCAATCACGAATGACGAGGCAGCCAGAGTGCTCCACCGGGACCACGGCGCCCGAGAGCAGCAGCGACTGCTGAGGGTTCTGGAGCGGCGACATCGGGGAAGCGATCGCAGGCGGCCTGAGAGTGCGCGATCCATCCGCGCGGGCAGCCGGGCCGGGGTCGGCGTCGGCGTCCGCTCCCGCTTCCACCGGAGCGCTTGCAACGACTGAGTAAGCAGTTGTTCCCTGCTCCTGCCGAGGAGCGGTACCAACCCGCGCTTGGATTCTGCGCCCTGGTTTGACGTCGGCACGGGCATCCGGGCTCGAGGCCTGCTTTGGCAGTTGGCGGATCGGAAGCGGTCGTTCTTGGTGAGCTCCGCTGCGGCGGCGATGCGGCTGTCTTGGCAGCGAGCGCGGGGACCGACCGACCGGTGGCGGTTCCGGCGCCTGGTCTGGCGCGGGTGGCGGTAGCGCCGTGCGCGTGCCAGTGGTGCGCAGTGTGGGCGTCGTCCGTGAGCGTGTGGGCGCCGTTAGGCGAGGCGTCGTCGGCGCGGCGTCGTCGCCAGGTTGCCGGTTTCGAGGTGGGTAGTACTTGAGAGGGATCCCGGGTCTGACCTTGGTGGGAGGCGGTCCGCGAGGTGGTGGAGTACGTTCGGTGCGTGAGCCGAGGCGAACATCTCGCCCGCACGTACTGGTTCGATCTGCTGATCGCGCTGCTGGCGATCGTGGCGATGCTTGACGTGGTGCTCGGACGCGGCTCGTCCGGAGCTCCGACAACGACGCTGTGGTTCTGCCTTCCCGCGCTCGCGATCCTGGTGTTACCCGTGTTCGCGCGGCGATGGTTTCCGTTTGCCGGACTGGCGGCGTACTGGCTTTTGGCCGCGGGAATCTCGTTCGTCGATCCGCTGCTGATCCCGTACCCCGAGTCCGTCTTCCTGCTCGGGCTGGCGACCGCATTCCTGCTCGGGAACCTTCGGGACGTCCGGCGGGCTGGCCTTGGACTGGCGATCGTGGTCGGCGCTGCGGCGACCCTCATCTACAACATCCCCGGGCACTCGGTCTTCCAGCTCGTCTTCATTCCCGTCGACTTCGCCGTCGCCTGGGTTGCGGGCCTTGCCGTCCGCGCGCGGGCCGAGCAGGCCGAGGTGGCGGAGTCACGTGCGACACAGGCCGAGCACGCCGTGTTGGAGGAGCGCGTGCGGATCGCGCGGGAGCTGCATGACGTCGTCGCTCACCACGTGAGCATGATGGGCGTCCAGGCCGGCGCTGCCCGGGTCGTGATCGACCGTGACCGTGTCAAGGCGAAGGAGGCGCTGACCGCGATCGAGGTCTCGAGCCGACAGGCGGTGGGGGAGTTGCACCGCCTGCTCGGATTCCTGCGGCAGGCCGGCGACGAGGACGATCTGGCTCCGCGCCCTGGCCTGAGCCAGCTTCCGCGGCTGGCGGCGAGCATGGGTGAGTCCGAGCTCGCTGTCGCGGTCAGCATCGAAGGGGAGGAACGCTCGTTGCCGTCGATGATCGGCGTGTCGGCGTACCGCATCGTGCAGGAAGCGCTGACGAACACCCTCAAGCACGCGGCGGCGTCGCGCGCCGACGTGCGCGTGCGGTACTGGCCCGACGAGCTCGAGGTCGAGATCATCGACGACGGCCGCGGCGCGACGGCGCTATCAGGGACGGGCCCGGGCGGCCTGGGGTTGATCGGCATGCGCGAGCGTGCCGCCCTGCACGGCGGCCAACTGACGGCGGGGCCGGTATCCGGCGGCGGGTTCGCCGTGCGCGTCAAGCTGCCCACCTCGGACGGTGCGCTGTGAGCATCCGTGTGCTGCTGGCCGATGATCAGGCGATGGTTCGCGCCGGCTTCCGGATGATCCTCGAGTCCGATCCCGAGATCGAGGTTGTCGGCGAGGCGGCGAACGGCGAGCAGGCCATGGTCAGCACCCGGCGCTTGCGGCCCGACATCGTGTTGATGGACATCCAGATGCCCGACGGTGACGGACTCGAGGCCACGCGGCGGATTACCGAAGACGGCGAGCTGCACAGTCGGGTGGTGATCCTCACCACGTTTGAGCGTGACGAGTACGTGTTCGAGGCGCTGCGGTCGGGCGCCAGCGGCTTCCTGCTGAAGAACGCCCCACCCGAGGAGCTCCTGCACGCGGTGCACGTCGTGTGTGCCGGCGAGGCGCTGCTTGCCCCGTCGGTCACGCGGCGGATCATCGAGCAGTTCGCACGCCGGCCGGTCAGGCCGGAGCTCGGCACGCGGCTGGACGCCTTGACGGCAGCGCGAGCGCGAGGTGCTGACGATGCTGGCGCGCGGTAAGAGCAACGCCGAGCTGGCCGCCGAGCTGTTCGTCACCGAGGGCACGATCAAGACCCACGTCTCCAGCCTGCTCGCCAAGCTCGGGCTGCGTGACCGAGTTCAGGCCGTCGTCCTGGCGTACGAGAGCGGGCTGGTCACGCCCGGCGCGTAGACGCGCCTCTGTCCTTTGACAGAGGCGCGAGCGGCAAAGATCTGCGCTGAGGAGTAGTGCAGACGCGCCCTGCGGGCGATGACAGGCACAGGCGGCGGACCCAGACTGATCCCAGGCAAACTTGCACCCACCTGAGGAGCAGTGATGACCGCACCACACGCCGTACGGCTAACCGCACCCCATGTCCAGCTTCTCCGCACGTCCGAGTCGGTCACCTCGACTCAGGCAGTTGCCTTGCGTGAGGTGCGCAAGGTGTACGGACGGGGCGACGGATCGGTCGTCGCGCTGGACGGGGTGACGGTCGGCCTGGCGCGCGGATCATTCACAGCTTTGATGGGCCCGTCGGGCTCGGGCAAGAGCACGTTTCTGAACGTGGCGGCGGGGCTGGACCGGCCGACGTCGGGCACGGTCACGCTCGCCGATATCGAGCTGGCGGGATTGAGCGAGCGGCGGCTGACGATCCTGAGGCGCGAGCGGATCGGGTTCGTCTTTCAGGCTTTCAACCTGCTGCCCTCGCTGACCGTGGCTCAGAACATCGGCCTGCCTCTGCGCCTCGACGGTCACCGTCCGCGGCGCTCGACGGTTCGCGAGGTCGCGGCGCGCGTGGGCATGGAGAAGCGGCTGCGCGACCGTCCCTCGCAGCTGTCCGGTGGACAGCAGCAGCGCGTCGCGATCGCCCGGGCGCTCGTCACCCGGCCCGAGGTCGTGTTCGCCGACGAGCCGACCGGAGCGCTTGACATCCGCACCGGACGCGGGGTACTCGCGTTGTTGCGCGACATCGTCGACCAGGACCGCCGCACCGTGGTGATGGTCACCCACGACCCCGTGGCCGCGGCGTACGCCGACCGCGTGATCGTGCTCGCCGACGGACGCGTGGCCGCGACGCTCGAGGCTCCCAGCGCCGACGAAGTCGCCGAACAGCTCGCGCATCTGGGGGGCTGAGCCATGCTGCGTCTATCCATCCTCAGCGCCCGCGGCCGGCTCGGCACGTTCACCGGCGCCCTGATCGCTCTCTTCGCCGCGTCCGTGCTCGCGATGGCCTGGGGCATGCAACTCGAGTCGATGCTCCGCACCCATGCGCCCGTCGAGCGGTACGCCGGCGCCGCGGCGGTCGTGGCCGGACAACAGATCGTCGGCGCCGATCACGACGTGCAGCTCACCGAACGCGCACGGGTCAGCACCGCGCTCACCGCTCGCCTGGCAGGGCTGCCCGGCGTCCGGGCCGCGATCGGCGACGTGTCGGTGCCTGCCCGGCTCGGCGACCGCGCCGACGTTGCCCATGGGTGGTCAAGCGCCGCGCTGACCCCCTACGTGCTGAGCGCCGGACGCCCACCCACCGGACCCGACGAGGTCGTCACCGGCTATCCCGCCGCGCTCGGCGCGCGGCTGCCGCTCGCATCGACCGCGCGCATGCGCATGGTCACCGTGGTCGGCGTCGCTCGCCCCCGCCATCCCGTCACCCAGCAGAGCGCGATCTTCCTCACCGACGCCGAGGCAACCGCGCTGGCCGGCCACCCCGGGCGAGTCGACGCGATCGGCCTGCTCGCCGGGCCTGGCTTTGACATCAACCGCGTGCGCGCCGCCGCTTCGGGAGCACAGGTGCTCACCGGCGCGGCCCGCGGGCAGGGCGAATACCCCGAGCTCGAGGCGACCCGCACCGCTCTTATCCCTGTCACAGCGGCCTTCGGCGGGCTCGCGCTGTTCATCGCCATGTTCGTCGTGGCCTGCACGCTAGGTCTCTCAATCCAGCAGCGCGAGCGCGAGATCGCGCTGCTCAGGGCGGTGGCCGCGACGCCCGGGCAGATCCGCCGCATGATCGCCTGGGAAGCGGCGATCATCGCCCTGATCGGCTCGGCCGCCGGAATCTGGCCCGGGATCGTGCTCGGCCGCACGCTCGCACACGGGCTCGTGCGACACGGCATCGCCCCGCCGAACTTCGTTCTCAACTACGACTGGCTCCCGGCCGCCGCCGCGATCGGCTGCGCGGTCGCAATATCTCTGCTCGCGGTCCTGGCCGCCGGACGGCGCGCTGCCCGCGTGCCGCCAACCCTCGCGCTGACCGACGCCGCGGTGGAGCCGCGGCTGCTCGGCCCGGGGCGGATCATCGGCGGGCTGCTCGCGCTCGCCTGCGCCGTGCCGCTGTTCACCGTGTCGGTCACCACCGGTAGCTCCGATACGGCTGGGGCGACAGCGGAAATGACCGCGATCTGCCTCGTCGTGGCGGTCGGCTTCCTGGGACCGATCTTCGCCTACGTGGCCGCTCGGCTGCTGGCGCCGGCGCTCGGGGCGATCTCGCCGGTCGGCGGCTTCCTCGCCTCGGCCAACCTGCGCACCGCCGCTCGGCGCTTCTCTTCGGCCAGCACCCCACTGGTGCTCACCGTCGCGATGAGCTGCACGCTGCTGTTCAGCACGACCACGATCGAGCACGCCATCACCCAGCAAAGGCACGCCGGGCTGACCGGCCAACTCGCCCTCACCAGCACCGGTCCGGGGCTGCCCACCGCCGCGCTGAGCGACGCGCGCGCCACCCCCGGGGTACGCTCGGCCGTCGCGCTCACCTCGACCACGCTCGGACCCCGCCTGGGCGACTCCGACGATACCCTCCCCGCCTATATCCTCGCCGGCGGGCAGGGCGGCGGCCTCGACGTCGGCGTCACTGCCGGATCCCTGAACGCCCTGCACGGCAACACGATCGCGCTCGCGCGCCACCGCGCCAGCGCCGCGCACGCCCACATCGGCGAACGCGTCCAGATCATGCTCGGCGACGGCACACTCGCCCACGCCACCCTCGTCGCGATCTACAGCCGCGACCTGGCCTTCGGAGACGCTCTGCTCTCCCCCGAGCTCGCTGCCGGCCACCAAACGATCCCGTTGCTCGGGACGATCCTCATTCAAACAGACCACCCCGCCGCGGTCGCGCGGCGCCTTCACGCCCTCGCTACGCGGTATCCCGGACTGAAGATCAGCAACCGCGCGACGCTTGCCACCGCCACCGCCGCCGACGACGAGATGAACCGGTGGTTCGGCCCACAGTTCGTCGCCGAGATCTTCGCCTTCACCTCAATCGCCGTGATCACCACGCTGATCATGATCGGGCTCGGGCGCGGTCGCGAGCTCGGGCTCCTGCGGCTCGTCGGCGCGACTGCCCGCCAGGTCCGATCGATGGCGCGCTGGGAGGCAGGGCTGATCATCACCATCGGACTTGGCATCGGCCTGGCGATCGCCGCCATCGCGCTGCTACCGCTCAGCCTGGCGCTCAACGGCGGCCTGCCATACATACCCGCGAAACCATTCGCCGCGATCCTCGGCATCTCAGCCCTGCTGGCGCTCTTGGCCCTTGCGCTGCCAACCCGACGGGCGCTCCGCGTTCGGCCCGTCGAGGCGATCGGGGCGCGAGAGTAGATCAGGACTTGTGGACCGCCCCCGATCGGCGGACGCTGAGTTTTGAGGGCTCGCGTCGATCTCCCGCCCTTGTGCTGCAGCACCCTCGAGGCGGGAGTTGAGACTCGATGAGCTTCGGCGCTTTCGCGCTCCCTCGGAGCCGAAGCAGGACTCACACATGACGCCGGCCGCACGTCATTCTCACCAGATCCGCTGAGCGCTGAACGCGTGCCGCCTCGAATTTGCGCTTAGCCGCCGCGATCGCGACGGGCAGCGTCAAGCCCGAACGCGCGGCTCCTCACCGGACGCGCGTCATCGGCCTGACGAGCAGCCGTTTGGAGTCCCGCCTCCTACCCGCGTAGGAGCCCGGAATCGTCGCCTCATATGAGCCCGAATCGAGCCTGCCGATGATGCCGATCCCACCGTCGCACGCAAAGGTTCGTGGCATCGAATCGACTCGGAAAGGACCGCTCATGCAAGCCCAACCAACCGACCACTCACCACCTTTGAACCGGAGACAGGAGCCATGACTCCAGTGACGCGTCAGACGCGCGAGCTCGCCGCCCGCGAGAACGACGGCATCCACGTCCTGCTGCTCTGGCACCCCCGCCAGGACGCAGTGACCGTCTCAGTCGACGACGAGCGGGGCGGCCACCGGTTCGACCTTGCCGTCGCCCGCGACCGCGCGCTAGAGGCCTTCTATCACCCATTCGCCTACGCCGCTGCCGCCTCGGACGGTGGGCTGTGAGCATCCGTGTGCTGCTGGCCGATGACCAGGCGATGGTTCGCGCCGGCTTCCGGATGATCCTCGAGTCCGATCCCGAGATCGAGGTTGTCGGCGAGGCGGCGAACGGCGAGCAGGCCATGGCCAGCACCCGGCGCTTGCGGCCCGACATCGTGTTGATGGACATCCAGATGCCCGACGGTGACGGACTCGAGGCCACGCGGCGGATCACCGAAGACGGCGAGCTGCACAGTCGTGTGGTGATCCTCACCACGTTCGAGCGTGACGAGTACATGTTCGAGGCGCTGCGGTCGGGCGCCAGCGGCTTCTTGCTCAAGAACGCCCCACCCGAGGAGCTCCTGCACGCGGTGCACGTCGTGATTGCCGGCGAGGCGCTGCTCGCCCCGGCGGTCACGCGGCGCATCATCGAGCAGTTCGCACGCCGGCCGGTCAGGCCGGAGCTCGGCACGCGGCTGGACGCCTTGACGCAGCGCGAGCGCGAGGTGCTGACGATGCTGGCGCGCGGTAAGAGCAACGCCGAGCTGGCCGCCGAGCTGTTCGTCAGCGAGGGCACGATCAAGACCCACGTCTCCAGCCTGCTCGCCAAGCTCGGGCTCCGTGACCGCGTTCAGGCCGTCGTCCTGGCGTACGAGAGCGGGCTGGTCACGCCCGGCGCATAGACGCGCCTCTGTCCTTCGACAGAGGCGCGAGCGGCAAAGATCTGCGCTGAGGAGGAGTGCAGACGCGCCCTGCGGGCGATGACAGGCACAGGCGGCGGTCCCAGACTGATCCCAGGCAAACTTGCACCTACCTGAGGAGCAGTGATGACCGCACCACACGCCGTACTGAAGAAGTTCCCCGCGCTCGGAAAGCCGAAGACGCTCCGGGTGCCTCGGCCGCCGTCGAGATCCGCGATCTCTCCAAGCACTTCGGCGCCGTCGCCGCCGTCAATCACCTCTCGTTCGACATCGAGCCCGGTCGCGTCACGGGGTTCCTCGGACCGAACGGGGCCGGGAAGAGCACGACGTTGCGCGCGCTGCTCGGGCTGGTGCAGCCGTCGTCGGGGGCCGCCACGTTCGGCGGTCTGCGCTACGACGAGCTTGACGAGCCCAGCGCCCGTGTGGGCGCGGTGCTCGAGGACGCCTCGTTTCATCCGGGTCGCAGCGCACGAAACCACCTGCGGGTCCTGGCCATCACGGGAAACCATCCCCCCCACCGCGTCGAGGAGGTCCTGTCCGCGGTCGGGCTCAGCGACGCCGCCGACCGGCGTGTGAAGGGCTACTCGATGGGCATGCGTCAGCGGCTGGCGATCGCCGCAGCCCTGCTCGGCGACCCGCAAGTCCTGATCCTCGACGAGCCGACCAACGGCCTGGACCCGCCCGGGATCACCTGGCTGCGCGGTCTGATGCGCGAGCAGGCGGCAGACGGGCGCGCGGTGCTGATCTCCAGCCACGTCCTGGCCGAGGTCGCCCAGTCTGTCGACGACGTCGTCGTGATCGCCGACGGCGAGCTGCGCGCCCAGGGGCCCCTGGAGCAGGTGCTCGGCGGCGGCGACGGCCCCGCGACCACGGTCCGCGCACAGGACCCGGTCCGGTTGACCGGCGCGCTCGAGCGTCGCGGTCACCGCGTCGACCGCGACGGTGACGTGCTGAACGTCCTCGGCGCCACCCCGCAAGAGGTCGGCGAAATCGCCGGCCACGAGCAGCTGGCCGTGCTCGGCCTGGCCCCCCGAACGCGCTCCCTCGAAGAAGCGTTCAACGCCCTCACTGGCGTGCAGTCATGACCGCGCTCCTGCGAGCCGAGCTGCTCAAGCTCCGCACCACCCGCACGTTCGCCGCGGTCGTCGGCGGCGCCGCGGCGCTGTCGCTGACCCTCGTCGTCCTCGGCGCGGCCCTAGGGAAGGAAACCAAACCGCACGCGCTGTTCACCAACAGCGCGATCACCTACATCATCGTGATACTCGGTGCGATCGCGATGACGGGCGAGTGGCGTCATCGCACGATCACAGGCTCCGTGCTCGCCGCCCCCAACCGAGTGCGGCTGCTCGCCGCCAAGGCGATCTCCTACTCCGTGGCCGGCATCGCCCTCTCGATCATCGTGACGGTGCCGACCATCATCGTCGGCGAGCTGGTCCTGTCAGGCCGCGGGCTCGCAACGCTGGGCGCCGGCGGCATCGCCGACGTGCTGTGGCGCAACCTGGCCGTCGCTGCCCTGCTCGGCCCCCTCGGCGTCTGCGTCGGTGCGCTGATACGCAACCAGATCGTCACCGTCGTCGGGCTCATCATCACGGCCGCGGCGATTGAGCCCGCCGTCTTCTCGGCGGTCCCGAAAGTCGGTCGCCTCCTCCCGCTCGCCGGCGCTCCGAGCGGCGTCCTCGGCGGCACCCACGGGACGCTGTCGCCCGCTCTCGCGCTCGCGGTCATGGTCGCCTGGACACTCACCATCTTCGCGGCAGCCGCCTGGCGCCTGGGTAGCCGCGACCTCGTCTGACACAAACATCCCGACAAACCACCAACAGACCACGCAGCGCCTCAAGTTCACCGAGCCGGAGGGAAACATCATGGACGTACTTGCAGCCGACGTCGACGCCAACGCGTCGCACGTCAACGAGACGGCAACGGGCCAGCCACTCACGCCATGGTCAAAGCGCGTGCGGTGGGTTGGCGGGCTGATCCAGGCAGCGTTCGCTGCCTTCTGGCTGGTCCGGGGCAGCGCAGCCATCGGAGGAGACCCGGCCTTGGTTCTGACCGTCACGTTCGGCCTCGCCGCCATCGGCGTGTTCTTCTATGCGATCAGGGCTGCCGCCGGCACGGCTCCCCGGCCGAGAACTCACGAGGACAGGCGAACGGAGCGACTCGTCACGATCGCGACGGTGCTTGAGTTTGCCGCGGCGATCGTCCTGCCGGTGATCGTCAGCGCTGCTGGTCATTCGGACTGGGTGCTGCCGTCGATCGCGATCACGATCGGACCGCTGCTGCTGTGGCTCGACTATCGCGTGAGCGTCCCGCGCTATCGGCCTGTCGGCTGGGTGTTGACCATCGGGCCAGTGATCCTGGTGATTGTGCTGTCAGGGACAGCGCTCGTGGCGACCACCGGCCTGGGCGCCGGCATCCTGCTGCTCGGCACCGCCGCCGCGGGCTTTCATGACCTCGCCGCAGTTCGTCAGGCCGCGCCGCATGCGAAGGCCGAGGAGATCGTTGTCCCCGCGACCGGTGGAGTGCGGGCATGAGCGACGATCAGCTTCACGTGGTGTTTGGCGCGGGGCAGGTGGGGCGTGCCCTGACCGGCCGCCTGGCGGAACGGGGGCTGGCAGTCCGGGCCGTGTCCCGCAACCGGCCGGCGGAGCTGCCCGATGGCGTCGATTGGCGGGCAGCTGACGCGAGCGACCCCGAGGCTGCCGCGGCGGCGGCAGACGGCGCGTCGGTCATCTACCAGTGTCTGAACGCGCCCTACACCGACTGGCCGCAGCGATTCCCACCCCTGCAGCGCGGGGTGCTGAGCGCGGCGGAACGCCACGCGGCGCTGTTGGTGAGCCTGGAGAACCTCTACGGCTACGGACCGACCGCGGGCCAGGCGATGACTGAGGATCTCCCGCTCGCCGCCACGACCGTCAAGGGAAGAACGCGGGCAGCGATGACCCAGGAGTTGCTGGACGCATCGGACGCCGGTCGCGTGCGGATCGCGATCGGGCGCGCGTCTGACTTCTTCGGCGCCGGGATCACCACCGGGACGACACTCGGCGAGCGGGTGTTCGCCAACGCGCTCGCCGACAAACGCGCGGACTTCATCGGCAACCCCGATCTGCCCCACACCTACAGCTATGTCCCGGACATCGCCACCGGCCTGGCCACACTCGGGACCGACGAACGCGCGATCGGTGAGGTCTGGCACCTACCGGGACCCGAGACGGTCACGACCCGCCAGCTCCTCGACCTCCTGGCCGGCGATGTCGGGCACCCGGTCGGCATCCGCAACCTGCCCAAGCTGGCCGTACGCGCTCTCGGCCTGTTCAACCCGCTACTGCGGGAACTGGTCGAGATGTCCTACCAGTTTGACGAGTCCTTCGTGCTTGACACGACCAAGTACGAGTCCACCTTCGGGAGCGCGGGCACGCCGCTCGCGACCGCCATCACCACGACAGTCGACTGGTATCGCAGCCAGAACGGCTCCACCACCCACGCCAACTGAAAAGACCTGAACCATGCCCCCCACAGATACCGCGACCGCTGAGTTTCGGGAGTTCTCTAACCCGGCCACCGGCGAGTCGATCACGGTCACCGCCACCGCACAGGACGGCGCCGAGGATGTCGTTCGGTTCAACTGGCGCAGCACGCCCGGCGGATCGATCACCGAGCACCTGCACCCCCACCAGGAGGAGCGATTCGCGATCACCGGCGGCGAAGCGCATTTCACCGTCGCCGGCGAGCACCGCGTGGCCGGCCCTGGCGAGACGCTCGTCGTGCCCATCGGCGTGCCTCACTCAGAGTGGAACCCCGGATCGGTCGCCGTCGAAGGCGTGGTCGAGCTCCGTCCAGCGCTGCACACCAAAGAGATGTTCGAGGCCTTCGGCGGCCTCGGCTCTGAAGGCAAGACCACGCCCCGGGGAGCACCGAAGAATCCGCTCCAGCTCGGCGCGACGGTCTGGCACTTCCGCCACGAGAGCCGCGCCACCTCACCACCGATCTGGCTGCAGAACCTCCTCCTTCCAGCGCTGGCGACGTTGGCAAAGGTCTTCGGCGTGCGCCCCTACTACGAGCGATGGGACAGCCGGATCCAACCGGCCCGCGGTCCCCGGCTTCCGTGAGACGGGCCAAAGCGCTCCAGATCCTCGGACGAGATCACGCCGGTCGCGCTCGGCGAGCCATCCCACGTTCCGTGGCCGGACCGAGACGAGTACATCGGCGGATGCTCGAGATCCACATCACCGCCCAGCTGGTAGCAGCTTCGGGACCGCGGCCGATCTGCCGGCTCAGAGCAGACATTCCGAGCGGTCGTAGTGCGGGCGCGCGGCGATCACCTTCGCGGGTGCCCACCGCGGTGCGAGCGTCAAGCGGTGCAGCCAGATCGGCGGGGTCACGCAACTCTGGGCTTGGGGCTAACCGCCGCTTCGTGCGCGAGGGCAAGTTCCACCGCTCGCTGCGCGTGAATGATGGTGGTGTCGAACACCGGCACCTCCACGTCATCGGGACCGATGAGCAGACCGACTTCGGTGCAGCCGAGCAGAACGCCCTCAGCGCCACGCTCGACGAGGTTCGCGATCACGGCTCGGTAGGCCTGTCGAGAGGCGTCGTTGATGACGCCCAGGCAGAGCTCGTCATAGATCACCTGATGGACGAGCCGCCGCTCGTCCCGATCGGGCACCAGAACGTCGAGCCCGTGCAGATCGCGCAACCGCCCGACGTAGAAGTCCTGCTCCATCGTGTAGGCCGTGGCGAGCAGTCCGACCCTCGACAGCCCCGCCGCGCGGACCTGCTTCCGCCGTGGCGTCCGCGATATGTACCAGCGGGACGCCAATGGCAGCCGTGATCACCTCAGCCACCTTGTGCATCGTGTTGGTGCACAGCACCAACAGCTCGCTGCCCGCGGCTTCAAGCGAACGCGCTTCGGCCGCCAGCCGATCGCCTGCCTCGCCCCACCTACCTGCCCGTTGAAGCTCTTCGATCTCCGCGAAGTCGACCGACCGCAGAACGCAATCCGCGGAATGCAGACCACCCAGCCGAGCGCGGGTCGCTTCGTTGATCAGCCGGTAGTACTCCGCCGAGGACTCCCAGCTCATACCACCCAACAGACCGATACGTCTCATAACTCGCGAGCTTGACACAACCTGAGAGCAGGCTGCAACACCGCCTCCCTCCCGACCGAAGCAGAAGCCCCCGAGCCAACATCGGGACGCCCTTCAAGAGCCCGTCGCGAAATGACGCTGACTAGGCTCGCCGCCCGCGCTCGAACCTTGCTGCCGGGCGCTGACAGCTCGGCCGGACATGCCATCTTCCCGTGGATTGCGCGGGTCTCGCTACCCAGCGAACGTCGCGAAAGTCCAGTGGTTTCCGCCGGGGTTTGCCACAGTGAAATCCCGCGATGGATAGTCGGATTAATCCGCGAGCGCGGAAAGCGCAATTCCGCCGTCCCGTCGGCGAGCGGCACAAGCCCGCCGTGGAAGTCCCGTAGCCGTGCCCGGGCTTCGCCGATGGCTCCTATGTCAAGCAAACGGTGATCGGACTGGTGGTCGGGTCATGGAGCAGGTGATAGACGCGTCGGACGAGGTGGCGCTTGAGGCAGCGGATCGCCTCGGTGTTCGTCTTGCCGTTGGCGCGTTGTTTGGCGAGGTAAGCCGCGGTCTGGGGGTCGCGCATGATCTTGGTGAGGGCGAGCATGTGAAAGGCGTGGTTGAGTTGTCGGTTGCCGCCGGGGTCCAGGCGGTAGCGGTCGGTCCGTCCGGATGAGACGGGGATCGGGGCGCATCCGGAGATGCGCGCGAGCTGCGCGTCGCTTGTGAAGCGGTCAATCCCGGCGATCTCACCGATCAGCTTGGCTGCGATTAGCACGCCCAAGCCCGTCTCGGCCAGCAGGTGCGGCGCGACCTGCTTGACCAGGCCGGCAAGCTGCTCGTGGAGCCCGGTGATCGTCTGGGTCAGCTCGCGAATCCGGGCGATCATGTCGCGTGCGATCTGCACTTGGATGGTGGTCTCAGTGCGTCGCAGGCGTTGCGCGATCTTGGTCTGCCACGTCGGTCGGATCAGCACGCGCTTGGGGATCTCCCACTCGGGCCACAGGTCGTGCAGCTGCCAGCGCAGCTCGTTGATCATCCGCGTCCGGGAGTCAACGAGCCGTTCGCGATGCAACGCCAGCAGCCGGATCTCGAGCTCGGCGCCGGCGAGCCGGGCCGTCGGGAGTGTCTCGACGCCCTCTCTGAGCGCGGCTCGAGCGATCGCCAAAGCGTCGATCGGATCAGACTTCCCACGCTCGCGAACACCCTCGCGGGCATTGGCCATCAACCGCGGCGAGAGACGCACGACCGCCTCACCGCGATCGATCAAAAACCGCTCCAAGGACCCCGACACATGCCGGACATCCTCGATCGCCCACACGCGCTCTGAGTCGAGCTTGCGAGCCCACTCCAGCATCTGACCGAACCCCTCGCGCCGGGCAGCGACCGTGCGCTGCGCGATCCGCACACCGAGAGAGTCGACCGCGACCCCCGAATGCGTCTGCTTGTGCGGATCGATCCCGATCGTCACCATCCCAACCGTCCCTTCCTCGAATAACCCGATGAAGCGGACTCCCGGCGGACAGTATTCAGTTGGGGCTCTGCCAAGCTCCTATCAAGTCACGCCAGGACGTCCTTGACGGCGACGAGCGACACCATCGGCGAAAGTCAGCCACCAGGCGACCAAAGCAGGGAGAGTCAGCTCGAAGCCGTCAAGGACAATCCACCACGCGCGCCAACAGCGCAACGCCCAACCAGCTTCACACTGAAAACCAGGGCCCGGAAGACGGGCTCGAGATCGATGGTCGTGCGGGCGTCGGGGCGGTCCGAGCATCGAGGGTTGGCTACGGTTCCGCGCGTGAAGCTGCAGCAGCGAATCGCCGATCGGATGGGTGAGTTTTTGATTTTCGCGGTGACTCCGCCACGGCTGAGTACCGGACCGGAGCAGACCAGGCAGATCGCTGAGGTCACGCTTGAGCGACTCCGGTCGGTGGGGATCGATGGCCTTGTTCTTTACGACATCGATGACGAGAGCGACCGTAATCCCAACGAGCGCCCGTTCCCGTTCCTGCCGACGATGGATCCGGCCGATTACCTCGCTCGTGATCTCGTGGGCTTAGACGTGCCGGCCATCGTTTATCGCGCGGTCAGCAAGCACGCCGAGGATGGCCTGCGTCGATGGCTGCTTGACCAGGATCTGGCTCGAGCGCTGTCGGTCTTCGTCGGGGCCTCATCCCGCGAGAAGGCGGTCGCAACGTCGCTCTCGCGGGCCTACGAGCTCAGGACCGAGGTCCGGCCGGATCTGCCGCTCGGCGGTGTCGCGATCCCTGAGCGGCACGCGCGCCGGGGCGATGAGCAGCACCGGCTCATCGCCAAACAGGCTGCAGGCTGCTCCTTCTTCGTCACCCAGGTCGTCTACGACGTCAACGCGGCGAAGGACTTGGTCTCTGACTATCGCTACGAGTGCGCCGCCCAGAATCTGGAGCCGGTGCCGATCGTCTTCACATTCTCAGTCTGCGGCTCGATGAAGACCTTGGAGTTTCTCCAGTGGCTCGGTGTCGACGTGCCGCGCTGGATCGCGAACGATCTGCGCCATGCTGACGACACCCTCGACGCGTCCTACGATCAAGCGGTCGCGACGGCGATCGAGCTGATCGCCTTCTGCCGACGCGTTGGCGTTCCCTTCGGGCTGAACATCGAGAGCGTCTCGATACGCCGAGTCGAGATCGAGGCCTCCGTGCGGCTCGCTGCTCGGCTAAGGGCCGAGCTCCGCCGCTAGGAGCGGAGCGTCCCCGAGCTCGGCTGGACGGAGGCCATCCGTTGCGAGAGACCCTGCTCTCGATCCGATGCGAGCCTATGGGCCCGCGGCGTCGACTTCCCCGCAACGCGCGGCAAGCGCGCCTCGTCGCAATAGAGCGTGAGCCCGCCAGAGCGGTGGCCATGCGCCTCGGCAGCCTGCCTGCGGTTCGCCGAAACCAGGGCTAGCGATGCGAGGGGCCGACGCCTGGTCCTGCCTATGCAAATTTCAGGATTGCGTGCACCAGCCGTCGCCTACCCGGGCTGCCAAGGCCGAATCGATGCAGCGGACCCGCGGTTTCCACGGATACGGAGACTGTCGCGAACGTGCCCTTGGGATAACAATGCGCCGGTATCGGGGGAGGGCTCCGTGCTTGTTGCTCTGCGCATTCCGGAGGTGTCGATTCATGGGATCGAACCCTAATGTTCCCGGGTGGGACAATCCGTGGGAGTGTTGGATCGGGTGCTGTGCCCACGGCTGGTGGGGCGAGACGAGCAGCTATTCGTCCTGGAGGACGCATTGCTTGCCGCCCATCGCGGCGAAAGCCGGATGGTCGCCCTTGGAGGCGAGGCCGGCATGGGCAAGACGAGGCTCGCGAGCGAGCTCATAGACCGGGCGGAGCGCTTGGGCTGGAGGGTGCTATGGGGGGCGTGCAGCGAGGCCGAGTTGCCGGTTCCGTATCTCCCCGTGGTGGAGGCGCTGGGCAACTACCTCTCAACCGAGGACGCGGCGCGGATAGGCGAATCGCTCGGAGCGGCCCGACGCGAGCTCGCGCAGCTGTTCCCACAGCTCGGCGCGCAGGAGCCGGCGATCCCTGTTGGTGATCCGGTGCAGGCGAAGTTACGCCTGTTCGAAGCGGTGGTGGTGCTGTTGGGGGCGGTCGCCCATGACCAGGGCCTCCTGCTGATTATCGAGGACGTGCATTGGGCCGACTCCGCTACGCGTGAGTTGCTCGATCATCTGTGCCGCCGCCTGACAAACATGCGGTCGCTGCTGTTGCTCACGTACCGCAGCGACGAGCTCGATCGCCGCCACCCTTTGGCACCGCTTCTGCAGAGCTGGCGTCGCTCCGGCGCCGCCGAGCTGGTCACGCTCGCGCCACTCGACCAAGACCAGATCACTGAGATGATCTCGGCGATCCTTGATGGCGAGCAGGTCGACCTGGGGTTTCGCGAGCTCATGTATGCCCGCACCGAGGGCAACCCCTTTGTGCTCGAGGAAATGCTCAAGGAGGTGATCGATCATGCGGAAGTGCGGCAGTCGGGAGGCGCCTGGCAGCAGCGGGCGCTTGAGCAGCTGCGGATTCCCGACACTGTCCGCGACACGATTCTTCTGCGCTTTGCCCGTCTCGATCCCGCCGAAGCGGAAGTGCTGCAGACGGGCGCTGTGCTCGGCAGGACGTTCGATTACCCCACGCTGCTCGCGACCTCGGGCGCGTCGGACACCACAGTGCATCGCGCGCTGGAGGTCGGGGTGGTGCAGCAACTGCTGGACGAGCTCGCCGACGGCGGCGCGAGCTACCGCTGGCGGCACGCGCTGACGCAGGAGGCGGTCAGCACGGAAATCGTGCTGCCTCGGCGCCAAGCGCTGCACGGCCGTGCAGCCGACGCGCTGATCGCCGCCGGGGCGGGTCCGCTGGTGGTCGCAGGGCACCTGCTCGGGGCGGCCCGTTTCGAGGAAGCGGTGCCAGCCTGCTTGGGTGCTGCCGAGGAGGCGGAAGCGTCGCTGGCGTTCGCCGATGCGCTCGAGCTGCTCGAGCGAGCGCTGCCGCACATGCGCGAGCCGCTGGATCGATTTCGCGTGCTCTGCCGCGTCGGAAAGCTGCTGTGGATGAACGACAAAAGCGTGCCCGCCGCTGAGGTTCTTGCCGAAGGCATCCCGGGGTTAGAAGAACAGGGCGACGAGGTCGAGGCCGCCGGCTATCGGCTCGTGCTGGGCCGCTGCCACTGGGAGGAAAGCAGGCCCGACCTGGCCCGCGACGAGTATGAGCGAGCCCGGTGCATCCTTGAGCAGCACCCACCGTCGGCGATGCTGGCGATGGCCTACATGAGGCTCGCCGGCCTCTACCAGTTTGACAAAGACCCGCGCGCGCTCGAGACCGCGAAAAATGCGGTCACGGTCGCGCGTGTAGCCGATGCCGATTTCGAGCGCGTGTGGGCACAGTCATTTCTCGCGCTCGCCCTCTTCGATGCCGGAGAGACCGCCGAGGCTTGGTCAACGCTCGATGAATCTTTCTCAGAAGCGCAGCGCCGCGGCTTCTCGATGATCACCCACAACATCGCCTACAACGACACGTGGACACGACTGCACACGATGAGTGCCGACCTCGCGGAGCGCCTTGACATGCTCGCTTCGGAGCCCGGACCGGCAGTAATAACCAACATGCTCGGGATCGCGAGGAACTGGACATTGCGGGCTAAAGGTGAGCTGGCTGCCGCCCTCGCCGCAATTGAACTGCAGGAGGCGCTACGCAGCACGAGTGACAAGGTCCGCTGGCGCACGCGTGTCGAGCGCGCGGAGGTTCTGCTCGAACTCGGGCGGCTGGAGGAAGCCTCAGCAGCCCTTCCCGCAACGTCGGAGCGCGCAGAGCTTCAGGACATCATCTATGACACGGGTCCACAGATTCGGCTCAGAATGCAAACCGGTCGCGCCGATGAAGCGGTGGAACTCGCGCGCGAGATCGTCTCACACGCTGGGCGAGTCGCTCCATACGATGACGCGCTGGCGGTTGCCGTCGAGGCGCTGGTCGAGGTCGGTCTGCTCGATGAAGCCCAGGCAGGCGTGGACACGGCGAGGGCGGTCGGGCTTGACCCCGGGGAGCCGTTCCTCGACGAAGCGCAGGCTCGCATCCTGCTTGCGCGCGGCGAGGCCGCCAACGCCGCGCCGATGCTCGAGACGGTCGTCCGCACCGCCGCGGCGCGCGGCTTTCGCCTCGTCGAGTGGCGTGCGCGCATCCTGGCGGCGGAGGCGCTCGCCCAGGTCGGCCAACCTAACGCGGCACAGAACGAGCTGGCGATCGTCCTCGCCGAGGCAGAAGCCGCGAGTGCGGCGTTGATCGCGAACACCGCGCGGACAGTCGCCGACAGGCACGGCCTGGCGCTGCCGCCAAGCTCGCCCGCCACGCCCGTCGAATCAGAAATCGTGCTTAGCGGCGAGCGGCTTGTCACCTCGATGTTCGCCGACGTCCGCGGTTACACAGCGCTCACGGACACGACCCCACCGGCCGCGATGGCTGACCGTATGACCACGCTCTACCGGTGGGCCGCCGCCGAGGTGAGCCGCCACCACGGATTCGTCAACAAATTTGCCGGCGACGCCGTGATGGCCACCTTCAACGCGACCGGCACGCGAGTCGATCACGCACGCGAGGCGCTCGAAGCAGCGCTTGCGCTCAGCGGCAAGGCCGCACTACTCGAGCTTGGGTTGGGTATTGGCATCTCGGTCGGCCCGGCGATGGTCGGACCGCCGACAGCCGATGGGGACGTCCTCGTGCTGGGCTCGGCGACGAACCTCGCTGCGCGCCTGCAAACTGCTGCCTCCGCCGGCGAGATCATGTTGAGCGACGAGGCTTACCGGCGGGTGTCGGATTGGCTGAAAGAGCACGGGATCCAAGCGATACAGGAAGCGCTCGAACTCAAAGGGTTCAACGGCCCTCAGACTGCGTGGCGCCTGCGGGCAGCGTGACAACACCCGCACGCGCCTAGAGGTTTCACTCGTCGGCAAAGGCAGATTGCCTGCCTACCTGAAATCCGAGCGCTCAGGAGTGAGGGCTACTCGCGCTCCAGCACGAGCTTCGTCGCGGGTTCAAGCCACGCCTCGTCGGCTCGATCCCAGGGCACGATCGTGGTTGGCACCACGAGCGGATCGAAGCGACCTTCGGCGAACAACTCGAGCACGACCGGAAGCAGACGGCGCGAATCGGCTCTTGATACGTGAAAGGTGATTCCGTGCGTATACATCTCAAGCAGCGGAAGCGGCACCGTCGGCGCGAAATGGATCGCCACCGCCGTGCAGAACCCATAGTCGTCGGTGGAGCGCAGCGCGGCCGTTAGTCCCTCGAGCTCGCCGCTCGCCTCGACCGTTATCGGCGCGCGGTCATAGCGCCGCGGCCAGGAGCCTGACCTGTGCTCGACCTCCGCCCCGAGCGCGGCGGCCGCTGCGCAGCGTTCCTCGTCGCTGTCGACGTAGCGCACGCGCGCCGAGCCCAGGGCGCGTGCGAACGCGACCGCGTACAGGGCGATCGAGGCGGCCATGCCGCCGACGATCAGCACCTCGGCCCCCGGATGCTCGGCGAGCTGGGGGCCGACGGCGCGATAGGCGTCACAGGCGTTGTCTGGCAGAGCGCAGAGCGCGCTGACTCTGCCAGCCGGCGCCGGCAGAAGCATGTGATCAGCGGCCGGAACCGCCAGGACGTCGGCCACCGCCCCACCGTGACCGCCTCCCGCCTCACCGAATCCAAACGCACCCCCCGCTCGGGCTCGGTAGGTGTGACACGCGCCGAAGCGCCCGTCACGGCAAGCCACGCACGCCCCGCACGAGACCTGAAAGGGGACGAGCACCCGCTCGCCGACGCGGCGCGCGCTGACCTCGTCTCCAATCGCGATCACCTCGGCCACCGTCTCGTGCCCGACCGGGAAAGGCCCGGGGAAGAAGCCCATTGCCGCCATCGGCTGGTCGAGATCACACCGCGCGACCGCGAGCGGGCGCACGAGCGCGCCACCGGGGTCGGAGGCCTGTGGTTCCGGAGCCTCTTCCCAGGCGACCCGTCCAGCCTCGAGAAAGGCGAGTTGGCGCATCACCGAGGAGCCTAACGTGGGGGCCATCGCCCGATCAGAACACGCCACGCCCGATCCCAAGCGTCCGGTTGCCGATCGGAGGCTCGGACCTCGCCTCGTTCGCGCTCCAGGCGGTGTCGTCAAAACCGGCAGGGCGGGGGAGGCCCCCGCTTGGAAGGTTCGGTTCCTTCGCTGCGTCGTGGCTGTACGTGAGCTCGGGATTCCCGAGCCTGGTTCGGACGGGATTAACGACCACACGAGGCTGCCTCTGATTGTCCACGTCCGACCTCCCAGGGCCGCTACGGTCGTGAACAACTGCGGGTCCTTTGTCTAGCTGCAGCCGGTCCGGTCAAGCCGGCGTCGTCGAGCGTCGATGGCCCTGTTGACAGAACGTCAACCGCCGGGCTCGGACAGCCCCCCTTTGGAAGGGGCTCGTCTATGTCTGCTCACAGGTTCTGGTTCACCCGGGTCGCTCGGCGGCCCGAGGGCGCTGGCAAACTTTGGGCGAAGGTCTTATGCGCTGGCGCGCTCGCTGGCGTTCTTCTAATCGCGGGCTTTGGCTCGGGCGTCCCGTCCGCGCTTGCCGCTTCGACGACGACGGTGAATCTCGGTCAGGCGTCGAGTTACGCGGTCTTGAGCGGCGCCTCGGTCGCCAATACGGTCAGCGCGCCGGGCGCCCCGCACACCACCCTGCGGGGCGATCTCGGTGTGCTTGCGGCGGGCGCGCAGCCCACCGGCTTTCCGCCCGGGGTGGTAACCGGCACGACCCGGGTCGGCGCTTCGGTTACCCAAGCCAGCACCGACCTTGCTACCGCGTACAACAACGTCAAGAACCGAGCGCCCGGTGCTCCGCTCCCAGCCGATCTGGGCGGCGCGGTTCTGACGCCCGGCCTGTACTCCAATGCAGCGGCGGTGGGGAACACCGGAACACTGACCCTCGACGGCGGGGGTGACCCCAATGCCGTGTTCGTGTTCCAGATCGGTGGGGCCTTCACCATGGCGGCCGGTGCCTCGGTCACGCTGACCGGTGGCGCCCAGGCATCGAATGTGTTCTGGCAGGTCAACGGCGCCGGCTCGATCGGAGCGGGCGACACGTTCGTAGGAACACTGATGGCAAGCGCCGCAGTCGGGGTCGGTCTCGGCACGGAGGTCAACGGCCGGGCGCTGGCGCTCAATGGCGCGGTCTCGCTCAACGACAACCAGTTCTACAGCTCCCCGCCCGTCGTCACGGTCGCGGGCGGCGCCAGCGCGATCACCAACAATCCGAACCCGACGATTTCCGGCACGACCGATGTCGGCGTTCCGGGGACTGTCACCGTGACAGTCGCGGGGCAGACGCTGACCGCTGCAACCTCTGGCAACGGCGCCTGGTCGGTGAACCCAGCGATTCTCGCCAACGGCAGCTACACGGTCGACGCCTCGGTCACCGACGGGGCAGGGAACACGGGGAGTGCCATCCAGCAACTGACAATCGACACGGTACTTCCCGTCGTCACGATTGACGGCGGAGCGTCTATAACGACGAACGACCCGACTCGTACGATCGCCGGTACGACTGACGCCGCGCCCGGCACAGTCGTGACCGTGACCGTCGATTCGCAGACCCTGACCGCGCTCGTGCAGCGAGGGGGGACGTGGAACGTGGCCCCGAGCGCGCTGACCGACGGCACCCGCACGATCACCGCTTCAGTCACCGACCCGGCCGGCAACGTTGGCACCGCCACGCAGGTGCTGACCGTCGACACGGTGCCACCCGCGGTCACGATGACTGGCGGGGCGGACCGGCTGACGAATGACGCGACGCCGCAGATCTCCGGCACCGCGAACGTTGCGTCTGGCACGACTGTGACCGTGACCCTTGCCGACCAGACGCTGACCACGACCGTGTCGGGCAGCGGAGCCTGGTCCATGACCGCAGCGCACCTCGCCGACGGTCTGCATCGCGTCATCATGTCGGTCGTCGACGCGGCCGGGAACCTGGCTAGCTTCACCCAGACCCTGACCGTCGACACGGTACCGCCGCGTGTCACGATCACGGGCGGGGCGACCGCGAGCACACACCAGATCGACCCGACTATCACCGGCAGCTCCAACGCTGCGCCCGGGACGACCGTCACGGTGTCGATCGCAGGACAGACGATCACGACGCTCCTACAGGCCAAGGGCACGTGGAACGCGACCCCGACCCCGGTCGGTCACGGGAAGTGGGCGGTCGTCGCCTCGGCCACGGATCCAGCCGGCAACATCGGGATCGCCAGACAGAGGCTCACCGTTACCGGAAAGACCGGTCCCACCGGCACCGATACGGGCCTCAAGGTGTGGCTGTCGCCCACCAAGCTCCGGGCAGCGCATGGCAAACGAGTGCAGGTGCGGTTCATACTGAACGCCCCAGCCAAGCTGACGCTCACGGTCACACGCGGCAAAAAGGTGGTTGCCAAGCTCAGCACCAGGCTCCGCAAGGCCGGTCGCGGCCGGGTCACCTGGAACGGCAAGATCAAGCGGAAGTTTGCCCAAAGAGGGACCTACAAGATCACGCTGAAAGCCGTCTCATCGACCAGCTCCTCGGCCCAGGCCACGGCCACGGTCCGAATCAGCTGAGCGACATCGCCAGGGTCGCGGCAACCGTGTCCGAGCTGTCCCGGAGGTCAGCAGATATGACGTCCTAGAACCCGACGTAATCTGTCCGAAGCACTCCGTAGAACGGGCTTCTGCCCCTCCGGGCGGTGTGGCGACCATCGGTATGCCGCGTCTGGCGAGACATCATCCCCGGCCGATCCCGCAGCTGAGACCGAGCGAGACGAGACTGCTCCTCACGACGTGGAACGGGCCACGCGCGCATGGAACCCGTCAACGTCATCGGTGCGCAAGCACGGGATCAGATCCAGAGATGCGTACGCTCGCAGTCACTCTACGTCGCCGTGCCTGCGCGATCGTCTGGCCAGGCACCGCCGACCTGGGTCCGCAGAATTGGGCGGTGCGATTAGCCAGGATCGAGCACCCGCCTTTGCTGTTGACGTTGGACTTGCTCCACGTCGCGGTCGCTGGTGCTGGCATTCGCGAGCGCTCTCAGGAGTGCACTGTGAGGCCTTGACAGCTCCGCTTGTAGGGAGGAGTGTCCGTAGTGCTCCACGGGAGTCAGGAACCAGGGCACCAATGCGAGATAAGACCTTTGGAGGTTCAGATGTCCGCTACAGAAGCCGCAGAACAAACGGGTAGCGGCCCCGCCGCCATTCGCCCGTGCGGCCCGAGCGGCTCCGCGTGAACATTTGACGCCCGAGAGCGAATCTCGCCAGATCGTCGGGCGCCTGCTGTCGGTCAACGTCGGCATGCCGAAGAACGTGGCCTGGCGAGGGAAGACGGTTTTCACCGGCGTCTTCAAGGACCCCGTGGATGGTCCTCGCCGCGTCCGAAAGGTCAACGTCGACGGTGACGGTCAGGGCGATCTCGCCGGGCACGGCGGGGAGCAGCGCGCAGTGTTCGTTTACCAGATCGACTCCTATCGGTACTGGGAGGGCGAGCTGGTACGAAACGACTTCACATACGGCCAGTTCGGCGAGAACTTCACCGTGGACGGACTCGCTGATGACGAGGTGTGCGTCGGCGATCGCTATCAGATCGGCGATGCCGTCTTCGAGGTCACGCAACCCCGAGTCACCTGTTACCGCGTCGGGATCCGCATGAACGACCCGCGTATCCCCGCGATGCTCGTCTCTCACCACCGCCCGGGCTTCTACTTCCGCGTGCTCAAAGAAGGCGACGTGCAAGCGGGAGACGACATCATCAAGCTCGCCTCGGGCCCTGAACACATGCGGGTCGCGGAGGTCGACGCGCTCCTGTATCTCCCCGGGCACCCGCGCCAGCAGCTGCTGCGCGCGCTCCGGATCCCTGCCCTCAGCCCCGGCTGGCAGTCCTCGTTCCGAGCTTTGCTCGAGGAAGAACCCGGTAGCGGCAACGCCGGTCTCACGGTAACCAGCCCGCCGCCCGCATGGCCCGGCTTCCGTCAGCTGACCGTCACCGCAATCACCCGCGAGAGCGACTCGGTGATCTCCATACGCCTCGAGGATCCCTCGGGCGCGGCACTCGCAGCTGCCCGCGCGGGCCAGTACCTCACGCTGCGGGTCCAGCCCGACGCGCAGCGGAGGTCGGTGCTCCGCAACTACTCCCTCTGCGGACCGCCCGACGCCGGCTACTACCGGATCGCCGTCAAGCGCGAACCCGATGGCGCCGCCAGTGCCTACTTGCACACCCAGCTCACCGTCGGCGACCAACTCGACATCGCAGCCCCGCGCGGCGCGTTCATCCTCGACCGGACGGATTCACCCGTGGTGCTGATCAGCGCCGGCATCGGCGCCACGCCAGTCCTCGCGATGCTCCACGCGTTAGCGGAGGAGCATTCCGATCGTGAAGTCTGGGCGCTGCACTCCGCGCGCAGTAGCGGCGAGCACTCGTTTGCGGCCGAGGCCCGGGCTCTTCTCGCCTCGCTCCCGAACGCACGCAGCCAGGTGTACTACAGCCGCCCAGGTCCCCAAGACGTCGAAGGCCGTGACTTCGATGCTGCCGGCCGTCTTACCGGAGCACAGCTCGCCGAACTTGAGCCGCCCGGCGATGGCCAGGTATACCTTTGCGGGCCCGGGCCTTTCATGGACGAGATCAGTGCCGCTCTGGCGGCGCTGGGGATCGACGCCTCCCACATCCACACCGAACCGTTCGGCCCCGCACCGGGTGTGACCCCGGGCATCGCCGCAACGCCCGCGAGGGCGCCCCACCTACCCCCCGGCAAACCCGGGAGCGGTCCCAAGATCGAGTTCGCGCGCAGCGACCTCGCGATCCCATGGGACAACGGCTACGGCAGCCTGCTCGAACTCGCCGAAGCATGTGACGTTCCCGTCCGCTGGTCGTGCCGGACCGGCGTCTGTCACACATGCGAGACCACCCTCATCGCCGGCGACGTCAAATACAGTCCCGACCCAGTCGAACCCCCAGGAGACGGGAGCGCACTCATCTGCTGCTCACAGCCCCGCGATGACGTCGTGCTCGATCTGTGAAGACCACCGCGATCATCGGCACTGGAGGGATCGGATCGGTCATCGCCCGCCACCTGGCCTCCGGTGGCGAGACGCTTCGGCTCTCGAGCGCCGACCATGAGTCGGCGCAAACCCTGGCCGCACACATCGGTCGGGCCGCGGTCGTTGCCGCCGACAACCGCGACGCTTTGCAGGGCGCCGATGCCGTCGTCCTCGCCCTGCGGTTTACGGTGCTGAGGGGCGTCATGGACGAGATCGCCGATTCGCTAATTGACAAGCTCGTAGTCGTTCCGAGCAACCCGCTAGGCATCGACGCTGAAGGCAACATCTCGCGTCTCCTGCCGACAGGCCAATCTTCTGGCGAGGTTGTAACAGGGTGGTTGCCGGCGCGGGCGCGCTTGGCCATGGCGTTTGGAACCATGTCGGCCGACATCTTCGAGTCCTCGGGCAACCGGTCACCGGAGCTGGCGGTCCTCTTCTACGTGACCGACGAGGACCGTGCGAGCGAGGAAGTCGAGCGGTTGATCCGGACGGCTGGATTCGAGCCTGTGAAGGTCGGCGGGATCGAACAGTCGGGTCGACTCGAGGTCGGCGGCGACCTTCACGATCTCGTAGTCGGCCCCGCAGAGGCGCGGTCACTGATCGGAGGCGGCTGATCGCTTTGAACGTCCCTGAGGTCAAGTACGCGCGTAACGGCGAGGTGAGCATCGCCTATCAGGTGGTGGGCGACGGGCCGCAGGACCTGACCTTCGGGACGGGGTTCGTAGGGTGGGGCGGGCCGGCGGGACTCGAGGTGTTCGCTCCGAGCATGTCGGGCGACGCTGAGATTTCGGGCTGGTGGGCACGGCTGCTGCGCTCGGGCACGAGCCCCCGCGCTGCCGCCGCACTGATGCGCATGTACATGGACATCGATGTTCGCCCGGCGCTGCCGGCGATCACCGCCCCAACGCTGCCTGCTGCACCGCTCCGGCGACCGGCTGATCCGTGTGGACAACGGCCGTGTGCTCGCTGAGGCGATCCCGCAGGCCCGATTCGTCGAGCTCGCCGGCGCCGACCATCTCGCGTTCGCGGGGGACCAGGACGCGCTGCTCGACGAGGTCGAGGAGTTCATCACCGGTGTGCGGCCGGAACACGGACCGGAGCGGGTCCTCGCGACCGTGTTGTTCACGGACATCGTCTCCTCAACCGAACGCGCCGCGGCTGCGGGCGACCGGGAGCGGCGTGGGATCCTCGAGCGCCACGACGAGCGGGTCCGCGAAGAGTTGGCGCGCTTCTGCGGCCGCGAGGTCAAGCAGACCGGCGATGGCTTCCTGGCTGCGTTCGACGGTCCGGCACGAGCGGTCCAATGTGCGGCGTCGATCACCGATCATGTGCAGCTGCTGGGAATCGAGGTACGCGCAGGCGTGCCCACCGGGGAATGCGAGCCACGCGCCGGAGACATCGCCGGCATCGCGGTGCACGTCGGCGCCCGCGTCGGGGCGCACGCGAGGGCTGGCGAGGTGCTCGTCTCAAGCACCGTCAAGGATCTCGTCACCGGCTCCGGCCTTAAGTTCCAGGAGCGAGGTACCGCACAGCTCAAGGGAGTCCCCGGCGAGTGGCACCTGTACGCGCTCGACCGAGGCTGACGCGCCGATCGGCATCTCGGGCTGTTCGTTACGGCCCGCCCAGCGCCCTGGTGACCTCGCCGGCGAGAGCGGCGACCTCGTCGGCGACGCGCAGATCCTGGTGGGTCGCGTTGACGCGGATGACCGGGCTCTGATCCCACCGGCTTGCCCAGTCCGCGTACGCGCCTTCGAGGCTGTGGAAGAACGCGAGGTCGTAGGCCTCCTCGCCTGGGCGTGCACGGACCTGGACGCGCGTCAGTAACTCTTCGGGATCCGCGTCGAGTACCACGAGGACGTCCGGTGGGCCGGCGAGTTCCTCGCCGAGCCGGGCAACCCGCTGGAGTAGGTTTCGCTCGTCGGCAGCGAGTACTCCGCGCGCAGACATGTCTTCGACGAACACGCCGAACATCTCCTGCACGGGGCGCTCGATCACGCCGCCGGGAGGGTGGCGCCGAGCCGTGACCGCGTCCTCCACTGCGCCGAGCATGAACGCCAACTGGGAGCGCAGCGCCCACTCGGTCGGGTTCGCGCAGTAGCGCTCGAAGAACGGATTATCCTGCACGCGCTCGGGCCACGCGCGAAACTGCAGGGCGCTGGCGAGCGACTCGGTGACCGTGGATTTCCCGGAGGCAATCGGACCGCACACGGCGACCAGGGGAACGTGCGGCACGCCGGGCATGATTCCAAACTTGGACGCGGTATCGCACATCCGCCACAGGTGACGCGCCGCGGGATATGCTGCGCCGCGTGTGGCGAGTGCACTCGGCCGGCCGGGCGCAGCGACGTACCCGGGCGCACGATGTCAGTTGCGATCTGGCACGGCGGTCTCCATGAGCGCCACCGACCCGACCAGCCTCACCTTCCTTGACCTTCTGTACGCGATCCCGCTCGCCGACCTGGCGACCAGGGTCAGCCGAACCGAGCTTAAGGGGATCCCAGCGGAAGGTTGGACTGAGATCGCCCTCGTGATGGCGGTGATCACGTTCGGCTGGATCGGCCACCACAATAATCGTCACCGCCAATCCCAACGTCAACCGGCGGGGGATTTCGGCTTCCGGTCGTTGCGGTTCGTCCAGTTCCTGTTCGAGGTATTGATCATCGCGGCGTACTTCGCGCTGGCCGATCACGCTGCCCTTACCGCCCCGGCTGCTCATCACCACGCGACCGCGAACTGGCAGTTCGCTTGGCTCGTCGTCATCTTCGTCCTCTACCTGATCTGGGACATCCTCGATGTCACGAACGCTGTACAGGGCAGCGACTGGGAGCAATACGCCCGGAAGGGAAGGAACGTGACCTTTGGTGCTCTCGTCGTACTCATCGTCGGGTTATGGCTCGTCCATGACGTGATCCAGCCGAGGTCAGCCGTAGCGATCGCCATCGCTGACGGCGTCGCGATAGCCCTGATGTACGCCTACCGCGCCGTCCAGGAACATGTGAACAAACCCCTTAAGGCCCGTGAGTGACGCCGCCCGCTTCGGGCGTGACCCCACCCCCGACGAACGCTGGCTCCACGACGTGGCGGAGCTCGCGCGACAACGAGCATACGCGCCGTATTCCCGCTTCACTGTCGGCGCGGCGCTGCTGACCACAGCAATGCCTCCGCTCTCCCGCCGGCCCGATCCAGTGACGGCAGCCAACGTCGAGAACGGTTCCTACGGCCTCACCATCTGCGCTGAGCGCAGCGCCGTTGTCCGCGCAATCGCCGCCGGGCTGTGCCCCGGGGCGATTAAGTGGGCCCAGTCTTCCGCGGACACACCCGTCAGTGAGGACCTGAAGGCGTGTCTGACCATGATTGCAATCGCGGGCCACGCCAACACGGTCTCGCCCTGCGGCGCGTGCCGCCAGGTTCTCCACGAGTTCGCCACTCCCGACATGTGCGTCGTGTTCACCCTTGGAGGCGAGCTCCGGTCCGTGCCATTGGCCGACCTCGTGCCTGTGCCGTTCAAACTCAAGCCTTAGCCGATTTCGGCCTGCGCCGGAGGACGGCCCGGGGACCTGGTGGACGACCGTCGCCCGAGGACGCCGCTAACCGTGGTCGGGTCATCGCTGGGTCGCCGGAGCGTGAATGAGATTGACAGCCCGCGGGTGGGCCGCCAGTATCCGCGTCTCTGGGGACCGAGCGGCGTTACGACCCGGGCGGTCAAGTGATGGTCGAAGAGGAGGTCGCGATGCGTCTGCAGAGGTCCTTGCCGCTGCTAACAGCAGTTCTGATCGCTTTCGTCGTTTCGGCGTGCGGGAGCTCTAGTTCCAGCCCGGCGTCGACTGGGAGTTCGAGTTCCACCACTACCTCCACTGGCAGCGCCAGCTCCACCTCGACGTCCACTGGGAGTTCCAGTTCCAGCCTGGCGTCCGACGGGACGCCGATCGATTCGCAGGCAATGCGCTCGGAGCTGGAGCAGGAGATCAAGGGTACGGCGGGCGTAAAGGCCCCTGAGGCGAAGAAGATCGTCGACTGCATCCTCGCCAAGCTCAGCGCCGCCGGGATCAAGACCGATGGCGAAGCCGCGACCCATGAAGGCGAGCTCACGAACTTCAGCGAGACGTGTGCCGAGAAGATCGTGGCCGCCGGTGGCTAGGTAGGAGACCGGCGTCGTTCGTGCCTGGTGCCGCCGCGCCGTGAACGGTCACGAACCGGCGATCCGCGCCACCGGTTGAGCGGGGCGGGTGCGAGGGCTATTGGCTGGTCGGCTAGGCCGGGATCGCGCTGAGCCGGTCAGCGGTGATGGCCTCGAGCGCCTCGCGGAGCGCCGCGATTCGCTCGGTGCCGAAAAGCTCGGCCCATTCAGCCTCGATTTCGTCGATCAGGCCCCGGCCGACCGCTTGGGCATCTCGCCCGCGCTCGGTCAGACGAATGATTTTCGCGCGACCGTCGCTCGGGTCCGGCACGCGCTCGACGTAGCCCCGCTGCTCCAGGTCGCTCGCCACTTCGCCCACCGACTGTTTGGTCATGTGCGCCCGCTCAGCTAGGTCCGTCAGCCGCGTGCCTTCGGGATCGATCGTGCCGAATACGCAGCCATGGGTGACCCGGATGTCGGAGTAGGCGGTCGCTGCGACCCGTCGATCCAGCTCGGCGATGAAGCCGTCGAAGGCGACGTCCATCAGGCGGATCAACGGTGCTCGGAATGAGTTGTCGAAATCACTTGCCATTTAGTCAGGACTCCTGATAAGGTGGCCGAACTGTCAGGAAACCTTACAAGGTTGCCTGACCAAGTTTAGCACCAACACCGGAGGTATCTGATGGCTAGGAAGTGGTGGACTTTATTGGCGGTGAGCGTCGCGACCTTCATGCTCCTGCTGGACATCACGGTCGTGAACACAGCACTTCCGTCCATTCAGAAGGACCTGTCGGCCAGCTTCACGGACCTGCAGTGGGTGGTCGACGCTTATACGCTCGCGCTCGCCGCCGTCGTGCTGACGGCCGGCTCGATCGCCGATCGAGTCGGGCGCCGAGCTGTGTTCGCCGGCGGGCTCGGGATCTTCGCGCTCTCGTCGCTGGCCGCGGGGCTTGCCCCTGATGCGACGTTCTTGAACATCGCCCGCGCGGTGCAGGGCGTCGGCGGCGCGGCGATGTTCGCGGTGTCGCTGGCGCTGGTGGCGCAGGAGTTCACCGCCGGCCGGGAGCGTGCAACCGCAATGGGCGTCTACGGCGCGACGATCGGCGCGGCAGTGGCGGTCGGACCGCTCGTTGGCGGCGCGATCACCGACGGTCTCGGCTGGCGCTGGGTGTTCTTCCTCAACGTGCCGATCGGGATCGCCGCGATCGCGATCACATTCGCGCGGCTTCGCGAGTCCCGCGATCCGAACGCAACCCGGGTGGATTGGCTCGGACTCGCGAGCTTTAGCAGCGGGCTGCTGCTGCTCGTTCTCGCGCTCGTGCGCGGGAATGACGTCGGCTGGGGAAGCGCGCAGATCATCGCCCTCTCCGCCGGGGCCGTGATGATGCTCGCCGTGTTCGCGGCGATCGAGCGTCGCGTCGCAGAGCCGATGCTGCCGCTCGGGCTGTTCCGCAGTCCCGCGTTCACCGGAGTGCAGCTCGCCGCGTTTGCGGTCTCGGCCTCCCTGTTCGCGCTGTTCCTGTACCTGACGCTATATCTGCAGAACTATCTCGGCTACTCGCCGTTGCAGGCCGGGCTTCGCTACCTGCCGATCACACTCGTCCCATTCCTGGTCGCGCCGCTCGCCGTGGCTCTGATGGGGCGCGTCCCGGCACGCGTCCTGATGGCGATCTCACTCGCCGCAGTCGGTGTCGGATTGCTGCTGATGTCAGGTCTCAGCGCCGGGTCCGGTTGGACCGCTCTGCTGCCGGGCTTCATCGTGGCCGGTGTTGGCATCGGGCTGCTGAATCCTGTCATCGCCGACGTCGCCGTGAGCGTTGTCCCGAAGGAGCGCAGCGGCATGGCGGCGGGGATCAATGACACGTTTCGCCAGGTCGGCGTCGCCGTTGGCGTTGCCGTCTGGGGCGCGATCTTCCTCGGCCGCGGCGCCGCGAAGATCTCCGCGTTGGCCGCCGGTACGCCGGCCGCCGCCGGACACCGCCCCCGCCAGCTCCTCGAGGCGGCATCCGATGGCCGGCTCCATTCGGCCCTCGCCGCGCTCCCGCACGGAGCACGCGCACTCGTGACCAGCGCAACCCGCGAGGGCTTCCTCAGTGGCCTGAACGCGGTCCTCGTGATCGGCGCATTGGTCGCCTTCGCGGGGGCGATCGTCGCGCTTTGGCTGGTGCGAGAGCACCAGATCGAACGCGAACGGCCTGAGCTCATCCCTACCGTTGAGGAGGGCCTGGAAGCGATCGCGGCCTAAGCTACCGCTATCTCGCTGGGGCCCGGTCGGTGGACCTGGTAGAGGTCGATCCAGGTCATGGGGCTGCTGTCACTCTCGCACCATTCGCCGGGATGTGAGAGGCCCCGTCATATGGGTACTGACACCTCCCAATCCGCCGACCACGCCCTGGGGAGAGCCTGGCTGAGACCGGCGCGCGTGCACGTCGATCTGGACGCGCGGCTTGGGGATCGCCAGGACCGCGGCGATTCCGAGGGCTAGGGCACTCGCGCAGATCGCGAAGGCGAGGGTGAAGTCTCCGTCCAGCGAGCCGCCGCGGGCCATGCATTCCGCGGCGATGGCGGCGCCGAAGGCTCCGCCGAGGGTTCGCATCACCGTGTTCATCGCGGTGGCAACGCCCGTCTGGCGGGGGTCGACGGCGACGACGATCAGGTTGGCCAGCGCAGCAAGGCCGAGCCCGAGGCCCAACCCGAGGAGGGCGGTGGCGACCACGAGCTGCCAGGCGTGGTGATGGGCGAGTGTCAGTGCGAGGTAGCCGCCGAGCATCAGCACGACGCCGGCCAGCAGCTGGACGCGGGAACCGACGCGGCGCGCGATCCGGCCGGTGAGGGGTCCGACGATCAACTGCGGCGCGGCGGTAGGCAGCATGAATAGTCCGGCCGCTGTGACCGAGCCGCCGAAGCCCACGCCGGTGGCGCGCGGCAGCTCGACGAGTGCTGGCACGAGCGCGATCGATGCGTACATACCGATGCCGAGCAGGAACGCGGCCAGGTTCGTGGTCCAGACGCCGCGCAGCGCCATCGTCCGCATGTTGACGAGGGGCTCGCCACTGGCCAGCTCGTGGCGGACCCACGCGGCGACGAGCAGGCCGCCTGCGGCGAGCAGCGCCAGCGTGCGACCCGAGCCCAGGCCCCAGGCGCTGGCCTCGCTGACCGCGACCAGCAGCGCTGACAGACCGGTGATCATGAGCGCCGCGGACGCGAGGTCGACCTTGGCGGGCGTGCGGACTGGCGAGGCGGGCACCCAGCGCACGACGGCGCAGCCGACTGGGACGAGCACCGCGAGCGGCAGCCAGAACAGCCACCGCCAGCTCAGGGCGGCGATGACCGGGCCGGCGATCACGAGCCCGAGTCCGGCGCCGATGCCCAACAGCGAGGAGACGAGGCCGATCGCTCCGGCCACGCGTTCGCTTGGTAGTTCGTCACGCAGCACGCCGAAGGCGAGCGGGAACACGGCGCCGCCTGCGCCCTGAGCCACGCGCCCGATGAGCACCACTGGCAGTGACGGCGCCAGCGCGCACGCGAGCGTGCCCACGCCAAGTGCGGCCACTACAACTCGGAGCATGCGGTCCTTGCCGTGGATGTCACCCATCCGGCCAAGGACCGGAGTGAGCACGGCGGTAGCCAGCAGGTTCGCGGTCAGCATCCAGGTGCCGCTCGCTGGGCCGGCGCGGAGTGCGCGCTCGATGTCGGGCAGGGCGGGCACGACGGTGGCCTGCAGGACGGCGAAGACTGCGCCTGCCAGCGCGAGGACGGCCACGATCAGTTCACGACGTCGGTCATTCATCACAACCTCCATGGACGAGAAAACTGGGGACGCACCCACGGTAAGCTTGATCTGCAAGACGGTGAATGCCTCAAGCGCGCATCTAGATGTCCCAGCGTCTCACGGCGGTCTCGATCTGATCGGTGATGCCGTGTCGGCGATGCGGATTGGGCGACCCCAGGTCGCGCGGGCGCTGCTGCACGCCCCGTGGGGGCTGCGCTTCCCGGCCGCCGGAGCGATCGGTGTGCAGGTCATCCTCAAGGGCAGCGCCTGGCTGATGGGCCCGGGCGGGGGCGATCCGCTCGCGCTCGCTGCCGGCGACATCGCACTCATTCGCCGTCACGCCCCACACGCGCTCGCCAACGACCCCGCGACGCCACTGTGGGATACCGACTACGCGACCCACGTGCCCGCCGACCACTGGCCCGCCGATGGCAGTGCGCTCGATCCCGGGACCGGCGGCACGGTGTTGCTGGGCGGCACCTACGACATGGCCGGTACCCGAGCCCACCCGCTGCTCGCCGACCTACCCGACGTCGTGCACCTACCGGCCCGCGTCGGCGTCGCTTCCGAGGTACGCGCCGTCGTCGATCTGATCGGCGCCGAGCTGGACCGCGATCTGCCGGGCACGAGCGCCGCCACCCCGGCGCTGCTCGACCTGCTGCTCCTCTACGCGCTGCGCGCCTGGTTCGAGGCGCCGGAGGCGCCCAGCGGCTGGGCCCGCGCCAGCCGCGACCCCGAGCTGAGCGTCGCCCTACGGCTCATCTATGACCAGCCGCAGCACGCGTGGACAGTCGCCGAACTTGCCGCCCGCTGCAACCTGTCGCGAGCCGCCTTCGCCCGGCGGTTCTCAGAGCTCACCGGCCAGCCGCCGCTGACCCACCTCACCTGGTGGCGGATGACGCTCGCCGCTCGGCACCTGCGCGCCGGCGATTCCCCGCTTAGCGTGATTGCCGAGCGGGTCGGGTACGGCAACGAGTACGCCTTCTCCAAGGCGTTTCGGCGCGAACTCGGGGTCGCGCCCTCGCGCTACCGCGCCCAAGCCGCTCGGCATGGCTCCCAGCCGACCTGGCTTACTGGCCCCATCCGGGGTACGGGGCGACGTGCCGATCGACCTCGTGCCAGTACTGACGAAAGTGACAGCAGCGGCCAGTGTCGTCAAGCTGCGCGATGAAGCATCCAATCAGGGTGCCCTGCTCGTCGGGCTTGGTCATCAGCGTCCAGAACTCGCCGACGACGTGGTCGTCCCCGATGATCGGCGTGCCCATCCGAACGTTCGCGATCCCCTCGGCATCCCGCTCTCGACGGATGTAGTCGAGGATCTGCTCTCTGCCGACGACCGTCTCGTCAGTGGGGTGCTCGACATAAACCACGTCCTCAGTGAAGAGGTCCGCGAAGCCCTCAAAGTCCCACGCCGCCCAGGTGCGTCCGTATCGTTCGACGAACGCCAGCGCGTTGTCTCGATTCATTCGGCGACAACCTACGTGGCCCAGCGGACACCGGACTGCTATCACCAGCACCCTCGAAACCGGCCTTCCTCGCGATCGCAATGCGCGAGGAGGATTTGGAGCTCTCGCCAGCGCAGAACCCGGTGACACCGCAGAGATAATTAGCCGAGCTGCCGGATCAGGTCGATCAGTTCCTCTGGGTCGTAGCCGTATCGACGTCCGAACTGCACGAACTGTTTGGCCTTGGCGAGCACGGCGCCGCGCTCGGCGGTGCCGGTGACGTGGACCCCGCGACCACGGCGGAACTCCAGGAGTCCTTCGTCCCGCAGTAGCCGTAGCGCTCGCAGGACGGTGTTGGTGTTGACCTGGAGCACGGCAGCGAGATCGCGCGCGGGCGGCAACCGCTCGCCCGGGCCTGCTTCGCCGTCGGCGATCGCGCGGCGGATCTCGGCCGCCACCTGGTCGTGTAACAGGACCGGGCGGTCGCGGTCAATCTTGACATTTAGCATAGTGCTATTGATACTAGCGTCATGTGGGAAGCGATCGCACGGCCCTGGGCACCATCGCAGTGGGCGGTCATCAAGGACGCGCGGCGTCGTCAGAGACGGCGCCAACATCGGATCTTCGCAGGCGCCGCCCTGCTGCTGGTCGCGGCCGTCGGCTGGGTGATCGCCGGCAACTCCCGGTCCGGTCACGCGCCAACTGAGCCGCCCGTCACGGTTGGAGGATTCGAGCAGTTGCACCTCGGTGGGCTCGTGCAGGGCACGACGACGCTGGGCGTCAACGAGTGGGTGCTGACGTGCCTGCGGCGCTGCTCACAAGAATCGTCGAGGGCGTCCGCCGGGGAGCTGATGGAGCTCGCCCCCAACGGCCGACCGATCAAGCGCCTCCCGGTCGCTGATCCGACTGCGCTCACCAGTGGTGGCGGCGCGATCTGGATCGCGCATATTGACACCGGTGACATCTCACGGATCAACCCGCAGACGGGGCACACGACCGCGACGACCCACCTCCAGTTTCCGAAGCCAATCGGGACCGATGATTGGCGGCGGTTCGAGCCTTCGGGCATCAGCTTCGGAGCCGGGCGCGTGTGGGCCTCCAGCGCCTTCGGTTACGTTGCCGAGATCAACGCGCGCACCGCCCGGCTGGAACGGATGGTGTTCACCTCGAGCGAGGTCACGAGCGCAACCACAGCCGGCGGCCTGACCTGGGTCGCAGACGAGCTTGACGGTGTCGGCACGTTTGCAGCCGGAAGTGACCATGTCGCGATCCACCACATTGCATGGGCCGGCCAGCCAGTTGACGTCCAGACCGTCGCCCACGGAGCAGGACTGATCTGGGCCCTAGGCGAGCAGACCAGCTATCTGGCCAGCTTGACTAACCCAACGAACGTCGGGGTCGTCACAACGCTTGACCCGCGCACCGGCAGGATCATGCATCAGTGGGTGGTATCGCCCGACGCCGCCGCGCTGGTGCTCGGCAACGGCAGCGCGTACGTCAGCGACGACAACGACGGGCGGCTGCTTCGTCTCACCGCACCGCGCGGCGTCCAGACCCTGGACGGACCCACAGGGGCCAGGCTCACGGCCGCCAGTCCTCACGCACTCTGGGCGATCAGCCGGAACGGACAGCTGCTGCGCATTGGTCTCACACACCGCTGAAGAGGCCACGGGGTCAGCGCCGAACCAGCGCGCCCGAAAGGAGTATGGTGCACTCGCTTTTACCTGGGGCGCGGACCGGTGGGGCAATGTTCGCCGGTCTAACCACGATTGGAGACACGATGCGCAAAGGATCCGGCTCAAGGCGACCTGGCTGCTCCACTCGAGCGAGCTCCCATAGACGCGCGATGCTAACCGCGCTCATGGTGCCGGCGATCGCGATCGGCGTGAGTCCGGCGGTAGCTGCCGCGCCGGCCGCTTCACTGAAACTGAGCGTCACCACCCGGCCGGCACAGGGGGCGTTCACGGCGACCCTCACGGGTAGCACCAGCCCCTACAACACGGCGACGAACAGGGCTCCCGAGCTCAACCTCTACATCGTCGACCCAGCTGCCCCCACCACATCGTGCCAAGCCACGGCCGCGAGCGAGCAGTTCGGCAGCCACACCGACGTGTTGCCCGGCGAGACGCTGAGCAATCCAGGCCCGTTCACCTTCACCAACACGCAGGCGCCCGGGGACGGCCAGTACTTCCTCTGTGCGTACGTGACCGCGATCACGACCAACGGCGGCTCCGGCGGGACGGAGGCGATGGCCTCGGCCCGAGTGACCATTAGCCGGACGCCGCCGAAGCGCCACCATCCCACGCGCGCCCAGCAGCTCAAGGCCGCCCTGAAGAAGTGCGCCAAGATCAAGCGCCACAGCAAGCGTGCGGCGTGCGTCAAAAAAGCGCGGCGGCGCTACGGCGTTAAGCACCACTGATCCCGGCTGACACAGCTGGTTCAAGCGGCTACTGCGAGGCGCCAGAGCTGATGTCCGACGGCGGCCCAACTCGCTCGCTGACCCGTCGCGACCTCGTTAAGCGCGCGGTCGGCCTGGCGACGGTCGGCGCGGGCTTGGTCCTAGCGGACGATGACGCTGCTGCGGCGGCTGCGTCACCGGCTGGCCATCCGGGGGCCCGGCGGGCGCGATCGCGGGGACATCGCGTGGCGATCATCGGCGCCGGTGCGGGTGGTGTGGCCGCGGCCTACTTCCTTGGCGATACCCACGAAGTTGACCTGTTCGAGGCCAGATCCAAGATCGGCGGGCATTGCGATTCGCACGTGATCAAGTATCGGGGGCGGCGCATCACCGTCGATATCGGTGCTCAGTTCTTTCATCCCGACACGCATCCCATTTACGTCACGCTGCTCGAGGAACTGGGCCTCTACGACCCTGCCCACCCGGCCACTGATGACACGCTGGAAGCGCCCGCCAGCCTGTGCATTTTCCCAACGGGCGGGGGGCCACCGATCTTCTCTTCGTCGCACCCGTTGTCCACGCTGCAGCGGGCACTCGAGTTCGCGAGCTTTACGGGACTCGCACGTCAGGCGGTCCTGTCAGGTCTGTCATGGGAAACGACGGTGGAGGCTTGGATCAGCAGCCTGTCCGTCAGCCTGCCGTTCAAGCTCGAGGTCCTGTATCCGTGGATCACGGCATTGATCGGGTCACCGCGGAGCGATGCGCTGCGGGCCTCGGCGCGCTCGATCCTGCAGACGTTCGCGCTGGCGTTCCCGGCTGACATCGCCGATGGCGCGACCACCTACAACTCAACGATCGGGCTACAGGGGAACCTGCAGCACCTGCTTGACCGCAGCCCCACGGTCCGGGTGCACCTGAAGGCGCCCGCGCAGGCGCTGAAGCGAACGCGCGCCGGTTGGTTGCTCGAGACGCCGAGCGGTCGGTACGGTCCGTACCGGTCAGTGGTGTTGAACGCGCCGGCGCGTGTTGGTCATCGGCTGCTGCATCGGCTGTCCGCCTTCGCGGACGTTGCGGCGTTGCTCAACCGTTATGAGTACTTCGACGCGCGCCTGCTCATCCACACCGATCCGGCCTACGTGCATCAGGATCGCAGCAACTGGGCGTCCTACAACGCCGGGGTCCGCGGGCGTCAATGCGAGGGAAGCGTCTGGTACGGCGCCCTGCATCAGAAGCTTCCGTCAGGCGGAACGGTAGATGTGTTCAAGTCGTGGGCCACGCGCAGACGCGCCGACCCGGTGCACATCCTGCTCGAACGACGGTTCCAACACCCCGTGATCAACCGGACGGCAATCCAGTCGGCCCGGGCGCTGCACCGCCACCAAGGACGCGGCGGCCTCTACTTCAGCGGCCAATACACGACGGGATTCGACGCCCAGGAATCCGCGGTCTACTCGGCCATCAAGGTGGCCGAATCGTTAGCGCCCGCCAGCCACACCTTGCACTCACTCAAAGCGCGTCTGCGCGCGAGTGGACTCGCGGGCGTTTCGTACGACCTCTGATCGCCCAACCGACCAGACGCTCGTCCGGCTCGAACATGACCGTGGGCCACGATGCAGCCTCTAGGATTCGACCCGATCGCGGTCAGCGGGCCGCCAAATTACAGGAGAGACGATGCCAGCAAAGGGCAGAGCGGAATGGAAGGGCGATCTGAAAGCCGGCAGCGGGACGTTCACCGCGGGCGAGAGCATAAACGGCGAATATTCATTCAAGTCGCGATTCGAGGATGGCCCAGGAGCCAACCCCGAGCAGCTGATCGCGGCGGCACACGCGGCGTGCTTCTCGATGGCGCTCTCGGCTGGGCTAGCCGACGCCGGCACCCCGGCCGAGTCCGTCAAGACCGACGCGACGGTAACGCTGCGTTTCGTCGACGGTGCGCCGACGATCACGGCGATCGCGCTTCACACCGTCGGGAGCGTTCCTGGAATCGACGAGGACACCTTCAGGACCGCCGCGCAGGGCGCGAAGGAAGGCTGCGTTGTGAGTCGCGCACTCGCAGGCGTCGGGGAGATCACGCTGGAGGCGTCGCTCGCCTGAGCGGCGCAGGCGGGCGAGCGCCGGCGCGGGCATGATGACGTCGTTCCTGTTCATTGTGTCCGAGGCATGGCTTCTGCTTGTCGGCGTCGAGTCACCGGGCCGGCGCCTGACCTCGTAGACGACTCCGGCGCGCGACGCGTTTACAAGCGCGCGGCACTTGGTACACTCGGAAACCGTTATATCGAGGTCCGAGTCATTGATGCCCCGTCTGCGGTCGCTGCTCGAGCTGGTCGTCACCGTCGCTGTGGCCGTCGGTCTCGCCCTGCTGATCCAGGCGTTCGTGGTCAAGCCGTACCGGGTCCCGACCGGGTCGATGCTGCCAACGCTGGCGCTCGGGCAGCGGATCCTGGTCAGCCGAATGGACACCGATCCCGGGATCAGCGACGTGGTCGTGTTCCATCCACCGCACGGTGGAGACCTCGAGTCGGGCCAGTGTGCCGACTCCCGGCAGGGATTCGGCGCTGACGGGACTGCACTGGCTCAGCCGTGTGATCGGCCGTTGCCCACTGAGTCGAGCCAGACCTTTGTCAAGCGCGTCGTCGGTCTACCCGGTGATGTGCTGCGGATCGTTGGCGGACATGTGATCCGGAACGGCACGCGAGAGCCGGACACGTACATCACCGCCTGCGGCGGCGCGGCCGAATGCACATTCTCCCGGTCGATCCGGGTCCCAGCCGGTGACTACTACATGATGGGTGACAATCGCGGGGACTCTGATGACAGCCGCTACTGGGGTCCGGTTCCGGAGCGTTACATCATCGGCGTCGCGTTCTTCACCTACTGGCCGCTGGACAGGATCGGCGTACTCTGAGTCGCGTGCGGTTGGCCGAACGCAGCGTCCTTGTGCTGACCAGCCTGGCCGGCGGCGACCGCCACGGGTATGCGCTGATCAAGGACATCGAGAGCTTCTCGGGTGTCGCCCTGTCACCCGGGACGCTGTACGGGGCGCTGGCCAAGCTTGAGGCTGACGGCTTCGTGCGGCGTCTGCCGGCCGATGACCGGCGCTACCCGTACAGGCTGACCCCGGCGGGACGAACGGCGCTGGCCGAGCGTCTGGCCGAATCCGCCCGGATCGCAAGCCTCGGGCTTGAGCGGATCGCCCTGGGTGGCTCATGAGGCACCGCCTCACCGGCGCGATTCTGCTGCTCTACCCGCGCCGTGTCCGCCAGGGTCACGGCCCCGAGATCGTGGCGCTGATCGATGATCTCATCGCGCATGAGGGACGCTCGCGCACCGGGGTGCTCACGCGTCTGGCGGTGGACGGCCTGGTCCAGCGCATAGCGTCGACCGCCACCGTCTGGACCGTGGCGGCGGTCCTGGCGCTGACCAGCGTCGGTGGTCTGGCGGTCTCGGGTCTTGCGGCCGCCAAGCTCCAGGTTGTGCCGCGAACGGTGCACGCCGTCGCGCCTAGGACAGGATCTCGACATACCCGTCTGTTCCATCGACGCGGATCCGCTGCCCATCCCGGATCAGCTCGGTGGCATGTTCCACCCCTACCACGGCCGGCAGGCCGTACTCCCGCGCGATCACCGCGCCATGGGTCATCAGGCCACCCACCTCCGTCACGAGGCCTTTGATCACGACGAACAGGGGCGTCCAGCTGGGGTCGGTGTAGGCGGTGACGAGGATGTCGTTCGGTTCGAGATCGGCCCGCGCAATGTCGACGACCACGCGGGCCCGTCCCTCGATGGTCCCGGCGGAGACCGGAAGGCCAACCAGCGCGCCGGCCGGTAGATCGGTCCGTCCGTAGGACCCCGCGATGGCCTCGCCATCCGACGTGAGCACCCGGGGCGGCGTGAGGGCCTCGTATGCACCGAACGCATCCTTGCGCTCGGCTATGAGCTGCTCACTCACCTGTTGAGTACCCACGACTTCGCGGAGCTCTTGAAGCGTGAGGTAGAAGATGTCTTCCTTCTCACGGAGCACGTCGGCCTGCACGAGGCGCTCGGCTTCTTCCAGCAGGGCTCGCTTGTAGACGAGGTAGCGACTGACGATGCCGTACTTCGGATACTCCCGGTACCCGCTGAAGGTCCGGACCCGGGCGATCATCTGCTTGACCTCTTCTGCCTTGCGCTCCCCGTCGGGCAACACACTCACGCGCTCCAGCAGCTCCTGTTCCTTCTCCCGGGCCTCGTGCTCCCCCTGCTCGAAGCGCCGCTTACCGGCCCCCGGCTTGAAGTTCCTGACATTGCCCAGGAGTACGGGCAGGAGTGTGGTGGGCTGTTCGCTCCAACGCGGCCTCGTGATGTCGATCTCGCCGACGCACCGCATGCCGAACTTGGTGAGGTAGGCGTCGATGGCCTCTCGTGCCTCCTGCCCGCCCGGGAGCTCCGCCAACGGATCCAGGAAACCCTCGTCCTCGACGTCCTCGAGAAACGCCACCACGTTCGGGTACGGCCGGATCACGTCCGCTACATCCAGAAGCTCCAGCCCCATCTCAGACGTGACGTTGCCGGACACCGACTGCGTGACCGTGTCGGCCGCGTTCTTCTCGCCCAGCCAAGCCAGCAGCTGATCGTTGAGCCACCAGGTGGCCTCCATCCCGGCCATGATCACCTGTCGGGTCTGCGGCTCGAACAAGAGCCGCTTCAGCTCCGGAATGTCGGCCAGGATGAAGTCGAGCAGCGCCGGGCCGGATTTACCCCGGATGTCGCGCTTCAAGGCGGCGATGGAGGCCTGGTTGCGTTCAATGAGCTCGGCGACGATGGTCGGATCGGTCTCGATCGGGGCGGGCGAACCAGCGTGCGAACCAGCCGAACCAGGGGGCGGACCAGCCGGCGAACCAGCGGGCGAACCGGCCGGCGAATCGGTGGGCTCCTGGTCCGGCAGGGACCGGATGAAGTCGCCGCGTTCAATGACGGTCTGCAGCGCGTCCCCGATCAGCGGATCGCCTCTCCCCATGATCTCCAGGAGAGCTAGCCGAGTCGTCCTCGAAGCCAGTCGCTCCGCGACGTCCACGAACAGCCTGCCGCCCGCCTCGTACATACGAGGCAGAGCGGTGAGCTGGAAGAGAGACAGCCCCAGCGGCTTCATGGGGTCGGTCATCATCTGCTGATGGCCGACTGAGACATAGACGTGGTTCTCCTCGTCGTCAGCCGCCGGGATGGGAAAAAGCGTCGTGATCGGCCGGCTCTGCACGATCCAGATGCCATCGTCCGCGAGGCACCATTCGATGTCCTGGGGACGGCCGAAGTGCGCTTCAATCCTCCGCCCCATTTGCGCGAGTGCCACCGCCTGGGCATCCGTCAGCGCAGGCTGCCCCTGGCGCTCCGGCTCGATCGCCAGTTCCTCGGTTCCGCCTGCAGGCGAGGTGTGGATGGCAAGTTCTTTGGTCGCGACCGCCCGGGCGACGACGTCGTCTCCCCGCACCTTGTAGACGTCCGCATTGACGAGGCCGGAGACCAGGGCCTCGCCGAGGCCCAAGCTGGCCTCCACGTAGGTGACCTTCCGGTTCGACGTGACGGGGTCGGCCGTGAACAGAATGCCGGCCGCCCGCGGGAAGACCATCCTCTGCACGACCACGGCCATATGGACCTTCCGGTGCTCGAAACCGTTCCGCAGACGGTAGGTCACGGCCCGCTCGGTGAACAGGGAGGCCCAGCACAGCGTCACGTGTTCGAGAATCGCCGCTGCACCCACGACGTTCAGGTACGTGTCGTGCTGCCCGGCGAAGGAGGCCGTCGGCAGGTCCTCCGCCGTCGCACTGGATCGGACCGCGTAGGCAGCTTGCGAGCCGAGTCGGGCGACCGAGCGGGTGATCTGAGATGCCAGATCCTCGGGAACGGCGATCCCTTCGAGGCCCCGGCGGATCTCAGCGCTGAGCTCGCTGATGGCCTCCCGGTCATCCGGTCTCAGGCGCGTCAGCCGATCGAGCAGACCGTCCATCGCAGGGGCGTTGGCCAGGGCCCGCTGAAAGGCGTCTGTCGTGACGCAGAAGCCAGCCGGCATACGAATGCCTCCGATCCGCGAAAGCTCCCCCAAGCCTGCGCCCTTGCCGCCGACGAGTGCAACCTGGGTCTGGTCGATGTCCGGGAAATCCAACACATCACCCATCCGCTCACCTCCCCTGGAGTTGAGGCTGTCAACTCCGCTCCGATTCTCAGATTCCAGCGTGCGGCGGGCGATTATGCGGCATCGGTCAAGGCCTCATGAGGGGCTTCGATCCGGTATAAATTGGAAGTGGAGAGGGCGAGGGGAAGGGGTCGTTCTTTCCTGTACCCGGAAGAAGCTCGAGTCTTCGTCCCGCATGGCGAGGACATTTCCTGCCGGATTCCGCGCAACTCGATCTCAAGTAAATAGCCACTGCTCTCGGGACCGAAGCCGGCTGCTCCGGACGCGATGGAGCCGCCCTCGTTGTTAGCGACCCGGCTCGCCGCGGCGTGACCGACGCCGCCGGCCGCCCAGGGGTCGGCGTCGTGTGGTCCTTGGATGCAAGCCAGGCGATGCTCATCTTCGACCCCCAGACCTATACGTATCTCGGCACGAGCACGCGTGGCATCGACGGCCAGCTGAGCGGAACTGCCCTGCTCACCACGGCGATCGTCGACCGCGTGGGTCAGCTCCCCGGACCGGCGGGCAACGCCAGCCCCGACTGACTCACGAGCCGGTGACGGCGACCCCGTTCGCGCCGGCGGCGACGCAGAGTCGGCGTGACGGGCACGAGATGGCGTACAGCGGGACGGGGGCGCGATCCGCGACGTGCCAGCTCGACGCGACGGCCGGCCTTGTCGAATAGAGGACCTTTCCGGCCGAGTCGACCGCGAAGCACAGCTTCGCCGTGACGCACGAGATCGAGTTCAGGACGGTGCCGCGGTCGATCGTGACCGTCTTCCAGTGCCTGGCCCCGCGGGCGGGAGCGGTCGAGGTCGAGATCCGTCCGTCGCCGACCCCATCGCCGACGGTCTTGAGGACCGCGCAGAAGGATCGTGTCGGGCACGAGCCTCCGGGCGCGACGCACCGACCCCGGCGCGGGCAGAAGACGCCGGCGTGCTGGCCGCTGGAGCTCCTCTTCTTCCATGTTTTCGGCTTCGTCGGACTGGTAGAGACGAACAGCTTGCCGTCGTCCTGGGTGATCGCGCATAGCGACGCCCCGGCGCATCCGGCATCGAAGAAGCCGTGGACGACCGGATCGACGCCACGCAGGAGCCCGAACGCCTTCCAGCTGGTCGGAGGGCCCGCCGGGTTCTTCGAGTAGCTGCCCTCGCCGCCGCTGCCCGATGTGCCGAACGGCCCGGCATCCATCGGCGCGACGCACAGCGACACGGAAGGACAGGCGAGCCCGTAGAACGATTCGCTCGCGTGGTGCGAGCCGACGTCGGTCGCCCTCCACGCTGACACCCCGCCCGTGGGATGGCTGGACACGAGGATGTCGCCGGAGTCGTCATCGGCGAAGCACCGGTTCACGCGCGGACACGAGACGCCGTACATCGTCGGGGCTCCGTCCACCTGCGCGGGACTCCACCCCGCGCCCGTGGTCGGGGACGTCGAGACGGCGATGTCCCCGTTATCGTCGCCCGCCGCGCAGAAGCTCGTTCCGACGCAGCTCAGAGCGGTCGGCTCGAACGCGAAGCTGCTGCCCACCCTCGTCCACGCGCCGGACCCTCCGGTCGGGTTGGCCGAGTAATGGACCGCATCACCGCTGGCCACGCAGAACGACGGCGCTTCGCACTCCAATGCCTTCATGCCGACGCCGCTGGAGACGGCCGCGCTGTGCCAGGCCGAGGCGCCGGTGGTCGGGGCGGACGAACTCCAGACAACGCCGTTGTCGTCGGCGGCGATGCACAGGGATGCCGACGCGCATGAAACCGAGAGCAGCGGCCGCGAGGTCAGGTGCGTGACCGTCCAGGTCGGGCTCGGCGCGGTGTTGGTGAGCACGTTGCCCTTGTCGTCTACGGCCGCGCAGAAGGACGTCGTGGGACAGGAGACCGAGGTCAGGCCGTTGGTCCCGTCGATGTCCTGGCTGACCCAGGTCGCTGCGCCCCCCGCCGGCGAGGCTGAGGTGAACGCCCTGCCGTCCGTGTCGACGGCGACGCAGGACGAGACCGACGGGCAGGCGACGCTGGACAGTGCTGCCGGGCCGCTGTCGACCCCGGCCCGGGTCCAGGCGGCCGCGCCGCCCGTGGGGTTGTTAGACGTGAGCACGGCCCCGCCCTCATCGACCGCCACGCAGAGCGTGGCCGATGGGCAGGACACACCCTCGATCGGGAACTGGCCCCCTGTGTGCACGTCCACCGCGGCCGCCGACCACGCGGCCCGGCCGCCGCCGGGATTCGTCGAGCTGAGGATGTTGCCCGCGTCATCGCCGGCCACGCACAGCGCGGCCGACGGGCACGAGATCGAGTAGATCGAGTTGGCGTCGATCGAGGGTTGCACGTCGATTTGCGCCGGCGCCGACCAGCTCAGGGGGCCGGCGGCAAATGCCCCCGCCGGGCCGAGGAGTGCCAGCCCGACAAGAAGTCCGGTCACACGCGCGAGTCTGTGGATTTGATTGTTCATCAGAAGCCCTCAACGGCGTGGGAGCGCAAGTGTTGCGGAATCCGCACTCGCGCTCGCTCACCAGTGTGGCACGGCCGCCAGCGGCAGCCTGCGCTAGGCAGGCGCGTGGCGCTCGGTCGAGCAAAGACGGGACTCAACGCAGCATGTCAACCCAGGCGGTGCTGCGGTCCCAGAGCTCTGCTCCGAGCTCGGGTGTCGCGGCGGCGGCGGGTTCCTTGCGGCGGCAGCTGTCGTAGTAGTGGCCGCTGTCGGTCGCCACATCGGGCGAGGTCGCACAGTAAAGCGACGTCTTCGCGCCCTCTGCGGGGGACTGCATTCGCCGCTTGATGAGCGGGCGTATTGGCCAGGGCACGCGGCGCCAAACGTCCGAAGCGATCGACCCGGGATGCAGCGAATAGGTCGTTACACCAGACCCTTCCAGACGGCGGGCCAGCTCCTGAGCGTGGAGCACGTTGCCCAGCTTGGAGACGCAGTACTCGGGCATCCCGGTGACGCTCTTGGTCGGCTGCCTGACCCGTTCGTAGTCGATTCCGGGCGCGCGGTAGTGCCCGATGCTCGACACGTTGACGATGCGGGACGGTGCGCCCTCCCGCACCCGGTCCAGCAATAGGGCGGTGAGCAGGAATGGCCCGACGTAATTGGTGCCGAACGCGAGCTCGAAGCCGCTCTGGGTCATGCCCCGGGATCCCGCGAGTCCGGCATTATTGATCAGGCCGTGCAGTGGCTCGCCGCTCCGTAGGAACTCGCTCGCGCACGTCCGGACGGATGTCAGGTCGCCGAGATCGAGGGGTAGGAATTCGACCGCGCGGTTACCGGTCTGAGCCACGATCTCGTCGATGACCGGCCGAGTCTTGGGCTCGGACCGGCCGGCGACGAACACGCGCGCCCCACGGCCGGCCAATGCGAGCGCCGTCTCGCGCCCGATCCCCGTGTTGGCGCCGGTGATGAGAAACGTTTTGCTGTCGAGGTCCCCGATCCGCAGAGGATACGGCGGCGCTACGCCGGTGCGCTCGAGCTCGTGGTCACCGGAGCGAAGTTTGGCGGGCGCCGCTCGAGGAAGCTCTGCACGCCCTCGCCGAAGTCCGAGCCCGAGAATGAATGGACCATCACCCGATTGGCCTCCTCCAGGGCATCTTGGAGACTCAGTTCATAGTCGGCGTAAACCTGGCGCTTCATGATCGCCATGCTCGCCGGGGAGGACTCGGCCGCGAGCATTCGCGCATACGCGAGCGCTTCGTCGAGGACCTCGCCGTCGGGGACCGCGCGGTTGACGAAGCCCATTTCGGCGGCCTCGGCCCCGAGGAACACGCGCCCCGAGAGGAGCAGGTCCAGAGCGCGCGCTGGCCCGATGAGCCGGGGGAGCATCCAGGAGATACCGTGCTCGGCGACCAGCCCCCGGCGGGCAAAGGCGGTCGTCAACTTGGCGCCCGCCGCGGCAAAGCGGACGTCGCACATCAGAGCGAACACCAGTCCGAGCCCGGCGCATGGGCCGTTGATCGCGGCGACGATCGGCTTCGGGATCCCGAGCGGGAAGGTGACCGGTCGGTCATCGTGCTCTTCGCTCGCGGGCTCCCCGCCGTCGTCGCCTTCGCCGCCGGCCAGCGTCTGCAGGTTCGCCATGTCGGCGCCGGCGCAGAACCCGCGGCCGGCACCGGTGAGGACGATCGCTCGCACGTCCTCGCGCTCGGCGCACTGCTCGAGCAGGTCAAAGTAGGTGACCTGCAGTTCCGGGGTCCATGCGTTGAGCCGGTCCGGCCGGTTCAGAGTGATCAGGGCCACACCCTGGTCAACGCTCATCAACACAACGTCGCTCATGGTCTCTCCTGGCTGTCGGTGAATGTGAAAAGCACGCCCGCGATCTCCACAGGGTCTGGCCGAGGACCGCCCGCCACGTCAATCGTGATCTCCACCAGTCCCGCGTCTGCTTCATCGCCCGTGAGCTCCACCCCGGCCGAGCTGACCGGCGCGCCGAGCACCTCACTCCAGCGTCCGGCCACCACGCCTGGGTCAGCCACGGCGATCCTTGCCCCAGCGATCCGTAGAGGAACGCTGCGCTCCGGCCACCCGGGGCCGCCCCAGCGCCAGGACTCGCGAGGCCGGGGGGAGCTCAGCGACACGATCGCGCCGCACATGTCCGCCGGGTGCAGGTGGACCTCCGACATGTCGTCGAGCTCGACCTCGAACACCTCGCGCACCTGCTGGCCGGCAGCGCGCTCCCGCGCAGTAGCAATGTCGCCAAGTTGGAACATGACCATATATCCGCAATCGCCGCCCCGCCGCGCCAGCAGGCGACCGGCGGCAGTGTCCTCCCGTTGGGGGGAGACGACCTCGAGGAACGTGTCATTCAGGGCGAACACCGCATTCCGCAGGCCGAAGTACTCAACGCCGGGGTCTGCAAACGGCTCCGCCAGCCCGAGCTCATCGCGCAAACTTCCGACAACCGAGTCCAGGTCCTGGGCAACGAGAACGGCCTGGCGCAGACGCGGAAGAGAGGGACTCACCGATGACATCAGCGACTGCATCCTAAACTTAGCTCGAGCAGTTATCGCGTCCAGCCAGCGGCCCGAGGAGCCCGAATGTCTAGCTCGCCCTCAGACTTCAACGCCCAGATCATCGACGAGTTCCACGCCAATGACGGACGCGTGGGCGGAATGTTCGAGGGCTCGCCGCTGTTGCTGTTACATCACACAGGCGCGAAGTCGGGCCGGAGCCGCATCAACCCACTCGCCTACCTCGCTGATGACGGGCGCTATGTCATCTTCGCCTCCAAGGCTGGAGCGCCCACCAACCCCGACTGGTACTACAACCTCAAGGCTCACCCAGAGGTGACGATCGAGGTGGGGACCGAGACGATCGGCGCAACTGCCAGCGAGGCGGCGGGCGAGGAGCGCGAACGACTCTTCCGCGCGCAGGCTGCGCGCGTACCGCAATTCGCCGAGTACGAAAGCAAGGCCGGTCGCGTGATCCCCGTGATCATCCTGACCCCAAGCGGGGCGAGCTGATCATCCCAGCAGGGCGAGCTTTGCCGACCGCGGAAGGCGCTTGATGCGGGCTTCCTCGCGTCGAGCGGCTGTGCGGTCAGGCATCGGGATCGCCAGCTCGAGCTCGACCGGTAGCCGGCTGGCCGTGTAGCGGCTCGCGGTTCCGGCGCGATGGCGCGCCAGCCTGCGCTCGAGATCGATCGTCCAGCCCGTGTAGAGCGAGCCGTCACGACAGCGGAGCAGATACACCCAGGCTTCCGGCATCAGGTCGAGTTCGTCACCGCTGGGGGAGGCCCTGCGTGTCCGTTCAGACTGACCGCACCGCTGCTCGCCATACGGCAGGAATGGCGGAGCTTCGGCCCGTTTGGACGTGGAGCGAGCAGGCGGGTCGGGATGTGTGCCACAGGGCCATATCGCGTCTACCCCGGTCTCGGCACGATCACGGCATGTCCGGGATCTTCGAGCGCGTCGACGTGCCGACGACTGATCGGGAGGCTGGCGATCATCCGGCTGCCGATGCGCCTGGCACGCGAGACTGGGAGGGGCACGTGATCGTGTGTGGTCTGGAGACTGTGGGGGTCAGGACGGTCGAGCAACTGCATCTTGCCGGTGCACGGGTGGTCGTGCTCGATGACGAGGCGGTGAGCGACCGGCACATGCGAACGGTACGCGGCTGGGGGATTCCGATCGTGGCCCGAGGCCTGAACCTGGCCGGCTCGTTGGTCGATGCCGGCGTCGGGGGCGCTGAGGCGGTCATCGTCATCGAGTTGACCGATCTCAGAACCCTCGAGACGGTCCTGCTGGTACACGATCTGCGTCCAGATGTCCGGCTTGTCGCCCACCTCGACAACCCCGCAGTCGCCCGGGCCGTCGAGGAGATCAGTGGGGTCGCGACCGTGCTCGATGTCGCCTCATTGTTCGCGCCGTCGGTGATCGAGGCGTGCGTCAAGCGTCGAGCTCATGACATCAAACTAGGAGCCACACACTTTGCCACGACCGAGATGGTTGCTCCACGTAACGCGACACTGCGCGAGTTGTTCGGCAGCCTCGTTCCGCTCGGTGTTGCCAACGACATCGAACAGGATCCCGTGGTCTGCCCCGGGCGCGACCTGGTGATCCAAGCCGGTGATCGGGTGACCCTGCTCGGGACGCAGCACGAGTTCGATGCCGTCGGCCTGCACATGCGGTCGGCGAGGGGGGAGAGGGTGCCCGGCGCTGGCGTGAGGCTGGGAAACCGGCTGCGCCGATTCCTGGGACAGCTGATGAGCGACAGCGATCGATCGCTGAGGATCGCCGCATGCCTCGGGGTGCTGCTACTGGTCGCCGCGACGCTGACTCTCCACTTCGGTTACCGAACGCGATCGGACGGGCGCCACCTCAGCCTCCTTACCGCTATGTATTTCACGGTTGAGACGGTCGCGACGGTTGGATTCGGAGACTTCTCTTTCTCAACGCAGCCCGTGTCGATGGAGATCTTCGGCATTTGCCTGATCTTGGCGGGCACGACACTCGTCACAACCATCTTTGCGCTGCTCACCAATACTCTGGTGTCACGGCGGATCGCCCAGTCCCTCGGACAGGCTCAGATTCCGGGCATGCGTGGTCACGTCGTGATCGTTGGACTGGGTGCCGTCGGTATGAAGGTGCTCGACGGACTGTTGGCCCGAGGCCGCGAGGTGGTGGTCGTCGAGCGCGACGAGAATAATCGCTATCTCAATCAGGTCAGACAGCGGGGCGTGCCACTGGTGCTCGGCGATTCGACGCTCGCCCAGACTCTCGACTCGGTCAACCTGTCCCAAGCCGCGTCAGTGGCGATCGTGACCTCGGACGATATGACGAACATCGAGACCGGGCTCGCGGTGCGCGATCGGCTCGGCGAGCGGTGGGCCGACGTTCCAGTGGTCCTCCGCGTGTTCGAGCGAGACCTGGGCAGTCGGCTCGAGGAAAGCTTTGCCTTCCGGCACGTGTGGTCGACGGTAGCGATTGCCGCGCCGTGGTTCGTAGGGGCAGCGCTCGGCCTCGAGGTCCTGTTCAGCTTCTACGTTGGCAGCCACCCATTCCTTATCGCCAGACTCCGCGTTCAGCCCGACGGCGGACTTGTGGGGGTGACGATGAGCGAGCTGTCCGCGCGTATCCGCGTGATCGCGATCGGCCGACATGCCGGCAGCGATGAACTCGAGCATCCACCGCGACGTGGAACGCGTCTCGAGGCCGGTGACGACGCGTATCTGGCCGGCCCCTATGAGGAGCTCCTCAACGTGCTGGGGCGAGAACGAGAGCGACGCTGAGCCGCACCGTCGCCGCCGCTGAATGGCGTCAACCGACCGATATATTGTCGCGCCCACACCGGACCACAGAGGGAGCGACGTGCGAGGGGATACTCAACATGCACCGCCCGGAGCGCAACCAGGCGACAGAGGCGCCGATTTGAGCTACCCCGGCTGGCTTGTTCGCCCGGCGACCATCGGGTTGGCGATGTTCTCCGGGGCGGCCGCCTTCCTGGTCGCCTCGGTTGCCGGAGCCACGGCGGCTCTCCCACAGCTCACGGTTGCGAGTGGTCCGCTCAAGGCGACGTACACGGAGACCGTGTGCCAGGTGACGAGGTCTCACAGTGGCGTGCCTCTCGTCGTGAGTGTCCACTACTACCGCAGTGCGACGTCGTCGCTCACCCTCGTGATCACGAGGGTGAAAAGGAGCGCTCCAGCCCATGACGGCAAGCTCGCCAGCAGCAAGAACTACGGCACCGAGCTGTCAGCCTACGTGGCCGGTCATCCCTATCAATATTGGTACTCCGGCTGGACCCCGCCCGCTTTCGGCCACCCCGGTCGCCACCGAGGATCCGGGACGCTCACGGCCGCCCGGAGCCTCAAGTCGGGCAGCATCAACGCGCAGATGGCCTACTACAGCTCCAACACCCACGGTTTCAAACGCAATGTTCACCTCAAGGCCAGGTGGCGGCAGTGCATAGTCGAAACGGTCGGAGCGGCACAACCTTCGCGAGGCAATAGGCGGTCATGAGGTCTTGAGCTTGCGCCACCCGCCGGCGCGGTTGTTGGCGATGATCTGCTTGAGCATCGTGCTCAGCGCCGGTGCATTGATCGTCTCGCCTTGGCGAAAAGAGATCATTCTCGCGGTCTTGTTTTCATGCCCGGCGGTGATGATGCCTTCCGGGTCGGGGACGATCGCGCCGTCGTAGAGGAACAGGTTGATGTGGTCCTTCGCCGCCAGCAGCGCACACACGTTGCCCTGAAGCACGAAGTAGGGCTGCACGGTTCGCTTGATCGTCTCGGCCATCTCCGGGTCGGTGGCGTGAATCAGGTCGCGCAGCTGCTGACACAGGCGGGCTTGCCATCCCGGTAGCGCATCAATGTAGTGATCGACTCGCGGATCGCGCTCGTATGAGCGTCGTGCGCTCACGGTCAGCGTCCCAGCGCCACTGAGGTCGTCGAGTTCCTCCGCACAGCTCAGCGCCTCGGCGCGTCTCGCTCGTCTCGCGGTGCCGGGGCAGCCGCATCGTGATCGGCACTTCGTTTGCGCACGATTGCCGTCACCTCTTTGCCCAAACCGATCGAGGGCCCACCGATCAGCTCCCAGGAGCGCGCGATGCCGAGCAGGAAGCACACGATCACCATCACCGCGATTCCCCGTGCCGCCCCCACGTTGCCAGCGTGGTCGATCAGTCGCAACGCGTACCAGAGCTGGAGACAGAAGGTGATCACGAGCCCGGCCAGGAACAAGGTCTCTCGCATGGCGACGGGCTGCACCTGGCGAACTCGACGTAGGGACAGCACGGACGCGGCAACGAACACCAGCCCGAGAAGACTCACCACGAGAGCTGTCCATCCCAGCCCGTCAGTGAGAGCCAGCGCGAACAGCGAGATCGAGAGCGCGTTGGTGAACGACGTGAGGGCGGCGGATGCCCGCACACGATGCACCTGATCGGCGTCGTCGGCCGTGAGCCGCTCATGCTCGACGGAGATCGCCACGAACAGTAAGCCGATCAGAGCGCCGGCCACGCCGGCGCTAGCGGCGAACAGCTCGTGGAGCGAAGACGGCGTCACGGCGATCGCGGTAACGCGATCGCTCTAGTCCGCGACGCGCAGGACGAGCTTGCCGGTGTTACCGCCGTCGAACAGCATGTTGACCGCGTCCGGAAGCTGCTCGAAGCCCTCGACCACCGTCTCGAGCGGAATAAGCTTCCCTTCGCTGATCCAGCCCGCCAGCTCACCGACTGCCTCGCCGATCTGGTCGAAATGGTCGAGCACGATGAAGCCCTGAAGCAGGACGCGCTGGACCAGTAGGTTGCCGAAGCTGCGCGGGCCTGGGGGAGGCTCGGCGTCGTTGTAACCCGAGATCAGCCCGCACAGCGCGACCCGGGCGCGAAAGTTCAAGCGGGCAAAGACGGCGTCCATGATTTGGCCGCCCACGTTCTCGAAGTCCACGTCGATGCCGTCCGGTGTGGCCGCGACAAGCTGCGCGTGCCAATCCGAGGCTTTGTAGTCGACCGCGGCATCGAGGCCTAGCCGGTCGGTGAGCATGGCGCACTTATCGCTGCCACCGGCGATCCCGACCACTCGCGCCCCCTTGATCTTTGCGATCTGAGCCGCCGCCGAGCCAACCGCGCCGGCAGCGGCCGAGACAACGACGGTCTCGCCGGGCTGCGGGCGGCCGATGTCCGTGAGGCCCACCCAGGCGGTCAACCCCGTGACTCCGAGCACGCCGAGATAGGCACTTGACGACGCGACCCCTGGCACTTCCGGGACGGGAAGCAACGGCGCGGCGTCGGACGCGACGGCCCACTCCTGCCAGCCGATCAGGCCCTGCACGAGCTGGCCCTCTTTGTACGCATCATGGTTGGAGGCGACCACCTGACCGAGGCCAACGCCGCGCATGACTTCGCCGATCCCGACCGGCGGCAGGTAGGTCGGCGTCTCGCCGATCCAGGCCCGGTTGGTCGGATCGAGTGAGATCCACTGGGTTCGCACCAGCGCCTCACCGTCACCGATCTCGGGGACCGCCTCCTCCACGAGCTCGAAGGTATCGGGCGTGATCCGCCCGTCGGGTCGACTGCGCAACTTGAAACGGCGATTGGAATCGGGCATAGGCCGATCCTACGTCACCCAGACCCCCGTCGTTAGCCTCCGACCACCGGCAACACCGGCGTGCACGCGGGGTTGACCGGATGCGCTGGATCCAGTGCGGTGAGGACGTCGGCGTCGGCTATGTGGTCGTAGGCCATCGACAGATGCTCGCCCTGGTCGAGTGAGCACTGGCTCTGGAGCGTGATGTTGGTGACGCTCGGGCCGGTCAGGAACGCCGACCCGTAGGGCGTCACGACCTCGTCGTTCTTGGACTCGATCACCGTGTAGTGGACGCCCGGCAGCGTGTCGCCCCCGGCGTTCAGATTGTTGATAAATGGCGAGCCGGCCTCCTGCTCGACGCACGATTGACACGCGGTCAGTGCCACGTTGGCACCCGGGAAGTAGCTGGCGAGCGTGAACAGCCCTTCCAGCGTGGTTCCGTGGTTCGATGGAGCCAGCCCGACCAGCGTGTGCACCTTCGAGGCGCCGCCGAGGAACTTCATGTAGTAGCGGGGCATCATGCCGCCCTGCGAATGGCCCACCAGGTCGACCTGCGTCGCCCCGGTACGGGATAGGACGCGGGTGACGAAGCTCGCGAGCTGGGCGGCCGAGCTCTCGATCGGTCCCGTGCCATAGACGCCAAGCGCACCGCTCCCGTCATAGGACCCGTAGTTGAGCGCGAACACGCAGTAGCCGTTGTTGACCAGGAGCGGCGAGAGCGCCTGCCAATTGTTCGCCATGTCCTCGAACGTCCCGTGGACGAGGATCACGGGTCGGGGATGCCGGGCGGTCGGCTTGCAGGACCAGTCGTTGGCGCCGGGAGGGCTCGCTGTCGAGCTGACGTGGGACAGGCCGTAGACGCCGTTGTAGATCACGGGCAACTGAGCCGCCTGCGCCCCAGATGCCGCACCGACCATCGACGCCAGTCCGACCAGCACCGTGATGAGCCACTTACGCATTTGACCCGCCCTCGATTGTCCGGGCCGGACTGCTTCACAGCCCAGCTTCACCTCTCGCTTTCACCGCCCAGCATCGCGCACGTACCCGCGCTCGTATCGCGCCAAACCAGGAGAGCCTCAGCCCGCCATTAGCCAGTGGTCACGTCAGCGAGGTCCATCGAGCTCTCGATCGTGTGGAACTTGACATCGGGCGCCGATACGACCGCCTCGCGGATCGCGCCCATGAACTCGGCGATATGGGACGTGGCAAAGTGGCGCTGAAGCGCCTCGCTGCTCTCCCATTCCTCGACGAACACGAAGTCGTTCTCGACCTCCGTGTCCTCGCAGACGCGGTAGCTGATGCAGCCTGCCTCGGCGCGTGACGCCTGCGCCACCGCTTGCCCGATCCGGATGAGATCCGCGCGTTTATCCGCGTTGGTCTGGACTCGACCCACAACGACGATCATCTGAGCTCCTCTCGCTCGGCGCCCCGGCGGCACCTGTCCGGTGGGAGCCTAATGCTGTCGCCGCCGGGGGCGCGGGCCGTGAGGGCGCTGGGAGTGTTATTGAGTACGGCCACACAGTTCGAAAGGAGCAATCGGAATGGCACGCGCGGTCAAGTTCGAGCAGTACGGCGGAATCGACGTTCTTGATGTGGTGGATGTCTCTGATCCGGTGCCCGGACCGGGGCAGCTGCTCGTCCGAGTCAAGGCGGCCGGAATCAATCCCGGCGAGAGCAAGATCCGCGAAGGCCTGCTGCACGACCGCTGGCCGGCCACGTTCCCGTCCGGGCAGGGCAGCGACCTGGCCGGCGTGGTCGAGCAGGCGGGCGATCAAGTCAGCAGCTTCGCGGCCGGAGACGAGGTGATCGGCTTCACCGACGGGCGTGCCAGCCAGGCCGAGCTCGTCGTGATCGAGGCCGAGAACGCCACGCGGCGCCCGCCGGGTGTGCCGTGGGAGGTTGCGGGCGCTCTGTTCGTGGCCGGGACGACCGCCTACGCGGTGGTGCGCGCCGTCTCCCTCGGTCAGGGTGACACGGTCGTGGTTTCCGGAGCGGCCGGCGGGGTCGGCTCACTCGCCGTGCAGTTGGCCAAGCAGGCCGGCGCCACCGTGATCGGCCTGGCCGGTGAGCACAACCACGGATGGCTCCGGGAGCACGGCGTCATCCCAATCAGTTACGGAGACGGCGTCAGCGATCGCATTCGCGAGGCAACCCAGGGTCAGGTCGATGCGTTCATCGACACGGTCGGCCAGGACTACGTCCCTCTGGCTCTGGAGCTCGGGGTAAAGCCTGACCGAATCGACACGATCGCTGACTTCCAGGCCGGGGCGAAGTACGGAGTCAAGACGGACGGAACGGGCGCCGCCGCCACCGCGGCCGTTCTCGCGCAACTGGCCCAGCTGATCGACGAGGGAAAGCTCGAGGTGCCGATCGCCCGCGTCTACCCGCTGGCGGAAGTCCGAGACGCATACCGAGAGCTCGAACGCGGCCACACACGGGGGAAGATCGTGCTCAGCCTCTGAGCCGGTCTCGGGCCTACGGCGAGAAGCTGGCCATGCGCCGCTTCATTTCGTCTGCGGACACGTCTTCGATGTGCTGGCTGAGCATCCACTGCTGGCCGAACGGATCGCGCAGGCGCCCGCCCCGCTCGCCGTAGAACTGGTCAGCCAAGGGGTAGAGGATCTCGGCTCCAGCCGCCAGGGCCCGCTCCCAGGCGGCGTCGACGTCCTCCCAGTAGGTCGCCATCACGGCGCTGACGCTCCCGCCAAGCGACTCGGGCGAACAGGCCGGAGCGCCGTTGTCGGCCTCCTCGGTGATCATCACTACGGAATCCCCGATCCTGATCTCGGCGTGGATGAGCTTTCCGCCGGGCTCGTTGAACCGCTCCCCGATCTCCTCGGCACCGAAGGCTCGCTTGTAGAAGTCGATCGCGTCGGCGCCGCCGCGCACGACGAGGCGTGGCGTGACCGTGTGCAGGTGCTCGGGTATAGGTGTGACGGATCCGCTCTGGTGGGTCGACACGGATGGGCTCCTCTCTACATCGCAGGTCCTCGCACCCTACGGCTCTCAGTGGCTGGGTGGCCCGACACGGAGACGGGATCCAGGCCGGCCCGAGATACCTGTAGGGCCGCAGGGCTGCGTGCGGGATGCGAGATGATGGCGGCCATGTCAGCAGCTCAACCCGAGAAGGGATCCGCCCAGTGAGCTTCGAGACCCTGTTGTACCGAGCCGACGGACCGATCGCGACGATCACCCTCAACCGTCCGGACCGCCTCAACACGATCGTGCCGCCGATGCCGGATGAGTTCGAGACCGCCGTCGCTGACGCGACACGCGACCCCGGGGTCAAGGTCATCGTCCTGCGCGGGGCGGGGAGGGCGTTCTGCGCCGGCTACGACTTCGGCCAGGGCTTTCACCATTGGGATGACGTGCTCACCACCGAAGGGCGCTGGGATCCGGGCAAGGACTTCTGGGTCGCCTCGGCCTACGGCCCGACGCAGAAGTTCATGAGCATCTGGAGGACTCCGAAGCCCGTGATCGCCCAGGTCCACGGCTGGTGTGTCGGCGGCGGGAGTGACATGGCGTTGTGCGCCGATCTGATCATCGCCTCCGAGGACGCGCAGATCGGCACGCCTTACTCGCGGATCTGGGGCTGCTACCTGTCGGGCATGTGGCTCTACCGTCTCGGGCTGGCCAAGGCCAAGGAACACGCGCTGACCGGGAAGCCACTCTCGGGCCGTCAGGCCGCCGACGTCGAGCTGATCAACGCCGCCGTGCCGTTCGAGGAGCTCGAGGATGCGGTGACCAAGCAGGCTCAGGAGCTGGCCAGCCTGCCGAGCTCCCAGCTCGCGGCCATGAAGCTCGTCGTCAACCAGGCATACGAGAACATGGGTCTGCAATCAACGCAGACGCTCGGCCCGATCCTTGACGGGCTGATGCGGAACACGCCCGACGCGGAGACCTTCATCAATCGCGCGGGCAGCGAGGGGGTCCGCGCCGTCACCAATGATCGCGACGCTCTGTTTGGTGACTACAGCATGGCCGGCCCCGAGCAGCGCCCGGACCCCGCGCACGTCATCCAGCCGGAGCCCCCGGCGCGATAATCCCGGCCATGGCATATGACGAGGATCTGGCCCACCGTGTCCGGGAGCTGATCGCCGACGAGACCGGGGTCATCGAGAAACAGATGTTCGGCGGCCTGTCCTTCCTGATCGGTGGACACATGTCAGTCAGCGTCAGCGGTCGCGGCGGTCTGATGCTCCGCATCGATCCGGAGGCGACCGACGCCCTTCTGGCTCAGCCGCACACGAGCCCGATGGTGATGCGCGGGCGCGAGCTGCAGGGCTGGCTTCGCGTCGACGTGGACGGCGTCCGCACCAAACGCCAGCTCGAGAGCTGGGTCAAGCGCGGCGTGAGCTACGCGCGCTCGCTCCCGCCGAAGGGCTAGCGCCCCGACACTAGTGCCGAGGTTCGAGCACGACGAGCGGGATCTCTCGGTCCGTGCGCTCCTGGTACCCGGCGTAGCCGGCGTACGTCGCCACCGCCATCGGCCACAGCCGCGGGCGTTCCTCGGGCGTGGCCACGCGGGCGTGAACCTGGCGACGCTCAGCGCCGATCTGAACCGTGGTGGCCGGGTTTGCCAGCAGGTTGTGGTACCAGGCCGGATGCTGCGGATGGCCACCCTTCGAAGCGACGATCACAACGTCGCGGCCATCATCCACATACACCAGCGGCGTGGTGCGCTGGGTACCGCTCTTGGCGCCCACATGGTCGAGCAGCAGCATGTGCGGGAACCCGGGCACGCGATGACCGACGATTCCCTTCGTGAGACGGTAGATGCGGGTGTGGCCACCGACCAAACGGAGCAATACCGGCCACGAGCGATCCGCGAGCTCCAGGGTATCCACGCTGCGATCCTAACCTTCTTGCCATGAGTGAGGTTCTGTTCTTCTTCGGTGCCATGTCCCCGTACTCGTGGTTCGCCGCCGAACGGATCGATGAGCTGATGCCCGGCGCCCGCTGGAGGCCCGTGTTCGCGGGTGCCCTGTTCCGTGCCAATGACCGCAGCTCCTGGGGTCTGGGCGAGCACCGGCATGCCGGGCTGGCCGACTGCGAGGCGCGGGCGCGGCAGCACGGTCTGGGGCCGATCATGTGGCCGGAGCCGTGGCCGACCAACGATGTCCTGGTCGCGCGGGCAATGGCGTTCGCCGAGCGCGAGGGTGCGCTGCGGCAGTTCGCACTCGAGGCCATGCGTGGGGCGTTCCTCGCGGGCGGAGACCTCGAGCAGCCGTCGGTGATTGCCGCCGCGGCCGGGCGGGCGGGACTCGATCCGGCCCGCATGGCCGAGGCCGTCGCCACGTCAGAGATCAAGGAAGCGGTGCGAGCCACCCACGACGAGGCGATCTCATTTGGCGTGTTCGGGGTTCCAACGGTGGTCGTGGGCCAGCAGCTGTTCTGGGGTGACGATCAGCTCCAGGCCGCCGCCGCAGCAGCGTCGGGGATCTGAGCATGGGACCGGACGAGGTCGTGCTCCCCCCGGGTGCCGGGCCCAGGGGTGAATTGGTCCGCCTGCTGCACCGCCCTCGGTATCGGGGCTTCGTTCTCACGGTGTTCCTGTCGCGCACGAGCGGCGTCATGTTCCAGACCGCCGGGGTGCTCCTGATCCTGGCCCGAACCGGCAGCGCCCCATTGGCGGGCGTCACCGCCGCCGCCGCCACCGTGCCCGGCGCCCTGGCCGGCCCCATTCTCGGAGCCTGGCTTGACGTGGCCAAGCGCCGGCGCGTGCTGATCGTGTTTGACCAGTTCCTCAGCGTGGTCGCTCTGGTGGCCATCCTCGCGTTGGCTGGGCACGCGCCAAACTGGACCGTGCCCGCCGTGGCGATCATCTACAGCATCACCCGCCCGTTCAGCTACGGAAGCTTCTACAGCGCGCTGGCCGAGATCGCCGGACCCGAGCTGCTCGACGCGGCCAGCGCCGTCGAGGCGTCGAGCTTGAACCTCTCGTTCGTTCTCGGACCAGCGTTGGCGGGTGGGCTCGCCGGCGCCGCCGGTGCCGCCACCGCAATCGACGTCCAGATCGCCGCCACTCTCGTCGTAATCGTGCTGGTGGCGATCAACCGGACCTTCGAGGCGCGGCCCCCGGAGCGGGCTGCGAGCGCCGTTCGGGCGATGCGTGACGGCACGCGCGCCCTGGCCCGCAATCGCGTGCTGCGCGCCACCGGCTGGGCCAGCACACTGGCCGCCTTCGGCTGGGGCCTGATGACGATCGGCTTCCCGCTCTACGCCGCACGCACGCTCCACGCGGGCACCCACGCCGGCGGCTACCTGTGGGCGGCGATGGCGACGGGTTCCATCCTCGGCACCTTCGTGCTCGCCGGCACTCCGACCCTGCGCCGGCTCGGCCTCTCATACGGGATCCTGGGACTGTCGGCGTTGCTGTGGCCGGTGGCTGACACCCTCGTGCTTGGCATCGCGCTCGTCGGCCTCACGGGCTTCCTCGAGGGTCCGGCCTATTCGGGGACGATCGCCCTGCGGCAACGGCTGACGCCGCCTGCGGTGCGGGCTCAGGTCATGACCACGCTGACCGGAGTCGGGCTTCTGGCGGCTTCGGCCGGCGCCGTCATAGCCGGCCTGATCCATGAGATGACGCCGCTGATCATTGGCTTTACGGCCATAAATGCGCTGGCTGCGCTGACGGCGATCCGATCTCACGCGCGGCCTCGGTCCGACGTTCCACTGGTGAACCGATGACAGCGCCGGCTTCCGAACAGTCCCACGTCCGTCACGAGCGTCCGGCGGTGCTGCTCGCCGCGGGCGTGACCGTGTGTCTGTGGTCCTCGGCGTTCGTGGGTATTCGCTACGCCGGGCGCCACTTCCACCCCGGCCCGCTGGCGTTGGGCCGCCTGCTGGTCGGAAGCCTGGCCCTAGGCGCAATCGTGCTCGCGCGCCGCGAGCCCCTGCCGCCCCGTCGCGCCCTGGCCGGGATCGCAGTGTGCGGTGTGGCCTGGTTCGGGATCTACAACGTGGCCCTCAACGCGGCCGAGCGATACCTCGACGCTGGGATCGCGGCACTGCTGGTCAACGTCGGCCCGATCTTCATCGCGATCCTGGCTGGAATCGTGCTCAAGGAGGGCTTTCCCCGGCTCCTGCTCGTGGGTTGCGTGGTCTCGTTTGCGGGCGCGGCGCTGATCGGGATCGGCAGCTCGAAGCATTCGAATGACGCCGGACTGGGCGCCGTGCTGTGCATCGTGGCCGCGCTCGGATATGCCGCCGGCGTGGTGGCGCAGAAGCCGGTGCTCCGGGACGCTTCACCGCTCGCGGTCACCTGGCTCGCCTGTGTGATCGGCGCTGTCTGCTGCCTGCCGTACGCGCCCTCGTTCCTCACCGAGCTCGGCCGCGCGAACGGCACTGCCATCGGCTGGATGGGCTACCTCGGCCTCGCGCCCACCGCGATCGGGTTCGTGACCTGGGCGTATGCGCTGTCCCACACAACGGCCGGGCGGATGGGATCGACGACATATCTGGTGCCGCCGATTGCGCTGCTCCTGGGCTGGGCCACCCTGGGGGAGGTCCCGCCGCTGCTCGCCGTTCCGGGCGGGATCCTGTGCCTGGCCGGTGTGGCGCTGGCCCGCTGGCGCCCGCCCAGCCCGGCCGCCGCCGGCCCAATCGGCAACACCGAGACCGGACCTCCGGATGCGCCACCGGCCTCACCGGCCGTGCCACTATCGTTTCGTCCGTGATGCGGGCGGCAGTGGTCGGCGCCGGTCCGGCGGGCTTCTACGCCACGGACCAGCTCCTCAAGGCAGGTTTCGCGGTCGATCTGTATGACGCGCTACCGACTCCGTTCGGGCTCGTCCGGGCCGGTGTGGCGCCCGACCACCCGAAGATCAAGTCGGTCACGCGGGTGTACGCCAAGACGGCCACCCACGAGGCGTTTCGCTTCTTCGGAGGCGTTGCTCTGGGCAGTGACATCTCCCGCGAGGACCTGCTGACCCACTACCACGCCGTCGTATACGCGGTCGGGACCGCGACCGACAACCGTCTGGGCATCCCCGGCGAGGACCGTCTCGGATCGCACGCGGCGACCGAGTTCGTGGCCTGGTACAACGGCCACCCTCACTTCGCTGACCAACAGTTCGACCTCAACGGTGGCCGCGCGGTCGTGGTCGGTAACGGCAACGTGGCCATCGATGTGGCGCGGATGCTCGTGCTCGACCCGGGGGAGCTGGCGCCGACCGATACCGCGGACCACGCCCTCGCGGCATTCGGCATGGCTGGGGTGCGGGAGGTGGTTCTGCTCGGTCGTCGCGGTCCGGCCCAGGCGGCCTTCACCAACCCCGAGCTGCGCGAGCTCGGGGACCTCGAGCGCGCCGATGTCATCGTGGATCCGGCGCAGCTCGAAGGCGTGGAGGAGCCCGAGGACCCCACTCGCCGCCGGAACGTCGAGATCCTCCGTGACTACGCCGCCCGCTCGCCACAGGGAAAGTCCCACCGTCTGGAGTTGCGCTTCCTGCGCTCGCCGCTCGAGATCCTCGGAGATGGCGAGGACGGGCCAGTGCGAGGGGTCCGCGTGGGGATCAATCGGCTCATCACCGGGTCCGACGGGCGCGTCAGCGCTGAACCGACAGGCGAGGAGGAGCTGATCGAGTGCGGGCTCGTGCTGCGCTCGATTGGCTACCGAGGCGTGCCTCTGGCCGGCATCCCGTTTGACGAGCGCCGCGGCCTGATCCGCAATCAGGACGGCCGGGTGCTGGACGAGACCGGTGTCTGTCCGGGCGAGTACGTGGTCGGGTGGATCAAGCGCGGGCCATCAGGGGTGATCGGGACCAACAAGAAGGACGCCACCGACACCGTGGCGCGCATCCTCGAGGATGTTGAGGCAGGCCGCCTGAACCAGGTTCCCGCCGCCCAGGCCGACGACGCGGCTATCGTCGCCTGGCTGGACGAGCTCGTGCCCGATCACGTGACCTGGGCGGGCTGGGAGGCGATCGACGCGCGGGAGTCATCTCTGGGCGAGCCGTTCGGGCGCCCGCGCGTGAAGCTGGTCCGGCTCGAGGAGCTGTTCCGGGCCAGCCGTCCTCACGACGGGTAGTCGCGCTGCCACGTCGCGGCCGTCAGGCGCAGGACCGTGATCGTCTCGCCGAACCGCCCCTGGGACTCAGACTCGGGCGTCAGGCCGATTGCCGCCGCCACGCTGAGCGACGCGCCGTTGGCGGGTTGGATGCGGGCCAAGATGCTGGGGGCCTCAAGCCTTGTGAAGGCCTCGTCCCGCACTGCCGGTGCCCCCTCACGGGCCAGCCCGCGACCCCAGAACGCCGGATCGAACCACCAGCCGATCTCGTACTCGCCGGCTTCTACGCCTGATCCAGGGCCGGCGAAGCTCAGGGCGAGGAGCCCGATCTGAGCGTCCGTCTCGCGCTCCACCGCCACGCGCCAGCCGAACCCGTGGCGGCGCCAGTGCTCGCGGATGGCGCGCGACAGTTCGGTGGCGCGAAATGATGACCAGACCGTCCCGTCACCGATGAACCGCGTTACCTGGGACAGCGCCGAGAGGCGCACGAGAAGCTCGGTGTGTGAGTCATCCCATGGCTCCAGGCGCATTCGTGCGGTGAGCAGGGTGCCGTCCTCCACTGGTGGTCAGGCTAGCCTGAGGGCGGTGAACTCCGGGGCTGGCGGCGCTTGAAACGGTTTGGACCGGCGCTCGCGGAGCGCGACTTTCGCCTCTGGTGGCTGGCCCTGCTCGGAGAGGGCATCAGCCTCCAGATGCTGGAGGTGGCGATCGGGTGGGAGGTTTATGCCCAACATCGCAGTGCACTGGACCTGGGCTGGATCGGCCTGGCCGAATTCGTGCCCCTGTTCGTGCTCGCGCTCCCCGCCGGCCACCTGGCCGACCACCTCCCGCGCCGGCTCGTATTCGCCGCCGCGCTCCTGCTCGGAGCCGGGGTCGGCGTGGGCCTGGCGATCGTGAGCTCGTCCGGCGTGGTGTCGGTGTGGCCCTACCTGGGTCTCGCCGCCGGCGCCGGGACGTCGATGGCGATCGCCTCACCGGCGGCCCGTGCGATGACCCCGACGCTGGTCCGTGCCTCGTTGTTGCCCAGCGCGATGACGCTGCGATCGATCGCCACCCAGGGCGGGTCCGTGGTCGGGCCTGCGCTGGGTGGTCTGCTCTATGGCGTCTCCCCGGGCCTGGTGTACTCGCTGGCGGCGGGAATCTGTGCCCTGGCCTCGGTGAGCGTGCTGGCCATGCGACCCCGTCAGGCTGCCGCGGTCCCCGCGGCGCGCACCGGTAAGCCTCCGGATTCGCGCAGCGTCACCGAGGGGCTGCGCTTCGTCCGGGCGACGCCGGTCCTGCTCGGTGCCATCCTGCTCGATCTGCTCGCCGTGCTGTTCGGCGGCGCGGTGGCCCTGCTTCCGATCTTCGCGCGCTCGATCCTCCATGTGGGCCCCACCGGTCTCGGGATCCTGCGAGCCGCGCCCGCTGTCGGTGCGCTGATCGCCGCTGCGGTGATCACACGGCGCCCGCTCGGAGGGCGCGCTGGCCGGACGCTGCTGATCGTTGTCGGACTCTACGGCGCGAGCATCGTCATCTTCGGCTTGTCCCGCGTGTACCTGCTCTCCCTGCTGGCGCTCGCGGTCGGCGGCTTCGTCGACCTCTACAGCATGAACATTCGCTCGACCACGGTTGCGCTGGCCACGCCGGACCGCCTCCGGGGCCGGGTCAACGCCGTGGAGATGGTGTTCATCAGTGCTTCTAACCAGCTCGGCGCGTTCGAGTCAGGGCTGGCCGCATTCCTGTTCGGAACGATCCCCGCGGTGGTCGGCGGAGGGGTGCTCACGATGCTGATCGCCCTGGGCTGGCGCCGGGCGTTCCCGGCCCTGGCCGAGGTCGACCGGCTGGAGGATCTGCGTCCGCCGGGCGAGCCGGCCGATCCGACGCCCGAGCTCGTGGCAACCTGACCTCGATGCCCAGCGGTCTTCTCGTCCTTGGTGGCACCGGATTCGTCGGCCCGGCGTTGGTGGAAGCGGGCTTGGCCCGCGGCTGGGAGGTGACAACGTTCAATCGGGGCCGCCGGGATGCGGCGCCTGGCGTCCGGCAGCTGACTGGGGACCGTCTCGACCCGGCGACACTCGTTTCGCTGGCCGAACGCGACTGGGATCTGGTGGCAGACACCTGGTCCGGCGCTCCCCGCGCTGTTCGCGACAGTGCGGCACTGCTGGCTCCCCGCGCGGCGCGCTACATCTACATCTCGAGCGAATCGGTCTACCGCCCGCCGCCGCCGCTCGGTGTACGGGAGTCCGACCCCACCGTTGATGCGTCTCCTGAGGCTGAGTCAGGCGAGTACGCCGAACTCAAGCGCGGCGCCGAGCTGGCTGTCGTCGACGCATTCGGCGACCGCGCGTTGCTCGCCCGCGCCGGGTTGATCCTTGGCCCGGGCGAGAACGTGGGCCGGCTGCCGTGGTGGCTTCAGCGCCTGACGCGCGGAGGGGACGTGCTCGCGCCCGGCCCACCGGAGCTGAAGCTCCAGTACATCGACGCTCGTGATCTGGCCGGCTTCGTCCTGGATGCGGCGATGGCTGAGCACGGCGGTCCCTTCAACGTGGTCAGCCGGGCCGGCCACGCCACGATGGCCTCGCTGCTGGGCGCCTGCGCGGAGGTGACCGGATCCGATGCCACGCTGCGCTGGATCGGCGCGGATGCCCTGCTCGAGGCCGGAGTCGAGCCCTGGACCGAGCTCCCGGTCTGGATTCCGCCGGACCATGAGTTCTCGGGTATGCACGCCGCCGACGTCGAGCGAGCGCACTCCGCTGGGCTCCGGTGCCGCCCGCTGTACGACACGGTCGCCGACACGTGGACCTGGCTCTCGGCTCTGGGCGGCCCGCCGCCGCTTCGCAGTGACCTACCGCCACTCGGCCTCGCCCCCGAACGTGAGCGCGCGTTGCTCGCGGCTCACGCGTTTCGCTCGAGCTGACGCCTGCCTTAGCCGGCTGCGCTCGAGAAGACGTACTCGGCGGGCTCGAACTTCCGGGTCCGCTCGAGGTACTCGCGCATGTAGCCGGGCCAGTTGGCCACGATCCGCCCGTCCTGGTCCCGATACCAGGAGTCACAGTCGGTCCAGGCCGTGCCCGCGAAGCGGGCCTGCGTCTCCTGGTCGCTCCTGGCCTCGACCTCGGGGCGCACGTCGAGCTTCGCGGACCGGCTCCGCCGCAGGTGCTCGAGGGCCTGGCGGATGTAAGCCGCCTGCGCCTCCAGGTAGACGATGATCGATCCACCGGAGGTGTTCGTGTTCGGCCCGTACATGAGGAACATCGACGGGAAGCCGGGCACGGTCAGCCCGAGGTGGGCATGGGCGCCGTGTTCCCACGCGTGGCGCAGGTCACGACCGTCGGCGCCGGTGACCTCCATCGGAGCCATGAATTCAGAGGCCCTGAAGCCGGTGCTCCAGATGATGCAGTCGAACTCTCGGTGGGTGCCATCCGCCGTGATCAGGCCCGTCTCGGTGACCTCGGTGATGGCATCAGTGACCAGCTCCACGTTGGGCCGCGCCAGCGCGGGGAGATAGTGGGAGCTGAACAGAACCCGCTTGCAGCCAAACGTGTAGTCGGGCCACACCTTGGCCCGGAGCTCGGGATCCGGCAGCTGGCGCTGCATGAACGTCCGTGAGCGCATTCCCAGCACCCGCCCCACCGTTCGGGGATGACGGATGGCCAGCGTGAGCGCCTCGCAGTAGTTGAACAGGTAGCGCCGCCGCAGCCACTGGATTGGTGGCACGTTCTTGATCACCCATTTGAGCAGGGGCGAGTAGACGCGATTCTCACGCGGGAGCATCCAGTTCCCGGTCCGCTGGTAGACGGTCAGCTGTGCGGCCTGCTCGGCCACGGAAGGCACGAACTGGACGGCGCTTGCCCCGGTTCCGATCACGGCCACCCGCTTTCCTTGTGGGTCGTAATCGTGATCCCAGCGCGCGGAATGGAATGTGTGGCCACCGAAGCGCTCGCGACCGGGCAGGTTCGGAATCGAGGGCCGGTTGAGCTGACCCGTGGCCAGGATTACCACGTCCGCCTCGTAGTGCTCGCCGTCCTCGGTTTCAGCTCGCCACTGCGAACGCTCGTCGTCGAACCGGCAGCGGGTGACTCGGCGGGAGTTCTCGATCAGACCTTCGACGCCGTAATCGTGCGCGACGCGGCGCAGGTAGCTGAGGATCTCGTCGTGCGGCGAGCACAGCCGGGACCAGTCCCGCCGCTGCTCGAACGAGAACGAGTACAGGTGGCTGGGCACGTCGCACGCCGCGCCTGGGTAACTGTTGTAGAACCAGGTCCCGCCGAGTCCGGTGGCCGCGTCAAGGATCCGGATCTGGTTGAACCCGTGACGCTGAAGTTCGATCGCGGCCGCGATCCCGCCGAAGCCGGCACCGACGATCAGCACCCGAGGCGATGTTTGTGTGGTTTCGGTCATCGGCGCTATCGGTTCCGGGGGGGTTGTGCAAGTTAGTTGCGTATACCGCAACTCAGATGACATACCCCCCTGAGGCGGCAGAGGGAACTCTATGCGGAGAAGCACGGCGAGCCGACGACGCCCGGGCGAGTCCGCTTGAATCAACCGCATGGGAGCCGAGTATCAGCGCGACGACGGCTACGCGATCTCCACGGACCCCGAGCGTGTCGATCGGGATGCCGTCTGGCGGTTTCTCCGCACCAGCTACTGGTCACCCGGTATCGCTCGCGAGGTTGTCAGCCGTGCGATCGACAACTCGCTGGTGTTCAGTCTGCTCGCGCCCGGAGGTGCCCAGGCCGGGTTCGCCCGGCTGGTAACCGACCGCGCCCGCTTTGCCTGGCTGGCGGATGTGTTCGTCCTTGACGAGCATCGGGGACAGGGGCTCGGCGTATGGCTCGTGGGTACTGCGATCTCCCATCCGGACGTGCGCGACGTGCGGATCGTGCTCGGCACCGCGGATGCCCACGGTCTCTATGAGCGCTTCGGTTTCGTCGCCGTCAACAACGCCCGGATGATGGAACGGTCACGTCCGGAACCCCCGGACTGAAGGCCCGGACCCCACGCAGGCCGCGCTCAGGCGGTCCGAGCAGTTATCGTCGCCCGCATGGATCTGACCTTCAACGAGCAAGAGCTGGCATTCCGTGACGAATTGAGGACCTGGCTCGGGGCCAATGGCCCCGGACCGGAGCCCGAGGGCGACGAGGACGCGCATTACGCTTGGCGCCGGAATTTCCAGCGCGAGCTGGCCGGGGGCGGCTGGGCAGCGGTGCACTGGCCGGTGGAATACGGCGGGCGCGGGGCCACGCTGATGGAGTCGGCGATTTTCTTCGAGGAGCTTGGCCGCTCGGGATCTCCACTCCCGGCCAACGTTCTCGGCCTGCTGCTGGCCGGGCCGACGATCATGACCTGGGGCACGCCGGAGCAGAAGGAGCGCCACCTGACCCCGATCCTGACCGCCGAGGAGATCTGGTGCCAGGGCTTCTCCGAGCCCGATGCCGGCTCGGATCTGGCCAGCCTGAAGACGCGGGCGGTGAAGGAAAATGGTGACTGGATCATCTCGGGCCAGAAGGTCTGGACCAGCGGCGCCCAGTACTCCAAGTGGTGCATGCTCGTGGCCCGCACCGACCCCGACGCGCCCAAGCACAAGGGGTTGACCTACTTCCTCATGGACATGGAGCAGGAGGGGGTGCAGGTTGTCCCGCTGCGCCAGATCACGGGTGAGCCGGAGTTCAACGAGCTGTTCATCGACGGCGCCCGGATCCCGGACGAGAACGTCCTGGGCGGCATCGGCAACGGCTGGAAGGTCGCTCTGACGACGCTGATGAACGAGCGCGCCGGGCTCGGGTTCTTCCTCCAGGTGCGCCTGCGCCAGCTGCTCGACCGTCTGATCGAGGAGGCCGCGGGCCGGGGGCTGCTCGAGGACCCGGTGATCGCCCAGCGGCTGGGCGAGCTGCACCTGAAGGCCGAGGTGCTCCGCCTCACGGGCTACCGCGGACTCACCGCGGTCCAGAAGTACGGTCAGCCCGGCCCCGAGGGCTCGCTGACCAAGTGGATGTGGTCTGAGACCAACCAGCAGCTGACCCAGTTCGCCGCCGATCTGCTCGGCCCCGAGGCGCTGGTGGCCGGCGGCCCCTGGGCCTACGAGCTGCTGCGTGCGCGGGGCAACTCGATCGAGGGTGGGACCACCGAAGTGCTCAAGAACATCGTCGCCGAGCGCGTGCTCGGCCTGCCCAAGGCTCGTTAGGGGACACCATGGATTTCGACCTGACCGAGGACCAGCGCGAGATCAAACGCGTCGCGCACGAGCTCCTGAGCGCCCGCTCGCCGATGGCGAAGGTGCGCGAGGCGGCTGAGGCAGCCGAGTACGACTCCGACCTGTGGCGCGAGATCGTCGATCTCGGCTGGCCCGGCATCGCGGTCGCCGAGACCTACGGCGGGCAGGGACTGGGTGCCGTCGAGCTGGCCGTTCTGCTCGAGGAGCTTGGCTACGCCTGTGCCGCGACGCCCTTTCTCTCAACTGCCGCTGCCGCCGCCGTGATCCAGGCCGCCGGCAACGACGATCAGCGCGAGCGCTGGCTGCCTGGCCTGGTCTCCGGCGAGCTCAGCGCCGGGATTGGCACCGCCGAGTTGGCCGCCGATGCTGCCGGCGCCGCCGTCGTGGTGCTGCTCGATGGCGCCGACGCTCAGCTGATCACCGAGCCGCAGGCCGAGCCCGTGGTGACGATCGATCCCACCCGGCGCTTTGCCCGGGTCACCGGCACCGCCGAACCGCTCGAGCGCGGTGGCGGCGCCCGAGTCCTCGGGGCCGTGGCGGCCGAAGTGGTTGGCGTCTGCCAGCGTGCGCTCGACATGACGCTTGAGTACGTGAAGGACCGCAAGCAGTTCGGGGTTCCGGTGGGTTCGTTCCAGGCCGTGTCTCATCGGTGCGCCCAGATGCTGCTGCATACCGAGAGTGCCCGTTCGACTGCGTACTTCGCCGCCTGGGCCGCGGGCGCCGATCCGGATCGTCTCGCCGAGGCGGCCGCGCTTGCCGCCGCGGCGGCGGCCACCGGCGGTCGTGAGGTGACCGGTAGCGCGATCCAGGCTCACGGCGGGATCGGGTTCACGTGGGAGGCCGATGTCCACTGGCTGTACAAGCGGGCCCAGCTCGACGCCGCCCTCCTCGGCGGCGCTGGGCGCCATCACGCCGCACTCGCGCACGCGGCCGCCGCGCGCGTGGCCATCCCCTCCGCCTGACGCTGCTCCAGCCCGCCGCGATGGCGGCGGCGTTGCAGCGACAGGGAAGCGGCTCACGGTGGCGAAGAGCCCGGGGTCGGCAAGCGAAGGAGTGAGATCATGAGCTTCCTGGAGAGGCCGCCGGGCGAACCCGCAGTTGACCAGACCGAGGACCACGAGCCCCCGCGCTCGGTTGGTACCCGGCTGACCCAGTTCCGCCAACGCGTCGCGCAAGCCTTCATCGGCCTCGACCGTGGCCGCGTGGACCAGCCGCTCCTCGACGCCGGCTCGCCGGAGCCCGCCGCCGAGACGGAGACGTTCGACGTGCTGGGTGACGTGCCGGCCCGGACCGAGGACAGCCACTTTCCGCTCGGCGCGCTGGGTTACAACCGAGCCGCCGTCGACGCCCGGATCGCCGAGCTCGAGAAAGAGATCGACGAGCTGCGCAGCTATGAGGAGCCCCCAATCTCGATCACCGAGGAGATCGAGCGGTTGGGCGAGCAGACGGCTTCGATCCTGGTGGTGGCGCATGACCAGGCGCACGAGACCACACGCCTGGCTCAGGAGCAGGCTGATCGCTGCATCGCTGACGCCGCCACCAACGCGGTGGCGATCACCGAAGAGGCAAAGCAGCACCTGCGCGAGCTCGACAACGAGACCGACGCTGTGTGGCGCGAGCGCGCTCGGCTGCTCGAGGATGCCCGCACCACCGGTCTGGCCCTGGTCGCTCTGGCCGAAGAAGCGCAGGAGCGTTTCCCCGAAGAGTCCAAGACCCCGGCTCCGGTTCCGGCCATGATGGACGAGGTCGAGCCGCAGGACCCCGGGCCTCCGGACGACTGAAACCGCCACCCGCGTTTGAGCGGGCGCCAGCGTCGCGCTTCAATACCCCGGATGAGCTATCGCGAGGACCCGCCCGCGCCGGCGCTGGCGCCTTGGCTGGCCTGCGTGTGGGAGCGCTCCGGCGCGGCCGGCCCGCCGGTTCGCGTCCTGCCGGACGGATGCATAGACATTGTCTGGACCCGGGGGCTCGGGACTCAGCTTGTGGGGGCCAACACGACGGCGTTCCTGGTCCCGGCCCCTCCGGGCTCGCAGATCGTTGGGGCGCGGATCCGCCCCGGTGCGGCGCCCGCTCTGCTCGGGATACAGGCCGAGCTGCTCCGGGACGCTCGGGTGCCGATTGCCGAGACGCTGGGCGAGGCCGGAGCTCGGCTGGCGGCAGAACTCGAGAGCTCGGGCCAGCCGGCCCGAGCGCTTGGCGACTGGCTCTCCCGGCGGGCGGCTCTGGCCGAGCGTCCGGATCCACTCGTGGCCACCGCGGTCCGCCGCCTGGATCATCGGGCCGATGACGTCACCGGGCTGGCGGACGACCTGGGGGTCAGCGCCCGCGGGCTCAGGCGACGCGTGACAGCGGCGATTGGATACGGCCCCAAGCGCCTCGGCCGGGTCCTGCGGCTCTCGCGGGCGCTCGAAGCCGCCCGTGCCGGCGAGGACTTCGCCCGTGTGGCCTTCGACGCCGGTTACGCCGATCAGGCCCACTTCTCGGGCGAGTGCCGCGAGCTCGCCGGCCTTCCGCCGTCGCTGTTACTCGCCGGCTAGCCGGGAGGCTGGGACCCGAGGGCTCCTTGTAGCCCGGCCCGAGTCTTAACCGCGCGATTCGTCGCCAGACCAGATTTAGCTTCCAGATTTGGCACGTAGTCGCTGCTGAGCGGTCATTTAGCAGCAAGGCTGAGCAGCCGATCCGGGTTTGCTGCGATCTGCACGCCTCTCCGGCCGCTCGACCGCGGGCCGTTTTCTCCAAGACACGACGCGTGCGGCGTGCGAGCGTGTCGGCCATATCCAAACTCAAACCAGGGAAGGACCGCACGCGTGTCTGAAATTCAGCTGCAGCTCGGCTGGGTGATCGTCTATGTGGACGCACCCGTCAAGACGAGCGCCTTTTATGAGGAGACGTTCGGCCTGCGTCCGCAGTTCGCTGCGCCTGACGGCTCCTACGCCCAGCTCGACACTGGGCCGACCAAGCTCGCCTTCGCTTCCTATGACCTCGGCGAGCGCAACTTCCCCGGCGGGGTGCGTCACGCCGGAGCCGACGGGCCACCGCACAACGTCGAGATCACGCTCGTGGCCGATGATGTGGACGGCGCCTACGAGGCGGCGCTGGGAGCCGGGTGTGTCGGCCTAGCCGCACCGGTTGACAAACCGCACGGGCAGCGGGTCGCATTCGTCAGGGATCCGTTCGGCACGTTGGTCGAGCTCGGGACCCCCATGTAGGCGGCCCAGAGCCCACCCCTAGACCGGCCCCTGGCGATGGCGGCTGTACATCTCCGTCACCCAGCGTCCGCCGGGGCGTTCGGCCAGCGAGGCCAGGAACTCCCGTCCCTCCTCGGGCACCGTGCTCACGAGCGGATACGGGAACTCCGGTGGGAGAACGGCTGGGTAGAACAGCGCCGCGGCGGTCAGGTCAGCGACCGAGAACGAATCGCCGACCAGGTAGCCACTTGGTTGCAGCTCGGCCTCGAGCCGATCCATCGCGGCCACGGTCTGGTCTCGGCTCTCCGCCGCGGCGTCCTCGTACACCCTCATCGACCGCCTCATCCCGACCTTCATGAGCGGGAACGTGGCTCGAATCAACCACCGGGCCGCAGGCCGCTGACCGTGGATGAACAGCGGCACGACGACCTCGGGGTGGTCGAGCAGCACGTGGTAGATGCCCCGCCGGATGTGGGGCCCCAGCTGCTCATCGAAGTAGTCCTCGAGCTCGAGCGCGCGTTGGCGCTCGGCTGGGTCAGCGGGGTACAGCCGCGGCTCGGGCCAGTGCTCCTCGATCGCCGCGATTATGTGAGTTGAGTCCCCGATCGAGTGGCCATCGATGGTCAGGACAGGCGTTGTCTGCCCACCGCCGGTAAGGCGCTTGGCGGCCAGCATGTGAATGCCGGGCAGCAGCGAGCGACGGATGTGCGGGATGCGCTTCAGATCCAGTGCCCAGCGAACCTTCTCGTTGAAGTGAGAGAGCTCGAGCTGCCACAGGACCGGCAGCTCAGCCCTGGGTGTCGCGGTGATGGTCATGCGCCCACTTATACACCCGGAGGGCAGGGTCCGGCTCGGCTGGGTCCTGTCTCGGCAGCCGCGTCTGCGAAGCTCCGGCGATGACCGAGCGTCGGGCCGTCCCGCTCACGACGGTCGCGCGTGAGTGGACGCGCATCGGACTGATCGGATTCGGCGGCCCTCCGGCCCACATCGGTCTCCTGCGTCAGCTCCTCGTCGAACGCCGGCAGTGGCTGGATGCCCAGACGTTCGAGGACGCCAACGCCACCTGTGGGCTCCTGCCGGGACCGGCGTCGACGCAGCTGGCGATCCTGTGCGCGTACCGGATCGCCGGTCCCGCCGGGGCGATCGTCGGGGGCCTCGGGTTCATCGTCCCCGCCGTGGTTTTGATCCTCGCCGCCTCGTCATTGGTCCTCGGCCATGCGCCGCCCCTGTGGGTCCGGGGGGCCGGAGCCGGAGCCGGGGCGGCGGTGGCAGCGGTGGCGGTGCGCGCGGCCATGGATCTGATGGGTCCAAGCCGCGCCCGGGTTCGCGCCGGAGGGCGGGCTCAGCCGCGGTGGTGGCTATACCTGGTCGCCGGCCTGGCGGCGGCGGCGCTACTCGGCCCCTATCTGGTCCTCGTGCTGCTGGCCTGCGGGCTTGCGGAGCTCGGCCTGCAGCGTGGAATTCGGCTCGGCGGCTCGGGCGCTCTGGTACCGCACCTGGCTGCGTCAGGCGGCGTCGGGGCTCTGGCCTGGACGGCATTCAAGGTCGGCGCGCTCTCGTTCGGGGGCGGATTCGTGATCGTCCCCCTGATGCAGGGGGACGCCGTGCATGTCCACCACTGGATGACGGGGCAGCAGTTCCTCGACGCGGTCGCTCTGGGTCAGATCACTCCGGGCCCCGTGGTGGCCACTGTGGCGGCCGTCGGCTACGCCGCCAAGGGGCTGGGCGGCGGAATACTGGCGGCGGCGATCGCATTCGCGCCATCGTTCGCCTTCGTGCTCGCCGGAGGGCGGCAGTTCGAACGGATGCGCTCGGGCGCCGGCCCCAGGGCGTTCCTCGATGGGGCGGGACCGGCGGCCATCGGCGCCATCTTCGGCGCCGCCATAACTCTGGCGGCGGCACTCGGCACCGGATGGCAGTTCGCGATCCTGGCCGCGGCTGCAGTGGCGTTGCTCCTCCTGCGCCGGGGGATCGTCGTGACATTGGTAGTGGCGGCGGTGTTGGGCGCGGTCGCCGTCCTGGCCGGCGCCGCGTTGCCCTGATGCGCAGCCATGGCCGGCGATAAGCGTCGTGCTCACCACCGATCCGCGTGAGTTCCGCCGTCGGGTGTGGTCCGTACCTCGAGGCTCGGCTTGGTCAGTCGCCCGCGGCCAGCTCGGCCATCTGCTGGAAAGCCACCAGCGGGTTGGCCGGTTCCGTGTCACCGTCCAACTCGCGGTAGATCGTCGCGATGTTGACCGCCAGCCGCTCGCGTTCAGCCCACTGGGCCCAGCGATCGAGCGAGATCGAGCGCGCCGCCTGCACCGGCGTCATGCCCTCGCCGTGGCGAGCTCGGGCCTGTTCGTAGAGATATTCGAAGTACGCCCTGACGTCTCGCACCGCTGCCTTGTCGGCCAGCGGACCATGCCCGGGGACGATCACATCTATGTCGAGTCCGAGGATCCGGTCGCAGGCCGCGATCCAGTTCGACACCGGTCCCGCCCAGGCGATCGGATGGGCGCCGTGGAACAGGATGTCGCCCGAGAACAGGACCCGCTCGCCCGGAACCAGCGCCAGCGTGTCGCCGTGTGTATGCGCCGGCCCCACCTCGATCAGCTGCACCTCCTTGTCGCCGACGCGGAGGGTCAGCTCGCCGTCGAAGGTCTCGGTTGGGACCACGAGCTGGATCCCCCGGAAGTCGAACTTCCCGAAGCAATCGAGAAAGAAGGCACCGACCTGACCCATGTTCGGCGCTTGTTCCACGAGCATCGCGAACGCCGCAGGCGGAAGCTCGGACATCTCGGCCGCCGTCCGCCCCGAGGCGACGATTCGCGCCTCTCCCACCAGCTGGTTGCCGTAGCAATGGTCTCCGTTGGCGTGAGTGTTGATCAACGTGTCGATCTGAGCTGCGGCCGGCGCCGCGCGGCGCATCTCGCTCAGCATTCGCTCGGTCAGCCGCAGATCGAACAGGGTGTCGATGAGGAGGCTCTCCTCGCCGTCACACACGAGCCCCGCATTGCTCCAACCCCACCCGCCGTCGGGCTGCAGGTAGGCATACAACGAGTTTCCGAGTTCGTGCAGTCCCTGCGTGTAGGCGCTACTCACGACGCCAGATCCTACGCGTCACAATCAGCGCCATGGCCCTGGATCCCACAACACCAAACCCGTTTGGGGGCCTCACCCTGCGTCCGCTGCAAGCCGAGGACGCGCTCGAGCTGACGCGGATCCACCGCACGCCAGAGGTCAGGCGGTGGTGGGGCGATCCCGAGGCCGGCTTCCCCTGGGACGAGCCGGAGTCGACGCGGTGGACGGTTGAGCTCGGCGGTTCGGTCGTTGGGCTGATCCAGTTCACGGAGGAGACCGAGCCCCGATATCGTCACGCCGCCATCGACCTATTCGTCGACCCCGCGCACCACGGCCGGGGGCTCGGGACCGAGGTGGTCAGGCGCGCCATCCGCCACCTCATCGACGAGCGCGGCCACCACCGGATCACGATCGATCCCGCTGCGGACAATGCCGCGGCGATCCGCTGTTACGAGAAGGCAGGCTTCACGACCGTCGGCGTGATGCGGTCCTGCGAACGGGAGGCCTTCGGCACGGCCTGGCACGACTGCTTGCTCATGGAGTTCGTCACCGTGCCAGGCTAGGCACCGGCCACAGCGGCCGCACTCTCGTGGACGCGGTGGTGGACGAACTCGAGCTTCTCAAGCACGGGCAGGGCGAGCGTGAACGGGTACAGGTCATCGAGACCCATGCTCCGATTCACGGCGTTCAGCGCGTAGGTGAGAGGCAGCCAGTTGTCGAGCATTTCCGCGAACGTACGCTCGCCCGTCTCGGGTTGCGGGGTGGCCTTGAGCGAGCGGTCGAACTCCACCGCCCGCGGCCCGCTGACGCTGACGCCGAACTCGGATGCCGTCTCGAGCGTGTCCCGAATGTGGAGGTAGTGCGCAAACGTTTCCGCCCAGTCCTCCCAGGGGTGCATGGTGGCGTAGGCGCTCACGTGACGCTCGGCCCAGTCCGCCGGGGCGCCACGGGCGTAATGGCGCTCGAGCGCGTCTTCATAGTCGGCGCGCTCGTCCCCGAACAGTTCGCGGCAGGCGGCCCATGACTCGTCACCGACGACCAGCAGCGGCTGGAAGTAGTGCCCGAGTTCGTGCCGGAGATGGCCGAGCATCGTCCGATAGGGCTCACCGAGTTGCTGGCGCCGTTCCTCACGCCGGGCGTCATCGGATTCGGCCAGGTCGATTGTGATTACCCCGTCGGCATGACCGGTGGCCACCGGCTCCAAGGCGCTCGATAGCAGGTCAAACCGGAGCTGGTCCGGTGTGATGCCGGGCAATCGCAGCTCGAGCAGTTGCATGACCACTCGCCGCTTGGCCGACTCGGTGGAGGCGAACCGCGCCAGGCCATCGAGATCGTTGTCGTTCGGGCGGGTCCGGGTCAGCGCGCACGAGCGGCACAGCTCGCCTGCGCGCTCGACCATCCAGTTGCACGTTGCCAGCTCGGCGTTCAGGCAGCGATGCAGGGACTCGGCCCGTGCTCCCTCAAGCGCAACCACGTCGAGCTCCTCGGGCACGAAGCCAAGCGGCGTCGCGCAGTTCAGGCAGACCGTGTTTTCAAAGAAGACGAGATGGCCGCAGTGGCCGCAGGCAAAGGAGCGCATGGATCCTTGAGGGTAGTTCGCCTCGGCGGGGAGGCTCCGTCAGGTACGCTCGTCCCGCGTGAAGTCCCGAAGTGTCTGGGCCTGGGCGGCTCTCGGTCTCGCCGGGTCCTTGATCGTGGCTCTCGCCGGGCCGCGCGCGGTCGATGACTCGACTACCACCTGGTGGTATACGCCGGGCGTCCCCGGTGGGCGCAGCGTCGCCACGGCTCTCATCTTCCTTGGCGTCGCCGTCGTGTCGGCGGCGTGGCTCGGCCTGGGCCGTCACGCCCAGGGGGATCGCCCCGGCCGCCTGCTCATCATCGCCGGCCTCTGGATCCTGCCGCTCGCCCTCGGGCCGGCCCTGTTCAGCCGCGACGTCTACAGCTACATCGCGCAGGGGACGATCCTTCACCTCGGGCACAACCCGTACCACACGAGCCCGGCCACGCTCGCCGGGGAAGGTCATGGTCATGTTCTCGCCGCCGTGTCACCGTTCTGGCGCCACACCACCGCGCCCTACGGTCCGCTGTTCCTCGGGCTGATGAGCGGGGTGGCGGCGCTCACCGGCTCTCATCTGGTGGCGGGAGTCCTAGTCGTGCGAGTGCTCGAGCTCGCCGGCGTGGCGCTGCTCGCCATCTACATCCCCCGGCTCGCCCGAGCGTTGGGCGCCGATCCGTCACGTGCCACCTGGCTGGCGGTCATGAGTCCGCTGCTCCTGTTCGAGCTTGTGGCGGCTGGGCACAATGACGTGCTCATGATCGCGCTGCTGGCCGCCGGCGTGACGCTGGCGTTGCAGGGCCGCCCGATCCTCGGTGTGGCCGTGTGCGCGCTGGCGGCCACATTCAAGTTGCCGGCGCTCGCGGGGGCGGTCTTCATCATGGTCGCCTGGGGCCGAGCCGAGCCCGACGGTGCGGCTCGGGTCAGGTTTGTGGTCTCGACGTTGCTGGCCGCGGCGGGAGTCCTGGCCGCCGTGAGCCTGATCACCGGCGTCGGGTTCACGTGGCTTTCGACCACCCTGTTCTCCACTCCAGCCAAGGTTCGCCTCGCCATCACGCCATCGACCGGGCTCGGCTGGACGGTCGCGTCACTGCTCCACGATCTCGGCTGGAACGTCAACTCGCATAGCGTCGAGTCAGCGTTTGGAGCCGTGACGCTCGTCATCACGGCGGTGCTCGGGCTCGTGCTGCTGTACCGCGTGCGCGTGCCTCGGCTGGTCCTGTATCTGGGAGTGCTGCTGCTCGTTGCCGCCGCTGGCGGCCCGGCTGCCTGGCCGTGGTATTTCACCTGGGGCCTCGTCCTGCTCGCCGCCTGTCCCGGAGTCCAGGGCTCGCTCCCTCTGGCGCTGGGTGCTGTTGCGACGGCATTCGTGGTCAAGCCGAACGGGATCCTGGCGCTGCCTCTCCATACGGCGCCGGCTGTGATCGCCGTCTATGCGCTGTTGGCCGCGATCGTCTGGTATTCGCATCGGACCGGCCGCGGAAGCGGTGACCGCGACGCCGCCGGGCGCGACCCAAGCCTGGGCAATAGGGCGCCGTCGGCGCTCGTCAGAACGTAGCCCGCCAAATGTCAGGCCCCGAGCGAGAGGCGCGCCGACGCGACTGTCTGGCCATCGGCATCCCGGCCGCGATCGCGGTCGTCCTCTGCTTCATCGAGATCACCGGGCGCAGCATCGGGTTCGACGAGGCCGCCACGGTCACGATCGCGGCTCAGCATGGCTCCGCGCTCGGCTCGGCGATCGCCCACGACGGCGGCAACATGTCCGGCTATTACCTGCTCCTGCACCTGCTGATCGGCGTGCTCGGCAACGGTGAGCTGGTGATCCGCCTTCCGTCTGCGCTGGCTTCGACTGCCACCGTGGTCCTGACCGGGGCGATCGCCCGGCGTCTGTTCGGCCGGCGGGCCGCGTTCGCCGCCGGCCTGTTGACCGCCGTCAGCCTGCCGCTCGTGTTCTGGGCTCAGAACGCCCGCGGCTACGCGCTCATGGTGGCGTTCGTGTCGGCCGCCTTCCTGGTCTTTATCCCGCTGGCGGCTCCTGATGACGAACAAACCCCACGGGCCCGGCGCCGTGGATGGATCGCGTTCGCGGTCCTCATGACCCTGGCCACCTACTCGAGCTTCGTCGCCGTGCTCGTGATCCCGGCCCAGCTGTTGGCGCTCCTGCCCGCGCGCCGGCGCCACCGCCTCCTGGAGCTCGCCGGCGCGCTGATCCTCATGGCCGCCCTGTGCATCCCGCTGATCGCCCTGGCGATCCACCGCGGGTCGAGCCAGCTCTTCTGGGTGCCTCGCCCGACGCACAAGCTCGAGGTTCAGGTGCTCCAGTCACTGACCTCTGCGGGGCTCCAGCCGAGCTTCCATCGGACAGCCACGACCACGCCGCTGCTGATCCTCACCCTTGTGCTGCTGATCGCCATCGCCGCTGGCACCATCCGAGGCTGGCGCGCTGGCGAGCCGGTGTGGGGCGAGGCGCTGGTCGTGGCCTGGCTGGTCGTCCCCGTGGCCATCGCGCTGATCTACTCGCTGTTTTTCCAGCCCGTCTTCCTGCCCCGCAACCTGCTGATGGCGGTCCCGCCCGTCGGTCTGTTGCTCGGGGCCGGATTGACCCGTACCCCGACCATCCGTCTGCCCTTGCCCACGCGAGCCGCGCTCCTCGGCCCGGCGTTGCTCGTGGTCCTCGTCGGGGGCCGAGCGCTGCAGCTCGCTCCGAGCTACGGAGTCTCGCCCGAGCCGTGGCAGCAGGCCAGCACATACGTCCTCGACCGAGCCCGCCCGGGCGACTGCGTCGCCTTCTACCCGCTGGACGGCCATATGGCCTTCCAGTACTACCTCGGCACGAGCGCGTCCGCCGATCGTCGGGCGCCCCGCTCGATCCTGCCCGTGCTGCCCTGGGGCAAGGTCCATCCCGACGTGGAGGCGTACGTCACGCTGAGCCGCAGCCAGATTGCCCAGCGCGCCGCCGGCTGCCGCCGGATGTGGTTCGTCTCCAGCCACGAGGGCCAGGCCGACGGCCCGGCCCGCTCACGCGCCAACCGGGCCGAGTTCTTCGAGCTGCGCCGCCGGCTGGAGAGTGAGTTCGGCCGCGGTGCGATCATTCAGCTCGGCTACGCGAGCGCGATTCATGTCCAATTGCTCGCCCGAGACCACCGAGCCGGGAGCAGCTGATATCGTTAGCCCTGCGGGTTCGCTACCTGACTCGACGCTGGCGGCGGGATCTCAGAGACGTCCTACTTCGCCCGCGTCTGCATGATCCAAAGACCCTCCGCGAAGACATCGCCCTGCGTTACCTCGAGGGCCGCGGGATCGAGATCGGAGCCCTCGATTACCCGCTTCGCGTGCCCCGTGGGGTGGTGGTCCGCTACGTCGACTACTTGGACGAGGCGGGTCTACGTGAGGCGTACGCGGCAAACCTGGACGGTCGAAGACTCGTCATCCCGGACGTGGTCGACGATGGCGCTCGGCTCGCCTCGTTCGGCGCCGCCAGCCTCGACTTCATCATCGCCAACCACATGCTCGAGCACGTGGAGGATCCGATCGCCGCCCTCGAGCAGCATCATCGGGTCCTGAAGCCCGGAGGCATTCTTTACATGGCGCTCCCGGACGCCCGCTCCACGTTCGACGCCCCGCGCCCCCGAACGACCCCCGAGCACCTGGTGCGCGATCACCGGGAGGGCCCCGAGGTGTCGCGCCTCCAACACTACGAGGAGTGCGCCCGGCTGATCGAGGGCCATACCGACGAGACGATCGAGGACCGTGTGCGCGAGATGGAGGCCACCGGGATGCGTCCGCACTTCCACGTCTGGGAACCGGGGACGTTCCCCGGCCTGCTCGGCGTTCTGACCGTGGCTTTCTCCCTCGAGCTGATCCAGGCCAGCCACGACGAGTTCGTCGTCGTGCTGCGCAAGAGCTGATCCTGGTCGGACCGGCTCGCCCGGACGCCTGGGGGGCGCCTACGGTCTCAGCGTCGTCCCGCGGAAGGTGAGCACGCTCAAGACGATCAGCAGGATGAAGGTGACCGTGATCAGCGCGGTCCACCACCTGCCCTTGACGTAGCGGGCCACCACCATCAGCGCCGGGAAGTTCGTGATCAGCATGCGCGGGTTCGGGGGAACGTACGACGAGGTAACCGTGAGGAAGGTGATCCCGAGCGTCCATACGAACGCCTCGATCGGGATCTTGCGTCGCTGCAAGTACATGAGAACGAGCATCACCAGCAGCAGCAGTGCGCCGACCAGCCCCACGACCAGGTTCAGATCGACCTTGGGCTGGCTCAGCTGCGTGAACGAGACCTGGCGAAACAGCTTTTTCGTCAGGTGAATGAGGGCACCCGGATCGGTCTTCTCGCTCCAGCCGTGGTGCTGAGCCTGGTAGCTGGCCAGCGGGGTCCCGGTCCAGAACCACAGGAAGATCGCGAAGGCGACGATTCCGCTCACCGACAGCACGGGAGCGACTATCACCTTGCGCAGGGTCTCGCGGCTCCAACCCCGGCGGCGCCATTCGAGCAGGGCCGAGATCGCGCACACGGGCACGAGCACCAGCGCAGTGGGCCCCACCGCGGTGGCCAGCCCGGCCAGAATCCCGGCCTGCCACCACCGGCGGCGCTGCAGTGCCCACAGACATCCCGTGGCCAACGGCAGGATGAGGCCCTCGGAGTAGACCATCGAGAAGACGACCGAGCCGGGAAAGACGATGAACAGGACCGCCGCGCGCCGGGCCACCTCTCGGCCCCACCAGGCCGTGGCCAGACGGAAGACGTAATAGGTGGCCACCGCGCCGCCGATCGCCGAGATCAGCGCTCCGGCAACGGTTGCCGACCAGACCGCTCCGTGCCCGGTCAGCCCCGAGAAGATGGGCTCAACCAGCCATATTGCCATCGGGTACAGCGGCAGGAAGCCAAGCGTTGTCTGAGTCAGGTACGGGTGCTGCGGATAGCCGTGGTTGGCCAGCTCGCGGTACCAGAGGCCGTCCCAGTTGGCCAGCTCATGCAGGAAGTTGAAGTGGTTGACCGAGGCGTTCACGTACGCGGCGATCAGCAGCACGCAGCGGATGGCCAGGTAGAGGGCCAGCAGCCAGAGGACGTCGCGATCGCTCGGGAGCCGCAGCCCGCGCCTCCAACCCCGCCTCTGGGCTCCCGTGACCGGCGCTTGGAGCGGCCGGGTCTCCGGCGCCTCCGTATCTCCCACGACGGCGTTCAGGCTCAGCCCGCCTGCCCGCTCAGGAGCCGGATTGAGGTGCTCAGGGGTCGTGTCCACGGCGGAGCGAAGCATAAAGAGGCGGATTACCGGCGAACGTCAGCCGGCGGACACGGCTTGCAAGCGGACCGTGCCGTGCCAGTGCAGCGCATCGCTGCATGACGCTGGAATCCCCTGGCACGGACTGGTCAGGAAGTTCTGCTGCTCGAGGGCCGAGCTGCCGGGCCAGGATACGTGAATGGGGGCGTAGGGGTTCGAGGGCAGGTGGCCGCCGATCAGATCGAGCTTGCTCACCAGGACGGTGCTGGCGCCGGAATCCCACAGCGAGGGACCGATCGTGTAATCCTCCGGGCGGCACTGTCCCGTGGTGCTGGAGCGCATCGGCAGCCCCACCTCCGTTCCCACGCCGGGATCGAACGACAGATTGCTGTCTGCCCCCGAGCTGGACAGGTGGAACGAGCTCGCGCACTTGAAATTCGTGGGCCGGTCGAAGCACCCGTTGTCGACGTAGGTGCGGCTCAGCTTCTCGCTCGCGGTCAGCTCCGAGCCCGCCGGGTCGAAGAAGACCGTCGGCACGATCGCCGGGCCCTGCGGTGTCGCTACGGCGGCCTGCAACTGGTCCGGATCGATCACGTATCGAACGCTCCAGGACATCGGGCTGACGCTGGCGCTCTGCTGGTCGACAAAGCCGCCGGCGCCGCCGCCAGTGCACGATGTGCGGTAGGTCTGCTTGTAACGCACAGTCTCGGAACCCAAGCCGGCGTAGACGATGGCCACCTGGAACGGCTGGCTCAGGTCAGCCCGCACAGCGCCCGGCGGGCGACCGGGACGAAAACCCGCTCCGGTCCGGTGCAGGTAGGTGCCCCGGAGCCGAGGATTGGCGCCTGAGCCGCCCCGCTGGGGCCGGACGGACTTCACGACCACCCACGCCGGGGACACCGTCGAGGCTCGGATTGACACCGCCACCTCGCCCGTGTGGGCTCTCAGACGGGAGAAGGCCTTGGCCGCGGCAGCCTGCTCGCGGCCCCCGATCAGCTTGGCCCCCAGCGCCGAGGCGGGCAGCGCCATCAGTCCGGCGACCATCAGCCCGATCGCCACCAGCCGGGCGCGATCCGGACGGCAGAGCATCGAACCAACGTTAGCTAGTCGCGCCGGCGCTGAGCGCCGCCATGATCGCCTCGGCCAGCGGGCGAGCGTGGAGCTGGGGGAGGAGGTGCCCGGCACGGTCGAGGACCCGAAGCTGCGCCCCGTCGATCTGCCTGGCCAGTGCCTGGGGGGCGCCGGCCGGGACGATGCGGTCCGACGCGCCGGTGAGAATCCAGGTCGGCGCGGCCACGTCTCCGAGTCGGCGGTCGAGGGCTGGAAGCTCACGCACGAGGGCGCGCTGCTCGGTGTCGAATGCACGCCGGGCCCACGGCGTGAGCAGTGACCGACCGGAGTCGCGCAGATACCCCTCGGGGAGGCCTGACCTGCGGGCGATCCGCCGGCGCACCGGGCCGGCGGACAGCGCCAGACCGAGTCCGGTCAGCGACGCCCCGCTGGTCACAGCCCCCGCCACCGGAAGCGTCAGCCAGCGATCGAACCCAGCCAGGGAGGCACGGTTGGCCGCAGGCGCGGCGAGGACGAGGGAGCTGACGCGCTCGGGATGGTGGACGGCGAGCCACACCGCGATCGCGCCGCCCAGGCTGTGGCCGACGATCGTCGCCCGCTCGATGCCCCGCTCCCCGAGAGCGGCCAGGGCGGCCTCCCCGTTCCCGGCCAGGTCCTGCGCTTGGCTCTGCCCGTCCCATCCCGGCCGGTCGATCGCGACCGCCTGCGCCCGAGCCCCCAGGGCCTGCACTACGCGGCCCCAGTCCCGGCCGCCGCCGGGCTGGCCGTGCAGCATCAAGACTGGTGGACCACTCGCCTTCACGTCGGTTTCCTCGGACAGCCGCTAAGCCGCGCCGGGCGGCCCACCGCGCGGGCTGTCACCGACAGGCTGTCCATCTCGGCCCACGTAGCCGTTTTTCCCGCCGGCCACGAGCACCACCGCCTCCCCGTCACCGATGTTGCGCATGCCGCGATGGGTGGCCGGATCGACGCGGGCAATCCCGCCCGGGCCGACCTTGTGCTTGCTCCCATCCCCGAACCGGAACTCGATCATCCCCTGGTGCACGAAGTAGGTTTCTTCCTGCTCATCGTGGTAATGCTCGCCGGTGGAATAGCCGGGCGGAAGCACGAGCGCGTTGATGCCGAAGGCCGTGACGCCGAGCTCGCGGCGCACCTTGCGAAACCCAGGGCCTTCGCCCATTTGAGTCAGGCTCGAGACCGCGTAACCATCCCCTTGGGCTGACGTTCCCATAGCGAGCATGAATGGTACCTGTCACGGGGCTGCCGGACATGTGAGCGCGGGCGGCAGTGGGCATACTAGGGCGGTGACGTCAGCGCTCTTATCCGAAGCGCTCGCACCGCTCCGAGCCGACCCCGAAAGGGCCGCGATCCTGCTTGACATCGACGGCACTCTGGCCCCGATCGTTGACAACGCGGCTGACGCGCACGTCCCGGAGACGACGCGACAGCTGCTGATCGCCGTGGCGAACAAGTACGGCCTGATGGCGTGCGTCTCGGGGCGGCGCGCCTCGGAAGCGCGCGCCATGGTCGGGGTTGGAACTATCACCTACCTCGGCTCGCACGGCGCAGAATTGCTCCGCGCCGGCTGGACGGCCCCCGTGCTCGACAAGGGTGTGGAGGACTGGGTGCGGCGGATCCGCGAGTTCGGCCGCGAGGCGGATACCGCCGACGCGCGCAAGCTCCGGGTGAGGCTGGAGGACAAGGGTCCGATCGTTGCCTTCCACTGGCGCGGAGCGCCGGACGAGGATGCGGCACGAGCGGCCATCGACTCGATCGCCGAGCGCGCCCAGGCCGCTGGTCTGCGAACCCATTGGGGACGCAAGGTGCTCGAGGTCCGCCCACCGGTGAAGATCGACAAGGGCGCCGGGATCACGACCTTCCTGGCTGAGGCCGGGGCCGGGATCGACTCGGCGCTGTACGTCGGCGATGACACCACCGATCTCGATGCTTTTCGCGCGCTGGCTGCCCTGGTGCAAGAGGGGAAGTTGGTTCGAGCGATCCGGGTGGGGGTGGGGTCCGATGAGGGCCCGTCCGAGATCACCGGGGAAGCCGACCTGGTCGTCGAGGGGACCGAGGGCGTACGAAGACTGCTCTCGCTGCTCGGTTCAGACTGAAGTGCGGTTCACCGACTTCCTTCGTACCACGGTTCTGCTCAGCGCGGCGGCGGCAAGCCTGCTGGCCGCGATCACGCTGGCCGGGGCAGCCAATTCAAGCGACGATCTGCTCGTGCCCGTCGCCGCCGGCTGGTGGGTCCTGGCCGTCCTGGTCGGAATGTGGTTCGGGCGGCGAGCCGAGACATCGTCACCCATCGCCTCGCTGCTGGCCAGCGCCCGGATGCAAGCCTCGCTGCCCGAGGTCGACCCACCCCGCACAGTCCTGAACCGGTTGTGGCCGCTGCTGCTGTTCACGCTGAGCGCCAGCGCGCTCGGCCTGATCCTGCCTCAGGTTCCGGCGATTGCGGCCGGATTCGCGATCATCTGGGCGCTGGCCTGGCGCCGTCAGTCATCGGCCGTGACCGCGATCGAGGAACGCGATGGCGCCCGGTTCTATGTCGAGCGGACTTCGCCCCTGCAACCCATCAAGCTCGTCCGCACGCCGGGCTTCCGCTCCAACCTCCTCGAGCTGAATGGCGCCTCCACCTCGCGGCAAGCCCGACCGCGGGTATAGGCCCGCTCCCGGCTCATGGCGCCCGCCGGCACTCCTGAGGTGCTGATCGTCTCGGCCGGGGACACGTTCGGGTGGCGCATCTCCGAGCGAGAGCTGGCCGGGGCCGTCGGGCGGGCCGGCGTGACTGTGCGCTCGGTCAGGGCGGGAACGTCTCGCCAGGTCAGGACCTTCATGCTCACCGATCTCGTACAGGCCCGAGCGGCGCGTCGGGTCGCCTCCCGCGCGCTGGCCCAGCAGGCTCCCGCCGCGATCATCTATTGCTCGCTCACCGCCGCCCTTCTGTGGCCCCGGCCGGGCGCCATCTGGTTTGACTCGCTGGCGGCCGAGAACCGGCCCGGGCGTCATGGGGTCTGGCAGCGTGTTCTCGAGCGCCGGCGCCTCGCCGCCGCCCCGCTTGTGCTCACGATGGCCGATGGCTCCCTCGACCCGCTCCCGGTGACCGCGCGGCCGGCGTCGATCGTGGTGCCGGTACCGGTGGAGCCGTCTGGGCCGATCGACGGCCCACGGGATATTGACGTGCTCGCATACGCCGGTGACCCTGAGAAGCGCCGCCTCGAATTCATGCTCTCGGCCTGGCAGCGGGCCCGGCGTGAGGGCGAGACGCTGGTCGTAGCCGGGATTGATCGAGCCGACACGCCCCCGGGCGTGCGCTTCACCGGACGGCTCACACCGGAGGCGTTTCGCGGGCTGGCCCGGCGGGCCCGGGTCTTCCTGGCCGCGGCTCGTCGTGAGGATTACGGCATCGCGCCGCTCGAGGCGCTCGCCGACGGCTGCCTGCTCGTCACGACCCCGTCACCCGGTCCCTATCCGGCGCTCGGTCTGGCCCGGGCGCTCGACTTGCGGCTCGTCGGCGAGGATCCGGCGCCGGCGCTCCGCACCGCACTCGACGATCCCCGGTCCGGATACGCGGAGCGAGCCGCGGAGCTCCTGAGGCCGTTCCGGCGCGCCTCCGTTGACGTGACCATCGCCGAGCGCGTCCTGCCCCGATTGCTGCCAGGATGGAAGGCGTCGTGACTCCGCTGGCCTTCATCCCCAGCCCGTCGGCGGACGGGTTCAGCATCGGCCCGCTCTTCTTCCACGCCTATGGGATCGCGTATGTGTTCGCGGTCACGGCGGCGATCCTCGTCTCTCGCTGGGGGTGGCGCCGTCAGGGCGGAGACCCGGACATCGTCTACCGGGTGGCGATGTGGGCCTTCCCGGCCGGTCTCGTCGGCGGCCGGATCTACTTCATCATCACCACACCGAGTCAGGTTCCTGACCACTGGTGGGGCGTGTTCGCGATCTGGAAGGGCGGGCTCGGGATCTGGGGCGGGATCGCCGCCGGTGCAGCCGTGGGACTCTGGGTGGCCGGCCGGGAATTGTCCCGCTACGACCTGCGGCGGTTCATGAACGTGGTGGCGCCGGCACTGCTGGTGGCCCAGGCCATCGGCCGGATCGGCAACTACTTCAACCAGGAGCTGTTCGGCAAGCCGACGAGGCAGCCCTGGGGCCTCGAGATCTCGCTGCCGCATCGGATGGCCGAGCTCCCGGCCAAGTACTGGAAGTACGCGACCTTCCAGCCCACGTTCCTGTTCGAGATGATCTGGAATCTGACCCTGGCCGGGTTTCTGGTCTGGCTCGGCCAGACCCGGCGCGTCAAGCCGCCTGGAGTGTTCGCCCTCTACGTCGCCGGCTACTCGGGCTTTCGCATCTTCGAGGAGACGCTCCGGATTGACTACTCCAATTACGTCCTCGGCCTGCGGCTGAACTTCTTCGTCGCCCTCGTGCTGTGCCTGATCGGACTGACGTGGTTCGTCGCCATCCAGCGCGGCTGGCGAGGCTTCGGCGGGGCCGAGCCGGTCCCGGCGACTGCGGGTGTGGCCCCGGCCACGGCGAAGAAGGCCCCACCGCCCCCGCCCCGCCGCCGGTCCAAGCGCAGTCGCTAGCCCGCAACCTCAGCGTAGACGAGGCCGAAGCTCGGCCAGCTCGTTCCAGGGCCGGCAGTTCACGACCGCGTCCGGCCCCAGCCACGCCCGCCGCGCCGTGGCCACCCCGTAGCGGGCGACCTCGAACCCGCCGACCCGGTGCGCGTCGCAGTTGATCACGATCGGTATCCCGGCGGCGGCTGCGGCTCGCGCGTGTACGTCATTCATGTCTCGCCGCGACGGGCTGGCGTTGATCTCGAGCATCGTCCCGCTCGCGGACGCTGCTGACAGAATGGTCTCCAAGTCGAACTGGTACGGCGCCCGGTGCTCGATCTTGCGCCCCGACAGATGCCCGATCACGTCGACCATCGGGTTTTCGATCGCCCGCGTGATTCTCTGGGTCATCTTGGCGCTGTCCATCGCGAATGACGAGTGAACCGAGGCGACCACCCAGTCGAGCTCGGCCAGCAGCTCGTCGTCGTAGTCGAGCCCTCCGTCGGGGAGGATGTTGACCTCGGAGCCGGCGAGGAGCTGGACACCACCGACGGCGTCGGTCCCGGACAGGGTGCGGATCAGCTCGATCTGCTCGCGCAGGCGGTCGGGCGAGACCTCGTCTCCGAATCCGAAGCTGGCTGAGTGGTCGGTGATGGCCAGGTACTCGTACCCCGCGTCGCGGGCGGCCAGGGCCATCTCCTCGATCGAAGCGGTGCCATCGGAGGCGGTCGTGTGGCAATGGAGATCGCCCCGCAGATCGCTGACGGAGATCAGCTCAGGCAGGGTGTGCGCGGCCGCTGCCTCGAGCTCACCCCGGTTCTCGCGCAGCTCGGGCTCGATGTAGTCAAGGCCGAGCAGCGCGTAGACCTCCTGCTCGCGTTCGCACCGGTGGGTCACGCCGGTGGCGTCATCGAGGACGCCGTACTCGGATACGTGCAGTCCCTTGCGCACCGCGGCATCGCGCAGCGCCATGTTGTGCTCCTTGGAGCCGGTGAAGTGCTGCATCAGGTTGCCGAACTGGTCTGGCGCCACGATCCGCACGTCAACGGCCAGATCGGTGTGGGTACGCAGGCGCACCCCCGCCTCGCCCGGTGTCTGCGCGCTCTGCACTAGCTCGAGCTCCGCCGCGGCGCGAGCCAGCGCCAGGGGATCGTGGGCCGTGGCGATCACGTCGAGGTCCTTGACGCTGTCGGTCATGCGACGGGCCGACCCGGCTAGCTCCACTCGCTCGGACGCCGGATGCTCACGCAGCGCGGCCACAAGTTGCTCGCCGATGGCGAGCGCCCGGTCCAGAACGACGCGCCCCGAGCCGGTCCCGTCCTCGCCCCCTTCGGCCGCCGCCTCGGCCGCCAGCGCCGCGGCCAGGAGGCTCTCCTCCGCCTTGGGCCCGAAGCCCTTCAGCGTGCGGATCTGCTGGGCCTCGGCCGCCGTGCGCAGCGCCGCTAGCGAGTCGATCGAGAGCTCCTCGTATAGTCGCCGCGCCCGCTTGGGCCCCAGGCCTGGCAGCCGGGTCATCTCGAGCAGCCCGGCCGGGAACTTGGCCCGCAGCTTGGCCGCCGCCGGGATCACACCGTCATCGGCGAGCGCGATCACCTTCTCCTGGATGATCGCCCCAATGCCCGGCAGCTCCGTGGCGCGACCCTGGCGGGCCAGCCCCGTCACGGACACCGGAGCGTCCCGGACCGCTTTCGCGGCGTTGCGATAGGCGACGATCCGGTGGATGACGGCGCCATCGAGCTCGTACAGGTCGCCGAGTTCTTCGAGTGCGGCGGCGATTTCGGTGTTCGTCGGTTCGGCCATCTAGGGTCTAGCGTAGCTTCGACTTGGCGCTATACTTTTTGAAGTAACCAATAAGGAGAACGAGATGTCAGGCGCGGTCACCGACGTAACCGATAACAACTTTCAGGCCGAGGTGCTCGAGTCCGACGTGCCGGTGCTGGTCGACTTCTGGGCCCCCTGGTGCGGCCCGTGCCGACGGGTTTCGCCGGTCGTCGAGGAGATCGCCGGCGAGCGCGGGGAAGCGCTCAAGGTGGTCAAGCTGAACATCGACGACAACCAGGAGACGGCAGTCAAGTTCAACGTCATGTCGATCCCGACGCTGATGGTGTTCAAGAACGGCGAGGTGGCCAAGACGGTCATCGGCGCCTATCCCAAGAAGAAGCTCGAGGAAGAGCTCGAGCCCGTGCTGGCCTAAGCCCTGGCGACGCTGATCTTAAGCGGTGCGCCGTCGATCATCACCGGCGGCGTTCCGTCCAGCTCCCCATAGTCGACGCTAGTGGCCAGTACCTCGGCCGCCAGGTAGCCCTCGTGGCGGCGGGCGGCCGCGAGCAGGCTGTCGTCACCGTCCAGGATGAGGCTGATCCGGTCGCTGATCTCAAGCCCGGCCTCCTGGCGCGCGTTCTGCACGGCCCGAACGATGTCCCGCGCCCAGCCTTCCGCGCGCAGCTCGTCGTCGATCTCGACCTCGAGCGCCACGGCGTGCGAACCCTCCCGCTCGACCTGATAGCCATCGAGCGGCTTCATGCCGATGATCAGGTCATCGGCTCCGAGCTCGTGGTCGCTGCCTCCGACCGAGATTGCCACCGACTGGCCGTCCCGGAGCGCCGCCGCGGCATGGGCCGCGTCCAGGCCGGCCACCGCTGCGGCCACGAGCGGCATCTGCTTGCCGAACCGGGGGCCGAGGGTGCGGTAGTTGGGCTTGCATTCCACCTGCCCGAGCTCGTCAGCCTGGGAGACGAAGCGGATCCCGTGGACGTTGAGCTCGTCTCGCACGATGTCGGCCAGCCGCTCGATCGCCGCGCGCTCGGCACCCGTGGCCACCACGACCACGGCCCGCAGTGGCTGGCGCACCTTGATCTTGGCCTGAGCTCGCGCGGCCAGTCCCAGGCGGACGGTTTCGCGCGCCACTGACATCGCCTGCTCGAGCTCGGGGTCACGCTCGCCGGGCTCGGGGTAGTCGCACAGGTGGACGCTCGGCTCGGTGCCGTCGAGGTTGTCGTAGATCTCGTCGGCGATGAATGGCGTGAACGGGGCGGCCAGCTTGGCCACCGTGACCAGGCATTCGCGCAGGGTGGCGAACGCCGCCGGGTCGCCGTCCCAGAAGCGCCGCCGCGACCGGCGGACATACCAGTTGGATAGCTCGTCCACGAAGGCCTGGATGGCCCGGCCGGCCGACGTGGCGTCGAACTCATCCAGGCGCTCCCGGGCCGTCTCGGCTGTGGCGTGCAGGCGCGAGAGGATCCAGCGGTCGAGTTCGGCGGGGGAGGGGGAGCTTGCGTCGCGGGCCACCCCGTTGGCGTTGGCGTACAGCACGTAGAAGCTGTAGGTGTTCCACAGCTGGAGCAAGAACTGGCGCACCGCCTCGCCCACCGTCTCGAGCGAGAAGCGGTAACCGTCCCAGGGAAGCTTCGACGTGAAGAAGTACCAGCGCAGGGCATCCGCCCCGTAGGTATCGATCACCTCCCAGGGCTCGACCGTGTTGCCCAGTGACTTGGACATCTTGCGCCCCTGCTCGTCGAGGATCAGCCCCAGGCAGACGACGTTCCGATACGCGGACCGGTCGAACAGCAGGGTCGAGATGGCCAGCAGGGAGTAGAACCAGCCTCGGGTCTGGTCCAGCGCCTCGCAGATGAAGTCAGCCGGAAAGCGCTGCTCGAAGTGCTCGTTGTTCTCGTGCGGGGCGTGGAACTGGGCGAACGGCATCGAACCCGAGTCAAACCAGACGTCGATGACCTCGGGCACCCGGTGCATGGGGCCGCCACAGTTGTCGCACTTCAGAACCACCTCATCCACGAACGGGCGGTGGGGATCGTCGAGCTCGACGCCGCTCTGCTCGCGCAGCTCGGCCAGCGAACCGATCACCTTCGTGCAGCCGTGCTCACAGCGCCAGACCGGGAGCGGCGTACCCCAGTAGCGCTCACGGGACAGCGCCCAGTCGACGTTGCCCTCCAGCCAGTTGCCGAACCTGCCGTGCTTGACGTGCTCGGGGTGCCAGTTGACGGTCTCGTTGGCGGCCAGCAACCGGTCCTTGATGCGGCTCGTCGCGATGTACCACGAGGGCTTGGCGTAGTAGAGCAGCGGAGTCCCGCAGCGCCAGCAGTGCGGATAGGAGTGCTCGTACTGCTCGGCCCGGAGCAATTTCCCACGCTCGCGCAGATCCTCGATCAGGTCCGGGTCCACATCCTTGACCCAGCGTCCGGCGTAGGGACCGATCCGCTCGTCATACGTGCCGTCCGGGCGGACCGGGTTGACGACCGTCAGGCCCTCCTGCGCCCCAAGCCGGAAGTCGTCCTCGCCGAAGGCGATCGCCGTGTGAACCAGCCCCGTGCCGTCGGTCGCCGTAACGAAGTCGGCCGGCAGCACCGTGTGGCCCTTGGGGCCGTAGGCATCGCCGGCGATGAACGGGAAGGGTGGCTCGTAGCGGGTTCCCACCAGCTCGGCACCCGGAAAGCTCTCGAGTACCTCAGCGCCTTCGCCCAGGACTCGCTCCACCAGCGCCTCAGCCACGATCTGAACCGGGCCGGCCGGTTCGGCGCGGGCCCTCACATAGCTCAACTCGGGGTCGACCGCGACGGCGGCGTTCGATACCAGCGTCCAGGGTGTCGTTGTCCACACCAGGAGCTCGTCCTCCGGCTGGGCTCGGCCCGGTGCCTCGGTGACCGGCAGGCGGACGTAGACCGAAGGGTCAACCACGTCCTGGTAGACCCCGGGTTGTCCGAGCTCGTGGCTCGAGAGGGTGGTCTGGTCCCGAGGACAGTAAGGGACGACTTTGAGCTCCTCGTAGAGCAGTCCCTTGTCGTTGATCGTCTTCAGCGCCCACCAGACCGACTCGATGTACCCGGTGTCGAGCGTCCGGTAGGCATCGTCGAGGTCAAGCCAGAACCCGATCCGTTCGGTGAGGCGGTTCCAGTCCTCGACATGACTCAGGACCTTCTCCCGGCACCGGGCGTTGAACTCAGCGATCCCGTAGCGCTCGATGTCCTCCTTGGAGGTCATTCCGAGCTCGGCCTCGACAGCCAGCTCCACGGGCAGTCCGTGGCAGTCCCAACCGCCCTTGCGCTCCACGTAGTAACCGCGCATCGTCCGGTAGCGGGGGAAGATGTCCTTGAACACGCGGCTCAGGACGTGGTGCGTGCCCGGGGCGCCGTTGGCGGTGGGCGGACCCTCGTAGAACCCCCACTGGGGCGCCCCCTCGCGGCGCTTGACCGACTCGGCGAACACCTGCCGCTCGCGCCAGCGCTCGAGCACCTGTAGCTCGAGTTGGGGAAACGATGCGCGCGGGTCTACCGGCCGGTGGGTTGCAGCCATGGGCGGGGATTCTAGGAACCCCCGGCCGGGCTAAAGCGCTGGCGCCCGCCTAGGCGCTGGGCAGCGCGGACTGAACTGCGGCAACCGGACGCATGCCGGCGTCAGCTTGGGCCGGCTTGAGCTTGGCCAGAAGGGTGTCGCGGGCCGCCACCGGTGAATCGCCGAGGCGGCACACGGTGCTGGCGCCGGTGTCCGGGACCGCGCCCCGGTAATCGAACACTGCGACCTCGCGGACGACGGAACGGACGGCGTAGACCAGACGGCCAATCGAATCCAGAGACACTCGCTGTCCGGTGAGCACGACCGCCTTCGGATCCAGCGCCCGGAGTGCGCGGCCCAGACGCGTGAGCTCGATCGCGGGCGTGAGCGCGAGCGTGCGCAATCCGGCCCGCCGCAGGACCACCTCGAGTGCCTGAGCGTGGATGGCGTCCAGATCGCAGGGGGCCGACGCGTCGAAGATCATGACGCCCTCGGGCCGCGTGGCCGAGGGGGCCAGACGCCGTTGAGCCGACAGCCAGCCGGTGGCATGCCGCCAGCCGAATTCGTACTCCACCGTGTTGGTATCGCCTTCGCGCTGCGAGGTCACGGCGTCCAGGAGCACTTCCTCGATCGTGCGCTCTACGGAGCGGAGCCCGAGGCTCTCCTCGAGCAGGCGGTTGGCGGTGTCCTCGTCGAAGGCGGCGAACGCCGCCGCTAGACGGGAGGAGGTGGACGGTCCTTCGCCCCGCTCACGCGCCAGCGAGATGGCCGAGGAGACATTGTGCGTCTCGGCCAGAGTCAGACGCAGGGCCTCTATCTCTGCCAGCGAGTACTGGCGGTGGCCGCCCGGCGAGCGAAGCGGTTGCGGGAAGTCATACCGGCGCTCCCAACTGCGCAAGGTGTTGGGGCTGATGCCGAGCATGACCGCGGCTGCGTTTGTGCGAATACCGTTCATGGGGGGTTTATCCCTTTATCGGCAGCAATGCGCAAGGATCGCAACCCACCCTGCACTTTGGTCATTAACGTGCGCTGGCAGGAGTAGGCCGGAGAGCGCCGACGCCCGCCGGTAGACGGCGCTACAGCGTGGCTGAGCGGGGGGCGATGCCGCCGTGCCCCGTGCCCACCTCGGGCAGGCGGCGCTCGGTCTCGATCGTCTCCACGATCCGGCGCTGCGCGTCGCGAGCCCCGAGTGGGAGCACGCGCGTGCCGGTGGTGCGCATCCGCACCCGCGGGCCTCCGCGCCGGTAGACGGCCACCGGCATGGCGCCGGCGGCGAGCCGGATCGCGTACGCCCATCGAGCCACCGTGTCATCGTCCAGATGGGAGCCGGCCACCACGACCAGGTTCGGGCGGTGGATGGCCACCGCGTCTCCGATGCCGGCCACTCCACGCGCTGACAGACTGAGCACGTTGACACCGGCTCGCGCGCAGAACAGCTCGAGGGCCCGGATGTAGGGGGCGTCCGGATCGAGCTCATCCCGCGAAGCGTCGCCGACGACGATCGAGATCGGGCGCACGGGAGGAGGAGCCAGCCGCATCGCTCGGCGCAGCCAGTCCGCGGCCCAGTGGGCGGCGAACGCCCAGGCTGCCGACTCGACGCCGTAACGACGCGAGATCTCCTCGAGCGTCGGGAAGAGCACCTCCTCGACGGACCGCTCGACCGAGCGGAGCGCCAACGCGGCCTCGATCGCCTGGTCGGCGCGCTCACGTTCGTAGGACACGAGCGCGCCTATAAGAGAATTCGCATCCGCCGCCAATCCTTCCCGCGCGCGGGACACGGCGGAGGAGATCGACAGGCCCTCCTGGAGCGCGTCGCGCAGGGCCGCGATCTCTCCATGCGTGAAAAGACGGTGCTTTCCGGGCGATCGCTGTGGCTTGGGGAAGCCGAATCTGCGCTCCCAGGCCCGCAGCGTATTTGGACTGACGTTCAATAACGCTGCAGCTTCGCTGGTCTTTAAGTAGCGCATTCGTCCAAGAAGGTGGTGTCCCGCGTTGCTAAACGCGGACCATGGGCATAAAATTGCACGAAATTACGGCCAAAAGCAACCATAAATTGGTGCAAAGCTGCGGTCCCAAGGCCCGGCCGTAGGTGTTGTGAGCCACCTCGGCTTCCGCTTGAGCCGTCCTCTGGCCTCTCATTTTCACACCTTTCCCGGGGAGGAGGTACCAGATGCACTTCCGCAATAGCTGAGTAGTCGATTGATGCCGTTTTAGGCGCTAACGTTGCCGCATGGCTCGCTCTGCGGGCGAGAACCCTAAGGAACACCGTGCGGCGTGGGTTCTGCTGCTCGGAGGACTCGCGGTCTGCCTCGCTGTCTGCGTTGCTGAAGCGTCGCGTGATCGCGGTGCGGTCGACGGTCTGACCGTGGTGCTGGTCATCGCTGCCCTCGTGGCCGGCGCGATGGTGGTTGAGCTCGAGGGGCTCGCTCGGGTATCAATCTCTGCGTCGTTCATCGTCGTTGTCCTGGCCGCCGCGCTGCTCGGACCCATATCGGCATCGGTTGTGGCGGCGATCGCGGAGCTGGCGGCCGCCACCAGAACCCGGACGAGGCCGTTCACGCTGGGCAGCAACCTCCTCGCCTCGATCCTGCCGGCGATCGCCGCCGCGAATGTCGTTCACGCCTTCGTGCCTGGTGGACCGGAGAACCGCTTCGTCTTCTACCTGGCGGTGGTGGCGGCGGGCGTCGTTGACATGCTCCTCAACTTCTCGATCGCGGCTGCCTACAGCCGCGTGATCCAGGGCCAACCCAACCTGGGTCTGGACACGTTGAAGTCAGTCACTCCCAGCCTCGCGCTCAGCCTGGTGCTTGCGGTGGCCGGCACGGGCGTCTACCTCCGCCTGGGCATCGACGGCATCGCCTTTGCGCTCACCGCGGTGTTCGCCCTCACCTACATGCTCCAGCTCGTCGAACGCGCCCGGGCTCGCTCTGAGCAGTACGTCTCGTTGTCCTGGGGGGTGCTCGCAGGTCTCATGCGCTCGCTCGACATCCGTGACGGCCGCGCCGCCCGCCACGCCGCGGCTGTCGCCCGGTTCTCGCGGGACATCGCCGAAGCGGTCGCGATGAGCCCGGCCGACCGCGAGCTCGCCCACACGGCCGGCCTGCTCCATGACATCGGGCATTTTGCGCTCTCGGACCGTGTGGCCGAGCGAGGCCGAACGCTGACCGAGGAGGACTGGGAGGCGATCCAGCGTCACCCCGAGTTGGGGGCTGACATGCTTCGAGACCTGGGGATGTACGGCCCGGTGGCCGAGATCGTGATCGCCCACCACGAGCGGATCGACGGGCGCGGCTACCCCAACGGGCTGACCGCGGCGGAGATCCCGGAGATCGCCAAGATCATCTCCGTGGCCGAGGTGTATGACACGCTCACCGCCAGTGACACCTACCGCACGCGGATGAGCTCGTTCGAGGCTCTCAACGAACTGCGCCGGGTATCCGGATCACAGCTCGACGAGCGTTACGTCGAGGTGCTGGCCGGATTGCTCAGCGGCGAGAGCGTCGACTACCGGCATGCGGACATGGCCGACTTCGATGTCGAGCTCGACATGGAGCGCCGCATCCGGCAGGCGGGCGCCGGCGGCTAGAGGCCTGCGCGTTAGCGCGAGCGGATCGGTTTCATATGGCCAAGAGGAGCGGAGCCGGTCCGCCCCTCCTCTATTGGCCTTGACATCCGTGTGTATTAGGCGCGCCGGCTCGCGTCGGTCCTGATTTGGTCAGCTGGCTTGACGCTGAACTAGCGGCTCGGCGCTTTGCTGTTCCAACGAGCCGACGAACGTGTCGATCTGCTCTTGGCTGAAACGGCGCTGACCCCCCGGTGTCCGATACGACTGCAGATAGCCCATGTCCGACCAACGCCGGATGGTTCCCAGCGAGACTCCTAGTGCTTGGGCCGCCTGCGACGTGGACAGTCCGAGCGGACTTCCATTGATTTGCCTCATGCAATGCATTTCAGCCCTGTTTGCGCAAGCTTCGGCAGGCTCGTTCAGCTATTGCACAACCTTCGGTGCCGAAGGGCACGAACAGTGGGCGGCAATATGCCAAAAGTTAGACATCTGGTGGATTGCCTGCGCAAGTCTCGCCGGCCGGCCAGCGGGCCACCTGCCCTGCCCGGACTCCGCCACCTGACGTTTCGCCGCCGTACTTACTTTCGCATCCGGGCAACGCTTTGGTAGACGGCGGCCACGCCGGCTGCGCAGCGATCCCATTCGAACTGCTCGGCGAACGTGCGCGCGTTGACAGACATTTCCGTCCGGCGGTCCTCGTCGCCCAGCCGCCGCACCCGATCGGCGAACGCCTCCCCAACGGGAGCGGCCAGATACCCGCTCCGGCCGGGGTCAAGGGCTTCTGCGGTCGCCGTGCCAGCCGCGGCGATTACGGGGACCCCGCGCGACTGGGCCTCGGCGACCACCAGCCCGAACCCCTCGAGGGTCGAGGCGAACAGCAATACCTGGGCGCTGTCATACAGACGCCACTTGTCGTCCTCGCTCACCCGTCCCACGAAGCGCACCAGATCCTCGATACCGCCGGCTCTTGCCTGCTGCACCAAATGGTCTCGCAGCGGCCCGTCACCGGCCACGACGAGCGACGCGTGAATCCCGGCGCGGTGCAGGACAGCCAGGGTGTCCAGCGCGACGCCGGGACGCTTGCGCGCCTCGAGCCGTCCCAGGTGGAGCAGGCGCAGCCCGCCCGCCGGCCACGCGTCAGCCCAGCCGTCGGTCGTGGGCGGGTGACCGACTCCATCGGGCACCACGTGCACTCGTTCGAGACTGACTCCGTGGCTGACCAGTTCCTGGCGCGAGTGCTCGGACACCGTGATCACCGCATCCGCCCGTCCGGCGATCGCCGCATCCATCCGTTCCCACCGCGGCCCCAGGTGGTGGTGGTGAAGGACGATCGGCACGCGCGAGCGGGCCAGCGCGCGCGCGAGCAACAGAGAGGGACCGGTGTGCCGCACCGAGTGACCTCGGAGGAGGTCCACCTGGCCCGTTCGTAGCAGCCCGATCGCGTACGGCGTGAACACGAATGGTGCCCTCGTCCAGTGGAGTCCCAGGCGATGGCGGAGCACGTCGACGCTCCACCCGTCAGGGGTCGGAGCGACCTGGTGATCCCGGGGCAGACCGAGAACTACGTCGATGCCATGGGCGGGCAGCCGCTCGAGCAGCATGCGCTCGTACACCTCGCCCCCCACGTCCGAGTGAGGGCTCAGTCTGTAGTAGTGCGGTCCGGCTACGCGTAGCCGGTGATTCGGTCGCTCCTCGGCGCTCATCGGTCCTCACCGTACTGCCGCGGCCGCCGGGCCCGCCGGGGTGCGACGATCCATGGCGATGCGGTTGCGCCTCTACCACCACCATGACAGTGCGCGGGTGGCCTATCGCGAAACCGGCACAGGCCCGGCGCTCGTGCTACTGCACTCCCTTGGGCTCTCCCATCGAGAGTTCGAGCCGATCGTTGCCCCGCTGGCCGAGCGCTTTCGCGTGGTGCTGCCAGACCTGCCTCTGCACGGTGACTCCGAGGACCGGCCGCGCCATTCTTACAGCCCGGACTGGCTGGCCGAGGTGATCGCGGGCTTCTGTCGCGAGGTGGGCGGACCACGCTCGATCATCGCCGGGCACGATGTCGGCGCCGAGCTAGCCCTCCTAGCCGCGAGCACCGGACGGCTCGAGCCCTCCCGGTTGGTGCTGATGCCGAACCGGCTTCACCGACGTGACGAGTTCCCGGCCAAGCGCGCCGCCTGGCGGGCGGCATGCCGAGTCGCGGCGCTGCCGGGTCTGGACCGGCTGCTCGCCCACGGCGCCAAGCTGGTATTCCGGCCCTCGACGGGTCAACGTCTGTCGGTTCAGAGCAACGAGGCGGCCCGGGACCTCCTTCGCCACGCCTTCGCCGACGTGGGCGGGAATGGCAATCGAGCCCGCTCGTGGGCCAAATTCGCCCGCCGGTGGCCCGTCGACGCACAGCGACAGCTGCTCGACGCCTACCCGCAGATGACGATGCCCGTCCTGCTGCTGTGGGCCGACGAGGACCTGGCCCATCCGATCGAGGCCGCCAATGAGGCGCTCGACCTCCTCCCCGACGCCCAGCTCCGAACCCTGGCCGGGACGGGGTTCCTGATCGCCTACGACGATCCAGTGGGTGTGGCGCGCGAGCTGATCTCGTTCTGCGGCTAAGCGCGTCAAGCGAGTAGCTTTGAGAGAGCAAAGCGACGCGAAAGGACTGCCAAATGGGCGTGCAGGAAAGCGAGCAGCTGTGGGGTGGTGAGACCACCAAGGCGGTGGACAACTTCCCGGTGTCGGGCGAGACGGTCCCGGTGCCGGTACTTCGCTGGCTCAGCCGGATCAAGGGCGCAGCCGCGCGGGTCAACGCCGAGTTGAGCCTGCTCGATGCTGAGGTCGCGGAGCGGATCGCCACCGCGGCGGATCGCGTCGCCGCCGGAGAGTTCGATGACCAGTTCCCGATTGACGTGTTCCAGACCGGGTCTGGCACCTCGACCAACATGAACGCCAACGAGGTGATCGCCAACCTGGCGGGCGATGACGCCCACCCAAATGACCACGTCAACATGGGGCAGTCCTCCAATGACGTGTTTCCCTCGGCCGTGCACCTGGCGGCGCTCGACGAGGCCAGCAACGCGCTTCTTCCTGCGCTCGAGCAGCTCGAGGCCGCGTTCAGCGCCAAGGCGGAGGAGTTCCAGGACATCGTCAAGGCGGGCCGCACCCATCTCATGGACGCTGTTCCGGTCACCCTCGGTCAGGAGTTCGGCGGCTACGCGGCCCAGGTGAGGCTGTCGGCTCGGCGCATTCGGAACGCTCTGCCGCAGGTGGCCCAGATCCCCCTGGGTGGGACCGCCACCGGCACCGGGCTCAACACCCACAAGGAGTTCGCCATCCGGGTTCGGGCACGGCTGACGGAGTCCACGGGGCTCGAGATCCGTCCGCCGGAAGATCCCTTCGAGGCCCAGGGCAACCGTGACGCTCTGGTTGAGCTCTCCGGCGCGCTCAAGGTCACCGCTGTTTCATTGACCAAGATCGCCAACGATCTGGCGCTGATGGGTTCAGGCCCGCGGGCCGGGATCGGCGAGCTGTTGCTGCCCGAGCTCCAGAAGGGCTCCTCGATCATGCCGGGAAAGGTCAATCCGGTCATCCCCGAGGTCGTGCTTCAGGTCGCCGCGCAGGTGATCGGGAACGACGCCGCGATCACGATCGGAGGCCTGGAGGGCAACTTCGAGCTCAACGTGCGCGTGCCGCTGATCGCGCGCAACCTGCTTGAGTCGATCCGGCTCCTGGCCGCCACCTCGCGGATCTTCGCCGAGAAGTGCGTAAGCGGAATCCGGGCCAACGAGGAGGGCTGTCTGCGCTCGGCCGAGTCCACCCTGGCCGCGGCAACAGCGCTGAACCCATACATCGGTTACGACAAGGGAGCCGAGATCGTCAAGGAGGCGGCCAGCTCGGGGCGGCTGCTGCGCGAGGTCGCCTACGAGAAGGGCGTCGACGAAGAGACATACAACAAGGCCATGGACCTGCGCGCAATGGCGCGCGGGAACACGTAAGGAGCCCGACCGGAACTAGGTGGCGACGGTCTCCGAGCCGAGCTCGCGGGAGATGGCGACGTCGATCGAGTAGTCGATCGGCACGACGATCAGCGACGGCACGTCGAGCGCCAACGCGCCCCGCAGCCGTTGCGCGAACTCATCGGCGCTGGCGCAGCGCCACGCCGGCAGGCCGAAGGCCTCAGCCAGCTTCACGAAGTCCGGATTGCCAAAGCTGATGTCGAAGTGACGGCCGAACTTCTTGTCCTGCTTCCACTTGATGGAGCCGAACTCGCCGTTCTCCCACACGACGTTGACCACGGCCGTCCGCAGACGGGCTGCCGTTTCGAGCTCCTGGCAGTTCATCAGGAAGCCGCCGTCTCCGCTGACCGTGACCACGTTGCGGTTGGGATGAACGAGCTTGGCCGCGATCGCCGTGGGCAGCGCAAACCCCATACCGGCGAGGCCGTTGGCGATCAGAACCGTGCCCGGCTCGTGGGCGGGGAACATGCGCCCGATCCAGAGCTTGTGCAGGCCGACATCTGAGACGAGCAGGTCACTGGGGCCTAGTGCCTCGCGGATATCGGCCAGGACCCGGGGCGGGCGCATGGGGAAGCTTCTGTCGTCTCGGGCCTCGCTGAGCGCTCCCAGGACCAGGTCGCGCAGCCGCTGGGAGCCGGCCGGAGAAGACGGCGAGCGGTTGCATCCGGCCGCCAGGCGGGCGAGCACGTGGGCGATATCACCCACGAGCTCGACCTCGGGGATGAAGAACTCGTCGATCTCGGCCGCGACGGTGTCGATCATCACGATCCGCTTGTCGCTGCGCGGGTTCCAGTGCTCGGGAGCGTGCTCCACCAGGTCGTAACCGACCGCGATGACCACATCGGCATCGTCGAACCCGGCCATCGCGTAGTCACGTGATTGCAGCCCGACGGTCCCGAGCGCGTGCCGATCCTCGTAGTCGAGCAGTCCCTTGGCCATGAAGGTCTCCGCGACCGGGATCCCGGTGGTGTGGACGAAGGCTCGCAGGGCCCGGCTGGCGTGGGTGCGGATGGCTCCGTTCCCGGCCAGGATGATGGGATTCTCGGCCGCCAGGATGAGCTCCGTCGCCCGCTGGAGCTCGCGCATCCCCGGCTCGGGCTGGACCGGAGCGTGACCGGGCAGCGGTGAAGCGTCCAGGGGCCGGCTCATCACATCTTCGGGCAGTTCGAGGTGCGTGGAGCCTGGTTTCTCGGATTCGGCCACCTTAAATGCCTTGCGCACCACCTCAGGCACGATCTCGGGACTCGAAACCCGTGCATTCCACTTGGTGATCGGCCGCATGATCTCGATCAGGTCGATGTACTGGTGTGACTCCTTGTGCATCCGTTCCAGGTCGGATTGCCCGGTCAGCGCCACCAGCGGCGCCCGATCGAGAAATGCGTCCGCCACGGCGGTCACGAGATTCGTCGCCCCAGGACCCAACGTGCCCAGGCACACCCCGGCCCGGCCCGTTAAGCGGCCGTAGGCGTCCGCCATATAGGCCCCGCCCTGCTCATGGCGGACGGGCACGAACTCGACCTGAGAGTCGGCCAGAGATTCGTTCAGGTCCAGCGTCTCCTCGCCGGGGATACCGAACACGTACTTGACGCCTTCGGCCTCCAGGCACTCGACGAACACCTCTGACGCCTTGCGCTCGCTCACCCCGGCACCGTATCTAAACCGCCTCGCCCGCCGTCGCAGGCCTGTCGCCGCGTTCGTCATCACGGCGCTTGCGCTGGCGTGGGCCGGGTCGGCGACGGCCGCCAGCACCTTCTTCATTCGCGGCGGCGGTGACGGCCACGGGATCGGCATGAGCCAGTACGGCGCCTACGGCTACGCGCTACACGGCAAGAACTATCGCTTCATCCTCGGGCACTACTACCAGGGGACGGCACTCGGCACAGTGAACCCCAACCGCACCGTCCGGGTCCTGCTCGCCACCGGCAGTGCGTCCTTCTCCGGCGCCAGCGCCGCTGGTCACACCCGGTTGCGCGCGGACTACACCTATGACGTGAACCTCGTCGCTGGCGGCGGATTGCAGATCGTCACGCTGGCCGGAAAGAAGGTGGGACCACAGTTCTCGGGGCCGATCACCGTCACGGGTGCCGCGCCCCTTGACGTGCCTGGCCTGGGCACGTACCGCGGCTCGTTGCAGTTTCGCCCCGACGGAAGCGGTGGCGTGGAGACCGTGAACGCGATCGGACTCGATGACTACGTCCGCGGCGTGGTGGCGTCCGAGATGCCGTCGAGCTGGGCGGCTCAGGCGCTGGACGCTCAGGCGATCGCCGCGCGCACGTACGCCATCACCACCACGGTCGGGGCCACTGGTTACAACCTCTACGACGACACTCGTTCGCAGATGTACGGCGGCGTGGATGCCGAGACGCCGGCCACCGACGCCGCGGTTGCGGCCACCCGGGGCCAGGTCGTCACCTACCACGGGGCGCCCGCGGTCACATACTTCTTCGCCAGCTCCGGTGGCTACACGGAGAGCATCCAGAACGTCTGGGCCGGTGCCACTCCGGAGCCCTGGCTCCGGGGCGTCGCTGACCCGTATGACGGCGCTGGAAATGACCCGTATCACCGCTGGAGCGAGGAGATGAGCGTGTCCACAGCGGCCCGGAAGCTCGGCCGGCTCATCAAGGGGAGCTTCCTCGGGATCACCGTGACCAAGCACGGCGTCTCGCCTCGGATCCAGCAGGCCTGGGTCGTCGGCAGTCGCGGCCACAGCACGGTCTCCGGCGGCACCCTCCAGGGCATCTTCGGCCTGCTGACCACATACGCAAGCTTTACGACGATTTCGACTCAGGTCTCCTCGAGCGGGCTGAACGGCATCGTGTATCCGGCTCAGGCGGGCAACAAGGTCTGGGTGCAGTCCCGGACCGGACGGGGCTGGCACACGATCGGTCATGTGGGCGCGAGCGCCGGTGGGGGCTACAGCGCCCCGCTGCCCGGATCGGGCACATATCGAGTGCAGTTCCAACGCCTGAGCGGCCCGAGCGTCACCGCGCCCTAGCGGCGGTCCAAGCCGCGAATACTGTCGCTGCTGGAGCATCGCTACGCTGCCCGGATGCCATCCGGTCCGCTGCTGACCATCGACGGTCCGTTCGTCCTGTACCGGTCATTCTTCGCGCTCCCTGACTCGATCAAGGGCGCCGACGGGCATCCGATCAACGCGCTGCTCGGGGCGGTCAACCTCATCCTCCGCATCGCCGCCGACCGCCGGCCGCGGGCGGTCGTGGTCTGCTTCGGGGCCGAAGCGGCCAAGTACCGGGTCGAGCTTTACCCGGCCTATCACGCCCAGCGTCCGCCGGTCCCCGACGCGCTGGCGTGGCAGTTCGAGCAGGCCCCAGAGCTGTTCGAGGCCTTCGGTTGGAGCTGCGAATCAGACCCTGATCTAGAAGCCGATGATCTGCTCGGCGCCCTCGCCGCCGCCGAGGCCGACGCGGGTGGCCACGGGCTCATCATGACCGGCGACCGAGACATGTATCAGTGCGCGGCTGAGCGTGTCAGCGTCGTCTTCCTCAAACAGGGGGCGAGCGGATTCGAGGAGGTCGACCCTGACGAGGTCCGAAACCGTTACGGAATCGGCCCCGAGCTCGTCCCCGATTTCATCGCCCTGCGAGGTGACCCATCCGACGGGTTGCCCGGCGCCCCCGGGATCGGAGCCAAGACAGCGGCCACGCTGCTCCAGCGCCACGGCTCTCTCGACGGCGCCATCGCCGCCGCCGATCAGGAGCGCCCGCGGGTGAGCGCCGCCCTCAAGGACAACGCCGATGAGCTGCGGGCGTTCCGGGACATCGCCACGCTGCGCCCGGCCGAGCTCGATCGGCCGGCTGACCGCGATACTGATCTGAAAGGCGGCGCGCTGGCCGCGCGCGGTCTCGGGATGAACCGGCTCGCCGAGCGCCTCGACGCGGCCGACTCGCTGGCCGATCTCTAGTGCCCCGAATCAGAAATTCGGTGCACTAGGGCGTGAACTTGACCGTGATCACATCACCGTCGGCGACCTGGTAGTCCCGGCCCTCGAGTCGCAGCGTGCCCCGGTCGCGCGCGCCGGCGTAGCCACCGGCATCGCGCAGCTGGTCCCAGGAGACGATCTCGGCCCGCACGAACCCGCGCTGGATGTCGGAATGGATCAGCCCCGCCGCATGCCAGACCGATAGGCCGCGGCGCAGGTGCCAGGACTGGGCCGGCTTGTCCTCACCGGCGGTGAAGAAGGCCACGAGCTCGAGCAAGGAGAAGGCACCGCGGATCACGGTCTGAAGGCTGGACTCGGCCAGTCCAAGGTCAGCGCGCATCGCCTCGGCGTCCTCGTCATTCAACTCGCCCAGCTCGGACTCGAGCCGGGCTGAAACCGCGACCGCGCGCGCCCCCACCGCCGCGGCGTGGTCGGCGACCTCCGGCGGCACCTCGTGGCTCCCCTCGTCGACGTTGGCCACGAACAGCACCGGCTTGGCGCTCAACGGCGCCAGCAGGGTGAGCGCATCAGGTGCGTCATTCGGTGGCGGCACAGTTCGCGCCGGACGGCCCGACTGGAGCGCCACGATGAGCTTCCGCAGCCATTCGGCCTCGGCGATCGCGTGGCGGTCGCCGCTCTTGGCCGTCTTGGCGACGCGGTCGAGACGGCGCTCGGCCTGCTCGAGATCCGCGTAGATCAGCTCGGTCTCGATCGTCTCGATGTCGGCCAGCGGATTGACGCGGCCATCCGGGTGGATGACGCTCTCGTCCCGGTGCGCCCGGACCACGTGAACGATGGCGTCCGTCTCCCGGATGTTGGCCAGAAACTGGTTGCCGAGGCCCTCGCCACGGTGGGCACCAGCTACTAGGCCGGCGATGTCATGGAAGACGATCGTGTCCGGGACGATCTTGGATGCGCCCACCACCTCGGCCACCGTGTCGAGCCGCTCATCCGTCACGGGGACGATCGCGACATTGGGCTCGATCGTGGTGAACGGGTAGTTGGCGGCCTCGGCCGCGACCCCGGTCAGGGCCGTGAATAGCGAGGATTTGCCGGCGTTCGGCATCCCGACGATTCCGACCTTCACCCGGGCCACCCCACAGCGATCAGCGTTCCGAGCAGCGCCCCGGCGGCCACGTCACTCGGGTAATGGACCCCGAGGTAGGGGCGGCTGAGTCCGAAGACGGCGGCCGCGGAGTAGAGGACTGATCGCGGAACCAGGCCGGTGTAGGCTCGCGCCGCCGCGAACGAGGTCGTGGCGTGGGCACTCGGGAACGAGAGGCCGGAGACCACGGAGGTCAAGGGCGGCAGACCGGGGAGCTCGGGCCGGCGCCGGCGGACGCTCACCTTCACGGCGTAGTTGAGCGCATAGGAGGCCGAGACTATGGACACCCCCCGGAGCCAGCGCTGGCGCCGGCCCGGGTCTGCGAGCACGCCGACTGCGCCGAGGGCCAGCCAGCACGCTGCGTGTTCACCGAGACGCGAGTAGGCGCCGAGAGCCCGCTCGACCGGGCCAGCGTGGGCACGGGTGCGAGCGAGCACGAGCAGGCGACGATCGAGCTCCGCGGGTGACACGGCTCAGGACTGTACGGAGCGGGTCGCGCCGGTGACCGCGCGGCCGGAGTGCCCCGGCCAAACGCGGTCACCGCTCGCGCGTGCCCTCAGGCGCGCGCCCCAGACGCAGCGCCCAACTTCGCCGGTGCGTCGTCATCGCACTCAGCGAAGAATCCACCCACCACGTCGAGCAGGTGCTCGACTCCGTCGGCGGCGTACAGAATCGGCTGATACTTCGTGATGTCGTAGGACAGCAGCCCCATCTCGGGGATGCTGATCGGGCGGATCTCCGCCCCCCGGAACTCCTCGATCTCACCATAGGAGGACAGCAGCCCCGCGCCGTAGGCGCGGAGCTCGCCCTCCTCATACAGCACCCCAAACTCGATCGTGAACCAGAAGACGGTGGCAAAGAAGTCACGCCCAGCCGCCGTCTCCAGGCGACGGGCGGCCCGTCCGGCGAGCCGGTTGAGCTCAGCCAGCCTCGGGCTGGCGAGCATGCCGCCGTGCCCGATCACCTCGTGGATCAGATCGGGCTCGGGCGTGTACAGAGGCCGCGCGTGGTGGCGCACGTACTGCGTGGAGTGGAACACGCCGTCGGCGAGCGACCCGTAGAACTGATCGAACGGCACCAGGCCGGCCGCCGGGTGGTATTCAAAGCCCGTGAGTGGCAGCAGGCGAGCACTGACCTCGTCGAGCTGGGGGATGTGGTCCGTCGGCAGAGCCAGACTGCCCATCGCCTCGCGGTACTCGCCGCAGGCCAGCCGCTCGTGCTTGGCCGCCAGCTCGCTGCAGACAGTGCGCCACACGCCCTGCTCCTCAGCGGTGTAATCCACGTGAGGAACCGCCTGTGGCGGCTCCCAGCCCAGCGCCCGGGCGGCTATGTGGTTTCGCCGGGCTCGGTAGGCGGGATCTCCAAAGCCGGGGTGGTCCTCGTCGAGGTGGACCGTCACCGCACCGTCGTCGCCCTGGGTCACCGGCGCGTAGAGCTGGCCCTCCTTAAACACCGGAGCTCACCTCCTCGGCGTCGAGATCTCGCGCCCACGAGAGCGCATACTTGCCGTCATCGATGCCGCTGCACAGAGGCGTGAGCCGGAGCGGGCGGAACGTGTCACACATCACCGCGAGCTCCCGGGTGAACCGCTGCCCGATTGACTTCTCCGCCAGGCCCGGCTGCGGGCCGTGCGGGAGCCCGGAGGGATGCAGAGTGATCGAGCCCACGTCAACGCCCCGCCGGGAGCCGAATTCCCCTGAGACGTAATAGATCATCTCCTCGCTCTGGAGGTTCGAGTGGTTATACGGGATCGGGATCGCCGGGTGGGTGGGGTCCGATTCCCAGTCGAGCATGCGCGGGCAGAACGAGCAGATGACGAAGTTCGGCCCCTGGAAGGTCTGATGGACCGGAGGCGGCATGTGGACACGCCCGGTGATCGGCTCGAAGTCGTCAATATTGAACGTGTAGGGGTAGACGTAGCCGTCCCAGCCGACCACGTCCAGCGGGTGGTAGTCGAGGCCGTAACGCTGATACCCACCGCGCACCCGGACGATCAGCTCGTGGTCACTGCGCTCGCGGTGGGTGACCAGCTCCCCCGGCGGATGGAAGTCACGGTGCGAGTAGGGCGCGTGTTCGAGCAGCTGGCCGTAGCGGTTCCGGTACCGGTTGGGGGTCTCGATCTCTCCGGGCGTGTGGAACGTGAGCCACAGCTGCTCGCCCTCGGGACGGAAGCGGTAGGTGGTTCCCCGCGGGATGACGACGTAGTCATGCTCGCGATAGGGGAGCGTCCCAAACGACGTCTCGAGCCGGCCGGAGCCCTCGTGAACGAACACCACCTCGTCGCCCTCGCCGTTGCGGAAGAAGTACTCCTGCTCCTCGCGGGGCCGGCAGATGCCGATCTCGACGTCGTCGTTGTACATCATCACCTGGCGGCCGAACACGGGGTCGCCCCCGGCGGGGACCTGGCGAGAGTCGAACAGCCGGTGGGCGTGGGCCGATGGCACCCACTCCTCGCGCTCGATCGGGGTGAACTGTCCCAGCTCGGTCACCCGGCACGGGGTTTGCAGGTGGTACAGGATCGATTCGTTCCCCGAGAATCCCTCGAAGCCCATCACCTCCTCGGTCAGCAGGGTCCCGTTCTCGCGAAAGGCGACGTGACGTTTGTCCGGCAGCGGTCCCCGGCGTTCGTAGCGCACTTGGGCGTCTCCCCCGCCTACAGGTTCCCGCGTCGATCCTGCTCGCGCTCGAGCGCTTCGAATAGGGCCTTGAAGTTGCCCTCACCGAAACCGCGCGCGCCGTGGCGCTCGATCAACTCGAAGAAGACGGTCGGCCGGTCGCCGACCGCGTGGCTGAAGATCTGGAGCAGGTAGCCCTCGTCGTCGCGGTCCACGAGGATGCCCAGGCGCTGCAGGTCGGCGATGTCCTCCGCGATGTCCCCGATTCGCTCCGGCACGTCAACGTAATAGGACTCCGGAATGGGCAGGAACTCGACCCCGCGCTCGGTCAGCTCCGTGACGGCGCTCACGATGTCGGTCGTGGAGACCGCGATGTGCTGAACGCCGGCGCCGCGGTAGAAGTCGAGGTACTCCTCGATTTGTGACTTGCGCTTGCCCTTCGCCGGCTCATTGATGGGGAACTTGATCCGGCCCGAGCCGTCAGTCACGACCTTCGACATCAGCGCCGAGTACTCGGTCGAGATCGCCTCGTCGGAGAAGTGGATCAGCTCGGTCATCCCGAACACGCGCTCGTAGTAGTGCACCCACTCCTCCATGTGACCCAGTCCGACGTTGCCCACCACATGGTCGATCCCGACCAGGAGCCCGTCCGGGCCGGTGGGTGCGATGCCCCGCGCATCGAACCCCGGGAGGAAGGCCCCCGTGTAGTCGGCTCGCTCGACGAACACGTGTTGCGTTTCGCCGTACGTGGCCACGGAGGCCAGCCGCACCGTCCCGTTCTCATCCGCGAGCTCGTGCGGCGTCTGGATCCCACGCGCACCGTGGGCCACGGCGTGCTCGTAGGCGGCCGTGGCGTCGGGCACGCTCAGCGCGATCGCGTGCACGCCGTCACCGTGGCGCTTGTGGTGCTCGGCGATCTCGTCGTCCCCGGTCAGCGTCCCGGTCAGGACGAGCCGGATGCGGCCCTGCTGGAGCACGTGGGAGACGCGATCACGGGTGCCGGTCTCGAGTCCGCGGTACGCCGTCTCGGTGAAACCGAAGGCGCGGGTGTAGTAGTAGGCCGCCTGGGCGGCGTTGCCGACATAGAGCTCGAGGTGGTCGATGCCGTGGACCGGCATCACGTCGGTGGGGGCTGCAGACGGTAAGGAGAGGGCTTCTGTGGTCACAGGTGCAATGATCCGCGTGTTGCAGCCCCATCTCAATAGCGAAACGTTGCGTACAAGTACAGTTACGGACGCCTATGGACGAAGTTGACCGTACGATTGTTGCGCTCCTCCGAGAGGACGCCCGTCGCTCCTATCAGGACATCGGCCGCCATGTCCACCTGAGCGCCCCGGCCGTGAAGCGGCGTGTGGACAAGCTCGAGCACGAGGGCGTCGTGCTCGGCTACACCGCGATCGTCGACCCCGAGGCGTTCGGATGGCACGCGGAGGCATTCGTCGACCTGTACTGCGAGGGCAACATGCCGGCGGGAGCTATCAAGCAGGCCGTCGAGCGCGAGGCCGGGGTCGTCGCCGCGCACACGGTGGCCGGTGAGGCAAGCGCCTTGCTGCACGTGATGGCACCCGACACCAAGGGTCTGGAGCTGACTCTGGAGCGGATTCGCGCCACCGAGGGTGTGACGCGGACGGTGACCGAGGTCGTCCTGTCAACCCTCTTTCAGCGATGAAGCGCCGCTTCCCAGACGGCCGCCCGTCCTCGATCCGTGACTTCATGGCCTTCGAGGAGCACATCCGCAACGCTCGGAAAAACCGCGGCGCCGAGGTTCCGGCGGCGTGGTACGAGATTCCCGTGTTCTACTTCACCAACCCGGGGGCGGTGTATCGCGACGGGCAGGAGGTGCCCAAGCCGGCCGACACCGCGATGCTCGACTACGAGCTCGAGCTGGCCTGCGTGATCGGTGCCGACGGCCGTCCCGAGGGCTTCACGATCATGAATGACTTCTCCGCCCGCGATCTCCAGGGCCTCGAGATGTCGGTCGGTCTCGGTCCCGCCAAGGGCAAGGACTTCGCCACTGCGCTCGGACCCGTGCTGGTCTCACCCGACGAGCTCCCGGCGGACCTAGACATGCGCGCCGTCGCGCGCGTCAACGGCGAGGTGCGGACGGACTCGAGGACGGGCGGCATGCACTACAGCTGGGACGAGCTGCTCGAGACGGCCGCCCGCAACACTCCCGGCCTGTCCCCGGGCGAGGTGATCGGTTCGGGCACCGTGGGCCGCGGCTGCATCCTCGAGCACGGTGACGGACGCTGGCTGCAGGCCGGGGATGAGGTTGAGCTCGAGATCGAAGGGATCGGGGTCCTGCGCAACCGCATCGTCTGAGGGCACCGAGAGTTGCGGTCTGGCCTTGCGTTGTGGGAGACTCGCTCCGCGGTCGGCGCGGTACAGGAAGGGCGCTGTGGGGCAACGCAGGTTCGTCATAGCCGTCGTGGTTTCGCTCGGGTTGGCACTCGTGCCCGCTGCTGTGGGGTCCTCGATCAGCGTCAGGACGCAGGGTTTCCATTGCAACTTCTCCGGTGGGGCTCTGACCGCGGTGTACAACACGGTTGACAGCACCACGTTCATCGAGTCATACGCGGTGGGCGGCAAGACTCTGTACTCCAACACTCTGGTCTGCCAGGGCGTCGCCGGACCCGGGTCCAAGACCCACGCCGAGTTCGGCGGGAAACTGTGCGTGAATCCGGAGGCCAAGAGCGTGCCCGGAGCCAGTTCCGAGGTTGCCACGTTCGCTGACACGGAGGTTCTGTTCGTCTGCAACACCCCAGACGATGACGGAGCCAGCCATTCCAACGCTGACAACGTCCCGCTCAGGTATGTGAATCAGGGCTTCCCGTGCACGGCCAACGTGGGCTCGGGGGTGAACGGCAACACGATGCTGAGGGTCCATACCGCGGACTCGATCGAGGTCGATCAGACCTACTCCGCGTATGCGGGTGGAACCACGAGGTCCACGACTACAACCTGTATCGGTCAGCTACCCAAGAGCGTCGCCGCGCCGAACAGCGACGTCGCCCATCAGGTGACCTGCACCGAACCAAATCCGTCGGGAGGGCCGATCATCCAGGCCGCCGGGATCTCGGCTACCTATACCGACGGGCAGTACTCCCAAACCTGCAACGTCCCCAACACTCAGGTGCCGGCCGCGGGAACGAACGTCGTCGCCGCGCCCGTAACCGGCACGATCCTGATCCAGGCGCCCGGGACGAAGAAGTTCATCCGGCTCCGCAAGGGTCAGCAGATCCCGCTCGGCAGCACCGTGGACGCGACCCACGGCCGGGTTCAGCTGACCTCGGCCAGGGACAAGTCCGGGCACACGACAACCGGGGTGTTCTACGCCGGCGTGTTCCGCATCACGCAGGTGCGCTCGCAGGGCGCAGAGATCACCGTGCTCACCCTGGCCGGCCCCAAGCCGAGTGGGTGCTCGGCGGCCAAAGGCGCCACCGTGGCGCGCAGGCATCCGCGCCGGCGCAAGCGCATCCTGTGGGGCAACTCGAAGGGTGACTTCCGGACCAAGGGCAGCTACGCCTCGGCCACCGAGCGAGGCACGAGGTGGCTCACGCAGGACACCTGCGCCGGGACCCTCATCCACGTGGCCCAGGGCGTGGTAACGGTGGACGACCTCCCGCACCACCGCACGCTCCTGCTCCGGGCCCCCGGCAGCTTCCTGGCCCACCCCGGGAAGGGAGGGTAGGGATCAGGTCCCGAATCCGACCCGGTGGCCCTCGGTGTCGACGAGTACGTAGACGACCTTTTCAAGGTCGAGGGCGATCGTGCCGTCATCGGCGGTCAGCTCGTGCCAACCGGTCTTGCCCAGCGCTTCACGCAGCCGGCTGAGCTCCGCCGGCGCGACGCGAGCGCTCAGCACCGGCCCGCCGAGAAAGCCGATGTTGATCTTCAGGGGCTTGTCGTCGGCCATATCTAGTGTCCTTCCGAAGCGGGCTGGACTATTTCTGTGAGCACGCCGCCGGTGCTGGAGGGATGCAGGAATGCCACCCGCGAGCCGCGGATGCCCACCCGGGGTGTCTCGTCGATCAGGCGCAGGCCGGCGGCGGCGCAGGCCTCCAGGGTCTCCTCCACGGAGACCACGCGGTAGGCGACATGGTGGAGCCCGGGACCGCGTCGACTCAGGTACTTGCCCACGGCGGTGTCTGGATCCAGCGGCTCGAGGAGCTCAATGTGTCCGTCGCCCACGTCGAGCAGCGCAGCGTCAACCCCCTGCTCGGTCACCGTCTCACGGTGTACGAGTGGCATCCCGAGGGCGTCACGGTAGAGCGCCAGCGCCGAGTCGATGCTCGGAACGGCTACCCCCACGTGGTCGATTGCGGACAGCATCGGGCCGGGACAATACCGGGGCCCGGACGTCGGCTCAGCGGGCGGGCGGGCGCGGGCTCGCGGGCTCGACGGCCGTCGCGGCAGCGAGTTCCACGCGGGCGCTGCTCCCCCGTGCCGGCCGGGCGTTCTTGACGCCGGCCATGATGCGCACGATGTCCACGCGCTCAACGACCTCTTTGGCCAACAGCGTGGCCGCCAGTTCGTCGAGTTGCGGGCGGTGGGCGTCGACGATCGTCATGGCAGCGCGCATGGCCTCGTCGGCCAGCTCGCGGACCTCTTGATCGCGGACCCGCCGCGTAGCCTCCGAGACGCCGCTGTCGGCCACGCGCAGCGACGTGAAGCCAGTGCCCATTGCATATTCGTCCACCATCGCGTAGGCGATCTCGGCCACGCGTTTGAGGTCGTCGCCGGCACCGGTGGTGACCGAGCCAAACACCAATTCCTCGGCTGCCCGGCCGCCCAGGAGCATCGTCATCACGTCGATCAGCTCCTCGCGCGTCTTCAGGTACCGGTCCTCTTCGGGGAGGTTGAGGGTGTAGCCGAGCGCATGACCGCGAGGCACGATCGAGATTCGGTGAACGGGGTCCACCGACTGCAGAAGCTCCCCGCACAGCGCATGGCCGCCCTCGTGGTAGGCCACCACCCGGCGCTCGTGGTCGGTCAGCGTCCGCCGTGACTGCATTCCTGCGATCACGCGCTCGAGCGCGTGATCGAAATCGATCATCGCGACCGTCTCCGATGAGCGCCGGGCCGCGTTGATGGCCGCCTCGTTGCAGATGTTGGCCAGGTCGGCTCCGGTCAGCCCCGAGGTCTGGCGGGCCAGGAGGATGTAATCGACGTCGGCGTCGATCGGCTTGCCGCGCGAGTGCACCTTCAGGATCTCCTCGCGGCCCCCCACGTCGGGCGGGGAGACAAATATCTGGCGGTCGAAACGTCCCGGTCGCAGCAGGGCCGGATCGAGCTTCTCGAGCATGTTCGAAGCCGCGATCACGACCACGTCACCGGCGCTCTCAAAGCCGTCCATCTCGACCAGCAGCTGATTCAGGGTCTGGTCATGCTCCTTGCTGTCGGTGCCGCGCCGCCCGCCGACCGCGTCGAGCTCGTCGATGAAGACGATCGCCGGGGCGCGGTTGCGGGCGATGCGAAACAGGCGCCGGATCCGGGCCGCCCCGACCCCGACGAACATCTCGACGAACGAGGCCGCCGATTGGGAGAAGAAGACCGCGCCCGACTCGTGTGCCGCCGCCTTCGCCAGCAGCGTCTTGCCCGTTCCCGGCGGCCCGTAGAGCAGGATGCCCTTTGGCACCTTGGCCCCGAGGCGGCGGAATTTCTTCGGATCGCGCAGATAATCGACGACCTCCCGCAGCTCCTCCTTGGCCTCGTCGGCGCCGGCGATCTCAGACCAGCGAATCGGCGGGATTGAATCTGGCCGGATCTGCTCGGGCCGGGTCCGCGGCATGACTCTGATGAGCGCGAACACCGCCAGCACGAGGAACCCCATGAAGATGATGGGGAGCCAGTCATGCAGGAACGAAAAGACGTCCGGGTATCCGAGGAACGCAGGGTTGAGCATTTGGGACTACGGCAATGATCGGCCGCAAGCGGCAATCACTGAACCCTCTCGAGGCGAGGATTAGGCGCAAAGGTGCGTCCGACCTTCGCGCATGGCCTCCCCTCGAGCAGCACAACGTCAGCGGTGAAGTCGTTATCGCCTCGGATCAGCGAGGAGCCAACGCCGTAAGCATCGACGGGAACCCCCTTGGCCTCGAAGTCTCTGATCCGGGCGGCGTTGAACCCGCCCGAGGCCACGATCCGTACGTCCGGGAATCCCGCGCGGTCCAGAGCGCTGCGGACCTTTTCCACCAGCCGCGGGTTCACCCCCGTGGGGGGGAACGAGGTGGGTGGGTCGGCCTCATCGTGCAATGAACGATCCACGAGCTGCTCGGATGTGTCGAGCCGCACCCCCCATAGATCGGGACCCAGCGCGTGCGCCACCTCGAGCGCCGTTCGCACCGAGTCATTCTCGAAGTCGACCAGCACGGTGATGTTCATCTCGCTGCGGAAGTGCTCGGCGAACTTGACCGCCGCCCTGACCGTGTCCCCGCCGTAGGCGGCGATCAGCCCATGGGGGACCGTGCCGATCCCGCGCCCGCCCCACCACGATGCCTGCGCGTCGGTTGAGACTCCGATCGCGCCGGCGACGTGAGCGCTCCAGCCATCTCCGGTCTGGACGAGCCAGTGATCATGCCGGGCGGGGAAGTAGAAGATCTGCTTCCCCCCAGCCGCCTGCACGACCTCGGCCACATTGCGCATGATCAGGGAGCGGCGGGCCAGCACGCCCAGATAGACGGTCTCCAGGTGGGCGAACAGGGTGTAGTCCCCCTCGATCGTGAGCACGGTCTCGTGCGGGGCGATCCGGTCACCCTCGTGCAGGGCGTTCACCTCGAGCTCCTCCCAGCCCGAGACCCAGGTGCCGTTCTCGTCCCGGCCACTGGAGGTCTTGAGGATCGCGATCGCCTCGTCGATCCCGCCGAGCAGCGAGTCTTGCTTTTGGAACACCTGGAGCGTTACGTGGGGATGCTCGCCCTCGGTCTCGAGCAACGTTTTGGTGTGGACGAAATACGCGTCCGAGTAGTAGCCGGCCCTGATTCGGTCGACCGGTAGGCGGAAGATCGCCGGGTCCAGGCGCCGCGAAACCTCGGTCGACATGGCCCGAGTCTATTCGCGGACGGTGGTTGCCTACCGTGTCTTATCCGCCGAGAGTGACTGATGTCTTCCTACCTGCGCGTTCTGCGCCATCCAGATTTCCGATATCTGTTCCTGGGCCAGTCAGCCAGCGCTGTCGGCGATCAGGTCGTGATCGTGGCGCTGGCCCTCTACATCACGCAGCGGACCGGCTCGGCGACCGATCTGGGGCTGGTTCTGGCCGCGCAATCGGTCCCGCTGGTGGCCCTAGTCCTGTTCGGCGGGGTGTGGGCGGACCGTCTGCCGCGGCACCGGATCATGATCGTTGCCGACCTTGTCCGGGCAGCTCTGCACGCCACCTTGGCGGCTCTGATCCTGGCCGGCGGCGCGTCGGTGGCGGAGATGGTGATCATCGAGGCACTGTTCGGCGCCGCGCGGGCGTTCTTTCAGCCCGCCTATACCGGGCTGTTGCCGCAGACGATCCCCGAAGAGCTGGTGCAGGACGCGCGGGCATTATCAGGGTCGACCGCCAACGTGGCGATCCTCGTGGGCCCTGCCCTCGGCACGCTCCTGGTGCTCACCGTCGGCGCCGGCGAGGCCTTCGCCTTCGACGCGGCCACGTTCCTCTTGAGCGCTGCATTGCTGGCGCGCGTCCGCCCACGGGTCCGGGCGACGGCGGGAGCTGTGCCCTCGGGAACCTCCATGCTGCACGATCTGCGCGAGGGCTGGCACGAGGTCCGCTCGCGGCCCTGGGTGTGGGTCACGATCGCCTCCTTCACCGGAGCGGTCCTGTGCGCCTACGCGCAGTGGTACGCGCTGGCTCCCCTGATCGCCAAGAATCTCTATGGCGCCGCCGGACTGTTCGGAGTGCTCGAGAGCGTGGCCGGCGCCGGAGCTGTGATCGGAGCGTTGATCGGAGTCAGGTGGCGTCCGGCGCGCCCGCTGGTCACGGGCACCCTGCTCGTGTTCGCCTGGCCGCTTCAGAACATCATGTTCGCGGTCGGCGCGCCGGTGGCGGCGGTGGTCGTACTCGCCCTGGCCGCGGGCTTCGGCTTCTCGCTGTTCGAGATCTGGTGGCAGACGGCGCTGGCCCGGCACGTGCCCGCGTCGGCACTTTCGCGCGTCAGCGCCTACGACTGGATGGGATCGCTCGCGCTGCTGCCGCTCGGCTTCGCCGTCGCCGGTCCACTGGCGGCGGCGTTCGGCGCCCGCAACGTGCTCGCCGTCGGCTCGGTGCTCGCGCTCGGGATGCTGGCTATGGCTCTGCTCCCCCGCTCGACGCGGGAGCTCTCCAGCGCCGCCTCAGCCGAGGATCTCCCGGGCGATGTCGACGAAGAAGGTCGTGGCGAAGCCGAGGTCGCGAACGTCGATTCGCTCGTCGGCGTTATGCACAAGCGGGGCGGCCTCGAGTAGGCCCTGGTAACGCTGCGGGAAGAACCCGTATGCGACGCAGTCTGGAAACGCATCCCGGAACCACCGCGAGTCGGAGAACCCGGGCAGGATCACCGGCACCGTACGCGCGCCGGGATCGTTGGCCTCTACCCAGCGTTCGATGGCGCTCATCAGTTCGCTGCGGACGCTCGACGCGTTGCCCACGACCTGTTCGGTGAACTCGATCCGGAGTGCGTCCGTCTCCTCGCCGAGCACCTCGCGAATGCGTTGCCGGGCTGCCTCCTCGCCCAGCCCGGGCGGGACGCGGCAGTCGATCCGGATCTGCGCCCGGGAGGGGATCACGTTGATCTTCCCCGAGGCGCTGGCCATCGTCGGGGTCAGAGTTACGCCAAGCATCGGCTCGACAAGTGTGCGCAGCCGGGGGTCGACCGCGGCGATGTGCTCGAGAGCCCCGCCGGGGTCGGCCGGGTCCTCGCCCAAGCCTTCGAGCAGCGCCGCCGGTCCCTCCGTGACCTGGAAGGAGTCTGGCTGATGGGCCAGCTTGTCCAGGACGGGTCCCAGCTTGAGCAGCGCGTTGTCCCCGGTGCGCGGCAGCGAAGCGTGGCCGGCGGCCCCGTGCGCGGTCACGTTGAAACGAAAGATTCCCTTCTCAGCGCAGCACACTCCGTAATGGCGCCGTCCGTCGTAGTCGAACGACTCACCGCCGCCCTCGTTGATGAGCATGTCGCTGCGGACCTTGTCCGGATGGTTGCTGGTCAGCCAGTGAGCGCCGACGTCGCCGCCGGTCTCCTCGTCGGACACGAAGACCAGCTTCAGCGTGCCGCGGGCGGGGCGCCACCCGCTGCGTGCGAGCATGACACCGGCCACAGCCTCGGCCGCCACCTGGGACTTCATGTCCAGCGCGCCTCGGCCCCAGAGGAAGCCGTCCTCGACGTCGCCCGACCAGGGATCGTGAGACCACTCCGATGCATCCGCCAGCACCGTGTCCACGTGGGCCAGGAAGCACAGGGTCGGGCCGTCCTGCTCGCCGCGGAGGTCGGCGATCAGGTTCGGACGCTCATCGGTGGCGCCCAGGACCTGAGTCTCGAAACCGGCGTCCGAGACGTACTGCTCGAGGTACTCGATCGCGGCGCGCTCGTCGCCGGGCGGGTTGACCGTGTTGAAGCGCACGAGACGCTGGAGGACATCGGTGCACTCGCTTTGCAGCTGTTCGGGTGTCATGGAGCCCCAGCCTATCCGGACGGCAGCACGTAGCATCCGCCCCGTGACCACCCTCCCGGAGGATCTGACGCTTGCTCTCGAGCTGGCTGACATCGCTGACGAGATCACCGTGCCCCGATTCCGCGCCGAGGACCTGGTGGTGGAGACCAAGCCCGATCTGACGCCCGTGAGCGAGGCTGACCGCGCGGTCGAGCGAGCTCTCCGGGACAGGCTGCAAGCCGTTCGTCCGGGCGATGCGTTGGTGGGCGAGGAGTACGGCGCCTCGGACGCGCAGGGAGCCACACGGCGGTGGATCATTGATCCAATCGACGGCACGAAGAGCTACGTGCGCGGGGTTCCGGTCTGGGCCACCCTGGTGGCCCTACAGGAGGCGGGTGAGCTCACGGTTGGCGTCGTTTCCGCGCCGGCGCTCGGGCGCCGGTGGTGGGCAGCGCGAGGCATGGGAGCGTTCGTGCGTGACGCGCTCAGCGATTCCCCCCGCCCCATCCGTGTCTCGGCCATCTCTGAGCTGAGTGACGCGCAGCTCTGCTTCGCCGACTTCGCCAGCTGGCGAGGCACACCCCGGCTCGACGGTCTCCTCGAGCTCAGCGCTCGCTGCTGGCGGACCCGTGGCTATGGCGACTTCTGGCAGCACATGCTGGTCGCCGAGGGAGCGGTTGAGATCGCCGTCGACCCTGGCGTGTCACTCTGGGATGTTGCCGCGCCGATGGCGGTCGTGGTCGAGGCCGGCGGCCGCTTGACCGACCTCTCCGGCGTGGACCGAGCCGATGGCGGAGACGGGGTGGCGAGCAACGGGGTTCTGCACGATGCGGCAATTCGCATGCTCAATGGGGCTTGACGAGTTGCGGATGCACAAGATGCTTCCCGTGGTGTCGGCCTTGGTCGTCTCGGCGGCGGTGGCGTTCGCCGGCCAGGCTCGGGCCAACCCGCTCGGGGAGATCGTGCAACCGGCTGCCTCAACGCCTCAGCCGTGCTTCTTCTCGGACGTGATCGTGCAGGCCACGAATGACCCGATGAGCCCCTACACGGTCCCTGGACCGGGAGTTCTGACGGCATGGCAGGTCAATCCGACCGGGTCGACCGCCGGCTCCCCGATCACGCTGGTGGTACAGAGGCCCGTCACCTTCACCGCGCACACGATTGTGGGCACCGATCCCGAGACGCTGCCCACGCCGCTGTCCACCAGTCAGATCGTCAACTTCCCTATTGCCCACCCGATCACGGTCAACGTCGGGGATACGCTCGGACTGTGGACGGGTGCCAGCAGCGGGGCGATGTGCTTCTGGAAGTTGGGCAGCACGCCGACCGCTGACACACTCCAGTCACTCGCCGTGACCGGAACTCCCGCCGCGGGCCAGACACTGAGCTATGTGGCCGACAGCGGGGCGGGCTTCACGCTGAATCTCGGCGCGACGTTTGCCCCCCAGTACGACCCGGCCGTGACCACCGGCGAGTCACCGGCGCCGGCCACCTCAGGGAAGTTCGCGCTCCTGGCCTCGAGCGTGATTAATAACGGCCCGGGAAGCGGCTCGGCGACGTTCACCGACGTCGTGCCCTCGTCGCTCAGGATCAATTCGGCGGCGGCCGGCTCGGGCGCCTGCACTGTGAGCGGTCAGACCGTGTCCTGCTCGATCGGGAGCCTGGCGTCCGGGCAGAGGGCGCCGGTGAATATCGTCGTAACCCCCGGGTCACCCGACACGATCAAAAACTCGGTGTCGATCGTGGGCGCGCCCGGTAATCCGGATCCCAATACGGCCAACAACTCAGCCTCGAGCAGCTTTCGTGTCGTAGCCGCTGCGCCGACGGCTCACTGCGTCGTGCCGAAGCTGGCCGGAACCCCGAAGGGGATAGCGACACATGTGCTGCGGCTGCTGGAGTGTCAGGTGCGCCTACGCTCGGCCCACAGCACCCGGTACCGCAGGGGCACCGTCATCAGGTCGCGCCCGGGGTCGGGCAAGTACAAGGCGCGGCGGCTGATCAGCGTGTTCGTGTCCTCGGGTCCGCCCCCCAAGAAGAAGCCCGGGCATGGCACAGCTGTTCGATGACGGTGCCGTGGGTGGCGGGGAGTCCGGCATCGAGGATGCACCGCTGGCCACTCGCCTGCGACCCCAGACGCTCGATGAGCTCGTAGGTCAGCAGCGGCTGCTGGCGCCCGGCTCCGCGCTCCGTCGGGCCATCGAGGAAGGCCGGCCGCACTCGATGATCCTGCACGGGCCGCCGGGGAGCGGGAAGACGACCCTCGCCCGCCTGGTGGCGCACGCCTCAGGCGCCGCCTTCGAGGAGGAGAGCGCGGTGCAGGCCGGCCGGGCCGAAGTCCGAGCCGTGCTCGAGCGCGCACGTCAGCGGTTGCAGACCGGCGGCCGCAAGACGGTGTTCTTCCTGGACGAGATCCATCGGTTCAACAAGGCCCAGCAGGACGCGCTCCTCCCCGCCGTCGAGGAGGGTCTGATCACTCTGATCGGCGCCACGACCGAGAACCCCTACTTCGAGGTCAACTCGGCCCTGATCTCTCGCACCCATCTGTACGAGCTCGAGGCACTCGGTCCCAGCGACGTGCGCACGCTGCTCGAGCGCGCTGTCGCAGCTGGGCATTGCGGTCCGAGCGGGCGGGTGCAAGAGGCGGCGCTCGACTTCCTGGCCGAGCGCTCCGGCGGGGACGCCCGGAGTGCACTGAACGCGCTCGAGCTGGCCTGCGAGGCGGCACTGGACACCGAGCCGGTGACGCTCGCCCACGCCGAGGACGCCCTGCAGCGGCGGGCGTTGCTCTACGACCGCCAGGCCGACCGTCATTACGACACGATCTCCGCCTGGATCAAGGCCACTCGGGGTTCCGATCCCGACGCCTCGCTGTATTACCTGGCCGTGATGCTCGAGGGGGGCGAGGATCCGCGCTTCATCGTCCGGCGCATGGTCGTTCTGGCCTCCGAGGACATCGGCAATGCGGATCCCCAGGCGCTGGTGGTGGCCACCGCAGCGGCGGCGGCGGTCGAGCACGTGGGACTTCCGGAGTGCCAGTTCGCCCTCGCTCAGGCCGCGATCTATCTGTCATTGGCGCCGAAGTCGGACGCGGCCAAGCGCGCCGTGTTCGCCGCGCGCGAGCACGTCAGCCAGCGCGGAGCGGCGCCGCCTCCGCCGCATCTGCGCTCATCCACCCGCAGCGACGGGGGCTATGACAACCCCCATCGCCGTCCGGGACACATCTCACCCCAGGAGCTGATGCCCGATCCGGCCATCGGTGCCCGTTTCTACCGGCCCGACGAGTCCGAGGAGGCGTTGCTCGAGCGCCTGGCCGAGATCCGCAGCGCCCGTGGGCGGACCGACCCCGCCGATTAACGCCGGCGACGCCCGATCCCGCCGTTTAGCGCCGTGGGCTTGGGCGGATCATTAACGCCGCTGCCTGAGGAGTCGAGCCCGCCCAGAATCAGGATCGTCCCGCCCCCGTATAAGAATGTGGACCGTCCGGTCCGGTAACGCAATCTTCACGGACCGAGATGCTGAAGCTACTACCCTGTAGGAAGTGACTTCTGGCTTCAACCCCGGGGCTCTCATGGCCCGCTACTACGTTCTGCCGCGCGGTCCCCGCGTGTGTCTGCGGCTGGCCCGTGTCCGTGATCTGGCCGGCATCGAGGACCTTTTCATGCGTCAGGGCCTGTTCCCGAGCCAGATCGAGCTCGCACGTCTGGTGCGCTCCGATCCGCGCCGCGAGGTCGTGATCACGGCCGTGGCATTGGTGGAGGCGACCGAGCGGATCCTCGGGGTCGGTGTGATCCAGGTTGATGCGATCGTGGCCGACTGGGGCACCGATCCAGAGCCGTCGCTGCTGCTCGTCGACCACGAGCTGACCGCCGGGCTTGAGGAGCTGCTGCGGGACGCGCTCACGGCCCGCGCTCGGACGCTGGCGCACGCCCGGGCCGCCTGAACCCCGGCACCGCCCGCGACCGCGTCTCGACTGGGCGCGCAGCCAGTAGCCTCCCGGCCGGTGAGCACCGCCACCGAGACCGCCACGCTCGACTCGTTCAATCCGGCCACCGGCGCGGCCGTCGGGGCCGTGCCCATCACCGCCCCGGGGGACGTGCAGGCTGTGGTGGACGCCGTGGCCAAGGTGCAGCCATTCTGGTCCCAGCTCACCCTCCGCGACCGGGCACGGTACATGGAGCGCGCCGCCCAGGTTCTGATCGACGAATCGGACCAGATCCGAGACCTGATCGTCACCGAACAGGGCAAGCCTCGCAACGAGGCGTTCTCGATGGAGATCCTGCCCACGATCGACGCCCTGAGCTGGATCGCGGGGGAGGGGCAGCGGATCCTCGCCGACGAGAAGGTCCCGATGCCGCAGCTGTTTCTCAAGACCAAGCGCTCGGACTTCACGTATGAACCACTGGGCGTCATCGCGGTCATCGCGCCGTGGAACTATCCCTGGAGCATCCCGTTCGGGGAGGTCGCTCTGGCGCTGATGGCGGGCAACGGGGTGATCCTCAAGCCGGCGTCACTGACGCCGCTGATCGGTGAGCGGATCCGCCACGTGTTCGAGCGGGCCGGAGTCCCCGAGGGCCTGATCCGTGTGGTCCACGGCCCGGGAACCGGCGCAGCGGTGGTGGACTCCAGCGTGGCCAAGGTGTTCTTTACCGGCTCGGTCGAAACCGGCCGAGGGGTGGGCGAGGCGTGCGCGCGCCAGCTCAAGGGCGCGGTGCTCGAGCTGGGCGGTAAGGATCCGATGCTTGTCCTGCCTGACGCCAACCTCGATCACGCCATCGCTGGAGCCATGTGGGGCGGCTTCGCCAACGCCGGGCAGACGTGCTCGGGTATCGAGCGGGTGTACGTCGCCCGCGAGGTCTCCGAACGCTTCATCGCCGGGGTTGTGCGTGGCGCCCAGTCGCTGCGGGTGGGGGATCCGCTGAAGTGGGACACGGAAATCGGCCCGATGGTGTCCCATGACCAGTTCGAGCTCGTGCGCGAACTGGTGGACGATGCCGTGGCGGCGGGCGCCAAGCTTCTGTGCGGCGGTCCGCTGGAGCAGAGCCCGGCCGGTCTGAGCGGCGATTTCTATGCCCCCGCGGTCCTGACCGACGTGACCCACGACATGCGGATCATGCGAGAGGAGATCTTCGGCCCGGTGCTCCCGGTGATCGTGGTCGACTCGGAGGACGAAGCCCTGAACCTGGCCAACGACAGCGTGTTCGGGCTCGGCGCCTCGGTCTGGACCTCGGACCGGAGCAAGGGTGAGCGCATCGCCCGCGAGCTCGACTCCGGGATGGTGTGGATCAACGACCACATGTTCAGCCACGGCGCCTGCCAGTGCTCGTGGGGCGGTGTGAAGGAGTCAGGCCTCGGCCGTACGCACTCGAAGTTCGGCTTCTACGAGTGCGTGAACATCAAGCTCCGGGTATGGGAGCCCTCGACGGTGCGCAACGCCTGGTGGCATCCCTATGACGAGACGCTCGGCCGGGCGTTGAAGCAGACCGCCGCCGTGCTCTACGGCCGCCCGTCGATCAGGGCCGCCGCTCTCCGGGATGGTGCCGCGCCGCTCTTGAAGATCGGCGCCCGCCTGGCCCGGGACGCGATCCGGCGCTAGAGCCGCGAAGCTGGCACCGAATTTCCGATTCGGGGCACTAGCTACCCTTGTCCCATGCCCGCCCAGGCCTACGCCGGCAAGGAATGCGTGTGTCAGCTCCGCAAGGGGATCTGTGACCAGGAGTGCGTCCGCGGCATGCTCGAGACGCCGTTCTACATCGCCTGCCTGCGCCTGGCCGGACGCCGGTGCCTGGTGGTCGGCGGCGGCGATGTGGGCCTCGAGAAGGTCGAAGGGCTGCTCACGTGCGATGCCGATGTGACGCTGGTGGCGCCGGAGGCACATCCGGCCCTCGTAGAGCTGGCGCTGGAAGGCTCGATCGTGTGGGAGCGGCGGGAGTTCGCTGACGCAGACCTCGAGGGCTGCCTGATCGCGATCGCGGCCACGAACGACACTGACGTCAACATCAGCGTGTTTGATGGGGCGGAGCGGCGGGCGATGCTGGTCAACGTCGTTGACGTGCCGCCACTGTGCAACTTCATCCTCCCGGCGATCGTCCGCACCGGACCACTGGCGGTGGCCATCTCCACCGCCGGCGCCTCACCTGCGCTGGCCAAGCGGATGAAGCGCGAGATCGCCGAGCTGTTCGGCGAGCCCTACGCGCAGCTGGCCGTGCTGCTAAATGACGCACGCGGCTGGGCCAAGGCCACGCTGCCCACCTTCCAGGACCGCAAGGAGTTCTTCGAGGCGATCGTGGGGGGAGACCCTGACCCGATCGCCCTGCTCAGAGCTGGCGAGGTCGATCGCGTACGCGAGCTGATCGAATCCGCCCAGCTCGCCCATGCTCCGGCAGCCTCGGCGTGAGCGAGCTCACGCACCTCGACGCTCAGGGCCGCGCTCGGATGGTCGACGTGGGCGAGAAGCCGGCGACCCAACGCGCTGCCCGCGCGCGGGCGATCCTGAAAGTGAGCCCCGAGACGGCGCGCAAGATCGCCGAGGGTGACGCGCCCAAGGGCGACGTCCTCGGCGTGGCTCGAATCGCCGGCATCCAGGCGGCCAAGCGAACATCTGAGCTCATCCCGCTCTGTCACCCGCTGGCGCTGTCATTCGTTGGCGTCGAGGCATCGGTTGATGCCGAGGCAGGGGCGATCGAGCTGGTCGCCGAGGCTCGCACCACCGGCCCGACGGGGGTTGAGATGGAGGCACTCACAGCCGCCTCGGTGGCCGCGCTGACCGTCTACGACATGGTCAAGGCCATCGAGCGGGGCGCCGAGATCGTCTCGGTGACGCTGCTCAGCAAGTCGGGCGGGCGCTCGGGCAGCTGGCAGCGCTAGACGCTTCGCTCCGGTCGCGCTGGGGGGAGCGGACGCACCCTGCTGGCGCTCAAGGCCTACGAGGACTCCTGACATCGCGGTCGTGTGACCCTGCGGTCGCTTGATCTGGCCCGTGAGGTGAAAACTGGCTGGGGAGGGGGGAGGGAGCTGTCGGTGTGCGATCCGGTTGGATGGCGTCCGCCTACGAGCCCCCGTTTTGTGAAACCCGCCTGTGTTGCCGAACGGTTGGCGCATTCGTGGGGTAGAGGGCCAGATATGTGAAAAGCGATTGTTGTCGGGGGATGGTTTTCACGGATTGGGGGTCAGGCGGGGGCGGATCTCGGGGTCGGCGGGGACGGATCTGGCCGTGAATGGCCCGTGGCTCGACCGGGCGATTCGTCGGCAATCCGAATGTGGCCGCCGGATTTGGTGCGTAGTCGCGGCTGAGCGAGGCGATTTGCAGCAAACCAAACCGCCCCGGGCGGATTTTCTACGTTTTGCCCGTTCGCTCGCCCGGGCGGCACGGTGCTCCGAGTCGCATGCCGACCTAACCGTTCCGGAACAGCGCCGACAGGTTGATCAGGCCCGATTTGCAGACCGCGACCGCCGGGCGAACGCCGGTCTTGGTGGATGCGATTCCGCGAGCGAACGAGACCGCCACTTTGGTCGCCACAGGGTCGCACTTCCCGCTGCCGTGCTTGCGCTTGGTTGCCACCATGGCGATCGCCGTCTGGAGCTGGTGCGCCGGGAACACGTACGGTGAGTTGACCTGGCCGTCGACCTTGGTCGAGAGCTTGCGTCCGCTCGCGGAGAGGAGCCGCAGGCCGGGCACGCTGTCGGCGTGGCAGGCGGCCGCATCCCGGTTGCGCAGCGTCAGGTCATAGGCGGTAAAGCCATTGAACGGCGGCTCCGTGCGCTTGAACGTGGCGTTCAGCGAGCCGGAGGCGCAGCGCGGCGTCACGGTGATCGCCTTCAGACGATGGAAGCTGATCGTGCCGTGACCACACACCGGAGTCGGATCCATCGGTGCCCGGAGGGAGGCACTCCCGATCGCGATCCGCAACGCGTGCGAGACGGGCTCACAATTGCCGTGGGTCGGCTCGCCGCCACTGGCGAAATCGGGACTGAACTGCGAGATCGCCTGGGCGAACTGGCCCCGGGCCAGGACGATCGACGCAGCTCCAGGGGCGAAAGACGGATTGGTCGGGAGCTTCTGCCCATGCTTGCCCAGCAGCGTCACGGGCAGGGAGCCGCTCAGCGTGCACGAAGCCGGCGCCGAACGATTCGTCACCGAGAGGATGTACTGCACGTGTCCGGTGGCGTTGCTGCCCGGGACCTTCGCGTAGGAGGCGGTCAGCTGGGAGGCCGTGCAGGCTGGCGCCCCAACCGGTGGAGGGCCACCGGTGCCGAGTGGTGGTCCACCGGTGCCGAGTGGTGGTCCGCCCGTCGCCGAGGTCGCCACGGCGGGCAGGGCGAAGACCGCGACCCCGGCTGCGATGAGGAGAGCAAACTGAACCGCACGCTTGCGCATCTGGCGGCACAGGGTAACTCGCTTATCCTCACCTCGCCGTGCGAACCGCAATCCTGACCGTCTCCACATCTGTCGCCGCCGGCGAGACCGAGGACCGCTCGGGCGCCGCCCTGGCCGAACACGCGCGCGCGGCCGGTGCGGAGATCGTGGCCCAGGACGTCCTGCCCGACGATCGCAGCGCGATCGAGGACTGGCTGCGCAGGCAGGCCGCGGCCGGTGCGTCATTGATCTTCACCACCGGCGGCACGGGCCTCACCGACGATGACATCACGCCAGAGGCGACGCTGGCCGTGATCGACCGTCACGCCCCCGGCTTTGCCGAGGCCATGCGCGCCGAAGCCCTCCGGCACACGCCGATGGGGATCCTGACTCGCGGCGTATCGGGCATCTGCGGCCGCACCCTGATCATCAACTTCCCCGGCAATCCCAAAGCCATTGGCGAGCTCTTCCCGGTGATCGGGCCGACGCTCGAGCACGTGGTGGCAACGCTGCAGCGCCAGGGTGGACGCCGAACGCCCGGCCATTGAGCTGCGCGGCCTCGCTCGCTATTTCGGCGAACGGACCGCGCTGCGGGACATAACGCTGCGGGTTCCGGCCGGCGCGAGCCTTGCCGTGCTCGGCCGCAACGGCGCGGGCAAGTCAACCCTGCTGCGAATCCTGGCGTCGCTGTTGAGACCCCATGCCGGGGAGCTCGACGTGCTCGGCGAGCCGATACCGCGTCGCGCCCATGCCGTGCGGGGGCGGGTGGGGCTGCTGGCCCACGAACCCCTGCTCTACCGCGACCTGACCGGACGCGAGAATCTCGACTACCACGCTGCCCTGCATCGCGTCACCGGCGAGCGGGTGGACCAGGTCCTGGAGGCGGTCGCCATGGGGCGTCGGGCGGACGAGCCGGTGCGCCTCCTGTCCCGCGGCATGGTGCAGCGGCTGGCCATCTGCCGCGCGGTGCTGCACGAGCCCGAGTTGCTCCTCCTTGATGAACCGCGAGCCAACCTCGACCCGGCAGCCACTGACCTGGTCGAGCCGCTGATCGGCCGTGCGGCCGGTTGCACCCGGGTGCTTACGAGCCATGACCCGCGCGCCGCGGTGGCGGAAGCCGACCTCGTGCTGGGGCTCAGGGACGGCCAGGCGGCATTCCTCGGCGAACCGGCGGCGCTGACCGATGCCGCGCTGAAGGAGCTGTACACGTGAGGACGGCCGGCATCCTGCTGCGGAAGGACCTCCGGCTCGAGCTGCGCACCCTGGAAACGGTGCCAGCCATGGTTTTGCTCTCGCTGGTCACGTTCGTGATCTTCCATTTCGGCATCAACCGGACCACGATCGAGGGCCAGCTGGCCGCGGGCGTGCTGACCGCGACGCTCCTGTTCGCCGCCATGCTCGGCATCAACCGGCTGTTTGTGGCCGAACGCGAGCAGGGAGGCTTCGATGCCTTCCTCCTGGCGCCGGTGGATCGGAGCGCCATGCTGCTGGCCAAGGCGGTGGCGCTGTTCATCTTCCTGGCCGTACTCGAGGTGGTGGCCGTGCCCGCGTTCTCGCTGTTCTTGCTCGGCCCCCCGCTTGGACCGGCGCTGCCGGGGCTAATCCTGGTCCTGGCGCTGGCCGACCTTGGACTAGCTGTGATCGGGACGCTGGTGTCGGCTATCGCGGTACACACGAGAGCTCGAGACCTGATCGGCCCGGTCATATCGCTGCCGTTGCTGATTCCGGCCCTGATCGCCACCGCACGCGCGGCCGGTCCTCTGCTCGCCGCTCACACCTCGGGATCGCCACCGGGCAAGTGGCTGGCCATACTGGCTCTTTATGATGTTGTGTTCGCGCTGCTCGCCTACGCAGTGTTTGACTTCCTGCTAGAGGACTAGCCACTAATGCCCTCGACGACCTACGGCAAGGGGCTCCGGAGCCTCTCACTCGCCACGATTGCCACGATCACCGCCGCGGTGGCGCTCGTGTTCTTCTACGCGCCGCTGGACGCCAACCAGGGCTTCGTGCAGAAGATCTTCTATATCCACGTGCCGCTGGCCATCGTGTCCCTGTGCGGCTTCATCTTCGGTGCACTGCTGGCGGTCGGCTATCTGCGCACCGGTGATCGCAAATGGGACATGCGCTCGTACGTGGCCATCCACATGTCGCTGATCTTCGGCGTCGGCGGTCTGATCACCGGATCGATCTGGGCCAAGGCGTCCTGGGGGCACTGGTGGGTCTGGAACGAGCCCACGCTGGTGTCCTTCCTGATCGTGCTGCTGCTGTTTGCGACCTACCAACCACTTCGCTTCTCGATCGAGGATCCCGAGCGCCAGTCGCGGTACGCGAGCGTCTTCTCGATTGTGGCCGGGGCGTTCGTGCCCCTGAACTTCATCGCGGTCCGGCTCGCACAGCAGTACGTGCATCCGCGCGTGCTGACGCTGACCGGGGGCAACCTGCCTGGCGCCATGAGGCTGACGTTCCTCGTCTCCCTGGTCGGGATGACGCTCCTGTTCGTCACCCTGTGGAAGTACGAGATGACGACCAAGAACACCCGCAGCCAGGTGCGCCGGCTGCGCCGCACGCTGCTCGGCGAGGACACCGTCAGACCGGCGGGACGGAGCGCGGCGCCATCGTGAGCGCGCTGTTCGCCATCGCACCCGCCCTTCCCCTGCACAAGGCGGGCAAGTTCGTCGCCGGCGCCTACATCGTGTTCCTGGCTCTGGTGCTGATTTACGTGGCGATCATGGCCATTCGCTCGCAGCGGATCGAACGCGAGTTGAACGAGCTCCAGCGCGATGTCGACACGGCGCGGGCGGGCGGGACGCTCGAACCCGAGCGCGAGCGGGAGACGGTGTGAGCGAGCTCCTGGCCATTGGCGTCTCGCACAAGACAGCTCCGGTCGAGGTGCGGGAGCGGCTGGCGTTACCCGACGCCCGCGCGGCGAACTTCATGCGGGACCTTCGCGGCGCCACTGACGTCCACGAGGCGGTTGCGGTGTCGACCTGCAATCGGACCGAGCTGTATCTGGTCGTGGGTGACCCGGTCGAGGCTGAGAGCACCGTGCTGGCGATGCTCGCGCGTCTGGCCGACATCCGGCCCACGGGTCTGGCCACGGCTATCTACTCACACCACAACTGCGACGCCGCGCGTCACCTGTACCGGGTGGTGGCGGGACTCGAATCGATGATCGTCGGCGAGGCGGAGATCCAGGGCCAGGTCAAGCGCGCCTACGAGGGCGCCCTCCAGCTCGAGACCGCGGGTCCGCTGACCAACCACCTGTTCCGGGCCGCGCTGGCCACCGGCAAGCGCGTTCGCACCGAGACCGCGATTGGCGAGCGGCACCTCAGCCTGCCCTCGGTCGCGGTGGCCCTGGCCCGCGAGGAGCTCGGAGATCTGACCGATCGCGAGGTGGTGATCATCGGGACGGGCGAGACGAGCGAGCTCACGGCCCGAGCGCTGGCCGACAGCGGCGCTCGGACCGTGTTCGTGGCCAACCGGCGGCGCGACCGCGCGCTCAGCCTGGCCCGGCGCTACGGGGGCCGGAGCCTGCGCTTCGACGAGCTTCCCGAGGCTCTTCTCGACGCGGACATCGTCGTGGCCGCCACCGCGTCACCGCACCTGCTGCTCGAGGTGCGTGAGGTGGCCGAGGTCATGAAGGAGCGGGGCGGGCGGCCGATGCTGCTGATCGACCTCGCCGTCCCCCGTGACATAGACGCCGCCTGCGCCGATCTCGAGGGCATCTCGCTGTCGGACATCGATGACCTCAAGTCGGTCGCCGATCGCAACCGCAAGGTCCGCCAGGCCGAGGCCCGCCGGGCCGAGGGGATCATCGAAGAGGAAATACAGCAGTTCGCGGCCTGGCTGGGCTCCTTGGAGGTCCTGCCCACACTGGCGGCGCTCCGAACCCACGCCGCGGCGGTGGCCGAAACGGTGGTGAGCGAGAACGCGGGCAAGTGGGACAGCGCGTCGCCGCGTGACCTGGAACGGGTCGATGCGCTGGCCCGGGCGGTCGTCAACCGGCTCCTGCACGAGCCAACCAGGACGATGAAGGAGATGCGCGATGACCGGGTCCATGCGCGGATGGCGCTCGTCCGGGAGCTGTTCGGCCTGAGCGTCGATGAGGCGGCTCTCGAGACAGCCCCCGCTGAGCTGGCCGAGGAGCCGGAGCCGCCGCTGGCCCAGGTCCGAGAGTTGCCGGTTCGGGGGGCGGCCCGGAGCCAACGGCGCACCTGATGCGGTTGGGCACGCGCGCGAGCGCGCTCGCGCTCGCCCAGGCCGAGTGGGTGGCGGATCGGCTCGGCGCTGACGTGGAGATCGTCAAGATCACCACCCTGGGCGACCGCGGCGCCCCGGCCGAGGACAAGTCACGCTGGGTCTCGGAGCTCGAACACGCCCTGCTCGATGGCCGTATCGACGTCGCCGTGCACTCGGCCAAGGACGTGCCGACCGAGCTGGGTGACGATCTCGACCTGGTGGCCATTCCCGAGCGCGCCGATGCCCGTGATGTGATCTGCGGCGCCCCGTCGCTGGCGGCGCTGCGGCCCGGCGCCCGGATCGGAACCAGCAGCGTCCGTCGAGCGGCGCAGATCCGCAGCCTTCGGGACGACGTCGAGGTGGTCGAGCTCCGGGGAAACGTCGACACCCGTTTGCGCAAGCTGGCCGAGGGTCAGGTTGACGCGCTCGTGCTGGCCCGGGCGGGCCTCGAGCGCCTGGGACGTGACGCCGAGACCGGAGGTGTGCTCGATGAGCTTGTGCCCGCGGCCGGTCAGGGAGCGCTGGCGCTCGAGGCGCGGCACGATTCGCTTGACCCGAGCGCGCTCACGCATGTGATCGACGTGGCCACGGCGGCGTGCGTGCAGGCGGAGCGAGAGCTCGTCCACGCCCTCGGGGCGTCGTGCCACACGCCGGTCGGGGCCTACGCGCGGCTGCTCCATGGCGACGTGGTGGAGCTCGTGGGGTGGGTCGGCCTGCCCGACGGCTCGGCCTGGCTCCGCGATGCGGTGACGCTCTCCGCCGGGGATGCCGGTCCCGCCTGCGCCGACCGGATGCTGGCTGCGGGCGCCGGCGAACTACTCCGCGAGGCCGAGCGGGTGCTGGCTCCATGACGGTGTATCTCGTGGGTGCGGGTCCGGGCGATCCTGGGCTGATGACCGCCCGTGCGCTCGAGCTGGTGGCGTCGGCCGATGTGATCGTTTACGACCGGCTGATCCCCGCCGACGCTCTGGCCGGGGCCCGCGCCGACGCCGAGCTCGTCTACGCGGGCAAGGAGGGCGGCGGCCCGTCGGTGTCGCAGGAGGAGATCCAGCGCCGGCTCGTCGAGCACGGTGCTGCGGGGCGAATGGTGGTACGGCTCAAGGGTGGGGACCCGTTCGTGTTCGGCCGTGGCGGGGAGGAAGCCGAGGCGCTGCGCGAGGCCGGGATCGCCTATGAGGTGGTGCCCGGAATCACGGCTGGTGTGGCGGCCGCCGCGTACGCCGGGATTCCGGTCACGCATCGGGACGCGTCCAGTGCCGTAGCGTTCGTGACCGGCCACGAGGACCCGACCAAGCCCGACTCCGCTCTGGATTGGGATGCCCTGGCCCGGTTCCCGGGCACACTCGTCGTGTACATGGGCGTGGGCCGCCTGGCGGCGATCGCGGAGCGGCTGATCTCCGGCGGTCGCCCCCCTTCTGAGCCCGCCGCCGTGATCGAGCGGGGCACGATGCCCGGTCAGCGTGTCGTGAGCGGAACGTTGACCACGATCGCCTCAGTGGCGCGCGAACGGGGCATCCGTGCCCCGGCGATCTCGCTGTTCGGTCCGGTGACGGCACTGCGACGAGAGCTGGCCTGGTTTGAGAGCCGCCCGCTGGCCGGCCGCACGATTGCGGTGACCCGGGCCCGAGCCCAGACCAGCGAGCTCGCATCCCGGCTCAGACATCTGGGGGCTGACGCGGTGCAGGCACCGGCGATCAGCATCCAGCCGCTCGACGGACCCGCTCCGGAGATCGAGCGCTATGACCTGGTCTGCCTGACCAGCCCCAACGGGGTCCGGCTGCTGTTCGAGCGCCTGGCTCGGGACGGACGTGACGCCCGCGCATTCGCCGGCACCCGCGTGGCGGCCATCGGCCCCGGCACGGCGGCGGCGCTGCGCGATCACGGCCTCATCGCCGACGTGGTGCCCGAGCGATTCCTGGCCGAGGGCTTGGTCGATGCCCTGGCTGATGTGCCCGTCACGCGGGCGCTTGTGGCGCGAGCCGCCGACGCACGTGACGTGTTGCCCGACTCGCTGCGGGCACGCGGCGCCGATGTGGATGTGGTGGCGCTGTATGAAACCGTGTCCGAGCCTCTGAGCGCCGAACAGCTCGACGGCATCGGGCGCGCCGACTACATCACGTTCACGTCGTCCTCGACGGTTCGGTTCTTCTTCGACGCCGCCGCTGACCGCCTGACACTCGCCACCCGCCTGGTCAGCATCGGGCCCGTCACCAGTGCCGCTCTGCGCGAGCGCGGACGCGAGCCCGATGTCGAGGCCGAACGCCACGACATCGATGGGCTGATCGAGGCCCTGGTGGCGGACGCGGCGCGGCGGGCCGGATGAGCGCCGCCGCCGCGAGTCCGCCATTCATCAGCTTCATGTCGGACTATGGGCTCACCGATGACTTCGTCGGCGTGTGTCACGGCGTGATCGCCAACATCTGTCCGGCGGCGCGCGTGGTTGACCTGACTCATGGCATTCCGCGCCACGACGTCCGGGCGGGCGCGCTCATCCTGGCCGGGGCACTCCGCTTCCTGCCGGTGGGGGTTCACCTGGCGGTCGTCGATCCCGACGTTGGTGCCGAGCGCCGTGCGGTGGCGATTCGGTCGGCCGACGACCGGTTGCTGGTCGGTCCCGACAACGGCCTGCTGACCCTCGCCGCCGATCACGGCGGCGGCATCATCGAGGCGGTTGACATCGCTCGCTCGCCGTTTCGGCTCGAGCCGGTGTCGGCAACGTTCCATGGGCGAGACATCTTTGCTCCGGTGAGCGCCCACCTGGCCGCCGGCGCCCCGCTCCCCACCGCGGGCGATCCGCTCGATCCCGCCGACCTGATCAGACTCGAGTTCGAGTCTCCGCGCCATGAGGACGGTGCCGTTGTGGCCCACGTCCGCTACGTGGATCGGTTCGGCAACCTCCAGCTCGACGCCGGCCATGATGACCTGGCCGACTCGGGGCTGCGGCTTGGCCGGCCCACCGAGCTCGAGCTCCAGGACGGCGTCCGGCACCGCGTGCACTACGCGAGGACGTTCTCTGACGCTGACTCCGGCGAACTGCTGCTCTACGAGGATGCCCAGCGCCGGTTGGCCGTGGCCGTCAGCCATGGCGACGCAGCTGGCCGGCTCGGGCTCGCCGTGGGCGACGAGCTGCGGATTCGTCCGGCATGACGGCGAGTGGCGCGCAACCGGCTCGGCTCGGCTCGCCGCGCCTGCACCTGCGCCATGTGGACTCGACGAACGTACGCGCCCGCGAGCTGGCCGGCGGCGGCGCCCCCCATGGGACGCTCGTCACCGCGACGGAGCAGAGCGCCGGCCGCGGACGTCAGGGCCGCACGTGGACGGCGCCCGCCAACCGGGCGTTGCTCTGCTCGATCGTGCTCCGTGATCCGCCCCGGCTGCTGCCGCTGGCTGCCGGGGTGGCCGTGGCCGAGGTGGTGGGCGCGGACGCGCGGCTCAAGTGGCCCAACGATGTGCACGTCGGGGGCCGGAAGGTGGCCGGCATCCTCGTGGAAGGACGACCTCAGGAGCGGTGGGCGGTGCTCGGGGTGGGGGTTAACGTGGCGCTGCGCGCCGAGGACTTCCCGCCCGAGCTCGAGGGCTCGGCCGCGACGCTGGGGCTTGACCCGGAGGCGATCGAGCCGATGCTGGTGAAGCTGCTGGCCGCGCTTGAGCGGTGGCTGCGGGCGCCCGCCGACCAGGTGCTTGAGGCCGTGCGGGCCCGGGACGCGCTCTACGGGCTCGCCGTCCGCTGGGCCGACGGCGAGGGACGCGCCGACGGGATCGACGCCGACGGACGGTTGCTCGTCCAGACGGTCCTTGGTCGCCGAATCGCCCTGGATGCGGGCGAGGTTCATCTTCTGGCTCAGAAGGAGCGGTAGTGACCGTTGCCGATCACGAACCCGTGATTGGCGCCGTTGAAGCAGAGAACGGTGCTCGCGCCGACGTGACAGGTCACGCCGAGCTGGTTCCACAGGCGCCCGCGACCAAGCTTCTGAGCCTTGCCGGACACAAACGAGTCTTGGCTCAACCTGAGCAGCTGGGGTTGACCGAGCAGTCCGATCGACACGAAGCCGGAATCACCAGTCCCACCGTGCTTGGGCGCCGGGATGCCCCTAGCCGCGCAGAGCACTTTGGTGGCGGGCTTGCTCGGGGCATGGATTTCAACCCCACAGGTCACGCTGCCGTTGCGGGTCTGCCACAGCCGGGTCTTGGACAGCGGGCTGGCAGAAACGGCTGGGGCCAACGCACCGCTCACCAGAACAGCTGCGCTCGCCAACGCTGTGAGTCGAGCCTTCACGGTGTCTAGGATGTCCCGGCGAGGCCCTGCCTAAACGGCTAGGCCGCCGCCTCCGCGTCCTCGTCGTCGTCATCGAGGTCCAGATCGAGATCCTCGACGTTGGCGTCGTCGTCGTCCTCCGCGTCGGCGTCCGCGTCCGCGTCCGCGTCGGGATCGTCATGGTCCTCGTCCGGCCCGGGAACCGGCTCGCGTTCAGGCCCGTCAGGCGTGGGCACCTCATCGCCCGACCCGTCCCGGGTCTCGATCGGCTCGCTCGTGCTCGCCTCGGGTCGCTCGCCGGCTCCGCCCGGAGTGCTCGTCTTGCGACGGCGGCGCTTGTTGCCCCGGCGACCCTTGGGGAAGTTGCGCAGCAGCTCGCGCGCCAGCGCCGCCGGCTTGCGGGCCATGCGAGTGCGGGCGCCTCGGAGCGCCTCCTCGGCCTCCGGGGTGTGGGCCAGCGCCGCGGCCAGCAGCGCGGCCGAGAGCCGGCGGTCCTCCTTACGCGACGCGTGCACGAGCCGGCGGGCGTTCCGCGCGTGGGCCGAGCCGCTCGAGTTGACGAGCAGACCCAGCAGCCGCTTCGTCTCCGGCCAGCGCTGCACGGCGTACTCCTCGTGCACTTCCCGCGTGTATTCGGCCATCCGCCAGATCCAGGCGTTGGCCTGGTCACGACGGCCGATCCGTCGCTCGGCCAGAGCCTGGAGCATGATCTTGACGCCCTCGCGGCGCTCGTCTCGGGGCCAGCCGCCCATGATGTCGATCGCTGTGTCGAACGCCTCCGCGTCACGGCTGGCCGCGATCTCCTGCAGGGCGCGCAGGCGCAGCTGGGCGCTCCGGTTGCGCTGCACGGCGGTGAGCAGGAAGCGGCGTTTGAGCTCGCCACCCCGGTCGAAGTGCAGCATGGCTTTGGCCCGCCGCCAGCCGTTCGGAGCCACGCGCGCTCCGGCCAGCGCCGCCCACACGTGCTGCTCTCCGTAGTCGAGATGCTCCACGGCTATCCGCCACAGCTCTCGCTCGAATACCTCGGCCCGCCGGTCCGGATCGGGGGTCACGGGGAGCACGCGACGCTCCACGCGAACCCGGCGGCCGCGGCCACGACGCACCGGACCGACCACGATGGCCCCACCCCGATAGACGTCCCTGTCGAGCAGCGAATGCAGCGTCACGACCGGGTCATCGTGCTTGGTCGCCGGGTGGACGAAATCGACCACGATGCCGGCCTCCTTGCCCGGATGCCGGCGGGTGACCCGGCCGACGCGCTGCTGATAGATCCGCTTGGAGGCGGTGGGGGCGAGATGCATGCAGATCGTCGCACGAGGGCTGTTCCACCCCTCGGCGAGCAGCTGGGCGTTGACCAGCACATCCACCTTGCCGGACTCGTAGTCGGCCAGAATCCGGGCCAGCTCGCGCTTTGGCGTCTCCCCCGAGACACCCTGGGCGTTGATACCGATGTTGCGAAACGCCTCGGCCACGTTGTAGGCGTGCTTGACGCCAGCTGCGTACACGACGCCCGGCACGCCGTTGAAACGTGTCTTGTAGAGATCGGCGATTGCGAGGTTGAACGGGGTCTGGTCGAGGATCTCGGCCAGCATCTCCTGGTCGAACTCCGTGTCCACCTCGCCGCGCCGCAGCGGCACCTTGGCGATCGTTCGCACCCCCGGACCCGGAGGGATGCGGATACAGCGAAGGGGCGAGATCACTCCTCGACGCGCGGCCTGTGCGAGGTCGAAACGGCTGGTCTGGGTGGGGAAGAGGTCCGTAACGTGGCGGGCAATCAGGGCGCCGGTTGCCGTCATCCCGACGAACACGGGGCCCGCCCAGGCGCGGATCGCGGCCGATGTCTTCTCCCCCAACGCGGTGTGGGCCTCGTCGCAGATCACGATCGTGTAGGCGGCGGAGATGCGTCCGGCGTTGCGGACGAACCATTGATAGGTCTCGACCGTGACCGGACCGTTGGCCGCGTCCTCATCGTCGAGCATCGCGGCGCGGATCCGATCCCGATAACCGCGGTCTCGAAGCTCGCCCTGGAACTGATCTACGAGGTTGCGGCGATGCGTCAGGATCAAAACGCCGCCGGTGCGCGAGGCCTCCACAAACCCGAGCGCTGCCACCGTCTTGCCGGCGCCGGTGGCGTGCTCGAACCAGAAGCGCCGGGCAGCGTTGGGATCCTCGGGCTGCTCATCGAGCTGGCCGGTGTCGCTGTTGTCCTCCTCCTCGTCCTGCCAGTCCTGGGGCTCCTCGTCTTCAGGCTCATCCTCGGGCTCGGTGTCCGCATCGTCCTCGTCCTCGTCATCGAGGTCGAGATCGAGGTCGTCCTCTTCATCGGTCACCGGGGTCCCGTTCGACGCTGCAGCTGGGTCCGGAGCCACCGCTGGCTCGGCGGCCGCGTGCCCGTTCCCGGTCGCGCTGCTATTGCCGTTCGCGCTTCGCTGAGCCTCAGCCAGAAGTGCGGTCAGAGTGCCCGACAGGGCGTCAACCTGATGAGCCGAGAGCACGGTCCCATCAGCCAGGTGCGGCTCCTCCTCGGACAAGAGCCGCTCCAGCCCGAGCAGTAGCGAGAACTGACGCCGCCACTCGATCGACGGCTGCTTGAGCCCAGCGTCCAGCTCGGCCAGCGCGGCATCGAGCGCCCGACGGCGCGCCGACCCAGGGGCCAGGGCGTCCTCGAGCGTTTCGCCCTCGTGGACGAAATGCTCACGGGTCAGCCGTTCTGCACGCGCGATCGCGTCAGGACTCGGAAAGGGGGTGGTCACACCCATCATTGAATGGCAGGTTGCGTCAGAATGAGCGAGCCGCGGCGTTACGTCGTAGCGGCTCAGGCGGTCTCGGCACCGTGCCGAGAAAGGCGAGTATTCCTCAGAAGCGTCCCCTCGCCCTCTGACAAGAGGATAACGGGTATTTAAGCAGATAGCGGCAACGGGTCGTCTGTCAAGCTTTTGGCCGTGCGGTTGCGTGCCCGGTCCATAGCTCTGCTCCTGGTCACTTCGGCTATTGCCGGATGCGGCGCGAGCCAGGCTAATAGCGCCGCCCCATCGGCGAGCGCAGAGGCGGTGGCCTTCAAGGGCTCGCCCCCGGTGCTGGTGTCGCTGCACAGCCAGGCGAACCATCTGTTGGGGGGCGGAGTGACGGCGTTCCGGGCCCGGATGGCCTCACTCCGGGGCTACCCGGTCGTGGTCAACAAGTGGGCCTCGTGGTGTGAACCGTGCCAGATCGAGTTCCCCGCCTTCCAGCGCGCCGCGGTCAAATACGGCCGCCAGGTGGCATTTATGGGCATCGACGGCAAGGACGGCAACGGCTCGGCGAGTGCGTTCCTGCGCCGCTTCCCGGTCAGCTACCCGAGCTATACGGACCCGAGCGAGGCGATCGCGCGAGCCTTCCAGGCCGCCACCTACTACCCCCAGACCCTGTTCTTCTCCCCTGCCAATCACACGAGCTACGTGTTCGATCATGCTGGGCCATACGAGAGTGCCGCGGCGCTCGAGAAGGACATCCGTAGATACCTGCTCAGATGACTGGAACGCTGACCTACGAGGTTCGCCGCGCGCGTGGCGAGGACGAGATGAGCGCCGTCTTGGCGCTCCGTCACGAGGTGTTCTGTATCGAGCAGGGTGTGCCGGAGCGCGAGGAGGTCGACGGGCGCGACGGTGACGCCATGCATCTGGTCGCGGTTTCTGGCGCTGACCTGCTCGCCACCTGCCGGTTGCTGTTCGTGGGACCGACGGTCCAGTTCAGCCGCCTGGCGGTCCGGGTCAGCGCCCGGCGCAACGGCATCGCCAGCGCCCTGCTTGACCTGGCCGACGAGGAGGCCAAGGCGGCCGGTTCCCGGCGCCTCGTGCTCCATGCGCAGACGTATGCCCGCTCGCTCTACGAGGCGGCCGGATATGAACCCCGGGGGCGGCTGTTCATGGAAGCCGGCATCGAGCACATCGCGATGGAGAAGTACGTCTAATTCCCGAGCTGCGCATCGACCCGCTGACCGGTCAGCGTGCGCTCGTCGCCGGCGCCCGGGCCGAACGACCCGGAGGGGGCCTCAGCGCCACCCCGGCGGCTCCGCTGGATCCCGAAACGGATCCATTCGCTGACGGGCATGAGGATCGCACGCCCCCTGAGCTCTACGCCGTCCGTACCGCGGGGGCCGGAGCGAACACGCCGGGCTGGCGGGTCCGGGTGGTCCCCAATCTGTATCCGGCCCTCGAGCCGGATGCCGAGGCCCCTGCGCCGCACGCCAACCCGGAGCTGTTCTGGTCCGGCCCCGCCCGCGGCGCCCACGAGGTGATCATCAATGCTCCGGCGCCGGTGATGTCGCTGGGTGAGTTGCCGGTGGAACAGGTGGCATGTGCGATGGATGTATGGCGCGATCGCATGCGCACCCACTCCGCTGCCCCCTACGTGCATGTGATCGTCAACGAGCGGCGCGAGGCCGGGGCATCGCTTCCTCACACGCATGCCCAGCTCTACGCGCTTGACTTCGTGCCCTCGGACATCGCTCGCGAGCGTGAGCGGTTCGGTGCCTACGCCACGCAGACCATGGGCGGCAACCTGCTGGCGGACCTCGTCCAACACGAGGTCCGCCAGCGCGAGCGGATCGTCGCCATCGACGAGGACGTCGTACTCCTGTCGGCCTACGGGGCCCGGGTCCCGTACCAGCTGATGATCGCCCCGCGAACGCCGCGAGCCCGCTTCGAGGATGACGGGCCCACCGGTGCCGCGATGCTCCACGATGCGCTGGGCAGGCTGGCCCGCCGGCTGGGCGCGAGCCCGCCGCTGAACCTGTGGGTGCGCACGGCGCCTCGCGGCGCCGAACAGTTCTGCTGGCGGATTGACATCCTGCCCCGCCTCACCCATTTGGCCGGCCTCGAGCTCGGCGCCGGCGTGAACCTCAACATCGTCGCCCCCGAGCGAGCCGCCGCCGAGCTGCGGGACGCGTGATCCCGATCCGGGCCTTGGTCCAGCGCGTGATCCGCGCCTCGGTTGACGTGGACGGCGTACGGGTGGCGGAGATCGGGACCGGACTGCTGGTTTTGCTCGGCGTCCACGAAACTGACTCGGCAGCAGAAGCTGACTGGCTCGCCGCCAAGGTCCGGAGCCTGCGCATCTTCGCCGACGCCGAAGGCCGGATGAACGAGCCGCTCGGCGATCGTGAGGTCCTGTGCGTGAGCCAGTTCACGCTCTACGGCGACACCCGGCGTGGCAACCGGCCGAGCTACGTCGAGGCCGCCCGGCCGGAGGTGGCAGAGCCGCTGTATGAGCGCTTCTGTGACCAGCTGGGTGCCCAGCGCGGTGTGTTCGGGGCGGACATGCAGGTGGCACTGATCAACGATGGTCCGGTGACGCTGGTGCTCGAGAGCCGATAATGCCCGCGTGACCGGCTACCGGTACCTGTTCTCGCAACTGGTCCGCCGCGAGTTGCGCCGGAAATACAAAGGGTCCTCGCTGGGGGTGGTGTGGTACCTGATCAACCCGCTCGTGCTCATGGGCGCGTACACGCTGATGTTCGGAGCTGTGTTCAAGGTTCAGCACTTCCAGGACTTTCCCGTCTTCCTCATGATCGGGCTCATGGCGTGGACGTTCTTCCAGCAGTCCCTGCTCGCCGCCGCGGAATCGCTGGTCGATCAGGGCAGCCTGGTTCGCCGAGCGCGATTCCCTCGGGCCACCATCCCGGCCTCGAGCGTGACCGTGCAGCTGTTCACGTTCACCGCGATCCTGATTCTGCTGGTCCCGCTGACGGTGGCCCTTCGGGGGACGTTTGGGGCGGCGCTGCTGCTGCTGCCGGTACTGGTGGCTCTGCTGTTCTGCTTCGTGCTCGGGTGCGCCCTGGTCGTGGCCGTGCTCCACGCCTACTACCGGGACGTGGCGCCGTTGCTGACGGCAGCGCTCCTGCCCTGGTTTTTTCTCACGCCGATCTTCTTTCGCCCCGACACGATCCCGTTCGTCCAGCACCACCCACTGGTGCGGTTGTTGCTGGACTGGATCAACCCGATGGCGCCGTTCATCCAGGGCCTGCGAGCTGTCCTGTATTACGGCGTTGCACCGACGGCCGGCCAGCTGGTCTACATGGTCCTCGCCGCCGCGCTGGCGCTGACACTGGGTGACGCGGTGTTCCGGCGCATGGAGGGCGAGCTGGCGGTCGTCCTATGAGGCGCCTGCGCGACGGCCACCGCCCCAACCACAGCGAGCTCCGGCCTGGCGAGATCGTGCTCCGCGGAGCCTCCCGGTCGTTCAGCGTGCGGGCCGACAACGCGGGCACGCTCAAGGGGCTCGTGTTGGGCCGCCGGGTGCCGGCGCCGACGCCCGTGCCCGCTCTGTCCGGCGTGGACCTCCGGATTGAGCCCGGCGAGCGGGTGGGTCTGGTGGGTCGCAACGGCGCCGGGAAGACCTCGACCCTGCGGGTGCTTTCAGGCATCGTCCCGCTCCAGGCCGGCGAGGCTCGGTGCGGAGGGTTGGTCGTGGCGCTCCTGGAATTCGCCGCCGGCTTCAGCCGGGACTTCTCCGGCCGCGAGAACATCTACCTCCAGGGCGCCCTCTATGGCCTGGACAAGCAGGGCGTCAATGAGCGCATCGGACGGATCATCGAGTTCTCCGAGCTGGGCGAATTCATCGATGTACCGGTCAAGACGTACTCGACGGGGATGTTCGTCAGGCTCGGGTTCTCGATCGTCGCTCACCTCGACGCCGACGTGATGTTGATTGACGAGGTCCTGGCCGTTGGAGATGAGGCCTTCCAGCGCAAGTGCCTGCAGCGCATCTCGGAGCGGATCGCCGTCGGCACCACGGTGGTGCTCGTCTCCCACGAGCCGGCGGCGATCGAGCGGGTATGCGAGCGCGTCGTGGTCATGGACGCCGGGCACGTCGTGTTCGACGGGCCAACCGAAGATGGCCTGTCCTTCTATCACCGCATGATGGGCACCGAGGACGAGGCGGGGGTGCTATGACCCGTCCCGAGGACGCCGTGGCGCGTGCCCGCGAGGCGCTGGCTTCGATGCGGGCCGGCGGCGCCTACGGCGAGTCGAGCCCGGGCGAGCCCGAGCCGGAGCCGGAGCTCACTCCTCGCCGGCGGATGGAGTGGGCCCTGATCGAGCCCGACGAGGATGTGGCCGTCTCCCACCGACGTCACGGCGGTGCGATCACGGCGCTCAAGCGTGGGCTTCTGCGCCTGCTGGCTCAATACCACGCCGAGCTGATCGCGCGGCAGACCCGGTTCAACGTTCAGCTGCTGCTCGAGGTGGAGCGCCTCGAACAGCGGGTCGCGACGCTCGAGGGCGAGCATGGTTCCGGGCTCGGCGCCACGCCACCGGGCGACTCGGACAGCCATCCGTGAACGTTCACCAGATCCTCTCCGGTGCCGGGCCCCATGATGCGGTGACGACAGAGGCCCGGGCGTTTCGGGCCCGATTTCAGAGCTGGGGCTGGGGCGGGGCTGACGTGTCGGCGCGGATCGCCCCCGGTCTGAACGGGGAATTCTCGCCGCTGCGGTCATTGGCCGCCAACCCGGGTGACCTTCTCCTGCTGCACCACTCCGCGAGCACGCCCGGGCTGCACGAGCTCCTGGAGCTGCCCAACCGCAAGCTGCTCCTGTACCACAACGTCACGCCGCCGGAGTGGCTCTGGGAACACGCTCCGGTCGTCGCGGCTCAGTGCGCGCTGGGACGTGAACAGCTCTCGGAGCTCGTGTCCGCGGTCGATCTCGCCGCCGCTGACTCGAACTTCAACGCGGCCGAGCTATCGGCCCTCGGTGCCGAGGAGCCCGAGGTCATCCCGCTGTTGCTCGACCACGGCCGGCTCGGGCCACCCGGCCACCAGCGACCCGCCGTGCCGGACCGGGCCACCGCCACGCGCCGGGCCGGGACCACGCACGCGGCCCCGACCATCCTGTTCGTCGGAAGACTTTCCCCGCACAAGCGTCAGGACCGGGTCATCGAGGCCTTCGCTCTGCTGCGTCAACACCGCTGGCCCGACGCCCGCCTCGTACTGGTGGGCGATCCGGTCTCGCGCGGCTACTCCGCCGAGCTGCACGCTCTGGCTGACCGCCTGGCCCCGGGCGCGGTGACGATTGAAACCGGGTTGCCCGCGGCCGAGCTCGGACAGCGCTACCGCGCCGCTGATGTCTTCCTGTGCCTGTCGGAGCACGAGGGTTTCTGCGTGCCTGTCCTCGAGGCGATGCACTTCGGCGTGCCGGTTGTTGCCCGGGCAGCGGGCGCGGTGCCCGAGGTGGCCGGCGACGGCGCGGTGCTGATCGACGAGGACGATCCGGCCCTCGTATCCGAGTTGCTTCACCTTGTCCTTACCGATGCCGAGCTCTCCACAGAGCTGCGCAGTCGCGGACGCCGAAGAGTCGAGGCGTACGCGCCCGACCGGGTGGCCGAGCGCCTGCGCGCTGTGGTGCTGGCCGCGGGCAACGGCGTTCGGGGCTGATCGGCGATGTCTCTGTCGACCAAGACCGCGGCCGTGGTCCCGAGCGCCGGCGGTCCCTCACGGCGCTGGAGCGGCCCCGCCGGCGCGAGTGCCGTCACCGTCCTGGCCCTGGCGCTGGCCGGCCTGATCGTCGCCGGGTCCGGGCAGCCGCACCTCGGTCCCGTCCCGTCGGCCGCGCGCGGACTGCTCGCCGGTCTGGTGCTATTTGTGGTCAGCGGAGACGCGCTGGCCGTAGCGCTCGTTCCGGCCGAGTGGGGCGCCCCGGGCCGGCTCATGGCACTTCCGATCGGCGCCGCAGTTAGCGGATTGGCCCTGACCGCGCTGGGTCTGGCCACGATCCCGTTGCACGTCTCACTGTGGGTGGTTCTGGCCGGCGGGGCGGCGGCCAGCGTGCTCGTCCGCCGGCGGCGGGCCCGCCCCACGGCCGCGATCGGATCACAGGGCGGATCACAGGGGGGATCGCGGGCCGGATCCGAGGGCGAGTCCCAGAGCTGGACTTGGGGTGCCTGGGTCGCCGCGCTGGCCATCCTGATCGTGATCGCGCTGGCTCCGGCTTGGCGTACGGGAATGACAACGATCTTTGGTGAGAACCCGGACGCCCATCAGGTCGCGGGAATTGCGGTGCTCTTCCAGCACGTCTCACCCACCGGCACCGACGTCGCGCTCCCGATCGACACCGTCCCATCGCCCTGGCGGTTCCGTTACCCGATCTTCTATCCACTGGCCGGCGCCAGCAACCTTGGTCATCTCGACCCGATCACGGTCTTCCCGGCCATGGCCGCGCTGCTACTGGCCTGCCTGGCGCTTGGGTTCGGGGCCTTTGCTGTCCTCTGCCTGCGGGCTCCGCCCTGGGCGGGACCTGCGATCGGCGGTGCGGTGGCGCTTTCGGTGGTCACGCTTCACATCGTCTGGCATCCGTACTGGAACCAGCTCTGGGGGCTGGCGATGTTCCCCTGGGCCCTGCTCTTCGGCTGGCGGACGGTCACCGGTCCGGCCACCCGCGGCGTGGCGGTCCTGTTCGCCCTCATGCTGCTCGAGCTCGGACTCGCCTACCCACTGGCGCTTCCGTATCCGCTGCTCATCATCGGCGTCCTGGCCATCGCCTACCGGCGCTACAGGCTCGCCCCCCAGCTCCTTCGCTCCCGCTCCTGGGTCGTCGGGTTGCTGGCCGTGGTCGTACTGGCGCCGGCCGTGGTCGGCGCGGCCATCAAGCTCGGCCAGGGCATTCAGCAGCTCCTGTCCTCGCACAGCGGCCTGTGGGGCGGTGACATCAATACGCTGCTGCCCGCGGGGGATTTCGTCGGCACCGGCGGCGGCGTGATACCGGTCTTCCTGGTGCTGATCGTCGCCGGATGCGCGCTGGCCCGCCTGCCCCGGCGTAGTGCCGTGGCGCTCGGAATCTCGCTTGCCGTGCTGTGCCTGCTTGATCTGCGCTTCCGCCTGGCCAGCGACGGGGCCTACATGGACTTCAAGCACCTGTCATTCGTGGGTGCGCTGGTGCTGACGCTGGCGGCCGCCGGAGTGACGAGCCTCCTGTCGGAGCGTCGAGGCCCGGCCCTGGTAGGTGGCGCGGTGCTGGCCCTGGCCTGGGCCGGCGCCGCGGTGGTCCAGGGCCATCGCGAGTCGGTCAACACGTCCCAGCAGGTAAACGCGGCCATGTTCCAGATTCGGCAGTGGGCGGCGCGGCTCCCACGGGACGCGAGCGTAAGGGTCGACATCCCGCCGTCCGGCGTCCAGCTGTGGGCGGTCTACATGCTGGGCCGGCACCCGGTTGATTCGCTCGACCCTGTGGTCGGTACCACTTATGCCCACGCCGTATACGGCGGCCGGGCCGACTATTCGCTCAGCCTTCGCTTCACCCCGAGTGCGATCCCGGGCCGGGCCCGGTCCTATCCGCGCCCGCCCTTCGCCGTCAATCCACCGCTGGCGCGCAATCGCCAGTTCGTGCTCCGCCGGATCCGCTGGCCCCGGCGTTTGAACGCCTACCCTGACACGGCCTCCCAGAGGCTCGTCGAGCCCTAGTCCCGCGAGTCCGACTGGGGGTAGTGGTCCTCGAGCTCTAGTCCCGCGAGTCCGACTGGGCGTACCGGTCCTCGAGGAGGCTTCCCAGCGCATCGGTGGCCTGAGGCTGCTGGCGGGTCTCGCTCAGCACCCGCGAGAGAAACACCGGGTTGCCGATCAGGTAGCGCCGCCACATCCGGTTGGGTTCGATCGCGAGCCGGAAGATCCACTCGAGCCCGTTGTCGGCGAGCCAGCGCGGGGCCCGCGGCGTATGACCGGAGACGTAGTCGAATAGGGCGCCGACCGTCCACACGACGGCACCACCGAGCCGGTCGGCGTAGCGATCGACCCACAGCTCCTGCTTGGGGGTGCCCATCCCCACGAGCACGATCCGGGGCGCGTGTTCGACGATGTCCTCGATGACACGCTCGTTGTGGGGCGAGCCGACCTCGAAGAAGCCATGGTGGGCCCCGACCACGTCGAGCTCTGGGTACCACTGAGCCAGCCTGGCCGCCGCCTCGCGCGCTATCGGTGGCTCTGACCCCAACAGGTAGACAGACTGCCCCGACAGCTCGCACAGAGCGGCCAGCCCCCAGATCCAGTCCGCGCCGGTCATCCGGTGGGGAACCTCGACGTGCAGGGCCCGGGCCGCCAGCCGCACGCCGTAGCCGTCGCAGTAGACGAGGTCGGCGCGGCGCAGGGCATCCCGCAGACTCGGCGTTCCGCGGCTCTGGTTGACGACGTGGGCGTTGACGTACATCACCCGGCGGGTCTCCCGCACCGCGGCCCAGCGCGAGACGGTGTGCAGGAGGTCCGACGGCCGCGCGAGATCGATCGGGATGTCGAAGATCGCCGACGACGGTCGGGGGATCTGGACGAGCGGGGTCGGCTCGTCGAGCAACTGCTCCTCGCGAAACGCACTCGCGGTCACGTCGGCACGGATCCTATGCATTCACATGGTCAGAATGCGTCACCATGGCGCCGATCGTGATCGATGCGCGTGACGCCGCCGCAACCGAGCTTCGAGGTTGGGGCCGATACGCGCGGGAACTCGTCTCCGCACTCCTCGCCGGGGCCGCGGGAGACCTGGACGTGGTCGCGCTGGAGCGCGGACTGCCCGGTCCGGAGTTCATCTTTGAACAGGTGGGACTTCCCCTGCTGCTCGCGCGGCGCCGGGCGGCCCTGGTGCACGCGCCCAACTGCTTTCTGCCGCTGGTGCGCCCATGTCCAGGCGTGGTCACGATCAATGATCTCGCGTTCGAGACCTGGCCCGAGGACTTCGCCCCCCGGACGCGCGCCAAGTTCAAGCTCATCGCCCGGTTGGCGGCTCGCTCGGCTCAGCGGGTCATCTGCCCGTCTCGGTTCACCGCCGCCGACGTCTGTCGCCGCTATCGCGTCGATCCGGGGAAGGTCAGGGTGATCCCCGATGCGCCGGCGCTGGCGATCCGGGACAGACAGAGCTCGGACGCTTCTGCCCTCGCCGCCCGGGGTCCCGACGAGGCCGAGAGCCCCGATGGCCCGTACGTGCTCGCGGTCGGTGACCTGCGCCGCAAGAAGAACCTCGGTGCTCTGGTCAGCGCGTTCGTCCGGGCCCGGGAGTCGGACGGCCTGCCGCACCGGCTCGTGCTGGCCGGGATCGATTGCGGCGAGGGGCCTCGGCTGCGCGAGCTGGCCAGAGGGGCGCCCGTGGAGCTGGCCGGTTACGTCAGCGACGCGCGGCTTGACGAGCTGCTGACCGCGGCTGAGCTGGTGGTTCATCCCAGCCTGTATGAAGGCTTCGGACTCGTCGTGCTCGAGAGCATGGCCCGCGGGACCCCGGTGCTGGCAGCGCGGGCGACCGCGCTACCCGAAACGGGAGGCGAGGCGGCCGCGTACTTCGAACCTGACGATCCCCCCGATCTCGAGCATCAGCTCGGCTTGCTCCTCGGCGACCGCGAGCGACTCGAAGCCCTCTCGCAGCTCGGGCGCCGCCGGGCGGCCGAGTTCTCGTGGGAGCGCACTGCGCGCGAGACGGCCGCCGTGTATCGCGAGTTGCTCTGAGTCCCGTGAGGGTGACGATCATCCTCCTGAGCGTCGATGAGGCTCCGATGCTGGCGCGCTCGCTACCGGCTGCGCTGGCGCAGCAGCCCGCTCCGGACGAGGTGCTCGTGGTCGACAACGCCTGCCGGGATGAAACTGCGGCGCTGGCGGCGCGCCACGGGGCACGCGTCTTGGCCCTGCCGGCGCGCCGGAGCTATGCGGCGGCGGTCAATCAGGCGATCGCGACCGCCCAGGGCGACGCCGTCCTGCTGCTCAACGCAGACTGCTTTCTGCGTCCGGGCTTTCTCGCCGCGGCGGTGCCTCGTCTGTCCGAGGACAGCATCGGATCGGTGGCGCCCAAGCTGCTCCGGGCGGAGGCCGGGGGGAGGAGATTGACGCTGCCGGGATGTCGATCGACCGCCGGCGCAAGAACGGTCTCGTCGGTCACGGAGCGCCGGCGGCGGAATTCTCCTTACCGGCGCCGGTGTTCGGGGCCGATGGTGCCGCCGCGCTGTATCGGCGCGAGGCGCTCGAGGAGTGCCGGCTCGGCACCGGGGAGGTGCTCGACGAGGACATGGAGCTGTGGGCGTCCGATGCCGATCTGGCCTGGCGGGCCCAGCTGCTCGGCTGGCGGAGCGTGTACGAGCCCGCCGCGATGGCCGAGCACGTGCGCACCTACAGCCCGAGCACGCGTGCGCAGCTCAGCCGCTCCGATCGCCGGCTCCAGTTCCGCAACCGCTACCTGATGATGATCAAGAACGAGACCCCGGCTGGTTTGGCGAGGGACCTTCCCGCAATTGCGTTATACGAGGTCCTCGCCCTCGGCTTTGTGCTGCTCCGCGAGCCCTATCTGCTGGCCGGCTACCGCGACGCCTGGCGCCTGCGGCGCGGGGCGTGGCACCGGCGCCGGCTGGTTCAGGCCCGACGGCGAGACTCGGCGCCGTTCGGGTTGCGAGCTCCCGCGTGACGTAGGACGCGCCACCGGCCGCCCGGCCCCGGGGTCCGGGCTGACATGGCGTCCAGGTACACCTGCCACGTGGCGCTGGCGGCGTCACTCCACGTCCAAGCCGGCGGCGCGGGCGCCGGGCGCCGGAGTGCCTCGGCGTCACGGACGAGTGCCTCGAGGTCGTCGACGGGCGTCAGGGTCAGGATGCCCTGGAGCACTTCGCGCAGGGCAGGCACGTCACAGGCCGCGACCGGCGTCCCGCAGGCCAGAGCCTCCACCGGCGGGAGCCCGAAGCCCTCGTCGTCGCTGGGGAAGACGAGCGCGTGGGCGCCGGTGTAGATCGCGGCCAGCTCGTCGTCGTCAACCATGCCGGTGAGCTGGACGTCCGGCAGCTCTGCCGCCCAGTGACCAGCGGGACCGACGAGGACCAGCGGCAGCTCGCGGTGGGTCCGCGCGAGCGCCGCCACGCGCTTGCGCGGATCCGGGGTGCGCAGACCTCCGACCCACACCAGGTAGCGGTCCGGCAGGCCGAAGCGCTCCCGGACCGCACTGACCTCGGCGTCGGGCCGGCGGTAGAAGGTCGCGGCCGGGGCCTCGGGGATGACCACCAGCCGCTCGGTGGGGATGTCCAGAGCACGAACGGCGTCGTCGGCGACCGCCGAGGTGGGGACGATGACTCGGGTGGCGCGCTGGACCGCCAGGTAGCGCAGCTTGAACCGGACGCCCGTGCGCAGGTACTCGCCCCGGCGCTTGAGCGGAACCAGGTCGTGCAATGTGACGACCATTGGCACCGGGCAGCGGAGCATCGCCCCCTCGATCCAGGGCGCGTGGAAAACGTCGCATCGCCGGGGATCGTGCGTCTCCACCAGCTCGCCGATACCGGTGTCCCGAAGGGCCTGCAGAAGGCTTCGGCAGTAGCGTCCAACGCCTCGTTCGTCCTTGGCCGGCCGGCTGTCGAAGGCGACCTTCATCCGGCGATCAACCGTTCGACACGGTCAGCGTAGGCATCGGCGTAAAAGCGCTTGGCCCCCTCGTGTGCCGCCGCCCCCATCGAGTCGCGCCGGGCCAGGACCTCGATCACCGCTGCCGCCAGCTGATCGGGGTCACCCGGTGACACCAGCCGCCCCGTGACGCCATCCTGGACGACCTCGGGCAGGCCCCCGACCCGAGTGGCCACCACCGGCGTCCCGACCGCCATGGCTTCGGCGAGCACGGTCCCGAATGGTTCCTGGTAGGACGGGAGCACGAGCACGTCGAGGTTGCGCATCAGCCCCGGCGCGTTGCCACTCCAGGGGACGTGCTCGACCTCTGGAGCCTGGATCACCTGCTGCGTGTACGCGGGGTCGCTCCCGTAAGGGTCCTCACCCACCACGACCACGCGCGCCGCCGGGTGCGAGCGTCGGATCGCCGCCGCGGCCCGGACCAGGTCCAACGGACCCTTGCGTGGCTCGATCCGACCGACGAATCCGACCACCGGTCCGTCCCTCATCGGCCACGGTGCCTCAGCCAGCGGCGGGTCGGCCTCCACCGGGCAGAACACGATGTGCGGGCGCAGGCCGGGAAGCTGGGAGGCCACGGCCCCCGAATCGGCGAGGACAACGTCAGCCAGGCGCCAGAATCGCGGTACGCGCGAGACGATGTCATGGACGTGGAGTACCCGCCGAGCGCCGCCGCCGGGGAGCGCGGGCAGGAGGCGGCCGCACACGGAGCCGTTCAGGTACACGACGCTGGCCGCTCGGGCCAGGCGCCGGATCCGGGGCCAGGAGGCGAGGGCCGGAGCCCCGGTCCGGGGACCCAGGCCGCCCACTGCGAGTGCCGTCCAGTCGTGGCCGGCAGCCAGCGCGGCATCGCGCAGTGGCCCGCCACCGGGCGTCGTCAGGGTCACATGCCACCCGCGTGACTGCAATCGGCTGAGGAGCCGCAGGAGGCCGGTCTCAGCCCCGCCGGGGTGGGTGACGGGTGCCACGGCCAGCAGGCGGCGCGAGGGCGGGCGGTCGGGTCCCGGTGCCCCCGGCTCGGGTTTGCCGCCGTCCGTGACAGTTGGGGCTGGCATCGCTCTCGGTCCGGAGCCTCCCCCGGGGGCGGCCACTGTATCCCGGGGCGCAGCCGATGTCGAGCAGGGGATCGGCGAGCTTGAGGCCAGCCCATACGCTTCGCCGCTGTGAAGGACTATTACGAGGATCTCTGGGATCGACTGCCGGCGGATCTGAGGCCGCCCGCCTTCGAACTCCGGCGTCGCTTCATGCTCTCCGAGGCCCGTCGAGATGATCGCGCGCTCGATCTCGGCTGCGGCGACGGTGCGTTCACGGGCCAACTGGCCGGCGCGGTGCGCAGCGTCGTCGGCGCTGACGTGGCCGAGGCGGCGCTGCGCCGCGCACGGGACCGTCATCCCGAGCTTGACTTTCACCTGATTCCCATCACGGGCCCCCTGCCGTTCGCGGATAACGCTTTCGATCTCGTCTGGAGCAGCGAGGTGATCGAGCACGTCGCCGACACGGCGCGGTGGCTATCCGAAGTCAGGCGGGTGCTGGCGCCGGGCGGGCGGCTGCTGTTGACCACGCCGAACCACAGTCGCCTGGCGCTGGCGCTCGGCGGCATCGAGCGCTACTCGGACCCGCTCGGGGACCATCTGCATCTGTATTCGCGTGCTTCGTTGCGCCGCCTGCTGGACGAGTTCGGCTTTGCCGGGGTGACGGTTCGCTCCGCCGGTCGGGCGCCCCTGCGCCCGTGGCTGCTGGCCCGCGCAGTCCGTTGATGCGAGTTCTGCTCGACACCACGTACACGCTCCGGAGGCCGGCCTCGGGGACCGGTGTCTACCTCGAACGTCTTCTCGCAACGCTCTCGGGTGACCCGGGGATCGAGCTGATCGAGGCCGCGAACTCGGGGCGCCGAGCACCCGCCGCAGGCGGACTCGGCAGCCTGCGCAACGCCTGGAGCGACGAGTGGTGGCTCGAGGTCGAACTGCCGCGGCGGGCGCGGGCAGAGCGCGCGGATCTGATCCATCATCCGCTGCCGGCCCGTTCCCGGACGACCCGGCTGCCTCAGGTCATCACGGTCCATGACCTCGCCTTCGAACGGCTTCCGGCCGCGTTCTCGCCGGCCTTCCGTCGCCACGCCGCCGTTGCCCATCGCCACGCCGCCCGCCACGCCGCCGCCGTCCTATGCGTCAGCCGGGCCACGGCTGGCGAGGTGGCGACGCTGTGGGGAGTGCCCCAGCGCCGGATCGTGATCGCCCCGCACGGACCCGGACAGGAGCTCACGGCGCTCGCGCGCCGGGAGCCGACCCACTTCCTGTATGTCGGAGACGACGAGCCGCGCAAGAACCTGCCGCTTCTCCTGGATGCCTTCGGGACCTACCGGCAGGCGGCCGACCGGCCGCTTGACCTTGTGCTCGCCGGGGCGAGCTCCAGGGTGGCGGCCGGATCTGGCATACGTATCGAGCGGGCTCCGTCTGCCCGGCGGCTGGCCGAGCTTCATGCTGGCGCGGCGGCGCTTGTCCACCCATCTCGCTACGAGGGCTTCGGGCTGACCCTGCTCGAGGCGATGAGCCTGGGAACGCCCGTGATCGCCGGCCGGATACCCGCGGTGCGAGACGTCGGCGGCGACGCCCCGCACTACGTGAGCCCGATGGGGCGGGAGCCGCTGGCCGCCGCCATGCTCGCGTTGGCGGGAGATCCCGGTGCGCGCGGTGAGCTGGCCGAGCGTGGAATCCGCCAGGTGCGCGCTTTTTCTTGGCGGACTTCAGCGCACCAACATCTGGAGGCTTACTCTCTAGCCCTGACCCGATGAAGATCGCGATCCTCGGCACGCGGGGCATACCCGCTTCTTACAGTGGCTTCGAGACGGCGGTGGAGCAGCTCGCCTCGCGCCTGACTGCGCGTGGACACGAGGTGATCGTCTATTGCCGCCCGCACGTGGTTGATCGAAAGCTGACCCGCTACAAGGGTGCGGAGCTGGTGCACCTGCCCACGATCCAGAACAAATACCTGGATACGTTCGTCCACACGTTCCTGTCCTCACTGCACGCAGCGCGGATCACCCGACCAGACGTGGCTCTGTTCTTCATCGCCGGCAACTCACCCCTATGCCGGATCACTCGGCTGGCCTCGATTCCGTCTCTCATCAACGTCGATGGGCTTGACTCCGACCGGCGCAAGTGGCCCGCGTTGGCCAAGGCCTATCTGCGCTTCGCCGAACGAACTGCACCCCGGGCCGCCGACCAGGCGATCACGGACAGCCACGCGGTCGCCGACATCTTCGCCCGCCGTTACGGGCAGCGGATCGGAGTCGTCCCATACGGGGTCGAGGATCCCGGCCCGGAGGGCCCGGATCGTCATCGGACGCTTCGCGAGCTGGGGCTCGAGCCGCGCCAGTACGTGCTGTTCGTGGGCCGGCTCGAGCCGGAGAACAATCCGCACCTCTTGGTGGAGGCGTTCTCGCGGATCGATCGCCTCCGCGCCCGTGGGATGAAGCTCGCCGTCGTCGGCGGTGCTCCGTATGCGGACGAGTACATCCGCCAAGTCCGCCGCTCGGCCGATCCGCGCGTCGTCTTCCCCGGGTATGTGTTCGGCCAGCGCTACTGGGAGCTGCAGCGCAACGCGTATCTGTTCTGCGCCCCGACTGAAGTGGGTGGCACGCATCCGGTCATCCTCGAGGCGATGGCGGCCGGTAACTGCGTGCTGGTCAACGACCACCCGCCGAACGTCGAGACGGTGGGCGATGCCGGCATCTACTTCTCGGGCCGCGATGGTGTGCCAGACCTGACGGCGCAACTCGGACGGCTGCTCGACGACCCTGACCTCGTGGCTGTCTACCGCGATCGCGCCCGTGATCGCGCCCGCGGCTATTCCTGGGACGCGGTGACCGATCAATACGAGCGCCTGCTGATCGCGGTCAGCCAGGCGTACGGTCACGGGCGGCTGCCCGCGTCGGCGCTCGAGACCGAGTCGCTCGCGGTCGCCTGAGCCGAGTCGCTCGCGGCTCGCCTGAGCCCGGACCGGGTCAGCGCTGCTTGGCCAGCGTGAGACGCGCGTCAGCCAGAGTTTGGATCGTCGAGGGCACGGTCGGGTTCAGCGCATACGCGCGCCTGAGTGATGGCAGTGAGCGCGCCGGGTTGTGGTCGCTGTTGAGATCGAAGGTGCCCAGCGCGAGCCAGCTTTCGTAATTGTCAGGTTGGGTGCTCACGCCCTTGACGAGTTCCGATCGCGCCGCCCGAAGGTCATTCTCGGACTCGTACAGTGACGAGAGGACGAGCAACGGCTGCAGTGCGAGCGGGTCATAGTCCGCTGCGCTACGGGCAGAGGCAAAGGCGGCGGGGAAATCCCCGTGTGTGGCCGCGGTCTCGGCCGCGTTGGCGGCATTGGCCGAACGCAGCGGTTGCCAGATCAGCCAGGCACCGAGCAGCGCCACCGTCATGAGCACGGTCACAGTCGCCCCCACCGCGGGTCGGTTCAGGATCGGCGCCCGGCGCGCCGCCCGTCCCACTGGACGTGCGAGCGGCCCTCGGCCGGCCAGCCATCCGGCGCACAGAAGCGTCGGAACGGTCACGCCAGGAAAGAACCACGTCCAATCGATCGCAGATTGCAATCCGAACGCGAGCACCACCAGGGCCAGCGTCACCAGCCCCTCGCGTTCGGGGATCCGCCTCGGATCCAGCATCGTCCACCCGGTTCGAGGCTCGATCGCGCGCGCGCAGGCCGCGCACCACGAGATCAGCAGAGCCGCACTGATGGCCAGGCCGATCAGCCCGAAGTCGGCGAACGTCTGGATCACATAGCTATGCGCGTGACCGGCAACGTGCGTGTTGGCCGTGTAGCGAGTCCGGGCCGTCGCGTACCCGAGCGCGCCCGTCCCTTTCAGCAGGGCGTGCTCCCCCACCGTGATCCCCTGGCTCCAGTAGAGCGGCCGGCTGGAGCCGAATTGCCCCAGGCGTGCTGCCGTGTCACCCACGCCTGAGTTGACACTGGTCAGGGAGTGCCAGTCGGAAGTGATCTCGCCCGTCAGCCCGCGAGACGACGCTGCCAGGGCCACAACGCCGATCACGGGCACGAGCGCCAGCATGACGAGCAGTCCGATGCCGATCCTGCGTCTGAGGGTCTCCGGCAGCGTGACGCGCCGGAACGTGATGACGGCCGCCGCGCCGGCGCCCGTGAGCACCAGGATCGTCAGCAGCAGGACGATGCCGAACGTATGGCCGGCGCTCGTCCTGGATGCGAGCGTGGCGCCGTCACCGGTCAGCCCGTGACGCGCCAGCGCCCACGCGGTGATCACGGCAGCGCCGGCGCCGGCCAGTGCCAGCAGGGCCGCGCCGTGCAGACGGCGGGGCATGAACGCAAACCAGCCCGCGACGGTGATGACCGTCACGAGCAGCGCGGAACGCGAGTAGGAGAGGACCACGACGGAGATCAGGATCGCGCTGGCGGGCACAGCCAGCGCGCGTAGCGCCGGTCCGCCCTGACGCCGAGTCCAGGCCAATAGGCAGGGTGGCAAACCGAAAGCGGCCACCACCCCGGTGGCGTTCCAGTAGCCGAACGGTGCCTGCAGGCGCCCGGGCGTCTGGCTGGCAGCCAAGGAGGCCGGAAATACCTTGGCCAAGAGTGCATAACCGCTGAGGACGACCGCCGTCACGCCGACCGCCCCCACGAGCGCCGGCCACCGGGCCGGAACCAGGCGGGCCAGAGCGGCACCGCCAGCGAATGCGGCCAGATAGGCCAGCGTGAGGCTGCTCGCCTGCCAGGAGTTGTCAGGCTGCACCGACCAGGTGATGGATAACGCCGTGAACGCGGTCATGAGCGCGAACAGCGCCACTGTCACCGCCCCCCAGCTCGGCTGACGCGCGCCGAGCAGCAGCATCCCCGCGCAGGCAATCGCGCCCACGAGGGTGATGACAATCTCGCTCCAGGTGTTGGCGCCCGACACCGTGATCGACTGATCGAAGCCGCCCGTGGTGACGAACCCCAGCACCGTCAGCGCGGCGGCGAGGCAAAGGCCCCCAACGGCGTCGCCGCTTGGCTTGGAGAGGAGGTTGATCAAGCTTCTGATGCCGGCGCGACAGCGGCGACGAGGAGGGGCCGAGGGTGGCCTTCGGTCGGGATGGCCAGGCAGTGTAAGGGCGGCCGGGAGCGCCTAGACTCGCGCCGATGTCGTGGCATGCCACCGCTCGTGGCGCGGCGCAGAAGCTGGGCCTGGACCCGCGTTACATGAGGCGGCTGCGCTGGATCAGCAAGGCCCGAGCCGTGTTGAGCGTTGGCGCGCCGCTGCACGCCAACCTGTCCTTCGTACTCGCCGACCCCGAGCCGCACAACTTCACCTATGACCTGGCCAACGAGGACGTTCTCGCCGCCTGGGTGCAGACGGTGTCCGGGGCTGACGCGGGCGAGATCGAGCGCGTGCTGGGCGAGACCCGAGATGACCGTGTTCTGCGAGATCGTCTGGGTGCTGCCACCCGGGGGCATTGGTGGTGGAGCAAAGCCTCCCCGCCGTTCGGTAAGCGGCTGGGCTGGTATGCGCTGGTCCGGCTGATCCGACCGGCTGTGATCATCGAGGCCGGAGTTCATGACGGCCTCGGCTCCCTGGTTCTGCTGCGCGCGCTGGAGCGCAACGCCGACGAGGGGGCGGAGGGGCGACTGACGTCCTTCGATGTCAACCCGGCCGCCGGCTGGCTGGCGGCCCCCCACCCTCGGTGGGAGCTGAGGATCGAGTCCACCCGGGACGGGCTCGCGAGCGTGCTCGCCGTCTCGCCCCTGGTGGGGATTTTCATCCATGACAGCCTGCACACGTACGACAACGAGCTCTGGGAGCTGAGCACCGTGGCCCCTCGTCTGGCTCCGGGTGGGGTCCTCGTATCGGACAACGTCCACGCCACACCTGCGCTGGCCGAGACCTGCCACGCGTTCGGACTCGAGTACTCCGAGTTCGTGGAGCGCTCGGCGGGTCATTTCTACCCGGGCGGCGCCATGGGCGCGGGCCGGCGGGCGCGGTCCTGAGCTCACCGCCACCGGCGATAGGTCCGCAGCGTGCGCTGCGCATCGATGGCTCTGGTGTACGGGCGGCCGGCGAGGTATTCGCGCGCCTCGGCGATGGCCGCACCACGGTCATAGGAGGCAGCGATCTGTCGTAGTCCATGCCGGACCGGTGTGGCATCCACCACTCCGATCGGCCAGCCCAGCTGTGCGGCCAGGGCCGACCAATGAGCATCGAGCCCCCACCCGATGCGCAGCGGCGGGAAGGGCAGCAGCGTCTCGAATGTCGCGGCGTGAAACGCCGACACCGGTCCGATCTCGACGAACCGCGTCTCGCGAGCAACGACCCCGGGGCGGCGACGCGTGACCGCGAACGCAGCGTGGGAGCGATGACGGTGCGCCGGCTGGGCGAGCCGAAACCCGAAGCGCTCGGCCAGGAACAGGAAGGTGTCCAGAAAGCCGGCGGGTAACTCAACGTCGTCATCGATCACGAGCAGCCAGTCGTGACCGCGAGCAGGGTGCTCCGCGAGCAAGGCATTGAGGTTCTCGAACTTCCCCCGGTCGCCCACCGTGGTGCTGGCGAAGCGGACCTCGTGGTGCGAACGCAGAAGCTCCTCTCGGGCTCCGGCCAGCAGGTTGGGCATGTCCTCGCGCTCTATGGCCAGAGCCAGAACGCGCCGCCCGGGTGCTGCCGCTGCAGCACGACGAAGCCGCCCCGGCTGCAGCTGGGCCAGGGCGGCCGCGTCGCAGACCGCGTCGGCCACGAACGCCCGGCTCGTGGCGCGAAGGCCGAACACCTGGCCGCTGGTTCCCGACAGAAAATCGTCAGTCGGTAGCGGCCCACTCACGACGAGTGCCCTGAGAGCGCCTCGCGGATCCTTCCCGCAGCGTGTGCGGTCAGGACCAGCCCGACGGCGCATCGGCGCCTCACGCTATGCCACAGACACCCGGCCAGCACCCTGAGCTCTCCGCCCAGTCCCGGCGCTTGACCCTTGCGGACGTCATAGCGCCGAGCCGTGCGCCCGAGCGCGTAAGCGGCCGCACTCAGGCGCCGGAGCGTCGAGTCGGCCCGGTTGCGCCGATGGTCGAGTCCGGCCGCGGCCAGGTATCGAACCCGCCCTCCCCCGGCGCTGTACCGCCGCTGCCACTCCTCCTCCTCGCCGCGTCCGTGCAGCGTCTCGTCGAAGGGCCCCACGAGCTCGAGGGCCCGGCGGCGGATCGCCATGTTGGCTCCCCACACGAGCGCCACATCACGATCCGCCGGACCCAGGTCGAGCGTCGTGATCGGCGCCGGTTCGCGCCCGCACGCGCGCGGCCCGCCGCCGTCGAGACGAGCCTGGATTGGTCCTCCGAACACGTCGCAGTCCGGTGTGTGGGCGGCGCCGTCGAGCAGGGCGCTGAGCCATCCGGGCGGCGCCTCAATGTCGTCGTCGATCAGCACGATGGGGTCGCCGAGGGCAGCTCCGATACCCGCGTTGCGCGCTGCGTTGGCCCCGTGGCCAGACGGACGTATCAGCCGCGCCCCGTGACGCGCGGCGACGGCGGCGGTTCCGGGATTGACTCCATCATCGACCACGAGGACCTCCGCCCTGGCCCGCTCGGCCTGAGGGATCACCGAAGCGAGCGTGACGGCCAGATAGTCGGGACGGTCTCGCGTGGGGATCACGATCGACGCTGCAGGCTCACTACTCACGGCGTCAATTCTGCCTCGCGCGGCCTCGCCGGCCGCGCGCCTCGGCTATGCCTCCCGCTTGGGCAGGCGCTGCTCGTACCGCTTGTAGGCGATGAACTGGCGCCCGAAATCCCGGACGAAGCGGGGGTTGTAGCGGGTATAGCGCCGCCACAGACGCCGCGGCTCATGGGCCAGGCGATAGGCCCATTCCAGGCCGTTCTGCTGGATCCAGCCCGGGGCCTGAGGTACGAGTCCGGCATGGAAGTCGAACGCCGCCCCAACGCCGATCAGCACGGGCGCGTTCAGCTTCGGGCGCAACTGTGCCATCCACTTCTCCTGCTTGGGCACCCCGATCCCAGCCCACACGACGTCGGCGCGCGAGGCATTGATCTCGTGGATCACGGCGGCCCGCTCCTCGTCACGCAGCGGACGGTGAGGCGGGGAGTACCCGCCAACGATCTTGACGCCCGGATACCGCTGGCGGAGGTTCAGGGCCAGCTGAACCAGCGCCCCCTGGTTGCGGCCGCCGTAGAGGTACAGACGCTGTCCTGACACGGCGGAGCGAGCGCAGGCGCGGGCCATCAGTTCCGGGCCGTAGACGCGAGCATCGAGCGGATGGCCGAGTGCGGCCAGGGCCCATACGAGCGGCTGTCCATCGGGCACGTTGATCGAGGATCCGAACAGCGCGCGGCGCAATTCGTCGTCCTCACGAGACGCCATCACCGTGTGCACGTTGCAGACGCAGACGTAGCCCCGGCCGTCTGCCGCCACCGTGGCATCGATCCAGTCCAGCGTGCCCTCGTAATCGGTCAGCCCGAGCGGGATGCCGAGCACGTCGACTGTGGGCGGTCGAATTACCGCGATGGGGTCAGGCTTGAGGGAGCCCTCAGGGCGCATTGTCACTCCGGACTTTCTTGTGCTGCTCGCCGAGGGTCGGCGATCAAAGCATCGGTTTTCGGGGCCAGAAACGCCGTGAGACCGGGGGGATCGACGGGCGCTCTGGTGTAGCAACGGAACATTTGGCTCAGAGTTACGCGGTTTCCTGCCAGTGCACCGTAATTGGGGCGAAAATCTCCCCCTCTGCAGAGGTTCTCCAGGTTATGCTCGCTTTTGACACGGAAGTCATGCCGACTCGCGAGCATCGCCCCCTGTTTCGCGAGTCACAGGCGGTCTCCTAGCCCTACCGAGGCCGTCCGATCGGGTCCGTGCCGCAGCCCGCGGTGCGGACCCGGCTCGTAGCGCACCCGGGCGCTGACTTTGGCCGTCCGCGTAAGCTCTCGTGCCGCTATGGACTGCCTGGTCACCGGTGGGGCTGGTTTCATCGGCTCGAATCTCGTCGATGCGCTTCTGGCGCGTGGCGATCGCGTGACCGTGATCGACAATCTGTCCACCGGCAAACCGGCCAACCTGGAGGCGGCGCTGGCGAATGGCGCTCGTTTCGAGGAGGTCGACGTCCGCGAGGCGGACGCCGTCGCGGCGGTGTTCGCCACGGCGAGGCCCGAGGTGGTTTTTCACTTGGCGGCCCAGATCGATGTTCGTCACTCGGTTGAACATCCCGCACAAGACGCAAATTCAAACGTGCTGGGCACAATTGCCGTGCTCGAAGCCGCGCGTCGCAACGGCGCGAGACGGACGGTCAACACCTCAACGGGTGGAGGTCTGTACGGAGACGCCGAGACGCTGCCGACCCCTGAGGACTACCCGGTCCGCCCGCTGGCGCCCTACGGCCAGAGCAAGTTCGCCGCCGAGGGATACTGCGAGCTCTACACCCGGCTGCATGGCCTCTCAACTGCTTCGTTGCGCTACGGCAACGTTTACGGCCCGCGCCAGGATGTCCACGGCGAGGCCGGGGTGGTGGCAATCTTCTGTGGCCACGCGATCACCGGGCGGACCCCGCATGTATTCGGTGACGGACGCCAAACCCGTGACTGGGTTGACGTGTCTGATGTCGTCCGTGCCAACCTGCTCGCCGCCGAGTCTGAGCTCATCGGGCCGATCAACATCGGCCACGGCCGGGAGACATCGGTGCTCGACCTGCTCGACGCATTGCGCGAGGTCGCTGATGCCGTCCTGCCTGACCCGCAATTCGAGCCCGAGCGCCCCGGCGAGGTGCGCCGCAGCTGCCTCGACGTGACCCGTGCCCGGGAGGAGCTCGGCTGGGTGCCGCAGGTCGCACTCCGCGACGGGCTGCGGACGATCCTGGCTGGTCTCTGAGTTCAGGCGGGCCGCACCGCTGCCGCGTGCAGAAAGTCTCCGCCACCCCGGGCGGCATCGAGCACGCGCGAGACGAGCGAGATCGGGAGCGACGCGGCGTAACCGGCCAGGAGCGCCGCCCCACCGTCGCTGACCAGCCGGTCGAACAGGCGAAACTGGAGGCTCCAGGCGGTGGTGATGAACGGAGTCGCCGGGCGCACGTCGACGGCTTCGAATCCGGCCGCCGCGAGTGCCGCCCGCAATCCGTCTGAAGTGAAGTGGGTCCGGTGGCGGGGCAGCTCGAGCGGAAACCAGTATTCCCCGAACGCACGGCGCTGCCACGAGCCCCAGTTGGGCACGATCACAGCCAGCCGGCCTCCGGGTCGGAGCGCCGCGCACACCCGGCTCAGATCGAGCCGGGGATCGACCACGTGCTCCAGCGAATGCCGGAAGACCACCGCGTCGAGCGATTCGGGGGCCAGCGTGACACTCGACAGCGTCTCGCCGACGATCTCGGCGCCCCGCGCCCCGGCCACGGCTGCCGCGTCGGGCGAGGGCTCGATCCCCTGGACCCGCCATCCGCCCGCCAGCCACGATGCCGCCAGGTCTCCGCGGCCGCAACCGACATCCAGCAGAAGCCCCGGGGTTTGCCTGCCGGCAGCGAGTTCGGCCAGCGGAAAGCGCCGGTCTCGAGCGCGTTGCATGAACGCCATCGCCCGCGCGAGTACTCCCCGCGGGACGTCGAACGGCGCGTAGTCCTGGGGATAGAACGCCCCCAGGTCCGTCTCGGCGGCCAGAGGGAGGGTCGTCCCCGAGCCGCAGGTCAGGCATTCGTGCACGGGCCAGGAGCCCGGGATCGAATGCATCCGGTCCGGGGCCACCACCGCCGGCGCGCTGCAGAGCCGGCCGTCACAGGCCAGGCATCGGTGCGCAGGGTTCACGCGATTGCCTGCCGCAGACGCCACAGGAAGACCGGACCGCCGGCCAGGGCGTACACGACGCTGGCCAGGAGCGATGTGATCGAGAGTTCGATCCCCGCCGCCGCCGATGCCGCCAGATGGCTGTGGCCGAAGACGATCAGTGGAGCTCCCGCCGTACCGGCACCGGGGCCGGCGAACAGGCTCGACAACACCCCGGCGGCGACGAATGTAGCCACGGCCTGCAGCAGGGATGGGTGCAGTCCCACGGCGTGGAGCACGATCAGGGTGCGACCGACCTGGGTGACGATCACGATCACCATCAGAGCGGCGACGATCGTGCGCTGTCGCGAGTGCGCCAGGACATCGAGGCCTCGAAACAGCTGTATGTGGGAGAACCGCCGCCGGGCTCCCAGCGCGACGGCGACGCCGGTCACGCAGGCGAGCAGGATCAGCACCGGAACCCACCAGGCGAGCTTCAACGCGCTGGCACTGACGACGATCAGGATCCCGACCACGAGCGCCTCGATCAGGCTGGTCGACGTGTCGACCATGACCATCTGCGCGATCGTGGGAGAGCGCTCGGGGTCGATCCGGCGCATCAGGGCCCCCCGGACCACCGCCGAGACGTAGTGGTTGATCATCGCGGCCAGGAAGGTGAGCGAGTTGGCGGCGTGGATGTCACGCCGGCGTGGGCGAGCCCCCATGGCGTTCAGGCACGCCACCACGGCCTCGGTCCGGGCCAGGAGCGTCACGAACGCCAGTGCGGTGACCAGCGCGAGCTCGGCGATGCTCGCGCGCTTGGCCGCCTTGGAAATCTGGTGGCCGTTGCCGGCGATCACGTAGATCAGGACGCCGAGGACGAGCAACGGGCCGACGATGCTCACGACGAGCCGCAGCCGGCCCTTGCCCGAGCTCTCGCCCGGAGCGCTCGTCAAGGCTTGGATCCGGCCCGAGGTCGCTCGCCCGAGGCGTGCGGCGCGGTCATCCAGGCGGGCTCGTCCTCATCGGCGCTATCGCCCTCCGACGTGCCGCCGGCGCGTGCCCGCTCACGTTGCTCGAGCAGCGCCAGTCGCTGCGCGAGCACGCGCGTCTCATCAGCCAGCCGCGAGACGACGGCGGAGAAATGGAGCAGGAGGAGCAGCAGAAAGGCGAACGCGATCACGAAGAACGCGTTGGAGGGTGTGGCGATGCCGACCGCTTTGGAAACGCTGCTCAGCAGCTGCGTCCAGGCCGCGAGGATGATCAGCACCAGCGCCGCTCCCAGCCACAGGATCGCGTAGCGCTCGCGTAGGTATCTCCGACGGACCATCTCGAACACGAGGCCGAACACGATCACGGCAAACGCGATCGAGGCCAGCTGGGCGCCGAAGTGCACGCTCACATCCCCCTGGCGGCGGGCACCGGCCCCGGCTCGCCGGTCTCGACCGGCCCGTGGCGTCGCAAGAGCCCCACCAGCAGCGCCAGCGACACCTTGATCATGTAGTAGAGCGAGCGAGCCTTGGTGATCGACGAGCGCCCGGCACCCCGCTGATGCATGCGAACGGGCACCTCAGCCATACGGAGCTCATGAGCGTGGAGGAGGAGAACCGCCTCCACCTCGGGATAGTCATGCGGGTAGTCACGAGCGAACAGGCCGATCGCGCGGCGGTTGTAGAGCCGAAACCCTGAGGTCGGATCGGTGACCGGCTGGCCGACGATCTTGGACAGCGCGAAGGCGAACAGGTGGATGCCGGTGCGCCGGCTGATCGGGGCCAGGTATTGGTTCTCGCTGGTCAGGAAGCGTGAACCGCAGACCATGTCCAGGCTGGGATTCGCGCGCATCATGTCGAGCAGGTTGGCCAGGTCCGCCGGCTCGTGCTGTCCATCACCGTCGACCTGGGCCATGTAGTCATAGCCGCGCTCGAGCGCGTACAGGAACCCGGTCTGCACCGCGCCCCCGATGCCCAGGTTGAACGGCAGCCGCACCACTTCAGCGCCGGCCGCCGCTGCGCGAGCAGCGGTGTCATCGGAGGAGCCGTCATCGATCACGATCACGTCGAAATCGGGCGCTTCCTGATGGAGCGAATCGATCACGTTCACTATCGAGCCGCCCTCGTTGTAGGCCGGCACGACGGCGAGGCAAGAGCGAGCTCTAGACGCCATCACAGCCGTCTATTATCGCGGCGGCTCATGGCACGCGTCTCGCTGTCGACGATCGTCGTCGCCCATGACTCACTCTCCGAGCTGCGCCGGTCATTGCCGCCACTGGTCGCGCAACTGGCCGAAGGTGACGAGCTGATCGTGGTTGACAACGCCTCCAGAGAGGGCCTGGCGGGCGAACTCGGGCGGCTCGCCCCCGCCGCGCGGCTGATCGAGCTGGCCCGTAACGTGGGCTTTGCCGCCGGGGCCAACCGCGGCGTACAGGAGGCCGGCGGGGAGCTCGTCGTGCTGCTCAATCCGGATTGTGTTGTCCAGCCGGGGTGGGCCGAGGCGATCCGCTGCCCCTGGGACGGGGAATGGACGGCATGGATGGGGCTGGTCCTGCTCGAGGGCGGTGAGCAGATCAACACCAGCGGCGGGGTGCTCCACTTCACCGGCTTCGGCTGGGCGGGCCAGGTCGGCGAACCGATGACAGCGGCACCCCGAATCCCGACCGAGGTCGGGTTTCTGTCCGGCGCGTGCCTGGCCATCCCACGAGCGGTATGGGAGGTGGCGGGCGGGTTTCCCGAGCACTTCTTCATGTACTGCGAGGACGTAGACCTGTCTCTGCGGTTGCGCTTGACGGGAGCAACGTTGGCAGTCGTCCCAGACGCACGCGTGCAGCACACCTACGAGTTCGCCAAGGGAGACCTCAAATGGCGGTTGCTCGAGCGCAATCGCTGGTGCACGATCGTTCGCACCTATCCGGGAACGCTGCTCGCGGCCGTGCTCCCGGCGCTGCTCGTCACCGAGCTCGCGGTCTGGGTGGTGGCCGTGCGCGGGGGCTGGGCGCGGATGAAGGCGCTGGCGATGCTGGACCTGGCACGCGCCCTGCCGCGGTTGCTGCGGGAACGACGGGCGGTCCAGGCCCGGCGAACGATCTCAGCCCGGGCGTTTGCGTCTCACCTGAGCGCCGAGCTCAGCTCGCCCTACTTCGGAGGGGTGGGCGATCAGCCGTTGATTCGGGCCGCGCTCCGCACGTATTGGCGAGTGGTGCGGGCGCTAATCCGCTAGTTGGTCGGTAGTCGGTGGTCGGTGGTCGGTGGTCGGTGGCCGGTGGTCGCGGGATCGGCTCGGCCGCCGCGAGCGTGCAATACGCGCCAAATCCACTCAGCGGGTTTGCCTTTGCTGCGCAGCGCACGCTCAGCGTGCATCGGGTAGCAAATCGGAGTGGCGGTCTCGAGTCTGCTGCGTAATGCACGCCCGTTGACCCCCGCCGGCGCCTGGACCCACCCGACGCCCGGACTCAGCCGCCCTCGCGCATGCCCTCGTCAACCGTCACCCGCCACACCGCCACACCGAGTCCGAGGAAGCTCGCCACCATCAGAATGCCCAACACCCAAAAGGTCCACGCCCCTACCCAGCTCGGGTGAAACAGCGCTGCCCGCCGGAAGATCCTCGGCACCAATGACAAGAATGACCGCGGCCGGCTCTCGAGCGTGACCAGCGAGAACTGCTGTTGGCTCGGCTGGCCGCCGATCCGGAGGTGCACCGATCGGTAGAACGGGGGCCCGCCGGCGAGCTGAACCGGTGCTGCGCTGGCACCGGCCAGGCACACGCGCACGCCGACCCCGCCTGGCACGCTCGCGTCGAGCATGCCGCTCACCGCGCCCAGCGGCTGCGCCACCAGGATCCGCCCCATGGCCTCCAGGCGCCCGGTCGCGGCGTCGCTGACCCGCACGCGCAACGCGCCGGGGGCTCCGACCCCCCGCGCCCAGACCCGCACACCGCCGAACGCTGACGGCTCCGAGATCGGGCTCGCGCAGGCGGCCTCTCCCCGCCTCAGAGTGGCCACGATCTGCAGGTAGGGCACGTTGAGCGAGAACGCACGGGCATGATGGGCCCGCGAGCCCGCCAGCACGAGGCCGGCGCCGCCGAGCGTCAACACGAGCACGAACGCGATCGCTGCCCGCCGAGCGTTCATACGAAATATCCCTGGGCGACGCTGGCGAGCGCGAGGACCTGCAGCAGGATCAGCCCGGCCACCGCCACCCCGCAGGCCTGGCCGCGCCAGCGGGCGGGCAGCCGTACCAGGATCAGCGCCACTGCCAGTCCGAACAGCGGCATCAGCGGGAGCAGGTAGCGGCCCTGGACCGCCGGTCCCTGGTTGGCGATCAGCGACCGGTAATCGGTCAGGTGGACGAGGCCCAGTAGGCACACGAGGGCCAGCGCATAGAAGGACACGAGCTCGAGCCGCAACCGTCCGCGCAACCGTGCCACCAGGACCGCCGCCGGCACCGTGATCGAAAGAGATATGAACGCCAGCAGCCGGTACACGAAGTCGGGCATCGACACGCTCAGCGAGCCGAAAATGCCCCAGCCCTGCTTGATCCAGTAGGTGTACATCGGCCAGCCCGGCACCTCCCGGTCGGGCTTCATCCCCGGGAGCCGCGGGAGGTAGAACTGCCACACGAAGCTCACGAACCTGGTCGGGGAGAAAGGACGCGAGTGCTTGCCCTGCGGCACGGTGTTCACGGGCGAGCGCCCCGTCTTGGACGCGATGAACGCCCACACGACCACCGGCGCCGCCAGCACGAACAAGGGCGGCACGAACCAGGAGACGGCGGGCGCGCGTTCGGACTGCGGGCGGCGGCGCCAGCCCAACAGCATCGCGAGCAGGACGGGCGGCAACAGGGCGTACGAGGTCGCCTTGGTCACGATCGCGGCGGCGGTGATTAGCACCAGCCCGTAGACATCACGGCGGGAGCCGCCCCGGAGGATGATCCGCGTACCGAGCCAGAGCGCCAGGCCCCACAGCGCGATCATCAGCGCGTCGGGGTTGACGGCCGAGGAGATGAAGGTCTGCATCGGCATCAGCGCCGTGACCGACGCGCACGCGAGCTGCGCCATCCGCCGACGCCGGAACACCTCGCCCGCCAGGAGCCACGCCGACAGCGTCGTGACCAGCAGCAGGGGCACTGACCAGATTCGCATCGCGTACAGGCGAGCGAATTCATTTCCGCCGCTGCTGGCCAGATACGCGATGTCGGAGTACAGGTAATACAGGGGCGGGTTCGAGTACGCCGTGTTCGGGCCGCCGCCGTCGGAAGCTGACGGATGGCCCCCGGCGGCAACCTTGTAGCGCTGGAAATCGGAGGCGCTCCAGCTCGGAGGTACCGCGGTCGGATAGAACTTCGAGCGGTTGGCGCCTGCCGCGTTGTCGGCCAGCGCCTGTGCGCTTGACACCGTCAGCTGGTGCGGGTTGGCCGGGAGCCGGCGTGGGTTGGCCGGAAGTGCGAAGCGCTCGGCCAGGCTCTCCGCATACGCGAAGTGCTGGCGTTCATCCGGCGCCTGCCATGGTGGGACGAACAGGGCCCACATGAGGCCCACCACGGTGGTGGCGACGAGCAGCAGAACCAGAGGCAGAGGCGCGCCCGGAGGACGGATCAGTCGGCGCCGCTGGCGGTGCGGCTCGGGGTCGGTCGCCGCCCGGGATGCCATCGACGCGTCTATTATCGCGGGCGCTGATGACGGGACGGCGGACGTCCACCCTCACCCCTGCGTATGACGTGCCCGCGGAGCCCTCCGGGACTCCGGCCGGGTGACCGCACGCACGCAGACACGCGGCACTCCTCGTTTGGTCGCGGCGATACTCGCCGGAGACCGGCGAGTGTGGCGCTGGGCGGCCATCGCCGGGCTACCCCTGGCCTGTCTCATCATCGGCTGGTGTGTCGTCCCGCGCACGTACTACACGGGCACTGACAGTGTCAACGCACTGACGGCCACGCCCGCCGTGCCGACCGGCCAGCAGGCGTGCGCGGCCGGGCTGAACCTCCCCGCCGACACCGCCCGCGTCCAGGTGGAGGTCATCTCGGGCTCTGCGCACCTGCCCGCCCTGCAGATGATCCTGAAGGCCGGCGGCCATGTGATCACCAGCCGGCTCCCGGCAGCGGCCTCATCCGCGGGCCTCAACCGCGTCGATTTCCCGATCCCGCGCTCCGCGCCGGAGCCGGCCAGCGTTCCGGCGTCGCTGTGCGTGCGTGCAAGCGGTGTCGTTGGTTGGGGAATCACCCCCACCACCGAGGGGATCCAGCCGCCGCTGACGGTGAACGGAAAGCCGCAACTGGCCCGGCTGGCCGTCTGGTACCTCCCCCGCCCCGGCGCGCAGCGCAGCTACCTCGCTGAGGCCACCACGATGTTCGATCGCGCTGCGGTGTTCGCCCCCGGCTTCGCCCGCCCGTGGCTGTTCGGGTTCGTCCTGTTCATCCTGCTGCCGGCTGTGGCGCTGCTCGCCGTCCGCTGCCTGGCCGTTGCCGTGGCCGGCACAGGCAGGAGGCTGGCGCTGTGGGTCTACGTGCTGGTGGCTCTCAACGGCGCGGCCTGGGCTCTCATCACGCCAGCGTTTCAAGCGCCCGACGAGGTGGATCACTTCGCCTACGTCCAGTCGCTGGTCGAGCGGGGCCAGAAGACGACGCCATATCCAGCCTCGCATCGCCTTCGTTGGTCAACCTCTGAGGACAACGCCCTCCGGGGCTCGGGCATGATCACCGACCATCAGTCCAGTGACTCGCGCTCGCCGTGGCTACCGGCCGACGTCGCCGCCTACCGGCGGCTCGTGGCCCGGAACGGAGACAGCACATCCGACGGCGGCGGCTACGAGGGGACAGCGGGTTACGGCCCCCTGTACTACCTCGCGCTGGCGCCCGGGTACCTGGTCGCATCGTCCTCCTCGCCATTCACACAGCTTGCGCTGATGCGCCTGGTCTCGGTGCTGATCGGTGCGCTGACGGCGCTGTTCACGTTCTTGCTCGTGCGCGAGTTGTTCCCGCGAAGACCCTGGCTCGCGGTGTTCGGGGGCTTGGTGGTCGGGCTCCAGCCGATGTATGCGTTCCTGTCGGCGACGGTGAACAACGACATCGGGATCGATGCTGGGGCGGCCGCCTGCCTGTACCTGATCGTGCGTCTGGTCCGCCGGGGCGTGCAATGGCAGACCACGCTCCCGCTCGGAGTGGTTCTGGGAGCGCTCCCGTTTCTGAAGGGCAGTGGCCTCGATTTCTACCCACTGGCCGTGCTGGCTCTCGGCGCTACGTTGTGGATGCGCCGGACACAGGCGCGGGCGGACCGCCGCACGGTCGGGATCGCCGTGAGCCTCCTGGCGGTGCCCTGGCTGCTCGTCTATGCGGCGTCGGCTCTGCTCCAGCAAGCGCTTACGCCGGCGGCGCCGTACCGCGGCGCGTCCCAGATGGTGGCAACGGCGGGCGGCTCCTTCACCGTCATCATTCACCACCCCACGTCGTACATCGTCTACCTGTGGGAGATGCTGCTGCCCCGCCTGCCGTTCATGACCGACCACTTTCCGCCCAATGTGCTGCCGGCCAACACGATCTTCGTCAAGCGAGGATGGGGTGCGTTCGGGTGGTATGACACCTTCTTCCCGTCCTGGGTCTACGGCGTTCTGTGGGCCGTCATCCTCGTGACGGCCGTCGCCGGCCTGTACGTGGCCTGGCGCCACCGGGACGTGCTTCGGCGGCGGGCAGTTGAGACCGCCCTGCTCCTTGTCTGTCCGCTCGTGGTCGTGGCGGGCTTCGCGGCTGTCTTCTATACGCCGGGGGTGCGGGCCGAGGTGGCCGAGCACGGCCGCTACGCCTTCCCGGCGCTGGCCGCACTGACCGTGTGGGTGATCGTGGCCCTCCACGCGGTGGGTCGAAAGCGGTTGGTTGGCGCGGCCGCCGTCCTGCTGGTGGCGATGCTGGCCTTGAGCTACGCGTCCCAGGTGCTGACGTTCGTGTCGTTCTACGGGTAGCGCCAACATCGGCAATAGTCTCCGGCGTGTCAGAGCTCGTCACCGTTGCCCTCCCGGTTCGCGACGGGGCCCACGTGCTCGAGCGCACACTCGACGCGGTCCGCAGGCAGCGCCTGGACGGCACCGCCGAGCTTGAGCTCCTCGTCTGCGATTCGGGCTCACGCGATGGCTCGGTGGCCCTGGCCCGGCGCTATGGCGCCGACGTGATCGAGATCCCGCCGGAGCGCTTCTCCCACGGAGGGACACGGAACCTTCTGATGGATAGAGCCCGTGGCGCGCACGTCGCGTTTCTGACTCAGGATGCGATCCCAGCCGGCGAGGACTGGCTGCACGAGCTGCTGGGCGGCTTCGCGCTGGCCGCCGACGTCGGCCTGACCTTCGGTCCGTACCGCCCCCGCCAGGACGCCAGCGTGAGCGTCGCGCGTGAGCTGACGGCCTGGTTTGAGTCCTTCAGTGACGGCGAGCGGCCGCGGATCGATGTGCTCAGCGAAGCGGAGCGCGCGGCGTCCGCCCGCGATTTCGTCGGGCACCGGGGGTTCTTCACCGACGCCAACGGGTGTGTGTCCCGGTTCGCATGGGAGCGCGTCCCGTTCCGGGACATCGCCTACGCAGAGGATCACCTGCTGGCCCAGGACATGCTCCGGGCCGGCTACGCCAAGGTCTATGTGCCGACCGCGGCTGTGATCCACTCGCACGACTACTCCCCGCGTGAATGGCTTCGACGGAGCTTCGACGAAGCCCGCGCGATGCGCGAGGTTTACGGGTGGGCTCAGCCGATGGGCCCGCGCACCACGGGGCTCGATCTGTGGGGTAAGGTCGGGGCGGACTGGCGCTGGTGGCGGAGCGCCAGCACGGCCGATCGGGCTCGTCCCGGTGGCTCCAATCCCGCGGCCCTATTGGCCAGCTCGGCACTTCACCACACGGCGCGTACCGCTGGCGCGCTGCTGGGCGCTCGGGCGCAGCGGCTTCCGCCCCAGCTCGCCCGCCGGCTGTCGCTCGAGCGTCGCGCCGGCTAGGCCGCGGAGAGCAACCGATCGACTCACGCGGCCCGAGCCGAGCAGTTCTCACGCTACGCTCTCGGCCATGCCAACCCCAGGCCCTGGCGGCGGGCGCCTGCCTGCGGTGGTAGCGCGCTCGGTCAGCAAGACATTCCGCGTGCCGGAGGAGCGGACCCACACACTCAAGGAGCGCGCACTCCATCCTCGCCGTCGCACTCGGCATCAGACGTTCCAAGCCTTGAAGAACATCACGTTCGCGGTTGACGAAGGTGAGTTCTTCGGCATCGCCGGCCGCAACGGAAGCGGGAAGAGCACCCTGCTCAAGTGCCTGGCCGGCATCTATCAGGCCGAGGGCGATATCTGGTGCCGTGGTCGCCTGTCCACCTTCATCGAGCTGGGGATTGGGTTCAACCCTGACCTGGCCGCGCGCGAGAACGTGGTCATGAACGGGATCATGCTCGGCCTCTCGCCGCGCGAGGCGCGCAAGCGCTACGAGGCCGTGATCGAGTTCGCCGAGCTCGAGGAGTTCAAGGACCTCAAGCTCAAGAACTACTCCTCCGGTATGCATGTGCGGCTCGCCTTCTCGGTCGCCATCCAGGTCGACGCGGACATCCTGATGATTGACGAGGTGCTGGCGGTCGGCGACGCAGCCTTCCAGCAGAAGTGCTTCGACGTGTTCAACGGCCTGCGGGACGAGGGCAAGACGATCATCTTTGTCACCCACGACATGGGTTCGCTGCAACGCTTCTGCCATCGGGCCTTACTGCTCGAACGCGGTGATCCAGTGCTCCTCGGTGACCCACGTGAGGTTGCCGACCGCTACCTCGAGATCAACTTCGGCCGTGACCCGGAGTCCCAGCGACCAAGTGACGCTGAACGCTCGGGCGATGGCGACGCTCGCGTCGTCGAGGCGTGGGTGGAGAACGAGCAGGGCGAGCGGGGAGTTCCGGTTCAGCAGGGCGGCCGGATCACTCTCCACGCCCGCGTTGCCTTCATGGTCGATGTCGAGGACCCGGCCGCGGCCCTTTACATCCTCAATGACGAGCACAAGGCGATCCTCGTCGTCTCCACCGAATCAGAGCGCGAACGCAGCGGATCCTTCCGGGCCGGCGAGGAGGTCATCTTCTCCTTCTCGTTCGACAACGTCCTCGCTCGCGGGCGCTACAACCCGATGATCACGCTCGCCCATCGCGGGTTCGGCCTCAACGTGATTGACCGCTTCGAGGGTCGGTTTTCGTTCGTCGTGACCGCCGCGGAGGCCCGCGGGGGTGTGATTGATCTGCCTGTGGATGTCGCGATCACCCGCACCGGCCCGGCCCTGGCCCACCAGAGGCAACCGTGAGTACCGCGCCCGTTCCCTATGAGGCGTTGGGACGGCCGATCCGGGGCCCGGCGGCGCTGACCTCAGATTGGCGGCGCTTCTGGCATCTGACCTACAACATCGCGGTCACCCAGTGGAAGCTCCGCTTCTTCGGCTCGGCGCTGGGCTACCTGTGGCAGCTGGTGCGCCCCCTTCTGCTGTTCACGGTCCTGTACGTGTTCTTCACCCAGGTGGCGCACGTCGGGCAGGGTACGGGGCCCGGCGGCAATTTCTACGGCACGCAGTTGCTGGCCTCGATCGTGTTGTTCACGTTCTTCGCCGAGTCAACCGGCGGTGCCGTGCGGTGCGTGCTGGACAACGAGACTCTGGTGCGCAAGATCCAGTTCCCGCGCCTGGTGATCCCACTCGCCGTCGTGCTGGGGTCGGTGTTCAACCTGAGCCTCAACCTCGTCGTGGTCTTCCTGTTCGGGCTCATCCAGGGCGTGCGCCCGATGCTCAGCTGGCTCGAGGCCCCGTTCATCCTCGCCCTGCTCGTGGTGCTCGCCACCGGCATCGCGATGATCCTCTCGGCGCTGTTCATCTACTTCCGGGACATCCAGCCGATCTGGGAGGTCGTGACCCAGGTGATCTTCTATGCCACGCCGGTGATCATCCCGATCGAGAAGGTACAGGCGAACCTCAGCCCCACCCTGCTGCGCGTCTACATGATCAACCCGATGGCCACGATCTTTCAGCAGTTCCGTCACGCCATGATCAACCATGCGACGCCGGGGGCCAGTGGGGTGCTGGGATCCCACGTCTGGCTGCTAGCGCCGATCGGGATCGTCTTGGCGGTCTTCGTGGCCGGGTTCGTGGTCTTTAACCGGACCGCGCCGCACGTCGCCGAGGATCTCTGAGCCTGGCCGTGACGCTCCCGATCGGGCCCGTTCGGGCCGGCTTGGTGGCGATCATCCCGAACGCTGTGCCCCCGGCCACGTGATTGATCCACCAGAGGTATGCCTTGCGTCCCACGGGCTGCGAGCGGAGCTCGTGCCTCAGCCGGGCGCGAGGATTCCGCAGCGGCGGACTCTGGGAGGGCACTACGTCGCGGTAGAAACCGTGGTAGCGGGGCTCGAGCAGGCGGGTTGAAAACCCGGCCTGCACGGCAGCCCAGCGGTACTGCGCGGCCCAATGAGCATGCTCGTAGCCCTCGAACTGGGCCACCCCCTCGGTGTGTACTCCTACGCGATCATGGAGCGTCTTGAGGGTTTCGTTGACGACCAGCATCTTGCCTCCGGGCTTGAGCACGCGGTAGGCCTCAGCGAACGTCCGGCGCAGGCCGGCGCCGTCGTTGTGATGCAGAACCTCGCACGCGTACACATAGTCGAGGCTGTCTGAGGCGATCGGCATGTCATTCATCGAGCCGAGCACGCGCTCGAAATATGACGTGCCGTCCTCGATGAAGTAGTCAGACGTGTACAGCCCCTGGAGCTCCCACAGCGCGATGTCGAGCGCGATGACCTGGAGCCCTCGGGTGGCGAAGTAATTCGAGGCCCAGCACGTGTTGGAACCGATGTCGAGCAGCCACTGTCCGGGGGCGAACGGGATCGTGGCCAGCAGCTGCTTGATTGATGTGCCCTGCACGTACCAGTAACCGTCATCGATCTCGGGCAGCCGACGGATCTTCTCGCGCGTCCAGCCATCAGCCCGCATCACCTCGGCGAAGCGCTCGAGGCCGGCCGCTTCCCGCTCGATGTGGTCCGGCGCTCCAACCAGAAGCTCGCCCACTCCTCGGTGGACCGCCTGCTCGGCGCCGCAAGCCTCGCATCGCAGTGTCCCCTCGCGGACCTCGCGCTCGTCCTTCTCCCCGGCGTCGAGGCGCAGCGTACGGTCCCGGCGGCACCGCGGACAGCGAAGGTGGGAGGGGGCAAAGTCGATCTGCATTACACGGGCTAACGCGAGCCGCGGGACAGCCGGCTAGCGGCGTGTCTCGGGCACCGCGTCCGAGGAGGGCTGGGCTTCTTCGGGCTCGGCGATCTGGATCAGGAAGCGCTCGAGCTCGTCGATCCGGGAGTCCCAATTGTATTCGGACGCCGTGGCCCGGCCGGCCTGGCCGAGACGCGCGCGGAGCGCATGATCGGTGAGCGCGACGCGCAGTGCGTCCGAGACCAGGGCAGCGTCAGCAGCCGGGATCAGGCAATTCTCACCGTCTACGCAGAAGTCGCGATTGCCGTGGGCATCTGTGCACACCACAGCTCCGCCCGTGGCCATTGACTCGAGCGGAGGGAGGCAGAACCCCTCGTGCGTCGAGGTCTGGACGAAAACCGTCGCCTCGTTGAACAACCGATTGACCTCGTCATCGGATGGTGACTCCATGTAGCGGATGCCGGGTTCCTCGGCCAGTTCCGGCTCGATCCCGAACAGGCACAGCTCGGGGCGAGGCTCGGGCAGGCGACGCCACGCCTCGAGCGTGAGGGGCAGGTTCTTGAGGGGATTCGAGCGCCCCAGGGCCAGGACCATGTCCGAGCGCCGGGTGACGCCGTCCAGCGGGCGGAATTGCTCGAGGTCGATCCCAGGCGGGATGAGGACGGCGTCGAGGCCCAGCTCCCGGAGGCGATCTCGGTTCCATGACGAGATCGTCATGTATCGAAACTCGGGCTGGTAGGAGGCCAGCACCGCGCTCTGGAGCTGGGGACTGTCGGGGTAGTAGCTGGTCTCGATGTCCTGCACGAAGTACACGGGTATCCCGTGGAGCACGCTCGCCTGCCAGACCGGAGCGGCCGTGTTCCACCAGGTCGCCACCTTGATCGCGCGAACCGGTGTGAGCGCCTCCACCAGGTCTGCGTACTCCTCGAATGTGCGCACCGGGGCTTTGAGGTCAAACCAATCGGGGGGATCATCGAGCGTCCAGAGCTCGACCTGGTGGCCGCGGGCCAGGAGGCGATTGAGGTGCTCGAACACGTCACGGTGACCACCGCCCACGCCCGTGTCCTCAGTTACGTAGATGACGCGCAGGGCTCCGTCGGAGTCCCGGACCTCGCGCGCAGTGAAGAACTCGCCCCACCGCTCCCAGAACACCCGCTGAGACGCCCGCTCCCGCTCGCCGACCTCGACCCCGCGGGTCACCGACTCGAGGTGGTAGAGCTCAGCGGTGGGCCAGTACATGACCTTGAACCCCGCCTGCCACGCTCGCAGGCACAGGTCCACGTCCTCGTAGGCCATCGGATACTGCTCGTCGAACACGCCGATCTGCTCGATCACCTCGCGCCTGATGTACATGCACGCACCGGTGACGGCCAGCACGGGTTGAGGTACGTTGGCCGGCCCCCAGTCCCGGCGCCGGAAGCGATACCGGTGATCGAACCATTCCGGTGCGTCGCGGTTGCGGACCGTGCCCCCGAACTGAATCCGGTCATCCTGATAGAGCAGCTTGCCTCCGATGATCCCGATCTCCTCGCCCCGGCTCGAGGCGTACTGAAGAGCCTCGAGCCAGCCGCGCAGTGCCACCATGTCGGAGTTGAGGACCACGACGTCGTACGTGGGGTCGGCAGCGCGGATCCCCCGGTTCACGTTGGCCGCGAAACCCGCGTTGGCTTCGCCGGCCACGACCTCGGCGCCGGTGATGTTGCGCAGCAGGTTGAGGTGCTCGGGACCGCTGGCATCGTCGGCGATCACGATTCGGGCCAGGCTTCGGTCCGTCGTCTGGCGCAGGCTCCGCACGAGCTTCTGCACCTGGGGCGCGTCCCGGTAGCTCGGGATCACGATCGTCACCGGCCGTCCGTTCAGCTTGTACCAGCGCTTGGCCACGACCCGAGCCCGTCTCGCCGTTGGGCCGAATTTGACGTAGCCCGCTAGCGGACCGAATCGCAGCGGGAACGTGATCACTCTGAGGAGGACCGACCCGATCCCGTGGTACTTGTAGGTGAGATAGATACGGCGGGGCAGGCTGCTCACACGGCCACGCCGGCCGCCCACGGAGGGCTCCGCTGACGGGCGCTTGTCCGATCTGCCGCTCATCGGCATATCGTGACGACTCCTGGAACGGATCGTCTCCCGCCCGTCGGCCGGACTCGCCGCCCAGCGAATCGCTAACTTCCGCCGTCATGATCGAGCCTCCGGCGGCGTCAGTTCCTCGCGGCCAGCGGGGTATCTCCGAGGCTTTGCACGAGTTCACGGCCGAGTTCCCGTTCGAGCGTGGACCGATCCTCGACTTTGTCCTCAGGGTCGCCCGCGGCACCCCCGCGGACGCCTTGGTGCTCGACCTGGGCGCCGGCAACGCCCCATACCGGGAGCTGTTCGCCCACACCCGTTACCAGACCAACGATTGGACGCAGTCCCTGCACACCGGGGCGCTGGCGGCCGACATCGTCGCTCCGGCCGACTCACTTCCGGTGGCCGATTCGGTGTTCGACCTGGTGCTCTGCACGCAGGTCCTCGAGCACGTCTCGGAGCCATCACGGGTGCTTGACGAATGCCGGCGGGTGCTGGTGTCCGGAGGCCGTCTCGCGATAACGGTTCCGCTGCTGTGGGAGCTCCACGAGCTGCCTCACGACTACTACCGGTACACCAGCTCCGGCCTTCGCTATCTGCTCGAAAAGTCTGGCTTCCAGGAGATCGATATCGAGCCCCGAAGTGACGGGTTCAGTGCTGTCGCTCAGCTCATGCGCAATCTGGGCTGGGGCATGGGCGACGCCGACGATGGGCTCACTGCCCATCGCATCGAGGCCAGGCGATTGCTGCAGCAGCTAGCCGACCAGTTCAGCATGCTCGCCGAGTTGGATGTGAACCGCACGATGCCACTGGGATATACGGCTCTGGCCATGAAGCCGGTGAGTGGGACGCCCGCGGCATGACGGACGCTCCCGGCTCAGCGATGGCTCACGGACGGACGCCGGTGCTGTATCTCGCCCCGTGGGTCGACTACGGGGGATCTGACAAGGGCACGATCGACTGGTTCAGGTGGCTCGATCGGAGCCGCTTCAAGGCTTCTCTGATCACGACCCAGCCCTCAGCGAACCGGCGGTTGGCTGAGATCTACCCATTCGCCAGCGAGGTCTGGGCCCTCCCCGAGCACTTCGCTGGGCATCAATTCCCGCGCTTCATCTTCGACTTCATTCACACGCGCGGGATCGAGCTCGTGCACATCATGAACTCACGGATGGCCTTCGATCTGCTTCCAGATCTTGCCGCCCTCGATTCCGCGCCGGCCGTAGTCGTGCAACTCCACGTCGAGGAGGCCGAGCGCAACGGCTACGTCCGCTACGTGACGACCCGCTACGGCAATCTGGTCGACGCATTCGTCGTCACGAGTGAGCACCTCGCGCGGGCGCTCCAGGACTATGACGTGCCCTCCAGCAAGATCCATGTGATCCCCACCGGAGTCGACGCGGCCGATGAGTTCAACCCAGAGCGGGTGCAGCCGATTGCCGACGAGGACGGACCCGCCCGCGTGAGGATCCTGTTCCCGGGCCGGCTGGCTGAGCAGAAGGACCCCTTGTTGATGCTCGACGTCGTCGAGCGCGTCATCGCCCAGCACCGCGACGTCCGTCTGGAGGTGGTTGGAGACGGCCCGTTGGAGGCACAGGTGCACGCTCGGGCGCGGGAGCGGGGCCTTGAGGGACATGTGCGCTTCTCACCACCGACCGCACACCTCGCCCGCTGGCTTCGAGGCAGTGATCTGCTCCTGATGACGAGCACATTCGAGGGCGTCCCGTATGTGATCTATGAGGCCATGGCGATGGGAGTTCCCGTTGTTGCACCGTCCCTGCCGGGCAACGTGGAGCTGATGCGTGACGGTGGCGGCATGCTGATCGATCCGCGTGACGACGTCGAGGCGTACTCGGCCGCCGTGTGTCGGCTGATCGAAGATGAGGGGCTCCGAAACGCCCTCGGAGCGGCGAGTCGGGACCGGATGCTGCGCGAGTTCGCGCTTCCGGATCTGGCCGCGCAGCAGGAGTCGCTGTACGGCTCCCTCCTTGCATCTCGTCCGCGCCCGCCTGAGCCTGTGGCGGCCGGGGTCCCACTACCGATCCGGCTCGCCAACCGGCCGGTCAACGGCTCCCCGCTGGTGACGGTCATAACTCCCTGCTTAACCACGGCCGCTATCTCCCCGAGTTGATGGCTGGGATCGATGCGCAGGACTACTCGGAGCTCGAGATCATCGTCGTCGACGACGCTTCGACGGATCCGGAGACGATCGAGACGCTCGCCCAGCTGGAGAAGGACCGTCGGGTCACGGTTCTCCGTCAGGCCGAAAATCAGGGGCCGAGCGCAGCGCGGAATGCCGCGCTCGCCGTGGCCACCGGACGCTACATCCTGCCCGTCGATGCCGACAATGTGCTCCTGCCCGGAGCGATCCGGGCTCTCGTGTCACAGCTCCAGGACGCCGGCGAGAGGATCGGCTTCATCTATCCGAGCTTCCAGTACTTCGGCACCCGTGACTATCGCTTCGATGCGCCGGCGTACAACCTGTTTGACCTCCTCGAGGGCAATTTCATCGACACCTGCTCGCTGCTTGACCGAGAGGTCTTTGACGCTGGCCTGCGCTACGGCGCGGACATCGAGCTGGGCCACGAGGACTGGGATCTGGCGCTCGCGCTCGCCGCGCGCGAGGTAATCGGCGAGCCGAGCCACGAGCCCGTGATGCTCTATCGCAAGCAGGGCTTCACCCGCTCCGACGCCGTTGAATACCTGCGGCTTCCATTCTGGAAGGAGATACAGGAGCGCCGCTCGGAGATGTTCGGAGCTCCGCGTGACGTCGGCGCGTGGGGACGGTTTCGGGGGCCTGGGATGCGTACGAAGGCGCGGTGGAGCCCGGCGCTGTCAGTGATTCCGGTCAGGCCCTTGGACTTCGACGGCGAGGAGGGTGACGGTGTGTTGTCCGGTCTGGCATCTCAGTCCTGTCAGGACTTCGAGTTGATCGTCGAGTGCCCGCGCCACCCCGACTCCGGGGACCTCGTTGTCCGTCGAGTCCCGCCTGGCCTCGCCGGATCGGCGGGGCAGCGAGTGCACGAATCACTCGGGCTGAGCCGGGCCCCTTATGTCCTGCTGACCTCGTCACCGGCGGAGCTGTTCGCTGACCCGACCACGGTTGAGAAGCTGCTCCGAGGCTTCGTGATCGATCCCGAGCTCGACGCCGTGGCGCTCACGCACGCTGCATCTGGGGGGACCTTTCCGTTTTGCCTGGTGGGTCGGCTCCCAGGTGACCTCGAGGCGCACGCGCTCGCATGGCGCCGCACTACGCCCAAGGCCGAGATCAGCATCCCCGTCGATGGGTCCCGCATCGTGTCCGATCTGGGAGCTGCCCTGAGGGATCAGGAGTGGGCGGTCCAGTGGCGTAACTTCCCGCTTGCGCAGCCGCTGGCGTCTGAGGAGGCCGGCGCCCGCCAGCAGCTGGAGCTTGGGCCACGCTGGTCAACCGGACATTCCGCGGCAGCCAGAGCGGAGCGCAAACGCCGTCTGAAGATTGCGCCCGCCCTACCCGCAGTCAGGCATGACCAGATCCCGCGCTGGACGTACTCGATCGCTTGGATGCCGCCAGAGACGCTCCCGCTGGCCCGGCATCTGAACCCTCACACCGGCGCGCGGATTGTCACCAACGACAGGACTCCACCGCCGGGGTACATACTCGAGTTCGACCTTGCCTCGATCCAGCGTTTCTCACCTCCGGGCACGATCCGGCTGGTGTGTCGCGACGGGCACTTCAGGACCTGCGGCCGCGGCAGCCCGCGCGCGGACGACGAGCAGGAACTCGGGCACCTGGAGGATGTGCCACTGCCGCTGTTCGTCGGAATCGAGCGGGCTGTGTTGCCGGATGGAAGCGAAACGCTTGTCGTGGGCACCGACCGTGACCCGGTCCGGGGTCAGGCGCGGGAGCTGACGTTCCTCGGCTTTGCCGAGGGCTTCCCGAATGAGCCCGTCCGTGGTCCGGAGCGCACGCGTGCCGCCGCCGCAGCGTTTGAGGGGTGGCCCGTATTGAGCCGGGTGACGGATGCATCGGCACGTCGCCACCGCTACGAGGTGGGCGACGCCCGAGGGCTGACGGCGTCAGATGGGGCCGCCGTTGGGCTGGGGCGGCTGCGGCCGGACGCCTCGCCCCTGACCACCCCGATCTGGGTTGACGCATCGGGGCGGCTCGGCACGGACCAATGCCCGCCGGGAAACCCGACCCCGGACCCGGGACACCTCCTGCGCTGGACGCTCGCGCCGGCCAGCTGGCGCCGGTTCGGGGATCCGAAGGCGCGGGCGCGGGCAGTCGGCCGTCGAGCGGTTGATTCTGCACGCGTTGCCGCCCGGTCGGCCGTCGGCACGTCCGCGCCGCCGGACGCCGGGGCCCGAACGGTGATCGGCCACGTCTACCGCGAGGCAGGCCCGGGCCGCGTGCAGCTGTTCGCTGCCTCGCACCCGATCCTCCCGGACCAGTTCGTCACCCGCTATGCCCGTGAAGCAACCGACCTCGGGTACCAGGACGTCAGAAGCCTCGGCTTCGTCATGGAACTCGACGAAGGAACGCCCAGTGGACCGCGCCGCGTGGCTATCCCGTGGGCATCCCGGTTCGGGCTCGCGGCTAGACAGAGCTGAGGTGCTGAGCGCGCGGGCTACACGTCAGTGCGGCGGATCCAGAGCGAGCCGCCACTCGAAACGTACCGTTCGAGCATGGGAAAGCTCTCCCGGACAGCGTCGAGATGGTGGTGGAGCATGTACTGCGTACCCCAGAGGATCTCGAACCGGTCGTTGAAGCTGAGGAAGGCCTGCACGAGGTAGGTCTCGTTCCAGCCCCAGCCGTTCATCACCCAGGGCTCCGGGTACTCCCCGGGCATGAAGACATCGTGGATGTGCACGATGACCCCGGGCTTCAGACGCGGGATTATCTCGAGGAAGATCCGGTTGACATCGCCCCCGGTCTTCACCGTGTGCGAGGTGTCGACAAACAGGACGTCTCCGGCGTCGAGGTCGGTGAACAGTGTCAGCGGTGTGTCTTGGACCTGTTCAACACGCAGCCCGCTTACGCCAGGGACGCCGGAGAGCAGAAACTCACGCGGGTAAGGCTCGATGCAGGTGAGTTCCATCTGCATGTCGAGCCGCTCTCTGTTGCTGCGAGCACTGATCAGAGTCGAGAAGCCACACCCGATCTCGATCATGCGAGCCGGCCGGTAGCGCTCGAGGAGGGCCGCCAGGACCCAAGCGTCGAGGGGTGGGTACTGGTCATTCGACGCGTGGTACACCGTCGGGTCATCGATCGGCTCATCTATGAACTCGAACATCTCCTGGCGCCCGAGAGTCCGGCAGAGCTCGAGCTGGTCCGCGTCTCGCCACGCGATCCCTGGTGTCTGCGCCGGGCTCGCGGGCCACAGGCGCTCGCGCTGGGCCGCGAGCTCTCGCGTGTCGTACATGGGCGAGTAGTAATGCCCGATGGGAAACCGGTTTACGGGCCCATCCGGGGCCTCGGGAGCGTCTGGCGCGTCTGGCGTGTCTGGCGCTGTAACCGGCGCACTTGATGACCGAGGCTGGGTGGGTTGGGCCGCCTCGAGTTGTGAGTCCGGCACCCCAGGCAGCCCGCGCACGTAACCATTCGTGACCGTGAAGCTTCCACCAGGGCCTCCAAAAAGCATCGGCAGCGCCTCGGTGACGAACCCCGAGGAATCCATCATCCAGCGCAGGGCGAGGCGGCCGGGGACCCACCACCACGTCGGGTCGCCGGCGTAGTCGTGCCGAACGAAGCGCGCGTACTCGGACATCTCAGCGTCCGCGAGCATCATTGAGCCGAGCAGCAACTCGCCGTCGGGAGCCAGCATCGACCTGAGCGACCGAAGCATGCCGAGCGGATTCGGCTCGTGATAGAGCACGCCATTGCAGTGGATCAGGTCGAACGTGCCGTGCTCTTCGGGATCGAGGCGCTGCCAGCCGATCTCTTCGAACCGCACTCCGGTGCGGTAGATCGATTCGAGGAACCGGGCCTGGGCTATGAACTCGAACGGCTCACACGCCAGCACCTCTCGGGCCCCCAGCGCGTTGAACATGAATGGGTCATAGCCGGCGTTGGAGCCAACGTCGAGCACGCGCTTGCCCGTGAGGTCAGGCACGTGCGGCCGCAGGTGGGCCCAGCGTTCATCGTTGCGCCACAGACCCTCAATCACGACGTCTCCGCCCAGATAGAACGGACCCTGGAGCCAGGGGGACAGGGCCTCGATCTGCGCCCGCAGCTCGTGACTGCGCGCTTCGGGCAACTCGGCCGGGAGGTCAGGCGAAAAACGCTGGAGCTGAGTGAGATCCAGCTCGCGATCGGGCAGATTGAGCGATGGCCGCTGAGCCTCGGACAGCTCCCGAACGCGGGCGAGGGCAGCGGCGACGCGCGGTTCAACCGGGTCGGTCATGGCGTCCAAGACTAGTGACAGATGTGGTCACGGCGCTCGGCCGGCTGTCCCGCCCCGGAGATCTCCTCAGCGGTGCAGCGCGGCCAGGCCACGCTCAACCGCGAGCGTTGTGCGAGCCTCGTCTCCGGTGGCCAGAAGGTCGAGCAGGGCCCCGCGGAGAATCGCCAGGACCAGCGTCCGCTCCGTCCTCCCGGCGGCGCTGCGGCGGCGCCGCGACGCCTGTGAGCAAGCCAGGAGCTCGAGCCAATCCTCCACGGTCTCGCGAGCGAACCCCGCCCAGGGGCCCTCCGGCTCCACCAGGGAGCGGGCATAGCTTTCGGTCCACAGACGCAGGAGGTCGCGGTGCTCGGACGCGACCAGCCAGCGCCATACCTCGGCGGCGGTTCCGGCCAGGTCCTGCGCCTCGCTCGGGGGGAGCGCGGCCAGCATCTCGAGCTCGTCGGCCCGGGCCCGGGCCAGGAGCGCGCGGAGCAGCCTGTCCTTACTTCCGAACAGGAACAGGAGAACGCGCGGGCTAGAGCCGATCGCGGTGGCCAGCGGCCGCAGAGACAAGCGGCCGAGGCCGTTCTCGAGCGCATGGCGATACGCCAGCTCGAGCAGCTCGTCACGGCGCGGGGAATTCGCCGGCGGGGTCGGAAGCTGCTCCTGAATCACGCTCGATAGGGTACTCTACTGAAACACTCGTTTCAGTAAGGCAGGCACGATGGCTTCAGCCCCTTCCCCGTCAGCTGTGTGCACGATCCGTCCCCTGGGGCGGCCGGGTGACCTCGGATGGGTGGTGATGGCGCACGGCGAGGTGTACGTCGAGGAGTTCGGCTGGGACACGAGCTTCGAAGCGCTCGTGGCGCGGATCGTGGCTGACTACACACAGGAGCCGAACCCCGCCCGCGCGGCGGCTTGGATCGCCGAGCTCGATGGCACGCGCGTAGGGTGCGTGTTCTGCATCCCCGGCGCTGCCGTCGATACAGCCAAGTTGCGCATCCTGCTCTTGCACCCCGACGGCCGGGGCCACGGATTGGGGATACGCCTGGTCCGCACCGCGATCGGCTTCGCCCGGGCCGCGGGCTACCAGCGAATGGAGCTGTGGACCAACCACCCGCTGGTGGCAGCCCGCCGCATTTACCTGGACTGCGGCTTCCGTCTCATCGCCGAGGAGCCGCACCACAGCTTCGGCGTGGACCTGGTGGGTCAGACGTACGCGCTCCAGCTTTAGGCTATGGCGGTGACACGCCTGAGGATCACTGGCCTGGTGCTGGTCTCCGTGGCGCTGATCCTGGCCCCGCTTGCCGTCGAGCCACGCCGCACCGGGACGCCGCCCGCGAACGCAGCGGCCTGTCCGCCGCCGGGTGCACACGCGCTCGGTCACCCTCGAGTGGATGGGTGACATCGCGCTCAGCACGCAGCGCGGGCTACCGCCCGGTGGTCTTGTCCACGCTCTGGCACCGGTGAGTCACCAGCTTCATCAGGCGCAGGTGACCCTGGGCAACCTGGAGGGGACGCTGTCGGTGGGCGGGGCATCGAAGTGTGGCGCGGGCGTAGGCGGGGGAACATGCTTTGCCTTCCAGGCGCCGCCGTCGACCGCGCACGCACTTCGGGCGCTCGGCTTCCGGCTCGTCAACCAGGCCAACAACCATTCGCTCGACTTCGGCTACTCGGGCCGCTCCCAGACCCTGGCCGCGCTGGACCGGGCCGGAGTCGCGCACACCGGGCTCCCGGGCGAGATCACGCACCTCCGCGTGGACGGGCTGCGGGTGGCTTTTCTCGGCTTCGCGCCATACAGCTTCGACGCCAACCTGCTCGACATTTCCGCCGCCCGGGCGCTGGTCCGGCGAGCCCGGCGCCACGACGCGATCGTGGTCGTGTTCATCCACGCCGGAGCCGAGGGCGCCGGCCAGCTCCACACGCCGTACGGCACTCAGTACTACCTGGGGGAGAACCGGGGAAATGCTCGTGCGTTCGCCCACGCTGTCATCAACGCCGGAGCCTCGATCGTGCTCGGCTCCGGTCCACACGTGATCCGCGGCATCGAGCGCTACCGCGGGCGCCTGATCGCGTATTCGTTGGGTGACTTCGTCGGTTACCACACCCTGTCCGACGCCGGTGTGCTCTCTCAGAGCGCCATCCTGCGAGTCAAGCTCGCACCGGGCGGCCGCGTGCTGGCGGCGCGCTGGATCTCGATCCGCCTGGTGGGCGGGCTGCCTCGGCCCGAGCCGAGCGAGCAGAGCGCGCGGCTCGTTGCCCGGCTCTCTGACCAGGATTTCCGCCCTGACCACTTCAACATCCCGCCGGACGGACGCTTTCGCCTGCCCCACCCCCGGCGCTCGTAGCGCGAGATACCGAGCGGACGCGGGAGCGTTCACGGTTAAGCACCGAGGGCGGGGATAACCGTGAACGGTCCAAGGCCCCTGCCGGCTTGACGCTACCGCGGTACGTGACGCGCGGCAGCCCCGGAGCTCTCGAGGCGGCCCGCGGCCTTCGAACGCACCCGAGCTCGCCCGCGCTAGCCTCGCCGAATGCCCGATTACGTCTCATCGCTCGCCAAGCTGGCGGTCGGCGTCGGCGCCAACGTGTCCGCCGGCCAGACCGTGGTGCTCAACGCCAAGCTCGGCCAGGAGCCACTCGCCCGGGCTGTCACGGCCGCCGCCTACGAGGCTGGGGCGCATCAGGTCGAGGTTCGCTACGGGGACCCGCACATCCAGCTGGCACGCCTTGAGCATGCCCCGGAGGAGGCGCTTGGCTCGGTCATCCCCTGGGTCAGGAAGCGGCCGGGAGATCTGGCTGAGCTGAAGGGATCACTGATCTCGCTCAGCGGACCATCTGCCCCCGGTTTGCTGGACCAGATCGACCCGGCGAGGATCGGTCGCGACACGGTGGCGCTGGTGGAATGGATGCACGTGATCGCGGCCAGGGCCGTCAACTGGACCATCGTTCCCGGCCCTACCGCCGGCTGGGCCAAGCTCGTCCATCCAGACCTCGACGAGGATGCAGCACTCGAGCGGCTGTGGAGCGAGGTCGCCCACATATGCCGGCTCGACGAAGCGGATCCGCTCGCCGCCTGGTGGGAGCGCTCGGCCGAGCTGACTCGCGCCGCCGACCGGCTCAGCTCCGCCGGGCTCGACTCTCTGCACTACGAGGGTCCGGGAACCGATCTAACCGTCGGTCTGCTCCCGAATGTGGAGTGGAATGGGGGATCGTTCGAGACGGCCTGGGGGCGCGAGCACATACCGAACATCCCCACCGAAGAGGTGTTCACGAGCCCCGATCCTGACCGGACCGAGGGAACGGTCACCTCGACCAAACCGCTACTGGTGTCCGGGCGCGCGGTGAACGGGCTCCGGGTCCGCTTCGAGGGTGGGCGCGCGGTCCAGATCGACGCCGACGAGGGTGCGCCGCTGCTGCGCGAGCTCGTCCAGCGCGACGCGGATGCAAACCGACTCGGAGAGGTGGCGCTGGTGGATGGGAGCGGTCGCATCGGCCCGACCGGCACCGTATTTCATGACACTCTGCTGGACGAGAACGCGGCCAGTCACATCGCCCTCGGCTCCGGCTTCACGCACCTCACCGCTGATGAGAAGATCGCGGCGCGGATCAACCAGAGCGCCGTCCACACCGACTTCATGATCGGCGGTCCGGATCTTCGGGTCACGGGACGCACGCGCGATGGCCGTGAGATTCCCGTGCTGATCGACGGTCGCTGGGGTCTTTAGACAGCGCCGGGGCCGGACCACCCGTCATCTCGATATCTTCCGGCGGGCACCACTCTCTAGATGCAGACGCTTCCGATCAAGCTCGAAGGGCCCTTGCTGCTGGCGCCGGTTGTCCACGGTGACGAGCGTGGCTTCTTTCTCGAGTCCTACCGCGAGAGCCTGCTCGATGAGCTGGGGATGGACGGCCCGCTAGTTCAGGACAACCACTCCCGGTCCGGGCGCGGCATCGTCCGGGGCATGCACTTCCAGCCCGGCCAAGCCAAGCTCGTCCGGTGCGTCCGGGGCGCGATCCTTGACGTGCTGGTTGACATTCGCGTCGGCTCGCCCCAGTTCGGAGCCTGGGAGGGCTTTCGGCTCGATGACTCAGACCACCACCAGTTGTATGTCCCGGATGGTTTCGGCCATGGTTTCTGTGTGTTGAGCGAGGTCGCGGATGTGGCCTACAAGGTCTCGGCCTATTACGATTCGCAGCTTGAGGGAGGGTTCGCGTTCGATGACCCCGAGGTAGCGATCGAGTGGCCTGCCGACGTGGAGCTGATCGCATCCGAGCGGGATCGCTCCGCTCCTCGGCTGGCCGAGCTCGAGCCCACGCTGCCGTTCGTTTACCACGCCCATGCGTGATCGCCTGGCCGTAACCCCCACTCAGTACCGGCGGGTCGCCTACGCGACGCTGGCTGCCCTGACGGTGATCGTGATGACCGGTGCTGCCGTGCGTTTGACCGGTTCCGGCCTCGGGTGTCCGAACTGGCCCAAGTGCTACGGAAGCGCGCTTCCCCCCCTATCGACCCATGCTCTGATCGAGTTCGGGAATCGAGCCATCTCGGCGCTGGTCGGGGTTCTGACCGTAGTCGCCTGCGTCCTGGCCTTCACACGACGCCCGTTTCGGCGTGATCTCGCCGTGCTCTCGCTGCTGCTTCCGCTCGGAGTGGCCGCTCAGGCTGTGCTCGGCGGATACACGGTCGAGGAGCATCTCGCACCCGGCTTTGTGATGGGTCATTTCAGCCTGTCAATGCTCATCCTGATCGCCGCCGTCGCGCTGGCCTGGAGGTCGCGGTTTGAACCCGGCTCGCGTCCGCGTTCGACTGAACGCCTGACGGTGTGGTCGGTCCGGGTCCTCGCGCCGCTGTGCGGGCTGACGATCTTCGCCGGTACCGCGGCCACGGCGGCCGGCCCGCACGCGGGCGGTTCGCCGGGTCAGCGCATCCACCGTCTGCACTTCAAGGGCGCGGACACACTGACCTGGGTTGTGCATCAGCACGCCACGATCGCCGCAGTGTTCGGGGTGGCCGTGATCGCTGTGTGGCTCCTGCGCCGGCACCGGGGCGCCGGCGAGGATGTGCTCGAACCGCTGACCGTGCTCGGGTTTCTCGTTGCCGCGCAGGGCCTGGTGGGCAGCGTTCAGTACGAGCTGCACCTGCCCACGGACATGGTGTGGGTGCACGTCGTCCTGGCCACGATGACGTGGCTCGCCGTCCTCTGGGCGGTGGCCGCCGCAGGCCGCCTGGTTCCCCGCCGGGTCGAGGTCAGCGCGCCTGAGCCGCCGGTGTCTGCGCGCGAGCTCGAGGCCGTCGGCCGCGTGTAGCAAGCCGTCGGGCGCGTGTAAGCCGTCGGCCGCGAGTCGCAAGCCGACGACCGCGGTCTAGCCGCCTCGGCCCGGACTCACGCCCGCCTGGGGCACGGCCATGTCCTTGCGACGGTAATCGCCCCGGCTGAGGTGATACTCGAGCCATACGTAGATGATGATGAAGGCGTACCGGCTCCCCATCTCCTGCAGGTTGAGCTTCGAGACGCCGTAGCGGCGATTGGTCCAGGTGATCGGGACGACGGCGAAGTTGTAACCCCGCACGAACGCCTTGAGCGGCATCTCCACGGTCAGGTTGAAGTGGTTTGAGAGCAGCGGCTGGAGCTGATCGATCACCTCTCGCCGGTAGGCCTTGAACGCGTTCGTGGTGTCGCTGTAGCCGTGCTGGAACAGCAGGCGGATGCCGGCGTTGACGATCCGGTTCAGGATCAGCTTGACGACGGGGTAGCCCTCCGTCCGGCCGCCACCGGTGAACCGCGTGCCAAACGCGCAGTCATAGCCCTGTTCGAGCGCTCGGTAGTAGGCGATCAGGTCCTCGGGGGAGTCCGAGAGATCAGCCATCATGATGGCCACGGCATCGCCCGTGTACAGCTCGAGGCCGGCACGCACCGCGTGACCGAACCCCGGAGGTAGGGGGGAGCGGACACATCGGACATTGGGGTTGCGCTCGCCGATTGCCTCCACGGCGGCGGCGGTCCCGTCACCGCTCGCGTCGTCGATGACCAGGATCTCGTACTCGATGCCGGCCTGTTCCAGCCTCTGGGTGCAGCTCTCGACGGTCAGCGCCACCGAGTCCACTTCATTGTGGGCCGGGATCAGTACCGATAGCTTCATGCGCCTGCCAGCCACGCGTCGGCGTTCTGCTCGTGGATCTCCTGGAGCACCCCGCGGACGTCGTAGCTGATGTCCCAGGCCGGGTAGTCACTGCGGAAGGGCTCGAGATCGGAGATCCACCAGCGATGATCTCCGATCCGATTCTGATCAGAGAGCTCCCACTTGAGCTTCTGGCCAGTGACCTCCTCGCACAGCGCGATCGCCTCGATCATGGAGCAGTTGCTGGCGCGCCCGCCGCCGATGTTGTACACCGCGCCGGCACGCGGGGCGGCATGGAAGGCCGCGAACGCGGCCACCAGGTCGGCCGAGTGGATGTTGTCTCGGACCTGACGTCCGCCGTAGCCGAACACGGTGTAAGGCTCGCCGGTCATGGTGCAGCGCATCAGATAGGAGAGGAACCCGTGCAGCCGGGTTCCGGCGTGGTTGGGGCCGGTCAGGCAGCCGCCCCGAAAGCACACCGTCGGGAGATCGAAGTAGCGCCCGTATTCCTGGACCAGCAGGTCGGCCGCCGCCTTCGAGACTCCGAACAGTGAGTGGGTGCTCGAGTCGATCGACATCGAGGTGTCGATCCCGCGGAAATAGCGGTGATCGGAGGGCAGCTCGAGCCGGCGCGGGTTCTCAACCAACGGCAGGGCGTTGGGCAGATCTCCGTAGACCTTGTTGGTGGAGCAGAAGATGAATGTGGCCTCGGGCGCGTGGCGCCGGGTGGCGTCGAGCAGATTGAGCGTCCCGTTGGCATTGACCGCGAAGTCGGTCTGCGGATCGGAGGCGGCCCAGTCATGGGACGGCTGGGCGGCGGTATGAATCACCAGCTCCAGGCTGCCGCGGTGCTCTGCGAACACCCGCTCGACCGCATCGGTGTCCCGTATATCGACCTCGAGCGAGCGAAACGAGTCGCCCAGCTCGTTCCGCAGCCGGTCCGTGGTGGGCTGCGTCGAAGCCTCGGGTCCGAAGAACCGGGCCCGCATGTCATTCTCGAGCCCGACCACGTCGTAGCCCCGACGCACGAAATGGGCGGCGGACTCGGACCCGATCAGCCCTCCCGAGCCGGTCACAATGGCGGTCGGCATCGACGCGGGAGCTTAGAGAGCTTGCTGTAGCTGGCGTTCGTTGGCGGTTATCCAGGCATGAATGTCGGCCAGGATCTGACGCGCCGAACGCTGGGGCCGCCAGCGCGTGAGCGCGCTCAGCGCGGCGCAATCCGACACGTACACCGGTACGTCACCGGGTCTCGTCGCGGGGACAGAACCCACCTCGAGCCGGTGGCCGGTGATCTCAGCGCACAGCGCGGTCGTCTCGAGCAGAGACAGCGAGCATGCCGTACCCCCGCCGACGTTGACGGTGCGCCCGTCCCACGATCCAGGGGCCGTGAACTGCTCTTCCAGTAGGTCGAGCAGGTCATCGACGTGAAGCAGGTCTCGCACCTGCTTGCCGTGCCCACCGAAGCCGATGTACTCCAGCGGGCGGCGGAAGTGATGGGCCAGCATCCAGTACGTGAACACCCCCTGGTCGACCTTGCCCATCTGCCAGGGGCCGGCCACCACGCCGCAGCGGTTGATCACGGCCCGGAGTCCGTGGGCGTCCCGGTATTCCTCGATCAGCAGCTCGGCGGCCAGCTTGGACGCTCCGTACAGCGTGCGCGCGCCATTCAGGGGGAAGCCCTCGCTGATCCCGGCGCCGGATGCACCCGGGGTGGACTGATCCTCGGACAGCTCCAGACGGGTGGGTTCCTCTCGCAGGCTCAGAGCCCGCAGACGCTCGATCGGGTAGACGCGGCTGGTCGAGAGGAAGACGAATTGGGCCGAGCGTTGCCGGGCCAGTTCCAGACAGTGATAGGCGCCGAGCAGGTTGGTCTTCACCACGTAGTCCTGCTGTCCGCCGAATCCGGCCAGCACTGAGGGCTCCGCCGAGCACTCGAGCAGAGCGTCGAGCTCGCCGATGGCCGTCAGATCGTCGAGCTCTCGCACATCTCCGTGGACGAACTGCACGCCGGCCTCGCGCAGGCGCGAGAGGTTGAGCTCAGAGCCCCGGCGATGGAGATTGTCAAAGGCGGTGAGCTCCCATTCCGGGTGTCGGGCTTTGAGACCGCAGGCGATGTTGGCGCCGACAAAACCCGCGCCGCCGGTGATCAGAAGTCGCATGGGGCGGCGATTATGGCGGGTCCGGCACGACGAGCCGTGCCGCTCCGACGGGCCGCTCGGTACGATCGATCGACCGATGTCCGTCGAACATCCGGCCCAGATGCCTGCAGCTGCCCGTGGCTCCGATGCTTCGCTCAGCATCTTGGTGGTCGACGACGAGTCTGATCTCCGCGAGATGCTCACTCGCTCCTTCTCTCGCGAGGGTCACCGCGTCCTCGCGGTGGCTGATGGGCGTGCGGCGATCGATCGCGCCAGCACCGATCACTTCGACATAGTTCTGCTCGACGTGGCCCTCGGTGCCGGCCCTGACGGCTACGAGGTGTGCCGAACGTTGCGCGGCCGGCGCAATGTGGTCCCGATCATCATGCTCACCGCGCTCGATTCCGAAGCCGACGCGGTGCTCGGCCTCGAGGCTGGCGCCGACGATTACGTGACCAAGCCCTTCGGGCTGGCCGAGCTGCGGAGCCGGATTCGCGCGGTTCTGCGCCGGGCCGGCACCCGAGCGATGGGTGACGAGGTTCTCATCGTTGGTCCCATCTCACTGGATCGGGCCCAGCGCGAGGTCACGATTGAAGGCAACCCGGTCAAGCTCACCTTCTCGGAGTTCGAGTTGCTCGATGCCCTGATGGCCGACCCCGGCCGCCTGCTCAACCGCCAGGAGCTCCTGCGCGCGATCTGGGGGGACAGCGCCTACCGCGACCCCCGGGCGATCGACGTCCACATTCGTCATCTGCGCGAGAAGCTAGAGCCCGAGCCGGAAAAGCCGCGCTACATCCTGACCGTGCGTGGCGCCGGGTACCGCCTGCGAGGGCCTTAGTGTTTCTGGGGCGGCCTAGCCGTGGCGCCCTCGGTCTTCGCGGTCGGATCGTCGGCACGGTATTGGTGACAACCGTGGCCACGCTTGCCGTTGCAGCGGTGGCGCTCCTCGGGCCGCTCGAGACCAGCCTCCGTAACGCCGAGTCCAAGACCCTCAGTCACCAGCTGGGCCGGACCACGATCAGGAGCCTCGAGAAGCTCCCCCTCGACCACGTGCTGCTGTCCAGGGTCGCACTCCAGTCCGTCCTCAAAGAGCAACAACAGCTGACCGGTCGCACCGGGGCGAGCGTCGTCTCGGTGTTCGCGTATCCGAGGGCGGACGGAGACGGCAGCACGGTCCTCTTGCCCCCCCGCGACGGCAGCGACGATCAGGACTCCTACAGTGACGTCCTGATCGCGTTCCGGACCCACCGATCCCGGTACAGCTTCGGGTCGCTGGACGGTACCGAGGTCGTCCGGGCGGCGATCCCGTTCGTGAGCGGAGACCTCTGGTACGTGCTCGCTGTGCGTAAGCCGATCGGCGAGATCGTCGGCGCTGTCGCCGCTGTCCGGAGCGCCTTCATCAAGGCCGGGCTGGCGGGACTCGCTTTGACGCTGATCCTGGGCATCCCGTTGTCCGCGACGCTGGTGCGCAGGCTACGCCGGCTGCGCGAGGCGGCGCTCGAGCTGGCCCGCGAAGGGCCGGCGGTCGAGGTTCCCGTCGATCGAGCCCGCGACGAGGTGGGTGACCTGGCCCGGACGCTCGCCTCGATGCAGCAACGCCTCCAGGAGCAGGAGGAGGCCCGAAGATCGTTCGTGGCCACGGCCTCGCATGAGCTCCGAACTCCGCTCACCTCATTGGACGGAATGCTCGAGCTCCTCGACGATGACCTGCGCTATGACCAGCCCGACCTGGAGGACGCGCGGGCATTGCTGGACCGAGCCCGGGCCCAATCACGTCGCCTGGGGCGTTTGGCTGCCGACCTCCTCGACCTGAGCCGCTTGGACGCCAAGGTGGAACTGCGCTCGGAGCCGGTGGAGCTCGGCGAGCTGGGGCGGGCGGTGATGGCGGAGTTCGAACTGGGGACGGCCGAGCGCGAGGTCGCCATGCAGCTCGATGATCGCGGCGGCCCGGTCTGGGCGCTCGGAGATCCCGGCAGCATCGCGCGCATCCTGCGCATCCTGCTTGACAACGCCATGCGCATCAGTCCGCCTGGATCGGGGTTGAAGATCGAGCTGGGCAATGAGGACACTGCGCGCGTCAGCGTTTGTGACGAGGGCCCGGGGGTCGCCGAGGAGGAACGCGAGCAGATCTTCCGCCGCTTTCACCGCGGCCGTGATACCGGCGGCCGGGCCGGGTTCGGCCTTGGTCTCGCGATCGGACGAGAGCTCGCCGAGCGCATGGGGGGCGAACTTGTCCTCGATGACCACGACGGCCCTGGCGCGACCTTCACCCTGCGCCTCCCGCTGGCCCCGCCCACGGCCCCGGCGCCGGCACTCGAGCCTGCGCGCGCCCTGTCGCGGACTGCCGGGGCTGACGACGAGCCGTCGTGGCGCCCTAGCTGACAGCATCACCTGCGATGGACAAGGATCTGATGCTGGCGACGCTCGAGGTCGATGACCACCACTGGTGGTATCGCGGCCGGCGCCGCATCATTCGCGCCGAGCTCGATCAGCTGGCACTGCCGCCTCCGGCGCGGGCGCGCGTTCTGGACGCAGGCTGCGGCTCGGGCCGGACGCTCGAGGAGCTGACCGACTACGGACAGGTGGCCGGCATCGAGCTGAGTCCCGACGCGGCCGAGCTGGCCCGGGGGCGCGGCCTGGGCGAGATCGTCGTCGGCCGGCTCGAGGAACTGCCCTGGGAGGCGGACCATTTTGACCTCATCACCTGCCTGGACGTCATCGAGCACACCCCTGATGACCGGCTGACAATGGCCGAGCTCTGGCGCGTCTGCCGGCCCGGTGGATTCCTGCTGGTGACTGTGCCCGCGTATCCGGCGCTCTGGTCACGCCACGATGAGGCCAACCACCATTACCGGCGTTACTCGCGGCGAGCCCTGAGCGGTGCTGCCTCCGGGGCGGGGTGGACGGTCGAGCGGATGAGCTCGTTCAACAGCGTGTTGCTGGCGCCGGCCGCCGCCGTGCGTCTTGCCCAGCGGCGGCTGGGGACGGGGAACGGCTATGCCACCGATCTGGATGTCGGCCCCGCCTGGCTCAATGACGTGCTCGAGCAGCCACTCAGACTCGAGGCCCGGTGGTTGGCCCGCGGGCGCACGTTGCCGATTGGCCTGTCGTTGATCGCGGTGCTCCGGAAGCCCGGGACGCCCAGTGAATGACCCTCGCCCGCGGCTGGGCGCGGCGTGATGGTCGTCCTCGGCGCGATCATCAGCATCTCAAGCAAGCTCGGCTATCTGCTGCCGGCGATCATCGGGCTCGAGTCGATGGGGGTGCCGTCTCCGGGGGAGACGGCGCTAGTGCTGGCCGCGGTGCTGGCCAGCCAGGGGAAGCTGCAGATCTGGCTCGTGATCGTGATCGGCGTGTCCTCGGCAATCCTTGGCGACAATGCCGGCTACTGGCTGGGCCGACGGCTGGGGCGTGACGTGCTCGAGGCGCCGGGCCCGTTTCGCAAGCGGCGGGTAGAGGTGATCGCGGCCGGCGATCGCTTCTTCGATCGTCACGGCCCCAAGGCGGTCTTCTTCGCGCGCTGGATCGCCCTGGTCCGGTTTGCCGCCGCCTGGCTGGCCGGCATCAACGAGATGCAATTTCGCCAGTTCTTCGTCTGGAACGCACTCGGCGGAATCAGCTGGGGCGTGACCTACGGCCTGGTGGGCTATTTCGCCGGTAGTGCGGCCGCCGACGCGATCACCAGCTTCGGCATCTACGCCGCGGTTGGTTTGGTGATCATCATCGTCGGCGGTTACAGCTACTTCAAGCTACGGGAGCGCCGCCGCAGCGAATAGCCGCGACCCAGCTCAGCTCAGGCGTTCTCCCCGTCGAGCTGCAGCGCGCAGGAGTTAATGCAGAAGCGCTGGCCGGTTGGCCTCGGACCGTCGTCGAAGACATGGCCCAGGTGTCCACCACAGCGCTTGCAAAGCACTTCGGTGCGCCGCATACCGAGGCTAGTGTCCACGTGCAATTCGACGTTGTCGGCCACGGTCGGCTCGTAGAAGCTCGGCCATCCAGTTCCCGATTCGAATTTGGTGTCCGAGCTGAACAGCTCGGCGCCGCAGCCGGCACAGCGATAGGTGCCGTCAGCCTTGACATCGACGTATTCACCGGTGAACGGGCGCTCGGTTCCATGCCGGCGCAGCACGTCGTACTGCTCGGGCGTAAGGCGCTGGCGCCACTCCTCATCGGTGAGTTGCATTTCGCGATCTGTTTGCATGAGAACGACGTTAGCGCCCCGTCTCTGAACGAACGCGAAATTTTCCTGCCAACATCGGGCGGCCGTCCTGCCACGTGCAGGGCACACAGGTCCCGTCGATTCGAGGAGCGCCGATGCCGATTCGCCGCCCCCAGGCGCCGCTCGTCGCCGGGTGGTTGTTCAGACGCACGCGCGAGCTGGTTGAGCGCGTGCCCCTGGCTGGGCCGGCCGGAATATCCAGCACCGCGCAGGACGCCGTACCGCCCCGGCGCTTGCGGGCTCGGGCGGGTGCGCCCGGCGCACGGGAGTACCTCGAGGGCGGCGCGCAGGCCGCGAACGAGCTCGCCGAGGCTCTGATGCTCGCCGGCCTTCGTCCGGCCGATCTCGAATCTGTGCTCGACCTCGGTTGCGGCGCCGGACGCGTCCTCCCCCACGTGGCGGCGCTTGCGCCCCAGTCGCGTTGCGCGGGCTGCGACGTTGACGCTGCGGCACTCGAATGGGCCCGCGCCCACCGGCCCGGCGTCGAGTGGTCACTGAGTTCGTTCGAGCCGCCTCTGCCCTATGCATCCGAGAGCTTTGCCCTGGTGTACTCGATCTCGGTCTTCAGCCACCTCGGGCGAGGCCTCCAGGAGGCCTGGCTGCGCGAGGTGCGGCGCGTGTTGCGCCCGGGGGGCGTGGCCCTTGTCTCAATCCACGGGCGCCACGCGTTCGAGCAGTTTCGCTCCGGCCGGGTCACCACGTCGTGGTGCTCGGCTGACGTGTTCTCGCGCGAGCCTCTACGGCCGCAAGACTTCGTGTTCGCACGTTACGTCAGGTCGATGTGGATGGTGGCCGAGCTGCCCGGGGTGGGGCGCGACTACGGGCTGGCCTTCGCCGGGACCGAGCACGTGCGCTCGACCTGGAGCCCGGTGCTCGAGGTCGTCGATGTACGCGAGCGGGCGATGACCTACTGGCAGGACATCGTCGTCCTGCGCAAGGGTGAGGACCGGGACCCTGTCTGATTCGGTCACCGATCCCGGTCTGTTCCGATGGGTGGAGGGACGCGAGCGTCTGTGTGCGCTGCTCGGCGCCGCGACGATCGCCTTCTCGAGCATCCTCGTGCGTCTCAGTCACGCGTCACCATCGACGGCAGCCATCTTCCGATGCGCCTACGCGCTGCCCGTGCTGGGCGTGCTGGCGCTGATCGAGGACCGGCGCCTCGGCGCCCGTTCCTGGCGGGAGCGGCGTGTCGGCCTGGCCGCAGGGGTGTTCTTCGCCGCCGACCTCCTGCTCTGGCACCACTCCATCGGTGACGTCGGCGCCGGGCTGGCTACCGTCTTGGCCAACATCCAGGTCGTGCTGGTCCCGTTGGTGGCGTGGGCGCTGCTGGCCGAGCGTCCGAGCCGGGCGGTGCTGCTGGCGCTGCCGGTCTCGCTGGGCGGCGTGCTGCTCATCTCAGGCGTGCTCGAGCACGGGGCGTATGGGCGCGATCCGACCCGGGGCACCCTGTTCGGGCTCGGCGCCGGTGTGGCCTACGTGGGCTTCATCCTGATGCTGCGCCGCAGCGGGGCCGATCTGCGGCGTCCGGCCGGGCCGCTGTTTGACGCAACAGCCGTCGCCACCGTGCTCTGCACCGTGGCCGGACTCATCATCGGCGATGCCCATCTCGTGCCGGCCTGGCCCGGGGCGGGCTGGCTTCTCACTCTGGCGCTCACCTCGCAGGTGCTCGGCTGGCTCCTGATCGGCACCTCTCTGCCGCGGCTACCTGCGGCGCTGACCTCGATGATCCTCACCGTGCAGCCGGTCGGCTCCGTGGCGCTGGCCGCGTTGATCTTCGGGGAATCCCCGAGTGGGCTTCAGCTCGTGGGTGTCGGCCTGGTGGTGGCGGCACTGTTAGCCGCCGGCCGCGCGAGCGGCCCGTCCGGGGTGCCTGTGGAGGCGGCCGCCGGACGGGCGCTCGAGGGGAGCCTGCCTGCGAACCCTTAGCCGAACGTCGGGCTGAGAGTGGCGGTGCCGATCGGCGTCCCGGCGGCGGCGATCTTCTTGCCGGCCAGGTTGTTGATCACGCCGGCCGAAAGCGCCGTCAGCTTGACGGTGCCGGTGGCGGTCTTGCCGCTGATCGTCACAGCGGTGACGCGCGCAATGCGAGCGACGCGATAGGTGACCACGAGCTTGCAGCGCTTGACCGCCTTGGTCTTGCCTGGCTTGCACGTGTTCCTCGAGTGGACCGGAGCCAGCGCCCAGATCGATACGCCGTTCTTGTTCGAGATGACCGTCAGCTTGCGCAGACGCACGGTCCGGGTTGCATTCGAGAACGCGAACCCGCCCTTCGTGATGACTGTTCCGCGCAGCTTCGCGTTCATACGACCGCGCCCGATGGGGAACGTGAAGATTGAGCCGGACGCCGTCGCCGGAGCGAGCGGCTTGACCGTCAGGTTGTTGTTGGTGAGCGCCGTCGCGGCGGCGGATGAGATCGTGACGGTTGTGGTCCCGCCATTGATCTTCACGGATTTGGCCGGCTTGGCAAGCGCGATGCTCGCGAGCGCCAGCGACGCGACCACGGCCAGCGCCGTGATCAGGCGAATGCTTCGAGACATGAACCCCTCCAATGGGTTATTGACCTTCCGGGCGCTTCAACACATCCCCTCCGGGCAAGTTGCGCTCCTGGGCCTGGACGTTCATTCGACAAAGCCCCGGTGGGGATCAAGTCAGGCACACGGGCGTCGATGGCATGTCTAGGACCCACATCAGTCAATAGATGTGTTAATCGACACGAGCGGAGCTTTTGGCGCAGTGCGCACACTCAGACAGATCTCGCCGGAAATGTCGGCGCCCCCGGAGAACACTGCCGACGCGGCCGAGTCCGCGCGCGGCGACGCAGCGCGGGACTGGAGTGCAAGGCCCTCAATCGTCGGCCGCTCCGTCCACCCGGTCCCGCCCTTCCCACTGCGGCGGGTCCGATGCGAATGCCGGCGCTGCGGAGTCCACACGGTCACTGACGTCGGGTTTCGGGTCGCGGGCAGCTGCTGCAACTGCGGCAGCTTCGAGCTCGTACCGGTCGAAGAAGCGCGCTAGCCGCGGCGCTGTTCGGCGATCCAGCCGTCGATCAGCTGGCCCGCGATTGAGAACCCGCCGCGCGAGGCCGTCACCGTCTCCACCTCGTCGGGCGTGAACCAATGCGCCTCGACAATCTCGTCGGGCTGGGCCGCTATCTCTCCCGAGCCGTACCGAGCACGGAACCCGAGCATGAGCTGGTTGGGGAACGGCCAGGGCTGCGAGCCGAAGTACGTGATGTCACGGACCTCGATCGCCGTCTCCTCGTGCACCTCGCGTCGCACGGCCTCCTCGAGCGTCTCGCCCACCTCGACGAACCCGGCCAGCGTGGAGTAGTGGCGACCGCGATGGCGTCGGCCCCAGGCGAGCAGTGCCCGCTCCTCATGCTCGCCTCGGGTGACCAGGACGATGATCGCCGGGGCGAGGCGGGGATAGGCGGACAGCCCGCAGTTGGGACAGCGGCGCTCGCGGTCGGCCGGCTGCGGCTCGGTCGGTGTACCGCAGCGACCACAGAAGCGATGGTTGCGATCCCAGGCGACGATCTGCACGGCCCGGCTCGCCAGTGACCACTCGAGCTCGGGCACCAGCGCGTGGAGCTTGCGGAGCTCGACGCCGGTCATCGTCGGCGGGGCCTGGTCTGGTTCGACATCGATCGCGATGCAGGCTCGGTCTCCGATCGAGCCCAGGACATGCTGTTGGCCCGGCGTGGGGTCCGTGGCGAACTCGGCTCCCTCCTCCGTGGTCCGCACCAGCAGTTCCCCATCGCGGACGGGGAAATAGAGCGCCGCGCCGGGGAAGTCCTCCGCCGGCCGCATATGCGGCTCGAACTGGACTGTCTCCTCGATCACTCCTCTGACGATAGAGCGGGCGTCAGGCCGAGCCAAGGACCTTTGTAGCCTCAGGGACAGGTACGTCAACGATCAAGAGGGAGTCGCGCGGATGGATCGCAAGTGGTGGACCCTGATCGCGGTTTGCGTCGGGACGTTCATGCTGCTGCTGGACGTCACGATCGTCAACGTCGCGCTGCCGGCGATCCAGACCTCGCTCAAAGCGAGCTTCAGTGACCTCCAGTGGGTGGTCGATGCCTACGCGCTCATGCTGGCGGCACTGTTGCTCACCACCGGCTCGCTGGCCGATCTGTTCGGCCGGCGTCTCGTGTTCATGATCGGACTGGCCATTTTCAGCGTCAGCTCGCTCCTGTCCGGCGTGGCCTCGGACCCGCTGCTGCTGAATCTCGCCCGTGGCGCGCAGGGCATCGGCGGCGCGGCCATGTTCTCGACCTCCCTGGCCCTCCTGGCGACGGCGTTTCAGGGCCGAGAGCGCGGCACGGCGTTCGGCGCTTGGGGAGCGATCACCGGCCTCGCCGTCGCGATTGGGCCCGTGGTCGGTGGGGCTCTGACAACCGGGCTGTCCTGGCGGTGGATCTTCCTGGTCAATGTTCCCATCGGAGCTATCGCGCTGATCATTTGCTGGTTCAAGGTGGACGAGTCAAAACAGCGAGGGGCAAACAGACCGGACGTGATCGGCGTCGTGACGTTCAGCGGGGCGCTGGGTGCGCTCGTCTACGCGCTGATCAAGGGCAACACCAAGGGCTGGGGGTCGACTGAGATCGTCGCCTGCCTGATCGGCGCGGCCGTTCTCCTGGTCATCTTCGTAATCGCTGAGCTGATCCAGAAGGATCGAGCGATGTTCGACCTCAAGCTGTTCCGCAAGCCAACCTTCACCGGCGGCGCGATCGCAGCGTTCGCGCTCTCGGCCGGACTGTTCTCACTGTTGCTCTACCTCACGCTGTACCTGCAGGACGTGCTTCGCTTCTCGGCCTTCCAGACCGGGCTGCGCCTGCTCGTACTCTCGGGCGGCATCCTCCTCACCTCCACGCTTTCGGGCCGTCTTACGGCGCGCGTCCCGATCCGCCTGCTCATCGCTCCGGGTCTGGCGATGGTTGGGATTGGCCTGTTGCTGATGCGCGGACTCGACGCCGGCTCGGGCTGGACGCATTTGATCCCCGGGTTCATCGTCGCCGGAGCGGGCACCGGCATGATCAACCCGCCACTGGCGTCGACCGCGATCGGCGTCGTGGCTCCGGAGCGAGCCGGCATGGCCTCCGGGATCAACTCCACCTTCCGTCAGGTGGGCATAGCCACCGGCATCGCCGGGCTCGGATCGGTGTTCTCACACACGGTCCGCACGAAGATCGTGTCGCTGCTCGCCGGCGCCCCACATGTGTCGGGTTCCGCCGCCCACGCGCTGGCCAGCGGGGTCTCGCAGGGCAGCGGCGCGCGAGCGGGGCTGAGCTCGCTTCCCGCCCAGGCCCGGCCGGCGGCGATCCACGCCGTGAGGGTCGGCTTCGCCACTGGGCTGAACGATGTGTTCCTGATCGGCGCGGTTCTGTGTCTGGTGTCTTCCGTGCTCACGCTGATACTGATCCGCAGCCAGGACTTCGACGCCGGCGCCGCCCGTGGTTCCGGCTCGCGGCCGGCCGCCGGGCAGGCGGGCCAGCGCCCGGCCGAGTCGGCTGAGACCGTGATCGCGTCCTGAGCGGCTGAGACGCCGCGGGCGCTGAGCCGCTCCGGCGCGGCTCACCGGTATCTTGCCGGGCGTGGCGAGTGGCTTTGCTTCCTCGCGGGCGGCGTCATCGCCAGCCCGAGCGCTCGCTCGCCCGGGCCAGGTGGGAATGGCGCTCGTCACCGTGCTCGCCCTTGTAGTCCGCTTCTCGACACTCGGGCGCCAGAGCCTGTGGCTCGACGAGGCCTACACCGACCATCTGGTCCATCTCGGGTTCGGCTCGATGCTGAGCGAGATCCCGAAGTCGGAGTCGACGCCGCCTCTGTACTACATAGTCACGTGGGCCTGGACCCACGTGTTCGGCTACTCCGGGTTCGCGCTGCGCTCGGTATCGGCGATGTCTGGCGCGGCCACTGCTGCTGTCGTCTACGCGCTCGCCACACGTGTCGGCGGGCCACGGGCCGGCGTAATCGCCGGCGTTCTGGTGGCCGTATCACCGATCATGGTGTGGTACTCCCAGGAGGCGCGCTCATACGCCCTGGCCACGCTCCTGGCTTCCGTGGGCCTGCTCTGTCTGATCGTGTACCGAGACACGGCAAGGGCTCGATGGCTGAGTGGATGGGCCATCAGCGGAGCCCTCGGGCTCTGCACCCATTACTTCGTTGTCTTCGTGCTCGTCCCGCAGGTCGTGTGGCTCCTCTGGCACGCACGAGCTCGAAGAGCGGTGCAGGCGGCGATCGCTCTCGTGGTGCTCACGGCCCTCGCGCTCGTCCCGCTGGCGCTGGCCCAGCGCGGGACCGGTCATGCGGACTACATCTCTCGGGGGCACCTCGCCATGCGTACGGTCCAGGTGCCCAAGCAGCTTCTGCTCGGCTACGCCAGCCCTGCCCAGGCGGTGACAGTCTCGCTCGCCGCGCTGCTCGTCCTCGTGGGAGGGCTCTGGCCGCTGGTCCGCGATCGAACCACGATCGACCGAGCCGTTTTGCTCGCGCTCGCCACCGGCCTCAGCTGTGTGGTGCTGCCGTTCCTGCTGGCGCTCGTGGGCATCGACTTCCTGAACACGAGGAACGTCCTACCGGCCCTGCCGGCATTGCTCGTGGTGGTTGCGGTTGGGTTCGCGCTGCCACGGGCGTGGCCGTTGGGCGCCGTGCTCGCCGGGGCGCTGGCCTTGCTGTCCGCGGTCGTGGTGGTGCTGGTTGAAACCAATGTTCAGTACCAGCGCGATGACTGGCGGGGCGCGAGCCAGGCCCTAGGGTCATCCACCCAGGCGCGAGTGCTGATCCTGGCGCCGGGATCCGGCCAGCTCCCGTTCGAGATCTACCAGCATGGCCTCCAGCGTCTGAATACCTCGGCCCGGGTGGCTGAGGTGGATGTCGTCGCGCTGCCGGTCGCCGGGACCGGAGGCGGACTTGGTCCTGCACCCAGGCCGATCGGGGCGATACCGCTGCCCCGCCAATTCCATCTGGTGAGCTCTCGATATGCCCGCACGTACACGGTCCTGCGCTACACGGCGCCCGAACCGGTGACGGTCACGGTTCCTCAGCTCCGCGGGACCCAGCTGACAGAGAGCCTGGCCATCGTCTACCAGCCGGCTACTCGATCAGCGCGCTAGCGGTTCGGGCGCGGCGGATCAACCGGAAGCCCGGCCTGGCGCCAGGCCTGGAAGCCACCGTCGAGATCGGTGGCGTTCGTGAACCCGAGCTCGTGCAACGTGGCGGCGGCCAGGCTGGAGGCGTAGCCCTCGTCGCAGAACAGGATCACCTCCGCATCCACGCCGGGTGCGTCCGGATGGCGGTGATCACTGCTGGGATCGAGCCGCCATTCGAGCACGTTGCGAGGGATCACCAGCGCGCCGGGGATCGTGCCGTCACGGGCTATCTGCGAGTCGGCCCTGATGTCAATCAGCGTGGCGCCCTGTTTCGCTGCCCGGTGAGCGGCATCCGGACCTACGCGCGAAAGTCGCTCCCGCGCGGCGGCGAGCAGGTCATCGATCGTGCGGCGGCTCATAGCCCCATCGTATGGCCGGGGCCAACCGAAGCAGAAGGCCCGCCGATCCTGGCGGGCCTTCTATCAACTCTCATGGACTGTCTGGCCGTCCGATCGCCAGGGTCTGGGCCGGAACACCCGACCCCAGGATCAACTCAACCGCAGCCGGTGTTGAACCCGCAACTCGAGCACGTGTAACAGCTGCCCGTGCGCTGCATCATGCCTCCGCACTGCTGGCAGGCCGGGCCGAGGTCCAAGCCGCGGCGCACCACCGGCATCACCGGCGGGTCATCCGTGAGCGCCGAACTCGCCGGCCGCGACGCCTCAGAGGCGTCGGCAACCGGAGTCGCCGATGCTGGCCCCGCCGTGTCGCCCAGGTGGGAACTGGCGGCGTCCTCGGCCGCCTTGCGCGCCCGCACCGCCGGAGTGAGGATCCCAAGCTCTTCCTGCAGGTCGACGTCCAGGAACCGCGACGCCAGCCAGCGCATGATGTAGTCCGGCATTGACTTCGCGAACGGGATCTCCGGATTGGAGGTCATCCCCTCGGGCTCGAAGCGCATGTAGCTGAACTTGCGCACGAGCGTCTCGAGTGGGACTCCGTACTGGAGCGAGATCGAGATCGCGGTCGCGAACGAGTTCATCATCCCGCGCAGCGTGGAGCCTTCCTTACCGATGTCCGTGAGGAAGATCTCGCCGACCGTTCCGTCCTCATACATTCCGGCCGTGATGTAGCCCTCATGGCCGCCAATCGAGAACTTGTGCGTGATCGACTGGCGCTCACGGGGCATGCGGCGCCGCTTCGGCGGAGCCTTGGCCAGCGCCTCCGCCACCGCCTTATCGATCTGAGCCTCGGTATCGGCCGGCGTCGGCGCTTGCTTCTGGGCGTCGGTGCGCAGTGCCTGAGCCGTCTTCGAGCCGTCACGGTAGATGGCCAGCGCCTTCACTCCGAGCCGCCAGGCCTGGATGTACGCGTCGGCTATGTCCTCCACCGTGGCGCTCTCGGGCATGTTGACCGTCTTGGAGATCGCGCCGCTCAGGAACGGCTGGACCGCACCCATCATCTTGATGTGGCCCATGTGCGAGATCGCCCGCTCGCCGACCGCGACGTCAAACACAGGCAGATCATGGTCGGCCAGCCCGGGGGCGCCGATGATCGTGCCGTGCTCGTTGACATAGGCGACGATCTGGTCAACCTGCTCGTCGGTGTAGCCGAGTGTCTCTAGAGCCAGCGGCACCGTGCGGTTGACGATCGTCATCTGCCCGCCACCGACCAGCTCCTTGAATTTGACCAGCGAGAAGTCGGGCTCGACCCCGGTCGTATCGCAGTCCATCAGGAAGCTGATCGTGCCGGTGGGGGCCAGCACCGTCGCCTGCGCGTTCCGGTAGCCGTGCTGCTCGCCAGCCGCGACAGCTTCATTCCACACCGAGCGGGCGGCGCTCAGCAGCGCCGTGTCCAGGCATGACTCCTCCGGGATTGCGTACGACGCGTCACGGTGCATACGCATGACCGAGTTGTGCGCCTCGCGGTTCTCGGGATAGCGGTCATACGGCCCCATCGCCGCCGCGATCTGCGCCGAACCGAGATATCCCCGGCCCGTCATCAACGCGGTGATCGCTGCCGCCGTGCCGCGGCCGGCGTCGGAGTCATACGGGACCCCGTCGGCCATCAGGTAGGCACCCAGGTTGGCGTAGCCGAGTCCGAGCTGACGGAAAGCACGCGCATTGGCGCCGATCTCGTCGGTCGGATAGCTCGAAGGCGAGACGACGATCTCCTGGGCCAGGAAGACAATGTCGACCGCGTGCTCGAACGCCTCAACGTCGAACGCCCCGTCAGCCCGGCGGAACTTCATCAGGTTGAGCGAGGCCAGGTTGCACGCCGAGTCATCGACGTGCATGTACTCGCTGCAGGGATTGGAGGCGTTGATCCGTCCCGAGTTGGGGCTTGTGTGCCATTGGTTGATCGTGGTGTCGTACTGGACGCCTGGATCGGCGCACCGCCAGGCGGCCTCGGCGATCTCCTTCATCAGCTGGCGGGCCGGGATGGGCTCACCAACCGTCTCGCCGGTGACTCGGGCGGTCAGATGCCAGTCCTCGTCGTTCTCGACCGCCCGCATGAACTCCTCGCTGACGCGCACGGAGTTGTTCGCGTTCTGGTACTGGATCGAGTAGAACCCGTCGCCGTCGATCGACATGTCGAAACCGGCGTCGCGGAGAGCGGCGGCCTTGTCCTCTTCCTTGGCCTTGCACCAGATGAAGTCAAGGATGTCCGGGTGATCGACGTCGAGCACAACCATCTTTGCGGCCCGGCGGGTCTTGCCGCCGGACTTGATCGTGCCCGCCCACGCGTCGGCGCCGCGCATGAAGCTGACCGGACCCGACGCTGTGCCGCCCTTGGACAGCGGCTCCATCGAGCCGCGGATCTTGGACAGGTTGATGCCTGACCCGGACCCGCCCCGGAAGATCTTCCCTTCCTTGGTGTTCCAACCCAGGATCGATTCCATCTCGTCATCCACGCTGAGGATGAAGCAGGCCGAGCACTGCGGGGACTCCTCGAAGCCGACGTTGAACCAGACGGGCGAATTGAACGCCGCCAGCTGGTGCAGAAGGATGTGGGTCAGCTCGGCCTCGAAGGCCTCGGCGTCGGCGTCAGTGGCGAAGTAACCGCGTTCACGACCCCAGGTCGAGATAGTGCCGGCCACCCGTCCGATCATCTGGCGCACGGAGTGCTCCCGCGCGGGTGAACCGAGCTGGCCCCGGAAGTACTTCTGCGACACGATGTTGGTCGCGTTCTGGGACCACGACTTCGGGAACTCCACGCCGCGCTGTTCGAAGGAGACCTTGTCTCCGTGCCCGATCCGGGCGTCACGGACCTCCCATTCGATGGCATCGAACGGGTGCTGCCCGGGCGTCGTGAAGTAGCGACGGATCGAGAGTCCCTCGCCCGCCTTTGCGCTCGGGCCAATCTGGGTTTGCGGTACTTGCGACATGCTTGCCTGCTCCTCTCGTTTTCCGTCCGTTCCGCGTGCCCCTGCCGGCTCCTAGCCTGGCCGAGGAGGGCAGCGGATCATCCCGAAGCCTCCGGACGGAAAGACACGGCGTCCGAGTGTTCGAAACACGGTCTGCCGAGGTCTCCTATTTTACTCCGCTCGGCGCCTGTCTCGGGCCTGCGGACGCCCGTGATAGCGTCGCCGCCGATGTCCACCGCGCGCCTCTCCGGGCTCGATCTCGGCGAGACCGGACGGACCGGTGATTCCAGTCTGCGCTCTGGCCTGGGGACCGCCTCCGGCGTGCTGGGCTCAGCTCTGCTCGCCGTCTGCCTGTACGCCGCGTTCGCCCACGGCGCCGTGGCGCCGGCGGCGTTCGAGCGCATCCAGATCGCGGTCACGGTCGTCTGCGTCGTCGTCTCGTCGGCCTGGCTGTGGAATCGGACGCTCGTGCTCAGGGCTCCGGCTCTGGGCTGGCTCGCCCTCGGTCTGTTGGCTGCGTTCGCAGTCTGGTGTGCGCTGACGCTCTTCTGGAGCGTGGCCCCTGACGCGACCTGGGCCGACTGCAATCGCGCGGTCACCTACACACTGCTCGTTGTCCTGGCGATTGCCCTGGGCGCTTCGCACACCCACGCGCTGGAGCTCGTGGCGACCGGGTTCCTCGCCATCTGCCTGGCCGTGACCGCATACGCGCTGGGCCAGAAGCTGTTGCCGGGGCTACACCTTGCCAGCCTGTTCAACCTAAACCAGACCGGCCAGTTGCCCCGCCTCCAGGAGCCGTTGGGATATTGGAACGCCTTGGCGCTGTTTGTCGCCCTCGGGGTGCCGCTCGCCCTGGCGGCTGCACTGGACCCGTCTCGCCCCGAGGGCATTCGCGTGGCCGCAGCGGTTGTGATCGTTCCCATGCTCTTGACGCTCGGCTTCACATACTCCCGCGGCGGCGTCCTGGCGCTCATCTGCGGACTCGCGGTGGCGATCGCCGTGAGCGGGGCCGGGCTTCGCTGGCTCATGTGGCTGACGCTCGCCTGTCTGGCCAGCGCGCCGGCACTTGTGCTCGGATTACTGAGCCATTCGCTGACCGCGATGAACGTGGGGCTGGGCTCGCGAGAGCTGGCCGGGGTCGAGCTCACCGGTGTGCTGGCGGCGAGCATGACGCTGCTTGCGGCCGCGGCTCGGCGGCTGATCGTCCGTGAGCACGCCACCGTTATCTCGGCGAGCGCCGCTCAGGGGATCCGGCGCCGGCTGGTCGGAGGGGTGCTGGCACTGGTCCTGGCCGCTCTGCTGGCGGTGACGTTCTCGTCCCGGGGACTGACCGGGACGGTGTCCCACACGTGGAGCAGCTTCACCACGACCAAAGCGGTCGCGGTGTACGACCCCGGACGGCTCCTGTCCGCCGACAGCGAGAACCGCTGGGTGTGGTGGAAGGAGGCGGCGGACGCGTTCGCGGCACGTCCGCTCGCCGGCTGGGGCGCCGGATCGTTCGGCGTCGTTCACCTCCTCTACCGGCGGAACACCCTGTCGGTTCAGCAGCCCCACAGTGTGCCCCTCCAGTTCCTGGCCGAGACGGGCGTGATCGGGACGCTGCTCGGATTCGGCGGGATGGTCCTCCTGCTCATCTCGGCTCTGCGGGGCGTTCGGCGCCTGCCCTCTGGTCGTGAGAGGCTGCTGGCGGCCGGGTTGCTGGCCGCCTCGGCCGCCTACGCGATGCACTCCCTGTACGACTGGGATTGGGACATACCGGGGGTGACGCTGCCGGCCCTGCTGTTCCTCGGTGTGCTGGCGGGCCGGGCCGGCGCCGGCGCGCCGCATCCGGGCGCGGCAAGTCCGGGCGCGGCGAATCCGAGCGCGCCGGATCCGGGCGCGCCGGCCCTCGCGCCGCCGGCGCTCCGCGCCGCCCTGCTCGCGCTCAGCGTGTTCGGGCTGGCGGCGTTCGCCGTCTCGGTGATCGTTCCGCGAGTCGCGGCCGTCAAGGCCGAGCAGGCGCTCGTCTCAGCGTCAACTGCCTCCCGCTCGCAACTGCGGCCGGCACTGGCCGGCGCCCTTCTGGCCAGCCGCCTCGATCCGCTCTCGGACGCCGGTCTGCTGGCTGCGGCCACGATCGAGGTCCACATCGGCAACGCCGAGCAATCCCGGCGTGACCTGTTCGCCGCCTTGGGACGCCAGCCCACCGATGGTGAAGCGTGGCAGCGTCTCGCTGCCGAGGACCTGGCTCTGGGCGATATACATGACGCGCTCGTCGCGGCGAGGCGGGCGCGAGCCCTTGATCCCTACGGCGCAGCGGCGAGAGCGCTGGCCACACAGGTGGAGTTGTTGGCCGCGCGGGGGCCGTCCTAGGTGTGGCCCCGGCGTGGGAGATCCGTCAGGCGCTGGGAAGACCCGGGTCGCCGCCCGACGCCCGCGCTGTCCGGGCACGTAGAACGGCGAGCTCGGCGGCCAGGCGTTCGATCTCCTCAGCCTGCACTGCAACCGTCTGAGCCGCGTCGTCAGCAGCGTCGGCGCCGTTCCCAGGCCGCCCGCCGCCGCCCGTCTCACTGTTCGCGACGGCACTGCGCAGCCTATGCAGCTCCCGCTCGTCGGCTTCGCGAGCGGCCCGCGCGGCGCCCAGCTCGCTCGTCGTCTCGGCCAGGCGACGCTCCAGCTCACCCCGCCACGTCTCCAGCTCCCGGAGGGTGGCACTCGTCTTCTCGTAGTCGGCCTCGGCCCGGGTCGCTCGGTCTCTGGCCTTCACGGCGATGCTGTCGAACGCGGCGGCCTGCCGACTGAGTTCGTCGCGCTCGGAGGTCATGATCCTGAGCTGGTCCCGCGCCTGGTCGAGCTCACGTTCAAGGCTGACCCGGCGAGCGCGCGTCTCCTCCACTTCGCGCTCGAGCGCCTCGCGGGCAGGGGCAACATCGGCTAGCTCCTGCTCGAGCGATGCGACCTTGGTCATCAGGCTCTGTGCCGCCTGCTCGGCCGCGTCAGCTCGCGCCTGTGCCGCGGCCCCGGCCTCATTCCAAGCGAGCAGATCGCTGGCTCGGGCACGCTCGAGCTCAGTGACGCGCGCCTCGAGCGTGCTCACCAGTTCGCGCGCATGGAGCAGCTCGACCTCTGAGGCGCCGGCAAGTTCGCGTGCAATGACCGGCTCAAGAGGCTGGATCGCCACCGGCTCGAGCGCCTCGGCCGCCACCGGCTCAGGGATCTGGGGCGCGACCGGCTCGGGGACATCGTGCGCCGAGGGCGGCGCGTGACCGAGCGTCTTGGTCCGGGCCACACCCTGCTCCGGAGCCGGGAGCTCGGTGCGGGCGCCTTTCGGGTGCTCGAGCCAGAAACGGCTGTTTGGTGTGACGAGAGCCGACGGCACCGCGTAGGCAGCGCGGAGGATGCCCCCTCGATCCAGCGGCGCGCGAAGCGGCTCGAACCGGCGCTCGTTCTCATCGTGCTGCAACAGCAGGGTCGGGCGGCGCTCGGAGCCGCGACGCCATGACGCCCTCCCACTCACGCGGAGCAGACACGTCTCAGGGCTCGTGATGACGTACTCGAACTCTCTGAGCTTTATCGATTGCCAGGCGTCGGTCACTGCGGTGCCGATTGTAGGTCCGTTATATCTGCGGCGCTGATGCGCTTGATCACCGTGCGCCCATCTGGTGAGCGAGTCCGTAAGCCATCCAGAGCGTTATTACCGCACAAATGTTGGCGGGGCGTTGACTCGGTTGGACGCAATGACCAGCGGAGGGGTGGGTCAGGCCTCTCAGACTAGGTCCGCGAGCGTCGTCTGCGCCTCGGCGAGGACCGCCTCCGGCGGCTGCGACGCATCGATCTTGCGGATGCGCTCCGGGTGCGCCGCCGCCAGTTCTCGGTAGGCATCCGCGATGCGCCCGAAGAACCCCTCGGATTCGAGCTCGAGCCGGTCGAGCGGGTCCGCGCGCTCAAGGGAACGCTCCCGGCCGACGGCCGGATCGATGTCCAGAAACAGTGTCAGGTCAGGCGTGAGGCCACCGGTGGCGAACTCGTTGATCTCGCGCACCGGGGCTAGCCCGAGCCGGCGTCCGCCGCCCTGGTAGGCCAGCGAGGAGTCGACGAACCGGTCGAGCAGAACGTGCGTTCCTCGCTCGAGCAGGGGCTTCAGCGCCTCCTCGACCAGCTGGGCTCGGGCGGCGGCGTAGAGGAGCGCCTCGGCCCGAGCGGAGATCTGGAGCTCGGGGTCTTTGACCAGCTCGCGGATCAACTCGGAGGCGCGGACCCCGCCGGGCTCGCGCAAGAGTTCGGCGTCCAGGCCGCGGGCACGTAACCCTTCGAGCAGGCCGACGGCTAGCGTCGTCTTGCCCGCTCCGTCGAGTCCCTCGATCGTGATCAGCCTGCCGCGCGCCATGTGTCGGCTGCCGACGTTATCGCGGGCTACGATCGCAGCAGTGCTTGCCGAACTTGAACGCCATCCCCACGCGCGGGCCGTGCTTGCGCCGGTGCTTGACGGTGTCGGTCCGTCGCATGCCTATCTGTTCCACGGACCCGGTGGGGCCGGTAAGCGCGCGCTGGCGCGGGCAGTGGCTGCCGAGCTGCTGGCCGAGGGCTCGCCCGACCCGGCTAGCGCCCGTTCGCGCGTCCATACCGGGGCCCATCCCGACCTGACGTGGGTCACCCCGAGTGGGGCTCACGAGATCCTCGTCAGTGACATCGACGGACCGGTGATCTCAGCCGCGAGCAAGACGCCGTTTGAGTCGGGCCGGCGTGTGTTCGTCATCGAGCGCGTGGACGAGCTCGGAGATGAGGCGGCCAACCGAATGTTGAAAACGCTCGAGGAGCCGGCGTCGTTCGTGCATCTGATCCTGCTCACGGACCGGCTCGGTGATGTTCTGCCGACGATTCGGTCCCGGTGCCAGATGGTGCGTCTCGAGCCGCCGTCCCCCGAACAGGTGGCGGCGGGGATCGAGGAGCTGGGGGTGAGCTCGCAGACGGCTCTGGCCTGCGTACGGCTTGCGCTCCAGGATGCCGATCGCGCCCGGGAGCTGGCCAGCGAGAATGGTGCCAAGTTGAGAGCTGCGGCAGAGCGTTTCGCTCGCTCTGGCCTGGCTGGAGAAATGGGTAGCGCCAAGCCGTGGGTCGAGCTGCTGGCAGCGGCCCGGGGTCGCGGGGAGGCGGCCGGGGCGGAGCTCGAGGCACAGCTGGAGGCAGAGCTCGAGCTGACGGCGCGCAAGGAGCGAAAGCGGGTTGAGGGTGAGTGGGCCGAACGCATACGTCGCGCTCGCCGGCGCGTTCAGACCGGAGCACTGGATCTCGGCCTTCAGATCGTCGCGCTGTGGTTCGCGGACCTCGCGTGCCTGGCTTGGGACGCCCCCGAGCTGGTGCGTAACTCTGACCGGGCCCAGGAGCTTCGGGCCGACGCTCAGTCGATCGGCGGCGGTGATCCGAGCCGACTGCGAGCGGCCATCGAACTGGTCGAGGAGACACGGGTCCGCTTCCAGCTCAACGTGTCCGAAGACCTGGCCTGCGAGGCTCTCGCGTACCGGCTCGAGGAGATGCTCGCGCCGTGAGTCCTTCGGGACGGGTGTATCTCAGGACGCCGACGCGGGCCGACCGTGAGGAGTTCATCACGCTCATGCGCGCCAGCCGCGCATTCCATAGTCCCTGGGCGACGGCACCCACCGACGATGAGCGCTTCGCCGCGTACCTGGCCGACGCCCGCCGGGCCGACTTCGAGGCCCTGCTCCTATGCCGAACCGAGGACGGCGCGATCCTGGGCTTTTTCAACCTGTCCCAGATCGTGCGCCGCGGCTTTCAGAGCGCCTATCTCGGTTACTCGGTGGGCAAGCCGTTCGCGGGCCAGGGGTACATGCGCGACGGGCTGGAGCTCGTCCTCCGCCACGCTTTTGTAACGCTGCGTCTTCACCGGGTGGAAGCCAACATTCAGCCGACCAACGCGAACTCGATCGGACTCGCCCGCGGGGCCGGATTCAGACGCGAGGGCTTTTCGCCCCGCTACCTGAAGATCGGCGGCCGGTGGCGCGATCACGAGCGGTGGGCGATCCTGGCCGAGGAATGGCGAAGGCGAACAGGTGCCGGGGCCGATTCCGACGGCACTTCCTGAGGACACCGCCGCCGCGCTCGATTCGGACGATTTCGAGGCGCGTCCGGGGGCGTCAGTAACACGCTGGGCGATCCTCCTCCTAGCCGTCGCCGGGGCGGGGTTCCTGCCCGGAGCACTTGATCGATTTGTGTTCCCGAAGCTGGCGCTGGCTGCCGCGGGCGTCGTGCTCGCGCTGAGCGCTCCCGCTCGCGGTGCACTCCCGCGAGTGGCGAAGTGGCTGCTGGTGCTCGCCGGACTCATTCTGCTCGCCGCCGCGCTGACCGGCGCCACACCGCTGCAGCAGCTGATCGGGCGGCCTCCGCGCTACGAAGGTCTGGCCGCGCTCTCGGTCTATCTCGGTGTGCTGGTGAGCGGGGCGCGGCTGCTGGGGCCTCGACGGGCGCCCGGGTCGATGGCATGGATGCTCGACGGGCTGTCTGTCGCCGCGCTCGCGATCGGCGTCGAGGCGGCCCTCGAGGCCGCCGGGCTTAGACCGCTGGTCTCAAGCGTCTCGCGTCCTGGCTCGCTGCTCGGCAACGCGAGCGACCAGGGTGCCTGGGCGGTCCTGGCACTGGGTCCGCTGGCGGCCGTCGCGATCCGGCAGCGTGGAGTGCTTCACCAGGCCGGTGCGGTGGCTGCCGCGGTCGCGCTCGTCACCTCAGGATCGCGCGGCGCGCTGGTGGGCGCAGCCGTTCTCGCGGTTGTCCTCGCCACACTGATTCCGGTCCGGGGCTCGAGGATCGCGCTCGCGGTTGGCTGCGCGGTGGTCACTATCGGGGTGCTCGCGCTGCCCACCACCCGCAGCCGCGTCCTCAGCGGCACGCACCTGTCCCAGCAGACGGTCACCGGCCGCAGACTCCTGTGGAGCGAGACGCTCGAGCTTGTCCGTGACCACCCTCTGCTCGGCGTCGGGCCGAGTGGATACGTCGATGCGATCCCCGCCTACCACGACCATCGTTACGAGGTCGAGATCGGACCCGCCAACCCTCCCGACAGCCCTCATGATTGGCTGCTCCAGGCCGCCGCCGCCGGTGGACCGGGACTGGTCCTGATTGCCCTGCTCCTGGCCGGTCTCGTCCTCAGCCGTGGAACCAAGGCGGCCGTCGAACAGCGAGCCAACGCTGACGGCATCATCTTCACCGGGCTGCTCGCCGGCCTCGCTGGCTACGGCGTGGCCCTGCTGTTCTACTTCACGGGCCCTGGAACCACGCCACTCGCCGCGCTGTTCGCCGGCATCCTGATCGCGGCACCGAACCCGTCACGCCCCGGCGCCTACACCCGGCTGCGCGGTGTGTTCGCCGCCGGATGCGCGTTGCTCGCGCTCATTCTGGTGGCGGCCGCCGTGGCCGAGATGCCACTTCGCTCGGCGCTGCTGCAGGCGACGGCGGGCAACCTCCCCGCCGCCGACCATGACTTCCATCTCGCGCACGACCTCCGCCCGTGGGACGCCGGCATCGCACAGATCGCCGCCCACGCATATGCCGTCCTCGCGCTCGAGCATCAGGTCGGGGCGGGCCGGTTCGGCCTGCCGTGGGCGGTCAAGGAGCTCGATGCCTATCCCGATTCGATTCAGGCGCTCGAGGACGGCGCGACGATCGAGTCCGCCGCCGGCCGACCGGCCGCCGCCGCGCGGCTGCTCGGCAGAGCGCGGCGGCTGGAACCAGAGAACCCCAACCTCGAGCGGGGGGCGTCGCCGCCGGCCTAGCTGAAGCTGTTCAGGAAGTTGCGCTGGGCCTTGTGCCCGGTGGTCAATGCCTTATCGCCGATTCCGATCTCCTCCACGATCCCCTGGCGGACCTTCAGCACTGCGGTCGAGGATCCGTTCGAGGCCAGATACCAGATGTTCTTGCCGATATGGAATGGCTTGCCGGTCTTGAGCTTCCTGCTCGCCGCCTTGATCGTGGCTCCCGCCCGCACGCCCTTGAGTGTGTAGAACGCGCTCGAGGTCGACGCCCAGATCACCCGATTCTTGAACTTCCCCCGCTTGGCCTTCGGCAGCGTGTCCAGCAGCTTCGGTGAGGCGTACCCCACCCGCACACCGATCGGCGTCAGACAGAAGAAGTCCTCGTACTTCTTGCCCCGGTCAGAAGAATGCTTGTACTTCGAGCGGGCCTGCTTGCGCGTCATCCCGAGCTTCACCAAACCCAAGGTGGTGCCGTCCAACTTGCCGGTCGCCCCTGGGCATTTCTGCACGTGCGGCACCGGTACCTTCACGCCCTTGCTGGTCGCTGGGCTGCTCTTCCCGATCGAATTCGAGGCGGTCACGTTGCACGTCAGGGTCAACCCCTCATCGATCTTCTGGACCGTATATGTGCTCTTGCTCGCCCCCTGAATCGGCGTCCCGGACAGACCCCACCCATAGGCAAAGCTCGTCGGAGTCTGCGTCCAGGAACCCTTCGAACACGACAAGCTCTTACCCGCCTTCGCCGTCCCACTGATCACCGGCAAACCCGTATTCACAGGCTTACCCGTCGGACCGTTCGGGGCCCCGGCGTTGAACACGTTGACCTGGCCGGCCGCGTGTGTCGGCGTAGGTGTCGATAGCCCGGTGCTGTTGTCCACACCCTCGAACAGGTCACCTCCGACCAGCGAGAGCGAGTACGCCGACGCGCTCTGGAGCCCCGCGATGGCGGGGGCGCTGGCAGTCTTCGGCCACCCGGAGGCCGGCTCGGCGAAGCTGTAGACGCCGTTGCCATCGCCGGTACCGGCAAAGACCGTCTCCACCGCCGGCGCGCCGAGTGGAGCGACCGCGGTGTGCAGCCCGAACAGCTCATTCGCGACAGGGCTAGCAGCGGTCAGCACGGCTGTCGGGGTCGTGGTACTGGTCCACGTGGAGCCTGACTTGGAGTACACGTACACCTCGCCCGCGAGGTTGGCCGATCCAACCGTCTGGAATGGCGCATCGGCGACGATCGTCGTGCCATCAGTCGCGACGCTGTACCCGAGCTGGGGAAAGGCGCCGGTGCTGGTCCCGCCCGACGGAATACTCAGCACGGCCGTCTGGGTCCAGCTGCTCCCAGACCCCGTGAACACGTACGCGCCTCCCTGCGATGAAGCGCCCGCGCCGGGCGCGCCCGCCACAAGGGTCGTGCCGGACAGCGCGAGGGAGATGCCGAGGGCATCAGGGTTGGTATCCGACGGGGTCAGCGCTCCCGCCTCATTCTCGTCGTGCCAGGCTGCTCCCGGCTGGTTGAAGATCAGCACGGCGCCCGTGGGGGTGCCCGAGCCCGGTTCGCCGGCCAGGATGGTCGAGCCGGACAGGACAACCGCGGACCCGAGCAGGCCGATCTGGGCCGGCGTTGCCGCGGCCAGGTACGCGGTCTGGGTCATGCTCTTCCAACCACCGGGCGGTTCGGTGTACTCGTACACGGCGCCCGCCAACGATTGTCCGCCAACCGCCGTATCTGGCGCACCGGCGGCAATGGTCTGCGCGGAAGGCGGTCCGGAAATCGCCACGGACCAGCCGAGGCTCTGGCTTGGATCGGCCGTCGATGCGGTCAGCGTGGCCACCTGGGTGGCCTGGGCCCAGTTCGAGGACGGCGCGGTGAACACATATACCGCACCTGCGCCTGAGTTCGCGCCCATGTTCTCGGGCGAGCCGGAGTCGCCGACGACGAGGGTCGACCCCGACACGGCGATCCGGAATCCGAACGTATACCCCTGGGCCGGATCCGTACTTTTCAGAGTGGCCACCTGCATCAGCGGATCGATCGTGACCGGGTACCGCGCGCCCCGGTCGTTGACGCTGATCGTCAGCCGGCTGCCGCTGAGCTGAAGGTGGGAGGCAAGGACTTTGCCATTCGCATCCGTGGCGATGAGGCCGCCGTAGCGCAGGATCGGCGCGCCGGCCGCGCTCTTGAACACGAGCTGTCCGGCCTGGAGCTGGGCGGCGGCGCCACCGAGCGCGAATGAAAAGCTGAGGGCTCTGGTCGAGCCTGCCTGCGCAGCGGGGGGAGCGCGCAGCGTCAGACCCTGTTCGAGGCCAAGCGGACCGTTCGCGTACCACTCGACGAGCCCACCGCGGCCGTAGGAGACCCGGTTGGCATGTGAGACAGGACTCACCGCGGGAGTCGGCTGAAGCGAGCTTCCACGGCCGACGCCGTTGAGCGCCAGGGTCACGACGCCTCCGGGAACCGCCACGTGGACGCCGCTCTTGGAGAACGTCGAGCGCATCCGCTGTCTGTCGTTGACGGCGAGCAGTCCGCTTCGGTTATGGGCGGCCCAGAACGCCCGCTGGTCGGCTCCGAGGCCACGCGAGGCGGCCAGCGTTGCGGGCGATGGCGCACTCGCCCGGGGCGCCGTGGCGAGCGTCGCGCGTGCGCCAGGGGGGGTTGCCCGAAGCGAGCAAGGCCGCTCCGCCGAGGGCCAGTGCGGCCAGCAGGCCGGCGATGATCAAGGTGCCCCGGTTGCGCACACCGGCGGGTCCGTTCGTCGGCGTCAGCCCTGCCTCGATTACAGTCATCTGGTGCCCCCTTTTAGTCAGTAAACGCGACTATAAGGAGCTTCTTCGACGCCGTGGGAATTTGCCAGATCGCCGTACGCACTTAACACCCACGGTTAGCGCCCCACACATTCCGTCTCAATCTTCACCCCGCAGAACGCACTCAGCGAGCGCTCCGTTGCATCAATGTCCCGCGAGCGTCGGCTAGGCTTGCCCGCAGCAGCGGTCGACCAGGATTCTCCAGCAACCGTGCGGCAAAGAATCGAGCTCCGGAGCCGAAGAATCCAGGATCCCTGCAGACGCCGACGTAGCTCAGCTGGTAGAGCACTTCACTCGTAATGAAGGGGTCCCCGGTTCGAGTCCGGGCGTCGGCTCTAAGAACGAACGAACCCCCGGCAATTCTGAGCACCGCTTCAGCTGACGTCCAGCTCCTGGAGCATCGGCGCCAGCTTCTGCTTCTTCTTCATCACGACGATCGTGGTGATCCCGGCGGTCATCCGAATCCGAACGTAGCGTGCCCGGGCCGCGGGAAAGCGCAACACGTCGGTGCTTCTGCCCTGGACCCCGCTGACCTTGGCGACTGTGTGCCAGGAGTGACCGTTGGGCGAGGCCTGAAGCACGTAGCTGGTGGCGCGCACAGCCCTCACTGGCCGGGGGGCGGGGTGAACGTTCGGCTTCGGTGCGGCTGGCCACACGTGTCCCCACGAGATCACCGCTCGGTCGATCGTCCGCTGGCCGCCGTGGGTCTGCACGCTGAGCGTCGCCGGCAGCCTGGTCGGCTGCCAGTCGGTCGCCGGACTCCCGTCAACGGCGGCCAGGGCTGGTTGGCCAGGCTGGGCGCTGGACGACGAGGCGGCCTGGCAGCGGACGGCATCAGTGGTTGGCTTCAGGTCGGGTCTGGCCGTCTGGATCCGCAGCGGATGGCCCGCGGTGACCGTACGGGCACCGCCCGGGATACTCACCGGCAGCGGCGCACCACTCTGAAGCGTGACCGTGGTCCGGCCCGAACCCACCGAGATCGAGAACGTTCGGCCGCGCCACTGCAGGCTGCGTAGCGTCACGCCCTTCAGCTGGCTGGTCAGGCTAGGCGCAATCCGCAGGTGGCTGGCGCTCCAGCGCAGGCCAGAGTAGCCATAAAGGAACTCCTGCAGGAAGCCGCCTATCCCGGTCATGAAGGTGAACGCCCCGCCCGTTTTGGTCTCCGAGAACTGGTCGAAATCGTCGCGAATGAACGGCTCATAGCTGCGCTGGGTGTAGACGAAGCTCGAGCACCCCGGCGAGCCGAGCTGCGAGCTGTCGATCGAGTTGACCGCATCGCTCATCGACGGACCGCCGGGATCGGTCCGGGGGACGTAGAAGTTCAGATCGGCCTGCGCGACCTTGGCCGATATCGGGAACCGCCACGGGTACTGCAACAGGGTCACATCGGCCTGCTTGACCAGCTGTGAGCGGTAGCCGGCGAACTCGGGATGGATGCCCGCGTTGATCGGCACCACCAGCCCGGCGGCAATCTTTGACCAGTTGGCCGGGATCGGCCGGCCGAGCACCCTGGCCGCCGCGATCGCGTCGCCGAGCGTGGTCTTGGCGCCGACGTTGGTGAACGCCTCGTCGGAGACGTTCGGGTTCTCCTCGTCAGGGCCGGTCACGTGGTCGATGTGGTAACGGCCGCCGGCGCCGCGCACCGCCCGCGAGGCCCAGAATGTGGCCGCGCCGGAGATCACCGGCCAGCCCTGCGTGGTCAGCCATTGCCGATTTCCGGTCGTCAAGAAGTACTGCCACTGCGCGAGCGCGATGTCGGCTGTGATGTGTTGCTCGTACAGGCCCTCGCTATTGACCGATACCGGCGGGGGAATCTGCTCGGTGCCGTCCAGCGCGCTTTCCCACGGGAAACGAGCTCCCCGCGAACCGGTCGCGATGGCGTGCTGCTTGGCCTGGGGTAGCCGATCGAAGCGGTAGGCCTCCATCTGCGCGGCCAAGTCCGGATGCTGGGCCAGGAGGGAGGGGAACATCCAGGTCTCGGCGTCCCAGAAGATGTGGCCGTCATAGCCGTTAGATGACAGGCCGGCCGGCGAGACGCTCCAGGCCTGATCGTCGCGAGTGCTGGACCAAAGGTAGAACTCGCTGGCGTTGACATCGGTAGCGACGGTGTGATTGCCCGCTACGTCGATTCGACCCTGCCACAGCTTCGCCCACGCGGCGTCGTTCTCGGCCAGCAGGCCAGCGTAGGCCACCGTGGCGGCGCCCTCGGAATCCTGCTGGGCAGCGCTGACCGGAGCGGCGGCCGTATTTGAGTCCTCGACACCGACGTACTTGGTCAGCGTGTACGTCTGCCCTGCGGTGACTGAAAAGTTGATCCGCTGGCCAACGCTCTGGCTGACCCCTTGGTCGGTCTCGGCGCTAGGTGCGGTGATGTTCGAGCTTGCGACCAGCTGATCGGCGAGCCCGGCGGTGATCCGCGTGCCGAGTGTCTTAATGCTGACCCACTGACTGCGCGCGGTCAGATTCCAGCCCTTGCCCACCTGGGTGGTGAGCACCGGCGGCAGCTTGGGACCGGTGACGCGGTCCCCGGTGCCGTCGATCTGGTCGGTCACGGTCGCGGTGCCGCTCCAGTGGGGACGGAGCACCAACTGCACGACGCCGACGTGCTCACGCGCGCGGTCGGTGAACACGCGATAGGCGATGTCGGTGACATGGCCGTCGGGCGCGGTCCAGCGCGCCGTCGTGGAGATCACGCCGGTGCGCAGGGCGATCGATTGACGCCAGCCCGACGTTCTGCCGACTTTGAACGGGGAGAACGCCCGCCCGCCATCCGCGAACCTCAGGGCTGACCAGGTCGGGATGTTGGCCCGCTGCTGCACGCGCTCGGGCGCCTTGCCGACGGCGGGCTTGGCGTAGAACCCAGCCAGTTCTGACTGTGCCGGCACGGTGCCGCCCGTGTAGCCCTGTCCCGCCGAGGGGACCCGAACCCCGAGCAACCCGTTGCCTGTGAACGTCGGGGCATAGCGCGAGCCGGTGCTCGTCGCCGTCAGCACGAACGTGCCGGAGTTGGTGGCGGCGCCAGCGGCCGCCGTTGCCCCGAACAACCCGGTCAGGCCCAAGAAAAATACGGCACCCGATGCCCAACCCACGCGACCGCTCATCCTGCACTCCCTCCGGTATGACAGACCCTCCGCCCATCAGGGTTCCCTGTCGGCGCGCTACCTCAAACCCGGAGTCGCCGGGCCGCCTCCATGAGCGAGCGCACCTCCACCGAGCCGCCCATCCGGATCGCAGGGATCCGCTGTACCACGGGCAACGCTTCATCCAGGTCATCGGCGTTCATCAGGAAATATCCGCCGAAGACCTCCTTGGTTTCTGCGAACGGACCGTCAGTCAGAACCGACTCTCCATCGTGCAGCCGGACCGTCGTGGCGGTGTTTGCCGGCGCCAGGTGGGCGCCGTCAAAAACGCGGTCATCGCTTCTGATCGCCATGTACTCGTCGGTGAGCGACTCCAGCTCTTCCGCCGACAGGCCGTCGTAGGAACCCGGACGTTCGTAGATCAACAGGGCGTATTGCATTGCATCCTCCATTCCGACATCGCTTACGCCTTTCAAGACGAACGGATTCTTCGCGAGGGGACAGGCTCCAGCACCCTGGCGGCTTGGAGGTAGGTTTCCCGGATGGTTCCAGCACGCCTGACCGTTGTCACGCTCGGCGCCCGTGACCCCGCGCGGCTGCGCAGCTTCTACTCCGCCCTGGGCTGGGAGGTGGCGATCGAAGCCGAGGATTTCTGCGCCTTCCAGCTCCGCGGCGCCCTACTGGCGCTGTTCCCCCAGGAGAAGCTGGCCGCCGACGGTCACGCGCCAGCGGCTGCGCCCGCGCCGGGCATGCGCGGCTTCAGCCTCGGTATCAACGTCGATCGCCCCGAGCAGGTCGACCAAGCGATAGCTGCGGCCGAGAAGGCGGGTGCGACGGTGACCAAGGCCCCGTCGGCCCCAGCCGAATTCGAAGGCCGCCATGCCTACTTCGCCGATCCTGAGGAGAACTATTGGGAGGTCGTCTACCTCGGGGGTGACGGACCCGGGCAGGAGGCGATCGATCGAGCGCTCGGGCAGCCGTAGGCTCAGACATGCAGCCGAGGGGAGGCGCTCGAGCGACGGCCGGGGGTAAATTGACCGTCGATGGCCACACCCCTGCTGATGTCAGAGCAGGCGGCGTTGCGGCGGGTCGCGACGCTGGTGGCGCGCGGCACGCCGCCGGAGCAGTTGTTCACCGCTGTCATCGAGGAGGTTGGGCGACTGCTCGAGGTCGAGTACGCGTATATGGGGCGTTACGAGCCCGACGGCATAGTCGCCTTCGTCGCTTCGTGGGGTCCGGTGGGCCCGCACTTCCGCACCGGCAGTGCGGGGAGAGTCGGTGGGAGGAACCTCGTGACGAGGGTGTTCGAAACCGGCGGGTCGGCCCGGACCGACAGTCTCGCGGACGGGTCCGGCCCGCTGGGTGTGGCGGCGCGCGAGTTGGGTGTCCGCTCCGCAGTCGGCACGCCGATCCTCGTCGAAGGCGGCCTGTGGGGAGTGGTCATCGCGGGTTCCACTGTGGAGGAACCGCTGCCGGCGGACACGGAAGCGCGCCTCGCCTCGTTCACCGAACTGGTGGCGACAGCCATCGCGAACGCGGAAAGCCGGGCCGGACTGGCGCGCCTGGCCGATGAGCAGGCGGCGCTGCGCCGAGTCGCCACGCTGGTGGCGCGAGATGTGCCACAGGAGGCGTTGTTCGCGGCGGTGACGGAAGAGATCGGCAGCCTGCTCGGCGTCGAGTACGCGTACCTCGGCCGCTATGACGCTGGCGGCGGGTTCACTGTTCTCGGTGTGTGGGGCAGCGCCGTCCACCGCGCTCCCGCGGGGGCGCGGCGGAGCCTTGGGGGAGATAACGTCGCAACGCGTGTGTTCGAGACCGGTCGTCCGGCCCGAATGGACGGCTACGCCGATGCGTCGGGCGAGCTCGGCGTTGCCTCCCGCGAGTCGGGAGTCCGCTCCGCGATCGGGGCGCCGATCGTCGTCGAGGGCCGTCTCTTTGGGGTGGCGGTGGCCGGGTCACGTACGCAGAATTCGCTGCCAGCGGACACCGAGGCGCGGCTGGGCTCGTTTACCGAGCTCGTCGCGACGGCAATCGCGAACGCCGAAAGCCGGGCGGCCCTGGCCGCTTCTCGCGCGCGGATCGTCGCCGCCGCCGATGAGAGCCGCCGGCGGATCGAGCGCGATCTGCACGATGGGGGACAGCAGCGGCTGGTGCACGCCGTGATCGTGCTCAAGCTCGCGCAACAAGCGGTGTCGGCCGGTGACGCGAATGCCGCCGAGCTTGTGAACGAGGCGCTGCGGCACGCGGAGGCGGCCAACTCTGAGCTGCGCGAATTGGCGCACGGCATTCTTCCCGCGGCGCTTAGCCGCGGCGGTCTCCGTGCCGGGATCGACGCGCTTGTGTCGCGTGTCTCGCTGCCGGTCAGCGTCGAGCTGGCTGTTGACCGCCTCCCCGCCGGCGTGGAGGCGACGGCGTATTTCGTGGTCAGCGAGGCGCTTACGAACGTGGTCAAGCACGCTCACGCGCGCGGCGCTGCGGTCACTGGGCGAATCGAGCGCGGCGAGCTGCGACTGGAGGTCAGCGATGACGGCATCGGTGGGGCGCGCGAGGGCCGCGGCACCGGCTTGGTGGGGCTCGAGGATCGCGTGGCGGCGATCGGTGGACGCTTGACGCTGGACAGCCCGGCCGATGGCGGGACGCGCGTCTGCGCGGTCCTGCCGATACCACTCGAAGCGAGCTAAGCGCTGGGCGCGTTCCGCAGGTAGGCGAGTACCGCGAGCACCCGGCGGTGCTCGGTCTGAGCGGGATCGAGCTCGAGCTTTTGGAAGATGCTCGTGACGTGCTTTTCCACGGCTGCCTGGCTGACTAGGAGCGACTGTGCGATGCCACGGTTGGACTTACCCTCCGCCATGGAGGCCAGCACGTCACGCTCCCGTGGGCTGAGGCGCTCCAGTGGGCCAGTGTGCTGTCGGCGTCCGAGCATTCGCCCCACCACCTCCGGATCAAGCGCGCTGCCACCGGAGGCGACCCGAGTGACGGCGTCGAGGAAGCTCTCGACGTCACCCACGCGCTCCTTGAGCAGGTACCCGACCCCCTCGGCCCGCTGGCCGATCAGGTCGAGCGGATAGTGCTCCTCGTAGTACTGGGACAGCACGAGCACGCCCGTCTCAGGCCGCTGCCGTCGCACCTCGATCGCCGCTCGTAAACCGTCGTCGCCGTGCCCCGGCGGCATGTTCACATCGGCGATCACGACCGACGGACGGTGCGCAAGACCCTTGCGCAACAGGTCGTCGGCGTCGCCAGCTTGGGCGACGACGTCAAACCCGCCCTCTCCGAGCAGCCGCGCGATGCCCTCGCGCAGGAGCACATCATCCTCGCCGATCACGACGCGGAGCGCTTCTGACATGGGTCAACCGTACCGCGCTGTCTCAGCCGGCTGATTGGCCACCGAGCAGGTCCGCCAAGGGCGCGTTGGGAAGGTCCGCCTTGTTGATGAATGCGCGCGCGCCGGCGTCGCGGGCCTCGTCTGTGGTTGTGATATCCCGGTCGATCGAGGTGAGAAGAATCCGGGGCTGCCATGGAAGCGCCGCCAGCTCGCGCGCGAGTGTGACCCCGTCCCCGTCGGGCAGCTCGACGTCGAGAAGGATCGCAGACGGCTCGAGCCGGGTGGTGGCCGCGCGCCCCGTCGCGACGCTGTCAGCCTCGCCCACGACCGTCAGGCCGCTTCCGGCCAGGAGTCGTCGCGCGAGCTGGCGGAACTCGGCATCGTCATCCACTACGAGTACTGATCTGGTCACGGAGACCATGATCGCCGTCTCCACTCGGCTGCTGGGTAGGGAAAGCCGGAAATGGTTCCCGGCGCAGGTGTACTGGTAGGGCTTTCCCTACCTACCGCTCCGGAACTCCGTTGTGCCGCCTCGGGCGCAGCCCTATGGACGCGACCTAGGGCCGATGAGAACCTGGCCTCGAACCCAATGACTGCACAACGACCTTCCGAGGCAACCATGTCCGTCAACCAGCAGACACTGCATCCGAGCCAACCAGCCCCCGGTTTCCAGCCGGCGATCCCGACCGCGGCCGGGTCACGCGCGCGCCGCGGAGCCCGGACGTCGGGCCACGCGGCGCTGCAGTTGCTCGGGGTCATCTTTGCCGCGCTGATGCTGGGCGGCACTCTGCCGATCCCCTTGTACACGCTGTGGGCGCCCAGGCTCGGCTTTGGCCCCCTGACCACGACTCTGATCTTCGCGGCGTACACCGTCGGCACGATCGCGGCGCTGCTGACGTTCGCGCAACTCTCTGACCAGGCCGGGCGGCGCCCGATGCTGCTGGTGGCAATCGTCAGCATCGTGGTCTCGACCGCCTTGTTCCTGCTCGCCGACAGTGTGGCCGTCCTGCTGCTTGCCCGATTGATCTCCGGCGTAGCCACGGGCATCGTCACCGCTACCGCGACGGCCGGGCTCCACGACCTCGACGGAGCTGCCGACGGTACCCGCTCGGTCCGGACCGCGACGCTCGCAAACATGGGAGGTCTCGGCCTGGGGCCCATCATCGCCGGTGTCATGGCGCAGGCAGTTGGGGACCCGACGCGGACGGTCTTCTGGGTCTACCTGGCGCTCCTGGCGCCAGTCGTGGCCGCCGTCTGGCTGCTACCTGAGACCATCAGCCACCCTCACCGCCCGCGAGTGCAACTGCACCGCCCGCGGCTCCCAGCCCGAAGTGGCCGTGCTCGCTTCGCGCAGGCCGCGGTATTGATGTTCGTGGCGTTCTCGATCCTGGGGCTGTTCTCATCGCTCGTCCCCGCGTTCCTGCGCGATGTGCTGCACGAAGGCAACCTGGCGATCGTCGGCGTGATTGTCGGGTCGGTATTCCTGATCGGCGCCACCACACAGCTGGCGCTGAATCCTGACCGCTCCCGCAAGGCTCTGGTTGCGGCGCCGGCGATCCTGGTCGCTGGACTGGCTGGGATCGAGGCGGGTCTGTGGGCGCAGAGCCTCGGCCTGTTCCTTGCCGGCACTGCCATATCGGGCGTGGGGGTCGGGCTCGCGTTCAAGGGCGCGATCACCGCCACGCACGACCTGGCTGACCCCGAGCACCGCGCGGGCCTGACGGCAACCCTGTTTCTCGTCGCCTACACCGGTCTCACAATCCCGACGGTGATCGTCGGAGTCCTGAACCAATCTCTGAGTGCGCGCGGCGCGACCCTGATCGTCGCTTGCGGCGTAGCGCTCCTGGCCCTGGTCGCCGCGACTCAGAACCTGAACCATCACAACCACGAATGAAGAGGTCCGAAATGACTGCCACACGACTTACGACTACGCAGCTTGGCCAGACCGGCCTCGAGATCACCCGCGTCGGGTTCGGGGCCTGGGCGATCGGCGGTGGAGACTGGGAGTTCGGCTGGGGTCCGCAGGACGACGATCAATCGATCGCCGCGATCCATCACGCGCTCGAGCGGGGATCAACTGGGTCGACACTGCCGCCGCCTACGGCTTCGGTCGCTCCGAGCAGATCGTTGGGCGTGCGCTCGACGGGCTCGCGGAGCGCCCGTACGTGTTCACCAAGTGCTCGCTGCTCGAAGGCCCGTACCGCACCGTTACGCACAGCCTCAAGCGGGACTCGATCCTGCGCGAGGCCGACGCCAGCCTGGCGCGGTTAGGCCTCGACTCGATCGACCTCTACCAGATCCATTGGCCGAACCCGGTGACCGACATCGAGGAGGGGTGGGCCGCGCTGGCCGAGCTCAAGGAGCAGGGCGTCGTCAAGCACATCGGCGTGTCGAACTTCGACGTCGAGCAGCTGCGGCAGATCCAGCAGATCGCGCCGGTCGAGACACTCCAGCCGCAGTACTCCCTGATCGAGCGCGACGTCGAGCAGCAGATTCTGCCGTTCGCCGAACGCGAAGGCATCGGGGTGATCGTCTACTCGCCGATGGGTTCTGGGATGCTGAGCGGCGGCATGACTCGCGAGCGTGTCGAGCAGTTGCCCCACGATGACTGGCGCAAGCACGATGCGCGATTCAACCAGCCTCAACTCTCGCGCAACCTCGAGCTCGTTGACCGTCTGCGGCAGGTGGCTGACCGCTACGAGACCACACCGGGCGCAATCGCAGTCGCCTGGACACTCCGCAACCCCGCAGTGGATGGCGCGATCGTCGGCTTCCGCCGGCCCGACCAAGTTGACCCGATCCTGACCGCCGCCAATCTCGACCTCACCGTCGAGGACATCGCTGAAATCGAAGGGAGCACACGATGAGCGCACAGCACTCAACACAGGAGCAGGTTCGCGTCGGGATACTCGGAATCGGCCTGATGGGATCCGCCATGGCCGGCCGTCTCCTCGACCAGGGCATCGCGGTGATCGCATGGGACCGCAATTCCGAACACGCTCGTGCGTTCGAGGGCCGGGGAGCCACCGTGGCCAACGAGGCCGCCGAGGTCCTCCACGACACCCGAGCGGTGATCACCATGCTCCCCACCGCGGACGTGATCCTCGATGTCGCCGGGCCGCTGCTCGAGGATTGGCCCGAGGACACGATCTGGTTGCAGATGAGCAGCGTCGGCGCGGTTGAGGCAGACAAGCTCACGCAGGTGGCCGACGCGCACGGAATCACCATCGTCGACGCACCGGTCTCGGGCAGCACGCACCCGGCCGAAGAGGGTCAGCTGACGATCCTGGCCTCCGGGGCTGACTCCGCGCAGATCCCGGTCGAGCCGATCTTCGCCGCACTGGCCTCGCGCGTGATGTGGGTCGGCAAGGCCGGAATGGGCTCACGCCTGAAACTCGCCACCAACCACTGGATGATCAGCGCGGTCGCCGCATTGGCCGAGTCAATGCATCTCTGCGACGCGATGGGACTGGATCAGCAGCACTTCGTCGATCTGCTCGACGGCGGACCACTGGGCTCCGCCTATGCCATGCAGAAGCTCGACGAGATGCAACGCCATGAGTATCCCGCCGGCTTCCCCGTCCGGCTGGCTCTGAAAGACCTGGAGCTCGTCCGCGAAGTTGAGCAGAGCTCCGGAGCGACGATGCCGCTACTCGACATCGTTTACGAGCGGTTCGCCAGCGCCAGCCAAAAGTTTGGTGACGACGACCTGGCTGCGATCTATGAGTTGACCTGACCGCCGGCCAGGCCAGTGACGCCTGGGTAGCCGACCAAACTTGACTCGGACCACCACGGGCATATCGTTGGCGCGTGCACGGACGGCGCACCCGTTTCGCGCTGGCTGCCGCAGCGGCGCTCGTGACCTCCGCGTGCGCGCTCCCGGGGCGGTCACTGGCGGGGGAGGTGGTTCGGCCCGTGCTCGGCGACTGGGAGGGGAGCGGGCCTCACGGGATCGGGCTGAGCTTCGAGTTCGTCCGCCATGGCCGGCGCGCGGTGGTAAGCGATTTCGCGCTCGGACTCCCGACCGGCTGCCGGACCAAGGGGCTGGAGGCGTGGGAGGCCGGAGCGATTCGGGCGGACGCATACATCGCCCCCGGCTCGTTGCTGCACGGTCCGTTCCCTCCGCTCGGCCCCCGGCACTTTGAGTTCATCATCCCGGGTTCGGCCAGCCAGCCGTTTCCGTTGATCATGAACGGGCACTTCTCGAGCCGCAGCCGTGGCAACGTGTCGTTCCCGTCACCGTTCAGCTCGAGATGCCACGGCAAAGGTTGGCCGGTGACTTTGCGCTTTCGGCTCGTGGCCGCCCATCGCTCGCCGGTGGCCGACGGTGTCTGGAAGGGGGCGATCGGAGGGCCGCCCGCGGGGACGGCCGGTGGCGTGAGGATCCGCGTCATCGACGGCGGACGTATCGAGACCGACTTTTCGGCGACCTACATCTGCCCGCCACCGAACAGCTCGCCGGGCAGCGTCGAGCTGGGACCGTTGCCGACCGAAGGTGTGCTGATCGCAGCCGACGGCTCGCTCGGTGGAGCCCCCGGGACGGAGACGATCTTCCGCGGGCGGTTCGGGAGCCACGGCACCCTTCGCGGGATGTTCTCGGCCTCGGGCTGTGGCACCGGACTGATCCACCCGACATTCAGGGCTCGGCGCGCCGGGCCGTAGCGAAGTCGTCGTGCCGCTGGTGAGGCCTCCGCAAACGGACCAGTAGAGCGACAGAGTCGGGCTGAAGTCAGTGCAACGAGGACGTGGCGGTCAGCACCAGCGAGTAGCTCAGCGTGTCCTCGGCGGCGGCTGCCATCAGTTGCCGAACGCGCCCGTGCACCCTCACTCGTAGTCGCGAGCCGGTGAAAGCGGCGCCCACTGCGGCGGCTACGGCGATCGCGGCGCCCGGGCCACCGCCGAGCACGCGTCCGCCTGCGGCCGAGAAGACCAGGCGCAGGGACATCCCGCGAGCTGACCAGCGGCTGGGCATGCGCGGATTCTTGTCCGCGATCACCTCGGCGGCCGCGGCACCGAAGACAACGAACCGCACCCGCCCGGCGAGTGGCCCGTGGCCGTGGACCGCAAGCGCCACCGCTGGCGCGAACGAGCGGAGCCCGCCCCCGAGGCCCATCGCCAGCGCGGCGCCAAGATCGCGTGGGTCGCTCACGACGGGCCGAATCCTATACGGGTCGGTGGCACCGCCAGCGGGGGCGCACGTACGCTAGCGTGGCGACTATGCGGGCACTCATCGCGGGCGCGCATGGAAAGATCGGGCTGCGGCTCGTCCGGCTTCTTGCCGCTCGCGGCGATGAGGTGTTGGGCCTCATCCGCAACCCCGACCACGCCGACGATGTCAGCACCGCGGGTGGAACGCCGGTCGTCTGCGACCTCGAGCGCGCCTCGGCCGACGAGATCGCCCAGGCGGTCGGCCCCGTCGACGTAGCGGTGTTCGCCGCCGGCGCGGGGCCCGGCAGCGGCGCGGAACGCAAGCTCACGATGGATCGTGACGGAGCGATCAAGCTGCTTGAGGCCACCGCGACGCCCGCGGCACGCTATTTCGTCCTCAGCTCCGTCGGCGCCGAGTCGCCGCCGAGCGGTGACGGCGTGTTCGAGGTCTACCTGCGCGCCAAAGCCGAGGCGGACGCTGCGGTCACGGCCTCCGATCGCGCCTGGGTGATCGTTCGACCCGGACCCCTCACCGACGATCCGGGTACGGGGCGGGTTCGGCTGGAGGCCGAACCCTTCCGCGAGGCGGTCAGCCGCGACGACGTGGCAGCGGTGCTGGCAGCCCTCATCGCCGACCCACGCCTGAACCGCACCGTGCTCTATCTCGGCGCCGGCGACGTCCCGATCGAGCAGGCGCTCTCCGCCGTCGCAAACTAGCGGCGCCCGGCGCCTACGATCTCGTCGAGGCGGGGTAAGAAGCGCCACCGACCCGCGCCGGCCGGAGGGTTTGCCAGCCCGTCCGTGGGGGATGTGCTGGGTGTTCCTTACGACCCCAAGAATCAGCACGTCAAGTTCGACAACTCGGACCCCAGGCTCAGCGCTGGCCCGGACAAGGAGGCGGCGAGCGCCGAGTTCGCGGACATCGCGTCGGCCCCGCCTGCCACCCCAGCGGCCGGGGGCTGAGATCCCCGGCGGGCCGGGGCTGCCCGCGAACGTTCAGACCTTCACTGGCAATGCTGCGACTCAGATGCTCGGCGCTTTGCTCGGTCCTGACGGTGCCGATCAGGTCGCCGCGATGAAGGCGCGTGCGGCCGGAGATCCAACGGCGCGGCTGAGGAAGCTCGAGGCGCTTAGGAACAGCGGGATCCTGACCGAAGACGAGTACGAGACTCAGCGGCAGAAGATCATCGAGGAGATCTGATCGGCGCGCGCGCGGCTGCGAGGCGGTGCCTGCGGTGTGTTAGATTGGACGTCTGGGCGCGCTGGGATTCTGTGCCGGGGCAAACGTGAAAATACGAAGCATTCTTTTCAGTGGTGAGCGGGTGCGATCTGATCCGCGACGCACCTATACAAGGTTCGCCGCCGGGGGGTTCAGCGTCGTAGTCCTCGGCGTCGGCGTAGCCGGTATCGGCGGTTGGTCGTCGGGGGATGGGCCACAGGCGATCGCGCTGCGACCGGCGGCCACGAACTCGGCCCTGGTCGCCACGGACGGCATTCCCACCATGTCTGCCGCGTGGATGCCGGCGTGGAGCCACGATCCGCCGCAGCGCCTGGGCAGCCATCAGATGCACCGAGTGGCGCAGCGCCGGCCGCATGTCACCCCGTCGACATCGACTGTGTCCTCGACGATCGCTCCGCCTGTCACCGGACGCCCGTCCACGCCTGCCACATCTCCCGCACGGCCGTCGACGCCTGCCGGTTCTCCCACCCACCCATCCTCACCTGCCGCGTCCTCCAAACACCCCGTCCACAGCTGGTCGTCCTCGCAGCAATCCAGTACGAGGTCGCTCACATCCGCCGATGGCAGCACGATGACGACCACCACCACGCGGACCACCAGGACCGTCGACGGTAAGACCACGCGAACCACGCGCACGCAGACCACGGTCACTCCGAGGCACGCCGTTGCGCACCGGTCATCAGCCTCGCCTCGTCAACGGCCAACTCAGCACCAGTAGGTAGGCGCTGGGCTGGGGCTGGCCGAGCCCGCTCGGAGCGAAGTGGCTTCGTTACGGCGCTGTTATGGGCCGGGGCGTACAACCTGCCGCAGATGCGAGCCCTGGGTAACCGCCCCGTCCGGGGTACCGTCGCTGCCGCCGTCTGCGTGGTCGCGCTTGTCGCCTGCGGGTCTTCGCACAAGCCGAGCCCGACGACGCGCTCGGTAGCCGACTCACAGGGGCTCGAGTTCGCCAACTGCATGCGCGCCCATGGGCTGACGAGCTTCCCCGACCCCAGCGCCGGAGGAGGAGGGTTCGAGCTGGGCGCGGGGATTGACCCGCAGTCCCCCGCATTCAAGTCCGCCCGCCTGGCGTGCGCAAAGTTCGCTCCCGAAGCTGGCCGTGGCGTGCAGGCCACCAAGAGCCAGTTTCTCGCCGCGCTGAAGTTCGCCAAGTGCATGCGCGTGCACGGCGTTCCGGACTTCCCGGACCCCACGAGCTCTGATTCCCCACCGGGCCCAATCCTCATCGTCGGACGCGGCTTGTTCTTTCGGGTCAGTCCCGGCTTCAACCCAAACACCCCGGCGGTCAGGCGGGCGGTGGCCGCGTGCGGGGGGCGGTAGGCATCCTGGGCGACGCCGCACGTCAGACCGGTCACGGAATCCGCGGGCCGGTTCGGGGTAACGTGCCTGAACCAGCGGTTCCGCTTCAAGGACATACCGAGGCTTCGATGAACGACACCCAGCTGCCGGTCGCGGCTGCCCACGCCGACGAGAACGAGATCGAACGGGCCGCGACGGAGATCTCCCGTCTGGCCCGAGAACTGGCCGTCGAGACCGAGCGCGCGCGCCGGCTGCCCGACGAGCTCGTGGCGGCCCTGCGTGGCTCGGGCCTGCTGCGTGGCGGCGCCCCGGTCGAGGTCGCCGGGGCAGAGCTCTCGCCGAGCGTCGCGTTGCGATGTGCGGAGGAGGTGGCTCGCGGTGATGCGTCGGCGGGCTGGTGCGTGTCGATCGCAATGACGAGCAGTCTGCTTGCCGCCTACCTGCCATCCGGGGCACGCGAGGAGCTGTTCGGCGGCGGGCGCGGGATCGCCGCCGGCGTGTGGGCGCCGCGCGGCACGGCACGCCCGGTCGACGGCGGCCTCGTGGTGTCCGGCCGCTGGGCGTTCTGCAGCGGGATAACGCATGCCGATCTGTTGTTCGCCGGATGCTTCGTGGACACGGCCGCGGGTCCTAGCGGCGAGCGCCCCGTGCCGTCGGTGCTCGCCCTTCCCAAGGAGGATCTGGAGATCCTTGACACCTGGCACACGCTCGGACTGCGCGGTACCGGCAGCCACGATGCCGTCGCGCAGGATGTGTTCGTGCCCGGGGCGCGTGTGTTCTCGCTGTTTGACGGGCCGGTGCTGAACCGGCCGCTCTATCGCTTCCCGATCTTCGGCTTCTTCGCGCTGTCGATCGCCGCCGCGGCGCTCGGGAACGCGCGCGCCGCGATCGACGCACTCGTCGAACTGGCTGCGGACAAGGTCGGCTTGGGCTCGAGCCGCACGCTCGCTGAGCGCTCTGGAACCCAGGCTGCGGTCGCGGCGGCGGAGGCGTCGTTGAGCGGCGCCCGGGCCTTCTATTACGCAACCATTGATGCCGCATGGCGCGCTGCGCAGCTCGACGAGCCAGTCCCGGTCGCGCTCCGCAACGACCTGCGGCTGGCCGCGACACACGCCGTGCGGACGTCCGCCGAGGTCGCGTGCGCCATGTACGACCTCGCGGGCGGCAGCGCGATCTATGACCGTTCGCCACTTCAGCGCCACTTCCGTGACGCGCACACGGCCACCGCCCACTTCCAGGTCAACGCGGCGTCCCGCGAGCTGCCCGGGCGGATCCTGCTCGGCCAGCCCGCCGATGCCTCGATGCTGTGATCGGAGACCTCGAGTCCGAGCTCGGCGTCGTGATGCCGTTCTGGCTTGACCGGCCCGACGAGGAGGCGGTCGAGGTCGCGCTCGCCGCTGAGCAGGCCGGGATCGAGACCATCTGGATTGGAGAGATGGCCTCGTTCGACGCGTTCGCCCTGGCCACCGCGATCGGCCTGCGGACCCGGCGAACCCGACTGAAGATCGGCCCACTCGCCGTCGGCGTTCGCAGCCCTGTCGCGATCGCCCTCGGCGTCGCCTCCGTCGCGACGCTGATCGGCCGTCCGGTCGACATCGCGCTTGGCGCATCGAGCCCGGCGATCGTCACCGGCTGGCATGACCGCCCGTGGACCGACCTCGCGCCGCGGATGGAGGAGACGCTGGCCGCGCTACGGGCACTGCTCGACGGACGGCGCGCTGACATCGACGGCACGCATGTGCGGGCACACGGCTTCAAGCTCCGCCGCCCCCAGCCAGACGCATCGATCAGTGTGGCGGCGTTCGGCCCGGCGATGACACGAGTCGCGGCGCGTCAGGCCGACGAGGTCGTCCTGAACCTCGTCACGCCTGAGCGTGTCGCCCAGGTCCGGACGCGGATCGATCAGCAGGCGGCCGCCGCCGCCCGGAGTGGCCGGCCGCGGCTGGCGGTCTGGGTCCCGGTCGCGCTTGATCCCGGCCAGGTGAGTCTGGCTCAGCTCGCGGGCCAGCTCGCCGCCTACGTCGGCGCGCCCGGCTACGGAGAGATGTTCGCTCAGCTCGGGTACGGCGCGCTCGTGGATCGGGCTCGCGCCGGCGGTACGCGACGCCCGGAACTCGCGGGCGCGATACCAATTGAAATGATCGCGCAGGTTGCCGCTGTCGGCAGCGCGGTGGAGGTCGCGGCGCGGGTCGCCGCATATCGCCGGGCCGGCGCCGACCACGTTGCCGTGGCCCCGAGCACCGGGGAGGACCACGCCGGACACGGCGTCTTGGAGGCCCTCACCCGGCAGGCGGTGGCGTGATCACGCCGGGGCGCGTCAGCCGGCTCACTTGACCGCTGCGCGCGTGAACACGCGAATCGAGATCGCCGTCAGCGCGACCGCGTAGAGGGCAACGACCGCGAGGCTCGCGAATGCCTGGGCTGTCGGATTGCCCGAGCCCCAGATCGCGTGCAAGCCTTGGCCGTGCGGGTCGATCAGTCCGTAGCGCAGCACCGCGAGTGCATGTGTAAGCGGCAGGAACTTGGCGATCATGGTCAGGGCGCCCGGCATCGCGCTGATCGGGTACAGGGCGCCCGCGACGAAGAACGGCAGGATCGCGACGGCGGGCACCGCGCCGACGTACTCCTCGGCCTTGCCGATCCGGGCGGCGAGTGTTTCCGCCAGCCCGTACATGAATACGGTGAACAGGAGCCCGGCCGCGAGCGCCCACACGATGCCGGTGGCACTGATCTGGAACGCACCGCCGCGCAGGGCGGTCAGCCCGACGAGCACGGTCGCCTGGATTGCCGATAGCACGGCGGCGACGATCAGGTTGCCGAGCACCAGATAGGCACGCGGCACGGGCGCGGCGAGCAGTTCGCGTTGCGCACCGGCGTGGCGGTCGACGATCACGCTGAGCCCGGCGAAGATGCAGCTGAGCGGGATCACGAGGCCGACGGCACCGACCCCGGCGAACGATTGGTAGTCGATCGTCGAGTGCAGGCCGCCGGTCGCGGCCTTGAGCGCCGGCGCGACGATCAGCGCGATCAAAGCTGGGCCGAGCAGCGGCACCGCGATCTGGCGAGGGTTGCCTGCCGTCAGCGCAGCCCGGCGGCGCGCCAACGTGCCGAGCGCGCCGACTGGCCGCGCTCGCCGGGGGCGTGGGAGGGCGATGGAGGGGGCCTCGGTTATGGACATGGTGAGCTCCTGTAATCGTGGTGAGGGTTTCAGTCTGCCTCGGGCAGCCGGTCTCCGGTGAGGCGCAGGTAGACGTCGTCGAGCGTCGGGGCGCGTGTCGTGATCCCCGAGGTGGGATGGTCGAGGTCATGCAGTGACGCGATTGCGTCGGCGGCAGTCCGGCCGTGCAGCGGCACGGTGAGCGTCGAGCCGATCGCGAACGCGTCGGCGGTGGCGATCCCGCGAGTCTGCAGCGCGGCCAGCGCCGCGGGACCGTCACCGTCAACCCGCAGCTCGAGGATCTCCTCACCGAGCGCCCGCAGCAGCCGACTGGGCGTGTCAAGCCCGGCGATGCGGCCCTCGTGCATGATGGCGACGCGATCACATAGCCGGTGCGCTTCTTCGAGGTAATGCGTTGAAAGCAGGACCGTCATCTCGTAGCGGTCACGCAGGCTCTTGATCAGGTCCAGCAGCTCGTGGCGGATGCGTGCGTCGAGGCCGACCGTGGGCTCGTCCAGGAACAGCACCTGTGGCCGCGATACCAGGGCACGGGCGATCTCGAGCCGGCGACGCTGGCCGCCGCTGTAGCTCCCGACCGGGCGATCGATCAGCTCGTCCAGTCCGAACGCACGTACCAGGTCCGCAATCCGGGTCTCGGCCTGAGCGGCCCCGACCCCCCAGAGCCGTGCGTGCAGCTCAATGTTCGCGCGGCCGCTCACGCTCGCGTCGACGACCGCCTCCTGGAACACGACACTGGCGACGCCGCGGGCCGCGATCGGGTCCTGTGCGACGTCGAAGCCGCCGAGCTGCGCGCTCCCGCTCGTCGGCAGGATCGTGGTCGTCAGCATCCCGATCGTCGTCGACTTGCCGGCGCCGTTCGGGCCGAGCAGCCCGAACACCTCGCCCGCGCCGACATCGAAATCGATCCCCTTGACAGCCTCAACGCCGCCCGCGTAGGTCTTCTTCAACGCCTGCACCTCGATCGTTGTCGAGCTGGAAGTTGCATTCATGACGATTCACCTCAATGCTTTTGGTGTTCGCTGGGTGTGACGGATCGGGCGCTGCGGATGTGACCGCGTCACATATACGCGGGCTGATCCGTCATGTGTGTTGACAGACCGATGCGATGAACGACCCAGACCCCTACGCGGAGCAATTCGAGCAACAGCGTCCGCACCTGCAGGCCATCGCCTACCGGATGCTCGGCTCGGTTGGCGAGGCGGAGGATGCGGTCCAAGAGACGTGGCTGCGGCTCAGCGGCTCCGACGCCGCAGCGGTCAGCAATCTCGGCGGCTGGCTGACCACCGTCGTCGGGCGAATCTGCATTGACATGCTCCGAGCGCGGCGCTCGCGCAACGAGGATTACGCCGGCACTTGGATCCCCGAGCCCATCGTCAGTGACAACAGCGAGTCGGATCCGGCACACGAGGTCGAGCTCTCGGACACCGTCGGGCTCGCGCTCCTTGTCGTGCTCGAGATCCTCGCGCCAGCCGAGCGGCTCGCGTTCGTGCTGCATGACATGTTCGGCGTGTCGTTCGAGGAGATCGCGCCAATCGTCGATCGCAGCCCCGCCGCGGCCCGCCAGCTCGCCAGCCGCGCCCGCCGGCGCGTGCGCGGCGCTGCCCCCGTCCCCGACGCCGACCTCGCCGGGCAGCGCCGGATCGTCAGCGCGTTCCTGGCTGCATCACGGGCAGGGGATTTCGAGGCGCTGCTCGAGGTGCTGGACCCCGAGGTCGTGTTCCGGATGGACGCAGGCCGTGACCATCCACTCGCGCGGCCACCGATCGTCGGGGCCGAGAAGGTCGCGAACGAGGTGATGGCGCGCGGGCGGCCGTTCGCGCCCCAGGGCCGTCTCGCGCTCGTGAACGGCGCGATTGGGATGCTCGTCGGTCCAGCCGACGCACCGATAGCCGTCGCCGGGTGCACGATTGCCAATGGCCGGATAGTCGCTCTGGATCTGATCATCGACCGACAGAAACTGGCTGGGCTGGACATCGCATAGTCCCCGCGCCGCCCCGCCCCGCGCCGCGCCGCGCCGCGCCGCCCCGCGCTGCGCCGCGTCAGCGACCGAGCGGGTCATGCAGTTCGGAGCGGGAGCGGTGCGAGAGCGGTCAGCCCGCTGGTCTCAACGACGCCGCGATCGCGATCAGCTCGGCGCTGGGGATCGAGTTGGTGAGCGTGTTGGAGACCCAGTAGGTCCCGCCCGGCGTGCTGAACGCGACGAGTGTCAGTGCCGAGCCGGTGCCGTACTCGCGCAGTTGGCGGCCGTTGACCATCTCGGTTTGGGTCGGGTGGCGGAGGATCGGCGGATCGGACCATGCAGTGCCCTGCACTCCGTAGTACTCGCCGAGTGCCGCGCTGAGCACAAGCGTCATTCGGTAGGACGGGTAGTGGTGCCCGTCGGCAGCGATCTCGTACGCCCGGGGGTAGGCGTTGGTGTAACGGCTCGCGGAGTTCGGTGCCACGCGACAGTTGCCGGTCGTGTCCGAGCAATAGCTCGAACCGCTGGCGATCTCGGCCGGGTAGTACACCGGAAGGCCGGGAGTGCCCAGCGCCCTCGCCTGCGCCTGGCCTGCGGCGGCGTCCGCCACGACGGCCGCCGTACCGCCGCGGCCCGCAGTCCGCGGACGCGAGCCTGAGGACGAGCTCGGCGCGCCAGCCCCCGAGCCGACGAACCGTTGGTAGGCGGCCATCGCGTCGTGTCGCGACAGGGTGAAGTAGCACGCGCCGCCGGCCGCGCACAAGACGCGAACCCGGAGCGGGATCTGTTGGACCGGGTGCCCGGCGACGTTGATGGCCAGGTCGAACAGCCGGATCAGCCCGTCAACGGAGTGCAGACCGGCGTCGGTCTGGGCGTAGCGGCCGATGATCTGAAACAGGCGGTTCCGCTTGGCGAGGAGATCGCCCAAGGAGAACTCCTCGCTCGCCCAGCGCAGGAAATTCTGCTGCCGGGCCTCGCGTACGAGGTCGTCATCGGTGTGACGGAAGCGGACGAACTGGAGCGCCTGGGGCCCACAGAGTTGCTGGTAGCCCGCCTCCAGATTGATGCTGGAGTAGCCGGTCTGCGCCGTGTCATTGAAATACCGGTGGTCGATGTCCCCGTATACGCAGCCAAGCGCATCTACGAGATTGGAGAAGCCCCCGAAGCTGAAGTCGACTATGTGGTTGACCTCCAGGCCCGGAAACACCTGGGTCTTGAGGATGCTCAGCAGCAGGCTCGGGCCGCCGAGGCTGTAGACCGAATTGAGCTTCGCGGTGTAGGAGGTTCCGCCCTGCGGAACCCGAACCTCGAGATCACGCGGTACCGACAGCACGTTGATCGTGGATAGGTTCGGGTCGAGGCGGACGAGCATCATGACGTCGGTGTTGGCTGCTTTGAAAGGCGCGCCGGCGCGGTGGTCTGAGCCGATCAGCAGCAGCGTCTGCGTCGCGCCGGAACTGGGCAGTCGTAGCGCGAAGGAACCGGCCGGCCTCGGGCCGCTGCTCGGCCGATGGTGAACGCCCAGCAGGAGGACCACGACGATCGCCACCGGAACGATGCCCGCCACGGCCACCGCTCTGTGCCGCATCCGACGCGATCGCTCAGCGCGCCGTTCCGGCGCCGCGGGTGTGCCGGCGATCGTCACTCGAAGTACCTCGGCGGCCGCGCGCTGCTCGGGGGTGAGAGCGTCCGGGTCCGGGACGGGGTTCGTCGCCGACACCCGCGTGATCACGGGATCTTCGGGATTCATCGTGCCTCCTCCGTCAATCGCGCCTCATCCAAGGTTGGTTCCAGCTGGGCGACGAGCCGGCGTCGCGCCCGGTACAGCCGCGCCCGGAATGCGGCCGGATCGCACCCGACCACGCGCGCCGCGCGCTGCGGCTCGAGTCCCTCCCAAGCCACCAGCAGCAGCGCCTCCCGGTCCCGTGGCGACAGCGCGGCGATCGCCTCCCCGAGCTCGCCGAAAACCTCGAACGGCGGCTCGGCGACCGGCCCTCGCGGCAGCAGGCTGGCGAGCAGGTCCACCAGCGCTCCCCGTCGCGCTTCGGCTCGGCGCTGGTTGGCCAGCACACGCCGCGCCACACCCAGCAGCCAGGGCAGCCCGTCGCCGGGAACCGCGTCGATCCGGCGCCAGGCAACCAGGAACGTCTCCGACAGCACGTCATCGATCACAGCGGCGGCCGTGCTGCGGCGCGCGACATACGCCCGCACCGCCGCGTAGTGCTGGTCGAACAGAGCGTCGAACCGAGCGCGGGAGGTGACGTCGGTCGCTGGATATCCGGCCATCTGACCAGATCATGTCCGGCCGGTCACCAAACGTGATGGCCGCCTCTCTGTCGCTACGCCGCGTGTCGCGGATGTATCAGGCGCTCGCGCGGCGGCGCAACCACCCGTCCGGGTGGTGGCTGACAAGGAAGCGCCGGCTTCGCTGGGCGTCGAGCTCGAACTCGGGGTGCCGGGTGAGGAATCCGTGGATCGCGGGCAACGGTCCGGGCCGAGCGGCGGCGAACATCGGAAGGGTGTCGATCACGCCGTCCTGGACGAGGATGTAGCTGTCGATGGTCACGAGTTGTGAGTACAGCTCGATCTCGGCCGTGACGTGCTCCTTCGTGTGATCGGAGTCCAGGATCACCATCACCGGTCCGCCGCACGCGCTGGCGGCATCCCGCGCGTGCTCGAAAACCCACGGCTCGGTGGATCCGCCGATCACGAACTCGATCCGCGGGTGCTCGATCTGGTGCATTCGCTCGACGTCACAGGTCAAAACGCGACCGTGGCCCATCAGGTCAAACAGCTGCGCGAAGAAGTAGGCCGAGCCTCCGCGGTTCGTGCCGGTCTCGACCAGGAGCGCGGGGCGGACCGACCAGATTGTCTCCTGGATCGTCCACAGGTCGAGCAGGTTTTGCCAGATTGGCTGCCCAAGCCAGGTCAGTTCGCCGAAGTTGTCTGTGTGCTCGACCAGCCGGGTCAGGAAGCGCTCTGCGAGCTCGGCGTCGTTGTCCGGGGGGAGCGGCACGGGCGTTCGCAATCCTAGTTGGATGGGTTGACTACCCACCTCTTTACACTGCCGGGCTCGTGACGTCTGGACTAGAGAACCGCGTGCAGGTCCAGTTGCGTTGGCGCGACATGGACATGCTGGGCCATCTCAACCAATCCGTTTACCACGAGCTCCTCGAGGAGGGCCGGGCGGCGCTGATGACAGAGGTCATACGGCGAGTCGGGGGTGATCATTCACACGGCGCCTTCGTCCTGGCTCATGTCGACCTCGATTACCACGCCGAGGTCCGCAAGGACCATCGAGAGGTGGAGGTGGTCGTACGGGTGGCCGGCGTCGGCACATCGAGCATCCAGCTGGATCACGAGGTCAGACTGCCGGACGGAAGCCTGGCCGCTTCCGGGAAGACGGTGCTCGTGGGCTGGGACCCGGCGAAGCGGGGCAAGCGCGCGCTCACGCAGGCCGAGCTCGCGGCACTGTCCTGACTCCGTCGAGTTGGCTCTCGACGGATGACGCGCACCCGCCGAGAGCCCAGGGGACTAACCCGGCAGCGGCGCGCCTTCCTCGGTAAACGCCGGCGGCGAATATGACTGGCCCGGCGTCGCTCCGACCGCGAGTAGCTGGACGGGCTCATCACCGGTGGTGATCTTGCGCGTGACCCCAGGCCCCACGCGAGCGAACACGCCCGGCTCGAGGCGATACGCCTCGCCCTCGGCGTGCAACGTGGCCGAACCGGACAGCGCCGTGTAGACCTCCTCCTGCCCATCGGCGGTGTGGTCGTGTTCGGGGAAGTGCTCGAAATGAGGCGGGAAGTTCTCCACCTGCATCCCGAACGACGTCACGCCCAGGCTGGCCCGGGCGCGACAGAAGCCCCCACCGTTGGGCGAATCGAACTCGTCGACCCGTTTGACCGAGACATCCGACATTGGCTACCTCCTGGTGCTCGAGTGATGCTGTCCTTGGGGGACGAACGGGCGAGCCGTTCGGGGACACGAGCCCGCGTCAGCGGCCGGATGGCCGGCGGGAGCGGTACCACCAGCGCCGAGGGCGGCGGGTCAAGCGCATGAGTCGGCTTGACCGGACCGCCTCCAGCTCGCTACTGACGCTCTGCAGTTCGACATCGCATGTCTCCGCGTCGCGTCGGGCCACCTCGAGCGCGGCTCGTGCGTCACGGAGCTCGATCAGCGTGTCGGCGAGCCGGGCGGCGGCGGGGTTGCGCACGGTCGCCGCCGACCTGTCGAGCAGCAGCCGCTCCGGGATGGGATCCCACGGATAGAACCGGTCGATGGCCGGGTGCTCCACAGCGGCCAGCCGCTCCGCCAGCGATCGGCTGTAGAGCGCTTGCTTTGGCCGGTAGTCACTGGCGTTCACCCTGGGGTAGCTGCGCAGCGTCCGCTCGTCGAATGTCTCGCCGGCGATCCGCAGCGCCTGGCAGACGTCGTCGACCAGACGCTCATGGCGGCCGACAAAGCTGATCTCATTCTCCGGCGGCCCGACAAAGTGCTCGAACAAGCTGCTGGCACCGCCGGGGTCGATAGCGATGACCCCTTCGATGAACTCGTCGAAATTGTCCGAGGCCGCCGCTCGGTCAAGCTCGTGCTCGGGATTCCACCCGGTGCGGATCCGGTAGGCCCAGTACGAGCGCCAGTACTCGAGAGGATGGCGAACGAACGCGAACGTGAACCGATCCTCGTAGTCGCGGCTATCAGCCAGGATGGCGTGGATCGGGGATGGCTCGGGGTGGACAGCAGGCACTCCAGCCGCGCACATCGCGTCAGTGGCCCAGCTTCCGCCCGTCTTGGGGACGTGCAGGAACCTCACACGTGGAGTGACGAACCACGCCACTACATCAACGCCGGACGGCTCAGCCCGTCGCCTCCAGAAGCATGGCGCGATCCTACCGCGCCTCTTTATGGGACCGCACGAAGCTAATGTGCCCGCCCGTGACCTTCGCTGGTTTCTGCGTCGGCGGATACAACTGGCCGGCGCCCGAGCTTCCACCCGGAGCCAGCCGTGAGGACGAGCTGTCCGTCCGGCGTCGGCTTGCTGCCGACGACGCTCGCCTGACCCGCCGCCTGGGCGGCAATCTGCTCCGGAGCTTCTGGTCCATGGAAGGGGTGATCTCCGGAGACCGTTCAGCCCTGACTGCAGCGCTGAACTCCCTGGGTGACCCCGAGTTGCGCCACACGTCCGTATTCGCCCGCCCGCACGAGGAGCGAATCGAACGCCTGGATGTCGCCGACCGCACGCTCGACCACCTGCTGGCCGCTGCCGGTGGTGACCAGAGCGGTCCGTTCGCGCTCGACTTCAGCGTCCTTGACGCGGTGCTGGCGGGAGTTGAAGACGTCAACCGCGAGAGTGGCCAACCAATCCGTTTGCTCCTCGCGTTGGTCAGCCTTCCGCCCCGGTTCATGATCGAAGCGCCGCCGGCGTCCGAGCTCCAGGCCGCCGGCCGCAGCTATGACTTCGGCAGCCTGTGGGATCGCTATGTGCGCCTGCATCAGCTGGTGCACCGGCAACTCGTGACGCGCTATGCAGTCGAGCGTCCGCTCACCGGTCTGTGTGCGCTGGAGATCGTCAACGAGCCGGACTACATGTGGGTGCCCGAGGAGGTGAAGATCGAGTGGGGCGGAGACGGTCTGCTCAATCCGGTGGGCAAGTACGTCACCGAGCTGCATCTATCCCAGGTGCCGTCCTCAGACGACCCGTTCGCATCATTCGAGCGGGTTCCGTGGGGGTTCCGGGTCCAGACCGGACCATGGCTGGCCGATCGGCCTGAGGCTCAGACCCCGGTACTCGAGTTCGACTGGGGCTCGAAATTCGACTGGTACGTAAAGACCTTCGCGCACTTGATGCGGGACGTCGCCTGGGCGGTGAAGGATGAGGCCGCCGCCCATGGTGTCGACGTGGTGACGGTGTCGGGCAGCGTGACGCACAACAACATTGACTACCTCCTGCGGGTCCATCGGGCCGATCCGGCAGCGTTCCGCTGGATCGACAAGATCGGGCTCCACCCTTACCACTGGGTTCGCAACGACGTTTGGGATGACCATTTCGTCAGCGGCGAGCCGATCGCTGGATGGTCTAAGCGGGATCCCCGGACGTTCGCCGGGGACTTGTTCAAGCGCTTCGATTTCTTGCGGGCTTTCTCGGAGCGCTGCGGGGACCGACGGCTCGACCGCGAGCTCCGTGACGCGTTTGGTGATCGCAAACTGTGGATCACCGAGTTCGGTATCGGCAGCAAGGTCCTCGGAGGGTTCAACGCCCCGGTGGCGGACTCGACCCGGTTCATTCGTCCTCGGGGCATGGTGGGCGCGGCCGCAGGCCACAACAGCGTGGTCTGGGAGGACCTGTGGACAGCGTTTCTGGATCAGGTCGACCGCAGCTGGCTGGCCGACCATCGGGTCGAGTGTCTGCTGCTGTATGCATTGCGTGAGCTCGGGATGCCCGGCTTCGATCTCGACGATGAGGATCGCTCCAATCTGGCGCTGTTTCATCGCGACGCGCGGCCGCGGATTCAGCCTGCGGTGGCCGGCCGGATCGCCGGCCTGCTCGCCAATATCACTGGGCAGAACCCGGCGGATGAGTTTGCTTCGTCCCAACCCCCGGACGCCGCTCCAGTGCCCCCCGAGCTATATCGCCGGCCGTGGCGGGCGACGGCCCTGTCGACGCGCGAGGAGCAGGTGATGACCATGCTGTCAGCCGAGGAGCGCCAGTTGCTCCATTGGCTCACCAGCTCCTACTACGCAGCTCACGGAGCGATCGTCGATGGTGGCTGCTTCGTCGGCGGCTCCACTGTGGCCCTCGCCGAGGGTCTGCTCGCCTCGGGTCATCCGGGTTCGATCGACGTGTATGACCTGTTCGAAGTCGAGGCCTACATGACCGACTTCTATTTCAAAGGCGAGGACCTGGAGGCCGGTGACAGCTTCCGGCGATTGTTTGACCGCAACACCGAACACGTCTCGGGGGCGCTGAACGTCCACGAGGGCGATTTGACCGCTGAAGGCTGGCGCGGTGACCCGATCGAGATCCTGTTCATCGATTTCGCCAAGGCGTGGGCTCTGAATGATTTCATCGTGCAGAGCTTCTTTCCGTCCCTCGTCCCCGGACGTTCGATCGTGATCCAGCAGGATTTCGTGTACGCCGGATGTCCCTGGGTGATCCTGACCATGGAGGAGCTCGGTGACTACTTCGAGCCGGTGGCATTCGCTGAGTATTCCTCCGTCGTTTACCTGTGCACACGGGAAGTGCCGGCGGATCTTCCACCGATCTCGGCGCTCCCACATGCCCGCCGCATGGAGCTGATCGACCGCTCGATCGGGCGCTTCCGTGGTTACGCTCGCCAGGAGCTTCGCTGCGCCAAGGCAACTCTGCTGGTCGAGCACGGTGACCGCGACGAGGCGGAGTCCATCCTCGACGCGGTCGAACTCGAGAGTGGGGACCACTTCGCGGTCGCGCCCGCACTGGCGCTCGTTCGTTCGCTGCTCTGATCCACGACTCCTCGTGCTTGGGGCGGCCGCAGCAGCTGCCCACGCGATAGGAGGATTGTGACTCCCGCGCCGTACGCTCTAGCTGCGTATGAGAGGGGTCGATTGTTGCTTTCTGGGGACGGGCCCGGCTAGCCTTGCGCCGCACCGTCTTCGAGGGCGGCCACGGCAACACGGAGGGATCTGGATATGAAGGGGCAACGGACCCGGCTTACGCCTGTCACCGCGAACGCCGGGGGAGGTTCGCTGGCCCGGCCGCTGCCCGGCGAGGCATTTGCTGCCGGCCGCGTCCCCAGGGTGACCGGTCTCTGGGGCATGGCCATCGTGGCGGTGAGCATCGCCGTGATCGGACTCTCCGGCGCTCCCAACGTGGCGCCCGGAGCCCGGGCAGCCGTCAGCCAGGCGCCCCAGATGGGCCTGGGAACTCTTTCCCTGACCGCTCAGGGTCCGGTGGCGAGCGCATTGGGTCGCGCTGACCGTGCGTACTGGGTGCGCGGTTCCGGTGCGCGGAACCCAGCGCAGCACCTCGATCTTGGGTTCTCGGCCGCCGGGGCCACGGTGGCCAGCGGCCGGGGCCGGCTTCGGCTCCGGCTGTCCGCGTTTGGGCGGCCGGACGCGCTGCGGGCCGTGGCGCCGGTGACGCCATCGGCTTCGGCCAATCGTGTTGTCTATGCCCACGCTGGTCTGCGCGAGTGGTTTGCGAACGGCCCACTGGGGCTGGAGCAGGGATTCGACCTGGCGCGGGCGCCCTCTGGCGGCGCCGGGCGGCTTACGCTGGCCCTGTCCTGGGCGGGGGACCTGCGAGCGCAGGCCAACGGTGCCAGCGTGCTCTTCTCCGGCCACGGCACGTCGCTGCGCTACACGGGCCTGACGGCCACCGATGCGCGGGGCCGTCAGCTGCCGGCCTCGATCGCGATGCGCGAGGGGCGGCTCGTACTGTCGGTGAACGATCGAGGCGCGCGGTACCCCGTGCACATCGATCCCTTCGTTCAGGTGGCCCAACTCACGGAGGCCGGTGCGCCGCAAGACGCCCTCGCCTACTCGGTGGCGGTCTCCGGCACCACGATCGTTGCCGGCGCGCCGTCCCACACTGTGGGCGCCAACACCACTCAGGGCGCGGTGTTCGTCTTCAGCGAGCCGGCGAGTGGCTGGGCGAACGCGACCCCGACCGCCATGCTGACCGCCTCCGACGGTGCCACGGGGGACGAGCTGGGCTACACGGTGGCGATCTCGGGCAACACGATCGTCTCCGGCGCGCCCGGCCACGCGGTTAGCGGCCACACCGGACACGGCGCGGCATATGTGTTCGTGGAGCCCGCGAGTGGATGGAAGAACGCCACTCAGACGTCCGAGCTCACCGCCTCCGACAGCGTAGCCAGCGACTTGCAGGGTTACTTCCCGGTGGCGATCTCGGGCAATACGATCGTGTTCGGCCTGCCCGACCACACCGTCGGCGCCAATTCGCAGCAGGGGGCGGCGTACGTGTTCGTGGAGCCGCCGACTGGCTGGCCGAAGACCGCCACGCAGACGGCCGAGCTGACCGCCTCCGACGGCGCCGCCCAAGACACTCTCGGGCTGGAGGTTGGGGTTTCCGGCAACACCGTCGCCGCGATCTCGCACAAAGCGTTATACGTGTTCACGGGGTCTGGGAGCTCATGGTCCCAGAAGGCCGAGCTGACCACGACGAGCGGCCCGATCGTGCCCGATGGCAGCGATCAGCTGTCGATGACCAACAACACGATCGCGATGGGCGCAGTCACTGAGCAGGTGGGCGCGAACCAAGATCAGGGCGCGGTGTGGGTGTTCCAAGAGCCCGGCAGCGGGTGGTCGAGCAGCATCCAGCCCGCCGAACTGATCTCCAGCGATGGGAACGCGGGATCTGATCTCGGCTTCTCGGTGTCCATTTCCGGGAACACGATCGTCTCCGGCGCACCCGGGCAAACGGTTGGCGCGTCCAACTTCTCCCAGGGCGTGGTCGACGTGTGGCAAGAGCCGGCGAACGGCGTGTGGGCAAATGCCACCCAGACGGCCGAGCTGACCGGATCCCCGGGTGGCGTGGGAGTGGGATTGGGGTACTCGGCCGGAATCAGCGGGACGACGATCGTGGGCGGTACCCGTGGCCATCAGCAGGGCGCCTTCGTGTTTAGCTCGCATCCGGGCCCGATCGGTCCCACGGCGGCGCCGTCGAATACGGCGCGTCCGAAGATCACCGGGACGGCGAAGGCGGGTAAGAAGCTGTCGTGCTCGACGGGGTCGTGGACGAATTCTCCGACGGGTTTTGCTTATCAGTGGAACCGGAATGGGACGCCGATCCCGGGTGCGGTCAAGACTCCGTATACGGTGCAGAAGCTCGATGAGGGGTTGACGTTGACGTGTTCGGTGACGGCGTCAAACGCGATCGGTCAGAGCTCCCCGGCGACCAGCAATGGGGTGAAGGTCACGGTCCCGAACGTGCATTTGTGTCCGGCGGCGACGGGCAGGCTGGATGGTCAGACGCTCGGTTTGGTGAAGCTTGGGATGACGCGTCAGCAGGCGCGGCGTAAGTACAAGCACAGCTCGAATCGGGGTAAGAGGTATGAGGATTTCTTCTGTTTGACCCCGATCGGGGTGCGGGTTGCTTATGGGTCACCGAAGCTGGCGAAGAAGGAGCGGAAGAGGTTTGAGAATCGGGTGATTTGGGCTTCGACGTCGAGCGCGTTTTATTCGCTGCGGGGGGTTCGGGCGAGCGCGACGGTGAAGGCGGCGGGCAAGAGGTTGAAGTTGACGGGCCCGTTCAAGATTGGTCTGAATACGTGGTATCTGGCGCCGAATGGTTCCTCGACCGGGGTTTTGAAGACCCGGCACGGGATTGTTGAGGAGATCGGGATCGGGGAGAAGGTGTTGACCGCGGGCCACAAGGCCCAGGTGACCTTCCTGCACAGCTTCAGCTGACCGCGGCCATGATCACGGGTGCTCACGTCGTCCTCTACACGCGGGATGTGGAGGCCGACCGGGCATTCCTCCGGGACACCCTGGAGCTGGACTCGGTTGACGCCGGTGGCGGCTGGCTAATTTTCGCCCTGCCACCCGCCGAGCTGGCCACGCATCCCACCGATTCCCAGCCCCATCAGGAGCTCTACCTGATGTGCGATGACATCAACAACACCGTCGCCGAACTGAAGGCCAAGGGCGTCGAGTTCACCGAGGAGATAGCCGAGCAGCGGTGGGGACTCACGACCGCACTCAGGCTCCCCAGCGGCGGACGGCTGGCACTGTACGAGCCCAGACACCCCCAGCCCCATGCCCGCTGAGCCGGACTCGGAGAACCAGATGACCGGCGATGGTGATGGCGCTGCTGCACCACCCGGGCCGTGCAATTCGCAGCAAATCCGGCCTGACTGACCAGGCTTTCTGCATTCTGCGCGTATAGGCGACGATTTGTCGCCGCGCCAACCCCGCGCGCTAGATCTTCTGCGAAATGTACGCCCACGGACGCGGCGCGGGCAGGCCGATCACCCCAGCCGGCCGGCCCCAGCACGTATTTTCGCTGTCAGCTTGGTGACGTAACGCTCAAGCTTTGTCGGATATATGCCGACTTTTAAGCCAAATGGAGTGGCTCCACTGGATCATGGTCAGGCTGGCCTCGGAACGAGGGCAGACAATGGCCGAATACGGGATCCTCATCGCCTGGATCCTGCTGCTCGTAATCGTGGGTGCCACCAAGCTCGGGGGCAGCGTCTCCCACCTGTTCAGCTCAACCGCGACCAGGGTCTAGCCCGCGATCCGCGCGCGCGCGCCCGCGAGCCCACGAGCCCGCGCGCCCGTTCACGCGGGGCGTCCCACCTAGTACTTGCCGGAGATCATGTCCCAGGCTCGGACCAGCTTCGAGCGCAGTGGACCACGGCCGGGGTCGGCAGGGTCGTCGTGCATCACGGCTGGATTCGCGCTAGGCAGAGGCAGCTCGCGGCAGGCCGCGGCGTCAAGTTTCAGAGTGACGGCGTGCTCGTGTATGGGGCCGACGTCATCGGCATCGGCAAACCGGTGCTCGGGATGCCGCTGGCCGGAGTTCTCGGCGATCACGATGCCGTCGAAGACGTCCTCCTCGGGCACGGCCAGCACATGTGCGACTGTGCCGATCTGCTCACCATCGGAGCTGTAGACGGGCGTTCCCGGCTCTAGTACCTCATAGGAGATCGGCGCGCCGGCGTCCACGCGATGAGCATAACCCTCAGCCGACCTTGCTGTAGACAATCGCATTGTCTGCGACGCAGCAGGCGCTGCGGTAATTATGCGGGGCCACCGCACCAGCGATCGGTTTCAGCTCAGGGTCGGCGGCGATCAGCGCACCCCACTGAGCAGCACGCCGGCGCACCAGCCGCGACCAGCGAGCGTTCCACGCCTTCGCGCCCTCGGTCAGTGGACGGGTGTAGAGCAGACGCTGTCCCGGCTTGAGGCTCGCCACCAGCGAGGTGAACTCGGCCTCGGGTGAGGCATCCTTGAGCCGGGTGTAGGCGTTGACCCAGTTCATGTAGCTGGGGTCCCTCACCGGACCCATCGTGGTGGCAAAACGCAGGCCGGCGGGGAGGTAGTACCACGCCAGCGGCGATTGCTCCGGCATGCCGACCAGGACCACGTCACCGGGGCGCATGTATGGCGCGAGCTCGCCGGCCACGTCCCGCATGTCGCTCTTGTACTGGGGGGAGAAGGAAGCCGGATTGGCCACGAACACGAGCGTCAGTCCCACCGCGATCAGACCTATGATCCCGGCCCGGGCAGCGGTGAACGCGGCCAGGAGCAGGACGGGTGCCACGAGCGTCGCGAAATAGCGCGTCACCCAGGTCGGTGACAGGATCGAGCCGACGCGGGCCAGCAGAATGGCGGCCAGTGGCAGCGCGATCAACGCCCACATCATGGTCGCCTCGGGCGTCCGCCGCCTGGCCCGGGGAAGCATCGGCAGCAGGCTCACGGCGGCCGCTACCGCCAGTGCCACGACGACTCGGTCGCTGCCCAGGAGATCGCTCGGGAACGTGGCGCCAACGAAATCGGCGTAACCCCAAGGGCTGGTGGTGTGCCCCATCTGGTAGAGGAGGTTCGGGATCCAAGGCGCGAACAGCACGACCGCCGCGGCATACGAGGCGTCAGCATCGCGCAGGATGCCCCGCCGATCGTCGACGGCGCGGTAGATCGGGATCAGGGCGATGGCGGCGCCGCCCCAGAACAGGATTGCCCAGAAGCTCGTGTAGAGCATCAGCACCAGCGAGAGGGCGAACAGGGTCACGAACCGACGCCGGCGGAATACAAACGCGTGCAGGAAGCTGACCGTGGCGATGAGCCCGAGCAGGGCCAGTAGCTCGTAGGCCTGCGTCTCCTGCGCGTACTCCGTCAAGAAGGCGCTGAACGCGAACAGCGCGGCGGCGAGCATGCCCGCCCGGCGACCGGCCAGGCTCCAGCCCGCCCACATCCCGAGAGGCACCGTGGCCAGACCGAGCAGCAGGGACAGGGCGTGGGTCGCGGACTCGCTGGACCCGAACACGCTGATCCAGATATGCAGGACGAAGTAGTAGAGGGGCGTCGAGCCCTCATGTCGCAATATCCCGGGGATCGCGCCCAGCGGGTGCGAGGCGACGCCCACGGCGATCGCCTCGTCGGACCAGAATTCGCCGCTGATGTAGCGGGTGCGGATGAAGGCCGAGATCGCCAGCAGTACCACCAACACGCCACCGGTGGTCATCCACCTCGGCTGCCGGTCAAACCACTTCGGAGCATGCACGTCTCGTATCTGGGGTGCCTGCAGGAGCCAGGGGACGCTGCGGCGAGGGGAGGCGGTCGTCATGCGCGGATGAGGCTACCCGAGCCGCGTCGCGCTCCGATCGGTGCCGTCGTCTGCGAGGATGCTGCCAGTGCTTCCGACCGTCGTCGCCTGTGATCTCGACGGCACGCTGTTGCGCTCGGACGGCGCTCTCAGCGAGCGAACGCGCCGAGCGTTAGCGGCCTGTGAAGCTTCCGGCGCGCTGATCGTTCTCTGTACCGCGCGTCCGGTGCGGTGGGTGCGCCCGCTGGCGCAGCAGATCGGTAGCCGCGGGGTCGCCGTATGCGCCAACGGTGGGGTGTTGTGGGACCTGGACGCCGACGTCCTGCTCGCCCAGTCGCCATTGCCCCCCGAAGTCGCCGCCACCGTGGTGGGTAGGTTGCGGGATGTGTTCCCAGGCGCCGCATGGGCCGTGGAGCGCCCCCACAGCTTCGGGCATGAGCCGGCCTACACGCCGCGCTGGCCAGTTCCCGAGAACACCGTCATCGCGGATATCGATGAGCTGCTCGGTCAGCCTCTGGTGAAGCTCATGATCCGCCACGAGCTCCTGGCGCCGGACGACATGCTGCCGCGGGCACGCAAAGCGGTCGGCGCGCTGGCCGAGTTGACCCATTCGAACTCGGCCGACGGCCTGCTCGAGATCAGCGCCGCGGGGGTCAACAAGGGCTCCGGCCTGGCGTTGGTCTGCCAGACACGGTCCCGCGTGGCGCAGGACGTAATTGCCTTCGGGGACATGCCCAACGATCTGCCCATGCTCACGTGGGCGGGCCGGGCCGTGGCGGTGGCCAACGCGCATCCGGATGTCCACGCGAGCGCGGACGAGTCCACGGCGAGCAACGACGAGGACGGAGTGGCCCAGGTGCTCGAGCGGATCTGGGCCACAGTCGAGCCGGATTAGGCGGCTCGACGTCTGGAGTCGGATTAGGCGCCACCGACGTCCGGGTAGACGCCTTGCGTACCCGGCACGGAGGATTTTGATGGCTTCAGACGAGGAACAGCCCGAGCAGATCAAGCCGAGCGAGCAGCGGGGCGGCACGACACCGGGCGCCGAGGAGGCGGGCGAGAAAGGTGACTGGGCGGCGAAGGCCGACGAGGGCGTGGTGCCGGCCGAGCTCGGCGGTTCCGACGCCCCGGAGGAGCTGCTCGACGAGGATCCCGAGCTGGGTGGCTCCGTGCTCGGCGCCACCACCGGCTCCGATGAACCCGCCACCGAGCAGGGGATCGACCCGCACGGCGGCGATCGGGCCGACGCGACCTCGGATGGGGGTCCGACTCCACCCGGGGACGCCGAGCCGGACCTCAAGGATGCCGGCGCTGGTCCCCGACAGGTTGATTTGGATTCCGCCGGCTCGGAATGAGCGCGACTACGGGCGAGCGCGGTCAGGTCCACGCCGCCCTCAGGCGAGCGCTCCTGTAAACATCACTGAGTTGGTTAAGATGCTTTCGCCCGCTCGCCCGATCCGGCATGCTTAGGTATTGGATGTCGGGTGCGCGCTCGATGCGCCGCCAACCGGCACCCGCCAACCAGCCCCAGATCAGGAGAAGGCAATATGGCCCTAAAGCTTGGATCCACCGCCCCAGACTTCGAAGCCGAGACGACCGAAGGCAAGATCAACTTCCACGACTGGATCGGCGACTCGTGGGCAGTGCTGTTTTCGCACCCGAAGAGCTTCACGCCCGTCTGCACCACCGAGCTGGGTTACATGGCCAAGATCAAGCCCGAGTTCGATCGGCGCAACGTCAAGATCATCGGCATTTCGGTCGACCCGGTGGACGTACAGGAGAAGTGGGCGCAGGACATCGCCGAGACCCAGGGCACCGCTCCCAACTACCCGATCATCGGTGACAGCGACTTCAACGTCTCGAAGCTCTACGGGATGCTGGACGAGGATGTCGAGGGCGACCCGGGCAGTCGGACTCCGGCCGACAACCAGACGGTCCGGAACGTGTTCGTGATCGGCCCGGATAAGAAGATCAAGCTCATCCTCGTCTACCCGATGACGACCGGACGCAACTTCGACGAGGTGCTCCGCGTGATCGATTCGCTGCAGCTCACCGCCAAGTACAAGGTGGCCACGCCGGTCAACTGGCAGGAGGGTGACAAGGTGATCATCGCCGGCTCGGTGTCCGACGATCAGGCCAAGGAGATCTATCCGGACGGCTGGGAGTCGCCCCGGCCCTACATCCGGATCGTCCCGCAGCCGCAGTCGTAGGCGCAGCCGTTGGTTCTGGCGGGGTGTCTCAACGCTCCGCCAGAACCACCTCGATGGCTTCCACGATCGCCGGGTCGAATTGTGTGCCTGAGCACCGGCGAAGTTCCTCGATGGCGTCTGAGATCTCGCGAGCCAGCCGGTAAGGCCGGTCCGTCGTCATCGCGTTGAAGGCGTCACACGCGCAGACAATCCGCGACTCGATTGGGATCGAATCTCCGGCGAGACCGTCCGGGTACCCGTGCCCGTCGTAGCGCTCGTGCGAGGAGCGGACGAACCGCCCGACGCCGGCCAGCGTTCCACCGACCTGGCGCAGCATCGACTCGCCCTCGATCGTGTGGCGGCGCATGATCTCCCATTCGGCTTCGTCGAGCTTGCCCGGCTTGTGGATGATCGAGCTGGGAACCCGGATCTTTCCCACGTCGTGCAGGAGGGCGGCGTATTCGACGTCTCGCTGGCGAGCGCTGTCCAGGTTCATCTGGTTGGTGACGGACACCGAGAGCTCCACCACCTCGCGCGTATGGACGCCGGTGTAGTGGTCGACGGCGTCGATCACGTCGGCCAGGAGCTTGGCGGCTCCGTCGTAGGCGGAGCTCAGCTCCAGCGTGCCGTCGAGCCGGCGCTGGCGCTCGCTGGCGAACATCGAGAGCAGTGCGAACAGGGGCAGCGTGAGCAGGATCAGTCCTGGGCGCTTGACGGCTGAGGCGGCCACGGCCAGGCCGGCACAAGAGAAGCACGCGTCGGTGCAGTACAGCCAAAGCATCTGGGGCTGATCGGAGGGCAGGATCCCCTCGGCGAACCAGGTCCGGGCCAGCCCGCTGGCACCGTCGAACAGGAGCTGGGCTCCGAAGGCCAGTAACAGCACGGGCCAGTGCGTCCACGAGAAGATCTGGTCCCCGGTGAGAACGAGTACCAGAGCGGGGCCCAGGGAGTAGAAGCAGTCCCCGAGCCGAGCCGCCGCTCGGGTTGCGGTCATGCGTCCCCGAGCCGCGTCGGGCCAGAGATCGAGCAATGAGCATCCGGCCACGATCGCCGGCACAAGCGGCGTGGGCAGGATGAACAGCATGGGTACGAAGACGAGCTGGGTCGGTGCAGTCCAAGCGCTCCCGACCGGGAAGCGGATATGACGAGCGATGACGTACGCGACGGCTGAAGTCCCGAGTGCCGCCACGTCCAGACGGGTGCTCCAGTGGCTCGAGACGGCGAGCGTCACGGCCCCCACGAGAAACAGAATTGCCAGGCCAGACTCGGTCCTCAGTGCCCGGCGTGCGCTCCAGCGACTGGATCGCCGATCTCGTGCCGACCGAAGCAGGCTCTCCGCGCTAGGTGTTAGGTACGAGTCGAGGTCCATCGCGGTCCGACCGCTGCGCTGATCGCGATGTGGAAGGCAGCTCGCCGGCAGGGTCCGGCGAGCAACGGTCTATCGCGAATCGGCTATGTGCGCCTTGCTCAACTGCGGTTCCATGGATCGATGAAGACATCGTCCACCTGCGGATCGCCGGTGAGCGCCGTCAGCCGCAACGATACCTGCGCAGTGCCGCCCGAGAGCGCACCCATAATCGCGCCGCCGGTCATGAGCACGGGCGAGGGTGCCCAGCTCCCGCCGGCGATCGCAAGCCCGGTCGGGATGGCCTTTCCGTTGTAGACCACCTGGACCAGCACGATGCCGGTCCCGGCAATGAAGAAGCGCAGCGTCGGATAAGCCGCGTTGACGCATGTCGAAGGTGACACGGCTGATCCCCCTGCGGGTAGCGAGAGGGATGAGGCGCCGAGCGTTCCCGTGGCCGCGAACGGCTCGCTGCCGGCGACCACCTGGGCGCCCTTCGAAAGCGTCCAGTCCGAGCTCTCGAAGTCGCCTCCCGGAGCAAGCTCATACGAGGATGCGTCACCCCACGGAGCAAACGGCTGGGTCAGCGGCGAGGAGTTGCACGTGCCCACGTCGGCCGCGTCGGCTTGGGCGCTGGAGATCGGGGCAGCCGCGATCAGTGCACCGACGGAGGCGAACAGGAGGAGCGCGCGGCGGGCAGGTGCGTTCATGAATTCAGACCTTGATCTATTCGTGGACGGGCTCGCCGGTCCGGCCTGTGTTGGCCGTCGGCTCGCCTTCATCGGCTCCTGGAGACGACCTAATTCGGGCCCATGCCTGAAGTGCAGCGGTTTTGGGCCCATAACCTTGCAATAGATGAACCTCGGCCGCCGTTCCGCTTCATTGAGCGCGGCCTTCCCCCACTGGCCAGCCGTCTAGATGACGCGATGGTCGTCGGGGCGGAGGGCGTCGGTGAACCGCTTCGGCACCGCCGCAGCCTCACCCTCTTCGTACAGCGTGATGACGACGAGCTCGGTGCCTTCCGGTCGGCATACGTACAGCAGATCCCGACGCTCAAGGTCGCGCACGATCACCGCACCTCGCTCTCCGGGCTCGGTACGGCCGGCCTCCCATGCGCGGGCCACGCGTCCGGCCACCTCGATTTTCGGGTCGAGGCTCCCGCGAACGCGCTGACGGAAGCGCTCGGCTGCGTGATCGGTTACCGCGACGAGCATGGCTGGGCGACGCCGACTCTAGTCTGCGGCGCAGTGGTTAGGCTGAGCTGATGAGCGGTTGCCTGGCCTGTGACCTGATCTCGGGGGAAGCTGAACTACCCGGGGGTCTGATATCCGAGACGCCGGGGTGGCGAGTCGAGCACTGCGTCGGCTCACTCGGCGTCGGCACTCTGATCGTCAAGCCCAAGCGTCACGTGACCGTGCTGGCCGAGCTCACAGAGACAGAGGCGGGCGAGATGGGCCCGCTTCTGTGGCGCACCGCAGCTGCGGTGCACGAGCTCGCCGAAGCGGTGCAGGTCTATGTATGCCTGTGGTCTCACGGCCCGCACGAGAGTGGTTCGCCGCTCACTCCGCCTGACGGCGTCAGCCCCGGTGATGGTGCAGCGCGCCGTGCGCGGTCCAGGCTGAGAACTCCGGGATCAGAACGATCGCCAGGACGAGGCCGCCAACGATCGCGCCCGAGACGGCGATCAGGCGCCCGGCACCTCCGGAGCCTCCGCTGAGCAGGCCGGCCTGCTCGGGGTCGACTGGTCGCCAGGCCGCCGACAAACCAGACAGGTGGGCCAGGACGTGGAGGGCGGTGAAGGCCACCCAGACGATGAAGGCCACCTTGTGGATCAGTACGAGCGGGTCTCGAAGCGCCGGCCCGCCGAACAGCAGCACCACGCCGCTCGCCAGCACGGCGACGGTCGTCACGACGATGATGGGCGCGATCAGACGCAGCCAGGTTTCCGGGGGCCCTTTGCGCCGATAGGCCTGGTTGTTCGCGTAGTAGCGGACGAAGCGATAGCCCGTGCTTGCCATCTTGAGCACGACCGGACCGATCACCAGCAACCCTAGGAACAGATGCAGCCAGAGCAGCTGTCCGATCCGGACGATCGTCACGCCGAGCGCTGCGAGCACCACGAGCAACACGATCCCGGTGGCGGCCGTCAGCTGCTCGTTGCCGGACGGGCCGCCACCCAGCCATGTGCGCGGGTGGGTGACTCGGCGGCGGGTAGCCGTGGACGGCCTATCGGCAGCCGTGATCGAAGACGGGGCAGGCGCCATGGAGCCATTTTCAGCCGACCGCATAAAGGCGCGTTCACCGGCCGATGAGAGAGTTTTGACCTACTGCGGCGGGGTTGTGGGCAGCTTGCGCGCCCGACGGCCGATCCCCCGCCAGGCGTCGCCCTGATCCTCCACCCGCTTCACGGCCGTACGTACGGTCCAGCGGTCCGGCTTCAGCCGCGCGTCTGACAGCTCGTCCCATTCGATGGGCATGGCCACCGGTCCGCGGGGCCGGGGCCGCACCCCGTACGGGGCGACCACGTGCTGGGCGTAGTTGATCCGGTTGACGTCCACGTAGATGCGGCGCCCGCGCTCGGACCGGTGCCACTCGAGCGTCAGATGCCGGGGGTCATCGGCCACCATCGCCTCCGCCAGCGCCCGCGCGAAGCTGTGCACATCCGTGAAGGTGGGACCTCGCCGGAGTGGACACACCACGTGCACGCCGCGGGAGCCGGTGACCATCGCAAACGTGGCCAGGCCGGCGTCGCGCAGCCTGGCGCCCGCCTCGCGCGCGGCGGCTCGGATCTCGTTGAATCGGACGCCCGGAGCCGGGTCCAGATCGATGATCAACCGGTCAGGTTGCCGGAGCTCGTCGGCTCGCGAGAGCCAGATGTGCGGCGTGATCACGTTCTGCCCCACCAGGTAGATGAGCGTGGCGGCGTTTTCAGCCAGCACCTGGGTGAGGGAGCCGCCACGCTTCGGGACCTCGGTCGTCGCGATCCAGCTGGGAAAGTGCTTGGGGACCGACTTCATGAAGAACCCCTGACCCTCGATTCCCTGGGGAAACGACTGCAGGGCCAACGGCCGGCCTCGGACGTGCGGAAGCATCACCTCCGCCACATGCTCATAGTGCCGGGCGAGGTCGAGCTTCGTGATCGTCGGCCGTTCGAACAGGGCCTTGTCGGGGTGGGAGATCGCTACTGACCGCATGCCGGCTCGAATCGTGCCACTTCCTTTCTGCGCCGAGACGGCCACCTGCTCGATGGTCCGTCCGCTCTTCACCGAACGAGGTTGACTTCGGACGGGATCCTGAGGGCTTGCGGTGGCTGCTTCGTCTCGCCGCTTGATCAGCAGCCACTGTGGTTTACGGCCCCCGCGGGTGCGTTGGAGGGTCCAGCCGCCACGCAGCTTCTGGCCCTCGAGCCACACCTTGACGTGACCGGCGGCAATCGCATCAGTCACTGACTGCTCGGGATCGAGGTTGCGGTAGCGGCCGGCGTCCCAGACGATCACCGCACCGCTCCCACCACCTCCGCCGGTGACCCCTTCGAAGTCCGCGTACTCGAGGCGATGATCCTCGACCTCGACGGCCAGACGCTTCACGCGTGGGTCGGTGGAAGGCCCCTTCGGCACCGCCCACGACCGCAGCACGCCATCCACCTCGAGGCGGAAATCGAAATGCAACGCCGTGGCGTCGTGCTGCTGGATCACGAACCGCGGGGCGCCTGCCGGGTCCTTCGGGCCGGATGGGGATCTGGGGGCGATGTGGGCAAGCTAACGGACCGGACCGGGGCGTCTGTACGTCTCCAGGCGGTCACCAAGCGCTAGGTCGGTCTAGACGAAGGTCGGGTGCTCCGCTCGCCGCCGACGTCGATCCTCGGGACAGATGCCAGCCAGCCTGGGCATAACCGAGCCTGCCCGTCTCGTCGGCGCTCCGCCGGCCCGGCGCCTGGCTGTACATCCACGCGAGTTTCTGATTCGCACTCAGGCTTTCGGCCCGGCGCTCATCGTGGCGACGGTACTTCTGTTCATCATCGGTCCCGGCCTGGTCACCTACCGCGGCAACCCCACGGGGTTCGTGAGGTTCGGTCAGGAGTGGGTGAGGGATACGCATCCTCCCGCCGGGGCGGTCATCGACACGAAGACCGGCTATGACGGGCAGTATTTCTGGGCCCTGGCTCGAGACCCGCTGCTTCTCCAGCGGCGCACGATCGCCGGCTTCCACGACGCCGGCTTCCGCCTGCAGCGAATCGCCTATCCGGCTCTCGCCTATGCGCTGGCCGCCGGGCAGGAGTCAGCGCTGCCGTGGACGCTGCTCGGACTGAACGTGGTCGTAGTGATTGCGATCACCGTGGCATTCTCGGTCTACGCCCGGCGCCGAGGCTGGTCCGGCTGGTGGGGGCTGGCGGTGGGCCTGCTGCCCGGTCTGCAGTTCGCCACCATGGGTGACATGAGCGATGCGCTGGCCGTCGCTCTCATGCTCGGCGGACTGATGGCGTGGCAATGCCAGCGGCGCTGGTTCGCAATGGGTCTCCTGGCCGGAGCCGCGCTGGCCCGGGAGCCGATGTTGCTGGCCGTGGCCGCGGTTGCCGTTGACGCCGGTGCCCGGTGGTACCCACGTCGGGGTGAACCGGGCGCGCTGCGCCGGGCGGTCCGGAACGCTGGGCCGGTCGTGGTGGGTCCGACGGCGCTCTATCTGGCCTGGCAGGCATACGTGCATCTACGCCACGGCACCGGGACCTCCGCCCCGGGGACCGCGTTCGCGTCGCCGTTGACCGGACTGTTTAACGAAGCCCAGCGGGCGCTCGCCGGCAATCTGAACGCCGCCAGTGTCTGGGATCTCGCTTACCTGGCTCTGATCGTGGCCGGGATCGGGACGGCGCTGTTGCTCATGCGCCGCGGCATCACCGCTCCCGCGGTCGCGGCTGTTCTCTTCGGCCTTGTCCTGCTCTTCCTCACGTTCGGCAATGACTGGAGCTACACCCGCTTGAGCGCGCCGCTGTTTGCGGCGCTGCTGCTCGGCGGGCTCGAGCGCAGGACGCCGCCGGCCCTCGCAGCCTGCTCTGCCGTCGCCGCTTTGGGAGCTCTGGTGCCATTCGTCCTGGCCTAGCTTTGAGCTCCATAATCAGGTGTATATGCGGGGCTTCAGTAGAAGCCACGGGTTCGCCTGCGGGAAAACCCGGCTAAAGCAATTGCCGTTCGCAGCCGAAACCTTCTCTGTCCCAGCAAATGGGGTCATGTTTGCGGGCCAGCTAGAAGGAGACGACTGGATGCCAGGGCTACTACAGGAATCGGTCACAGATGAAGGCTTTGTCTCGCCGGAGGCGATCAAGGTTCTGCTCGCGGATGACCATCCCCTGATCATCGCCGGAATTCGCCGGACGATCGAGAACCTCGAGGACATGGAGGTCGTGGGCGAGGCACATTCCGGTCAGGAGCTCCTGCAGCTGATCGAGCGTCGTGCGCCCGATCTCGTCCTCATGGATCTGAAGATGCCGGGCATCAGCGGCGTCGAGACGCTCGAGCGGATTCGAACCAATTGGCCCGAGGTCAAGACGGTCGTCCTCTCCGCCAGCGATGACCGTCCCACGATCGACGCGGCGCTGCATGCCGGTGCCAGCGCCTACGTGCTCAAGAGTGCACACACGGTCGACATTGCTTCCGTCCTTCGTCAAGCGTCGAGCGGCGCGGTGTTCCACGCCCCGACTTACGCCCAGCCCCGGTCAGGCGTCCCCGAGGAGCCGTCGGTGCCGGCGCTGACCGACCGCGAGCGCTCGATCCTGTCCGCCGTCGCCTCCGGGATGACGACGGCTGCGATCAGTCGCGATCTGTGGATCAGCGAGCACACGATCAAGTTCCATCTGACGAACATCTACCGCAAGCTTGGCGTGGCCAATCGCGCGGGTGCGGTGCGCTACGCGCTCGAACACGGAATCGCCTGAGGCGCTAGCCACTAGCCGCCTCCTAGGGCCAGTGGGATGAGAGCGGTCAGCGCGGCCGCCAGCACGCAGATGCGCAGGGCGTAACGAGCGCGCATCTCGAGGCCGGCCAGGAGCAGGGTGACGAACAACGGCGCGCCGAAGCGCGAGTCTCCCCACTCGTCGCCGAGCAGGAGCAGGATGAAGATCAGCCCGAACAGGAATGCCGCCGTGGTGACAGCGCTCACCCGCCGGATGACCAGCGTACCCGCGGCGATCAGTCCGGCCAGCGCGAGCGCCAGGTAGGACGCGTCCCACACGACCGCGAGTGGCGTGTCCTCCCGGAAGGACCGTCGCAGCTCGTCGACAATGTTCTTCAGCGGGGGCCGAACCCCCGGGCTCGAGCTCAGGACGTTGGTCCCGAAACGGGCGTCGATGTAAATCTGCCACCCGACAAAGGCCAGCGCCGGGATCACCAGTACCGGCCAGACTCGCCTCACCGTGTCCCGAAGGCTGTGCGGCTCCGCGCGTGAGCGCCACCAGGCGAACCCGGCGTCGATCGCCACTGCCACCACCCCGAGCACCATCGGCTCGCGTGCCAGCACGGCGACGGTCAGCAGAGCGCTGGCCAGCCAGCGGCGCTCGCGGCGCCACGCGAGCAGGCCCGCGAGCATGCTCGCCGTCGCCAGTGGGTCGCTGAGGTCGCGCATCGTGGCCAGCAAGAAACCGGGTGTGAGTCCGATCACGAGCGCCCACCAGCCTGACCAGCCGCGGTCGCGTGCGTAAGCGGCGAATGTCGCGGTGATGGCAAGCACCACGATCAGATTGATGGCGAGCATCGTCCACGGGATTGCCCCGGTCTGGCCGGCGGCGAGGACGTAGGCCAGCAGCGGATAGGCCATTCGCTGGGTTCGGAACGCCTCCGTGCGCAGACGCACGAGTGTCGAGTGGTGCAGAAGCAGGGGGTCCGTGGCCTGTATCCAGAAGAACTGGCCGTCGTAGCCGGCCGGCGAGTTGACCAGCGCCCCACGCGGCGGCTGAGTCTGGGGGGCGAACTGGTGGCCGAACTCGATGAAACCGGTGGGGTTCCCGCCGTAGTCCGACAGGCGGACGCCGACAAAAACCGCGAACACAATCGCCACGACGATGACCGGTCCGGCCAGGTCCAGAGCGGCGAGCTTTGCTGTTAGGGAGTCGCGGGTTGCCGGGCCGGAGGCCGTGCTTAGGGCTCGCGCTCGCCGGGCCACGGCGGCAGAGTGGCAGAGATAACGGTCGGACCGCCCGGCCGGCTGTCGATCTGTGTCCGCCCGCCGAGCATTCGCACACGCTCGTGCATCCCCACGAGACCCAGGCGCCCGGCTCGCGCAGCTCGCACGAGCGTCGTCTCGGGATCGAACCCGTTGCCGTCATCGGTGATCTCGGCTCGAATTCCCTGGCTCGTCGACTCGATCGTGATCGTCACGTTGCGGGCGGCGCTGTGTTTACGGATGTTGCTGAGCGCCTCGCGGATCAGCGCCAGGAGCGTGATCTGCTGCGAGTCCGTGAGCTTGACCAGGCTGCCACTGAGCTTGATCTCGGGCTCGACCCCGGTCCGCGCGCCGAAGGCGTCGCTGACTTGCCGCAGCGCGTCAGCCAGGGAACCGGGCGTGAGGAACGGGGATTGCACCGACGTTGACAGCCGGCGCAGGTCACCGTCGAGTGCCACGAGCTGAGCATCGAGATCGTCGAGCCGTCCGAGCAGGCGCTCGGCGTTGGGATCGCCGGCGATCATCGGACGAAGCTGCTCACGGAACAGGCTCAGGTCCTGAGCCAATAGATGGACGTCCTGTTGGGGGCCGTCGTGAAGGTCGAAGCGCAGCCGGGCCAGCCGCCGTTCAACCGATCCGACCACCGACTCCTGTGCGGGGCGCTCCCGCGTATGCAGCGTCTCACGATCGAGCAGCGCCGCCAGTACCGGCGCCGTGGCGGCGAACAGCAACGGCGCATTATCGGCGGCCGGTTCCACTCCTTCGGCCACCAGCGCCGCCGGCGGAGGGCGAAGCCGCTCGATTCGGATCCCGTAGGTCGAGGGCGGGATGTCGGATTCGCGCGCCCCGTGCTCGAGGAGACGCCGGGCCGCGTCACGCGTGATCTGTGAATCGGGATCGAATTGCCCGGCGTGTGACACCAGTCCCAGTTCGCCGCCGGGACGCAGGGTCCACAGGGTCACCGCGCGAGCATCGGTGAACGCGACCAGCAGCGCCAGCCGAACCTCAATTGCGACTTCGACCGGCAGCTCCAGCAGCCTGCCCGTCTGAAGCATCTCGCGCCCGAGCGCGATCCGGGGGACTCTCGCCTGCTTCTCGATCTCGTTGATCAGTCGCGCGGCGTCCCTGGGCCGAGCGGCGATGTCGACGGCGACGAGGCAGAGCAGATCCGCGGCGTAGCCGAGCACCGCCAGCAGACCCGCCTCGCTCGTCCCGTCACAGGATTCGAATAACGCCAGCGCGTGGCCTTGGGCGACTCGGCGCGCAGCGGCGGGAACGGCCGCGCCGGCCACGGCGCCGTCCACCAATGTCAATGCACGCTCCAGCCCTGCTGTGTGTATCGCCCCCGGGTGGGGAGTGGCCGCCATTTCAGTCATTCTGCCGAAGCCCCCGCCCGTAAGGGGCGAGCTTCGGCGCAGGCTCGGCTCAGGACCGGTGCAAACTGTGCTTGGGCGCAGCGAAGGAGTCGGTGCCCAGGTGCGGGACGTGAACCTCGCGGAACTGTGCCAGGTAATTCTCCGGCAGCTTGTCAGCGTCGAACCAGCCGGCGCCGCCGCCCGGCCGCGCGAATCCGCTGGTGCCGAAATAGCGGTTTCCGATACGCATGAACGTGTGGGTCGGGTTATAGAAAATGGTCACCCGGCCCGGGCCGGCGGGGAACTTCCAGCTCGGGATGTCGCCCGAGACGGTGGTCTGGACCTTGTAGCCCGCCTGCTGCATGACGTAAGAGACCGAGCCCGAGCAATCAAATGGGCCAAAGCGTGCCGGCTGCTCGTGACCCCCGCCGTACACGTAGGGGAAGTTCGCCGCACTGACCATGTTGGCCGAAGCGATCAGCCGGTCATAGTGGGTGAGCAACCCTCCTCTGAAGCGCACGGTTGGATGCTTGGGTCGCGTGGTGGCGAAGTACACCGAGATGACCCGGCCCTTGATGCTCTGGCGCTCGGGGCGGATGTTGGCGGCGATCGCCTTGGCCCGGGTCAGCACCATGGTGACGTACCAGCCCGCGTGGTTGTAGGCATAGATCGCGCGCGAGATGTCCTGCGCCGCACCGGCCGCGGCCAGGTAGCGGGCCGCGGAGAAGATTGCGTCTCGGGGGTCGTACGGGTTGGGCACGCTGTGGCCGTCTGCGGCCACGCCCCATTCGCGCCAGGTCGAGGGCTCGAACTGCATCCAGCCAATCGCTCCGGCCGAAGAAGTGCTCAGGTCGCGGCCGTAGTCCGTCTCGACGGCGTTTATCCCGGCCAGGACCTCCCAGGGAACGTTGTAGAGCTTGCCGGCCTCCATGTAGATCGGGATTAGGAAGCGCGGCGGGCGATCACCGTTCTCCAGCAGGCTTGACAGGTTGCCCAACGCTCCGGAGATTGCCGGGTCGGTGCTCACAGTGCCGGTCCACGATTTCGGGCCCAGGAAACCGGGTGGCGAAGGTTCGAGCGTCGGGGCGGCCCCGCCACTGCCTGTCCTGGAGGTGCGCGGGAGCTTCACCGGCGGCCGTCGTGAGAGTCCGCCGAGTGAGACGCCACCGCTCCCGGTCCTGCCAGTGCCCCGCACTGGGGCTGGATGACGCGAGGAGGATTGCTCATGGCTGCCACCGGTTGGGGTAGGGGCGGTGTTGCCCGTGCCGGGCGTGGGGATCGGGCTTGGGGCGCCGGGGCCCGTGTGTGTGCCGGTCCCGGTCCCGGTGGCCGTGCCGGTCCCGCTGCCCGTGCCCGTGCCCGTGCCCGTGACGGTTCCGCCTCCGCTCCCCTTGCCTGCGGTGCCGTCGCGTTTGTGCGTACGGGTCGGGGGGCAGATGAGGCCGGCCTGCGCGGAGAGCTGAGCGCGCCGCTGGGCTGCGGTTTCCCCGCGCGGGTTGAGTGGAGTCCCAGTGACGCTCGCAGCCGACGTCGTGCAGTTCGTCTGACCCGGCTTGCTCGCAGGGCGACGTTTCGGGGCGGAGAAGATGTGTGTGACGGCGGGGCGGCTGAGCCCGATCACAGAAGCGCCCTTTTTGCCCGACGCGGCGTTTTTGCCCGACGCGCCCTTCTGGCCCGACGGGGCCTTGGCCCGGGACGCGGCGCTGGAGCGTGACGGCGCCTGAGACCGGCCCGCCCGCCGGGAGCTTGCGGTTCGCTCCGAGCGAACGGCAGCCTCCGCGCGCGCACTGTCCGAAGCCTCTGCGGCCAGATGCGCGATGTGCTGCTGGGTGGCCTGGAGGTGGCTCGTGGTGCCGGTGCCGGTCGCGAGGGCCAGAGCCGGCGTTGAGCTCGCGGTAACCGCGACTGCAGTGGCCAGGGCGGCGGCCCGACGGAAGCCCGCGGGGGCGAACCGAGCCACGTCCTCCGCCAGTGCCGGAGACAGCCTCAGCGTGTCAAAGCCGGTGCGGAGGCTTGGCGCTGGGAGCGCCATCACAACATTGCCTGCCGCGGTGAGCTCGAAGAACGACTGTGGCTGTTCTACGACCGCGAATGGCACCGCGAACAGGGCACGCCACAGGAGCTCGCTTTCGCCGTAGGCGATCACCCAGCGCTCGGATCTGGACGCGCGCGCGGGGAATGGCAGCGCCCGGCTCGGGCCGAGCTCCACCACGAGCCGTGCGCTCTCGGGCGCGCGCAGGTCACCCGTCAGGCGAGCCAGCACGCGCAGGACGGCGCAATGCTCACCCACGCGCGAGTAATCGAACCGCTGAAGCTCGAGGCCGGAGTTAGAGCGCACCACTTGTCACGCCTCCGCGGTCGCTGTCGGCGTAGGCCCGCTCGATGGCTGCAAAAAGAGCGTCGAACGGGCTCCACTTCGGAAGGACGGGAAGCGTGGCCAACCCCAGGCTCGAGTCCGCGCTGACGGCCACGATGCCCACCGGGGGGGTGAGAGAGCCCAGCCGGGCCGCCTCGCGGGCCGCCGCGGTCAGCGATGCGCTGGCGTCGATCACGACGACGTCCGCCGCCTCGCGGACGGCCAGCTCAGCCACGTCCGCCCGGCTGACGCACACGGATACCGCGTAGCCCCGCTGCGAGAGCAGGGTCGAGGCCAGGGCCCGAAAGCGGCGATCGTCAGCTACCAGCAACACACGCCTTGTTGGCTTTGACAGCGCATCGCGCATGTATGGAATGTCGCCGGGTGAGGTGGACGTCCAGACCCCACGAACGTCTAGGTCGAGCTAACTGTTCTTCTCACATTCGCCCCGCGGGGCGGGCGAAAGCTGGCCTCTCCACTTTTGTCTAGGTGCGAACTAGCCGTTCGTCTCTGATGGCGGGTCGCGAGAAATTCCGATGCAGCAGCCATGGCGGGAAAGCCGCAAACAAACAACACCGGATCTCAGTCTTGCCGGTGGGCCTTAACTCGCTGTGTAAATGCAACTCCCGGTCAACCGGCACGTAAGAGGGGAGGAGGTGAACAGATATGTTGAATAGTCTTTTCGACGTCGTCAGCATGCTGATGTATCGCATGCGTCGCGAGGATGGTCAGACGATGGCGGAGTACGGCATCCTGATCGCGGTAATCGCGCTCATCGTGGTCGTCGCAGCCGTGGTTCTCGGTAGTAGCATCTCCGGCCTCTTCGGCAGTACCGCTAACAAGGTGTGAGTGCCTCTCGGCACCAGTCCTCGACGGCGCTCGTCTGGGAACTGCCATCCGGCAGAACCCGGGCGAGCGCTTTCGTGTTCTTATACCCGTTCGAGCTCGCGTAGAGCCCCGACCTTTTTCCGGGCTAGGCCAGACCTTCTGCCAATGCTCGCCGGCTGGGGACGGGCGATAACTGGATGGCAATGTGGCTCGCGATCGTCACCTCCATGGTCCGCGGACTCCCCGCAAGCCTGCGTCGCGAGGACGGCCAAACCCTGGCCGAGTACGGAATCGTCATCTCGGTGATAGCGGTGATCGTGATCGCCGCTGCCGTCCTCTTGGGCAGCAGCATCTCAACCCTCTTCTCGTCCTCGGCTCCCAAGGTCTAGGCGCCTAGACCTAGACCTAGGTCTAGGTCTAACTAGAGGTTCTCTCAGTGCGGGGGGCGCCGCGAACGCTCGATACGACCACCAGCGCGGTGTAGTCGCGCTCAAGCAGCTCAGGAACGGCAATGCAAGCATGCATATCACCACGGACAACTCTGCGCCGTATCGGCGCCCGACTTCGCCAGGAGCGGGGACAGGCGCTGGTCGAGTTCGCGCTTGTCCTACCCGTGCTGATTCTGATCATCCTCGGGATCCTCTACTTCGGTCGCTTCGAGGACTACTCCAACCAAGAGACCCAGCTGGCCGCCCAGGGCGTGCGGTGGGCCGCGACGGACAACAACCCGTCCACTACGTTGACACTCCAGAACTACATCCAGGCCCAGGCCTCTCCCGAGCTCCAAGCTGGGAGCTCAGATGTCACCTCGCCGGCCAAGGTGTGGATCTACTACCCCACGGGCTCGAGCAACGCGGTCGGCAACTCCATTCGGGTGTGTGTGGCCGCCACCGTCAAGTACCCCTTCTTCAGCGGCAGTTCAACCATCGTCGAGTACGCGACGATGAGAATCGAACAACTCCAGACGGCTTCCGAATGGTCAACTTCGGACAACCCGACCGGCATGCCCTCGTCATGCCCCTCATCGTGAACTCAGAAGGAGCCCGACCATGAAAATGACTCAGAGACGAATGGCCCGGCCGAGTCTTGGCGGGCTCATGGCCACGCGCCAGGGAGCCCTGATGCTCGCGCTCCTGTGTGCGGTTTGTGCCGCCGGCATCCTCGTATTCGCGCTCGGTAAGTACAAGAGCGGGCTGAAGACCGTGACCCAGCAGGCCACGGTGCTCGTCGCCACGGGTGAGATTCCCCGGGGCGCTGAGGGCAGCGCGCTGGCCGCTCACGGCCTGTACAAGTCAATGCCCGTCGTGCCCTCCCAGCTCGCACCGGGTGCGCTCAGTGACGCGTCCTATCTGCAGGGCAAGACGGCGTCCACCACCATTCTCCCCGGCCAGCAGCTGAGCGTGGCCGACTTCACCGGTGTCGTCGGCGTCACCGGTCTGCTCACTCCCAACCAGCGTGCGATCTCGCTCGCCATCTCTGAATCCCCCGGCGCCAACGATGTGCTCCAGCCGGGTGATCGGGTTGACGTCTACACGTACTTCCCTGACGACCATGTCGTCGTCCTCACGGACCCCGACGTGCTGGTCCTGAAGTCGGCCGCCGGCCCTGCCTCCACCAGCGCCAGCGCCGGTGGAACCTCCAACGCGCCCAGCACCGGGACCGGCACGACCGCCGGCGCCACCCCGGCCGGCGCGGGCAGTCCGTCAACCATCGCCGGTACCTCACTTGTTCTGTCGGTTTCCTCGCAGGCGGCGAGCAACATCGTCTTCGCCGCCGAGACCGGCCAGACCTATCTGACGCTGCGTCCGATCAAGAGCACCACAACGCCGCGGCCACTTACGACTCTCGCATCGGTGATCAAGGACAGCGTTGCGAGCACAATCCCCGTTCCGCCCGGAGGTGTCAAATGAGCTCAGAGATACAAGTCCTCGTCGCCCTTGATGGAGAGGTCGATCGTGGTCTGATTGAGACTCTCGTCGCTCGTGACCAGGACGTCACGGTGCTTGACTACCTCGAGCTCGACGGTCCGTCGGCCAGCGGCCTCGGCACCGGGGACGCACTGATCGTCGCGGTGGCCGATTACACGGCCGAGGCGCGTGATTTCGTGGTCAAGGCTCACCGCCAGCATGGCACCCGACCGATCGTCCTGTTGTGCCCGAGCGGCAGCGGCGGATACCTGCACGAGGTGTTCTCCAACGGTGTCGATGACATCGTGGCCCTGCCTACCGACCCGGGTGCCGGCGTCGACCCGGCGCTGTCCCGGCAGCTCGCGTTTGCGCTCGAGAAGGCCGTCATGCGAAAGCGCGGTACCACCGAGACCAAGGCGGACACGGTCCGCAACGTGATCTGCGTCCTGGGCCTCAAGGGCGGCAGCGGCAAGACCCTGACCTCGGTCAACCTAGCTGTGTCGCTGGCCCAGGCCGGTCACAGCGTGGCCATCCTCGATCTTGATCTCCAGTTCGGTGACGTGGCACTCGCGATGGGTCTCACGCCCATGCGAACGATCTACGACCTGGTGCGCTCCGGTGGCTCGCTTGACTCGGGCAAGCTCGAGGACTTCCTGATGGAACATCCATCGGGTGCGCGAGCCCTGCTGGCTCCGGTCAGGCCCGACCAGGCGGCCATGATCACCGTCCCGTTCCTGTCCGAGGTTCAGCGCCTGCTGGGCGAGATGTTCGAGTTCGTCGTGATCGACACCCCGCCGAGCTTCGCCCCCGAGGTGATCAGCTCGGTGGATTCCTCCACGGATGTGCTGGTGGTCGCAATGCGCGACACCCTGTCGCTCAAGAACACCAAGCTGGGGCTGGAGACCCTCGAGCGCATGGAATATGACCGGCGCCGGGTCAAGATCCTGCTCAACCGGGCCAACACCAACGTGGGCATCGAGCGCGAGGACGTCCTGGCCATCCTTGGCCGTGACGTAGACGTGCTGCTCCCGAGCCACCGCGACATCACGCGCTCGGTCAACCAGGGCCAGCCGATCGCCATGCACGGTGGCTCTGAGGCGGCCAAGGCGTTCCGGGCCCTCGCCGATCTCTACGTCGAGGAGGCCAAGGCACGAGCCGCGGGTACCCCCAGTGCGCCGGTTATTGATCTCCCTGGCCTCACCCCCGAGGCTGATCCGGTCAAGGCCGGCCGCCAGTCGATCTTCAAGCGCTCTCGCCGGAGCGCCTGATGCAGCTACACGAGCGTCTGTCACACAGCGCCGAGGAGGAGCGTCAGGATCGTTTCGCGGTTCCGTTCTCGGAGCTGAAGAACCGGATCCACCAGGATTTGATCCAGGATCTGGGCCGTCAGCTGTTCAACACCGAGATGGACCAGGCGACGCTGCGGGTGCGGGTCCAGGAGGAGCTGAACGAGCGCCTGTCACAGGAGCCGGGAGTGTCTCGCGAGGATCGAGAGCGGATCGCGCTCGAGCTCACCGCGGACATCCTGGGTCACGGGCCGATCGAGCGCCTGCTCGAGGACGACACCGTGACAGAGATCATGGTCAACGGCCCGTATGACGTATGGGTGGAGCGAGCCGGGCGCCTACACAAGACTCCGATTCGTTTCTCCGATGACGGCCATCTGCAGCGCATCATCAGCAAGATGGTGGCGCAGGTCGGGCGCCGGATCGACGAGGCCTCCCCGATGGTCGACGCTCGCCTGCCGGACGGTAGTCGTATCAACGCCACGATCCCGCCACTGTCCCTCACCGGCCCGTTGCTCACGATCCGAAAGTTCGGCAAGACACGGCTCGACATGGAGTCCCTGATCAAGCGATCGGCCCTCACCGCCGAGACGGCTGACTTGCTCGACCGGTGCGTCAAGGCGCGGCTCAACATCCTGATTGCCGGCGGAACGGGCTCCGGCAAGACGACGATGCTGAACGCATTGTCGGCGTCCATCCCCGAGAGCGAGCGCATCATCACGATCGAGGATGCCGCCGAGCTCTATCTGAACCAGCGCCACGTTCTCCGCCTCGAATCGCGTCCGAAGAACATCGAGGGCGAAGGCGAGATCGGGATCCGTGACCTGGTACGTAACTCGCTGCGAATGCGCCCCGATCGGATCGTCATCGGCGAGTGCCGCGGTGCCGAAGCCCTCGACATGTTGCAGGCCATGAACACCGGCCATGACGGGTCCCTGTCCACGCTGCACGCCAACACCCCCCGTGACGCGCTCGCTCGTCTCGAGACGATGGTCTTGATGGCCGGCTACGACCTTCCGCTGCGAGCCGTTCGCGAGCAGATCGCCTCGGCGCTCGACCTGTTGATCCAAATCGAGCGCATGAATGACGGTACCCGCCGGGTTGTCGCCATCACTGAGGTCCAGCGGATGGAGTCGGATGTCATCACGCTCCAGGACCTCTATACGTTCCACGTCGACGCCGTCGCGGCCACCAATCACATCGTCGGCTCGCTCAAGCCCTCGGGTCTGCGGCCTTCGTTTATCGAGAAGTTCGAGCGCCGGGGCATCGAGCTGCCGCGAGAGCTCGCGAACGCTCAGCCAGGCGGCCTCGTGGGTGCCGGTAACGGCCGTGCGTGATCACCGCTCCTCGTTGCCGCGCCGCCTCGCGCAGTTCGGTTCCCTGGCGGTGCTGGCGCTCGCTTTCGGCCCGGCCGGTGGCGCTGTGGCAGCGAGCGGCCACGGGTCCACGAAGACGAAGGGCTCGACGGCAAAGCCCAAGACGCCCTTGGCCGGCTGGCTCGGCAACGGCACAAAGTTTCCCGCTCGCGCACTTGTCCTCTCAGCGCCGGCCGGCACCAAGCTGAATGCGGGCAATGTTCACGTAACCGAGAACGCCGCCCCCGCCAGCCCGCTGACCGTGACGCAGGCCAGCCAGGCCGGTCCCGGGGACTTCGGCGCGCTGGTTCTGGTGGATCAGAACGCGAGCATGGCCGGCGCCCCCCTGGCGGCGGCGATCAGCGCCACCCGGTCGCTGGCCGCCCAGCGCACTCCCAACCAGCAACTCGGCCTGATCACGTTTGACAGCTCCCCAACTGCGTTCGTGCGCCTGAGCAGTAGCGCCGGCGCCATCAACACCGGTCTGGGCCACGCGACCTGGACGGGCAAAGGCTCTGACCCGGCTGCTGCGATATCGCTGGCGCTGGCCGAGCTCTCCAAGGCCAAGGTCGCACTCGGCGCCATCATCGTTGTCTCCGACGGCGCCGGCGTTGCCAGCACGGGTAACGCCGCCGTGGCCCAAGGAGCGGCCGCCGCCGCGCACGTTCCAATCTTCACGGTCGGCTTGCAGGACAGCGCCGCCACGCCGAGCTCTCTGCAGGCGCTCTCGAAGGCAGCGCCTGGTCAGTTCGTCCAGGCTCCGCCGAGCCGGCTCTCGAGCGTTCTCAAGGAGATCTACTCCACTGTCACCCAGGGGTATGTCGTGCGCTGGCACTCTCAGATCCGGCCCGGACAGGCAGTCAACGTGGCCGCCAGCGCCACCGGTGTCCCCGGCACTGTGACCGTGAACTACACCTCACCGGCACCTCCGGCAGCGCCAAAACATTCGGTGGCTCCGGCACATTCGGGTCGCCCACTCAGCTCTCGCATCAACACTTCCAACACCCTGTCACCGCTGCCGAGCTTTGCCCGGGTGACACCTACCGCGCCGCCGCCCTCGAGTGCAGGCTCGCCCGAGGGCTTCTGGGCCTCGTCGGCGGCCGTACCTGCCGTCGCGCTCATCACGGGCCTGCTGATCGCCATGGCGATCGCCTTCGGGCTCTACCGCCCATCGCAGCGAGGGGTCCGGACCCGGGTCCGGAACTTCATCCCCGGCCCGCTCGAGAGCGGAGATGAGCTGCTCGTCGGCTCGCACGCCCACAACCGCAAACGGGGCGGTCTGTTCCGGCGCCTCGAACACGGCACGTGGTGGCCACCGTTCGTCGAAGACGTCCTGGTTTCGCGAAACCCGCGCACCGCGGTCCAGCTGGTCAAGCGCGCAGCCGCGATCGGCGTTGTGCTGGCCGTACTCCTTGACCTCGTGTCCGGATCCTTCCTGCTCGCGATGTTGCCGCTCCTGGGCTGGCCGCTCGCCCTGCGCATGGTCGTCAAGCGTGCCGCCCGCAAGCAGCGCGAGAAGTTCAAGGACGTCCTGCCCGGCTACCTGCAGGACCTGGCCAGCGCGATGCGCGTCGGCCGGAGCTTCGTGGCCGGGATCTCGGCCGTCGCCGAGACAGCGGACGAGCCCGTCCGCAGCGAGCTCGAACGGGCCGTCACCGACGAGGCCCTCGGCCGGCCGCTGGAGGCATCGCTCGAGGCGGTGGCGGTGCGGATGCAGGCTTCCGACATGGATCAGGTGGCCATGATCGCCGGGCTCAACCGGCGTACCGGATCGAACGTGGCCGAGTCTTTGGACCGCGTGGCCGAAGGCGCCCGAGACCGTGCGGACCTGCGGCGCGAGATGAAGGCGCTGACCGGCCAGGCGAGGATGTCGAGCATGGTGCTCACGGCGTTGCCGGGCATCCTGCTGCTCGGGATCAACCTCGTCTCACCCCTTTACGCCCACCCGCTATTCCACACCACACTCGGCATCGTGCTCCTCTGCGTGGGCGCGTGCATGGTGTTCGCCGGCTGGCGGGTCATGAAGAAAATCACTGACGTGGAGGCCTGATCACATGGTCTTTCTCCTGTTCGCACTCGGACTCATCCTGGTTGGAGTGAGCGGTCGCCTGTTCGCCCGAGCGATTGTCGTGCCGCGCCTGGCTCTCAAGGCGCACCTGCGGGAGATCCACGATTACGGCTTTGAGTCCCCGGTGGAAGAGCGTGATGTGAGCGGTACCGAACGGCTCAAGCGCAGCGTGCGCCAGCTGGCCGAGCGCATGGGCAGATTCCTTCTTCAGCGGGTTCCGTCTTTGCCCGCCCTACAGAAGAGTGACCTCACCGCCGCCGGCTTCTACGACATCAGCCCCGAGATCGTGCACGGCTACCGGGCCCTGCTCGCCATCGTCCTGCCTGGCTTCATCTTCCTGCTCCTCTCGAGCAGCGGCGGCGCCATGTCCGCGATCGATTTCCTGCTCCTGCTGACCTCCCTGGCGGCGGGCTGGCAGCTACCGTCGTTCATCGTCCGCAAGCGGGGCACATCGCGGCTGGAGGACATCGAGCGCGAGCTCCCCGAGGTGATCGATCTGCTGATCGCCACCGTCGAAGCCGGGATGGGTTTCTCGGCTGCGCTCGGCTTGGTCTCCGAGCGCGTTCACGGGGCGCTGGGCGACGAGCTCCGGCTGACCATGAAGCAGCAGAGCCTCGGCATGACGATCCAGCAGGCGCTCGACGCGATGGTGGCCCGAGCGGACAATCCCTCCATCCGCGCATTCGTCCGCACCGCGTCTCGAGGAGAGTCACTCGGTGTGTCAATCGGACCGGTGCTGCGAGAACTGTCATCCGATCAGCGACGCCGGCACCGTCAGGCCGCGCGCGAGAAGATGCAGAAGGCCCCGATCAAGATGATCTTCCCCCTCATGTTCCTGATCATGCCGGCACTGATGATCGTCCTCATGTATCCGGCCGCCTACTCGGTGACCAAGAACCTCTCCGGTCTGTAACCGCCGGGCCGGCCTCGGCCGTCAGTTTCACCACTCCTCAACATCGCGCCACCACCGGTTGCGTAGGCTCGCTGCCGAATCGGGAACACGAGTGATAAGGAGCGGGGATGATTGCCTTTCGAGGGCGCCGTCGGCGCCTGATGATTCTCTCTGCGCTCGCAGCGGGCGCAGTTGCCACCGCCGGTGTCAGTGCCGCCGGTGCCACCAGTTCGCGCGCCGGCACCCGGGCCACAGCCACGCCGGCGCGCACGGCTACGCCGATCAAGCACGTGATCGTGATCATCGGCGAGAACCACACGTTCGACAACGTCTTCGGTACCTACCGGGCACCGGATGGTCAGCATGTGCAGAACCTCCTGTCCGAGGGCATCGTGACATCGGCGGGCAATCCTGGCCCCCACGCGATCAAGGCCCAGCAGAAACAGGCGTCTGACACTGAGAAGTACCAGCTTGACCCGAAGGACACCGGCCCCTACGCGCATCTGCCGCAGCCGAACACGACCTACGTCGCGCCCGCCTGCGACGGACAGGACGAGGAGCTCCCGGATACCCGCTTCCCCAGTGCGCTGGACAACGCGCCGTACCAGATCACCAAGTACGTGCCCTACTTTGACTCCCACAGCACATACGAGAACCGGGGTACGTGTGAGTTCGAGGGAGCGTTCGTGGGTGATCCGATTCACCGCTTCTACCAGATGTACCAGGAGGTCTCGAAGGGGAAGGGCGATCTCTGGACCTGGGTCCACGGGACCGCCGACGACTCCAACGGCGCCCCGCCACCGACTCCGTTCACGAATGAGTCAACCGACCAGGGTGCGCTCGACATGGGCTACTACAACATGGCCCAGGGTGATGCACCGGTACTCGATTGGCTGGCTCGCCATTACTCGATGTCGGACAACTACCACCAGGCGGTGATGGGCGGCACCGGCGCCAATCACATCGCACTCGGTACCGGCGACGCGGCGTTCTACCAGAACGCTGATGGCAAGGCGACCGCCCCCCCGGCGGGCGAGGTGGAGAACCCGAACCCCCAGCCGGGGACCAACAACTTCTACACCGAGGACGGGTACGGCCAGGCTGGCACGACCAACGGGGGGAGCTACTCGAACTGCTCTGACCACAAGGCACCCGGCGTGACAAGCGTCTTCGCGTACCTCGACAGCCTCTCCTACAAGACGTTCCGGGAGGGGGATTGTGCTCGCGGCCACTACTACCTGCTCAACAACTACAACCCGGGCTATAACGTCGACGGGACACTCAACACCTCGACGTTCACCGTTCCGCCTCAACACTCGCTCAACTCGATTGGCAACGAGCTCTCTCAGCATGGGATCACGTGGGGCTACTTCGGCGAGGGTTACAACAACGGCAACCCCGGTCCGAACTACTGCGGCATATGTGACCCCATGCAGTACGTCAGCTCGATCATGACCAACCCGGCGCTGCGGGCCAATACCCAGCATGGCCTCGAGGACTTCGATTCTGAGGCCGCCGCGGGTACTCTGCCGTCGGTCTCGTTCCTGAAGCCCGGCGACGACGATGGACATCCCGGCTACTCGACGCTGGCGGCGTTCGAGGAGTTCGTGACCCACGCCGTGGACCAGGTCCAGAACAATCCCGCGTTGTGGAAGAGCACGGCGATCTTCGTCACCTTCGACGAGGGCGGGGGTTACTACGACTCGGGCTACATCCAGCCCACCTCGTTCTTCGGGGACGGGACTCGGGTGCCGATGATCGCCATCTCCCCCTACGCCAGGCCCGGCTACGTGAGCCACACCTACACAGATCACGTCTCCCTGCTGAAGTTCATCGAGCGCAACTGGGGGCTTCCGCCCCTGTCTGACCGGAGCCTCGATAACTTGCCAAACCCGGTGACCAAGAAGGCGGACCCGTACGTGCCCGTCAACCGGCCGGCGATCGGGGACCTGTTCAACATGTTCGATTTCAAGTCCGCCTCGGTGGCGTCCGTCGCGGCCCGATTGCCGCGGGCGCGGAACGTCATCACCGGCGCGCCGGTCGCGGTGCCGAACTCGCTGCGCTGACTCAGCCGGTCTCAGGCATCACCGCGGCGGGCTCAGGCCAACTCGTCTGAGCCCGCCGCGGCGCCTGGCGGCCGAGCGCCCGGAGTCGCTGTTGTGGCGGGCGCGGGCACGCGAGCAGAGGTAGGGTTTGGCGTCGTGCGGCTCGGATCCCCAGAGCGCCATTGCTCACGCTGATCCTGATCCTCGCGATTGGTTCGGTGATCAGCGGGCTCGGCCTGGCGCTCGCCGACGCCCTGGGCTGGATCAAGATCGAGCGGCCGTGGGCCTTGAATCTCAGACCGCGCAAGCTGCTGGCGCTGCTGGCGGTCGTGGTCGCCGCGAACGGCGTTGCCTACGGCTACGTTGCCCTCCGCCCATCGCAGGCCATCAACGGCCTGGTGAAGATCTACTGCCAGCTGGGAGATCGCTCGGCCGCGGCCCAGAACCGCTGCGAAACGCACGTCACGGCTACCGAGATCCAGAGCATGAACACGCCCGCCTCGATCCAGGCCCAGAAGATCCAGGCCGACAACTGCGCGGAGGACCCAAACGTCAGCGGCTGCTAGTGGCCTCCCGCTGGAGCGGTCCCGAGCCGAGCTGGCTCAGGCCAACTCGATCGAGCCCGCCGCTGCGGGGGCCGCCCCGGGCCGCGAACGCCAGCGCGTCCAGACGGCTCGTCTCTGCTCCGGCGTGGTCAGTAGCACGATCGTGCACAGCGCTTCCAGCACCAGCCACAGGACCGCCGTTCTGAGCGCATTGGGCGAGTACGCCTGCACCTTGGTGCTGTCGGGCACCACCCGGGAAAGGGCGGTGATCAGAGGAGCCGTGAGTGGGATCAGCCAGGCGGGGGACAGGCGCGGCGAGGCCAGCGCGATGAGGACGAACAGCAGCACCATGTAGTGCTCCCACACGATCGGAGTGGCGGTCAGCGCAGCGATGATGGCCAGGCCGAACGCCTTGCGATCTCCGTCGGGACGCTGGGCGTAGCGCCAGGCGACGAATAGGAGCGCTCCGGCCAGCGCGAACGCGATCACATTTGCCACCGTGGGGGAGATCCCGCCCACGAGCAACACGGCGACGATCGATACCGCCCGCCCCTCTTGGAGAAAGGACATGTTCGAGAGCATCCCCGGATACTGAGCCAGCCCGTCGAAGCCGATCAGCGCCCAGGCGCCGAAGGTGAGGACGAGCCCGGCGGCCACGGTCAACGCCAGCGCCTTGTAGCGGCGGGTGATCAGCAGCCATACGCCCAGCGGCCAGGGGAATACCTTGGCCGCGACGATCGAGGCGATCGCCAGCGCGGGCGGCCAGATGCGGTCGCGCCATCGCCAGGCCACTCCCGCCCCGAGCACCAGGAACGGCCCGATCGCCCCCAGGAACAGGGAGTAGAGCATGGGCCAGGAGATCATCGCCAGCGCCATGCATCGCCAGTCACGCACTCCGAGGAGCCACAGGCCCCCGAGCATGGCGGCGCCCGACAGGAGCGTGAAGAGCAGCCCGGCGAGCCAGAACGGGAGCAGGCTGAACGGCACGACGAGCAGGTTGGCCATGGCCGGATACACGGGGATGGAAAACGCTGTGTCCGACGTCTCTCCCCGGGCTATGCCTCCGGCCCGCATGATCGCAGCCTGATGGGCGAGGAACCCGGGCCGGTAGGGGGTGTGACCGTCGAGGATCGCCTTGCCGGCGTTGTACAGACCGCCCTGGAAGTCGTACAGGACGTTGTTGCCGTGGACATTGGCCGTGGACAGGGTCAGCACGGGACCGGCCGCGAGGATCGGCCCGATGACCAACACGCGAATCAGGGCGCGCCGAAACCAGGGACTGCGGGGGGTCATTGCAACAGTGACGCCCCGCTCGTCCCCGAGGACGGGCCGCTTCCGTTCCAGGTCAGCGGGCCGCTGCCGTTGATTGTCACGTCCTTGGCCTCGAGGAAGCCCGACACCGTGGTGTTCGATGGAGCGTTGATGGTTACGGCCGCATTCGGGGCGAACAACGTCGAGCCGTTGAGCAACCATTGGTTGCCGTTCGAGTTGACGTTCAGGTTGCTCGTGCCCGTGTAATAAAACAGCAGGTTCCCAAAGTAGGGCGTGAAGTTGTTACCGGTTTGGTTGAACTGGAAGCTTGACGAGGCCCAGAAGGTGCACGTGCATGTCATGCCTGAGGAGTTGAACTCGATCGTGCTGTAGCAGTAGGTACCGTTGCTGAGGGTCTGGTTGTTGTCGTTCTGGAGGTTCAGGTCACTGCCTGAGAATGTGCAGCTGCTGGGGTTGCTGTAGAAGGTGTTGCGGTAGTCAACCGGGTAGGGGTTCAGCGTCGCGCTGAACGTTGGCGAGTTGGCACCGCCATAGGTGTTGGCAGTCGTACCACTCGAGGCGTAGAACTGGCAGTTGTTGGGCCCACCGTAGGTGCTTGGACCGTAGGTACCGCCGGTGCCACTGGCATTGATCGAACCATTGCTCTGGACGCCGCCCGGGATGTTGACGCTGGTGCTGATCTCGAGCAGGAGCCCGTTGCTGGGGCCGCACGTGGAGTCGTAGGCGAACACGGCCGCCGGGGGTCCGCTAACCGTCTCGGCGGCGACGGCGCTGGCGGTGACATTCTGGCTGGTCAGGCCGAAGATGCGCCCGAAGAAGCTCGGTGTGCTCGCGTTCACCGTCACCTTGACCTGGCTCGAATTGCCGTTGTAAGGCGTCGAGACGGTGGCGGTGGCGCCCGGGTAGTTGGTGGTCGCGTACGTGGTGCCGTTCGACTTGGCCAATGTCGTGCTGCTGGGGAGGTTCTGGCTGGCGGCCAGGGCGCCCGCGTCGGCGGCAGACTGGGCTTGGCGCTGAGCCTGGTAGAAGGAGCCGATGTCGATCGCCAGCGCGGCCATCCCGAGGATCGCGACCATCAGCATGGCTACGAGCACGAGCACGACGCCGCTTTCATCGGCGCCTCGGCGTTTGAATCGTCGGAGCATCCTTGCCCTCCTGTGGGTTCGCATTCTCATCCCCGCGCTGCCTGGCTTGCGCTGCGGAGGATCACGAGCCGTTCCCCGTCGTTGTAGAGGACACGGCTCTCGGGTTCGTGGCGGAAGGCCACGAAGGCGTTCGGGTCATCTTTCTTGTCCAGCACAAGCAGCCGATACCCGCGCGCGGCGCTCTTCCAGTGCGGGCCGAGTTGCATGAACAGGGACTGGAGACTTTGGATCTGGGTCGAGGTGAGGATCTCGAAACGGACGTCATTGGCGATCCGGCCGCTCAGGGCGGGATCGCGCCACAGAAGCCAGTCATCGAAACGCTCGTCCGCCATGACCCGGATTGATGGGTTGGCGTGGGTGACTCGCTCCACGGCGGCCAGGACCTTCGGCCTCTGGTAGCTGTACTCGATCGCCGACGAAGGCCGGACGAACGTCGCGATCACCGAGACCATCACGGCGGCCAGGGCGAGAACGCCGATCGTTCCGTTGATCAGTACCCGGCGTGTGTCCGAGCGCCGCTCGACGCTCGCCTCACCCCAGCCAAGTGATACCGGCACGACCATCATCGCGAACAGCCCGAAGAACAGCGTATTCCGGACCACCGAGACCGCACTTGCCGCCAGAACGAGCAGGGCGATCTTCTCCCACGTGGTCGTCTTGGACGGGTTGCGGCCGAAGGACCAGATCGCGACCGACCCGATGACCAGCACCGCCACCGCCATCGCCGGCACGCTGGTGATCGGTTGCCACTCGGTCACCGCGTGACGCAGCGTGCTCGAGACCATGGTGGATCGGTAGTAGCCAACGATGGCCGAGCCGTACGGGGTGATCAGGATCGAGACCGCGGAGCCGACGATCAGGGCCAGCGGCCGCTTCCAGGCCGCGAACCCGTGACGGAGCTCTGCTCGCCGCTCCCACAGGCAGGTGAGGCCGTAGAGCCCGACGAGCATTGCCCCCAGCGTCACCGTCCCGTGCAGGTTGGCCCACAGGACCAGGATGGGCAGACACCAGAAGACGCGCCGCGACGGCCGACGGCTGTCCTGGGCGAGCAGATAGGCGACCAGCGCGAATAGCGGTACCGCGAACGCCTGCGTACGCACCTCCCGCGAGGGCATGACCATGGCCACGCACGCCGGCAGGATCACGAGGGTCGAGCGGAACGGCGCGCCGAAGCGTCGGGTGGCCACAGTCGCGATCACCACTCCGGAGACGAGCAGGACGCAGTTGATCACGCCGAGCAGAGCGAAGCCGCCCACGAGGTAAATCGCGTAGCTGGCCAGCTGCGAGAGCCACTGCTGGTCCACCCACGGCAGCCCGTGTGACATGACCGTCAGCGTCTCGTGATGCGGGATCCCGGTCTCCCAGACGATGCGTCCCGTGACGAGGGCGAGCCAGCTGTCGACGTTGAACTCCTTCGGCAGCTGCACCAGAGCCACCACCAACAGCATCGCGATCGGGATCGCGAGCACTATCTCCGGCGCCCGATCGGCGATCAGGGCACGAAGACCCCCGCGAGCAGCGCGGCGCGCAGCCTCGCGCGGAAACGCCAGTGACGACATGGGTCTTCCATCGTCGTGACGGGCCGAATCCGGCATCCGACGATGCGGTAGGTCAGCCTAGACAAAGGTCTAGGTGAGGCCCGCGCGCACGGGGCGATACCTCATCAGGTGTCCAAGCAGGTCGACCTCACCCGTATGCGACCCGCCCTCGTGCTCGCGACGGCGATCGCTCTGATCGTCGCGCTGGCGGCTCTCCTGGCTCGCGTGGGCTCCGACGCGCAATGGCTCGCCGCCCTCGGCCACGTCATCGCCTCGAGTCACGGCATCCCTCGCGGGGTCCCGTTCGCGGCCGCTCCGACGAGTCACTGGCCCAACGCCCTGGTCCTGGCCGAGCTCATCTTCAACGGTCTGGAGCGCGGGTTCGGAGACCGCGGGCTGATGATCGCCCAGCTGATCGCCGTCGGCACCGCACTCGTGATCCTGGCCCGCGACGCCCGCGCGGGCGGCGCCGAACCGATCGGCACCAGCGCTGCCCTCCTGCTGGCGGCGGTTGGAGCGCTTCCGAGCCTGGCCATCGTGCGGGTCCAGCTCTTCTCGCTCGTGCTCTTCCCGGCCCTGATAGCCCTGCTCCGCGCGCAGGTCCGGTCACCGTCACGAGCCATCTGGCTCGTCGTCCCGCTGCTCACGCTGTGGTCCAACCTGCACGGAGCGGCATTGCTCGGTCTCGGCGTCGTGCTCGGCTATCTGGCCCTCGAGCGCGGGCGGCGAGACCCGTTGCTGGCCGTTTCGGTCGCCGGTGCCTCACTGCTCGCCATGTGTCTCACCCCGGCGCTGACCCGCACCGTGACCTACTACCACGGGGTCCTGACCAACCTGGCCGCGCAGCGCGGACAGGGTATGTGGGGTCCGCTGTCGCTCACCGCACCACTCGATGTGATCCTCATCATCATGGCGCTGCTGCTGGGCTACCGGATGCGGCGCGCGCGGGCGCCGCTGTGGGAGTGGTGCACGCTCGTCGTATTGGTGGGCCTCACGATCAAGGCTGACCGGGACGGTGTCTGGCTCCTCTTCTTCATGGTCGCGCCCGCCGCGCGAGCCCTGGCGCCGGTCCGTTCGCTGCGGATACTGGCGCCAGTCGCCGCCGTGGCCTCCCTGGCTGCGATCAGTCTGTCCTTGGTCCGAGGCCCTGAGCCGACCGGCGCCAGTCACTCGCTGGTGGCGGGTGCGATCGCCGCTGCACACGGGTCACCCGTGCTGGCCGACGGCTCGATCGATGAACAGGTGGCACTCGCCGGCGGCCGGATCTGGGCCGGAGACCCGATCGACGCCTTCTCTCACCCGGTCCAGGCCGCCTACCTGGACTGGCTGGCCGGTGACGCGTCAGGTCGCACTGCGGTTACACCGGCCGTCCGGATCGTGCTCGTCGCCCGGGGTACGCAGACTCAGAGTCTGATGGCACACATGCCGGATTTCGTCGTCGCCCGGAGCCAAGGCGGTACGGTCATGTACCAGCGGACCGGCGAGTCACCTTGACCCGGCTGGCCGGCCCCCGCTGATCTCCCGCAGCAGGCGGTCGGCGAGCCGTCCGTGGCGGCGTCCGGTGTCCGCTGTTCGCGCGGCGCGGGCGATGACCTCGCGGGTTCCGACGATCACCGTCGCCTTCTGGGCCCGAGTGATGGCGGTGTAGAGCATCTCTCGCCGCAGGAAGAAAGCACCGGCGGCCGGATGGGCGACGATCACCGCCACGGGTAACTCGATCCCCTGGCCGCGGTGCACTGAGCACGCGTAGGCCAGCCGGAGCCGGTCGGCGTCCTCCGGCGGGAGCCGGAACACGGACTCCTCGGCGGCCAGGATCAGCGCCGCCTGATCACCACCGCCGTCGCGGCCCGCTGGTTCTCCGCCCACCTCGTCCAGCAGTCTCAGCAGGGTGCCGTTCATGAGCCCGAGATCGTGGAGATTGCGCCCGGTCATCATGAGCTTGTCTCCGAGCCGCAACCGGCCACCTCGCACCGGTTTCCCGTCGGGATTGAGGGCTGCCCGCAACGCCTGGTTGATGGCGTCGATGCCGAGCTCCCCGCGGTAGACGGGAGCGAAGACCTGGATGTCTCGGATCGGATCGACGTCGTAGTGGGCCGGGAGGCGTTCGCTGACCAGAGACACGATCTCCGCCAGTGCCGCCGACGGTGACGCACGCTCGATCAGGAACAGGTCCCGGCGCATATCCGGCCCCGGGGAGAACTCCGGCACCTCGCCACGGCGGACGGCGTGTGCTCCCTGGACGATCATGCTGCCCGCCGCCTGGCGGAAGATATGCGTGAGCCTCGTGGTGGGCACCAGCTGTGAGGAGACCAGCTCAGCGAACGGTTTGCCCGCACCGACCGGCGCCAGCTGATCGGCATCTCCCACCAGCACCACGTGCGTCTCCTCGCCCACGGCGCGCAGCAGCGTCACCAGCAGCTCCAGGTTGGCCATCGAGGTCTCGTCGACGATCAGCAGATCGCAGAGCAGCGGATCCTGCTCGTCGTGGGTTGGCCCCTCGCCGGGAATCCAGCCCAAGGCGGAATGCACGGTGCGGGCCCGGACACCGCTGGCCTCGGTCATGCGTACCGCTGCGCGTCCCGTGGGGGCGGTCAGCATCACCCGCGCGCCGCGGGCCACCGCGCTGCCCGCGATTGACCTGATGCAGGCCGTCTTCCCGGTCCCCGGTCCTCCGGTGATCACCGAGAGCCGGTGTTCGAACGCGGACTCGAGCGCGGCCCGCTGCTCGGAGGTGGGCTCGTTACTCCCGGGCGCGACCGCGTCAGGCTCGCGCCCGAGTCGCTCGACCGCCGCGGCCGCCACGAGCGCCCCCACCCGTGCCGCCAGCTCGGCCTCGAGCTCGGCCGTCGCCGCCCGATAGATCCAGCCGTCCTCGCGAACCGCGACGTTAGCGGCCACGAGGTCATCGATCAGCCCGGCCGCGGGCTCCTCACCGAGCAGCTCACCCGCCGCGTGCAGCAGCGCGTCCGCCGGCAGGCACGTGCTACCGCTTCGCTCCGCCTCCGAGAGCACGTGCACGATCGCGGCTCGCTCTCGCTGGCCGGCACGGATCTGGCTCTCGGATCCGCGCGCGATGCGATCCGCGATCAGGAAGCCCACCCCAAAGACGCTGGTCAGCGCGTACGGGTCACGGTCAAGAACCTCGTGTGCGTCGTCGCCGTAATGCTCGTGGATCCGGGACGCCAGATAGGCCAACCCGTGTGGGGCCAAGAGGAGATGCAGCCGGCGCGTGACGCGGATTGTCTGCCACGAGGAGGCCGCGTCCTCGGCCCGCTGGCCCCGCAGGCCCACAGCCGCGAAGGCCGCCCGAGCGTCACGGTCAATCACGTCGAGCACGGCCGGCGGCCCGAACCTGGTGACGAGTTCCGTGGCCCGCTTGACCCCGACATGCTTCACGCGTTTCAGATAACCGACCAACGTCTCGAGGTCCTGCGGTGGCAGGGGCCGGGCCTCGGTCACCTTGACCTGTGCGCCGTAGCGGCTGTCGTTGACCCAGGTGCCGGTGACCTGTACCCGTTCACGCTCCTCGAGGTGCACGAGCGGACCGACCAAGGCCACGGGGGTTCCGTCCGCCGCCGCAACGTCGACCACGGCCCATCCGGTCGACTCGTTGGCGTAGCGGACGAACCGAACCGTGACCTCGGCCTCGAAGTGGGACTCCATCACCATCAAGTTAGACCCGCGCGCCCGGCTGCCCCGCGATTGTTGGCGAGATGACACAGGCCGGCATCGCAGCGGGCTCGGTCAGCGCTCAGATGATGGTGAACCTCGACGCCACGCTCCGGCCCCTGAGCTTGCCCAACCTGGGAGTGGCCCGGAGCTCGTACGTCCCCGGTCGGAGCCGGTGGCGGTTCAGCCGCGCGGTGAACCTGAAGTGGTTGGCTCCGACGGCGTCGGCGCGGCCGAACCCCCACACGGTCTTTGCCAACGTGCAGCCCCGAGCGCGCCCCCGGGGCACGGCCGGCCTCGGTGTCGCCCGGCACCCGCCACGTGTGAGCCGGTAGCCCTTGATGAGCTCGACCACAGCGAACCTGCTCTGCGCTGACTCGGTGTCCGAGTAGGTGACCTGCGCTCTGCTCGCGGTGGGTGCGAACACAGCCGGATGAAGCCTCAGATTGCTGTCCCGCGGGGCCACGACAGCGTCGGATCTGCGGAACGCCTGGGCGTACTCGGCTCCCTGTGAGGCGTAGACCGCCCAGCCGTGCCCGGCGCTATCCACGGCGCTGGCCGCACCGGCCACGCTCACCGAGCCGTCCCGTTCGTCCAGCAGCGTGCGCGGTCCCAGCCAGCTCTTGCCGCCATTCGGGCTGTAGGCGAGCCGCAGGCCGATGCCGTTGCTCAGCCACGTGGCGTACAGCGCTCCCCTGGCGTCCTCGGACACCGTTGGCTCCAGAGAGTCACCTGTAGTGACCGTGACCGATGAGCCGAACTTCGACGGTGCCGTGAAGCGGCGGTACTGCGTGATGTTGGCCCGTTCGTTGGTGTAGAGCAGGCCGAGTCCTGACCGGCCGCTACTCAACGCGGGATTCCCGGCGCTGCACTGCACGAGGCCCAGCGGCGACCAGGGGCTCCCGATCTGTCCCGAGTTCGTTTCGAGCGCGGAGTCGGTTGTGGAAGACTCCACCGGCGCGTACGTGAACACGAGTCCGGCGCTGTTGGGGCACGGCCCGGTCTCGATGAGCTCGAACACGCCGAGCGCTCCCGTTCTGGCGGTCAGCTCGGCGGTGAAGCTCCCCTCGAGGTCGCCGACTGTGTAGTTGCTCGGAGCCGGGTTGAGCACCGCGTAGGGTGGCTGCGGCGTGCTCGCCTGGGAGTAGTTCACGGGCGACGTGAGCGAGTTGGCTTGGAACAGCGGGTTGGAGACGGGGCTGACGTAGCCGATCCCGATGTCGCCGTTCGGGAGGCGGAAGACTGAGACGGCGTCAGTGCCCCCGTTGCTGGCGAATCCGGTCCAGCTCACGGCGTCAGTGATCCGCGTGAATGTGCTTCCCCCATCGCTCGATACCCACTCGAGCATGCCGTTGTCGTTGCCGCCCGCGTCCATGGCGCCCGTCATGAACTCGAATACGTAGACGTCGGTGCCATTGACGAGCACGCTCGGTGGGGCCTGGAGTTGGCCTGACGTTGGGTCGGGGCTGGCCAGCTGCACGGCCGAGCAACGCGTGGCCCCCGGGGGCACTTTGCAGAAGTCCAACACCGTTTGGGCCGGCGCCGCGGGCGGGGCGGCGGCATCATTCCAGGCGATGTAGGCAGTGCCGGCGGCGTCGACTGTGACCGCAGGCTGCGAGGGCGTGCTGACGGTGTTCGTGCCGATGAGCACCGGCTGGCTCAGGACCTGGGCGGCGTTCGCGCTTCCGAGCAGGAACGTGGTGGCCGCAGCGCTCGAGAGCAGCATCCCCAACAGGAACCTCCACATCTACTCCGTCCTCCCTTTCCCTGGAGCCCGGTGCGCCGGACGAGGACGCGCGCAAGCTACCAGACGGCGCAGCTCGGGCTGAGCGGCCGCGCGGTCCTGTGTCTAGGGCAGAGACCTACCGGGCGGCACGATGTAAACCGGTTGCCCCGTGGCGAAGTTGCCCTGATCGCTCGGGTTGGCCGGGGGCGGGCGAAATACGTCGATGTGCCGGCCGATGATCGCCCCTCCGGTGTCATCGGCCTCGAACCAGCCTCCGTTCACGGCCTCGTAGGCGGGGATGAAGATGTGACTGCCGAGCGGGATCAGCCGCGGGTCAACGGCCACGCTGCGCAGATAGGAGAGCGGGCGTGAGGGCCCGGGCGCGAACGTGATCCCCGGCGGCGGCACGTATCTCAAACCCACGCCTGCTGACCAGCCTCCATCGGCCAGGGGGAACGTGAGCCGGCCACCCGCCGTCCTCCAGTACCCGCCGGTCCGCCAGAACGGCGCGTCCACGCCGACACCGAACCGCGCACCCGAGTTCCCACCGGCCGTGAGCCACCCTCCACTGCCCAGGTCAGCGACGTGGTAGGGCTTGCCGTCGAGCCCGATGCCGTCGCCCTCCATTGACATGCCGCGGGCGGAGTACAGCCAATCGATGCGGTGAAGTCCCGGGAGGCCAGGGGCGTGCACGGGACGGCCCACGAACCACGACTCGAGCGCCGGGTAGTACTCGGTCAGCTCGAAGCCGCCCAGCCATTTACCGTCGCCACCCACCGTGGGCGGCGGCGGTGCCTTGATCGTGTTGAGCGTGAAGGTGACGGTGACCCGGCGCCTGGGCTCCGCGACTGCCTGCAGGTTTCCGAGTGGCGCAAGCTTTCGGTTGAGGCCGGCGCTGGCGGGCGCCAGGTACTTGGCTGGGTCGGAGGCGATGGCTCGACGTCGCGCGGCGGCTGCCCGGCCGCTCCAGGTGACCGCCAGATTCGCGGTGACGCTCCTCGAGCCCAGGCGCGCCGCGGTGAAGTGAAACGAGTTCGGCCCCGGCTGCAGCTTGGCCGCGACACCGAAGTACCCGTCCGGGCGGGGGATGACCGCGCTGCGGGTGCCGTCGGGGCCCAGCATGTACACGGTCGCGCCTGCTGGGGTGACCTGGCCCTGAAGCGTGGGATTGCCGGCGCCCGTCGCGTAGGACACGGTGGGCGCGCTCGACAGCCCGACCAGTGGCAGGACGAACGCCAGCCGGACGGGCTGCGGCTGGGTGGCTTTCTGCCTCACGGCGCCGGTCGCTCCGGCGGGCCGGGGGCGGGGAGCGCGGCCGGCGCCGCATCCGGCTCCGGCCAGGGCCAGCGTCACGCCGATGATCGTGGCTCCGCGCAGCCGCATTGTCGCCGTGAGGGTAAGGGGTCATGGGCCCGTAAACCCCCGATGACGCGGCGCCGGGCCGCTCTGGCGCTACGAGCGGCCCGGCGCGCAGTCAGATCTGCGTGCTACTTGCTGCCCTGGGTGCTCTGCGACGAGAAGCTGCCGTTGTGGACGGTACGGACGCCGGCCTGGCCATCAAAGGCACCGGCTCCCATAATGGCTCCCGAGGAGCACATCACCGGATGCGTGGCAGCTGCCGCCTGAGGACACCCGCGCGCGGCGGGCGTCTTCACGGCCTCGGTGCTAGTTCCGTTCGGCGTGGTCACCAGCGCGGAGGTCACGTTGTGGCTGCCGGGCCACCAGGCGACGAACCAGCCATTCGCCACGCTCGCCTCCACCTTCGCGCCATCGTCGAGCACGAGCGTGGCACCCGTCACCTCAGAGCCTGTGTGGCCCTGGGCGAACGAGAAGGCCTGGCCGTTTTGGGTGGTCAGATGCGTCGAGGAGAGCACCACCTTTCCCGCCGGAACCGAGGTGGATCCGGTTGTGGCGGTAATTGACCGCGAGGTGAACGACGGCCCGGTGATGCACGACTCGGACCCGTGATCGCCGGCCAGAATCACGAACGTGAAAGGTCCCCGGGTGTCGGTCAGGGCGGGCTTGAGCGAGCCCGGGCTGATCGTCTCGGGCGGCGGTGCGTTCTTGGGCAGCGCGGTCAAGCTCGGGCCAGGGCCGTGCGCGTGCAGTGGGGCTGCCTGACGGTTCTGGCACGTCGCCTCAGCGGCGGCAAGCTGGCCTTTCGGTGCCGCGGTGGGTGTCGGAGTCCAGCCGGCGAATGCCTCCTGGGTGTTCGTGCCCAGGCCCACCAGCGCCACCGTGGCCGCCGTCGCACCGGCGGCGACGAGGATGCCGGCCGCCACCGGCGGCCGGACGCTGCGAGTACGCGGGTGGTAGTCCCGCTGGCGCAGGCGGGCGCCCGATCCACGCGGTAGCTCGGCCGCTCGCTCGGCGAACGCCTGACGGAGTTGGTTTTCCAGTGGTTCGGTCATCGGTTGCTCCTTTGGCTCAACGTCGGGGACTGAAGGTCACGGGTGATGGCGGCTTGGAGACGGGTGAGGCCTCTGGAGGCGGTGCTCTTCACGGTTCCCACCGAGCACCCCAGCGCCGCCGCGGTCTGCGCCTCGGAGAGATCCTCGAAGTAACGGAGAACCAGCACCGCCCGCTGCCGCGGCGGGAGTGTCCCCAGGGCCTGAACGAGTTCCGAGCGCGTGTCGACCAGACCGAGGTCCTGGACGGCGCGTTCGTCTCGGCGCTCGGCCAGCTTGTCTCCGTTGGCGGGCTCGAGTTCCTGGCGCCGGCGGGAGCGCCGGACGGCGCCGTCGAGGGCCTTGTTGACCAGGACGCGTCGGGCGTAGGCCACCGGATGCTCCATGGATCGCACTCGAGGCCAGCGCCGCGCCACAGTGATGAGACATTCCTGCACCAGATCCTCGGCTTCGGCCGGGTCCCACACGATCAGATAGGCGGTGCGCAGAAGCGCGTCGGCTGACTCGGCGACGAAGCTCTCGTACTCGGTGCGCGTCCGCTCCGCGCGGCTGCCGTTGAGTCTCAGATTGACTCTCACATCCTCTTCAACCCGCCTGGAACGAGAAAAGGTTGAGCCGCTGCGGGTCGACCGCCGTTACCCGCGCTCGGCTTTGCGCACGGCGGCAGCTATCCCCTCAGTCCCGACCAGGTTCTGAAAGCCCCTCACGATCGGGCGCACGGCGGCCACGCCGATGCGTCCCTGGGCCCCCAACGCCTGGACACGCGCTTCGGAGCTGAGCGCCGAGCGCCCGTCCTCGAGCTCCTCAGCCCAGCTCGCCAAGACCACCCGGGCGGTACCGCGCTCGTCCCAGTTCTCAAATGCAGCCGGGGACTCGAGCCGCGGGTAGTCCCGGCGGATCGTCCAAATCCGCCCCACCAGCCCAGACACCAGCACGTGCTCCCCCTCATGCAGCATCGTGAAGGGCGGCTCGCGGAACAGCTCGCTGTAGCCCACGTCCGGGGCCAGCCCGGGAATGCGCCAGCGAACGAGCCGCCCGAGCAGGCCGGTCTCGGACAGCCGCACAGCGCTCGCCGCAGCCCAGAGTTCCTCCGCGGACACGGAGCTCTCGCGCCGATGCACGACCCGGAGGGTCGGATCGGGCAGCCAGTGGTCGAGATCCGGTTTCACCGGGCTCCGTCGAGCATGGCTTCTTTCTAGCGCACCGTTTCCGCGATCATGCGTGCGTGCTTCGCCATGTCCTCGCTCCGGTGGTTCCCGAGGCCGCGCGGTCGCTGGCGCTGCCGCGCCGCGTGCCGGCGGCTGGGGTTCGGGGCGGGGCGCCGGGCGCGGCACCCGGTGGCGTCGCCCTGACATTCGATGACGGTCCACACCCGGAGGGAACTCCGGCCATGCTCGACGCGCTTGCGCGCGCGGGCGCGCGCGCGACCTTCTTCGTGATCGGTGAGCAGGTCCGCCGCCGTCCGGAGCTCGTGGCCCAGATCGTCGCCGCCGGCCACGGGGTGGCGCTCCATGGCGATCGGCATCGCCTGCAGCTGCGTTTTACCCCGAGCCAGGTCATAGACGATCTCGCGCGGGGCGCAGCCGCCATCGAGGACGCGACCGGGCTCACGCCCGTGTGGCATCGCCCGCCGTACGGCATCTACAGCTCGGCCGGCCTCGAGGCGGCCCGGAGCGCCGGGCTGCGTCCACTGCTCTGGTCACGCTGGGGCAAGGACTGGCGGAGGCTCACGACCCCGGCGCGGATCGCCGCCCGCGCCCTGCGGGGTGTGTTGCCGGGAGATGTGATCCTCCTGCATGACGCCGACTTCTACAGCGCGCATAACTCCCATCGGCGCACGGCAGCCGCGCTGGAATTGATCCTCGGCGAGCTGAGACGACGGAAAATCGATACCGTCTTACCTGTCTGACAGGCTTGCCACAGCGCACACTGACTGGCACGATTGGCGAGCTGCGCGCGGGAATCGATGCCGCCGGCCGGCGGAGCAGCGTGTCGACACGCGCGCTCGGGCGCACTACAAAACATGACCTCAGCTTCCGCTTCCCCACAGAGCGCCCCTGACTACGCGCGGTTTGCCATCGGCTTTGACCACCGTGATCGGGAGCGTCTACACGCACTGATCGACGAGGTCCTGGACTCCAATCGGTGGTCGGAGGCGGACATGACCACGCGCTTCGAGGCCGGCTGGGAGGCGTGGAACCAGCTGCCCGCGGTCGCCGTCTCGAGCTGGGCGGGTGGCGCGCTCGCCGCGCTGCACTTCGCCGGGGTCACCGGCGAGACCGTGCTGTGCCCGTCAAACACGTTCATGGCCACACCGCTGGCCGCGATCCGATCGGGCGCCGAGGTCCAGTTTGTCGACTGCAACCGCGAGGATCTGTGCATGTCCTTCGCAGACTTCGAGCGGGCGGCCGAGCAGTACAAGCCTCGGGCCGCGTTCCTGGTCCATATCGGTGGCCACATCGCCTTCGATTCGGACCGGATCGCCCAATACTGCGCCGAGCATGACATCTTCCTGATCGAGGACTGCGCCCACGCCCATGGGGCGAGCTGGAACGGACGCAAGGCGGGCTCCTGGGGCGACGTTGGGGTCTACTCGCTCTATGCGACCAAGACAATTTCCACCGGCGAAGGCGGAGTGTTGGTCTCCAAGCGCCCGGAAGTCGTCGAGCACGCGCGGGATTTCCGCAACTACGGCAAGCCGAGCCACGACGTCCCGGGACTGAACTTCCGCATGAGTGAGTTCACCGCGGCGCTCGGCCTGATTCAGATCGAGCGTCTGCCCGAGATCGTCGAGTGGAAGAACACGGTCGCGCGGACCGAGCTCGACCCCCAGTACCCGAGCCGCCTCGAACTCCCGGACGGAATGGTCTCCGGCCTGTACAAGTACATAGTGTTCGATTGGCTCGAACGATCCACCGGCCGGGTATACGACGAGCCCTGCCACCGGATTATGGGTCACGACGTCGAATTACCCGTAAGCGACTGGGTGGCGCGCAACCACTCCTGCGTCCCGTTGTACTACCGGCCGAGTAATTAGACATGCGAGTACTGGTCACAGGCGGCTCCGGATTCATAGGCTCACACGTGGTCGACAAGCTGCGTGCGCGTGGCCACGAGCCCGTGATCTATGACCTGCGGCCCTCGCCCTGGCACCGGGATCCGGCGCACCCCGTCGAGACCGTGCTCGGGTCGATCACCGACCGCGAGGCGCTCGAGCGTGCCCTCCACAGCTGTGACGCCGTCGCCCACCTGGCGGCGGTGGCGGACGTCAACGACGTCCATGCCGAGCCTGAGGATGCCGAGCGAATCAACGCCCGGGGCACCGTCACGGTTCTCGAGGCCGCCCGCCGCGCCGGGGTCAAGCGAATCATCTACGCCTCGACGATCTGGGTGTATTCGGACTGCGAACCCGAGGAGGTGGACGAGGAGACGCTCCTGCCGCCCCCGAGCCACCTTTACACGAGCACCAAGCTGGCCGGCGAGCTCTATTGCAAGGCCTATCAGGAGCTCTACGGGATCGATTACACGATCCTGCGCTTCGGCATTCCCTATGGACCTCGGGCTCGCGAGGCCGCCGTGATCCCGGCGTTCGTGAACAAGGCGCTGGCCGGTGACCCGCTGACGCTGGCCGGCGACGGCAGCCAGTCACGCAAATTCGTCTACGTCGAGGACCTGGCCGACGGCGTGGCGCGCAGCCTGGATGAGGTGGCCGTCAATCGGGTCTACAACCTGGCCAGCGACGAGACCGTCACGATCAAGCAGATCGCCGAGACGATCAAGGACCTGATGGGGGACGTCGAGATCGTCCACACCCCGGCGCGTCCCGGTGACTTCGGCGGAAAGATCGTCTCCAGCGAGCGCGCCGAGCAGGAGCTCGGCTGGATTGCCGCCACTCCGTTCTCCGAAGGGGTCCGCAAGTACATCGACTGGCGCTTTGAGCAGGCTCAATCCAAGGCTGAGGTCGAAGAAGCCGCGGTGATCCCCGCCGGCGAGCCCGACGCCGAGTCCAAGCCGCGCCAGGTTCTGATCATCTCCGCCGACATCGGCGAGGGGCACGATCTTCCGGCCCGTGCGGTCGCACGCGAGTTCCGGGACGAGGATCCCGACGCGAACATCTCGATCGTCAATGGCCTGCCCGCCATGGGACCGATCCTGACCAAGGTCCTGCGTGAGAACTCGGCCTTCATGTTCCAGTGGCTGCCGTGGCTGTTCGACTTCCAGTACATGCTGTTCATGTACTTCGCGCCCACCCGGTGGCTGGCGCGCAAGCTCCTGACCACGTTCGGTCGCCGCGGGCTGATGCGCCTGATCCGAGCCCATAACCCAGACATCATCGTCTCGACCTATCCCGGGGTCACCGCCGTGCTCGGCGAGCTGCGCCGAAAGGGGAAGCTGAACGTCCCCTGCTACTCGTCGATCACCGATCTGGCCGGGCTGCAGTTCTGGGCCCATCCAGGGATCGACCTGCACTTCATCACGCACCCCGAATCCGCCGAGGAGGTCGAGCGGATCGCTGGCCCGGGCAGCGTTCGCTGGGCCAAACCTCCGACCGCGCCTGCATTCCTGGCCACCCGGTCCCGCGCTGATGCCCGTCGCGCGCTCGGACTCCCAGCCGCCGGACGCGTGATCGCGATATCCGGCGGCGGCTGGGGCGTGGGGGACTTGGCCGGGGCGACGCGGGCGGCGCTCCAGTTCGAGGACGCCACGGTGCTCTGTCTCTGCGGCCGTAATGACAGGCTCCGGGCCAAGGTGGCCCGGAGGTTCGCGGGCGAGCCACGCCTGCGGATCATGGGCTTCACCGACCGCATGGGCGACGTCCTCGCCGCCGCCGACGTGCTCGTGCACTCAAGCGCCGGCCTGACGGTCCTCGAGGCCATCATCCGCGGGTGCCCGGTCGTGTCCTACGGCTTCGGTGTCGGTCACGTGCGCGCGTCGAACGCTGCGTTGGAGCGCTTCCAGCTCGCGCAGGTGGCGCGCACGGAGGAAGCCCTGGGCCCACAGATCCAGTTCGCGCTTGACCACAAACCCGAGCCGGACCCCCGGTTCGCCCGGCGGCCGTCCACCGCCTCGCTCATCCTCGGCAGCGAACGCCGCGTCCGCCAGCTCCCCGTGTGGCGGGTGCGCACAGCTCGCGCCGCCGCCTCGCTCGCGGCCATCGTCGCCGTGGCCGGCTGGACCCTGACCACGGGCGCGTCGTACTCGCTCGTGTCGGACTTCGCGCACATCAACCCGGTGACGGCGGTCAGCACTGACCACCCCGAGGTCGGCGTTCTGATCGATGCTCCCGGCAGCCAGATCCCCGCTCTGGCTGACCTTCTCTCCAGCTACGGCGTCCACGCGTCGTTCGCGCTGGCCCAGCCGTCCTCGCCGGTCACCACGTCCGTCTCGAGTTACGGGGACCAGACCCTGCCCCGCCTGCCCACCGGTGGCCTCGTCCGCTGGCTGGGTACACGCGGTCAGCTGCGCCGGCTCATCGACTCCATGGGTTACCAGCACCACTTCCTGTACTCGTCAAGCGGCCCGAGCCTAGGCCAGTGGCTGTTCGCTCACGGTGCGGGCGGGCGGCTCGTGGCCGGGGCGGTGCGCCTGCAGGATCGTGATGACACGCTCGGGCCGCTCAAGCCCGGCGAGGTGATCGAGTTTTCGTTCCGCACGCCGAGCCAGTTCGCGCCGCTGCTGGTCAAGCTCCTCAACGGGCTTCGCGAAGATCATCTTGCGGCGGTGTCGCTCGGGCGCCTGATGCGTGACGCGGGCTCCTCGGTGTGAGGCTCCGCTGAGCCTGCCCGCGCCGCTGACGATCGACCTCGGTGTGAGCCTCCGCTGAGCCTGCCCGCCCCGCTGACGATCGACCTCGATGACATCCGTCGCGCTGCGGCGCGGCTGCACGGAGTTGCTCACCGCACACCCGTGATGACCTCACGGACGCTTGACTCGCTCACCGGCGCGCACCTGGTGTTGAAGGCCGAGACGCTCCAGCGCGGCGGGGCGTTCAAGTTCCGGGGTGCCTACAACGCGGTTTCATCGCTTCCCGCCGAAGCGCTCGCGCGCGGCGTGTGTGCCGTCTCATCCGGCAACCACGCCCAGGCTGTGACGTTGGCGGCCGGGCTGTGCGGGACGCGAGCCGTGATCCTGATGCCCGAAGACGCACCCGCAATCAAGCGCGCTGCCACTGATGGCTATGGCGCCGAGGTCGTCACCTACCGGCGTTACGAGGAAGACCGCGAAGCCCTCATCCTGGAGCTCGCCGCCGACCGCGGGCTGACGCTGGTTCACCCCTATGACAACGCGATGGTGATGGCGGGGCAGGGCACAGCCGCCCTGGAATTGCTCGAGCAGGCCGACGGGCAGCTGGACGTGGTCGTCGTCCCAGTGGGGGGAGGCGGTTTGATCTCGGGCACCGCCACGGCGGTCAAGGCCCTGTCGCCGAGCACCCGTGTCGTCGGGGTCGAGCCGATCGCCAGCGACGATGTGGCTCGCTCCCTGGCCAGCGGACGGCGCGAACGGGTCGAGGTCGGGCACACGATCGCTGATGGTCAGCAGACCTCCACGCCGGGTGAGTTGACCTGGCCGGTGATCGAACGCCTGGTCGACGAGGTGGTCACCGTCTCCGACGAGCAGATCATCGCCACCATGCGGCTGCTCTTCGAACGGTGCAAGCTTGTGGCCGAACCCAGCGGAGCTTCCGGGCTGGCTGGGATCGTCTCGGGAGCACTTCAGTTCCCGGGCGCACGCGTGGGTGTTGTGATCTCCGGGGGCAACATCGGCGCGGACGCGTTCGCCGCGCTCATGGCCGGCGGGTCCTCGTAGCTCCCATGCTCGAGTGGCGTGCGGCCCCAGGTGCGGGCGGCTCACGGCCCCAGGTTCAGCGGCCCGCTCGGCCCGCTCGGCCCGCTCGGCCCGCTCGGCCCGCTCGGCCCGCTCGGCCCGCTCGGCCCCCATTTTGTGCAAACCGCTCGCCGCCAGGCGACGCTTGTCGCAAACCGGGGCTATAGGCACCGAATTGTGAAAGCCGTCGCCCGGGCGGTCCGGGTTTCACATTCTGGGGGTCGCGGCCGGCGCTACCAGTGCACGCCACGCGTCGCCTGGGCGAACGCGCGCTGCTCTGCCTCAGTCCTCCGGTCCGGCGGACTCCCACCCTCGGTCCCGCCCTCGGGGAACAGCTGATAGGCCCGGTTAACCACCAGATCCTGGGCGCCCGGCGCGATGGCGTACGTCAGCTGGCCGAGGTTGCCCAGCGCCGTGGCCACCTTCTTCGGCCGTTTGCGGATCGCCTCGCAGATCATGTCGGCTGCCTCCTCCGGGCTGAGCGTGGGGAAGCGGTCATAGAGCTTCGTCGGCGCGATCATCGGCGTTCGCACGAGCGGCATGTAAACGGTGGTGACGTGAACGCCGTCGCCGATGATCTCGGGCCCGATCGAGCGCGAGAATGCATCCAACGCCGCCTTGGAGGCCAGATAGGCGGCGAAGCGGGGCGTGTTCACCTGCAGCCCCATGGTCGAGATGTTGACTATGTGCCCCGAGCCGCGCTCGCGCATCACGGGGAGCAGATCGAGGATCAGCTTGACCGGCGCGAAGTAGTTCAGCTGCATGGTCCGCTGGTAGTCGTGAAAGCGGTCATAGGAGCGGTTGACCGAGCGCCGGATTGACTTGCCCGCGTTGTTGACCAGGACGTCGACGTTCCCGTATGCCTCGAGAACCTCGTTGGCCATCCGGTCGACGTCGTCGGGGTCGGATAGATCGCACGGGTGGACGTGGGCGATACCGCCACTGTTCTCGACCTCGGTCGCCACCGCCTCGAGCTTGTCCCGGGTACGTGCCACCAGCAGGACCGTGCCGCCCGCCCGCCCGATCTGGAGCGCCGTGGCCTCGCCAATCCCCGATGAGGCCCCGGTGATCAGGACGATGCGGCCCTTGACGACGCCGGGGAGCGACTGGGCCAGGATGCCGCCGGCACCTGGGATCCGCTTCCCAAACGCGCGCAGCGTCTTCACGCCGCTGACGGCAAGGTCGGTCAGATCGGGCGCCACGCTAGATGCCCCTCGACACCGGGTGGGTGTGGCTGATGCTCGAGGGCGTCATTTGGTGTCTTCTCTCGCTAGGACAGACCGAGCATATAGGGCGCTCGCGAGTTGTTCCATCTGCTGTGCCTCGAGCGCCGGCGTCCGGCGGCGGCGGGCCTCAGCGCCGTCGACTGAGCTTGCTCACCAGGAGCTCGACCGAGCGCTCGAGATCAGTGAGGGTCGCGTCCTCGACGCTGGTGATCCCCAACTTACGGTTCAGCCAAGCATTGATCTCGCGGTGGCTCATGCCGTCGCGGCGCCTGACTTCGGACACCAGCCGGTGGCGCTCGTCACGGAGTATCGCCCGGCGCTCGAAGGCTGGGATCTCGCGGGGCCCCTCCTCCGCCGTGGGTGGGGACCACGGAGCCCGCGCTGGGGCTGGCGCCGGACCGCCGAACAGTGTCATCTGGGGGGCGACGTCCGCGCTCAACGGAACGAACTCGGGCGTGGGGCCGCGCTCGGTCTCTCGGCTGGCCGCCCGCTCAAGCTCATCGGCGTCTTCGTATCCGTCACGCTGCCGCAGCGCCTGCCGGAGCTCGTGCTCGATCGTGGCCGCGTGGTCGCGCAGAATCGGGTCGGCCGGTATGTAGAGCCAGCTGGGCTCCACGGGGTGGCCGGGCACGGTGCGCACGAACCGCCCGACTATCTGCCTGAAGATCAGGGGCGTCTTGGCCGCCGTGGCGTAGACGCCGACTCGGAGGCGGGGAATGTCCACGCCCTCGGAAACCATGTTGACGGCGACGATCCAGGGATCGGCCGTATGCGCGAACGCGGCCAGCTTGGCTGCCGCCCGCGCCTCGGCGTGCAGGACCACCAGTGGGACCCGACCGGTCGCCTCCCGCAGGAGCTTCGCGATCCGGCGCGCATGATCGGAGTCTGCCGCGACGACAAGTCCACCCGCGTCACGCTGCCCCCCTTTACGAATCTCGCGCAGCTTGGCATCCGCCTCCTTGAGGATTCGCTGCAGTCCGTCCGGGAGGTCGGTGGAGATCGCGGTGCGGTAACGGCGGCTGGCTTCACGCTTGGAGAGCACGGTCTCGAACGTTGACTCGATCACGTTCTCGCCGCTTTGCCAGGACAGCGTCCCGTCGTAGGCGACGAAGCACACCGGCCGACACACCCCGTCCGAGACCGCGCTCGCGTAGCTGTAGGAGACATCGGGCTCGGCCAGGCCGGCCGTGTCGTAGCTGACGCCCGGGATCGGGGTGGCGTCAGACCGGAACGGGGTCCCGGACAGGAGCAGCCAGCGCGCGCTCTCTCCGAATGCCTCCGTGAAGGCGACTCCCCAGGTCAACTCCTCGCCCAGATGGTGGGCCTCGTCGGCGATCACGAGCGTCCGCTGCGGCAGCGATCGTCCCCAGCGCACAGGCGCTCGGGCTATCCGCGCGTAGGTGACTGACACGCCGTGAAACCCGCTCGGGGGCTTCGGTGACTCGACGTCTGGCGCCAGGTCGAGGCCGAGTCCGTCGGCCGCCCTGGCCCACTGCCGTGTCAGCGGTGCCGTTGGACACGCCACCACCACCGCGGTGGCTGCTCCAGTGATCAGCTGCTCCCGAGCGAACTCGAGCGCCGGACGGGTCTTGCCGGCGCCCGGGGCGGCCGAGAGCAGGAAGGGTCCGTCCCGCCAGGCCGCCATCGCCTCGAGTGCCCGGCGCTGCCAGGCGCGCAGGGTCGAGCGGTTGGTCTGGGGGCGGGGGGTCGGCACGGATCGCGCATCGTGCAGGAGCCACCGGACGAAATCCAAAATTCCTGCGTCGCCCCGTTTCCCGTCCGCGGCCGCGTGAGCTTCAGCCGGCTCCCGCCCCCGAGCCGCCCGCGAACAGCGTGGCCTGCGGAATCGCGGTTGCCGTCAACGCGGTGGGTCGCCTGGCTCGCACAAGCACCAGCTGGAAGGCGTGGTTGAGCAACGCGCGCTGAATCGTGAACCCGGGCACGGCTGGTGCCGGCGTCGGGCCCAGCGCTCGCTCGTGGGCCCCCCGGACGCCCTGGACGACGATCCAGGCCTGGCCCGTGACGAGGCGTTGGGTTGGCACTGGGTCTCGATTGAGGTAGGTCCGGACCACCGGCTCGCTCCGGTCCCCGATCGCCAGAACCGGCACCCGCGGGTCGATCGACTCGACTCGATTCAAGGCCCCATGCCAGTCAGCCTCCTCGTATCGCCAGTTGCTCGCCACCCAGACCGAGGTGACCACGGCCAGGGCCAGATAGGCGATCAGCGGGACCGCACGCAGGCGGAGCATCATCGGAGCGCACAGGGCAGCCAGCAGCGGAACCGCCGTGATGAGGTTGCGCACGTAGAACCGGTCCTCGAAGCCCACGACCCCCATCAGGAGCGGCAGGCCGAACGAGATCACCACCAACCCCAGCACGATCCCGTCCCGGTCGCGATCGATCAGTGCCCGCACGGCTCCGCCGGCCACCGCGAGGACCCAGATCGCCAGGCCGGCCGCCTCGAGCCATGTGCGGGGCACGTTCGGGCCCATGGCGAACTGCCGCACTGTCGTGCTCAGGCGGGAGGTAACGCTGATCCCGGATATGAATGCCGATCGCTCGTCTCCGGTCTGATGTGAGATGAGCGGGATCAGGGGCAGCAGGACCACCAGGACCAGCAACGACCAGCGAATTGTCGGTCCTCGCATATCCGGCCGGACGACGAGCAGGATCACGATCTCCGCCGTGACTAGGAAGCCGCCGAAGTAGTGAGTCCACACGCAGGCCACCGACGCAATGACCCAGAGGAGGTAGGGCTTCCAGCCGTCACTCTCGAGTACTGCGCTGAAGGCCCAGATGGTCAACAGGCCGGTCAGGACGAGCAGCCCGTAGGCACGTGCGTCAGTGGAATAGGAGACGAGGATCGGGCTGACGGCCAGAATCCACGCGCTGGCCAGCGCTGCCCGTTCTCCGATCAACCGGCGGAAGGCCAGGAACGCGACTGGAACGGAGAGGACCAGAGCCGCCGCGGGGATGGCGCGCATGTCAGCGGCGGAGCGTCCGCCAAACAGCCAGCCGATGAAGTAGTAGAGCGGTGGCGTCGACTCGGTGTTTTGGATGTGATTCCAGAGACCAGACAGGCTCTTCGCGCCCAGGATGTCCCGCGTGTAGATCTCGTCGAACCACAGGCTTTGATGACCCAGGAAGGGGAACCGGAGCGCAGCGGCGAGAATCGTGGCCAGGACGAGGGCGATCCACACCGTCGCTGGTTCCAGCGCGTCCACGCTCGAGTGACGCCCGGCTGATGCCAGTCTGGTTCCAGAGGTGATGAAGGGGGAGTCCAGGGACACGCTCGACGACGCTCAGCTTATGGGCTGGACGTCCGCCATCCATGCGAACATATGTTCGACATGATCGCCTGTGTCCTGATCCCTCGTTTCGCGCTCACGACTGCCATTGGCGCACGCCGAGAACTGCTCCAGGCGCCGACGGCTCTCGCGCCGGAGCCAGGTGGCACGCAGCAGGTGGGTGAGGTGTCCCTGGCCGCCGAGGCATTCGGAATTCATCCCGGGATGCGGCTGGGAGAAGCACTGGCTCGCTGCCCCCGCCTGACGCTTGTGGCACCGGACCCAGCGGGAGTGGCTGACGACTGGGAGCGGGTGCTGGTCCGGCTGGAGTCGATGGGGGCGGCGGTGGAGCCCGAGCGCCCCGGGCTCGTGTGCTTTGACGCGCGTGGCTTGCTCCGCCTGTACGGGGGGATCGAGGGGGTGCTGTCGGCCGCCCGCCGTGCGTTGCGCATCCCGGTTCGGTTTGGGGTCGCGCCCTCGCGCTTCGCCGCCGTGGCCGCAGCTACCAAGGCACGATCACGCCGCCCCGAGATCGTGACCGGAGGCGAGAGCGCTCGTGGGAAGGGCGATGACCGCAGGCGGGCTCGCGCTTATCTGGCTCCACTGCCCGTCGCGCTGCTGCGCGCGCGCGCCGCGCTCGCGGATCTGCCCCAGGGGCTCGAGCGTCTGGGTGTGAAGACGCTTGGCGAGCTCGCCGAACTACCCGCGGCTGCCCTCGCGGATCGCTTCGGGGTGGCGGGCCTGCTCGCTCACGAGCTGGCGAACGGTGGTGACAGCGCACTCAGCCCACGGCCTGCAAGCGAATATCTGCGTGAGGCGCTGGAGCTTCCGGAGGCAGCGTCTGGCATGCAGCTGGAGCGTGGTCTGGGGCTCCTGATCGATCGCCTGCTCGCCCGTCGCGAGCGGCGTGGGAGGACCCTCCGAGCGGTCGTCATCTCAGCGGTGCTGGTCGAGCAGGGGGGCACGTGGCGGGAGCAGATTGTGTTCCGCGAGGCTCTCGCGGATCCCGTTCGGATGCGCCTCGCGCTGGCGCCGAGGCTGGCGCTGATGCCGGCGCCGGCAGAGACCCTTCGGCTCGCGGTTGAGCGCTTCGGTCCGTTCGCCAGTGACCAGCGTGCGCTGCTGGACGATCCCGCCTCCGCCCGAGCTGCCCGGCTGCGCGAGGCGATCCGTCAGGCTCGGGCCGCGGCCGGACCCGACGCCGCCCTGCGTGTGCTCGAAGTTGACCCTGACTCCCGCTTCCCCGAGCGGCGGGCGGTCCTCACCCCATTCGAGAGTTAGTGGACCGCGCCGAAACATTCCCCGGTGGGCGGCCTGCGAGACCACCAGCGTGAGCGGCCCCCGCCGGCTGGCCGTCCCGCGCCGGGTCAGGGTCTTGCTGTGAGCGGCCCCCGCCGGCTGGCCGTCCCGCGCCGGGTCGCCGTGCAGGCCGCCGAGGACGGCCGCCCCGTCATCGTCGACCGGCGGGACGTCGACTCGGTCCGGGAGTCGTGGCTGATCGAAGACCGGTGGTGGACGGAGAGGCCGCTGCGCCGGCGCTACTGGGAGATTGTCACCACCTGCGGGCGTGACGAGGTCGTGTTCCACGACCTCCAGAGTGGGCGGTGGTGGAGCCAGCGCTAGCCCCACCCGTGTCCGTCTGATCCGGGGCCACGACGCCACCGCTCGCGCCACGCTCGCGTCGCGCCATCCGAAGCACCGCTCGCGTCCGCGCCATCCGAAGCCACCAGATGATCGAGGTGCAAGTTACTGGCGCATAGGGTCATCAACTTGACGCTCGGCTGAACCGAGAGCCCAAGAGCACGTCGTAGACTGAAGCGCCGATGTCCGAGGCGGCCCGAAACCCCACCGGCTCCGGGCCGGAGCCAATCGACCCAGAGCCGGTGCCGATCGACCCCGAGCCGGAACCGATCGACCCCGGACCGACTGCCGTCGGCACCTGGAGCGGAGGGCGCTTCATGCACTTCGGCGAGCAGATCGACGACGAGCGCTTCCTGGCTCTCGTCACCCCCGACGAGTCGATCCGGACCGTGATCACTGCCGACGTCTACGGAGCCGGCGAGGCTGACGCGATGCTGGGCCGTGCGATCTCCGGGTTGGATCGCGAGCGTATGTGCATCGTCGGTGCCGTCGGCCATGACTTCTACGAGGGTGAGCGCAACGGCCCCAAGGGCTTTCCCCGCTTCACCGATCCGGCCCTGCGCGATGCGAGCGGCTACGCCGATTACCTCAGGATGGCGACCGAGCGGAGTCTCGAGCGCTGCGGTGTGGACAGCTTCGACCTGCTGCTGCTGCACAACCCCGACCGCATCGGCTACACGAGCGAGGCAGTGTGGAGCGCGATGGCCGGCCTCCGTGACGCCGGCCTCACACGCCTGATCGGCCTGGCCCCCGGCCCCGCAAACGGGTTCACGCTCGACTTGATCGACTGTCTGGAGCGTTTCGGCTCCCTCATCGACTGGGGGATGATCATCCTCAACCCGCTGGAGCCCTGGCCCGGCGAGCTCGTTCTCAGCGCTGCCGCCGCCGCTGACGTCAGCCTGATCACACGCGTGGTCGATTACGGGGGACTGTTCTTCGATGACCTGCACCCCGGCCAGGAGTTGGCCCGCGGTGATCACCGTGGCTTCCGGCCACCCGGCTGGATCGAAGCCGGCCGAAGCCGGCTTGACGCCATCCGTCCGATAGCCGATCAGAGCGGCCTGTCCCTGATCCAGCTCGCCTGCCAGTGGAATCTGGCCCACGAGCCGGTCAAGTGCGTCGCGCCGACGCTGATCCAGGAGGTCGGCCCGCAGGCCCGATCGATCGAGGAGAAACGCGCCGAGCTTGCCGCCCTGCCGGCTGAGCTCAGACTGAGTCAGGCCGACGTTGACGAGATCCGTGGGGTGGGGGACAACACGGGCTGCATGGCGCTCAAGGGCGGGAATCCCCAGTACTCCGGCGAGGAGCTGCCCGATCGCTGGACGCTCGATCAGCGGCTGTACGAGGTGGCCCGGCGGTGGCGGATCGAGCCGGAGCGTGACCTCTCCCAACGGGTGGCCGCGTGAGCTTCGCGCTCACCGGTGGCTGCAACTGCGGCGCCGTGCGGTTCGAGGTCACCTCACCATTCGTCTCCGCGTCCTACTGCCACTGCACGCGCTGCCAGCGTCGAACGGGTGCCGGTGCCTCCGCCAACGGCCGCGCCGAGCCCGGATCCTTCCGGGTTACCAGCGGGGAGGACCACCTGCGCGCGTGGAAACCTGAAGGGGGCTTTGAGAAGTGGTTCTGTGGTGACTGTGGCTCGGCCCTGTTCTCCCGCGACCCGAACGACGACAACAACGTGGGCGTTCGCCTAGGCACGCTCGATGGTGAACCGGAGGTCCGGCCCAGCTCCCGCCAGTACGTCGCCTACGCCGCGGTGTGGGAACCGATTCCGGATGACGGGCTGCCCCGCTACCCCGAGAGCTCGCGAGCGGCCTCCCGCTAGTCAGGTGTTCGGCCCGGCCCGGCGCGGCCCGGCCCGGCCCGGCCCACACATCTACTCAGTCAGCGTCCGCGAGCTCGGCCCGGACCCACTCACAGCCGAGCGACAGATCCGCGACTCGCATCGCCGCCGCCACGTTCAACCACATGCCGGAGCGGAAGAAGTCATTGATCCGCTCCTCCTCGGCTCCCGAGAGCTCCCGCACCCGGCCCATGAGCCAGGCGTACTGAGCCCGGACCCGTTCGCGGATCACCTCGTCGTCGCAGGCGGCGTACGACTGAAGCTGCAGCATCAGGTAGTCGCGATCAGATTCGAGCAACTCCTTGTAGGCGTCACCCATCGCCCCCAGCACGTCAGTGTCTGGGAGCGCGGTGGCCGGATCGAACTCGGCCGCCACCGCCTCAAATCGCTCGGCGATGCGTTCGAATCCGCGCTGGACCGCGGCCATGAACAACTCACGCTTGCTCCCGAACAGGCTGAACACGTACGGCTGGGCGACCCCGACCTTGCGTGCGATGTGGTCCACAGGAGTCCCGTGGAAGCCCCCGCGCGCGAACTCGTGCACGGCGGCCTCCACCAGCGAATCCCGGCGCTCGGACGCCGGGACCCGCTGACGGGGGCTCTTCTGGCCGGTGAGGGTTGTGTCAGACGCCATTCGAAGTCCGATCCGATCCTAAGGCAAGCTCAGGCCGTCGCCTGGGCGAGTGCCCCGGGCTCGTCGCCCTGTGCCTGTGCCCGCGCCTGCGCCTGCGCCGACGCCCGCGTGTTGAACGGGAGCGCGGCAGCGACGAGCGCGCCTGCGCCCAGGACCGCGGCGCCGACCCACATCGATGGCACGAGCCCGCTGACGAATGCCTGAGGTGACCCATACCCGCCGTGGCTGGTGAACACTGTGGCCAGCACCGAGACGCCGAGCACGCCGCCCAACTCACGGATCGCGTTGGTCGCACCCGAGGCCTGGCCCGCCTGCTCGGTGCGCACCGAAGACAGGACCGCGTTGGCCGCCGGCGCGAACACGAGCGCCATCCCCGACCCGGCCAGGATGAACGGACCGATCAGGCTGGCGTAACTCGTGTCGACTGCGGCTAGGGAGGCCATCCAGCCCAGGGCGATCGCCTGCAGGGCAAGCCCACTGGCCATGAACAGTCGGCTTCCATAGCGCTCGGAGAAGAAGCCCGCCAGCGGCGAGACGATCATCGTCGCCCCCGTCCACACCAGGAGCTTGACCCCGGCCTGCAGCGGCGAGTTGTGGAGCACGTTCTGCAGGAACTGGCTGAGGAAGAAGATCGAGCCGAACATGCCGAAGTACATCGCCAGCGAGACCACGTTGGTCACGGCGAAGCCACGGTCGGCAAAGAAGCCCATCGGGAGCATCGGGTTCTGCACCCGGCGCTCATGGACGATGAAGGCGACCAGCAGGATCGCCCCGACGGCGAGGGTGATCAGCACCTCGGGGTTCGTCCAGCCCAGTGACTGCGAGCGGACGAGACCGAACACGAGCCCGAACAGCCCGATGGACCCCAGTCCGAGACCGCGCAGATCGAGGTGGGCGTTGGGGCCGCGGCTCTCGACCAGCCGGGCGCCGGCCAGCGGCACGAGCACGATCCCGATCGGGACATTGATCCAGAAGATCCAATGCCATGACGCTGCCTGCACGACGGCGCCCCCGACCAGCGGCCCGAGGGCGACGGCAACTCCGCTCACGCCGGACCACACCCCGATCGCGATCCCCCGCCGGGCCGGCGGGAATGCGTCCGCCAGCAACGTAAGCGTCAGGGGTGTCGAGATCGCGGCGCCGATGCCCTGAATGGCCCGCGCGGCGATCAGCAGGCCGGTTGACGGAGCCAATGCCGCTGCGGCCGAGGACGCCGTGAACAGCGTAATTCCGGCCATGAACATGCGCTTGCGCCCGAATCGGTCCCCGAGCGCCGCTCCGGTCAGCAGCAGCACCGCGTAGGACAGCACGTACGCGTTCACGGTCCACTCGAGGGCCTGGATCGACGCTCCGAGGTCCCGGTGGATGCTCGGCAGTGCGACGCTCACGACCAGGTTGTCGAGCACGACCATGAACAGCGCGATTGAGACGATTGCGAGGGTCCAGCCCCTCCGGTATTTGTCGGTCATCGACGCCTCCGTTGAAGTTAGTGACTGCTAACTAGCAATAAGATTAGCAGTCGCTAATAACTTGTCAAGCCCGACAGAGATCCGGCGCGAGCCAGGTACACTTCCCGGCCATGGTGGGGACGGCCTTCAGCACGGTTTTCGACCTCGATCGGCAGCGGTTTGCGACTGGTTTTGGGTCTCGCCCGATGGCCGTCGATCACAGCCTCGTCGACGATCCGTTGCTCACGCTCGAGGCCATCGCAGACTTGGCCGAGCGCTTCCCCGGCCGGGTCGAGCGTCATCGCTCGGACCTGCCCATGGTGATGCCGGGCGGGGCTCCGGAGCTGGAGATCTCACCCGCGGAGATGGTTCGCGGGATCGAGGAGAACGGCTGCTGGATGGTGTTCTGGTACGTGGATCAGGACCCCGCGTACAAGGGTCTGCTCGACCGCTGCCTCGACGAGGCGGAGTCCTTTCTCCCCGCGGGGACCGGAGCCGCCATCCAGCGTGAGGCCTTCCTGTTCCTCTCCGCCCCCGACGCCGTGACCCCGATCCACTTCGATCCCGAGCACAACTTCCTGCTCCAGATCCGCGGTCACAAGGACATGAATGTGTGTCCGTTCCCCTCGCCCGACGTGGCCAACCGTGAGCTCGACCGCTACCACGACAACGGCGAGCGCAACCTCGAGCTGTTGCCGTCCGAGGGTGAGAAATTCGGGCTCGATCCGGGCCAGGGCGTCTACGTTCCTTCGTTCATGCCTCACTGGGTCCAGAACGGTCCCAAAGCGTCGATCTCACTCTCGATCACCTTCCGTACTCGGGCCAGCCTTCGCTCCGAACGCGTTCACCGGATCAACGCCCGCCTGCGGAGTCTGCGCATGTCTCCCACGCCCGCTGGCGCATCGCCGATTCGCGATTTCGCGAAGGAGTCGGTCTGGATCACGCTGCGGGGCTCCCAGCGCCGGGTGGCAGGACTCAAGCAGGCGCTCGGCGGGACGCGGAATGCCCCGCCCGCCAGCTGAGCCGGCCGCCGCTCACGCTGCTCAAGGTCCAGCGCCGGTCCTTCCCGCTGGCCCCGGGCTCGGCTCCAACACCGATGAGCTGAGGCGCGAGTGGGATTCGCTCGCCGTCCGGCTGGACGCCACGCCGTTCGTGCGCGCCGGCTGGATCGCGGCCTGGTGGCGGGCATTTGGCGCCGGGAGGCTCGAGATCCTCAACACCGGTTCGAGTCCCGGTCTCGACGCTGTGCTGCCTGTGGTGCAGCGCCGTGCGACGGTCAGCTCGCCCACCAACTGGCACACACCGCAGTACGGGTTGCTTGAGGCCGGGGGTCCCGCCGCCGCCGCGCTGCTCGACCAGCTTTTCGCTCAGCGAGCTGCGCAGGTATCACTCGGATTTCTGAGCTCAACCGGGGCGGATGTGCCGCAGCTCACCGCAGCCGCCGAGCGGGCTGGGTACCGGGTGCTAGTCCGTCCACTGGCGCGCTCTCCCGTGGTTCGCATCGCCACCGACTGGGCCACCTACGAGCGGAGCCTGAGCGGCAACCTGCGTCGCGATGTCGGGCGCTGCCGGCGCCGGCTCGAGGAGCTCGGCCAGGCGGAGCTCGAGGTCCGGACCGACACAACCGGGCTGGCCGAGGCGTTCGCGATCGAGCATTCGGGGTGGAAGGCACGGGCCGGGTCTGCCATCGTCTCGCAGCCCGAGACTGAGCGCTTCTACACCGAGATCGCGACTTGGGCGGCCGAGAACGGCTGGCTGCGACTCATCTTTCTCCGCCTCGATGGCCGCGCGATCGCGTTTCATCTGGCCCTCGAGCACCGCGGGGCCTACTTCCCGCTCAAGGGCGGGTTCGACCCCGAGGTTCGCGCGCTCTCGCCCGGGAAGCTGATTATTCACGCCACGCTCGAGCGGGCGTTCGCGGTTGGGCTCGAGCGCTACGAGTTCCTCGGCGCGTTTGACGCCTACAAGCGCCGCTGGGCCACCGATGCCTACGACCGGCTCCTGTTCCAGGCCTTTTCGTCCCGCGCCTCAGGGCGGTTCCGGCGGGCGGCTTTCGTCTACGGCCGCCCGCTGGCCAAGCGAGCGCTCGCCGCGCTCGGTTCACGGGCCGGCCAGACGGCTGACCGGGCGGAGTGACCCGGGCTCACCGCCCCAGGCGGGTGAGAACGCGCCGGCCCCCCGGGCGGCTGGCGAGCGCACCCACGGTCGCCAGCATCGCCCGCCCCACAGGCCCCGACGCGGCGGCCACCGTAAGCACGTTTGCCGGCCGCGTCGCGTAGCGGCGCTTGTACTCCTCCTCGCCGCGCAGCAGCCGGTATTCGCGCATCCCGTCCTGGAACGCCTCCCGAATCGAGTGCTCGAGGATGCCCGAGCCGACCGCGAAACTGTTCCAATTCGGATCCCGGCCCGATTGGTAGAAGGACTCGACGTCTCCGAAACGCAGCCCGTACCAGGCCGCCACCGGCACCCCATGTGACTCAGCCAGCCACAGCCTGAGCCACCCTCGCTCCAGTGCCCGCGCGGCAAAGTCCCGGTGAAACGCCTCGCGTTGCCCGGAGAAGGCGGTCGAGCTCTCACCCCACCGTGCTCGGTGCAGTGCGATCAGCGTGTCCATGTCCGCCTCGAGGCGTGCCGGCTCGGCGGCCAGCCGGTAGGTGACCTCGAGTCCGCGCTCGAGCTTCCGAGCCCGGCGCCTCACCTGCTGGCGGAAGTTCGAGCTCCGCGAGGCGAGATACTGATTCCAGTCCCCCTCCTCGGTGAGCGAGATGACCGGGCTGCTCTCGGCGCGCAGCATCCGCCCCTGGAGCGCGCTCCACGACGGTTCATCGGCCAACCTCTCGGCCAGCAGAACGTCCGCGCCTCGGCTGGCCACCCCCAGCGCCTGCGCCGCGACTCCCCGGTCGGCTGGAGCGCACACCGGCCCGAGCTCGTCGGCGACGCCGTGCCCGACGAAGCGAGCGATGCGGAACGTGGCCCGTCGCTCGGTGAGCAGGGGCAGCAGAGCGGCGGGACGGCCCTGGAGGGTGCGAGCGCTCGCGAGCTTGAGCCGCCGCCCGGCGCCGTAGTGCTTCCACCAGGTCTGCCCCCACTCCCACGTCGAGAAGACGTTGCTGCTCGACCGCGCCAGCTCGGTCCAGAGCGGGCGCGCTTGCTCCATGTCGGTCAGCGGCTCGACGACGAGCTCACTGACCACGCCGGATCCCATGTGGGCAGATACTAAGTGCCGGACGCGGACGTCCGAGCGCCCCGGCCTCGGCGCGGCTCAGCCGAGCCGGGCCTCGTCGCGCGTGGGCTCGAACAGCTCGATCGGATGGCCCGACGGATCCTCGTCCAGGACCTGCCGGGCACCCACCTCGTCGGCCATCTCGTTGCCGAACTGCACCCGTGCTCAGGCCTCCGTTTGGAGCCGGAGCTCAGCGCTCGTCGCCCGGAAAGCGCAGCGCTCGAGCCAGCACGTCGCGCAAAAGCCGCTGATCGGCCTCGGAGAGCCGGTCGATCCCGGCCGGAATCTGCGCCATCGCCTGGCGCATGCGTTCGCGAACCTCGAGCCCGGCCGGTGTCAGAGTGATGTACTTGACCCGCCGATCCTCCTGCGAGGGCTGCCGGGACACGAGCCCCCGGGCCTCGAGCCGGTCGACGATCCCGGTCACGTTCGAGCTGTCGCACACCATCAGCGAGGCCAGCTGATGCATGGGCAGCATCGAGTCCTTGTCCATGTGCATCAGCGCTCCCGCCTGGGCTGGGTGGAGCTGGAACTCGGCCGCCACGTCCATGAACCGGCGACGCTCGGTGAACAGGAGCCGGCGCAGCAGGAGCCAGGCCTCCTCGGCCGGTGAGTCGGGGGTCGCTGAGTCCAGCGCGGCGCTCCGGGGAGCCGTCGTTTCCATCGCGGTAACAAGTCTATTGACCTTGTCGATGGTTGACAACCTCAAATATTGAGGATACGATCGAAACGATGAGCGATTCTGGCCCATCCATCGAGGTGCGGGACCTGGTGCGCGAGTTCCGCAAGGGGCCGCGAGCTGTCGATGGGATCGATCTGGCCGTGTCCCGGGGCGAGATCTACGGCTTCCTCGGACCCAACGGAGCCGGCAAGTCGACCACCGTGCTGATGCTCACCACCTTGCTGCCGCCAACGAGCGGCACGGCGACGGTGGGGGGCTTCGACATCGTGCGCCAGGGCGCCCAGGTGCGACAGTCGATCGGCGCCGCGCTCCAGGAGGCGGCGCTTGACTCGATCCTCACCGGCCGTGAGCACCTGCTCCTCCAGGCCACCCTGCAGGGGATCCCCTCAGCCGAGCGCAAGCAGCGGTCCGCGGCTCTGCTCGAGCGCGTCGGGCTCACCGAGGCTGCCGACCGCCGGGTCGGTGGCTATTCGGGCGGAATGAAGCGGCGCCTCGACCTCGCTCTGGCCTTGGTCCACGGGCCCCGGATCCTGTTCCTTGACGAACCCACGACGGGTCTCGACCCTCAGAGCCGCGCTGCGCTCTGGAGCGAGGTCGCGAGGCTGGCTCACGATGAGGGGATGACGGTCTTCCTGACCACCCAGTACCTCGAGGAGGCCGACGTGCTGGCCGACCGGATCGGAATCATCGACCGGGGAAAGATCGTCGCCGAGGGAACCCCGGCCCAGCTCAAGGCGGAGATCGGCAGCCCCAGCGTCGAGGTGTCGCCGCTTGACCCTGACAGTGGCGACACGCTGGCTGAGCTGCTGAGCCGGTTTGGCTCGCTGCGGCGCAACGGGCGGGGCAGCGTGACCGTCCAGCTCCCCGGGGGCGAGTCCCAGCTGGCCGACGTGGTGCGCGTCCTGGATGGAGCCGACCTCAGGGTCGAGTCACTGCAGCTTCACCAGCCCTCGCTCGATGACGTTTTCCTCGAGAAGACGGGCCGGAAGCTCGAAGGCGCCGGCGAGGTCCCGTGAACAACGAGCCGTCCCTGTTCGAGCAGGTGGCGGCGGTCGCGCGGCGCTCCGCCACCGCGGCACTCCGCCAGCGAGCGCTCCTGATCTTCCCGATGGTGTTCCCGCTGATCCTGTTCGCGATCAACGGCAGTGCCCTCAGCACGGCCACGAAGATCCCGAACTTCCCCACGCACAACTACCGGGATTTCCTCATCGCGATGCCCTTCGTCCAAGGCGCGATGTTCGTGTCGATCTCGGCCGGCACCAGCCTGGCCCGCGATATCGAGACGGGCTTTCTCAACCGCCTGGCCCTGACACCGCTGCGCACCGAGGCGCTCCTGATCGGTCAGCTGGGCGGGGCCTTCGTCCTCGCCTGTGTCCAGTCGGTGGTCTACCTGCTGGTCGGACTTGCCACCGGAGTCGGATTTGCGAGTGGCTTCGGTGGGGTGCTGGTGATGATCGCGCTCTCACTCGCGATCTCATTCGGGTTCGCCACTCTCGGTGGCCTCCTGGCGCTGCGTCTCGGTAGCGGCGAGGCGATCCAGGGGGTCTTCCCGCTCCTGTTCGTGACGCTGTTCCTCAGCTCCTCGAGCCTGCCGCGCAACCTGATCAAGACGACCTGGTTTCGAGACGTCGCCACCTATAACCCCGTCTCCTATCTGCTCGAGGGGCTGCGGAGTCTCGTCATCACGGGCTGGGATGGACGGGCGCTGGCGCTCGCCTTTGGCTTTGCGCTGTTGCTTGCCGTGGTCGCGCTCGGGCTGTCGGGCCCGGCCATGAGGTCGAGGTTGGCGCGCGCATGAGGCGCTTCCTGGACGTGACCCGCGCCGTGGCCTGGCGCTCGATCCACAACACGGTGGTCAACCCCGCGATCATCGTGCCGTCGATCATCTTCCCGTTGTTCTTCCTGGTCGCGTTCGCGGGTGGGCTCTCGCGCATCGGCGATGTGCCGAACTTCGACTACAAGCCGGGGTACACGGCGTTCCAGTTCGTGTTCGTATTCCTCCAGTCGGCCGCGTTCGGCGGGGTGTTCACGGGCTTTGCCATCGCGCGTGACTTCGAGTCTGGGTTCGCTCGGCGGCTGCTGCTCGGCGCGCCGCGGCGCAGCGGGATCATCGCCGGATATGCCGTCGGAGCTCTGGGGCGCTGGATCATCGTGGGCACGGTCGTGACGATCGCGGCACTGATCGCCGGCATGAACGTCGACGGTCAGGGCATCCAGCTGGTGGGGCTGATCGGGCTCGGTATCGGGATGAACTTCGCCGCCGCCCTCTGGGCCTGCGGCGTGGCGATGTTCCTCCGTACCGAGCAGGCCGGGCCGCTGATCCAGATGCCGGTCTTCGTAGCCCTGTTCCTGGCTCCGGTGTTCGTCCCCCTGTCCCTGCTCAAGGGTTGGATCCACGCCGTCTCAAAGCTCAACCCGATTACCCCGATCCTCCAGGCCGGGCGTGGGCTGTTCTCGGGTTCCCCGGTCCAGGTCGCGCTCGCGTTCGCCCTGCTGGCGGGGGGCGCGGCGGTGCTGGCGGTGTTCGCGCGCCGGGGCCTGGCCTCGGCCGAGCGCGCCGGCTAGCTCGGCCCGCCCCGGAGCCGGACTCGGGCCCGCAGCCGCGGGCTCGGACGTGGGGCCCCCGCGCCACGGCCGGGCAATACGCACCAGATCCGCCACGTCAGCTCGGATTTGGCACCAGATCTCCGCATAGCGCGCGATGCGCGGCAAATCCAGCGCCGTGAGCGGCTTTTCGACGTTTTGTACGCCCAGCCGTGCCCACCTGCGGTGCCCGGTGCGCCGAGTCGGGCGCCAAGTCGGGCACCAGCCCCCGCCCCGTGAAAACCGAGTCGTCCGCCGGGTCGGTTGTCGCAGATGTGGGGTATAGCCCCCGTTTTGTGAATGACGTCCGCAGACAAACCGCGATTTTCACGGAATGGGGTTGGGTAACCCCGGGCCAGGCGTCGCACGCAACCCACTGGCCTGGGTAACCCCGGGCCAGGCGTCGCACACAACCCACTGGCCACCACCCTTCGAAAGCCAAGTCGTTCGGCCCCCACCAGCGCGGGGCTGACGCTCAACCGCCCCAACCGCTCGCATGTCCGGCCCAGGTGCGAACATATGTTCGTACGTGTACACCGAGCTCCACTGTCATTCGGCATTCTCGTTTCTCGATGGCGCCTCGCTCCCGGACGAGCTGGTGCCGGCGGCGCTGAAGCTCGGCCACAAGGCGGTGGCTCTCACCGATCACAACACGGTCTCGGGCTCGATGGAGTTCGCGGTCTCCGCTCGGGCACTGGGATTGCGGGCGATTCACGGCTCGGAGGTCGACCTCGAGGACGGACGCCATCTGACTCTGCTCGTCCAGGACGCGCGCGGGTGGTCAAACCTATGCCGAATCCTGACCCGCGCTCACGCGCACACGCGTGACGGTCGGCCGGGGGCGCCTCCAGCTGACCCGTCCACGCCGCTGCAGACCATCCTCGAGCACGCCGAGGGACTCGTCTGCCTGAGCGGATGCGCCCTGCGCGGCGTACATGACGAAGCCGGGCTACACCGGCTGCTCGAAGCGTTCGGTCCCGAGCGGATGCGGGTCGAGCTCCAGCGGCCCTTCCTGCGCGATGACCGGGCCCGCAACCGCCGGCTGATGGGGCTCGCACGACGGCTCGGCGTCGCCTGCGTCACCACCGGTGACGTGCACGCCCACGCTCGATCGCGGGCACCGCTACAGGACGCGTTCGTGGCTGTGCGGCTGCACTCGACACTGGACGCCTCAGAGCCTCAGCGACGTGGAAACTTCAGCCATGTGCTCGCCTCTCCGGAGGCGATGGAGGCGCGCTTTGCCGAGTACCCCGAGGCCGTGGCGGAGACGGCACGGCTGGCCGACAGCCTGCGTTTCGATCTGCGCAGTGACCTCGGCTATCGCTACCCGGGCGCCGAGGACGAGGAGGCGATGCGCAATCTGACCGAGCTCTGCCAGGAACGGATGAACGTTCGCTACAAGAAGGCGACCGCCGACATACGCGATCGCGCCGAGGCCCGCCTCACAGAGGAGATGCGGATCATCGAGTCACTCGGTCTCCCTGGCTTCTTCCTGCTCCACCACGACATGCTCGAGCTGGCGCGGGAGGTGGCGGTGGAGATCCGAGGCCCTGACAGCGCGCGGGCTCTGCTGCCTCCAGGCCGGGGCCGAGGCTCGAGCGTCTCGTCGATCGTCTGTTACCTGACCGGGCTCTCGCATGTCGATCCGATCGCCAACGAGCTCCTGATCGGGCGCTTTCTCAACGAGGAGCTGACCTCGCTGCCCGATATCGACCTCGACTTCCCGCGTGACATCCGAGAGCGGTTGATCCCCCGCGTGCACGAGCGCTATGGCCATGACCGCTCGGCGCTGGTGGCGGCCTTTCCTACCTACCGGGCGCGGGGGGCGATCCGGGAGCTGGGCAAGGCTCTCGGGCTCCCGCCGGGAGAGATAGAGCGGGTGGCCCGGGGGAGCGAAGGCTGGGATGCGCGCCACGTGCAGCGGGACATCGAGAGTGCCTTCGGTCTCGATCGGGCCCCGGCCGGGGGGACGGGAGATCGGTCCACGGGACCGGAGGGAAGACGCGGATCCACCGGACGCTGGGCCTGGCTGGCCCGGTTGGCCGCCGAAGCACATGGTCTCCCGCGCCATCTGTCTCAGCACTCGGGCGGCATGATCGTCTCCACACGCTCGCTGGTCGACTGTTGCCCGATCGTGCCCGCGGCCATGGAGGGACGGCAGATCGTCCAGTGGGATAAGGACTCCTGCTCGGACTCCGGCTTTCTGAAGATCGATCTGCTCGGGCTGGGGATGCTCTCGGCGGTCGAGCGAACGGTCGAGCTGATAGCGCGGACGCGGGGCGAGCGCGTAGACCTGTCTCGCATCCCCTACGACGATCCCGCCACGTACGAGTGCATCCAGAACGCCGATACGACCGGCGTCTTCCAGATCGAGAGCCGCGCCCAGATGCAGTCATTGCGTCGCACCCGCCCCGAGACGTTGAAGGACATCACGGTCCAGGTCGCGATCGTCCGTCCCGGTCCGATTCAGGGCGGAGCGGTCAATCCGTACATCGCTCGGAAGCAGCGGATGCGGGAGGACCCCGATTTTGAGGTGCCCTACGATCACCCGTCGCTCGAGCCGGTGCTCGCAGAGACGCTCGGCACGATCATCTTCCAGGATCAGGTGCTCGAGGTCGCGATCGCCTTCGCCGGCTTCAGCCCGGGCGAGGCGGAGGGGCTGCGAAGAGCCATGAGCCGCAAGCGCTCGGAAGCGGCTATCCAGGCCTATCACGAGCGCTTCATCCAGGGCGCGCAGGCCAAGCACGGGGTCGACACCGAGCTCGCCGAGCGCGTCTTCACGATGGTCAAGGGGTTCTCTGGGTTTGGCTTTCCCAAGGCCCACGGGGCCGCCTTCGGCCTGCTCGCCTACCAATCAACCTGGCTTCGCGTCCACTACACCCCGGAGCTCCTCTGCTCCCTGCTCAACGAGCAGCCGATGGGTTTCTATCCGTCGGACTCGCTCGTGCACGAGGCACAGCGCCGGGGGATAGAGGTGCTGGCGCCGGACGTCAACCAGAGCGGGGTCGAGTGCGATGTCGAGCTGGCGGGCCGCGCCGGGCAGAACGCCGGAGTGCCCCATGGCCGCGTCCGGATCGGGCTCGGGTACGTCCGTGGGGTCCGGACCGACGAGGTGACAGCGCTGGTCGCCGCCCGGGAGGCCGGCGGCCCTTTTCGCAGCCTCTCAGACCTGGCCTCCCGGGCCGGATCGAGCGCCTCCGCGCTCGAGCTGCTGGCTTGGGCCGGGGCGTGTGATTCGCTCGCGGGCGGAGCTGCGCAGGTTGGAGGCGGGGCCGCCCGACGGATCGCGCTCTGGCAGCTCGGCGTGGTGACTCCCGGCCGTCGCGTCCCGGGTGGCACTCAGCTGGCCTTGCCGCTTGACCTGCCCGCGCCGCCCGCCTTGCGCGAGCTCTCGGAATGGGAGGCAATGCTCGCTGACTACAGCACCACCGGGCTGACCGTCCGCACGCACCCGCTCGCCCTGCTGCGCAGTCGCCTACCCGCCGACGCGGTCACCAGCCGCGATCTCGAGACGCTCGACCACAATCGCCGGGTTAGGGCCGGAGGGCTCGTGGTGGCCCGGCAGCGGCCCGGCACGGCCAGCGGTGTCGTGTTCATCCTGCTCGAGGACGAGTTCGGCACGATCAACCTGATCGTGCCTCCGAAAATCTATGAGCGCCATCGCCTGATCGTGAGAACCGAGCCCCTGATGCTGGTGGCAGGCAAGCTCGAGCGGTTCGCTGCCGCGGGCGGAGCGATCAACGTGCTCGTCGACCAGATTGGCTCAATTGACGCTCCCGACCAGATCCTGGCTGAGATCAAGGACTTCTCGATGCTCGACGAGCAGGTGAGAATCGGGCTGGTGGAGCAACGGGCGGCCGGCCGGGAAGGGGGTGAGGCGAGCACCGAGGCGGAGGACTTCCGCGCCGTGGCGCCGCCGGTGATGAGCTTTGCCTCCGGTCGTCGCCGCTAGCACCGGCGCCAGCCCATCCTCCCGGCCCGCACGATAATGTGCCGCTCGCAGTGCTTGCGGTCGCCATTTTTGTCGCGTTCTGGGTCGTGCTTGCGTTCGGCCTGTTCTTCGTCGCCGCCCGAGGCGGGCTCGGCGGCGCGCGGGCGACGATTCAGAAGCAGTCCCGGAGCGCCAACCGGCTCGTCGGCGTTGTGTTCACCTTCCTCCTGATCGGCTTCGGAATCGCCCTGCCGGCGGCGCTGCTGATCGGCAACCATGACAAGGCCAACGGTCAGGTCGGCGGTCTCAAGCTGACTGCCGGCGAGAAGTCAGGGCGCGACCTGTTCGGCGTCCACTGTGCCGTCTGCCACACGCTTGCGGCCGCCAATGCCATCGGCAAGGTCGGTCCCAACCTGGACTCGCTCAAGCCGCCCTCGTCGCTCGTTCTCCACACGATCAACAACGGCTGCCTGCCCAACGCGCCATCGACCTCGCAAGAGCAGTGCCTGGGCCAGGGCGTGATGCCCGCCGGGATCCTCCAAGGACGCGACGCCCAGAACGTGGCCGATTTCGTCTCGCGCGTCGCCGGCCAGGAATAGCTTCCGCCGCGATCTCTGGCTAGCCGCTGGGATTTCTCTGGCCGCGATCTCTGGCTAGCCGCTGGGATTTCTCTGGCCGCGATCTCTGGCTAGCCGCTGGGATTTCTCTGGCCGTGATCTCTGGCTAGCCGCTGGGATTCTCTGGCCGCGATCTCTGGCTCGCCGCGTCGGTCCGAGCTCGTTGGTAGCATCGCCGACCCGTATCGCTGAATTCCCATGCCGCCCACGCCACCAGCGCGGGAGGGAAGTGGGGGAACCGAGTTGTTGGGGCTAATCGTGCCCAGCGCGTAGCGTCGCTCTTTCGACGCGAGCCCGTCAGCTAACCCCGCAAGCACCAAGAAAGAGGACGGTCAAATGCCGCGACCAGCCGCAGCAGTGCCTCGGCGCACCCCCGTTGCCCGGGACGGTCAGCGCGACCGCTCGCGGCGCGAGCTCGAGAGTTGGGACGAGATCCCGCGCTCCTACGAGGGGAACCAGGGCGTGCCGGGACGGCGCACGGTCACGATCACCGGTCAGGGCGCGGAGGGCTACGCCACGCGCAACGGGACCCGGGCGTCGGCCGCTCAGCGTCACCGCCAGGTCCCGCGCCACCAGCGCGCCGGCTTCCGTCCCGATCGCGCCGCCATGTGGGCCGTACTCCTGTGTCTGACGCTTGTGCTGGCCGCCGCGGCCAGCTCGCACGCCGCGGTGCTCGCGCACCACGCGCTGGCGTTGCACTAGCCAACGCTCCAAAGCTCGACGCGCCCCAGCGGCCAGGCGCCCCAGCGGCCGGCGGGTCACAGCCGGGCGCGCCACAGCCCGGCGCCGCTCCATAGCCAGACGCGCCACCGGGCACAACGCCCGGGCGCTGGTCCACACTCTATTACCCACTTCTTGCGCGCCCGATGATCTCCGGCTTATCCCCAGCCGTATAAGGAGATAGGCGCCAAAAAAGCGCTTGTGCTCACGCCTCTGCCCAGATAGACTTATCAAGCGTAAGCAGATGTCAAAACTAAAGCGCAGGGTTAACCAACTTCTGTCGCCCTTGAGACCTTTCGGGGGTCAACGATGAAGACTCCGATGAGCCGGTTCCAAATCCACGATGATCTGACAGCGCCCGAGGGCTCTGTGGCTGTGTTGCGCGGCGCGCTTTCCTCGGGCGGGCAGCTGCCTAACTTCCTCGGCGTGCTGGCCGGCTCGCCGGCCGCCCTGCGGGCCTACGCCCGCTTCCGCTCCGAGCTGCGCCACGGGCGGCTGACGCTGCCCACGCTCGAGCGGATAGCCCTCGCCGTGGCCGATCACTATCAGTCAGAACCCGGGATCGCGATGCACTCCCGTGCCGCTCGCGGCGCCGGACTGGCGCTGGACGAGGTCGCTCTGGCCCGCCAGTGGAGTTCGGGTGACGAGCACGAAGCCGCCCTGCTGCGCTACCTGCAGGCGATGGTGGTCGACGGCGGACGCCCGCCGATGCACCTCCACGAGGAGGCGCGCGAGGCGGGCTGGGACGACGAGGAGATCCTCGAAGCGATCGCCGCCGTCAGCCTCGAGGGCTTCACGGCGATGGTCAACGTCGCCGGGGAGGTTCCGGTGGATGGCTCGAGCGAGGCCTCCCGAGCGCTGGAAGCCGCCTAGAGGATCGTGCGTGCCCGTGCACACCGTGGCCGTGACGTCGTAAGCTCATGAAACTCATGGCCGCTCAGGAGCAGACCGGCACCGAGTACGAGACGCGAACCAACTGCTGTCCGCTGTACCACGAGGCTGTCGAGCTCGTGGGCCGGCGGTGGACGGGCGCCATCCTCCGGGTGCTGATGGACGGCCCGATGCGCTTCTCGGAGATCGCCCAGTCCGTACCGGAGCTTTCTGACCGGTTGCTGTCCGAGCGCATGAAGGAGCTCGAGTCCCGGGGAATGGTCGAGCGCACCGTGATCTCAGGCCCGCCGATTCGTGTGCAGTACGGGCTCTCGAGGATGGGCCGGGAGCTCGAGCCGGCGCTGTCGGAGCTGCAGAGTTGGGCCCAGCGTTGGCTTGGGAACCACCGGGTCCCGAGCGCCAAGCTCTGACCGTTCGCGCTGGCAAGTAACGTTCCGCAGCCATGACTGACCGGGCCCTGACTGCTGAGGACGTGATCTCGCTCGTCGCCGAGCGCGACATTCGGTTCATCCGGCTGTGGTTCACGGACGTGCTCGGGCAGCTGAAGGCGTTCTCGATCAACGTGACCGAACTGCCTGACGCGTTCGAGGGCGGGATGGGCTTCGACGGCTCCTCGATCACCGGCTTCAACGCCATCGAGGAGTCAGACATGATCGCCATGCCCGACCCGTCCACCTTCTGCGCGCTGCCCTGGCGCCCGGGCGAGGCCGGCGTGGCCCGGATGTTCTGCGATATCCAGACCCCCGAGCGCACGCCCTACGAGGGAGATCCCCGGCACGTATTGCGCCGGGCCGTCCAGCGGGCCGAGCGCATGGGCTTCGACCACTTCTACGTCGGTCCCGAGCTCGAGTACTTCTACTTCCGGGACTCCAAGTCGACCGAGGTCCTCGACGAGGGCGGCTATTTCGATCTGACCACGCTCGACGCGGGTTCGGACCTGCGGCGCGAGACAGTGCTGGCGCTCGAGCAGCTCGGGATTCATACCGAGTACACCCACCACGAGGTCGGGCCCAGCCAGCACGAGATTGACATGCGCTACGCCGATGCGATGAAGATGGCCGACGACTGCATGACCTACCGCATCACGGTCAAGGAATACGCGATGAAGTACGGCCTGCACGCGACGTTCATGCCCAAGCCCCTGTTCGGCGAGAACGGCTCGGGGATGCACACACACCAGTCACTGTTCCGCGGCGAGGAGAACGCCTTCTACGACGCTGACGATCCGTACTTCCTCTCCGACGTCGGCAAGGCGTTCATCGCCGGCCAGCTTCGCCACGCGCGCGAGATCTGCGCGATCTTCGCCCAGTGGGTGAATTCCTACAAGCGCCTGGTGCCCGGTTACGAGGCGCCCGTGTACGTGGCCTGGTCGCGGCGCAATCGCTCGGCGCTCGTGCGCGTACCGCTGTATCACCCGGGGCGCGAGCGAGCCACGCGAATGGAGCTGCGCTGCCCCGATCCCGCCTGTAACCCGTATCTGACCTTCGCCGTGCTGCTGCAGGCTGGCCTCGAGGGGATCGAGCACGGGTACGAGCTGCCCGACCCGATGGAGAAGAACCTGTATCACCTGTCTCCCGACGAGCGCCGGCGGCTGGGCATCGATCAGCTGCCCGAGACGCTCGGCGAGGCGATCGAGCTGACCGCGCAATCCGAGCTCGTCCTGCGCACGCTCGGCGAGCACATGTTCAACCGCTACATCGAGATCAAGCGCCAGGAGTGGGACGACTACCGCGTCCAGGTCACTCCCTGGGAAATCAAGCGGTATCTGCCGGTCTTGTAGCTCAGGCCGCATGCGGCCTGAGCCCCGCGGCGCATGCGCCGCGGGCGGGTGGCCGCATGCGGCCACCCGAACATCACAGCGCCGCGGCGAGTTCCTCGGCGCTCGTGACCGGGGCCTGGCAGGCGAAGTGCTCGCACACGTAGGCCGCGGCCTGCCCGCTGACCGGCGTGCGGCCCTCGAGTAGTGGGACACCGTCGGGCGTGCCTCCGGCCAGCACCAGATGTGGGCGGTAGGCGCTGCGCACGGCGCGTACGAGTGCGTCCGCGGGCTGCCCGACGATCGCCACCTCGCGCACGCGGGCCAGGTAGAAGTCGAACGCCTGCAGGGCATGACCGAAGGCCAGCGGGTGCCGGCCGGCGATTGCTGTCAGGAGCCGAAGCACCCCGAGACCCTGCTGCTCGTAGCGCTGCTCGCCGGAGATCAGCGCCAGCCGCAGCAGACCGAAGGCCGCCGACGAGCCCCCCGAGGGGATCGGTGAGTCCTCCAGGTCCTTGCGCCGAGGCCAGGGTCCGGTCGTCTCGGCGGCGGTGAAGAAGCCGCCCTTTTCGGTGTCGGCGAACCGCTCGATCATCGTGTCGGCCAGGGCCACCGCCTCGCCGTACCAGCGGGGGTCGAATGTGCTCTCGTAGAGCGTCAGGAGCGCCTGCACCAGGTACGCATGGTCATCGAGGAAGCCCGCGATCTTGGGGGTGCGAAGCAGCTGGCCGTCGCTGTCACGGCGCTCGCGGAGGAGAAACTCGGCGCATTCGGTGGCCGCCGTGAGGTATGGCTCGTGCTCGAGGACGGCGCCGGCCTCGGCCAGGGCGGAGATCATCAGGGCGTTCCACGAGGTGAGCTTCTTGTCGTCGAGGCCGGGCCAGACACGTTGGGCGCGGACGTCGTAGAGCTGGCGGCGGATCTCGGGCAGGCGCTCGGGCTCGGGGCCCCGGCCCTCGAGAATGTAGGCGTGCTCGAACTCGCGGGGCCCGAAGTACGCCACCGCCTCGTCGTACAGGTCTCCGAGCACGGCGCGCAGTTCATCCAGCGACCACACGTAGAACTTGCCCTCCACGCCCTCGGAGTCGGCGTCCAGCGCGGAGCAGAATCCGCCGTCGGCGCCGCGCATCTCGCGTAGGGACCAGTCGAGCGTCTCGGTGCACACGCGGCGCAGTAGAGGGTCACCCGAGACCTGCCAGCCGTGCAGGTAGGCCCGGGCCAGGAGCGCGTTGTCGTAGAGCATCTTCTCGAAGTGGGGCACTGTCCAGGTCGAGTCAACGGAGTAACGCGAGAAGCCGCCCCCGACCTGGTCATAGATGCCCCCCTGCGCCATCGCGCGCAGAGTGGTCAGGGACATCTCGCGCTCGCCCCGCATGAGCAGGAACTCGATCACCGAGGACATGGGGAACTTGGGCGCGCGCGCGAAGCCGCCCTGGGTCGGGTCATAGGCGCTCCGCAGCCCCGACACGGCTTCCTCGAGCAGTCCTTCGGTGATCGGCTCCGCTGACGCGCGCAGTCGAGCGCTCGCCCCGATTGCCTCGAGCACCTGGCTGCCTGAGTTGATCACCTCATCGCGGCGGTCGGCCCAGGCGGACGCCACTGCGTCGAGGACCACGCGCCAGCTCGGCATCCCGTGACGCGGCTCGGGGGGGAAGTAGGTTCCGACGTAGAACGGGGCACGGTCGGGTGTCAGGAACGCATTCAGGGGCCATCCGCCCTGCCCCGTCATGGCCTGGCAGGCCTCCATGCAGACCGCATCGACGTCGGGGCGCTCCTCGCGGTCGACCTTGATGCACACGAACTGCTCGTTCATGACGGCGGCGACGTCGGGGTCTTCGAATGACTCCCGCTCCATCACGTGACACCAATGACAGGCCGAGTAGCCGATCGAGACGAGCAGCGGTCGCTGCTCGGAGCGGGCACGCTCCAGAGCCTCGTCGCCCCACGGGTACCAGTCCACGGGATTGTCCTTGTGCTGCAGCAGGTAGGGGGAGGTCTCGGCGGCTAGGCGATTGGACATTCCTACGAGGCTACCCCCGCGCGAATCTGCCAATAGGCTTGAGGCCGTGCTTCAAGAGAGAGAGGAGACAAGTTGCCTGACCATCGCGAGACGGTGACCGCCCCCGATGCCCCGGCGGCGGTCGGACCGTATGTCCACGCAGTGAGGACGGGCGGCCTGCTGTTCTGCTCGGGCCAGATCCCGCTCGACCCGCGGACCGGGGATATGGTCGGCAACACGGCCGCAGATCAAGCCGGGCGCTGCCTCGAGAACCTCGCCGCGGTCTGCCAGGCCGCCGGCACCAGCCTGGGCGAGGCCGTCAAGGTGACGATCTACATGACTGACATGTCCGAGTTCTCGTCGGTCAACGAGGTCTACGGCTCGTTCTTCGAGTCAAATCCCCCGGCGCGGGTGGCGGTCGGCGTGTCGGCGCTCCCGCGCGGAGCTCAGGTGGAGATGGACGCGATCGTCGCCCTGGCCTAGCGGGCGAGCCGGCCGCGGGCTAAGCCGAGCTCCGCACCGTCCGGTAGGCGCGGGCCTCCTCGACGAGCGCTCCGATGACCCGGCTGCCGTCGTCGGCTTCCGGGTGCCATTGGACGCCGAGCACGAACCGGCACGCGGGCGCCTCGATCGCCTCTGGTAGCTCGTCGATCGTGGAGTGACCGGTGACGATGAGTCCATCACCGACCACGTCGACGGCCTGGTGGTGATGGGACTTGGTGTTGTGCTCCTGCTCGCCGGCGGCCACGGCGGCACGCGAGCCGGGGGTGAGGCGAACCTCGTGGTCTGAGCCGACGAACGTGCCCGGCGTGCGCCGGTGCTCCTCGTGGCCGAGGGTCTCGGGCAGGTGCTGGTCCAGCGTCCCGCCGAAGGCCACGTTCAGCACCTGCATGCCGCGGCAGATCCCGAGGAGCGGCATGTCTCGCTCGACCGCCCGCCGAGCCAGCGCGATCTCGACCCGGTCGCGATCGGGAACGGTTCCGTTGGTAGCCGGGTGAGGGTCGGCGCCGTACTGGGCCGGATCGACGTCGTGGCCACCCGCGAGGATGAGCCCGTCCACCCGGTCGAGCATCTCGTCGGGGTCGTCGATCAGCTCCGGATCGGGCGGGATGACGATGGCCAGCCCCCCGGCCCGCTGGATCGCATCCACGTAGGCGAACGGGAGCAGCGCCGTCGGCTCGTTCCACACGCCGTAGGTCGCGGCGAGACGGGAGGCGCAGATTCCAATTGCCGGTCGCTCGTGGTCACTCATGCTGTGTCAGGTTAGTGCCCCGGTTGGCGCAGGAGCGCGCGCTGGATCTTGCCGCTGGCGGTCTTCGGGAGCTCCTCGGCGAAGTCCACGATGCGCGGGTACTTGTACGGGGCGGTCTCGTGCTTGACGTGATCCTGGAGCTCGGAGGCGAGCTGGGGGCTGGGCGTGTACCCGTCGCGCAGCACCACGACGGCGCGAACCACGGCGCCCCGTTCATCGTCGGCGGCGGCCACCACGGCCGCCTCGGCCACCGCGACGTGCGACACGAGCGCTGACTCGACCTCGAACGGGCCGATGCGATAGCCGGCCGAGATGATCACGTCGTCGGTCCGGCCCTCGAAGTAGAGGTAACCGTCCTCGTCCGCACGGACACGGTCGCCCGTGCGCCACGGCTCCCGCTCGGGTGCCGGCTCGCCGCCCAGGTAGCCCACGAAGAAGGTGGGATCGGTGGTCGGGTCCGTGAGGACCAGCTCGTCGTCCACGACCTCGAGAGCGATCCCGGGCAGCGGCCGGCCCATGGACCCAGGACGGACGGCGCCGCCCGCCGGCATGCCGGTCAGCTGGCCGGTCTCGGTCTGACCGTAGCCGTCGCGGATCTCGAGCCCGGTGCCCGCCTTGAATGCTCGCAGGACCTCGGGGTTGAGCGCCTCGCCGGCGGCGACCAGTCCCCGAAGGCTCGACACGGGCCGCGGGTCGGCGCGCTTGGCGATCACCCGGTACTCGGTCGGGGCCATGCAGAGCACGTTGACGTTCTCCTGCTCCAGGATGGTCAGCCGCTCCTGCGGATCGAAACGCGCGTCGTGCAGGAGTGCCGCGGCGCCCCCGAGCCAGGGCGCGATGAACACGTTGCGGGCGGACTTGGACCACCCGCTGGCGGCGGTGCACCACACCAGGTCGCCGTCGCGCGCGTCAAGCCAGTGCGAAGCCTGGAGCCGCTGCCCGGGGAGATAACGCTGTCCATGCACCACGCCCTTGGCCTCGCCCGTCGTGCCACTGGTGAACGTGATCAGGCACGGATCGGTGAGCTCGAGCTCGGCGGCCGGTGCCGGCTCCGCCGCGTAGACCTCGTCGCTGGGGACGAAGATGACCTCGCAGGCCGGTTTGGCCGCGCTCAGCTCGGCCTCGTTCCGGGCGTCGGCGACGATCAGCTTGGGCTGGGCGGCGGCGAGCCGGAGCCGGATGTCCTTGGCCCGGAGTTGCTCGTTGCCCGGGAGGATGACGGCCCCGAGCCGGAAGCAGGCCACCATCGTCAGAACCCACTCCGGCCGGTTGCCGATCAGGCTCATGACCACGTCCCCGCGCTCGATGCCGCGCTGCGCGAGCGTCCCGGCCAGGCGCGCCGAGCGCTCGGCCACCTCGCCAAACGTCCACTCGCGGCGCTCGCCCGTGCGCGCGAGCTCGACCAGCGCGCGCTGGCCGGCCGGAGCGGCGTCGACGACATCCCGGGCGAAGTTCATCCGGCCGCCAGTGTGCCATTGCTAGCCTGGGGTCATGGGTCTGATGACCGGAAGCGGCCCCTTCGGCCGCGAGCCCGCCGGCCGATTCAACTTCGAGCCACCGCAGCCCGGACAGGCGCTGTATCTCGACCCGTCGCCCAAGCGGATCCGGGTCGAGGTGGGCGGAGTCGTGATCGCCGATAGCCGGCGCCCGTTCCTGTTGCACGAGTCCGGTCACCAGCCGATCTACTACCTGCCGGCCGAGGATGTATTCGACGAGTACCTCGAGCCGAGTGACCGTCATACACATTGCCCCAAGAAGGGTGACGCTTCGTACTACACCATCAAGGCCGGTGGTGAGGTGCTCGAGGCGGCGGCGTGGTACTACCCTGACCCGCTCCCGGGGGCACCACCACTGCTCCAGGGGCTCGTCGCCTTCTACTTCAACCGCATGGGTCGTTGGCTCGAGGAGGGCGAGGAGGTCGCGGTGCACCCGCGGGACCCCTACCACCGCGTGGACGTCTTGGCCACCGATCGCCACATTCGGGTTTCGTTGGACGGGGAGCTGCTGGCTGAGACCACGCGCGCGATGGCCCTGTTCGAAACCAACCTGCCGGTGCGCTGGTACATGCCGCGCGAGGACGTGGTGGCCACGCTCGAGCCCAGTGACACGGTCACCCGCTGTCCGTATAAAGGCACCGCCGGCTACAACTCGGTTCGCCTGCCCGACGGCGAGACCGGACAGGACCTGATCTGGTTCTATGACGAGCCCTTCGATGAGGTCCGGCGCATCGAGGGACTCGTGTGCTTCTTCAACGAGAAGGTCGACATCGAGCTCGACGGCGAGCTGCAGGAGCGCCCCGAATCGCCCTGGAGCCACAGCGTCAGGTCCGACGCCCGGGCCCAGAACGCCGCGCCCGCGCAGACCCGCGGCTAGCGCGCTTCAGGACTTTCGCCTCGGCCCTGTGCTTCAGGACCTTCTCGAGGCGCCCCGCCTCGTATCCGGGATCGCCGTTCATGCGATCCCACGTGAGCCGATACGTGACGAGGCCGGTCACGAGGTTGTCCACGTCGCGATTGCGGTCATTCTCGAACGCGCCCCGATCCTGATGAAACGCCCAGCTGTCGAGTTCGACGATGACGCCCTCGGCGGCGAACAAGGCATCGACCTCGTAACCGTTGACCTCGGCATTGACCTCGGGTCGGGGGAATCCGAACCGATCGCAGAAGGCCAGGAAGGCATCCTCGAATTCCGAGCGCGTGGGACCGGCGGGCCGCTCCAGAAGCGGCCTCAGGCTGGCGCACCCGGGATGGAGCGGGAACCGCTGGATCACACCGGTCAACGTGGGGAGCCGTAGTACGCCACTGCGGCGGCCGTCGTTGATGATTCGGGCCAGACGCTGGGCCGTCAGATCCGGGGCGCAGTCGAGCACCGTGCGCGCGGGGCTGGTGACCTGGATCCCGAGGTGCGTGCGGATGTCGGCGCGCGTGAGTTTCGGCACCCGATGGATGACGATCCCGGGGCGCCGACGATCCCCAGGGACGCTGACGTGCAATGGCATGACCCAGCGCTTCTGGAACCCCCACAGCGTCAGGGCGGATCCGTGGCTCAGTGCCGCCCCCGGACCACAGGCTAGGACAGCCGCATGGGCGCGCTCGTGCGGCGTCCGCGGCGGGCCGCCAATCGTATACACGCCCTGGTGGACACGGTAGAGACGTCCGTGGCGGGCCCGATACGTGATCGCAGCCGAGCCCAGGCCAAGGGCCAGCAGCTGCGCCCGCGTGACGCACCGGTGCGGAGGGGCGAGCGCCGTGAGCGTCTCATCGATGCTTGGGATTTTTTCTGCCATGACGGCATAAAAGATCCACCGGCCCCAATGGTCTCGCCCCCTTGGGCCCGAAACGTCACACCCTCGAGACCGAAACGTCACGCACCACGTATCCTCGAGACGCCCCCAAAACCGCCGCTAGGAGTGCCGATCCGCATGGCCGTAGAGACCGAGGACAGGACTGACGAGCAGAAAGCGATCTGTGAGATGGTCCACCAGTTCGCCGACGAGCAGATCATCCCGAACGCCGAGCACTACGACCACGAGGACGAGTTCCCCGAGCCGATCGTCGAGCAGATGAAGGAACTCGGGCTGTTCGGGGTGACGATCCCGGAGGAGTACGGCGGCATGGGGCTCGACCTGACGACCTACGCCATGATCGTCGAGGAGCTATCCCGGGGCTGGATCAGCATCTCCGGGATCGTCAACACGCACTTCATCGGCTCCTACCTGCTGATGAAGTTCGGCACCGACGAGCAGAAGCAGAAGTACCTGCCGAAGATGGCCACCGGCGAGCTCCGCGCGGCGTTCAGTCTGTCCGAGCCCGAGCTGGGTTCAGACGTGGCTGCGATCAAGACCAGCGCCAAGAAGCTCGATGACGGCGCCTACGAGATCAATGGCACCAAGATGTGGGTCACCAACGGCCTGCGTGCCGGGCTCGTGTTCGTCCTGGTCAGGACCGACCCGAACGCGGATCCCAAGCACCGCGGCTTGACGTGTTTCATCGCCGAGAAGGAGCCGGGCGTCAGTGAGAACACCGGCGAGTTCGCCGGGTTCAACGTGCCGCCGCAGATCAAGAAGATGGGCTACAAGGGTGTCGAGTCCACCGAGCTTGTTTTCGACGGCTACAGGGTGCCCGCCGCCAACATCCTCGGGGGCGAGGAGGCGGGACTGAACAAGGGTTTCGGCCAGATGATGGATGCCCTGGAGCTCGGCCGGGTGAACGTGGCCGCGCGCGGCGTCGGACTGGCGCAAAGGGCGCTCGAGCTGGCGCTGAAGTACAGCCAGGAGCGCCGCGCGTTCGGCAAGCCGATCGCTGAGCACCAGGCGATCCAGTTCAAGCTTGCTGACATGGCCACCCAGCTCGAGGCTGCCCGGCTTCTGACTCGGCAGGCCGCCCGGATGAAGGACGCCGGAGAGCGCAGCGATATCGAGGCCGGGATGGCCAAGCTGTTTGCCTCCGAGACCGGCCGGCTGTGCGCCGAGGAATGCCTGCGCATCCACGGCGGCTATGGCTACTCCAAGGAGTATGAGATCGAGCGCATTTACCGGGACGCGCCGCTACTCCTGATCGGTGAGGGCACCAGCGAGATTCAGCGCATGGTGATCGGGCGCAAGCTGCTTCAGCGCCACAAAATCTAAAAGGCAGAAACTCCCCGGCGCCGGCCCCGTTTAAGCGGGCACTGACGCGATCCCGGCTGTGGTCACAGGACCGCCGGGTGCATACATCGAGGGCTTGGAGGACGCATGTCGCTGCGTGGCTTTGTGCTGCCGTTGCTGGTCGCTGGTCTCACCACCGTGGGCGCCGTCAGCGCCGCCGCGGCATCCGCGACCACGCTGACTGTTAACACGACCGCCGATTCGGGCGCTCCCGGAACCGGCCTGTGCTCGCTGCGCGAGGCGATCAGCGCGGTCGACTCACCCGGCAAGCCGAACTTTGGCTGTCCCGCGGCCGCGTTCGGCTCCAACACGATCGTGCTCGCCGCCAAGACCTATGACCTTCAGGCCGTCCAGGGCCCGGAGCTGACGATCGCCTCGACCGTCACCAACCTCACGATTGACGGCGCCGGCACGGGGAAGACGACCATCGATGCCCTCGGCCTCGGCGATCGCGTGTTCCACGTTTCCTCCGGGGCGACGGTCCAGCTCAACGACCTGACTATCAATGGTGGTCATGCCCCGGCTGGCACCACGGGCAGTCCGGCCGGCGCCAACGGTGGAGCGATCCTCAACGATGGAAACCTGACCCTGAACGACGTTGACATCACGAACAGCGTGGCCGGCGCCGGCGCCTTTCATCCCAACGGCAATAACAGCGATGGGGGCGCGGGCGGCTCGGGCGGCGCAGTCTTCAACACCGGGTCTCTGACGCTCATCGATTCGAGCGTGACCAGCGACCTGGCCGGCTCTGGCACCGACGGTGACCTGGGTGCCAACGGCTCACCCAACGGTGGCCCCGGTGGGAACGGAGGCGCCGGTGGCAGCGGCGGCGGTGTGGCCAGCACGGGCTCGCTTACGATCATCGCCAGCACCTTCCGAGACGACGGTGCGGGTGACGGCGGAGCCGGCGGCACCGGCGGTCCCGCGACCGCTGCGGGCACTGGCGGCGACGGTGGTTCCGGTGGAGCCGGGGGGAGTGGCGGCGCCGTCGTGGCGCTCGGGGGTTCACTTCAGGTCACGAACAGCACGTTTGCCTCCAATCAGGCCGGAGGGGGCGGCCTGGGCGGCCCCGGCGGCGACTCGGCGCAGGCCGCCGGCAACGGCGGTGCCGGCGGCGACGGCGGTAGCGGTGGCACGATCCTGGCCAGCGGGTCAGCCACCGGCGCCTTGCAGAGCGTGACGCTGGCGGGCAATGACGCCGGAAGCGCCGGGGCGGGCGGGTCGGCTGGGAACGGATCGCCCGCCGGCGCGCCCGGCGCTGCCGGCGTCGCGGGTGCCGGCGGCGGCGTGGCGGCGCAGGCCACCAACGTCTCAGTCCAGAACTCGATTCTGGCCGAGAACAGCGGCGGCAACTGCTCGGGCACGATCCTCGACGCCGGCCATGATCTGAGCTTCGATGGCTCGGGGTGTCCGGGAACGTTTGCGGCCGGAGATCCCGACCTTGGCGCCCTGCAGAACAACGGCGGGCTCACCTGGACGATCCAGTTGCAGCCCGGCAGCGCCGCGATTGACCAGATCCCCGCCACGGGAGCCGGCTGCCAGCCGACCGATCAGCGGGGCGTCAAGCGTCCCGGCGCCAGCAAGTGCGACATCGGCGCGTATGAGGTGGTGGGCCCGACGGCGGTGACCGGCCCCGCGCGCTCAGCCGGCAAACGGGCGGAGATCGTCTCGGCCAGTGGCACGCCCAACTCGGGCTCGGCCGCGCTCAGCGTCGAGTACGGGACCGGGGCCAAGCTGAGCTCCGCCAGCAAGACGATCACGATCTCCGGCGTCACCCCGGTCCCGGTCAAGGTGAAGTTGACGGCGCTTGCGCCGGGCAAGCGCTATCGCTATCGAGTGGTCGTGAACACGGCGGATGGCTCCGCTCTGGGCGCGATCAAATCGTTCTCGACGACCGCGCCGGCGGCGATCAGGTCCCTGCGCGTCTCCCCGGCGTCATTCCACGCCGCGGGTACGACGGTCAGCTACATCGACACGCAGTCGGCTCGGGCCGAGATTCAGATCCTCAAGCGCGAGCGCGGGAAGCTTAAGCAGGGACGCTGCGTGGCGGGCGCGGGGACCGGGCACGGCTGCACGCTGTACAAGGTCGTCAAGCAGCTCGGGCACCGAGATCGTGCCGGGCGGCGCGAGCACGTTCACCTGTCCGGGCGCGGGTTGGCGACGGGCAGCTACGTGGTCCGGGTGACCCCGGTCTTCGCCGGGGCGGCGGGTCACAGCGCCAGCGTTCCAGTGCGCATCCTTTAGACTCGCGCTCCTGTCCTCGCCGTCGGATACCAAGTCACTGATCGAGACCGCGGTCAAGCGGTTCATAAGCGAGGTGCCGGCGCTCGAGCCGCTGAAGTTGGTCGCCGGTCTCGAGCTGCGGGGCCGGGGCGACACCCAGCTCTATCGGGTCGAGCTCCCCGGCCCGCGAGTGACGAAGGACATCGCCGCCGACGCCAAGGTGCACCTAGCCGTGTCCCGCGCACGCTTCAACGAGCTGGCCACCAAGGGCCACGTCAGCGACTGGGAGGACGCGTTCGCCACGGGCGAGGCGAAGGCAACCGGGATCGAACAGGTCCTGAAACTGATCGTGAACGTCGTCGAGCGCCAGCAGGAGCGCTCGCGGACCCGCCGGGCGCGCCACTAGCGCTTGCGGACCCGCCGGGCGCGCCATTAGCGCTTGCGGACCCGACGCGCGCGCCTAGGCACGGGGCGGGCTCAGGCTCGGCCGGCGGCCAGCTCCTCGGCCGCGCTGAGCTCGGCCTCGACCAGCTTCAGCCCCGAGTCCCAGAAGCCGGGGTCCGACAGATCAATCCCCACGATCGCGGCGAGCTCCTCGGGGCTGCGCGAGCCACCCGCGCTGAGCAGCTCGAGGTAACGCGGCGCGAATGACTCGCCCTCCGCCACGTAGCGGCTATAGACGGAGAGGGCCAGGAGCAGTCCGTAGGAGTAGGCGTAGACGTAGCCCGGGGTGTTCATGAAGTGCGGGACGTACGACCACCAGTTCTCGTAGCCCGGGGTCATCTGAACCGTGTCCCCGAACAGCTCGGCCTGGGACTCGCTCCATGACTCGCCGATGCGCTGAACCGAGAGCTCGCCCTCATCTCGCCGGCGGGTGTGCACGAGATGCTCGAAGCGGTTCATCGCCATCTGGCGGAACACTGTCGCCACCACACCGTCAAGGCGCTCGGCCAGCAGACCGAGCCGGGCATCGTCATCCGGCGTCGCGTCAAGCAACCGCCCGAACACGAGTGCCTCGCCGAACACGGACGCGGTCTCGGCCAGGGTCAGCGGCGTCGACTGCTGAAACACGCCCTGCGGCTGCGCCAGAACGGCGTGCAGCCCATGCCCCAGCTCGTGCGCCATCGTCAGCACATCGCGCCGCCGGGCGGTGAAGTTGAGCATCACGTACGGGTGGACGCTCGGCACGGTGTAGGCGCAGAAGGCGCCCCCGCGCTTGTGCGGCCGGACCGGCGCGTCGATCCAGCGGTCCTCGAAGAACCGGCGGGCGACCCGGCCGGCCTCCGGAGCGAACGCGTCATAAGCGTCAAGCACGAGCTCGCGCGCCTCTCCAAACGAAACCGTGACGTCCTCGGGGAGGACGGGAGCCGCCCGGTCGTAGTCGGCGAGCTGATCCAGGCCGAGCAGACGGGCCTTGAGCGCGTACCAGCGCTGCGGGATGTCAAACCGCCCGCGGACCGCCTCGATCAGCGCCATCACCGATTCGTCGGACGCCTCGTTGGCGAGATTTCGGCTCGCCAGCCAATGCGGGTAGGCGCGGAGCCGATCATCGATCGCCTTGTCCTGAATCAGCGTGTTGTAGATGAAGGCGCGCGTCCGCAGACCCGGCTCGAGCGCTTGCGAGACCGCCTCGGCGACGGTTCGCCGGAGCTCGCGATCAGGAGCCTGCAGGCGACTGAGGGCAACGTCAAGCGCCAGCTCTTCGCCCTCGACATCCACCCGTAGCGCGGCCACCTGCTCGCCGAACAGACGGCTCCACGCGCTCGAGCTGGCGATTGCCTTCTCGGCCAGGATCTTTTCCTCCGGCTCGGTCAGCAGATGGGGTCGATAGCGCCGGGCGCTCCGGAGATAGTGGGCGCAGAAGCGCAGCGCCTCGTCGGCCAGCAGCGCCTCGGCGCGCGCATCCGGGAGGGCCGCCCATTCGAGTTCGAAGAACAGCAGCGTGGTCTCGATCTCGGTCGCGCGTTCCTGGAACAGCGCCAGGAGCGCCCCCCGCTTGGCATCGGCCGTATCGGTGGCGAACCGCAGTGACGCGTAAGAGCCCGCCTTTCCCACCAGCTCGCTGATGGCGGCCAGTTCGTGCATGGCCGCCGCCAGCCCGGCCGAGTCGAGCTCCGCGAGCTTGCCGGCGTGGGCGCTCGCAAACGCGCGGGCGCGGACGATGGCCTCCTCGAGCTCCCGCTTGGCGCCGTCCTGCGCCTCGCCGTCGACGAGAGCCTCGAGATCCCACTCGGTCTCCAGGAGCTCTGGGTCGGCGAGCAGATCGGCGGCGCTGCGCATCGCGAGAGAGCTTAGCCACGCCCGCTAGGGTCCCCGGCTCGATGGAGCAAGCCCTCAGATCACTGGTTCGCCCCGTGCGGCTCCTCGCGGCCGGGGGAACAATCGCCATGAGCGGAGAACGCGCGGTGCCGGCCCTCGATGCCGATCAACTGGTCGAGGCCCTGCCTCAGCTGGCCGCGGTGCCCCAGCTGGCGGCGGAAAACGTTCTCTCGCTGCCCGGGCCGCAGATCTCGCTCGCCGAGGCGCTCCGCCTGGCCCAACGGGCGTGCGCCGCCGCGGACGCCGGCGAGGGCGTGGTTATAACCACCGGGACAGACACGCTTGAAGAGCTCGCGGTTCTGTGTGCGCTCCTATATGGCGGCGAGGCACCGATCGTGCTCACCGGCGCCAACCGTCCGGCCGGGAATCCCGGCGCCGACGGTCCGGCGAATCTGCTCGACGCGGTCGCATTGGCCGGCTCCGACAATGCCGCCGGCCTGGGGGTCGTGGTCGTGTTCGGAGGCGAGATCCACGGGGCGATGAACGTGCGCAAGGTCGACAGCACCGGCCCATCCGCGTTCGGTTCGCCGACCGCGGGTCCGGTCGGACGGATAGTCGAGGGGTGGGCGTGGCTGCACGCGCGGCCGCTCCGGATGACCCCCCTCGAGCCACAGGCGCTCGACGGTCGCGTCGGCATCGTGACGGCCGTGCTGGGCGACGACGGTGCACTGCTCCGGGCGGCCGCGGCCGACGGTGACGGGGTGGTCGTCGTAGCGCTTGGCGCCGGGCATCTTCCGCCGGGGATGCTCCGGGCACTTCAGACGGCAACCGAGCGCGTCCCGGTGCTGATCACCTGCCGTCCGGAGCGCTCGCAGATGATGTTCGCCACCTATGGCTTCGAGGGCTCCGAGTCTGATGTCCGTGCCAGCGGCGCGGTGTGCGTTCCCTTCCTGTCGGCCCCCGCTGCGCGGATCGCCCTCTTGTGCTGTCTCGGAGCCGGCCTGGCGCGTGAACGGATCGCCGCTGCGCTGTCTCGGTGGGACGCGAGGGATACCCTTCGCTAAAGCACCATGAGACCGCTTGGACTGACGATCGGGCTCCTGGGCGCGATCGCTCTCGCACTGCTGGCCGCCGGCTGCGGGCAGGGGGCCAGCGCGCGGAGTCCGGACCTGGCCGGGGTGCCGCTGACCGGTGGGACCCACGTCGTGGCTCACATTCGCCGCTGCGACAAGGGAGCGAACGCGTACTGCGCGGTCCAGCTGGTGGTGGTCGGTACTCGGTACCGCAGTTCGGCTGGGTTGCTGGCCAGCGAGCGGCGGCACCTTCGCTCGCTGGGGTGGACCTCAGCTGACGCCGACACGGGCGTCGAGCGCGCGGCTGACTCGCCAGGACACAAGTTCCGGCTCACCTACGCCACGGCGGCGCTCGACCTTCAGGCCTGGAACCTGGGCTGGATCGAGCGCTCGCGGATGATCGCCCGAGCCCTGTCGCACACGATGTTCGCTCGCGTTCCGGCGCTGTCGCTCATGCTTGAGACGGGTTCTTCGTAAGGCGCAGACGTCGATCCGGGCCCACGGCAACCGAGCTGTGACCGGCCAGGAGATCGCGCAGGTCATCGCCCACGAGCTCGCGCCGCCAGCCGGTCAGTGTCCGCACGTCGGGCTCGGGCTCGGTCCGCCGGGCGGCGCCGACAATCTGCTCGAGCTCGGCCCGCGAAGCGATCAGCTCGTACGCCAGCCCCGCCTCCAGGGCCCGGGCCCGGAGGAGAGCCTCGGCCAACGCGATCAGCGGCGCGTCGCCCGACTCCGAGCGGGCCCGCGCTTCGTCGCGCGGGATCGGCGGCGCCTCACGCCCGCGGGCGATGGCGTCCAGGATGGCCTGCCCGCGCCGTTTGACCGTGGGCGGGTGTAGCCCGCGAATCTGCTCCAGCCCCGACAGCGTGGACGGATGGCGCTTGGCCAGCTCGACCAGGGCCGGGTCGGCCAGGATCGAACCCACGGGCCGGTCCTGCTCCGAAGCCGTCCGCTCTCGCCAGGCGGCGAGCTCACGTGCCACCGCTCGACCCCGGGGATCCAGCTGACCGATGCGGGGCAGGCGTTCCCAAGCCGTGGTCGGGTCGCGCTCGTCCGTGGCTGACTCGAGCCGCCGGCACTCCTCGCGGGCCCACTCGACCCGGCCGCTCTCGGTCAGGCGGCGCCGGATCTCATCCGCGAGCTGGAGCAGATGAGCCACGTCCTCGGAGGCGTACCCGAGCTGCTCAGCGGTCAGGGGCCGGGCGTCCCATCGGGTGTAGCTCGCGGTCTTGCCGACGCGCTGGCCCAGGATTGAGCCGAGCAGGTTTCCGTATCCGGCCTGCGCACTGGCTCCGCTGAACCCGGCGGCGATCTGGGTGTCGAAGATGTTGTTCAGCTCGGTGCGCCACGCGCGGCGCAGGATGGCCACATCCTGGCGTCCGGCGTGGAGGACGACCTCAACCTCGGGGTCGGCCAGCAGCTTGGCCAGCGGCTGCGTGTCGAGCTCGCTCAGCGCGTCGATCATGAAGATCAGGGGCGCGCCGTCCGGCTCCGGATTGTCCACGGCGATCTGCACCAGGCACAGCAGAGCCCGGTAGCGACCCTCGGACATGAACTCGGTGTCGATCCCGAGCCGCCCAGCCGCGCGGCCCGCCTCCGCCGCTTCCTCGATGTCAGCTCCAGTTGCCAGCCCCCCTACATCCATGGCGTGACCCTACACGGACCGGTGGGTCCACTACGACGAACAAACGTCGGACAATCTAAACCGACCCCCCTGGTAGGATTTAGATCGATGATCTTCTCCTCAAAGGCTGAATATGGCGTCCGGTTGATGATCGAGCTTGGCCGCCAGTCACCTGAGCACCCCACAAGCCTCAAGGCAATCGCCGACGCCGAGGGGCTTCCGCTGGCCTACCTGGAGCAGGTGGTGGCCCGCCTGCGCAAGGCCGGGCTGGTCATGAGCGCCCGCGGCGCGCACGGCGGCTACTGGCTGTCCCGGCCGCCGGAGGAGATCCCGATGGATGAGGTGGTGCAGGCCCTCGAGGGGTCGATTGCGCCGATGGAGTGCTTCGTCCACGAACACACCGAGCGCGTCCTCTGCTCCCACGAGCCGGATGCCGGGCGCGGCTGCGCCACCAAGCTGCTGTGGACCCGGGTTCAGGGGGGCATCATCCGCTCGCTGCAGACGACCACGCTGGCCGAGCTGGTGGAGTTCTCCGGCCCGCGCTCCACGCCGCGCGAACCGGCCGCCGCCATGCCGGCCGCGTAGACCCCGAACCGAAACCGAAAGCTGAACATGCCAGATCTTGAAATCAGAAACCTCCACGTCCGCGCCGGTGAGAAAGAGATCCTGCGGGGCGTCGAGTTGACCGTGGACAAGGGAGAGATCCACGCCCTCATGGGGCCAAACGGCTCCGGCAAATCCACTCTCGCCAACGCCATCATGGGCCACCCCAACCTCGAGGTGACCAATGGCCAGATCATCTGGAAAGGCGAGGACATCACGGGGGCCGAGCCGGACGAACGGGCTCGGATGGGTCTGTTCATGGCCTTCCAGTACCCGGTTTCCGTACCCGGAGTGACGGTGACGAAGTACCTGCGCACGGTGCTCAACGCCCACCGCGACGCCCGCGGCGAGGAGCCGATCTCCCTCCGCGAGTTCGCTCAGACGGTCAAGGACACGATGAAGGTGGCCAAGGTCCCGGAGGAGTTTTCGCGCCGGTACCTGAACGAGGGCTTCTCCGGTGGTGAGAAGAAGCGGATGGAGATCCTCCAGCTCGCGCTCCAGCGCCCCGAGGTCGCAATCCTCGATGAGACCGATTCCGGGCTGGACATCGACGCGTTGCGCGTCGTCGCCGACGGTGTCAACACGGTGGCGGGCCCCGACCTGGGCCTACTGATCATCACCCACTACCAGCGGATTCTGCACCTCGTCGAGCCCAGCCACGTGCACGTCATGTTCAGGGGCCGGATCGTGCGTGAGGGCGGTCCCCAGTTGGTCGAGGAGCTCGAGGCCAAGGGCTACGGCTGGATCACGGACGAGCTCGAGGAAGCGGTCGCCTGACCGTGGCCACCGCCGAGGTCATCGCCGACGTCGCGGCGGAGTTCCCGGTTCTGCGCCGTCAGTTCGGCGGACGTCCCCTCTGCTACCTCGACTCGGCTGCTACCTCCCAGACCCCGCAGCCTGTGATCGACGCGATCACCCGCTACTACACGGATACGCGCGCCTCGGTTCACCGGGGCGTGTACCCACTCGCGGTCGAGGCCACCGAGCAGTTCGAAGGTGCGCGGGAGCGGATCGCGGCCTGGCTCAACTCGACCGTCGAGGAGACGATCTTCACCGCCAACGCGACCGAGGCCCTGAACCTGGTCGCCTACACATGGGGCCGCCAGAACGTCGGCGCCGGCGATCTAGTGGTCCTGACCGAGATGGAGCACCATTCGAACATCGTGCCCTGGCAGCTGCTGTGTCAGGACCGTGGCGCCGAGCTCGCCTATGTGCCCGTTCTGGACGACGGACAGCTCGACCTCGATGCCCTGGATCAGCTGCTGGCGCGGGGGCCCAAGCTGCTCGCCATCGTCCACGTCTCCAACGTGCTCGGAACGATCAACCCGATCGAGTCGATCGTGTCCCGTGCTCACGCGGCCGGTGCGGTGGTGGTGGTGGACGGCTCCCAGGCGATTCCGCAGCTGCCCGTGGACCTGCGGGCCATCAACGCAGACTTCTACGCCTGGACGGGTCACAAGGCCTACGGGCCGACGGGCATTGGCGTGCTCCACGGGCGCCGCGAGCTGCTCGAGCAGATGCCGCCGTTCATCGGCGGCGGCCACATGATCCGCACCGTCGAAGCTGACGAATCCACCTGGACCGACCTGCCCCACAAATTTGAGGCCGGCACCTCACAAATCGCCGAGGCGATCGGCCTGGGCGCCGCGGTGGACTGGATCCAGGGGCTCGGCGTCGAGCGCATCCGGGCGCACGAGACAACCCTCGTGCAGGATGCGCTGAGCCGGTTGGCAGAGTTCCCCGGGCTGACTCTTCATGGTCCGGCCGAGGCCAGCGACCGGGGCGCGCTCGTGTCGTTTGTGCTCGAAGGTGCCCATCCGCACGACGTGGGCGAGATCCTCGGCCGCGAGGCGGTGTGCGTTCGCACCGGCCACCACTGCACCCAGCCTCTGATGCGACGCCTGGGCGTGTCCGCCACGACGCGGGCGTCATTCGCCGTCCACAACACGGTCGCCGATATCGACCGGTTGCTCGAGGGACTGGGCAGCGTGGCGCGCGTGCTCCAGCTGTAGTGGCCCGCGGCACCGGCGATAGCCACGACCAGGAGCCTCGGTTGGCGCGGATCACCACACCGTTCGGGTTTGACTCCACCGCCGCCGAGGTGGCGGCCGGGATTGACCTGACCGATACGCGTGCGGTTGTCACCGGCGCCGCGTCCGGCATCGGAATCGAGACCGCGCGCGCACTCGCGAGCACCGGAGCTGCGGTCACGCTGGCGGTGCGCAACACCGAAGCGGGTGAACGGACCGCGGCTGACATCCGGGCCAGCACCGGTAACGCCGCCGTCGATGTCCGCTTCCTCGAGCTCGCCGACCGCGGCTCGATCGAGGCGTTCGTCGCCGGGTGGGACGGTCCGCTCCACCTGCTCATCAACAACGCCGGGGTGATGGCGATCCCGGAGCGCGAGCTGACCGCGGACGGGATCGAGATGCAGTTCGCGGTCAACCATCTGGGTCACTTCGCCCTTGCCATCGGTCTGCATGAGGCGATGGCGGCGGATGGTGAAGCCCGGATCGTGTCCGTGTCCTCGAGCGCGCATCTGGCTTCGCCGGTGATCTTCGATGACCTGAACTTCGCCTTCCGGCCCTATGACCCGGGGCTCGCGTACGGGCAGGCCAAGACGGCCAACGTCCTGTTCGCGGTGCAAGCCACGCGGCGCTGGGCCGCAGACGGCATCACCGCCAACTCACTGATGCCAGGCGCGATCGCCACCAACCTACAGCGCCACGTGGGGGGGACCCGCACCCCGGCGGAGCTGCAAAAGACCCCCCAGCAGGGCGCGGCGACCTCGGTCCTGCTTGCCGTCTCGCCGCTGCTGCAGGGCATCGGGGGCCGCTATTTCAATGACTGCAACGAAGCCGAGGTCCTCACCCACCGGCCCGAGATGGCCCTGACGGGGGTGGCACCGTACGCGCTTGACCCCGCCAACGCCGAGCGGCTGTGGGAGGTCTCCTTGATGCTGCTGGGGCTTCCCGCCACATGACCCCCGCTAGCCTCCATTCGTGATGGACGACCTGTACCGCGAGAACATTCTCGAGCACTACAAGCGGCCCCACAACTGGAGCCCGCCCGCGCCCGAACTCGAGCGTGTTGACCTCGAGTTTCATGACCTCAACCCGCTGTGCGGAGACGAGCTGACCGTCAAGCTGGCTGTCGGCGAGGACGAGCGCATCGAGGGAGTGCGGTTCGAGGGGCACGGTTGCGCGATCTCGCAGGCGGCCGCCTCGATGACCTCCGACGAGGTCAAAGGCATGAAGATCGGCGATCTGCTCGAGCTTGATCGCTCGTTCGTCCTCGAGCTGCTCGGGATCGACATCTCGGCTCAGCGGATGAAATGCGCGCTGTTGTCGCTGAAGGTGCTGAAAAGCGCATCGCTGGGGCATGCCGTGGCCTGGGAGCCCGAGACGCCCTAATGCTCCGATGCAACACCCGGCCTGACCCCGGGGACGCCGCTAAACTCCATGGGGAAATCCGATCCCCACGCTAGGTATTATCGAGATCGTGCCGCAACTCATCGAAGTCTGCCCTCTGAATGAGCTTCCCCCCGGCGCCAAACGCCTGGTGGAATGGGACGATCTCGAGATCGGCGTCTTCAACTGCGCCGGCAGCGTCTACGCGATCGAGGACCGTTGTTCGCACGACGACGGCCCGCTGGTCGAAGGCGAGCTCGATGAGCAGGCGTGCACGATCGAATGCCCCCGCCACGGTTCGCTGTTTGACCTTGCGACCGGTAGGCCCAAGACACTGCCCGCGTATGTGCCCGTGGACACGTTCCCTGTGATCATCGAGAACGACACGATCAAGCTGGAGGTCCAATAGTGGCTACTCCCGACACCGTCGCACCCGTAACGCCCCCCCTGACCGCAAACGAGCAGCTCGCGCAGATCAACTCCGATTACACGGAGCGCTACGGCTTTCACGACGCCGAGAACTATCTCTACAAGGCGCCTAAGGGGCTGACGGCGGAGCTGGTGGCCAAGATCTCGGAGTTCAAGTCCGAGCCGCAGTGGATGCGCGACTTCCGCCTCAAGGCGCTCGAGCACTTCCTCGCCCGGCCGATGCCGACCTGGGGCTCGCCGATGCTGGCCGAGGTCGACTTCGATGACATCCACTACTTCGTGCGCGCCTCCGAGCGCGCCGAGCGCTCGTGGGATGACGTGCCCGAGGACGTCAAGAAGACCTTCGATCGGCTCGGGATCCCCGAGGCCGAGCGCAAGTTCCTCTCCGGCGTGGGCGCCCAGTACGAGTCCGAGGTCGTCTACCACCAGGTCCACGAAGACCTCGAGAAGCAGGGCGTGATCTTCCTTGACATGGACTCCGCGCTCCGGGACCACGAGGAGCTCGTACGCGAGTACTTCGCCACGATCATTCCCCCGAATGACAACAAGCTCGCGGCGCTCAACAGCTCCGTCTGGTCGGGAGGCTCGTTCGTCTACGTACCACCGGGAGTGCACGTGGAGATGCCGCTGCAGGCCTATTTCCGGATCAACACCGAGTCGATGGGCCAGTTCGAGCGGACGCTGATCATCGCCGACGAGGGCTCATACGTCCACTACGTCGAGGGCTGCACGGCGCCGACCTACAGCTCGTCCTCGCTGCACTCCGCGGTCGTCGAGCTGATCGCCAAGCCCGGCGCGCGGATCCGGTACACGACGGTCCAGAACTGGTCCACCAACGTGTTCAACCTGGTCACCAAGCGGGCCGTCGCCGAGACCGACGCCACCGTCGAGTGGGTCGACTGCAATCTCGGCTCCAAGCTGACGATGAAGTACCCGAGCGTGTACCTGATGGGTGAGCGCGCGCATGGGGAGATCCTCTCGATCGCGTTCGCCGGTAAGGATCAGCACCAGGACGCAGGCGGCAAGATCATCCACGCGGCGCCCAACACGACCTCGAATATCTTCGCCAAGTCGATCTCCAAGGACGGCGGCCGCGGCTCGTACCGTGGCCTGCTCGAGATCGCCAAGGGCGCTCACGGTTCACGCTCGAAGGTCGTCTGCGACGCCCTTCTGCTCGACGAGGAGTCGCGTTCTGACACCTATCCGACGATCCGGATCGGCGATGACGACGTGAACGTGGCCCACGAGGCCACCGTGTCCAAGGTGGGCGAGGATCAGCTCTTCTATCTGATGTCGCACGGGATCAGCGAGGAGGAGGCCGGCAAGCTGATTGTCAACGGCTTCATCGAGCCGATCACCAAGGAACTGCCGATGGAGTACGCGGTGGAAATGAACCGGCTGATCGAGCTCCAGATGGAGGGTTCGATTGGTTAGCGGTGTGGCCGAGCCGGAGTTCCTGACGGCGCGCCGCCAGCGCGCCGTCGCTGTGAGCGGGACGCTCGAGCTGCCCCAGTTCAAGGGCCGGCCGGGCTGGGAATTCACCGATATCTCGGACCTCGACCTGTCGGCGTTTGCGCCCGCGGGCGCCCCGGCGGATGAGGCGTCGGCCCCGCAGCCGATGTTCGAGCCCGATTCGCTCGCAGAGCTGCGACAGCTCGACGGGGGTCCGGCCACACTCAGCGGTGATCTGCCCGATGGCGTGATCGTCAGCTCGCTTGAGCAAGCCGCCCGGGAGCACCCCGAACTCGTCGAGCGCCACCTCGGCTCGGTGCTGGGTGATGATGGCGAGGACCTGTTCGTGGCCCGCAACGAAGCCGCCTTCTCGGGCGGAGCCTTCGTCTATGTTCCGTCCGGGGTTGCACTCGAGCGCCCGATCCTGTTGACCGCGATCCAGGCCTCGCCGGGGACCGAGCTGCACCGCCGCACGCTGATCGTGCTCGAAGCCGGTGCCGAGGCCGAGGTCTGGGAGCAGGCGCTGTCCGGCACCCCCGAGATCGAGGGAGTGTTCAACACAGTTGTCGAGCTCGCCGTGGGCGAGAACGCGCGGCTGCGCTTCGTCTCCGGGCAGGACCTGTCCGAGAAGAGCTGGATCTTCGGCACCCATCGGGCCCGCGTCGGCCGCGACGGAGCGTTGGACTGGGTTGCCCTCGGCTTCGGCTCGGCGCGGGGGCACGTACGGATGCAGACCCGGCTTGACGGTCAGGGCGCCGACGCTCGCGTCACCGGCGCCTACGCCACCCACGGGCGTCAGCACATCGACTTTGACACCACGCAGGAGCATGCCGCGCCCAACACCACGTCTGACCTCGCCTTCCGCGGAGTGCTCCAGGGGCGCTCCAGCGCCGTCTGGAAGGGCAACATCATCGTCGATCCCGGGGCCCAGAAGACTGACGCCTTCCAGGAGTCGCGCAACCTTCTGCTCTCCAAGCGGGCTCACGCCGACGCCATCCCCGGACTCGAGATCCAGGCCAACGACGTCCGCTGCACCCATGCTGCTGCCGTGGCTCAGGTCGACCCCGAGCAGCTGTTCTACCTGCGCTCCCACGGCTTGCCCGCCGAGGCCGCCAAACGGCTCGTGATCGAGGGTTTTCTGGCCGCGCTGGTGGAGCGTTTCGAGGCTGGCCCGGTACGGGACGTGCTGGGTGACGCACTCGACCGTCGGCTGGCACTGATCCTCGGCGACTGACGCGCGGCGTACGATTCCCCGGGTTATGGCGCGCCTGATGCCGTTGGTCGCCCTCGGGTACGGCAAGTTCGTTCGAGCCGATCGTGTCTACGCGCTCGTACCCCTGGAGGGCGACGAGCGTGGCGATCGGCGGCGCACGCTCGTCCATGTGGAGGGGATCGAGCAACCCCTGATCGCCTCCCGGTCGGAGAGCGCGATCGCCCGCGACGTCGCGGTGGCTCTGGGCCAGCTGACGCCCCGGGGCCGGCACGGGGAGGCCGGTGGCCAGATTCCCGGCCAGGACCCCCTGTTCTACTCGTAGGCCAGCGCTTCCATGATTCAGATCCTCATGCTGAGGGGCATCAATCTCGGTCCCTCCCGCCGGGTACCGATGGCCGAGCTCCGGGCTCTGTTCTCCGACGCCGGGTATGAGGATGTCAGGACCTACGTCCAGAGCGGCAACATCGTCCTGCGCACCACCGCCAAACCGGCCGATCTCGAGCGCGACGCCGCGGGTCTGATCTCGGAGCGCTTCGGCTTCGACGTCCCGGTCATCGTGCGCACGCGGACGGACCTGGCCCGTGTGGTCAAGCGCAACCCGCTGGGCGAAGTGGCTGACAACCCCAAGCGCTATCAGGTGAGCTTCCTGTCCGCCAAGCCTGACTCGAGCGTCGCCGAGCGTCTGACGTCGCTGGCCGCCGAGACCGAGGCCGTGGCCGTCCACGGTCGCGAGATCTACGCCTGGCACCCGGACGGTGTCGCCCGTTCCAAGCTGTGGAACGAGCTGGCGGGCAAGAAGCTCGGCGTCATTGCCACGGCCCGGAACTGGACCACCGTGACGACGCTGCTCGAGATGGCCTCCGAGACGGGCTCGAGCTAGCCCGCTCGATCGCCGGATTGATAGGAGGCCGCTGTTAGGATCGCGTCGTGTCAGCCACCAACACAAAGGGCACGATCACGCTGATCACGCAGCTGACGAAAGTCGTGCACCGGCGTACCACCGAGGATCTGCTCGGGATGCGGTGGAAGCACTTCGTCGCCCTGTCCTCGCTCTACGACCAGGCCGCCATGCCTCAGCAGCAGCTGTGCGAATCGCTGATGATGGATCCCAACAACTGTGTTCTCCTGCTCAACCAGCTCGAGACGATGGGCTACGTTGAGCGGCGCCGAGATGCGGAGGACCGCCGGCGCCACATCGTCGAGCTCACCTCCGAGGGCCGCGCCGCCTTCAAGCGGGGGGTCCAAGCTCGCGAGGCGGTGGAGGATGACGTCCTTCAGGCCCTCGATAGCAGCGAGCGCCAGACGCTTCGAGCGCTGCTGACCAAGGCTCTCGACGGCTAGTGTCCCGAACCAGAAATGCGCGTGCATTCGAGGCGCCCCTGGCGGCACTGGCCGGCGTCCTCGGGACTCGCTGTAGCGCCGCTACAGCTTCGTTCCTGCGTCCTGGGCCAGCATCCGCCAATGACACCTCTCGGTGCCCACCCACTTCTGGTTCGAGACACTAATCGTGCGCGAATACTCGGTTGTCGATGTGTTCACGGACGCTCCGCTCGAGGGCAACCCGGTGGCGGTATTCGCCGACGGCGCTGGACTCAGCGGCGAGCTCATGCAGCGCGTCGCGCGAGAGCTCAACCTGTCAGAGACAGTCTTCCTGCTGGCCACCGACGGCGAGGCCGACGTCCACGCCCGGATCTTCACACCCGCCCGTGAGCTCCCGTTCGCCGGCCACCCGGTGCTCGGAACCGCCTTTCTGCTTGGCCAGCGGACCGGCGCCGACACGGTCCGGCTCCGCACCGGAGTGGGTGTGATCACGGTACGGCTCGACCGTCAGAACGGGCGTGTCTCATTCGGAGAGATGGAGCAGCCGATCCCGACCTGGGAGATGTTCGACCGGGGCTCCGAGCTGCTCGCCGCCCTGGGGCTCGAGGGCTCGGAGCTTCCGATCGAGATATACGACAACGGCCCGCGGTACGTGTACGTGGCTCTCGCCGACGAGCCCGCCGTCACGGCGCTGGCGCCGGACATGCGAGGCCTAGGGCGCCTCGGCGAGCTTGGCGTGAGCTGCTTCGCCAACTCCGGTAACCGGGTCAAGACACGTATGTTCGCGCCCGCGCTGGGCGTACCCGAGGATCCGGCGACGGGCTCGGCCGCCGGCCCGCTGGCCGTGCATCTCGCTCGGCACGGCCGGACCCAGTTCGGTGAGCGGATCGAGATTCAGCAAGGGGTCGAGATCGGCCGGCCCTCACTCCTCCAAGCGGTGGTCGACGGTGCGGCGGAGCGGATTGATCGGGTTCGCGTCGGAGGCGGGGCTGTGATCGTGGCTCGCGGGGAGTACGAGCTCGACTGATGCAGCTCACGCCGCGCCAGCGCCAGGCCCTGGAGCAGATCTGCGAGACGTTCTGTCCCAGCGAGGATCAGCTGCCCAGCCCCGACTCTCTCGGCGTTCCGGAGGCGATCCTGAACGCTCTGCGGGAGGCCCGGCCGGCGGAGCAGAAGCAGCTGGCGATGTTGCTCTCGCTCTGGGACACGCCGATCATGGGCGCGGTTGGAGGAGCCGGCCGGAACCGGTTCAGTGCCATGAGCCGCGAGCAGCGAGAGCAGGTGCTGCGCTCGTGGGGGGACTCCCGCCTGCCTCAGCGCCGGGCCGTGTTCCAGGCGCTCCGCAAGGCGGCGCTGCTGTTCTATTACATCGTTCCCGGGCGCGACGGCGCTCGTAACCCGGTCTGGGATGCGATCGGTTATGACGGTCCACTGGGACGGCTGGCGCAGGCGCCGCCCAAGCGGCTCAATGTGACGCCCATCGAGCGCGACACGACGCTCGACTGCGATGTCGTGATCGTGGGGTCGGGAGCCGGAGGCGGGGCGGCCGCCGGGGTGTTGGCCGATGCCGGGCTCGAGGTGATCGTGATCGAGTCCGGCGGCTACTGGGACGACGAGGATTTCGACGGGAGCGAGTTCACCGCCCTCACCTCTTATTACATGGGTGCGCCGAGCGCCACGCATGACCAGAGCGTCGGCCTGATCGCCGGCTCATGCCTGGGAGGCGGGACGGTGGTCAACTACACGACGTCGTTCCGGACCCCTGACGATGTCCGCGCGGAGTGGGCCGGCCTTGGGGTATCCGCTTTCACCTCCGAGGAGTACACGGCCTCGCTCGACGCGGTCTGCGATCGGCTCGGCGTCAACCAGGAGCACAATGAGCCGTCGACCCGCGACCAGAAGTTGCAGGAGGGGTGCGTGAAGCTCGGCTGGCACGTCGACGCGATGCCACGAGGGGTGCGCCGCTGCGCGCAGGGGCGCGAGTGTGGCTATTGCGGTCTTGGCTGCCGGGTCGGGGGCAAGCAGTCGGTGGTCAAGACCTGGCTGTCAGATGCTCACGAGCGAGGCACGCGGTTCGTTGTGCGGACCAAGGTGCAGCGGATCATCGTCGACGGGTCGCGGGCCCGCGGAGTCATCGGACACACCGCCGAGGGCCATCGGCTTACCGTCAATGCGCGCGCGGTCATCGCCAGCTGCGGCGCGATTCACACACCCGCGCTGCTGCGCCGCTCGGGCTTGAAGAATGACAACATCGGCAAGCACCTCAAGCTCCATCCCGCCGCCGCCGTATTCGGGGTCTACGACGAGGAGCTCAAGCCGTGGGAGGGCGTCATGCAGGCGCTGTACTCGGACCAGTTCCGCGATCTCCACGACGGCTACGGGCTCAAGTTCGAGACTGCGGCCCAGCACCCCCACCTGCTTGTCCCCTTCGGCCCCTGGCGGAGCGCCGCGCAGCACTTCGAGCTCGTCAGCGCGATCTCCAACACGACGCCCCTCGGCGTCCTCCTCCGGGATCGGGATGGTGGCGAGGTCCGCGTCGGACGCGATGGCGAGCCCGTGGTTCGCTACAAGCTCTCCGCCTTCGACACCGGTCACCTGCGCACCGGGATCAGCGGCGCCGCCCAGTTGCATGAAGCCGCGGGCGCGCGCAGGATCTACTCCTCTCACGCCAAGTGGGTCTCCTACGATCCGGGTCAGAAGGGCTCACGGGAGCAGTTCATGTCCGCCGCGGATGCCGCCGGTTACGGAGCCGGGCAGTGCGTGCTGAACTCATTCCACATCATGGGCTCGGCCCGGATGGGCGGCTCTCCGTCGATGTCGGCCTGCGATCCGACCGGGCAGACCTGGGACGTGCGCGATCTCTATGTGCTCGACGGCTCCTCGTTCCCCACCGCGTCCGGGGTCAACCCACAGATCTCGATCCAGGCCATTGCCCACATGAGCGCGCGCGGCCTGGCCGCGCGTCTGGCGTAGTCCTGCACGTCTGGCGCCGCCCGGACCGCTAGCACCCAGCGCGGCTTGTGAGCGCGCCGAGGCGGTGGGATACTCGGTCACCGTCTACCTGCATCACTCCTTGGAGGTGATGACATGTCAGAACCGGCCCATGTCCTCGTCGTCGCCCATCAGACGGCGGCGACCCCCGCTCTCTCGGCGGCCGTCCGAGAGCGAGCCAGGAGCGGTCCCGCCACGTTCCACCTTGTCGTGCCGCGCCAGGCGCACGGCATGCACAGGGTGGTCGATCCCCAGGACACGAGTGACGAGGAAGCCGGCGAGGTCCTGGCCGACGCGCTGCCGCGCCTGAGCGAGGCCGCCGGCACGAGCGTGACCGGGAGCCTCGGGGATCCCGAGCCGCTGTCCGCGATCCAGGACGCGATCAACCTCGGGCGCTATGACGAGATCATCATCTCGACGCTCCCGGCGCGGATCTCGCGCTGGCTGAAGCTTGACCTGGTGTCGAAGACTCGTGGTCTCGGGCTCCCGGTCACGCATGTCGAGGCTGCCACCAAGGCAGAGAGTGTGGTTGCGGTAGGCGAGAGCTGACCCGTATAGGCTGCGGGCGTGAAGCTGGCCACCTTCCAGGTCCCGGATGGCCGTGAGCCGCAAGCCGGGGAGGTCCTCGACGGCCGGGCAGTGGCCTTTTCGGACGGGCTGCAGGTCGTGGACGTTCTGGCCGGCGCGCGAGTGCCCGAGCAGCGTGGGGGTTCATGGGCCCTGGCGGATGTCCGTCTCCTCGCACCGATCCCGAGCCCGGGGACGATCTACGCGATCGGGCTCAACTACGCCCGGCATATCGAGGAGACCGGCGCGAACACTCCGGAGACTCCGATCGTGTTCGTCAAGGTCCGCGGCTCGGTGACCGGACCCGGTGGACCGATTCGCTGCCCCGAGGTCGTGCGGCGGCTCGACTACGAGGGCGAGCTGGCGATCGTCATGGGAGTGGAGGGAGCGATCGCCGGCTACTGCATAGCCGATGACGTCACCGCCCGCGATCTGCAGGGGCGTGAGCCTCAGTGGACTCGAGCCAAGGGCGCTGACACGTTCTGCCCCTTCGGACCCTGGGTCACGACGGCTGATGAGGTCGGCGATCCCGGGAGTCTGCGGCTGCGCACCTGGGTCAACGGCGAACTGCGCCAGGACAGCCCCACCTCAGACCTGATCTTCGGCTGCCAGGAGCTCGTGAAGTTCATCTCGCAGACGTGCACGCTGCACCCCGGAGATCTGATCCTGACCGGCACGCCGAGCGGGGTCGGGATGGGTCTTGATCCGCCGCAGTTTTTGAGCTCGGGCGATCGGGTAAGAATCGAAATCGACGGCCTAGGAGAAATTGAACACGCTGTCGAATAGCTAGTGCGCTGATGACGAGGAGGAGGTAGGACGGGATGCTGAGGCTCCATCCGAGCACGGTTGACTATGTGATCCTGGCGATCTACTTCGTCGTCGTGTTGGGGATCGGCTTCGTCGCCCGGCTGGCAATCAAGACCGACCTCGACTTCTTCCTCTCCGGCCGCTCCCTGCCGGCTTGGATCACCGGTCTGGCGTTCATCGCCGCCAACCTCGGGGCGCTCGAGATCCTGGGCCAGGCCGCCAACGGAGCCCAGTACGGCGTCGCCGCCGTCCATTACTACTGGCTCGGCGCCGTCCCGGCGATGGTGTTCCTCGGGCTCGTGATGATGCCCTTCTACTACGGGGCCAAGGTCCGCTCGGTGCCCGAGTACCTGAGGCTGCGCTTCAACGAGGCGACGCATGCGTTCAACGCGGGCACATTCGCGCTCGCCACCGTGCTCATTTCAGGCGTCAACCTGTTCGCCCTCGCTCTGATCATCCACCTGATGCTCGGCTGGTCGATCGCGTTCGCGATCCTTGTCGCCGCCGCGCTCGTGCTCGTCTACATCACGCTAGGCGGCCTGACCTCGGCGATCTACAACGAGGTGCTGCAGTTCTTCGTGATCGTCGCCGCCCTGTTACCGCTGACCCTCGTGGCCTTGCACGCGGTTGGCGGCGTCAACGGGCTGATCAACCGGGTCAAGCACTTCAAGCCCCTCGGTGAGGCGGGATTGCACGCATGGCGCGGACTGGCCATCCACCACGTCACCAACCCGTTGATGTCCGATTGGGTCGGGATCGTGTTCGGTCTCGGGTTCGTGCTCGGGTTCGGCTACTGGACGACGAACTTCGCCGAGGTGCAGCGTGCCCTGTCGGCGCGCAACATGTCGGCCTCGCGACGGACGCCACTGATCGGCGCCTTCCCCAAGATCTTCCTGCCCGCGATCATCATCCTGCCGGGCCTGATCGCCGTGGTCACGGTCAAGGGCCTCGGCGTCGGCAGCGCGCTCGGCATGCAATACAACACGGCGATTCCTCACCTGATCGGCAATTATCTGCCTGAGGGCATGTTGGGTCTGGCGGTCACGGGGATGCTGGCCGCGTTCATGGCCGGCGTGGCGGCCAACGTGACCGCGTTCAACACGGTGGTCACCTATGACCTGATCCAGGCCTATTTCGCCAAGGATCGCGACTCGGCGTATTACCTCCGCGCCGGCCGCCTGGTGACGATTGGCGGGATTCTGATTTCGGTCGCCACGGCGTTCATCGCCAAGGGCTACTCGAACATCATGAACTACATCCAGACGCTGTTCTCGATCTTCAACGCGCCTCTGTTCGCGACCTTCATCATCGCGATGTTCTGGCGCCGGGCGACAGCGTGGGGCGGGTTCTTCAGCCTTGTGGCCGGGACCCTAGCCGCGTATGCGGTCAACCGGCTGAACGCCTATCACACGATCTTCCACTTCGGCTCGGCGCTCAGCGCCAGCTTCTGGCAGGCGATCATCGCGTTCCTCGTCGATGCGGCGGTGATGATCCTGGTCTCGCTGGTCACGAAGCCGAAGCCCACCGAGGAGCTGCGTGGACTCGTCTGGGGGTTGACACGTGCCGAGGAGGCCGAGGTCAACGAAGACCCGCGTGACAAGCTGTGGTGGCGCTCGCCGGCCCTGCTCGGCGGCGTCGCGATCGCGCTGGTAGTGGCCCTCAACATCATCTTTGCCTAGTGTCCCGAGTCTCGAGGAGCGCCGAATGACATCGCAGGACAAGCCCTTTGGAGTTCCTGGCACCTCGTCGGTCGACGAGCCGATGGCGCCGACCGGTGCGACTGACGAGGACGAGGTCGCCGCCGCGCGGGCGGCAAATCGGTTTGACATCCGCCGGCTGATCGGCGGGTTGTTCGCTCTTTACGGCCTGATCCTGCTCATCCTCGGGCTGGTCGGTTCGCACCACCTCAAGCACAAGGCCGCCGGTATCAACGTCGATCTCTGGACCGGCATTGGGATGATCATCTTTGCCGCCTTCATGATCACCTGGGCGCTCACGCGCCCGGTCATGCCCGAGCCGCCGGAGACTCGAGGCCAGGGTTCGGGGCGGATCCGGCGGGCGCCGGCGACGTAGATCTAGCCAGCGAGCGACGTCAGTGGTGCTCGATGACGCGGTCGATCAGCCCGTACTCGACCGCCTCATCAGCCTTGAAGAACCGATCGCGTTCCATGTCTTCGTGGACCTGGTCGTAGGTCTGCCCGGTGTGAAGGGCATAGATCTCGTCTATCCGCCGCCGGATGTTGAGGATCTCGCGCGCATGGATCTCGATGTCGCTCGACTGGCCCTCGAAGCCCGCGGAAGGCTGATGAATCAGAAGCCGACTGTTGGGCAGTGAGAAACGCTTGCCCTTGGCGCCCCCGGCCAACAGCAGCGACCCCATGGACATCGCGATCCCGACGCAGATCGTGGAGATCTGTGGCTTGACGAACTGCATCGTGTCGTAGATGGCCAGCCCCGAGTAGATCGAACCCCCCGGGCAGTTGATGTAGATCGAGATGTCCTTGTCCGCGTCCTGGGACTCGAGGTGGAGCAGCTGAGCCACGATCAGGTTGGCCACCTGATCGTCGATCGGGGTGCCCAGGAAGATGATCCGCTCGTTGAGCAGACGGCTGTAGATGTCGAACTCGCGCTCGCCGCGCGCCGTCCGCTCGATGACCATCGGGATCAGAGGCATGTCCTGAGCCTAGACCATGCGTGCGTTGTCAGATCATCAGCACCGCGGTGCCCGTGAAGGCGCCGGCCCTGAGGTCCGCCAACGCTTGCTCGGCCTGGTCAAGCGGGTACGTCGTGACCGTGGTGCGGATGGGGACCTTGGGCGCCAGCTCGAGCATCTCGATCCCGTCCTGGCGGGTTAGGTTGGCAACCGAGCGAATCGTGCGCTCGTGCCACAGGTCCTCGTAGGGGAACGAGGGGATGTCACTCATGTGAATGCCGGCGCAGACCACGCTCCCGCCCGGGGCGAGAACCTTGAGCGCCGCGGGGACGAGCGGTCCCGCGGGCGCGAAGATGATCGCTGCATCGAGCTCCTCAGGCGGGCGGTCCTCGCTGGCGCCCGCCCATGCGGCGCCCAGCGAATGGGCGAAATCCTGAGTGCGCTCGTCCCCGGCGCGCGTGAACGCGAATACCTCTCGGCCCTGATGGACGGCGACCTGGCAGATCATGTGGGCGGCTGACCCGAACCCATACAGGCCGAGGCGCCTCGCATCACCGGTGAATCGCAGGGCGCGATAGCCGATCAGGCCTCCGCACAGAAGCGGGGCCAGCTGCTCATCGGGCAATTCCGGTGGTAGGTCAAGGCAGAAGCGTTCGTCGGCCACCGTCAGCTCGGCAAAGCCACCGTCGATGTCCCGGCCGGTGAAGCGGGCGTTCACGCACAGGTTCTCGCGCTCGGTGCGGCAGTAGCGGCACTCGCCGTCGGTCCAGCCGAGCCAAGGCACGCCCACGCGCCGCCCATCCTCCGTGCGGGCCACGATCTGGTGACCGAGGATCACGGGGAGCCTGGGGGCGTCGATCTCGTTGTCGCGGAGATGCAGGTCGGTCCGGCACACCGCGCAGGCGCTTACGCGGAGCAGGAGCTGGCCGGGCGCCGGGCTCGGGTCGGGAACCGCGGCCGCCCGCAGGGGGGTACCGGGTCGCTCTAGCAGGATCGCACGCATCTTGCGGTGAATTTTGCTCCACCCGTTAGCTTTGGACACTCCCCGTGGTTCCGCTCAACGTCCCCAATGTCCTGACCGTCGTCCGGATCCTGCTCGTGCCGGTGCTCGTGGTCGCTCTGCTCGAGAAGACCAGCGGCGGGGATCTGCTGGCAGCGATCGTGTTCGCGGTCGCCTCGCTGACTGACGCGATCGACGGTTACCTGGCCCGGTCCCGCAACTGGGTGACGACGTTCGGGAAACTGATGGATCCGATCGCTGACAAGTTGCTGATCGTCGCCGCACTCGTGGCCCTGGTCTCGCTGGGACGGCTCGAGGCCTGGGTGGCGATGGTCATCATCGCCCGCGAGTTCGCGGTCACCGTCCTGCGTGTCGCGGCCGGGACCCAGCAGGGGGTGGTGATCTCCGCCAGCTCGTTCGGCAAGGTCAAGACCGCGGTCCAGGTGCTGATGGTGATGGCGCTGATCGCCTTCGACGAGCGGCCGCTCTGGATCACCCTGCTCGTGTATCTGACGGTCATCGTGACCGTGCTCTCGGGCGCGGATTACTTCTTCGGCCTGCGCCGCCGGCTGGCGGAGTCGACGAAGACGCGGGGCGGGCGCGCGAGCGCCACCCGGACCTGAGCTGTCAGGGAAGGGAGTGGCGGTGTTAGGGCGTGGCGCTCAGCCACGCGCTGAGCGACGTGTGGCTGCTGGCGGGCACGCCGGACCGCAGCTCCTCACGGATCTCGCCCAGAGTGCCGAAGCGCTCGGCGACGACGTTGTGCTGGTGGATGGTCTCCAAGTTGACCTGCTGGGCGGAGACGAACGCACGGTCATCGAGGGACGGGAACGAGTCGATCACGCCGCGCACCATCTCGCGCACGCAGTCCTCGACGAAGCGCGGACGCCGGTGCGCCTTCTCCACCACATGGGCCTCGTCACTGCGTTTCATCAGTTCGTAGATCTCTGATGACATCGATTGCTCGACGATCTGAAGCAGCGTGGCGGCATCGATCTCGTCCTCGCACAGCTCCGTGCAGCCGATGTGCAAGGTGCCGAGGCCACGCTGGTTGTGCGTGGCGACCGGAACCGCTTCGAGGATCCGCTCTATTTCCTCGCCGTCGAAGCCCTCGGTCTCGAGCCGCTCGCGCGCCGCGCCGGCCACCAGCTCCTGCGCGCAGGGGCATGCGGTTATGCCCTGGGCTGTGACCCCGACCAGCCGGCGCGTTCCCAGCTCGGTGGCCACCGCACAGCCGTGCAGCGTGTAGAGCTCCTGCGTCTTGACGCCCGAGACGGGTGCCGGCTTGTGCTCGGGGAAGCGCGCCTCCACACTGACCTCGGCGCGCCGCGCGCCCTGGCGTGTACGGACCAGCTGGGCGATGTGTTCGGCCAGATTCTCGGCCTTGAAGGTGGAGTCCCCGAGCACGACCTCGCCGATCGCCTCGTTGACGACCTCCTCGAAGCGCGACATATGGGCGCCCTTCTGGTTCGGACCGAGCTCGATGACGCATTCGAAGCGGGCCGAGAACAGCTGCTCGACGCCGTTCTGCTTCAGGCGGATCACCTTCTCGACCGAGGTCACGCCCACGCGCGAAAGGCTGAGCGCGAGCGGCGGTATCTGCGACTGAACGTCTATTAGTGCCGCGGGTGATGGGTGGTGCTCACTCATTTTCAGATCTCTGATTTGCGGGAAGCCGGCGGCCTCGGAGCTGAGGCAGGGACGGCCTGGCATGACTAAGAGTAGAGACGTCGGGCTCCGGCTCGGCGCGCCGAGGTTTGTAGCCGCGGCGGATTGTGGTATCAATCCGGCGGTCGTATCAGGAGTTACGAGAGGGGGGACTCCCGCCCGTCGGGAGGTCTCTAGACCGCGTATAGAGGAGCTCAGGGGCTGTGAGCGTTGATGAGATCGTTCTATTGAGCGATGACGCGCCGATCGCGGAGCTGGATGAACTGCGACCGATCATCGCCGAAGGTCAGGAGAGAGGCTTTCTCACCTTCGCGCAGATCGAGGCGTGCCTCGAAGAAGTGGAAGTAACCAAGGAACAGGTCCAGGAGCTGCATGCGTACCTGGACGAGCACGGGATCGACGTCGTGGAATCGGACGGTCGACCGGCCAAGTCAGAGGGCGGAAGCGTCGAGGCCAGCGCGCAGAGTGCGGCCACGCCGGATCCGGAGCAACGCAAGAAGGTCGAGGTCGACCTGACGGTCGAGCCGAGCCTCGACTCGTTGCGGCTCTATCTGCGCTCGATCGGGCGCGTGAACCTGCTGACCGCTGAGCAGGAGGTGCTGCTGGCGCGGCGCATCGAGCGCGGGGACATGCTGGCCAAGCAGCAGATGATCGAGGCCAATCTGCGGTTGGTGGTCTCGATCGCCAAGTCCTACCTCGGGCGCGGACTGACCTTCCTGGACCTGATCCAGGAGGGCTCAATGGGCCTCATTCGCGCGGTCGAGAAGTTTGACTATCGCCGGGGTTACAAGTTCTCCACCTACGCGACATGGTGGATCCGCCAGGCGGTGACCCGTGCCATCGCGGACAAGGGCCGGACGATCCGGATCCCCGTGCACATGGTCGAGAAGCTCAACAAGGTGGTCCACGTCGAGCGTCAGCTGGTTCAGCAGCTCGGGCGCGAGCCGACGCCCGACGAGATCGCCAAGGAGCTCGAGACGACCGTGCGCGAGGTGCGTGACGTCCTGCGCATGGCTCAGCAGCCGATCTCCCTGGAGAAGCCGATCGGTGAGGAGGACGACTCCGAGCTCGGTGACTTCGTCGAGGATCAGACCGCCGAATCGCCGTTCGAGCTCGCCTCTGAGCACCTGCGCCGGGAGAACCTGCGCCGCGCTCTGGCGGCGTTGCCCGAACGCGAGCGCGAGGTGATCGAGATGCGCTTCGGACTGACCGGCGAGCGGCCCTACACGCTCGAAGAGGTGGGCCGAGCCTTCAACGTGACCCGCGAGCGGATCCGCCAGATCGAGAACCACACGCTGAAGAAGCTCGAGGCGCTGCCCGAGGCGCAGCGCTTGCGCGACGCCTCGTAGGGGACTTTGTAACAACCGCCGGGCTGGACCCTACGGTCTGGTCATGGACGTCATAAAGAGGGATCCGCGGGGTCAGGGAGACCAGGGCGAGCTGTCAGCCATCGTCTGGCTGAAGGACATGGGCTGGCCGGTCTTCCTCCCCCTTGGACACAGCCCGGATTACGACCTGGTCACCGATTTCGGGCATGGTCCCCTTCGCGTCCAGGTCAAGACCTCGACCGGATTCCATAGACGCCGCTGGGAGATTGCTGTGGCTACCCGAGGTGGTAACCGCAGCTGGAGTGGGCTGGTCAAATACCTTGACCCGACTCGCTACGACTATCTCTTCGTGCTCGTCGGTGATGGTCGACGCTGGTTCATCCCAGCGTCGGAAGTTGCTGGCACCAGCGGTCTCAGACTGGGTGGGCCCAAGTACGAGCGCTTCGAGATCGAGCCAGGCCAGCCGATCCGAAAGGCGGGTCAGAGCTAGACTCAGCGACCCTTCGGCGGGATTCCGGAGCGGTCAAACGGGCTCGGCTGTAAACCGAGTGTCTCAGTACTTCCCAGGTTCGAATCCTGGTCCCGCCATCGAGGCCCACGCGGTCCCGGTCCCGCACATGGAATCAAGCCAACTTGAGCCTCCCGACGGACCTGAAGACGCCGCCCCCCGGGGCGAGCGTCTGCGGCGACTTGCTGAGCGGGTCGACAGCCAGCCGGCGCTCCTGACCGCGGCCGAACGCCTGCGCCGTCGGTTGCCGGGTGACGCGCAGTTCGGTGACGCGATGTCGACCGCGGGCTCGGAGCCGGTCGAGGTGGTGGCTCGCTCGGTCTCGGCGCTGAAACCGGGACGCAAGAGCGTCGTTCAGGAGCTCGGAATGGCGGGCCTCCAGGTCTGGCAGTCGCTGTCGGAGGCGGCCGGGCGGGGCCACGGTGACCAGGAGATGGCGATCCTGTTCACGGACCTGGTCGGATTTTCGAATTGGGCGCTGAAAGCCGGGGACGCTGCCGCGCTGGAGTTGCTCAGGCAGGTCGGCACGGCGGTCGAGACCGCTGTCACTGACCATGACGGGCGGGTGGTCAAGTGGCTGGGTGACGGTGTCATGGCCACGTTCCTCGATCCTCGCGCGGCCATCGACGCGGCGCTCGAGGCACATGCTGCCGTGGCCCAGATCGATCTCGACGGCCATACGCCGCGCATGCGAGCCGGTGTTCACTGGGGCTCACCCCGGAGGCTCGGCGGTGACTATCTGGGTGTGGACGTGAACATCGCGGCCCGGGTGAGTGACGCCGCGAAGGCCGATCAGGTGCTGGTTTCGGAGCCGCTGCTGCGCCGCGTCGAGCTCGGTGATCTCCGCACCGGCCGTTCGAAGCGCCTGCGAGCGGACGGCGCCCCGCGGGATCTGCACGTGGTGGCCATCAGCCGCCCGGACTGACGCGCGGTCGCGGTCCGGCCCCAGGTTCCTTGTCATGCACGTTTTCGTGCACGACGAGCAGCCGCCCAGCCCCACGCTGGCTCCGTGTTACCTTGAGCGCCGTCCAGTCTGAGCAGGCAAAAAGCGCCAGCCTTTGCGGTGACGCTCCCGAACCCGTCTGATGCCAAGCGCCAAGACGCCAACCAGCCAAGCGGCCGGCGCCATCCTGGCGGCGGGCATCGCGATCGTGGCTGCCGCGCTCCTCGTCGGCGGAATTCCAACCGCCCGGGCCGCCAGCGCGGGCCAACTCCAGCAGCAGCTCAGCACGGTCCAGGGACGGGTATCAGGCCTGGCCGGAGCGGCGGGCGCGGCCGGACGGCGGGTCCGGACGCTGGGCGCCGGCATCGCGGCGCTCCAAAGCCAGGTCGGCGCGCTTCAGGCCAATCTGGACGCGAAGCGGGCCGAGCTGCTTCGGTTGCGCGGTCAGCTCAATACCGCGCGCGCCAACCTCGAGCGGCTCGAGGCCTCCGAGGCCCGTGCCGAGGGCGTCCTCTCGAACCAGCTGATCGGGAGCTACGAGGCCAGCCGCCCGGACATCATCAGCGTGGTGCTTGAGTCAACCGGGTTCTCTGACCTGCTCGAGCGGCTGGCCTTCGCCCAGCGGGTCGGTAACCAGGACGCTCGCATCGTCGGTCAGGTGCAGAACGCCCGGCGAGCAGTCGCTGCTCAGGCGACCCGTCTCGGTGCGCTCTCGGTGCGCCAGCAGGGACTGACAATTCAGGTTCTGTCCGAGCGCAACCGGGTCTACAGAGACAAGCTCGCGCTCCTCACCCAGCAGCTGGCGGCCAAGCGGACGCAGAATGCCAGCGCCAGCCAGCTGGCCGCCGCCCGCGGCCAGGTGTCCTCACTTCAGGCCCAGCTGACCGCGGTCCAGAACGCCCAGAGCCAGCCCAGCGCTCCGTCCTCGAGCGGCCCGGGCGGCGGCGGGTCCGGGAGCTCCCCGAGCGGTCCCATCCAGCGCTCGAGCAGCGGCAGCTTCACGTTCCCCATGCCCAAGGGCGACGTCTCGCCGCCCGCCACCTGGTCACTCGACGACGGCGTGGACATCTCCGCGCCGGGCGGGACACCGGAGCTCGCGGTGTGCTCCGGAACCGTGGTCCTGCATGGCATCGGCGGCTTCGGTCCGTCGGCGCCGGTCCTGCACTGTGACAGCCCCCTGGCCGGCTATGACTACGTCTACTACGGCCACGCCGGCCCGGGTGACTGGACCCCCGTCGGCACCCACGTCAGCCAGGGGCAGGTGATCTCGGAGGTCGGCTACGGAGACGTTGGGATCTCCACCGGACCCCACCTCGAGATCGGCTTTGCCGATTCGAGCGGCTCGCCGGTCGGTCCCTCGAGCGCGCCCCAGATGATGTCTCTGCTGCGCTCCGCCTACGGCGCGTAGCCGCCGCCACACCCTCCTGACATCGAGCGAGGACGGCCACGCCCGGCCCCCCAGCGGTACCGCGCCGGGGGGCCACCGTAAGCGCACGCGTCAGTTCGCCGGGATCCCGGAGGCCGGCGGCGCCGGCGGCGTACCGGTATACGGCGTGATCGCGCTGCCCGCCGTCGGCTGCGTGGTGAGCGGGCCGCCGAACAGGACGATCTTGCCGCTCCGCACCTGGCCCATCTCGACCCCATCGAAGCCGCCGTGCTCGGTCTTCGTGTACCGGTACGGCACCAGCCCGGGACCTGTCCATTTACCGCCGTCGTTCTCCACCGCGTTGACCAGCGCCTGGCGGGTCAGGTTCTTGCCCGCCGCCTGGAGAGCCTGGACCAGGGTGTAGGCATTGGCCATTCCGTATTCGACGTTCCCATCGAACGGTGCACTCTTGTCGTACTGGTTGTGGATCTTCATGAACAGCTGGATCCACGGATTCGAGGCATCGCTCGATGACGGGAGGTAGCCATCGGTGATCGCACCTTCGATCAGGCCCGTGCCGGACGCTTTGCCCTTCGAGACCGCCTTCAGCAGGCCGCCGACCGTGATCGGGTCAATGCCGACGTTGGATACGACGAGCTGCGGCTTGTAGCCGAGCGTGAACGAGGTCAGCTGGCCGATGGCGGTGTAGATCGGGACCGTGAAGTCGACCAGCACCTGTACCTTGGCCGTCTTCATCGCGGTTATCTCCGGGGCCAGGGTGGTGGTGCCTGACTGATAGGGCTGCTTGGACACGATGCTCGAGGCCGGGACCTCGTCCTCGATTCCAGCCAGGCCTCCCTGGCCGAAATCGTCATCCTGGTAGAGCACTCCGACGCGCTTGCCGGCGAAGTGCTGCTTGATGTACTGGCCGAGGATCTTGCCCTCGATCGTGTAGTTGGGCTGCCAGCCGAATGTGTATGGCTGAGAGCCGCCGTTGTCCCAACACGGGCATCCCGAAGCGACGAACAGATCGGGCACCTTCGAGGTGTTGAGGAATCCGACCACCTTGGTGTGGGTGGGCGTGCCGAGCCCTTCGAAGATCCCGAAGACGTTGTCCTGCAAGACCAACTGATGAACCACGTTCACCGTGTTGGCCGGGTTATACGCGTCGTCCTTGATAATCAGATGGATCTTCCGTCCGAACACACCACCGTGCGCATTGACATAGTCAAAGAACGCTTGGGACGCCGGCGCGATCTCGCTGTAACCAGGGGCAGCGGGACCGGTCAGAGGCTGGTGCGTTCCGAACGTGATGCTCGTCTTGGTGACACCCGGCGCACTGCTGCCGCCGCCACTGGACGAGCCGCAGCCCGCGACTGCAAGCGCGCCCGCCACCGCGAGTGCGACCGCCGCGGACACCCGACACCTGCTGCTGCCATGTCTCATCTGGACTCTCCTCCTCCAGGTTTGTGGTGCTGGATTCGCATCCCACACGCAGCGGTCAAGCCAAGCGCCATTAGGATACGTTATCCCTCGAACGTTTCAAACGTTAGATTTTTGTGATGGATGTCACGACGGGGCAGAGCGAGCGCCGGATCGGTAGTGACCCTTCCGCTGAGTCCCCGCCCGAGCGGCGCAAGAGAGGCCGGCCGGCTACCGCGTCTCCCGATGATGTGCTCCGTCTCGCCACCGAGCAATACCTGGACGGGCAGCGAGTCGACATCACCGTGGTGGCCCGGCAACTGGGCCTCGGTCGAGCGACGATCTACCGCTGGTTCGGTTCGCGCGAGCAGCTCCTCGGAGAGGTGATCGCTCGCGAGCTGGAGAAGCTCGCCGCGCACAAGCGCGCTCAGGTGCGACGCCGCGGAGCCGTTGGGCTGCTCGAGGTGTTCGACCGTGTCAACCGTGCCCTGGCTCGGTCAACGGCGTTACGACGACTGCTCGAACAGGAACGCGATAGCGCCATGCGACTGCTGACCTCAAGTGGGGGAGTGGTCGAGCCGCGCGCCGTCGCATGCATCGAGGGGTTGATCGCCGAGGAGATCGCCGCCGGGAACCTACGTACCCCTGATCGATCCGGCGACCCTCGCCTACGCGCTCGTCCGTCTCCGGCACGCATTCCTCCTCAATGACGCCGCCACCAACGTCCGCGGTGATCACGCCCGGCTGCGGGAGGTGCAGGCGGCATTGCTCGGCGTGCCCCCACCGGAGCCTCGAGCCGCCGGCACCCGGTCCCGGCGCTCACGCCCCTCTCCCGGCTCATGAGCCGGGTTCGTTGAGCGCCGTTCGCGCATCCCGCGAGCGGCTTGCGTTCCGGAGGCGGTCAGCCAGCGCCCGCAGCGCACCCTGAATACCGCTCGGCCAGGCGATCATCGCGCGGATCAATACAACGCCGTAGATGGCCAGCGGGAGGTTGGACGAAACATTGGTTGAGAGTGAGAACGAGTGCGCCAGGTCGTTCGTCCAGTTCGGCAACAGCGTGAGCAGTGCGGCTCCCCAGATAGCGCCGACCAGGGAGCCGAGCCCGCCGAGAACCACGCCGGTGAGCAACGAGAGCGAGAGCTGAAGCGAGAACGCACCCGGCTGCGCGAGCTGCAGGACCACTGCCAGCATGGCGCCGCCGAGGCCGGCGCAGCCGGCGCTGATCACGAACGCGAGCGTTTGCATCCGACCGACCTTCAGTCCGCACAGCGACGCCGCGATCTCATCGTCGCGTACCGCACGCAGCGCTCTCCCCACGCCGCTACTGGTCAGGTTGTGCAGAGCGAACAGGACCACGAGCGCACCAGCGCAGGCGATCCACGCCTCCCACTGCTCCAGCGGGAAGCTCGAACCCAGGAATGACGGGGGCACCGGCGGGTTGATCGTCAGGCCGTTCTCTCCTCCGAACGTGCCCGGGAACTTATCCGCGAGCGCCGGGAGGCCAACCGCGAAGGCGAGCGTCGCGCCCGCGAGATATGGCCCCCGCAGCCGGCTGGCGGCGGCGCCCACGGGGATCCCGACTACGGCGGTGACGACGACCGCCGCCACGATGGCGGGGACCAGCGCCCAACCCTCGTTGCCGATCAGCAGCGCCACCGTATAGGCCCCCACCGCCATCAGCGCACCGTGGCCGAGTGAGATCTGGCCGCTCTGGCCGGCGAGGATCGTCAGCCCCGCGAGCACCGCGAAGTAGAACGCGCCGTTGGCCAGCTGCAGGTCATCGTAGGCACTCACGGCGTAGCTGAGGATCGTGAGGATGACGGCAGCCAGCAGCACCCAGGACAGCGAGCGCAGAATCGTGCTGCGGCGGATCGTGGTTGACATCCGCGCCACGAGGCTCATACCCGACGCTCCTCACTGGCGGAGAACAGGCCGCCCGGCCGCACCATCAAGACCACTACCAAAATCACCAGCGCCGCCAGCGGCACGAGGGCCGAGCCCTCGTAGCCAGAGACGTAGGACAGCGCCAGGCCGAGGATCAGCCCGCCGAGCACCGCCCCCGGGGGACTGTCGAGCCCGCCGAGCACCGCGGCGACGAACCCGCTGATCAGGATCGGATCGAAGTTGTTGGGACCGAGGAAGACCGAAGGCGCCACCAACACTCCGGCCAGTGCCCCCGCCACCGCGGCCAGTGCCCAACCGGCTGTAAGCAACCGTCCCACGCGAACGCCCAGCAGCCGCGCGACCTCGGGGGCGAACGCCGCCGCGCGCATCTGCAGACCTGCCGACGTTCCCCGGAACAACAGGGCGAGAAGACCGGCGACGCCGATTACCACGAGCACTGTGAACGTGTCATTGGGGGTGAACAGAAGCCGCGTTCCGGACACGTCATACCCGCGCAACGAGAAGGCTGCCGGGAACGATCGGGGCGTGTTGCCCCAGATCATTCCGGCGACCGCCACGAGCAGCGTGTACAGCCCGAGCGTGAGGATGACGGCGTTTAGTGGGGGAGCGCTCTCCACCGGCCGGATGAGCACGCGCTCGACCACAGCGCCGAAGACCAGCCCCGAGATCAGGGCGACCGCGAACCCGAACCAGTAGGAGCCGGTGGAGCTGATCACGGCCGATGCGATGAACGTGGTGATCATAAGCATGGCGCCCTGGGCAAAGTTCACGATCCGCGTCGCCCGCCAGATCAGAACCAGCGCCAGGGCGACGGCGCTGTACACCGCCCCTATGGAGATCCCGCTCAAGGTCAGATCCAGGAATTTGGTCATCGGCGGCTCAGAATCCGAGGTAGGCGTGGCGTAGCCGCTCATCAGCCGCGAGCTCGTGCGGCTCCTGGTTGGCCACGATCGATCCCAGGCTGAGGACGATCCCGCGATCGGCGATCGAGAGAGCACTGCGGGCGTTCTGCTCGACCAGCAGCACCGCCAGGTCGATCGTGTCAGCGAGCGTACGAATCAGACCCATGATCTGAGAAACGATCACCGGCGCCAGGCCCAGCGACGGCTCGTCGAGCAGCAGGGCCCGGGGACGGCCCATCAGGGCGCGGCCGATCGAGAGCATCTGGCGCTCGCCACCGGAAAGCCGGGAGGCCGGCTGGTGATCACGCTCTCGCAGGGACGGGAACAGCTCGTAGATCTCGGCTATGGGCGCGGCGCCCTTGCCTCGCCATAGACCCCCGAGCCGGAGGTTCTCCTCCACCGTCAACTCGGTGATCACGCCCCGGCCCTCGGGAACGTGGGCGAGTCCTCGGCGGACGATCTCCTCCACCCGCAACCGGGTGATGTCCTCCCCGGCAAACCTGACCCGACCCGACTTCGCGGGCACCAGGCCCGTGATCGTCCGCAGCAGTGACGTCTTGCCGGCGCCATTGGCGCCGAGCAGGGCGGTGACCGATCCCGCGGGCACCTCCAGCGAAACGTCATCGACGGCGCGTACGGCGCCGTAGTCGGTGGTCAGGCCCTCAACCGAGAGCATCGCCGTTGCCCGCCGCCGGAGCTGGTTCCGCCTGCTCTACCTCTCGTCCCAGATATGCCTCCAGCACCCGCGGGTCCTGACGAACGACGGGGGGGACGCCGGAGGCGATAACACGCCCGAAATCGAGCACGATCACGCGATCGCAGACCGAGGTGACGAAGTCCATGTGGTGGTCTACCAGCATCACCGCGATCGAGCTCCCGAATGAACGGATCGTCGCAGTCAGTTCCGAGAGCTCGCCGGAATCGAGCCCTCCCGCCGGCTCGTCCAGCAGGAGCAGCTCTGGCTCCGAGGCGAGCGCGCGAGCCAGCGCAACCCGCTTCTGCACCGCGTAGGGAAGTGTCGCCGGCAGCCGGTCGCCGATGTCCCCGCAGTCAGGCCCCGCAGCGCGGATAGGGCGCGCCCACGCAGGTCCCGCTCGTCGCGGTCAGACCGGGGTAGTCCCAGCAATGCGCTGGCGATCCCGGTCTTGCGGAAACGCTGCGAGCCCATCATCACGTTCTCGAGCACCGTCATGCGTGGGAACAGCCCGACCCCCTGGAGCGTGCGGGCGATATCGAGCGACACCAGCCGGTCGGGTCGGAGACCGGTGACATCCTGCCCACGCCAGATCAACGAGCCGGAGTCGGGCGTGACAAACCCGCAGATGACGTTGAACAGGGTCGTCTTGCCAGCGCCGTTGGGGCCGATCACTCCGAGCACCTCGCCCTTGGAAACGTCCACGGAAACGTTGTCCAGAGCCGTGATCCCCCCAAACGAAACCGTCACATCGCGGACGGCCAAGCCGACATCACCGGGGTGCTCCCTCGACACCACGGCGGGCACGCTACATGATGCGAAGCCGTCGCGAAATGGTGACATGCACGATTCCGCGTTCTTAATAGTCATTCGGACGGCCACTCGCCGCCTGCCCACTCGGAGCTCAGAGCCCGCGACTCGATACGCTGGCCCCAGCGCCCTCTTAGCTCAGCTGGTAGAGCACTTCCATGGTAAGGAAGGGGTCGTCGGTTCGAGTCCGACAGAGGGCTCTTTTGAATCGCCTGGAGTTGCGCGGTTTTGGGGCATGGCCAGTCTCGATTGGTCGCCCTATCTGTCTGGATGGAGGTCGTCCACAAGGACGAGGATCTCCGCATGCTGGAGCTCCAGACGATGGCGGAGCTCAAAGCTCACTGGGCGGCGAATCATGCGGACACAAGTCATGTCCTTCTTATTGGGCACGGATCCGCCGCCGGCCTGACCTTCGTCGATACGGCGTGGTCGCCGCTTCGGAGCTGGTCACTCAGCTGGAGGCCGCGGAGACTGGGACCCCGCTGAAGTCGTTTATCTCGCTCGCGTGCCTCACGGGTCGCGCTGACTTGGCAAGTCCTCAGCCGTAGCGGACCACGAGCAGGGCGGCTCGACGGCGAGCCAGCCACGCATTTCCCGTGAAGGAGACATGGATGCGAGCACGACCCTGGCTCGCCGGCAGATCGCGGTACAGCTTGATCGGCACGCGATAGCTGCAGGAGCGCCCGACGCTCGTCCGCGCCCGCCCGATTGTCGAGTGCCCGGCGATCGCCTGCACCGTGACAGTCCCACGGCAGCCGGACCTCCGAGCCAAACCCGGTGGCAATGACATGTGACCTTTGATCAGATAGGAGTACGGACGCACAGCCCGCTGGCGAGGGCTGATCTTGGCGCCGAAGCTGAACGGCTGAGGCTTCCGCGCGGTGCGGAACCGGATGCTGCTGCCGGTGCTGGTCCCGGCAGCGTTGGTGGCCACGAGTCGGTAGCTGTAGATGTGATCCGGGAGCAGATCAGCCAGCGACGCGGTGACGGCAGTGGCTCCGCCACCGGCGGCGACCGAGCCGCTCGGGGTACTCGAGCGGTAAGGACCGCGTGGAGTTGTCGCGTACTCGAAGCGGTAGGAGGTGGCTTGAGCCTCGGGGCTGACGACGCCGACCAGCGTGGCTGAGAACGCACCGAGGTTCGTTGGCCGTTGGGTCGTGAGCGCCGGCGGGGCCGAGTTGTTGACCAGCGCAGGGATCGTGAAGACGCCATCGGTTCCCACCGAGGTCCCGTCCGGGTTGGTCGCGCGGACGCGGAAGTGGTAGGTCCCAGCGCGCAGACCCGCAACCGAGCCGGTGAACGTCTGCGGTCCCGAGTCACCGGGAAGAGGCTGCGGCGGGGTGCTGGAGCCGTACGCCGTCGTCGGACCGTACTGGAAGCTCACGCTCCCTTGCCGCGGATCCGGCTCGCTGACCGTCGCGGACAGGAGGACGCCCGTCCCGGTGACGGTCGCGCCGCTGGTGGCCACGGCCGGTAATGCCACTTCGTAGGCGCCGATGTCACAACGGCCACCGGGCGGCTCTGGCCGCGTGACGCCACGCTGGTCGGTGGTGAGCGGATCGCCCAGCAGATCCGTGCAACCGGCCGGATCCCCGGCATCGATCGCCGGGCTGCCAGCCAGCAGCGCCTCGGTCGGCGTCGGGCCGCCGTTATCAGCCAGAACGCCCAGGCCCGGGTTGCTGCCCAGGATGTCGCCAGCGGCGGCCAGCGAGCACGTGTTGTTCGCCGACGGATCATCGGTCAAGTTGTAGCCGGCGGACTCCATTTGCCCGGCACAGTTGTCGTTGGAGTCCGAGGCCGTATTGCCCGCGACGATCGAGTCGGCGAGCTCGGCCGTGGTGGTGAGCTGATTGTTGATGCCGCCACCGGTCGCCGCGGAGGCGCTGTTCGCGTTGATCGTCATGTTCGCCAACGTGACGCCGTCCTTCACGTTGTTGAGCAGCATCCCCCCGCCCCCGTCGCTGTTATCGCCCGCGGCTGGCTCGTCGGTGCTGTTGTCGGTAATCGTGCTGTTGAGGTACTGGCTGCCGTTTCCGCTGTCGAGGATGCCTCCCCCGCCGCCCCGAGCAATTCCGGGACCGTGGGCGACGTTTCCAGCCACCGTGCTGTCACGGAGGACGAACTGATTGCCGAACTGGAAGATGCCGCCACCGCCATCCGTCGGGGTGGGGGTGTTCGGCGTGCTCGAAGAGACGGCGGCCGTGTTGGCTTGAATCAGACTCCCAATGACGGTCAGGTCGCCGCCATCTGCGTAGACACCACCACCGCCGTTGGCGTCGGTTGGCCCGGTGCCGTCAGGCGCGACAGTGGCGGTGTTGTTGCTGACCACCGAATCGGTGACGGTCAGATTGTCACTGTTGTCAGTTGTCTGAGCCATGAGAATGCCCCCGCCACCACCGTCACCGTCCGACGCCGGGACGCTGACCGTGTTGTTGCTCACGGTGCTGTCATTCAGCGTCACCGAGGCCAGGCTCCAGATGCCGCCGCCACCCTCGTTGAACTGCGACCCGGCGTTCGTCGAGTCGACCGTGTTTCCGACCACCGCCACGTCGTTGAGCACGAGCGGCCCGGGCCCGGCAACTGCGATCCCTCCGCCCCCTTTCTGTGTCGTGGTGGTTGTATCCCCGCCGGTGATCGTGAGGCCTTGGAGCTTGACGGCGGCCGCGTTACCCGTCACCAACATCACCCGGTTGTCGTTCTGTGGGGCCGCCTGGATCACCGTGGACCCCGGTCCGGCGCCGCTGATCGTGAGCGCGTGCAGCACCACCAACTGCCCGCTGGATACCGAGTACGGGCTACTGCTGGCTGGCACGACGATCGTGTCGCCGGTGGAAGAGGCCTTGATCGCCTGGCGCAGCGAGCAGGAGTTGGGCTGGCAGTTGCCGTTGCCGAGGGGAGTATCGGCAGTGGTGGTGACCGTCCATGTCGCAGCCACGGCTTGGTTTACGCCGGCCAGAAACGCGATCCCGACTATCGGCGCGACCAGCAGACGCCCGATCCGTGGGGCACGGCCGAACCTGCGGCCCCGCGGCCAGCGCGCTTCCCCCCGTCCAGGCTGGTTTTGTTCAGCTCATGAGACAGCGACCGCATACCGACCTCCACCGGAGGGCCACGACCCTCCTATAGCTCCACACGACGCCCCAGAGGCCAGTCCACCATCGCGCTGGAGTCAGACCGCTGTTAGCTGACCACTCTCCTTTGCCGCCAACCTGCAGCCCGCCCACCGTATTCCTGCTCGTCACCCATTGCAATCCTCCAATCGGACCACTTAGATGGACCGGCTTTCACGGAGGCCTTTGATCACCAGTCTCCGTCAGACCCGACCCAGCGGGGCTGCGAGAGGGGATACGCATGTTGCGAGGCGGCCCCTGACTCGGCTGTCAGAGGAGCTGCGGAAGCTGGCCCGCGACGAGCGGCTTTGGTGTTTGACCCGCTCTTATGGAGGCGCGGTACTTCGGCTCCAGCCCGGAGCCTGGCGACAGCACACGCCGCCTCGCCCGGTCACAGCTAGGTGGTTGATCGCGCCTCGACGAGAGCTGCCGAGCGCGCCTCGAAGGCGCCGTAGCCGTGCTCGCGCGAGAGCTCGAGCGCGCGGGCGGCATGCTCGCGTGCTCGAGCAGCATCGCCTCGCCCGGCGAGCGCCTGCGCCCAGCCCAAATGGGCGCGGGCTGCCCATAGAAGCAGGCCGTGGGTCTCCTGGAAATCGCACGCGAACGCCAAGTGGTCATCGGTCTGCTCGTGGTCTCCTGTGCACGCAGCCAGGAGGCCCAGCCACATGCGGGCGTGCCCGTAGCCGATGACGCCGTTCCAGACGACCTGGTCGGCCCACGGCTCGATGAGCTCGTAGAGGATCGAAGCGGGGCCTGAGCTGCCGGTCAGCGCGGCTACGTCGGCATACAGCGCCAGCGCCGTCAGGGTGGCCGAGTCAAGCGCGATGTGGGCGAAGCGATCACTCGCGGCCTGCTCGAGAATCTTCGCGGCCTCGGCTCCTCGATCGAGATAGCAAAGCATCGCTGCCAGTCCGGCTCGCCAGGCCGCGATCGCCGGATAGGCGCCCACGCTCTGCTCCATCATCTCGACGACCTCTTGTGCGCGGCCTTGATAGGCACGCGTTTGCTGCAGCCCGGCGGCGTAGACAAAGACGGCGTCGGGCTGTCCGGCCTCCTGCCCGATCTGCAACCCCCTCTCGGACAGGCGCTCGCCGGCGACCAGATCGCCGTGCAGGAGCTCCCAACCAGCCGTGTTGAACGTGGCGAACCAGTTGAACGTGGGCTGGTCGAGCTCGTGCGCGAGCAGCTGCGCCCGCTCTAGCGCGAGCTGCGCGCGCTCGAGGTCCCCCCACTCGACGCAAACGTTGAACTGGAAGGTGTGCGCCGAGAGTGCGAGGGCAGGATCACCCACTTCGGCGGCGCAGCGAACGAGCTCCTCGACAAGACCGATTCGCCAGGCCAGCGTGTCGGGTGCTCGGATCGCCTCGGCCACGTTCCGAAGCACTTCGGCAAGTGTCCTGCGGTCCTCCGTGGCACGAGCCAGCGAGATCGCCTCCTCGGCGAGCGAGCGACGCATGCCGAAGTCCCGGTCCCACTCGAGTTCCAGCGCCTTGATCGCGAGCAGTCGCGCGCGGCGTGTGCGGCGCGGTGGGTGATCGAGCTCGATCGCCCGCTCGATCGCCGCGAGCCGTTCGATGTCGATCTCACCGAACGTGCTTGAGACGGTTCCGCGGGTGTTCGCCAGCGCCGCCCGCGCGGCGAGCTCGGCGTCGGCCATCATTGAGGCGATCCGCGCCGCGTCGAGGAGCGTCTCGCGGTAGGCGCCAGCGCCGGTCTGGAGCTGCGCCTCGCCGAGCCCGATCAGCGCCTCACAACGCTCGGCGCCGTCGACATCGCCGATCAGCTCGACAGCGTCGGCGAACAGTTTCGCGGCCTCGGCCGGCGCGAGGCTCTGGAGAGCGCGCTGACCGGCCCTGACGGCGTAGCCGGCCGCCTTCGCTTTGTCGACCGATGCGGCAGCCAGGCGCCAGTGAAGCGCGAGTTCCGACAGGCGATCGCCCGGGTCCTCGCCGTAGAGGTCCTCGAGCGCTTGGGCGACACGCTGGTGCATGCGGGCGCGGCGGGTGGCGCCGAGGCCCTCATACAGCGTCTGGTTGATGAGCGCGTGGGCGAAGTGAAACTGGCCCACCCGCTCGTCGGACTCGGCCAGCAGGGAGGCGGCAACCGCGGCCTCCAGCTGGTCGAGCAGCTGGCTTTCGTCGATCTCGAGCATCGACTCGAGCAGCTCCACGTCGAACACGCGGCCGATCACCGCCGCCAGCCTCAGGACCTCGAGGGTGTCCTGGCCGAGGCGCTCCACACGCCGCTCGATCACCTCCCGCACGCTCTCGGGCAGCGCGATCGCACCCGAGCGGTCGACGCTCCAGCGCCCGCTGTCCTCGTCGAAGATGAGCGCGCCGGACTCCCAAAGGCCGCGCAGGATCTCCCCCACGAAGAACGGGTTGCCATCGGTCTCGGTCGCGATCTCCTGCGCCAGCCGAAGGATGTCCTCGTCGAGCTCGTGCCCGGCGGCGGACGTCATGATCTCGGCCACCTCGTCTGAGCCGAGGCCATGTAGGGCGATCCGCTGCACGCCGTCGACCGATCGCAGGTCCGCGAGCACGGCTCCGAGCGGGTGATCCTTGCCAAGGTCAGAGTCGCGGTAGGTTGCGATCACCTGCAGCGCCTCCTGCTCAGCGGTACGAACCACGTGCTTGAGAAGGGCAACCGACTGCCCGTCGGCCCAGTGCAAATCGTCGAGCACCAGGCACACCGGCGCGCTCTGCGCGACCTGCTCAAGCAGCGCCGCCACCGCCGAGAACAGCAGATAACGCTCGGTCTCAGGGTCAGAGGTCTGCGGCGATGGCAGCTCGTCCACGCGCTCGCCCAGCGTGCGAACGAACCGGCTGAGCTCTCCACCATGACGTTTGCAGTGACGCTCAAGCAGCTCCTGCGGGGCATGCTCGACTATCTGCGAACAGACCTCGATCCACGGCTCATACGGCACCGCGAGCTCCTCAGAGCACGAGCCCCAACACACCACGAAGCCCTCGGCATGCGCTTGGTGGGCGGCGAAGCTCGCGAGTCTCGTCTTGCCGATCCCCGGTTCACCCGAAAGCAGGACCACTTGGCGTGCGCCGTCGCGCGCGAGCACCATCGCCTCCGCGATCCCAGCGCGCTCCTCGACCCGTCCCACGTAGGAGACCGGCGGCACCGAGCGAAGCAGCGCCGGCAGCGGCCAGCTGCTCGCGCCGGAGGCCTCCTCGGCTAACGGCGCCCAGGACACTGCGAATGCCTCAACCGGCTCTGGAAAGCCCTTGAGCTCGAGCTCACCCGCCGAGGCGAAGTCGATGCCCTCACAGCGCCCCGCGAGCGCCCGGGTGAGCCCCGAGATGAGGATGCCATCAGAGGGTGCCTGTGCGCACAGGCGAGCCGCCTCGATCGAGGGCATGCCGAAGTAGTCACCGTCTGTGACGGTGGACTCTCCTGCTCCGAGGCCGATGCGCACGTGCAGGCCCTGCTCGGCCGTGCGATAGCGGCGTTCAAAGAGCTGCTGCATCGCCACGGCGCACTCAACCGCCGCAGAGGCCGAGCTGAAGGCAACCATCAGCCCATCGCCCGTGTTCTTTACCTCTTTGCCGCCATAGCTTGCGATCGCGTCGCGCAACAGAGCGAAGTGCTCCTCGCGCAGCTCATCGGCGCGTACCGGGCCCAGGGAGGTGGCCAGCCGAGTCGAGCCGACCAGATCGGTCAGCAGGATCGTCGCAAGCTCAACCGACTCCGCCACAACCGTCCCCCCGGGACAAGGCTCAACCGTGAAGTGAGGCTACCGATTTGCCGTCGGCCCGGAGCGGCAGGCGGTTCGCCCGGCTATACGGACCACAGGGCCTGGGTGGGTGAGAGGCGTGCGGCTCGCAGGGCGGGGATGAGCCCGGCGACGGCGCCGATGATGAGCGACGCGGCGATGCCGCCGGCCCAGGCTTCGGTCGGGATGATGGTGGCCCAGTGCTTGGTGTGGGCGTACACGGCGGTGGCCGCGGCACCGAGGGCGACGCCGGCGGCGCCGCCCAGCAGTCCGAGCAGGACGGCTTCGGACAGGAACTGGGTGCGGATGTGGCCTTTGGTGGCGCCGAGGGCGCGGCGCAGGCCGATCTCCGAGCGGCGTTCGAGGACGGAGATGATCATGATGTTGGCGACGCCAACCGCGCCGACCACGAGGGCGACGGCCCCGAGGCCGAGGAACAGGCCGTTGAGAGCGCTTTTGGCGTCGGCTTGGGCCACGAGGGCGTCGGAGGGCTGGCTGACGTTCACCTCGTTGGGGCTCTCCGGGTTGGCGGTGGCGGCGAGCAGGTTGTCGACCGCGTTGACTCGATCGGTTTCGGCGCGAAGGTAGATGGTAGAGGGATGTCCGTCGAAGCTCAGGTATTTCTCTGCCGCCGGGTAGCCGACCAGGACGGACGTGTCGATGTCAGAGGCGAGCACGGCGGGTTTGAGGATGCCGGCGACGTAGAACCACTGGCCGCCGATCCAGATGCGTTCGCCGGGGTAGACACGGTCGATGCCAAGCAGCTGGGCGGCAGCGGCGCCGAGCACGGCGACGGCTTCCTGGGCGGTGGCAGCGTTGAGGTAGTGGCCTTGGGCGACCGCGGTGGCCACGACAGGGAGCAGGTCGAGGGACGCGGCCTGGACGGTCAGGCCGTTGGTGTCGACCGACGGGACGTAAGGGGTGCGGTAGGCGTTGGCCGCGCTGAGCGCCCCGGTGCTCTGCACGTGCTGCACACCGCTGATCCGGCCGATCATGGCCGGCGCCTCGGTGGGCAGCTCCGCGGTGCCGCCGGTCAGGCTCTGGCCGTTGCTGACGGTGAGGAGGTTGGTGCCGAGCTGGTTGATCTCGGCCAGCAGGCCGGCCTGGGAGGAGGCGGACAGGCCGAGCACGGCAACGATGGCGGCCACGCCGATGGCGATACCGAGCGCGGACAGCCCGGCCCGCAGCTTCCGGGTGCGGAGTCCGACGGTGGAGAGCCGGGTCAGGTCGGAGAGCTGCAGTCGCCTCCGTTTCGGGGTGGCGGTGGCGCTCACGACGGCTCGCCCCCGAGCGGGCCGGTGTCGGCAACGATCTGACCGTCGATGATCTCGACTCTGCGTGGCATCCGCTCGGCGATTGCGTGGTCGTGGGTGATGACCACGATGGTCGAGCCGGCGTGATGGAGCTGGTCGATCAGGGTCAGGATCGACTGCCCGGTGGCCTGGTCGAGGTTCCCGGTCGGCTCATCGGCCAGCACGATCGCGGGCTGGCCGACCAGGGCCCGGGCGATCGCGACACGTTGGCGTTGCCCGCCGGAAAGCTGGGTGGGACGGGCGTGGGGGCGCTCGGCCAGGCCGACTAGGTCCAGGGCGTCGAGGGCGCGCTGACGGCGCTGCCCCCGGGGGATGCCGGCATAGAGGAGGCCGTCGGCGACGTTGTCCGCCACTGTCTCGTGCTCGGCCAGGAAGAACTGCTGGAAGATGAACCCGATTCGTGTGGCCCTCAGGTAGGCCACGTCCTCGTCGGCCATCACGGCCACGTCGAGCCCCGTGATCCGCACCCGACCGCTGGTCGGCCGGTCGAGGGTTCCCATCAGTTGCAGCAGGGTGGTCTTCCCCGACCCCGACGGGCCCACGATCCCGACCAGCTCCCCCGGGCCAATGGTGAGACTCATCTCCCGCAGGGCGTGGACGGGAGGCTCTCCGGGATAGCTCTTGGTCACGTTCTCGACATCGAGCACCGCCGCCGTCATGTGGATGGGACCACGACTTCTTGACCGGCGGCCAGCCCCGAGGCGGTGACCTGCACCAGCCCCTCGGCGTCGTCGAACAGTCCGAGTGAGACCGGCACGAGATGGGTCCTCGGCCCGGCGCCGGCGCCGGCCCCAGCGCCAACGACCTCGACCGCGTAGCCCTCGCCGGACCGGGCCAGCAGCGCGGTCACGGGCACTACCAGGGCGCCCCGCACGCTGGCGGTGGTGATGCCGATCTGCACCGGGGCCTGATCCCACTTGCCCGTGGCGGCGGGGTGAGAAGGGGTGACGCCCACGGTGATGGTCGGAGTGGCGCTCCCCCCGCTGCCCGCGGAGCAGGCGTCGGTTCCCGGCGCGGCGGAGTTCGACCCCGACCCGGCCGACGCCGACGCCCCCGACCCCGAGCTCGGCGGGCAGGCCGCGACCGCCCCCACCGAGGAGACGACACCTGGGGTGGTCAGGTTGTTGGGCAGGGTGATGCTCACCTTGTCCCCGACCGCCACGTCGGTCTGTTGCGAGACGTCCAATTCCATCTCTACCTGGCGAAAGGTCGAGGTGGCCTGGATTATCGTTTGGCCGGGTACGGCGCGGTCGCCGAGCTGGGCTGACAGGGCCGTCACTCGCATGGCGGTGGGTTCGAACACCGCCCGGCCGAGAGTGAGGGTGCCGGTCTGGGTCACCCCGAGGGCGACCTGCAGCTTCACCACGGCCGCCGTGGTGGCCGGCCCGAAGGAGGCGGATTTTGGGCTGAGCTGAGCGCGGCTGGCATAGCCGAGCGCGACCAGATCCGCGTTGAGCTCGGCCACGTCGGGGCCGCTCGCCCCGGCTGAGAGGGTCCGATACGCGGGTGTCGAGCCATGCAGCAACACCACCGGGCGATTGTTGACCCGGTAGAGCACGTGACCCTGAGAGATCACCTGGCCGGCCGGGGGCAGCTTGGTGTATGTCCCGCGGGCCTGGTTGATCACGGAGTCCGGCGAGCCGTCCGATCGCGCCCGATAGGTCAGGGTCCCCGCCTGGGAGAGCATCGCGGAGAGGGTCCTTCTCTCCACCTGCGTCGTGCCGACCGGCAGCGGACGTGCCGCCGCGCTGGCTGCGTTACCACCCGACGTGACGAGTACCCCGCCGGTGACGGCGGCCGCGGCCAGGACGGCCGCTCCGGCCAGCACCCACGTAGTCCGGCTCACCGCGTGACCCCCGCTGCGGCCGCTACGTTGCCGCACTCGTGCATCGCGGCCTTGAGAACGCTCATACCACTCGCGGTTGCGGCGGATGGGATGCGATTTGTGTCGACGAGGGGCTGACCGGGGGCGGGGTCCGGAAAGTCGCTCACGCCGTTCTGGCGGACGCACCGGGCGAATTTGAGGGCCGCGTCCTGCTGCTGGGAGCTCCGCTTGCTGCCCGTGAACCCCGATGGCTCCAGGTCTTTACACGCGCTGATGGCTTGGTTGAACGCCGGGGTGCTCGTGTCCAGCCCCGAGCCGTTCGCTATGGCATCGATGGTCAGCTTGCCCGACGCGTTCGGGTCCGGGAAGTTGCTGATCCCGTTCCTGCGCATGCACTCGGCGAACTTCACCGCCTTCTGGGCATTGGCAGCGACGGTGTTGCCGCCGCTTCGGTTGCCGCTGCTGGTGGCGGCGGGCGCGGCCGAACCGCACGCGCTGATCAGCACGACCATGGCGATCAGGACAAGGGCGGCCAGCGGCCGTCGTGTTCTACTCATGGGTTCTCCCCCCGTTCGTGCTGGTTGCCTGGAGCTCACGCCGCCATTCAAGGCCGCGTGGTGTTGCCGGCACGTATGCGATTTTCGATACACCGGCGATATGTGCCAGCTCGTAGCATCGAAGAGTGCGCGTGTTGCTCGTTGAGGACGAGCCCCTCATGGCGGACGCCATCCGCGATGGCCTCCGCCTGGAAGCGATCGCGGCGGACATCGCCGGTGACGGCGCCACCGCTCTGGAGCTGCTGAGCGTCAACGCCTACGACATCGCCGTGCTGGACCGAGACATCCCCGGGCCCTCCGGCGACGAGATCGCCAGGCGCATCGTCGCCTCCGGCAGCGGCATGCCGATCCTCATGCTCACCGCCGCCGACCGGCTCGATGACAAGGCCACCGGATTCGGACTCGGCGCCGATGACTACCTCACCAAGCCGTTCGCGCTCCAAGAGCTCGTGCTCCGTCTCAGAGCGCTCAACCGCCGCCGCGCCCACAACAGGCCCCCTGTCCACCACATCGCCGGCCTGCGCCTGGATCCGTTCCGCCGCGAGGTCTATCGCGACGGCCGCTACGTCGCGCTCACCCGCAAGCAGTTCGCCGTGCTCGAAGTTCTCGTCGCGGCCGAGGGCGGCGTCGTCAGTGCTGAGGAGTTACTGGAACGGGCGTGGGATGAGAACGCCGACCCGTTCACCAACGCCGTGCGCATCACCGTCTCGGCACTGCGCAAACGCCTCGGCCCACCCTGGATCATCGCCACCGTGGCCGGCGCCGGGTACCGCATCAGCGCGCAGCCGTCCACCGAACGCAAGGGAGCAGACGGTGGATAGGGCCCCCGGGTTGAGTGTCCGCCTCAGACTCACCCTCAGCTACGCCGGCTTCCTCATGCTCGCGGGTGCCTTGCTGCTCGGCGCTGTGTGGCTGTTCCTCCTGCGTTACGTCCCCGATCGTGCGTTCCTCGTCAACGCAGACACCCCCCTTCATTCCGTTTTTCCCGTCCGTTCGAACCTCCTGCACGTCTTCGCTCCGAGGGCAGCCGCAGTGTTGGCATTCCTGCTCGTTTTTGGTCTCGTGGGAGGATGGATTCTCGCCGGTCGGATGCTCGCCCCCTTGACTCGAATCACCGACGCCACACGCACCGCCGCGGCCGGATCACTCTCCCACCGAATCCAGCTACCGGGCCGCAGAGATGAGTTCCGGGAACTCGCTGACGCCTTCGACGCCATGCTCGCGCGCCTCGAAGCACACGTCGCCGAACAGCAGAGATTCGCCGCCAACGCCTCTCACGAGCTGCGCACCCCGCTGGCGATCACGCAGACGCTCCTCGACGTTGCCCGCAGCGAGCAAAGCCGCGGCAACGACGAACTGGTCGACCGCCTCCACGCCGTCAACACCCGGGCGATTGACCTCACCGAAGCGCTGCTTCTGCTCAGCCGTGCCGACCAGCGGTCGTTCGTCCCAGAACACGTCGACCTATCGCTCATAGCCGAAGAAGCCACCGAGACGCTTCTCCCGCTGGCAGAAAAACGCGGCGTCACCATCGAGACCTCTGGGGACCTCACCCCCACCATCGGCTCACCCGCGCTCCTGCTGCAGTTGACGACGAACCTCATGCACAACGCAGTCGTCCACAACCTGTCCGAACACGGCACCGTGTGGGTGACGACCCGCGCTCACCCCAAGGCTGTGGTGCTCACCGTCGAGAACACCGGCCAGACGCTCACCCCACAGTTGGTGTCCACGTTGGCCGAGCCGTTCCAGCGCGGCTCCAAACGCATACGCACCGACCACCCCGGTGTCGGCCTCGGTCTGGCCATAGTCAACAGCATCACCCAGGCACACGACGGAACCCTCACGCTCGCCCCCCGCCCCGGGGGCGGGCTGTGCGTGACGGTGCAACTACCCGCCGCCGCAATCGAAGCCGTTGAAGCTCCGCGGATCCGTGGCCTGAGGCAACGCTGAGCTCGGAGTGACGGACTGGACCGCTGCCCAGGACGGGCGATGTCTGACGGCGGGGGATTAGGATGTCGCCATGGACAGCTACCGAGCGGCCTCGCTGGATGCTTGGTCTTCGGTGGCGCCCGATTGGGCGGAGTTGAGCAGCCGGGTTGACCGCCAGCTACAAGGCGCGGGTGACTGGGTACTCGAGGCGCTCGCGCTGGCACCGGGTGACCGTCTGCTCGAGCTTGCCGGCGGCCCCGGCACGCTGAGCGTGAGAGCCGCGCACGCGGTCGGTCCCGGTGGGCGCGTCATCTACAGCGACTTTGCCGAGCCCATGGTCAACGCCGCACAGGAGCGTTTTCACGCCGCGGGGCTGCACAACGTCGAATGTCGCACGATGGACGCTGAGGCGATCGGCCTCGCCGACGGCTCAGTTGACGCGGTTGCCTGCCGGATGGGATACATGCTGATGGCTGACCCAGCCGCGGCGCTGCGGGAGACCCGTCGCGTCCTGGCCGATGGTGGCCGGGTTGCGCTCGCGGTGTGGGCCGACGCCGCATCGAACCCCTGGGGCGCGCTGCCGATGCAGGCCGTCATGGAACAACTGGACGCGCCGCAGCCGCCGGCCGATGCTCCTGGCCTGTGGGCTCTCGGGGACGAGGCGCGTCTCGCTGTCACGCTCGAGCGCGCCGGGTTCGGCTCGGTTCAAATCCAGGCTCTCGACGACACAGTCGAGTACGAATCCGCCGATGCCTGGATCGAGATGACCCGGCGGCTGGCCGGGCCACTCCGAGCACTGTGGGCCAACGTCGATGACGACACCCGTGACGGGATCGAGGCGCGCATCCGTGACGCCGCCAAGCCCTATGAGCTGGCTGACGGCCGGATCGCCCTACCGGAGCGGATACTCGTAGCGAGCGGGCACGCCGTTTAGCGCCTGGTTGCGGTTGGCGCGGAGCGCGCCGGCTACTCCGCGAGCGGCTCGGCGGGGAAGCGAAGCCCGAAGCGCTCCACCAGGCCGGGAACGCTCGCGGGATCCATCTCGAGCTCGTAGCGCTGACACAGGGCGCCGAGGACCGCAGGATCTGCCGCGGTGACACCGCCGAGGTCGACGAGCTCCGAGAAGAAGCGATCGAATCCCGCCGGGGCGATGATCTCGAGGATCCGACAGGGCTCGTCCCCGGCATTCCAGAACGTGTGCCACTCGTTGCGGGGCTTGACGACAAGGTCGCCCGGGCCGGCCTCGACCACGTCATCGCCCAGGAGCGCTCCCATGCGCCCCTCGATCACGTAGCTGTACTCGTCCTCGCGGTGATGGCGGTGCAGCGGCGCGGCGAGCGCCCGCGCCGACATGGGGTGCTCGATGAGGGAAAACCCCCCGGCGGTCGCCTCGCCATCCACCATGAACCTCACGCCGATGCTGCCGAGGAATCCAGCCTTGCCATCCGCGGACCCCAAGACCCGGGTGGAAGTCGTCTGCACGGCCATCGTGGCTCTCATTTCATTGGACAGTAGTGTCGCACGACAATACACGAGCGGGAGCGTCTGTCAATATTAAGCGGACACCCATGTCCGATAAAACTCGTTCGTATCGCATGCAGCGTCGCGCCGAGTCCCAAGAGCAGACTCGCCTGCGCATCACCGAGAGCGCGGTGGAGCTCCACGGGACGGTCGGTCCGTCCCGCACGTCGATCAGCGCCGTCGCTTCGCTGGCCGGCGTCCGGCGCTCGACGGTGTATCGCCATTTCCCCGACGAGGCGGCGCTGTTCGATGCCTGCACAGCGCACTGGTCAGCGGCCAACCCGCCGCCCGACCTCGGCGCCTGGGCGGGGATCGATGACCCAGAGGAAAGGCTGGGCGTGGCCCTCGGCGAGCTCTACGCCTTCTATCGCAGAACCGAGTCCATGCTCGACAACCTGTTTCGGGACGAGATGACCGTGCCGCTCGTCCGCGAGCGGTTCGCCGCCTTCCGTGACTACTTTGCCGCCGCTCGCGGTGCGCTCATGGCCGGCCGCAAGCTGCGGGGCCGTGCCCGCCGCCGCACCCAAGCCGCTCTCGGTCACGCGATCGCCTTCTCAACCTGGAAGTCCCTGACCCAGGAGCAGGGACTCACCAATGCGGAGGCCGCTTCGCTCGTAGCCGCGCTTGTCCGCGCCGCGGCCTGATCGGCGCCGCGCTCTGAGCGATGGTCGAGCCGGCCCAGTGGCCTGGGGCGCATCCAGGGATCCTCTCGATCCCGGTACCTACGACCTGCCGGGGCAGCGTGAACATGCGAGGCTTCTACCCCGATGGCACCGCGACTCGGTGACCCGAGCCCCACGGCGCGGTTTTCGTGATGCACCCCTTCGACCCGTGGCGCCGCCGGCGCGCGATCATCGTCATCGCGTTGGCCGTGATCGGCCTGAGCCCGGCCGCAGCGAAGGCGGCGTCCGGTCCATGCGCTTCCCGGGCCGGCCGGCCATGGTGCAATGAGCATCTGAACCCGGGGGCCCGCGCTCGATTGCTAATGCGGGCGCTCTCGGAGCCGGAGAAGATCTCGCTCCTCGAGGGCGATCAGAGCACTCTCTTCGCTGGCCCCACGATCCATACCGGAGTCAGTGACGGGATTCCCGAGCTGGGCGTGCCAACAGTCAATTTCACGGATGGGCGCGCGGGAATCCGGCAGGGGAGAGCCACAGCCTTGCCGGTCCCGCTCGCGATCGGGGCGACATTCGATCCGAGGCTCGCGCGCCAGTTCGGAGGGGTCATCGGGGTCGAAGCCAGGGACAAGGGCAACGAGGTCTTCTTCGGACCCACCCTGGAGGTCATCCGGACCCCGCTTTGGGGCCGCACGTTTGAGGTGTTCGGGGAGGACCCCGTCCTCACCTCACGGATGGGGGTCAGCGAGATCGAGGGGGTTCAGTCCAAGCACGTGATCGCGAACGCCAATATTTTGGCCGCCAACACGCAAGATGGGTACTCCCCGGATGCCAACCAGAGCAGGCCGGGTCAGGTTCTCGGCCCGGCACCGACGGAGGGCTCGAGGTATACCGATAACGCGATCGTCAGCGCGCGGACCCTACGCGAGGTCTATCTGCCGCCGTTCGAAGCCGCCGTGAAATCGGCGCACGTGGGCAGCGTGATGTGCGCCTACAACATGGTCAACGGTGTACCGAGCTGTCAGAACCGGGATCTCCTCGTCGATGCCCTGCGCGGCTGGGGGTTTGATGGATTCACCCTCAGCGATTACGGCGCCACGCACTCCACCGTCGCGTCGCTGCGCAATGGGCTCGACGAGGAGCCCTGGCCGCCAGGGGGGATCTACTCCCCGGCTTCCGTCGACAACGCTCTTTCGAGTGGGCAGGTGACGGCGGCGATCGTCAACGTCCATGTGTGGCGTTATCTGCGCACGCTGTTTGCGTTCGGTGTCTTTGATCGCAAGCCGTTCGTGGACAACCCGCGCTCGATCCCGCGGTCCGCGGATGCCCGGATCGCCGAGCGCTTGGAGGAGTCAGCGGTTACCTTGCTGGTCGACCGTCGACGGGTGCTGCCGTTGAACCCGCACCACATCCGATCGATCGCGATTCTCGGTGCCGGTGCGAACCGGTTCTTGACCGGAGGCGGCTCCAGCCACGTCGACCCGCTTGTGTACACGACCGTGCAGGCAGCGATCCTGAGGCGCCTGAGTTCAAACGTCCGCGCGCGGATTTACACCGGCCCCAATCCCGCTCGTGCCGCCGCTCTGGCCCGCGGATCGCAGGTCGCGATCGTCGTCGCTCCCAATTACCAGACCGAGGGCATCGACAGGTTGTGCCTGACGCTCGAATGTCCACCTGCGTTCGGTGACCAGGACGCCCTCATCCGCCGCGTCGCGGCCGCCAACCGGCGGACCATCGTCGTGCTCGAGACCGGGGGTGCCGTCCTCACACCCTGGCGCAATCGTGTCGCCGGCCTGCTCGAGGCGTGGTACCCAGGCGAAGAGGGTGGAGCTGCGATCGCTCGTGTCCTATTCGGTGACGTGAACCCCGGCGGCCGGCTCCCAGTGACCTTCCCGGCCAGCGAAGCCAAGACGCCCACCGCGGGCGACCCGGCAAGCTACCCCGGGGTCAAGGACCGGACCAGCTTCAGCGAAGGCGTACTCGTCGGCTACCGCTGGTATGAGGCGCACCGCAGTCGGCCCGCGTTCCCATTCGGGTTCGGACTGTCCTACACCCGCTTCCGTTACGAATCCCTGCAGTTGAAGACGCTGCGTGGCCGAGGTCGGATCCTCCAGGTTTCACTGACGGTTGCCAACGTCGGGCCTCGAGCCGGAACAGCTGTGCCGCAGCTCTACGTTCATATCCCGCCGCCGAAGCGAAACGTGAGCGAGCCACCGCGCCAGTTGCGGGGCTTCGACCACATTGTTCTGCGTGCCGGAGAGAGCCAGCGGGTGACGTTCACCCTCACCGCCCGTGACCTGGCGTGGTGGGACACCGTGGCGAGCCGCTGGCGTGTCGCGACGGGTTGCTACAAGGTCTACGTGGGCAGTTCCTCCGAGCGGCTTGCATTGTCCGCGACGGTCGCCGTCGGCGACGCTCGTTGCCACGATGCCGCCGCGAAGCTGCCTCGCCCCCTGAGCAGCGCGCTGGCGAGCTCGCTGCTCTAACCCGGCGAGCTCGTGCGGCTTGCGTGTGGCCTAACTGGCCCTTTCGGAACGTCATGAGCTGGCTCTTGGAAGCCGGCCCCGGGTTGGCCTACCGTAGGCCTCGTTGAAGTGATTCCTCCGAGCGACCAGAGTTCCGTCATGTCATCCGCTCCGCGTCTGCGCCACGTCGATCCCTACAGGCACCGCAGTGCGCTGTATCTGGCGGTGTGCCGACTCTCCACGACGAAGTGGGGCATGTGGCTGTCGGAGAAGGTGGCCTGGAAGCTCGATCCCCATCTGCTCGCGCTCACGCGAGGCCGGCTCGGTTCGACCGGTCCGGTGGCGTCGGCGCTGCTCGAAACGCGGGGAGCCCGGACCGGACAGCGGCGTCGCAACGCCACGCTCTATTTCCATGACGGCGACCGGGTGACGATCATCGCCTCCAAGCAGGGCCGGCCGAAGCACCCCACCTGGTACCACAACCTCCGCGCCCATCCGGACGTCGTGTTCGGCGGTCTGCCGTTCCGAGCCGAGATCGTCGAGGACGAGTCCGAGCGCGAGCGACTCTGGGCTCTCGCCGATCGGGTCTTTCCCCAGTTCGCCGACTATCGCGATTGGGCGGCCCGGGCCGGACGCGTGATCCCGATCGTTCAGCTCGTCGCCCGGTAGCTCCCCGGCTGCGCCTCGCGTTCGAGACGCCACTCGTCTACGGCGCGCAGCTCGAGCGCGACCCCGAACGCTCGCCCCGCTCGAGCGCCTTGACGGCGCGCACGTGTCGGGCCAGGGCAACATTGCCCACCGGTCCGGCGGGTAGCTCGACGACGAACGACGTGGTTCCCGGAAATGTGTGGTTCTCCCAGCCCGGAGCCGTACCGGGCAGGAACGGCAGACAGGTGGCCCGCAGGTGAGACAGCTGGGCATACCGCCTAGCCACGCCTCGGTCACCGCCGGCCATGTCAATCAGATCCATGTGCTGGTGGTACCAGACGGTGACCGCGGGATGGATCGACCTGATCAGCTTGACCACCGCCCGCGTCTCCGGCTCGGAGAGCGGGTGGGGGCCCGAGTAGTAAGTCGGGTTGGAGATGTGGCGCCACTGATAGGGGAAGTTGCGATTCAGGTCGACCCCGTGGGCGTTCTGCCGCGTGCCCGCAGCGGTCCCGTCCGGGTTCAACTCTCCAACCAGCCACAGCTGCACGCCGCGCAGCGGCCGCGAGTGGGCCACGGCCGAGATGATGCGGAGTCCCGCGCACTCATTCCCGTGGATGCAGCCGACCAAGAGGATCTTGCGCTTGGCGCTGTTCGGTCCGATTACGTGCACCGTAAGCGGCCGACCTTGCACCGAATGGCCGAACAGGTCCGTCCGGGCCAGGGCCGCGCCGGCCAGCGCCAGCACGAGCGCGAGCAAGCCGATGAGCGCAGCCGCACGCTTCACGGACATCACCGGACGGGCCCCACGCCGACAGCGGCCTCGTGAGCACGGCTGAGCAGACGCGCCCACTTCCGCGCGTCGACCCCGGCGTGAAGACCGACCCAGCTGTTGCGCATGCGTCTCGAGCCATGCTACGCATCCGAGATCACCGCGTGGTGGGGAAAACGTCAACGTTCTGCAACCCGGACCGGCCGACTCGGCACTCTCGCTCCCGCCTCTCCACGGCCCACCGCCTGGCCAAGCATCACCAATATGTATAAACAATTGGTGTGCGCAGTCGCGCATTAGCGCAAGAAGTCACGCCAAACGCCTGAGAACCTGGGTCCACGATGTCACGGGCTGAGCGCACAGCGAACCTCACGGGCGTGCTGGTCCCGTTCCTCGGCGTCCTGGCCGCCATCGTGCTGCTCTGGAACCGGGCCGTGGACGTGATCGACCTGGCGATCATGGCCGTCATGTACCTGATCACGGCTGTCGGGATCACGGTCGGCTTCCACAGGCTGCTCACCCACCGCGCCTTTCAGACCCATGCCTGGCTCGAGCGGACGTTCGCCGTCCTTGGCTCGCTGTCCGTCCAGGGGTCGGTCATGGATTGGGTAGCCGATCACCGCAAGCACCACGCGCATACCGATCGCGAGGGTGACCCGCACAGCCCCCATGTGGGTCACGGGAGTGGCCTCCCCGGTCTATGGCACGCCCACGTGGGCTGGCTGCTCGAAACGCAGGGCCAGGCGGACTGGAAGCGCTACGCCCCGGAGCTCTACGAGGATCCCGCGATGCGCCGGATCGGACGGCGCTTCCCATTGCTCGTGGCTGTCTCGCTGCTGGCTCCGACCTTGGCGGGGTATGTGCTCCACGGCTTCACGCTGTCCGGCGCGGCCCAGGGCCTTGTCTGGGGCGGTCTCGTGCGCATCTTCTTCGTGCACCACATCACGTGGTCGGTCAACTCGGTATGCCATTTCTTCGGCAGTCGCCGGTTCGACATCGAGGATCACTCGACCAACGTAGGCTGGCTGGCCCTGGTCTCCCTGGGCGAGTCATGGCACCACAATCACCACGCCTTCCCGCGCTCTGCCTACCACGGGTTGCGCTGGTGGGAGCTCGACCCGTCGGGTCTGATCATCTCCGGGATGGAGCGGGTTGGACTGGCCTGGAACGTCGTTCGGATCACGCCCGAGCGCCAGCGCGCCCGGATTCTGTCCGACGTTGGCGCTCAGGGCGCCTAGACCCCGGCTCGCTCGACACATTCGGCGCATAGCCCCGAGATCACGACCTCGGCAGCTTCCGCCGTGAAGCCCGCGGCGCCCGCCGCTTTCAGCAACGGCCTGGCATTTATTTCCACGTCGAGATCGTCCACCCGTCCACACGAACGACAGACCGTGTGCTGATGGGGCTCGGTCCGGCCGTCGTACAGGGCGGCCGCCGCGCCGGTATCGATCCGGCGCGCGAGACCGAGCTCAACCAGCAGCTCGAGCGTGGCGTAGACGGTCGGAGCAGAGGTGCCGGGCAGCTGGTCGCGGACGGCCCCGAGGATCTCGTCCGCGGTGGCGTGGCGAGCCCGCCGGCGTAGCTCTCGGAGGATCACGTTGCGCTGCGGGGTGGCGCGCTGGCCCCGGCTGTGCAGGAGGCCGGTGAGCTCGTCTGACGAGTAGCGATGGAGTGGGGCGGGCTGGATGATGGTCATCTAAGGGCGACCTAATCTTAACACACTTGTTATAATAATTGTTGTGGAACAGACTTTCCCCGGCCTGAAGAACATCGACGAACGCGCGTTTCTCATGCGCTATGTGCAGCCCGGGCTCGTCGGTCTGATCGACGGCACTCTGTCGACGCTGGCGCCAATCTTCGCCGCCGCGCTGCTGTCCGGCTCACACGCCGCGCTGTTCGTCGGACTGGCCACCGCAGTGGGGGCGGGAATCAGCATGGGCTTCTCCGAGGCGCTGTCCGATGACGGGACCCAGACCGGCCGGGGCTCAGCCGTGGCTCGCGGAATCGTGACCGGCACCATGACCGCCATCGGCGGCGTGTTTCACTCCCTGCCATTCCTGATCAGCGAGGTCCACACCGCGCTCGTGGTGGCCGGAGTGGTGGTCGCGTTCGAGCTCGTCGCGATCTCCCTGATCCGCAAGCGATTCCTGGCTGTCTCATTGCGCACCAGCCTGCTCCAGGTGGCTCTGGGCGGCGTGCTGATCGTTGCCGCCGGCGTCGTGCTTGGCAGCGCCTAGGACGTCGCGCTCCGCGGGGCGCCTGGCGTAAGGCCGGCGGAGCGTCGAGCCCGGCAGCGCGTAGGGTTAGGCCCGAACCGAGCCGGGCCGAACAGACAAGGGAGCCAGATCGATGGAGTTGACGGGTAAGCATGTCGTCGTCACGGGCGCGGGCAGTGGCATCGGCCGCGCCTGCGCACGGAGGTTTGCCTCCGAGGGGGCCCGGGTTGTGGTCGCCGACTTGAATCTCGAGCCGGTGGAGGCGGTGGCGCAGGAGATCGGCGGCCTGGCTGTTCAGGCCGACGTCGGCCGCGAGGCCGCCATCAAGGACCTGATCGCGCGCGCGAGAGACAGCGGCGGGCCGATCGACCTGTTCTTCTCCAACGCGGGGGTGCCTGGCCCTCCGGGTGGTCCCGAAGCGCCCGACGACGAGCTTCAGGCCACGTGGGAGGTCAACGTGATGGCCCACGTATGGGCCGCGCGCGAGCTCGTGCCGGAGATGGTGAAGCGAGGCGACGGTTACCTGCTCAGCACCGCCTCAGCCGCCGGCCTGCTCACACAGGTGTCCGCGCTCGCGTACTCGATCACCAAACACGCGGCAGTGGCCCTCGCCGAGTGGCTTTCGATCACCTACGGGGACGCCGGCATCAAGGTTTCGTGCCTGTGCCCTCAGGCGGTGCGAACGCCGATGCTCGAGCTGGCGCTCGAGGATCCCATCGGCGCGGCGCCGCTCCTCGCGGGCGGGCTGATCGAACCCGACGACGTGGCCGCTGCCGTGGTCGAGGGTGTCCGCGACGAGCGCTTTCTGATCCTTCCCCACGCCGACGTGGCCCACCACCTGGCGCTCAAGGGCGCCGAGCCGGAACGGTGGCTGCGCGGGATGCGGCGGCTCGTGCGCGAGGCGCGGGCTCAGGCTCCGTCGTAGCCGGCCCCGGCGCACCCGAGACGATCAGAGCGCGCACCAGGGCGGCGAAGCTGCGCGTATCAATCGGTTTGCTGACGAACGCCGCGCAGCCCGCCCCGCGCGCGTCCGCGTCCTCGTGCTCTGCATCTCCTGCCGTGCAGGCGACGATCGCGCAGCCCGCGGTGCGCGGATCGGCCTGCAGGCGCCGAACGAGATCCAGGCCGTAGCCGTCGGGCAGCTGCAGATCGAGCACGATTACCGGTGGGACCGCGCGTTCGAGCAGCCGTTCGGCCTCGGCGATCGAGCCCGCGCCGAGCACGTCGATCCCCTCCAGTTCGAGGACGCTCTCCAGTAGCAGCCGGTTCACCGGATGGTCATCGACGACGAGCACGGGTCCTGTTCGCCTGAGGTCCATCACCGTCCCGCCAGCACTCGGGGTTGCGGGGCCGCGATCGAGCGGTCAGATTTGCGCACGCCGGGCGTCACATCGAGGCCGGCTTCAGGCCAGACGGGCTCAGATACGGCCGGCGCTGGGAGCACGGCGTAGAACGTGCTTCCCCGGCCCGGGGCGCTCCGTAGCCCGACCGTGCCGCCCTGCGCCTCGACGATCCGCTTGGTGATCGATAGACCAAGCCCGCTGCCCGTACGGTCCCGGTTTGCGGCCTGGAAGAAGTCGTCGAAGACACGGCTCTGATCCTCCAGTTCAATGCCCGGGCCGTTGTCGGCCACCGCGATTCGAAGCTCGTTGTCCCGGTGCTCGAGCCTGATCCCGATCGTCCCACCCTGGTTCGTGAACTTGATCGCGTTCGACAGGTAGTTGAGCAGCAGCTGCCGCAGGCGGGCGGGATCCAGCATGACCGTGCCGACCGGACGCGGGTCGAGGTTGATGTGGATTGCCTTGGCCGCAGCCAGGCGGCCGAGGGATGTTGCGCACTCGGCGGCGATGCTCGCCGGCTCGATCGGCTCGGGTTCCAGCCGGATGCGGCCGGCTTCGATCCGAGCCATGTCGAGGAAGTCGTTGATCAGCGCCAGAAGGTGCTCGCCGCTGGACCGGATGACCCCGAGGTGCTTGCGCTGGCCCGGGGCCAGTGGACCCAAGCGGCCGTCGTGCATCAGCTCCGCGAACCCGATCACGGCGTTCAATGGATTGCGCAGCTCGTGGGACATGGTGGCCACAAACTGGCTCTTGGCCTCGGTGGCGGATTGAAGCTCTTGGTTGCGCTGAGCCAGAGCCAGGTTCGCGCGTGCCAGCTGGCCTGTGCGGGAAAGCAGCCGAGTGAGGAGGAACAGGCAGACCACGGCCGCGGTCCCGAAACAGGCCAACAGCACCAGGGACAGGCCCCGGGCCAGCCCGCGGGCTCCGCCCAGGAGCCGCGTCGGGATCGAGTACACCACGCGCCACGGTGCGGCGGTCAGGGCGGCTGACGTGGTGAACAGTGATGGCCGGGAGGCGCGTCCGGCCACTGCAGAGGGTGCGCTGCCCGCGATCACATCGTGGGAGCGGTTGATGAGGTACAGGTGCGCCCCTGCACCCGGAGCGCCCGAGCGCGCCACGTCACGCAGGTAGCGGTCGAGCAGCTCATGGTGGGCGGCGGTCACTGGGCCCCAGCCGGTGCGGGCGCCGCCATGGCCTGGGGCAGGCAGAAGCGAGTCGATCAGGGTCGCCGCCAGCGCGGCCTGTTGTTGGGCATCGCGCTGCAGCCGCGAGTGATTGCGGGCTTCGGCCTGGCCCACCACCGCCGCGAGGGCGCCGACGCCTCCGGCGATCGAGCCGCCGAGCAACGCGATGATGACCAGCCGTTTCCAGGTCCGCTCCATCGGCGCGCCATCTGAGCACAGTCCCGTGTAGAGGACCGGTTAGTGGAGCATTTTTGGAGACTCCTGGTCTACTACCCGCCGTCCCTGCGTAGTTTTCCGCATGGAACGTGGTTTTGCAGGCTTTTTGGGCACATTTGCCCACCCTGGGGAGCGTTGGACGTTATGTCTACGTGCCAGCCGCCTCGGACTCGAGGCGGCTGCGCAGGGCCGGCCAGACCGCTTGCAGGTGTTCCAGGCCCGACCGCGCGGCCCCCAGGTCCTCGCTCCGGGCCCCGGCTTCGATCTCGCGCAGAGCGTCGAGCATCGGTCGCGCGTCGAGCATGAGGGCGCTGTTGCGCGCGGCGTGGGCGGCCAGCGCGGCGGCGGCGAGGTCACCCTCGCCGAGCCCGGATGCGATCGCTTCCGTGGCAGCGGAAATCTCGCGCACGAGCGTGGCCACGATCTCAGATACGTCGGAGCCGAGAAGCTCTTGAAGCTCGGTCAGTCGCCTGAGATCGAGTTCGCCTTCCACGCCGCCTCAGCCGGCATCAGCCGGCGGATCGCTCAACCCGATCGGGGCTCCGAGGATCGCGTCCGGAATCGCGAATGCGTCCACCAGCCCACCGGCCTGCATCCGGACCTCGTTGCAGAGCCGGTTGATCTCCCGCGTGATGGCCTTGCATCGTGGCGCCGAGAGCCGGCCATGCTCTTGGAGAAAGCCCTTGTCCGCTTCGAGATCACACAGGGCGAACAGATCACATAGCCGTCTCAACGTGCCCCGGAGCGGCTCGTCCGCGCAGTTGGCCACTGCGTTCTGGAACGCCTGCAGGATTACGGTCGCCATATGTGCCCGGGCGGCATTGGCCGCATGGTCCTGGACGGCGCGGAAGATCTCGAACGGGTCATAGCCCTCGTCGAGGCCGCGGCGGAATCGCTGGGCGACTGAGGCGGTGATGTGTCCCTCGCGCCACTGGAACAGGGCGAGCTGATCCTCGTGGTCGTACAGGTCCTCCGAGTCATCTCCGCCACCCGACACCGCATCCCCGATCACCTGGACGATCGTGCGCGCGAACAGCCGCTCGATCACGGTCTCGACCGCCTGGCCGGCGATGAACGTCACCGTCTCGACCGGATTCAGCTCACCGAAGTGCTCCTGGTAACCGGTCAACAGGCCCCGGGCCAGCAGCAGCATGAGGACTGTGTTGTCACCTTCGAACGTCGTGAAGATGTCCGTGTCCGCCTTCAGGGCGGCAAACCGGTTGACGCTCATGTAGCCGGCGCCGCCGCAGCATTCGCGGCACGTCTGGATCGTTTCCGTGGCGTGCCAGCTCGCGGTCGCCTTCATCCCGGCCGCCAGCGATTCGAGCTCGCGGCGGTCATGCTCGTCGTTCTCGCCGGCGTCCGGCCCCCGGAACACGTGGTCAAAACGGTCCGCCAGTTCGGCCTGTGCGAAATGAAGCGCGTAGGTCTTGGCCAGCAGTGGCAGAAGCCGCCGCTGGTGCAGGCGGTAATCGAGCAGCGGCACCTCCTCGTCCGGCGCGGGTCCGAACTGATGGCGGCGCAAGCCATAGCGAACGGCGATCGTCAGTGCACTCTTGGCCGCGCTCACCGATGCGCCGGCAATGCACACCCGCCCCTGCACGAGAGTCCCCAGCATCGTGAAGAACCGCTTGCCCGGCTTCTCTATCGGACTCGAGTACTTCCCCTCAGCATCCACGTCGCCGTAGCGATTCAGCAGCGCCTCGCGCGGAACCCGGACGTCGTCGAACCAGATCCGACCGTTGTCCACGCCGTTCAGACCCATTTTCTCCCCGCTGTCCTCGATCCGCACCCCGTCACAGACTGTGCCGTCCTCATCGCGCAGCGGGACGAGCAGAGCATGCACGCCGTGCTCCACTCCGTCCACGATCAGCTGGGCGAACACGGCCGCCATGCGTCCGTGGCAGGCGGCATTGCCGATGTACTCCTTGTGGTCCGCGTCAGTGGGGGTGTTGATCACGAACTGCTGCGCGGCCGCGTCGTAGGTAGCCGTGGTACGGAGCTGCTGCACGTCGGAACCGTGGCCGGCCTCGGTCATGGCGAAGCAGCCGGGGAGCGCAAGCGACGCGATCTGCCGCAAGTAGCGCTCGTGGTGGCGCTCGGTCCCCAGTTGCTGAACCGCCCCGCCCCAAAGCCCGAACTGCACACCGAACTTGATCAGCAGCGAGAGATCGCCGTACGCGACCGTCTCGAACGCGGCCACGTTAGCCCCCGGATCTCCCTGCCCGCCGAGGCCCTCGGGGAACCCCGGTGCGGTGAGTCCCTCGTCGGCCATCGTCTGCGCCCAGCCCAGCACGCGCTCGCGATAGTCAGCGGTTGGGAGGGAGATCACCGGAGCGAACTCGGGTCGCGCGAGGACCGAGCGGATCTGTTCGCGAAGCTCGCCATAGCGGCCGTCTAGCAGGCGCGCCAGCGCGGCCGGCTCCAGACGCTCGGTGTCGGTCGTGCCGGACGCCACTCGGGACAGCATAGGCACCCCTACCGTCAGGGATGGAGCAGGTGCCGCAGCCTCTCAGCGAGGCGGCCCAGATGGTTGTGGCTCAGGCCGGCGAGCCCGGTGACTCCGAGCAGGGTGACGAACAAACCAGCCAACAGCGCCAGCCCGGCGAGGAGCACCGGCCAGTTCGCCTCGAGCTTTTCGCGTCCGGAGACGAGCACTCGTTGCGCGTTCGGGCCCGCGAACGTCAGCGTCGCGATGATGACCAGAAGCGGGGCGACGAAGCACACGTTGAACAGCACCAGCAGCATGACCTGCCGGGCGATGTCGAACCCCGATCCGACGATGGCGGCGATTGCAGCGAAGTAGGGGAAGGCGGTCGGGAGCTCGACCGCGGTGATCGTCGCGCCGAGGAGTGCGCTTGACCGGCGCTCGGCCCGGGCCTTGACCGTCGCCTCGGCGTCCTCCTCGCGGCGACCCAGCCGATCGCGATAACCCCACAGGAACACCGCGCCGGTGAGCATCGCCACCCCGGCGACGATCTCGAGGACGTAACTCAAGTGCCGGCCCGGATGGGGGACCAGCGCCAGCAGCAGCTCTCCTGGGCCCAGCGCGATCGCCAGCCCCCCGAGCAGGTACACGGCGAAAACGGCCGTGGTGAACCGGATCACGCGGCCGCGCGCCTCGCTCGCGGTGGCCAGGTACAGCGCAGGTGCGATCGTGGTCGGGTTCAGCGAGTCCGCGATACCGATCGAAATCACGAGGCCGATCAGCCTGAGCATTCAGGGATTGTTCCCGGCCGAGGCGATTCGTGTCACGCGCGCGTGCCTCGCGCGCGCGTGAATTCGCTTATTGACGCGGTGCCGGGCACCGCCGTCGAGCCTCAGCGCCCGCTCGCACCGGACGCCTGCGGCCACAGTGACGCTACACTCAGCACCGGCGCCGGGCGGCGTTCGTTTTGACGCCCGCGGCTCGGCGGCCGAGTCCTGACCACAATCTCGGGAAGAGCCAAATGGCCCGTGGAGACGTCCGGATCGCCGCCACTCTCGCATGCGAAGAGTGCAAGCGCCGGAACTACCAGACGAACAAGAGCAAGCGGAACAACCCGGAGCGGTTGCAGCTGCGCAAGTACTGCCGCTGGTGCCGGCGGCACACCGCCCATCGCGAGACCCGCTGAGCCCTGCGCCGGAGTAGTCCGTGGCCCGCAATCGCAAACGTGCCAAGGAGCGGCGAGCTCGTCGTCCGACAGCGGGCCCGGTTTCCCAACCCGGCATCGCCACGGCTCGCGCCCAGCGTGAGCCAGACGAGGACGGGCTCGAGGAGGCACCGAACCCGCTCGAGCACGCGACGCCCGATGTCGAGTTGGCCGAGGCTCAGCTCGCCCTAGGACGGCCGGAGCTGGTCCGCGATGCCGGGCCAGGCGAGGCTGCGTCTGAGGACTTCGATGACGAGGACGAACACGAGCCTGAGGATGAGGAGCTCGAGGACGAGGCCCTCGCCGCTGGTCCCGGCGGCTCAGGTGGCGGTGACGGCTCCGGCGCGCTCGGTCTCGAGGCCTCGCCGGCTCTCCCGCCGCAGCGCCGGCTCTCCGGAAACCGCCTGATCAACTTCATTCAGGGAAGCTGGCGCGAGCTCCAGCGGGTACAGTGGCCGGACCGTCGGCAGGTGATGCAAGCCACCGGGGTTGTGATCGGGTTCGTGATCGTGGCCGGCGTGTTCCTTGGGATCGCCGACGAGATCGCCGGCAAGCTGGTCACCCTGATCTTGAAATAACCGCTTCAGTTCGAGAGAGAAAATGTTCCGCTGGTATGTCGTAAACACCTATTCCGGCCACGAAAACAAGGTCAAGCACAACCTTGAGCACCGCGTCGTGTCGCTTAATCAGAAGCGCGCGGTGCGCCAGATCGTCGTTCCCACCGAGTCGGTGTCCGAGATGAAGGACAACCAAAAGGTGACGGTTGAGAAGCGTACGATGCCGGGCTATGTGCTGGTTCAGATGGATCTCAACGAGGATTCTTGGTCCCTGGTGAAGGGGACCCCCGGAGTGACCGGATTTGTCGGCGCCTCCAACGAGCCCGTGCCGCTGACCCAAGCCGAGGTCGATCGCCTGCTCCACCAGGAGCCGGCCGAGCGGCCGCGCAGTCGCGCACAATTCTCGATCGGCGAATCGGTCAAGGTCGTCTCCGGCCCGCTGTCCGATTTCTCGGGTGAGATCTCGGAGGTCAACGAGGATGCCCAGCGGCTCAAGGTTCTGGTGTCGATCTTCGGTCGCGAGACGCCGGTCGAGGTCGGTTTCGACCAGGTCAAGAAGATCTAGGTCTTCTGCGGACTGCGGCTAAGCTCAGGCATCCATGGCAAAGAAGGTCCTCACAGAGATCAAGCTTCAGGCGGTTGGCGGTCAGGCCAGCCCGGCGCCTCCCGTCGGCCCGGCGCTGGGTCAGCACGGGGTGAACATCATGGAGTTCGTCAAGGCGTTCAACGCTCAGACTCAGGGCGATGCCGGGACCGTGATCCCGGTCGTGATCACCGTTTATGAGGACCGCTCATTCACCTTCATCACCAAGAGCCCGCCGGCGGCGGTGCTCATCAAGCAGGCGCTGTCGCTCGAAAAGGGCTCGGCTGAGCCCAACCGCGACAAGGTGGCCCGGATCACACGCGATCAGCTGAAGGCCATCGCCGAGAAGAAGATGAAGGATCTCAATGCCAACGATGTCGAGGCGGCGGCGAACATCATCGCCGGCACGGCCCGCTCGATGGGCGTCGAGGTGGTCGGATGACCGTTATCAGGATTTCCCGGAGGCACCGCTGATGGCCAAGCACGGTAAGGCCTACAAGGACGCCAAGCAGCGCTTCGATCGCACCCGCGAGTACGAGCCGGCTGAGGCGATGGCGCTGATCAAGCAGCTCTCGAGCGCCAAGTTCAACGAGTCAGTTGAGGTTCACGTCCGCACCGGGCTCAATGTCCGTCATGCCGACGAGCAGCTGCGCGGCACCATCGCGCTGCCAAACGGCCTGGGTAAGGACGTGAAGATCGTCGTGTTCGCTCAGGGTGACAAGGCCCGTGAGGCGGAGGAGGCAGGCGCTGACGTGGTCGGCGGCGAGGACCTGGCCAAGCGCGTCCAGGACGGCTTCGATGACTTCGACGTTGCGATCGCGACGCCGGACATGATGCCCGTGGTCGGACGCCTGGGGCGGATCCTCGGGCCGGCCGGCAAGATGCCCAACCCGAAGGTCGGCACCGTGACGATGGACGTGGCCAAGGCCGTGACTGAGTCCAAGTCCGGCAAGGTCGAGTACCGCACCGATCGCACGGCGATCGTCCACCTCGTGATCGGCAAGAGCGATTTCGAAGAGCAGGCCCTGCTCGAGAACTACGCCGCGGTGATCGACGAGCTGATGCGGGCCAAGCCGTCTGCGGCCAAGGGCCGCTACATCCGATCGGTCACGTTCGCCACCACGATGAGCCCCGGTATCAAGGTCGACCCATCGCGGACCCGAGACATCATCGAGGAGCCCGTCGCCGCGTAGAATCGGTCGTCACACAGAGAGACACGCCTCAGACCTCCGGCCGCCATCGCGCCTAAGCCCGGAGCAGGTGGAGCCTCGAAAGCCAGCTCGGTCCGCCACCTTCGGCGGCCGGCAGCGATTCGACGCCCGCCACCCAGCGGGCGTTTTTCGTGACAGAGAGCAGCTATGAACAAAGAACAGAAAACAGCCGTCGTAGACGAGATCGCCGAGCAGATCGGTTCGGCCGAGGCGATCTTTGCCGTCGACTACCGCGGGATCACGGTGGCCCAGGTGGCCGAGCTGCGCGCCAAGCTGCGCGACGCCGATGCCCGATTCCGGGTGGTGAAGAACTCGCTCAGCGAGCGCGCCGCGGACAAGGCCGGGGCCGAGCAGCTCAAGCCGATGCTCGTCGGGCCGACGGCGCTCACGCTCGTCCACGGTGATGCCGCGCTGGCCGCCAAGGCCCTCAACGAGGCGGCCCGGCGCCTGAACCTGCTCGAGTTCAAGGGCGGGCTGCTGGGCGGTGATCTGCTCAGCGCCGACGACGTGCGCTCGATCGCGCGCCTCCCGTCTCGCGATGTGCTGAACGCTCAGCTCGTGGGCACGATCGCCGCACCGCTGACCGGCTTGGCCCGCGGTCTGAACGCACTGATCGTCGGGATCGCGATTCAGCTCAAGGCGATCGCGGACCAAGGCCTTGTGAGCGGCGAGCCGCCCGCGGCCGCCGCTGAGCCCGAGCCTGCCGCCGAGCCCGAGCCAGAGCCTGCCGCCGAGCCCGAGGCTGCCGCTGAGCCCGAGCCCCAGCCGGAGCCGGAGGCTGCCGCCGAGCCCGAGCCTGCCGCCGAGCCGGAGGCTGCCGCTGAGCCCGAGCCCGAGCCCGAACCTGAACCTGAACAAACTGAAACGGAAGCCGCGTCGGACGCGGGACCGTCCGACGACTAAGGAGGAAGCATGGCCACCAGTACTGCAGAGTGGATTGACGAGCTGAAGACGATCTCCGTCCTCGAGCTCTCCGAGCGGATCAAGGCACTCGAAGAGGCGTTCGGCGTCTCCGCGAGCGCGGTTGCCGCTCCGGCCCCGGCGGCCGGCGGCGCCGGTGACGGTGCCGGCGAAGAGGCAGAGGAGCAGACCAGCTTCGACGTGGTCCTGACCGCTGCCGGCGAGAAGAAGATCCAGGTCATCAAGGTCGTCCGGGCCGCGACCGGCCTTGGTCTCAAGGAGGCCAAGGCGCTCGTGGACGAGGCGCCCAAGCCGGTCAAGGAAGGCATCGAGAAGGCCGAGGCGGACAAGCTCAAGGCCGATCTCGAAGAGGCCGGCGGGTCGGTCGAACTGAAGTAGTCGGATCCGGACCGGTGGATGTTTTGTGCCGTGGTGGCATAAAACATCCACCTCCCCGCGCCGCGACGGCGGCAGCCACCGATCGTCGGCCGCCCGAGGTAACAGGACTGTTACTTCGCGATTTCTTCGTGTGAGCTGAGTTTGTTCTTCCGGGCCGGTGGTGTGCTGTGGCCATGACCATCCAAGCCCAACTCCCCCACAGGCCTCAGGCCACCCCCGAGTCGGCGGATCACCCAACGCTTGGGGTCGACTCCCAGCATCCCCTCAGCGCCGATGTCTTCTCACTGCTCGACCACAGGACGCAGGGCCAAGCCATTCGACGCGAACTGGCGCCGCCCGGCCGTTACCTCGAGGTCGAGCACGCCGACGACGTTCGCCTGATTCCGCTCGAACGTCCGCTGGTCCATATCGGACGGGGGCTCACCTCGGACGTCCGGCTCGAGGACCTGCACGTATCGCGACGGCACGCGATCATCGCCCAGCGTGGTGACGGGGTCCGCGTGCTCGATGACCGCAGCTCGACCGGCGTGTTCGTGAACGGCCGTGTAGTCGCCGCCGCGTATCTCAGTGACGGTGACGTCCTGCGCTTCGGCCGCGTCGTTGTGCGCTTCGTCGAGATCGGGCGGCAGCCGAAGGCGCCGGTCCGGCGTCTTCCCTTGCCTGTCCGTGCACGCCGGCCGCAGGCCGACACCGCGGCCTAGAAAACTGGGCGGCGTCTGGCCCACTGGGGGCGCCGTCCGGGCGGGGACGGCCTGACCGCTCGTGCACACCGGCCGCTTGCTTGGTCGCGACCGGCCATGCACACCATCCGCTTGCCCCGTCGCCGTTTACCCCCTACACTGCGCGGGTCAGCCAATAGTCGTAGCCGCCCAAACCATGCGGTACCGCGCCACATACGCGGTCACCGAGGGCGGGGTCCGTGAGAGCTGAACGGTCCTGCACAGGGCGCCCATGCCGTGTGCTATCTTTGCTGGTCGCGCTCGCGTGAGCCTAGAGGCTCGCGCCCGCTGTTAGCTCTCCCTCTCGACCGCCCCGAGGAGTCGCCGTCTTGGCAACCGCTCATGCCCCCCGGACGCGCCGTAGTTTCGCGCGCCTGAACAAGGTCCTTGAAGTCCCCAACCTCATCGATATCCAGCGCAAGTCCTTCGCCTGGCTGACCGACCCCGATGGTGGCGGTCTGCGCGAAACGATTGACGACATCTCGCCGATCGAGGATTACACCGGCAACCTGGCCGTTCAGTTCGGCGAGTTCACCTTTGATGAGCCCGTCGCCAGCCTGGAGCAGTGCCGCGAGAAGGACCTGACTTATGCCCGCCCGCTGACCGTCACGGTGGCGTTCATCAACCGTGAGACGGGCGAGATCCGCGAGCAGTCGGTGTTCATGGGCGACTTCCCGTGGATGACTGAGCGCGGCACGTTCATCATCAACGGAACCGAGCGCGTGGTCGTCACGCAGCTCGTCCGCTCACCGGGCGCGTATGTCATGGAGCCCAAGGACCGCGAGAAGCAGGTCTTCATCGCCAACCTCATGCCGGCTCGTGGCTCGTGGCTGGAGCTCGAGATCGACAAGAAGGGTCGCGTCTACGTCCGCATCGACCGCAAGCGCAAGCTCCCGGTCACAGTCCTGCTGCGCGCGATGGGCTACGCGGCGGACGAGGAGATCCTCAATCTGTTCGATAACAGCCTGTACATCCGCAACACCGTCGATGCGGATCCCGAGGTCACGCGCACCGAAGAGGGCGCGCTGATCGAGCTGTTCAAGAAGCAGCGTCCCGGCGAGCCGCCGTCAATCGACGCCGCCCGCTCACTGCTCAACCAGCTGTTCTTCGATCCGAAGCGTTACGACCTCACGAGGGTGGGCCGCTACAAGCTGAACTCGCGCCTCGGGCTCGACATCGACCTCGACATGCGCACCCTGACCCATGACGACATCATCGCCCTCGTCAAGGAGCTCGTTTCGCTGCCCCGCCTTCTCGGCATGCCCGAGGAGCTCCCTGAGGATGCGAAGGCCGATTACGCGGCCGAGGCGATCACCATGCCGCGCGAGCCGATCCAGGATCACCTCGACGAGTACGAGCACTTCGGCAACCGCCGCCTGCGCACGGTCGGCGAGCTGATCCAGGAGGCCTTCCGCATCGGCCTGTACCGGATGGAGCGGGTTGTGCGGGAGCGCCTGACCACCGAGGACGCCGACACGATCACCCCCCAGACGATCGTCAACATCCGGCCGGTCGTGGCGGCGCTGAAGGAGTTCTTCGGCTCGAGCCAGCTCTCGCAGTTCATGGACCAGACCAACTCGCTGGCCGGCCTGACCCATCGCCGGCGCCTGAGCGCGCTGGGCGCGGGCGGTCTGACCCGCGAGCGGGCACCGATCGAGGTGCGCGACGTGCACCCGACCCATTACGGCCGCATGTGCCCGATCGAGACACCGGAAGGCCCGAACATCGGCCTGATCGGCTCGCTGTCCTCCTACGCCGAGATCTCCGAGCACGGCTTCGTCACGACGCCGTACCGGGTGGTCAAGAACGGCCAGCTGACCGATGAGATCGTGCACATCGACGCCACCCAGGAGGAAGAGCGGATCATCGCTCAGGCCAACACGCCGGTGGATTCACACGGCAAGCTCGTGGGCGAGGACATCATCTGTCGCACCCAGGCCGGTCAGTACGTGACCGTGTCCCCGAACGAGGTCGAGCTGGTCGACGTCTCACCAGAGCAGATCTGGTCCGTGGCGACGGCAATGATCCCGTTCCTCGAGCACGATGACGCGAACCGTGCCCTGATGGGCTCGAACATGCAGCGTCAGGCAGTGCCGCTGCTGGTCACTGACGCGCCGCTTGTCGGCACCGGGATGGAGCGCCGTGCGGCGATCGACACCGGTGACGTCAGCATCGCGCGCGTGGACGGCACGGTCTCCTACGTCGACGCCGAGCAGATCGTCGTCGACGGCAAGGACGGGAGCGAGGAATACGAGCTCCAGAAGTTCATGCGCTCCAACCAGGGCACTCTGATCCATCAGAAGCCGATCGTCGACGTTGGCGCCAGCGTCGCCGCAGGTGACGTACTCGCCGACGGCTCCGCTACCGACATGGGCGAGATGGCGTTGGGCAAGAACCTGCTGGTCGCGTTCATGTCCTGGGAGGGTTACAACTTCGAGGACGCGATCATCCTGTCCAAGCGCTTGGTCTCCGACGACGAGCTCACCTCGATCCACATCGAGGAATACGAGATCGACGCTCGGACCACGAAGCTGGGCGATGAGGAGATCACCCGCGATATCCCGAACCGCTCTGAGGAGTCCCTGCGTAACCTCGACGACCGCGGCATCGTCCGCATCGGTGCCGAGGTGGCTTCGGGTGACCTGCTCGTCGGCAAGGTCACGCCCAAGGGCGAGACCGAGCTGACCGCCGAGGAGAAGCTGATCCGCGCGATCTTCAAGGAGAAGGCGCGCGAGGTCCGTGACACCTCGCTCAAGGTTCCGCACGGTGAGGGTGGCGTCGTGATCGACGTCAAGACCTTCAGCCGCGACGAGGGCGATGACCTGCCGCCCGGCGTCAACGACCTCGTGCGTGTGTTCGTGGCCAAGAAGCGCAAGATCGCCGAGGGCGACAAGCTCGCCGGCCGCCACGGCAACAAGGGCGTGATCTCGAAGATCGTCGACGAGCAGGACATGCCGTTCCTCGAGGACGGCACCCCGGTCGACGTGATCCTCAACCCGCTCGGCGTGCCGAGCCGGATGAACGTCGGTCAGATCCTCGAAACCCACCTCGGGTGGGTGGCCGCCAACGGCTGGTACGAAGACGGCTCGGAGGCTCGCAAGCACGCCACCAACGGCGGTTCGCGCCCGGACGGTCGCGCCGGCAAGGTGTACGTCGCCACTCCGGTGTTCGACGGAGCCACCGTGGCCGACGTCGATGAGGCGCTCGTCCGCTGGCAGGACGAGCACCAGAAGTCAGACGGCCTGATCAAGATGGACGTTGACAAGTCGCGGCGCGAGGGTGAGCAGGCATCCGGCAAGACCACGCTGTTCAACGGCCGCACCGGCGAGCCGTTCGAGGAGCAGGTCACGGTCGGGTACATGTACATCCTCAAGCTGTTGCACCTGGTCGACGACAAGATCCACGCCCGGTCCACCGGTCCGTACTCGCTCGTCACCCAGCAGCCGCTGGGTGGTAAGGCTCAGTTCGGCGGCCAGCGGTTCGGCGAGATGGAGGTGTGGGCACTCGAGGCCTACGGCGCCGCCTACACGCTCCAGGAGATGCTCACGATCAAGTCCGACGACACGGTCGGGCGCGTGAAGGCCTACGAGGCGATCGTCAAGGGCGAGAACATCGCCGAGCCGTCGATCCCGGAGTCGTTCAAGGTCCTGCTCAAGGAGATGCAGTCGCTGGCGCTCGACGTCAACGTCGTCTCCGAGGAGGGCGAGCGGGCCGAGATGCGCGAGGAGGACGATGACCTGCTGCGTGCCGCCGAAGAACTCGGCATCGACCTGAGCGGAGTCCGCGCTGCTGACGGCGCGGCCGCCGATGAGGCGACTGAGCACGAGGGCGAGACGGTTGAGGCCTCCAAGGAGGAGGTCGAGGCCGAGGACCCGGATCTCGAGGCCGGTGAGGAAATCTCGGCCGAGGACTTCGCCGCGGTCGGCGATGACCCGATGCTCGAGGCCGACGTCCCCGCCGGCGAAGCAGAGGGCGTACTGGAGGAGGACGAGGCGTAGTCCACGCCTCGTCCCGAGCCGAAGCACTTTTTTCAACCGCAAGGAACCACTTTGATCGACATCAATAACTTCGACGCAATCGAGATCGGCCTCGCCTCCTCCAAGCAGATCCGCTCCTGGAGCTCAGGCGAGGTCACTAAGCCGGAGACAATCAACTACCGGACGCTGAAGCCCGAGAAAGACGGGCTGTTCTGCGAGCGCATCTTCGGTCCGACCAAGGACTGGGAGTGCTACTGCGGGAAGTACAAGCGCGTCCGTTACAAGGGAATCGTGTGCGAGCGCTGTGGCGTCGAGGTCACGCGTTCCAAGGTCCGCCGCGAGCGCATGGGCCACATTGACCTGGCCGCACCGGTGTCTCACATCTGGTTCTTCAAAGGCGTCCCGAGCCGGATCGGATACCTGCTCGACATGGCCCCCAAGGAGCTTGAGAAGGTCCTCTACTTCGCCGCTTCGATGGTGACGTGGGTGGATAACGAGGCGCGCGAGCGCGACGTCGAGTCGCTCGAGGGCGAGGTCAACAAGGTCCTCGACGCCTACGCGGCCGAGAAGGAGGAGCGCGTCCTGGAGCTCAAGGAGTCCCTCGCCCGACGCGAGGAGTTCCTGACCAGCGCCAAGACCGGCCGTGACTTCTCCGATGAGGACCACCTGTGGGCCGAGACGCTCGACGTCAACGTGGCCAAGCTCTCCGATGAGGAGCGCGAGAAGATGCTCAAGGAGCTCCGCAAGAGCTTCCAGGCTGACATCGACGACACCGAGGCCTACATCGAGGACGCGGCCGAGCGCATGCGTCAGGTGTGGGACCTGTTCAAGACGATGAAGCCGAAGGACGTCATCAACGACGAGACGACGTTCCGCGAGCTGCGGGACCGGTTCGGCTCGCCGTACGGCTTCGGAGAGTATTTCCGTGGCGGCATGGGCGCCGAGGCGGTCCGGGACCTGCTCCAGCAGGTCGATCTGGACGCCGAGTCGGCCGACCTCCAGGAGCAGGTCAAGACGGCCAAGGGCCAGAAGCAGGCCCGCGCGGTCAAGCGCCTGAAGGTCGTCTCGGCCTTCCTGCAGTCCGGCAACAAGCCCGAGATGATGGTCCTCGAGGCCGTCCCGGTCATCCCGCCGGAGCTGCGGCCGATGGTCCAGCTCGACGGAGGCCGGTTTGCCACCTCGGACCTGAATGACCTCTACCGCCGTGTTATCAACCGCAACAACCGGCTCAAGCGTCTGCTCGACCTCGGCGCGCCCGAGATCATCGTCAACAACGAGAAGCGGATGCTCCAGGAGTCGGTCGACGCCCTGTTTGACAACGGTCGTCGCGGACGCCCCGTAACGGGGCCGGGCAACCGGCCGCTGAAGTCCCTGTCGGACATGCTCAAGGGCAAGCAGGGCCGCTTCCGCCAGAACCTGCTCGGCAAGCGAGTCGACTACTCGGGCCGATCGGTGATCGTCTCCGGTCCGTCGCTGCGCCTGCACCAGTGCGGTCTGCCCAAGCTGATGGCACTCGAGCTGTTCAAGCCGTTCATCATGGCCCGCCTCGTCGAGCGCAAGTCAGCGCAAAACATCAAGGCGGCCAAGAAGATGGTCGACTCGATGATTCCCGAGGTGTGGGACGTGCTCGAGGAGGTCATCCACGAGCATCCGGTGCTGCTCAACCGCGCGCCGACGCTCCATCGTCTCGGCATCCAGGCCTTCGAGCCCGTCCTCGTCGAGGGCAAGGCGATTCAGGTTCATCCCCTGGTCTGCCATGCCTTCAACGCCGACTTCGACGGTGACCAGATGGCCGTCCATCTGCCCCTGTCGGCCGAGGCGCAGGCCGAGGCCCGGATCCTCATGCTGTCGGCCAACAACATCCTCTCGCCCGCTCACGGTGCGCCGCTGGCGACGCCGGCTCAGGACATGGTGCTCGGCGCCTATTACCTGACCTATGGGCCGGAGGGCAAGGCGCTCGAGGACATTGACCCCGCCGCCCAGGATCCCCGCCCGCACGTGTTCCGCACCGCTCAGGAGGCGGAGTGGTCCTACGAGCACCGCGTGGTGAGACTCCACGACCTGGCGGAGTACCGCCAGCTCGGGCGTGAGGGTGGCCACCTGCTGACCACCGTCGGACGGATCATCTACAACGACAAGATCGAGCGCGCGCTTGAGGAGGCGCTGGGTGAGCAGTTCGACCCCAGCACCTACGAGTTCATCAACCGCTCGATGAAGAAGAAGGACACGACCAAGCTGGTCGACGACCTCGTGCAGCGTTACGGGGCCCCCTCCATCTCGCAGGTGCTCGACGCGTTCAAGGACGTCGGCTTCCAGTACGCGACGCGCGCTGGTGTGACGATCTCCAAGAACGACGTCCAGACGCCTCCGAGCAAGTCGGAGATCCTGTCCCGATACGAGGCCGAGCTGATCACGGTCGAGGCTCAGTACGAGAACGGCGAGATCACGCAGGAGGAGCGCCATGAGGCGGTCACCGGCCTGTGGGACCGTGCCACCAACGAGGTCGGCGAGGCGCTGTACGCGCACCTCGAGGAGATGAACCCCATCTTCATGATGGCCAACTCCGGTGCCCGTGGTTCGTTCTCGCAGATCCGCCAGCTGGCCGGCATGCGAGGCCTGATGGCCAACCCGAAGGGCGAGATCATCGAGCGTCCGATCAAGGCCAACTTCATGGAAGGCCTGTCCGTGCTCGAGTACTTCATCTCGACCCACGGCGCCCGCAAGGGCCTCGCGGATACCGCTCTGCGGACCGCGGACTCGGGTTACCTGACCCGCCGGCTGGTCGACGTCTCACAGGACGTGATCATCCGGGGCGAGGACTGCGGCACCGAGGGCTTCATCGAGAGCCCGGTGTTCCAGCTCGAGGTCGATCCGGAGACCCGCCGGCTGCGCCCGACGGATGAGATCAACACTGACCTCATCGGACGCATCGCGGCCACGGACCTCAAGACCAAGCGCGGCCGCGTGATCGTCGAGAAGGGCCATGAGATCGATCGCGCCGAGCTGGCTGATCTGGTCGACGCCTGGCGGGAGGACACCGAGAAGGGGAGCGTGATCACAGTTCAGGTCCGCTCAGTGCTGAAGTGCGAGGCGCCCACCGGGGTCTGCCAGGCCTGCTACGGCCGCTCGATGGCGACCGGCAACCTGGCGCAGATCGGTGACGCGGTGGGAATCATCGCCGCCCAGTCGATCGGCGAGCCGGGCACCCAGTTGACCATGCGGACGTTCCACACTGGTGGCGTCGCGGGCGCCGACATCACGCACGGTCTGCCGCGCGTGGTGGAGCTGTTCGAGGCTCGCAAGCCCAAGGGCCTGGCCAAGATCTCCGAGGTCGGCGGCAAGGTGTCGGTCGAGGACTCTGATAAGGCCATCACGGTCGTCATCACTGACGACTCCGGCGAGGAGCATCGCTACACGTTCCCCCGCCGGACGCTGCTCTACGTCGAAGCGGGACAGAAGATCGAGCCGGGCACCCAGCTCAACGAGGGCTCGCTCTACCCGCACGAACTGCTGGCAATCCGCAACCGGACCGAGACCGAGCTGTACCTCGTTCGCGAGGTGCAGGAGGTCTACAAGTCCCAGGGCGTGGACATCAATGACAAGCACATCGAGCTGATCGTGCGCCAGATGATGAAGAAGGTCCGGGTTGATCAGAAGGGTGACACGGACCTCCTGCCCGGCCAGTTCGTCGACCGCCAGGAGTACGCGAAGACCAACCAGGCTGTGATCGACGCTGGCGGTGAGGCAGCTCAGGCCGAGGAGATCATCCTCGGGATCACCAAGGCATCGCTGAACACGGACTCGTTCCTGTCAGCGGCCTCCTTCCAGGAGACCACCAAGGTGCTGACCGACGCTGCCCTCGAGGGCAAGATCGATCGACTCAATGGTCTCAAGGAGAACGTCATCATCGGCAAGCTGATCCCGGCCGCCACGGGGCTTAAGCGCTACCGGCGGATCGAGATCGAGCCGGCGGAGCCGCTCCCCCGTGGGATTGACGAGGTCGGCCTGCTCGACCATGACGACCTCGCGGCCGAGCTCGGCCTCACCGACGGCGAGTCGCTCAGCGGCTTCGCCAGCAGTCTCGAGCCCGACCTGTCCGATCTCGAGAATCTCGGCAGCGGCGGTGCCTCGTCGCTCGGTTTCGCTGAGGAGCTGGCCGATCTGGACATCCCGTCTGACAACGGGGACTCCTCGGAGGAGTAATCACTGCGGTAATCCGGCGCGGCGACGCGCGCGGCTCAACCGGCGCGAGTACCGACTCGGCGCCACGAGCCAAGCGCGTCGCCCGCTGGGTCACCACCTGATAGCAGTTTCGTCAGGACGTGCGCTGACGCGAACGGCGTCAGCATCATGAACACGTCGATCACCCGGTAGACACTTGTCGTGATCAGGAACTGCAGGTTCATCGGCGTCGTGGTGTAAAGCCAGACCAGCGATGCCAGCAGCAGCCCGAAGCTGAGCAGGTAGAACCCCGCCAGGCGGCGCCCGATCCCGGTGGCCAGCGCCAGGGCGCACAGGGCGAGGAAGATCGCTGCCTGCCAGCCCCAGTTGGTCACCACCTGGTTGGAGATCGCATTGGTGACCAGTTTCAGATGCTGGAAGCGGTCCAGGACGAACACCGGGCTCAATGCTCGTGGCAACGGCGGCTGCACCGAGTCACTCAACCCGTGCGCCGTCGTCCAGATGCGCCACGGCGCGATCATCACCAGACACGCGGCCGCGCCCCCCAGCCACAGCCGGAGGCGACCGGAGTCGCCCCGGATGGCGATCGCAACGCCCAGGGCGAGGAGGACCAGCACGGCGCCGACGAAGTCCTCGTCCTTGGTGTTGGCCGCCGTGGCCAGGAAGATCGCTCCCAGCCACAGGTGACCGGTGTCACCACCGTCGAGCCAGAGCCCGAGCGCCAGCGCGCCGAGGCCGAGCAGCATGCTGCCGGTGATATCCGCGTACCCAGTGGCGATCGAAGTGATGATGAACGGGGTCGTGATCAGCAGGGCGAGTACGGCGATCGCCGACTGTTCGAGCAGGGGACGGCGCTGGCGCCACCAGACCAGATAGACGGCGGTCCAGATCGCGGCCACGAGCAGGATCCACAGCTCGACATGGACCAGGCGGAGCTCGAGGGTCCCCATCGCGCGGCTCATCAGCGCCTCGACCAGGGGCTGGAACAGCGGGTATACGTGATGTGAGCGGACCGTGGCCGGATTGAGGAAGATCTCGCCCCGCAGACTGTCGTAGTAGGTCAGCGTGACGCCCTTGAAGGACCAGATACGGGCGTCGTCCTCGGTGCTCGCCAGCCGTGCGAAAGCCAGCGCGCCGTAGATCACATAGGCGCCCGTACCGGCGACGGCGAGCGCCTTCAGACGCGACCTCGAGGCCGGCCCCGGGTCGGGCTGGTGGTCTGGGCCTCGCCGGGAGAGCCAGAAGCCGGCCCCGGCCAGCGCGAGAGCGACCAGGAAGGCGGTCAACAGCGTGAACGGAATCCCGATCACGAGCAGGAGGATCAGGACGAGCACGACCGCGGCGGTGCCGAGCAGAAGCGCCGCGCCCAGGGCGGGGACGATCGTCCGTGACGTCCTGCCCACGAGCCCGAACGCCTGCAGGAGCGCCAAGCCGGTGACAGCCAGGGCCCCCTGGAGGACGACGAAGCCGAGGATCTCCCTCATGGCCGGTCTGACTCCAGAGCGAAGCCGGGGGCGAATTCCTTCACGGCCGGATCGTGAGCGGCGATCTTTGCCTGCATGGCGGCCGGAATCGCTCCAAAGGCGATCGTGAAATCGGGGCGCTCTCCGGGACTCGCCGGAAGCGCGGGGAGGAGCACGAAGTACAGGCAGACGTCGTCGGGGGGCTGCGTGAACGAGGCCACCGAGTAGACGGCGTGTCCCATCTGGCGCCGAGCCCATAGCGCGAACGGGAGGCGCCTGGTGTACAGATCAGCCGCGGTGGCGATGTCGGGCTCGCCGACGCATTCGTCGCGTCCGGCGTTGGCGGACATGCCACTTGACCGTGTCTGGGAGAGAGTCGTGATGCTGCCCTGAACCTGGCCGGCCGCGAACACGATCACGATCGCGGCGACCACGAGGCCCGACACGAATCCCACCTGACGCCGGGTGCCTCTTCGATCGAGCACCCGAGCGATGAACAGAGCCGCGAAGACGATCCCGACTGCCTCGAGCACGATCGTCGTGAGTTCGTGGGTGAAGCTAATCGGAAGCAGCTCCCTGTCTCGTCCGCCGAGGTGCGGCCACCCTGGGGCCAGGAACCAAGCGGCGACGGCGGCGTATTGTCCCGACGCCAGCGGACAGGGCCGCCAGGTAAGATCGTGAATCTGGATTCACCGTAGCGACCGAGGAGACGATCGTGGACCTGAACGACACCCCGGAGCAGGCCGCATACCGCGCTGAGGCGCGGGCCTGGCTCGAGGCGAACAAGAACGAGGCGCCGCCTCGGTCCGGCTCCTACGAGGACGAGGACTACATAAACGCCCGCCGCGGCTGGCAGCGCCGGCTGGCAGAGGCTGGACTCGCCGCCGTCACCTGGCCGGCCGAGGTCGGCGGGCGTGGCCTCGGTCCCATCGAACAGGTGACAGTCAACCAGGAGATCTCCCGCGCGCAGGTCCCGGGCATCCTCGATGTGATCGGGATCGGCATGCTCGGCCCGTGTCTGATCGCGCATGGCAGTGACGAGCAGAAGAACCGCTATCTGGGCCCGATGCTGCACGGGGATGAGGTTTGGTGCCAGCTCTTCTCAGAGCCGGGCGCGGGCTCGGACCTGGCCGCCGTGCAGACGCGTGCCCGCGAGAGTGACGATGGAACCTGGACTCTGAACGGCCAGAAGGTGTGGACGACGAACGCCCAGTTCGCCTCCTACGGCCTCCTCCTCGCCCGCACCGATGCCGACGTGCCCAAGCACAAGGGACTGACGATGTTCATCGTGCCGATGGAAGGTGATGGGGTCACAGTCCGCGGTCTGCGCCAGATCTCAGGCGAGGCCGAGTTCAACGAGGTCTTCTTCGACGATCTGCGGCTCGACGCCGACGCAGTGGTCGGGGGCGTCGGGAACGGCTGGGGCACGGCTCTCACCGTCCTGATGTACGAGCGGCTGACGATCGGATTCGGATCGGAGGGGTTCGGCTCGCCGACTCGGCTGGCCGAGACGCTCGCTGCCGACCCCGGGGCCCGCGCCGACGCCGACGCCCGACGGCGGCTCGGCGAGGTGATCACAGAACTGCTCGCCGTCCGCTTTAACGGTTACCGAGCGCTGACGGCGCTCGCGCGGGGTCAGATCCCGGGACCCGAGGCCGGGCTGGCCAAGGTCACGATGGTCAACGCCGCGATCGCTGCCACCGACCTGGGTGCCGACGTCGTCGGACCCGACGCGCTCGAGCCTGACAATGAGTGGAGTTACCTGATCTCGTTCCTCCCCGGCCTCAAATCGGCCGGCGGGACCGAATCGATCCTGCGCAACACGATCGGCGAGCGAGTGCTCGGGCTTCCACCCGAACCAAGACTCGACAAGGGGATCCCGTTCAGCGAACTCCGGGCCAAGGAGAAGGAGGCAGTGGCCAAATGAACTTTGCCCTGTCCGACGAACAGGTCCTGCTTCGCGAGTCCGCGCGCGGATCGCTGTCACGTTTCAAGACGGTCGAGGCCGCGCGGGAGGCGCTCGAGAATCCCTCAGCGCTCCCCGACCTGTGGCCGGTTGCGGTCGAGGCCGGGTGGCCGGGGCTGCTCGTCTCCGAGGAGCATGGAGGTGCCGGACTCGGCGCCTTCGAGGCTCTGCTCGTCGCCGAGGAGTGCGGCCGAGTGCTGGCGGCGGTCCCACTCCTGGGTCTCATGCCAGCCGCAGCCATTCTGAATGCAGCCAACGATGAGTCACTCGAGGCGGTGGCGGCCGGTGAGCTCAGGCCCGCTTACGTCGCCGCTCGGCCCCCGGGGGACACCGAACCGCGCTGGACCGTTGACCCGCGCTCGGGCTTCGAGCGGGCGGCGGCTCCAAACGCGACCGGACAAGGCGATGAACTGGCGCTCGAGGGAACCGTCGCCTTCGTGCCTGACGCACCCGGTGCCGGGCTGCTGGTGGCGATCGCCGTCGGCGAGGACGGCGACCCTGTGGCGGTGGCGGTCGACCCCACGGCCGACGGCGTGACCATCGAGCCGGTCACACGCTATGACGCCACACGATCGCTCGGGCACGTCACGTTCTCAGGCGCTCGGGGCCGACGGCTGGCCGTCGATGCCGAGGGGCTGGCCAACGCCTGGTATCTCGCCCAGGCCCTGATCGCCGGTGAGTCGATCGGCGCCGTTCAGACATGCCTCGACATGAGCGTCGCCTACGCCAAGGAGCGGTTCACGTTCGGTCGGGCGATCGGCTCCTATCAAGCGGTCAAGCACGAGCTGACCGAGGTCCTGCGCCGGCTCGAGAACTCCCGCGGTCTCCAGTACTACGCCGGCTGGGCACGGGCCTCGGCGCCGGAGGAGTTCCCGCTCGCGGCCAGTGCGGCTCGTTCAGCCGCGGGGAGCGCGCTGGACTTCGCCGCCCGGGCGATGATCGGGGTGCACGGTGGGATCGGAGCCACATGGGAGCACGACGCGCCACTCTTCTTCCGCCGCGCCCAGCTCTCGCGGCGGCTGCTCGCCGGCACCCATGACGCCACCGATCGTGTGGCCGAACGCACGATGAGCACCGCTTCGGCGGCCGTGTCCTGAGGGATCGCTGATCGCCCCGGGTCGGCGTCAGCGCCGGGTTGGCGTCAGGCTCGCCGGGCCGGCGCTCGCGTGTGCCTTGGCGCTCGCCCTCGGGGCCGGCGTGGCGCTGGGGGCGCTCGGCGGCGGTAGGGCCCTCGAGGCGCTCGGCGGATTCCGGGGTGCTCGATGGTTCCCACCCGCGCATCTCACCTGGTACTGGCAGCTTCAGGGAGCCCCCAAGCTCGAGCCGGTGCAGGTAACCGACATCGACGGGTTCGACACCACCCCAGCGACCGTGGGCCGCCTTCATCGGGCCGGGCAGCACGTGGTCTGTTACATCGACGTCGGGACCTGGGAGAACTGGCGTCCCGACGCGAAGCGATTCGCCCGCGCGCTGCTCGGTCGCGGCAACGGCTGGCCGGGGGAACGGTGGCTCGACATCCGGCGCCGCTCAGCGCTCGAGCCGATCATGACCGCGCGCTTTCGCATGTGCCGCCGCAAGGGCTTCGATGCTGTGGAGCCCGACAACATCGACGGATTCGAGAACCCCACGGGCTTCCACATCTCTGCCGGTCAGCAGCTGCGCTATGACGTCTGGGTGGCCCGGGAGGTGCACTCGCTGCGTATGGCCGTGTTCGAAAAGAACGACCCCGATCAGGCGCGCCGGCTCGAGCCCTACTTCGACGGCGTGCTCGACGAGCAGTGCAACCAGTACCAGGAGTGCCGATCGTTTGAGCCCTTCCTGAAGGCGGGCAAACCGGTGCTCAACGCGGAATACAAGGCGTCCCTCTATCCGGGCTTCTGTACGGCCGATCGACGCCTCGGCATCGAGGGCGCGCTGTTCGGGCTGGCCCTCAATGGCCGGCTGTTCAGGCCCTGCCCCGGCACCTGACCCGGGCTGCGGGCAGAGCCGGCGCACCCCTCGTCTTGCAATGTGAATCGTGATTCACTAAGCTCGTGAATCGAGATTCACGGCCCGACGCGCCGCGCACAGGAGGAACCATCATGGCCACGATCGAAATCACCAATCCGGCCCGCGAGGTACTCAACCAGGCCCCGCCGCTGCAGCCGATTGACCTGCTCGAGTCCGATCTCGCGCTGGGCGAGGCGCTGACCCGAGAGGGGGGCGACTGGGGGGTCGAGATGGTTCGCGAGGCCGGCTTCGTGGCCGGGAGCGTTGAGGCGTGCGAGCACGGGCGCCGGGCCGAGCGCAACGAACCGCGCCTGGTCACCCACGATCGCTACGGCAACCGAGTCGACCAGGTTGAGCTGGACCCGTCATGGCATTGGCTGCTCGACGGGGCGGTGCAGCGCTCGATCCACAGCCTGCCCTGGCGCGAGGAGCGTCCCGGGGCGCACGTGGTCCGCGCGGCAATGTTCAGTCTCTGGGGCAACGCCAACGATGGAGTCATGTGCCCCGTCTCCATGACCTACGCGGCGATCCCGGCGCTCCGCCAGAGCGCCCCCGATCTCGCCGCTGAGTGGGAGCCACGCCTGACCAGCACCGACTACGAGCGCGGCGCCCTGGCCGGGATGGCGATGACCGAGCGCCAGGGCGGCTCTGACGTGAGGGCCAACATCACCCGTGCCGAGCCCGTGGGCGACGGGGTATACGAGATCCACGGCCACAAGTGGTTCTGCTCCTACCCGCCCTGCAACGTGTTCCTGGTTCTGGCCCAGGCCCCGGCCGGCCTGTCCTGCTTCCTGGTCGAGCGGGGGCCGGGCATGGAGTTCCAGCGTCTCAAGGACAAGCTCGGCACGCGCTCTCTGCCCTCCTCGGAGGTCGAGTTCCGCGGCATCGAGGGCCGGCTGATCGGTGAGGAGGGCCGTGGCGTCCCCGCGATTATTCGCATGGTCAACCACACCCGCCTTGACTGCCTGCTCGGCGCGACCACCGGTCTGCGCCGCGGGACGCTCGAGGCGATCCACCATGCCCGGCACCGCTCCGCTTTTGGCGCCCGGCTCGTCGACCAGCCGGCGATGCGCAACGTGCTGGCCGATCTGGCCATCGAGTCCGAGGCCGCGACAGCGACCGCCATGCGTGTCGCCAGGAGCTACGACGAGCCCGACGAGGGTTCGTTCCGCCGCTTCGCCACGGCGGTCTCGAAGTACTGGGTCAGCAAGCGCGCCGCCGGTCATGCCGCCGAGGCGCTTGAGTGTCTGGGCGGAAACGGCTTCGTCGAGGAATCGGGCATGCCCGTCCTCTACCGCGATGCACCCCTGAACTCGATCTGGGAGGGATCGGGCAACGTGGCCGCGCTTGACGTGTTGCGCGCGGTCGTCAAGGAGCCGGACGGTCTGCCCGCCTTCCTGGCTGAGTGTGATCTGGCCGCCGGTGGTGACCAGCGGCTCGATGCTCACTTGACGCGGACGCGGGAGCGCATTCACTCGCTGTTCGCCGGGCACGAGGACGAGTCACCGGAGCAGCGCCTGTACGAGAGCCAGTTCGAGGCCCGCCGAATGGTCGAGGAGCTCGCCGTCGGATTGCAGGCTTCCCTCCTCGTCCGGCATGCCCCGTCCGCTGTTGCCGACGCGTTCTGCGCTGCGCGTCTGAACAACGAAGGTGGCCGCGTCTACGGGACCCTGCCTGTTGGGATCGACGCGCCGGCGATCATCGAGCGCGCCGTGCCGGCCTAGGACAACCCGCGCCTGAGTCACTTGAGCGCGATCGATTACCACGTCACGGGTCCCATCGCCCGCGTCACGCTTGACCGGCCCAAGCGCGGGAACGGCATCAACCGTGCCCTGATCACCGAGCTCGCGCATGCCGTCGAGCAGGCTGACCTGGACCCCGCCGTGCACGTGCTGCTGCTGGCCGGTAACGGCAAGGGCTTCTGCGGTGGCTATGACCTCGTGGAGAGCGCCGAGGGCCAGGGTCGGATGGAGGGGGACGGGCTGGAAGACGACCAGCTGAAGGGCGACAAGGACGGTGCCGCCGCCCGCCCGCCGGCCGGATCTCCACTCGACCCGTCGGTCATGGCCGCCAACCACCAACCCGGCTCGGCGTGGGACCCGATGGTCGACTACGCGATGATGAGCCGCAACGTCCGGGCGTTCATGACCCTGTTTCACTGCAGCAAGCCGGTGGTGTGCAAGGTGCACGGGTTCTGCGTTGCCGGGGGGACTGACATGGCGCTCTGCTCCGATCTGCTCGTGATCGCCGCTGACGCCAAGATCGGCTACCCGCCGGCCCGCGTCTGGGGTTCGCCCACCACGTCCATGTGGTCCTACCGGCTCGGCCCCCAGCGCGCCAAGCGCCTGCTGTTCACCGGCGACTCGCTCTCGGGTGCCGAGGCGCTTGAGTGGGGGCTGGCGATCGAGGCCCCGCACGCAGAGGAGCTTGACGAACGCACGGAGGCGCTGGTCGAACGGATCGCGCGGATGCCGCTCAACCAACTCCAGATGATGAAGCTCCTCATCAACCAGGGTCTGTACGCCCAGGGGCTCCACACCACTCAGGCTCTGGGGACCGTGTTCGACGGCCTGGCGCGCCACACCCCCGAGGGCTACTCCTTCCAGGGGCTGGCCGCCCGGGAGGGATTTCGGGCCGCCGTCCGCGAGCGCGATGAGCCCTTTGGCGACCTCGGCTCCTCGACATTCAAGGGCTGATGGAGGCGACCACCACCGGGACCCGCGAGCGCCTGCTCGCCGCGGCTCAGGAGCTGATCGAGGAGGGCGGCTACGGCGCGGCGTCGGTGATCGCGATCGCGGACCGCGCCGGTGTCGCCTCCGGCACGCTCTACCGCCATTTCGCCTCCAAGGAGGAGCTTTTCGTCGAGGTGTTCCGGTCCGTGTGCGCCCGCGAGGAGCGCGCCATGCGGGTGGCGGCAGCCGAAATGCCGGCTGACGCCTCGGCCACCCAGCGCCTCGAGACGGTGCTCGGGAGCTTCGCTGAGCGCGCCTTGCGCAACCCTCGCCTGGCTTGGGCTCTGATCGCGGAACCGGTTGATCCACGGGTCGACGCCGAGCGACTTGCCTACCGAGAGCGCTATGCCGCCGTGATCTCCGAGAGTCTGAGCGCCGGAATCAGCGCCGGAGAGCTCCCGGAACAGAACGTGGCCCTGACTGCGGCGGCGCTGGTGGGCGGGTGCGGTGAGGCGCTCGTCGGCCCGCTCTCGCCCGTGGGCGGCCGCGCACCCGGCGCGGCCGAGACCGTCGAGTCGCTGAGGACCTTCGTGCGGCGGGCGGTGGGAGCGGCGTGAGTGACGCCGTGTCGATCGAGCGCGACGGACCGGTCACCACCGTGCTGGTTTCCCGTCCCGACTGCCGAAACGCGGTCGACGGGGCAACTGCGGCCGCGCTCGCCGATGCCTTCCGAGCCTTTGACGCCGACTCCGAAGCCGCGGTCGCCGTGCTCCATGGGCAGGGCGGGGTCTTCTGTGCCGGCGCTGACCTGAAGGTCGCCGGCACCGCAGCCGGCAACCGGGTGCAACCCGACGGTGACGGCCCCATGGGTCCGACCCGCATGCGGCTATCGAAGCCCGTGATTGCGGCCATCGCCGGGCATGCGGTCGCCGGTGGCCTCGAGCTCGCGCTGTGGTGCGATCTCCGGGTGGCAGAAGACGACGCCGTGCTGGGGGTGTTCTGCCGGCGTTGGGGCGTGCCGTTGATCGACGGGGGAACCGTGCGTCTCCCGCGGCTGATCGGCGCCAGCCGGGCCATGGACCTGATCCTCACCGGCCGGGCGGTGGAAGCCGAGGAGGCGCTGCGCATGGGACTCGTCAACCGAGTCGTGCCCCGGGGGGAAAGCCTCATCGCGGCCCAGGAGCTGGCGCGGTCACTGGCTCGGTTTCCGCAGACGTGCCTGCGCCAGGATCGCCTGTCCGCGCTTGAGCAGGAGGGACTGTCGGAGTCCGACGCGCTACGGGTCGAGTTCGACCACGGTCTGCGCTCACTGGCCGAGGTCGAGGCGGGGCTTGACCGCTTTCGCTCCGGCGAAGGGCGCCACGGCGCGTTCGAATAGTGCCTCGGGGCACTGGCTAGCGGTCCGGGGCCAGCCCTCGCGCCCAGGCTAAGAGCTCCTCGGCGTGGGCCGCCGTCAGTCCGGTGGCCGGATCAGTGGCCACGAGTAGCGTCGGTGCGTCTCGGGTAGACGCCCAGATGTGGCAACTCTCATCGTGGGCGTCATCCACCCACGCCAGCGGACGAACGTCTCCGGCGAAGCGGTCGATCGCGGCGAGTTTCCAGTGCTCCCCGCCTCGAGCGATGTCCGGCTCGAAGGTCAGATGGGGAAGACCGGCAGGCAGTCCGAGCGCGAAAGGCAGGTGCTCGTCAGCCTTTTCTTCCCAGCCGCTACACCAGGCGAGCTCGAATTCATTGGCCAACTCGAGCAGGCGCCGGCCGGCGTCGTGAGACAGGTAATGGACGATCCCGTCCACCGAGATGAACTTTCCCTCCGGCGGGCGAAGCGGGTCGAAGCCAAACAGCGAGATCACGCCATCGATGTCAACGAGAAGCAATGGACGGTACATATCTAGGCTTTAAGTGAGTTCGGCAGGGTTTGTTCCGGGTGGTCTGCGCCCAGTTCACCGTCCAGTTCTGTTGGACGGCGAGCCACTGCGCTCAAGGCAAATTTGCGGGTTGCCGACAAGCAGCGTAGGGCGACGGCACACCTCGCGGCCCGATCCAGGTCCCCCCCAAATTTATGACTCCTGTCCTAGGCATTCTGCTCGCGCTCGTCTGCGCTCTCGCCACCAACGTTGGCTTCCTGTTTAAGCATCGTGGTGCCTGCGAGGCGCCCGCCGTGGACATCCGCCACCCACTGCGCTCCGCCAGGGCGCTGTTCTCTTCGCGGCTGTTCGCGATCGGCATGCTGATCGCCTCGGGCGCCTGGATCTTCCATGTCGCGGCGATGGCCGTAGCCCCCCTGTCGGTCGTCCAGGCCGTACTCGCTGGTGGCGTCGTCCTGCTCGCGATCATGGCCGAGCGAAGCTTCGGCCTGCGGATCTCGCGCCGTCAATGGACTGGCATCGGCCTCACCGCTGTTGGCCTGATGCTGCTCGGATTCAGTCTGCCGGCCGTCCACGGTGCCCACTCGCGCTTCTCGGTCCCGGGGATGATCGCCTTCGAAACGGCCCTGCTGATCGGTGGGACGCTCCTGATCATGGGCCCGCGCATCGGGGCTCCCGTCGAGCACCACGGATTCATGCTCGGCGCCGCCTCGGGCATCCTGTTTGGCGTCTCCGATGTGGCGATCAAGGCCATCTCGGGCATGGTCGGCGCACACGGTGTCCTCGGGCTGGTCAGCCCCTGGACCCTGGTCGCCCTGGCCGCTTCGGTGGGTGCCTTTTACAGCTCGGCCAAAGGCCTTCAGGACGGCGAAGCGGTCCCCGTGATCGCGGTCACCGGCACGGCGGCCAACGTGTCCGGAATCGTCGGTGGGATCATCGTCTTCGGGGATCCGCTGTCGGCCCACCCCCTGGCCCTGCTGGTCGAGTGCTTCGCCTTCGGTCTCGTCCTCGTCGCCGCCTGGCTTACGCCGGCGCCGGTCAGGGCGGCTCACGCCGGCGCTCGAATCCCGGCGCCTGCCGCCGCGCCGGCCTGAGTTGTAAAACCCGTACATGGATACGCGGCCGCTTGTCTCGGCGGCCGAACTCGCCGAGCGGCTGCTGATCGACGGTGAGCCCCGGCCCGCAATCCTCGACGTCCGCTGGGAACTGGGCGCCGGCGCGAGGCGCGATCTGTACGAGGAGGGCCACATTCCCGGCGCGGCATTCGTCGATCTTGACGCCGAGCTGTCCGGAACAGTGAGCCCTTCAGGCGCCGGCGGCCGCCATCCGCTGCCTACGGTCACCGACTTCGAAACCGCGATGCGCCGAGCCGGCGTGGATATCGCCCGCGGAGTTGTGGTCTATGACGCTGTGACGTCGACCGCCGCGGCTCGAGCCTGGTGGTTGCTGCGCTACTTCGGTCACCCCGAGGTCGCGGTGCTCGATGGCGGACTGAGCGCATGGGTCCACGACGCAGGAGAGCTCGAGGTTGGCCCGGGGGTCCGGGGTGACGGGGGCGGGGACTTTGTCGGTCGTCCGGGGGCGATGCCGGTGCTCGACGCCGCGGGAGCGGCCGCCCTGGCCCACAGCGGAGCGCTGCTCGATGCTCGGGCAGCCGAGCGCTTTCGGGGTGAGTTCGAGCCTGTGGACTTGGTCCCCGGGCACATCCCCGGCGCGCGCAACCGCCCGACGACGCTGAACCTCACCGACGCGGGGCGATTCCTCGGATCGGCCGAGCTCCGGGCTGCATTCGCCCGGGCCGGCGTAGGGGAGGGGGCTCCCGTGGGCGCCTACTGCGGCTCCGGTGTGACGGCGGCCCACGAGGTGCTGGCGCTCGAGCTCGCTGGCTTCCGGGCCTCGCTGTACCCGGGCTCGTGGAGCGATTGGGTCAGCGATCCGGCGCGTCCCGTGGCCACGGGCGACTAAACCGGCTCGCTGCCCTCGAGCAGAACGCGCGCCACCAACGCCGGGTCATCGTAGGTGGGGACATGGCCGCATCCCTCGAGTGCGACCAGCCGCGCGCTCGGGATCTCGCGCGCCGCTCGCTTCATCTGGCGCGGGAACAGAAGACGATCCTTCGATCCCCAGGCGATCGTGACCGGAGCCGAGATTGCGTCCCCGCCCGAGAACCCCTCGGCGCGAATGGCGGGGAGGGTCTCATCGAACCACGGCGCGTAGGCCAGCCCCCGCACGTCGCCGGCCGCCTGGGCGGGCGACAGCTCGGCTGGGCGGGCGACGAACGTACTGAGCGCCAACCGGCGGGCGGTCCGGGTGTAGAGCAGGGAGTCGGCCCGAGGGGCGAGACGCCGCGACGCGCGGACCGCCACCCACAGGAGTCCGCGGGCGGCCCACATATCAGGCGTGCTGGCAAACCCGGCCGGCGATAGGGCGGTGGCCGAGCGGGCATGTCCGTCCCGGGCCAGCTCGAGGACTATCAGCCCACCCAGCGAGTTGCCGGCGAAGTGCGGTCGCTCGACTCCGATCTCATTCAGGAACTCCATTAGCAGGGAAGCCAGCGAGCCAGAGCCTGGCGGCGTGCCCGGCGGCGGCATCGCGGAGGCGCCGAAGCCGGGCAGGTCGAGCGCGATCACGTCGCGATGCGCAGCCAGCCTGTCGACCACCGGCTCCCATATCTGCCACCGGCTGCCGATTCCGTGGATCAGGACAAGTGGCTCGCCGTGCCCGTTCCGGTAGTGATTGAGCTTCACGGCGGCAAACCTACACGAAGCCCATATGTCTAAGGGCAGTTCAACACTTCGACGGATAGGCCAATTGAGATAACCCCATCACGTGAGTACCGTTGTACAAAACGGCAAGAGGAGAGTACGTATGGCCAGCACCGAGGAAGCAGTACGGACGGAGCGGAGCTCCCTCCAGGAGCTCGGACGTCGCCATCTCTGGATGCACTTCACGCGCATGTCCGCGTTCGCGGACCACGACATCCCGATTATCACCCGGGGCGAGGGCTGTTACGTCTACGACGAGCACGGCAACCGTTACCTTGACGGCCTCTCGGCGCTGTTCTGCGTAAACATCGGTCACGGCCGGGCTGACGTCGCCCAGGCGGGCGCCGACCAGGCCAAGGAGCTCGGCTTCTTCACCAACTGGTCCTACGGCCATCCGCGTGCGATCGAGCTCGCGGCTCGGATCGCCGGTCTCGCCCCCGGCGATCTCAATCGCGTCTTCTTCACCAGTGGCGGCAGCGAGGCAGTCGAGTCAGCCATCAAGCTCGCACGCCAGTACCACAAGGTCACCGGAAAGCCGAACAAGACCAAGGTGATCGCGCGCGACGTCGCTTACCACGGCACCACCCTCGGTGCGCTGTCGGCCACCGGCATCACGAGTCTCCGGGAGCCGTTCGAGCCGCTCACCCCCGGGGGCTGTCACGTGCCCAATACCAATACGTTCCGCCGGCCCCACAGCCTGTCCGCTGTGGAGCTGGCCGACACCGTCGCCGCCCGGATCGAGTTCGAGGGCCCTGACACGGTCGCTGCGGTGATCATGGAGCCGGTTCAGAACGCCGGTGGCTGCTTCACGCCCCCCGAGGGGTATTGGCAGCGGGTGCGGGAGATCTGTGATCAGAACAACGTTCTTCTGATCTCCGACGAAGTCATTTGTGCATGGGGCCGGCTGGGCGAGTGGTTCGGGGCCTACCGCTACGACTACGTGCCCGACATCATCACCACTGCCAAGGGCCTTACGAGCGCCTACGCGCCCATGGGTGCGGTGATCGCCTCGGACCGGGTGGCGGAACCGTTCATGCACGGCACCGAGAGCTTCATCCACGGGTTCACGTTCGCGGGGCATCCGATCTGCTCGGCCGTCGCCCTGGCCAACCTGGACGTGATGGAGAACGAGGGCATCCTGGAGAACGTTCGCAACAACGAGGGGCCGTTCCGCGAGATGCTCGAGTCCCTGCGCGATATTCCGATCGTCGGCGACGTCCGGGGTGCGGGTTACTTCATGGCCATCGAGCTGGTGAAGGACCAGGACACCGACGAACAGTGGTCCGATGAGGAGTCCGAGACGCTCCTGCGGGGATTCCTGTCCGGCGAGCTGTACCGCAGGGGGCTGATCTGCCGCGCCGACGATCGCGGCGACCCGGTGATCCAGCTCTCGCCACCGCTCATCGCCGGGCCCAAGCAGTTCGAGGAGATCGAGGCCGTACTTCGGCCAGTGCTCATCGAAGCCGGTGAGCGCATGCACCCGGGACGCGGCGAGGCACGCGGGGCTCCGCGCCGCCGCTCCTCCGGCGCCTGATCAGTCAGAGCGGGGGCGGGACTGATGCTCACGGTTCGTGAATTGCTGCAGGGCCTCGACGTCCGCCTCCTGACCGGGGAGGCGGCCGTCGATCTCCCCGTGCGGTGGGTACATATCTCCGAGCTCCAGAACCCGACCCCATGGCTCTCGGGCGGCGAGCTCCTACTGAGCACAGGAATGCTGCTCGAGACCGATGAACAGCACCGCGAGTACGTGGCTCGGCTGGCTGACCATCAACTGGCCGGGCTCGGGTTCGGCGTCGGCTTCCGGCACGAATACGTTCCACCGGCTCTGCTTGAGGCAGCGGCTGAGCGCGAGTTTCCCGTGTTCGAGGTCCCCTATGAGCTGCCGTTCATCGCCGTTACCGAGGCCGCATTCACCAAGCTGGTCAACGAGCAGTACGCCGTCCTACGACGGGCGATCGCCGCCCACGAGCGCCTGGAGCGGGTCGTGCTCTCCGAGCGCGGGCTCGAGGCCCTGGCGGGGACGCTGTCGACCCTGATCGGCGCCGCTGTGCTCGTGTTCGACGCCCGAGGCGAGCCGCTCGTCCAGCGGGCCTTTCGCCGCGCGGTCGAGCCCGAGACTGTGGCCGCGCTCCATGTCGAGCTGTTCGAGCGCGCCCGCCGTCGCGAGGCCCGAACCTTTCTGCCCGCCGCCGGCGAGCAGGGAGATCGCGCCCTGGCGCTCCCGGTGGCTGCCGACGGCGGAGCCGCCGGGTCCGCTTCGGGCGAGACGGGCGTCGAGCGGATCCCCGAGGCCTGGCTGGTGGCCATCAAGGACGGCGGCCCGCTGACAGACTTCGACCGTCTCACGCTTCACCAGGCCGTGACGATCGTGGCGCTCGAACTGCTCCGCGGTCGGGTGGCCGGGGACACCGAGCGTCGCCTCGCCGGCGACGTTCTGGCCGCCATCGTCCAGGGAGAGCTGGCCGGTCCCGAGCTGGCCCGCCGGCTCGAGCCCTTCGGCCTCTCGGACCGTGTCGCCGCGCTCGTGGTGCAGCGGCCGGCCAACGGCCGGGGTTCCTCGGGACCGATGGAGGACGCGCTGACTACAGCCCTGCGCGAGGAGGCGGCCCCCGGGCTCGTCGCCTCAGCGGGCCCCCTGACCTGCGCGCTGTTGGCCGGGATTGACGAAGAAGGGCTGTTCGCTCTCGCGGGCCGGGTCACACGCCGTCTCCACGAGGGCCTCGGCCCCGGCTTGAGCGCCGGCATCGGGCGCCCCGTCCCGGGCGGTGAAGCGCGCCGCAGCTTTCACGAGGCGCGCTGCGCCGTCGAAGCGCTGGCGCTGGGTGCGGCCAGCCCGCAAAATGGATCCGGCCCGGCGGGCGAGACCGTTCGCCTGGCCACCTACAAGGACCTCGGCTCCTTCCAACTGCTGCTTTCCCTGCAGGACGATGAGGCGCTGAAATTGTTCTGTGACTCAATCCTCGGCCCGATCGAGGCCAGCGAGGGACACTACGGAGGTGAATTGATGCGCTCGCTTGAAGCGTTCATCGAAGAAAACGGCCAATGGGAACGAGCCGCCCGGCGGCTCTACTGCCACCGCCACACGCTGCGCTACCGCATAAAGCGAGTGGAGGACCTGACCGGGCGCAACCTCTCGAGCGCTCGGGACCGGATCGAGTTCTGGCTCGCCCTGCGGGGCCGGGAGCTGGTGGCATGAAGGTTGGTGTTCCTACCGAGGTCAAGACTGATGAGTACCGCGTCGCGCTCACGCCGGCCGGCGTGCGCGAGCTGGCCGACGCCGGCCACGAGGTCTTCGTCCAGAGCGGTGCCGGCGAGGGATCGGCGATCACCGACGCGGACTACACCGCCCAGGGCGCCACGATCCTGCCCGATGCCGACGCCGTTTTCGCCGAGGCGACGTTGATCGTCAAGGTCAAGGAGCCCCAGCCCGAGGAGGTCGGGCGGCTGACATCTCGGCACACGCTGTTCACGTATCTGCACCTCGCCGCTGACGAGCCCCTCACCCGCGGGCTCATGGCATCCGGCGCCACCTGCATCGCGTATGAGACGGTTGAGGACGGTCGCGGCCGGCTGCCGTTGCTGGCCCCGATGTCCGAGGTGGCGGGCAAGATCGCAACCCAGGCTGGCGCCTTCATGCTCGAGAAGCCGCTCGGCGGCCGAGGCATCCTGCTCGGGGGGGTACCCGGGGTGGCGGCGGCCAACGTCATGGTCATCGGCGGGGGCGTCGTCGGGATGAACGCCGCCTTCATCGCGGTCGGGATGGAGGCCACGGTGTACGTCTATGACCGCAACATCGATCGGCTGCGCGAGCTCGACATCGCTTTCGGGGGCCGCGCGGACACCTGCTTCGCCTCGACGCTGTCAATCGAGGAGCGGCTGCCCGATGTTGACCTGGTGATCGGCGCGGTCCTCGTCCACGGTGCCCGCGCGCCCCACGTGATCACGCGCGCGCAGCTCAGCGAGATGAAGCCGCACGCCGTGCTGGTCGATGTCTCGATCGATCAGGGCGGGTGCTTCGAGACCTCGCGGCCCACGACCCACAGCAACCCCACCTATGAGGTGGACGGAATCACCCACTACTGCGTGACCAATATGCCCGGCGCGGTCCCCGTCACGTCGACCTACGCGCTGACCAACGCGACCATGCCGTACGTGCTTCACCTGGCCACGGCCGGGGTGCATGGCGCGGTCGCCGATAGTCCGGGGCTCAAGCTCGGCGTCAACGTGGCTGGGGGCGCGGTCACGTACGCGCCGGTGGCCTCGGCGGTCGGGGTGCCGCACGTTGATGTCGATGAGGTCCTAGCCGGGGTCCCGGCATAGTCGGCCCCTGCTACCCTCTGCGGCCGCATGCCGACTACTAGCCAGCTGATCCGTAAGGGCCGCACCGCGCCGAAGAAAAAGCTCGCCACGCCGGGCCTCAAGTCGGGCAAAGGCCGTAAGAAGAAGGTGGCCGCGCCCCAACGACGCGGCGTCTGCACCCGGGTCTACACCACCACGCCCAAGAAGCCGAACTCCGCTCTGCGGAAGGTGGCGCGCGTGCGTCTGACCAACGGCATGGAGGTCGGCGCCTACATTCCCGGCGAGGGCCACAACCTGCAGGAGCACTCCGTTGTGCTCGTCCGCGGCGGCCGGGTCAAGGATCTTCCGGGCTTCCGTTACAAGGTCATTCGCGGCACGCTCGATGCGGCCGGCGTCAGTGACCGCAAGAAGGCGCGTTCGCAGTACGGCGTGAAGGCCAAGTAAGTGGCTCCCACCGCAGGCACGCCCACATTCGAGCGGCCCTCGGCGGCGCTGAGCTGCGTCCTCGTCACCTCGCGCAGCGCCGCTGCGCGTCGGCTCCTGCGTCCTTGCCCAGCCTCCACCGATGACCACTCTCGGTGTGGCCATACCTCCGGCGGGAACCACTAATGCCCCGTCGCGCCGCTGCCCAGGTCCGGCCGGTCGAGCCCGACGCCGTCTATCGCAACCGCCTCGTCCAGCAGGTCATCAACAAGGTGATGCTGGACGGCAAGAAGTCGACGGCTGAGAAGATCGTCTACGACGCGCTCGCCATCCTGGCCGAGCGCAGCGGCAAGAACGCGGTCGAACAGCTCGAGGCGGGCATCAAGGCCCTCACCCCAGTGCTCGAAGTCCGTCCCCGCCGAGTTGGCGGCGCGACCTATCAGGTGCCCGTCGAGGTGCCCGCCCGGCGCGCCCGCACGCTGGCCGTGCGCTGGCTCATCCAGTTCTCCCGGGCGCGGCGCGAGCGGACGATGTCGCAGCGCCTGGCCAACGAATTGCTCGACGCCCAGCAGCAGCAGGGCAACGCGTTCAAGCGCAAGGACGACATTTACCGCATGGCGCAGGCCAACAAGGCCTTCGCCCACTATCGCTGGTAAGACGTACCCGGCTGATTTCTGGCTCGCCGTCCGGGCTGCTGCTGATCGGCGCCTGGCGGCGTCCTCGCCTCGTTGGTAGCGCCGCTACCAACTCGGCTGCGTCCTGGCCAGGCTTGATCTTCGCAGCCAGCCGGCATCCCATAAATCGCCGGGCACGTCTTCCCAGCGACCGCTGGGGGGCTAGCTCTGGGGCGCGACGGGGGGGTTGTGCGTTCTACTTACCTATGCGGTAAGTCAGACGACAGCCCTAGCCGCCGGGAGCTGTTGTAGCCACCGATGGCGTCGTTGCGCTCGACGAGGATGAGCTCTCTGATGAGCCACCGCCCGAGATCAGCAGGCACGGAATAGGGTCGGCAGCGCAGTACTGTCTCGCTGCGCCCGGCCGCGGGGGCGCGATCGTCCTTAGCACCACCCCCTGAGGCGAACGCCAGAGCATCGTGGGCTCGGTGGGCCCACCCGCGCCGGAGAAGGCATGGGGGGCGCGAACGGCATACATGTTCCCGTGAACCGACGCCGTCACGGACTCGGCGTGGAGTCCGTTGACGGCCGGGAAGCGCAGGGTGACCGATGCCACGCCGTCGGGGACCACACCGCTGAAGGTGCCGTTGTCGTTGCTCGGCTGCTCGCCGGCCTGGATCTGGCTCGCCACGGGGGCGCAGTCGACACCGCCTCCATCCCGGAAGACCGTCACGAGGCAGACGCCGTCCCGCGGTTCAGACGCCGCGAGCCGTCGGTAGTAGGCAATCAAGGCGGTCTGTAGCGCGATGGTCTGTCGCCGCACCGCTCCCGGAATATTCGGGGCGTAGGCCCGGATCGCCGCGTCGTGCATCGCGACGCAGCGCGCCGACAGAACCACTGCCGAGTCATCCTGGCGAACGGCGAGGATGTAGTACGCGACCCCGGCGGCAACCTGGGAGCGTCGTACGTAGCCGCGATAAACCTGCTCGGACTCGCCCTGCAAAGCCCGAGCGACGTTCAGCCGGTCGGCCGACGTCGCCGGTCGGCGGAGCACGCCCAGGGTGGTCAACAGGTCCTTGCTCGGCGAACCGGGAACGAACGTCACCGTGCTCGGGTGAATCGTCCGGCAGTCTCGCGACTGGCCTTCCCGTCTGTTCGCCTGTCTTATGTAGCCGAGCTCGCGCTGTAGCTGCGGCCGGGGTGTCGAGAGGACGATCGACTGAAGATTCCCCGTCGTCGGGCCGCTCCGATGCTGCGCGCCATGCCCGAACAGCAGCAAGGCGGCGCCCGCGATGACCACGGTGGTGGCCACGGCGAGCAGAGCCGGGGCCGCTCGCAGGCCCGTGCGTAGCCACGTCCAGCCGCGGCGGCGCGGCGGAGCTGGGCTCGCGTCGGCACTTGCGTCGGCTGCGCGGGCGCGAGCGGCGCTCCGAAGCTGGGTCTCGAGTTCATCGAAGAACGAGCTCATCTAATGCTCCTTGATCTGGGCGCGGAGCGCCCTCAGTCCGCGGCTGACGCGCTGGCGTACGAGCAGCTCCGAGCAACGCAACTCGTTGGCGATGTCTGCGTACGGGCGTTCCTCCACGACGTGTGCCAGAACGGCGTCGCGTTGGGCCGGAGGCAGGGCGAGCAGGGCGCTCTCGGCGGCACCGCCACCCACGTCGGCCAGTTCCTCAACGCGCGCGAGATCAGCGTCGTCGATCGCCAGCGGCTCGAAGGCGAGCCGGCGACGAGCCTCGTCCTCCACCCGGCCTCGTCGGCGGCTGTCCACGAGTTTGTGGGCAGCAATGCCGTACAGCCAGGCCAGCGCCGGTCGCTCTCCGGGGCGGTAGCGCTCGGCCGCGAGCAGTGCTGCGGCGAACACTTCCGCGGTCAGGTCAGCTGTGAGCTCGGGGTCGCCCGTGCGGCGGAGGAAGAAGCCGAGGATCAGCCCCAGGTGACGCCGGTAGAAGGTGACGAACGCGTCGGCGTCGCCGGCCGCGAACCGAGTGAGGAGGTCGTCGTCCTGGCCGCTCGTACGCTCCATCTGTCCCTCTCTCGCACAGGCACGGCAGAGTGTGACAAGCGAAGCGGAGGGCGGGCAGAGCCAAGCGGCCCGGCAAAAGAAACGCGAGGGCTGCCTACCGCACGGGACCGGGGGCTGCGGCAGGACAACCCTCGCGTAGAGGTAAATGTAACGACCGAAATGTTGGCAAATGGTTGGGTCTTGGAAACGGTCAGCACGCGGACAGTGCCGTCGCCCTAATCGCGGCTGCGAGCCCGGATGCGGCGGGCTGGACCGGGCAGAAGGAGCAAGCCGGCGCCGGCGCTGATCACGAGCACCACGGCGCCCAGGGTCTCCAGGTAAAGGCCCACACTGGGAGTTGAGCTAGCTGTTGTGAAGCGCGTGGCCGCGCTGCCAACCAGGCCGCTGGCCTGAGCGTCTGGGAGGTCACCGAGCAGGGCGATGAGCAGGGCCACCACCCCCAGGACTCCCATTGCCGTCAGAGCCAGGCGATTCTGGCTCTGCCAGGCGGAATAGCTGAGAAATAGGGCCAGGAGCCCGATCGGGATGAGGGCGTAGGAGTGGTTGGACCCGGTGTTGACGGTTCGGAAAGCCGCTCGGCTGGCGCTCGTGTGGACCGTGAGCAGGGGGGTGAACTCGGCCACCAGAAGCAGAGCAGCGCCGGCCAATCCGGCCAACAGCAGGGCCAACCCGAGGCGGGCTGAGGGGGCAATGGCGCCGGTCAGATCACCTGAGTCCCGCCGTCCGGAGGCGCCAGAATCGGGCCCGGAGGCCTCGTTACCTCTGCTATATTCAGTGCCCGCCTCGGGTCGCGTCGCGTTCATCTGTGCTCGCTCCCGGGCGCGGAGGATCCAACTGATGGAGACGCCGACCCACTAGACAATCGCCCGAAGCCGACAGCTGCGTCGTGAACGGGCCCATTGGGCCCTTTTTCATGACCGCGACCGGAAATCCGGCTCCGCCCACCCACCCGCTCCGAACACAAAAGATTCATGCCACGCACTTTTAGCCTCGAGAACACTCGCAACATCGGGATCATGGCGCACATCGACGCCGGTAAGACGACGACGACTGAGCGCATCCTCTATTACACCGGTCGGACCTACAAGATGGGGGAGGTTCACGAGGGCGCCGCGGTCATGGACTGGATGGAGCAGGAGCAGGAGCGCGGCATCACGATCACCTCGGCGGCCACCACGGCGGAGTGGAAGGACCACCGCATCAACATCATCGACACTCCCGGCCACGTTGACTTCACGGTCGAGGTCGAGCGCTCGCTGCGCGTCCTCGACGGCGCGATCGCGCTGTTTGACTCGGTGGCCGGCGTCGAGCCCCAGTCCGAGACCGTCTGGCGCCAGGCCGATAAGTACCGCGTCCCGCGCATCGCCTACATCAACAAGATGGATCGGATCGGCGCCGACTTCGACCGCGGCGTGCAGACCATGATCGACCGCTTGGGCGCGCACCCGGTGCCGATCCAGCTCCCGATAGGGGCCGAGGCTGACTTCCTCGGCGTCGTTGACCTGGTCGAGAACGTCGCGATCGTCTACAAGGACGAGCTCGGCAAGGACCAGGAGATCGTTGACATCCCGGCTGAGTTCGTCGAGGCGGCCGCCGCCGCTCGCGAGCATCTGCTCGAAGAGGTGTCCCATTACGACGACGAGCTGCTCGAGATGATCCTCGAGGACCAGGAGATTCCCCCCGCGCACCTGCGGAAGGCCATCCGCGCCGCCACGCTGGCGGCTCAGCTGACCCCGGTGCTGTGCGGTTCAAGCTTCAAGAACAAAGGCGTTCAGCCGCTGCTCGATGCTGTCATCGATTACCTGCCCAGCCCGCTCGACGTGCCCCCGGTCGAGGGCCTCGAGCCTGAGAAGGGCTCGGACAACGGTGGGGTGCCCGCGCATCGCGATGCCTCCGACGAGGAGCCGTTCGCGGCATTGGCGTTCAAGATCATGGCCGACCCATACGTCGGCAAGCTGACCTACTTCCGCGTCTACTCGGGCAAGCTGTCTGCGGGCTCCCGGGTGCTCAACGTGACCACGGGTCGCACCGAGCGCATCGGGCGGATCCTGATGATGCATGCCAACGAGCGCGAGGAGCTCCAGGAGGTGTACGCCGGGGACATCGCAGCTGCTGTGGGCATCAAGCAGGTCGTCACCGGTGACACGCTGGCCGCGCCCGACAAGCCCATCAAGCTCGAGATGATCACGTTCCCAGAGCCGGTGATCAAGGTGGCCATCGAGCCGAAGACCAAGGCCGACCAGGAGAAGATGTCGATTGCTCTGGGTCGCCTGGCCGAAGAGGATCCAACCTTCCAGGTCCAGACCAACGAGGAGACTGGGCAGACCGAGATCTCAGGGATGGGCGAGCTCCACCTCGAGATTCTGGTCGACCGGATGATGCGCGAGTTCAAGGTTGACGCCAACGTTGGTCGTCCCCAGGTCTCCTACCGCGAGACGATCCGCGGCACGGCGGACAAGGTTGAGGGTCGTTTCGTGCGCCAGACCGGCGGCTCGGGTCAGTACGGCATCGTCTACATCAGCGTCGAGCCTGCGCCGGGTGAGGGCTTTGACTTCGTCAACAAGATCAAGGGCGGCTCGGTGCCGACCGAGTTCATCCCGGCGGTCGAGAAGGGGGTCGAGGACGCGATGGACAACGGCCCCCGCGCCGGGTACCCGCTGGTCGACGTGCGCGTCACGCTCACCGACGGCAAGTACCACGACACGGACTCCTCCGAGATCGCGTTCCGCGTGGCCGGCTCGCTGGCCCTCAAGGCAGCGGTCCAGCGAGCCAAGCCCGTCTTGCTCGAGCCGGTGTTCGCGGTCGAGGTCGTAACGCCCGAAGAGTTCATGGGCGACGTGATCGGGGACCTGAACCGCCGCCGCGGACAAATCAACGGAATGGAGCAGCGCGGCAACGCGCAGGTAGTCTCGGGTCATGTCCCGCTGGCCGAGATGTTCGGCTACGCGACTGACCTGCGCTCCACCACCCAGGGACGGGCGACGTACACGATGCAGTTCGATCGTTACGCCGAGGTTCCGCCCAACATCGCCGAGAAGGTAGTCGGTGGCGAGGCGCAGGCCGCCTAGTCTCGACTCGGCAACAGCAGGACGTAACAGCAGTACCGGACAGAAAACTTATATCCTGAATCGGTTCGTGGCCACGGGGGTTCACCCGCGGCGCCCGACGAACGAAATCACAGAAAGAAGAAGGAGCGACACCAAAGTGGCGAAGGCCAAGTTTGAGCGCGATAAGCCCCATGTCAACGTCGGGACCATCGGTCACATCGACCATGGCAAGACGACGCTGACCGCGGCCATCACCAAGGTGCTCCACGACAAGTTCGGCGACGGCACCGAGGTGCGGTCGTTTGACTCGATCGATAACGCTCCCGAGGAGAAGGCCCGCGGCATCACGATCGCGACCTCCCACGTCGAATATGAAACCGCCAACCGGCACTACGCCCACGTGGACTGCCCCGGTCATGCGGACTACGTCAAGAACATGATCACGGGCGCCGCTCAGATGGACGGAGCGATCCTGGTCGTCTCGGCGGCCGACGGTGCGATGCCCCAGACGCGTGAGCACATCCTGCTCGCTCGCCAGGTCGGTGTCCCTTACATCGTCGTGTTCCTCAACAAGGCGGACATGGTCGATGACCCGGAGCTCCTCGAGCTCGTCGAGGTCGAGATTCGTGACCTCCTGTCGGAGTACGAGTTCCCCGGTGACGACATCCCATTCGTGATCGGCTCGGCGCTCAAGGCGCTCGAGGGCGACGCGGAGTACGAGGGCAAGATCCTCGAGCTCGCCGAGGCCCTTGACACCTATATCCCGGAGCCGGTGCGGGACCTGGACAAGCCGTTCCTGATGCCGGTCGAGGACGTCTTCTCGATCACCGGCCGCGGCACGGTTGCGACGGGTCGCATCGAGCAGGGGATCATCAAGACCGGCGAGACCGTCGAGATCGTGGGCATCAGGGACACGACCACCACGGTCGTCACCGGCGTTGAGATGTTCAAGAAGATCCTCGACGAGGGTCGCGCCGGCGACAACGTTGGTTGTCTGCTGCGCGGGACCAAGCGCGAGGAGATCGAGCGCGGGCAGGTGCTCTGCAAGCCAGGCTCGATTACGCCACACACCAAGTTCAAGGCCGAGGTCTATGTCCTGAAGAAGGAGGAGGGCGGTCGTCACACGCCGTTCTTCACGGGCTACCGGCCGCAGTTCTACTTCCGCACGACTGACGTCACCGGAGTGGCCAACCTGCCCGAGGGCACGGAGATGGTCATGCCCGGTGACAACGTCCAGATGGAGATCGAGCTGATTCAGCCGATCGCCATGGATCAGGGTCTGCGGTTCGCCATCCGCGAGGGCGGCCGTACGGTCGGCTCGGGGGTAGTCACCGAAGTCATTCAGTAGTTCTAAGGGCGGCGTGGCCTTCGGGCTCGCCGCCTTTTTCCAAACCGATACGACAAACAGGGGCGGGTCCAAGGTCCGCAGGACTTCCCGGGTGCCCGCCCCGTGTGCTGAAAAGAATCAATTAGATCGTGGCAACAATCGCCCAAAACAAAATCCGCATTCGCCTGAAGTCCTATGACCACACGGCGATCGAGACAGCGGCCAAGGAGATCGTCGAGACAGCGACGCGCACCGGCGCGACCGTCTCTGGTCCCGTGCCGCTGCCGACGGAAAAGAACGTGTACTGCGTGATCCGCTCGCCGTTCAAGGACAAGGACTCCCGCGAGCACTTCGAGATCCGCACCCACAAGCGACTGATCGATATCCACCAGCCGACCCCCAAGACGGTTGACTCGCTCCAGCGTCTCGACCATCTCCCGGCCGGTGTGGATATCGAGATACGTCTAGCTTCCTAGTCACCATGGCCGCGATCCTCGCCAAGAAGCTCGGCATGACGCAGCGCTTTCTCGAGGACGGACGCGTCGAGCGCGTGACCGTGCTCGAGGCCGGTCCGTGCCCGGTCACGGGTATCCGCACGGTCGAGCGGGATGGCTACGAGGCGGTTCAGCTCGCCTTCGGCGCCTGCAAGGAGAAGTCGCTGACCAAGGCGGAGCTCGGTCACCTGAAGAAGGCCGACGCCTCTGCCCACCGGCACGTGGTCGAATTCCGTGACGAGGCGGGTGAGCTCCTGGTGGGCGAGACCGTGACCGTCGAGGCGTTCGAGGTCGGCCAGCGGGTCAAGGTGTCCGGGAAGTCCAAGGGCAAGGGCTTCCAGGGCACGATCAAGCGTCACAACTTCGCCAGCGGTCCCAAGTCCCATGGTTCGCACAACGTGCGCGCGCCGGGCTCGATTGGCGCCTCGGCCACGCCCTCGCGCGTCTTCAAGGGCATCCGCGGCCCTGGCCGCATGGGCGGAGGGCGCATCACCCAACGCGGCCTGACCGTGGTGGAAATCCTGCCCGGACGCAATCTGCTTCTGCTCCGCGGCGCCGTGCCGGGCCCCAAGGGCGGCACGGTGGAGGTTCGGACCGATGGCTAGATCGGCTCCCAAGCTGGGCGGCGGCTCGGCCACACTCGACGACGCCACGTTCGAGGCCCGGTTCAACATGCCACTCGTGCACGAGGCCGTACGCGCCGAGCTCAACGCCCGCCGTCAGGGCACGGCGTCGAGCAAGACCCGCGGCGAGGTCTCGGGCGGTGGCGCAAAGCCGTGGCGTCAGAAGGGCACCGGCCGGGCCCGCGCCGGCTCCTCGCGCTCTCCCATCTGGACCGGCGGCGGCACCGTGTTCGGTCCGACGCCGCGTCACTACACGGCCAAGGTCAACCGCAAGGCGCGCCGCGCCGCGTTGCGCAGCGCCCTATCCGTGCACGCGCAGCGCGACTCGCTCGCCGTGTTCGATGCCACCGGGTTCGACGCGCCGGCCACCAAGCAGGCGGTCGAGCTGCTGGGGGGATGGGACAGACCCGCTCCCCACGCCTCCACACTCGTGCTGCTGACCGAGAGCGAGGCCGCGGCGGCCAAGTCATTCCGCAATCTCCCCCGAGTGGCGGTCAAACCGGTGGGGGACGCAGGGGTGGCTGATGTCATCGGTGCCGCGTCGCTGCTCGTCTCCGAGACCGCGCTTCCCGAGCTTGTGGCTCGTGCGAACGGAAGAGGGGAAAGCTGATGGATCCCAGTCAGGTCATCATCCGCCCGGTCGTGTCTGAAAAGAGCTTCGTCCTGGCCGAGGCCGGCAAGTACACGTTCCGTGTGCACGACAAGGCCCACAAGACGCAGATCCGTCAGGCCGTCGAGCAGCTGTTCGACGTCAAGGTCGTCGGGGTCCGCACGGCCTCGGTCAAGAGCAAGCCCAAGCGCCGTGGTCAGACCGCCGGGCGCACCCGCCAGTGGAAGAAGGCCATCGTCCAGGTGCGCGCGGGTGACACGATCCCCATCTTCCAGGCCTTCGAGGCGGCTGAGTAATGCCAATACGCAAGCCAAAGCCAACCTCGCCCGGCCGCCGGTTCGTCACCTATCCGGACTTCGCGGAGATCACGCGCTCCGAGCCGGAGAAGTCACTCACCGAGGGTCTCAAGAAATCCGGCGGACGCAACTCCAACGGACGCAAGACTGCCCGCCACCGTGGTGGCGGAGCCAAACGTCTGTACCGGAAGATCGACTTCAAGCGCCGCAAGGACGGGATCCCGGCCAAGGTGGCTCATATCGAGTACGACCCCAACCGGTCGGCCTACATCGCGCTCTTGCACTACGCCGACGGTGAGAAGAGCTACATCCTTGCTCCGCAGCGCCTTCGGGTCGGTGCCACCGTGCAGTCCGGCCCCGGCGCCGACATCCGCGTTGGCAACACCCTGCCGCTGTCCAACATGCCTCCAGGCACCGTGGTGCACAACGTTGAGCTCACGCCCGGCCGCGGCGGTCAGATGGCACGTTCGGCTGGCACCGGCGTCCAGCTGCTGGCCAAGGAGGGTGAGTACGCCACTCTGCGCCTGCCCTCGGGCGAGATGCGCATGGTCCGGGCCGAGTGCCGGGCCACCGTGGGAACGATCGGCAACTCCGATCACCAGAACGTCAAGATCGGTAAGGCGGGTCGCAAACGCCACATGGGCGTCCGCCCGCAGACACGCGGAACCGCGATGAACCCGGTCGATCACCCGCACGGCGGCGGCGAGGGCTCCACCACGCCCGGCCGTCATCCGGTAACTCCCTGGGGCGTGCCGACCCTCGGCTACCGCACCCGTAAGAAGGGCAAGAAGTCCGACCAGTACATCGTGCGCGGCCGGAGAAGGGGTAAGAAGCGATGAGCCGTTCGAGTAAGAAGGGGCCGTTCGTGCAAGAGCGGCTGATGAGCCGGATCGAGGCCATGAACTCCTCGGGTGAGAAGCGCATGATCAGGACCTGGTCACGCACCTCGACGATCTTCCCGGAGATGGTTGGTCACACGATCGCCGTCCATGACGGGCGCAAGCACGTGCCGGTCTTCGTGTCCGAGTCCATGGTGGGGCACAAGCTCGGGGAGTTTGCGCCCACACGCTTGTATCGAGGCCATGCTGGGACGGGTAAGCGGCGATGACGCCTGAGACTCCCGAGACTCCTGAGGAGGAGACCGAGGCGCCGACCGAGGACGCGCCCACGTCCGAAGCCGAAGTCGACGCTCCCGAGCCTGACCCCGAGACTGACACGCCGTCGGCTGAGGAAGAGCAGGAGCCTGAGGCCGACGATTCTGACGACGAGCCCGAAGCCGAGGCTGACGCGCCGGCCGAGAAGCCGAAGCCTCGGCGTCGGCGCACGCGCAAGGCTGCCGAGCCCGAGGCCAAGACGCCCGAACCGCCCAAGCCGGCCGCGCCGGCGCGGCGACGGCGCTCGCGGCGTGCTCCTGGCGAGCCCGCCCCGGTGGTTCGCGCGCAGGCGAAGTACGTTCGCTCGTCGGCCCGGAAGGCGCGGCTGGTCTGCGATCACATCCGGGGGAAGAGCGTGGAGGAGGCGCGAGCTATCCTGGCTCTCACGCCGCGTGCGATCGCTCAGGACTGGAGCAAGCTGCTCGAGTCAGCGGTAGCCAACGCCGAGCACAACCACGAGCTCGTAGGCGAGGACCTATACGTCAAGGCGGTGCACGCCGACGAAGGTCCGACGATCAAGCGGTTCCGGCCGCGTGCGATGGGTCGCGCCACCAAGATCCTCAAACGCACCAGCCACCTGACGATTCAGCTCACGCAAAAGGATTAGTCACACCAACATGGGTCAAAAAGTTCATCCCGAGTCGATCCGCGTGGGTTACATCCACGACTGGAAATCGAACTGGTTCAACGAGCGCAATTTCTCCGATTACCTGCACGAGGACACGCAGATCCGCGAGCACATCATCGGCCGGCTCTCGCACGCCGGGCTGTCTGACATCACGATCCGGAAGAACGCCACCGAGGTCGAGGTCAACATCAACACGGCTCGCCCGGGCATCGTGATCGGCAAGTCCGGCTCAGAGGTGGACCAGCTTCGTCGTGACCTGCACCGGATCACCAACAAGCAGGTCAAGGTCAACATTCTCGAGATCAAGCGCCCCGAGCTCGATGCTCGTCTGGTCGCGCAGTCGATCGCTGAGCAGCTTCAGAACCGGGTCGCCTTCCGTCGGGCCATGAAGCGCGCGCTGACCAGCGCGATGCGCTCCGGCGCCAAAGGCGTCAAGGTCCAGGTCTCTGGCCGTCTGGGCGGCGCCGAGATGGCGCGCACCGAGGGCTACTCGGACGGTCGCGTTCCCCTCCACACTCTTCGCGCCGACATCGACTACGGCTTCCACGAGGCCCGCACGACGTTTGGCCGCATCGGCGTCAAGTGTTGGATCAACAAGGGCGAGATCATGCCCGAGGGTTACACCGGCGCTGATCTGACGATCATGGATGAGCCCTCGCCGCAGGCTCCCGAACGCGGCGGTCGGGACGGGCGCTCGGGGCGGGACGGGCGCGGCGGTGGCCGCGGTGGCGGTCCCGGCGGTGCCGGCGGCGGAGGTCGTGGTGGCGGTCCTGGTGGCCGTGGCGGCGGACCGGGCGGCCGTGGTGGCGGTCCCGGCGGTGCTGGCGGCCGTGGTGGACCGGGCGGTCCTGGTGGCCGTGGTGGCGGACCGGGTGGCCGTGGTGGCGGACCCGGCGGTGCTGGTGGCCGTGGTGGACCGGGCGGTCCTGGTGGCCGCGGTGGCGGCGGTGGCGGTCGTAGTGGTGGCCCGGGCGGTCCTGGCGGTGGCCGCGGTGGCGGATCTGGCGGTGGTCGCGGCCCACGTGGCGGCGGTGGCCAGGGCGGCGGTGGTCAGGGTGGTGGCGGCTGATGCTGTCTCCGAAGCGCGTCAAGCACCGCAAGCAGCACCGCGGTCGACGTGCCGGGCTCTCGCGCGGGCAGGTAAGGGTTCAGTTCGGCGAGTACGGCCTCAAGGCACTCGATGCCGGCTGGCTCACCAACCGGCAAATCGAGGCTGCTCGTATCGCCATGACCCGCAAGATCAAGCGCGGCGGCAAGGTCTGGATCAACGTCTATCCCGACAAGCCATTCACCAAGAAGCCGGCCGAAACCCGGATGGGCTCGGGCAAGGGCTCACCCGAGGGGTGGGTCGCGGTCGTCAAGCCCGGACGGGTCATGTTCGAGTTGGCCGGCGTGGATGAGGAACTCGCCCGTGAGGCCATGCGCCTGGCCGGCCACAAGCTTCCCGTGCGGACCAAGTTTGTTTTGCGAGAGGACGCGTGACGATGCGTACATCGGAACTGCGTGACCTCACGGAGGGCGAGCTGGTGGAGCAACTCCGCACGGCTCGGCGCGAGCTCTTCGGCCTGCGCTTTCAGCACGCCACCGGGGAGCTCGACAACACAGCGGGACTTAAGCGCGCCAAGCGCGAGGTCGCTCGCGCGCTGACCGTGCAGCGCGAGCGTGAGATTGACTCCTTCCACACTTCACAGGCTCAAGAAAATGGCTGACGAGAACAACGAAAACATCGAAGAGACGCCCGAGGCTCCAGTCGAGGCCGAGGTAGTACCGACGCCGACCGCCGAAGAGGCGCTCCCCGAGGCGGAAGCCCCGGACGCTACGCCCGCGGAGGCGGAGCCCGCCGACGCGACGGCCGCCGATGACGTGTCCGGCGCCCCAGGGCCAGCGGCTCCCAAGGCTCCGAAGGGTCCGTCTCAGGAGGTCATTCCGCCCAAGGAACGGCGCCAGCGCGCCCGTGCGGCCAAGGCGGCCAAGGTCAAGGCCCGGGCCCCCCGCACCGCGGAGGAGCGCCAAGCCGATCGCGTGACCGAGCGCCGCAAGAAGGCCGAGGTTCGGCGTGGTGGTCGCGTCAAGGCACGGGCCAAGGCGAGCCATACGGCCGCCGAGGCGACGCCGCCCCGGGAGCACATCCAAGGCGTGCAAAAGGTACGCCAGGGCATCGTTGTCTCCGACAAGGCTGACAAGACGATCACCGTCCGGATTGACACCGCCCGCCGTCACCGCCGCTACGAGAAGATCGTTCGCACCTCGCGGACCCTGCACGCGCATGACGAGCGCAACGACGCCAACATGGGTGACACCGTGATCGTGCGCGAGGCGCGGCCCCTCTCGCGGACCAAGCGTTGGCGCCTGGTCGAAGTGGTGGAGCGTGCGAAGTGATCCAGAACGAGACCCGGCTGCGCGTGGCCGACAACACCGGCGCGCGGGAGATCCTTGTCATCCGCGTGCGCGGAGGCTCACGGCGGCGCTATGCCGGGGTGGGGGACACGATCACGGCCACCGTCAAGACTGCGAGCCCCCAGGGCTCGGTCAAGAAGGGCGAGGTGGTCACCGCGGTCGTGGTGCGGACCAAGAAGTCCTATGGCCGCGATGACGGCACCTATATCGCCTTCGATGAGAACGCCGCGGTGCTGATCGACGCCCAGAACAATCCGCGTGGCACCCGTATCTTCGGGCCGGTGGCCCGAGAGCTGCGCGACCGCAACTTCATGAAGATCGTCTCCCTGGCCCCCGAGGTCCTCTGACCATGCCGGCTCGAATCAAGACCGACGACCAGGTGGTCGTGATCAGCGGCAAGGACCGCGGCAAGCGTGGCAAGGTGCTGCGTGTCGAACCGAAGAAGAATCGCGTTTTCGTCGAGGGACTCAACATCGTCAAGCGCCACCAGCGCCCCACGCAGACGGCGGCCGGCCAACAGGGCGGCGGCGTGATCGAACGAGAGGGCCCGATTCACGTTTCCAACGTGATGCTGATCGACCCCAAGGATGACAAGCCCACTCGGGTCGGCATCCTGATCGAGGACGGCAAGCGGCTGCGCGTCGCAAAGCGCAGCGGAGCAAGACTGGACTAGGACGAATCGAAATGGCTACAGCAAGACTTAAGACCCGTTACCTGGAAGAGATCCGCCCCTCACTCGTCGAGCGCTTCGGCTATTCGAGCGTGATGCAGGCACCGCGGATCGAGAAGGTGACCGTCAACATGGGTTGTGGCGACGCCAAGCAGGACTCGAAGGTTCTGGACGCCGCCAGCGAGCAGCTGGCCACGATCACGGGCCAGAAGCCGAGCATCCGGCGAGCGCGCAAATCGATCGCGCAGTTCAAGGTCCGCGAGGGCATGCCCGTCGGCGTCGCAGTGACGCTGCGCGGCGAGCGTTCGTACGAGTTTCTGGACCGGCTGATGTCGATCGCCATCCCCCGGATCCGTGACTTCCGCGGCCTCAGCCCGCGCGCCTTCGACGGCCGGGGCAACTACTCGCTCGGCGTCCGCGAGCAGATCATCTTCCCCGAGGTCGATTACGACGAGATTGACCAGGTACGCGGTCTCGATATCACGATCACGACCTCCGCAGCCAGCGATGAGGAGTCTTTCGCGCTGCTGCAGGCGCTCGGGATGCCATTCTCGAAGGAGGGCCGTCCCCAGACGGCCACGACCCAGGCTTAAAGGAGCACAGTGGCAAAGCTTTCGCAGCGAGTCCGCCAGCAGCGGACACCGAAGTACAAGACCAGGGGCTACACCCGTTGCCGCCGATGCGGCCGCGCGCGCTCGGTGTACCGCAAGTTCGGCGTGTGCCGGATCTGCCTACGCGAGCTGGCCCACAACGGCTACGTGCCGGGCATGACGAAGTCGAGCTGGTGAGGCCAACATGTCGATGACCGACCCCGTAGCTGACTTCCTGACCCGCCTGCGCAACGGCGCCAAGGCCCAGCACCACGACGTGGCGATCCCGTCCTCGAAGCTCAAGCGCGAGCTGGCCCGGATCCTCAAGGAGCAGGGCTACATCGAGGCCTACTCGATCGACCCTCCCGCGCCGGATCGGCCCGGCGAACAGATCACTGTCACGCTCAAGTACACAACTGACCGTAAGCCCGTCATCTCCGGCATGCAGCGCGTATCGCGCCCTGGGCAGCGGACCTACGTTGATCACGCTCACATCCCGCGGATCCAGGGCGGCATGGGGACGTCGATCATCTCAACCTCCAGAGGAGTCATGACCGGCCACGAGGCTCGCCAGCAGGGTGTTGGCGGCGAGGTAGTAGCTCGGGTCTGGTAACACCCAAGAGAGACTTGTATGTCCAGAATCGGAAGACAACCAATCCCAGTCCCGCCCGGCGTGACGATCTCGATCGAACCCGATCGCGTGACGGTCAACGGGCCGAAGGGCGAGCTCTCGGAGCACATCCATCGCGACATGACGGTGGAACGGGGGCCGCGCCAGGACGGCGCTGACGGCGAGGAGCTGCTCGTCAAGCGCCCAACGGACCGCGGCGAGCATCGTGCCCTGCACGGTCTGACCCGGAGCCTGGTGGCAAACATGGTCGAGGGAGTGACTGACGGCTTCGAGAAGCGCCTCGAGATCCAGGGGGTCGGGTACCGCGCGCAGCTGCGTGGCCGTGACCTCGAGCTGGCTCTCGGGTACTCGCACCCCGTTCCCGTGAAGGCGCCCGACGGCATCGAGTTCGAGGTTCCCCAGCCGACCCGCATCGTCGTCCGGGGCGCCTCCAAGCAGCAGGTGGGCGAGGTCGCCGCTTACATTCGCAAGCAGCGCAAGCCAGAGCCGTACAAGGGCAAGGGGATTCGTTACGAGGGCGAGTACGTCGCCCGGAAGGTCGGTAAGCGAGCATGACCGTGTTGACCAAACCAGAGCGCCGCCTCAGGCGTCGTCGCCGCGTCCGGGCCAAGGTCCGGGGCACCGCCGAGCGCCCTCGGATCTCCGTCTTTCGCTCCAATCGGGGGATCTTCGCCCAGCTCGTGGACGATGACACCGGGCATACGCTGACCGCGGTCAACTGGACCGAGGACGCCTTGAAAAGCTTGAACGGCGCTGACCAGGCCCGCCGGGCCGGCGCACTGCTGGCCGAGCGCGCTCAAGCCGCCGGTATCCAGTCTGCGGTCTTCGATCGGGGCGGCTATCAGTACCACGGTCGCGTCAAGGCCCTCGCCGAGGGCGCGCGCGAAGCCGGGCTCAACCTCTAACACCGCTACCCTGACTTTCATGTCCCGAGATCGCACAGTTAGCTCAGCCGGACTGGACCTCCAGGAACGCGTGGTCGAGATCAACCGCGTCGCCAAGGTGGTCAAGGGCGGGCGGCGCTTCTCCTTCACGGCCCTGGTCGTGGTCGGGGACGAGCGTGACGTGGTCGGAATCGGCTACGGCAAGGCCAACGAGGTGCCCGTAGCGATCCAGAAGGGCGTTGAGCGGGCGAAGAAGAACCTGTATCGCGTGCCCAAGCACGGCTCGACGATCACCCATCAGACGACGGGGGTGTTCGGAGCGGGCCGCGTGTTCCTGAAGCCCGCCGCGCCCGGTACCGGCGTGATCGCCGGCGGCGGCGTCCGGGCGGTACTCGAGCTCGCCGGTATCCACGACATTCTCTCCAAGAGCCTCGGCTCTCAGAATCCGATCAACCTCGTCAAGGCCACCATGGCCGGGCTTGAATCACTGCGCACGCCAGACGAGGTGGCTGAGTTGCGCGGGCTATCGATCAATCAGGTGCTCGGTCTGACCACCGAGACCGAGGATGGGTCGGCACTGGCCGGGCCGGCACCGGCGGAGATGTCGTGAGCACAGTTCGCGTCACCCAGCGGAAATCTCGCCACGGCTCCGACAAGCGGCAGCTGGCCACCCTGCGCTCCCTCGGCCTGCGCCGAATCGGCCACACGGTCGAGGTGTCGGACTCGCCCCAGATCCGCGGGATGCTCCACAAGGTCCGCCACCTGGTCGAGGTGCACGAGTAATGAGCACCGCAGACGACGAGCGGATCGGGCTGCACAACCTCAGCCCGGCACCCGGCTCCCGCCGTCCGCGAAAGCGGGTTGGTCGGGGTGAGGGTTCCGGCACGGGAAAGACTTCAGGACGCGGGCAGAAGGGCTACGGCTCGCGCTCGGGTGCCAAGTCACGAGCTCGCTTCGAGGGCGGCCAGATGCCGATCCACATGCGGATGCGCAAGCTGCGCGGGCCGCACATGAAGAAGTCAATGCCGTTCGAGCCATTCCGGACCCACACCCAGCCGGTCAACCTGGCTGATCTCGAGGCCCGCTTCGAGGCGGGTGCGGCGATCACCCTCGAGGAGCTCGTCGCCAAGGGCCTCGCCACCCGCAAGGGCGTGCCGGTCAAGATCCTGGCCAAGGGTGAGATTTCCAAGTCAGTCACCGTCCACGCGCACGGCTTCAGCCGCGCGGCTCGCGAGCAGATCGAGGCCGCCGGTGGGACGTGCCAGCTGATAGAGAGCTGAGCACCGCCCGTGATCGCAACGATCCTTGGGGCATTCAGGGTCGGCGAGATCCGCAAGAAGATCCTGTTCACGGCCGCGGTGCTGGCCCTGTACCGGCTCGGCACCCATATCCCGGCGCCGGGCATCAATTCATCGGCCGTAAACCAGATCCAGAAGGATCTCGGCGGCAACAGCATCCTCGGCCTGCTCAACCTGTTCTCGGGCGGCGGCCTGGGCCGGATCGCGATCTTCGCGCTGGGCATCATGCCCTACATCACGGCCTCGATCATCCTGCAGTTGCTGACCGTGGTCGTGCCCTCACTGGAGAAGCTCCAGAAGGAGGGCGAGGTCGGGCAGGCGCGGATCACCCAGTACACGCGCTATCTCACCGTCGGTCTGGCGTTCGCGCAGTCGATCGGCTACGTCTTCCTGTTCCGTAGTTTCGAGAAGCAGGCCGGCACCACGCTGATCAGTGACTTCACGCTGTTCAAGGTCTTCCTGATCGTGATCTCGTTGACCGCCGGGACCGTGCTGCTGATGTGGATGGGCGAGCTCATCACCCAGCGCGGTATCGGTAACGGAATCTCTTTGCTGATCTTCGCCTCGATCGTGTCCCGGATCCCCAGCGGCGTGCACTCGTGGTGGACCAACCCAGATCAGGTCTTCCGCGTGATCATGCCGTTCATCGTGCTCGGCGTCGTGGCTGCGATCGTGTTCGTCCAAGAGGGCCAGCGTCGTATTCCGGTCCAGTACGCCAAGCGCGTGATAGGCCGGCGGATGAGCCAGGGTGGCCAGACCTATCTGCCTCTGCGAGTCAACATGGCCGGCGTCATCCCGGTCATATTCGCCGCCTCGGTGATGGCGATCCCGCCCACCCTGGGCCAGCTGATCGGGCAGAACCGGACTGGCTTCGGGACCGACCTGGCCACGTTCTTCAGCCCCAGCGGTTGGCATTACGTGGCGGGCGAGAGCCTCCTGATCATCTTGTTCACCTACTTCTACACGGCCGTCACGTTCAACCCCGTCGACCAGGCTGAGAACCTCAAGAAGTACGGCGGCTTCATCCCGGGGGTGAGGCCAGGCAGACCCACGGCTGAATTCCTGGATCGCATCCTGGCGCGGCTGACATTCCCCGGAGCCTTGTTCCTGGCCGCAGTAGCCGCCCTGCCGACGATCCTCATCAACCAGACGAACGCGAACTTCTTCTTCGGCGGCACCTCAATTCTGATCGTGATCGGCGTGGCGCTGGACACGATGAAGCAGCTCGAGGCTCAGCTGATGATGCGCAACTACGAGGGCTTCCTTAAATAGCCCGGCAGGATGCCGGGCTATGGTGACCGCCGAAGCGATCACGCGGTCTCCTGGAATCGAGGAGCGGTGATCGCGACGGCCCGGAGCCGGATGCGGTTACCTCGGTTCAAGGAGAGTGGGGCGAGGCCCGGAGCCGGATGCGGTTACTAGGAAGCCCGCTACCGTGACCACCGCCGCGATTTACGCGGTGTCTTGGAAACAGTTACTAGCCACGCTCGGATACAGTGAGGCCCCGTGTCTGAGCTCAACTTGATCCTGATTGGCCCGCCCGGCGCGGGAAAGGGAACGCAGGCTGAACGCCTGCAGCATGACTTCCAGCTGCCGTTCATCTCCACCGGCGAGATGCTGCGTGAGAACGTCAAGCAGGAGACCGAGCTGGGCCGTCAGGCCAAGAGCTATATGGACGCCGGTGATCTCGTACCCGACGAGCTGATCCTGGCCATGGTGGCCGAACGTCTGGGAGAGCCGGACGCCCAGGATGGCTTCATCCTTGATGGATTCCCGCGCAACCAGGAGCAGGCCGAGGCGCTCGAGAAGCAGCTGGCCGAGCTGGGCCGGCGCGTCACCGCGGCACTCCTGATTGACGTGCCCGACGAGGAGGTCATCCGCCGCCTCTCCGGCCGACGGGTGTGCGTCAAGGGCGGTCACAATTACCACGTTGAGTTTGACCCGCCCAAGCACGAGGGCGTCTGCGACCAAGATGGCTCTCGGCTCGTCCAGCGTGACGATGACAAGCCCGAGGTGATCGAGAACCGCCTCCAGGTGTACCACGAGAAGACCAAGCCGCTGATTGAGTACTTTGACAACCAGGGTCTGATGCGCCGGATCGATGGCACGCGCCCCGCCCCCGAGGTGCATGACCATATCCGGGCGGTGATAGCCACACTGCGCCTCGAGGAGGACGTCTGATGATCATCAAGAAGCGGCCGGAGGAGATCGACCGCATGGCGGCCGCAGGCGCGATCCTGGTCCGCACCATGAACCTCCTGGCCGGCAAGGTGCGGGCCGGGGTGAGCACCAAGGAGCTCGACCAGGCGGCCGAGAAGTTCATCCGCTCGCAGGGTGCCGAGCCGGCTTTCAAGGGCTACCGGGGGTTCCCGGGGTCGATCTGCGCCTCGCCGAACTCGATGATCGTGCACGGGATTCCCGGGCCTTACAAGCTGGCTCGCGGCGACATCCTCTCGATCGATATCGGCGTCGTTCTGGACGGCTGGGTGGCGGATGCCGCCCGGACCTTTCCGGTCGGGCCGGTCAGTCCCGTGGCCCACAAGCTGCTCAAGACGACCGAGGAATCGCTGTTCGCCGCGGTCCCGCAGTGCCGGCCGGGCAACCGGCTCGGTGATGTTTCGCATGCCATCCAGGAGCACGTCGAAGCCGCCGGTCTATCCGTGGTCCGCACGCTGGTCGGCCACGGCATCGGCCGGGACATGCATGAGGAGCCTCAGATCCCCAATTACGGCGCCCCGGGCACGGGCATTCAGCTCGAAGCCGGCATGGTGCTGGCGGTCGAACCGATGGTCACAGCGGGCCGCCACGCCGTCAGGGTGGGCGAGGACCACTGGTCGATTTTCTCCCAGGACGGGTCCCTGGCCGCCCATTTCGAGTTCACGATTGCGATCACGCCGGACGGCCCGCGGATCCTCACTCCGTGGCACGAAGCAACCGGCGGACGCGCGGCCGCCTGACTACCGGCCCCTGCTAGTATTTCTCTGTGCGCCTGCAGCGCCTTTGTTTCGCGCTGCGTGTGCTCTTCGGCGAGGTAGCGGCGACCTGAAGCGGTCTCCAGAGCCACGCCGAGGTACCACTGACATGTTTTCCACGACGAGAGCGAAACGAGCGTGAAAGTACGACCGTCGGTCAAGCCGATGTGCGAGAAGTGCAAGATCGTCCGCCGCAACGGGCGGGTACTCGTGATCTGCTCGAACCCACGTCACAAGCAGCGGCAGGGCTGAGCAAATGGCGCGAATTTCAGGGGTCAACATCCCCCTCAACAAGCGAGTCGAGATCGGTCTGACCTATATCTACGGCATCGGCCGTTCGACCTCGAACGAGCTGCTGGCGAAGGTCGGCATCGAGCCCGACCGCAAGGTCCGTGACCTGACCGAGGACGAGGTGGTTCAGCTCCGCGAGCTGATCGACAATGACCTCACGGTCGAGGGTGACCTGCGCCGCGAGCGCTCCCAGAACATCAAACGCCTGCAGGAGATCGGCTGCTACCGCGGTCTGCGCCATCGGCGCGGTCTCCCCGTGCGTGGGCAGAACACGAAGACCAATGCCCGCACCCGCAAGGGTCCGAAGCGGATGCAGGTCGCCGGCAAGAAGAAAGCAGCCAAAAAGTGAGTCCAGCCCCTCGGAGACCTCAGCGCGGCCGTCGCCGCGTGCGCAAGAACATCCCGGTCGGGCAGGCGCACATCAAGACTTCGTTCAACAACACGATCGTTTCCCTTACCGACCGCGAGGGCAACGTGATCGCTTGGGAGTCAGCCGGCGGAGCCGGTTTCAAGGGATCACGCAAGTCCACCCCGTTCGCAGCCCAGGTGACCGCCGACGCCGCTGCCCGCAAGGGCATCGAGCACGGCCTCCAGAAGGTCGAGGTGTTCGTCAAAGGCCCCGGCTCGGGTCGCGAGACGGCGATCCGTTCGCTGCAGGCGGCGGGGCTCGAGGTGACGGGCGTCAAGGACGTCACGCCTCAGGCTCACAACGGCTGCCGACCCCGAAAGCGCAGGCGCGTCTAGTTATGGCCCGAGATACCGGAGCACAATGCAAGCAATGCCGCCGTGAGGGACAAAAGCTGTTCCTCAAGGGTGAGCGCTGCCTGACTGACAAGTGTGGCGTCGAGCGCCGCTCCTACCCGCCTGGCGACCACGGTCGCGGCCGCCAGAAGCAGAGCGAGTATCGGGTCCAGCTGCGTGAGAAGCAGAAGGCCCGGCGCTACTACGGGGTGCTCGAGAAGCAATTCAAGATCTACTACGAGAAGGCGTCGCGCCAACAGGGCGTGACCGGCGAGAACCTGCTGCGGATGCTCGAGTGCCGGTTTGACAACGTGCTCGTGCGCCTCGGGTTCGCCGCCTCCCGCCGCCAGGCGCGTCAGCTCATTCTGCACGGCCACTGGACGGTCAACGGTCGTCGCGTGAACATCCCGAGCTATCAGCTCCGGGACAACGACGTGATTGCCATTCACCAGCGCTCCACGGCCACGCAGGTGATCCGTGACGCGACCGAGCTGACCGGGCAGGTGCCGGCGTGGCTGCAGGCGGATCACGATTCGCTCACCGCCAAGGTGCTGCGCAAGCCGGAACGGCGGGAGATCGCCGCGCCGGTGCAGGAACAGCTGATCGTCGAGCTGTACTCGAAGTAGACGAACTTTGGCTGCGCGCTGCCGGAAGGCATTGCGCGGCGCTGAACGCCGCCCTCCCGGCGGCTAGGAACCCACGATGTTAGGACGTGAGATGCTTGACTTCCAAGTCCCCCGAATCTCCAGCGAGTCAGTGGATGACACGCGCGGATCGTTCACGATTGAGCCGCTAGATCGGGGGTTCGGCTACACCTTCGGCAACTCGTTACGGCGTGTGTTGCTCTCCTCGCTGGCCGGCGCCGCCGTCACCAGTGTGAGGATCGAGGGCGTCGCCCATGAGTTCTCCACGATCCGAGGCGTGAAGGAAGACGTCACGGACATCGTGCTGAACTTGAAGGGCATCGTCTGCCGGATGCACAGCGATGCGACCGAGATCGAAGCGCCATTGGTCGTCACCGGGCCGGGCGAGATCACGGCCAAGGACATTGACCTGCCCTCAGGTGTCGAGATCCTCAACCCCGATGCCCATATCGCCACGCTGGAGAAGAAGACCAAGCTCGAGGTCTATCTGACGATCGGCCGGGGCCGTGGCTACCGGCCGGCGGAGGAGAACAAATCACCGGACCAGCCCATCGGCGTGATCCCGATTGACTCCATCTTCTCGCCCGTGCGGCGCGTCGCGTACAACGTCGAGCAGGCTCGCGTCGGCCAGAAGACCGACTTCGACAAGCTCACGCTGGATATCGAGACGGACGGTTCGATAGATCCGCACGCCGCGCTGCGCGAGGCGGCCGAGATCCTGATCTCCCAGCTGGCCATCTTCACTGATGCCGATCGCGTTGTGGAACTGCGTGACGTGGGCGCTCCGGGAGCGCTCGACGCCGGTCTGGTCGGTGCGGGACAGGTGGGCGGAAACTCTCGTCCCCCGAACGCCATGGATGACATCCTGATCGAGGAGCTCGAGCTCGGTGTCCGGTCCTACAACTGCCTCAAGCGGGCTGGCATCCAGACCGTTGGTGACTTGGTGTCAAAGACAGAGGGCGAGCTGAACGCGATCCCGAACTTCGGCAAGAAGTCAATTGACGAGGTGATCGAGACCCTGCACGCACGGGGACTCGGACTCCGCGATGATTAGGGAGAGCCATGCGTCACCAGCGTCAGCGATATCAGCTCAGCCGTAGCGCCTCGCACCGCAAGGCGCTGCTGATCAATCTCGCCAAAGAGGTCATCGATCACGAGCGGATCCAGACGACCGAGGCCAAGGCCAAGGCCGTCAAGCCCGAGGTCGAGAAGCTGATCACGCTCGCGAAGCGCGGTGATCTCCACGCACGTAGACAGGCGCTGTCAGCCCTGGGCCAGGACAAGTTCGCCGTCTACAAGCTGTTCGAGGAGATCGCCCCCCGCTACGCCGAGCGTCCCGGTGGCTATACCCGGATCATGAAGCTCGGTCCGCGCCGGTCAGACTCGACCGAGATGGTTCTGCTCGAGTTGGTCTGACCCGGGGCGTGGGCGGTGACCAGCCGCCTGCTCATTGAATACGTGGGGACGAACTTCGCCGGCTGGGCCCGTCAGCCCGGCGAGCGTACCGTCCAAGCCGAGCTCGAACGGGCTCTGGCGGTCGTGCTCCGGCGCCCGGAGGTCCCCCTCGCGGTGGCGGGACGTACCGATGCCGGCGTCCACGCTCTGGCCCAGGTCGCGAGCTACGAGGGGGACCCAGCGGCGCCCCGGGCGCTCAACGCATTGCTGCCCGACGATGTGGCCGTGATCGAATGCCATCGGGTCACGCCGGGGTTTGACGCCCGGCGTGACGCGACGTCTCGGGCCTATTGCTATCGGCTGCTTACTCGCCAGGCCCGGAGCCCCCACGAGCGTGAGCGCGCGCTGCACTGGCCGTACCCGGTCGATCGACCGGGCCTCGACGCCTGTGCAGCGGCACTGTCCGGGACACACGACTTCACCGCGTTCACACCGAGCGAGACCTATCACGTGCGCTTTGACCGCAATGTCGTGGCGGCCTATTGGCGGGGGCGCGAACGCGACGTGCTCGAGTTTTGGATCGAGGCTGATTCGTTCATGCGCCAGATGAACCGCGTGCTCGTCGGGACGATGCTCGAGGTTGCGCGCGGAATCCGCACCGTCGAGCAGTTCGTCTGCTTGCTCAGCGGACGCCCACGCTCAGATGCCGGTGTGACGGCTCCGGGGCACGGTCTGTACCTGGTCGGTGTGGGCTATGGAGGGGATCGTGTTCTGCCCGGTGCGGCCTAACCCGCAATCTCGGATTTTCAAACGGGATCTGGACGAATGTTCGACTTGTGATTCGCAACCAAGAACGTACTATTCCTGATCACAGGAGGGGCGCAGGCGCATGGGGGTGGCCGCGGCCCGAGGGGTGAAAGAGTCACTGTTCGGGCCGCGGTTGTGTGCTCGAGTTGAAGTTCCTCGGCGTGCGTGGACTGGCGCTATCACGGTCCGGAACCTCGGGCGCCTCGGCGCGCCATAGCATGCAGAGTGGTGCGAGTACTGCTCACCAACGACGACGGTATTGAGGCGTCCGGCCTGCAGGCCCTCCGTCGCGCGCTGATCAAGGTTCCGTCGGTGGAATTGGCGGTGATCGCCCCGGATGGCAACCGGTCCGCGATGGCTCGTTCGATCACCACCCGGCGCCCGCTCTGGGTGCAAGAGGTCGATTTCGATGATGGGACCGTCGGTTACGCAACGGACGGGACCCCAGTGGACTGCGTGCGGTTGGCCAATCTGGGGCTGATCGAGGGTTTTCAGGCCGAGCTGGTCGTGTCCGGGATCAACCACGGCTCGAACCTGGGCGATGACATCACATATTCGGGCACCGTGGCCGCGGCGCTCGAGGCGATCGTCCTCGGGCTGCCTGGCATCGCCGTCTCCCAACAGTCGGGCTCGATGGAGCTCGACTTTCGCGTCGGTTCGGGCTTTGATTTCACCGTTGCGGCCAACTTCACCGCCCGGCTGGTGGCTGAGCTCGAGAGCGTCCCGCTGCCGGACGGGACCCTGCTCAACATCAACGTCCCGGGTGCCGCGCCGGAGGGAGTCTCCGTGGCCGGGCTCGGAAAGCGCATCTATCGCGACGAGCTGGCGCTCGTGGACGAGGGTGCGGGCGGGCGGCGGCTCTACCGGATCTACGGCGATGCCAGCTTCGAGCGTGACGAGCGCGGAACGGATCTCGCCGCCGTGGCCGCCGGCCGGATCGCCGTCACCCCGATTCACTTTGACCTGACCGATCGCGACGGCCTGGACGCGCTCCAGCGCTATGACCTGGCCCGGCTCATCGCGCCGGCCGCAGAGGAGGTGTCGGAGTCCTGAATCCAGCCGGGTCTGCTGGCACGGCGGATCCCGTGGAACGCGCGGCGGAGCTGCGCAAGCTGCTCGAGCACCACGGTTACCGCTACTACGTCCTCGATGACCCCGAGATCGGTGACGAGGAGTACGACGCGCTGCTGGATGAGCTGCGCGCCATCGAAGCCGACCATCCTGAGCTGCGCACGCCGGAGTCACCCACCCAGCGGGTGGGGGGAGAACCGGTCAGCGATCTGGTCAAGGTCCGTCACCCAGAACCGATGCTTTCGCTGGCCAATGCACGCTCGGCCGAGGAGCTTCGGGCCTGGATCCAGCGCATGCGTAACCACCTCGCTCGCGAGGGCATAGAAAACCCGGACTTCGAGTTCGTGGCCGAGCCGAAGATCGACGGCCTGGCGATCTCGCTCATCTACCGCGACGGCGTTTTCGAGCAGGGAGCGACCAGAGGCAACGGCGAGGTGGGCGAGGATGTGACCCACAACCTGCGCACGATTGGTCAGGTGCCGCTGCGGCTCGATATCGAACAACCGCCGCCGCTGCTCGAGGTTCGGGGCGAGGTCTACATGTCGTTGCCCGACTTCGCGGCCCTGAACGAGCGCCGGGCGCAGGATGGCCTGTCCACGTTCATGAATCCGCGCAACTCGGCCGCCGGCACGATCCGCCAGCTCGATCCCAAGCTCGCGGCCGGTCGGCCGCTCTCGCTCTGGTGCTACGCGATCGGAGTCACCGAAGGTCTCTCCTTCGACGCCCACTGGGAGGCGCTCGAGTGGCTTCGGTCCCACAGGTTCCCGGTCCATCCCGACGTCAAGAAGCTTCACACCGAGGACGAGGTGGTAGCTCAGTGTCGCTCCTGGGAGCAGCGACGAGGCTCGCTTGACTTCGAGATCGACGGGGTCGTCGTGAAGGTGAACCAGTTCGAGCTGCAACGCCGTCTTGGTGTGGTCGGACGCGATCCGCGCTGGGCGATCGCCTGGAAGTTCCCGCCTACGACCGCCGTCACGAAGCTCGAGCGGATCGGCTGGAACCCGGGCAAGTTCGGTGACCTTCACCCCTACGCGATGCTCGAGCCCGTCCATGTGGCTGGCGTGACGATCAAGCTGGCCACGCTGCACAACGAGGAAGACCTCCAGCGCAAGGACATTCGCGAGGGGGAGGAGGTGATCGTGCTGCGAGCGGGGGACGTGATCCCGCAGGTCCTCTCGCCGGCGCCGCACGTGGCCGAACGCGATGACCGCCCCCCTCCGGCTCGCGTCCCGGATCGCTGTCCGGTCTGCGATACCCCGACGATCAAGCCCGAGGGGGCCGTGTTCACCCGCTGCCCAAACCGGGATTGCCCGGGGCGGCGCTGGCAGCTGCTCAAGCACTACGTGGGCGCGCTCGATATCGACGGACTGGGGGAGAAGCAGGTGAGCCTGTTCATGGACCTGGGCTGGGTCCGGACCGCGGCTGACTTCTACCGTCTGACCGCCGATCAGATCGCGGAGCAGAGCGGCTTCGGCCCGGTGTCCGCCGAGAAGCTCGTCAACGCGATCGAGTCCTCCAAACGCCAGCCGTTCGGCCGCGTGCTGTACGCCCTCGGGATCGAGGAAGTGGGGGCGGTCACGGGCCGGAACCTGGCCCAGCAATTCCGCTCGATTGATGTGCTCCTCGCCGCTGACAGTGACCAGATCGAGCAGACCCAGGGCGTAGGACCGAAAATGGCTCGCACGATCCACGACCAGCTGCACGAACGCCAGATGGAGGACCTGATCGCGGACCTCCGCGAGCAGGGACTGCGCTTCGAGGAGGAGGGCCCGCCGCCGGGCGAGGGTCCGCTGGCCGGCAAGACGCTGGTGCTGACCGGCACGCTGCCCGAGCTGACCCGCGAGCAGGCCACCGAGATGATCATGGCGGCAGGCGGCCGGGTCACGGGCTCGGTGTCACGCAAGACCGATTACGTCGTGGCCGGGGAAAGCGCGGGGACGAAGCTCGCGCAGGCGGAGCGCCTGGGTGTGGCGGTGCTCGACGAAGCCGGGCTGCACGAGCTGCTCGCCTGAGCACCGCTCAGCCGTTGTATTTGGCTACCGCGACCTGCATCTGATCCTGAATCGGGTGGGCATAGTTCGGAAAGATGCCGTTCATCAGGAACGCATACGCGAGCGTGTGCCCGTCACGGGCCCGGCAGTACCCGACCACGTTGGAGACATCGTGCAGAGTGCCGGTCTTGCCGCGGCAGCGACCCTGCGCGTAGGTGCCCCTCATCTCGTCCACCAGCGTGCCGCTTTCCCCGGCGACCGCCAGCGAGGCGGTGAAGGCCGAGTTAGTCACCTGCTGGCGCAGCAGCGACACGACGTCGAACGGCGTCGTTCGGTCATAGCGGGAGAGTCCTGACCCGTCGTTGAAACGCGGGTGCAGGCCGAAGTCTGCAGCAATCGTGGCCTTAACCACAGAGACGCCATCCGCCGTGGTCCCGCCCTTGCCGTACTGGGCGCCGAGATCCTTCAGCAATGTTTCAGCAAAGAAGTTGTTCGAGGGCGCGTTGGTGAGCGCGACGAGGGTGGCCATCCGAGGGGAGTGCACCACCGTAAGAAGCTTCGCGTTGCCCGGCGTCTTACCGGCCAGCACGGGGGCTCGGCGTGGGACCGTGACCCCGCCGGCCTTGAGCGCGGCCAGGAACTGCTGGCCGGCCTCGATCGCCGGGTGGCGATAGAAAACCGTGCCGACGTTGTTGGCCCAGCCAGCATTGAATGACAGAGCGCTCAGCTCTCCTTCCACCTCGGTATTGGGCCCGTACCCCGTGGCCGGCGTTCCGCGTAGCGAGTCGAACAGGGATTCGTCGGCCACCACGGACCCATGGAGGGCGGAGATCCCCGTGGAGTTTTTCAGGTCCGTGACCAGGCGTTGGACGCTGGCTCCGGCTCGGTAATTGGCCCAGTCAAACCGGGCCGAACCGAAGGTCGGATCGCCGGCCCCGCGAAGGTACAGGGTCCCGGTGAACGTCCCGCCGCGGAACCCGCCCACCCCGAGTACCGAGGTCTTGAGCGTCGCGTTTGCCCCGAACTTGCTCAGCGCCGTCGACGTCGTGTAGATCTTCTGCACCGAGGCCGGAAGCCGTCCTCCACGGGCGTTGTTCGAGTACAGGACCTGGCCGTCCGTGAGGTCAAGGACGTAGGCGCCGCTGTAATGGCCGGCTTCGCGCATCCCCTTGTTGAGCGCCCGATTGAGCGTTCCCTGGGGGGAGCTCGAGGCTTGCGCTGCGGACGCAGACGCGCCCGTAACGGTCAACAGGAGCGCGACGAGAGCCACCCACGACCGCGCTGAAATGCCACGCATCGACACTATGTAACCGATCAGCCCGGCGAAAGCTTCGGTCATGGCGGTGACCCGGGGCCTAGAATCCTGGAGGAATGGGCAAGGTTGTGAAGCTCAACGCCGCCGCGACGGATCGCAAGGCCGCTCCAACGCGCCGTGCTGGGGCCCGGCGGCCCAAGCGCTCCAAATCGGCGCTCGTGCTTGGCGGCGGCGGTTTCACGGGCGGCGTTTACGAGATGGGGGCTCTGCGCGCGCTCGATCTGCTCTCGGTCAACCGGACGGTGAATGAGTTCGACGTCTACGTCGGCACCAGCGCGGGAGCCTTCGTGGCCGCCGCGGTGGCCAACGGCGTGACGCCGGAGGAGATGATGAGGGTCATCGTCCAGCAGGTTCCCACTCCATTCCCGGACGCCCGTGTGAGCTCGTTGCTCAAGCCCAACTACAAGGAATTCCTCACTCGCGGAGCGATGTTCCCGTTCCGCCTCGCGCAGCTGCTGCGGGTCCTGGCCCGGGACCTCGGCCAGGTCTCGGCCGTGGACATCGCGCTCGGCTTGGCCGAGGTGCTCCCGTCCGGCCTCTACTCCGGCGAGGGAATCGAGCGCTACGTGCGGAGAATCCTCTCCGACCCCGATCGCACGGATGACTTCCGGCTCTTGGCCGTTGAGCTTTTCCTCACCGCCACGGACCTCGACACCGGTGAGCGCATCGTCTTCGGGGGCGAGGGCTGGGAGGACGTACCGATCTCAAAGGCCGTGAGCGCCTCGAGCGCGCTGCCAATGATCTACAAGCCGGTCAAGGTCCGCGATCGCGAGCTCGTGGACGGCGGAATCGTCTCGACGACCAACCTCGACATCGCCGTGGAGGCAGGGGCCAAGTTCATCATCGTCGTCAACCCGCTCGTCCCGTACCTGAACACATTCGAGAAGCGCATCCCAACGCTCACGGGCTCCCGGGTCCGGCGTGTGTCCGACATGGGCTTTCCGCAGATCGGCTATCAGGCGTTCAAGCTGCTTGCCCATCAACGCCTGCACGAGCTGGCCAAGCGCTGGGAGGAGCGCTATCCGGGTGTCGACATCATCCTGATCGAGCCTGAGACCACCGACGAGCTGATGTTTCAGACCAGCGTCATGAACTTCAGTTCGCGAGTCGACATCGCCCGGCACGGATTCCAATCCGTGACCCTCAAGCTGGCTCACGATTACCCGCGGTTCAAACGGATCTGTGCTCGCCACGGCATCGAGATCTCGGCCACACGAGTACGCAAGGTCGTGAAGCACTTTGAGGCCGAACGCGAATCCACCCGAGCGTGGCGAAAGATTCTCGAACAGACGACGTCAACGCTCCTCCGTCAGTCAGCTCAGGACTAGCACTCGAGCCCTCTCACCACACTGTGGAAGCAGTGGCAAGGACTTCCTGGTTGCTCGGCTAGGGGCCCCAGCCGGCGCTTCGATAACGACCAGGCGTGCAGCTAAGCGCTGGCGGCCTGGGCCTGAACCTGCTGCGAGCCTGGAATCTCGCGCAAACTGGAGAGAAACAGAGTCTTGTCAATCCGACCGTTGAAGATCGGGACGCCCAGCTCGACGCATTTGACGATTACGTCGCGTCGCTCCAAACCGGCTTCCCTGGCAAGCTCGGTGGGCGTCAGGTGATTGGCCATTGGTGCTCTTCTCCTTTGCCGTTCACTGGATGAGCACAAGTATGCCGCCTCGGCCGGACGGGGGCAACGCCTTTTAGCTGAGCTACTTTTAGCGCTATGCGCTTTTCCTGTCTATCTCTTGCGATCGGGGGTACATAGATGGGACTGGACAGCGCTTCAGTTAAACGATAGGGTTCAGTGAACGCTGGTAGGGACAGCTTCGCTAAGGGAATTATGAGTCCAATGGCACTGACGCTTGGTAGGGCCTCCATCGCTCCGACGTCTAGCGAGGAGGGGCTGATTGCGGCCGCCCGGGCTGGAGACGACCGCGCGTTTGAGGAGATCTATTCGCGGTACCGGGAGCGGATCCACGCGTTCATCCTGGGTCGCGTACATGACCACGGCCGGGCAGAGGACATCGGCCAGGAAGTGTTCATTTCTGCCCTGCGTCGCCTGCGCTCGAGCGACCGCGAGATCGCATTCAAGCCGTGGATCTACGAGATCGCGAAGAACGCCTGTATCGACGAATTTCGCCGCGGTCAGCGCACCCATGAGGTCTCGCTCGACGCGGATGACAGCCTGGTCGGCGGCCAGCGGGCACTGCTGTCCATTGCCCCCACGCCCCCGGCCGCGATGGAGAGCAAGCAGCGGCTGGATGATCTGCGCGGCGCCTTCGGGGGGCTGTCCGAAAACCATCACCAGCTGTTGGTAATGCGCGAGTTCGAGGGTCTGTCCTATGACCAGATCGGTGCCCGGACCGGGATGTCGCGTCAAATGGTGGAGAGCTCGCTGTTCCGGGCCCGCCGCAAGCTGACCGAGGAGTACGACGAACTGGCCAGCGGCCGCCGCTGTCTGCAGGTTCAAGGCGTCATCGACGACGGCCGGGCTCAATCCGAGCGATCGTTCGGGGTTCGCGAGCGTCGCCAGATCGGCCGCCACCTGGCTCACTGTCAGTCGTGTCGGGTCAAGGCGCATCTGGCCGGAGTCGACGAGGCTCTGCTAAAGCCGCGCAGCATCGCGGCCAAGATTGCCGCGCTGCTCCCATTCCCGCTGTGGCGCTGGCCCTGGCGCGGGGGTGGAGGCGCCAAGACAGCGGTTGTCCGGTCTGGCTCGCATCCCTTCGCAGCCCAGACTCTCCAGAGCGCTGCCGCCGTGGCCGAGCCCGCCGCCGCCACCACGACCCTGGGTGGTGCCGCCATCGCCGCCGCCGTGATCGCGCTGGCCGGTGGCGGAGGCGGCGTCGTCGCTGCTCTGGCTAGCCAGGATCATCATCGGGCTGCCGCACCCGCGACGGCTCATGCACACCAGGCCGGGAGGACTCTCAGCACCACATCCGCCCCGAGCTCAGCCCGCCCGGTCGGTGGAGCCGGCGCCGGCTCGAAGGCCGCCCTGGCTGCTCACCCTTTGAGCCGGATCACGTCCGGTGGGACCGTCCACGCCCGTCATGGCGGCAGCGCGACCAAGGCGCCGACCACCCGCAGCAGCTCGGGTGCGGGCGCGCCGTCCAGTCCGCTGGGTGCGGTCCCGAAGACGCCGGGACTCCCCTCGCTGCCGACCGTCCCGCCTCCGAGCTCAGCGCCGACCAGCCTGGTCAAGACCGTCTCCAACACGGTGCACCACGTGGTCAGGAGCGTGACCGGCTCCGCCGCCTCGGGTACCTCATCGCTGTCGACCACGCTTAAGCAGGCTGGCGGGGCACTCAAGCCGCCAACCGGCTCGACCGGGGCGGCATCGACTCCCCCGGTGGTCGGAACCGCGACCGGTACGGTCAAGAAGGTCGTTCAGACCCTCAAGCCCATCATCCCCTAGCGTCGGGGACCCGCCCTCAGACCGCGTGGGGCCCGGGACCCATCGCCCTGCCGGGGTCTGAGCCGCTGTGGGATACTGGCTATATCGGGGCGTGGCGCAGCCTGGTAGCGCGCACCGTTCGGGTCGGTGAGGTCCACGGTTCAAATCCGTGCGCCCCGATTTATTTGTCCGGACCGGCTCCCGAGCGGATGTCGGTGCCGGGCGCCGTGCCTGGCCGAGAGGGTCGGTGGGGTCCACGGTTCGTGCGTGGTGCTCGTGGGGGGTCTTCTTCGTGAGCCGCGGCTCGGAAGTGTGAGAGCAGCCGGTCCCAGCCGCGTTGGTTTTGTTGGCGGCGTTCGGGGCCGCGGGCGCCAAGGCGTTCCCAGCCGCGGTGCTCGATCGATACCGCCGTGCCGTCGCGTTCGTCGGCGGTGAAGGTGATCTCGACTTCAGTTGCGTCGGCGCGGTCCTGGCGGAGGTGCCAGAGGTATGCGAGGCGGTTGGGGGGCTCCCAGCGCGTGACCTGGCCCCAGTCGTGCTCTTCGCCCCGGAGTGTGCGTTCGTAGATTCGGCCGCCGACCCCGGGTTCGATGATGACCTCGACGTCGGGTTGGGCGCTGACGGTATGGCTCGTCGGCCACCAGGAGCTCGTTTGAGCGGTCCAGAGCTCAAAGGTCCGCTCGGGTGGGCAGGCGACACCGAATGTGATGCGCAGCGGTTCGATCATTTCTGGTGGCTCTCCTGCGCCACCGAGCGGAAGCTAGCGGCGGCCTCGCCCCAGACCTCTTGCAGGTAGGCGCGTACCGCGTCGAGGCCCTCGTCGTGGAGTTGGTAGAGCCTGCGCGTCCCATGGGCCGAGGCGGTGACGAGCCCGGCTTCCTTGAGCAGTCGTAGATGCCGCGAGACGGCGGGTCGGGTGATGGGCATGTCGTCGGCGATCTCGCGGACCGAGCGTGCCCCGCCGTGCAGCAGCTCGAGGATCGCGCGGCGGTGCGGATCTGCCAGCGCCTCAAACGGCTCCGTCGCTGGTCGCGGCACGGGGTTGATGGTAGCCGGTCCGTTACGGTAACCTATTCGTTACCATGAGTGAAGGCACCGGTAACGGCACCAAAGAGGACCCCTGGGTCCTGCGCACCCCGCCCGGCCGATCGGAGTTCCTGGCCTACCGCGACACGGAAGCGGATCCGCCGGCCCTTGTCTGCATCGTCGGCAAGACGGCGCTCGGCTACCAGCTGCGCTGCCTCGAGGACCTGCATGCGATGCTCACTGAGCACGGTGAATGGATGGCGCTCGGCGTCGCTGATGAGCAGAAGCCGGCCGCCGAGGGGACCGTCGAGGCATGGGGACGCTCGCCAGAGAACCCGGTCGGCGGTTGGTACGGCGTCAAGAAGGGCCTGCGGGGACGGTTTGGGAACTACGTGCCGCCCGTCATGGAGCGTCTCGGGCTGGCCGAGCTCGAGCACAACCCGCGCAACAACCGAATGCGCGCGCGCTGAGCACCTCGCGACGTGGCCAAGACATACCACCTCGGCCGCGCGCGAGGTCTCATAAACCGAGGCGCCATCGTCGGTTCCTACAGCTCGACCGGCTGAACTCAACAAATCGCTGACCGTCGACGACCTTGGTGAGGACCGCGTGATGGGTTCGGATGAAGTCATCCCACACGACCCTCGAGCTCTCTGATTCGGTCCAGCAGCTCGCAGACGAGCACGGCGCCGGCGTGATTGAGCCCGAGGTCACGCCGTAGCCGCTCTGCTCGCGCCACGCGGGCGGCGCTGCTCGGGTCAAAGCGAGGTTTTTCGGCCTCCGCGGCCGGGTGTGGCTCAAACAGTCCGAAGTCCAGGTAGCGCCGCACGTGCACGATCCTGACCCCCGCTCTCCTGGCGACCACGGTCAGCTCGACCGTCTCGTCCACGGCGCGGTCACGATCAGCCGGCCCGGTCTGCCTGTCAGGGTCCATGCTCAGGCCTCCTGCGGATCGAGGCTTGACGCTTCGGCGAGCTGTTCGTAGAGCTCGCGCTCACGGTCCGACAGCTCTTTCGGTACGACGATCTTTACGATCGCGTGGAGATCACCGCTGCCGCCACCGCGCTTGGGAAGTCCGCGTCCACGGAGCCGCAGCCGGCGGCCGCTGGACGAGCCCGCCGGGATCCGAACCCGGGCGCTGCCGGTCGGGGTGGTCACCGTGGCGGTCGTTCCGAGCGCCGCCTCGGGTGCGGTGATCGGCACCTCGACATCAAGGTCGTCATCGCCACGGCGCCGGAAACGTGGGTGCGGCTTCAGCGCGACGCGCAGGAACAGATCGCCGGTCGGACCGCCCCCGCGTCCCTGGCCGCCCTGTCCGGCGAGGCGGATCAGCTGCCCGTCGCGAACCCCGGCGGGGAAGTTGGCGTTGACCTCACGGCCGTCCAGCGTCAATCGTCGTCTGCCGCCGGCCAGCGCGTCCTCCAGCGACAGTTCCAGTAGTGCTTCGCGATCGTGGCCGCGCAGGGGCCCGTCAGCGCGGTGGGCCCGCGCCCCGAACAGCGCCTCGAACAGGTCCTCGCCGAACTCGACATGGCCCTCACCGAACCCCTGCTCAGCGAAGAAGTCCTCGAAGCTCTCCTCAGGCTCCTCGCGCTCCGCTTCACGCCAGCGAGCGCCGAGGCGGTCGTAACGCTCCCGCTTATCGGCGTCAGAAAGAACCTCGTAGGCCTCGCCGAGCTCCTTGAACCGCTCCTCCGCGTCGCTGTCGGAGTTCAGGTCCGGGTGGTACTCGCGCGCCAGCTTGCGGTACGCGCGTCGGATCGCATCTTGGTCGGCGTCGCGCGGGACGCCCAGAACCTCGTAGTAGTCCGTGTAGCTCAGCGGCATCCGTGATCGAATCCTCCCTCAAACGGGCCGGAGGTGACGGGACCCAGCGCGCCGGCTGGCTCTGGTCAGTCCCGGCTGGTGCGGGCGGGACTGTGGCGCGGAGCGGCTGACGGGCGCGACTTGCGGCGTCGCGAATGCGCCGCGGGCGACCCATCGGGTGTGTCTTGATGCTCGTCGCGCGCCTGGCCCATGATCACCGGCTCAGCAAGCGCCTTCACCTGCGCAGGCCCGGGGGGCCGGGTGCTCAACCCGGCGGCCGCGTAAGCGTCAGCTTCGTCGAGCGTCTCGGCACTGAGCAGCGCCTGCGCCAGGCTGTCGAGTTGAGCGCGATGCTCGGTGATGAGGACTGTGGCGTCGCGATGGGCGGTCTCAATCAGCCGGCGGATCTCACTATCGATGAGTTCCTGCGTGGCCTGTGAGGTCTCGCTGTCAGAGGGCCAGAACGAGCGCTCGTTGCTCGGGGGAGTGACGGTCACGAGACCGACCGCCTCGCTCATACCCCACCGGCCGACCATCTGGCGCGCGATCAAGGTCGCCTGCTGGAGGTCCGACTCCACGCCGGTGGTGATCGTCTGGAAGGCGACCTCCTCGGCGACGCGTCCGCCCACCGCCACCTTAATCTTGCCCAGCAGGTCCTCGAGCGTGTACGACACCTGGTCGTCGTCCGGAGCCGAGAGCGTGACCCCCAGCGCGAGCCCGCGAGGGATGATCGAGACCTTGCGCACCGGGTCAGCGCCGGGTGTGAGCATGCCCACGAGCGCGTGGCCTGCTTCGTGGTAAGCGGTCCGTTCTCGGTCTTCGGATGACAGCACGATGCCGCGCGGCGCGCCCAGGAGGATCCGCTCGAGCGCGTCCGTGAAGTCGGCGCGCTCGGCTTTCTGGTGGTTGCGGCGGGCGCCGAGCAGAGCGGCCTCGTTGGCCAGGTTGGCCAGGTCGGCTCCGACCATGCCGGGCGTGCTGGCGGCCAGCGCGTCCAGATCGACGTTGTCGGCCAGCGGGATAGAGCGCGTATGGACCTCGAGGATCTTCCGACGGCCCACGCGGTCCGGCGGCTGCACCGAGACGCGGCGGTCGAAGCGCCCGGGGCGCAGCAGGGCCTGGTCGAGCACCTCGGGGCGGTTGGTCGCCCCGAGCACGACGACCGCTTCGATTGACTCGAAGCCGTCCATCTCGGTCAGGATCTGATCGAGCGTCTGCTCACGCTCATCGTTCGCCCCGGTGACGGCCGCCGACCCTCCCCGCGAGCGGCCGATCGCATCCAGCTCGTCAATGAACACGATCGACGGAGCGGCCTCCTTGGCCTTGGCAAACAGGTCGCGTACCCGCGACGCGCCGACGCCGACGATCGCCTCGATGAATTCCGAGGCGGAAATCGAGAAAAACGCCGCGTGCGCCTCTCCGGCCACGGCCCGCGCGAGCAGCGTCTTCCCGGTTCCCGGCGCGCCTGAGAGCAGTACGCCATGAGGCATCCGGCCGCCGAGTCGGCCATAACGTTCGGGATCGCGCAGAAAATCGACGATCTCGCTGAGCTCGGACTTCGCCTCGTCGATACCGGCCACGTCAGCGAACGTGACCGTGATCGTCGCCGGGTCGATCCGACGCGCCTGGGATCGACCGAAGTTGCCCAGCGCCCCCATGCCACCACCCTTTGCGGCACGGCGGGCGAACAGGATGAACAGCCCGACGATCAGCAGGGTGGGGCCAAAACCGAGCAGCAAGGAGGCCAGCAACGAGGTGCTGGCGACCGTGGACGTCGCATCGATCTGAACGCCGTGGGCCTGGAGCAACGCGGTCAGCTGGTTGTTGTTCCAGAACGTCGGGACCTGGGTCGCAAACAACGTGGTCGGCGTCACCGTCCTGCTCGCCGCCGGATAGCGAACGGCAGTCTTGAACGTCCCCTGAATCGTGTCACCCTTGGAGGCGATCGCTGCCACCTGTCCCGCCTGCACCTGGGTCACAAAATACGGACTGAACGGCACTTTCACGCGGGGCTGGCTGCCGGGCGAGAACAGCAGCACGGAGCCCAGGTTCAGCGCCAGCAGTGCGATCACGAAATACAGAAACCCACGGGAACGGTGCGGCGGGCGTGACACCGCTCGTTCGGGCATCCCCCGTCCGTCGGGTGCCGGCGTGACGCGCCAGCCGCGCTTGTCGCGTGGCAGCGGCTTTCTCGGGTCCGCGTTCTGCGGGGCCATGCGTTTCTTAGCGGAGGTGCTTCATTGACTCGGCTCCTGGAGCGGTGTTACCGCTGTACGAGCGACGGGGACCACAACGCCGGCCGAGTGCTGGAGCCAGAAAACACCCCGCCGAGGGTTGAGGCGGGGCTAAAACCATCGTACACCTCGACCCGACGCGCTCAGGGATCGCTCCAGCGGTTAACCCGCCCGCTCAGCGGCTATCCCGCCCGCCGCGGTCAGCCCGCTCGGTCAGCGGTTATCGCGCTCGGCCGCCCGGGCGCGGCGGCGCTCCTCCCGCGATGGCCGGAGGTTGATCGGCCGATGACGTGTGCGCCGGAGGATGACGAAGGCGAGCGTCCCCCACATCGCGGGCACCCACAGGGCGATCGCGTGGTAGACGACCGTGGCTGCGGTGGCCAGCGTGGCCGACGAGCCGTATAGGACCAGCATCCCCACCATGCTCCCGTCAAGCACGCCGATCCCGCCGGGGACGGGAATCAAATTGGACAGGTACCCGATCTGGTAGGCGAGCACGAGCGGCGCCAGCGGCGGTACGACACCCGCGGCGGCGAAGCATGCCGCCAGCACCCCGATGTCGCACCACAGGAACGCCACCGCGCCCAGGATCCGCCAATCGAGACGGAAGAGGACCTGTTCGGTGAGCCTGATCGTGGTTGCGGTCTCGATCAGGAGGGTCCGGATTCGTCCCGGCGCTCGGCCGGCCGCGAGGCGCTCGCTGAATCGGGGCAGGGCGAGGACGAACACCAGCACGGCGATTCCGACTCCGGCCGGGACAACGCTCAGCAGGGGGTTGCTGGGTCCGGGAAGGATGCCCAACCACAAACCCAGGCCAGCCAGGATCAACGTGATCACGTTGATGGCGCTCGTCAGGAGGAACAGCACCGCCGAGCGCTCGCCGATCCGGGTCGGGTCACCGCCGCGCTCCACCAGAAGCCAGGCGCCGACGGCGATGCTCCCGGCTCCACCAAGCGAAACGGCGGCGCCGAAGGCAAGCTCACTGAGAGCCACCCGGGCACCAAAGCGGATCGGCGCGCGATCGAACACCTGCAGGAAGGCGAGCACGTATCCGAGACAGGACAGGACTTCCAGGATGACCGCTGCGACCAGCCAGCCGCCCTGCATGTCACTCACGGCATCGGCGACGCCGTGCAGTCCGGGCACCGCAAGCAGTAACCCGACCACTATCGCGATCAGGATGACCAGCGAGATGAGCCCGTGCCACAGGCTCCGGCTGGGGTGAAGCTCGTCAGCGAGCTCCTCTACGGTCGATGCACCGTCACCGCGGGGGCGATCCTCGTCCGCGCTGGCAGTCATGGTTGACTATTCAAGCAGTGACACGAATTGGCCTTCCTGGCGTTGACGTGGTCGGCATCACGGCTGACAACCCGAGTGCGTTCACCCTCAACGGAACCAACACCTGGGTGCTGGGACGCGATCCTGCCTGGGTCGTCGATCCAGGTCCCGACCTGCCGGATCACGCCAAAGCGGTGAGCGCTGAGATCCTGGTCCGGGGCGGGCTGGGGGGGATCGCCCTCACGCATGACCATGCCGATCACAGCGGTGGGGTGCCCCGACTGCGGGCCCGGTTTCCCGAGGTGCCGCTGGCCGCCGGCCGGGGAGACGCTGAGTTGCGCCTCGGCGCCGGTACCCGGTTCGGGCCGCTCGAGGCGATTCCCACGCCCGGCCATGCGCCAGACCACTTCGCGTTCGTGTTCGGCTCCGTGGGGTTGACGGGCGATGCCGTACTCGGCCAGGGCAGCGTGTTCATCGCTCCCGACCCGGGGGCGATGTCCGGATACCTCCAGGGTCTGGCGCGGTTACGGCGTCGCGAGCTCGATTTTCTGGCTCCGGGGCACGGTCCGCTGGTCACCGACCCGCTGAGCAAGCTTGACCAATACGTGGAGCACCGTCTCGATCGAGAGCGCCGTCTGGTCGCCGGCCTCGACGCCGGCGCAAGATCGGTCGAGCAGATGCTCGATGCGGCCTGGAGTGATGTGCCCGACCTGCTGCGGCCTGCCGCCACCGTCACATTGGCCGCGCATCTGGACAAGCTCGCCGACGAGGGCCGGCTCCCCGACGGGGTGGAGCGTCCCTCGATCCCCCCGCTCCTCGTACAGCCCTGAACGAGGTCAGATCGCCGCCGCGTCGTTCCCGTTGGCGCTGGACAGCCGGCGTCGCGCCAGCGCCATCGCAGCCGCCAGCGGAGTCGTCCCATCCGTGTCGGCCCGGTGGAAGATCTCGCTCAGCGTGTCGCCGATCGACTTGACGCGGCGCCGGGCAGCAGCGGGGTCATAGCCGCCCACCTCCTCGGCGATGTTGATCAGCCCGCCGGCGTTGGCCACAAAGTCCGGCGCCCACAGGACACCGCGCGCGTCGAGCAGGTCAGCGACCCCGTCATCGGCGAGCTGATTGTTGGCGGCCCCGGCGACAACCCGGCATCGCAGCCGCGGGACGGTCTCGTCGTCGAGGAAACCGCCTAGAGCGCACGGGACCAGCACATCCACATCGTGTTCGAGTGCCTCCTCGGGACTGGTCCAGCGGGCTCCGAGCTGCTCGGCCACTGAACGCTTGCTCTGGTCAACGTCAGCCACCACCAGGCTGGCTCCGGCGCGGGCGCACCGCTTGGCGACCCGAGATCCCACATGGCCAAGGCCAATCACGCAGATCGTCCGGTCTCGGAGGGAGCGATCCGAGAATGCGCGCTCGCACGTGGCCAGGATCGCCGCTTCGACGCCGAGGGCGGTCAGCGGGCTGGGGTCACCGGATCCACCGCGGGAGCGGGCCAAGCCGGCGACGTGGCTCGTGCGCTCCGCGATCACGCTCATGTCGCGGCTCGAGGTGCCCACATCCTCAGCGGTGATGTAGCGACCCCCGAGAGCCTGCACCGTGTCAGCGAAGTCAAGCAACGCCGCGTGGCGTAGCTCGGAGGGCAGCTGGCGGTTCGCCGGGGTCATGATGACCCCCTTGCCTCCGCCCAGCTCGAGGTTGGCGACTGCCGCCTTCAACGTCATGGCACGGGAAAGCCGGAGCGCGTCGCGGACCGCGGCGCGGGAGTCGTTGTAGGCCCACATCCGGCAGCCGCCCAAGGCCGGACCGCGCACCGTGGAATGGACCGCGACGATCGTGTAGAGGCCCGAGCGCGCCCCGCGCCGGACGTAGAGCTCCTCGTGGTCGAGGTTCTCGAGGTAGCGGTCTATCGTGTCAGCAGCTCGGCGACTCTGTAACGACGGCGAGGATGAGGCCGCTTCCTCCTCGTCGTTATGAAGCTGATCACCTTGCCCGCGCCGGTGCCGCCCGCGACCGTGCCAACAGTCCCTGCACCGGTTCCGGTCCCGGTTCCGGTCCCTGTGCCGGTCCCGGTTCCCGTGCCGGTTCCGGTCCCGGTTCCAGTTCCCGTGCCAGTCCCGGTTCCGGTCCCTGTGCCGGTGCCGGTGCCGGTTCCCGTGCCGGTTCCGGTTCCGGTTCCAGTTCCCGTGCCAGTCCCGGTTCCGGTCCCTGTGCCGGTGCCGGTTCCCGTGCCGGTTCCGGTTCCGGTTCCAGTTCCCGTGCCGGTCCCGGTTCCGGTGCCCGTGCCGGTTCCGGTTCCGGTCCCTGTGCCGGTTCCGGTTCCGGTTCCGGTCCCTGTGCCGGTGCCGGTGCCGACCGGCGGGATGACGGGGGGCTTGTCGGTCGCGTAGACCACGTTGTCCGGATCGAGCGTCTCGGTTATCCGCAACTGGTGAGTAGACGAGCCGCGCGGAGCCCTACCGGCGCCGGCGACGGAACCATCGGAGCCCGATCCCCCACCGGTGGCCTCGGCCCGGCTCGCGTACGCGAAGCTGGCCGAAGACTGAGCGCCTGCGGCGCCGGACGCCGCGGAGGAGCTCGGGGCGCTCCCGTGATCGGGAGCCGCTGCCGCGGCGCGGGCGTGGTGGTGGACGCGTGGCGGGGTGGGGGCCGAGAGCGATTTCTGTAGCTCGACGGCGCTGCCCGCGGTAACGACAGCGGCGGCGATGAGCGTAACCACGTGCCCAGCGCCAGTGGCCAGCACGCCCGCCGATGCGGCGGCTCCGCCACTCGCGGCGCCGGCGGCGGCCCCACCACCGGCCACTCCGCCTCCGGCCACGGCACTGCTGCTCGCGGCGGCGGTGCCGCTGGCACCGCCCCCCCAACCCAGAAGGTGGGCGATAACACCGATCGGCCCGAGCGTGGGAGTCAGCGCCGCCAGCTGACGGCTCACGCCACGGACTTCGGCGCGGAACTCCTGGCAGCTCGCGCACTCGCGCATATGGCGCCGGGCCAGACCGCTGGTCCGCACCCCGCGATCGTGGGCGAGGATCAGGTCCTCCCGGATCTCCGAGCAGGCGGCGTTGCGGGCTTCACTGGCCTGGGCGAGGCCGACCCGGGCTCTGACCAGCAACGACTTGACCGCCGGCACTGACACGCCCAGGGCCGCCGAGACATCCGCATACGCCATGCCGCTGAGCTCGCGCATCAGGAGTGCCGAGCGCTGTTGGTCCGGCAAGCGCTGGACGTCCGCGATCAGCCGCTTGAGCGCGTCACGCTGCTCGAACCTGGCCGCCGGGTCCTGACTGTTCGGGCCGACCATGTCGAACGACTCGACCGGGATCGGCTGGTTGCGGCGGAGATCGTCCACGCAGCGGTTGTGCGCGATCCGGTAGAGCCAGGGCCTCAAGGCCAGCTCCCGGCCGTTGGCGCGCAGGCCGTAGAACGCGCGCATGAAGATCTCCTGCAGGGCATCCTCGGGATCCTGGCCGCTTCCAGCCAGCATCTGGCGCGTGTAGGCCAGGAGCCGCTGCCGGAAGCGATCATGAATTACGCGGAAGGCGTCATCGTTGCCGTCGCGGAACAGCGTCACGAGTTGCTCGTCGGAGCGCAACCGAAGCAGCGAACCGCCGATCGCGAGGCGCGTGCGCGCGAGGCCTACCGATGCTGGGAGTGCGGAGGCTTCCACTAGATGACCCTTGACCACTCTAACGCGGGATTCGGGCGAAAGTTACGATTTGGTGTTCAGCCGGTCTGGATGACCCGCGAACGCCAGCCTCAGGCTAGCCAGACGCTCACACGCTTAGCGGTACGCTCGGCGCACGATGGATGCAGCCTCGGGCATTGGGATCCCGGTCGCGTTTGGGGCCGGCTTGATCTCGTTTCTCTCTCCGTGCGTCCTGCCACTGGTTCCCGGCTACCTATCGGCGGTGGCCGGCGTCGGGCCGTCAGAGATTCGGATGCGGCGGGTGCTTGGGCCCAGCCTGGCCTTCATCGGCAGCTTCTCGTTCATCTTCATCGGGCTCGGACTGCTCGGGCAGCGGGCGCTCCGCACGACCCTGACCGGACCGACCGCGCTAAAGGTCTCGGGTGCGGTGATCATCGTCATGGGCGTCCTGTTCATGCTCGCGCCGCTTATCCCGGCGCTGAGCCGGGAATGGCACGTTGACAGGCTGATGCAGCGAGCCGGCCGGGGCGGGCCTGTGCTTACCGGAGCCGCGTTTGCCCTGGCCTGGACACCATGTACCGGCCCGACGCTGGGCGCGATCGTGACTGCGGCGGGGACCTCGAACTCCGCCTCGCGCGGCGCGATCCTGCTAGCCGTGTACTGCGCGGGGCTCGGAGTCCCGTTCCTGATCACGGGCCTCGCGTTCGGCAAGGCCACGGCAGCCTTCGCGGTCGTAAAGCGCCATTACGCGGTCGTGATCGGCGTGGGGGGCGCGGTCTTGATCGCGATGGGGGTACTCATCTGGAGCGGCGAGTTCACGACGCTCAACATCACCGTGAGCCACTGGCTCCAATCGCTCGGGCTGCCGGACTTCAACGCCGATACATAGGGGATGCTGTTCGGCGCGCCCCATATTAGGGTAGCCTAATAACCACTCACCGTGTCCTTCGCTCAGACCGTTGCTCTCGGAGCCCTCGCCGGCTTCACCATCTACCTCGGACTTCCAGTTGGGCGCATGCGACTGCTGGGGAGCCGCTCACGAGTCGCGCTGGCCATGTTCGCGGTCGGCGTCCTGGCCTTCATCTTTGTCGACGTCCTCTCCAACGGTCTATCGATCGTTGACGATGCCGTTCAGGCGTTCAAGCATCACCACCAGTCTTTTGCCTACGTCATCTGGCTTGTCGTGCTGTTGGCCGGCGGCTTCGGGGCCGGGAGCGCCGGGCTGGCCGTGATCCAGCGTCGGATGCGTCCCATCGGCGCGCGGCGTCCACCGATCGCCGGCGGGGCTGATGTGTCTGCGGTGGCGGGGGTCGACGCCAGTGCGGTCGCCCACGAGCTCGAGGCGGTACGGAACAACGCGCTGCGCACCGGGCTGACTATCGCCGCGGCCATTGGCGTGCACAACTTCGCCGAGGGGCTGGCCATCGGCGTCTCGGCCCGCGCCGGGGCAATCAGCCTGGCCACCGTCCTGATCATCGGCTTCGCCCTGCATAACGCCACCGAGGGCTTCGGCATCGTCGGTCCGTTGGGTGACATACAACCGTCTTGGCGGTGGTTGGGACTAGCCGGTTTGATTGGAGGCGGGCCTACCTTCGTGGGCTCCCTCGTCGGTTACGAGGTGACGAGTCACGCCCTCGAGCTCGCGTTCTACGCCATGGCGGGCGGTGCGATCCTGTTCGTGATCGGCGAGGTGTGGAACGGGATGCGCCGTTTTGGCTATCGCGAGCTCGAACTGGCGATGCTGACCGCCGGGTTCGTCGTCGGCGTGCTGACGGATCTGGTCGTCGCCTACGGCGGGGGCTGACGGCGTCAGCGGATGAGGCGCGCGGAGCGCGCGGCCTCGACCATCGCCGCCAGCGTCTCGGCGGCATCGTGACGGGGCCGCCAGCCGAGCTCTTTTCGGGCCCGAGCGGTGTCCATCAGAACTGGATGCCGCAGGGTCTCGATCCACTGTGCCTCGGCGGGGACGAACGGGAGCCGCGCCACCAGTTCGGCGGCGGCCCCGAGCGCCAGGTCTGGTATGGGAATGCTGTACCAGCCGAGTGCCTTGGCGAGATCCGACATCGTCATCGTCCCTGGCCCGGCCAGGTTGAACACGCCGGGTTCACCTCTCCCGAGGACCGCCGCCCGCATGGCGGTGGCGACGTCGTCGTGGTGGACAAGCTGGAACGGGACCCCGGAATCGGGGATCACGGGCTTGAGCGCAGGCATGAACTCGAGCGCCCGAAGCATCGCGTCGGGCATCCGCTCGGACAGCTGGATGTACGGAATGCTTTCGAGTAGCGCCAGCGCATCTGGGCCGGCCACGATGCACGGCCGGAACACGTACGCCTCGGTTCGCGTGCCGTCCAGAAGCTTCCACAGCGCTGCCTCGAGCTCGGCCTTCTGGGCCGAGTAGTAGTGGCGGTCGGTCCCGCGCGCCGGCGTGTCCTCGGTCAGAAGCTCGGGATTGTCGTCGTGGAAGCCATAGGCGGCGACCGACGAGGCATAGACAAGACGCTTCACCCCCGCGTCGAGCGCGGCCCCGAACACGTTGCGCGACCCCTGCAGGTTGATGCTCGTCGTCTCGTCGAGGTCACCCATGATCACGAACGCCAGGTGAATCACCACGTCGGCGCCGGCAATGACCTCGGCTACGGCGTCGGCATCCAAAACGTCGGCCTGGCGGTACTCGGTTTTGCGCAGGCCCGCCTCCCCAGGGTCGAACGGGCTACGGGCCATCGCGGCGATGCGCGAGATCTCACGGCTGCGCTCGAGCGATCGCAGGAGCGAGCGGCCGATGTCTCCGGTGGGGCCGGTGACCGCGACGGTCAGCTTCCCGTCCGCCCGGCGCTTACCGGTCTTGGTACTCGAGCGTGTGGCCGTCACGGCGCGAGTCTATATCGGGCGGCCACGTGGCTCACTCGTCGTAGCCGGGCTCGCCCGGGAGCACAATCCGAGCTGTCTCGCCCGAGCCGATGACCCGCGGCTGCACCGGCCGCACCGTGCGCGAGCGGGCGTGTTTGAGCAGCTCGGCTGCGCTGCCGAACGGCGAGATCTGCTCGAGGTGCTTGATCGTGGGGAATACGAGCAGGATCTCGTCGGCCGCGGAGGCGGCCAGAGCGTCGGCGGGGGTGTACCAGCGCGAATCGACGACCTCCTCGCCGTCGATCAACGCCTCGGCACCGTCCGGCAGGTTGGCCAGGAAGAACCAGGTGTCGTAGCGGATCTTGACCTCGGCCGGCGTGATCCAGCGCGAAAACGCCACCAGCTCGTCGGGGCCGGAGATCTCGATCCCAGCCTCTTCCTGCAGCTCGCGGAGCGCCGCCGCCCGCAGCGCGGCGTCGCCCTCGCCATCCTGCGCGCTCACCGCGCCACCCGGGAAGACCCAGGCGCCGCCCATGAACCTCGCCTTGGGGGTGCGTTGAGCAAGGAGCACCTCCAAGCCCGCGCTGCCGCCACGCAGGACGATCACGGTGGCGGCGAGTCGCGGGACCGTCGGGGGCCCGGTCGCGAACTCCGCCCCTGGCTCGGGTCGATTGATTGACACGCGGCGACCCTACCGGGAGCGGACACCGGGACGAAAGGTTCCCTACCCTTCCGCGCGTGAAATACATGTGTGAATCGTGCGGGTTCATTTACGACCCCGCAGAGGGAGACCCGGACGGCGGCATTCCCCCCGGGACGGAGTTCGCTGACATCCCCGACACCTGGTTCTGCCCTGTGTGTGGAGCCCGCAAGCGGGACTTCACGCCGTACGAGGACTGAACTCCCCGCTCTGTCGTCTCACGCTGCGGCGTGAGCGAAGCGCTCCGTGTTTGCCTCGGCAATCGCGGACGCCGTGATGGCCACCAGTCGGCGCAGATCAGGCTCCGAGATCGAGAGGGCGGGCATCAGGACCATGACATCGCCCAACGGGCGAATCACCGCGCCGCGGCGCCGTGCCGCCATGGTCACCCGGTGCCCGAGACGTTCGCTGATTGTGCCCGAGGCGAGCTCGATGCCGACCATCATCCCGCGCTGGCGTACCTCCACCACGCCGGGGAGCTTGGCTACCCGGTGCTCCAGCAGGCGGGTCAGCAACGCGATCTTTGGCTCTAGGAACTCCATCGTCCGCTCGCGCTCGAAGGTCTCGAGCGTGGCGATGGCCGCCGCGCAGGCCAGCGGATTTCCGGTGAATGTGTGTCCGTGGAAGAACGTGCGGAATTCGTCAAACCGTCCCAGGAAACCCTCGTAGACGCGCTCGGTGGCCAGCGTGGCCGCCAACGGCAGGTACCCGCCGGTCAGCCCCTTGCCCACGCAGAGCAGGTCCGGTGTCACCGCCTCGTGATCGCAGGCGAACATTCGCCCAGTCCGGCCGAAGCCGGTGGCGACCTCGTCGCAGATCAGGAGTACTCCGTACCTGTCGCACAGCTCCCGCACTCGGCGCAGGTAACCGGGTGGTTGCATGAGCATGCCGGCTGCGCCTTGCACGAGCGGCTCGAGTATCACCGCCGCCACTTGGCTGCCGTGCTCAGCGAGCAGCGCGTCCAAGTGCTCCGCGTCACCGGCGCGTGCCTGCAGCGCGTCGAACAGCAGCGGCCGGTACATCGAGTGAAACAGGCTGATCCCGCCGACAGACACGGCGCCCAGCGTGTCCCCGTGGTAGGCGTTCTCCAGGCAGATGAACTGAGTCCGCTCCGTCTCTCCGCGCTGGGCCCACCACTGAAAGGCCATCTTCACGGCGATTTCAACCGCGCTCGAGCCACTGTCCGAATAGAAGACTCGCTCCAGGCCGGGCGGGGCCAGCGCGGCAAGCCGTTCGGCGAGCTCGATCGCCGGGGGGTGTGAGAGCCCGAGCATCGTCGAATGGGCCACCCGATCGAGCTGGGCCCGGATCGCGTCGTCGATGGCCGGGTGTCTGTGGCCGTGCACGTTGCACCACAGCGACGAGACGCCGTCGATGTAGGCGTTGCCCTCGGTGTCATACAGCGTGGTCCCCTCGGCATGGTCGATCACCAGGGGGGGCTCCTCGGAGCACCAGCCCTCCTGTTGGGTGAAGGGATGCCACACGTGGCGACGGTCGGAGGCGATCAGCTCTGCGGTGGTAGACATGGCCGGGACGCTAGCCCGAGGTTCGGTCGGAATCTCACCGGCCGGGGCGGCCTCCTGCGCCCGGGCCACCGGTCCGTCTGGCAGGCTTGCCCGGTGCCCGCAGAGCGTCCAGGATCGGGTCGGCGGGCGACGATCCCGCGGCTCGCAACGATCGCCGTCCTCGTCGCTGGGCTGGCTGGGGCAGTCGGTCTTCTCGAGGGCCCAGGCGCCGTGCGCGCGGGCGGGCGGGTCTCCGTCTCGACGCCGACTCCCACCGTGGCCAGCCGAGTATCCCGGCCGCTGGGCTCGATGTTCCAGGACGATCGCTTCCTCCTCTACAGCCCGACCCCCACGGTGGTACGCACGCTCGACGCGTTGCGTACGCTCGGGGTCGATCGGCTACGGGTCACCGTCCTGTGGTCAGCGTTGGCGCCGGCGTCCGGCTCGCGGATCGCGCCGCCGGGATTTGACGCTTCTGACCCGGTGGCGTATCCGAGCGGAGCCTGGGCGCCCTATGACCGGCTCCTGGAGCTCGCCCGCGCCCGCGGCCTCGGGGTCGACTTTGACCTGAGCGCCCCCGGACCGCTGTGGGCGATGCAGCCGAGGGCTCCAATCGCGCGCGAGGCGAATCACTTCAAGCCCTCCGCGGCGGCGTTCGAGCGGTTCGTCACCGCGGTGGGTCGCCGTTACAGCGGCCGCTACGTCCCACCCGGGGGTTCGGTGCCGCTTCCGCGCGTGGACTACTGGTCGGTCTGGAACGAGCCCAACCAGCCCGGATGGCTCGCCCCGCAGGCAGGCCCCGGACCCGGCGCCGTGCTCCAATCCGCGCGGCTCTACCGCGGTTACGTGGACGGCGCCTTCGCCGCCCTGGGTCGAACCGGACACGGACGTGACACGTTCCTGATCGGCGAGCTCGCCCCTGAAGGTGACGAGCGCCGCGGCGCGAGCCTGCCCGTGCCCCCGCTCCCGTTCCTGCGCGCTCTCTACTGCATCGGCTCTGGCTACCGACCCCTGACCGGAGCCGGCGCGACCGCGCTCGGCTGCCCGGCCGGGGGCCCCAGATCGGCCTTTGTCGCGGCCCACCCGGGCCTGTTCGCCGCCACCGGCTTCGCCCACCACCCGTACTCCTTCTTCCTGGCGCCGCAGGCGCCCATGCAGGACGTGAATTTCGCTCCACTGTCGGAGCTCAGACGGCTCGAGCACGCGCTCGACGCGATCTTCAGCGCCTATTCGGTGTCCCGCCGGCTTCCCATCTACCTGACCGAGTATGGCTACGAGACCAACCCGCCCAACCCGTTCCGTGGAGTCAGTCTCGCGACTCAGGCCGCCTACCTCGACGAGGCCGAGTACATGGCCTGGAGCGATCCGCGCGTGCGCACGCTGTCTCAATTCCTGCTCTATGACTCGGCTCCCGATGCCGCCTACCCGCGGGGCAGCATCGGGTACTGGTCGACATTTCAGACCGGACTCGCGTTCCTGAGTGGTAAGCCCAAGCCGGCGTTCTTCACCTATCCATTGCCGATCTTCGTGCCGGACCCGTCATTCGCGCGCGGCACCCCGGTGACCCTGTGGGGGATGCTCCGGCTCGCTCCCAACGGGACCAATCAGCGAGCCCTGGTCCAATGGCACAGCAGCGGCGGGCAAGCAGACTGGCGAACGCTCGAGCTGGTCACCACGGCCAACCGCAGCGGGGTTCTGCTGGTGCGGGTCAGGCTTCCGGGGTCAGGCGCGGTCAGGCTGGCGTGGCGTTCGCCGCGTGGGGCGACCGACTACAGCCGCGCGTTCCCGGTGCGGCTCATCCCGAGCGGCTGAGACGGCGCGCCAGCGCCACTGCGCCGCCGAGTGCACCGATGAGGACAAGCACTCCCAGCACCACGAGCGGCGCCGGAAGGCCGCCATCGGACGCCGCGGTCAACGAGCCGAGGTGAGCCGGGATCCCAATGCCAGGCCCGAAGAGAACATCATTGGAGAGCCCATTCCGAGCCGGCCGCCGGTGACCCGGTGACGTCGCGCCCGCGCTCTGATCCAGACAGGCTCCCGCCGCCCGCGTGCTGAGCGCGTTCTGGACCGCCTGGGTGAAGTCAGCGAAGTACTGCGCGCCGTACGTGTCGACCCCGGCCAGCGCCGCCTGCAGCTCCGAGCTCGAGAACTGGCAGGCGGGGATCGTTTCCCCGTGCTCGTAGACCCGGAGCACGCGCTGGTAGGCGCTCGTGCCGGCACTCGCCCTCGTGGGCAGGAGGAGAACGGAACACAGGGCGGTTATCGCCAGCAGCGCTCGAGTGGGCCGCACCGCCCCGAATCTACTCGAGCCATCGCGCCAGCGGGAGCCCTGATCCAGCCGCGGCAAGCAGTTCGGGGCGCGGGCTCGCCACCCGCCCCAGCGTCCTCACCTCCACGAGGCCGAGCCGCTCGATCGTTTCGAGGTTCGAGCGCTCGATTCTGTCCGGCTCCTCGGGCCACGGCGTCAACACGACTCCGGCTACCTCGAGACCGCCGGAGCGGGCGGCCTCGAGGGTGAGCAACGTGTGGTTGATCGTGCCCAACCCGGGTCGCGCCGCGACCACGAGGGGCAGGCCCACCCGGCGGGCCAGGTCACGGACGCTGGTGTCCGGACCGAGCGGGACAAGGAGGCCGCCGACGCCCTCGATCACCTGAACAGCAGGCGGACGCGCCGCCGCCTCGATCCCCCTTACGAGCTCGTCCAGCGCGAGCTCACGTCCAGCCAACTCGGCGGCCAGATGGGGTGACACCGGGGGGTCGAACGTCTCGAGCGCCACCTGCTCGGGCCGGCACCCGGCGATCGTCGCCAACAGCTGGTGGTCGTGTGGCCACTCCGGGTCGGCTGGCTCCTTCAGTCCCGTGAGGACCGGCTTGAGCACCACCACCTGCGTCCCGCCTGCTCGTAGCGCGGCGACGATTGCCGCCGTCAGCACACTCTTGCCGACGCCGGTGTCGGTGCCCGTGAGGAAACAGCCGCGCAAGCCGCGGTCTCAGTAGGCCCCAGCCACTAGGCGGCGCGCCGCACCGGCCCAGGCGCTTCGAAGTCGAACACGCCGGGACGGGACGCCGGCTCGGCCCAGGCCTCGGGCTCGGGCTCGAACTCGGGCTCCTCCGGCTCCTCGTAGAACCGATGCGCGTGAGGATCAAGCCCGGCGGCCCGGGCCGCGGCTCCGAGCGCCCGGGCCGCGGCGCGCAACTCGGCCTCGCGATGGGTCGCCATCACGGCCAGGCGAAGGCGGGAGGTCATGTCGGGCACGGTGGGCGGGCGGATGGCCTGTGCGAACACGCCGCGGGCCAGCGCCCCTTCACAGATTCGCATGGCCAGCTCGGCCTCGCCGATCACCAGCGGGATGATCTGAGTTCGCGCGCCGGTGACGTCGAACCCCTCGTGCTCGAGTTCCTGCCGCAGGGCGGCTGAGTTGGCGGCCAGCCTCTCGACCCGGCGAGGCTCATGCTCGAGCAGGTCAAGGGCGGCCAGGGCCGCGGCGACCGCCGGAGGCGGCAGCGCGGTGGAGAAGATGAACGTGCGCGCCGCATTGACGAGGTAGCGCGCCATCTGCTCGTCACAGGTCACGAACGCTCCGTAGGAGCCAAGAGCCTTGCCCAGAGTGCCGACGATCACATCCACCTGATTTTCGAGTCCCACCTCGGCCAGCGCTCCTCGCCCCCCGGGGCCCAGGACGCCCGTGCCGTGGGCTTCGTCGACGAGTGTCCGCAGCTCGAAGCGCTCGGCCAGGTCCACGATCTCGGCCAGCGGTGCGACGTCGCCATCCATCGAGAACACACTGTCGGTGACGATCAGCGCCCCACGACCCTCCGCCTCGCCGATGCCCCACTCGAGATGCTCCATGTCACAGTGGTCATAGACGAACACGTCGGCTCGTGACAGGCGACAGCCGTCGATGATCGAGGCGTGGTTGAGCTCGTCGGAGAAGATCACGTCGCCGGGACGGGCCAACGCTGCGATCGTTCCCGCGTTGGCCAGGTAACCGGAACCGAACACGAGCGCGCTCTCACGGCCCTTGAACGCCGCCAGCCGTTCCTCCAGCCGGCGATGGATGGTCATCGTCCCCGACACGAGCCGCGATGCACCGGCGCCCACTCCCCAGCGCATGGCGGCGTCAGCCGCGGCCTGGCGCAGGCTGGGGTGGTCGGCGAGCCCCAGGTAGTTGTTCGAGCACAGGAGCAGCACCGGTTTGCCGTCGAGCAGGACATGGGGCCCCTGTGGGCCGCTGACGAGGCGAGTGCGGCGGTGCAGTCCCAGGGACCGCAGCTCATCCAGCCGCGCCTCGAGTTCGATCATGCAGCTTCTCGGTTCAGAGTGGTTGGGGTGCGATTCGGAGCTCCGTCAGGACGCGGGGGAACCGATCGCTTGGCCGCGAAGCGCAGCTGAGTGGATGGATCCCACAGCCTCACCTCGAGCTCCGCTGTCTCGGCCGGAGCGCTCAGCGCGGCCGTCACCAGATCTGGCGTCTCGCCGTCGAGCCATCCCGAGCGATTGTCCGGGCGCGGGTTGGAGCCGTTGTCTGCCTGCGCCGCGACATTGAGCCCCAGTTCCTCGAACATGGCCCGGTCCTCGTCGGGTGTATTGCCCAGAGTGGTCAGGAAGTTGCCCATCATCACCCCATTGAGCCCGGCTTTGACCGCCGTCGCCTGAAGGTCACCCAGGTTCTCCACCCGGCCCCCGCAGAGCCGGAACAGCGCCTCGGGCAGGATCAGCCGGAAGATAGCGATCCACTTCACGACCTCCCACGGGTCCATCAGCTCTCGGTCCCCGAACTTGGTCCCCGGCCGGGGGTTCAACAGATTGATCGGGACGCTCGTGGGGTTGATCGCCGCCAGCTGGAATGCCATCTCGACCCGTTGCTCCCGGGTCTCGCCCAGGTTGAGGATCCCGCCCACGCAGGTCTCGAGGCCAGCCTCGCGGACGGCGTCAATCGTCCGCAGTCGTCCCTGGTAGCGCACCGTCGTTGAGACTTCCGGGTAGTAGGACTCGGCCGTCTCAACGTTGTGATGAACGCGTTGGATCCCGGCCTCCTTCAGCGCCTTCGCGCGTGCAACTGACATGTGGCCGATCGAGGCGCAGCGCTTGAGATTCGTGTGCTCGGCCACGAGGCGCGCGCCGGCCAGGACCTTCTCGAAGTCACGCTTGGACAGGCCCTGCCCCTGGGTGACCATGCAGAAGCGGTGAGCCCCGGCCGCCTCGGCAGCGCGGGCATGCTCGAGCATGTGCTCAGGCTCCATCATCGCGTGCAAGGGCGTCTCGGCCTCTGCATATTTGCTCTGGGCGCAGAAGCCGCAGTCCTCCGCACACCCACCCGACTTGGCGTTCACCAGCGAGCACATGTCCGTCGAGTCGGCAAAGCGCTCAACGCGGGCCTCCCAGGCGCGCTGCACCAGCTGCTCGATCTCGGCATGGTCCTCGAGCGCTCCGAGGTCACACGCCTCCTCAGGACTGATGAGCGGCGGCATCGGCCAGGCACGCTAGAACGTGAGCCGGACGGCATCCGAACCTCGACCCGGGGCGGTATCGTCACATCCGTGCTTGCCAGCGTGAACAGGATCACCGACGAGGCGGCGCTCCGCGAGCTGATCGGCGGTGATCCGACCCCCACCGTGGCGGGCAAGGTGGTCAACCGCATCGGCGAGCTGACCCGCTCGTTCATTGAGGCATCGCCGTTCGTCTGCCTGGCCACCGCGCGCCCGGGGGGCGGCCTCGACGTGAGTCCGCGCGGGGACCCGGCCGGCTTCGTCCAGGTACTCGATGAGCGGACGCTGTTCCTGCCCGAGCGGCCGGGAAACCGGATCGCGGACACGCTCACCAACCTGCTTCACGATGACCGAATCGCACTGTTGTTCCTGATCCCGGGGGTCGGTGACACCTTCCGGGTCAACGGTCGCGCTGTGATCACCGACGAGCCCGGGCTGCTCGAGCCCTGCGCGGTTGACGGCAAGATCCCGAAGCTTGGGATCCTGGTTTCGATCGAGCAGGCGTACACCCAGTGCCCCAAGGCTCTGATCCGCTCTGACCTGTGGAACTCGGACCACCACGTCGACCGCACGACGCTGCCGAGCTCCGGCGAGATCATGCGCTGGATAAAGGACGGTGACTTCGACGCCGAGGGGTACGACCGCGAACGAGCCACTCGATACGCTCGCGGCGAGGGTCTGTACTAGAAAGCGCCCGTGCCAGACCGCCTCCACTTCACCGCTTCGGACGAGGCCAACGAGCTGATCGCCACCGATCCGATGGCGCTCCTGATCGGGTTCGCGCTCGACCAGCAGGTCACGGTTCAGAAGGCCTTCTCGGGGCCTTTAGCGCTACGCGAACGGCTGGGATCGATCGACGCCGCCACGGTCGCCGACGCGGACCTCGAGCCCATATTCCGTGAGCGTCCGGCGATCCATCGCTTCCCGGGGTCGATGGCCCGGCGCGTGCACGACCTCGCCGTCTACATCCGGGACGAGTACGACGGCGACGCCGCCCGCGTCTGGACCGACGCTTCGGACGCCGACGAGCTGCGAGCCAACCTGGGCGCCCTGCCCGGGTTCGGCGAGATGAAGATCAAGGCGCTGGGTTCGGTTCTGGCCAAGCAGTTCGGCGTCAAGGCCGCCGAGGGGCTCATTCCCTGGCACCCGACACTCGGTGACGTTGACTCGGCCCAGGCTCTGGCCGACTACCAAGCGGCCAAGCGGGAGCACAAGAAGTCCTGGAGTCAGACCCCGGTCTAGCCGATAGTCAGCATTTGTAGAGCTTGTCGGCGTGGATGGCGGGGCAGAAGTGAACCTGCCACTGCCATGCCTTGAGCGCTTCGGCCTGCGGGACGTGACTCGCGGCAGCAAACTTCAGGACCGTGGCTTGACACTGGGCGGGTGGACTGCCTCCCAGGAGCTGATAGCCGTGGCACCACTTCACAGTCGCCTGCGTCGGCTTGACCGGCGTAGGCTTGGCCGAGCCGCATCCCGCCAGCGATAGCACGGCGAGGCTCGTGCAGATCCCCCATCGCATCACGTGGAGCCGGCGCCAGGTCCTCACCACGCCGACGGACGGCTCTAGCAAGCCGGTCCGAACCCGCGGGGCAGGGATTTCGCCAGATCGACAACCACGCCATGAGGCACCCCATGCACCCGACAGGACGGAAAGTCACTCCCCTCGAACACCGTGTGCCAACGACCATGCGCGAAATGAACGAACGCGACCCCGTTGGACCCAACTGGATTGCACTCATGGGACCGCTTGCTGGTGAAACCCGAGAAGTACGCGTCTGCCCAGTTGCGGCTCACCGTCGAGCGAGTGGCCGCGAAGCAGTCCATGGCTCGCTTGTGTGTGAGCGCATGAGATGGGCCGAAGGTCTGCTCGATGAGCTTCACCTTGGATGAGCCGTGCATCCCCACATGAGCGAGTGCGACGGCGGGAATCATCAGGGCGACGGCGGCAAGTGCGAGCAGTTTTTTCATCGAGTTCTTTCCCAGTCGGAGGGTGCCGGGCGCCAGCCTAACGCCTCAGTTGGCCCCGGTCAGCTTCGGAAAGGCATCGAGGGTCCGCAACCCGGTCGATGGGTGGCCAGCGGGAGCGTTCACGGTTAACCACGCAAGAGGTGGATAACCGTGAACGGTGGCTAACCGTGAACGCTTGCGCCCCGTGCCGGGGACGGATCCGGCACCGGGGGAGGTTTCGCCGCCGGGGGAGGTTTCGCCGCCGGGGGAGGTTTCGCCGCCGGCGGGACGCTAGGGGCGGTTCCCGGCGCCCGGCTAGCGACCCTGCCAGCGCGGCTGGCGCTTCTCGGCGAACGCTCGCACGCCCTCGCGAAAGTCCTCGGAGGAGAAGCAGGCCCGCCGGAGCTCGAGCAGCTCTCGCTCGACCCCCGGGGCCAGGGCGCCCTCCGCGTCGAGGACAGCCCGGATCACGCGCTTGTTGCCCAGCTGGGCCAGCGGCGAGTTGCCGGCGATCTCCTGGGCCAGTTCGAGCGCTGCCTGGCCGAGCTGATCGGGCTCCTCGACCGCGTTCACGAGCCCCCACTGGTGCGCGGTGTCGGCGTCGATCCTGCCCCCGACCAGGAAGAGCTCCCGCGTCCGCGGTGCGCCGATGGCGTCGATGAACTTGCGAATGCCGGTGTGCGAATACACCAGACCCAGCTTGGCCGGCGGCATGCCGAGCTTGATCGGAGCCGCTGCGATCCGCAGATCGCACGACAGCGCGAGCTCCAGTCCGCCTCCGATCGTGTGACCGTTCAGCACGGCCAGCGTGGGATATGGATACGCCTCGATCGCGTCAATGGCGGCGGCAAACGGATGCGCCACCAGCTTCTCCGCCTCGTCGGCAAAGATGACACGGTCCCACCCACCCAGGTCACCGATGTCATAGCCGGCCGAGAAGTTGCGCTCCTCGCCGGTGATGATCACGCACCGCGCGTCGAGCTCGGGCATGACAGTCGCGAATCGATCCAGGATCGCCTGGTCGAGTGCGCCCCGCTTGTCGGGGTTCGAGATCACAAGCCGCGCCACCCCCGGCGCGGGCTCGTCAATCAGGAGCTGTCCGTCCGCGGACCTACTCGAGGACAACGAGCGTGTCGCCCTCGGACACCGACTGTCCCTCGCTGCACAGAATCTCGGTCACCACGCCTGGGTCCTCGGCCTCGACCGGCATCTCCATCTTCATCGACTCGAGGATGACGACGGCGTCGCCCTCCTCAACGCTGTCGCCGACCTCGACCTCGATCTTCCAAACCGTGCCGGTGATGTGCGCTTCGACGTCAGTCAAATTGGGCTCCTCGTGACGGTCGCGTGAGGAGGCGGAGAATAGACGCGGCGGGTGACATGCCGCCCAGCCCGCCGCCCGCCGGCCCACGAACCCACACCACCCACCGGCCGGCGAGCCGTCCGGGGCGCTCGGTTGACTACCGCACGCCAGGCATGCCCCACTCGAGACTGTTTGTCAGTTCGTGCACGCGCCGCCAGCTTGCGCGGCGGCGCCCGGGACGTACCACCGTCCCAGCTCATCTGCTGATTCTTCTCGTGTTCGTCCTGGCCGGGCTGGCCGCCTTCATCGCCGGTCGCGGCGGAATCTGAACGCCCTCGCGCGCGATCCCACCGGCGGGATCTGAGCGCCTCGAAAAACGCGGCCACGCTGGGCTTTACACGCCCACCGCCGGTGCCGATAATGGTTCCATGGTGACACGGATCGGAGCCTGCGCAGCGGTCGTCCTGGGGACCTTGTGCCTCGGGGGTGTGGCCTCGGCCCACCGCTCGCAACGCATTCAGCTCTCGGCCCCGTCGCGGGTCAAGCAGCACCAGGTCTATGACGTGACGATCAGGGGCTTTTCGCGCCGCCGCGCGACCGCCTACCTGTTCGTCGACTACTCCGGCTGTGCGCGGTCGTTCGCGGTCGAGAAGAACCGCGCCTCGGGCGAGTCCGACTCGTACTCGGTCAAGGGGGCATTTGCCGAGGTCTCCGGGTGGAAGTCCTCCTCGGCCGGCGTCGACCACGCATGCGCCTATCTCGTGGCCGGGGGCGGGCAGCTCCTGTCCCGGGCCAAGGCGGCGTTCACCGTCCACTGAGCTTGGGCCGGGCGGCCGGGCGGTCGAGCAGCCGGGACCGGGGCGCCCGAGCGGCCGGGCGCCCGAGCGGTCGGCCCAGCGGCGCTCCGTTAGTGTCGCCTGCGCATGATTCTCGCCATTGACCAGGGCACGACTGGCACCACGTGTCTCGTGTTCGACGGCGAGGCCGAGCTGATCGGTCGCGCCTACCGAGAGTTCACGCAGCACTTCCCCCAGCCGGGGTGGGTTGAGCACGATGCGGACGAGATCTGGGCTGTGACCCAGGCGGTGGCCGGCGAGGCGCTCGATGACGCCGGCCTCGAGCCGGGCGAGCTTCAGGCGGTCGGAATCACGAACCAGCGCGAGACGGTTTGTGCGTGGGACCCGCACACCGGAGAGCCTCTTCACCGGGCGATCGTGTGGCAGGACCGTCGCACCGCCACTCGCTGCGATGAGCTGCGCGAACAGGGCCACGAGGAGCTGATCCGCGAGCGCACCGGTCTCGTGCTTGACCCGTACTTCTCGGGCACGAAGATCCAGTGGCTGCTCGAGAGCGTGGATGGTCTGCGCGAGCGCGCGGAGTCGGGGCGCGCGCTGTTCGGCACCGTCGATGCCTGGCTGATCTACAAGTTGACCGGCGAGCGGGCCACTGACGCTTCCAACGCGTCTCGGACGATGCTGCTCGACATCTCGAAGGGAGACTGGGATGGCGAACTGCTCGATCTGTTTGGCATCCCCTCGCGCTCGTTGCCCGAGGTCGTGACCAGCTGTGGCGCGATCGGTATGACCCGAGCCGAGTCCCTGCATGGCCACCAGGTGCCGGTGGCGGGTATCGCCGGCGACCAGCAGGCGGCGCTGTTCGGCCAGGCCTGCGTCGACCCCGGAATGGGCAAGAACACCTACGGCACGGGCTCCTTTGTGCTCCAGAACGCCGGCTACGCGCCGCCACGGATCGCCGATGGCCTGCTCGGAACCGTGGCCTGGCGCATCGGCGAGCGGCTCACGTACGCGCTAGAGGCGGCGATCTTCGTCACCGGGGCGGCCGTGCAGTGGCTGCGTGACGGGCTCGGGATCATTGACGTGGCTTCCGACACGGAGCCGCTCGCGGCTTCGCTTGAGACCAACGACGGCGTGTACTTCGTCCCCGCACTGACCGGGCTTGGCTCGCCCCATTGGGACCCGTACGCGCGCGGCACGATCGTCGGTCTGACCCGGGGCACCACCCGAGCCCACCTGGCTCGGGCAGCGCTCGAGTCAATCGCGTACCAGACCGTCGATGCCGTCCGCGCGATGGAGGTGGCGTGTGGCACCGAGCTCACCGAGCTCCGGGCCGACGGCGGCGCCACGGCAAACAGCTGGTTGATGCAGTTCCAGGCCGACGTCCTGGGGGTTCCGGTCAGCGTGCCGGAGATCTCGGAAACGACCGCGCTCGGGGCGGCGTATCTGGCCGGCGTGGGCACCAATCTGTGGACGATCGATGGCCTGCGGAGCGGCTGGCGTGAGAAGCACCGCTACGAGCCGGACATGAGCGCCGAGGAACGCGGTCGTCTCCTCCATGACTGGAGCCGGGCACTTGAGCGTGCGCGGGCCTGGGACGAGGCGTAGGCTCAACCACGAGCTATGGCCCTCGAAGACGCAGATCCCGATCGCGCGCTCGACATCGACTTGATCGCCGCCGCGCTGCGCGCCGACTCCAGCGACCTGTCCACGTTCGTCGAGGCGCTGGCGACCAAGCTCGAGCAGGCTGTCCCCGGTGGGGTCCGGGTCGAACGTCGCCGCGACGGACTATTCGGAGCCAAGCAGGTACGTCGGATTGCCCTCGACGCGGGCGATCAGCGCCTCGAGCTGCAGCGCGCCGGCGCCGGCATCGAGACCCGGTGCGCTCGCCTCTCGGGTGGAATCGTTTTGAAAAGCGAGTCAGTCGACACCGACGCCTGGCTCGAGGCTCTGGGCCAGGCCCTGTCGGCCGAGGCCAAGCGAAGCCAGATAACCAGGCAGGCGCTCGAGCGTCTGCTCAACGAATAGGAGAGACATGGGTTTCCTCAAGCGCGATGACGGTGGGGCACAGCCGCCGCCGCAAGCGGAGGTTCCGGATGGTGGGGCGGTGGAGGGGCCTCAAGCGGCTACCTACGAGGCGGGCTCACTGGCCGGGATCCCCGATTCGGGGCGTGATCGAATCGCGCGTATGAAGCAGGAGGTTGCCCGCGGCTTCTTCACCAGCGATCTATCCGTGAACGAGTTCCTGCTCGTCAAGCAGTCAGGCTTCGAGCCCCTGGGCCTCGTGCTCGGCAGCTCGATCTACCACATCGGTTTCCAGCAGGCGGCGTGGAACCAGAATCAGGAAATGGGCGTGCTCACACAGGCCATGTATCACGCTCGCGAGCTGGCCATGACGCGCATGGAGGAGGAGGCCGATCAGCTCGGTGCCGACGGAGTGGTAGGAGTCCGGCTCGACATCGGCCGCTACGAGTGGGGCGCCGACCTGGCCGAGTTCATCGCTGTCGGTACGGCGGTCAAGCACGCTGCCGGCGAGCTCCACCGGGCGCCGAACGGGCGCCCCTTCACCTCTGACATGACGGGTCAGGACTTCGCCACCCTGCTGCGAGCGGGCTATCGACCCACTGGCCTGGTGATGGGCAACTGCGTCTACCACGTCGCCCGCCAGGGGATGCTCGCCTCGCTGCGCCAGGTGGGCCGTAACGTCGAGATGCCGAACTTCACCCAGGCCCTGTACGAAGCGCGGGAGCTGGCCATGGAGCGCATGCAGAAGGAGGCCGATGACCTTCAGTCCGAGGGCATAGTGGGAGCCCGCATCATCGAACGCAGCCACGGCTGGGGTTCGCACGTGATCGAGTTCTTCGCCATCGGCACGTCGGTCATCGCCACGACCTCGGACCATCAGATCGAGAAGCCCGCGCTGGTACTGCCACTCCAGGGGTAGAGCCCCGAGCCCCGAGCCCCGAGCCCCGAGCCCCGAGCGCCGAGCCGAGCCGCCGAGCCGCCGAGCCGCCGAGCGCCTGGCGGCCGGCAGCGGCCTGGGTCAGCCCCGACGCTTGACAATACCCGCAGCGTAAGTCTACGCTTACCGTAAGTGTCAGCTTACGCAGCATCTGCCGCCACCATCGACGATGGCTTCACCGCCCTCGGTGACCCCACCCGTCGCACGATCTTCGAACTCATCGCCGCCCGCCCACAATCCGTCGGCGAGCTCGCCCACGGACTGCCCGTCAGCCGCCCGGCGGTCTCGCAGCACCTCAGGGTGCTCAAGGACGCGGGACTCGTCCGTGCCGAGCCCGCGGGCAATCGACGCATCTATCAGCTGGACCCGGGTGGGGTGGAGGCGTTGCGCGCCTACCTCGACCGGTTCTGGAACCACGCCCTGACGGCCTTCAAGGCCGCCGCCGAGCAACCACAGGAGCACGCATGAGCACGCAGTCCACCACCCCCGTCCAGACCTCGATCGTCGTCGCCGCGCCGATCGAGCGCGCTTTCTCTGTGTTCACCGAGGGCATGGCCAGCTGGTGGCCCACCACCCACCACATACTCGAGGCCGAGCTGGCCGAAATGGTCTTCGAACCTCGCCCAGGCGGCCACATCTATGACCGCGGCGTCGACGGGAGCGAGTGTCGCTGGGCCCGGGTCCTCGTGTATGAGCCGCCCGAGCGCGTGGTGTTCAGCTGGGATATCAGCCTGCAATGGAAGCGCGAGGAGGACCCCGAGCGCACCAGCGAGGTCGAGGTTCGGTTCGTGGCCGAAGGCCCCAACAGCACGCGCGTCGAGCTCGAGCATCGCGGCATCGAGCGCCACGGCGAGGGCTGGGAGGCAATGCGAGACGCGGTCGGCTCACCCGACGGGTGGCAAGCCGGACTCACGGCGTTCGCGCAACGACTTGACCGCTGACGGGTATTGCCTTCAGGAATGCCCGACGTCGAGATCAGAGAGCAGCGCTACCGGGACGATCGCCCGAAGGAGCACTTTGACCGCTTCCACGCGCGCGTGCGCGCGGGCGAACCCGAGGGCAAGGTCTACGAGCCCGTGCGAGTCATCACCGTCCTGCACGCGTTGATCACCTTCGGCGCCCGTGCAATCGGGAGCGAGAAGGTCCCCGGCGGACCGCTGATCCTGGCCCCTAACCACGCTTCGTTCATGGATCACTTCTTCGCCGGCGCGTTCGTCCGGCGCCGGATCCAGTTCATGGCCAAGTCCCAGCTGTTCACGAACCCGGTCGCCACCTGGATCTTCAATCACGGCGGTGTCTTCCCGGTCCGGCGGGGCAGCCAGGACGACGAGGCGTTCATCAGCGCGTTCAAGATCCTCGAGCGCGGCGGGGCGATTGGGATGTACTGCGAGGGCGGGCGCTCGCGCAACGGTCAGCTCGCAGCCGAGGCGAAGCCCGGTATCGGGCGGCTGGCGCTCGAGTCCGGGGCGCCCGTGGTGCCGGTGGCGATCCTCGGCTCCTACCAGGTCCGTAACTGGAAACGCCTGCAGTTCCCGCGCGTAACGGTGAGCTACGGAGACCCGTTCAAGTTCGAGGTCGTCGAGCACCCCACGCGGGAGCAGCAGCAGGAGGCAGCCGACTACATCCTGGACCGCATCCGGGAGCTGCACTCCGAGCTCCAGCGGCTGGGCCGCCGGGGCTCGCTGCGAGCGGCTCGGGCCAGGACCGCCCGCTGAGGCGCCCAGCGCTAGCGTGTGCCGGCGATGGCGGCCTTTCGCGATGACCTCCTGAACGGCCGCCGGGTCGCGTTCGCGGGTGGGGGTGGCGTGGCGATCCTTGCTGAGCTCGCGCGGCTCGGGGCGTGGGTGGAGACCCTGGACTTAGCGCAGGCCAACGAAGACGCTGCGGCGGCCTGGGTGGCCGAGCGCACGCCGCTGCAGGCACTGGTCTTCAACGCCACGCAGACGTTCGCCTCGGGCGGCGAGCCAGCCCTCCATGCCTCGTTGGAGATGGCCTGGGTCGGGGCGCGCGCGGTGGCCACCGGCGCGCTGATTCCGGCCGGCGAGGGCAGACTGCTGTTCACGGCACCCCGCCCAGACGCCGGCCCGCACGCCGAGGCCGCCCGCGCCGGGCTCGAGAATCTGGCCCGGACGCTGTCTGTGGAGTGGGCCCGGTTCGGGGTCACGGCGGTCACGATCTGCCCGGGGTGGCAGACCACCGAGGCGCAGATCGCCGAGCTTGTCTGCTTCCTGCTCTCGGAGGCCGGCGGCTACTTCACCGGCTGCCGGTTTGACCTGGGCGCCGTCGAGGCCCCGGCCGCGGTCGGGAACCTGGGCGCGTTCATACCAGGTTCTTAGCCAGCCCTCACGGCGTTGCGACGGACCGGGCGCATGATGCGTCCATGACCTCTACACACGCAGCCAGCATCCGGGCCACGCGAGCCGCCCGGGTGCGGGCGATTCGTCACCGAGTGATCGCTGGTGCCGCGGCGTTGTTCGTGGCCACCTGGATTCTGATCACGTTGATGCTCGTCACCGGCCATGACCCCGCACTGGCCCGCCAGACCAAGGCCAGGTCCGCCATCACCCAGACGGCGAGCAGGACCGCCAAGTCGAGGACCAAAGCCGCCTCGACCACGAGCACGAATACGAACACCACAGCCAACTCGAACGCGAGCACCAACACCGCCACGAGCACCACGCCGGCCACGTCCTCGAGCACCGGCGGCAGCAGCAACAGCTCGAGCGCCGTCACCTCGAGCCAGTCATGAGCAACCGCCGGTACGCGGTTTCGGCCCGTCAGGAGCACCGGCGCAGCTTCGCCTGCTTCGGCGGCACCTGCACGGTGATCGTGGCTGACGCGAGCCGGGCTGCCGATGCGGCCGCCGCGGCGGCAATGGCGCAGGACACATTGCTCGGCTGGCACCGCAGGTTCTCGCGCTTTGACCCTGACAGCGAGCTCATGCGCTTCAACCGGGACCTTCGCCGCAGCGTGCCGGTCAGCCCGCTGCTACGCCACCTGATCGAGGCGGCCCTGTCGGCCTCGCGGGACACCGGCGGGCTCGTCGACGCCACTCTGGGCGCCGAGATCGAGCGCGCCGGGTACGCGTCCGATTTCAGCGGGGAGGGAGTTCCCCTCGAGCTGGCGTTATCGCTGGCGCCGCCTCGGGCTCCCGCCGGACCGAGCCCGGTTCCGGCTGCGAGCCGGCTCGCCAGTGACCCGGAGGCGGGCACGATCGTCCGGCGGCCGGGCACGGTGGTCGACCCTGGAGGGATCGCAAAGGGCGCGTTTGCTGACGAGCTGATCGCGCTGTTGACCGGCTTCGACGCGGTCGCGATCGATTGTGCCGGCGACATCCGGCTCGGAGGGCGCGCGCTCACTCCTCGCGCGGTTCACATCGAGAGTCCGTTCGACGGATCGACGCTGCACACGTTCCAGCTCCGCGACGGTGGGGTGGCCACGAGCGGCATCGGCAAGCGGAGCTGGCTCAAAGACGGGCTGCCCGCCCACCATCTGCTCGACCCCCGCACCGGCCGGCCCGCCTTCACCGGCGTCGTCCAGGCCACGGCTCTGGCACCGACCGCGCTCGAGGCCGAGGTTCTGGCCAAGGCGGCGGTTCTCAGCGGACCGGAGCGCGCGGGCGAGTGGCTGAGCTATGGAGGCGTGGTCGTGTACGACGGCGGCAGCTACGCCGTGCTCGGCCCGGCCGGAGAGGCCGCGGCGCCGGTCGAATCGAGCCTCGCTGCGGCGTCCGCGCCCGCCTCGGCCACCACGCGCGCCCCCAGCCAGCTGCGAATATCGCCCAGCACCTCGTCTTGCTCGGGCTCGTTCAGGATCTCGTGGTAGAGGCCGTCGTAGGCCTTGACCGTCTTGTCCTCGGCCCCGATTCGTTTAGCCAGCATCCGGCTTCCCTCGGTCGGGCACAGACCGTCGGCCGTGCCGTAGAGGATCAGCGTCGGCACGGTGATCTCTGGCGCCCGGGCGGGGAAGGTCTCGATCGCGGCCGCCAGCTCGGCGACCGTGCGCGCCGGCAGCTTGCCGTGGTAGACGAGGGGGTCTGAGACGTAGGCGTTCACCACCTCCGGATCGCGACTGACCTGCGTGGCGTCGATCGCCACCAGCGGCGTGTTGGGCGCCACGGCCGAGAGGAGCCTTCCGATCAGGCGCAGAGGCGCCGGAGCCGCCGCCAGGGCCGCCAGCGGCCCGGACAGGATCAGTCCGGCCAGACGCTCGTCCCGCGCGAACCGGATCGCGTAGGCGAGCGCCACCGTCCCGCCCATGCTGTGACCGAGCATGTAGATGGGTGCGTCCGGATACTCCGCGCGAGCTTCGAGCACCAGATGGTCGACATCGGACACGGCGCTGTCGAGCCGGTCGATCACCCCTCGCGGACCGGTCGAGCGGCCGTGGCCCCGGTGGTCGAGGGCATGGACGGCATAGCCATCCTGCACGAGTGCCTCGGCTACGTGGCCATAGCGGTCGCTGTGCTCGCTGGCGCCGTGGACGAGCACGATCACGGCACGCGGCGCCCCCTCCGGGCTCCACGTCTGCCAGAAGATGCGCCGACCGCCTGCCCCCTGCAGGAAGCCGGTGGCGTGCTTCATGCGTCCTCCGCCGCCCACGGGACCACCACCGCGTCTTCCAGCGGCGAGTCCCGCGCGACGACATACTCGGCCGCGTCCGTGTCCGAGCTGTTCTCGAGCACGTGAGTCTCGCGCGGCGGCACGTAGACCATGTCACCGGGCGCGAGCTGGAGCTCCTTCTCCAGGCGGTCGCCCCACTTGACCGTCAGCTCGCCGGAGAGCATGTACACGGCACTCTCGCAGCCTGCGTGGTAGTGAGGCAGCGAGCGGGCACCTGGGGGTACGCGGAAGCGCCCCATGTAGATGTTGTGCGCCCCGGCCGTGGTCTGCGAGATCTCGGCTCCGCCGACGACGCCCCGCGGGACATCGTGATCCTCTCCCGGCTTGACCACCTTCATGGCCCGCGAGTCTACTCGCGGTCTGGCACCTCGATCTGGAGCGGCGGCTGGACTGCCGCCTCGTGGTCGACTTGAAGTGTCGTGTGTCCAACACCAAAGCGCTCCTTGACAACGGCCTGGAGATCCCGACGCCGCTGGTGGCAATCATCTCCCGCCCGCACGACCACATGGGCTGAGAGCGCCGGGAAGCCGGATGTGACCTCCCACACGTGGAGGTCATGGACCTCCACGACGCCCGGCTGGGCGGCCAGGGCGCGGCCGATGTCCTCTGGGTCGAGCCCGGCCGGAGCGGCCTCCATGAACACCCGGCCCGACGCCATCAGCAGGCCGTAGGCGGCGTGAAGCAGCAACGCGGCGATGACCAGCGAGGCGATCGCGTCGGCGCGGGCGAAGCCGGTCGTCAGGATTACGATCGCGGCCACGGCGGTGGCGATGAAGCCGTACAGGTCGGTGACGATGTGGCGGTAGGACCCCTCCACGTTGAGACTCCGTTCCGGGCCTGCTCCGCCCGCGAGGATGCGCGCCGCCGCGAGGTTGACCGCCACCCCGGCCACGGCCACGATCAGGACCGGGGCGCCGCGCACGTGGAGCGGGGACACCAGTCGCGAGATCGCGTCTGCCACGATCAGCACCGAGAGCACGAGCAGCGTGACGCCGTTGGCCTGGGCGCTGAGGATCTCGGCTCGGCCGAGGCCGTAGGTCATCGCACCGCTCGCCGGCCGGACGGCAAGCCGTGCGGCGACGAGTGAAACGCTCAGGGCGACCGCGTCGGTGAGCATATGCGCCGCGTCCGAGAGCAGCGCCAATGACCGGGCCAGCACACCGACCGTGACCTCGGCGAGCATGAACACGATGATCAGCGCCAGCGCCGTCTTCAGCGCGCCGGCCTCGGCATCGCGACCGTGCGAATGGCCGTGCGGGTGACCGTGCGAGTGGGCGTGGGCGGGCTCGGGCACTGCTCGCCGTCAGTTGACGGATGGATCGGGCGGCATCCGCGCCACCAGTGCGTAGCTCCCGCCCTTGCGCGTGAGCACGGACTCCCAGAGGGTGACCGGGGTACCGGTGAATGCGTCGGCCCGCGTCGCCGGTTCGACGATCCAGTCCCCGCGCTCGAGCTCGTCGTCGAGCTGCCCCGGCCCCCACCCGGCATGACCGACGAAGGCTCGGCCTTCGAGCAGCTCCACCGGCCCGTCGGCCGGGCTCCGCGCCAACACGCCCACGTCCTCGAAGGCGATCAGGGCGGCGTCATGGCTGTCCTCGAACTCGCCCAGGATGATGAGGGCCGAGGGCTGCACGGGGCCCCCGATGTAGAGCGGCTCATCGAGCTCCAGAAGCTGATCGAGCTCTGACACGGCCTCGCCCACAGTTGTCTCCGACGGCCGGTTGAGCACAAGCCCGAGCGCACCGTCCTCGGAGTGCTCGATCACCAGCACCACGGTCCGAAAGAAGTTCGGATCCACCAGGCCCGGGCCGGCGATCAGAAGCTGCCCTCGCGTCGAGTCCATGGCGACCGAGCGTAGCTGACCGCCACGCTCCTCCGCCTCGGAATCACCGATCGTTTACAGGCCGAAGGACCGACCCAGGATCTCCTTCATGATCTCGTCGGTGCCGCCGCCGATCGGTCCGAGCCGAGCGTCGCGGACCGCCCGCTCGAGCTCGCGTTCCGCGGCCGTGTCCGAGCCGCCGACGATCTGCAGGCAGGCATCGATGGCGTCGAACGCTGCTCGCTGCGTCGCCAGCTTGGCGATCGTGACCTCGCGCACGGCGTCCTGGCCGCCGACGAAACGGCGCAGAGCGGCGTAGGTGACGTCGCGTCCGGCCTCGATCGTCAGCGCGATCTCGGCCAGCTGATGGCGAATCGCCTGGCCGCGTCCCCACCGGCGCGTCAGGACGGCCTCCAGCGTCAGTTCAAAGCAGGCCTGCATGGCGCCCACCGCCCCCAGGGCCATGAGCAGCCGCTCCCACTGGAAGTTGGCCATGATCAGATAGAAGCCGCCGTGCTCGGCACCGAGCAGGTTCTCCTCCGGCACGAACACGTCGTCCAGCGCGATCTCGGCTGTGTCCGAGGCGTGCCAACCCAGCTTTCGTAGCGGGCTCGACGTGACGCCTTCGCCGCGCTCGATGATCAGGAACGAGATTCCCTCGTGCCTACCGCGCGCTCGGCTTCCGGCCTCGCCTGATTGCGCGGGGCCCGAGTCATCCGGCTGCCCGCCTTCCGGCTTCGTGCGCACCGCGGTCACGAGCACGTCGGCTCGCACGCCACCGGTGATGAACGTCTTGGCGCCGTTGACCACATAGCCGCCATCGACCCGCGTGGCCCGCGTCCGGATCGAGGCAACGTCGGAACCCGCGTCCGGCTCGGTGATCGCCAGCGCGGCCACCAGCTCGCCGCGGAGCCCGGGGACCAGGTAGCGCTGCTTCTGCTCCTCGGTCCCGAACGTCCAGATCGGCGGCAGCGCGATGCCGCTGTGCGCACCGAGTCCGGCCGCGACACCCCCCGAGCCACAACGGGCCATCTCCTCGACCCACACCGACGCCGCAACCGTGTCATCACCTCCGCCGTAGACGGCCGGGAACCGCAGCCCCAGATATCCCGCCTCGGCCAGCCAGCCAAAGACCTCATTCGGGAAGCCGTCGCGCTCCCATTCCTCCGCATGGGGGCGCAGGCGCTCCAGCACGAACTTACGCATCTCGGCGCGCAGCTGCTCGTGCTCCGCGGTGAACGGCGGCACCGGCTGCTGCTGTGTGGCGACGCCCGCGCCCGCCTTGGTGGCCAGGTCGACTATGCGGAGGAGTCTGACAGCGAGCCCACACCAGCGCGCGATCGCACGCTTTCGAGGATCGCGTCAGTGTGGGGGATGAAGGCGTCCTCGAGCGTTGGGCTGTACGGGATCGGAGTCTCGGCCGTCGCCACAACCCAGGCATCGTCGAGATCGTGCAGCCCCTGCTCGGCCACCTGGCCGACGAGCCCCGTGGCCCAACCCCCGGTCCGCGGTCCCTCCTCGACGGCCAGCAGCCGGTTGGTCCGGCTAACGGACTCGAGCACGGTGTCCACATCCAGCGGGCGGAGCGTCCGCAGGTCGATCACCTCGGCCGAGACGCCCTCCTCGGCCAGGGTCTCGGCCGCGGCGAGCGCGTCCGGCACGCCCTTGCCCACCGACACGATCGTCAGATCGTCGCCGGAGCGGGCGATTCCAGCCTGACCGAGCGGAATGAGCTCCTGCTCGGGCGGCGGTCCCTTGACCGAGTAGAGCCGCTTGTGCTCGAGGAAGATGACCGGGTTGTCATCGCGGATCGATGCCTTGAGCAGTCCCTTGGCCTCCGCCGGCGAGGAGGGGAAGACGATCTTCAGGCCCGGGACGCCCTGGAACCAGGTGCCGTGGGTCTGGGAGTGGATCGCGCCGAAGCGCCCACCCGCCCCGACGGCCGAGCGCACGACCAGGGGAACCGTTCCCTGCTCGTTGCTCAGGTACCAGAACTTGGCCGCCTGGTTGACCAGGCTGTCCATGGCCAGGGCCATGAAGTCCCCGAACATGACCTCGAACACCGGCCGCAGTCCGGTTACCGCGGCGCCGTAGGCGGCGCCGGCCAGTGCCAGCTCCGAGATCGGCGTGTCGAACACTCGCTCGGGACCGAACCGGGCGGCTAGGTCCGGGGTGGCCTTGAACACGCCCCCGGCGGCGGCCACGTCCTCCCCGAAGAACACCACGGCGGGGTCGCGCTCGAGCTCCTCGGCGATCGCATCGCGGATCGCCACGCGGAATTCGAGCGTGCTCACGCGCTGAACTCCGTGGCCGCGTCGAGCTCGGGATCCGGGTAGGGGGCGGCCAGCGCGCTCTCGATCGCGCGTTCGATGAGTGCGTTGGACGATGCCTCGCCGGCCGCGATCTGTTCCTCGCCGAGACCCTCCTCGAGCAGGCGCTCGCGAGTCAGCTTGAGCGGATCGCGCTCGAGCCAGCGTTCCACCTCCTCCTTGGTCCGGTACGGGGCCGGGTCACCCTTGGAGTGACCATAGTGCCGGTAGGTCTTGCATTCGAGCAACGTCGGTCCGTCCCCGGCTCGGGCCCGACGGACGGCCTGGGCGCCCGCCGCGTGCACGGCCCACAGGTCGTTGCCGTCAACGCTCACAGACGGCATGCCGTAGCCGCCCGCCCGGGCCGCGATGTCGCCCCCCGCCGTGGCATCGGCCATCGGCGTGAACTCGGCGTAGAGGTTGTTCTCGCACACGAACACCACCGGCAGCCGCAGAACGGCGGCCATGTTCAGGCACTCGTGGAAGTAACCCTGGTTGGTGGCACCGTCCCCGAAGAAGGCAGCGCAGACCCGGCCCTGGCGCTTGGCCGACAGGCCGGCGCCGAGGCCGGCGGCGATCGAGCCGCCGACGATCCCGTAGCAACCCACCAGCCCGTGTTCCAGGTCGATCACGTTCATGGAGCCGGCGCGCCCGCCACAGACGCCGGTGGCCCGGCCGAGCATCTCGGCAATCAGCGGCTCGGGGGGAGTGCCCTTGGCCAGCGCATGACCGTGTCCGCGGTATGTGCCGGTGACGTAGTCGTCGCTGTTCAGAGCCATGCACACGCCGACCGCCACCGCTTCCTGACCGGCGTACAGGTGCGTGGTCCCGTGAACCTCGCCCTTCAGAAACAGCCGGTGCATCGCGGTCTCAAACTGCCGGATGAGCAGCATTCGGACGTACGCGGTCAGATAATCGCCGGTCGCCTCATGTTGCTCGGAGGTCTGGACGCTGGCCATCCGTCTCCTTCTCGACTCGCTTCGAACGCTTGAGATACGATCCTATCGCAAACGTTTGCAACCCCGCAGCTCAGGAGCACCCGTGGCCATCGAAATCGTCATGCCCCGCCTGTCCGATGCGATGGAGGAGGGCACCATCGTCCAGTGGTTCGTGGCTCCGGGAGATCGGGTGCTCGAGGGCACGCCGCTGGTCGAGGTGGAAACTGACAAGGCCACCGTGACCTATGAGTCAGAACACGAGGGCACGGTCCTAGCGCTCAACGCCGAGGTGGGCGCGAGCGTCGCGGTCGGCGCCCCGCTCGCGGTGGTGGGGGAGCCCGGTGACGAGCTGCCGGCCTCGGCCGGCGCGGGCGCCCGGACACAGGCTGCCGCCTCAGGCGATGCGAGCGCCGTACTCGCCGCGGCCCCGCCCGCCCCTCATGGAGCTGGACAGCCGGCCAGCCGTATATCGGAAGGGACGAGGGTCAAGGCCTCGCCGCTGGCCCGGCGGATTGCCGCTGAGCTCGGCGTCGATCTGGCCACCCTGGCCGGCTCCGGGCCCAACGGACGCGTGATTCGGTCCGACGTCGAGGGTTCTACCGGCCGCCCGCCGGCTGCGGCCGGCCGAGCGGGGGCCGAATCCGATCGCGCGGGGACAGGATCCGTTCGAGCAGGGGCCGGATCCAAGGCGGGCCCGGCCAAGGGAGAGCCGACGCGCCGGGAGCTCACAAGAGTTCAACGGACGATCGCTCGCCGGATGGCCGAGTCACGGGCCACGGTGCCCGACTTCGAGCTCCGCTGTGAGGTCGACATGAGCCAAGCGGTGGCCGTGCGCGAGCAGCTGCGAGCCCTGTGCGATCCGCCGCCCTCCTACAACGACCTGATCGTCAAGGCGGCCGCTCTCGCCCTGACCGAATATCCCCGGGTTAACGGCGCCTACCGCGATGCCGAGTTCGAGAGCTATCCGCGCGTCAATATCGGGATCGCGGTCGCCGCCCAGGATGCGCTCGTGGTCCCAACTATCTTCGACGCCGACCGGAAGACAGTGGCCGAGATCGCCGCCGAATCCCGGTCCCTCGCGGCTCGCGTCCGCGACGGCTCGGTGACGCCCGGCGAGCTGTCGGGGGGCACGTTCTCGATCTCCAACCTCGGGATGTTCGGCGTTGACAGCTTCTCGGCTGTGATCAACCCGCCGCAGGCGGCGATCCTCGCCGTCGGGTCCCTGAAGCCGCGGCCGCTGGTGGATGAGGCCGGCGCTGTGGTGGCCCGTCCGACGATCAATCTGACCCTGGCCTGCGACCACCGGATCCTCTACGGCGCTGACGGCGCCCGCTTCCTGGCCCGGGTCGGCGAGCTGCTCGAACAGCCGGTCGCGCTGCTTCTCTGAAACCCGCTGGGTCAGCGGGTCAGCTCAGGCGCCCGGGTCAGCGGGTCAGCTCACGTCCGGGGCGGGCGCCCGCGCGGGCTCGTCCCCGTTGCTGCTCAGCGCGCTGAGGCCGTCGTCGATCTCGACGTTCTCGGACTCCAGCTCCAGTCCTGAGGCGGCGGCGACAATTTCGAGCAGAGCCGCGAAGTCAACGTCGTTGCCGGTGATCCCCACCATGCCCTGGACGATCTGCTCGGTCGCGGCCGCCAGGGGCATCGAGACGTGCATGTCGCGGGCGGCCTCGAAGCCGAGATGGAAGTCCTTGAGCAGCAGTTCGGGCGTGAACGTCGGCTCGAAGTCGAGGTTTACGTAGGCCGGGGTCTTGTAGCGCGTGAACGTGGAGCCCATCACGCTGTCGTTGAGGAACTCGAGGAAGTCGGCCCGCGTTACCCCGCCCTTCTCAGCCAGCACCGTGACCTCGGCCATGCACTGAGCCACCACGCCGAGCATCAGGTTGTGGCAGATCTTGACCAGCCGGGCGCGTTCGCCCTCACCGCAATAGCTGGCGCTGCGGCCCAGGAGCTCGAGGTAGGGCCGGGCCTGCTCCCAGGACTCCCGCGGCCCGGACGTGACGATCGTCAGCCGGCCACTCTCGGCCACCTTGGGATTGCCGCTGACCGGGGCGGCGAGCATGGCGGTTCCCCGCTGCTCGGCAAATGCTCGGATCCTCGCCGCCGCCACCGGGGAGATCGTGGTCGAGTCGACGATCAGACCTGGGGTCAGGTCACCTCTGGACAGGAGGCCCGCGTCGCCGGTGACGATCTCCTCGACGTCGGCCGATCCGGCGACCATCGTGAACACGATGTCGCGATCGGCCAGATCCGCCGGGGAGTCAACGATCGTGGCGCCCAGCTCCTCGAGTCCGGCCGTCTTCTCCCGCGTGCGGTTGTAGACCGACACCTCATGACCCGCACGCAGCAGTCGGGTGACCAGAGCGCGACCCATCCGGCCGATTCCGATCCACCCGAGGCGTGTGCCCTCGTCGCTGCTCATCTCACGGAACTCTCTCTTTGCAATCGATTGCAGCAACTCTACCCGAGCCATCGGGGGTCAGTCAAGAACGCGGTCCTCCGGCCCTCGACCGTCTCCTCCCTTACCCGCCTGCCCCGGTCGCCGGCCGGCGCGAAAGCGATATGCTCCCTGCAATCGTTTGCAAGCACGAGAGGGAGGGTCGGAATGGGTTTGCACAGCTATGGCGTGATGGGCGTGGATTGGGAGGAGCGCGTGCGCTTCGATCGCCTCCGCGAGGAGCGGCTGGCCCGCATCAAGGCCCTTCTCGCCGAATCCGAACTCGGCGCCCTGTTGTGCTTCGACATGGGGAATATCCGCTACATCACGGCCACTCACATCGGGACCTGGGCGGCGGACAAGCTCAACCGGTTTTGCCTGCTGCCCCAGGGCGATGACCCCATCATGTGGGACTTTGGCTCCGCCGCCCGCCACCACCAGCTGTACAACCCGTGGCTCGGAGAGGGACGCTCGCGGGCCGGCATCTCGACTCTGCGCGGGGCCATGTCACCCGAGTCCGGTCGTGCCGAGGACGTGGCCCACAAGATCCGCGTCGAGCTCGAGGAGCGGGGACTGCTGGGCGAGCCGGTCGGGATAGACGCCATCGAGCCCCAGGTCCTGTTCGCCCTCCAGGCCGAGGGGATCACCGTCGCCGATGGCCAGCAGCTCATGCAGCAGGCCCGGGTAATCAAGACCCGGGACGAGATCACACTGCTCAACACGGCCTGCTCGATGGTCGACGCGGCCTACGAGGAGCTCTACCGCACGATGCGGGCGGGAATCCGCGAGAACGATTGCGTCGCGCTCGTAAATCGCGTGCTCTACGAGATGGGATCGGAGTTCGTCGAGGGCGTTAACGCCATCTCGGGCGAGCGCTGCAGTCCTCATCCGCATGTGTTCACCGACCGCGCCCTGCGCCCCGGGGACCCGGCCTACTTCGACATCCTCCACAGCTACATGGGTTACCGCACCTGCTACTACCGCACATTCGCGGTGGCCAGCGCGTCGCGGCCCCTCGTCGATGCCTACAAGCGCTGCCGTTACTACCTTGACGCCGCCATCGCTCTGATCAAACCGGGCGCCACCACCGGTGACGTGGCCGCCATCTGGCCCGCGGCCCAGGAGTTCGGCTTCCCCGACGAGGAGGCCGCGTTCGCACTCCAGTTCGGGCACGGGGTCGGGCTGTCAATCTGGGAGAAGCCCGTGTTCAGCCGCCTGGTCTCGCTCGAGCACCCGGAGGAGATCAAGGAGGGCATGGTGTTCGCCCTGGAGACGTTCTGGCCCGCCAGCGATGGCTGGTCGGCGGCGCGGATCGAGGAGCAGCTCGTGGTCACCAAGGACGGCTGCGAGATCATCACGCGCTTCCCCGCCGAGGACCTGGTCATCGCCGGCAAGCCCTACTTCACCGTCGGTGGAAGCCTGCCGCTCGAGCGCGATCCGCAATCAAACCTCAACACCGAGCTTGACCACGACGCCAAAGAGGCCGGCCCGCCCGGGTCCTAACCGAGCTGGTCCCGCATCCAGTCCGCGACGAGCGGACGGTACTTGAACGGAATGTTGTTGCAGACGTGGGTTCCGTCCTCGTACAGGTGCCACTCACCGTGTGGCGCCTCGTCCGAGATCCGTTTGGTCTCCTCCCACGGCACCACGCGGTCGAGCTTGCCCGTGACCACCAGGCAGGGCTGTTCGATCCGTGAGGCCACGCCCTCGAGGTTCATCGATTCCGCGCGGGCCAGGCCCTCGGCCTCGGTTTGCGAGCCGGTGTAGTACATGAACGCCTCCCGCGAGAGCGAGGGCATCACCCGCCACCAGGCGGCGACGGCGTAAACGCCGCTGACTCCCGCGACCGCCTTGATCCGGGGTTCGAACGCGGCGCTGCGGGCGGCGTAATGGCCGCCGAGGCTGACACCGGTGACGCCGATGCGCTCCAGATCTAGTCCGGGCCGGCCCTCGAGCGCTCCCAGCGCGGCGGCCACAGCGACCTCGTAGTCGGGCCGGATCGGCATCGTGAACGCGGTCTCGCCCTGGCCCGGACCGTCGAGTGACAGGGTCGCCATCCCGCGGCGCAGATAATCCGACTCCAGGCCGAAGAACTCCTCTTTGGTCGAGTCAAGACCGGGGATCAGGATCACCAGTGGCGCCGGGCCGTCTCCCGGTGGGCGACGAAGGTTGGCCACCACGACGCCGTCGTCGAGTGGCGCCTCGATCCGCTCGGCGGTCGGGTCCAGGAATTCGTGGGCCGCGTACATGGCTCCGACTGCGGCCCGGGTGTTGCGGCGGTTGAGCTCGGGATCCAGGACCCAGACGAACTTCGAGAAGTGGTAGCTGACCGCGGCGCGCATGTACGCCTCCCCGGCCGTCTGGTGCCGGCCGCGCTCGCGGGCCTCGTCGGCCAGACCCATGTGCACTTCGGCGGTCGCGGTCCAGGCGTCGAGCCACTCCTCCCAACGGGAGATCGAGGACGTCGTGCGGACGAAGTCCATGTACTCGATGCCGTTGGCGATGAACCGCCCGGCCCAGTGCTGAATCGCCGTCTGGAGGCGCTCGTCGGCCACTAGTGGCCCTCCCCGAAACATTGCACCCGAAATGGCGGCCCCGGATGACCGCCATGCGGCGTCCTCGGAGCCTCGCGCAGCGCTGCTGCGCCACGGCTCCTGCGTCCTTGCCTGACGGCCCCCGGACCTCGCCCTTTCAGGCACAACGTTCCCGGGAGAGCCACTACGACCCCGGGCTCGCGGTCGAACCCCGGACGATCAGTGTCGGCTCGAGCAGGATCTCCCGGCCGGTCTGAGTGCCGTCTCTGAGGCGCTGGAGCAGGAGGTCTGCGGCCACGGCTCCGATCTCGCGCTGGGGCACACGCACGGTGCTGAGCGGCGGGCGGAGACGGTCGACGAACGGCATGTCGTTGAAGCCGACGATTGACACGTCCTCGGGGCAGCGCAGCCCGTGCGCCTCGAGCGCGTCGTAACAGCCGAGCGCCAGCCGGTCGTTGGCGGCCACGATGGCGGTCAGACGCGGCTCGTGCGCCAGCAGCTCCTCGCACGCGCTGGCGCCCTCGGGCTCGGTGAACGCTGTGGCGAAACTGATCCTCTCGGGCGGGGCGTCGAGTCCGGCGGCAGCCATCGCCTCCAGGAAGCCGAGGTAACGGCGATGCCCTGTGGACACGTTCTGCGGACCGGCGATATGTGCGATGCGCTCGTGGCCCAGCCCGACGATGTGGTCGACGGCGAGCCGGATGCCCTGGCGGTCATTGACCGTGACCGCCGGCAGGGAGCCGTCCTCGAGGCTTCGGTTGACCAGCACCACGGGCGTCCCGCTGGCCGCAGCCTCGGCCAGCAGCTCCACGTGGAGCCGCGCCGTGGCGGCGATGAAACCGTCCACCTGCCTGGCTCGCAGGGCCTCCATGTGGCGGCGCTCGCGCTCGGGATCGTTGTCAGTGTTCACCGTCAGCAGCGTGTAGCCCGCCTCCTCGAGGCCATCCTCGATACCGCGCATGATGGGTGGGAACAGCGGATTGGTGAGATCGGGAATCAACACGCCGACCGTGTAGGAGCGGTTCGTCTTCAGCCCACTGGCGATCCGGTTGGGCCGGTACCCAAGTTGCTCAGCGGCGCGCATCACGCGTTCGGCGGTGTCCGGATTCACCAGCGCCCGGGTCTGCTCGTTGAGCGCCCGGGAGACCGTGCCGGGGTGGACCTCAGCGACACGAGCCACGTCCCGGATGGTCACGGCTGTGCGCATTGCCGCGCATTATGCAGTCGATTGCCGCCCCGATCCATGGTGGGCTTCATGGAGCCGCCCGGTTCGCCGCACGACCGCGGTTCATGGAGCCGCCGTGCTCGTGGCGCCGCCCAGGTACAGCGCGCCGATCTCGGGGTGCTCGAGGACCTCGCGTCCGGACCCGGTGAGCCGGACGGTCCCGTTCTCGAGCACCACGCCGTGCGAGCTCAACTTCAGCCCGGCCCGGGCGTTCTGTTCCACCAGGAGGATCGTCTTGCCCTGCCGGTTGATCAGCTCCACCATCTCGAACACCATCTTGCGGGTGGCTGGATCCAGCCCCATCGAGGGCTCGTCGAGCATGATCAGCTGGGGATCAAGCATCAGGCAGCGAGCGAACTCGACCAGCCGCTGCTGACCGCCGGACAGGCTGCCGGCCTTCTCGTCGGCCCGGTCATGCACGATCGGATAGAGCTCCTGGACTGCCTTGAATCTCTGTCGCACCAGGCTCTGATCGCTGATCGTGAAGGCGCCCATCTCGACGTTCTCGCGCACCGTCATCTCGGGGAACAGGCTGTGGGCCTGGGGGACCTGGGAGATGCCCCGGGCCAGGATCTGCCGGGGGGACAAACCGGAGATGAGCTGCTCGCCGAATCGGATCTCGCCCAGCCGCGGACTCAGCAGCCCGCTGATCGTGGCCAACAGCGTTGACTTGCCGGCTCCGTTGGGACCGACCACGCACGTGATGCCGCCGCGGGGAACTTCGAGCGTGACCTGCTTGAGGATGTCGCCGCCGCCATAACCCGCCGTGACGCCCCGGACGCTCAGCAGCACCGGATCTTCGCCGAGCTTCTCCCGCGGGGCCGTCCGCACGGGTGTGACCGACACGCGAGGCTTCTCGTCAGCCGACTCGGGGTCGGCCTCGCCGCCCAGGTACGCATCGAGCACAGCTGGGTTGGCCCGCACCTCGGCTGGAGTTCCGGACACGAGCGTGCTGCCCTGACTGAGGACGGTGATCCGGGCACACAAGCTCATCACGAACTCCATGTTGTGCTCGACCACGAGGATCGTCTTGCCGGCCCGGTTCAGCTCCTTGATGCGATCGCCCAGGTGAGTGATCAGAGTCGGGTTGACCCCGCCCGCGGGTTCGTCGAGGAGCAGGATGGCGGGATCGGCGACCAGCAGCGAGGCGAGCTCGAGCAGCTTGCGCTGCCCGTAGGAGAGGTTGCCGGCCGGTTCATGTGCCAGCCGGTCGATCCCGACGAAGTCCAGCAGCTCCATGGCGCGCCGCTTCTCGCTCGCCGATCCTGCCCGCCTCAGGACTCCACGCAGCCAGTTCTCGTGGCGTTGGGTGGCCACGAGCATGTTCTCGAGCACGGACAGCCGCGTGAACAATCTCGTGAGCTGGAACGTCCGTCCCACGCCGAGCTTGAACACGCGGTCGGGCGGCGCGTTGGTGATCTCGTTGCCCTTGAAGTGAACCTCGCCCTGCTGGATCCGCTCATAGCCCGTGATCACGTTGAACAGGGTCGTCTTCCCCGAGCCGTTGGGCCCGATCAGTCCGTTGATCTCGCCCGCGTGGACTTCGAGGTTGCAACCCGATAGCGCATGGATTCCGCCGTAGGACTTGGAGACTCCCTTGACCTCGATCAGGTTGGCCATCACGCGGCTCCGGGAACCTGGCCGCGGACGGCCGCCTCGCGCTCGTCCCGACTCTTTTTCGCCGTTCGGTCGCGGTAGCGCTGGACCAACTCGGAGACCCCGGGGACGATGCCCCGGGGGAGGAGCAGGATGACGGCCAGGAAGAGAATCCCGTAGGCGATCAGATACGTGGCATTGCTCGAGAACGTCTGCGTGAGGTACTGCTGCAGGGACTCGAGGACGAGCGCCCCGAGGAGGGGCCCGGCCAGCGTGCCCAAGCCGCCGAAGAAGCTCATCAGCGCGATCGACAGGTCGAACAGGGGATCAAACGCGAACTGGGGATAGATCTGGCCCAGGAAGTAGAAGTAGAGCCCGCCGACCATCCCGATCGGGATCGCTGAGATCACGAACGCGGTCAGCTTCACGCGGCGGGTCTTGACACCGAGTCCCAACGCTCTGTCCTCGTCATCCCGGATGGCAAGCAGCTGGAGCCCGAAGCGCGAGCGGCGAACGGCCCAGGAGACGGCCACCGTGAGGACCAGGATGATGAGGCCCACGTAGTAGAAGGGCTGGTTGTAATTGGCGGCCGAGAAGGGGGCGAACGGCAGCGTGAGCCCCGACGTCCCGCCGGTGAAGCCGAGGTTGAACGCCAGGAGCTGGAAGATGAAGAAGATCGCGATCGTGACGACGACGAATGTGTGGCGCCGCGTGCGCAGCGCTACGAGGCCGACCGGAATGGCGATCAGGCCCGCCACGATGCCGCCGACGGGGAGCAGGATGAACACCGGCCAACCACCCGCCACATGCCAGTCCTGCGCCGCGAGCGCCACCGTGTATCCGCCGCAACCGAAGAACACGGCGTGACCCAGCGCCAGGTATCCGGAATAGCCACTGAAGATGTTCCAGCTCGCGGCTGCGACCATGAAGATGACCGTGAAGACGGCAATCGAAGTCGCCGTCGGATCGGTGATCACCACCGGGAAGACGGCGAACACCAACGCCACGATGATCAGCCCCAGCGCGGCCGCGGCGCGCCCGGCCGATACCCGGGGGCGACCCGAAGGCGTCTCGACCTGACTCATTGCGCGCGCGCCGCCGTTGCGCCGAACAGCCCCTGCGGGCGGACGGAGAGAACGACGACCAGGGCCGCGAAGAACACCAGCGGCGACCAGGTGGGTGACCAGGCAACGGCGACTACGTCATTGAGCACCAGCAGGAACACGGCCGCCCCCATGGCGCCCCCAATCGAGCCCATGCCCCCGAGGATCACGATCGCCAGGAGCCGTGAGATCAGGTCATAACCCGTGTTTGGATTGAAGGCATTCGTGGCCCCGAACACCATCCCGCCGACCGCGGTGACCGCCACGCCGATGCCGACCGAGACCGCGCGCACCCGGTTGACGTCGATCCCGATCAGGTCGGCCGCCGTGCGGTTCTGAAGCGAGGCCCTCACGGCCCGCCCGAACTTGGTCCGGTAGAGCATGTAGTAGAGGGCTCCGAGGAGCACCACCGCCAGGCCGAAGCCGATCAGGTAGATGTCGGGGAGGTAGAAGCCGAGTATGTGGACCGAGCTATTGACGTAGGACGCCTGCAGCTGCTGGTAATCGACGCCGAAGATCGCGGTCAGGATCCCCTCGATGAGGATCGCCACCGCGTAGGTGACGAGAACCGACATCGCCGTTCGATCCTGCTCCCGCAACCGGCGCATGAGCCCGAACTCGATCACCACCCCAAGTACGAACATCACCGGGACGGTGATGAACAGGCCCACGAGCAGGCCGATCCCCAGGTGCACCGAGAGCTCGAAGCTCAGGTAGGCACCGAGGATCACCATCGCCCCCTGCGCGATGTTGATGATGTCCATGACGCCGAAGATCAGCGTCAGACCGGCGGCCATCAGGGCGTAGACGCCGCCGGTCAGAACGCCATCGACGATCGCCTGCAGGAGTGCGGTGGTCGACATGCCTGGCTTTTAGCCCTTGAACGCCGGCTTCGGGTACTGGGGTGCGTGCGATCCGACCGTCGCGGTGGGAATCGCCTGCACCAGGGTGCCGTTCTGCCACTGGAACGTGAGGGTCTTCTGAGCCAGGTTCTCGCCCAGTGAGTCGAACTTCACCGGCCCCTGGACGCTGTCCATCGTGACCCCGCTGTGCAGGTAAGACAGGATCTTCGAGTTGTCGAACCCGTGGGTGGCCTGGACCGCCTGGGCCATGACCTGGCCAACCGAGTAGGCCTCGGCCACGTCGGCGTTGATGTCAGACGGGGTGCCGCCGTATTTGGCGATGTACTCCTGAACCATCTTCTGGCTGTCGGCCTTCTTGAAGCCGCCAAACCAGCCGTTGGGAACGAAGATCCCGTTCTCGTTGCCGGCACCGACCGCCTTGACGAACGCGCCGCCCTGGTCCGGGCCGGCGGTGGCGATGAACGCCTTCGGGTTGTAGTGCTGCTGGATGAACGCGTGCGTGAACGCGGACACCGTGGGGACATCCACAGAGCCGAGCACGACGAGGTCGGCGTGGCTGGAGGAGACCTGGTTGGCGGTCGGCGTGTAGTCAGCCACCTCGGCCGGGAACACCTTGGACAGGACCGTCTTCACGCCGGCGTCCTGGAGGATCTTCTGCGCCACCGGGATCTGGGGCTGCGTGAACGGGTCGTTGACGGTCGCGTAGGCGGCGGTCTTCGGCCGCTGGGAGGCGGGAAGTGACGCCACCCACTGCGCGAATGTGACGAGGTTGTTCTTGATCGGAATCGAGACGTCGAAGACGTTGTGCAGGCCCGCCCCGAACACCGCTGGCCCGCCGCCCGCGCCCTCGACGAATGCATAGCCGTAGCGCGCCGCCACACGGGCCGAGGGGACCGTTAGCAGGGTGGAGAAGGGACCGAACACGAGCTGGTCATGGTTTGAGCCGATCAGCTTCTGGTAGTTGGTCACCACCTGAGCCGGGCTCGAGGAGTCGGACAGGATGTCGAGCTTCACCGGGTGGCCAAGAAGGCCGCCCGCCTTGTTCTGATCCGCCGCCCACAGCTGATAGCCCTTCTGGAAGGCCTGGCCGTCGGCGGCGAAGTCACCCGAGAGGGAGAGCGATATCCCGATTGTGATCGGGCTGGCGGTCTTGGCGCCCGAGCCGCTGCTGGAGCCCCCGCTGGAGTTGCTGCTACTGCTGCTCGAACCACCGCAGGCCGCGAGCAAGGTAACGCAGCCCAGCACCAGCCCCGTGGCCAGGTGACGTCTTTGAAGGATGCCTCTCCTCATTTCCTTCCTCCGCTCTGATGCAGGGCACGGCGTCGCCGAGCTGGGGCCTGCAATCGTTTGCAGGCGAACATACCTCGCAGGTCTGCGGCTGTCAACCGCACGCGTGTGCAGTTAGCGCATTGCCAACGTTGGGCCCCGTCGGCCGGTGCCGCGCGGGACCTACAGGCCGAAGGAGCGGCCGATCACCTCGAGCATGATCTCGTCGGTGCCGGCACCGATCCGGTTCAGACGCAGATCACGCCAGGAGCGCTCGATCCCGTACTCCTGCATGTAGCCGGCGCCGCCATGGATCTGGATGCACTCGTCGGCCACCTCGACCGCAATCCGAGCTGAGTAGAGCTTGGCCATCGTTATCTCGCGCACCGGATACTCGCCGTTCTGGAAGCGCCAGGCCGTGGTGTAGACCATCTGCCTCGCCGTCTCGATCTTGGTCGCCATGTCGGCGAACTTGTGGCGGATGACCTGGAAGTGGCCAATCGGGCGGCCGAAGGCCTTGCGCTCCTTGGCGTACTCGAGCGTGCGATCGAACACGTGCTGGGCTCCGGCCACTGAACCGGCGGCGCCGATCAGGCGCTCGCCCTGGAGCTCCCAGGAGATGTGGTAGAAGCCCTTGCCGACCTGGCCCAGCACCGCGGACTCCGGCACGCGCACATCCTGGAACGCCAGCAGCGCGGTATCGGAAGCGTGCATGCCGAGTTTCTTCAGCCGCTTCTCACGGATCACCCCGGGCGTGTCCATCGGCACTAGAAACAGGGTGAGTCCACCGTGGCCGGCGTCGGGGTCGGTCTTGGTCACCAGCACGATGGCGTGAGCGCGGTGACCGTTGGTGATGTACGTCTTCGACCCGTTGATCACGTAATCGCCCGTGGCGTCGTCCCGCACCGCGCGGGTCTTGATTCCGGCCACGTCTGACCCCGCGTCAGGCTCGGTGATCCCGAGACAGAGGATCTTGGTGCCCTTGATCGCCGGTGCCGCCCACTCCTGCTTCTGCTCCTCGGTCCCGAAGGCGAGGATCGGCGGCAGCGCCATGTCCGTCTGCACCGCGACCCCCATCGCCAAGCCACCGCAGTGTGCGTGGGCCATCTCCTCCGAGAGCACCAGCGCGGTGTAGTAGTCACCGCCCTGACCGCCGTACGCCTCGGGCTTGTCGAGGCCCAGGAAGCCGAGCTCGCCCATGCGTTCGAACACCCAATCCGGGAAGGTCTTCTCCTCCCACTCCTCGGCGTGAGGTTGAAGCTCCTTGATCACGAAGCGGCGGATCGACTCGCGGAGCTGCTGGTGCTCGTCGGTGAAGATGAAGTGCTTGCGCTCGCTGGCGAAGTCGGGCTTAAGGACGTCGGCGGTGGCCATGGGGGGCTCGTCTCCTGATCGGCTCGGATCTGCGCCACGGAAGCTAGCGGCGGGGATCGCAAAAGTAAACAGTAGAGCTTCCTACTTCCCACTTGCCTCCATCGCAAGCGTCCACCGCTTGGTGGCCGACGAATGCCCCGGCCCCGGTTGCGCGCCGGCCTCGGCTCCGCCGGCCCGGCTCCGGCTCCGGCTCGGCCTCGGCGGCGGTTGGGGGCCGGAACGGATTGGCTTTCGAAGGGGGTGGTGGCCGGATGGCTGGCCGCGGGCCGCCCTGGCGTGTGATCCTCCCCCCATTCTGTGAAAAACCGGGAGATGTCGGCGACGTCTTGCACAAACTGGGGGCTATATCCCGCGTTTGTGACGAGCGACGCGCCACCGACCCAGTTTTGCGCGGAGTGGGGGCTCGTCGGGACCGGCCGGGCGTGCGAAACGTCGCAGATCCGCCCTCGGTGTTCGGATCTGCTGCGAACCGCGCGCTATGCGGCCACCGCGTCCCAAACCCGAGACGACAATCTGGATTTGCGACGTATTGCACGGCCCCCGGCCCCCGACCCTGGTCCAGTCCCGAGCGACGCCTGCTCGACCGCACCCTCCCCCTTCGAAAGCCGGTGTTCAGACACCGATCCCACACCACATCCCTACGAGTTCGCTTATACGGCCAGCACCATAGGCTTGCGCGCATGCCCTACGAAACGATCACCTACGAACTGGCGGACACCGGCGTGGCCACGATCGCGCTCAACCAGCCGGACACCCGCAACGCCCTCTCCGACGAGCTGCTGAGAGACCTCGTCACCGCTCTCGAATCCGCGCGCGAGGATGACGCCGTCCGCTGCGTGGTCCTGACCTCGACGCACGAGAAGGTGTTCTCGAGTGGCGGGAACCTGGGTGGCTTCGCCGCCGATGTGGCACTCGTCCACAAGCACTTCGCCACCGAGCGCTTTCCGCAGGTGTTCCGCCTGCTGGGCGAGCTGGGCAAACCCTCGATCTGTGCCGCCAACGGTCACGTGCTGGCTGGCGCGCTTGGCCTCGCCCTGGCCTGTGACCTGATCGTGGCCAAGGAGGGCGCGCGCTTCGGGACGCCCGAGATCAACATCGGGCTGTTCCCGTTCATGATCATGGCGCTGATCTACCGCAACGTGCCACGTAAGAAGACGGCCGAGCTGATGCTGCTCGGTGAGCAGATCTCGGCTGAGGAGGCGCAACGGATCGGGATCGTCAACCGCGTCGTCGCCCCGGACGAGTTCGACCAGGCCGTACGGGACTGGGCGGAGAAGCTGGCCCGCAAGTCCCCGGTTCTCATGAAGCTCGGGAAGGACGCCATGTTCCGCCAACAGGACATGGCCTACGCCGACGCGATCGACTTCCTGCGCTCGCAGCTAACGATCGCCTTCTCAACTGAGGACATCCAGGAGGGCGTCAAGGCGTTCTTCGAGAAGCGAGATCCGGAGTGGAAAGGCCGGTAGCGCGCGGTTAGGATCGGCCGTGCAGGAGGCGCACAAAGGAGAGGAGCGAGGATGAAATCCAAAACGCTCTGGCTGGCAGTGCCACTCACGTTGATCGCACTGCCCGTCGCGGTGGCGCTGGCTGCGGCCGGCAAGCCCATCAAGGGTGCCATCTACCAGGAGAAGAATGTGCAGCTCAGATTTGCCGTGTCCGCGAACGGCAAGTCGGTCACGCAGTTCCAGGGCCCGTTCGTCGCGGCGTGCGGAAACCCCGCTGAGGCGAATCCGAAGTGGCAGACGCACGCCAAGATCTCGGGGGGCAAATTCACGGTCAAGGAGATCGTTCCGGCGCACTCGAAGAACAGCTACGTCCTCACGGGACGGTTCACCGGCCACGGCGGCGTCACAGGGAAGATCAGGGTGGCGACCCAGTGTCTGCTGCCGCCGAACTTCAACAGCGGGCCGGTGAAGCACAAGACGTTCTCGTTCTCGGCCACTGCTGAGCCGGACGGGTCGGACAGCCGCTACTGCGAGGACAAGCAGCGCCACGTCTCCGGAATCGGCCACTTCTACTTCACCAACCTGACCGAGAAGGGAACCACCTGCTCGGTCGTTTACCACGCGCTCAAGGCCGGCAAGGTGACCACGTTCCTGCCGCCGGCCACGCCCGCCCCGCCGGAGTTCAGGACCACGGGGTGGACGTGCACGCGAGCGCAGACGAGCGGCCTCTACACCTGCCAACGGGGGAAGGCGAGCTTCAGCTTCTTCAACGCCTCGTAGCCAGCATGCGGCTTGACGCGCGACCACCGAAGATGACAAAGTGAGAAGTAGAACGTTCTACTTCTCACGATGACCACTGACGCGCCCCCTTCCAGCCTTCTCCGTCCGCTCGCCGAGGACCTGCGCGCGCGCCGGGAGCAGATCAAGCTCGGCGGCGGTGAGGAGAAGATCGCCGCTCAGCACGAGCGCGAGAAGCTGACCGCCCGCGAGCGCCTGGCCCTGCTGATCGACGAGGGTACGTTCGTCGAGCTCGGGATCCACGGCCGCCCGCACTTTTCGCAGGTCTCGATGCAGGGCCGAGAGGCGCCAGCTGATGGTGTGATCACCGGCTACGGGAAGGTCAACGGCCGGCTCACCGCCGTCGCCGCCTATGACTTCACGGTCATGGCCGGATCGATGGGCATGACCGGCGAGCTCAAGGTGACCCGGCTGCGCGAGCTCGCCTTGACGAAGCGGATCCCACTCGTGTGGCTGCTCGACAGCGCCGGCGCACGGATCCAGGAGGCCGTCGGGTCGCTGTTCGCCGGTAGCGGGCACCTGTTCCGCGAGGAGGTCATCAACTCCGGCGTGATTCCGCAGGTGGCCGCGCTGATGGGGCCGTGCGCGGCGGGCACGGCGTACATCCCGGGCCTGGCCGACTTCGTGCCCATGGTCAAGGGACGGGGCTCGATGGCACTCGCCGGCCCCCACCTGGTTCGGGCGGCCGTGGGAGAGGACGTGACCCAGGAGGAGCTCGGTGGGTCGCGCGTGCACTGCCGGAAGTCCGGAGTGGGGGACCTCGAGGTCGCCGATGACCCCGAATGCATCGAGGCCATCAAGCAGTACCTGAGCTACTTCCCGCAGAACTGCGAGGAGGCTCCGCCCGTCCAGCCCACTACCGACCCCGTCGACCGCGGCGACGAGGATCTGCTCGACATGCTTCCGGAATCGAACCGCAAGCCATACGACATGTACGAGGTCATCCGGCGGATCGTCGACGACGGCACCTACTTCGATCTCAAGCCCCAGTTCGCCAAGACGATCATCACCTGCCTGGCCCGCTTCGGCGGCCGCCCGGCCGGGATCGTGGCCAACCAGCCCAAGCAACTGGGCGGGATCCTTGACAATGACTCGGCCGACAAGGCGGCGCGGTTCATCAACCTGTGCAACGCCTACGGGATCCCGCTCGTGTACCTGATGGATGTCCCCGGGTTCATGGTCGGGACCAAGGTCGAGCAGGCCGGGATCATCCGTCACGGGGCCAAGATGCTCTACGCGACAGCCAATGCCACCGTGCCCAAGATCACCGTGGTGCTGCGCAAGGCCTATGGCGCGGGCTACTACGTGATGTGCGGCCGAGCCTACGAGCCGGATCTGATCGTGGCCTGGCCGTCGGCTGAGATCAGCGTGATGGGGGCCGAGGGCGCGGTGGAGATCATCTTCCGCAAGCAGGTCGACGCGGCCGAGGATCCGGCCGCCAAGAAGCAGGAGCTGATCGAGAACTTCCGCAAGATCATCGACGTCTACGTCGCCGCCGGCAACGACATGATCGATGACGTCATCGATCCCCGCGAGACGCGGCTCACGATCTGTCGAACGCTTGAGATGGCGACGGGCAAGAAGGTCGAGCGGCCCTGGAAGAAGTCAGGAGTTGTGCCGGTATGACCATTTCCGATCCAGCCATCATCACGTGCTCGATCTCAGGTGCGATCGCCAACCGGGACCAGTGCCCGGCGATCCCGTACACGCCCGAGGAGTACGCCGCCGAAGCCCGGCGGATCGTCGACGAAGGCGGCGTCCACATCCACATTCACGCCCGCCGTCCGGATGGGACCCCGAGCTACGAGATCGAGGACTTCAGCAACATTCGTGATGCGATCCGAGCCGAGGTGGGAGACGCGGCGATCATCAACTTCTCCACCGGGACGATCGGAGTGCCCGTGGAGAAGCGGATCGCGTATCTCGAGGCCTGCCGCCCCGAGGTTGCGGCGCTCAATATGGGCTCGATGAATTACGCCAAGTACTCGCGCTCGCGCAAGGACTTCGTGTTCAAGTTCGTGTTCGCCAACCCGTTCGAGGAGATCATCGAGCTGCTCGAGGCCATGCGCCGGCTGGACATAAAGCCCGAGCACGAGTGCTTCGATCTGGGGCACGTGGGGTCGCTGGCGCCGCTGGTCGACATGGGACTGCTGGACGCACCGCTGCACGCAGATTTCGTGATGGGCGTCGTCGGAGGGGTGCCCGCGACCGCACGCAACCTGGCTGCGATGGCGGACAACCTCGTGGCTGTCCCCGGTCAAAACCACCACTGGGGAGTAATCGGCATCGGCCGCGTCCAGTGGATGCTCGTGGCCGCGGCGATCACCCTGGGCGGCTCCGTGCGGGTTGGGCTGGAGGACAACTTCTACCTCCCGGATGGGGAGATGGCGCGCTCCAATGGCGAGTTGATCGCGAAAGCGCGGCAGATGGTGCAGGACGCCGGTCGGCGTCCGGCGACCGTGCAGGAGGCCCGGGCGCTACTGGGGATCGCCTCGCTACCGCACGAGGCGCAGGCCGCGTGAGCGTGCAGCCGCAGGGGGCGCGGCCCACATGACCGAGCTGCCGCTCGCTGGCCTCAAGGTCCTCGACCTCAGCCGCCTGTTGCCGGGCGGCTTCTGCTCTCTGCTCCTGGCCGACTTCGGCGCTGACGTGATCAAGGTCGAGGACACCGGTATGGGGGACTACATCCGCTGGTCGCCGCCGTACTACGACGGGGTCGAGGAGACCTCGCGCAGCGCGCTCTTCCTGTCACTGAACCGGGGCAAGCGCTCGATCCGCGTCAACCTCAAGTCCGAGGAGGGACGGCAGGTGCTGCTCCGCCTGGCCGGCGACGCCGACGTACTGCTCGAGTCCTTCCGGCCTGGCGTCCTCGATCGTCTCGGCGTCGGCTACGAGCGGCTGCGCCAACAGAACCCAGGCCTGGTCTATTGCGCGATCAGTGGCTACGGCCAGGACGGTCCCAACCGGGACCGGTCAGGCCATGACATGAACTACCTCGGCCTGGGCGGGCTCCTGGGGCTGACCGGCGACGCCGACGGGCCGCCGGTCCAGGCGGCGGGACAGATCGCCGACCTGGGCGGCGGTGCGCTCATGGCTGCGGTGGGGATCCTGGTCGCCCTCAAGGAGCGCGAGCGCTCCGGACAGGGACAGGCCGTCGACTGCTCGATGTTCGACGGCGCGCTGTCCTGGCTGGCCATGGTCGCCGCTGAGATGTTCGCTTCCGGTCGGCCCCCGCAGCGCGGTGAGCTGGCTCTGGCTGGACGGTTCGTCTGCTACCGGCCCTACGAATGCGCCGACGGGTACGTGTCCCTCGGCGCGCTCGAGCCCAAGTTCTGGCAGGCCTGGTGCGGGGGTGTGGGGCGGGAGGACCTCGTGGGCAGCCAATTCGAGACCGCCGGCTCGGCGGCCCACGAAGCGGTGAGCGAGATCTTCCGTCAGCGCACGCGAGAGCAGTGGCGGATGTTCGCCTCCGAACACGACTGCTGCCTGGAACCGGTGCTGGGCCTGGACGAGGCACTCGACTCCGAGCTCGTGCGCGCGCGGGACATGGTGGTGGAGCTGACTCAGCCCGGAGCCGAGCAGCCCGTCAAGCTGCTCGGCGTTCCGATCAAGTTGAGCCGGACGCCCGGCGACGCCAACCGGGCCCCGGGTCCTGGACTCGGCGAGCACACGCGTGAGGTGCTCGCCGCGGCCGGCTTCAGTGACGACGAGATCGCCTCGCTCGAGGATTCAGGCGCCATCGCCGGGGCCGGCCAGACCGTCGGCGGGACGTTCATGAATGGCTGAGACGGCCACCGCCGGGAGGCTCAAGATGTCCGAGCTGGCCGAGCGCTCGGGCGTCAGCGCGGGCACGATCAAGCACTACTTGCGGGAGGGGCTGCTTGGCTCCGAGGATGACGTGCTGCGGACGAGCCGCAACATGGCCTATTACCCGCCCGAGTTCGTCGAGCGCATCCGCCTCATCAAGCGCCTCCAGGAGGAACGCTTCATGCCGCTGCGCGTTATCCGCGAGGTGATGTCAGACGATCCCGAGCGGGCGGCCAGGGTGATCGAGCTCGAGGACAGGATCCTCGAGCGGGCGATCGAAGCGGGCGAGTCAGGCCGCGTGTCACGAAGCACCATCCAGACCACCTATGACGTGCCGCGCAATGTCCTCTCGCGGCTCGAGGAGCTGGACGTGCTCACGCCGAACGCCCGGGGCTACGACGCCGATGACGTAGCCATCATCGAAGCGATCTCACGCTTTCGCGCCGGCGGCTACGAGGAGGCGATCGGGTTCACCGTCTACGACACGCTCCGCTACCGCGAGGCGCTGGCCCCGCTGGTGGAGGAGGAGGTGCGTGTCCTGCTGGACCGGCTGGCCGGCGAGGTGGATGTCGAGCGCGCCGTGCAGATCATCTCCTCGGGCACCGAGCCACTGCGCGAGCTGATCGGGGCAATGCACTCGAAGCTGCTCCTGGCCGAGCTCCGGCGCCAGCGCCGGGCCCCCGCCTGAGCGGGAGCCCGGTCCGGCGTCCGATCACTCAGGCGGCGGCTGCGGTTTGTGCCACCGGCGGCCTATCGTCGGCGGCCTCGCCCTCGTCCCCACCCAACACTTGGGCGACGTGGGCCGGGTCGCGGGCCCGGCGGGGGAGCAAGGGGGAGATAGCCAGCGCGAGCCCCATCAGGCCGACCTGCCACCACATTGTGTGGCGCAGAGCCGCGGCGAAGCCCTGGTGGCGCAGGACGGTGAAGAAGATCGTCCCCAGCACCGCCACGCCGATCGCTCCACCCAGCTGCTGGACTGCGTTCAGCACACCCGAAGCGGAGCCGAGCTCAGCGTCGGTCACGGCCGCGATGATCGTGTCGAACACCGGCACAACGAACAGGCCCATGCCCATCCCGACCACCAGCAGGGGGCCCAGGAGTCCCCAAGTGGAAACGTGCCCCGCGGAGCCCAGGATCACGGCCACGGCCGCGTACCCGCACAGGGACACGAGGCCGCCGATCTGGATCAGCAACCGCCCCGAGATGACGTTCATCTTCTGCGCTGCGACCGGGGCCGTGATCGCAGTGCCCAGGGCGAACGGAGCCAGCGTCAGACCAGCGTGGATGGCGCTGAAGCCCTCCCCGAGCTGCAGAAAGAGCGTGACGGCCAGCATCGATCCGACCATGCCGCCGAAGAACAGCATCAGGACCAGGGCCCCAGCCGAGTAACCGCGATGGCTGAAGATGCTCGGCTCGATGATCGGGTCGCGCCCGGTGCGCTTGCGGCGGCGCAGGTGGACGGCCAGTCCGACGAACAGGGCCAGGCTGGCGCCCATCGAGACGTAGGTCCAGGCCGGCCAGCCGAGATTGCGGCCCTGGATCAGGGGATACACGATCGCCACGGCGCCTACCGCGGCCAGCAGGGCCCCGCCGAAGTCCAGCCGGCGCGCATGCCGCCCTCCCATCGCCGGCAGCAGGCGGTAGGCGCCCACCACAGCCAGCGTGCCCAGCGGCAGGTTGATGAGGAACACCATCCGCCATCCCGAGCCGAACAGGTTGAGCGCGATCAGGCCGCCGCCGAGGATCGGGCCGATCATGGCCGCCGAGCCCATCACGGGACCGAACAGCCCGAATGCCTTGGGCAGCTCGTCGGCGGGAAATACCTCACGCAGCACGCCGAACCCCTGGGGAAGCATCATCGCCCCGGCCAGGCCCTGCACAAGGCGCGCGGCGATCAGGACGCCGGTGGTGGGCGCGAATCCGCACACGGTCGAGGCTGCTGTGAAGCTGGCCGCTCCGATCAGGAACATCCGGCGGCGGCCGAACAGATCGCCGAGCCGGCCCCCGGTCAGCAGTCCGACCGCCAGGGCGAGCGCGTAGCCGCCGACGATCCACTGCAGCGCGGTGGACGAGGCGTGTAGGTCATGGTGGATGGTGGGGGCGGCGACGTTGACGACGGTCCCGTCGAGCAGATCCATGCACTCAGCGGCGAGGACCACGAACAGGATCAGCCATCGCTTGGGGTGGGGGGTTTGCATCAGGCGCCTCCTTCCGGCGTAAGCGTTACGAACAGCGATCGTGAGAGACGAACCATAATCGCGAACAGTGTTTCTAATCGCGAACAGTGTTCCAAACGAACGTCGTTCTTGTCAAGTAGGCTCGTGCCGATGAGCGCCACGGATCTGCCCCCGCTCCCTCGCCTGCCGTCTCGCAGCGCGGCTCCGGTCCGCCGGGCGCCGCGCGAGCGCACCCTGTCACGCGAGGCAATCGCGACCGCCGCGCTGGCCATCGTCGACCAGGAGGGCCTCGACGCCATGACGATGCGGAGGGTGGCGGAGGCGCTTGACACCGGAGCCGCCTCGCTTTACGCCCACGTGGCCAACAAGGAGGAGCTGCTCGAGCTCGTGGTGGAGCGGGTGATCGGAGAGGTCGAGATGGCCGGCGAGCCAGATCCAGACCGTTGGCAGGAGCAGCTCAAGGAGGCTCTGCGACAGATGCGAGCCGTGTTCACGCGTCACCGTGACCTGGCGCGAGCCTCGTTCGCCCGAATCCCGTTGGGCGAGAACGCGCTCCGAGGCAGCGAGTGGATGATCGGCCTGCTGCGCGTCGGCGAGCTTCCCGAACAGGTGATCGCCTACGCCTGTGACCTGCTACCGCTGTATGTCATGGCGATCGCCTACGAGGAAAGCCTGTATGGCGGCGAGGAGAACAGCCCCGAGCAGGTGGCCGCCTACATCACCGACATGCGGCGCTACTTCGAGTCACTGCCGGTAGCGCGATTTCCCAACCTGGTCTCGCTGGCCGGCCCGCTCACGAGTGGTGACGGCGATGCGCGGTTCGAGTTCGGGCTTGAGGTGCTTGTACGCGGCTTGGCCGCCATGCGGGACTAAAGCCCGCCCCCTGGACGACTAAGAGTTTTAACACGCTGCTGGATAGCGGCGAACCAACTCTCAGAAAAGGGGCCCCGTATGGCGGGAGGAGTTCGTCCGTCCCGAGCATCGCGTCGTCTGTCGTTCCCGCAGGAGCGGCTGCTGCTGCTTGACCGGCTCATGCCGGGGATGCCGGCATACAACGTGCCCACGCTGGTCCGCGTCCGGGCCCATCTCGACGAGGATCGTCTGCGCGCCGCGGCGGAGCTGATCGTCGAGCGCCACGAGATCCTCCGGACCAGATTCGTGCTGCGCGACGGCGAGCTGCTGTCCGAGGTGGCCGATGACGCCACGGTCGAGCTCCAGGTGCTCGATCTCGATGACATGAGCCCGGCCGAGCGGACGCAGACGGCGCTCGACGAGCTCGGAGTCCTGGCTGCGCGACCGTTCGAGCTCAGCTCGGACACCCTCGTGCGCTTCGCGTTGGCTCACGTGGACCAGGATCAGGACCTGCTGCTCGTGGTTCTGAACCATCTCGCCTCCGATCATGCCTCGACCAGGATCCTGTTCGCCGAGCTCGAGCAGATATACGGCGCTCTGTCCCAGGAGACCACGCCGGAACTGTCCGACCTTCCAGCTCAGTACGCAGACTTCGCCGAGGTACAGCGCGAGCAGCTCACCGGTGACAGGCTCGAGGAGCTTCTGGCCTACTGGACGCGGGAACTGAGCGGGGCTCCTGAACGGCTCGAGCTTCCGACCGACCATGCCCGGCCGAGCGTACCTACCCATGGCGGGCGGCGCCTGCCCTTCGTCCTCGATACCGACCTCGCGGCCGGCGTGAGGCGCCGGGCCCGGGAGCACCGGGCCACGCCGTTCATGTTCCTGCTGACGGCGTTCCACGCTCTGATGCATCGTTACTCCGGAGCGCACGATCTCGTGGTCGGGGTCCCGGTGTCCGGACGGAGCGAGGCGGACTTCGCCAACCTGCTCGGATACTTCTCCAATACGCTGGCCATCCGGGGTCGCCTTGACGGCGACCCAAGCTTCGCCGAACTCCTCGAGCGCGTCCGCCGGAGCACGATCGACGCTCAGATCCACGGCGAGTTGCCGTTCGAGAAGCTGGTCGAGGTACTCAATCCGCCCCGGTCGCGGACCGTGCCGCCGGTGTTCCAGGTCGTATTCGGCTTCGACGTCGCCGATGCCAAACAGGCTCGGCTGGCCGGCACGGAGCTCGAGTTTCTGGAGATCCCCGGCTGGGGTTGGTCCCGGTTTGACCTCTCGATGACGGTGCGCGAGTCCTCCGATGGTTCGCTGCGCGGCGTCGTCGAGTTCTCGACGGACCTGTTCGAGGCAGCGACCGTGCAACGACTCGTCGGGCACTACCGGGAGCTGATCGCTCACGCAACGGCGGAGCCTTCGCGGCCGGTTTCCGAGCTTGGCCTCCTTACGTCGGCCGAGCGCGAGCTGATGCTCGACCGCTGGAACCGCACGGGCGCCGGCGCTGAATCGGATGCCCTCCATGACCTTCTCACCGCGCAGGCGTCGCGCCGGGAGGACGCGGTCGCGGTGGTGGCCGGCGAGCGCTGGCTCAGCTACCGCGAGCTCGACGTCCGTTCCAACCAGCTGGCCCACGAGCTGATTGCCCGTGGCGTCGGAGCCGGAGCGCTCGTGGCGCTGTGCCTCGAACGCTCTCCGGAGCTCCTGGTGGCGATGCTGGGAATCCTCAAGGCGGGAGCCGCCTACGTGCCGCTCGACGCCTCCTACCCGCCTGACCGCCTCGAGTTCATGCTCACGGACTCCGCCGCCGTCCTCTTCGTCTGTGACGAGCTTGGAAGCGGACTGGTCCATCCAGGCATGATCCCCGTGCTCTGCATCGAGGATCGTGACGTCGCGGAGCGCATCTCCGCTCATGACGGCGGCCCGGTCAACGTCACGGTCGACCTCGAGCAACCCGCGTACGTGATCTACACCTCGGGCTCGACCGGCACCCCCAAGGGGGTCAAGGTGTCCCACCGTTCGGTGGTCAATCTGCTGGCGCATATGCGCCGTGAGCCCGGATGCACCGAGAACGATGTGGTCGTCAATCTGACCACGCCGGCCTTCGACCTGTCCGTTCCCGATTGGTACCTGCCGCTCAGCACCGGAGCAAAGCTCGTGCTCGTCCCCAAGTCGGCGACGTTCGACGGAGTGGAGCTCGGGGGATGGCTGGCCCGCTCAGGGGCGACGCTCGTGCAGGCGACGCCCACCACCTGGCAGGTGCTGCTGGAATCGGGATGGCAGGGCCGATCCGGCCTGAAGATCGTGTGCGGAGGAGAGGCGGTTCCCCGGGCGTTGGTCGAGCAGCTGCTACCGCGCGGCGCCTCCGTCTGGCACATGTACGGCCCCACCGAGACGACAGTCTGGTCCTCCATTCTGCGTATCGATGCCGACACCAGGGGCGTCCCGCTCGGTGGCCCGATCCGGAACACGAGCTTCTTCGTGCTCGATCCGCACGGCGAGCCCACGCCGATCGGGGTTCCCGGGGAGCTGCACATCGGGGGTGCCGGGCTCGCGCTCGGCTACCACGGCCGCGCCGAACTGACGGCAGAGAAGTTCATCATCGGACCACGTGGCACCGGAGGCCAGCGCGTTTACCGGACCGGAGACCTTGTCCGGTGGCGGGAATCGGGCACGCTGGAATACCTCGGGCGGATCGATGATCAGGTCAAGTTACGAGGCTTCCGGATCGAGCTCGGAGAGATCGCGGCGGTGCTCGAGCTGCACTCCACGGTCGCAGCTGCGGTGGCGGTCGTGCGTGAGGACCGCCCGGGCGATCGCCGTCTCGTCGCCTATGTGACCCCCGACCGCGGTGGCGCCCCGCCTGTGGACGCCCTGCTGACGCTGTGCCGTCAGAAGCTCGCGCCCTACATGATCCCGTCGGCGATTGTCCAGCTCGAACGATTCCCCGTCAGTCCGAACGGAAAGCTCGATCGGAGCGCTCTGCCCCCGCCCGAGCGCTCCGGTGTGTCTCCCGGCCGACCCTACATTGCTCCCCGAACTCCGGTCGAGGAGGCGATAGCTGAGATCTGGTGCGAGGTGCTTGGGCTGCAGCGCCTCGGAGTCGAGGACAACTTCTTCGACCTCGGGGGTCATTCGCTTCTAGCGCTGAAGATGCTGGCTCGTCTGGAGAACTCGTTCGGTGTCGGGATCGAACTGGCCGCCGCTTTCGATCTACCCACGGTCGCCGAACTGGGGCGAGCCGTGACGTCGGAGCTGGTGGCCGGCGTCAGCGACGAGGAGCTATCCGGGCTTCTGGCCGAACTCTGAGATCAGTGCTGAGGCTCGGCCTCGCCGGCGGATTGCGCGGGGCTCACGGTCATCGCAATCAGGTCATCACGTGCCCGGGCCACCCGCGAGTGGATCGTGCCGCGGGGGACGCCGCACACCCCGGCGGCCTGGTCGTAGCTGAGCTGCAGTAGCTGGGTGAGGACGAACGCCTCGCGGCGCTGGGGCTCGAGCCGGCGGATGAGATCCATGGTGCCAATGCGGTCCGCAGGATCCGAGGCCACGCTCTCCGGGCTCGATTCGGCCAGCTCTCGATCCCGCCGGCGACGTCGGATCCGGGAACGCAACTCGTCGGCGCACGTGCGCCGCGCGATCGTCAGGAGCCAGGTCCGAGCTCCTGACTCGGCGCGAAAGCGCGGCAGGGATCGGAGCGCACGGACGAACGTCTCCTGAGCCAAATCATCGGCGCTCGGCTCGTCCACCAGAAAGGCACAAAGCCGTCTCACATCGTCGTAACTGGCTCGCACAAACGCGGTCAGTGCAACCTGGTCACCTGCACCACCCGCGATTGCTAGTCGCGTAATGTCTTCCATGACGTCGACCTCGCGGATTTAGGATTCACACCGAACCAACGGACTCATGCCGGGCCCCCAAGCGACTAATCGTTCAATGGATTGTATGAGTGCACGCTCGGCCGTGTCGGCGTTGCTCGATGGCGAGCCTTCCCAGGTCAGCACCGCCGACCTTGACGCCCATCTCGAAGGTTGCGCGGCGTGCCGGTCCTGGAAGGCCACGGCCCATGAGCTGACTCGGCGCACCCGCCTGGCGCCGGCGAGCGCTCGAGCCCAGCCCAGCCCGGAGGCTATGGAGCGCATCATGACCGCCGCGCCGCGTCCGCGTGCTCGACGCCTGGATGGTCTGCGGGCGGGGCTGGCGGTCGTCGCCCTGGCGGAGATCCTGGTCGCACTTCCGCTCTTACTGTTCGCCGCCCGTGATGTCCAGCGTGACACGGGAGCCGTTGACATGGCCCTGGTGGTCGCCTTCGCCCTGGTGGCTTGGAAGCCGAGCCGGGCGGCAGCCATAGCCCCGGTCGTCGGCACGGCGGCTCTGCTGCTCGTCCTGGCAGCTCTGATCGATATCGCCGGTGACAAGACGAGCGTGTTCGGGGAGTCCCCGCATGCCGTGACATTCGTCGGTTGGCTGCTCGTGTGGCAGATTGCTCGCCTGATGCCATCCACCAGCGACACACGAGGTCTGCCTCTGCCTGCGCGATGGCACCACGCGCTCACTTCGGGCGGTGCCGCAGCGCCGGAGCGGCCGATCTCTCCGGATGCCTACGAGGAGCCGGGCGTTGAGCCCGCCCACGTCGCCGAACCGGCGTTCTCGGACCTTCCGGCACGCCGCACAGCTTCCGGCTGACCACGGACCGCCGGCTACCACCGGCCGCGGGTTACCACCAGACGTCGTGCGCCTCCATCACGCCGAGCCCGTCTGCGAGCTCGATGTCGACTCCGGGCAGGGTCCCATTGAAGGTGCCGAAGGGCTGGCGGTAGGTGCTGCGCACCAGCAGCCGGTTCTCGCGTCGCTCGCGTGTGGCTTCGGCGGCGAAGCTCAGCTCACCGACGGCCGAGAGGTCGGCGGCGAAGCGAACCGCAGGCGCTTCGGATGCCTGCCCATCGACCCACACCGTGCGCTCGCTGTGGTGGGGCGGATCGTTGACTCCCTGGACCAGGTTCCACGCCACCGGACGGCCGTCCCGCGCGGTCCCCACCCCGGCACTCCATTGCCACTTGGTGTGACGCTGGTAATAGGCGGCCGTGTCATCGATGATCGCCCGACCCTCGAGCGCGAGCGTGCGCCCGTCGATCGAGACCGTGCCTCGCGCACGGATACCGCCCTGCTTGCGCGTCCAGCCATAGGCGTCGGCACTGGGACACACGGTCTCGATTCCGGCCTCCTCCTCGAGCGCCAGATCGAGCCTGACTCCAGCGTCGGAGAGTCGCGCTCGGCCGTGCTCGAGCTGGACTTCGCTCCGCGCCCCCATTCGAGTGCGTTCGCGGAGCACTCCCGCCTCGCGGTCCCAGACCGCCCAGAACGACTGCCGAGCCGGGCCGATCCGCACCGTGGCCAGGCAGATCATGAGCTCTGGGGCGAACACGCCGACGTACCGCCACGCCTTGAGCGGCCGCAGCCCGCATCGGGACGGCATCGGTCCCGGGGGGAGAGCCAGGCCCAGCAGCGCCGGGGGCCGAGGCTCGCCGAACTGTCCGCGGAATGGAAGAGCAGAACGTGACAAACTGACTGACCAGTCAATCGGGAGACGTCTCTTATGCGCGCAGGCGCGATTCAACTCAACGCTACCGGCGACACCGACCGCAACCTGGAGTCCGCTGACCGTCTCGTCCGTCAGGCCGCGTCCCTGGGGGCCGAGCTCGTCGCTCTGCCCGAGAAGTGGACCGTGCTCGGGACTCGTGAGCACATGCAGGCGGGCGCGGAACCGCTCGACGGCCGAGCCATCACGTGGGCGCGTGGGATCGCCCAGGAACTCGGGATAGATCTCGTCGCCGGATCGTTCTTCGAGCGTGTCCCCGGGCAGGAGAAGGGCGCCAACACGAGCGTCCACGTCGGCCCGGACGGTGAGTTGAAGGCCGTGTACCGGAAGATCCATCTGTTCGACGTGGAGATCGACGGAGCGCGCTACGCCGAGTCCGAGAGTGAGCAGCCGGGCGAGGAAATCGTGGTCACCGAGCTCGCGGACGGCACCAAGCTGGGCCTGACCGTCTGTTACGACCTCCGGTTCCCCGAGCTGTACCGGATCCTCGCCCTGCGCGGCGCGGTCGTGGTCACGGTTCCGGCGGCGTTCACACTCCCGACAACGCGCGATCATTGGGAGATTCTGCTCCGGGCGCGCGCGATCGAGAACCAGTGCTTCGTCATCGCTCCCAACCAGCTGGGCGATCACCCCGGTGGGCTGCGCTCGGGCGGGCGCTCGATGATCGTCGACCCGTGGGGTCTCGTGCTCGCCGGAGCTCCGGATGGCGAGACGGCGATCGTCGCCGATCTCGACCTGGGTCGCGTGGACGAGGTCCGTCGTCGCGTTCCCTCATTGGCCCATCGTCGTCCCGCGGCTTACGAGTGGGGCCGCGAGTGACCACAGCGGCCACCGATAAGCGGCGGGTGATCCTCGATGCCGCAGTGCGCGTGTTCGCTCGCCAGGGGTTCCACACCTGCCGCGTGTCGGATATCGCTGACGAGGCCGGCGTGGCCTACGGGCTCGTCTACCACTACTTCTCCTCCAAGGAGGAGATTCTCGACACCCTGTTTCTCGAGCGCTGGGACGTCATGCTGACCGCGATCGCCGAGGCCGACGGCTCGGAGCGCTCCCCACGCGAGAAGCTGTACGCGATTGCTGCCTTCATCGTTGACTCCTACCGTCACGATCCCGAGCTCATGAAGGTGATCATCGTCGAGGTGACCCGAGCCGCGAACACGTTCGGTCTGACGCACCTGGCCAAGATCCGCGAGGCGTACGCGGGGATCGCCGCAATCGTCTCGAGCGCCCAATCGGACGGCGTCTTTCGCACCGAGATCACGCCCGAGTTCGCCGCCCAGGCCTTCTATGGCTCGGTTGAGCAGGTCCTGACGGGCTGGATCTTCGACAGCGTCCCAGTCGGCGAAGGGGAGCTTGACCGCGCCAAAGTGCTGATTGTGGACACGATCTGCCGTGGTCTCGAACTCTGACGGCGGGGCCAGGAACGGTGAATGCCGGGCCCGTGACGCTTCAGACCCGCGCCCGCGGGTAAGAGTCTGATTGAATGCCCCCCATGTCGGAGAGCCCCCTGGTCAAGCGTCTGATGTGGTCCGGCCTGCTCGCCGGCATAGGCGCGCTAGCCAGCGTCGCGACGACGCGGCTGGCCGCAGTGATCTGGATGCGCGTATTCGGCGAAGAGCCGCCCGAGTGAGCGAGCAGCCAGAGAGCTCGACGCCGGGAGCAGATCCCGCGGTGGGCGCCGTTCCGCCTTCCCCGATCGCCGACCCGGCTACCGACTGGTCCGCGCCCGGGCCGGATGCGGTTCCGCTCGGCGCAGCGTCAGACCGGCCCGAGGTGGCGGTTGGCGCGGCTTTCGCCGGCGGCTTCGTTCTCGCCCTCGTCCTGAAACGCCTTGCCCGCTGAAGACGACAACCTAGCCCAGGCGGTCACCGAGGTCTCGGAGCGTGTGACCTTGCTCGTGCGCGAGGAGATCGAGCTGGCCAAGGTCGAGATGACCGAGAAGGTCTCGAGCATCGCTCGTGGGGCCGCCGCGGTCGCGATCGGGGCGGTCTTCGGCGTGTTCGCCCTGATCTTCGTTCTGCTCACGGTGGCCTGGGGCCTCAATTCCGCCTTCAGCAGCATCTGGCTGGGCTTCCTGATCGTGATGGTCGTGTTGGTGCTGCTCACCGCCGGAGCGTTCCTGTTCGCCTGGCGCAAGCTCAAGGTGGGCGCGCCGACTCCGAAGCTCGCGATCGAGGAAGCCAGGAAGATTCGCGCCACCGTTCGGCCGGGGGACGGGACCTGATGGCCACGCGCACCCCAGACGAGATTCGTGCCTCGATCGAGCAGAACCGCCAGGAGCTCGGGACCGCGGTCGAGCGGCTCCGGGTAGAGGTCGTCAAGCTGACCGATTGGCGGGCCCAGCTGCGCCGCCACGAGCCCCAGGTGCTGATCGGAGCCGGGGTGGCCGGCTTCGTCCTCGGCGGCGGCATCGCCGCGTTGGGCGCGCTGACGTTCGGGCGCAAGCGCCGCAAGGCCCTCAAGCGCTGACTCCGGCGTGCTGAGTGGGCCGCGGATCCCCAGCCGCCGCCTGAGCACGCAGTTACTCGAGGAAGGAGCTCGACAGCCCGCCGGCGCCGAGTAGGCCCGGACCTACGTGCGTGCCGATGACCGGCCCGATCTCCGAGATCACCTTGGGTCCCACGCCGAAGATCTCCGTCCCACGTGCGGCCAGCTCGGCCGCCTCCTTCGGAGCCTGGATGTGCTGCACCATCCAGGCATCGGCTCCGTCCTCGCTGCGGCTCCGCAGGAGATCCACCATGCGCTCGAACGCCCGTTTCGAGGTGCGCACCCGCTCGACCGGAGTGATCTCCGCCTCGACGGTGAGGATCGGCTTGATCTTCAGCGCCGAGCCGAGCCACGCCTGGGCACCGGCGATCCGGCCTCCGCGGCGCAGATAGTCAAGCGTGTCGATCGCAAACCACATCTTGAGCCCCGCTCGTGCCGTTCGGGCGCGCTCGAGAACCTCGGCGCCGGTGGCACCGTTCTTGGCCGCGGCGGCGGCCGCCAGCACCACGAGCCCTTCGCCGCCGCACGCGGTCTCCGAGTCAAATACGAACACGCGGCCGGCCCGGTCACCCAGCTGTTCGCGGGCCTGCTCGGCCGAGCGGACGGTTCCGGACATGCCGCCTGCGAGGTGGATCGAGACGATCTCTTGTCCGGCGTCCAGCAGCGGCTCGTAGACGGCGAGAAAGTCCCCGATCGAGGGCTGTGACGTGCTAGGAAGATCCGGCTCAGCGCCCAGGCGCCGGTAGTACGCGTCGTAATCGTTGATGTCGGACTCTCGTTGCGCGCCTTCGGGCCAGCGCACGTAGAGGCTCACCGTGTGGATTCCATGTTCGCTCACGACCTCGGACGGGAGGTAGTGACACGTGTCAGACACGATGGCGACACTCATGACCGCGGCACCCTACCAGCGCTTGGGTTATCGACGGTCTGGGCGGCCGGACGCACTGGCGATGAAGCCCGCGGGGCGGCCACCGAATTTGCGATTCGTGGGACTAGACTCGGCCCAGACAATGCCGCGGACGCTCGTTACAGGAGGAACCGGGTTCATCGGTTCTCACGTCGCCCGCCTGCTCGTCGATCGAGGCGATGAAGTCCTGGTCACGGCTCGGGAGAGCTCCCGTCTGGACGTCCTCGGCCAGCTCGACGTCAAGCCGGTTCGGGCGGACATACTTGACCGCCGCTCCATGCGCCGTGCGCTGCGTGGGGTGGATCGCGTCTTCCATATCGCCGGCACCACCGAGCTGGACGCGACTCGCGCGCACATCTTCTCGATCGTCGTCGAAGGCACCCGGATCGTCCTCGAAGAGGCCCTCCGGGCCGGCGTCGAACGTGTCGTGTACACGTCCTCGGTGGCGGCCATCGGCCCCGCCCGGCCGGGTGAGAGCGCCGACGAGACGAACGTGTGGGCAGGCGGGCGCTACGCGATCCCCTATCTGGACGCCAAGCACGAGGCGGAGACCGCTGCGCTGCGGCTCATCGCCCGGGGACTCCCGCTGGTGCTGGTGAATCCGGCCCACGTCCTCGGGCCGGGCGACCCGGGTCGCTCCTCCACGACACTCGTGCGTCGCTTCATGCGGCGCCAAATCCCGGCCTACGTCGACGGGACGCTCAACGTCGTCAGCGTCCAGGACGTGGCTCGGGGGCACCTGCTGGCTGACGAGCGCGGCCGGGTGGGTGAGCGCTACATCCTCGGCAACCGGAACTTCACCACGCAGCGGCTGTTCGCTGACCTGGGCCGTCTATCGGGCATCGAGCCGCCGGCGGTCAAGCTTCCCCTCCCGGTGGCGCTGGCTCTGGCTGGGGCCGGCCGTCGGGTGGCGGGTCCAGCGGTGCCGAGCCCGGTCGAGGTGCGCGCCTCGGCGCTCAACTGGGCGTTCGTCAACCGCAAGGCCAAGCGCGAGCTCGGGTGGAAGACCTCGCCGCACGAGGACTGCCTGGAGGAGACGATCGCCTGGTATCGCGAGCGGGACAGCAGTCAGCTGCCGTCCCCCGGCGCCCGCCAGCCGCTGCCGCTGCGGCTGGCCGGAGGCACGCTGCGCCGAGTGGGCTTCTAGTGGCACGTTCCCGGGAGAGCCACTAATGGCCACGCTCTACCGCTGCAGCACCCCCACTGACTGGCTCTGCCCGTGCGGCAAGGTGGCTCGGGCGCTGCGCCGGGACGAGATCCCGTTTGAGACCGAGGTCGTCCCTCAGCGCCGCTCTCGCCGCCCCGAGGTCGAGGCTCTCAGCGGGCAGCGGCGCGTCCCGACCCTGATCCTCGACGGCGAGGTGATCTGTGACTCGCGCCGGATAGTCGAGCACCTGGCCTTCCGGAGCGAGTCCGCGAGCGCCTCACCCTGACCTACGAACGTTTTCCATGTATGTCATGGAAAATGTTCACCGCTCCGTCATCAGCGGGGCGAGCAACGCCGCGCTCTGTCACGAGCGCCGTGACCAAGGCCGCCGGCGTGACGTCGAAAGCAGGGTTTCGACACGGAGTCCCGGGCACGGTCAGCGCCCTCAGATCGCCTTCGGGCCCCGTGAACACGTTTCGAACCTCATCACCATCGCGCTCCTCAATGACGATGTCCACGCCCGAGGGGCAGTCCGGATCGATGGTCGAGGTCGGGCCGGCGACCACGAACGGGATCCCGGCGGCAGCCGCCGCCAGCGCATGTGCGTAGGTGCCGACCTTGTTGGCCACGTCCCCATTCGCCGCCACCCGGTCACAGCCGACCACGACCGCGTCGATCCAGCCTGAGGCGATCAGCCCGGCCGCCGCGCCATCGATGATGAGCTCGTGTGCAATCCCGAACCGCCGCAGCTCGTACACGGTCAGTCTGGCCCCCTGCAGAAGCGGACGGGACTCGGCCACGATGGCCCTCTCGAGCTCTCCGCGGTCGGCCAGCTCCGCGATGACCGCCAGCGCCGTCCCGCGGCCCGGCGCGGCCAGCGCGCCCGTATTGCAATGCGTGAGGATCCGGCGTCGCCCGGCCAGCTCATTCGCTCCGTGGTAGCCGATCAACGCGCTGGCGGCCTGTTCCTCATCGTGGATCGCTCGGGCCGCCGCGAGCGCGAGCGCCGGCGCGCGATCGGGCGGGGCGCCGACGACCGCAGCCTGGACGCGGTCCACGGCACGAGCCAGGTTCACCGCGGTCGGTCGGGCATGGCGGAGCAGGGCGCAGGCGCTCTCGAGTGCCTCCGGGTCGCGTCCGAGGTCTATCGCCACCCCGTAGGCGGCGGCGATACCGATCAGGGGTGCGCCACGGATGGACAGGGCCTTGATCGCTGCTGCCACCTCCTCGGCTGAGCGGAGCTCGAGCTCGACTTCACGCCAGGGCAGACGCCTCTGATCGAGGGCCCACAGGGCGCCGTCCGCGAACCGCAGCGCCACCACCGGGCCCGAGCCTCCAGCGGCTCGGATCTGGCGGCCGCGATCAGCGCTCTGCGTCAGCTCGTCCTCGAGGGCTAACCGATGCTGCCGCGTCGAGCAGTATCGGGGGGTAGATGTAGCGCTGCTGGAGCGCGACCGGCTTGGGACCGTACATCCGCAGCGTGACCTCGAAATTGCCACTGGCGGGCGCGGGCAGCCAGTTGGACTGGTGGCCCGCGGGGGCGGTGCGCTGGACATAGATGTCTAGCGATCCGTCGGGGTTTCGCTTCAGGCCCTTGGTGTGGCTGCCGAGTGCGTAGCGGTTGATCGGGTTCTGGACCAGGAAGAAGTTCTGGTCATACATGGTCAGCGACCAGAAGTACTTTGCCGGCGGCAGCTGCCCGGCCGCGAAGTGGATCGTGTAGTCATTGGCCCCATTCAGCAGGCCGTGACCGGCTGACACGGCGCCGACGATGTACAGCGCCTCCTGGGGTCTGTTGGCCGCGAGCCCATACAGGGCCACGACAGCTCGGTAGCCATAGTTGGTGCCGAATGCGCCGTTGATGAACGGCGGCACGAACCACCCGTTGTGCTTAGCGATCGATGCCGCCGCGATCTGCTCTCGTAGCGCGAACACGCTGGCCGGACCGCCGTCGGCGGCGGCGCGGAGACCCGCCAGAACGGCGGAGGTCAAATGCTCCTTTGACGGGTGCATCCCGATCCCGACTCCGATCTGGCGCAGCTTGCTCAGGATCCGCGTGTCGCGCTTCGGCGGGGGATTCTGTGCCAGCGCCGTGCCGAGCTGATCGAAGAACGCAACCCCCGTCGGCTCCTTGGCCGGCGTGTGCTTGGTGATGATCTTGGCCGGCCGGGGTGCCTTCCAGCTCAGGCCCCGCTTGAGATATCCGGCCAGCGGGATCAGCTTGTAGCCGTTCTGGACCTTGTACACGGCGGGAAGGTCGCTCGCGCCGTAGACCAGCGTGCGGCCGACCAGCCACACGTGCTCGTATGAGGAGCGGATCCTCCGGACCCCGGCGGGAACGTGACCCTTCCACTTCGGGCCCGTGATGAGGAACGTCCCGGCTCCATCACCCGTGGTTCGCGTGCCGATGTAGTGGAACACGTTGGTGTACGGGTCGATGAACTCGAACGAGTAATAGCGGCGGTTGGGCACCTTGGGCACGTGCAGGACGAGCGCGGTCTTGCTCAGGTCCAGATGGCCCATCGTGTAGAGCGTGTCGTTATTCGGCTGGACGATGACCTGGTTCTGGGCCGTGGCCAGGTGACGCGCGCTTCCGAGCTGGTTGAGAGGGGCGTCAGACAGAGAGTTGGGGACGGTGACGCTCGTCTGCTGCCGTGCCTGGCGCACGAACTCCATCAGCGGTATCCCGTACTCGTAGGCCTGCGTGCCGAGCGTCTGGGCCACCTGCTCGGTCAGTGCGGTACCGGTGTCGTGGCGCCCGCGCGCGTAGCTGGCCCCGGGCACCAACGCCAGCGCGGCCAGGATCGCCAGTGTGCTCGCCGCGGAGGCGACCCGCCCTCTCCTCTTCCCCATGGTGGCCCTAAAGCCGATTCTCGATCGACAGGGGTGCGGACTGCGCCGCAGCTGCTTCGGGCTCGTCAGCATCCTCTGGTGGCTCCAGCCCCAGGGTCTGATGCAGCTCGCCGGACTCATACATCTCGCTGACGATGTCGCAGCCGCCGACGAGCTCGCCGCCGACGAACAGCTGCGGGATCGTCGGCCAGTTCGATATGGCGGACAGCTCCTGACGGATCCGCGGATCGGGAAGGATGTCGACTGCCGCGAACTGGGTACCGACAGACTGGAGCATGGCCACGGTGCGGGCCGAGAAACCGCACGCGGGGGCTTCCGGGGTGCCCTTCATGAACAGGATCACCGGGTTCTCGACGATCGCTTCCTGGATCGCGTCTCGCATCGGGTTGGTGGCGGTATCGCTCATTGGGTCTCCTCTGTGTCCAAAGTTCGCGTTTGCAGTGAGAGAGCGTGGATGCGGTCGCCGAGCTCGGAGCCGAACACGTCGTAGACAAGGCGATGCTGGGCGATTCGCGGCATGCCGCTGAACGCCGATGCGGTGACGACCGCGTTGAAGTGATGCCCGTCGCCGGTCACGCTCGCCGAGGCACCGGGGATTCCGGCCTCGATCCGTGATTTGAGCTCGTCCGGAGTGGCGCTCACCTGGGAAAGGCTAGCGGGGCGGCTTCGCGTGCCCGATGACGGTCACCTCGCATGCGAAGTCAGGGATCCGGTCAGGGGGAACGCAGCGTCGTGACAGGTCTGGTTGTTGATCACCAATTGGCCGCTCAACGTCGTCTTGCGGAACCCGATCGTGGCCGTGATGCCCCAATAGCCGAAGTGCGATGTGGCTAGGCCTGACGGGTCGATGAACAGCTGCAACGCGTCTCCGAGCTCGCCAGGCGGCGTTAGGTAGTGCGGGTAACAGGTGTCCGTTGACGGCGGGATGGCGAGCGGATCGGCGAGCCGGCCGCCCGCGGTGACGCTGAGCTTCTGAGCTGCCTGGCCGGTGTAGCGCACCGCCCACGTGCCGTCGTCGACCTTGGTCCGGCGAGCCGGATGCATCCGGAACGTGAGGCGGCGGACGCAGCTGGCCGGCGCGGTCCCCTTGTAGGTGATCTTCGACCACAGTGTTGCCGTTCGCGCGCCGGTCAGGCCGCCGTGGACGTTGTACTGGCCGGTTCCGAGTGACCCGCCCGGGTCGAGCTCGGCCAGCCCGCCGGCATCGATTACCGGGCTGGTGGGAGGGAACACGCCCGCTGGGCAGGTCGGGGGCGCCATCCGCACCAGGTTGTCCAGGCCGTAGGGGATCGAGTAGAACGGCGCATAGCTGAGCTCAAAGCTGGCGGGGTAGCCATCGGCGATGCCCTCCCAGTCTCCGGTCACGGGGATGAATCGGTGGCCGTGGACCCGGATTGCCGGTCGCCGGGTGTGCGCGGCGGCCGCCGGCGTGAGGGGGGCCAGCCCCGTGCCCGCCGCGCCCACCGCGAGCACGAGTGTGACCCGCGCGACCCGGAGATGCACTGCCTTGGGGCTCACTGCGGTCATACTCGCTCAGAGCGCGCCACGGGGTCAACCGTGCACCGATCCCCGGGCCGGGCGCGGACCCAGCGCTATACTTGCTGAAGCATGATCACCTTGACAGACAAGGGCGCAGAGAAGGTCCGTGAGTTCCTCTCCGGGCAGGCCGCGGTGGCCGAGACGGCCGGCCTGCGAGTCGGCGTCAGGGGCGGTGGCTGCTCGGGCTTCCAGTATGCGCTCGCCTTCGATGAGCAGCGTGACGGTGATGAGGTGTTCGAAGACAAGGGGATCCGCCTCCTGGTCGATACGCCGAGCCTGCCTTACGTGCGTGGTTCGATCATCGACTTCGTTGACGGTCTCCAGGGGGCCGGCTTCAAGGTCGAGAACCCGAACGTGATCGCAGCGTGCGGCTGCGGCTCCTCATTCCGCGTCGCCGAAGAGGAAGAAGTCTCCGCCGTCTAGAACGGTTTGTGCTCCGCGCTAGCCTTGAGGGGCAATGATGCGGCGGGGAATGTCGGCGGGTCGCGCTCTTGCCACGGTGGGCGGCGTGGCGATGATGCTCAGCGCCTGCGGCGGCTCGTCACCGAAACCCACGGTGACGGTGCCGGCGAGCACTCTCACGCGCGCGGCCTACGTCTCCTCCGGTGCGTCCGGATACAAGATGGCCATGACCGTGCGCGAGACGGTCGGTGCCGACCGGATTCTCACCACGGGATCCGGATCCTTCTCGGTGACCGCGCACGCGGGTGCGATGAGCCTGCAGACGAGTCTGCCGGCGTCGGTGGGGGACCCAGCACTGAGCAGCCTGCGCGAGCAGGTCGTTATCAACGGTGGCACCGTCTACATGAAGCTGCCGCCCGTGGTCACCAGCAAGCTCCCGGGTGGCAAGCCGTGGCTGGAGCTCAATCTGGCCGCGCTGGGGCAGAAGGCAGGCCTCCCTGGGCTGTCATCGCTGACCGGGGGGACGTCCTCGACCACCAACCCCGGTCAGTTCCTCGATTACCTGCGGGCCACGTCTGGCGGCAGCGTCGAGAACCTCGGCTCAGCCACGATCAACGGGATCAAGACGACTCATTACCACGCCGAGATCGACCTGACCCGGCTCCCGAACGCGGTACCCAGCGCCTTGCGCAAAGGCGTCGAGCAGTTCGTGGCCGCGCTGCAGAAGAAGTTCAAGGCGGGGAATATGCCGGTTGACGCTTGGATCGACTCGGCGCATCTCGTCCGTCGGATCGCACTCAACTTCACCGAGCAGCTGCCGACCTCGACCCAGCAGATCAACCTAGCCATGCAGGTGAACTTCATCTCGTACGGGCCGCAGCCGGCTCCGGCGATCCCGCCCGCGAGCCAGACGACGAACATCCTGACTCTGCTCCACGGCGCGCTCTAGCGTCGGCCGGGCCCATCGGTTCCGGGGCTAAACGGGCGTCGCGTGAAGCGATCGCCACAGGAACAGGCAGGCCAGTGTCCGGTGTGGCCGCCACGGCTCGGCGATCTTCTCCATCTCGTCCGGCAGCGGCATCTCCGAGAGGCCGTAGGCGACCATCATGGCTCGTCGGATCCCCAGGTCTCCGACGGCAAGCACGTCGGGCCGGCGCAGCTGGAACATGAGGAAAATGTGGGCGCTCCAAACGCCCAGCCCCTTGACTGCCACCAGTTCGGCAATGACCTCGTCGTCCGGCAGGCGTCCCAGCTTTTGCAGCTCGAGCGAGCCGTCGAGCACGTGCTCGGCCAGTGAGCGCAGGTAAGCCACCTTGGCGTGCGAAAGCCCGGCCGCGGTTCGGAGCTCATCCGGGTCGTCGGCCAATACTTCCTCCGCGGTCGGCGTGCGCCCCCCGAAGCGCTCGATCAGGCGCCCGTAGATGGCGTCCGCGGCTTTGGTGGAGAGCTGCTGGCCGACGATTGCGCGGACGAGCGTCCCGTAGTGATCACCCGGGCGACCCCGACGCCTCTCGGCGATTCCCTCGGTGCCGACGCGGGCGATCAGCTCGGCCAGCACCGGATCGCTCGCCTCCAGCGCGGCGATCGCACGGTCGGTGGCCTCGTCGCGCTTGCGGGCGGCGGGAGCCACTGATCCTCAGGCCGTGGTGGAGAGTGACATCGCCGCGCCGTCCAGCGCCCCCAAGGCGCGTTCGACCGAGCACGAGATGCAGGTGAAGGTGGGGGTGTCGCGCAGCGTGTAGGCGCTCGACTCGGTCGTGCGCAGACGCTGGACTAGATCAAGGAAGTCAGCCGGATTGTCGGTTTCGAACGCGACCACGAACTCCTGATCGTCGAGGCCGAACGAGTAGCTCGTATTGAGGTCAACGGACGGGTACTCGCGCCCGATCTTGATGTGCTCCTGCATGATCCGCCACCGCTCGTCGGGAGCGAGCAGATACCAGTTTCTGGTCTTGACGAACGGGTACACAAACAGGTACTTCCCGTGTGCCGGTCGAACCTCTAGGCGCGACTCGTCCGAGTACTCCGAAGGCTTGGTCATCGCCAGAAGGGAGTAAGGCACAGTGCACCACTTCATCAGCCCACTCTGTGCGAGAACGACGTGAAACTCGTGGATTCGCTCCAGATTCTGGGCCTGGCTGAGAAGCATCAGGTCCGCGTCTCCCCGCGTACCCACGAGCGAGAAGGCGCGCAGAAGGTGGCCGTCGGCGAAATCCTCGCAGGCGGCGGTGAATTCGCGCTTGTCGGCCGCGCGCCGGTCATCATCCAGCCGGCGCCAGGCAGGATCGACCTTGAGGAACGTGTATTTGACGAAATGCCTGACCGGCATGTCCGCTCGATGATAGGCCACAGAAACCCCGGGTCCGGACTGGAGTACAGGTAGAATGAGAGCCATGCGGATCGCCCTGGTGTCGCCGTACTCGTGGACGTATCCGGGCGGGGTGACGAGGCATATCGAGGCGCTGGCCGAGCGCTTCATCGAAGAGGGGCACCACGTGCGGGTGCTGGCCCCGTATGACCCTCCCGATACCTTCGCGTCGGTCCTGCATCGAGGCGCTCGCCCCCAGATGCTGGGGGCGCCGGACTATCTGGTTTCGCTGGGGCGCACGGTCGGATTCAAGGCCAACGGCGCCGTCTCGAACCTGTCGATAACGCCCTACGGCGTGGCGAGCCTGCACCGCGAGCTGCGATCCGGCGGCTACGACGTCGTCCACATCCACGAGCCTGTCGCTCCCCTGGTCGGCTGGGTGGCCTCCGATTGGACCCGGCTGCCGCTCGTCGGCACCTTCCACTCCTACTCCGAGAGCAAGCTCTCCAATGGAATCGCCAACGCGCTCGGCGCGCGGCGGGTGCTGAATCGTCTGCACGTTCGGATCGCCGTCTCCGAGGCGGCGGCGTGGACGGCCAAGCGATTCTTCGGCGGCCACTACCGCGTGATCCCCAACGGCGTCCATGTCGACCCCGGTGCGCTCCTGCGCGGCGTGGCCGGATCGTCCGATGACATGCTCCGGATTCTGTTCATCGGCCAGTCGGTCGAGCGCAAGGGGCTGCCGCTCCTGATGCGCTCGTTCGAGGCCCTGCGCGAGCACATTCCCACCGAGCTGACGGTGATCGGCCCAAGCGCCGAGGAGCTGGCGCCGATGCTGCTCGACGACGAAGGGGTCCGGGTCCTGGGCAAGGTCGATGACATGCGCAAGCGCCAGGAGCTCGAGCGCGCTGACGTGCTGTGTGCGCCGTCGCTTCGAGGCGAGAGCTTCGGCATGGTCCTGACCGAGGCGTTCGCGGCCGGCACTCCCGTGGTCGCCTCGAACATCGCCGGCTATCGAGACGTGGTCCGGGATGGAATCGACGGAGTCCTGGTTCCGCCCGCCGACCCGCAGGCGCTGGCCGAGGCCCTGCGCGACATCTGGGAGGAGCCGGCTCGGCGTCGCGAGATGGCCCGCGCCGCGGCCCAGGATGTCGAACGCTTCGCCTGGCCCCATGTCGCCGAGCAGGTGCTGGAGGCCTACCAGGACGCGGTCGTGACTCCCAAGCCGCACGGAGTCACCCAGCGCGCCGCCGTCGCGGTCGGGGTCCGCGCCGCGGACCTCAAACCGCACGTGAAGGCCAAGCGGATGCCAAGCCTCGAGCCGCCACTGCTGGTCTCCCATAGCCCGCTGATGAGGCTCGCCCGCCGGGCGGCGATGGTGGCTTTCTCTCTCGGCGGCATCCTGCTGGCGATCCTCGCCCTGAACAAGATCGGGCTGGACAACGTCGCCTCGGCGCTGATCAACTCGAGCCCGTCGTTCGTGCTGCTCGGGCTGGGAATCATGTGCGGTGCGATGGTCATGCGCGCCTTCTCGTGGCACGCCATCCTGCGCGCCGCCCTCCCGAACGCACGCGTCCGGCTGGCGGACGCCATGCAGGGAACGTTCATCGGGGTGTTGATGTCCTCCACCCTGCCCGCCCGGCTCGGCGAGCCCTCCCGAGCGCTCGTTGTCGCCCGGCGCACTGGGCGCCCACGGGAGAATCTGCCCGTGGTGCTCGGCACCTTGGTTTCGCAGACACTGCTGAACATCGTGGCGCTGGCGGTGCTGGGCGCGGTGATGTTCTCCTCGGTTGACCTGTTCAGCGGTCATCAGAACGCGCTCGTGGTGGCGGCGATCGCGCCGGTCGCGCTGCTCGCCCTCGTGCTGCTGGCCCCGGTGCTCCTGCGGCACGGCACGCTGGGTTCTCGCCTGGGCCGGGTTCAACGGGCGATGGCGCAGCTCCGGCGGGCCATGACGCGGGTCCGTGCCGGTCTCCTGGTCTTTCGGAGCCCGCGGCTCGGTTCGATCGCCGCTCTGTCCCAGTTCGCCGCCTGGGCGCTGCAGTGGTTCTCGTGTTACGTGCTTCTGGTCGCGCTCGGTCTCAACCATCAGGCCGGATTGGCCGCCGCGGCGGCGGTGCTGTTCGCGGTCAACATCACCGCCGTGCTGCCCGCCACGCCCGCCAACCTGGGCGTGTTCCAGGCCGCCTGTGCCGCCGTGCTTCACACCGGCTGGCACGTCGGGCTCGGGACCGGCGTCGCCTACGGCGTCATCCTCCAGGCCGTCGAGGTTTCGACGGCGCTCCTGATGGGAGGACCCGCGCTGGTCAAGGAGGGCATGTCATGGCGCGAGGTGCGCCTGCGGACGATGCACGCCGCCCCGGTCAAGCTCCCCGCCCGGCCACACCGCGGCAAGTCGCGGCGGTCGGGCACCGTCGACGTCCAGAGCTGAGCCCCGGTCCGGCTCAGGCGCCAGCCATGGCGGGCGCATCCTCGGAGTCGCCGGCCGGGTCCTCGTCGGTGAGCGGAGCCAGAAGTGTCGGATCCTTGTCCGTCCCAGCGATCAGCTCGTCGCTGGCCTGCCGGGGGTTGCGCGGCAGCATCCCTGACTTCATCCCGAAGTAGACCGCCTGGGGATGGTGCGCGACGATCGCCAACGTCGATTGCTCGGGCAAGATCGCGTGGCCGTCCGAGAGCCGCAGACCGATTGACGGCGCGTCGAGCACACGGAATACCTTCTCGAGCTCTGACTGCTCGGGGCACGAGGGGTAGCCCCACGAATAGCGACGTCCCTGGGCCGGCTCTACCCCAAGGTCCTGGCGCACGCGGGCGTGAAGCCATTCCGCCATACCCTCGGCCGTCTGTACGCCGAGACCGTGAACGAACAGCTGCTCGGCAAACTCTCCCTCGGCCTCGAGCGAAGCCATCAGCTCGGTCACCTGATTCCCCGCCGTGACCGCCTGGAGCGCCACTACGTCGGGATCTGAGCCAACCGGACGGTAGAAGTCAGCCAGGCAGATGCGGTCGTGGCGAGGCTGGCGCGGGAAGACGAGCCGTTCGAGTTCGCGGGGGTGGGCGGGATCGAAGTCCTCCGGATCCCAGACGATCAGATCGTTGCCCTCTGAGTTGCAGGGGAAGTAGCCGAGCAGAGCCCGAGGATGCAAATAGGCCTGCTCGCGCCACATCCGCTCGAGCCGAGGCTGAAAGTCCTCGCTTAGGAGCCGCTTCCATTCTTCGCCCTTGACTCCGCGTCCGCCCCAGTGGAGCTTGAACAGGACATGAGTGTCGAGGTGGCGGTAGACCTCGTCCAGTGGTACCTCGAGTTCCCGCGGGCCCCAGAACGGGGGGGTGGGGATCGGCGTATCGGTGCGGGCGGCGCTGCGCACGGAGGCATCCGTGGTCGGCGGGGAGTTATCGGGCTCGGCGGCCGGCTGGTCTCGCAGCACCTGGGCGGCGGTGCGCGTGCGGGCCATCAACGCTGCTCGGGTGTCTGGATCCACCAGCTCGTCCATTCGCGCCAGACCCTCGAAGGCGTCCTTGCAGTAGAACACGCCGGGCTCGTAGGTCTCGTCGGACTCGGTTCCGTTCGGGTACAGGATCCGCAGGCCGAAGTTGCGATTGATGGCTGCCCCACCGATCAGGACCGGGAACGGCAGTTGGCGCTGGTGCAGTTCCTGGATGCAGGCCGGCATCTGCTTCGACGTTGAAACGAGCAGCGCTGAGAGACCGATCGCGGTGGCTTCGTGCTCGACCGCGGCATCGAGAATCGTGCCGATCGGAACCTGCTTGCCCAGATCGACGACCGTGTAGCCGTTGTTGGTCAGGATCGTGTTGACGAGTGACTTGCCGATGTCGTGCACGTCCCCGAACACCGTGGCGATGACGACCGTCCCCTTGGTGTAGCCCTCGACCTTGTCCAGGTAGCGCTCGAGCTGAGCCACGGCACGCTTCATGACCTCGGCTGACTGAAGAACGAACGGCAAGATCAGCTCCCCGGCCCCGAACTTGTCACCCACCTCCTTCATGGCGGGCAGCAGAACCTGGTTGAGCGTGGGCACGGCGCCGATCTTCTCCACGCTCAGATCAATCCAGTCCTCGACGCCGTCGCGCTTGCGCCGCAGGATGTGGAAGTGCAGCGCCTCTTCGGGCTCCATGCCCTCGGTCGGGTTGGCCGCACCGGCGCCGTCATCGGCGTCGGGGCCCTTGGCCTCGAAGTGGGCGATGTAGCGCTCGAGCGCATCCTCGCGCCGGTCGAAGACCAGATCATCGGCCAGCTGTCGTTCGGTCTCGGGGATCTCGGCGTACGGGGTGATGTGGTTCGGGTTGACCATGGCCAGGTCCAGCCCGGCCTCGACACAGTGGTGCAGGAAGACGCTGTTGAGAACACTGCGCGCCGGGAGGCCCACGCCGAAGCTCACATTCGAAACACCGAGCGAGGTCTTGACCCCGGGGATCTCTGCCTTGACCAGCCGGATGCCCTCGATCGTGGCGACCGCGCTCGGGCGCCATTCCTCGTCGCCGGTGGTCAGCGTGAAGGTCAGACAGTCGAAGATCAGCGCCTCGCGATCGAGTCCGTGTTCCTGGCAGCACAGCTCGGTGATCCGCTGAGCGATCTCGAGCTTGCGCTCGGCGGTCTTGGCCATCCCGACCTCGTCGATCGTCAGAGCGATGACGGCTGCGCCGTGCGCCTTGGCCAGTGGGACGACCCGGTCGAGCTTGTCACGGCCCGCCTCGAGGTTGATCGAGTTGACGATCGCCCGGCCCGGGATCTGCTGCAGCGCAGCCTCGATCACTTCGGGCTCGGTGGAATCGATCTGAATTGGAGCCGGCTGCGTGAGCGAGATCCGCTTGACCACCTCTCGCATCTGGTTGTCCTCGTCCTGGCGCTCGGTCAGGGCCACGCACACGTCGAGCACATGGGCGCCGCCGGTGACCTGGTCCTCGGCCACGACCGTGAGTCCGTCGTAGTCGTCGGCCAGCAGGAGCTCCTTGGCCTTACGCGAGCCCTGCGAGTTGACCCGCTCTCCGATCAGCGTGGGCCGCGGGTCCTGTACGAGCGGCGTGGCGGCGATCATCGAGCTGACGTGGGGGGGACGTCTCGCCGGCCGGGGGCTGGGGATGTTCTCCTTGACGCGCTCCGCGATGGCTCGGATGTGCTCAGGCGTCGTGCCGCAGCAACCACCGACGATCGACACGCCATAGCGGTCGACGAACGACCCCAGCACGTCTGCCAGCGGGCCGGGCGCCTCGGGGAAGATGGTCTCGCCGTTCGGTCCCTGGAGCGGGAGCCCGGCGTTCGGGATGCAGTGCACCGGGACGGAGCTGAACTCGCCCAGGAACCGGATTGCGTCACGCATGTCCTCCGGACCGGTGGAGCAGTTGAGGCCGATCCCGTCGACGTCGAGTGCCTCGAGGGTGGCCAGGACCGCGCTGATGTCGGTGCCCAGGAGCATCTTGCCGCCCTGGGGTAGAAGCGAGACGCTGCACTGAATCGGGACCGAGCGGCCGAGCTCGACCCCGGCCTGGCGTACGCCGAACACGGCGGCCTTGACCTCCAGGATGTCCTGGGCGGTCTCGATGATGACCAGGTCCACGCCCCCCGCCAACAGCCCGGTGGCCTGCTCGGTGAACACACCGACGAGCTCGGCGAATGTGATCTGACCGAGGGTGGCGTCATTGCTGGCGGGAAGGAAACCGGTCGGACCGATCGAGCCGGCGACGAACCGGTGCTCGCCGGCCGCCTTGCGGGCGATCTGCGCTGCCTTGAGGTTGATCTCATGCGTGTGATCCTCGAGGCCCCATTCGGCCAGCTTCAGCCGCGAGGCCTGGAAGGTGTCCGTCTCGAGCACATCGGCCCCGGCGTCGAGCATCGAGGTGTGAACGCCCTCGATGACGTCCGGCCGATTGAGGATCAGGACCTCGTGGCAGCGTCCGGGGAGCTTGTAGTCATCCTCGAGGCTGAGATCAAACTGCTCGAGGGTGGCGCCCATTCCGCCGTCGTAGACGATCGTGCGCTCATGAGCGGCGGCGATGAAGTCTCGCATTCAGCCCATGCTACTAAACCTTGACATGGTTATGGCAAGGTTGGGACGACCGAGCCGGTCGCTCCGACGCCGGCAGCCGCTGGTGGGCCATTTTCTGGACGAATGTCCAGTCACGCTCGGCCCGACCCTCGCCGATAGCGATCCCAACAGCCAGAGACGCGCTGGGCGGCGTGGCCGTCGGGCGATTCCAGCCGGAGTCGCGAAGCACGAGACCAAGGATGAGCTCGAAATGCCGAAAACGTTGTCCAGCGGAGACCCGCGTCTGCGCCAAGCTGAGACCCTGTGCGATTTAGGACGGTTCGCCGATGCGGTTCCGGTCGTTGCCGAGACGATCGGCCGAACGCCGCGAGACGCCGCCGCCTGGTGCCTGATGGCTCGCGCCCAGCTCGGCTGTGAGCGCGCCTCGGCGGCGCTTCAGGCCGCTGAGGCGGCGATCTCGCTCGAGCCCGGCAACGCGACGCCGCACCGCCTGGCCAGCCTCGCCCTGGGCCAGCTGGGCCGCAATCAGGAAGCGGTGACGGCGGCCGAGCAGGCCATCCGCTGCGAGCCCTCGTCCTGGCAGGTGCATGCCAGGCTGGCCCACTCCTTGGCCGAGCTCCGGGATCGGCTCTCGGACGCTCAGGACGCCGCTGACCGAGCGATGGCCTTGAAGCCTGACGATCCCGGCCCGCACCTGGCTTCAGGAGCGGTGGCGCTAGCCGCAGGCCGGCGTGACGACGCCGCGGCCGCGTTCTGCGCCGCCCTGGCCGTAGACCCGCAGTGTGGCGATGCGCACAACCAGCTGGCGTCTCTCGAGCGCCGTACGCGCGGGTCCGTCTGGCGCGGCGTTGGCCCCCGCCTCGGTATGCGCCGTCGGCGCTCGTCCACGGCCTGAGCGGCCGTTGGCGTTCTGACGTCGTGTCGCTGCGGCGCAGCGAATCTTGCTGGGCTCCGATCGGGCGCGTAACCTCCTCGGTAACCGGGTAAAGCATCGATATGCAGAGTGTTGCCAAGACTCTTAGCCTCACGTTCCGCGCCGAACCAGACTCGGTTTCGAGCGCACGCGCTGCCCTGGGTGACTTTGCTCGGGAGGCCGGGGCTGAGTCTCGGCAGGTGGACGCCGTCCGCCTGGCGAGCTCCGAGGCGCTGACCAACGCGGTCCTGCATGCCTATCGGACTGATCCCGGGAGCGTGTACGTCACCGCCGCCGTGGTCGCGGAGGAGCTCTGGGTGCTGGTCGCCGATGATGGATGCGGTCTCGAGCCCCGGGCCGGCCGGCCTGGTCTCGGCCTCGGCCTCGGCCTGATCGCACAATTGAGCAATGAGCTGGCGATCGTCCCCCGGGCCGGCGGGGGGACGGAGGTCCGGATGCGCTTCAACCTGGTTGCCACCGAGTCATCCGGAGCCGAGAGCTCATCGGATTCCGAGACCCTGGACACCGTGAGCCGGGTGTCCGGTGGCGGCCCGGACGCCTTCCGCGCCCGGCCAACGCTGGCTTAGGCTCCAGGGCACCGGGGACCGATCAGGACCCAGGCCACCGTCGCGTTCAGGACCGCGGGTCGGACTCCTGAGCGTGTTCGCCGGCCTCATCCTGCTTCTCGACGATGACGTATCCGGGCCGGCGCTCGATGACGACCTCGACGGCCGGAAGCTCGTGGCCGTCGATCATCACGAAGCGGCGCGGAGCCGACCGTACGTGCTCGTACTCGGCCAGCGTCAGCTCGAGCAGAAGGTTGCAGCCCAACCGGGCGCACTCGCAGCGAAAACCGACCGGGGCGCCCGCCTCCCCTGGCCACTGCCCGCGTTCGATGCCCTCATTGACCTGACGGAACACCGCTTCATTGGAGGCCAGCCGCCGCTGCAGATTGTCATCGATCAAGTGGCACCTCCATGTCGCCGCCCGACGCCGCGGTGTAGAGAGCGGCGATCGCCGCCGCCTGACCCAACGCGTCGGCGCGACCCAGGAGAGGCTCGGCGTCTCCGCGGATCGCGGCCGATAGGTTCTCGGCTTCGAGCCGGTAGGAGTCAACCGCCGGGACCTCAACTCGCTCCACGCCAGCTTCGGTGCGAACCTCGATAACGGGTTCGCGGCAGTGCCAGGGATCGTCTAGGAACAGCGATCCCCGCTCGCCGACCACCTCGAGCTCGTCACGGGCGGCGAGAACGAAGCCGGCGTCGAAATGAGCCAGGACCTCGTCTTCGAAGCGCATCGTTCCGGTGAACGCCACGTCGACGCCGTCGCCGCCCAGCTGCTGCTGCGCGGTCACGGACCGGGGCTCGCCGGCCAGCAATCGGGCAGCGTTGACGCAGTAGCAGCCCACGTCCATCAGCGCTCCACCTCCGAGCTCTGAGGCCAGGCGGACATTCGCCTCATCGGTGAGGGAGAAGCTGAACGCGCCGCGGATTAGCCGCAGACGTCCGATCGCGCCCGACCGCACGAGTTCGATAACACGGTGCGTCTGCGGGTTGTGGCGGTACATGAACGCCTCCATGAGCAGGCGCCCCTGGCGTTCGGCTAGATCGAATGCGCTCGCCACCTCCTGCGCCTGGCGACCGAGCGGCTTCTCACACAGCACGTGCTTGCCCGCCTCCAGCGCGTGGTGGGTCCATTCCAGGTGCAAAGAGTTGGGGAGCGAGATGTACACCGCCTCGATGCTGGGATCGGCGAGCAGCTCCTCGTAGCTGCCATAGGCCCGCTCGATCCCGTGTTCGGTCGCGTAAGCCTGCGCTCGGTCGATGTTCCGGCTGGCCACGCCGGTGATCTGGACCGCCTCGGACTGGGCGCAGCCGGCGATGAACTTGTCATTGATTCTCGCCGTGGACAGGATGCCCCACTGCACCATCACGCCACTCCCCGCGTGATCGAGCGTCAGGCCACGCGGTCGGCTGGCTCGCCGGCCGGCGTGGTGACTTCGCTCGTGGTGACCTGCGGCGGCGGTGCCGGTTGGTCACCGTTGATGGCGCCGCGGAAGTCATGGAGCGCGCGGCCCACCGAGCGGGTGACCTCGGGCAGACGCTTGGGCCCCAGAACCAGCAACGCGACGACCAGAATCAGGAGAAGATGCGTTGGCTGGAGAATGTCGCCGATCATCTTGAGGAGACTACACCGTGCCTGACAGCGTGACCGCGTTCGCCCCTGGGCGCGTGAATCTGATCGGCGAGCACACTGACTACAACGATGGTCTTGCCCTGCCGTTTGCGATCAGCGAAGGCGTCACGGTCCGGGCTCGCGCGGGTCAGCGTGAGCGTATGGATGTCGTCGCACGGGATCTCGACGGTCACGATTCATTCGATCTCTCGGGGGTCGAGCCGGTCCGTGGTTGGCGCGCCTTCGCCCGCGGCGCCGTGGCCGAGCTCCAGGCGGCCGGCAGCCGGCTCACCGGGGCGCGGCTCGAGATCAGCGGGACCGTCCCACGTGGATCGGGGCTGTCTTCCTCCGCCGCCCTGGAGGTGGCACTGTGCCTGGCGCTACTGGACGTCAGCGACGCCCCGGTGCCCGAGCCGATCGCGCTGGCCAAGATCTGCTCGAGGGTGGAGAACGAATGGGTCGGCGCCCAGACGGGCCTGCTGGACCAGATCGCGTCTCTGTGTGGTGAGCGGGACCACGCGCTGCGGATCGATTTCCGCTCGCTCGAGGTGACACCGGTCAGCCTCGAGTTGGGCGATTACTCGCTGGTGACCCTCGACTCTGGTGAGCGTCACGCCAACGCGGGCCGAAGCCAGGATGGCGAGGAGGGAGAGCCCGAACCGGGCTACAACCAGCGCCGAGCGGAGTGCGTCCGGGCAGCTGAGCTGCTCGGGCTCGACAGCCTGCGTGACGCGACCATGGACATGGCTGAGCAGCTCCCCGATCCGCTGGCGGCGCGGGTGCATCACGTGATCTCGGAGAACGAGCGCGTGCAGCAGACGGTGGACGCGCTGGCGGCCGGCGATCTCGAGCGCGTGGGCGAGCTGCTGAGCGCCTCGCACGCCAGCCTGCGGGACTGCTACGAGATCTCGACCCCGGCCGTCGAGGCCACCGTGAAGCGGCTGCTGGCGGCTGGTGCAATTGGCGCGCGCATCGTCGGTGGCGGCTTCGGGGGCCACGTTCTCGGGCTGATGGCACCGGGTACCGTGGCACCGGACGGCGCCGTGGTCGTCAAGCCCGGCCCGGGGGCGCAGCTCGCGCGGTAGGCGCGCCCATCGCGGCCCAAGCCCGTTCCGCGGCTCCGGCGCGATCCGCCACCCCGAGCCGGGCGTAGATCCGCTCGAGATGCTTGTGGACCGTCCGGGGAGCGATTCCGAGCTCGCGAGCCACGCCGTCAGTGGAGAAGCCCATCGCGATCCGGCGGAGCACGCGCGCCTGGGCCGGGGTGAGACCGAGGCTCCGCAGGTCTCCCTCGCCGGGACCCTGCGCCCGGGATTGCTCGGCCTGGCGACGACCGTCGGCGACCTCAAGGACGTTGCGGTAGGCCTGGATCAGATGTGGGCGGGCGAGGGCGAGCAGGTCGCGTTCGGTGTCGCTGTAGTCCTCGTGGGTGCGACTGAGGGCGATGGCCAGGATCCGCTCGCTGGGGCTCGGCAGGGTGAAGGCGATCTGGTACTCAACCCCGATCTGGGCGTAGACCTCACGGTGGAGATCAGTGGCGTGGAGCTGTTCGGCAGTGATGATGTCCGAGAAGCGCAGGGGTCGGCCGTCTCGGGTGCGCAGGTGCCACTCGGCGAGGGGGTTCTGCAGTGCGAACCGGGCGAACGCCTCGTGATAGCGCTCTGGAACCGCCGGCTGGGCGAGGCTCCAGTTGAGCGTCGGGTCGGGAGCGATCCCGTTCAGCGAGACGAAGTCTGACGGAATCTCATGGCGCAGCGCCGCCAGCAGGCCATTGCGGAACTCCTCGAGCTCGAGCAGGCCGTAGACCTCCCCGGCCAGCCGCAGCGCGCGGGCCTCAATGGTCGTCACCTCACCACCATGTACGCACCCTACTGACCCCTCTGGGGCGACGGCCCTTGCACGGCCAAGTGAGCGCGCGTACGGTGCGCTGACGCTGGCTCACAGCCGGGCTGCGAGTCAGTGATCGCCCACCCAGGTGCCGGATCTCGGTCGGCCCTGTCACGGAAGGATTCCCTGTGCACCGCAGGCGGTACCTGCTCGTCTTCATTGCTGTCTTTTGCGCCTTTGGTGTCTCGGCGGCGAGCGCCCTCGCCTGCACCGCGACGTGGAACAACCCGGCTGGGGGCTCCTGGAACCAGGCCACAGATTGGACTCCCAACGGCATCCCCACCAGCGGTGACGTGTGCCTTCCCGATCTGGGCACCTCCTACGCTGTGACCCTCGCCCCGTTCGCCGGCGGCGGGGGGTACACGATCAACTCGCTCACGGTGGGTACGGCGAGCGGCAGCGATACCGAGACGCTCGACATCGTCGGCCAGAGCTACGTCACGGGCGGCGAGACCCAGAACGGCGAGGGACTCGGCCTCACCAACGGCGGGATGATCAATGCGACCGGGACGGTGGAGCTCGACGCGACCGCCGCGGGTTCCACCGCCTTGCCCAGCGATACCCCCGGCGGGCCGGCCGCGATCGGAACCCCCGGCGCTCCGAACCTCGACAACTACGGCCACATCCTGGCCGCGAGCTCGGACTACCCGACCTGGGACGAGCAGCTGTACGCCAGCGTCACCAACGAGGCGGGCGGAAACATCACCGTCGCAAGCGGGTCACTTGACCAGATGACCGGCAACACCGTCAGCAACCTCGGCACGGTGACCACCGACACCGGCGCTGACTACGACGTCACCAGCGGCGGCACCAACGACGTCTTCACCAACGACGGAGCGGTGGCCAACAACGGCACGTTCGAGGTCCAGGGCCAGACGGGCACGTTCAACCAGGAGGGCCAGCTGACCGGGAACCCGGTGACGATCGAGGCGGGCGCCACACTCGCTGATGCGGCCGGTGGCGGCAGGTTCACGCTGGAGTACGGCGCCCCGGTTCTCAAGGGCACGATCCCGCAGGGCCAGACGGTCGACGTACGTGGAGCGAGTGACGTCTACCAAGGCCAGACCCAGAACGGCACCACGCTGGCCCTCGGTGGCGGGCCGGTAGTCAACGACGGCACGCTCGTGCTCGACGCCACGTCTGACGGCACCAAGGCCCTGCCCAGCGACACGGTCGGCGGCCCGGTGACGCTCGCCTCCGGCACGCTGACCAACAACGGGGCGCTCACCCTCCAGACCGACGACCCGGTCTTCACCAACGTGATCGAGGCGGCCGTCACCAACGCCCACGCCGCCACGACCACGGTCTCCGGCGCGCTCAAGCAGGACATCGGCGTCCCGGTCACCAATCACGGCACCTTCACGCTGGCACCGAGCGCGGTCTACACCCTCCTGGAGGCCGGCGGGTTCACCAACGCCTCCGACGGCACGCTGGCGACCCAGATCGCCAGCGCGACGAGCTTCGGCTCGTTCGTGCTCCAGAGCCCGTGCTGCTCCGGTCCTGGCACGGTCACTGCGGGCGGCACCCTGTCGCCCCAGCTGACCGGCGGCTTCACGCCGACCAGCGGTGAGGAGTTCCAGATCGTCGCGCTTAATGGCGGCGCCTTCACCGGGACCTTCACCACGGTCGCCAACAGCTTCACCGGTGACTACACCCACGAGACGGCCAGTCCGGCGTTCGTCGGGATCGTCTACAAGCCATCGGGCGGCGGCGGCGGCGGCGGTGGTGGTGGCGGCGGCGGCGGCGGTGGAGCCACCCCGGGCACGGTCAAGGTCGACCACGTGGCCGGAGGGATCGAGCTGTTCAAGGTCATCCTCCGCTGCCCCTCAGGCGGCGCAGCGTGCCGGACCGCCAGCATCAAGGGCACCGCGATCAAGCTCGTCAAGAAGTCGAAGAAGGCGAAGGCGAAGACGAAGCGCACGATCCTCACCGTCGCCTCGGGCCGGGCCACACTGGCGGCGGGAGCGCACAGGACGCTCACGCTGCGACTGTCGGCCGCCGGCCGCGGGCTGATCAAGAGCGGTGGCTCGATCCCGGTCACTGTGAAGATCACATCGGGCGCCAAGACGATCAAGACTGTCGTCGTCAAGGTCCACAAGAAGCCCAAGCCCAAGCCCAAGCCCAAGAAGAAGAAGAAGAAGAAGGGTTAGCGCCGGGGGGACCTAGTCTGGGCCGTGTTGCCCAGCGCCGGGTACAGGGCCCGGTAGCGCGCCGCTGCCTCGCGATAGGGCTCGACCCATTCCGTCACCGGATCGATCTCGCCCGACGTCCGCACGGTCGCGGTGACGGCGTCATCGACGTCCGGCCACACCCCAGCCGCCACGCCCCCCAAGAGCGCGGCCCCGAACGCAGCCCCCTCCTCAACCGCCACCCGCTCGAGCGGGAGCTCGAGCGCCGAGGCCACGATCCGGAGCCAGAGCTCACTCCGGGCGCCCCCGCCCGACACCCGGCCCACGCGAGCCTCCAGCCCGAGCTCGCGGATCAGGTCGAGGCAGTCTCGGAGCCCGAACGCGACGCCTTCGAGCACGGCGCGCATGAGCGCCGGACGGTCGTGGCGCAGGCCCAGCCCGACGAACGCGCCGCGCGCATCCGGGTCCGCGTGCGGCGTTCGCTCGCCCGCCAGATAGGGAAGGAAGGTCAGGCCTTCGACCCCCGGGGCCCAATTTTCGGCTCCCTCCAGCAGCTCTTCGAATGACAGGCCCGGCGCCATGACATCGCGCGCCCAGCCCAGCGAGCCGGCCGCCGACAGCATCACACCCATCACGTGCCAGGCCTTCGGGCGAGCGTGGCAGAAGGCGTGCAACCGCCCCAGGGGGTCGGCCACGAACTCCTCGCCGGCGGCGAATACGACGCCCGAGGTTCCGAGCACGATCGACAGCGGTCCCGGTCGCGTCACGCCGACCCCGAGCGCTCCGGCGGCCTGGTCACCCGCCCCCGCCGCCACCGGCGTGCCGTCGGCCATCGATCCCGATAGGGCTGGGCTCTCGAGCACCTCGGGCAGGATCTGCGCGTCGAGCTCGAGCGCATCCAGCATGGCGGCGCTCCACCGGCGGCCGGGAACGTCGAGCAGCAAGGTGCCCGAGGCATCCGAGACGTCGGTGGCCCGGGTGCCGCACAGCCGCAGCCGCACGTAGTCCTTGGGCAGCATCACGTGGGCCACGCGGGACCACACGTCGGGCTCGGTCCGGCGCAGCCAGAGCAGCTTGGGCGCCGTGAAGCCCGGTAGCGCCCGGTTGCCGGTCAGCGCGATCAGCCGCTGTAGGCCAACTGTGTCCTCTATTTCACGGCACTCGGCGACGGTGCGCTGATCGTTCCACAGGATGGCCGGCCGTAGCACCTGGTCGGCGCTGTCGAGTGCCACCAACCCGTGCATCTGGCCCGAGAGCCCGAGCCCCGCTGGCGGGCCCGCGGCGGCGCGCAGCTCCGAGAGCACGCTTTCGGTGGCGCGCCACCAATCCTCGGGGTCCTGCTCAACCCACCCCGGCTGGGGTGTCCGGAACGGATAGCCGGCCTCGGCCCGGGCCAGGATCGAGCCGTGCGGATCGATCGCGACGCCCTTGACCGCGGTTGTGCCGACGTCGATGCCGACGAGAGCGGTACTCACTCACCGAGCGCGGCGTAGACGAGCTCGTAGGCTCGCACGGCATCCTTGCTCTGCTGAGCTTCACGCAAGGCGGCGTCGTCGATGCGCCCGGCCACCGAGTCGATGAAGCGCCACTGGAGCACCGAGCGCTTGACCGCGGCCACCTGATCCTCGGTGTACGGGTAGAGATCGAATCCGAGCCGCTCGCCACCAGCGCCATAACCGCAACGCTGAAGTTCGAGGGCCAGCTCAAGCGTCTCCATGAAGGCGGTGGTGCCGACCATGTTGTCGTCGTCGAAGGTGCCCCAGCCAGAGTTGGCATGCAGGTGGCCGAGCAGCCCCTCGGAGGCGAGAAGCGCCGCGTACTCGGGGAGGTGCTCGCCGTTCATCAGCAGGTGCTGCCAGTCCATATTGATCCGCACATTGCTGTGGCCGAGCTCACCCAGCTTGTGCACCACGTGCAGGCACATGCCGATGTTGCGCATCAGGATCTTCATCGCCGGCTCGGAGTTCTTGTGCTCGAGCAACAGCTCGGTGCCGTGACGCTGGCACTCGTCAGCCGCCTCGGCCATGCCCTCGATCAGCCAGCGCCAGGCGTCCACGTATGAGCTCTGGAACGGGTAGTTGTAACCCTCGCCCCCGGGCCAGATGATCAGACGTGCCCCGAGTGAGCCCGCGAAGGCGGCCGCCTCTCTGACGATCCGCCGCGCCTCGGCGCGGAGCTTGGGGTCGGGGTTGACCAGCCCGCCGCGGGCGAAGCGGGGATCGAGGTGCAGCCCGCCGGCGATGCAGTAGATGTCGTGGTCGCCGAGCGCCGCCCGGACGGCCTCGAGGTTCTCGGGCGAAAGCTCGTTCGGGTAGTGAAACTCGTAACCGTCCATCAGGTCACCGAGTCCCTCCACCGCCCGGTGAACCTTGTCCGCCACCGGCTCGGCGACGTAATCGTGGCTGGGCTGATAGCCGCCGGGAACGAAGCGGGTGACCATCGGGCCGAGGGCCCAGATCCCGAGGCTGGTCTGCAACACAGCCTTAACGTTAGCGCTAACATCTCGATCGCAGCAGGAGAGGAGGGAAAATGCGGATCGAGGGCGACGGCGGAGTGCCGGCCCGGCCTCGCCGGCCGCCGGTGATGTCGGATGTGGGCAAACTCGCCGGCGTCTCGCACCAGACCGTCTCGCGGGTCATTAACGGCAGCCCCCGAGTTCGTCCGGAGACGCGCCGGCGCGTCATCGAAGCGATGCGCGAGCTGGGTTACCGGCCCAATTCCGTGGCCCGCGCCCTCGCGACGGGCCGGACGAATACGTTGGGGGTCGTCGGCTTCGACACCACGCTGTACGGCCCCGCCTCAACACTCTTCGGCATCGAGCGCGCAGCCCACGAGGCCGGGTATTTCATGATCGTGGCCAGCCTCAAGGCTTTGAACCGATCCTCGGTCACCGACGCCGTAGAGCGCCTGCGGATCCAGGGTGTCGACGGCATCCTTGTGATCGCCCCCCACCAGGAGGCGGCCGACGCGCTCCAGTACGCCCCGATCGACATTCCGCTCGTGGCCGTCGAAGCCGGCCCGGTCGGCGTCGTCCCCGTGGTTGCGGTGAATCAGTTCGCTGGAGCGGTGAGTGCCACACAGCATCTGCTGGACCTTGGGCACAACACGGTGTGGCATATCTCCGGACCGGCAGACTGGCTCGAGTCACACGAGCGTGTCGCCGGCTGGCGAGCGACGCTCGAGGCCGCCGGGGCGGACCCTCCCCCGCAACTGGTGGGGGACTGGAGTGCTCGCGCGGGCTACGACCTGGGCCGGCGTCTGAGCCGCGAGCGCAGCGCCACGGCGATCTTCGCCGCCAACGACCAGATGGCCCTCGGGGTCCTCAGGGCGATGCACGAGAGTGGGCGGGCGATCCCCGGCGACGTCAGCATCGTTGGATTTGACGACGTGCCCGAGGCCCCGTACTTCACGCCTCCGCTGACCACCGTTCGCCAGGACTTCATCGAGGTCGGGAGTCGCAGCCTGCGTCTGCTGGTCCGAACTATCGAAGCGGGAGAGCCGGTCGGCTCAGGGTCGCTCGTTGAGCCCCAGCTCGTGGTGCGCGCCAGTACCGCCGTCGCGGGACGCGACGTTGACAGCGGTGGAGTGTGACCGCTAACATCGCGCCCGCATCACCGAGAGGAGAGAGAGCGGATCGCGCGGGAGCGGCAGCGGCCGGCGCCCGGATTTAATCCTCGGTTAAGTTGATTGGACAACCCGGCTTGCGTCTGAAACGGTTGACGTCAGCTGGGTGGTCGGAGAGAGGAGGAGTCCAGCATGTCGAAAGAAGACTTCGTCAATGACGCAATTGAGCGTCTGGAATGGGACGAGGACAAGGAAGCCCGTAAGCACGCGGGCGGCATGTCGCAGGAGACCAGGTGGCACCAGGTCACCCGTCGCACTGCGCTGACCGGGGGTGCGGCCGGGATCGCCGCGGTGGTGCTCGAGGCCTGTGGGAGCTCGAAGTCGAGTTCCAGCGCATCGGCCGCCTCCGGCAGCGGTGGGGCCGGCGTCTTCGGGAGCAGTGCGAGCCACCACTTCGTGATGGTCAACCACGTGACGACGAACTCGTTCTTCACCGCGACTCAATATGGATGCCAGGACGCCTGCGCATTGACGGGTAGTTCGTTCCAGTGGACGGGCTCCAACAACTCGATCGTCAGCCAGATGGTGTCGGCGTTCAACTCGGCCATCGCCGGAAAGGCAAACGGGATTGGGTGCTGTCTGATCGACAACACCGCCTTCAACACACCCGTCGACACCGCGCTGAGCCAAGGCATTCCCGTGATCGCCTACAACGCCGACGTCGCCGCGGGGGTCAAGAACAACCGGATGGCATACGTCGGACAGAACAACCTCACCGCGGGCGCCGCGGTCGGGGAGGCGATCCTCAAGGCCGGCGTAAAGTCAGGCGACCTCGTGGCCGGGATCATCGCGACTCCGGGCACCGGGAACATCCAGCCGCGGATCGACGGCGCGAAGCCCATCCTGACCAAGGCCGGCGTCAATTTCGTCGAGGTCGGTACCTCGGCGACTGAGGGCGCGCCGGAGTACAACAAGATCTCCTCGTGGTACGCGGGCCACAAGGACGTGAAGTGGATGATGGCCGTCGACAGCGGGGACAGCAACGCGGTCGCGCAGTTCATTCAGAAGAACAGCCTGAAGGGCAAGGTCGGCGCCTCGGTCTGGGATGTCGGGTTGCCGGTCGCCCAGGCCATCAACGCTGGGTACGTGACCGCGACGATCGACCAGCAGGCCTACCTCCAGGGCTTCGACACGATCATGCAGCTGTTCCTGTTCAACGTCTCGGGCGGGCTGATGAAGCCGACGGACACCGACACGGGAATCGGCATCGTTACGAAGTCGAACGTCGCGCCATACCTGCCGGCGACCAGGTTCGAGGGCACGGGCGCCGCGAAGAAGGCATTGACGCCGCCGACCTCGATCGCGACCTAGCCTTCCGCGAGCGTGCCATCGGACGTTCCAACGTCTGCTGCTGCCCCGGTGCAGAGCCCGCCGGGGCAGCAGAAGGAACCCGCATCGAATGGGCCTCGGGGCCAGTCGATTGGGGTTCGAGTCCTACGCGCCTTCCTCTACCAGCGCGAGCTGACGCCGATCGTAATCACGATCGGACTGTTCATTTACTTCACGATCAGAGCCGGGTCGACGTTCACCGGCTCGCTCAGCCTCAGCTCGGCCGCCGGGTATGCGGGGCCGATCGGCGCGATCGCCGTCGGAGAGGTGCTGCTGCTCGTGCTCGGCGAGATCGACCTGTCCGTTGGGCAGGTCTTCTTGTTCTGTCCCTGGGTCATGTACTGGGCCCACAACGACGGTCTGCCGCTCGTGCTGGCGATCGTGGTCGCGCTTCTGGCCGCAGCGGCCGTCGGGGCGGTCAACGGGCTGATCACCGTGCGCCTGAACGTGCCGTCGTTCGTCACCACGCTGGCCACGAACTTCATCTTGTACGGGGCGGTGCTCGTCTACTCGAATGACGCCGAGGCGTCGCCGATCCCGCTGAGCGGCCAGACGGGTTTCGGGAGCCAGCTGATGGGGGTCTGGAAGTGGTCGGAGATCCTCTGGGTGGTCGCGATCACGGTCCTCCTCAGCCTGTTGCTCACGCGCACCCGCTTCGGCGTCCGGATCATCGCCACCGGCGGCAACCTCGTCGGCGCGGCCGAGGCGGGCGTGCCCATTCGGCGCGTCAAGGTGTGGTGTTTCGTGCTCTGTTCCTTCCTCGCCGGTCTGGTCGGAATCGTTGACGCGGTGAAGTACGGGAGCCTTGACCCGGGCAACTTCGGCGTCGATTACATCCTGTACGCGGTCGGCGCCTGCGTGATCGGCGGCACAGCGCTGACTGGCGGGCGCGGAACGGTGCTCGGGGCCTTGATCGGCGCGATCCTGATCGGCATTCTCGAGGACGGGCTGACGCTGATCGGGGTCAGCACCAATGACTTCTTCATCTGGGTCGGCGTGGTGATCATTGTCGCGATGGCGCTCAACGTCCAGTTCGACCGGCTGATCGCGCGCTCGAGGGGCGGATGAGCGCCGGCCCACAGCCCGCCGAGCCCACGGCCCCGGTCCCCGCCGGTGCTCCCGTGCTCGAGGTGCGCGGCGTCACCAAGCGCTTCGGCGCGCTCGCGGTACTCCGTGGCATCGACCTTGCCCTGGGCCAGGGCGAGGTGCTCGGGCTCGTGGGGGACAACGGGGCCGGCAAGAGCACGCTGGTCAAGATCCTGAGTGGCTTTCATGCGCAGGATGAGGGAGAGATCCTCCTCGGGGGAGACAGCGTGCGGTTCAAGTCGGTCGCGGACGCTCGATCCCACGGAATCGAAACGGTGTACCAGGATCTCGCACTGATTCCGCAGCTGCCCGTCTACCAGAACCTGTTCCTCGGCCACGAGATCATGAAGTTCGGGGCGCTGCGCTTTCTTGACAAGCGCGAGATGCGCAAGCTCGCGCGCCAATACCTCGACGAGATCAACGTCCGCGTGCCGAGCGTCGACGCCGAGGCCGAGCGGCTCTCCGGCGGTCAACGGCAGGCGATTGCGGTTGCCCGCTCCGTGCGCGCGACGCCGAAGATCCTCCTCCTCGATGAGCCGCTGTCGGCCATGGGGGCCCGCGAGTCCCGTCTCATCATCGACCTGGTCAAGGACCTCGCCTCGAGCGGCCGAGTCTCGATCATCGTGATTGACCACAACTACGCTCACCTGTTCGAGCTGTGCGATCGCGTGAACGTCATGGAAGGCGGCCGCATCAGCATGAACCAGCAGGTGCACGAGACCTCGATCGAGCAGCTCACCGAGCTCATGGTCTCGAGCTATAAGCGTCAGATCGAGGAAGTGCAGAACGCCGGCGCCTGAGCTGGCGCGCGCTTATCGGATCACGGGCTCCGTCGTGTCGAGCAGGGCCAGCGCGCGCCGGTCCGGCATCCCTTCCCAGTCGCCGGCCACCGTAACCGCCCAGGCGCCGGCTGCGACCGCGGTGGCGAGCCGCCGCGCCGGCGCCGCGCCGCCGATCAACTCGGCCAGGTAGCCCGCCACAAATGCGTCGCCGGCGCCGACCGTGTCAAGCACCATCGGGCCCACCGCCCGGGCCGGCACCTCGTGGGTCGTGCCGTCGATCCGGGCCAGGCAGCCGGCGGCGCCGAGCGTGATCAGCACCTGCTGCGGGCCCATGGCCTCGAGCGCCAGCGCGGCGTCGAGCGGTTTGGCGGCGCCGGTGACGATCGCCGCCTCCTCGGCCCCGGCGAACACCACGTCGGCCTGACGCACCGCGGCGCTCAGCGCCGGCGCCGCCTCGGCCTCGGTCCACAGCGCGCGACGGAAGTTGAGGTCGAAGCTGACCGGCACGCTCGCCGCCCGCGCCACGGCCATCCCGTGCGTCACCGCGGCGGCCGGATCGGCGCCCAGTGCCAGAGTGATCCCGGTGGCGTGGAACGCCGCCGCACGGGTGACCACACCCTCGGGAATGTCGGCCGCTCGCAGCTGGGCGCCGGCACTCCCGCGGCGGTGATACTCCACCCGGCCGTACAGCGCGGCCGGGCGCCAGCGGATCATCAGTCCGGTGGGGGCTGGGTCGACGGCGGCGATCGGCTCGACCTGCTCAGCGCGCAGTTCGCGCAGGATCAGCGCGCCCGCCGCGTCGTCGCCGATCCGCCCGATCCACGCTGCCGGCACGCCGAGCCGCCGCACGCCAATCGCCACGTTGGACTCCGAGCCCCCGATCCCAAAGCACATCGCCTCTCCGTTGCGCGGTGCGCCGGGCGTGGCCTGTACGAGCAGCCCCATCGTCTCGCCGGCGGTGACCAGCCCGGCCGGCGGCGGGTGGTTGGGTACCGAGGTCACTTCGGCGCTTGCCCCTCGGTGACCGCGTCGCGCGCTCGCGCTCGCCCCTCGGTGACCGCGGCGAGCGCCGCCCGGGCCCGCTCGCGCAGCGGCGCGGTGGGCCCGCCCTGCAGCGCGTCGCCGATCAGCGGGCCACCCAGCCCAACCGCCACCGCCCCGGCGGCGAGGTAGTCGGCGATCTGCTCGAGCGCGACACCGCCGGTGGGCACGAGCGGGATATCGGGCAGCGGACCGCGGAGGTCGCGGACGTATCGCGGCCCCCCGGTGGCGGCTGGGAACAGCTTGACCGCGGGCGCACCGAGGCGCCAGGCGGCCATCACCTCGGTCGGCGTGAGGGCCCCCGGGTAGTACGGGATAGCCCGCGCGCCAGACGCTAGGGCCACCTCCTCGCAAACGCCTGGGCTGACCAGGAAGTCGGCTCCGGCGTCGAGCGCCGCTTGCGCCTGAGCCGTGTCGAGCACGCTCCCCACACCCAGCGCGACACGCGGGTCCAGGCTACGGCGCAGCCGCGCCATCACATCGAGCGCCCCCGGCGTCGTCAGGGTCAGCTCGAGGCAGGTGATGCCGGCCGCCGCGAGCTCGTCCGCCACGGTCTCCAGGTGATCCGGGCCGTCGGCCCGCAGGATCGCGACCACGCCGGTGTCTCGCATCTGCTCGGTGATCGCGGAGCGGTCCACTAGGTCAGACGCTCCGCGGTTCGCCGCGCCCCGTCGCGGGCCAGCCGGCCGAGCAGCTCGACCAGCAGTGCCCGCAGCCCAGCGTCGCCGGCCAGCTCCTCGTCGAAGATCTCGGGCATCGACAGCAGCTCGTTGACCACCGCGGCGGGATCCTCGCGACCGCCAAGCCGTTCGGCGATCCGGTCGGCCAGCGGATCGTCGACGGTCAGCTCGTGACCGCCGTCCGACCGGCGCGCGGAGACGAAGCGCATCCATGCCGCGACGCCCAGCGCGGCGAACACCGGCTCGGCGCCGGCCCGGCGCCGATCAAGCACGGTGTCGAGTAGCCGCTGGGGGAGCTTCTGGCTGCCGTCCATCGCGATCTGCAGTGTCCGGTGGCGCAGTGCGGGGTTGGCGAAGCGCTCCAGGACCTCGGCCTCGTACGCGGACAGGTCGAACCCCGGTGGCACGACGACCGTCGGCACGACGTCGCGCTCCATCAGTTTTTGCAGCACCGCGACGAACGGCATCCCGGGGCCAACGGCGTCGCTCACGAACTCCTGGTCGGCCAGCACGCCGAGGTAGGCCACCGTCGAGTGGCAGCCGTTCAGCAGGCGGATCTTGAGGCGCTCGTAGGGGCGTACGTCATCGGTCATGATCGCGCCCGCGCGCTCCCAAGCTGGCCGCGGGGCGGCGAAGTCATCCTCGATCACCCACTGACGAAACGGCTCGGTGATCACTGAGCCTCGGTCCTCCACGCCGAGCTCGGCGGCGATCGCGCCGCGGTCGGCCGCGGTCGTGGCCGGGGTGATCCGATCGACCATCGTTGACGGGAACCGGACGCTGTCCTCGATCCAGGCCAGCAGCTCGCCGGCCTGCGGCAGCCGTTCGGCGAAGTCGCGCACCAGTCCGGCCAGCACCGGGCCGTTGTCGGGAAGGTTGTCGCAGCACACAACTGTGATCGGGGCGCCGTTGGCGCGGCGGCGGGCATCGAGCCCGAAGGCCAGTTGGCCGACCACGGTGGACGGCCCACTCCCGCTGAGGTCGGCAACGATTCCCGGGTCGTCGAGGCGCAGGCGCCCGGTGGTGGCCTCGTAGCGGTAACCCTTCTCGCTGACGCTCAGCGTGATCACGTGCACGGCCGGGTCGGCGATCCGGTGCATCAGGCCAGCGGGGTCGGCCTGCGCGAAGCGCAGCTCCCGGACGACGCCCACGACCCGCAGGCGCTCGCCAGCCGCGCCGCGCTGGGCCAGCGCGTACAGGCCATCCTGTGCCCCGAGCTGCTCGACGACGCCGGCGCTCCGCTCGGTCACTCCGCAGATCCCCCACTCCCCGCCGGCGGCGACGATCGCGTCTTCAGTGAACGCCGCCTGGTGGGCGCGGTGAAACGCCCCGATCCCGAGGTGGACGATCCCCACGCTCAGCTGGCCCGGATCGATCGGGGGCCGCAGCGGCGCCGGCACGGCGTCCAGCGTGGGCAGCGACAGCCGGGTGGTCATCACCCTCACATCACCGCTCCGAGCTGCCAGGGCACGAACTCCTCGTCGCCGAAGCCGAACTCCTCGCTCTTGGTCAGCCGTCCGGAGGCGACCGCCAGGATCTCCTCGAACAGCGCCTCGCCGAGCTCGGTCACGGTGGCTCTGCCGTCGATCACCGGCCCGCAGTCGAAGTCCATGTCATCGGCCATCCGGCGGTACAGCTCGGTGGTCGTGGCCAGCTTCAGGCTGGGGGCCGGCCGGCACCCGAAAACCGAGCCGCGACCGGTGGTGAAGCAGACCAGGTTGGCGCCCCCGGCGACGATCCCGGTCACCGACACCGGGTCGTACCCCGGCGTGTCCATGAACACCAGCCCGCGCTCAGTGACGGGGTCGGCGTAGCGGTACACGGCGCGCAGCGGCGTGGAGCCGCCCTTGGCCACCGCGCCGAGCGACTTCTCCTCGATCGTCGTGATCCCGCCCGCGCGGTTGCCGGGCGAGGGGTTGTTGTCCAGGTTGCCGCCCTCGGCGGCGGCGTAGCGCTCCCACCACGCGACCCGCTCCAGCAGCGCCCGCGCGACCTCGGGCGAGGCGGCGCGGCGGGTCAGCAGGTGCTCGGCACCGTGGATCTCCGGCGTCTCGGCCAGCACCGCGGTGCCGCCGGCGGCGACCAGGCGGTCGACGGCCACGCCCAGCACCGGGTTGGCACTCACACCGGACCAGGCGTCCGAGCCGCCGCACTGGAGTCCGAGCGTCAGCGCCGAGACCGGAACCCGGACCCGCCCGCCGCGGGCAGAGGTGGCCGGCAGCAGCTCGCGGACCCGGTCAATCCCGCGCTGCACGGTGGCCATCGACCCGCCGAGCTCCTGGATCACCAGCCGGTCCTCCAGGCCGAGGTCCTCGGTCAGGGCCGAGATCTGGTTGACCTCGCACCCCAGGCCGACGAGCGCAACCGCCCCGACATTGGGGTTGCGGGCGTAGCCGGCCAGCGTCCGCCGCAGCTGGGCCAGCCCCTCGCCGTCGGCTGACATCCCGCAGCCCGTCCCGTGGGTGACGGCGATCACCCCGTCGACCCCCGGGTAACCGTCGAGCGCACCGGGCGCCGAGAATGCGGCGGCGATCCGCTTGACCACGGTCGCCGAGCAGTTGACGGTGCTGAGCACCGCAACGTAGTTGCGGGTCCCGACCCGCCGGTCGGCGCGGACGATGCCTTCGAACGTCGGTATCTCAGCGGGCGGGGCCGGGTCAGGCGGGTTCGCCGGCACGACCGCTCCCGCCGGTGCGGCGTCAGCCGCGGCGTGTGGCGCGCCCGCTGTGTCGGCCCCGGCGTGCGGGGCGCCCGTCGGGTCTGACCGAGTCAGTGAGTGGAGATTGTGCTCGTGGACGTGCTCCCCGGCGGCTATATCGCGTGTGGCCAACCCGATCGCCTGCCCGTACTTGCGCACCTCGGTTCCGGCCGGCAGGTCGATCAGCGCCAGCTTGTGCCCGCGCGGCACGGCGTCGCGGACCCGCAGCCGCCAATCGCCGCCGTCAACCTCGAGGCCGGGTTCGAGATCGCGGCAGGCCAGGCCCACCGGATCGGCGGGGTCGAGCTTGACGACGGCCTGTGCGAGCCGGGTGCTCACGCCGCTTCCTGCACCCAGGCGTGCGCGGGGTCGAGGTAGGGCACCATCACGCGTCCGTCACCGGCCATCACCCACAGGTAGTACAGGGCATAGCCTGACGCCGCTGCCACTGGGTGGAAGCCGGCGCGGATCACGGCGATGTCATCGTCGCGAACCAGGAACGCCTCCTCGGCGCCGCCGAGGTCGTAGCGGATCTGCACCCCGAAACCGCCCGGCGGGTCGACCTTGAACAGGTACACCTCCTCCAGATTCACCTCGCGCGGGGGATCGTGGCGGTCGTGGCGGTGGGGGGGATAGGAGGACCAGTTGCCCGGTGGATTGATCGTCTCGCCGAGCAGCAGCCGGACCGCGGCATGCTCGGGGCCGAGGATTGTGCGCACCGTGCGCGACCAGTTGCCCTGACCGACCTCTGCGATCCGCTGGTCACCGGCCCGGATCACCCGCGCCGGTGGCGCGTCCGGGGCCGGCTCGGCGGCCGCCTCGGCGATCGCCACCTGGACGGCTCCGTCACCGGTCGCGGTGAGGGTCGTGGCCGCCCCGGGCGGGGTGTAGACGGTGTCGCCGGGCGCATCGAACACGGAGCTCCGGCCGCCGGCGACGCCCAGCGGCGTGCCCTCGACGGCGGCGTCGACACGGCCGGTGAGCACCACCGCGGCTGACTCGTTCTCGGCTCCGAGCACCAGCGTCTCGCCGGCGGCCAGGTCGGCCAGCGACAGGGTGATGTGGGCAGTGCTCTCGCCGACGGTCGTGAGTTGTCTGATGGTCATGCGCTCCTCGCTTGAGTCGTGGTTCGGGTCAGCGCCGGCGGAGCGGTCGAGCTGCGCACTACGAGTGTCGCCGGGAGCCGCTGGGCCGCCGGGGACTGCGAGGCTCCGGGCTCCAGGCCGTCGAGCAACACCTCGACCGCAACTCGTCCGGCGAGCCCGGTCGGAGCCGCCACCGTGGTCAGCGGTGGCGTCACCATTGCCGCCAACGGGATGTCATCGAATCCGACCACGCTGAGTTCCTCGGGCACCCGCACGCCGAGCTCGGCCAGCCGGCTCAGGATCCCCACCGCCACCAGGTCGTTGTAGGCCAGCACGGCCGTGACGCCGGTCTCCAGCACCCGGTCGGCGGCCTGCGCACCGCTGGGGAAATCGGACCCCACCCGCCCCACGGGGTCGATCGTCACGAGCTCCGCCCCGACGGCTCGGGCGCAGGCGCGCAGCCCGCGCAGACGCTCGCGGTTGGACCACGAGCGGCGCGGGCCGGCCACGAACGCGCAGCGCACGTGGCCCAGTTCGGCCAGGTGGCGCATCGCCTGGCGCATCCCGCCCGCGCTGTCGACCACGACCGAGGGGCGGCCGGGCTCGCGGCGATTGAGCAGCACGAGGGTCGGCGTCGGCTCGAGCCGCGCCAGCGTGACCGGCGCCAGACGCGAGGAGCACAGCACGATCCCATCGACCTGCTTGCCCATCGCGCGGATCAGTGCCTCCTCCTCGGCCGCGTCCTCCTGCCCATCGGCCACGAACACCGCGTAGTCGGCCTCGCGCGCTCGCGCCTGGGCACCTTTCAGGACGGCGTGGAAGTAGGGGTTGCCAAGGTCTGGGGCGATCACGCCGATGTTCCCCGTGCGGCCCGTGATCAGCGCTCGCGCCGCGCGGTTGGGCTCGTACCCCAGCTCGGCGGTCGCCGCCAGGACTCGGGCCCGGGTGGGCTCTCGCACGGTCCGCGGGGCGGTCAGCGATCGGGACACGGTCGCGACCGAGACCCCGGCGCGGGCGGCGACGTCGTGGATGCTGGCTGGCACGGGTGGCTCTTTTCTTGAATCCCTGAAAACGTTTACAAGGAGTCTAGCCGTCCCGCCCGAGAACCCGGCACATCCGGCGATCGCGATCGCTGTATCTTGCACATCGTGCTGTCGATCACCCGCTGGAGGACCTGCAGCCGGTGAGCGGCGAACCGTACGCGGTCGGTGTAGATTTCGGCACCGAATCGGGCCGTGTCCTGGTGCTCGACGTACACACCGGGGAGGAGCTCGCGGTCAGCGTCGTGCCTTACGCGAGCGCGGTGATTGACTCAGAGCTCCCCGGAACCGGTGAGCAACTTCCGCCCGACTGGGCGCTTCAGGATCCCGATGACTGGGTGTCGGTGCTCGAGACCGGGATCCCCGACGCCGTGGCCCGGGCGGGCGTCTCCCCGAGCGACGTGGTCGGGATCGGGATTGACGTCACATCGTGCACCGTGCTGCCGGTCACGGCTGACGGCGAGCCGCTGTGCCGGATCGCGCAGTGGCGTGGCCGGCGCCACGCCTGGCCGAAGCTCTGGAAGCATCATTCGGCGCAGCCCGTGGCCGACCGCCTCAATCAGGTCGCAGCAGAGCGCGGCGAGGAGTTCCTGGAGCGCTACGGCGGGCGCATCTCCTCGGAGTGGTACTTCCCCAAATTGATCGAGCTGTGGCTCGAGGACCGGGAGGTCTATGACGCGGCGGGTGCCTTTCTCGAGGCCACCGATTGGATCGTCTGGTACCTGACCGGTCGGGAGTGCCGCCAGACCTGCACCGCCGCCTACAAGGCCATGTGGTCGAGCGACACCGGGCTGCCGTCGAATGACTACTTCGAGGCCGCCTACCCGGGCTTCTCCGACCCGGCGGCGAAGCTGGGAACGGAGTTCGCGCCGCTCGGTACGCGCGCGGGGTCACTCACGACCGAGCGGGCCGCGCGGCTGGGGTTGGGGGAGAACGTGGCGGTTGCGGTCGGAAACGTTGACTCTTTCGTATCGGTCCCCGGCGCCGGCGTCGGGGGGACCGAGACGTTCGTGACCGTGATCGGCACCTCGATCTGCGACATGGTCCTGGGCACCGGCGAGGTCCGCCTCCCCGGCATCACCGGGGTGGCTCGCGACGGCATCCTGCCTGGGCTCTACGGCTACGAGGCCGGCCAGGCGGCCGTGGGTGACATGCTGGCCTGGCTGGTGCGGTTGCTGGGCCGGGGGGAGGACGCCTACGACGAGCTCGAATCCGGCGCCGCCCGGCTGGCCCCCGGCAGCACCGGGCTGCTGGCGATCGACTGGTGGAACGGAAACCGATCGATCCTCGCCGACGCTGACCTCACCGGCGTAATTCTGGGGCTCACCCTGCACAGCACACCGGAGCAGATCTACCGTGCCCTGCTCGAGTCGATCGCGTACGGGAACCGCCGCATCATGGACAACTTCACCGAGCACGGGATCCCGCTCACCGAGATCGTGGCCTGTGGCGGGATCGCCGAAAAGAGCCCGCTTACGATGCAGCTGATCGCTGACATCAGCGGGCGTCCGGTCCATGTCCCCGCCTCCAGTGAGGTGCCAGCGCGCGGTTCGGCGCTGTTCGGCGCGGTTGCCGCAGGCGTGTTTGACGGCATCGAGGCAGCGGTGATGCAGACGCGGGCTCCGTTTGCGCGCACCTACACGCCTGACTCGAACGCAGGGGAGACCTACGATCGCGTGTACGCCATCTATCGCCGGCTCTATGACACCCTGGGCCGCAGCGACGTGGATCTCATGCACGACCTCAAGCGGATCCGGACCGGTGGCTGATCTCGAACAGCTACGCCGGCGGGTCCTGGAGGCGAACCTTGCCCTCCCGGCCCACGGTCTGGTCCGGCTCACCTGGGGGAACGCAAGCGGAATCGATCGCGACCGCGGCCTGATGGCGATCAAGGCCAGCGGCGTCGACTACGCGAGCATGACCACCGCTGACGTGGTCCTCGTCGATCTCGAGCACGGAGAACTCGTCAACGGTGAGCGCCGTCCGTCCACCGATACGCCGACCCATCTCGAGCTCTATCGAGCCTGGCCCGAGATCGGCGGGATCGTCCACACCCACTCGACCTGGGCCACGGCGTGGGCACAGGCCGAGCGGGAGATCCCGGTGCTGGGTACCACCCACGCTGACCTGACCGCCAATCCGGTTCCGGTCACGCGGGCGTTGACCGCGCAGGAGATCGAGGGCGACTACGAGCTGTCCACCGGCACCGTGCTGATCGAGGCCGTCGGGGCGCGGCCAGGCGAGATCCCCGCTGCGCTGGTCCGCGGTCACGGGCCGTTCTGCTGGGGGCCAGATCCGGCGTCCGCGGTGCAGAACGCGGTCACGCTCGAGGAGGTGGCCCGGCTGGCGCTGCTCAGCCTGGTCCTCGAACCGGGCGCCGGGCCTCTGGACGCCGCTCTGCGCGACAAGCACCACGAGCGCAAGCACGGCTCCGGGGCGTACTATGGCCAGCCCTGAGCCCTGATGAGCAGATTCGTGTGTCGTTAACTTCGGTGGACATCGGCTCCATGGTGTGAAAACGTTCGCCAGGCGAACCGGGCAAGCGATGGGTTCAGAAATTAGGGGGCGCTATAGGCGCTCTCGCGTTGAGGGGAGACATGCTTATGTGGGTAGGGAAATGGGGCCTCGTGCCCGCGTTGGCGGCGGCCGCCGTCATCGCTGGCTGCGGGAGCTCGTCGTCGAGCTCGAGCACAACGTCGAGCTCTTCATCGTCGGCCGCCGCCTCCGGCGGCGCTACGCCGAGCATCTCGGCGTCCGCGTTTACAAACGACTTCTCGGCCATGGCCGCGCTCAAGTCGCTCGGTGCCTCGGGCAAGGGGAAGGTCGCCGCGATCCTCCCGGACACGACCAGCTCGACTCGATATGTCGAGTTCGACCAGCCTGACCTGAAGAAGGCCCTGCTGGCCGCCGGTGTGCCCAGCTCGGACATCATCATCCAGAACGCTCAGAAGAGCGACTCGACGTTCCTGACCGACGCCCAGACGGACATCACCAACGGGGCAACGATCATCCTGAGCGACCCCGAGGACTCGGGCACGGGCACCCAGGTCGAGAAGTACGCCGCCGCCCACGGTGTCAAGGTCATCGACTATGACCGGCTCACGCTCGGCGGCAGCCGTCCGTACTACGTCAGCTTCAACAACGTGACGGTCGGGAAGGTGATGGGTCAGGGTCTGGTCAAGTGCGTGGCAGCCGAGAAGATCAAGAACCCACAGGTCATCGTCATGCGCGGTGACCCGACGGACAACAACGCCACGCTCTTCTACCAGGGCTACTACAACGGCGTCCTGGCCCCCCTGTTCAAGTCGGGCAAGTGGAAGGACGTCGCCAATCCAGCCGGGACGTGGGATCCGCCCACAGCGGCCACGGAGTTCGAGGCGGCCTTCACCGCCCACAAGACCGCGAATGCCGCACTCATCCCCAACGACGAGAACGGCGCGCCGATCATCACGTACCTCAAGGGCCACGGAGTCAAGGCGGGTTCGTTCCCGACCACCGGCCAGGACGCAACACTGACCGGACTCCAGAACGTGCTCTCGGGCTACCAGTGTGGGACGGTCTACAAGCCGATCTACAAGGAAGCTCAGGCCGCGGTCGCACTGGCCGTCTACCTGCGGGCAGGCAAGACCCCGCCGTCGTCCCTGCTGAATGGGACCACTCAGGACATCAACGAGCACAAGCCCGTGCCGTCGGTGCTGCTCCAGCCGGAGTGGGTCACCCCGGCCAACCTCAACGCGACGGTGATCAAGGACAACTTCGTGCCGGCCAGCCAGCTGTGCGCGGGTTCCTACGCCGCGGAGTGCAAGAAGGCCGGGATAACCGGCTAGGCGAGTCGAAAATCCCATAGGGTGCACGTGCCCGCCCTCCAGCGGGCGGGCACGGTACCCGGGACGATCATCAATTGAGTACTTCAGACACTCCCGTCGCAGACCCCAAGGTTGTCCCCGGGACCCAGCCGGCCCTGCTCTCACTCAGAGGCGTGAGCAAGCGCTTCGGGCCGGTGCAGGCGCTGACCTCGGTCGACCTCGACGTACCGGCCGGCAAGGTGACGGCGCTGATCGGTGACAACGGCGCCGGCAAGTCATCCCTGATCAAGACGATCTCCGGGCTGTGGGCTCCCGACGCGGGTCAGATCATCTGGGAGGGCAAACCCGTTTCGTTGCATGGGCCCCGGGACGCCGAGGCGCTCGGGATCACCACGATCTACCAGGATCTGGCCCTGTGCGACAACCTGGACATCGTCCAGAACATGTTCCTCGGTCACGAGCCGTTGTCCCACGGACTTCTCGACGAGTCCACGATGGAGGTAAAGGCGCGCCAGACCCTCACCGACCTGTACGGTCACGACGGTGCGCTCGATTCGCCAGCCCGTGGCCTCGTTGTCCGGAGGCCAACGACAGTCCGTCGCCGTGGCCAAGGCGGTCATGTCCGAGGCCCAGTTGGTCATCATGGATGAGCCCACCGCTGCGCTGGGCGTAGCTCAGACGGAAATGGTCCTCAGCCTGATCAAGACGCTCTCCGGTCGGGGGGTAGCCGTGCTCGTCGTCTCGCACAATCTTCCTGACGTGTTCGAGGTTGCCGACCGGATCGCTGTCCTGTACCTCGGACGTCTCGTCGTCAGTGCTCCCGCGTCGGAGTTCGATCGCCAGAGCGCTGTCGAGTACATGACCACGGGGACCGCCGGGCGGGCGGCTGCGGATGGTCCGGCGGCATAGCCGCGTGGTCTAAAGGAGGAGTGAGTTGGCCGATCCCACCCAGCCCAGTGACGTGAGCACCGAGCCGGACCCCGCAGCGACCGCGCCCGATTTGGACGGCGAGGCTGGGCTCAGCGATGCAGAGCTGGCCACCGTCGCTCCGGAGATCTTGGCTGAATCGCTGCCTGACTACTTCCGGGCCTGGGGACGGCGGATCCGAAACGGGGAGTCAGGCGCGCTGCCGATCATCGGTGGGCTGATCCTGATCGTCATCTTCTTCCAGGCCGAGCAGTCGACCTTTCTCACCGCCGGCAACCTGGTCAACCTGTTCACGCAGGCAGGCACCTACATCCTGTTCGGAGCGGCCGAGATCTGGGTTCTGCTCATGTCCGAGATCGACCTGTCGGTGGGCTACAACGCCGCCGTCGGTGCGTTCGTCATCGCCGAGCTCATCGCCCCCCCGGTCAGCCTGCCCTGGTGGATCGGGATCATCGGCGGGCTGTTGGCCACAGGTGGCTTGGGGGCCATCCAGGGAACGCTGATCACACGTCTGGGCCTGCCCTCGTTCGTGGTCACCCTGGGCGGCTTGCTCGGCTTTGAAGGGATCATGCTCGAGCTGGCCAACGTCGACAAGACGGCCGTCGGGGGCGTCATCTCGATCGACTCCAACAGTCCCGTCTACAAGATCGTCAACGCAAACATGAGCCCGGGGCTCGGCTGGGCTGCGCTCATAGTCATCCTGGGTCTGTTCGCGGCGCTTCGCCTGTCTGACGTGGCCCGGCGCCGCAAGCATGGCCTGACGGCACAGCCGCTCGGCATCACCCTGCTGACGATCGGCATCGCCGCCGCGGGCGGCTTGTTCCTCGTGCTCATCTGCAACGCCAACCGGGGCGCGCTCACCACCCTGGAGGGCGTGCCGTGGGTGATCCCGATCGTGCTGTTCATCCTCCTGGTGTACACGTTCATCCTCACTCGGATGCGCACGGGGCGCTACATCCTTGCCATCGGTGGCAATCCCGAGGCTGCGCGTCGGGCGGGCATCAACGTGGCCCGGGTGCGCACGCTGGGCTTTGCCCTGGCCGGTATAACGGCTGGCCTTGCCGGTCTCGTCTACGAGTCACGCCAGGGCTCGATGGCCACGGACATCGACGGCGGATCGCTTGTCCTGTTCGGCGTGGCGGCTGCGGTCATCGGCGGCACCAGCCTGTTCGGTGGTCGGGGCAAGATGATCCATGCTCTGCTCGGCGGGGTGGTCATCGCGGCCGTGTTCAACGGGCTTGGCCTGATGGGGATTGCGGCTGCCGGCCAGGACATGGCCACTGCGGTCGTGCTCATCATCGCCGTCACCCTGGACGCGCTCGTCCGGCGGCGGGCCACCGCCCGCTGACGCTTGTCGCCCGGGCCGGCGGGCCGGGCGGTAGCGCCACCCGGGCCTGCTCACGGTGGGTGGTGTGGGCGATGCTGGGACCGCGGGCGCGTCAGAATGCATCACATGAGTGAGGCGGGAAGGCAGGCCGCAGCGGCCAAGATGCGCGAGGCCGGGGCGCACGAGGAGGCGATCCGCGCGTTCGAAAGCGCCTACCGGCGGCTCGAATCGGGCCAGGCGGTGATGCTGGCGAGCGCTGAATTGGAGCCCGCCGGTGACGTCCCGACGCTCGAGGACCTGCCCGAGGCGGACGCCGGTGAGGCGCTCGAGCAGGTCGTCGTGATCAAACTGAACGGGGGACTGGCCACGACGATGGGGCTCCAGGAGCCCAAGTCACTGGTCGAGGCCCGTGAGGGACGTTCCTTCCTCGAGATCATCGTCGGGCAGACGCTCGCCCTGCGCCGGCGTTTCGGGGTCCGGCTCCCGCTCGTGTTGATGAACAGCGAGGCCACCCGCGACGCCACCGAGCGCGCTTTGGCTCGCTACCCGGACATCGAGCACGAGGGGATCGCACCGGACTTCATGCAGAGCATGATCCCCAAGCTCGATGCCGAGCGGCTCGACCCGGTCAGCTGGCCGAGCGCTCCAGCACTCGAATGGTCCCCGCCCGGCCACGGTGACGTGTACGGCGCTTTGCGTCGCTCCGGGATGCTCGGTGCGCTCCTTGAGCAGGGGTTCCGTTACGCGATGATCTCCAACTCGGACAACCTCGGGGCCAGGCTCGACCCGCGGATCGCCGCCCACCTGGCCCAAGAGCAGATCCCGTTCCTGATGGAGGTCGTGCTTGGTACCGAGGCCGACCGCAAGGGCGGTCACATCGCGCGCCGCCGAGCCGACGGCCGGCTCGTCCTGCGCGAGACGGCGCAGACCCCGCCCGAGGACGAGGACTCGTTCCGCGACTTCCGTCGCTGGCGCTACTACAACACCAACAACCTTTGGATCGACCTCCGGGTGCTGGCCGAGACGCTCGCCGAGGCCGATGGCGTGCTCGAGCTGCCCCTGATCGTCAATCGCAAGACGGTTGATCCACGCGACTCGAGCTCCACGCCGGTGATCCAGCTCGAGAGCGCGATGGGCGCGGCGATCGAGAGCTTCCGCGGCGCCAGCCTCCTGCTCGTGCCCCGGACTCGCTTCGTGCCCGTCAAGTCCACCGACGATCTGCTCGTGCTCCGCTCCGATGTCTACTCGCTGGGCCCTGACCTCGATGTCGAGCCGTCGGCTGGACCCGATGCCAGGCTTCCGTACGTCGAGCTCGACAAGCGCTTCTACAGGCTGATCGATGACTTCGAGGCCCGGTTCCCGGACGGACCCCCCGCACTGCGGGAGGCCGAGCGCCTCGTAGTCCACGGTGACGTGACATTCGGCCGTGGCGTGGTCGTGCGGGGAGCTGTGGAGCTCGACGAAGATTCGCCCGTGCGCATCGCGCCGGGCTCCGTGCTGGAATCTCGTCCGTGACCACAGCGGCCGTCGAGAGTGGTTCCGGACTCCAGGCTCCCATCACGATCGTGCTCGTTGACGACCACGAGGTCGTCCGCGCCGGGCTGCGGCTGCTGCTCGATGCCGAGGAGGACTTCGAGGTTGTCTCGGAAGCCGGCGACGTGGCGGTGGCCGAGCGACGGGTAGTCGCCTATCACCCGCAGGTCCTGATCCTCGATGTCAACCTGCCGGGCGGCTCGAGCATCTCCGCCATCCCGCGCTTCCTTCAGAGCGCGCCCGAGACGAAGATCGTCATCCTGACCATGCAGAGTGACCCCGAGCTGGCTCGGGAAGCGCTCCGCGCCGGCGCCACGGGCTTCGTGCTCAAGGAGGCCGCCGAAGCCGAGCTGATCGAAGCGGTTCGGCTGGCCGCGGCCGGCCGGACCTACCTCAACCCAGAGTTGGGCGCCCGGCTGGCGGCCGAGGTGCCCTCGACCATCGGTCCTCCTGACGATCTCAGCGGCCGCGAGCTCGAGGTTCTGCGCCTCATCGCGCTCGGCCACACGAACAGCGAGATCGCCTCGCAGCTGTTTCTCAGCGTGCGCACCGTCGAGTCTCACCGAGCCCACATCCAGCAGAAGACTCAGCGCGGCTCCCGGGCCGAGCTCGTCGCGTACGCGCGCGAGCACGGTTTGTTCTAGGGGCGCCCGGCGGGCTCAGGGGCGTCCGGCGCCGCCGGCGCCGGCGATCTCGTCGCGCCGGGCGGGGAGTGAGGCCGACTCCGGAACCGGCGCGTAGTGCACGCCGGTCGGTCCCGGGACAGTGGCCAGCGCGGCGCGGACGCCCTGTGTCTTGGCGCCCCATACGATCTTGGCCGGTGGATAACGGAGGAGCGCCGCCCACGTCTCGGGACCGATGATCCCGTCTGCGGTCAGACCGTGGGCGGTCTGGAATGCTTCGACGTCGGCCAGGGTGATCTTCCCGAAATTGCCGTTGACGCCGATCGGGTAGCCGGCCGAGATGAGGTGTTCCTGGGCCCAGACGACGAGGTCGCCCTGGGCGCCGTGGCCCAGGTCGGCCATGACCGGGTCCGCCGTGAAGCCGTGTAGAGGCCCGGCCGGACGCGAGAGAGCTGTCCACGCCGACTGCTTCGCCTCCTGCCAATCCCACCAGCTCACGCCTCCGGCGCCATAGGCCAGCGAGAGCTGGCGGAAGCGCACGATCTGGGGCGCGGGAGGAGAGCTGTAGACCTGCCCCAAAGGGTAGATCGGGCGCTTGTAGATCAGGTTGAAGTCGTAGGTGTGAGCGAACACGGCATCGACCGTGGTCCCGATGTCCTTCCAGTACATCTGGGGCACGTTGTACTGCGCCCCACCGGGCCCGAGAAACACCGAGTACGGGAAGGCCGGGTGGTAGTCAACGTAGGGGAACCCGGCCAGCGCCACCGGGAACTTTCCGCCGATCAGCTTGCGCAGCCGCTGGATATAGGTCTGAGCCGCGACGTACTTGCCCTCGTATTCGGTTTCGGCGTCGATCAACAGGCAATCGGCCCCATCCTTGACGGCGTCGTAACCCATGTAGGCCTCGGTGACCGGATGGTCCCCGTACACGTATTGCCACGCGCAGACGTTGATTCCGCCGGCATGCAGGGCGGAAACGAGCTGAGGGGTGAACTGCGAGGACCAGAAGCTCGTTCCGTCGCTGCTCTTGACCATCAGCGTCCGGACCCCCCACTGATGGGCAGCGGCGATGATCGAGGCCACGTTCCCGCGGTCGGTCTGGGGCAGCTCCCAGATCCACATCGCCCGACCGGTGAGCGGGTTCGACCCGCGGCTCTGCCGGCGCGGGGTCTGCTTGGGCGCTGCCTTCTTGCGTTTCTTCGGCCTGTGATGCTTGGCCTTGTTTGTTGTGCCAAGGCCGGCGCCGCCGGAGGCGGCCAGAGCGGGAACGGCGCACAGAAAAACGCCCGCCAGAGCGAGCAGCACAAGCAGGAAGTTGCGCAGCCGGCCACACCCCTGTGCCGGACAACCGCGCGCCACGCGGTCTTCGACCATACGGCGAGTCACCGTAGCGAAGAACCCGCCCGGCGACCGCAAGTTGCGGTGCGCCGGGCGGTCAGACGGGCCAGATACCTACTTTATGAACAGAATCTCAGAGTACTTCGGCAGCGGCCAGAGATCGTCGGCCACGATCTTCTCGAGCCGATCCGCCGTCTCACGGACCGAATCCATGGCCGGGATCGTCTCGTCGCGCATGTACTCGGAGTGCTTCAGCAGGTCTCCGTGGGGCTGATTCTCCTCCAGGTTGACTGACTCCAGCGCCCGGATCTCGTCGACCAGCTTGGCCACGAGACCCTCGACCTCACTGGCCAGATCGGACAGCTGCGCGCTTAGCAGCAAGGCCAGATACCGGGCCGACGCGGGTACCAGCATCGTGCGCGCGATCGACGCTGCCACCTCGGCTTCGATGTTGAGCTTGGTCACGTATTGCTCGAGGAATACCTCGTAGCGGGACTCCAGCTCGCGCTGTGACAGCACGCCGTAGTTCGAGAACAGCTCTTGCGTGTCGTCCGCGAGCAGGTACGGCAGGGCGTCCGGAGTGGCCCGAAGGTTGAGCAGCCCGCGCTCGGCCGCCTCCGCGTGCCAGTCCTCCGAGTAGTTGTCACCGCCGAACACGATCCGCTTGTTGGCGGCGTAGGTCCGCTGCAAGATCGGCCGTAGGGCGGCCTCGAGCTCGGTCCCGCCTTCGAGCGCGTTCTCGAGCTCCTCGGCCAGGTAATCGATCGCCTCGGCGACGATCGTGTTGAGCACCGTGTTCGGCAGCGACAGTGACATGCTCGAGCCGAGCGCCCGGAACTCGAACTTGTTGCCGGTAAACGCGAACGGGCTCGTGCGGTTGCGGTCGCCGCCATGCATCGGTAGGGGCGGCAACACCGGCGTGCCCAGCCCGAGGAATGACTCCGGCGTGGACTCTCCGAGCTCTCCGCGCTCGATGGCTCCGAACACCTTCTCGAGCTCGGCGCCGAGGAAGATCGAGATGATCGCCGGCGGGGCCTCATTGGCTCCCAGCCGGTGGTCCTGGCCGGGCGAGGCGATCGAAGCCCGCAGCAGTCCCTGGTGCTTGTTGACCGCCTGGATCACGGCGGCGCAGAAGAACAGGAACTGGAGGTTCTCGTGGGGCGTGTCACCCGGCTCGAGCAGGTTCTCGCCGTCGTCGGTTCCCATCGACCAGTTGTTGTGTTTCCCGGACCCGTTCACACCGGCGAACGGCTTCTCGTGCAACAGGCAGATGAGCCCATACCGCCGGGCCACGTTCTGCATCACCTGCATGGTCAGCTGCTGATGATCGGCGCCGACGTTCGAGTTCTCGAAGATCGGGGCCAGCTCGTACTGATTCGGCGCCACCTCGTTGTGGCGCGTCTTCACCGGGACGCCGAGCTTCTGGAGCTCCTGCTCGGTGTCGAGCATGCAGGCCAGGATCCGCTCGGGGATCGAGCCGAAGTAGTGATCGTCGAGTTCGTGGCCCTTGGGCGGCTTGGCGCCGAACAGCGTCCGGCCCGTGGTCACGAGGTCGGGACGCTCAAAGAAATACTGCTCGTCGATCAGGAAGTACTCCTGCTCGGGGCCGACGGTCGTGAACACCCGTGCGGCGCTCGTGTTGCCGAACAGTTTCAGGGCGCGCATGGCTGACTTCGACAGTGCGTCCATTGAGCGCAGCAGGGGGATCTTGTGATCCAGCGCCTCGCCCGTCCAGGACGCGAACGCGGTCGGGATGCAGAGCAGCGCGCCGTTGGGGTTCTCGAGGATGAACGCCGGAGAGGTCGGATCCCAGGCCGTGTACCCCCGCGCTTCGAACGTGGCGCGGATGCCGCCGGTGGGGAACGATGACGCGTCCGGCTCGCCCTGAATCAGCTCCTTGCCGGAGAACTCGGCCAGCGCCGTCCCCTCGCCCGTCGGCGAGTAGAAGCTGTCGTGCTTCTCCGCGGTCAGGCCGGTCAGCGGCTGGAACACGTGCGTGTAGTGAGTGGCGCCCTTCTCGAGCGCCCACTCCTTCATCGCCAGCGCGACGGCGTCGGCGAGTGACGTGTCGAGCGCCTCGCCCCTGGCCAGCGTGACGGACAGCCGCTTGTAGACATCCCTGGGCAGCCGCTGGCGCTGGATCGCGGGGCTGAAGACGTTGGCCCCAAAGATCTGATTGTCGGGCGAGGTCAGGTCCGGAGCTCCGATCGCTCCCCCGTTGGGGGCCCACTGTGCGGCGAGGACGTTCTGCTGTCGGATAGGCATGCGGTTTGGTAGTTCCTTCCTGTCCGCGCCGTCGGCGGCCGGGGCGCGCGCGTGTATGAGAGGTCTCGTGGAAACCTACGTTGCAAATGTAGGCGAGACCGCCGCGCCGGTCACTATCCCAATGGCCAAACCGGGCCCCACAGGGTCGGCCGGACGGCGAATCCCAGGCGGCCGAAGCCGCACTTTGCGAAAAATGATGCTCGTTGGCGCAATCGTTTGGGAGTGTGGCCGACGAATGCCCCAGCCGCTGGTAGCGGGCCAGCGTCGGCTCCGGCCTGGCCCGGCTCCGGCTCCGGCTCGGCCTCGGCGGCGGTTGGGGGCCGAACGACTTGGCTTTCGAAGGGGGTGGTGGCCGGGTGGCTGGCCGCGGGCCGCCCTGGCGTGTGATCCTCCCCCCATTCTGTGAAAAAGCGCGATTTGTCGGGGACGCCTTTCACGGATCGGGGGCTATACCCCGCGTTTGTGACGAGCGATCCGCTACCGACCCAGTTTTGCGCGGAGTGGGGGCTCGTCGGGACCGGCCGGGCGTGCGAAACGTCGCAGATCCCCCCTCGCCGTTCGGATCTGCTGCGAACCGCGCGCTATGCGGCCACCGCGTCCCAAACCCGAGACGACAATCTGGATTTGCGACCTAATACACGGCCCCCGGGCCCAAACCCTCGTCCAGTCCCGAGGCACGCCTGCTCGACCGCACCCTCCCCCTTCGAAAGCCGGTGTTCAGACACCGATCCCAAACCACATCCCGCAGAGCGGGTCGTCGCGTTTCGGGTCGTGTGTGTGGCGAGGCCGGTCGAGCGCGACGACCCGCGGCTGTTCGACGGCATGCCGCCCCGCCTGGAGCACCTGGGTGGCTTGGCCCATGAAATACTGCACGTCATGTCTGACCTGGCTGAACGGGGGCCGATGTCCGCCTACGTCCCCGATCCCGAACGCTACGACAAGATCCCCTATCGCCGCTGCGGGCGCAGCGGCCTCCAGCTGCCGGCCATCTCGCTCGGGCTGTGGCAGAACTTCGGGGACGATCATCCGCTCGGAGTCAGCCGCGCGATCATTCGCCGCGCCTTCGACCTCGGGATCACGCACTTCGATCTGGCCAACAACTACGGCCCTCCGTACGGGAGCGCCGAGATCAACTTCGGACGGGTCTTCGCCGAGGACTTTCATGGCCTGCGCCACGAGGTCGTGATCTCGACCAAGGCCGGGTACGACATGTGGCCCGGACCGTACGGCGACCACGGGTCACGCAAATACCTGCTCGACAGCCTCGAGGACAGCCTGCGGCGGATGCGGCTTGACCATGTCGACATCTTCTACTCGCACCGCTTCGACCCGGACACGCCCCTCGAGGAGACGATGGGCGCGCTCGACTCGGCGGTCCGGCAGGGCAAGGCCCGCTACGTCGGAATCTCCTCCTACGGTCCCCGCCGGACCGAAGAGGCGATCGAGATTCTCCGCCAGCTCGGCACACCCCTGCTCATCCACCAGCCGTCGTATTCGATGTTCAACCGCTGGATCGAGGGCGAACTGCTCGACGTGCTCGGGCGTGAGGGGGTCGGCTGCATCGCCTTCTCGCCCCTGGCGCAGGGTCTGCTCACTGACAAGTACCTTGACGGGATCCCCGACGATTCACGCGTGCGCCGCGGCGTGGCCTTCTCTGAAGACCTGCTGACCGAGGAGAACATCGAGCGCGCTCGGGCCCTGGACGCCATCGCCAGCGAGCGGGGGCAGACGTTGGCCCAGCTCGCGATCGCGTGGACGTTGCGCGATGAGCGTGTGAGTTCAGCGCTGGTGGGCGCCAGCTCCGTGGCCCAGCTCGAGCAGAACGTGGCCGCGCTCGAACACCTTCAGTTCGACCCCGCCGAGCTCGAGCAGATCGACCGCTACGCGGTCGACGGTCAGGTCAACATCTGGGAGCCCTCTAGCCAGGGCTGAGTCACTGGCCGGAGCTGAAGACGATCTTGCCCGAGTTGTTGACGTAGGTCTGCTCGGGCTTCGAGCTGACGTCGACGGCGAACGTTCCGTGTGGCTGCGTGCCGTCGGCGAGCACGGCCTTGGCCCGGCCGTTCAGTCCGGCCGCTACCTGCCAGGCCACCACGTGCTTGCCCGCCTGCACCGCTGTGACCTTCCAGTCAAAGCGAATCGTCCGGCCCGGACGCAGCGGTCCCAACGCCCAGGTGTTCGAGTAGGCGGTCACCCCGGCACCCTGGCCACCATTCTGGCAGCTGTACTGGCACGGACCCGGGCCCTGATCGACGATCCAGATCGGGCGCGACGAGCTGGCCAGGTACGGCTGGTTGATGTCACCCGCGAAGGCCTCGGCGGCTGTCCCCTCTCCCTTCGGAGCCGGGTAGGCACACGTGACGTTGCAGATCGTCACGGCCAGATGGGCGATCGTCTTGGTCCCGGAGTTGCGAACGGCGATGACCAGGTGGCTGTGCTGAGCCAGCTTCTGCGAATGCGGGAAGGAGGCGGTGCTGATCGCCACGGGAAACTTGCCCAGCGGCTCATTGACGTTCTGCTCGGCTCCGGAACCGCACGCAGACAGAACCAGTGCCGCGCCGACGCCGGCGATCATCCCGCAGCTCCTCATTCTCCAGGCCCGCAACGCCGGGGCAACATACCACGCTGTTATCTGGACGGACGCAGGTTCCCGGGCGTGAGGGCGACGGTTGACAGTTGGTCATTGGCCTGCGTGTGGCGTAGGCTTAGGCGCCTGAGCTCGCGAGGGCGAGCCCACGACCCTGGGAGGACGAGGCCAGTTGATCAGAGCAGTCGCCGACCGAGCGTTCTTGCCGACCAAGAGCGTTCTCGAAGAGGTCGGCAACATGATGATCCTCACGGGGAAGACGCTGGTCTCCGCGGTCCGCCCGCCGTACCCGTACGGCAGCGAGTTCGTGGGTCAGTTCCTGTTCGCGATGAAGCTGTGCTGGTTCCCGTTGCTCATCTCGACAATCGCGTTCGGCTACGAGGCCCCCGGGCTCCAGGCGGCGAACTTCCTCGTCCTGTTCGGCGCCCTGGACCGGCTGGGTGGCTTCTTCGTGCTGGCTTCGATCCGCGAGTTCGCGCCGTTCGTGGACGCGATCGTGCTCGCCGGGGTGGCGGGGACTGCAATCACCGCCGACCTGGGCGCCCGCAAGATTCGCGAGGAACTTGACGCGCTCCAGGTTCTGGGCGTCGACCCGGTCAAGAACCTGGTCGTGCCCCGGTTCCTGGCCCTGATGCTGCTGACCGGCCTGTTCGACATCTACGCGCTGCTGTTCGGCATCTTCGGCGGGATCCTGGCCACGCTGGTCAATCATGCGCCGCTGGGGCCGTTCTGGGCCACCTTCTTCAACAACGCGTCTACCACGGACCTGTGGGGATCGGTCGTCAAGACCACGCTGTTCGGGGCGATCATCGCGATCGTCTGCTGTTACAAAGGGATGACTGCGTCCGGTGGCGCCGAGGGGGTGGGGCGTGCTGTCAACCAGGCGGTCGTAATCGCCTTCTTGGGGGTGTTCGCGTTCAACTACGCGTTCACCCAGACGCTGCTCGCCACCCACCCCGAGATCACCACCATCATCAAGTGAGTGCGGACGCATGGGTGATCTGATCGCAACCCCCCGCGGCTGGATTGAGGCGTTTGGCGAGATCGTCAAATTCACCTCGCAGATCGTGCGCGAGGTCATCACCCTGCGCGTGTTCCGCTTCTTCGGCGAGGCGCTGCGCCAAGCCGGCATTCTGATCATCTCCTCGACCCTGGTGATCTGGGGCCTGGTGTTCATCATCGGTCTGCAGTGCGGCATCGAGGGCGCCTACTTCACCTACGGCGAAGGTACGCCGGCGTACTCGGGCGTGTTCGCCGCCTGGTGTGACCTCCGCGAGCTGGTGCCGCTGGTGTTCGGCTACATGATGGCCGCCAAGGTGGGCACCGGGATCGTGGCCGAGCTGGGCTCGATGCGGATCTCTGACGAGATTGACGCGCTCGAGGTCATGGGAATCAGCGGCATGACGTTCCTGTGTGCAACTCGTCTGCTGGCCGCGCTGCTCGTCCTCCCGTTCGTCTACCTGTGCTCGATCGGAGCCGGCTTCTTCGCCAGCTACCTCGCCGTCGTGCAGCAGATCGGGTACGTCTCCTCGGGAGGGTTCTTCTTAATCTTCTGGCAATTCCAGAACCCGCCGGACCTCTTATATAGCTTGATCAAGGCCATGAGCATGGCCATCGTGATTGTGCTCGTAGGCTGTTACTACGGCTATAACGCCAGTGGCGGACCCGTAGGCGTAGGCACCGCCACGGCGAAGTCGATGGTGTTGAACATCGTCGCCGTCCATCTCATCGGAATGCTCGGGACGCAGCTCTTCTGGGGCGCGAATCCACGCGCACCAATCGGAGGCTAACCACTGATGCAAGAGCCAGACTCAAAGCTACCCCCGGGTGGCGGCCGGGAGGACTCCGACGACGCCGCCCGGGCTGACAGCGATCCCCGGAATATCGGCGGCCAGAACGAGGAGCACAACGCCGCGGCGCGCGGCGCCGAGGTCGAGCTCTCGCCCGAGGAGCGCGAAGAGGGCCTCAAGAGCGCCGCACCCGATGGCGGCGAGATTCAGGACACGCCGGAGTGGCCGGCCGAGGAATCAGAGCGGGATGCCGCCCATTCCGAGGCGGACACCGAGGCCCAGGGCTCGCGCGTGTCAGTGGTCGATGAGTCCCCGCCCCGGCCGGAGCCCCCGAGCGGTGCATCCGAGGACGAGTACAAGTGGCACACCTACAAGGTGTATCCCTCCGGCCGCCCCGACGCGGTGGAGTTCATTGACACCTACAAGTCGTTCGGGCGCTCGCACATCCTCCAGGGCCTGAACATGGGCCTGCCCGAGGGCATGGTCTCGATGATTCTGGGGCCGTCGGGAACCGGGAAGTCGGTCTGCATCAAGCACATGGTCGGCCTCCTGTACCCGGATCAGGGCGACATTCTCGTCCACGGTAAGTCGGTTCCCAACATGCCCGATGATGACCTGTTCGACATGCGCAAGAAGTTCGGGCTGCTGTTCCAGGATGGCGCGCTGTTCGGCTCGATGAACCTGTACGACAACGTCGCCTTCCCGCTCCGGCAGCACACCGAGAAGGGCGAGGACGAGGTCGAGGACATCGTCATGCGCCGTCTCAACGAGGTCGGCCTGGGCTCCGCCAAGACAAAGATGCCCAACGAGCTCTCGGGTGGTATGCGCAAGCGCGCCGGGTTCGCCCGCGCGCTGGTCCTCGAGCCCGACATCGTCCTGTTTGACGAGCCCGACTCGGGTCTCGATCCGGTGCGCACCGCCCTGCTCGGTGAGCTGATCCTCGAGATTCACCGCGACATGATGGACGAGGCCAAGGAGAAGCAGAAGGAGCACCTGCCCACCTTCTGCGTGATCACGCACGACATCATGAGCGCGCGTCGCGTCGCCGACTACATCAACGTCCTGTGGAAGGGGCGGATCGTCGAGGCAGGTCCGGCCGAGGACATGCTCAACTCTGACAATCCGTTCATCCGCCAGTTCCTCTCCGGCGAGTCCCAGGGCCCGCTGACGATGGACTAGAGAGTCCTGGACGATCGGCGCTTCCGGTCGGTCCACGACGCTACCCTGACGCTCCGATGACTGTCAGGGAGAGGTTCGAGCGGCTTGCCGGGGCCGCCGCCCGGCGGCCGGTCCTGACCGTCGGGATCGTGCTCGCGCTGGCGCTCGCCGGCGCCGTCCTGTCGCTGGGCCTGAAGCCGTCCGCGGGCACGGACACGTTCGTCTCGAAGTCCTCGGCCAGTTACCAGGCCACGGCCAACGATCAGCGGAACTTCGGCGATGACCCGATCATCGTCCTGATCCACGAGCCGCTGCCCGACCTGGTGGAGACGAAGGACCTGGCCACGCTCACGCAGCTGGAGGCGTGCTTCGCCGGGCAGTACGTAGTGGCCAACACGACGCTGCGGGCGTTCACCCCCGCCGCCGGACACCACACCCCCTACGGCGGCACCAACAGTCCGTGCGGAAAGCTCGCCCGCTACAAGCCGGTCCAGGCCGTGTATGGCCCGGGCACGTTCCTCAACCGGGCTGTGGCGGCCGTCAACACGCAGATCCAGGCCATGCTGACCGGCGTCGGCACGTCGGTCAAGGCCGCCGAGGGGAACGCCTACCAGGCCGCGCTTCAGGAGCACATGACGCGCAAGAAGGCCCTCAGCGAGGCCAAGGCAGCCGGCGAGCTCGAGTATCAGTCACAGATGCAGTCACTCGAGCAGTTAGCGGTCAGCTCGGGCATCACGGCACTGCCCTCGATTGACTCGCCCCAGTTCATCCCCCAGATCGTGTTTGACCAGACCCGGGGCGTGAACCAGCCCAAGGCCCGGTTCGCCTACCTGTTCCCGACGGCTGACTCGGCCCTGATCCAGATCCGGCTCAAGGCTTCGCTGAGCGACGCCCAGCAGACCCAGGCCATCTCCTGGATCCGCCAGGCGATCGGGATGCCGCTGTTCCGCTCCCGCTACGGCGGCACGTACACCGTCACCGGCGTTCCGGTGGTCCTGGGCGATCTGGCCACCGAGATCTCCGGGTCGATCGCCGGGCTGCTGATCGCCGCCCTGCTCGTCATGGCGGCCACGCTGCTGGTCGTGTTCCGCAACCGACTCCGGCTCCTTCCGCTTGCGATCGCGCTGGCCGCGGCGGGAATCACCTTCGGGCTGCTCGCCCTGCTCGGGGCGTCGCTGACGATGGCCTCGATCGCTGTCCTGCCGATCCTGATCGGGCTGGCGGTCGATTACGGCATCCAATTCCAGGCCCGGGCCCAGGAGGCTCGGCTGGCCGTGCCCGCCGGATCGGGTCCTGTGAGCGCCGAGCAGGCCGTCGCCCAGGCCGCCGGCCGCGCCGCGCCCACGATCGCCACCGCCGCGCTGGCCACCGGGACTGGGTTCCTCGTTCTGCTCCTATCCCCGGTCCCCATGGTGCAGGGGTTCGGGCTGCTGCTCGTGGCCGGCATCGCGGTTGCACTGGGGTGCGCGCTGACCGCCGGCTCGGCGGCACTCGTGCTGGGTGACCGAGACGGCGGCGTTCTCGCGGCGTCCCTCCGCGGGGCGGCCGACCTCCTGGCCGCTCCGAGACGGGCGTTCCGGGGGCTGGCGGGAATCTTCGCCGGGGCGTTCCGGGGGGCGGGGGCGATCCTGGGCGGCGCTCTTCGCGGGGCGGCTGACATTCTTGGCGGCGTCGGACGCCGGCTCGGCGGGCCGGTGCGCCGGACGCCTCGCGCGCGGGGACCGTTCGACGCCGTGGGCGCGGGCTTCGACGGAGCCGGCGGAGGCTTCGACGGCCGGGGCGGAGGCTTCGACGGAGCCGGCCGAGGGCGAGCCGGCGCGCGGGTGGGCCGAGTCCTGGCCGCGGTGATGCGACGGCCGGGCCGGGTCCTGGCGCTGGCGGCGGTGCTCGCCGTGGCGGGCTGGGTGGTCGACACTCAGACCGGAGTGCAGTCCGATGTGACCAAGCTCGTCCCCTCGAACATGCCTGCGCTGCGCAACCTCCGCACGCTCGAGAAGGTCACCGGGGTCTCGGGGGAGATAGACGTAACCGTCAGCAGCGCCAACGTGGCCACGCCGGCCACGGTGGGATGGATGATCAAGTACGAGAACGAACTCCTGACCCATTACGGCTATGTCGAGGAGAAGGGCTGCGCCCATTCGACGCTCTGCCCGGCACTCTCGCTGCCGGACCTGTTCTCAACCAGCAGCCAGTCGACCAAGCAGACCAATCTCACCCAGAGCCAGATCAGCCAGTTGCTGTCCGCGGTCCCGACCTACTTCTCCCAGGCCGTGATCACGCCCAATCACCACGAGGCGACGCTGGCCTTCGGCATCCGGTTGATGCCGCTCTCGCGCCAGGAGCGGGTGATCGATTACATGCGCTCACGTCTGCATCCCCCGCCGGGGGTGACCGCTCGGCTCGCCGGCCTCCCCGTGCTGGCGGCCGAGGCCAACGCCGCGCTGTCGTCATCGGCACGCCGTCTGCTGACGCTGCTGGCCGGCCTGGCCGCGGTCGGACTCGTCCTCGCGCTCGTGTTCCGCGGCCTGCGCCGAGCCGTCGTTCCCATGGTCCCGATCGCGCTCGCCACCGGCTGGTCGGCGCTGATCCTGTTCCTGATCGGCATCCCGCTGAACCCGATGTCAGCCACCCTGGGCACGTTGGTGATTGCGATCTCGACCGAGTTCAGCGTGCTCCTGTCCGAGCGTTACCGGCAGGAGCGGGCCGCCGGCCACGAGCTCTCGCTGGCGCTCGCCCGCACCTACCGCTCCACGGGCGCAGCCGTGCTCGCCTCCGGCATCACGGCGATCGTCGGCTTCGGTGTGCTCATCTTCTCCAACATCACCATGCTCCGGGACTTCGGCTTCGTGACCCTGGTCGACCTGTCGGTCTCGCTGGGCGGGGTGTTGCTTGTTCTACCTGCGGTGCTGGCCCTGTCCGAGCGCGGCGGTGCGACCGAACGGGTGCACGCGAAAGCCGGTGTCGTCTCGGCCAGTCTGGCGCGGCTGAGGCGTCGGCCGCGCGTGGCGTGAGTCCGCGGCCCGAGGGGGAGGAGGGGGAACGGCCTCCCGGGGCGCCTGACGGGTCGCCTCCCGGGCCGCCTGACGGTTCCGCCCCCGACTCCGAGGCCCCATCGGCGGGAGCTTCCGAGCTGCTGAACCGGCTGGACCCTGACCGCGCGAGCGCTGGCGCGCCTGCGGGCGCCGCGTCCGCTCCGGAGGCCCCGCGGCCGGCTCCCCTCCCGTCGCCGGTCATCGACACTCGGCGCTACCGCTGGATGATCGGCATCTTCGGTCTGGTTCTCGTGGTTGCGGTCTCGATCTACCAGTTCGCCTCCAACGGAGTGGCCACCACCGGGGTTCCACCCGGTCAGCGCCTGCACTACTTCGCGGCGCCGCTGGCGAACACCAACCTCAACGGCGATCCCAACCTTGCCCCGCCGTGCACGCTGGCCCGCCACGACCCGCGGGCGCTCAACATCTGCCTGATCGCCCACAGCAAGCCGCTCGTGCTGTCATTTTTCGTCATCGGCTCGAGTGAGTGCGAGCACCAGGTTGACGCGATGCAACGCCTGTCATCTCGCTTCCCGACGATCCAGTTCGCGGCCGTGGCGGTGAACGCCAGCCATGCCTCGACCGCGGGGGTGGTCCGTTCCCACCACTGGACGATCCCGGTTGCCTATGACCGGGATGGCTCGGTTGGCGGCCTGTACGGCGTCGCCATCTGCCCGATGGCCGAGCTGGCCTATCGTGGGGGCATCGTGAAGGACCGGCTGATCGGTGATCAGTGGCAGACCAGCGCAGAGCTGACGCCCCGTGTGCAAGCCCTGCTGAGCGGCCGATCCGCGGCGGGGTGACCCCGCCCGCGCTCAGCCCCGCCCCCGGCTTCGTCGAGCCCCACGTGCACGCCGAGTTCCCCGGCCTGCGTTTGCAGTGGCTGACGGTGGCGGCACAGCGGCGGGCCAGCCCGCGTGCACTCGTGCGCCGGCTCAAGGAGCTGTCCAGCCGCTACCGCGGCGCCAGCGTGATCGTCATGCGGACCAAGCCGATTCCGCAGGCCTATCGCGCGTTCTTCCGCCAGATCGGGCTGGACCCTGATGTGACCCGGATCCCGAGCGAGGAGGTCGCGGTGGCGCGCCTGCTTCACGGCGGCTTTCGCTCAGTCGATCTGATCGCCGACGCCTGCCTGGTGGCGCTGATCGAGACCGGAGTGCCGGTCTGGGCGCTCGACGCTGACCTGATTGACGAGCACGGGCTGGGCATCCGCACCACCACCGGTGCCGAGCACGAGCCCTCCGGACTCGACGGAACCTACATCGACCCCGGAACTCTGGCGGTCGTCGACGGTAGCCAGATCCACGGGCTGCTGTTCGCAGAACCGGCCCGCGGGCATGGGGTGGGGGTGCGGACCAAGCGAGTGGCCCTGTTCGCGGTGGGCGTCGAGGGGGTCCCGGCGATCCACCTCGAGGAGGCCCTGTGGCTGTGCGCCGATCTCCTGAGCTGAGCACCGATTGGGCTCGGCAAACCCTCGTAGAGACGCTTTCCAGTTGCTAAGGTGCCAAGCGATGGGAGGAAGGCAGGCGCACAGCGCTACGCAGGTTCCGCCATTCGACGGGCTGGCAGTTCTGCGCCACCGGGTCGCCGAGCCGGCCGAGCGCGCCGCCCGCCGCACCCTCCGGAGCCAGATCGTCCGGCTCGAGCGTGAGTTGGCCGACGCGTTCGTGACCGCCTATCCGATGGGCGGGCTGGAGCAGCCGGCGGCCATCGCTTCGCACCCGCACGTCCTCGATCTCGGCGAGCTTGAGCAGGTTCGTGACGAGCTGGCCGAGCGCCTGCGCCGCGCCCGCACCACTATCACCAGGCGCGCCGACGAGCAGGAGGAGAAGCGGCTGATCCTGGAGCGGATGCTGCTCGACCCGGGCTCGTATCGCTTCGTGCGGATCTCCCGCCACGAGCTCGGGGAGCCCGGATGCGGTGTCTGGCAGGTCAGGCCCCGCATGGGCCTGATCGGCATGCTGATGGGCTGGTGGCAGGTGAAGCTCTCCTCCGGCTGTCCGTTAGCCGGGGGTCGTGGCCTGGCCACGACCCGCTGACAGCCGCCCGTCCGGGGCTATCTTGAGGACCGAATGCGTCTTCTACTGAAGAACGGCACCGGCGCCGTCCTGGTGGTGCTGATCATGTTCATCGGCAGTCTCGTCCTGTGGGTCGGGACGCCTCTGCTGTGGCTGTGGGTGGGCTCGCAGATCCAGGGTGCCACCGAGTCGCTGGGGACGGCGCTCGGCGTGATGTTCTTCGGTGTCGTGGCCACGATCGCGTTGATCGCGTACCTGCTGGCCAAGCTGAGCGAGGTCTATCGCTCCAACTGCGTCGCCCGGGGCCGGGTCGATCCCGGCCACGTGGTCCTCGAGGCGGTGCTGGTTGTCAGCGCCGGCCTTACGATCGCCGCATTTCTGTTCTGGTTCTTCTTCCTGGCCGGGGCGAGCCCGGTGCCGGTGGGAATTCAGCTCTAGCCGGATTCCAGCTCGCGCCGGAATCCAGACTTCGGCGGCGAGCGTCGCGGCCCGGCCCCGGCCCGGGGGTCGAGGGCCGGGGACGGGGGGCGGCTGACCGGCCGCACCCCGGGCTCGCTTCGCCCGGGGTGCGGACAGCGCCCGCGCAGTCGCACCGTCAGGACAGAGCCTTCAGTCCTGACGGGGGTCCTACGCGATGGCCAGCACCATCTCCCTATTGCTGATTTTCGTCTCGACGGGCATCGGGACGGGAGTCTCGACGGGCACCGGGACGGGCGCCGTGACCGACGCTCGTAGCGATGCCGCCAACATCAGCCGCTGACGTTCGGTCAGCTTGCCGATCGGCTTTGTCTCGACTATGTGGTTCCGGGACAGGAACTTCCGGCACCTCGTAGTGCCCCAGCGCCTTTGGCTCAGGAGTAGCTCGCCGACCGGCCAGCTACTCGCTTCCTCAGGGCAGGTGAGGAGCACTTCTGCTGCGGAGATCTCGCCGAGGGCGATGCGTCGCTTGAGAGATGCGCGCCCGAGCCGAATCTCGTTTGCACGCTCAAGCGCCCGGAGCCGCTGTGGCCCAGGGGTCCTCAGGGCGGTCTGCGTCATCTAGATATCTCACTCCCTGCAGAGTTGATTCCGCCGAAGCGGATGTTGACTTTGGACACGGCTAGGAAGCGACGCATACACGTCCGAGACCCGGCCGGCCCCCTGCACTTCTGAAGGAGCCGAAGCTCCGATGTCCGGTTGTGGTCTGGGCCGGGAATCCCGCCCCTTTGATGCCCTCCGCCGTTCGGGAGACCACCACCGTCCGACACTTAGAACCTAGAACACATACTCGGTAACAGCAATGACACATCTGGCCGATGGTGCGCTTAGAGCGCATTTTTTTGTGCGTCGGAGGTCTTGTGCAGGAGTGGACAAGACCGAACCCCTTCGTACGCCTGGCTGGCGGTCGAGCCCCGTCAACGTCCGTCCACCTCGGAAATGCTGACCGGCGTCGGCTCAGGCGGAGGAGCCCGCCGGAAGCGGGCCGTGCTCGGCTTCGAACTCGCGCTTGGCCCGGGCGAAGATCTCGAGCGCGCGGTCGAGCGTGGGCCGATCGTGGGTCGCCATCACGCTGGTGCGCAGGAGCGCCCCCCCCGGCGGCACCGCCGGATGCAGGGCCGTGTTGACGAACACGCCGCCCTCGTACAGAGCCTTCCAGAGCAGCCCGGCGTTCCAGTCATCGCCGACCACCACGGGGACGATCGGGGTCACGATCTCGGTCCCGTCCGCGAGCCTGGTCGGGGCTACGACCCGGAACCCCAGATCGCTGAGGCCCGCGTGGAGATAGCGGGCGTTGGCGAGGACCTGGGCGAACAGCTCGCGGCCCTCGTCCGAGCGGCAGATCCGGACCGCGGCCAGTGCCGCGCCGACCGCTGCCGGCACCCCCGATGCGGTGAACATGAACGGCCGCGACTGAATGCGCAGGAACTCGATCACGTCGGCCGGGCCCGCGATCACCCCGCCGCACGAGGCCAGCGACTTCGAGAACGTGGCCATGCGCAGATCGACGCGGTCCTCGACGCCGAGCAGCTCGGAACTGCCGGCCCCGCGTGCGCCGAGAACGCCCAGCGCATGGGCCTCATCGACCATCAGGCGCGCGCCGAAACGCGCGCACAGGTCGGCTATCTCCGGCAGCGGAGCCACATCGCCCTCCATCGAGAAGACGCCGTCGACCACCACCAGCACGCCACCGCCGTCGCTCTGTGCCCGCTCGAGAGCGTGCTCCAGCCGGTCCAGGCGGTTGTGGCGAAACGGCCGGAGCTTCGACCGCGACAGGATGCACCCGTCCAGGATCGACGCGTGGTCCCCGGAATCGGCGATCACAGTGTCGCCGGGGCCGAGGATCGTCCCCAGCGCACCCAGGTTGGCCTGGTGGCCGGTGGTGAACACGATCGCCGCCTCGGTGCCCATCCAGTCTGCGAGCTCCTGCTCGAGCTCGAGATGCAGCCCGATCGTCCCGTTCAGGAACCGCGACCCCGTGAGCCCGGTCCCGTATCGGTCCAGAGCATCGAGCGCACCCTGCTTCACGCGCTCGTCCCCGGTCAAGCCCAGATAGTTGTTGGAGCCGAGCATGATCCTCGCCTGGCCCTCCATCTCAACCACGGGAAGGGTGGGGCCTTCGAGCACCCGGAAGTACGGGAGCATGTCTGCCTCACGCGCGGCGTTGAGCAATTCAAGCCGCTCAAACTCTCGGGCCTTGGCGAAAACGTCGATCGAAGTCGGCATATCGACGGACCCATGCTAATGACCTTTGATCCTGACCGCGCGCGCTGTCACCATGTCCGTTCCATGGCGAGCGAAGAACCCATCGGCCTCGAGGACGCTCCAGAGCTCCTGGAGCAGGAGGAGGAGATCGTCGACGGCCTGCCCGTCCTCGCCGATGTCCGCACGATTGAGCCCGCTCCGCCGGCCACGCTTCCAGCGGTTCAGGCGGCCGCGGCCGCGGCTACGGGGTTCGTCGCCGGTGCAGCCACCATCGCCCTGCTCCGGCGCCACAGTGCCCGTAAGGTCGCCCGCGCCCGGCTGACCAGCCGCCGGGGGGCCAGCAGCCTGCCGATCGTCGGCAGCCGCTCGTTCCTGGTTGACGTCCACCTGATCGCCAAGCCGGGCGAGTGAACCCAGAGTCGGGGTCGGTGGAGGTCCGGCTCCCGGTCGAGGTCCGGATCGAGGTCCGGCCCCCATGGCCATTCAGACTCTCGCGCCGCGTCGGACTTGATGGCGTGGCGCAGGTCCGCGGTGGGGTGCTGCATCGGCTCCTGCACGCCGAGGATCAGCCCGTGCTCATCCGCGTGGCCCAGCTGTCGGCCGACCGCGTGCTGTTCGGAGCGCGCTCCCAATCCGCCGAGGCCGCAGAGTGGGGGATCGAACGTCTGCGCCGGGCGCTCGGGATCGATCTCGATCTGCGCGTCTTCTACGAGCGTTTTCGTTTCGACCCGTTGATCGGGCGGGCCGTGCGGGACAATCCGGGCCTGCGGCCGTCCGGCCGTCCGGATCCCTTCGAGGCGCTCGTCTGGGCGATCTGCGAGCAGCTCATCGAGTATGAGCGGGCGGCTCTGATCCAGCGGCGCCTCGTGGCTCGGCTCGGACGCCGCTGCCCGGTCACCGGGTTACGAGACTCGCCCACCGCCTCCGTCCTCGCCGGGCAGGCACCGGCACTGCTGGCATCGCTTGACCTGTCCCCGAGTCGCGCCCTGACTCTGGTTCGCGCCGCCCGGGAAGTGGCCGCCGGCCGGGTCGATCTGAACGGCCCGGACCACGAGCCCGGCTGGCGGCGGCTGCGCCGGATCAGCGGCATCGGGAGCTGGACGCTGCAGACGCTCGCCCTGACCGGCCAGGGTCGCCTGGATCAGCTACCCGCGGGGGACCTCGCCTTCCTCAAGCTCGTTGGCCGTCTGCGCGGAGGCGACCCCCGCGCTCGAGCTACCGAGGAGGAGGTGGAGCGCTTCTTCGAGCCCTACGCACCCTGGACCGGGCTGGCCGGGCTCCACGCCCTCCGGAGTCGGGGCAGCGCTGGAGCGGTGCGCCTGGCCGCGTAGCCCTTACGGACCCTGCCCGGCCAGCAGCTCGTTGGTGGACGCGTCCGGGATCGTCGCCGGGTTCGAGATCAGATGGTGCGAGAGCATCCACTCGCCGTACGCCGTCCACTGCTTCTGGTCCTGCCATCCCCAAGGCTGGTTGGCGCCCGCGGGGAAATAGGCGGGCAGAGTTGCCTTCACCGAGGCCAGCTGAAGCTTCGGGCTCAGGCTCGGATTCGCGCTCACGAGCGAGCTCACCCCGGCCTGCGGGTTGGCCCGCACGGACTCGTAGCCCCGTCCGAGGGCCTGCACAAACCGGCGCAGGATGTTGGTTCGATTGGCGATCTCGTTCTCGCGCGCCACGAGCACCAGCTCGTCGTAATTCGGGACCCCGGCGTCCTCGACATGGATCACGTTCGGGCGCTTGCCCAACTGCCGGAGCTGGATCGCCTCGTAGTTCCAGTACGCCCCCAGGGTGGCCGCCACTCGGCCCGAGAGCATCGCCGGCACGAGGTTCGAGCCCACGTTGATCTCGTGCACGGAACTGACCGGAACCCCGGCTTTCTGCAGGATCGTGTCCAGGTATGCGTGCTGGTACGGGATGCCGGCGTCTCCGATCGTCTTACCGCGGAGCTGGGCCGGGCGCGTGATGTGCTTGGAGCCCAGGGACACGATCGAGGTCAGCGGTCTCTGCACCAGGGCGGCGATGCTCACGAGCTGCAGTCCCTTGTCCCGCGCCAGGAGGAGCTCCGGCTCGTAGGAGATCGCCAGGTCGACCTTTCCGGCGGCCAGCAGCTGCAGGGGCGTGGCCGGGTTCGTGGGCACCTGAACGTGCACATCGAGCCCGGCGCCCGAGAAGTCACCTTCGGCCAGCGCGCGGTAGAGGCCGACGTGGTCCGCGTTCGGGAACCAGTCAAGCATCACCGAGACCGATTGGGCCGGTGCTCCAGACGCCGAGAGCGCATCCTTCTTCTCCCCGCAGGCCGCGAGCATGACCGCCGTCGCCAGGGTGACGGCCAGCAGCCGGAAATGTCGTCTCATCGGGATAGGTCTCCAGTCTCTTCGTGGGCCCACGGCAGCGCGAGCCGCTCGGCCAGGGTCAGGAGCGCGAACAGAGCGATCGCGAACAGGGACAGGATCACGATCGCCGCCCAGGCCCTCGCCGTGAGGAGCTGCGGGATCGAGATCGTAACGAGGTAGCCGAGGCCGGCGCTGGCACCGGCCTGCTCGGCCAACACGGCGCCGATGACCGCGAACACGACGGCGATCCTGACTCCCGTGAACAGTCCCGGGAGCGAGGCGGGGAGCTCGACCTGGCGGAAAGTCCGCATCCGCGAGGCGTCGAAGGTCCGCATCAGCTTGATCAGTCCAGGGTCCACGGCGGCCAGGCCGGCAAGCGTGGTGACGACGATTACGAAGAAGCACACGATCACCACCACGAGCAGCTTGGGCAGGATCCCGAATCCGAGCCACGTGATCACCAGCGGCGCGAGCAGCGGGATCGGAATCGTCTGCGACGCGACGAGCAGCGGGTAGACCGCTCGGCGCAGCGTCGACGAGAGGTGAATCGCGATCGCGAACGCCACCCCGGTGATTGCTGACAGCGCCACGCCGAGCAGGATCTCCTCGGCGGTGATCAGGAAATTGCTCCACAGCAGCGACCGATCGTCGTACAGCGACTGTGCGATCGCGTGGGGAGCAGGGAGGATCAGCGGGTCGGCCCCGCCCGTATCGACGTACACCTCCCACACGCCCAACAGCACTAGCAACAGCAGAATCGCGCGCCACCCGCCCAAGATCCGTCTCACTGCGGCACCCCCAGGGTCGTGTACACGCGCTCGCGCAGCTCGGTCACCTCGGGGTCGGTCCGCCGCCGCGGCCGGGGCAGAGCCACCTGGATCTCGGCCATGGCGTGACCGGGACGCGCCGACATGACGACCACCCGGTCGCCCAGCACCACCGCCTCCTCGACGTCGTGGGTGACTAGCACCACCGTGCGCGGCTCGGTCTCCAGCACGTGGCCCAGCCAAGCCTGCATCTCGGCCCGGGTGATGGCGTCGAGTGCCGCGAACGGCTCGTCGAGCGCCAGGACCGGCTTCCCGGCCAGCATCGTGCGCAGGAATGACACCCGTTGGCGCATCCCTCCGGACAGCGCCGCGGGGCGAGCCTGCTCGAACCCGGCCAGGCCGAAGCGCTCGATCCATGGCGCCGCCTGCCCGCGAGCGTCCTGGCGGGACACCCCCTTGGCCCGTAGCGCCAGCCCCGCGTTGTCGAGCGCACTCAGCCAGGGCAGGAGCAGGTCACGCTGAGGCATGAGCGCGGCCGGCGCGCAGGCAACCACCCCGGAGTCAGCGGTCTGGAGTCCGCAGATCAGCTCCAGGAGTGTCGTCTTGCCCGAACCACTGGGTCCGACCACGGCCACGATCTCGTGCGGCGCCGCGTGCAGTGACATCCCGGACAGCGCCTGCACCGGCCCCCTCCGGGTGGCAAATGTCCGGCTCACGAGCTCGACGCGCACACCGCCCTCAGCGTCAAGCTCGCGAGGCTCCTGTGGCGGAGCCTCGATCATTACTCGTGTCGCTCCCTCCGCGGGCATTACCCCACAGGTTCGAAGGGTCAGCGCCGGGTCGCGTGCTGCGAAGGGCGCTATCTCAGCCGGCGTTCCCGCCAGCCCCCCTGGGTTTGCAGATGCTGCTGACGATGCTATCGCTTGCGCCCGCCTGCGATAACGTGCCCCCGATGCGCTCCTGGGGGAAGACCGCGCTGCCGGCGCTTGTTTCCGGTTGCGCGTTGGCGGCCTGCTCCATGGCCGTGGCCGCCCCCGTGGCCGTGGCCGCGCCCGCCGCCTCTGCCGCTTCTGTCCGGAGAACGTTCAAGCCCCGGATCGGGCATGCCATGGGGATCGAGCCCAAGCTGGGCAGCATCGAGATCGCCACCGGGCCGGTCACGCAGGTCGTGTACCACGGCGGGTCGGTGATGCGCAACGTGACCCTGCACACCCTGTTCTGGGCTCCCCCCGGCTATCGCTTCGATGGCTCGCCGGGGTCCGGGGCGCTCGGGTACGAGCCCCTGATCAAGCAGTTCCTCCTCGACGTGGCCAGCGACTCCGCGAGTCCCCAGAATGTCTTCTCGACCCTCACGCAGTACCCCGACGGCCATGGTGCGGGCAGCACCCGCATGTCCTACAACCCGGCGTCAGACTCGGTTGACCTGACCGCTCCGTACCCCACGCCCGGCAACCGATGCGCTTCGCCGTCCGGGGTGGCCGCCTGCGTGACCGACCTCGAGGTCGAGCAGGAGATCGACCGGGTGATCGGGCCGAACAACCCTGCGGCGCGCGGGCTCTCGAACGTGTGGATCGTTCTTCTACCCCCCGACGTCGACGAGTGCACCCAGCCCGACGAGTGCGCAACCAATACCTACGCCGGCTATCACTCCGAGTTCGATCTGGGCCACGGCCCCACGGTCTACGTCATGCTCCCGGACCCGCTGGTCGAGTTCACTCCTGGACCTGGGTCAGATCCCCAGGGCAACCCCGAGGCCGAAGCCTCGATCGACACGGTGGCTCATGAGATCGAGGAGTCGATCACCGACCCGATCGGCACCGGGTGGCTTGATCCCACCGGGTTTGAGGTGGCCGACAAATGCGAGAACCCCGAGCAAGGGACACCGCTTGGTTACGCGCCCGATGGCTCCCCGTACAACCAGGTGATCGACGGCCACCAGTACCTGATCCAGGACATGTGGTCCAACGCCGCCTCCGGCTGCGTGCAGCAGTCCACCGCGACCAGCTCGGCCCTGCCCCTGCACACCGTGGACCTGCGCCAATACAGCTCGTCGGTCCGCGGCAGCCTGGGCGTAGCCCGGCGCCTCCCCGTCCGGCTCATTCTCGAACGTGGCTCGGCGGTCGTGGCATCCGCCGCCACCTCGACGCGAGCTGACGGAACCTGGGGTCCGGTGCGGTTGCGTTCCGCTCGCGGCGCGCCGCACGCGGTGGGCGACGATCGAGACACGCTCGAGATCTCATATGGAAACTCGCGGTCCGCTCCCAGCCCGGACGAGATCGCCACGGGCGACGGAGGCAACCCCCTGAGTCAGTCTGGCTTCACGGGTTGGCAGCTGCTCGACAGCGGCACCCAGGTCCTCGGCCGCGAGGTCATGATCGCCCCGTGCTCGCAGACTGGCGTCCTATCGCTGCGCGTCGGTTCATCGCTCACCGAGCCGCCGGCGGAGCTGTGCGGCACCGAGACTGATACGGCCACCGTGCCCACCCCGCCAATCGGACCCCGGACGCGCGTGACCCTGAGCAGCGAGGACAACCGGACCGCCTCGCCGATCGCCCCCAACGGGGCGCTCATCGATCTGACCGTCCCGCTGTCCGAGTACGGCCTCCCGACCTGTACGGCTTACCTGCGCACGGAGTCGGTGACCTGCGGGGGCCTGGACCCGGGCGGTCACTACACGCTCGCTCACCATCGTGGTCGGGCCGGACGCGACGGGGCGGTCTCGTTGCACGGCCTGCAGCTTCGGGGCGGGCAGGCGTTCGCGCTCAGTGACAGTGCCGGTCTGCGTCTGACCACCCTTCATGTGGCGAGGCTCCGCGTCAATGTGGTCGGTAGCCAGACACAGATCGCGTCCGGGACCTGCCAGCCAGGCGACTACTACGGCTCGGCTGCGAACTCGTCCCCGATTGATGTTCTCCTCGGCATCGGCGGCGGCCAGCAAACCGAGGTCTGCCCGAACAGCGGGCGCGCCCGCGGACTCTCGTCCAAGGACATCGCTCAGACCGATGACTTCAGCGGCGGGCAGACCGTGCTTGCGCTGCCCACGATCGAGTCGACGTCACCGATTCAGGACGAGACTCTGTATGGGTCGTTTGTCGCCTCGGCCCAGACCGGGCTGCCGGGTCCGCACGGTTCAATTTCGGCGACTGGCGCTCCGGTCGCCCTGACGGTCACTCGGGCCGCGTCCAAACGCCGGGTGTTCACCGCCTCGAACGTGGACACGGCTGGGGGCGTCGACGTTCCCGCCCTGGCGCCGGGCACCTACACGGCGCGCTGGGTCCTGCGAGACACCAACGGGGACACGCGGACTCTGACCACGCGTTTCGCCGACGAGGAGTAGCCGGGTCAATCGCGCTAGGCGATGACCGGCTGGGTCAACGCCTTGACGAAGTCCTCCAGCTGATCGGTCCGCCAGCATTCAAACGCGGTGCAGTGCTGCTCGTAGGCTGAAATCACCGAGTCGCCGTAGTTCCAGTACAGGCGTGGCTCGGGATTGAGCCAGAACGTGCGGCCGGCCCGGGCGGTGATGGCGGCGAACACGTCGTCCCGTGGCGGGCGGCCGTTGGTGCGCGCGTCCCCGAGCACGATCACCGTGGCCCTCGGGTGCAGCTCATCCTCGATCAGGGTGAGGAATTCAGTCCAGACGCGGCCGTAATCCGTGTAGCCGGAGATGTCAGCCACGCCGGCGTCTCGTGACACAGCTTCGCTGGCGGCCCGGAAGTCCCGCTCGCGCTCGAATACCTCGGTCACCTCGGAGATCCGCTCGATGAACACGAACGACCGCAGCTTGCGGAACGAGTCATGCAGCGCGTGGAGCACCGAGAGGAAGAAGGTGCTGGCGCTCGTGACGCTCGTCGACACGTCGCACAGGACAAAGATCTCGGGCCGTCGTGGCCGCCGCGGACGGTATTTGAGCTCGATCGGCACCCCGCCGGTCTGGAGCGAGGCCCGCATCGTCCGGCGCACGTCCACATGGGCATGGCGCTTGCGCCCCTTGAGCTCGTGTCCCTGGGTGGCCAGCCGACGCTTGAGCTGGGCCACCACCCTATGGACGGCGGCCAGATCCTGGATCGGGCCCGTGGGGAGCGCGCGGTCGAGTTCGCTCAGCGGTCGCTTGGGCGGCAGGCTGGCGGTTCGCTCGATCAGTCCCCGCTCGAGCTCGCGGCGGAGCTGGGCCTCGAAGCGGCGCAGCTGGTCGCGGGGGACGCCGTGCCGCCGGGGGTCGTCCTCGGGTAGGTCCGGCTGGGGCTCGGTGCGCAGGCCGAGCGCCCGGCGGATCCGCTGTACATCCACTCCGAGCACGCCGGAGCCCTCGCCCTTGCCGAACGCCGCGATGGCCAGGCGGGCCAGGTCGCGCAGGGTCGCCTCATTACCCTCCCGCAGCGCGGCCGCGATCTGCTGACGCAGCGCATCGAGATCGACATTGAAGGCATCAGTGCGCGACGGCGACTCGCTGATCTCCTGCCGGGCCGCCTCGGCTTCCGCGGCCCGGAAGAAGAAACGCTCGAACACGAGCTCGAACATGCGCCCATCCTCGGGTGACTTGGCCAGCGTGGCCGAGAGCGCGCCTTTGAAATCCTCCTGTGAGGTCCACGGGACCTGTTCCAGAGCTGCGAACGCGTCGAGCAGCTCCGAGGTCCCGAGCGCCATGCCCTCATCGCGGAGCTCCTCGGCGAAGGCCAGCAGCTGTCCGTCGAAGCCGCCCGGCCCTCGCTCCGGGATCCGCGCGTAGAGCTTTGAGTCGGCCACCGGCTGGCCTACGGCTCAGGCGGCCGGGAGCGCGTCATCGCCGGCTGGCCGGTCGAGCTTCACGCCCACGCGGGCCGCCACCGTGTCAAGGTCCGTGCGGTGCTTGACGATGACGCTCATCGTCTCGCGGAACGTCTCCCCGTCGATCTCGGTCGCGCCGAGCAGGATCAGAGCTCGGGCCCAGTCAATCGACTCGGCGATGCTCGGCGGTTTCTTGAGATCGAGCTCGCGGACCTGCTGGATGACCTCCACCAGCTTGCGGGCCAGGGTCTCGTCGAGCTCGGGTGAGTGAAGGCGAACGATCTCCAGCTCGTGCTCGATCTCGGGGTAATCGAGCCACAGGTACAGGCAGCGTCGCTTGAGCGCCTCGGTCAGCTCACGCGTGTTGTTCGAGGTCAGCAATACCACGGGCTGCGTCCGCGCTTCGATCCGTCCCAGCTCGGGGATCGAGATCTGGAAGTCGCTCAGCAGCTCGAGCAGCATGGCCTCGAACTCCTGGTCGGTCTTGTCGATCTCGTCGATCAGGAGCACCACTGGTTCGGGCGAGGCGATCGCGGTCATCAGCGGACGGGGGAGGAGGAACTCCTCACCGAAGATGTCGTCCTGGACGTCTCGCCAGCCGGCTTCGCCGGCCTCGGCCTGGATTCGCAGCAACTGCTTGCGGTAGTTCCACTCGTACAGCGCCTTGGCCTCGTCGAGACCCTCGTAGCACTGCAACCTCACCAGCGAGCGGTCCAGGTACCGAGCCAGGGCCTTGGCCAGCTCTGTCTTGCCCACCCCGGCCGGCCCCTCGACCAGCACCGGCTTGCCCAGAACCGTGGCCAGATAGGAGACGAGGGCCGTATTTGCGCCCGGGAGGTAGCCGGCCTCACGTAGGCCGGCGGAGACCTCTTCGACGCTGCTGGGTGTCTGGACGGTGTCGGGCATGGGCGTTGGGAGTCCCCGGAGGGCCATGGCGGCGTGCTCGGGGAGACCCAAATATAGGGTTCCGTCTAACCGTGGTCCTACTCATCGCCAGTCAGCAGTCCCAACTGGACGCGTTCATCGTCGTCCTGGTGTTCGGTCTGCTGGTCGGGGTCTTCGGCCACATCATCAAATCCCGTGCCCTGATCCTGACCGGGATCCTGCTCATCGGGCTGGTCAGCGCCTTCTTCTCGTTCGTCCTCCAGCCCCACTAATCAGCACGCGAACTTCGACCCTCACTCCGGGTGGTCACCTGATCTTCTGGGGTGGGGCGCCGCCGAACCCGTGGTGCCTCGGGTGGCTCGTCGAACTCGATCTCGTCCAGATCGGAGAAGTTGAGGCCGCGGTCGGAGTCCCGCGCCTCGGTTTGACGGGGACGAGGAGGGGGATCGGTGCGCCCTGTGGCTGGCTCGGTCGGGGGCTCCTCACCGTCCGGGGCGCTGAGCCGGCGCGTCGGACTCTCGCCGGCTGGCGGCGGGGCCGGGGGCCTGGCGCGCCGGGGGCGCGTCCGCCTCGCCGCTGAGGGGGCGCTCTGATCCGCGCTGGCATCCAGGGGGGGCGTCTCACCTGGGAGCGGAGGCTCCGGCTCGTGGGCCAGCTTGATGCGCGTGCCCGCGTAGGCGAGCAGGCCGGCCACGCCCAATGCGATGAAGATCCCCCATTCGATGCCAGCCGTGGTCGCGTACTGCCCGTGACCGGTGGTGCCTTCTTTGTCGAACATCCGCCACACAATCAGAGCGCAGGTCCAGATACCTGCCGCGGTGATCACGCCACCGTCACCGCCCGGGACGTGGAAGGCCTGACCCTCGGCGCGAACGAACAGGAGCGTCAGCACCGACACCGCGACCAGCAGCACGGCGGCCTCGACAAACGAGAATGCCCCCCAGCCGGTCAGAGAGGCGCTCGCCGCCTGGAGCTTGGACGGCGTTCCACTGGCGATCACGGTCTCCTGATACCAGGGCAGAAACAGGGTCAGGAACAGGAGTACGGCGGCGCCGGCGGCCAGCCGCCGCTCCGGCGGCAGCTCGCGCCAGGCCCGAGCCAGCCGGCCCGGAAGTGAGCCCGCGGGTGGTGCGGGGCGGCCACCCGAAACGCGTTCGCTCATGCCCTCGCCCCAATTAGATGGTCGTGATCTCGGGCCGCCGCGTGGTGCTCCGGCGACCCGGTGAGGATCCAGGTGCGGGCCACGACTCGATTGTATGCACCGATCCGGCCGGGCCGGGCCGGCCCGGTCAGAGGATCGGGATGTCCTGCACTTCGGTCGGCTCGCGGCGCCGGCGCTCGGTTCGCTCCAGGTACCAGTCGATCAGCGCCCGCAGCGCCAGAAGCACCTCGCGGAGGGCCTCGCCCAGCCGGTACTGAAGTTCCGGGGGGATCCGGTCCCTGAGCGCCCTGATGGCATCCAGCAGGAGCTCGATTTCACCGCTTGCCGTCCCCTCATGGCGCTCGCTCTCCGGCTCGGGTCGTTGCCAGCCCGAGGGCGGCGGCTTGCGCACCGCAGCGGCCGCGGCCTCGGCGATCAGGCGCTCGGCGGCTTCCGAGGCCCGGTCGAGCCGTTGCTCCAGCCGGCTCAGAACGTCCTCGGTCAGCTCAGGCTCCTCGCCGGTATCACGCGGCTCGCCATCACTACCCATCGAATCTCACCTCGAGCGCGCCATCCTCGAAAGTTGCCGCCGTGGGGCGAAACGAGGCCATTGCAGGGGGCAGCATAATCGTGCGCTTCTGCCCATCGACTCCGACGATCAGCTCGAGGCCGATCTTCTTCAGCGAGATGTCACCCTTGCTGGCGAACGGCAGCACGAGTCTCAGTCGCGCCCCATGGTCGTCAACCGCAAGCTCCTGCGTGAGCGCATCGTGCAGCACGCCCGCTGGGTCGCGATCTTCGAACAGGGCGTCGGCGAGGCGGTCGAGCATGCCCGGCCCGACCACCTCCTGCTCGAAATATGGTGCACACAGGATGGGCACGGGCGCAAACGCTGAATGGACCAGCTCCAGGTGTTCCTCCTGCACGCGCCGCCAGGCCGCGAAGTAGTCCCCAACGCCGGCTGGAAAGAGCCGGTTTACGATCACGGCGTCAGTCAGATAGCCGTACAAGTTGAGGTAGGTGAAGGTCCGCATCGCCTCCCCGATGACCATCTTGTCCGGGTTCATGACCAGGCGGATCGTGCACCGCGAGCGATCCCGGAGAATCTCGTTCATCGCGATGAGATTTTCTGACAGCCGCTGAATGTCCGCGAACACCGCCTGGCTGGGCAGTGAGATGTCGAGCAGTGAACGTGCGATGGGCCGGGCGGCGGCCAGGAGCTGCTTTTCCATCGGAAACACCTTGTCGATCCACCACCGAGCCACGTCCGGGAAGGACAAGAGACGCAGCGTCTCTCCGGTTGGCGCGCAGTCGACGACGATCGCATCCCACCGTCCTGACTCGTTGTGGGCCTGAAGGCGCAGGAGCGAGAACAGCTCGTCCATGCCCGGCGGGACCGTCAGCTCCTCGGCCGAGATGCGATCGACGCCGCGCTCGACGAACAGCTCGCCGAGCCATTCCTGGACGCCTGACCAGTGGCGCTCCATTTCCTCCTGGGCCTTGACCTCCTGGCCCCATAGCCGTTCGGCCACCTCGACTGGCTCGCCGCCCAGGTCGGCTGACAATGACTCGGACAGGCTGTGGGCCGGGTCAGTCGAGATAACCAGCGTGCGCAGACCGGCCGCCGCGCAGCGCCGGGCCGTGCAGGCGGCGACGGACGTCTTGCCGACGCCCCCTTTGCCCGTATACAGGATCGTTCGGGGCCTCATGGCGAGCCGAGTCTATGAGCCCCGCCAGCCCCGCGCGCCCCGATGTCGAGCGCTTCAGCGGGAGACCTGCACGGTGCCCGCGATCCGGGCGAAGTTGCCAGCCAGGTCAGTGGCCGCCAGCCGGATCCCGTACTTGCCCGGCCTGCGCAGGGGCGGAATCGTGAATTGCTCCACTCCGTATCCGAAGTTCGCGCTGGTCTCGAAGCGTGTGGTGGCGCCTTGCGTGATCACGATTCCCACCCGCGAGGGCTTGGAGAGCCGGAAGCGCAGAGTGATCGCTCTCCGCGTGCGGCCCCGGAAGGTGAGCTGGGTCAGTGCTGGCGGGGTCTTCAGATCGAGCTGGAAATGCCGAGCGGTCATGCAGTAGACCGCTTGCGCGGTGCGGCGGCAGAGTTGCTGGAGAAAGCCGGTCACGAGCTCGTGGTAGCTCAGGTCGTCCGTGATCCCGGGTTGATAGAGAGACCAGCCGCCGGTGTCGAACTGGGGCACCTCGGCGATCGCCTCCGCGTTTCCAGCCGTGAACAGCCGTGCCGCCTTGGGATTCCCGCTCACGTGGGCATAGTCATAGAGCCCAATCAGCGTCTGCAGAAACGCATTGATGATCGACGCTCCGGGAGCGAACGTGTACTGCAGGAAGCGCGTACCTCGTGCGGTGCGCACCGCGACCCCGGATGGCGGCGGGGCCGAGAACAGCGGGAGGGCTCGGCTGGCCACACCCAGGTAGTAGGAGTTGCCGCTCGCCTCATACGCACGGGTCAGGGCCTCCAGGCCCGTGGCCTGTGACATGGCGCTCGTCCAGGGTGGCGCGCCACCGTCGAAGTTGAAGTAGTACTCCCAGGCCAGGCCACCGGCGCGCTGAGCGGCCAGGGGGATGAGCTGATCCAGAAGTTCCTCCATGGCCGGATAATGAGCCGGCCCGGCGGTGTACAGACCGTCAGCCTTACCGAAGCTGCCAAGCACCTGAAGCTGGATCCCCTGGCCCGGGTAGTACTCCCATACGAGCTGCGAGCCGGCGAACTCGACCCGCTCGCCAGCGGACAGCAGCGGACCGGTGGTCCACCACTGCCGGTTGCGATTCACGGTCTCGAACACTGCCGGGAGCCGCGATGGCGTGAGCAAGCCGCTGACGGCGATCTGATGCAGCGTCTCGGTCACAGCTTCGAGCTCGGTCTGACGGGTGCCGCGCAAGCGCTTCTCCGAGGCCAGGGCTCGGTTGAAGCTGGTGTTGTCCTGGTGGTAGGCGGACGCCGTGATCGCGTGCGAGCGATAGAGCGCGGTCAGCACCCTACGGACCGTGGGCTGAGGCCGGGGGCGACGCTTGGTGGCGTGCCGAGCAGTGTGTGATAGGCGGCCCCGCGGCGTCGGGGCAGGGGTCAGCGCTGGCCCGGTCAGAAACGGGTCATTGCCGGCTGTCGTGTGGCCGTCGCGGCCTAGAACAAGCACCGGCGCTGCGGCTGCACTGCTCGGCACGGCGGCAAGCACGAGCAGGACTAACAGGCTCCTGCGCACCGTCTCGATGCTACATTCGCCCCAGTGCAGGTGCCAGCGCTGAGGAGGATGTTGCATGCCTAGAGGGACCCGGGCGTCACGTCGGATGGCCGTTCTGCTGCTGGCCGTGCTGCTGAGCGCTGCGGTGGCGGCGTGTGGAAGCTCGGGCTCGAGCTCAGGTGGAGCCCAGACACTGCTCAAGCAGACCTTCAGCGGCTCGCACACGGTCAAGAGCGGGGTCCTGAGCTTGGCCCTGACCGTCACGCCGTCCGGATCGAGCACGATCAAGGGCCCGATCTCGCTTTCGCTGAGCGGGCCGTTTCAGAGTCGCGGCAGCGGCAAGCTGCCTGAGTCGAACCTCAACATCAGCATTGAGGCCCTCGGACACCATGGCCAGCTCGGGATCGTCTCCACTGGGAGTAACGGCTACGTCACCCTCGACGGGGCGGCGTATCAGCTCCCCGCGGCCGACTACCAGAAGCTCGCCTCGAGCTTCTCGAGCGCCGGCTCGGGGACGGGCGGGCTCTCGAAGCTGGGAATCAACCCACTTCACTGGCTCACCAACCCCTCGGTGGTGGGCAACGAGACGGTCGCGGGCGCCTCGACGACCCACATCCGAGCCAGCATTAACGTCGCCTCGCTCCTGGGCGACCTCAGCACCTTCCTGCAGAAGGCGTCGGCCAGCGGTGCTGCCGGCAGCACTTCGATCCCGAGCACGATCTCCCCGTCGACTCGGCAGAAGATAGCGGCGGCGGTCAAGAACCCCACCGTCGACGTGTGGACCGGGACGAGTGACAAGACGCTGCGCAAGATTTCGATCAATCTGAACGTCCCGGTGAGTGGTCAGATCTCGAGCCTGCTCGGCGGTCTGACGTCGGCCGGAATCGGCCTGACCCTTCAGTACGCCGACCTCAACCAGCCGCAGACGGTGCCGGCGCCGGCCAACGTGCAGCCCTTCAGCGCCTTCGCGCCCAAGCTCGAGGGGATCCTCCGCGGGATCCAGGGCAGCCTCGGTGCCGGCGCCCTCGGCTCCACCGGCTCGACCGGCTCGAGCTCTTCGGGATCAGGTTCGGCTGGCTCCGGGACTGTCAACAAATACACGCAGTGCATCCAACAGGCGAGCGGCAACGTCACCAAGATGCAGAAGTGCGCTTCGCTGCTGAGTAGCAGCGGCGGTTAGTCCAGCGCCACTAGCCCACCGCGTCCCGCCCGGTACCGGCGTCAGTCCTCGCGGCCGGGCTCCTGCTCGTCGGGCTCGAGTTCGTCTTCGACCTCGTCCTCGTCTTCGGCCTCGGCCACGCCGGCGTGGTAATGGATCTGAAAGCGCTCGAGCAGCTCGTCGCGCTGGTGCTCCTCGATCGGCGTCTCATCCGAGATCAGCACCCAGTCCGCGCCTTCGAATTCCTCCATGTTGAAGATCTCGGCGTCGAGCTGAGGCGAGTCGTCGACGACCAGCAACACCTCGGTCTGAGGGTTGAAATAGGTTCCTGGGCGGTTGATGAGCTCGTCGAGCTCGACTTTGCGTGGATCGGCCATCGAGCGCCAGCCTAATGGGTTCGCTCGCGCAGTGCCACGGTCACTTGTGTATGAATCACAGGCCCCGGTGTCCGCCGGACTGAGAAGCGAGTCACACCATGCCCGCTCACTACGCACGTCACGCGCTGTCCCTGGCCGTGCTTCTGTGCGCCGGGCTGGCCGGCCTCGGGCTCACCCAGGCCGACGCCCGGATCACCGCTCCCGGCCCGAGCCGCGCTCCCGGTCCGAGCCGTGCTCCCGGCCCACTTCACGTACGGGGCCGGTTCCTGGTCGATCCCCAGGGCCGGGTCGTGATCCTGCACGGGCTGTTCGCAGTCTGGAAGCAGCCGCCGTATTTCCCGGCCGGCACCGACAACCCGGCTGATCCGTCTGCCCCCAGCTTCACCAACGCGGACGCTGACGAGGTCCGGTCCCTGGGTCTCGACGGCGTGCGTCTGTCCTGGTATTGGGAGGGGCTTGAACCCACGCAGGGCACCTACAGCAGGGCCTATCTGAACGGGATCGCCGGCGCCGAGGCGAAGTTCGCCACGCGGCATGTGTATGTGGTCCTGGACGCGCACCAGGACCAGTACGACCAGCTGTTCGGCAATAAGCCAGGCTTTCCGCTCTGGTCGGCGATCACCGACGGACAGCCCGTGGCGCCGTCTCCCACGGCCCCGGGCTACTCGGGTTGGACGTTCCCGCTCGGGTACTTCCACACGTCGACCGAGCTGGCCTTCGGCAACCTCTACGCCAACCGTGCGGTCGGGGGTGAGGGCATCCGGACGGCGTTCGCGAACGCCTGGCAGATGATCGTCCGCCGCTTTCTCCATGACCCGATGGTGGCCGGTTACGACCTCATCAACGAGCCGTTCCCCGGCACGACTTCTGTGTCCTCCCCGATCGACGGGACCTGCTCCTCGACGCCCGGTTGCCCGTCCTTCAACCTCCACACCCTGGAGCCGTTCCAGGTCGCGGTCGCGCGCGCCATCCGTCGGCTTGACGGGACCCGGGCGGTGTTCTTCGAGCCCACCTTCTTCTTCAACGGCGGCGTACCGACCCAGTTCGCGGCCCCGCCAAAGGCCGTCCGGCCGGTCGGGCTCTCGTTCCACAACCAGTGCCCATCCCGGACCGCGTATTCGCTCACGCATGACCCGACGCTGATCGTCCAGGGCCACACCACCTGCCCGCCCGTCTCGGCCCAGGTCTTCCACCATGGAGCCTCGACCGCGGCCACCCTGGGCGGGCCGGCGCTGATGACCGAGGTTGCCTCGACTTCTGACGACGACGTCCAGGGCCTCAACTGCATCCTCGAGCAGGCGGACCACTTCCAGACCGGCTGGACCTATGGCCTCAGCTGGAGCAACCCCGACGATGAGCTGCGCCGTCTGGCCCAGGAGAGCAGCCCGACGGGCGTGGCCCCGTTCAAGCAGCTGATCCTGGCCCGGGTCTTCCCCCGCGCGGTGGCGGGCGTGCCCGAGAGCTACTCGTTCAACGTTCGCAACGGGATCTTCCACCTTCGCTACCGGGCTTCGAGGACCGTCACTGCGCCGACGGTGATCTCAATCCCGGTGCGGATCCAGTACCCCCGGGGTTACGCCGTCAGCGTCACCGGCGGCCGGCGGACATCCCGTCCCGGCGCCGCCTGGCTTGACATCGCCAACCGGCCCGGGGCCCGCACCGTCACCGTGACCGTCAAGCCCGCACGGGCCGGGGCGCTTCTGCGGCCGGCGTTCCCGGCCTGCCGGCTCGACCCACCGACGCCGGCTAGCTGACCGACGCGGGCTAGCTGACGCCGCTGAGCCCGGCGATCTCGCGCTCGATCTCAGCTTCGATGTCGAGCGGCGGCTTACCCTGCCGCGCCCGGCGGTGATTGCGGGCGATGACGAGGTCGCGGATCTCGTCCCGCAGCTCGGCATCGATCACGGGTGCAGTCAGCCGGGCCAGTTCCTCCTCGACGTCCACCTCGGGCTCGCCCCGCCGCCGGCGCCTGGCGTTGCGGGCGTCGAGCATCTGGCGGATCTCCGTGTCGCGTTCCACCAGCGCGGCCGCCGATCCGGACGTCGTGTGCGGGCGCTCGGTGTCGAGCAGCATGTGGTTCTTGGCGTAGTCCTCCCAGGTCCCCCGGCTCATGAGCAAGGCCGCGAAGGCGGCGATCAGGCCGACTGCGCACACCACCCAAACCACGGTGCCGAACGCGCTCTGCACGGCTTAAGTGTTGCGCACTCCCGGTTCGGACTCATTCGCGGATACCGGTTCCCGATTCACCGCGATGGGGTACCCTTTCTCCAGAGCATTGACTGACTAGTCAATCGAGAATTCAAGGAGAACCCCACAGTGGTTGATTTCACGCTCACCGACGAGCAAATGAGCATGCGCGAGATGGCGCATGACTTCGCCGAGAAGGAGATTCGGCCTGTCGCTTGGGAGTACGACAAGGAAGGGACCTGGCCGGGGGAGATCATCGAGAAGGCGTGGGAGCTCGGCCTCATGAACGGCCACCTCCCGTCCGAGTACGGCGGCCCCGGTCTGGGCTATCTCGACGGCGCGCTGATCGAGGAGGAGATCGCCTGGGGCTGCTCAGGCATCGGCACGTCGCTGTCCTGTAACGGCCTGGCCACAGCACCGATCGCACTGGCTGCCTCCGAGGAGCTCAAGAAGGAGTACCTGGGCCGCCTGTCCGAGGCGCCGCTGCTGGCCTCCTTCTGTCTCACCGAGCCGGACGCCGGCTCCGACGTCTCAGGGATGAAGACCAACGCTGTCCGCCGCGGTGACAAATGGGTCATCAACGGCTCCAAGTGCTTCATCACCAACGGCGAATACGCCAACTACTACACCGTGTACGCGAAGACCGACAAGGAGGCCGGCCACCGCGGCATATCCTGCTTCATCGTCCCGCGCGACGCCGGCGTCGTCGTCGACAAGCACGAGGACAAGATGGGTCAGCGCGCGTCCAACACGGCGACGATCTCGTTCAACGACGTCGAGATCCCCCTCGATCACCTCGTCGGCGAGGAGAACAAGGGCTTCAAGATCGCCATGATGACGCTCGACCGCACGCGTCCCGGCGTGGCCGCCATGGCCGTTGGTGTCGCCCGTGCAGCGATGGAGTTCGCCATCGACTACTCCAAGGAGCGCGTGCAGTTCGGCGTTCCGATCGCCATGCACCAGGCGATTCAGTTCCTGATCGCTGACATGTCGACGAAGGTGCACATGTCGCGCCTGGCCACCTGGAACTCGGCCGTTCTGCTCGACCAGGGCAAGCGCAACACGCTCGAGTCCTCGCACGCCAAGCGGTTCGCCGCCGACTCGGCCATGGAGGTCACCACCGACGCCGTTCAGGTCTACGGCGGGTACGGCTTCATCAAGGATTACCCGGTTGAGAAGCTGATGCGTGACGCCAAGATCCTCCAGCTCTACGAGGGCACGGCTCAGATCCAGCGGCTCGTCATCGCTCGCGAGACGCTGCTGCCTCGCCGCATCGAAGAGCCGGCTCCCGCCACCGTCTGACGCCGTCTCAGCAGATTGGAAGATCGGGGGGTGCCTTGCGGGGCACCCCCCCTTTTTTGGACCGCCGGGGCTGCTGCTTGACTTGGGTCTGTGCGGCGCTGGCTCATCCTGGCTCTGGTTCTGAGCGCCACGGCCGCTGCGGTCGTGGGCGCGGCGCAGGGCGCGCGTGACGCGGCGCCACCGGCCGGCGCCGCGGAACCGGCCGACGCCGCGCGCCCGGCCAGTGGCGGGTTGCCCAAGAGCAGGGTCAGCGCACATCACGTCCAGCTCCAGCCGCGACCAGGCACGTGCCACGCTCGGCGTCACGGCCTGTACTCGCTCCCCGATCCGCGTTGCACTCCGGGCGCTATCGCTCCGGCTGTGACCCAGGCCGATATCGCCCGCACGATCTGCCATTCGGGCTACACCGAGACGGTCAGGCCGCCCGAATCCGTGACCGAGCCCGAGAAACGCGCCAGCCTCAAGGCCTATGGAGACCGCAAGCCGTTGCACTACTACGAGTACGACCACCTGGTCCCGCTCGAGCTCGGCGGCGCGCCGAACGATCCGCGCAACCTATGGCCTGAACCCGGCGCGAGCCCCAATCCCAAGGACTCGCTCGAGGACCGCCTCAACTCCCGCGTGTGTGACGGGACGATAAAGCTGGCCGCCGCCCAGCTTGCTATCGCCCGTAACTGGGTGAGCGCCTACCGCCGTTACCTCGGATAGCGCTAGAGCCAGCCCTTGCGGCGGAAATAGATCCCGAAGCCGATCACGGACACGACCAGCAGGCCGAGGCCGAAGACCAGGAAGGACCAGGTTGTGTCGAGGATCCGGCTGGTCAGGAACGAGAAGTTCTGGCCGAAGAACCCGGTCAGGAAGGTCAGGGGCAGGAAGATCGTGGCGATGATCGTCAGCTGCTTGTTGATCTCCCCCTGACGGTTGGCCACAGTCGAGAGATACATGTCAGTCGCACCGCTGAGCAGGTCCCGGTAGGAGTCCACGAGCTCCGAAACGCGAATCAGTCCGTCGTAGAGGTCCCGGAAATAGAAGCGGTCATCGGTGTCCAGTCCCCGGAGCTCGGCCAGCCGGTCGCCATCGCGGGCGAACATGTCCCGCATCGGCGTGACCACGCGGCGCATGGCCACCAGATCGCGTTTGAGCGAGAAGATCCGCTGCAGGTCTTCGGCCGACGCGTTGTCGATGACATCCTGCTCGAGATCGTCGATGTCGTCGTCCACCCGGGTGAGGACCGGGATGAAGGTCGAGGTGACCGCATCCAGGACCTTGTAGACCAGGAACTGCTCGCTGCGAACCGGCTGATCGTCGTACCGGGCGCGCAAGTCAGCCAGGGCCCCGAACTTGCCTTTGTGGATGCTGATCACGTAGTCCCCGGAGATGATCAGGTGCACCTCCCGCAGCAGCGGGCTGCCGGCCTCGGCGCCGGGGTCCACACCGAACACGACCATGAACATGTAGCCCTCGTACTCCTCGATCTTCGGCCGCTGCCCGAACGTGTGGGCGTCTTCGAGGGTCAGCGGGTGAAGGTCGATCAGCTTGGCCAGCTTGGCCAGATCCTCGTCACTCGGGCCGTCATAGTCGAACCAGGTGAACTTCTGGTCCTTCAGATGGGCGACGACGGTGTCGTGCTGCGGGTTGTGCAGGCAGGGCACCCGCAGCGATTCACGGTGGCCGCGCGGTTCGCCCGAGCTCACGCGGCCTAAGCTACCAACCGCCCCCGACGCGCTTACTCACTCGGTGGCGCTGAACTCCCAGATCGCAATGCCGAGCATGACGAGGCCCAGGGCGACGATGACTCCCGCCTCGAGCAGTGCCGGCACGTGCCAACCCCACCATGTGACGCCGGGATCGAGCACCCGGCGGGCGGCCGGAGAGATCGTCAGGTGGCTGAACACCAGCCGCCGCATCGGGTCGACCGCGTAGGTCAGGGGATCGAGCCGGTTCAGGACCGTGAGCCAGCCCGGTAGGCCCGAGGCGGGGAACAGAGCGCCCGAGATGAAGAACATCGGCATCACGATCATTTGCATGACGCCCATGAACGACTGCATCTGCTTGATGCGCACCGCGATCATCACTCCGAAGGCCGTGATCGAGAAGGCCAGCAGAAGCTGGAGGACGAAGATCCCCAGGAGCAGCAGCGGGTCATAGGGGACGTGGACGAGACCGGCCAGGCAGATCACGATCACGCCCTGGAAGCTCGCCACGGTGGCGCCGCCGAGGCATTTGCCGATCACGATCGAGCTCCGGCGCACGGGGGCCACCATCATCTCGCGCAGGAATCCGAACTCCCGGTCCCAGACGATTGATGCGGCCGAGAACATGGCCGTGAACATGACCGCGATGCACAGGATGCCCGGATAGATGAAGGTCTTGAGCTGAACGCCGTGTGTGCCGGCGCTCGAGAGCCGCTGCAGGCCGGCGCCGAGGACGAACAGGAACAGAAGCGGCTGCACCAGCGAGGTGATCATCCGAAGCCGGTCGGCCCGGAAGCGGATCAGCTCGCGGCGCCAGACGATCTTGATCGCCCGCAGCTCCGAACGCAGGCTCCGCTCGGGGACGCTGACCCGGACGATCTGCCGCTCACCGTCTGGAGCCGGGCCTGAGCTGGGACGCTGTTCAACCGTCGTGCTCATCGTCGTCCTCCGGTCATCATCTGCATCATCACCCGGTTGCGATGCTTGGACTGGTCTTCCTCCGCGTCGCGGATCGTGTTGCCCGTGTAGGACATGAACACGTCATCGAGCGTGGGGCGGGAGACGCTCACGGAGCGGATCGGCGGGTGGGCGGGGTCCCATTCCGTGAACAGCCGGGGCACGAACTCCTGGCCCGAGGGGACTCCGAACGTGACCGCGCCCTCGACCACCTTGGCCTCGATCTGAAACCGCTCGGCCAGGGCCGCGATGGCCGCCTGATCGTCGTCGGTGTGAATCGTGACGCGGTCCTTGCCCACTCCAGCCTTCAAGGTCTCGGGTGCGTCCAGGGCGACGATCTGCCCATGGTCCATGATCGCGATCCGGTCGCACCATTCCGCCTCGTCCATGTAGTGCGTGGTCATGAAGATCGTGATCTCCTCGCGTTCCTTGAGCTCACGGATGTAGGACCAGATCGAGCGCCGGGTCTGCGGATCCAGTCCAATCGTGGGCTCATCGAGGAACAGGACCCGAGGCGAGTGCATAAGGCCCCGGGCGATCTCGAGCCGGCGGCGCATGCCCCCGGAGAACGTCCCGACGACCGAGTCCTTGCGGTCCCACAGGCCGACCATCTCCATGACCTGCTGCATGCGCGGCTGGACCAGGTCACTCTGCACCCCGTACAGCTCCGCGTGCAGGCGGAGGTTTTGGGACGCGGTCAGGTAGCCATCGAGCGTTGGGTCCTGGAATACCAGGCCGATGTTGCGCCGCACGTCGTCGCGCTCTGAAACCACGTCATGCCCCGCCACGCGGGCATCGCCCGAGGTGGGCTTAGCCAGCGTGCAGAGCATGTTGATCGTGGTCGTCTTGCCGGCTCCGTTGGGGCCGAGAAAGCCGAACACCTCGCCGGCCTCGACCTCGAAGTTCACGCCCCGCACCGCCTGGACCTGGTCAAAGTTCTTGACCAGGTCACGGACGACGATGGCGGGGGCGTGGCCGTTGTTGTCGTTGATGCTCACGGGTGGGGGATACGTTACGACGTCAGTCGTCCTGATCCGCCGAGCCGGAGCCCTCGGACTCATCCCCAGCCGTGTCACTGGACTCCTCGGCGAGGATCCCGTACAGCGCCCGCCGCACCTCGGCGAGCAGCTCCCCGGCGCGGGTACGCTGGCTGTCATCCCCGACGGCTGAGACCTGCATCGCCGCTGCGGCTACGCCGGCGATCAGGTGTTTGACGTCCCGCGTCGAATGGCCGCCCTCGTCCTGAACGTCCCACGGGGCGGGCTCCTGCGCACGGGTTTCCAGATGCTCTCGGCCGGCGTCGGTTATCTCGAACCTCCGAGCACCGTCAGCCTCCGCGGAGCGGACCAGCCCCTCGTCCTCAAGCTGAGCGAGCGTGGGGTAGACCGAGCCAGGGCTGGGTCGCCACAGGCCACCGCTGCGCTCCTCGATCGTCTGCATGAGCTGGTAGCCGTTGGCCGGCTCCTCGCCCAGCAGGCGCAGGAGCGCAAGCCGGACATCGCCTCGGCGTGCGCGTCCTCGTCCCCGGCCGCGACCGCGGCCGAACGGACCGCCTGGCGGTCCACCGAACGGGCCACCTCGCATCCGCCGCATTGCGATCAGCTCCTCGATCTCCTCCGGCGTCGGCCGGCCGTGCCGGCCCTTGCCCTTCTCCTTCATGAACGCCCATCCCTCGGCGCCGCCGAAGCGGTGAGCCCGGGGGCCACGGGAGGCGTCTGTGTCGGCGTATCGCTCGGCCCGAGGGCCGTGGCGATGTGCCTTGCGGCCGCGGGCGCTACGCCCGGGCCAGTCTTCTGCGAATGAATAGCTTGACATCTCGTTATTCCTTTGGTTGATGTATAACGATGCGTCAACGATATATCGTTACTGTTCTTTTGTCAAGTCTTGTTTCGGATTCGCATTCGCCTGACTCAGCCCGGGCAGGCCCGGCGGTCACCACTCAGCCCGCGCGGGCCCCTGCCTCGCCTGATCTAGCCCGGCGGGCGAAACCCGGCTGGGAAGGGGGAGGGAGCTGTCGGTGTGCGATTCGGTTGGGTGGCGTCCGCCTACGAGCCCCCGTTTTGTGAAAACCCGCCTGTGTTGCCGAACGGTTGGCGCATTCGTCGGGTAGAGGCCCCGATCGGTGAAAGCGATCACCGCGGGCGGCGGTTTTTCACGGATTGGGGGTTAGTGGGTGTCAAGGCCGTTCGGAAATGCACCCCCTTGGGTTGAGGGGTGGTCGCGTGATCCTGACCGAGCGTCAGCGAGGTCGATAGCGGGAGCCGGCGTCAGCCGGCGGTCTTCTCCGTGCGGACGGCCGAGGGCGCTTGGAAGGGCCCTTGTTTCTCGTGGCTGCCGTTTGTGGTGGGGCGCGCCGCGGATTGGGCTGTCGCTTCTGCGATGGAAGCGATAGAGGAGGTGGGTCAGTTTTCTGCTGGCGACGACAGGGGGCGGATCTCGGGGCTGGCGGGGACAGGATCTGGCCGTACGTGGCCCGCGGTTTGACCGTGCGATTCGTCGACGATCCAGATTTGGCCACCGGATTTGCTGCGTGGTTGCTGCTCAGGGAGCAGTTCGTAACCAGGCCGGGCAGCCAACCCGGATCTGCTGCGTTCCGCACGCGCCGGGCGAGGGGAGTGGTGGGGTTAACGCGGGCGATTCGGATGACCTGGCGCGGTCGCAGGCGGGCGCCACCGCGGGCCAGCTGGGCTAGCTGAGCTGGCTGAGCTGGCTGAGCTGGCTCGATTCCGTCAGATATGGGGGCCTCCGCTCGAGCTGCCGAGCGCAGGCGGGGGAGGATCAGTCCTGTCCGCTGGCCCCGGAGCCCCGGTTGCGCAGCCAGTCGGCCACCTGCTGGCTCATGTCGCCGACCTGAGCCCCAATCGAGGTGACGTTGTCGCCGATCTCGCGGAACAGGGACCGGAAGCGCTCGGCGTAGAACTCGAAGGCGGAGCTTGCCTCCTCGCGGGCCGGCGCCTCTTCGCCACGCTTGACGTACTCGCCGCGTTGGATCCGGTCGTAGTCCCCGCTCTGGACCCATTTCATGATCTCCGACACGCGCCTGACCGCATACGGGTGGGTGCTGTTGATCTCGTAGAAGAAGCGCCGCACGCGATCGCTCGGGTCATCCCAATCCTCGTATTCGCGCGCCTGGGTTAGAAACGCGTCGAGGTTGAGCTGGTCGGCTCTCATTCCGCCGGCGAGCGCCATCAGTCCGCTGCAGACAATCCTTGGATCGCGGACGACCAGCGCCTCGGCTCTGTCGCAGCTGAGCTCCGCGGCGCGGGACCACTCGAGGAGCACAGCCCTGACGGCCATCGCCGGAATCGCGAGCGGGAACGGGACGCCGCCGCCGGCGCGCAACAGGATTTGCAGCGCGGTGGTGTAGAGCACGTGGTCGGACAGGATGTGGGCGACCTCGTGGGCGAGTACGGCACGCTGCTCGCCGGATCCAAGCCGTCCCAGGAGAGGGGTTCCGAGGACCACCATCGGATTCTGCGAGCCGATCACCATCGCGTTGGCGATGACCGTGTCCGTGACGTATAGGTCGTACGTCCGGGGCATGTCCAGGATCTTGCAGACCCCGATGTGGTTGGCCCACAGCTCCGGCAGCTGGTTCTCGCCGACCCGCACCGAGTTCGACAGGTACATCTGGCGCAGGGCGCGCTCGTACTGCCACTCGATGAGCCTGCGGACGACCTTGTCCATCATCGGGATCGACTTGAGCGCGGCGGTGGCGGCGCGGTCAGCCGGATGCTCGTAGGCCTTGGGGGAGATCTGCGGGTACGGCTGGAGCGCCTCGGGGAGATTTGTGGCCATGCTCGAGGTCGGGAGCCTACTCCCGCAGACGCCAAAGCCGAAAGAATCCCTAATCGTGAGATCCGTGCATGTGGCGCTGAGATTCGAGGGGACGGTCCCCGAGGCCGAGCGCTGCTGGTACGACACGACTGTCTGGAGCCACTGGATCGATGGGCTCGACCACGTCGTGACCGTGGAGGGCCCCTGGCCCAGGCCGGGCGCCACGGTCACCTGGGAGTCCGGTCCGGCCGGGCGTGGACGCGTCACCGAGCACGTAATCGCCCACGAGCCACTAACGGGCCAGACCGTCGAGGTGCAGGACGTGTCAATCCGTGGACGCCAGACCGTGACCTTCACCCCAGCATCGCCGGGTGTCGAGGTCGCTCTCACACTCGAGTACGAGCTCCTGCGGCGCTCGATCGTTTCACCGCTCGTCGACGCACTGTTCATCCGGCGCGCCATGACGGCGTCCCTGCACGCCACCGTCGCGCGCTTCGGGGTCGAGCTCGAGGCCGCGCGAGCGCCGGACCCCACTTAGACTCCGGTACTCATGTTCGTCTTCAAAGCCGCCGTGGTCGGCGCCGGCACGATGGGCGGCGAGATCGCCCACACGATTGCCGCCGCCGACATTCCTGTGGTGCTCAAGGACGTCGATCAGAAGTTCGTCGATCAGGGCCTGGAGAAGGCTCGGTCGCTCTGGCAGGGCCGCGTGGACGCGGGCAAGCTCGAGCCCGCGGAACTCGAGCGCAAGCTGGCGCTAATCACGGGCACCACCAGCTACGACGCCTTTGGCGACGTTGACCTCGTCATCGAGGCCGTGCCCGAGCGGATGGAGATCAAGCAGCAGGTGTTCTCCGAGCTCGACGAGGTCACCCCCGGCCACGCGATCCTTGCCTCCAACACCTCGTCCCTTTCGATCACCGAGATGGGCGAGGTCACCAGCCGCCCCGACAAGGTGGTCGGCTTTCACTTCTTCTACCCGGCCTCCGTGATGCGCCTCATCGAGGTGGTGGAGGGCGAGGACACCTCGGCCGACACCGTGCAGGCCGCGAGCAACTTCGCCCAGTCGATCCGCAAGATGCCCATTCGGTGCGGCGAGGCCCCCGGCTTCGTCGTCAACCGCATCCTCAACTCGAGCGTATCTGAGCTCTGGCGCTACCAGGAGGAGACCGGAACACCGATCCCCGAGCTTGACCAGGCCGTGGCCGAGTCAAAGGTCGCGCCCATGGGCCCGTTCTTCCTCACGGACCTGCTTGGGCTCGACACGGTCCTCCACGTGGCCGAGCACCTCCACGAGTCCTATGGCGAGCGCTTCTTCGTCCACCGCCAGATGCGGGAGCTGGTCACCGCCGGTGACCTCGGGGCGAAGACCGGAAAGGGCTTCTATGAGCACGGCTGAGGGATCGCTTGATACCGCCGCACTCGTTGACCGCTTCGCGCTGAAGGCGCTGGTGGAGAGCTGCCTGGTCCTCGAGGAGGGCGTGGCGGCGATGAAGGACATCGACCTGGGGATGATGGCCGGGGCCGGGATCATGCCGCCTCCCTTCGCGCGCGCCGACCAGCAGGGTCTCGACGAGGTGCTGGCCAGGCTCGAGCACGCCGCCCAGGAGTGGGGCGAGAACTTCGAGCCGCCGACCATCCTCCGGCGGCTGGTCGCCCAGGGCCGCCTCGGCGTCAAGGCGGGGCAGGGCTTCTTCCCTTACGCACGGCCTGACGCGGGCTGGGACGAGAGCCCGATCAAGCTCGAGACGCGGGACCGGGTCGCGATCGCCTGGCTCGATCGACCGCCCGCGAACTCGATCGCGCCCGAAGTGGTGACCGCGTTGCGCAAGCTCTGGGGTGCGGTGACGGATGCTGGCACGATCCGCTCGCTCGTATTCGTCTCGGCCAACCCGATGCTGTTCTGTGCCGGTGCGGACATCAAGGCGTTCACGACCATGGATGAGGCCGCCGGCCGGGATCTGCTCGACCAAATGCACGGCCTCCTGCGGGACATGGAGCGCTCGAGCATCGTCACGATCGCCGCCGTCAACGCCCTCGCCTTCGGGGGCGGGTGCGAGCTGGCGATGGCGTGTGACTTCCGGATCGCAGCCGAGTCCGCCACCTTTGGCCAGCCTGAGATCAACCTCGGGATCATCCCCGGCTTCGGTGGCACTCAGCGCCTGCCGCGGCTGGTCGGAGAGGCCAAGGCGCTCGAGCTCAACTTGACCGGAGATCCGATCGGCGCGGATGAGGCATACGAGGTCGGTCTGGCCACGCGGGTGGTGCCCGACCACGAACTGCTCGACACGGCGCTGGCCTGGGCACGCAAGCTGGCCGGACAGGCCCCGCTCGCCGTGCAGCAGATCAAGCAGGTCTCGGCCGCCGGGGACCTGGATGCCGGGATCGAAGCTGAGAAGCAGGGGTTCGGCGATGTGTTCGGCTCCGAGGACGCCCGCGAGGGCATCGCCGCCTTCCTGCAGAAGCGCACGGCTCGTTTTCAGGGCCAGTGAGCGCGGTCCGGGCCACGGCCTCCGCAGCGCGGCTGGCGGAGCTCATCGGCGAGTCGAGCTCGGTGGTCGCGCTGACCGGAGCGGGCATCTCGGTGCCGTCCGGGATTCCTGACTTCCGCTCGCCGGGGACAGGTTTATGGGAAAAGGTCGACCCGATGGAGGTCGCTCACATCGATGTGTTCCGCCGCGACCCGGAGCGGTTCTGGCACTTCTACGGCGATCGCTTTCAGACGCTCGAGGACAAGGTGCCCAACGGCGCCCACGAGGCGCTGGTCAAGCTCGAGCGCGCCGGCCGGCTCGAGGCGGTGATCACGCAGAACATCGACCGTTTGCACGCCAAGGCGGGGACGCTCGAGCTGGTGGAGGTACACGGCACGATCGATCACTCCTCCTGTCTGCTCTGCGGCTCCCGCTACCCGCTGGCCGCGGTCCGAGCCCGTCAGGCGGCCGACACGGCCGGGGTGCCGCGATGCGACTGCGGCCATCCCCTGAAGCCCGACGTCGTGCTGTTCGGCGAATATCTGCCGGAGGCGGCGCTGAAGCGGGCCGAGGCGCTGGCCGCGAACGCCGACCTGATGCTCTGCGTCGGCTCTTCGCTCGAGGTCTACCCGGTGGCGCAGCTACCAGCGGTCACGCTGGCTGCCGGCGGTCACTTGGCGATCGTCACCCAGGGCGCGACACCGTTTGACCGACGCGCGGCGGTTTGCTGTGGCGGCGACGTGGTGGACGAGCTGGGCGCCGTCGTTGAGCTGCTCGGCCTGTAACTCCAGGCGCATGTGGCAGCCGGCGCGGCGCGTCCGCCGCCTCAGGCATTCTGAACCGCGCGGGCACGCAGCGCGGACTCGATCCGGCCCAGCGTGAACGACACGGATTCCACCTCGGAGTCCGACAGCGCACCGCCGAGTGCCGCCTGGGCGGCGATCGCGATGGCCTCGCGCTGGCCCCGGAGCTCGGCCAGGCGCTCCTCAAAGCGCTGAGCGCCCGGGTCCGTGGCCAACTCGGCCAGGGCGGCGTCAAGCGCCACCAGCACCTGCAGAGCCGCCTCTCGGACCCGGCCGTGATCGAGGTCGAGACGAGCCCGAAGCGTGAGCTCCTCGCAGGCCAGCGGCCGCTCGCGCGCGCCGAGCACCGCGGCCAGGCGCGCCTGTGGATGAAGCACCCGCAGCCGGCGCTGACGGCCACCTGGACTGACGAGCTCTCGAGCATCGGTCCAGAGCCCGTCCGCCACCTGCTCGCCGACTCCGAATCCGAGCCGGGCCACGATCGTCTGGCCTCGGGAGACCGGGTGCACATACGGGTCGGCGGTCACGAGGCGGAACGCGTGCAGCGCCCGGTTGAGCACCGCGATGCCATGGTCAAGCTCGGGCTCGCCGGCCTTGTCGAGCCAGGCTCGGGCTTCCTCACTGCTGCTGAATGGCTCGCCGACCTCGATGATCGTGGCCCTGGCCGTGCTGACCGGGGTCGGGTCCGGCTCGGGCGGCGCCTCCCGCTGCTTGCGCCGCGCGGCCAGGCGGCGGCGCTCCGGGGCGCCGAGCGTGGAGAACACGATCACGTGCACCGCGGGCGCGTCGGGCTCCGATTCGGGGCGGAGCAGGTAGCGCCCATCAGGTGGCCCGAGCTGCCACGGCAACTCGACCTGGACGAAGCGAAACAGGGGCGATGAGGCGCTCACCAGGGCGCCGCGACCGGTGGGACGGTCAGCCGCCCCGCGTGCGGATCGCGTACTTGCTGGGCGCGATCGGGACGACCGGCTCTGGGATCTGACTGATGCGGTTGATCAGCTGCACCCACTGACCTGGCTGCAGGAGGCTCTTGACCTGAGCCGAGAGCTTCTTGTTGGAGCCGTAGTCAGGTGTGAAGGTGACCTGGAGACGGTTCTTGTGGTCGGGCAGTGCGAGCGTGTTGCTCTGGCCCTTGTAGGACATGTCGCTGATGATCTGGTCAGGTTGCATGCTGCCCTGGAGCGTCAGCAGGCGGCGGATCGTGATGTCCGTGATCGAGCCCGGTCCCTGGTGGTGGAGGATCGGGATGTTGTTGATCTTCGAAATGTCAACGCTGGAGCCGGTGGCCCCGGCGGCGTCGGTCCCAGTGGAGCCGCTGAAGCTGTGCCCACACTCGAGGCCGGACACATACGGGTCCAGGCCCGAGGCGGACAGGAACTCGATCGTGGCCAGCACCCGGCGGTCGATCAGCCCGGCCGCGATGTCGCGGCGGCCGCAGTTGTAGATCTGGACGTGGGGGTCCTGGAGCACCCGCTCGGTCAGCTGCTGCTTGGACATCAGCAGGACCTGACCGACGGTCGGGTTCTTGGCGCCCGGACCGAAGAATGGGTCCACGCCGGCGGCTCGGTAGACAGCGGTGGCTTCAAGCAGCTTCCACCCATCGAGGACGGGCTTGGGATCGATATCCGGAGCCTTCTTGCCCGCGGGCTGGATCGTGAAGTAGAGGTGCGAGGACAGGTTCTGGGACGGACCGCCGATCCGGCCGAGGATGGTTCCGGCCACGACGATCGAGCCGGCTCGGAGCCGCTTGAGCGAGTACTGGTTGCGCCCCAGGTGCAGGGCATCCGAGAAGAAGTTCTGGAAGCTCGAGATCTGCTGGGTGGCGTTGTGGAGCTGGAGATCGCCGCCGGCTGCGTAGGAGCCCTTTCGCGACGGGTTGGCGAACAGCCGCTCCTTGACCAGCGGCGCGCTGACCGTAGTGGCGGGGGTGCTCGCGGGCTTGACCGGCAGCGTGATCGGGCCCGCGCCGGCCTTACGGGCGCTGTGTGTGGCCTTGCTCGAGTGGGTGCTGGCGCCGGAGGGCTGCGTACCCGCGCTCGCCGCTGGAACCGACTGGGTTCCGGCCTTGGTTCCGGCCTTCTTACCGGCGCTCTGCTTGCCGAGGTTCGCCGACGCAGCCTGGGCACCCGCGCTGGCCGGGGTGCTCGGCGGCCTGCCGGCGGGCGCCGCCAGCTCCTTGGCGATATCCCGAGCCGTGATCTTGACCGGCTTGGGCACCGGGTAGGTCTTCGAGACCGAGCCAAGCTGTGAGTAGGTGTAGATGTTGCCGGTCGCGTCCTGGAGCTCGATGTAACGGCCGAGCGCGTGGCTCTGACCGATCTTGAGGATCCTTCCGTCGTTGACGGCGATCACCGGCGAGCCCTTCTTGGCGAAGATCGAGGTGCCCTTGGTGGCCGGGTTTGAGTCGATGGCGATCGCCGCGTTCGAGCCCTTGATCCGGTGCTTGGCCAGGCTGACCACGGAATCGTCGGCGTACTTGGCCGGAGCCGCCACCGGGAAGTGACCCTGCACTAAGCCGGTGAGGGCGCCGATCAGCTGTGACGGAATCCCGCCAATCAGCTTCGCGCGCAGGAGCACCGACTGCACGTACCAACCGGCGTGGTTGTAGGCGAAGATGGCCTGGCTGAGATTCTTGGACGCGCCGGCGGCGTGGAGGTAACGCGCGGCGGTGAAGATCGCGTCCACCGGGTTGTATGGATCGGCGACGCCGTCACCGTTGGCGTCGACTGCCCACCGCTTCCAGGTCGAGGGCAGGAACTGCATCCAGCCGACCGCGCCGGCGGAGGAGACCGAGAGGTTGCGGCCGTAGTCGGTCTCGATCTCGTTGATCGCGGCCAGTACCTGCCACGGCACCTGGTACTCGATGCCAGCCGCCTGATAGATCGGGATCAGGAAGGGCGGAATCCGGAACGAGTCGATGAAGAAGTTGGGCACGCCGATCGGCGCCGGGCCGGGCAGCGAGAGCGAGAACGTGGGGTTGTTCGCATTCGGCACGCCCTTGCCGTTGGGGAGGTTCGAGGCGTTGTGCTTCTTGTGGTGCTTGTGCCGCTTGTGCGCCTTGGCCTGCTTGCCGCCCGAGTGCGTTGACGGCCGCTGCTTCTTGGTCGGGCGCGTCGGCTGGGGGGTCGGCGCACCGGTGGTGCTCGAGGTAGTGGTCGTCGACGTGGAGGTTGAGGTCGAGGTCGAGGTCGAGGTCGTGCCGCTCGAGGTGGTGGAGGTGGTTCCCGAGCCGCCGCTCGACGTCGTGGTCGTTGTGGTCGTCGTCGTGCCTGTCGTGCAGGACTCCGTCTCGGATAGGACGACGCCCGTGATGGGGAGATTCAACGTGGAGATAGGCGTGCCGGGCGGGACGTTGACCGTGAACGTGTACGTCTTGCCGCCCAAGACCGTGACCCTGATCGTGCAGGGATCCGCGGAGGCGCTCGGCAGCGCGGTGACAGCCATGGTCACCAGAACCGCGCCGACCAGTGCGAGCACGACCAGCAGCTTTCGCCTACTCAGCAATTTGGCCCGTCTCCTCCACAAAATCACGGTGTGCGCAGCTCAGTCCGATCCCGCCAGACAGCGGCGTGAAGGGGAAGCTACTGACTGGTTCGGAGCTTTGCAACGCGGAACCGTCAGCCCTCTGGCCCTTCCCCGGCTGGGGATCAGTGCCGGGAGCCCAGACGCTTGTCGGACCCCAACCCGGGCCGCGGGCGAGGTCGAAGGCTCCAAATACCGTCGTTTTAGCCATATCTAACCCTCAAGTCGAGGGTGAGGAGAGCTCAATGCTGGCCTCCGGAGCACGCGCTCGACGCTGTGGGCACGATAAAGTGGCGCGCGATGAGTGATGACAGCAGCAACAGTCTCAAAGGACGAGTCACGAAGCAGGGCGAGGAAGCCATCGGGAAGCTCGCGCAGGAACTGCTCGAGAATCCTGTAGTCAGCGGTGCCCTGTCTGCGGCTTTTGAAACCCGCGAGCGCGCGATGCGCGCCCAGGAAGTCGCGATGGGGGCGCTCAATCTGCCCTCGGCCAGCGACCTCGAGCGGCTGACGCGCCGCGTGCGCAGTGTTTCCCAGCGGCTCGAGGGGATCGAGGATGGCCTTGATCGGCTCGAGTCCCGCCTCGAACGCTCGGGCCAGTCCAAGGGGCTTGAGGAGCGGCTGGACAAGATCGAGGCCGCGCTCGAGCGCCTCGAAGCGCAGCGCGCCCCGACGCCCAGCAGTTAGGGCCCCGACGCCCGTCGGTCTAGGAGCCGGCCAGGGCGCCGGCGGCGACCTCGCCCAGCCGCAGCTCGGCACTTCTCAGACTGTCGACGTCGATCCGGTGGCGCTCGGGGAGGATCAGGTCGGAGACGACAAGCAACGCGCCGGCGGCAAAGCCGCGCCGGGCGGCCAGGGCGAACAGCGTGGCCGCCTCCATCTCCACCGCCATAGCTCCGTCGGCCAGCCAGCGATGCTCGATGCCAGGACGCTCTTCGTAGAAGACGTCGGTGGTGACTATCGGACCCATACGCGCCTCGGGGCCGGCCGCGGCGCGGAGTCGTTCGACCAGCGGCGCTGACGCGGCTACCCGGGCTCCGGCCCCGAGAGCGCGGCTCGTCCCATCGGCGGCGATCGCCTCGCTGACGATCAGCAGCTCCCCGAGTCCGAGCGTCGGGTCGATCGCACCACAGGTGCCCACCCGCAGCAAAAGCCGGGCGCCCAGGTCATGCAGTTCGGAGATCACCATCGCCGCGCTCGGGCCACCCACCCCGGTGCTCTGGATCGTCATCGGCTCGCCGTCGGCTGCCGTTCCCGAGTAGCCCCAGAGTCCACGGTTGTGGTTGAACATCTTCGGCTCACTGAGGAGGGATTGGGCCAGGAGCAGGGCTCGGCCGGGGTCACCAGGCAGGAGCACCCGCTCAGCGAGCGGAGCGGTTGGCTGAAGATGGATCGGGCTGGGCACGGCGAGCGAGGTTATGCGCTACGGGAAAACTTGTTAACCGACAGGGCCCTACACTCCCCGCGGAGATGGCCGAATTCAAGTCGTCCGCGGAACTCAAGGAGGTCATGAACCGGACCTTCACGCTGATGAGCGAGGACCCCGATATGGGACCCAAGCTCCGCGAGGCCGACACTCCGCAGCGATTCGAGTTCACCGACTTCGATCTCGTGGTCAACATTCGCGCCGGAGCCGAGGGGGAGCCCAATCTGGCCTGGGAATGGTCAGACGACATCAGCTGGGAGCCCAAGGTGAAGATGACCATGAGCTCCGAGACGGCCAACAAGTACTTCCAGGGCAAGGAGAACGTCGCCATCGCGATCGCACGCCGGCGGATCAAGGCCGGCGGGGACGTCAAGGCAGCGCTGGCGATCATCCCGATCACAAAGCCGCTCTTCGAGCGCTACCGCGAGATGGTGGCCTCCGACTACCCACATCTCGAGCTCTGAAGGCTCGCCGATGAATGCGGGCTCCGTTGGCCATCAGTCATCCGTGGAGCCATAACGGGCAAAGGGTTGGCAAAGCGCGGTATTTGACCGCCCGCGCGATTGACAGAACGCCCCGTGCCGAGTAGACCTAGAGCATCAAACGAGGCAACAGGTCGGAACGTGATTGCGCCACCGAGCGCGATCGCGAGGCGCCGCCGGAAACGTGACGAGCGCCGACGGCCGACGCAGCGGGCCGTGACGCCCGCGGGTGGCGGGGCCCCGTCCTCACCGGGACCCCGCCGCCATTCTGCTCGTCACTCGTGCCGGCCTTGGAGTTCGAGGGCATGACTCTGGCGCAGGCCGCCGCTCGGGTCGGCGTTCAGCCGGCGACGCTACGTCGCTGGGTCCAGCGTGGCCTGGTTCCGCAGTACGACGGCGAGTGGACGCCCTCGGCTCTCGGAACCGCGCGGGTGGTGGCCCGAATGCGTGAGCGCGGCCACTCACTGGCTGAGATCACCAGGGCCACCGAGGAAGGGCGGCTGGCGTTCGGGTTCCTCGAAGATCTGTTTCCGTCTGACCAGGAGCGCGTCACGGTGAAGGAGGCTGCCGCTGAGACCGGGCTCGAGCCCGGACTCATCGATCGCTTCATGAACGGCCTGGGCATCAGCCCGGAGCACTCCGACACGCTCTCCGAGGACGAGTTACAGCTGCTGCGCTACGCGGCAGCGGCACTCGACTCAGGCTTCCCGCTGGCCGCCCTGCTGCAGCTCGTACGGGTCTACGGACAGGCCATGGCGCGGATCGCTGACGCCGAGGTGCGCCTGTTCCACCTCTACGTGCATGAACCGCTGATGCGCTCGGGCACGACGGGAGTCGAAACGGCGGAACAGATGTACGCGCTCTCGCGCAACGTCCTACCGCTGGCCGGCCCGGTTCTCGATCACGTCCATCAGCGTTACCTCCAGCATTTCGTCGAGCAGGACGTGGTCGGTCACATGGAGTCGGACCTCGACGGCAGCTCAATCGACCTTGGTCGCATGCGAGTGGCGATCGCATTCGCCGATCTGGCCGGCTACACCCGGCTGACCGAGGAGGAGGGCGAGCTAACCGCCGTCGATGCGGTGGAGCGGTTCGTCGATGCCGTCGAGATCACGCTTCCCGACGAGGCTCGCGTGATCAAGACGATCGGGGACGAGGCGATGATCGTCGGTCCCGATCCCGCCGCACTGACCGACTGGGCGGTTGGGTTTCAGAGCATGCAGAACGAACGGCCCCTGCCGCGCATCGCGATCCACTACGGAGTTGCTCTGTACCGCGATGGTGACTATTACGGCCGCGAGATCAACATCGCCTCCCGCGTCGCGGCTCGATCCGCAGCGGGCGAGGTCCTGATCACACGACCGGTGGTGGACTACGCCAACACCTCCAGCCCGCACCTGGAGTTCGAGCGGATCGCCGAGGTCAGGCTCAAGGGCTTCCGCGAGCCGACGGAGATCTTCATCGCCCGTCAGCGCGAGGAGGCGTGATCCTCGAGAGGGTCAGCGAAGCTGGACTGCTGGCGCCCGGGCGGCCGGTCGTGGTCATGTTCTCGGGGGGGCGGGACTCCACCTGTCTGCTCGATCTGGCCGTGCGCGTGGCGGGCGCCGACGTCGTCAGCGCCGTGCACGCCAACTATGGCGTGCGCGCCGCCGCCGACGCCGATGAACGCGCGTGTGCGGAGCTGTGCGAGCGGCTCGGGGTACAGCTGGACGTGCGCCGCCCGGTCCGGCCGGCCGGGGCCGCGCCGGGGAAGGCCGCGGCCGGGAACCTCCAGGCCTGGGCCCGCGAGGAGCGCTACCGCGCCGCGGGAGAGCTGGCGCTGGCGCGAGACGCCGACGTCGCGGCTGGGCACACACGCTCTGATCAGGTCGAGACGATCCTGTACCGGCTCGCCTCATCGCCGAGCCGGAGAGCTCTGCTCGGCATGCGCCCGCGCGACGGCCGGCTCATCCGCCCGTTGCTTCAGTTCACGCGCGAGGAGACCGGGAACTACTGCTCCGAGCGGGGCCTGGCCTGGCGCGATGACGAGTCAAACGAATCTGCCGCCTACGCCCGCAACCGGATCCGGGGAGAGCTCATCCCGGCGCTCGAGCGTGCGCACCCGGCGGCGCAGGACAACGTCCTCACCCTGGCCGCGATCCTCCGCGATGAGGCTGATGTGCTCGAGCAGGCCGTCGATGGGGCGCTCGGGGGTCGCAGCGAGATCGAGCTGGCTCGGCTGCGCGAGCTGGCCCCGGCCCTCCAGCGCCTGGTCGTCCAGCGGCTGGCCGACGAGGTCGCCGACGGCCCCGCGGCCGGAGTGGCGAGGCGAGCCGAGGACATTGCCTCTCTGAGCGAGCACGGGACCGCCGCCCTGGACCTGCCCCACGGAGTGCGCGCGAACGTCACCGCCGGACTGTTGCGATTCGGCCCCACGCCTAAGATGACAACGTGACCGATGATGGAGCCATCGGGGAGATACTCGTCCCCGAGGCGGATCTGACGCGTCGTGTGCGCGAACTGGCCGCGGAGGTCTCGCGAGACTATGCGGGCAAGGATCTGCTGCTGATTGGAGTGCTCAAGGGAGCGGTGTTCTTCCTGTCTGACCTCATGCGCCACCTTGATATCCCGGTCGAGGTCGACTTCATGGCGGTCGCCTCCTACGGCTCGGCCACCAAGTCCTCGGGTGTCGTGCGCATCCTCAAGGACCTCGATGCGGCCATCGAGGGCCGCGACGTGTTGATCGTCGAGGACATCGTCGACTCCGGGCTGACACTCCAATATCTGCTGCGTAACCTGGCCGGACGCAACCCGGCCTCGCTCGAGGTGTGCGCCCTGCTGATCAAGCCGGAGCGGCGAAAGGTCGATCTGACCACCCGTTACGTTGGATTCGAGATCCCTGATCAATTTGCGATTGGTTACGGACTCGATCATGCCGAGCGCTACCGCAACCTTCCGTACGTGGCGGCGTTGAAGCAGTGAGAGACCCCATGCAGGCGCTCTAACGCCTTGCTTGCAGCCGAAACCCAGGTGCTACGCTTGCTGATTCCCGGTACCCAGCCCATCCAAAGCAGTGCGTGCGGGGCCGGCCGCACGCCGGGAAACCGTTTATGAGTAGGTTCTTCAAGAGCGCCGCATTTCCGATTTTGATCGTTGTCGTGCTGGCCTTCTTCGCCCAGAAGTTGATCGGCAGCTCGAGCCATGGCCCGACGAACACGTTCGGCAACCTGCTCACCCAGCTCGACCATGGTCAGGTCAAGCAGCTGTCGCTCGACCAGAAGGAGAACAGCGCTTCGGTCACGCTCATCGACGGCACCAAGTATTCGGTCGGCTATCCCGACTCCTACGCTCCGACCCTGATCAAGGACGCCTCGACCGAGGTTCCTGCCGCGGGCTTCAACGTCCAGAGCAAGTCGAGCAACGGCTGGCTCTCGCTGCTGACCTACATCCTGCCGTTCGTGATCTTCATCGGCTTCTGGATCTTCCTCATGAATCAGGTCCAGGGTGGAGGCTCGAAGGTGATGTCCTTCGGCAAGTCCCGCGCCAAGCGTATGTCGGTTGACTCTCCGAAGATCACGTTCCGGGACGTCGCCGGGGTCGACGAAGCGGTCGAGGAGTTGCACGAGATCAAGGAGTTCCTCGAGAACCCCAAGAAATTCCAGGCCTTGGGGGCGAGGATCCCCAAGGGCGTTCTCCTCTATGGGCCTCCGGGTACCGGCAAGACGCTGCTCGCCCGGGCCGTGGCCGGCGAGGCCGGCGTGCCGTTCTTCTCGATCTCTGGTTCGGACTTCGTCGAGATGTTCGTCGGCGTGGGCGCCTCGCGCGTGCGTGACCTGTTCGAGCAGGCCAAGCAGAACTCCCCGTGCATCATCTTCATGGACGAGATCGACGCGGTCGGCCGTCACCGCGGGGCCGGCCTGGGCGGTGGCCACGACGAGCGCGAGCAGACGCTCAACCAGCTGCTCGTCGAGATGGATGGCTTCGAGATGAAGGACAACATCATCCTCATCGCCGCCACCAACCGCCCCGACATCCTCGACCCCGCTCTCCTGCGTCCGGGCCGTTTCGACCGCCAGATCGTGGTCGACCGTCCTGATCGGATGGGCCGCAGGAAGATCCTCGAGGTCCACACCCGTGGCAAGCCGCTGGCGCGCGAGATCGACGTCGATGCCCTGGCCGGGCAGACGCCGGGCTTCACCGGTGCCGATCTGTCCAACCTGGTCAACGAGGCCGCGCTGCTCGCCGCCCGCAACGGCAAGCGGGAGATCACGCAGGTCGAGCTCGAAGAAGGGATCATGCGCGTGATCGCCGGCCCGGAGAAGAAGACCCGGGTGATGAGCAACAAGGAGCGCAAGATCACCGCTTATCACGAGATGGGCCACGCGATCGTCGGCCACTACCTGCCGAACTCCGATCCGATCCACAAGATCTCGGTCATCTCGCGCGGCCAGGCCCTCGGCTACACGATCGCGCTGCCCGGCGAGGACAAGTTCCTGACCACGCGCGCCGAGCTCCAGGACACGATGGCCATGACGCTCGGTGGCCGCACGGCCGAGGAGATCTGCTTCGAGGAGATCACCACGGGCGCCTCAAACGACATTGAGAAGGTGACCGCGACGGCGAAGCAGATGGTGATGCGCTTTGGGATGTCCGAGAAGCTCGGTCCGCGCGTGTTCGGGCACGACCACGGAATGCCGTTCCTCGGGCGCGAGTTCAGCTCGGAGCCGGACTACTCGGATGAGATCGCCCGCGAGATCGATGACGAAATCCGCCGCATCGTCGAGATGGCCCACGTTCAGGCGCGCGAGATCCTGACCGAGCGGCGCGAGTCACTGGAGCGGCTGTCCGAGATCCTGATCAAGCGCGAGACGATCGAGCGCGAGCAGTTCGAGGCCCTCCTGGACGGCCAGACCGAGGAGGCGGTGTTCGGGGCAGAAGCACCGCCGCCACCTGAGGTTCCCGCGATCACTAGCGGGACACCGGCCGAGCGAGTGCCGGGACGGGAAGCGCCCCGGGCCCTGCCGCGGCCGGGGTTGGCCGGCGGCACCGCCGAATAGCTGCCTGACGGGTTCGGGACGCCGTTGCCGGCGTCCTCGGTCGCTCGCGTGCAGAGCACGCGTCGCTCCCTGCGTCCTTGGCAGTGACGCCCCCGCCCCGAACCTCGTCAGTGGGCTAGCACGCCGCCGACGTCGTCGGCGGATTCGCGTGTTGCCTGACGGGCTACTGCCGCAGCAATGAGCGGGTGATCGCTGAGGAGCCGCTGCTCCCCGGCGATCCGGGCAGTGGGGGATTCAGGCCGGCGGCGTGGCACTTGACCAGCCCGGCGGCCAGCCCTGGGGCCGGATGGAGCTTCGGCGGTTGGGCGAACGCCGCGTGTCGGAAGTTGAAATAGTCGGTCATCGGCTGCGCGTTGGCGTCGCGGAACGTCATCGCCGGAAGGTTCCACTTGCGCTCAACGAAGGCGGTGATCGAGGTGTGGTCCTGGACCACCCGAGACACGTAGTTCTTGCGTGCCCAGGGCGAGACGACGATCGCCGGAACGCGGAAGCCATAGCGGTTGTAGCCGCCGGGCGCCAGAGGGGGTTGGCTCGACTCCTGAATCGGCGCGATGTTGTCGGGCTTGATCGCGCGAGGTGGTGGTACGTGGTCGTAGTAGCCGCCATGCTCGTCGTAGGTGATGAACAGCGCCGTGTTCTTCCAGGTCGGCGAGTGCATGATCGCGTTTACGACGGTGGCAACGAACTCCTCACCCACCTGGATGTCCTGTGGGTTCTCTTCGGAGGTCGTGTCGTACTGCGGATCCAGGAATGTGAACTGGGGCAGCTTTCCGGCCGCGGCGTCGGTGTAGAACTGTGTCATCGGATGGTTGCGGGCCCCGTCGTCCGAGCCGGGGATGATCAGGTAGCTGGGGAGGTTCTGGTAGTAGATGCCCCAGTTGATCCCGTGTTGGTTCAGGCGGTCCCAGATCGTGCCGTTGGCGGCCGGGATGGAGAAGGTCAGGGCGTCGGTCGAAGTGGTGCCGGACGCCGTACCGGCGAACAGAAATCGGCGGTTCGGGTACGTCTGGGCGAGAACCGAGCAGAAATACCGCTCGCCGAACGGGAAGTGCTTGACCAGCGAGTAGGTGAACGGGATGAACTCCTGGTCCCAGTACCACATGGCCACGTGTCCGCTGGCCTTGACGAACCCGTTGTTGCGTCCCCCGTTGTAGGCCTGGTGCGAGGCATTCCAGGCTTGAGTCGGTACGCCGCTCAGCTGGCAGGGTGAGCTGGCCTTCTGGGCGTGGACCTTGTGACCGTTTTTGTCCAGATTGACGTTGGTGAAGCGCCCCTTCTTGCGCGTCAACCCATCCACCATGTGGCGGCCGGGCACCTGATAGGGAACTAGCCCAAGCAGATTGTCGAACGAGTGGTTCTCCATCATCAGCACGACGATGTGGTCAATCTTGGGCATCGACGGCGTGCCCGCCCGGAGGTGGGGGAACGGAAGGCTGTCGGGCTTTCGCAGGCCGCCCGCCGCGCGGACCGGGCGAGCCCAGGCCGGCAGGCTGGCTGAAGCCACCAGGGCGGCGCCGCCGGCTGCGCCCCGCAGCAGAGTCCGCCGCGTGAGGTTCGTGTCTGAAGGTTCGGGTGCAGCTGTCTCGATGCGCATACGCGGCGGTATATCAGTTGGGGCGTTCGGCGAGCGTCAGCCTCGGCCAAGCGCGGCTCCGGAGGCCAGGTAACGTCTCCTCTCCCATGAAGCCCCAGGCTCCGTTCACCCCCGGCCGGATGCTTCTGGCCGCCACGCGTATCTGGCTGCCGCTGGCCATCGCCGCGGTCGGGGTCGTCCTGATCATCCTCGGCCACGGCAGCGTGTCGGAGTCGGCCGGCAGCCATCCGCTGGAGGCCGGGGCGGGCGTGGGGTTGCTGATCGTCGCCCTGATCGTGTGGATGGTCAACTGGATGTTCCGGATGAGCGTCGAGAGCAACCGTGAGCGCGAGGTCGAGGAGGAGGCGCGCGAGTACTTTGACCGCCACGGACGCTGGCCCGACGAGGACGCGGAATGAGGAGCGCCGTGGAGTCCGCCGCCCGCGGGGAGTTCAGCGTCATGGGCATCGTGAACGTGACCCCGGACTCGTTCTCGGACGGGGGGTTGTATCTGGACCCGGACGCCGCCACTCATCACGCTCTCGAGCTCGAGCGCGCGGGCGCAGCGGTGCTCGACGTGGGGGGCGAGTCCACCCGCCCCGGCGCCCAGCCGGTTTCCGAGGCCGAGGAGCTCCGCCGGGTGGTACCCGTGATCGAGCGGCTCGTGACCCAGGGCTCGGGGGCTCAGATTTCGATTGACACCTCGAAAGCGCCCGTGGCGACGGCCGCTCTGAACGCCGGCGCCACGCTCGTCAACGACGTCACGGCACTCCGGGGTGACCCGGGGATGGCCGAGGTGGTGGCCGGAGCGGGCGCCGACTGCTGCCTCATGCACATGCTGGGGGAGCCCCGCACGATGCAGCACGACCCTCACTACGACGATGTGGTGAGCGAGGTCAAGGCCTTCCTCGAGCAGCGGATGGAGTTCGCGATCGCCCGCGGGATCAAGGAGGAGCGGCTCCTGCTCGACCCCGGGATCGGGTTCGGCAAGACCGTCGAGCACAACCTCGAGCTGCTTATGCGGTTGGACGAGCTCACGGCGCTTGGACGTCCGCTCTCGATCGGCACCTCACGGAAATCGTTCCTGGGCCGGATCACGGCGAAACCGGTCGAAGATCGCATCGCCGCCACGATCGCCACCAACGTGCTCGCCTACGAGCGCGGCGCCCGTGTGTTCCGGGTTCATGACGCCGCTCCGATCCATGACGCGCTGGCGATCACGGCTGCTACGGTCAAGCGCCGATGGCCGACCACGACGCCGACGAGTTCGACGATGTCGACGACGTAGACGACGACGAGGATCGCTCCGAGCCCGAAGTCACGATCGAGATCAGCGGTCTCTCGCTCTACACGCACGTTGGCGTGACCCCGGCCGAGCGCGAGGTGGGCCAGCGGTTGCTGCTCGACCTGCGGCTCGACGTCGGCGAATGTGACGCCACCATCACGGACCGCATCGAGGACACGGTCGATTACGGCCAGGTGTGCGAGACCGCGAACCTGGTGGCTCAGCAACGGACCTACAAGACGCTCGAGCGCCTCTGCGCAGCGATCGCCGACCGCCTGCTTGACCAGTACGAGGCCGCTGCGGTCTGGGTCAAGGCGGCCAAGCCCGAGCCACCGCTGCCGCTGCCGGTGGGAGAGGTTTCCGTGGAGGTGTGGCGCGAGGCCAACGGGTGACGCCGTGACGCGGCCCGGTTTTCTCGGGCTCGGCTCCAACGTTGGCGATCGCCGCTCGCACCTCCAAGCCGCCGTGGCGGCGCTGCCGGACCATGGCGTGGATCTGCTGGCCTCATCCTCGGTCTACGAGACCGAGCCGGTCGGGCTAGTGCTCGACCAGCGGGATTTCTTCAACGCCTGCCTGCTGGTAGAGACCGCCCTGGACCCCGAACCACTGCTCGATGCCTGCAAGGCGGTCGAGCGCCAACTCGGGCGCGACGCGGGTTCCGTCCGCCACGGCCCGCGCGTCATCGATGTCGATCTGCTGTTGCTCGGCGAGCTGCGGTACAGCTCCGGCCGGCTGACGCTCCCGCACCCGGAGGCGAGCTCACGCCGCTTCGTCCTCGTCCCGCTGCTCGAGCTCGATCCCGGCTTGACGTTGCCCGGGGGCGAGTCCCTGGCCGAGCAGCTTGAGCACCTCCCGGCCGGCGGTGCGGTCCGGCGGGTCGGCCCCCCTTTGTTCGAGCGCGGATAATGCTCGCTCGATGCTGCTTGTCGTAGACGTAGGCAACACCCAGACCCATTTCGGCGTTTTTCCCGCCTCCAGCGCCGAGGTCGCCGAGCACTGGCGTTTTGCCACCGTGCGCGAATCCACCCAGGACGAGCTCGGCGCCGCCCTGTCAAACCTGCTCGCGCTCCGAGGGCTTCGGTTCACCGACATCGAGGACGCGATCGTCTCCTCCACCGTTCCCCAGCTGTCCGAGGAGTGGACGCAGATGTCCCGGCGCTACCTCGGCCGCGAGATGCTGGTCGTCGGGCCCGCGATTCGCACCGGGATGCCGATCCGGATGGACAATCCTCGCGAGGTCGGCGCCGACCGGCTGGTGAACGCGGTGGCGGCGTACGAGCGGGTGCGCGATACGTGCGTGGTGGTCGACTTCGGGACCGCGATCACCTATGACGTGGTTTCCGCCGCCGGCGAGTACCTGGGCGGGATCATCACGCCCGGCGCCGAGATCTCGATCGACGCCCTCTACGAGCGCGCGGCCAAGCTGCCCAAGGTCGAGCTGGCCCAGCCCCGGGCCCTGATCGGCAAGTCAACCGTCGAGGCGATCCGCAGCGGAATCGTGTTCGGCTTCGCCGGCCAGGTCGACGGGATCGTCCGCCGGCTGCGCGACGAGCTCGGCGCTCACACTAAGGTGCTGGCCACCGGTGGCCTGGCCGGGGTGCTCGTCCCCGCCGTACGGGAGACGATCGACGAGGTTGACGACCTGCTCACGCTGGCCGGGCTCCGGCTGATCTGGCAGCGCAACGCCGGCGACTAGCTGGAGCTTCGCCGCGCGCTCAGCCGGCCGGCTCGAGCTCCGGCACCGGGATGTCCGGCGTCCGGGCCACGATCGCGGCGAGGATCAGGAAGGCCAGGCGGCGCCGGTCGTCGGGCGCTGTGGCCTGGAGCTCGTCAAAGATGTCGAACAGCTGACGGATGGCCGCGAACACCGGGGCGTCATCGATCTCCTCGGGAACGTCGCAGGCCAGGCGCGCTAAAGCGAGCATCTCGGGGCCGCCCTCGTTGCCCCGCATGGTGGCGATGGCACCGAGCATGGTGAATTCTGAGACCCGATCCAGCAGCACGTGGGGTGCGCGTTCGCGTTCGCCCACGGCAGGGCCCACGGCCTGCAGCGGATCGCCGGCGGCGATCCGCAGGGACTGCCCCCCGGCGATCGAACGAATCTGATCGCCCGAGAGCCCGGCCTGCATGGCCGAGCGGAGCTGGAAGATGGCGGATATGGCCGTCGACCCATACGGGGCGTCACTGGCGAACAGGACCTGGCCCGCGGGCACGAGCGAGAACAGGGCCTGGAGGTCCGCCGGCATCCACCATGCGGTGTCGAACAGGAGGTTGGGGTGGTCCGGAGCCACCCGCCAGATCCAGGACAGGTCACAGATGGCCGCATGAGCCAGGATCAACCGAGCGCGCGGGAAATCCCCCGCCAGCTGCACGGCATGCAGTCCGAGGGCTGGGATCCCGCGGCCGGCGTGGATCAGGATCGGCAGCTCGCGCTCATCCGCCAGCGCGGCCAGGGAGCGGACGTCCGGGTGGTCGAGCGTGAACTCCTCGGCCCGCGGGTGAAGCTTGATCCCTTTGGCTCCGGCAGCCAGGGCCCGCTCGGCCTCGGCCACCGCGTCCACCCCGGGCCGCACGCGGCAGAACGGCGTCAGGAGCCCGTCAGCAGACGCCGCCGCCTCGATGACCATGTCGTTAGCTGGGGGGTAGCCGTCGGGTTCGTGCATGGGGAACACGAACGCTCCCCGGGCGTGAGCTGCGCGAAGGTTTTCGATCAGCTGATCGGGTGTCTGGCTCATCCCGTCGGGGTCGTTCTGACCCAGATGGGTGTGGGCGTCGAACAGCTCGAGCCCGGGCACCTGCTCGAGCGTGAGCTCGAACCAGCGGCGTAGTCGTGAGACAGGGTCCATCGGATGGCATTCCTAGCAGGAAATGTTTTGCACCGATCGAGTCGATTTACCGCCAACGCCGGTGTAGGGTGCTCGCCGCAAGAGACTCAGAAGTCGAGGAGGGCATCGAGATGCGCGGCACAACTGCGATTCGCGCCCAGTGGGCGAGCTGGCGTTCGGCGATGCGCGGGGCGACGTCACTGACGTTCGCCGGGCTGGGACTTCTGCTCACCCCCGCGGGGGGATACCACAGCGCCTATCACCACGGCCCGGCGGCCCAGTTCCGCGTCGGCGCGGCGGTCGAGAGCTTCGCCCCGCCGCGCCAGGGTCACGCCCCGGGCGGCGACCGGGCTAACTGCGCGCACTCCGGCCTATTCAACGGTCCGCGCCCGTTCGCGTTCGAGGAGCCATACACGGACGTCAACCACAACGGCCATTACGACCCCGGCGAGCCGTTCGTCGACTGTGACCACAACGGCCGGTGGGAAGGCGATCTGCTCGGCGGGGGCGGCAACACGCCGCGCTTCTACGATCACGTGGCCGACGCAGTGGGCGCTCGCGCCATGGTCGTCTCGGCCGGCCACCGAACAATCGCAGTCGAAGTGGTCGACCAGGAGGGCCTGTTCGACATCTACCAGTCCCAGATCCGGGCCAAGGTCCACGCTGACGGCTACCGGCTGAGCAACATCTTCATCTCCGCCACGCACGACGAGTCCGCGCCCGACAGTCTCGGCCTGGGCGGAGTCACCCAAACGACATCCGGGGTCAACTCCTATTGGGTCCACTACCTGGTTGATCAGAGCGCGCGGGCAATCGAGCGCGCCTACCGCGCCATGCGCCCGGCCACGATCCGCTACACCGAGGTGCTCGAGCCCTCGAACGTCCGCCAGTGCTGGTCCTCGTATCCGTTCGTGGACGACCAGCACATCCCGGTCCTCGAGGCGGTGAACGCGAAGGGCAAGGCGATCGTCACGTTGGCCAGCGTCAGCCAGCACGACGAGACGCTCGGCTTCAACGGCGGTACCCCCGAGCTCGACGCCCAGAACAACTGGGTGTCGGCGGACTGGATTCATTTCTTCCGCACCACGGTCCAGAGCCAGCTCGGTGGCGTGGCGATCGAGATGGCGGGCGCCGTCGGGTCAGTCGAGAGCCCCGAGGTCTATTCGCGGGCCATTTCGCGCACCCCGCAGCAGTTCGTTGATGCCAACCACCCGGCGGGCTGCCGGACCCTGTTCGACGTCGGTTCGGGTACGGACGCCGCCGGCAACCTGCACGTGCCGGTCGGATACGACGGCGAGACCAAGGCGTTCGGCCAGGATATGGCCGGGCCCGTGATCCGTGCCCTGCGCGGCGGTGCGTACCACAACTCCGCCAGCAACCAGATCTGGGGGGCTCGGGCCAACATCTGCATCAAGCTCCAGAACGCCCTGTTCCTGCTGGGCGCTGCGGTTGGAGTGTTCGGTGATCGCCCCGCCTACAACGCGAACTGCACCGTCGCCTCCCCGGTGCTCTCCACCGGCGGCTCGAGCGGTCAATCGCTGCGTTCGCAGGTGGCGGCGTTCCAAATCGGCGACGGCGAGTTCATCTCGATTCCCGGCGAGGTCTTCCCGTTCACCTTCCTGCGCGGCTTCCTCGGTCCGCAGGACATGCCGAACCCGTCATACGGGCTCCCGCCGTGGCTCATCCCGCACATGCATGCCCAGTTCCGGTTCGTCGACGGGCTGGCGGAGGACATGCTCGGGTACATCTTCCCGGCCGGCAATTCGGTCGGGATCCCGACCTTGACGAACCTCAATGCGTCGGACACGGATCGCTTCGGCTGCGGGCACTCGGATGACTCCGAGTCGACCTCGGCCCAGGCCGGAAACATCGTCGGCGCCGGCCTGGTCAAGCTGCTCGACCAACACGGTGGGGCCCCTGAGCGGATCGTGACCGGCCGCTACGTCCTTCCCGGGGGCAGGCTGTCCCGAGATCCTCTGGGCGGCCCGGAGATCAAGTGCAACCTGGACACAAAGTTCATAGCTGCCGCCAAGCCCGCGGCCGAGATCGAGCTGGCGAACGGAAAGCGGGTGCGACCACAGACGTGGATGTCGCTGAGCGGCCTCCCGCAGCGCACTCCGGACCGTGACACCCGCGGGTACTTCGACACGCGGGGACGCCGCGTGTGGCTGAACGTGTTCCCCAACGCCCGTTAGCGGCCGGCAGCACCCGTTAGGGGCGGGCAACGCCCCCGCCTGTTAGGACCCGGCAACGCGCCCCGCTGCGGATCGAGAGGCGAGTTACTTCCCCATGCGGGCAGTCAGAGGACACTCGATCGCTCAGGGCTGGTGATGGAGCCCGGTGGCGGTTCGCTCGATCGCTCAGGGCTGGTGATGGAGCCCGGTGGCGGTTCGCTCGTACCATGGCTCCATGGCCAACGAGCTCACCGACCCCTGGACGCTGGGCGGAGTGTCGATCCCGAATCGAGTTGTCCTGGCTCCGCTGGCCGGGATCGGGAACTGGTTCGTGCGTCTGCAAGCGCGGCGGTACGGAGCCGGCCTCGTCGTGTCGGAGATGGTGTCGAGCTTTGCCGTGCACTACCGCAACGAGCGCACCTGCCGCGAGCTGCTCCGCATCCACCCGGACGAGCACCCGGTGTCGATGCAGCTGTTCGGCCACGACCCGGATGTGATGGCCTCGGCAGCCGAGCGCGTGGCCGCCGCTGGCGCGGACCTGATCGATTTGAATATGGGCTGTCCGGTCCCCAAGGTGTGCAAGACGGGCGCCGGGGCGGCGCTGCTCGAGGACCCCGAGCGCGCCGTGGCGCTGGCCAGGGCGGCGGCGCGGGGCAGCGGCCTGCCCGTCACGGTCAAGCTTCGCTCTGGGACGCGACCGGGCGACGAGGGCGGCGTCTACGTGGCTCGGCGCCTGGCCGAGGACGCGGGTGTGGCCGGGATCTGCATTCACCCCCGGCACGCCTCCCAGCGGCACACCGGGAAGCCCGACTACGAGCTCGCGCGGCAGCTGGTGGAGACGCTGCCGGTTCCGGTTCTGATCTCCGGCGGGCTGAGCAGCGCCGAGCTGGCGCGTGACGCATTCGAGCGCACCGGGGCGGCGGGAGTTCTGCTCGCGCGCGGGTCACTCGGGAACCCCTGGATGTTCGAACAGCTGGTCGGCAATCGATCCGAGGCGCCCGACCGCGAGGAGATCCTGGCCGAGCTCGACTGGGTGATCGAGCGAGCCTGCGAGCATCTCGGCCCCGAGCGTGCGTCGCGCTACCTGCGCAAGTTCTATCCGTGGTACGTCGAACGCCTGGGGGGTGACCATGAGCTCCAGGACCGGCTTCAGCGCACGGCGACGATCGAGGCGGCCCGGGCCGAGCTCGGGCTCGATCGGGCGCCGGCTGGACCGAGAGTATGATGCCCCTTAATCTGGCCCTGGGGGCGTCAACGGGGCAGGCTTGCGGCACGCAGTGAGCGGTTATCTTGGCGAGCTAGTTTTGGGGGTTGGGTGCATGAGCGGTACACGTGGAAGGCTTCTGCGGAGCGTCGTGGCGTTGGCCGCATTCGTGGCACCGGTTGCAGTTGGGGTGAGCGCTGCCTCGGCGGCGAGTTCTCGGAGCAACGTCGGTTCCGCGGTCAGGCTGCCCGCCCAGTCGAAGCTGATCGGCGCGGTGTCGTCTGCGTCCAAGTTGCACCTGACGATCGCGCTCACGCCGCGGAATGCCAGCCAGATGACGGCGATGGCGAACGCAGTGTCGACGCCCGGGTCCCCGGTCTTCCGCCACTACCTCAGCGTGGCTCAGTTCGCCCAGCGCTTCGGTGCTACTGACCGGCAGATCGCCGCGGTCAAGTCCGCCCTAGCCTCGGCGGGGCTCAGCGTCGGAAAGGCTGAGGCGAATCACCTGACCCTGCCGGTCTCAGGCACAGCCGCTCAGGTCGAGAAGGCCTTCGCCGTGTCGCTCAAGCAGGTCAAGCTGGCCAGCGGTCGAGTCGCGTACGCCAACACGAATGCTCCGACGCTCACATCCAACGCCGCTGGCTCGGTTCAGGGGGTGGTCGGACTCAACAACCTCGTGTTGATCTCCCCGTCCAGTCAGCTGAATTTCCGGACCCACAGCTACGGCGTCTCGAAGCCGGGTGCCCATCGGAACATCGTCACCGGCGGTCCCCAGCCGTGTACCCGGCCACCAGCGCCGGCACGGCGGACAGTGCCTACACGGCCGACTACGTGGCGTCCATGTACGGCTTCTCGAGCCTCTACCAGTCCGGCGATCTCGGCGCGGGCCAGACCGTGGCGATCTTTGAGCTCGAGGGCAACTTCCCGGCCGACATCACGGCCTTCGAGCAGTGTTACGGGACCACCACGCCCGTGACCTACAACGAGATCGATGGTGGACCGCCAGCTCCGAACGCGGGGAATAACGACGGCCTGGAGACCGAGCTCGACATTGAGAACGTGGCTGAGCTCGCTCCGGCGGCGCACATCATCGTGTACCAGGCGCCGAACACCGGCCAGGGAAGTCTCGACGAGTACTCGGCGATCGTTTCGCAGAACCAGGCCAAGGTCGTCTCGACGTCCTGGGGCGAGTGCGAGCCGAACGTCCAGAACTTCGACCCCGCCGTCGTCGCCGCCGAGGGCAACGTGTACCAGGAGGCGGCGCTTCAGGGCCAATCGATCCTCGGCGCCTCCGGCGACGCCGGCTCGGCCGCCTGCTCGCAGAACGATGGCAACCCGTCCTCGTCGGATGACGAGGTGGCCATACAGGACCCGACCAGCCAGCCGTTCGTGACCGGCGTCGGTGGAACGACCCTGTGGAACGGGACCACGTCCGGACCGTTTCCCGTCCTCTGGGCGCCGGGCGAGACCCTCGACGAGGCCGTCTGGAACGACGGTCTGACCACCAACGGACCGTCAGCTTCGACCGGCGGCATCTCGATCTTCCAGAAGATGCCGGCCTATCAGTTGGGCGCCGCGCCGGCGCTGGGGGTTGGAACCGGTGGCTCCGGTTTGCCGTGTAGTGGAGCGCCGGGACTGTGCCGCGAGGTGCCGGACGTCAGCGCGTTGGCGGACCCGAATACGGGTTACGTCATCAATTACGACGGATCGTGGGGCGGAATTGGCGGTACGAGCGGAGCTGCCCCCCTGTGGGCGGGCTTTATCGCGGACGCTAACTCGACCGCGAGGTGTCGTGGTCTGTCGATCGGATTCCTGAACAACTCGCTCTACTCGATTGCAAGCTCGGCTTATGCGAGCAACTTCCATGACATCACGCTGGCTAACCCATCCACAGGATTTGCCCACAACGATGCCCTGTTCGGGACGGGGACTGACCCGGCCAACGGGCTGTATCCAGACAAGACCGGCTACAGCATGGCCACCGGATTGGGGTCACCCAACGTGCCCGCCCTGGCCGCTTCGCTGTGCGCGGCGCGGGCGCCCGTGTTTACGGTGTCCGTCCCCAATCCGGGAACCCAGACAAGCGTGACCGGGAAGGCGCTCAGCCTGGCGGTGCACGGAACCGACTCGGGTGGAAGCGCACTGTCCTACAGCGCGGCCGGTCTACCGGCCGGCCTCACCATCAACCCGACCACCGGCGTCATCTCCGGCACTCCGACCACGGTCCAGACGAGCACGGTCTCGATCTCGGTCACTGACGCGGTGCGCAACACCGGAGGGCTTCAGTTCACCTGGCACGTGGTCAAAGCGGGTAAGCCCGCGTCCAAGAGCGTCAAGTTCTCCGGGCTCGGCAAGGGCAAGCCCAAGCTGACGTTCACCGTCGATCAGGGCAAGTACGCCCCGGCCCTGAAGTCGGTCTCGGTGAGCCTCCCCAAGGGCCTCAGCTTCGACAAGTCAAAGAAGACGCTCGGCAAGGGCATCATCGTCAAGCACAACGGCAGGAAGGTGAAGTTCAGCGAGAAGCTGAAGCACGGCGTGCTGACGATCACGTTCAAGTCGGTGCAGACGAGCGCATCGCTGACCCTCAGCCGACCGACGATCACGATCACCAAGGGTGAGGCGTCCAAGATCAAGCACCACAAGGTCAAGAAGCTCATCGTGCGCCTCACGACCACGGATGCCAGCCACAAGTCCGTGAAGTTCACGGTCACTCTGAAGAAGATCAGTTGAGTCTCGGGCTGGGCTGGCGCTGATTGAGCGAGCCCGGCCCCTGATCTCCCCGTCGTTTCTGGGCGACACTGTAGGGTGCCCGCACCATGATCCGGTGCATGGCCAGGCTGACCGTGTTCAGCGCGCTGTTGTTACTCATCTGCGCGTCGCTGGCGAGCGCCCAGGTGCAGCCATACGGCACCAACGACTACGGCGGCTTTCGCAACATCCTGCCGCCGGGCACCAACGGCCTGGATGACCTGGCCCAGCTGGCTGCGTTCAGGGCCACCGGGGCGCGTCCTGCGCACAACAGCGATCAGCTCCAGATGTACTCGAACCTGACCACTGCCGCCGGGTCGATCACCGCCCAGACGATTCCCGACTATTACAAGGACGCGACGTTCGGAGTCCAGCCGGGTGAAATCGGAAGCCAGGAGAGTCCCGAGCCGGGAGTGACGATCGTCCGCGACAAGCAGTTCGGCGTCCCGCACATCTACGGTGATACGCGGGCCGAGTTGATGTTCGGCATCGGTTACGCGACCGCCGAAGACCGGCTGTTCTTCATAGACGCCCTTCGGCACGCCGGCCAGGGTGACCTGGCCAACTTCGCCGGCGGGGCCAACGTCGCCATGGACGAGAGCGTGTGGGACAGCGAGCCATACACCCAGCAGGATCTTGTCAACCAGGTGAATGACCTGGCCCAAGAGCCCGGCGGTGCACAGGTCTACGCCGATGCGACGGCTTACGTGAGCGGCATCAACGCGTACATCACGAAGGCCCAGCAGCCCCTCAACGAGCTCACGATGATGCCCGCCGAGTACACGCTCCTCGGTCAGCCCTTGCGCCCGTTCACGCTCGAGAACCTGGTCTCGATCGCCACCCTGGTGGGTGGGATCTTCGGTAACGGCGGCGGTGCCCAGCTCTCCAACGCCACGCTCTACGAGAGCCTCACACGCAAGTTCGGTAACGAGCGCTACGTAGTTGCCGGCTCTCCGCGGGTGATTGTCACCAAGAGGAAGATCAAGAAGGCCAGGAAACCCGGGAAACCCAAGAAGGTCTAAGAAGGTCAAGAAGGTCATTGATCACTCGGGCTTTCGCACGTTCCTCAGCTTCGACGCCCCGAACGACCCCGAGGCCCCGACAACCGTGCACGGCGTGCAGTTCCCCTACCAGACGCTGCCCTCGCCGACCCGAGCCGTGGCCAAGACGATCGCCCTGCCCGATTACGGGAGCGTCCAATACGCAAACCATGTGGTCGGGGGCGCCGTCCCGCAGGCCGCGGCTCGTGGCGGTCACGCTGCCCGCCGGCCCAGCATGGGGCTCGGATTGGGCGCGCTAGCCAACGCCGGACCGGGCCTATTCGCCTTTCCGCGCGGGATGTCCAACGCGCTCCTGGTAAGCGCCAAGGACAGCGCCAGCGGCCACCCACTCGCGGTCATGGGGCCGCAGGTGTCGTACTTCGCACCCCAGATCCTCATGGAGGAGGACATCCACGGGCCTGGGATCGACGCCGACGGGGCCGCGTTCCCAGGGGTCAACCTGTACGTGGAGCTCGGTCACGGCCAGGACTACGCCTGGTCTGCGACCTCGGCCGGCCAGAACATAATCGACACCTTCGCGGTGCCGCTATGCAATCCGGGCGGCGGAACCGTGGCCCTGAGCTCGGACTACTACGTGCTGCATGGCCAGTGCGTGCAGATGGAGACCCTGACCGATCACGAGACGTGGAGCCAGAACGTTGCCGATTCGACGCCGTCGGGTCAGGTCACGCTGCAGACCCAGCGGACGGCATACGGGATCGTCACTGCCCGAGCCCGGATCCATGGCCGGGCAGTGATCTACACCAATCTTCGCTCCACGTACATGCACGAGCTCGACTCGGCGGCCGGGTTCGCCCAGTTCAACGATCCGGCCCAGATGCGCAGCCCCCAGGACTTCTTCAGCGCCGCGTACAAGATCGGCTACACGTTCAACTGGTTCTACACCGACAGCAAGCACATCGCTTACTACAACTCGGGTCTGAACCCGGTCCGGGCCGCGCACACCGACCCTCTGTTCCCGACCTGGTCTCAGTACGCGTGGAAGGGCTTGCACCCGGCCGCGCTGACCACGCCGAACAGCCTGGCCGAGCAGCAGACCCCCGAGAACGCCCATCCCCACGTAATCGATCAGGCCTACCTGACGAGCTGGAACAACAAACAGGCGCCCGGTTACGGTGACGGAGCGACCGGCCAGGAATTTTCCTCGGTCTATCGCTCGCAGCTGCTCGACAACAACATCAGCTACTACATGCGGCGCAGCCAGCACAAGATGACGCTGGCCGATCTGATCAACGCGATGGGGATCGCCGGAACCCAGGATCTCCGCGGGGTCGAGGTGCTCCCCTATGCGCTGAGGGTCATCGGCCATCCGAGCAGCCCGGCTCTGGCCACTGCGGTGAATGAGCTGAGCGCCTGGGCGGCCACTGGAGCCCACCGAATCAACCGTGCGCAACCGGGTGCCCACGGTGACTATGACCAGAGCGCCGCTGTGCGCATCATGGATGCCTGGTGGCCCCTGTTGGTCAGGGCCGAGTTCCAACCTGTGCTCGGTCCGGCCATCCTGAACCAGGTCCAGTCGGAGTTCGCGATCAACGATGAGCCTGGGCACGGCACCAGCGGTTCGCACCTCGGCTCCTCGTGGGACGTCGGTTTCTACGGGATCGTCCAGAAGGACCTGCGCTCGGTCCTCCGTTCCCACGTCAGGGGGCCGCTCAACCGGACCTACTGCGGGGCCGGATCGCTCGCCCGCTGCCGGTCAGCCCTCGAGGCCTCGCTCAGTCAGGCGATCGCCGAGACCCCGGCGCAGGTCTACCCGGCTGACGGCGTGTGCGCCGCCGGTGACCAGATGTGCTCGGACTCGATTCAGTTCCGTGCCATCGGCGGAATCACGCAGCCGCTGATCGAGTGGGTCAACCGCCCAACGTTCCAACAGGCGGACGAAATCCAGGGCCACGGCCCGGGATAGCCGCTCCTCGCCGCGCCCGCTCAGCCTACGCTGAGCGGTGTCCTATACTCATGCGCCCCGCGAGCCGTTCAGCGGTGGATTCCGCCGGCGCAGGCGGTTTTTTCTCGTCCAGATGCTCCTAACACAGGTCTAAACCCGCTATGCCCAAAGACGTCATCCTCACCCAGGAAGGGCTCACCTCTTTGAAGGCGGAGCTCGACCATCTCTCGACCACCCGGCGCCGCGAAGTCGCCTCACGGATCAAAGAAGCGCGCGAGTTCGGAGACATCTCCGAGAACGCCGAATACGACGACGCCAAGAATGAGCAGGCGATGCTCGAGGCCCGGATCGCGGCCTTGGAGGACAAGCTGCGCTCGGCCACGGTCGTTGACGCCTCGGATCTCGGCACCGACGTGGTCCGTGTGGGGTCGATCGTGCACGTCAAGGACGAGGTCGGGAAGTCCGTCAAGTACACGATCGTCGGCACCGCCGAAGCCAAGCCGGCCGAGATGAAGCTCTCCAACGAGTCTCCGGTGGGCAAGGCGCTCCTCGGACACAAGCGGGGTGAGGAGGTAAAGATCACCACTCCGCGCGGGGAGCGAAAGCTCAAGATCACCAAGATCGACGTCGGCGCGAAATAGTCTGGGTTCCGCATGGGTGCTGAACCCAGCGGCGCATCCGACGTACTGGCCGACCGCCGGCGCAAGCTCGAGGCGCTGCGGGCGGCTGGGGTCGAGCCGTTTCCCCACGAGTTCAAGGGTGTAGAGCCGATCGCGGAGGTGCGCGCCGCTCACCATGACCTTGAAGCCGGGGCGGAGACGGACGCCGCCCATCGAGTGGCAGGACGCCTGGCGGCCCGGCGCGGACAGGGCAAGATGGCGTTCCTCGATCTGGTCGACCGGTCGGGACGTATTCAGCTCCAGGCGCGGGCTGATGTCCTCGGGACCGAGGCCATGGAGCAACTGCTGTCGCTCGACCTCGGCGACCTGCTCGGAATCGACGGAGTGGCGTTCAGTTCCCGCCGGGGTGAACTGACGTTGCGGATCGAGGCCTTCACGCTGCTGGCCAAGTCCCTGCGGCCGCCCCCGGAGAAGCACCACGGTTTGACCGACGTCGAGACACGGTTTCGCCAGCGGGAGCTGGACCTGCTCTCGAGCGAGGACACCAGGCGCCGGTTCATGACCCGCGCTCGGATGATCTCGGAGGTACGTCGGTTCCTGGATGGCGAAGGCTTCATCGAGGTCGAGACGCCGATCCTGCAGCCGCTGTATGGCGGCGCCATGGCCCGCCCGTTCACCACCCATCACAATGCGCTGGATCGCGATTTCTACCTGCGGGTGGCCACCGAGCTGTATCTCAAGCGCCTGATCGTGGGAGGCCTCGAGCGCGTCTATGAACTGGGCAAGGATTTCCGCAACGAGGGCGTGGACACGACCCACAACCCCGAGTTCACGATGCTCGAGTGGTACGAGGCCTATGCGGACTACCTAGACATCGCTGACCGGTGCGAACGGCTGGTGCACGCCACTGCCCAGGCCGTGGACTACAGCGGAGAGATTGACCTGAGCCCCCCGTGGCGGCGGGAGACACTGGCGGGCGCGATCCTCGATCGAACCGGGATTGACATCCTCGCCGCCCGAGACCGGGAGGCGCTGGCCGGCGCAATGAAGGCGCAGGGCATCGCCGTGGACGAAGAGGATGCCTGGCCGCAGCTCGTCGATGACCTGGTCACCAAGCACGTGGAGCCAACCCTGATCGAGCCGACGTTCCTGTTCGACTACCCGGTAGAGCTCTCGCCTCTGGCCAAGGATCATCGTTCGACACCCGGCCTGGTGGAGCGCTTCGAGGCCTACGTGGGCGGAATGGAGATCGCCAACGCGTTCACCGAGCTGAATGACCCGGACGAGCAGCGCCGCCGGTTCGAGGCTCAACGCCGGCTCGCGCTGGCCGGCGACGACGAGGCGCAGCCCTACGACGAGGCGTTTGTCGAGGCGCTCGAGCACGGGATGCCGCCCACGGGTGGCATCGGGATCGGCATCGACCGGCTGGCGATGATCCTCACCGGCACGCGATCCATCCGCGAGGTGGTGCTGTTCCCCGCCCTGCGCACTTGACGCCGGGGCGGAGCCGGAGGCGTCGATGACCCGCCGCGCCTGGCTGGCTTTCGCGGGCGCGTCAGTCGTCTGGGGGTTCCCCTATCTGTTCATCAAGATCGCCGTCCGGGACGGAGTGCCGCCGCTCGTGGTGGCCTGGGCCCGCCTCACGCTGGCGGCCGCGGTCCTGCTGGTGCTCGCCTGGCGAGCCGGCAGCCTGCCGTCATTGAAGGGCCGCTGGCGCTGGCTGGCCACGTACGCGATCGTTGAGGTGTGCATCCCGTTCCCGCTGATCCCGTTCGGGGAGCAGCGGGTGACATCGTCACTGGCGGCGATCATCATCGCCGCCGTACCGCTGATCGGCGCCGTGATCGCGATCCGCTTCGACCCCTCCGAGCGCCCCACCCGCGTCCGGTTGCTGGGACTCCTTGTCGGTTTCGCCGGCGTGATGGTGCTCATGGGGATTGACGTCGCCGGCAGCAGCCGGGAGCTGCTCGGCGCGGGGGCGATTCTCGTCTCCGCCGCCGGCTACGCAATCGGTCCCGTGATCCTCAAGAATCGCCTGCATGGGCTGGATCCACGCGCCTTGATGGGCGGTGCGCTGGCCGTCGGTGCGCTCATCCTCACGCCCCTGGCGGCGCTCGATCCGCCCTCGCGCATCCCGCCCGCGGGCGCCTTCGCATCGCTGGCGGTGCTGGGTCTCGTGTGCACCGCTCTGGCGTTTGTAATCCTCACCGTCCTGATCCGGGAGGCGGGCACCGGCCGGGCCATGGTGATCACCTACGTCAACCCGGTCATTGCGGTGGCGCTCGGCGTCGTGCTGCTCGGGGAGCGCCCAGGCGCGGGCGCAGTGGCCGGCCTGCTGCTCATCCTCGTGGGCTCTTGGATTTCGACCGGCCGGCGCGGCGGGGTGGGCGGGCCGGATGAACAGCGTGTGAACTCGCGCACACACCGCAGAGTGATCCGCTCAGGTACGAGAACCCGGCTGTTAGACTGAGGCATGGCCCCGAAAAAAAACCCGTTTGCGCTCATCCGTTTGGCCGCTGCAGCCGAAGTAGATGAGTGAGACGGATTAATCGGTGTCCCCGAAGCCGCATTAGTGCTTGACAGCTCTGGCAGCGTAGGAGACTCAAACCAGGACCACCCCGCGACCGACCTCCTTCGTAGTACCGGCGACAACCACTCCCCAGGAAGCCAATGTTTGAGCGATTTACAGAGCGAGCCCGCCAGGTGGTCGTCCTGGCCCAAGAAGAGGCGCGGACTCTCAAGCACAACTACATCGGCACCGAGCACATCCTTCTCGGCTTGCTGCGCGAAGAGGAGGGCCTTGCGGCCCGGGTGCTGGAGTCTCTCGACATCACGGTCGAGCGCGTCCGCGCGCAGGTCGTGCGTATCGTCGGCTCGGGCGAGGAGGTCACCTCGGGCCAGATTCCCTTCACCCCCCGCGCGAAGAAGGTGCTCGAGCTCGCGCTGCGTGAAGCGCTGAGCCTGGGCCACAACTACATCGGGACCGAGCACATTCTGCTCGGCCTCGTGCGTGAGAACGAGGGCGTCGCCGCCCGGATCCTGCTCGATTTCGACGCCGACTCGGAGAAGATCCGCAACGAGGTCATCCGGATGCTGTCCGGACCCGGCAGCCGCCAGCGTGGCTCCGGTGCGGGCGCGCAGGGCGCGAGCGGACCCGGGGAGGGCAAGAAGTCCTCCAAGCTGCTTGACCAGTTCGGCCGCAACCTGACCAAGCTCGCCTCCGAGGGCAAGCTCGACCCGGTCGTCGGCCGGGAGACCGAGATCGAACGGATCATGCAGATCCTGTCCCGCCGGACGAAGAACAACCCGGTCCTGGTCGGTGAGCCCGGCGTCGGGAAGACCGCCGTGGTCGAGGGTCTGGCCCAGCGGATCACGAACGCCGACGTGCCCGAGCTGCTGAAGGGCAAGCAGATCTACACGCTCGACCTGGCCGCCCTGGTCGCGGGCTCGAAGTACCGCGGAGAATTTGAGGAGCGCCTCAAGAAGGTGATGAAGGAGATCACCCAGCGCGGGGACATCATCCTGTTTATCGACGAGCTGCACAACTTGGTCGGCGCCGGAGCCGCCGAGGGTGCCATCGACGCGGCCTCGATCCTGAAGCCGGCCCTGGCCCGTGGCGAGCTGCAGACGGTCGGCGCGACCACGCTCGAGGAGTACCGCAAGTACCTCGAGCGCGACTCGGCGCTCGAGCGGCGCTTCCAGAAGATCATCGTCGATCAGCCCTCGACCGAAGAGACGGTCCAGATCCTCAAGGGCCTGCGTGATCGCTACGAGCAGCACCACAAGGTGAACATCACCGACGAGGCGCTCGAAGCGGCGGCTGACCTGGCCGATCGCTACATCTCTGACCGCTTCCTCCCCGATAAGGCGATTGACCTCATCGACGAGGCGGCTTCGCGCATGCGGATCAAGTCGATGACCTCGCCACCGGTCTATCGGGAGCTCGAGGATCAGATCGAGGAGACCCGGCGGGCCAAGGAGGAGGCGATCGAGTCCCAGGAGTTCGAGAAGGCAGCGAGCCTCCGTGACGACGAACGCCGCCTGACGCAGAAGAAGCGCGAGCTGGCCGACCAGTGGGAAGCCGGCGAGTCGACGGAGCGCCCGTCCATCGGTGAGGAAGAGATCGCTGACATCGTTTCGATGTGGACCGGGATCCCGGTGTTCAAGCTCACCGAGGCCGAGACCCAGAAGCTGATGCGCATGGAGGAAGAGCTCCACAAGCGCGTCATCGGTCAGCACCCGGCGATCGAGGTCGTCTCCAAGGCGATCCGGCGTTCGCGAGCGGGCCTCAAGGACCCCAAGCGGCCCACCGGTTCGTTCATCTTCCTAGGCCCAAGTGGCGTTGGTAAGACTGAGCTGGCCCGGACCCTGGCTGAATTCCTGTTCGGTGACGAGGACACGATGATTCGCATCGACATGTCCGAGTACATGGAGAAGCACGCCGTCTCGCGGCTAGTCGGTTCGCCTCCGGGCTACATCGGCTACGACGAGGGCGGCCAGCTCACTGAGGCGGTCCGCCGCAAGCCCTACAGCGTGCTGTTGCTGGACGAGATCGAGAAGGCGCACCCGGATGTGTTCAACATCCTGCTGCAGATCCTCGAAGACGGCCGGCTGACTGACGCGCAGGGCCGAACGGTCGATTTCCGCCACTGCATCGTGATCATGACCTCGAACATCGGCGCCGCGGAGATCGCGCGCAACACGCCACTGGGCTTCGCCGTCTCCGACGACGAGACCGGGATCACCTACGACGACATGAAGAACCGGATCATGGGCGAGCTCAAGAAGGTCTTCCGGCCCGAGTTCCTGAACCGGATCGACGAGGTGATCGTCTTCCACAAGCTGGCCAAGGAAGAGATCAAGGAGATCGTCGATCTGCTGCTGACCCGCATCCGCGAGTCGATGGCCGAACGGGAGCTGCAGCTCGAGCTCTCGGAGGCGGCCAAGGACCTGCTCGTCGAGAAGGGCTGGGATCCCGCCATGGGGGCCCGTCCTCTGCGCCGGGCGATCCAGCGCTACATCGAGGATCCGCTGGCTGACTTCGTCCTGCGTTCGCAGGTGCCGTCAGGCTCGACCGTGCTGGTTGAGCCAGGCACTCCGGACACAGACGACGACGACGTCAAGCTGTCGGTGATCGAGCCCGCGCCCAAGCCGACGCCCGTCGGTGTTGGAGCTGAGGGCGGCGCCGGAGACGACGAGGACGAGCCGGGCTCCGAGCCCGACGCGCCCGAAGCCGACACCGCCCCCGAGTAGACCGCGCGCGTTACAAATCTGTGCCGGTTCGAGCCCCGGGCCGATGCTGTCGGGGGCAGCCCGTAGGCTCGACGTGTGGCTCGTCCCAGCTCGGTGCACGTCTGCTCCCAATGCGGTCACGAGACCGCCCGCTGGGCCGGACGCTGCCCGGGCTGTGGTGAGTGGAACACACTCGTCGAGCATGTGCGGACTCCCGCCTCGCGCTCGGCGGCTGGTGCTGCGCGAGCGTCACGCGGCGCGGCCCCGCTCACGCCAATTGCTCTGGGCCAGGTGGAGGCCGTCGATCAGCGCCGGCTCAGCACCGGCATCGGTGAGCTCGATGATGTGCTCGGCGGCGGCATCGTGCCCGGCTCGCTCGTCCTGATCGGGGGGGCGCCGGGAATCGGAAAGTCAACCCTGACCACGATGGCGCTGGCCAACCTCTGCGCTGCCGGCCGCCGGACCCTGTACGTCTCGGCCGAAGAGTCGGCGGCGCAGATCCGGTTGCGGGCCGAGCGCCTGAGCGGCGGGAATGCCCTGGCGGTGCCGGTGATCGCGGAGACGGACCTGCACACGGTGCTGGCCACGCTCGAACAGGAGCAACCCGAGGTGTGCGTGATTGACTCGGTGCAGACGCTCCACAGCGATGAGCTCTCGAGTGCTGCCGGATCGGTGGCGCAGGTGCGTGAGGTTGCCGGGGAGATCATGCAGGTGGCCAAGAAGCTGCAGATCGCAGTCCTGCTGGTCGGGCACGTGACCAAGGAGGGAGCACTCGCCGGCCCTCGGGTGCTCGAGCACCTGGTCGACTGCGTGCTTCAGTTCGAAGGCGAGCAAGAGCGGACCTACAGGACCGTGAGAGCAATCAAGAATCGGTTCGGCTCCACGAACGAGGCGGGCGTGTTCGAGATGCGTGACGACGGCCTGGTCGAGGTTCTCGACGCCTCGGCTCGGTTCGTCGAAGAGGCCACGCGCTCTCCCGGGAGCGTTGTGTTGTGCGCGATGGAGGGCTCGCGCCCGCTACTGGTCGAGGTGCAGGCGCTCGTATCAGCCTCGGAACTTGTGCCCCCGCGCCGAGTTGTCTCCGGGCTTGACCGCAACCGTGTCGCATTGGTGCTGGCTGTCCTTGGCCGCCATGGTCGGATCGGGCTCGGAGCCGCCGACGTGTTCGTGAACGTCGTCGGCGGCGTGCGCGTGGATGAGCCGGGGGCCGACCTTGCGGTCGCGCTGGCCGTGGCCAGCGCGGCGAAGCGGATCGCTCTGACGGGCGCCGACGGCCGTCCGCTGGCCTGCTTCGGCGAGCTAGGCCTGACAGGTGAGTTGAGGACCGTGGCCCACTCCGACCGGCGCCTCACTGAGGCCGAGCGCTTCGGCCTGCGGCCGGTGCTTCACCCCGGCAGCCATGCCACGCTGCGGGCGGCGCTCGGCGATGCGCTGGGCGAAAGCCGCAGCGCCGCCATGGCGGCCTGAGCGGTCGGCGTCCAGCTCCGCTCAAAACCCCGCAAGACCGGCTAAAATCTGCCTTGATGCCGCCGCGTTCCGGGGAAGAGCTCAAAGACGAGCTCGAGTCTCGACAAGAGTCCCGGATCATGAGGGCGCTCGAGATGGTCGCGCCCGGGACATCTTTGAGGGAGGGCATCGACAGTGTCGTCGACGCTCGCACAGGGGGCCTCATCGTCATCGGAGACGCCGATGAGCTGGCATTTCTCTTCTCGGGTGGGATCAAGCTCGACATCGATTACTCCCCGGCCTTTCTGTACGAGCTGGCCAAGATGGACGGCGCCATCGCGCTCAGCTCCAACGCGACCAAGATCGCCCACGTCAACGTTCAGCTCACGCCCGACCCGACGATCCTCACGCTCGAGACGGGCACCCGGCACCGGACGGCCGAGCGAGTGTCCAAGCAGACTGATGCGATCGTGATCGCGGTGTCCGAGCGGCGCGAGGTCGTGTCGCTCTATGTCGACGGGATGAAGTACATCCTCGAGGACATCCCAGTCGTGCTGGCCAAGGCCAATCAGGCGCTCGCGACCCTGGACAAGTACCGCAGCCGCCTGGACCAGGTCTCGACCCGGCTCACGGCGCTCGAGTTCGAGGGCGGAGTCACATTGCACGACGCGTTGACCGTTCTGCAGCGGGCCGAACTGGTGACCCGCATGGCGGTCGAGATCGAGCGCTATATCGTCGAGCTCGGCACCGAAGGTCGCCTCATCGAGATGCAGTTGGACGAGATCATGGTCGGCGTCGCCGCTGACAAGGCCGCGCTGGTCCATGACTACCTCATCGAGGACACCGATGACGGATTCGCGAGCGTGGTCGACCAGCTGGTCAGACTTCCCCATCAGGACCTACTTGACTTTGGTCGTCTAGCCGAGCTGCTTGGCTACGACCGAAAGCTGAACACCCTCGACTATCCCGTTTCCCCGCGCGGTTTCCGCATCTTGGGGCGTATCCCCAGGCTGCCCAGGCTGGTGGTCCAGCGGATCGTGACGGAGTTCGGGGGATTCGAGGAATTGCTCGCCGCCTCAGATGGCGAGCTGGAGACCGTCGACGGCGTCGGCGAGATCCGGGCGAAGGACATCCGCGAGGGCCTTCGCCGACAGCAGGAGATCAACCTGGTTGATCGCTACCTGCAGACGTAGCGCAATCCGCGAGCAGGCACCGCGCCCGCACCGCATTTACAGAGGAGGACACCATCACAGAGCTAATGGAAGAGCACCTGGATGATCTTGAGGGCGTAGAGCCGCTCCCGAATATCGAGTTCGAAATTGGCGACAGCGTCGTCTATCCGCATCATGGGGCCGGAAGGGTCCTGCGCAAGGAGCAGAAAGAGGTGCTCGGCGAGAGCCGCGAGTACCTCACGATCAAGATCCTCCACAACGACATGACCGTGATGGTTCCTACCGAGAACGCCGCGTTGGCTGGACTGCGTCGCGTGATCGACGAGGAGACGGTCAAGAAGGTGCTCGCCGTGCTTCAGGACGAGTGCTCCGAGATGCCCAAGAACTGGAACCGGCGCTTCAAGCACAACCGGGACAAGATCAAGACGGGCGATATCTACGAGCTCGCTGAGGTGGTTCGCAACCTGGCCATCCGGGAGGCTGAAAAGGGCCTGTCCACCGGCGAGAAGCAAATGTTCACGAGGGCGAAGAAGATCCTGGCCTCCGAGCTGATGTATGCGCTCGAGATGGACGAGCAGGAGGTCGAGGAGCATCTGCACGGCCTGCTTGACCGAGTCGAATGGCAACGGCAAGGTGGCCGTCGCGGCCAAGTAGGTCTCGATTCAGATGGCGGTCGCGCTGATCGTGGCCGCGGGACGTGGCGAGCGCCTTGGGTCGGACCGGCCCAAGGCGCTCGTCACGCTTGGCGGGCGCCCGATGCTCGAGTGGAGCGTGAACGCGCTGCGCCAGGTTCCGGCCGTGCAGCGGATCGTGATCGCGCTCCCCGCGGGGTCACTTGGCTCGGCCCCCGCGGGGACCGTGGCTGTGGCCGGTGGCGCCCAGCGCTCGCATTCCGTGCGAGAGGCTCTGCGAGCTAGTGAGGGCGGCGACCCCGTGATCGTCCATGACGCCGCCCGGCCACTGGCTACCCCGCAGCTGTTCCAGCAGGCACTCGATGAGCTCGAGCGCGTGGGCGCCGACGCGGTCATAGCCGCTGCACCGGTGTCTGACACGATCAAGGAGGTCGGAGACGACGGCCGCACCGTGACGCGCACGCTGAACCGGGCACGGCTGTGGGCCGTGCAGACGCCCCAGGTCTTCCGCCGGGCGGCGCTCGAGCGGGCCCTGGCCGGCTCCGACGAGGAACTGTCGCGGGCGACCGACGATGCCTGGCTCGTGGAGCAGGCCGGAGGTGTGGTGCGGATCGTCGGCGCTGATCCGGGCAACCTCAAGATCACCACCCGTGAAGATCTACGCATAGCCGAACTGCTGCTCTCGGATCGCCTCGGATGAGCGTCACGACCGGCATCGGCTACGACTGCCACCGCCTGGTGCCCGGGCGGAGGCTGGTCCTCGGCGGCGTCCAGATCGAGCACGATCGCGGGCTCGACGGCCACTCCGACGCCGATGTCCTGACCCACGCCATCATCGACGCCATTCTGGGGGCCTGCGCCCTGGGTGACATCGGGGAGCACTTCCCCGACACCGATCCCCGCTACCGGGACGCCGACTCGATCGAACTACTCCGGGCGACGGTGGAGACGGCCACGCGAGCCGGATTCGAAGTCGAGCACGTGGACTGCACGGTGATGCTCGAGCGACCCAAGTTGGCACCGGTCCGGGAGGAGATCCGCTCCCGGCTGGCGGAGGCCCTGGGGCTCGATCTCCCGCAGGTGAGCGTCAAGGCGACCCGGGGCGAGGGGATGGGATTCGTCGGGGCCGAGGAGGGCGCGGCCGCGCTCGCGGTGGCGACGGTCTCGCGCTGACCTCTCGCGGCGCCTTTGGTGCCCAAAGTAGTGAACAGGCCATGAACATCCCCCGTTCTCGTCGGGCCGGCGGCCAATCACTGCGAGAATCGGTGTCATGGAGGATCACGTCCGCGGATCAGTGCTGGTGGTCGATGACGAGCCCACGATCGCAGAGGTCGTGGCGCGGTATCTCGAGCGGGCCGGATACAGCGCCCGTGTAGCTACCGACGGCGTCGAGGCGCTGGAGGCCGTGGCCAAGCAACGCCCCGACCTGGTGGTGCTCGATCTCATGCTCCCCGGGATCGATGGCCTGGAGGTCATGCGCCGGATGCGCGAGCAGGATCGCGAGCGGATCGCGACCATTCTCCTGACCGCCAAGGGGGAAGAGTCAGACCGGGTCGTCGGTCTGCGGCTCGGCGCCGACGATTACGTGGTCAAGCCATTCTCGCCCGCCGAGCTTGTGGCTCGGGTCGATGCCGTGCTGCGTCGGATCGACACCTCGCCCTCGGCTTCAGAGCCGCTCGAGTGCTCGGACATGACAATCGATCCCGCCTCGCGCCGCGTCTTCGTACGCGGGGAGGAGGCCCAGCTCACCCAGCGGGAGTTCGATCTGCTCCTGTTCCTGGCCCGCCACCCGGGGCAGGTGTTCTCGCGCAACCAGCTCATGGATGCGGTCTGGCAGTACTCGTTCTATACGGACACCTCGACGGTCACCGTCCATATCCGGCGGCTGCGGGCCAAGACGGAAGTCGACCCGGCGCGTCCCCGTCACATCGAGACCGTGTGGGGCGTCGGGTACCGGTTCGCGCCGTGACTCGGCACGATCGCTCCGCGGCAGCTACAGCCGCCGCCTGGGTCCGCTCTCGGGCCGGGTCGCTCTCGCGCCAGTTCGCGGTCGTGGTCGCGATCGGGGTGGCGCCGGTGCTGGTGGCTCTCCTCGTCGTGTCCTTGTTGATGATCGTCTCCGGCCATGGAGCGGTGCTGGTGGGCGTGATCGTGATCGTGGCCGGAGCGCTGGCCGTCCTGGGGGCGAGACTTCTCTCCCACGGCATCCTGCGTGACGTCGAGGCGATTCGGGACGGGCTGAGCGCTGTGGGGCACGGAGACCGCGATGTCCGGATCGAGACCACAGCCGGCGACGAGCTGGCCGAGCTGGCCGGGGCCGCGAATGCCATGATCGCCGAGCTTCAGGCGGAGGAGGCCGCTCGGGACCAATCTGACGCTGCCCGCCGGGACCTGGTGGCGGCCGTCTCGCATGACCTGCGCACGCCGATCACCTCTCTGCGGCTTCTGGCCGAGGCGGTCGGCGACGACATCGTCGACGAGGACACCCGCCGGGGATATCTGGCCCGAATGCGTACTCATATCGACGCCCTCAGCGCCCTGATCGATGATCTTTTCGAGCTCTCACGGTTGGAGGCCGGAGACATTGGCTGGTCGCTTGAGCGGGTCCCGCTGCACGAGCTGGTGGGGGAGACCGTTGAGGCCATGCGCCTGCAGGCCGAGGCCAAGGGCGTGGCCGTGCTGGCCAGCCTCCCAGACGAGCTGCAGCCGGCTCACGCCAACCCCGAAAAGCTCCAGCGCGTCCTGTTCAACCTGATCCAGAACGCGATCCGACACACGCCCGCCGATGGGAGCGTCGTGGTCCGGGTCGAGCCGGTGGAGTCCGGGATCGAGGTCGAGATCGCCGACAGTGGTGATGGGATCGCTCCCGAGGAGCGCGACCGGGTGTTCACGGCGTTCTACCGCGGTGGCGTGGACGCGGCCCGGACGGGAGACGGCGCCGGTCTCGGCCTGGCCGTCTCTCGCGCGATCGTCGAGGCGCATGGTGGCCGCATCTGGCTGGCTGACTCGCCGCAGGGCACGCGCGTGCGGTTCTCGCTGCGCGCAGCCTGAGCCGGCCGGGTACCGCTGCGCGCCTGAGCCGGTCCGGGTACCGCCTCGCACGCGTATCTCACGTACCATTTTGTTACACTCATGTAACAGGATGAACTTCGCTCACAACCGCCTCTGCTCTACAGAACGCTGGGCGCGGCGGGTCAAGAATGACCTGATCCCCTGGGGGCTGCAGGACGTGGCGCTCGGAGACGACGTGCTCGAGTTAGGGCCGGGCTTTGGCGCCACCACGCGAATCCTGGTGGATCGGGTGCCGAGGCTCAGCGTCCTCGAGCTCGACGAGGGGTATTGCCAAACGCTGCGCTCATCCTTCGGTGGCAGAGCCACGATCACGCAGGGTGACGCCACTCAGATGCCCTATCCGGACGCGCGCTTCTCGTCCGTTGTCTGTTTCACGATGCTCCACCATCTCGATCCAGGTCACCTTCAGGACCGCGCCTTTGCCGAGGTGGCCCGCGTGCTTCGGCCCGGCGGTACGTTCGCCGGCACTGACAGCATCGGCGCCGGGTGGTTGTTCAAGCTCATTCACGTGGGGGACAAGCTCGCCCTGATCGATCCGAACCGTCTCCCGGCGCGGCTCGAGGCGGCCGGCCTGGGGCGGCCCCAGGTCGACCAAACCGAGCGTTCGATGCGCTTCCGAGCTCAGAAGCCGGAGTGAGCGGGTGTCACGGGACGGAGAGGCCCAGGCCCAGGTCCCGCCCCACATCGTCGACGCGGCCCGGCATGTCCTGGCCCAGGACGGCCTAGCCGCCGCCACGCTCGAGCGAATCTCGGCGGCTGCCGGCGTGTCGCGGATGACGCTTCACCGCCACGGCGTCTCCAAGCAGGACATCCTGCGCGCCGTCGCTCATGACTTCGAGACCGAGCACCGGGAGGCGATGTGGAATGCGCTTGTGGCCCGGGGCAGCGCCCAGGATCGCCTCCGCCTCGCGCTCGAGCTTCAGTGCGAGCTGACCGAGCGAAACCTGGCCACGCTCGAAGCGCTGTCCTCCTCAGCGCACGCCGCGATCTTCCATGAGCCCGGGCCGGCCTCGCTCACGCGCGGTGTGTTCGTGGAGCCCCTGGAGCGCCTGCTCATTGACGGAGCCGCTGACGGAAGCCTGGCCGAGGTGGCGGACCCGCGCGAGACGGCGACCGTGCTGTTCAACACGGTCGCTCATACCTACCGCCACCTGCGGGCCGGTCACGGCTGGAGTCCCGAACGGGCCCGGAGCGGCGTGCTCGAGTTGGTGCTGAACGGACTCGTTGTGCGGTGAGGTCCGTTTGGAAGCCCGGCGGTGTTTGTCCGCGCTCCTCCGGGCAGAGGGCGCGCCCGCACGCGCCCGCTGCTGGAGGTTCGCCGCAGAGCGGATAGGTTGCGTTAGACAGAGGGGTCTGAGTACTACGGAAAAACTACGTATCCGACGCAATCGCGCGGGCGCCGGTCGCGCCCGACGGCGCTAGCCGGCCTTGGCGGCGCGCCGCTCGGCGGCGAGCGTGCGCATGCGCTCGTGCTCCACGAGCCGCGAGAGCTGCCGGCAGGTCGATTCGAGATTTGACCTGACGGCTGGCTCGGCGATTCGCTCGGCCAACCAGCCGGCCAGCCCGGACCCAGCCACGCCGTAGGCGAGGCGGACCTCGACTCGTGTGCGCCCGCCCGGCGCCGAGCGCAAGCGCCAGCGACCGCGCTGGTCAATACCGGTGACCGACGTCCAGGCCATATCTCCCGGAGGGTCCCATTCAACAACCTCCACCAGGCCACCCACTTCGGCCGATCCGACGCGCATGAGCATCCTGTAGCGGGCGCCGAGGCCGGTCGGCTCCTCGCTCTCGACCTCCCAGCGGGTGATGCCGGACATGAACGACAGCGCCTGCTCGGGATCCGAGACGACTCCCCACACTGCCTCAATCGGGGCCGAGACGGTTGTGCTCGCGCTGCACCTCATCGGCTCGCCTCGCCCCGCCGGTCTGCGTCTCGCTCGCCCCGCCGGTCTGGGTCTCGCTCGCCCCGCCGGTCTGGGTCTCGCTCGCCCCGCCGGTCTGAGTCTCGCTCGCCCCGCCGGCCGCGGTCTCGCTCGCCCCGGGTGCTCATCCGATCACCGGCAGCCGGCGCTCGGCGGCAAGCGCGTCCAGGGTGTCCTGCATGAGCCGGATCAGGTGGTCATAGACATCGTCGAGGTCGGGATCCGGACCGAACTCCTCACGGAGGTCAATCGGCGGCAGCGTCTCGATGGTGATCTTCGCCGGCAGGGGAATGTGCCCGAGCATGTCGCCCACGTTCAGTCCCCAGGGCAGCCCGAGCGAGATCGGGAGCACCTTGAGACGGAACAGCCGGTCGAGAGCGAGCAGCCGGGCCAGGCCCTCGCCACGGGTCAGGAACAGGGCCGTCTCCTGGCCCCCGATCGACACGACCGGGACGATGGGCACGTTCTGCGCCAGAGCCAGGCGGATGAAACCCTTGCGGCCATCGAAGTCAACCTGGTTGCGATGCCAGCTCGGACGATGCACCTCGTAATCACCACCGGGATACACGAGCAATGCGGCTCCCGACTTGAGCGCCTTCCGGGCATTCTCGGGGGAAGCGGCCACGGTGCCGAACTTGCGCAGCGAGCCGAGACCGGGCATTGACAGCACCAGGTTATGGGCCAGCTGGAAGAAAGCGCGCTCGACGCCAAAGTAGGTGTTGAAGGCGAGCGTGAACACGACTGTGTCGGGCGTCATGTTGCCGCCCGAGTGATTGCCCACCAGCAGGACCGGACCGGAGTCGGGGATGTTGCCCAGCCCGCGGACCTCACCGCGATACCACAGGCTCGCAAACAGCCACATGAGCGGCAGCCGCTCGCGGATGAAGTCAGGGTCCCGCTCGTCCAGGTCTGCGCGGGGGATCCGTCTCTGCGCCTGCTGGGCGATCTCCCGCAGCGCCCGGTTCAGGAGCGATCCGCCGCTGTGGCCGGGCTCGCCGGGAGCCGGGTCGGCCACATGACCATTGCTGCTCGCTTTATCGGCCACGGCCATGATGGTCACCGGATTCTAGTGTCGCGGGGGTCTAGCTCACGCCGCAGCGTGCAGGTCACGCGCCTCGGCGGCGTGCAGTCCCGCTCCGGCCGCGTCGGCCCGGGCAAAGAATTCGAGCAGGAGCTGGTTCGTCTCCTGTGGCCGTTCGACCTGGGGGACGTGGCCCGAGCGCTCGAGCGTGACCTGTTCGGCTCCGGGCAGCCATTTGCGCACGTGGCGTCCGAAACCGGGGGGGATCAGCCGATCATGGCTGCCCCACACGAACAGCGCTGGCCTCTCCAGGCCGGCCAGCCTCGGATAGAAGCCGTTCCGTCCGTAGGGCGCCTCGATATAGATGTTCCGTGCCGAGGAGAGAAATGCGTAACGCGCACCGGGGGAGTGGTAGATGCGGCGGAACTCATCCACCATGAGGTCGGCCACGGCGGGATCGATCAGGTCACGGTCATAGAACATGCTCCAGAACTGTGCGGCGACGGTGCCGCGGGAGAATCCGTGGGGAAGGAGCCCGAACTCCGGCCGCAGCAGGCGAACGAGGGGGTGGAAGCCGCGCTTTACCCACGCCACCGCGGGGCAGAGCAGGCCCAGGGCGCGAACTCGATCCGGGGCAATCAGGGCCATCTCGATCGCGATTCGCCCGCCCATTGAGTTACCCACCACGTGCGCGGTGGGGATCTTCTGCTCATCCATCATGGCCAGCATCGCCTCGGCGAACCAGCGCGCGTTATACGCCCCCCGCGCCGGCTTAGACGACGAGCCGAACCCCGGCAGGTCGGGCGCGTGGACCCGGTAGCGCTGACTGAGAGCGGCGGCCGTCTCGAGCAGTGAGGCGCGCGTGCCTCCGAGCCCATGCAGGAGCAGAACGTCTGGCCCGTGACCCATGGTCAACGAGGAGATGTGCAGGCGTCCGGCCGGCACGTCGTGGATCTGCAGGAGCGGCGGCCGGCCGCCTGGGAGCCGGAACATTCCCTCGAAGCCGACGGCGTAGTCGAGGTTGCCGCGGACGGCCAGGCGCCGCTCCACGAACGCGTCGACACCTGACAGCTCGCCCTGCCGGAGCGCCAGCCATGTGGTGGCGTCCGTGGAGATCGTGACATCCGGCCGGCGCCGCGTCACGCCCTGGCGGACCCGGGCACCGTGGCTGGTACACCGGACCTCCCAGGTGTGGCCCAAGTCGCAGAGCTTGACGTGGTAGGTGGCGTCGAAGCCGGAGTCGGCACCGAGATATCGGTCCGGAAGTGAGCGAAACGCCTGCTTGACCGCCACTAAGCGCTCGGCGTTCACGGAACGGGGCGACATCGCGGGCAACCTAGCTCTCTCGCCGGTCGGCCGAGTTTTCGGGCGCTAGGGTTGCCGGATCTTGCGGACAGTTTCGCTCCATGACACGCGCACGGCGAAGGTCCAGCCGCTCGAGCCGGAGGTGCCTCCTCGGGTCCGTGTCTACGCCTGCGGACCCACGGTTTACGGGCGTATCCATGTCGGGAATGCCAGGCCGTTCGTGGTGTTTTCCCTGCTCAAGCGCTTCCTTACGCATGAGGGGTACGTCGTGGACTTCGTGGCAAACATTACAGACATCAACGACAAAATCTATGCCGCAGCGCTGCGGGCGGGTATCGATAGCGCCGAGCTGGCCAGCCAGATGGCCGCGGCGTACGTAGCCGATACGGACGCCCTGGGCCTGGGGAGGCCGGATCACGAACCGCTTGCGAGCGAGACGATTGGTCCGATCGTGGACCTGATCGAGCGGTTGGTGGAGGGCGGGCATGCTTACGCGACGGGGGGGGACGTCTACTTTTCGGTCCGTTCTTACCCCGAATACGGGGAAATATCGCACCGTGACATCGAGCAGATGGATCAGGGTGAAGCGGGCGACGGCGCGGGCCGCAAGCGGGATCCGCTCGACTTCGCGCTCTGGAAGGGCCAGAAGGACGGCGAGGACACCCATTGGGACTCTCCGTGGGGGCCGGGAAGGCCGGGCTGGCACATCGAGTGCTCGGCGATGGCGGAGGAGCTGCTCGGGCTCCGGTTCGAGATCCACGGTGGCGGCAACGACCTGCTGTTCCCCCACCACGAGAACGAGGCCGCACAGACCTTTGCCGCTCGAGGTCAGCCACTGGCACGTCTGTGGATGCACAACGGGATGGTTCGGTTGGAGAGCGACAAGATGTCGAAGTCGGTCGGTAACGTGTTCGTGCTTCACGAGGCGATCGAGCGCTACGGCCGGGATGCGCTCCTGATGTACTTCTGCGCTGCCCATTACCGCCAGCCGATCGAATTCGACGACGATCGGCTGATCGAGGCCCAGGCGAGCTGTGACCGGATCCGTGAGGCGGCGCGGAGGCTGACGGAGGGGCCGAGCCCGTCATGGTCAGCCCCGCTCAAGGAGCGATTCTTCGCCGCTCTGGCGGCGGACTTCAATACCCCACGGGCGCTCGCTGCGGTGTTTGACTGGGTGCGCGAAGCCAACCGGAGCCCGGCCGGCGGCACCGGCGACTCTGATCTGCACGAAATGCTCGATGTGTTCGGCCTGGCGAATCTCCTCGCACCGGACGTGACCGCGGTCCCGCCTGAAGCTCAGGCCCTACTCGAGGCCCGCGAGCAGGCCCGCGCCGAGCGTGACTTCGCTCGGGCCGACGAGCTCCGAGAGCAGCTCAGAGCGCTCGGCTGGGAGGCCCGGGATGGGCCGGATGGGCCCGACCTCATCTCGATCCGATGATCCCCGGTGTCCGGTGTCCGGTGTCCGGTGTCCGGTGTCCGGTGTCCGGTGGTCCGGCGGTCCGGTGGTCCGGCGGTCCGGCGGTCTGGTGGTCCGGCGGTCCAGCGGGCCCGGTGTCATGAGGGGTGACCAGTGATCATCTACGGGCGCAATCCGATCCACGAGGCGATCCGAGGCCCGCGGACCGTCAATCGGATCTGGGCCAGCAAGAACGCCCTGCGCGAGCCCTGGCTGGCGCCTCTGGCGCGGATCACCGCCGGAGCCGAGGCTGATGAGATCGAGCGGCGATGCGGTTCGGACGCGCACCAGGGGATCTGCGCCGAGGTATCAGAGTTCGAATACCGCACGGCTGACGAGCTGCTGAGCATGACCGAGCCGATGATCGTCGCCCTGGACCAGGTCCAGGACCCACAGAACCTGGGTGCCATCGCGCGTAGTGCTGAGTGTGCTGGGGTGTCGGGCCTCGTCCTCCCGGAGCGACGCTCGGCCGAAGTGACTCCCGCCGTCTGCAAGGCATCGGCTGGGGCCGTCGAGCACCTCCCGATCGCGAAGATCCGCAACCTGGCGGACTTCCTGACCGATGCCAAGCGCGCTGGTCTGTGGTGTTACGGCGCCGATCAGGACGGACCGAACGACTACGCCGCGGTTGAGTTCAGCGGCCCTACGGTGCTCGTGCTCGGATCCGAGGGCCGCGGTCTCCGTCCTCGCGTGGCGGCCTCGTGTGACGCGCTCATCGCGATCCCGCTCAAGGGACGGATCGAATCCCTCAGCGTGAGTGCTGCCGCGGCCATCCTGATGTTCGCGGCCACGCGTCATCGGCAATGAAAATTGCAGAACGCTTGACACGCGTGCGTTGCTATGTCAAGCTCGCGCCGCAAATAAGGATCAACTCGAGCTTTAGGGCTGTGGGTTGGGGGAGGGTGAGGCGCTAGCCCCACTTTCTGGGAAGGCTATATACGGTGCGGCGCCAGGGGAGGTAGCGCGCCACGACAGATCCGATCTTCCATCGTTGTGATGGAAGCTGGAAAGGTTGTCTCGTGGCTCGATTGTCTGCTTACTCTCAGCCTCAACCTAGGGTTGAGGATGGTTTCCTGATCGCCTTGGCGAAACAGGGGCACGCCGATGCGTACGACCGCATCGTCCGTCGTTATTACGGATTCGTCCGTCTCAAGGCCTCGTCGTACTTCCTGGCTGGAGGCGATGCTGACGATCTGATCCAGGAGGGCCTGGTTGGCCTCTACAAGGCGGTTCGGGACTACCGGACCGACCGCGAGTCCAGCTTCCGCAACTTCGCCGAGCTCTGTATCACCCGCCAGATCATCACCGCGGTCAAGACGGCGACACGCAACAAGCACACACCGCTCAATCAGTACGTGTCGTTCTCGAGTACGCCGGCGGGCTCCTCGGGTGATAACGAGCCGACGCTCGACGAGATGCTGCCGGGCTCGACCGTGCACGATCCGGTCAACCAGGTGATCTCCTCCGAGGAGCTGCGCGCGCTGGTGGCCTGCATCTCCACCGCGCTGTCGGAGCTCGAGTCTCGAGTTCTGGCGCTGTACCTCGACGGCCACTCCTACGAGGAGGTGGGCCGGCGCCTTGACTGCGACTGCAAGACGGTGGATAACGCCCTCCAGCGCGTCAAGCGCAAGGTGGGCCAGCACCTGTCCGAGCGCAACGTTCTCGCCTAGCCCGGCGGCAAAATCCGGCTGGGGGAGGGAGGACGCCTGGACCCGGGGGACGCACCTCCAGCGGGGACCGCCAGGTCCGGTGCGGGCACTCGAAGAATGAACTGGGCGCCGCCGTCGGGCATGGTCGCGGCCTCGACGGACCCGTCCATGGCGGCAGTCAGCTCTTTCACGATCGCGAGTCCGAGCCCTGAGCCCACCGCGCGCTCGCTGCGGTAGCGCTCGTAGAGATAGAAGCGATCGAAGGCACGAGGAAGATCCTCCGGCTCCAGCCCGGGCCCGGTGTCACGTACGGAGATCGTCCCCTCGCCGGCTGCGACGATCACCGAGCCGCCGGCCGGCGTAAGGCGGAGCGCATTCTCGATCAGATTCGATACCGCTTGCATGAGGCGATCCTCGTCACCCAACCCCCAGGCTGGGCCGGCGCCCGGCGTCGAGAGCTCGACGCCAAGTTCGCGCGCGCGAGGGTTGTGACGGTCTACGGCCGCTCTGGCCACGGCGGCCAGGTCGACTCGGTCATGCCGCACGGCGAAGCCGGCCCGGCCGAATCTCGCCAGGTCGACGAGGTCGAATACCAGCCGTTCGAGACGTCCTGCCTCGCCCGCGATGACTCGGCCGCCTTCGGCGGCCGGAACCGCACCGTCCTCGAGCGCCTCGGCGTAGCCCCGGATCGACGTCAGAGGGGTCTTCAGTTCATGGCTGACCGATTCCAGAAAGCCTCGCTGAGACTCTCGCGCCCCCGCCAGCTCATGTGACATGTGGTTGAACGCGCGGCCGAGCCCGGCCAGCTCGTCCTGGCCGGTGATGGGAACCGTTACCCCGCTCTCCCCGGCGGCGAGGCGCTCGGTGGCCCCCGCCAGCGACGCGATCGGGCGGGTCAGGCGCCGGGCCAGGAGGTAGGAGAGCAACACGGCCAGGACCACACCGCCCAGCCCGGCCAGGGCCAGGCTGACCAGGAAGGGGCGCCATTCGGCGAACGCGAGCCGGGCCGGACGGACGAGCACAATCCGCCCCGTCGGCGTCTGCCTAGCGGCGTAGAGAAGCGATCGCCCGAGAACCGAGATCGTTCCGGCTCCGCTGCCGCGGGTCGGGATCGCGGCGAGTACGGCCTGCTGGATCCCCGGGCGGGTACGAAGCGGACGGCCCGAGCCCATCCGATACACATGGGTGCCCGTCGTCAGCGCGCCGGGGGCACCTCCCACCAACGCCAGCGCGTTGGCTGTCGAGGCCAGCGCGGCCAGCCGCTGTGAGGCGATCTTGTTGCGGACCAGGATGACCCCGACGCCGAACGTCAGCGCGCACGAAGCGATGGCCGCCAGCGCCAGGTAGCGCAGGACACGCTTCTGCAGCGTCATGCGCTGGCCTTGTAGCCCAGGCCGCGGACGGTTCTGATCAGCTCCGGGTGGCCGAGCTTCTTGCGCAGTTGCGCTACGTGCACCTCGACCGTTCTGGTCTCACCCGGAGAGACGAAACCCCAAACCGACTCCAGGAGCTGGCCCCGTGTCACCACCTGGCCCGCGTGACGAACGAGGTACTCGAGAAGATCGAACTCCCGCTGGGTGAGCTCCACCTCGCGGCCATCGACGTGGACCTCGCGTGCTCCCCGCGCGAGCACCACTGGCCCCAGCTGGGTCACGTCCTCGGCGTCAGCGCTACGTCCAGTACGGCGTAGCACCGCCTTGACCCGGGCCGCCAGCTCGCGCGGTGAGAACGGCTTGGCCACGTAGTCGTCCGCCCCGACCTCGAGCCCGGCTACGCGGTCGGGCTCCTCATCGCGCGCAGTGAGCATGATCACCGGAACCTCACCAGCGATCCGGCGGCAGACCTCGAACCCGTCGATGCCCGGAAGGCCAATATCGAGCACGACGAGCTGGATCGGGTGACGGCGGAGCTCGGTCAGGGCCTCCTCGCCCGAGCGCACCCACAGGGCCTTGTATCCCGAGCGCTCCAGGTAGGTGCGGACCAGGGCGCCGATATTCGGCTCGTCCTCTACGACCATGATCATCGCGGGCATGCCGGCAATCGTAAGCGCGACGCTGACCGCGCCGAGCGTGGTTTTACACGCAGCTGACCTTCGCCTGACCCGCTGCTTGTGGTCCTCCGCCAGAGTCTGATCCACCCTCACAGCGGGGGTCCCAGCTAATCCAGGCCGGAGACAAGCGAGGTTTAACTGATGTCATTCATGCGCAAACACACTCGGCTGCTGCTGACCGCGGCCTGCTGTCTGGCCATTGGCGCCGGAGCGAGCGCGATCGCCAGCGCCGGGGCTTCGACGAGCAGCTCGGCCAAGACGGGGACTCGCCACGGCCTGCGCTCGGGAGCCTTGCGTGCAGGGGGGCTGCGCCGCCTGGCCAGGCGAACAGTCCACGCCGATCTGGTCGTGGGGACTCGGAAGGGATTCGAGACGGTGAGCTTTGACCGCGGCAAGGTCGATTCGGTCAGCGGCCGGCAGCTGACGCTCACCGAGAGCACCCGGACCGCCTCCTACAAGACGGTCACCCTCACCATTCCGGCAAATGCTCGGATTCGTGACGACCGCCGGCAGGCAAACTTGTCCGGGCTCCAGCCGGGACAGCGCGTCATCGTTCTCACCACGCCACGACGCACGTTTGTGATCGCCCACACCCCCAAGACGAGCTGACGAGCCAGCCGCCCGCGCTCGCGCTCTGACCCAACGCGAGCGCGGGCAACGGACAACCACCCCGCTGTCCCGCTCGCCGGTTGGAGGCCGTCGGGGTCGTCCGGCCACGGCTGCGGCGGCCCTCAACCCGCGAGCGGGGCCAAGCTCTCGCCAGCCGAGCGATTCGTCGCCAATCCACACTCAGTCACCGGATTTGGCACACAGTCGCCGCTGAGCGAGCGGTCCGCAACAAGACCGAGCGGCCGATCCGGATCGTCTGCGATGTGCTCGCGGCGAGCGAGGCGGGCACGGCGGGCGAGGCGGGCATGGCGGCCGAGGCGGCGAGGGCCTCCAACCGACTCAGCCCGCGAGCGGGCCGAGCGTGGGGGAGAGTCCGTAGGTCTGAAAGGCGCGGAAGGACGAGAAGGTGTGGTGAGAAGGGCCGTGGTAGTCCGAGGATCCCGTGCTCAGAAGCTCCAGCTCGGCGCAGCGCTCCACCAGCAGTTCAGTCTGCTCGCGGGTGTGCGTGACGTAGAAGGACTCGACTCCGTCGAGCCCGGCCGCGCGAAAACGGTCGATTGCCGCCAGAACGGCGTCGGGCTCCTTCACATCCCAGAAGGGATGGGCCCAGACGGCAACCCCGCCGGCGCCGTGGATCAGCTCGATCGCCTCCTCGACCGAAGGGGCCGAGCGGTCCCGGAAGGCCGGCTTGCCCTCGATCAGGTAGGCGACCAGAAACGCAGTCGGGTCAAGCAGCCCGTCGGCAGCCAGCCGGTCATGGTTGGCCGGCACACTGACCACCGCCTGCGCCAGGTGCGGGCGCCCGATGGACTTCCCCTGGGCTGCCCGCTGCGCTAGCGCCTCGTCATCGAGTTCGAACCCGAGCTCGCGCAGTGCGTCCGCCATCGCCTGGGCGCGGCGCTCGCGATCCGAGCGCGAGCGTTCGAGCGTCTCCGTCAGCATCGCCTCGGACGGATCGATCAGATAGCCGAGTATGTGGAGATCCTGCTGGCCGTCGAACACCGACGTGATCTCGGTGGCTGCCACCAGGCTGATGTCCATTTCGTCGGCGGCGGCTCGAGCTTCGGCCACTCCAGCCGCGGTGTCGTGGTCGCTGAGGGCGAATAGCTCCACCCCGGCCTCGGCCGCGGCCCGCACAACGTCCTGGGGGTTCAGAGCTCCGTCGGAGTGAACCGAGTGGCTCTGCAGGTCAAATTTCGGCGCCTCCAAGCCCGCGAGCCTACTAGCGGGCTCTGGAAACCGTCCCGGAGCCCGCTGCGCTCAGCACGGTTACGCGCGGTGATAGGTCAGGATCAGCGTGCCCGAGCCGAGCTCCCGGCACCCGACCAGCTTGAGCATCGGTGCTCCGGTGCTCCCGGCGAACACGCGCTTGCCACCCCCGAGCACGATCGGGAAGACCATCAGGCGGTACTCATCGATCAGACCCAGGGAAGTCAGCTCAGTGACCAGCGAGGCGCTGCCTCCGATCAGGATGTCGCCGCCAGCGCCTGCTCTTTCAGGGCCCTCACTTCGTCCCCGAGGTCGCCGGAGAGCACGGTCGAGTTGTTCCAGTCTGCGCTCTCGAGCGTGCGCGAGATGACGTATTTCGGCATCGAGTTCATCTTGTCCGCGAAGCCAACGTCGTCCTTCATCCCGGGCCAGGCCGCCGCGAAGCCCTGATAGGTGACGCGCCCGAGGAGGAGCGCGTCGTGATCCATGACCTCGTCGAGCTTGTACTTCATCCCGTCCGGGTCACTGAACTTGAAGCTCCAGCCACCGTGCTCGAAGCCCTCCGCGCCGCCCGGATCCTCCATGACGCCGTCCAGTGAGACAAATTCGCTTACCACGATCCTTCTCATTGCAGTCCCCTTCCAAGTAGGTCCAGATGATGGTTACGCACGTGCGTCGAACGAGCGCCCACCTTTTCGACACCGCCTGCGCGACCCGCGCCGCGGCCAGATGACCGGCCCCGCTAGCCCCCAGTATGTGAAAAACCACCGCCGACAGCAATCGCTTTTCGCCCCTCGGGTCCTCTACCCGACGAATGCGCCAAGCGTTCGGCCGCACCGGCGGTCTTTCACAAAACGGGGGCTCCAACGCGTGCACCACGTAGCCGATGCGCGCGCCAGCGACTTCCCTCCTACCTCCCAAGCCGCTTTTACGTTACGCGCCAGAGCAGGCGACGGCAGCTCGAGCGACCGCGGGTTGGGGCGCTGGCTGAGGCGACCCTGGGTTAGGCGCGGGCTAGCCGCGGCTGACGACGGCGCCGGCGCCCAGAACCGACGCCGGTCGCTGTCCGCGTTCGCCTGGCCCCGGCATCCGCCGCAACGCCACCAGGCCGCCGAGCGCGACCAGCAGCACGGTAACTGCGCCCAGCCCCAGCCCCGCCCGCGGTCCGGTGACGGCCATAAGCCAGCCCACGATCGGCCCGCCGACGGGGGTCGAGCCCTGGAACGCGACGAACCACAGGGACATCACGCGCCCGCGCATCTCGGGGGCGGCATTCAACTGCAGGGTCGAGTTGCCCGTGGACATGAAGGAGATGCTGGCGGCGCCCGCGAGGGCCAGAGCCACCAGTTCGAAGCCCAGGTTAGGCGCGAGCGTCGCCATCGTCATCGCCACCGCGAAGCCCGAGGCGGCGAGCACGAGGGGTCGCAGCCCGGTCTTGCCGCGAGCGGCGACCATCAATCCGCCAACCACGGCGCCGAGACCCATCGAGGCGGTCATAAAGCCGAAGCCGGTCGCACCCACGTTCAGCCCCCGGTCGGCCATGACGGGGAGCGTGACTTGAAACTCGTAGGTCAGACACCCTGCCACGCCCATCATGAGTAGCGGAACCGCCAGCTGCGGCGTGGTCCGGATGTAACGCAGGCCCTCCCGTAGCTGGCCGCGGGCACGGGGCGTCGGCTGTGTGGGCGAGAGCGCCGTGCGCTCCATGGTCGTAAGGGAGACGACGACGGCGACGAAGCTGCCGGCGTTGACCAGGAAGCACACGCCGTCACCGACGGTTGCGATCAGGACGCCCGCGACCGCCGGGCCGATCGTCCGGGCCACGTTGACGAGGACTGAGTTCAGACTGACCGCATTGCGAAGGTGCTCGGGCCCGACCAGCTCGAGCATGAACGACTGCCGCGCCGGGTTCTCGAACGCGTTGTTCAGACCCAACAGAGCCGCCAGGACGCCGATCTCCCACACGGTGACAACGCCGGCGACGGTGAGCAGACCGAGAGCCAGCGCCTGCACCCCCATGGCACTCTGCAGGGCGATCATCAGCTTGCGTTTGTCCACGCGGTCGGCGATCACACCGCCATAGGGCCCGAGGAACAGCACCGGCAAGGTCTGCAGGGCGACCACGACGCCGAGCCACGTGCTCGAGTGAGTGAGGCTGAGCACGAGCCACGCCTGCGCGGTCATCTGCATCCAGGTCCCGATCATCGAGATCGACTGACCGGCGTAGTAGCGCCGGTAGTTCGGCACCGAGAGCGCTGCGAAGGTGACGCGTCCCGCGTTCAGGACGCGGGTCATGGGCGACGGTCCACGAGCTGCTCGGCGAGCGCTTCGAGCGCCGGCAGAGCACGCTCGATCATGCGCCGATCAGTCTCCGGGAGTCCCTCCAGAGCCTGGTTGATGGCCGTGGTCCGCTCCCGGCGCATTCGCTCGGCGAGCTTTCGTCCGGCCGGGGTGGTCTTAACCCAGGCGGCGCGCCGGTCACCGTCGTCACTTGTGCGCGCGACGAGCCCGGCGTCGACGAGATCGGAGATCACGCGCGAGAGCATCGTCGGATTGAGGCTCTCGGCACTCGCGAGCTCGCCCACCCGAATCTCTCCCTGGCGCACGATCGTCAAAAGGACAGAGATCCGCGTGGGAGTCAGACCGGCCGCAGCGCCGGCCGCCGTGGGGCGCAGGCGTCGAGACAGGCGAGCGATCGCGATCCGGAGGCGAACCGCGGTTTCTTCGTCGAGGATTGGGGGTGAGGTAATTGAAATCTGACTAGATAGATACTTGCTTGCTGGCAAGCACTAGTCTAGCAGCGTGAGTCAGCCCGCCCGGCCGGTGGCGACGATCAGGACATTGCATCGCGCCTTATGCGAGACCTGGTTTGGCACGTTGCCCAGGGCCAGGCGGCGGGCGCCGTGCATCCCCTTGCTGCCGACCACGATCAGGGTCGCACCAACCTTGTCGGCCACGGACAGCAGCGCGTCGGCCGGGTCCTCCCTGACCGCGTGTGTTGTCACGTTCACTCCGGCCAGCCGGACCCCGGCCGCGGCTTCGCTGAGGGTGGCCTCAACCTGATCATCCGGGCGAGGTGCCCAAACCTTGGCGGCACCCTCGGGGGCGCCGGTGACCCGAGCCCCGCGCAGGGGCTCATAGGCTGAGACGACGTGGACGTCTGCCTCCAACGCCTTCGCGATCCGCACGGCCTCGTCTACGGCCTGCTTGGCCGTGTCCGAACCGTCGGTGCCGACAACGATCAAATCTTCCATCTAGCTTGATCCTCCCTGGGAGTCCGCCGTTCGGTCGCTAGACCCTACCGTTCTCGGTGCCGGAGAGTTCAGGTTTTCGGCCTGCGACGCTGGTAGCCTGACACGCGCGCAGCCCGTCTCACGAGCGACGCGCACGCCCCCATGGGACTGCTTCTGTATTTGATCCTGCTTGCGTTCTTCGGACTCGTGACCGGAGGCTTGGCTCGCCTGGCGCTGCCCGGCCCGGATCCAATGACGATCACGCAGACCATTGCCCTAGGTCTGGCCGGGAGCTTCATCGCCGGTCTGATCGCATGGGCGATCTGGGGACGGGGCGTTCCCGGGATCGTGCTCTCCGTGGCCTGCTCGACGCTGCTGCTGTATTTCATCCGCCGTTCCCGCGGAGGTGGGCTCAGCCACCCGGGTAGACCGCGCGTCTAGGCCGAGGTTTGATGTGAGCACCGGGGATCAGCCAACCGCTACGCCGCTCCGCGCCGATCTCGTGTTCGAGGGCGGCGGCGTCAAGGGGATTGGTCTGGCCGGCGCCTACAAGGAACTCAGCGATCGGGGTTACCAACCGCAGTGCGTGGCGGGAACCTCGGCTGGCGCGATCACGGCGGCGCTCGTGGCGGTGGGCTACACCGGCGCCGAACTCCAGGACATCGTCCTGCATCAGATGAATTTCGCCGAGTTCGAGGATCCGACGTTCATGGACCACTTCGGGATGGCCGGGGGTGCAGTGCAGTTCCTCCTATCACGGGGCATGCACAGCGGGAAGCACTTCCTTGACTGGATGGGACAGCGCCTCGAAGCCAAGGGGATAACTCAATTCGGACAGCTCCGGGTCCCTGACGACACCTCGGGCGGGACGCGCGCCTACCGTCTCCAGGTGGTCGCCTCCGATCTGAGCGGTCGCCGGATGCTGGTCCTGCCCCGCGATGCGTCACTGCTCGGGCTTGACCCTGATGAGCTCGAAATCGCCCATGCCGTGCGCATGAGCATGTCCATTCCGGTCTTCTTCGAGCCGGTCACGGTGCGCAACCCGCAGACCCGCGCCGAGCACATGATCGTCGACGGTGGACTGCTGTCCAACTATCCAATCTGGCTATTCGACTCGCCGGCCGGCTCGGTACCTGAGTATCCGACGTTCGGGATGCTGCTCGTCGCTCCCGGGCAGCAGGCGCCGCTGATCGCGCCGCCTCCGGGTGGGGCGGAGGTAGCGCCGATCGGTTCCGACGTCGGCTTTCTCAAGGCGATCGGCGAGACGATGATGGAAGCCCATGACCGCTTCTACGTCGAGCAGGCCAACTATGCCCGGACGATCCCGATCCCCACGCTTGGCGTGAAGACGACCGAGTTCGACATCACCCCGGACAGGGCGGCGGCCCTATTCGAATCAGGGCGCTCGGCGGCGGCGAGCTTTCTCGATGCTTGGGACTTCCAGGCCTATATCGCCCGATTCCGCCAGGCCCCGCCACCAAGCCGGACCGAGACCGTGCACGCGCAGATGCGGGCCCCGGTGCCGCCCAACCCCGGCGCAGGCTGACGCGATCAGGGCCCGGTCAGCTCGATCGGCGGAGGCTGCCAGGCGCCGTCAAGCACGCTGCGTTTGGGCCAATAGACGCGCAGAGTCAGGCGGAACAATGCGTTTGGGGTCGGGAGCCAGTTGACGTTTGCCTGGCTCGGACGCGAGCGCTGCAAGAGCACGACGATGCTCCCGTCGGGCTCGTGGCGAAGCGGTGGGTGGGTGGTACCGATCGCATAGCGATTGATTGGATTCGGGACCAGATAGCCGCTCTCGTCATACATGGTCAGTGACCAGAAGGCCCTCTCCGGAGGCGCCTGCCCAGGCTTGAAGGTGAGCTCGTAGCGCTGGGCGCCATTCAGGAGCGCGCCGGAGGAATCGGTGAGCGCGGTCGGGTAGACCGCCTCCCGCGGGGTGTTGGCTCCCAGCCCGATCGCGGCAACTCCGGCCCGGAACCGGTAATCGGTGCCGTAGTTACCGATGTCAGACGCCGGGTCGGCCCAGCCGTGGTGCTTCTCGGCCTCCTGCAGAACGGTTGATTTGGCGATCCCCGGCAGCTCTGATGCGGTGGTCTTCACGCTCCCCCCGAGGGCATTTAGCACCCCGGCGGGCAGCCCCGCTCGCCGGGGGCTCAGGCCGGGGCCGACGCCGACAGTCGCCAGCCGACGTAGGAGCGGGCGGTCTCGGGATGGGGGCGGATTCTGCGCCATGTCCCGATCCAGCGCGGTTAGGAAAGCCACGCCGGAAGGGGTCCTGGCAATTCGCGGCTTGCCTGGGTGGCATGGCCGCGGCGTCTGAACCGCGCCGCCAGGAGGGGTCAGCCGGTACCGGCGCATCAGCGCAACCGCGTGGCCCTGGTCAGACGGCGAGCGCACTAGGGTCCGCCCGATGACCCACACCCGGCGGTAACGAGACCGGATCACGTGGGCGCCCTGGACACGCGGGCCCGGATGGCCGCTCCACGTGATCGCGAAGCTGCCCGCGCCGTCGCCCGTGGTCCGGGACCCGATGTAGCCGATCACGTTTGTATACGGATCGAGCAGCTCAAAGACGAAGTAGCGGCCGTGCGTGTCTGGGTGGCTGAGGACGACCGGTCCCCGGCCCAGGTCGAGGTGGGCGATCGAGTACAGCGTGTCCACGTTCGGCGCCACGACCGTGTGATAGCCGGGACGGGCAAACTGGGTCGCGGTGGCGAACGTGTTGACGGGTGCGTCGCCCTGACCGTCCGGGCACCGGACGCTGGTCTCCGTGGCCCAGACGCGCTCAAACTCGAGCAGAGGGAATCCGTACAGGAACGCCTGCTTGCCGAGTGCGGTGGCCTGTGCAGGCGTGGGGATCGAGCCCGGCGAGGCGAGAGCCGGTGGCGCCAGCAGGGGCACTAGGCACGCGAACGCGATCGCGAGGCGGCGCGTGACGGTCATCGCTGCTTGCGCCATCGCCTAACCGCCTCCGGGGCCCAGGGCCTGCGCCAATGCCGCGCCTTGTTCGCTCAGCACTAGGGCGACGCCACTCTGGCTCGTCGGGAGGGTGAGCAGGGTGGCCGTGGCCGGCGGAACTCGGACCACGTAGCTGCCGTGGCTCGGCGCGAGGCTGCTGTCATCGGTCTGGCCCGACAGCACCCCGGTCGAGGTGGACGCCCCGAACGTCTGACCCCCGAGCGTGACCCCGGATGTGGCGCGGACGCTGGGCGCCCGGAGCTCCTCCTCGAGCGCAGGCCCGCTGGCTGAGCCGAGCCGCAGGTGGAGCACCTCGGGACGGGCTTGGTTCTTGTTGATCAGCATGATTCGAATCTGTCCGTTCGTGGCGCGGGTAGCCCAGACCTTAACCCCGGCCGGCGGAGTTCCGGAGACCGTGAGCAGCTTTGAGCCAGCGGGAGCCGCTTGAGCGAACATCATCATCCCGTAGTACTCGGGGTGCACGCGCATGGCCCAGCGCCCGTGGATGTGTGTGGGACCGAGTATCTCGTTGATTGTGTAGGGGCGCGTGTGGATATTGACCCCGTCGACGCCGGTCTTGGCCATCTCGAACAGACTGTCGATGACCCACAAGGCCGAGCTGAAGGAGTTGCTCACGCCCTCGTAACCCCCGCACGTGATGGCATTCATCTCGTCGACGCGGATCGGCGTGCCATGGCGCTCAGCGGTGTTGACAAAGGGCTTCACCGTCTGGGCCAGCCCGTGCGAGGACGTGTCGGCGAGCATCTGACCGATTGTGACCACCTGTGACGGACTGCAGTGCTTGAGCGGGTAGGCATGAATCGTGGCCAGCTTGACCCGCGGCTCGTGACTCAGAAATGGACCCAGGTTGGTGAGCCAGTTCGCCGCTCCGCTGTTCGGGCCGGCCAGAGCCACGGTCGGCATGGCTCCGGCGAAACTCGAGAATTCGTTCGTGAACTCCGAGAAGTCGTAGCTCCGCGGGCGCCCCGGTACTCCGTGACCGCTGGGCGACACATACCAGGCGAATGTCCCATAGAGCTCGGGCTCGTTGCCGATCTCGATCGCATCCACGCTCTTACGTCCGATTCGGTTGACGATCGCCTGCGCCTCAGCACCGGCAACACGGCGGCTATCGGCCTCGAGGTTGACGCCCAGGATCATCCGCGCGTCCAACGCAGCCGCCGTGGCTCGAGTCACGCTCATCCAGTTCGGCGTCAGGGCATAGCTGACGCCGGGTGGGCGCCGCATGTGAGGCACCGGCCACCAGGTCCAGTCGGTGCTGTCGCCGCCGATCCGCAGCACCGGCTGTTGGCCGGGAGCGATGTCACGAATCAGCTGCAGAAACACCGGATCCACATGCCGCGGATCGGACCCGGTGTACTCGGCCCAGCCGTGGTACTCGACTGACAACCCCAGGAAGCCGGCGGGAACCGTACGCCCCGCTGCCCCACCGATTGTGAGTCCCGCGCTGGCGGATGAGCTGGCACCCAACGCCGGGACGCTCAGCGCGACGGCCAGTAATGCGATCGTGGCCAGGACGAGAACCGCTCGAGCGGTACGGGATGACGGACGTTTACCGCTCACGGGCGCCCATTCTGCCGAGTCGAGCGGTTAGTCGGCACTGAGCCACCCGTCGGCGGCGTTTGCGCCGACCGCCGATCGCGTATCTATTGCCACACACGGCCGGCCGGCTGCAAGACTGGCCCATCCGGAGATTCCCCTACTGACAGGAGGTTCCATGGCTGACAGCGTCTACCGTGTCACCGAGGTGGTCGGCGTGAGCAGCGAGTCCTGGGAGGCCGCGGCACGCACCGCTGTCGAGACGGCCGCGAAGAGCGTTCGCGAGCTCCGCGTAGCCGAGGTGGTGCGCCAGGACCTGACGATCCAGGACGGAGGCGTCCTGAACTACCGCATTCGTCTCGGCATCTCTTTCAAGTACGAGCCGAACGAGTAGCGGCAGGGCTGAAGCGCTCGCTCCGGACGGCATGCCCGGAGCGAGCCGCCGGTGGCTCCTAGGCCTGGCCAACGAAACGCCCGGCCAAGGCTTGTCCCCTGACCGGGCGCATTCGCACCGGTTACCCGATAGCTAACGGCGTTGAAAGTACCCCTCAGACGCTGTTCCTAACGCGAGATTCCGTGCATCAGGTGCGAAGGACGGTGAGCAGGAGGCGGGACGGACTACGGCGCGGTGTAGGCCACCAACTGCGGATCTCTGCTTGCCTTCGCTGCGGGGCCTCCCGCGGGAACGAGCACCGTATGCCCCGCGATCGCGATCGGAGCATTGGTCGAGGTGGGCAGCTTGCGGCGATAGATGATCGCTCCGGTGCGCCGGTTCAGCGCGAGCAGGACACCGTTGACCAGCGTGGTGAAGACCAGGTTGTTCGACACCGTGGCGGCACCGAGCGGAAGCGTCGGCACTCTCCGATCCCACTCGACCCTGCCTGTGCCGAGGTTGAGGGCCTCCACCTCCCCAGTGGCAGGTCCGCTGGCCTTGGTTACGCTGGCCTGATTCAGGCTTGTGAAGGTGAGCGCCAGATCACACGTGACCACGTAGACGCTATTGCCACCGAGAGCCAGATTGGTCAATACCCCGCCTAGCGATCCGGGCAGAATCGTCAGGGGCGCCTTCAACGTGCTCGTGTGCTCGAGCGCCTGGAGAGAGTCGTTGTCGTGCCCGTTGTGCCGGCCGACCGGCACCTTCCAGATCAGCTTGCCGGTCTGGGCGTTCATCTCGTAGACGTAGCCCATCTTGCCGGCGCCGATGACGACGGAGACCCCGTTGACGCTTGCCGCGATCGGCGAGGTCTGCATGTCGTAGTCCTTGAAGTCGTCCGGCACCCCCTGGTAGTACCAGCGCAATTTCCCGTTCGCCGCGTTGAGGTTCACGTCGCTGTCGGAATAGAGCTGACGCGACGGATGCTCGATCGCGCTCGCGGGTGACTGATACGGATTGCCCACGCCATACGTCACTGACCCGTCCCGGCTCACGAGTGGGGTCTCCCAGGCGCCCCCCGACCCCACACCTAGTGCCTTCACGCCCTGTCCGGGACCGACGATTGTGTTGAATTTCCAGAGCAGCGCGCCGGTGGACGCGTTCACCGCCAGAAGCACCCCGCCCCCGGGTCCCGAGCCGTACTGGCTGGCCAGATAGACGCACCCGTTGGCTACCTGGGGCTGAATACCGAACGTCCCGTCACCCTTACTCAGGAGCTTCGCGCTGACCCAAATCTCCTTGCCGGTGGCGGCGCTGAGCGCAAAGACGGATGTGGGCGTCTCTCCGTACACCCTTCCGCCAGCGACGGCTACGCCGTTTGGTCCCGGTCCACTCCGCTCCGGCGCATTGAATTGGTGCTTCCACTCGAGCTTCCCGGTCGCGAGCGCGAGGGCATACACGTTCGCGTCGAGATCCTGGAGATAGATGACGCCGTCCTGAACGACCGGAGCCGCGGCCAACGAGCCATACGGGGCTACCCCCGCGGCCGCCTTCCCGGTCAGCTTGAACGTCCACGCCGGCGACAGCCGGGAAACGTTTGCCGACGAGATCGTGGAACCCGTCGCGTCCCGGGTGTTCGAGATGTCCGCGTTTGGGTCCGGCCATGATCCCGAGGCCGCCGGCGGCGCGGTTGTCTTGCCGGTGCGGCAGGCCGTTGCGGTCGTGCTGCCGCCACAGGCCGCGATGAGCAAACCGCCTACGGCGAACACGGCCAGGCCTAGCGCAGTCCGGCCCTTCAAGATCGTTTTCGCGTGGATCAGCTCTCCTCACGACTCGAGTAGCGCTTGGTCTATGCCCGCGGGAAGACGGTTTCACGCAGGCGGTCTCGGTTTCCTGGCCGGTGGTGTCACAGTGTCGAAACCGGATCTGTCTCCCTCTGATGGATTTACCCACTCGCCAGCACAGCGACGATCTTGACTCGGGCACGCTCGCGCTCTCGTGGAGCGGCGGTAAGGATTCCGCGCTCGCGCTCTGGGTTCTCCGTCGAGAGCATGGCCTGAACCCGTGCGCGCTCGTCACGACGGTAACCGAGTCCTACGAGCGCGTCTCCATGCACGGCGTGCGTCGCGAGCTGCTCGCTCAACAGGCCCAAACGATCGGCGTGCGCCTGGTCGAAGTGGGGATTCCCATTGGCTGCACGAACGAGCTCTACGAGCAACGCATGGCACACGCGTGGCAGTCGGGCGGACTGCGCGAGATCGAGGCCATGGCGTTTGGTGACCTGTTCTTGGAAGACGTCCGGGCGTATCGCGAAGCACGGCTCGCCGTCACCGGGAAACGGGCAGTGTTTCCGCTTTGGCAGCGTGACACGACCACGCTCGCCCGCGAGTTCATTGCGGCGGGGTTCCAGGCCATCCTCGTGTGCGTCGACCCGACCGCGCTCGATCCCTCATTCGCCGGCCGATCGTTCAACCAGGAGCTTCTCGACGATCTACCCGCCGGCGTGGATCCCTGCGGCGAGAACGGGGAGTTTCACACCTTCGTGCACGCCGGACCGATCCTCCCGGAGTCGATCCGAATTGAGGTGGGCCATCCGGTCACGCGCGACGGCTTCGTCTTCTGTGACGTTTCAGCGGCAGCCGATGAGAAACGATGACCCACCCGGTCTAACCGCCGGAAAGCCAAACACAGAAGGAGCGATAGTGGACTACAAGCTGGAACTCATCGTGATCCCGGTGACGGACATGGATCGGGCGAAGGCGTTCTACAGCGAGCGCTGCGGATTCCATGTCGATGTCGACCATCGCGCCGGCAAGGATTTCCGCGTTATACAGCTCACGCCGTGCGGCTCGGCCTGCTCGATTACATTGATGCGGAACGCCGAGCGGGGGGAGCCGTCCAGGGCCTGCACCTCGTTGTGGAGGACATCGAAGCCGCGCGGGCTGACCTCGCGTCCCAGGGCGTCGAGATCAGCGAGCCGTTCCACTTCGGCCCCCAGGGGAAGACGCTCGGTCTCGATCCCGACCGGCGCAATTACGGTTCGTTCGCCTCGTTCAGCGATCCCGACGGGAACGGCTGGATGGTCCAGGAGGTGAAGCGTTAAGGGGCGAGACGGTGCCGACGCGCGCCGCCCACCATTCGAGGGGCACGATGCGCAACGCGATCTGCAGCGTCGTTCGGTCGAGCTCCTCGGCGAGCTGGGTGAACACGACGAGCCTGTCAGCCAGCTGCTCGTCGGTGAGCTCGCCTGCTATCTGGACGGCCGCACCGCTGCCCCGGCGCCGCCGCGCGTTGTCGCCGTCGGTCGGCTCGGAGTCGTCGAGCAGGCTGCCAACAGCGCGACCGACAGCATCACCACAATCACACTCGCCACGAGGCTCGCGAGCAGCGCGTGGCGGTCCCAAAAGCGCCCCGCCAACCCATCAGAAACCACGCCGCCGATGAGCGCCAGCAGAGCCACAGCGGCGATAACGCGGGTCTCGCGCAGATATGACTCGACCGACTCCGAACGCCGCGGGCCAGGATCGTGACGGGCCATCCCTGGCGAGCTTAACGCCCTGGCGGCCCGCTACTTCTCGGTCTCAACCTGTGTCGCTTCGCTGGCGCACGCGGGCAACCGTAGTCGGGACTGGGAGTACGATGACTGCTCCATTCAAGGAGGGCCAGATGCCTGGACTGTCCGGTCGCATTTCGACACTCACGAAGGCCAAGATCTCGCACCTGCTCGACCACGCTGAGGACCCAGGCGAGACACTCGACTACGCCTACGAGCGTCAACAAGAGGATCTGCAGAACGTCAAGAAGGGGATCACTGACGTCGTTACGGCGAAGAAGCGGCTTCAGCTCCAGGAGCAGGAGCTTCATCAGCAGATTGACAAGCTCGACGGCCAGGCGCGGGATGCGATGTCGGCCGGACGGGAGGACCTCGCCCGGGCGGCACTCGAACGCAAGCAGCTGATCGCGGGCGAGGTTGGCTCGCTCGACCAGCAGGTCACAGAGCTCGAGTCAGAGCAGGACAAGCTGACCCAGTCCGAACAGCAGCTCCGGGCCAAGATCGAGCAGTTCCGCTCCAAGAAAGAGGTGATTAAGGCCCAGTACTCCGCCGCCGAGGCGCAGGTGCAGATCTCCGAGGCAGCGACTGGGGTGGGAGACGGCATGGCCGACGTCGGGGCGGCTATGCAGCGCGCGATTGACAAGACCGACCAGATGCAGGCACGCGCGTCGGCAGTCGAGGAGCTGCAGGCGGCGGGGACCTTCGAGGACCTGACGTCGCTCGGCCCGGCTCAGGACGACGTCGACCGCCAGCTCGATCAGCTCGGGGCAAAGAGCGCAGTCGACGACGAGTTCGCCAAGCTCAAGGCTGAGGTCGGATCAGGCGCCCAGCAGTCAGCGCTCCCAGCCGGGGAGCCGGCCGCCGGAGGGGAGCCGGGGTCTCCGCAGGCCGACGGCGGCGGGCAGCCGGCGTCGAGTTAGGGCTCACTTAAGGGCCGGGCTTGGCCCGGCAACGGCCGTAAAATTGCCAGCACGTTGCCCCACCGGAGCGCACTCCGCGGCCGGGCGATCCTTCCCATGCGCGCATGGAACTCGGTTGGGAGCCGGGTGCGATGCCGTTTGGCGGGTTGGATGTCAGCGTCGCGTGCCCGTCCATCGCCAGACGCTTGGGCGCTGGCGGCCATCGCGGTCGCGGTGCTCCTGGCCAATCTGCCCTACCTGCTTGGGTTCTTCAACTCCAACCCGCTTGACGCACGCGGCGGGCTGACGATTGCCATCACACACGGCTGGCTCGGCGGCAGGCCGACCATAGACCCCAGTAACGGGTTCGACTCCCAGGCCATCGGCCACCTCGCAGCGCTCGACCTCCTGCACCTGCGGCTGCCGTGGTGGAACCCTTACGAAGCCACCGGGATGCCCCTGGCCGGTGAGACGCAGGCGGCGGCGCTGTTCCCACCCACCCTGCTGACGGCGTTCTCCAACGGTCAGCTGTACGAGCACATCCTGTTCGAGCTGATCGCCGGGACGTGCACTTACCTGCTTCTGCGGCGCCTCGTCGTGACACGGCCCGCCGCTATCGCCGGCGCCATAGCGTTTGCGTTGAACGGCAAGTTCGCGTGGTTCTCCGACGCTGGAGTGAATCCGCTCCCCTTCCTTCCCATGCTGCTCCTGGGGATCGAGCTGGCGTTCGCCGCCGCCCGTGACGGCAGGCGAGGCGGCTGGTGGCTGATCGGCGTCGCCGGGGCGTTGTCGGTTTATGCCGGCTTTCCCGAGGTTGCCTATATCGACGTTCTGTTCGCGATGTGTTGGTTCGTCTGGCGCTGTGGCTGCCTCGAGCGCGTGCAACTCCGCGGGTTTGTGATCAAGGCGGCGCTTGGAGCGCTCGCCGGGACTCTCCTCGCCACCCCGATGCTCGTCGCCATGTTGAGCTATTTGCCCCATGCCGCCCTCGGCTTGCACGGTGGCACGAAGTTGGGCTCACGGCACCTTGACCTTTCCGAGCTGCCGCAGCTCCTGATGCCCTACGTGTACGGCCCGCTCGACGCCGTCCCTCGCTCGTCCGTCTGGGTGGAGGTGGGGGGCTACATGTCGACATCGCTTCTGCTGTTCGCGGCCCTGGGTCTCCTGTCGCCGGGCCGCCGCGGGCTCAAGCTCGTTCTGGTCGGCTGGATCGTGCTCGCGTTCGCCCGCATGTATCACCAGCCGCCACTGCTCGACCACGTCATCGGCGTTCTGCCTGCCATGTCCAGGATTCAGTTCTTCCGCTACGGCACCGCCGCGCTCGAGCTGCCGGTGATCGTGTTCGCCTCCCTCGGGCTGGATCATTTGGGGCGCGCGCCCGCGCCCCGCCGGCGGCTGCTGTGGGGCGCCCTGGGGATGATGGCCGTCGTCACGGCGGCCGCGCTTTACGCCTGGTCGATCGTCGTCTCGACCCACACGCAGTTCGCGCACGATCGCTACTTCGACGCATCGGTCATCTGGGCGGCGCTGATCCCGGCGCTGGCGGCGGTCATCGCGCTGGTGCGTCGAGCGCGCGTGCGCGCCGGTCTGCTGACGGTGCTCGTCGCGGTTGACGCGCTCGTGCTGTTTGCCGTGCCCCAGTTCTCCGCGCCACGAAGAACGACCATCGATCTCGCCCCGGTGACCTTCCTGCGCCGGCACCTGGGCGAGGCGCGGTTCTTCACGCTCGGCCCAATCGATCCCAATTACGGCTCCTACTTCGGGCTAGCGTCCTTGGGTGTCGATGACTTTCCCCCGGAGGCCTACGTGCACTACGTGCGCGCGCGACTTGACCCGTTTGCGGCCTTCACCGGCTTCCAGCTGAGGGGGCCTGCGCCGGAGCAGGAGTTGATGCGCCACCTCCGCCACTACGCGTCCGCCGGTGTGCGCTACATCCTCACGCCCGCCGCGCGGGTGTTACCGGCAAAGCCGGCCATGCTCCGGCTCGTGTTCCGGAGCCCGTCCACCAAGATCTATGAGCTTCCGCACGTCGCCCCGTATTTCGGGGCGCCCGGCTGCACCGTGACATCCAGCAACCTCGAAGCCGCGTCGGTCACCTGCCGCCGGCCCACCACCCTGATCCGCCGCGAGACCTGGTTCGCCGGTTGGAGCGCACAGATCGACGGTCACCCGACAGCGGTCCGCCGCGTAGATGACCTCTATCAGGCCGTCTCGCTGCCGGCCGGATCGCACCAGGTGACGTTTAGCTTCGCGCCACCAGGCATCGACTGGGCCTGGCTCGGCCTGCTGGGAGGCTGCGCGCTGATGTGCGCGCCGGAAGTTCTGAGGCGCGTGTCACGTCTAAGGTCAGGAGAGCGAGGGCCGTCCGGCCGATTGGCATGAGCAGCTGAGCTACTGACGTCCGCCGGCGCTCTACGGCGAGACCGGCAACGGGGTTGCTATTTGGTGGCGCTGGAGTAGGCTGCCTCGTGATGAGCAGACGCGCCACCGGGGGGTGGGTCGCACTTGCTGTGCTTGTGGTGATGATGGGCGCGCTGGCGTCGTCATCGGCGGCGGCCGTCAAGGCGAAGGAGACCGGGGTCCATTACACCGCCAAGACGGTCAAGGTCCCCCGCGCGATCGTGCGCCGGAACCTGATCGGCATATCGGCCGACGGGATCTTCAAGTTCAAGCGCGCCGCGGGCACGTTGAGAAAGCTCAAGCGCGGCAAGGTGATGTTGCTGCAGGGCTCCGATGCCCTCATCGTCACGGCGCTCAGTCACAAGCACGGAAAGCTGCTGGTCCATACCAAGCCCGCGACGCTCACGGACGTGCTGTCGGCGGGCAAGATCCAGTTCTCGGGCGCGCCGAACTTCCGGAAGGCCACCTTGACGCATCTGGTGGAGCCGGTCAGCGCCAAGGCCTCAGCTGCCTTCGTGCGCCCTGCCTACCCCTATGTCGGCGGCCCACCCAAGGCGCGGGCAGCCGGAGCTCCGGCCTTCTCGGCGCAGGGCAGCACCTCAACGTTCGGCTATTCGATCACGTTCACGCCCACCACCCCGACCCGCCTCGACATCTCGGGGACGCTCTGCTACCTGTCCTTCTCGGTCTGCGGGAACGGCCCTTCGACCGGGATCTCCGCGGAAATCAACTTCTCCGGCTACATCGACACGGGTGATGCATCGGGTGGGGTGACGCTGAACGGCGGTCGGGTCACCCATACCGACATCGCGATCAAGAGCCTGGTGGAGCACGCGCACATCACCTACACCGTGGCGCGAGGTGATGGGTCCGCCGCTGGAGGCGATCCGCCGGTGTTCCACGTGCCCATCGGTCTCGACTACACGATCCCGGGCGAGATCCCCATCTACCTCAAGGTGCAGGTCGGACTGCTGGTCAAGCTCGGCGTCTCGTCCAAGAACGCGACCATTCACGGCGGCGTCGATATCAACACCAAGGGCTCGGACTCGGTCACCCAGAGCGGCAAGACGGTCACCGGCTCAGAGAGTGGTGACAGCATTACGGGCAACATCCTCACCCAGAGCGATGGCGGGGTGCCGCCGTCGATCTCTCTTGCCCCGTCCGGGGTCGTCGTGGCCGTCCAACTCCCCAAGCTCGGGATCGGCCTCGGCTTCACCTCCGCCAACGGCATCGCCTACGTGGACACGGTGAGCGCGATCGGGCAGACCGTCGGTGCGGCGATCGCCGGGATGCTGTGTTCCAGCTATGACGTTGACATCACGATCAACGCCGGGCTTGAGGCGCAGGTCGGTCTCGGCAAGTTCGGACTCAGCCTGGCCAGCCCAAAGAAGCTGCTGTACGAGAAGAAGGGGCAGACCCACGATCCGGGCTGCCCACAGACCTAGCCGCTTCAGGCGTAGACCAGGGCCTCGAAGCCGAGGAGCATCTGCACGACGCTGTCATCGAAGAACGGTAGGAGCTGGGTCATGAGAGTGGCGGCGATACCGCTTGTGTGATCGATCCAGAAGTATGAGTTGCACAGGCCGGCCCAATTCCCAGTGCCAGCCCGGCGCATGCCGGGTATGTCCTCGAGCATGAGGCTGAAGCCGAGCCCGAAGCCCTGTTTGAAGGGAAGGGCGGGCACGTCGTTGGTCAGTTCGGGGACGGCCGAGTGCGTCCCGTCGGCGGGCAGCGGCGCACCTTGCAAGTGGTCGGTGAACGCGAGCTCCACCGTCTCCGGGCGCAGGATGCGCTCGCCGTCAAGCTCGCCGCCGCGCAGGAGCGCGCGCATGAAGCGCAGATAGTCGCTAGCCGTCGAGTACAGGCCGCCGCCGCCCGACCAGATCTCCTGCTCCTCCGGCAGCGCGATCGAAGACAGACGGAGCGGCTGCCCCGCCCTTGCCTCGTGGATTGCCATCAGCCGGTCGCGCTGGGCATCGCTCGGGTCGAAGGTCGTGTCGAGCATGCCGAGCGGCGCGCAGATGTGGGTGCGGAAGTGGGTGTCGAGGTCCGCTCCGCCGACTTTCTCGACCACCAGCCCAAGCCAGTCAACGCTCGTCCCGTACTCCCAGCGTTCACCGGCTTCGAACAATCGCGGCACGCGCAGCATCTCCGCGCTCCCGCTCAGTGGGTCGGGCACGCCCGTGACCCGGTGGTAGCGCAGCACATCGGGATTGTCGAACCAGTAACCACAGCCGGAGGTGTGGGTGAGCAGATGGCGCAGCGTCACCGGCCGGGTCGCAGCGCGCAGGCGCGGCACGTCTCCATCGAAGCCCTCGAGGATCTCTAGCTCGCCGAACGCGGGCAAGATGTCGGCGACCGGCTGCTCGAGCTCGAGTTCTCCGCGCTCGATCAGCTGAAGCACCGCGACACTGACGACCGCCTTGGTCATGGACGCGATCCAGAACATGGTGTCAGCGCGCGCGGGCTCGCCGCTCTCCACGCTCAGGCGTCCATGAACGCCCTCATACAGCGTGCCCTCGCGGTCGCCGACCATGGCCACGACTCCTGGGAGCGCACCCGTGCTCACAACCTGTTCGAACAGGCCGTCGATCCGGGCGGTATCCATGCGCGACAGACTACGGATCGGACGGTCTCTGCGTGGCGCTGGCGAGGTAGCTTGAGGCCATCAGCTCCCCAGCGCCCGCGAGAGCAGGGTGCGGCGGCTGCGGGCTGTGGTCTTGGCAAAGATCGCCTTGAGGTGATCCTGGACGGTGTTCTCGGACAGGAACATCCGCTCTGCGACCTCACGAGTGTCCCTGCCCTCCACGAGATGGTCGATCAGCTCGCGCTCGCGGACCGTGAGACCGAACGCCCGCCCGAACACGTCCACCCGCTCGGCGCCCGAGCTGGCCTCGAGGGTGACCGCGATGTCGTGCGCACCCGATGGCCCGGGCCCATCCAGCCGGGCCGCGCGCGCCGTCATCCAGAGACCGTCCGACACGTGGACTCGTGCGCTGGGGCCGTGCTCGTCGACGCCGGCCTCGATCGCCAGTAGCTGGGCGGCGACGTTGTACGCCACCGCCGGGATCGGTTCACGGTCCGCCACTGGCGGGATGAGGGTCTTGAGGTATTCCGTCGTCTCCGGGGTCTGGCCTCTCACCTGCAGTTCGGGCGAGAGCACCAGCACGACGGGACCAACGCGTGGGTGTTCGCTCGCGGTCCGAACGATGAACGTCCTGGCCTGGCAGCGCCGGAGGGCAACCGTCAGCGGTTCCGCCACAGCAGCCAGGAAGTCTGCTTCCTCTCGGGTGAACCGGCCAGCCGTGTTTGACCGCCAGAGTTCGAGGAACGCCCAGCAGCCGAAGCGATCGGCGAAGACCACCGAGGCAACGTCACGCACGTCGTGACGGGCGAGCAGGTCGCGCCAGACCAGACTTTGCGCCAGGTCTCCGCCGGTCGCCTCATCCAGTAACGCGACCGGGCGATCGCCGAGCGCCGTCCAGCGGTTGACGGGAGTGCAGTACTTCAAGCGGATCTGTCGGGGGAGCTCCGCCATCCACGGCACGTCCGCGACGGGTGCCACGCCAACCGCGGTCTCCGGATCGGTCAGCAGCCAGGCATGCGCATCGAAACGGACGGCTCTGCGCAACTCCTCCAGGATCTGCAAACGCAGCGTCCTCGCGTCCGTGCTGGCGCTGACGGCGTGATCGCAGATCCGTTCTATGAGCGCGCGCGAATGCGCGAAACTGACGGCGTCGGACACGGCTACACCGTACGGGCTGCCGCCCTATGACCAGGTTCTTTAGGGCCGGGATCCCACCAATCTGGGATGGATCAAACGGCCGCGCGAGATTAGCCTGCGTGGACGCCGAAGCGCCGACGGAGGAGCCGAGCATGATCACGCTGCACATCGAACATCCGATCACTGATCTCAACGTCTGGCTTGCCGCCTTCGACCGCTTCGCCGAGGCCCGAGCCCAGGCCGGCGTCCGCGCGCAGCGCATCCTGCATCCGGTCGATGACCCCAGCTACATCCTGATCGATCTCGACTTCACCACGACCGAGGAGGCAACGCGGTTCCTCGGCTTTCTCCAGAACACCGTGTGGTCATCCCCAGACAGCGCTCCGGCCCTCGCCGGCACACCGCAGACCAGACTCCTTCAAGCAGCCGAGGCTCGATAACTCCACTGTTGGACACGATCAAGTGCCTGTGACCCACGGCCTGCTCACCCGGGCGGCGATCGAGCGGGCGGTACACGGTGGCTGAGCGCGAGAACCGTTTGGGGCTCGCCAGGGGTCTATTGGTGTGAATGCTGATTCGCTTCGATCGAAAGGACCCAATGACCCACCTGAGTAACGACCTCCCGGTCACCTCGGCGCGTCCCGACGGCGCTCAGCCGCGCGACCTTCGCCGCCGGCTGCTTCTGGGGCGTCGAGGCTGCCTTCCGCGAGCTCGACGGCGTGCTCGACGTGACCGCCGGCTACACCGGCGGGACGATCCCTGATCCGACCTACGAGCAGGTGTGTGGCGGCGCGACCGGCCACGCCGAGGCCGTCGAGGTCATCTTCGACCCGGCCGTGGTGAGCTACCGGCAGCTGCTCGACACGTTCTGGCACATCCACAACCCGACCACCCTCAACCGTCAGGGCTGGGATCTCGGAAGCCAGTATCGCTCCGCGATCTTCTTCCACGATCCGGAGCAGGAGCGCCTCGCGCTCGCCACGCGCGAATCCGAGCAGGAGTCCCTCGTCAAGCCGATCGTGACCGAGATCGTCCCGGCCACGACCTTCTACCGCGCCGAGGAGTACCACCAGCGCTACTTCGAGCGCTCGGGTTACGCGGCCTGCGGCGTCACCATCGAGGTGCCGTCGGCCCGCTGAGGACGGGCGGACGTCAGTGTTGCCTGCTCGAGTCGGAGGTACGGCTCGAGCAGGGCACGGAGCTGCATCCGCCCGCGGTGCAGACGGCTCTTGAACGCGGCCTGCCGGACGCCGGCCACGGCTGCGGCCTCCTCGGTGGAGAGCCCCTCGAGGTCGCGCAGGACGACGGCGGCGCGAAGGTCGGTAGGCAGCTGCGCCAGCGCGCTTTCGAGCATCTGCTCGAATTCGCGGTCAAGTGTCCGGGCCTGGGGACCGGCACCGATCGCATCCGGCAGCGCGGCAATCGCGTCCTCATCGCCGGGCCGGCTCGGCGCCGTCGCCGGCGGGCGCCGCGCGAGCCGTCGCTGGGCCTCGTTGAACGCGATCCGGTAGAGCCAGGTGGAGAACTGGGAGCGCTCCTCGAACCGGGCCAGGCCACGCCACGCGCGCAGGAAGACCTCCTGCGCAACCTCGTCGGCCTCCTGGGGGTTCAGTCCGAATCTCCGCAGGGCGCCGTATACGCGGGCCGAGTGCTCAGTCACCAGTTGGGCGAAGGCACTTTCATCCCCGGCGCGAGCGCGGGCGATGAGGGCGCGCTCCTGGGCTGAATCAATCGTCGGCTGGTTCATGCAGCCGTCGCAGGACGGCGGTGGCAATCGCCGGCCCACCGGCAGCCGGTTCCGGCGCCGGCGCACTCCGGAGCAGGCCGAGCATATGCTGAAGATCGTCGAGGATGCTCCGGCACTCCGGGCACTCCGCGGTATGGTGCACGAGCCGCGCCCGGGCCTGCGTGCGCAGGTCGGAGTCGAGGTAGGCGGACATATGCGCAGGCGTCCACCGGTGGTCGCGGCGGAAGCGGAGTTCGTGCCAGAGACTGTTCATCGCCCGTGTGACCCCGTCATCGACGGAAAAGGTTCGCAGACCACTCCTGACCGGTGCCTGCGATGAACCCTTTGGGCGCCGGCCGGGTCAAACTAGACATACGGACCCAAAAGGAGCGCGATGACCAAATCGAATCGAGAAGACCGACGAGCAGTGGCGCCAGGAGCTGACGCCGGAGGCGTACAAGGTGCTCCGTCGCAAGGCGACCGAGCGGCCCTTCACCGGCACCTACGTGCACACCAAGGAGGACGGCATCTACCGTTGCGCCGCCTGCGACGCGGAGCTCTTCTCCTCGGACACCAAGTTCGACTCCGGCACCGGCTGGCCGAGCTTCACCGACCCGGCCAACCGCGCCAACGTAGAGCTGCACGAGGACCGCAGCCTGTTCATGCGCCGTACCGAGGTGACCTGCGCCAGCTGTGGCGGGCACCTGGGCCACGTTTTCAACGACGGCCCTGCCGGCTGTGACCGTTACTGCATCAACTCGGTGGCCCTCAAGCTCGACCCGACGTCCGTCGAGTAGTAGGGGCCCGTCCCGGTGGCGTAGCTTCCCGAGGGGAGCTACGCCGGTCCCCGGACCGCTGAGATGTTGAGCCGGACATAGTCGAGCGGGAGGCTGACCCCGGTGACGACAGCCGCCGCGAATGGCTCGCGCCGCTGCGCGGGCAGCCGTGCCAGGTGCGCCGCGAGAATCGACGTTGGCACGAACTCGGTGACGTCCTCCGGATAGGTCGGGCGCTCCTCCAGCCAGCATCGGATCGCGGTGAACCCGGCCTCCTGCAACCGCTGCTCCGTTTCCTGTGGCGCTGCGAAGACCCAGGGCGACCAGCCGACGAGCTCGGGTGCGCGATCCCGTGCGACTTCGTCTATGACCTTGCGGACGCGATCGATGTTGCCCTGTCCGCCGCATTGGGCCTCAAGCACACCCCCCGGCCGGAGCGCTTGAGCCAGGCGGGCCCAAAGGCGGTCATGATCGGTGACCCAGTGAAGCGTCGCCGTCGAGATGACCACATCGACCGGTTCGTCCAGCGCGATATCGAGCGCGTCCTGACACCAGACCTCAGCCCGGTTACCGAGTCGCTGCCGCGCAAGTGCGACCATTTCCGGAGACGCATCCACCGCCAGCACTCGACCGTTTGGAACCAGCGCCAACAGCAGTTCGGTGATGCGGCCCGTCCCGCATCCGACGTCCAGGATCGTGCTGTCCTCGCCGATGCTCTCTAGCCGCGCGAGCACATCTGAAGCCCAGGCCTGCTGCGGCTGACTCGACCGGTCATACGTCCGCGCGTCCCAGGGAGTTCCCACCAACGCGTCACCCTACCGAGCCGACATCTTGGCTCACCGGTGCCCTACAAGCCTTTGAGGAGGGCGCGCAATGTCTCGGTGTACTCGTCCAGGGCCGCCCGGCCCCGGTTGGTCAGCGCCACCGAGGTTCGCGACGCGGGGCCGTTCCCGGTCTTGTCGCTCTTGAGATAGTCGGCCTCCTCGAGCTTGCGCAGGTGTGTGATCAGGTTGCCGGGGGTCAGCCCGATCATGTCCTGCAGGCGGGTGAAGGACAACGCGTCGCCGTCATGCAGTGCGGCCAGCGTGGCCCTGATCTGCAGCCGCGCGGGGACGTGGATCAACGGGTCAAGCGCGTCGACCGTCATGTGTCGGATCGAGGCGCGCGACGGAGCCAAGCCTGGGCGGCGCTGTTTCCGAGGAGCAGGATGCACAGGCCAACGCCGTTGCTCAGCCACACTCCGCGTGGTCCTGCGAACGCGCTGCCCGCAGCTATGACCACGACCGCGATCGACACGCCGAGCCCGTGCCAGTCCTCACGTATCGCCGAGCGCGCCGCCCCGAATGTGCCGAGGACGAGCATCGTCGCCGTCACGACGTACACCCCGTACACGATTCCGTCACTCGCTCCGTTGGCCGCCAGCGCTGCCATGCCCGCGTTCCCTCCTGCGTAGCTTTGTGGCGCAAACTCTACTACGCTTTACGGCGCAAAGTCAAGCCCGGCGGCGCGGTTAGGGTGTTTCGGTGATCCGGTAGCCGATGCCCGGGGTTGTGTGGATGATCTCCGGCTGACCGAGTTTGCGCCGTAGTCGGGCGATCGTGACCTTGACGGTATTGGTGAATGGATCGACGTTCTCGTCCCATGCCTGTTCGAGCAACCGCTCAGGACTGAGTGCGGCCGGACTGGCTTCGAGCAGCGCTTCGAGCACCGCACGTTCCTTATTGGAGAGCTCGATCGCCTGTCCGTCGCGGGTGACGGTTCCCGTGAGTGGCTCGAGCTCAATGCCGGCTGCGCGGAGCGTGCGCCGCCGGGCGGTCGGTCTGCGGCGGGCGAGCGCGCGAACGCGCAGGACGAGTTCGGGAAAGTGGAAGGGCTTCGGGAGGTAGTCGTCGGCGCCGAGCGCGAGTCCCTTGACGCGGTCGGCGGGGCCGCCCGCGGCGGTCAGCATCAGGATCATCGGGGGATCTTGGTTGCGGGTGATGAGCTGACAGAGCTGGTCGCCATGGATGCCGGGCAGGTCACGGTCGAGAAGGACGACGTCGTAGGGGTTCACGTTCACCTTGGCCATCGCCTCCCGGCCGTCGTAGGCGATGTCGACGGCGATCCCCTGGTCGCGCAGTCCTTCCGCGATCCGGTTGGCGTGCCGAGGTATGTCCTCGACGACGAGGACCCTCATTGGGTGGTCTCCGCGAGCTGCCGGAGGGAGACGGCCGGCAGCACGATGAGAACTCGCAGTCCGCCCTCCGGGGGGGCGCACAGATCGAGCCGGCCGCCATGTGCTGCGGCCACGGCGGCGACGATCGACAGTCCCAGCCCGTGCCCATCCTGCGATCCGGTCCGGTCCTGACTGAGGCGTTTGAACGGTTGGGCGAGCTGCGCTACCGCGCCTGGGTCGAGCAAGGGACCGCTGCTGGCGATGACCACCTGCGCCTGCCGACTGCCAGCTGGTGTGAGCGCGATCTCGACCAGGCCCCCCGGGTCGGTGTAGCGCACAGCGTTCTCAATCACGTTCTCGAGCATTCGCCGGAGCAATGTGGGGCTGCCGGAGACCGTGACAGGATCGAGATCCACCTCGACCGTCAGTTCCTTGGCGGCGATCTGGCCGGCGCGGTCACTGAGCGCGGAGCGGACGAGCGGCTCGAGTGCGACCTGATTGCGCTCCTCGAGCTGGCCGTTTTGGACGTGGGCCAGCGTAAGGAAGCTCTCAAGCAGCTGGTCGGCATGGTCGAGATCCACACGCAGCTCCGCGTCCAACTCGTGAGTCTGGGCTGGCGCGCCGCCGGGCTTGGCAATCGCCACGTCGAGGGTGGTCCGCATCATCGCCAGGGGCGTGCGCAGCTCATGTGACGCGTTTGCGACGAACCGCTGCTGCGCGTCAAAGGCAGCCTCCAAGCGCGCCAGCAGCCGGTCGATCGTGTCCGCCAGCAGGCGCAGCTCGTCGCGCGGGCCGGACATTCCGAGGCGTTCGTGGAGATTCGTGTCTGAGATCCGGTCGGCGGTCGCAGTGATCGTCCGCAGCGGCGCCAGCACCCGCCCGGCTACCAGCCATCCGAGCCCGACTGACACGATCCCCATGATCGCGAGCGCGATCCCCGAGTAGAGCTGCAGGCGGTGCAGCCCGATCGATCGCTGGACGGATATCGCCGTCTGGAGCTGGACCATGACCGGGTTGAACGGCTCCTTCGGCGGGGAGTACGCGAAGTTGGCGAATAGCCAGTACGTGATCGCCAGGAGCGCCGCGCCGCAGCTCAGAAATACCAGGCTGTAGAGCAGCGTTAACCGCCACCGGATCGAGGGGCGGGGAACGAGCACACGCAGCGTGGGCTGACTTGGAGTTCGGCCGGTCTTCACGGTGCTGATGATGCCGTGGCGCGGTTACAGCGAGATAACACGGTAACCGGCCTGTAACGCCCCACGGCGCACGCTGGCAGCCGCCGTCGCACGAATCAGCGTGCCTTCTGCGCTCACGATTGAAAGGAAACCGAGTCCTCCATGTGTTCGCGCACACTCTTCCCCGCATCTGTCGCCGCGCTTGCCGCCGTCTCACTGCTCACGGCCGGCTGCGGCGGCTCCTCCATGACCGTCGCCACGACGACTACGGCGACGCCGAGCGGGGCGCTCGCCTACGCCCACTGCATGCGCTCCCACGGGGTGACCAACTTCCCCGACCCAGCCACCAACGAGGAGAACGATAAGGCAGCCGTGGTTAGGGCACTGCAGGGGGTCAGCAGCTCCCGGGCCCAGGCGGCCCAGACAGCCTGCATTCATGTGAACGACGGCACCCCAGGCACAGGCGCAACCGCGGCGCCGAGTCAAGTGCACACCGAGGCGATGCTGGCGTTCGCCCGGTGCCTACGCACCCACGGATTCCCGAGGTTCCCGGACCCGACCAGCGGCCAGATCACCCACGAGATGCTCGCCAAGGCCGGGATCAGCCTCCATCAGCCGGCGGTGGTGCAGGCCGCTGACGCGTGCATCAGCGTCACCCACGGACTCATAACGAAGACCGAGGTAGCCAGGTTCGTGGCCGGACAATGACGGAGGCTTCGGAACCCAGGCACTGCCCCCAAGCCAGCCTTGGACTCGGACGTCTCGCGAGCGCTCAGTTGCGTAACGTGAGGGGTACGTGCAGCGCTTCGAATTCCGCTTTACCCGCCCCTACCGCCTGGCGGCCCGGCCGTTTGGCATCACACCGGACAGCGCGTGGGTGCAGATCGATGGCCTGCACTTGCTCGCCCACTTCGGCCCGTGGCGACTGCACACAGCGCTGACCAACATCAGCCGGGTGGCGATCACCGGCCCATACCGGTTCTACCGGACCGGCGGACCGGCGCGCCTGGGGGTCACAGACGGTGGGTTGACGTTTGCCAGCAACGGAGAGCAGGGTGTCCTGGTGTCGTTTCGCCAGCGTGTGCCGGCGATCGATCCGTTCAGGCTGATCCGGCACCCCGAGCTGACGGTGACGGTCGCGGACGTGCAGGGTCTGGTCAGCGCCCTCGGCGCAGACCGGTAGCTCCCGAGGGTTGCCGCTGACGCTAATCGCGGGATGGTCACTGCACGGCGCTGTGCACCTGGAGGCGCTCCAGCTCGTCGGCGATGACGGTCGCACCGTCGCTACGGGCGAGGGCGCTGGCCATCGCGCGGGCGCCCTGTTTGATGGACTCGTCCTCGAGGGCCCGCGCGATCACGCGGCGCAGCTTCTCGGGGGAGCTCTTCTTGCTCGCCCTCACACCGGCGTGCGCGACGACCACGCGGGCGGCGTTATCCGGCTGGTCGCGACCATCGGGAATGCAGACGAGCGGAACGCCATCGGCGAGGGCAGCATTGACCGTTTGCCAGCCCGCATGGGTAATGACGAGCGCCGCGTTGGGAAGCACTGTTCGATGCGAGACGAATGCCACGCTGCGTGCGTTGTCAGGGAGGCGGAGCTGACTCGGGTCGAGCGCCGGCCCGGCCGTAAGCAGCGCTCGGACGCGCAGCCCGGCCACAGCGTCGAGGACACGCTGGGCGAGTGCCCGCTGATTCATGTAGCTGGTGCTGAAGCTGATCAGCACCAGCGGATCGACGTTCTCGGCCGGCCACGGTGACTCCCATTCCTTCTCAAATGGCTCGAACGCGGGGCCCACATAGTGGACATTCGCCGGGAGCTGGGCCTTGCTCGAGAAGTCGAGCTCAGGGGCGGTCATCACGTAGATTGCCCGCACGCCGCGGAGCTGGTCATTCCAGTCCTTCAGCGGCGGGAGTCCATGCTCGGCACGAACATCGTTGAGTACCGGCAGCCCGGCGGCCGAGAAGCGGCTGGTCATGGCATTGAGCACGCGGTCGCGCGCCGCACCCAACCGACCCCCCATCGGCATCAGGCCGCTGAACAGCGGCGGCGCGCCTCGAACTGGGACGGGATACGGGCAGTGAATGAGCGCGACCGCGGGTGTGCCTACGTGCTCGGCCGCGACGGCCGCGGCAATGAAAAGCCAATCGAACACGATGACGTCGGCGTTCCAGTCGCGGAGCAGCTCAACATTCTCCCGCGTCGCGTCCCGCAACGGTGCGATCGGGGCATCGCGCATTCGTTTCGCGGCGCCAAGCGGCGTGCGCGCCTCCCAGTCGCGTACCGGGTCCGTGTCCGGATGCGTGATGTCGAGGTTGGGAAGCCAGCGGCGAATCGGGACGAACTCAGCCCCAATGCGCTCGATCCGCTCCCGCGCGGCGCTGTGGGCCACCACGCGCACCTCGTGTCCCCGCTCGACCAGCTCCCGTGTGAGCGCTAGCTGTGGCGGCGCATTGCCGCTGAACGCCAGGAGAGTCTGGAAGACTCGCATATACTTCATCTTAGTCCTACCAAGATGAATACGTCAAGCGCCTCTACCCCAAAACGTCGATATCGGATGTCCGCGCGAGCAGAGGCCGCTGCCGCGACCGGCGAACGGCTGCTCGCCGCGGCCTGGAAGCACTTCGGCACACGGGCCTACGAGGAGGTCCGCCTGCGCGAGATCGCCGCCGACGCGGGCGTCACCGAACAGACGCTGTTCGCCCGGTTTCACTCCAAAGACGAATTGCTCACCGCCGCATACAAGTGGTGGGGTATGCGCGAGATCGAGCGCCGCGACGCCGCTTCAGTCGGGCGCCTCCGGGAAGCGGTCACCAACGTGTTCGACCACTACGAGGCACACGGAACGGCGATCCTGCGCATGCTCTCCCAAGAGGACCGCATCCCGGCCATCCGCGTTCTGATGAACAGGGGAAGGGCGTACCACCGCGACTGGGCCAACAGAGTCTTCCAGCCACTCCTCGCCGGCCTGCCGCGCGCGTCCAGACAGCGCCGGCTCACAGCCCTCGTGGTCGCTACCGACGTGCTGGTGTGGAAGCAACTGCGACTCGACATGCAGCTCAGTCGCCCCCAGGCGGAAAAGATCGTCCTGGAGATGATCGAGTCCTACTCGAGCGCAGCGTGAGAAGCTCGCGCGTCGGCGGCCTTGCACCTCGCCAGTGGCGGGTCATACTCGCGCAGGTGACTGCGTTCGTCAGCGCCGGGTCCGGATTTCTGCTCGCTGTGCTGTGGTTCGATCTGATGTTCGACGTCCAGATTCTCCCCCACGGCCGGGACGAGATCCCCGAAGGTGTGCTCGCGTCGATCTCGGCGTATTACGGGCGGGTTACGACGGCGGCGCGACCGATGAACTGGCTGATCGCCACGGTCATGCTGGCTACGATCGCGAGCGTAGGCATCGAGCTCGCCCGGGATGATGCCCCGCCCTGGGTTGGATGGGCATCGCTCGCGCTGGCGGGATCAGCGGTGTCGCTGGCGGTCGGCCGCACCGTGCCCAACGCCGTGCGGCTCGGTACGCGCCGCGATACTTTGGACACACAGAGGCGCCTCGCGAGGTCGATCTGCCGGGACCATCTCTACTGCCTCGCGGCGATCGCGACAGTTCTGATCCTGCAACTGTCCACGGGGCGATAGGCCGCACAAGCCCGGGTTCCTGCCCGGTCGGCGCATCTCGGAAACCAGTCGCTCGCGCCCTCACGTAGGATCGCCCCGTGCGCGAGGTTCAGACAGGCGTCTGGCACTGGGAGGCGTCGCACCCGGACTGGGCAGGGCCCGAGAACGAGGCGTTTCGCCAACGCCTTGCGGCAACGGCCGAGACACCGAATGAAGCGGCACGCGGCCTGGTCTCCTCATACGCGATCGACGACGGCGACCGCCTGTTGCTCATTGACCCGCTGGCCGTGCCGAGCGAGATCGAGGAGCTGGCCGCAGGGCGCGAACCGGTGGTCGTGCTGACCTCGCCGTGGCACGAGCGCGACACGCGGAGCCTCGTGGAGCGCGTCGGCGCGCGAGTGTTCACGCCACCGCCCGACGAAGGCAGCCCCGACCTCGCCTGGCTCCTGGGCGGAGCCAGGAGCCACGTTCGCCTGTACTCGGGTGGCGATCGGCTGCCGGTCGGAGTCGAAGCCTTCCCGGGAAGGTTGGCCAACGACGTCGTGCTGTGGATTGAGAGCTCGCGTGCGGTCATCGCTGGCGATACGCTCGTCGACTTCGGGCAGGGACTCGAAATCCCGGTCGAATGGCTGCCCGGTGGCGTGACGCGCGAGCAGGTCGCGAACGGCTTGGAGACGCTGCTCGACCTACCGGTCGAGGTCGTACTCGCTACACACGGTGGGCCGGCCGACGTAGCCGCCCTCGGTCGGGCGCTCGCCTGACAACCGCGCCCGGCGCGACCACCCCCCAGCGCCGTCGTCACCGTCGAACCCGGGCCTCGCGCATCCGCATTGATGGATTGGGTGCCGGAGGATCCCTTGGTTCCGCCGATCTAGGGCGACGCGACTGAGTCGGTTGTGTTCTTGGGTACGGGGTAGTGGCAGGCCGGTTCAGCGCGCTTGAACGCGGGCGACTCGATCGTGGTCTGATCGGGAACGTCGAGCGTGATGTAGGGGCCATTGAATGTGGGGTCCGACACCTTGACGCCGTGCGCGCGCACGCATTTCGCCGCGGCGATCAATTGGAGCTGTTGACGCTCGGACAGGGCGTGTGGCACGGCGGGGCCAGGCAGCAGCTTGGTGCAAGCCTGCCGGTCCGATAGATACGCCGGAGAATGGGTGTCGATCTTGGAGGAGAGCTCAAAGCCGGCACGAGGGCTCGGGTCGGGGAAGTTCGGCACGCCGCGCGAGCGCATGCAGTCGGCGTAGGAGACCGCGTTTGCGAAGCCGCCAGAACGAGTAGCGCTGCGCGCGGTGCCGGAGGCCCCGCAGGCAACGATTGCCAGCGCGCAGCCAACGGCGACGGCTACCGAGGAGAGCTTGCGCGAGATCCAGGCGAGCGTCCAGCTACCGATTCCGATCAGCTGTTCCGGCGGTTGGTCCACGGCTGCCTTCTAGCGGAGGGCCGATAACGACGAGGTAACGCCGTTACGGCTTCGTTATCCGACCGCTAGCCAGGAGCGGCCAGGCACCCAGACCTAGCTCAGTATCTCGGCGCCAGGGCCGCGTACATGGCGCCCAGCTGTCCCAACCCCAGCGCGAAAGCTGGGTCTGTGCCCGTCAACCGCGCCAGCCGCCTGATTCGCGCTCCAGACTCCTCGCCCCAATTGTTATGTAGGGCGGCGTTCGCGACATCCAGTTCCCGAGGTCCGGATATACCGACCGGGTCGATCACCGCAATCGCGCCGCGATGCTCAAGGATGTTCGCCGGCTGAAGATCGCCGTGCAGCGCAACCAATGGTCGGCCCTCGCCTTGTTTGAGCAGCTCTCGTCCGAGCGTTTGCAAGGAAGGGACTTGCGAGACGGCTGCCTTGATGCTCGTACGCCAATCGCCGAGTCCTCGCCGGCCGGCGCTCGTCGGACGGTGAAGTGCGTCCAGAAGCAGCGCTAACCGCGCGGGCGCCAGCCTCGACGGCCGTCCCGGACGGGCGCGTTCGAGGAGCAACGCACCAGGTCGGTGAGCGAGTACGCCGATCGCTGGACGCCCGGCCCACGCGAGCATCGCGCTCGTCTCGGCGGACAGGCGCTCCTCGTTGGCGCACAGCTTCAGCGCCGCCTCGACACCGCTCTCGGTATGACACCACGCTACGACTCCCCACGCGCCTGCCGCCATCCGCTCATCGTCGAGTGACAGGTGCCAGTCCTCGCACACAGCCCCGATTAGCTCGGGCAGTTGCGACATCCAATCGTCGCTGACCCACGCCGGGCGGTGCTCAACACTCGCTGACGCGCGAGACTTCAGGCGTCGCGGGCCGGCATCGCGCGCCATCAGACTGACCACAGCACCGCTGCGACCGTCGCGCTGGGCAGCCCTGAACCAACAGTGCGCGACCAGCCGGGCCGTGCGCTCGCGACACTGCACCGCATAGACAAGATTTTGCATCCAGCGGCAACGCGTGTCTTTGGCCACCGGGCCAACGATGAACTCGAGCTGAGCGGGAGCCCGTGACACCGCGGCCGGGCGCACGAACACGCGAGACCAGCGCACACGGGACCCAGGCCCCGGCACCCGCCTACCTCAGCGCGCTGAGCCGCTCAGAACTCGATACGGGTTTCAGCGGGGAGCACGAGCACAGAGCTGCGAGCGCTGTTGAGCTCGTTGCGGACCTCTCCGGCAACGACCACATGACCTTTCGGCGCGCCGGCCTGTGAGCCGACCACGATCAGATCCACCGATCCGGAGTTAGCGTCGACCACCTCGGCTCCGAGCCTCGCAGCGAGCGCCGCTGCCGTCGCCCGCGCGTCATCATTGACCGGACCGGCGAACGGCACCGCGATCGAGCTGATCGCAAAATCCGTCTTGGCGCGTAGCCCCGCCGCTGCAACGGCAATCGCGACGCGGCTGCCCTCGAGCAGGCGCTGAGCGGTTGTTCCCGGTTCCGCGCGCCCCGGCGGCGTGCGGTAGTCCGAGCCGAACACGATGATCGAGGCACCAATTCGCTGTGCCACCTCGCCCAGGACCTCACCGGTGGCCGCTCCGACCTCGACGTAACGAGCAACGGAACCGTCCATCTGTGCGGCGCCCCGCTCCAAGCGCTGCTCGGCGTCGTGCTGGGCCACCTGCTCGCGCCGGGGGTCGAACTCTCTGGAATGGCGCACATAAGCCAGCGCGACCGAGGATCCGGTCTGAGCCAGGAGCCTGCCCAAAGCGAGGGCATCGTCGTCGTTCTCAGTGCCGTCGTAGGAGATAACAAGGTCAGCCGCCATCGCGCACAACATATCCCACCATGAGGCGCACCCACCGATTACGGCAACGATGAGGTGAACGTCACGGGCTCTGTGCTGATGTAATGGTTGGCGCTGGCCAGAACGGCAGGCGGCCGAGCCTCGTCTGCGCGGGCGCCGTATGAACCGTTCCGCGACCGATGATTTCTCAGCCGGTCGGCGGTCCAAAAATCCATGACACCAACTACCTGCCATATGTCGATATCGCTTGACGGATTCGTCGCGGGCCCTGATCAGAGCCGCGATAATCCGTTGGGTATCGGCGGCCTCGAACTCCACCACTGGCACTTGGATGAGCCGCTCCACGAAGCTGACCTCCGCGCCCAAAATGACTTAATGCGCCCCCGCGGTGCGTATGTCATGGGCCGCAATATGTTCGGCCCTATCCGAGGCGGCTGGGATGACCAGTGGCGGGGATGGTGGGGTGAGGAGCCGCCATATCACGCGCCGGTGTTCGTCCTCACCCACTATCCGCACGAGCCAATCGAGATGAACGGCGGGACGACGTTCCACTTCGTAACCGAAGGGTTCGACGCCGCGTTCGAGCGCGCGACAGCAGCGGCCGACGGGCTGGGGGTCGACATCGCCGGCGGCGCCTCCACCGTCCGCCAGGCGCTCGCCGCGAGCGTGATCGACGAGCTTATGCTGGACATCGTTCCAGTCCTGCTCGGGACCGGCGAGCGGTTATTCGACGGGGTGGAGGACCCCGGCTTCGAACCGCTCGAGATCATCCATTCGCCGCACGCGACACACGTGCGCTACCGCGTCGGCGGCTGACCCGGCCTCGGCCCGAGCAGGTCTTGTCGAGGTCACGCCTCGGCTGCTCGATCTCGTCAGCGCTCGCAGATCATCAGCGCAGCGTTGGGCGTCAGCAGCGCTCCCAAGTGTAGGATGCCGCGCGCGTGGGCGCACACGCGTTGTGAGGGTGCGTGTTGGTTGAGAAGTGCGTTATGAGCCGCGGACCGGGGTTTGGTCTGGGATCGAGATAAGGGGAGGGCCGGGATCGATGATCGCGCGGACTCGAGGTTGTGTGGTGCCGGTGGCGGTTCGGCGGCTGCTGGTCGTGCTGGCTGCCTTGTGTGCTGTGGCGTGCTGGCTGCCGGCGGCTTCGCTCGCGCAGCTGTCGTGGTCGAGGCCGGCGGCGATCGACAGTAGCGGCCACCAGTTCTTGGGTGGGGTGGCGTGTCCGTCTGCCACCCAGTGCACCGTGATCGACGAGGGCGGGCAGCAGGTGACGTTTGACCCGGCCAGCCCGGGCGCCCCGACCCCCACCGCAATCGACGCCAACAGCCTGAATGGGGTGGCGTGCCCGTCCGCGACCCAGTGCACCGCCGTCGGCAACGGCGGGCAGCAGGTGACGTTTGACCCGGCCAGTCCGGGCACCCCGACCCCGACCACGATCGACACTGGCCACAACAGCCTGATCGGGGTGGCCTGTCCGTCCGCCACCCAGTGCACCGCCGTCGACAACAACGGACAGCAGGTGACGTTTGACCCGGCCAGCCCGGGCACCCCGACCCCGACCACGGTCGACACCAGCCACGGCCTGGACGGGGTGGCGTGCCCGTCCACCACCCAGTGCACCGCCGTCGACACCAACGGGCATCAGGTGACGTTTGACCCGACCAGCCCGGGCACCCCGACCCCGACCACGATCGACACCGGCCACATCCTGTTCGGGGTGGCGTGCCCGTCCGCCACCCAGTGCACCGCCGTCGACTTCAACGGGCAGCAGGTGACGTTTGACCCGGTCAGTCCGGGCACCCCGACCCCGACCACGGTCGACACCAGCCACGACCTGACCGGGGTGGCGTGCCCATCCGCCACCCAATGCACCGCCGTTGACGGCAACGGGCAGCAGGTCACGTTTGACCCGGTCAGCCCCGGCACCCCGACCCCGACCACGATCGACATCGGCCAAGTCCTGGAGCGGGTGGCGTGCCCGTCCGCTGCCCAGTGCACCGCCGTCGACACCAACGGGCAGCAGGTCACGTTTGACCCGGCCAGCCCGGGCACCCCGACCCCCACCAGCATCGACACCGGCAACAGCCTGAGCGGGGTGGCGTGCCCGTCCGCCCTCCAGTGCACCGCCGTCGATCAGAGCGGGCAGCAGGTCAGGTTTAGCCCGGTCAGTCCGGGCACCCCGACCCCGACCACGATCGACGCCGGCAACAGCCTGACGGGGGTGGCGTGCCCGTCCGCCCTCCAGTGCACCGCCGTCGATCAAAGCGGGCAGCAGGTCACGTTTGACCCAGCCAGCCCCGGCACCCCAACCCCGACCACGATCGACACGAACGGCCTGGACGGGGTTGCGTGCCCGTCCGCCACCCAGTGCACTGCCATCGACAACTTCGGGCAGCAGGTGACGTTTGACCCGGTCAGCCCGGGGACCCCGACCCCCACCAGCATCGACACCCAGGGCCTGATCGGGGTTGCGTGCGCGTCCGCCACCCAGTGCACCGCGATCGATCAGATCGGGCGGCAGGTCACGTTTGACCCTGTCAGCCCGGGCACCCCGAACCCCACCAGCATCGACACCGCCAACCAGCTGGACGGGGTGGCGTGCCCGTCCGCCACCCAGTGCACCGCCATCGACGACAACGGGCAGCAGGTCACGTTTGACCCGGCCAGCCCCGGCACCCCCACACCGACCCCGATCGACGCCGGCCACATCCTCAACGGGGTGGCGTGCCCGTCCGCCACCCAGTGCATCGCGGTGGACAACAACGGGCAGCAGGTGACGTTTGACCCGGCCAGCCCGGGCACCCCGACCCTGACGACGATCGACCCGAACTCGGTCCTGAACGCGATCGCGTGCGTGTCCGCGGACGAGTGCACCGCGGTCGACACGACCGGGCATGAGACGAGCGCCAGGGCGGTGTCAACGACCTCCCTCGCGTGCTCGCCGGGCTCGGTCAAGACCGGGGCCGTGACCACGTGCACCACGACGGTGACCGACAGCCAGTCAAGCGGGGCGAGCCCGACCGGGACGGTCAGCTTTACCGCGTCTCCTACGAGCGGGAAGTTCGCCACCCCGGGCAGCTGCACCCTTCACGCCACCACCACCGGCACCGCGTCCTGTCAGATCACGTTCACCCCATCGGCCGCTGGGTCGTACACGGTGACCGGCAGCTACGCGGGGGATAGCACCCATCTGGCCAGCAGCGGTAAATCCGCGCCGGTCGTGGCCACCACCCCACCGCCCCCGGCTGTCAAGGGCCGCGCGAGCGTCAAGCACGTCAGCACGTCGGGGACCACGGTCAGCGTGAAGGTGGGCTGCAAGGGCAGCACCTCGTGCAAGATCAAGCTGACCGGCACCGTGCTCGAGACGCTCCGGGGCGGCAAGGTGATCGCCGTCGCAGCCTCAACCAAGACCAAGACCAAGAAGAAGAAGACGACCAGGAAGACGATCACGATCATCTCCAAGACCGTGACGATCCCGGCCGGTGCTACCAGGACGATCAAGCTCACCCTGAACGCTGCCGGCAAGAAGCTGATCGCCCAGCATCATCCGCTCAAGGCCAAGCTCACCGTCACCCAGGCAGGCAAGACCGTGGCCCACAAGACCCTCACCCTCAAACCCAAACCCAAGCCCAAAAAGAAGAAGAAAAAGGGCTGACCACACACACCGCACCCGTCGGCCTCGGGGCGCTACTCGCCCAGGGCGTCGATAGCTGCCTTTGCCTGGGGCACAGAAATTCCCGCGGTACGCGCGTACGTCATGGCTGCCTGCACCTTCTTGCCCGCGCGAACCAATTCGAGCACCTCGTCCGGTATCGAACGGCGCTGTGACCACGGAACATACGCGAACCCCGCAACCCCCGCGAGCTGGTTCTCAATGTAGTCGAGGCGAGCCTGGGTCTCGTCATCCATAACAGTTGTTCCTTCCAAGTTGAGAGAGTTCGCAGCCTAACTGTCAGGAATGTCCACCGCTGAAAACCTGGGTAAGGACGCTCATCGGTCAGCCAGGACCCGCCCGGGCTTCGAGGCGACGGCTTTCGCGGCGCAATCGGATTCGCCCGACAGCGCTACGAGGGCTTGGAGTCGAGGGTGAGCCCGAACGGGCTCCCCTCGGAGTCCCGACAGATCGCCGTGCGCGACCCGGGATGGATAACGCTCCCGCCGAGTGCCTTGACCTGGCTGAGCGCCGCGTCCATGTCAGCGATCGTGAAGTAGGGCAGCGAGACCGTGTCGCCGGGACCGGTGCCGCGCTCGTGGATGCCGACGGCGGGATCTCCGGTGTGTGTCTGCCAGCCGCGGCCTTCGGCCTCGCTGCGCTTAGCCAGGTCGATGCCGAGCAGATCTGACCAGAACCGCCGCGCGCGGTCGGGATCGTCGGCGGGGAACTCGATCAGCGCGAGCGGCCTTTCCATTCACAAGACCATAACGCCGACCGGCCGCGGCCATAGGCCGCCGGCCTCGCTTGACCTTCGCCTGGACGAGTCCGACATGCTCAGACTCGACGAGGCGTTCCCACCCCCGCTGACGCCTCAACCGCTCGCGATCCTCTAAGTCCTCAGAGAGCTGACTCCCCTCGTGTTGCCCTTCGCTACGTGATAGTCGGAGTCCGCCGGTACCCGCGCGGCGGATGATGGTCGGGCCGCACGTTTCCGGCGCCGGCCGGCGGGGGTTCCACGAGGCCGTAGTCGCCGTCGTTCCGCATGTAGAGCACCTTCCCTCGTCCGTCGGCCGCATCGATGAAGTAGAGGAAGCGGTGCCCCAGCACGTCCATCTCGTCCCGCGCCTTGGCGAGCGGGATCTGCGGTTCGTAACGGCTCGGCTCTGGGACCACAATGTCGTTCTCGTCGGAGAGCGGGCTGCCGGGCGGGTGAAGCAGGCCGATCCGCCCGTCATCGCGCCAGTGCACCACAACGTCCTCTCCCGTCCGGGCGTGACGAAAGAGCAGGAACTCAAGGTCCAGGTCGAGCAGGTCCGCCACGGCGTCAAGCGTCGACTCCGGCAACGGATACGCGGTGCGCAGCGGGATGACGTCACGCAGGTCCGGGCGCTTGCGGCTCGGTCTTGGCCGGTGCCTCCGTTCGTGGGTGACGTGCGCGAGCGCGCTCTTGATCGCCCTCCGATCGTTACGCAGCGCCACCGGTGCATCCGCTACGCGGCGCATCTGCCGGTTGAGGCGATCGGCGGCCTCCTTCGCCGCCTGCGGCGCGCTGCTGCCGGTGGCGTGCGAAGCTAACCGCCTGCCGTTCAGCACCAGCGAGGCGTCGGCCATCCACCGCAGGCGCGCGGCCCTAGTCTCGGGACGGCGGAGGGTGACGCGGACCCCCTCGATCGGGTCGCCGGTGGAGCGCGCGAGCCGCTCGAAGCGCTCGAGTATCTCGCGCCTCTCGCTTCGCGGAAGATCGGCGGGCGTGTGGGCCTCGATCGACACCGTTGCCTGATCAGCGCTCACTTCCCCCCACATAGGCCGTTCATCGGTCCGGGCAATGCGTCGTCCTCGGGCCGGTCAGCTTGGCGCCGGTGTTTGGCGGCGCGGGCGCCGGGCTGCACGCCTATCCGGCCGGCAGCGCGGGCGGGCGCTCGAGATGGATGAGCCACTGATGCTGCTCCCCATCCTCGATGTCGGATGTGACCTCAAGCGGCGTCATAACCCTCCAGTTAGGCCTCCGCCGCCGGGGCGACAAGCCGCTCGAGAAACGCCCGCGGTACGCCTTGGGTGCTGACGCTCATGGCCTAGCGAACGAAGAGAACTGCCGATCCAAAAAGTGAGGTTTGACCATGATCCACTTGCTCATCGGAATCCTGATCGTCGCGCTCGTGTGGGTGCTGACGGCGGCGCTCGGCCTTCCGTACATCGTGTCGGTGATCATCACCGTCCTGGCTGCACTGTACGTCCTCGGGCCCGGACTGGGGCTCTTCGGGGGCGGACGCCGCAGCATCCCTTAGCGGCGAGGCGGGACGCTCGGGTCAGCGGATTCAGGGCGCGACCTTGATCGCTGAGGCAATCGAGTGCCGCGCGTCCCTGAATCTCCATGGGAGCAGCGCCATCGTCTCGAGCTCACGAGCACGAGCCCGTGCCGGTCGTGGTCATCCGCGACTTCGGTCTAGCGCTCCAGACGCTGTTGTGCACCGCACCGTGTGGCCTAGCTGCACGCAGATCACCGACCGGAATCGACACCACGAACGAAAGGTTCGACCATGGCCAGCCCGGACATACTCACCGCCCCCGGCCGCGTACCCGCGGGCGCCCCAGAGAACGGCGACGGGATCGTGCTCGGCCGCGGTCCGGCTCTCGTCGACGCTTACATCGACTTCCTGTGTCCCTTCTGTCGGATGTTCGAGGAGCGCAGCGGCCCCGCGATCGACGCGCTGGTCGACCGGGGTGTGATCACGCTCGTCTACCACCCGCTTGGGTTTCTGGACCGGCTCTCTACAACGCGTTACAGCACCCGCGCTGCCGCCTCCTCCGGTTGCTCGTCCGACGGCGGGAGGTTCCGCGAATACCTGTACACGCTCTATGACAACCAGCCGCCCGAGGGCAGCGACGGACTGAACGACGAGGAGCTCGTCCAGCTCGGGCTCCAGAGCGGGCTCGACGAAGCGGTCGGCCCGTGCGTTAGGGCAGGTAAATACGTCGCGTGGGCAGAGTACGTGACTGCGATGGCGGTTGCGCGCGGCGTCAACGGCACCCCGAGCGTGTACGTCGACGGCATCGGCGTTCCGGCGAGCGCCGACGCGATCATGGCCGCCGCGCTCGCCGAGATAGGGTGACGACGGCTAGCAGCTCAGAGCCCGCCTTCGGACTTGAACCGAAAACCTCTTCATTACAAGTGAAGTGCTCTACCAATTGAGCTAGGCGGGCGCGCTTGGCAAGTCTGCCACGCGTCATGGTCGCGTGCAGCGGGCCGAGCATGGGAGAACATACGCCTCGACGGCCGGTTTTCGACGCTCCGGACTCTTGGTCTGCGATGAGCCGGAAAACGTCCGGACGCTGGCCAGATTTTCAGCCAACTGCGGTGTGCCGGGGACCGATTGGATCACTGCTTCGGAGCGACTGGACGGACGTTTGATCCCGGGCGTCCAGGGTGTCGATGATGTCCCGTCCGGTCGAAGATCCCATCATGACTTCCCTATCTCTCTCCTCCGATGCGGTCACCGTCCTCGGACTGGCCGGCACCGCTCTTCCGTTCGCCCAATCAGTCGATGACGAGATCGAGCGTTGGCTCCGTCCGCTGAGGCTGTACGGAGAATCCGGTCGCGCGCTCCAGGCCCTCGGCGTGGGTGAGGTTCCGCCACCGTCCTCCGTGCACCCATCACCGAAGACAAGCGAGACCACACCGGCGGAGACGCTCCATATCGTGACGATGACCGCCGCCGAGATCGCCTCTGAGCGAGGGGTCTCGAGCGTTGGCACCCAGGACATCCTGATCGCCGTGATGCGTCACTACGGTGGCGACTTCGAGATGGTCCTGCAGGCGCGCTCGACGGACGGCGCCGAGCTGATGGATCGCCTGCTCGGCCACGCCGGCTCCGCCGCCTGCTGAGCAGACGCACCGGTCGGTGACCCCCCGGTCACCGAACACGAACCAGCTCGCACACGTCGTCGCCGCCGCCGCCGACGACGTTCCGTATCGCCGTAACGGTTCTGACACACACCTTCGCACGGGCTTAGCTCAGGACGGCAACCGGGGCGGCCTGGACCCGGGCGGGGGTGGCCGGCACAACGGTGTCGGGTGCTGAAGCTGTCGCCGTGGCGAACTCCCCGTCGTGCTCGACCTGCAGCACGGCGCTGCCCTGGTCATGAGCGATTTCCCGAGCACGAGCCAGAGTCTCTCCCGCCGCCGCCGGCGGGACCCCGCATACCTCCAGGAAGCGCTCCCCCTGGCCGGCGCTGAGCTGCGAGAGGTCGACCTCGAGTTCTTCCACCACCTGCGTGGTGGTGGCCATTCCGGCCGTGGCGTGGATCACGCAGGCGGCCATGTCATCGTGGATCGATCCCGCCCGCCCGCGCACGCGGTTGAGCAGCTCGCGAGCGGAAGAGTCAGGTCCTGCCTCCTCGAATAGCTCCGTGAGTCCGGCTCGGCCCAGGAGGCCGCCGTCCACGCGGGCCTCGGTGACGCCGTCGCTGAACAGGCACGCACGGGCACCCTCAGCGAACGGAACCGTGGTCTGACGGCGACCGGTCGCGATCCCCCAGCCGATGGCTGGAGACGCGGAGCCTGCGATCGGCTCGTGCGCGTCGGGGCCGACGAACACCGGCGCCGGATGTCCGGCGCTTGCGTAGGTCAGACAGGCTGTACTGGGGTCATACACGGCGATCGCGACCGTTGTAAAGAGGTCATCTCCGTCGGTGTCGAGCACGCGGCCGGCCAGCTTCAGCGCGCCCCTCGGGTCGAGCCCGGTCTCTGCGTAGGCGCGGAGCGAGTAGCGCATGTGCGCCGCGCGCGCGAGGGCGTTTCGACCATGGCCCGAGACGTCGCCGACGATCATCGCCACCCGGCCACTGTCAAGGTCGAACACGTCGTAGAAATCGCCACCGGCGGCCGGTCCGTCAGCGGGCCGGTAGGCGACGGAGACATCGAGTGCTCCGAGACGCGATGGGATTGCGGGCACGAGGGCGGCCTGCATCGATTCGAGGTCTGCGGCCAGTTCCTTGCCTCTGGATTCGAGCCGGTGCGCTCGCAGGGCCGTCCGCCAGGCGCGGACTGCCAGGAGCAGGCAGACCAGCAACAGGCCCAGAATGATTGGCTTGCTCCAGTCCGGGACGGGCAGGGGCAGGCCCAGAATCAAGCCGGAAACGCTCGATAGGTCATGGTGCATCGGGCTGAGGTCCAGCCTCGGAGCGGCCGACGACGATGCTGGCTTGGCGGCCGGCGAGTCGGTCGTCGTCGGACCCGGACTCGGTGCCCCACCAGTTAGAGAGAGCCCGGCGCCGAGACGCGCACCCAAACCACCGATGGCGGCGAAGGCGCGCGCGGAAGGTCCGCTGACAGCCGACCTCGAGTGAGCCGATGAGGGTTGCGAGCCAGAGCCGGTGCTCACCGCGCCTCCCGGCGTGGTACGCGTGGGGGGCGTCGGCGTCGGCTTCGGCACTGGGGTGGTGACCGGAGTCGGGGTCGGGGTCGGCGTCGGCGTGGTGGTCGTGGGCGGGGGAGTCCCCACCTTGACGACCGGGATGACTGGGATACCGACAGGAAGGGGGGTGATCGGGAACAGCGGCCAGCCATGCCGATCCCGGTGCTTGTGGTGTTCCTCGAGCTTGGTTGTCTCGGTGGGTTGCGGGTCCGAGGTGGCAGTTGGGGCCGGTTGTGGATTGGTGGTGGCGCGCGGGGTCTGTGGGTCCCGAGTCCCCCAGGGACCCTGCGGGTCGTGGTGAACCGGCGGTCCGCCGATCGGAGGCAGCAGCTTCGGGTCACCGACGGGCGGCAGCGGCTTCGGGTCGCCAGTGGGTGGGAGCAGCTTCGGGCCCCCAGTGGGTGGCACGGGGCGCGGCTCACCGGGGGGCGGCACCGGCCGATGCTCACCACGGTGGGGTGGACCGGGTCTCGGGTCGCGAGGGAGAGGTGGTGGCGCGGGCTTCGGCGCGGGCAAAACCGGCCCGCCGGTGCCCGGACCGTGTGTCTCCGGGTGCCCCGCTCGCGAGCCAGAGGCCACACCATCGAGAACTGCTCGGCCGCTCAGGGCCGGGAGCATCCGCGGCGAGCTCGCGAGGCTTGATGCCGCCGGCGCAAAGACGAGGCCCACCAGGGTCACCGCGATCGCGGCGCCGCACCTGGATCGGGGGTGATTAAGCACCGTGCACCAGCACCGCTCCGTGACGGCGCTTCCGGAGACGGACCACGGTGGCCGCCGGTTCGACCGACAGCTCGACCTCGTCCGTCAACGCTGACATGAGCACCAGGCCGCGGCCTCCCTCGCCGGACGCCGGCGGTGAGTCGCTCCGGGGAGACACCCAGGGCCCGCAGTCGGAGACCGAGCACACGATCGAGTCACCCTCGGAATCAACGCGCAATCCGATCATGCCGTCCCGGTCCGGGCTGCCGTGCTTGATCGCATTCGTCACGGCTTCGTTGACGGCGTACACGAATTCGTACCGGGCCCGGGGCTGCAGGCCGAACGCGGCCGCCGCATCGGAAACTGAATCGCGCGCGCTGCGGAGCTCTGATCCGCTCGCAGGTAGGCGGAGCTCAAACGGGCTGAAGAAGTCAGCGGGCTTCGGAAGGCGATCACGCAGTGGGCGCAAGGCCGGCGAGCGCATTTTCCTCTGAGTGGTGCAGCGGGATCACATTCTCGAGGCCGACGATCTGGAAGATGCCCCGTACGGCGTCGTTGTCGCATACCACGGCGAGCGAGCCGCCGAGCATGTTGAGTCGTTTGAGCGCTCCGACGATTACCCCAATCGCGGTGGAATCGACGAAGCCGGCCGCCGAAAGATCCACGACCAAATTCCGGTCACCTGCGTCGATGCGGGTGATGATGCGCCGCTTGAGTTCCGGCGCGACGTCGAAGTCGACGTCTCCGGAAAGGATGAAGACGTGGACGTTCCCCTCTGCCACGTGCTCAGTTATTTCGAGATTGGCCATGAAACCTCCCTACTGGTTTGCTCGACGGGCCATTTCGGGTTGCTGGACGGCCTCCGCGCGTCCTAGCTATTGGTCGCCCGCTGGCGCCCGATTCAGTTGAGGAACCCCCTCAAACTGGACGGTTGTTCGATGCCGAGCCGGCACGAGCCACGCCACGAGCGCGGCCTGGGGTGGGGCGGATCAGCCTCCGGCGGAGCGCCCGAGCTCTCGCTCCCACCAGCCGATCGTGTCCTCCATGGTCTGCCGCAACGGAATCTCAGGCTCCCAGCCGGTGGCGGCGCTCAGACGTGAATGGTCACCGCGCAGGTCCATGACTTCGCTCGCGCGCACGCGCGAGGGATCGATCTCGTGGGTCACCTCGATCGGAGCCAGCAGCTCCTGGAGTAGCCGCACCTGATCCGCGGCTGACACTGAGACGCCCGAGCTGAGGTTGTAGACCCCCGACCCCGACCCCGACCCCGAGCCCGACCCCGGCTCGGGCTCCGCGGCAGCGATCAGACGGTATGCACGCACGACGTCGCGCACATCCGTGAAATCTCGCCGCGTATCCGGATTCCCGGTCACGATCGTCAGTCGCTCGACGCCCTCGCGCCGACCCTCAGCGGCCTGCCGCGCCAGGGACGAGAGCAGGAAGATCGGCCGTTGTCCGGGGCCTGAATGGCTGAACGGCCGTGCGCGCACGATCCGGAGTCCATGGGTGTTCGCGTACATGGTGGCCAACATCTCGGCCGCCGCCTTTGAGACGGCGTACGGATTGGCCGGCGCCATCGGCGCGGATTCGGTCAGCGGGAGGGCCTCCGGAACCCCGTAGACCTCGCATGTCGACACCCACACCACCCGCGCATCGGCAGCCGCCGCACGAACCGCCTCGAGTACGTTGAGCGCGGCCGACACGTTCTCGCCCAGCGTCTGCGCCGGGTCCTCCCACGAGCGCGCCACCGAGCTCAGCGCGGCCAGGTGATAGATGACCTCGGGCTGCGCGCTACGGACTGCCGCCTCGACCGCCTCCGCGTCGCGGAGATCAACCGCACGGTGGTTGACGATCCGGCCGTGGCCATCGGATTCACCAGGCCCGCCCGGCCCGGCTCCCCGGGAGAGCGCCCAGACCTCATCCCCCGCCTCAGCGCAGGCACGGACCAGCCAGCTTCCGGCAAACCCGGAGGCTCCAGTGATCAGAGCCCGCAGGGGGAGACCCTTGTCCAGCCGGTCACGCGTGCGTCAGGGAGCCGGCTGCACAGAGACAGCGTGTTCCAGCGACCCGTGGCCGTTGCTCGAGTAGTCAGCCTCGTCTTCGGGTGGAGTCGGCTCGGGCTCCGCGTTCACCCGGCGCTCGAGCTCGCCGAGAATGAATCCGAACAGCAGGTGGCGCCAGGTCGACTGCAGGAAGGCGGCCCGGTTGCCACCCAACTTGGGCAGATCTTTTCGGGCTGGGTGCAAGCGATCCGAAACCGCCCCCAGAGGCCACAGCGCCAGGTGCTCGGCGATCGCGGCCAACGGCCCCCGGAGCGCCGGCGGGACCGGGATCGCGGGGGCGACATTCGCATACACGCCGCCGAAGATGGCGCCGTTGCCGATATGCAGAGCCAGGCCAATCGGGAGCCAGGAATCACCGCGCGTGACCGCCTTGCCGAGCAGCTCGACATCGTCGTAGCGGCTCGAGAAGGCCATTTTGTCCAATGGCTGCTGCAAGGCCCACGCGCCCGCCGCGACGGCGCCGCAAGCGGCTCCTCTCAGCGTACGAGTGCGGTCGAATCCGGGGCTCAACGTGTCGAACTGTAACGGGCGAGGCTGGATCGGGTACGCCAATGTGCGATGGATCACGAACGACTGCACCGCCGCGCACGCGAGCACGGGGCCAACCCGATCGTTTACGGGATCGTCCGGATCCTGTTCCAGCCGTTCTTTCACATCTATTTCCGGATGACCCGGGTCGGGCGCGAGCACCTGCCCAAGCGAGGTCCGGTGATCGTGGCCTCCAACCACCGCAGTTTCCTCGATCCCTTCGTCATCGCCACGATGGCCCGCCGTCCCATGTACTACGTGGCCAAGGAGGAGCTGTTCAAGAAGCGCTGGCAGGCCTGGGTGCTCAACGCCCTGGGCGCTTTTCCGGTCAAGCGCGGCGCCAACGACGAGGACATGATCGAGACAGCCAAGGCGATCCTGGCCCGGGGGGACATCGTGCTGATCTTCCCCGAGGGAACTCGGATCCGGCCCGGCTCGCTCGGAACGCCGAAGCGTGGCGTCGGCCGGCTCGCGCTCGAGACCGGGGCGCCAGTCGTGCCGGTTGCCGTGATCGGGACCGAGGCCATACGGCGCGGCTGGCGGATCCGTCCGCACAAGGTGCGGATTCGCGCCGGCCGGGCCCTGCGCTTCCCTCAGGTCGAGCAGCCCTCGCGGGCACTGGCCGGTGCCGTCACCGATCGGATCTGGCCCTGCGTGATGCTCCAGTGGGAATGGCTCGGCGGTCTCCCGCCGGTCCGCCGGGTGGCGATCATCGGCGCCGGCACATGGGGCACGAGCCTGGCCGTATCCCTCTGCCGCGCCGGACTCGAGGTGGACCTCGCCTGTCGCACGCAGGAACAGGCCAGCGCGGTCCAGGACTCACGGGAGAACCAGCGCTACCTGCCGGGAGTCGCCCTGCCTGACGGGATCCGTGTCCTGCGCGCCTCGGAGCTCAACATCGAAGGCCACGACGTGGTCTGTCTGGCCGTTCCGGCCAAGGCGCTGCCGGCCGTGCTCGCCTCGCATGGCGGGCGGATCTCGAGCCGCATCGGGTTGCTCGTGGTCTCCAAGGGCCTGGTGCCGCCGCTGGGCACGCTTCCGGCTGCCTTCGCGTCCGAGCGCTGCAACGCTCGTGCCGTGGCCGTCGTCGGCGGCCCCGCGCACGCCGCTGAGATGCTCAAGCGGGGCGCGTCCGTGGTCCTCGCCTCGCTGGACAAGGGGTTCGCGCGCCAGATCGCCGCCGCTCTGCGCGCGGCCAAGCTCGAAGTCAGCACAACCACCGACGTCACCGGCGTCGAGCTCGCTGGCGTGGCCAAGAACGCGGCCGCCCTCGCCGCCGCCGCCGCCGCAAACGCCGGGCCCAACATCGCCGGCGCCGCTGCCGGCAAGGTCTTTGCCGAGGTGGATGCGCTCGCGCGTGTACGCGGCGGGCGTCCGGAGACATTTGCCGGGCTGGCCGGAGCCGGCGATCTCGTGGCCACCGTGGTGGCCGGCGAATCGCGCAATCGCCGGGCTGGCGAGCTGCTCGCCCAGGGAGTGCCCTCACAGGAGATCGGAGCCGTCCTCGGCCACGCCGCTGAGGCCATGGACTCGGTCCCGCTGCTGGCCGAGGCGGCGCGAAAGGCCCATCTCGACTCTCCCGCCCTCGAGGGTCTTGCGGCACTCGTCGAGGGGAGAATCGAACCCGAACACTGGGCCGCCACCGTGACTGCGCCCGTGGTTCCAAAGCAGCGGCAGCCAATTCGTGCGGCGTGATGGTGCTGCAGAGGTAGATTTGGCATGCGGTGGCCGACGAACCAATCCCTGAGAACAAAGCCGAGCTCGACGCGCGCTTCACCGAGCTCTACCGGCGCCACCTGCGGGATGTCTATTCCTACAGCTACTACCGGGTCGGCAACCACCACGACGCTGAGGACCTCACCGAGCAGACCTTCCTGCAGGCATACCGCCACTTCGAGCGTGCGTTGCGGGAATCCAACGGGCGGCCGCTGCGACCCTGGCTCATCCGGATCGCGCACAACCTGGCGGCGAACTTCTACCGGGATCGCTCGCGCAAGCCTGAGTCGGCGATCGAGGACGCGGGTTTGATCTCCTCCCCCCACACGACAGAGTCCCTGGTCGAGGGCCGTGAGGAGCTGAAGTCCATCCTCGAGGGCGTCTCCCAGCTTCCGGATGACCGTCGCGAGGCGCTCATCATGCGCTTCGCTCTGGATATGGACAACCGCGAGATCGCACGCGCCCTCGGACGGACTGACGGGGCCACGAAGGTGCTGCTGCACCGGGCCATTCGCCAGCTCGAGACGATGGTGAGTGCCGGGGCCGGGGGGGAGGCGAGCTGATGAGCACGGGAGTGACCGATTTCGAAGCCCTGCTGCGCGAAGCCCTGTCCCCCGTGGACCCGCCCGATGATCTCAGCGCACGGATGGAGCTGACTCTCATCAACCTCACCGAGCTGGCGCAGGACGAGCTCGAGGCATGGGAGCTGTCTGCCATGCGTGACCCCCGCAATTGGGTGCGGCCGGCAGCCGCGGCGGTGCTCGGCGCCGGTGCCGGCACCGCACTGGTGGTTCTCCGCGTGCGCTCTCGGCACCGGGCGCGCAAACAGCAGTCATCCAACCTGTTCGAGCTGGCCGAGCGCACGCTCCAGGACTTCGCCGAGGAGGCTCGGCGGGTCCTGCCCGACCGTTAGCGGCGCGCCCGGCCAAGCCCGCCCAGGGCCGCTGATAGCGTCACCGACCCATGGCCGTTTGCTACCGCCATCCCTCGCGTGAAACCGGAGTCTCGTGCTCGTCCTGTGGACGGCCGATCTGCCCCGATTGCATGACCCCGACCCCGGTCGGGATGCGCTGCCCTGAATGCGCGCGTGACCGGACCAAGGTGAAGACGATTCGCTCGGGCCGATCGGCCCCCGTCGTGACTCAGACGCTGATCGCGATCAACGTGATCGTGTTCCTGGCCGAGACGGCTACCGGCGCGCCGCTGGGCGGTGGCGGTGGAGGAACGATCTGGAACCACGGCGCGCTCTACGGGCCCGCGCTCACCGCTCACAACCCGATCCCGTTCCTCTACACCGGGACGCACGAGTACTGGCGCCTGATCACCTCCGGTTTCCTGCATGACGGGATCCTGCACATCCTGTTCAACATGGTCTTCCTGTACTTCATGGGCCCGATGCTCGAGCCGGCGATCGGCCGTCTCAATTTCGCCGTTGTGTATTTCGTGTCCCTGCTCGCCGGCTCGTTCGGCTCGCTGCTGTTCCAGCCCATGGCGCCCACGATCGGCGCCTCCGGGGCGTGCTTCGGGGTTCTCGGCGCGTTGATCGTCGTGGCCTACTACCGCGGAATCTCGATCTGGCAGAGCGGGCTGGGACTGACGCTGATCATCAACATCGTGTTCTCGCTCAGCATCGCTGGGATCTCGATCGGAGGCCACCTCGGCGGCGTGGTGGGCGGCGGGATCTGCGGGTGGCTGATCGTTCAGCTCGGTGAGCGCAGGCAGAAGCCGCAGCTGGCGATCGCCGCATGCCTAGTGGTGGCGCTCGTGTTCGTGGTCGGCGCGGTGGCGGTCGCCGGGGGTCACGGCCTGGCGCCGAACGGGATCGGGTTCGGCACATAGTCGCCACCAAGGACGGCGGCGTAGAGCGCTTCGATTTTCTGTATTTGCCGAGCCGACGCGAACCGGCGGCGCACATCGACCGCGGCGGCAGATCCCAGCCGTTCGCGCTCGCGCTCGTCACCCAGCAGTTCCGCGCACACCCGGGCCAGGGCGGCCGCGTCCCCCGGCGCCACCAGGCGGCCGGTTTCGCCGTCGCGCAGGATCTCGGGCAGCCCGCCGTGGGCGCTCGCCACCACCGCACACCCGGCAGCGGCCGCCTCGATCGCCGCCCCCGGGAGGGGGTCGGGCTGCGTTGAGGGCACCGCGACCACATCCGCGGCGCCGTACACGTTCTCCACATCATCTCGGAACCCGATCAGCCGCACCCGGTCAGCGACCCCGAGGCGCTCCGCCAGATCCGTCACCCGCCGGAGACGATCCTCGGCCCCGGGCCAGGGTGCCCCGGCCAGCAGCCCGATGGCACGCGCTTCGCGAAGCGCCGGCTCGGCCAGGGCCCGGACGAGCACGTCCTGACCCTTCCAGTCCGAGATCCGCCCCAGCACGGCCACCACTGGCGCCTCCGCCTCGAGGCCGAGCGCGGCCCGAGCCTGCTGCCGGGGCGCGCGCCGGGCGTCGATGGCCAGACCGTCGGGGATCACCACGGCTCGGGATGAGCCTCCGAACTGGGCCGCCGTCGCCCTCGAGACGCATGGAAGCGCCCGGGCGCTGAGAAGCACGCGACGATAGGCCGGCCAGCTCGCCCCGAATCGCGCGTAGATCTCGCGTACGTGCCAGATATGGGGCACCCGAGCCAAGGCGGCGCCCGCCGCGCCGCCGAGCACGACGGAGGTGTTCGAGTGCACGAGCCCGATACCTCGCTGCCGGATCAGTTGGCGCAGTCCTGCGGCGTCGCGGGCCAGGGCCGCTCCGATCGCGGCCAGCCCGCGGGGACTCAGCAGCTCGCGCCGCAGCACGCACAGGGGACGGATAAGGACCTCGACGTCCTTCGATCCGAGATCATCGGCCAGCGCACCCGCCTCGGGCAGGATCACCAGGGGGTCGTACCGTGCCCGGTCCAGGCCGGTGGCCAGCAGCGCGAGCTGGCGGTCGGCGCCATAGCGGCCGCTGGAGGAGTGCAGCAGCAGTACCCGAGTCGGGCTCAGAGCTCGACCGTGAGCGCTTGGGCGGGAAGGTCCGGGTTCTCGGGGACCAGGTCAGGATGCAGGATGTGGGCCAGGAGTTCGAGCCCGTCGACGATCCGTGGCCCGGGACGGGAGAAGTACGCCGACGCGTTGACCGCCACCACCTCGCCCGCACCGATCGCGGCTAGCTCGTCTCGGTGCATCTCCGCCTCACGATGGGCGATCTCGGCGTCGTAGCCGCACGGCATGACGATCACCACGTCGGGCTGCGAGGCCTCGACCTCGGCCCATGTGCGCTCCTCGGAGTTCTCCCCCGGGAAACCGAGCACGTCCTCGCCGCCCGCCAGCTCGATCAGCTGGGGTGTCCAGTGGCCGGCGGCAAAGGGCGGGTCGAGCCATTCGAGTGCGGCCACGCGCGGGCGTCGGGCGTTCCTGACCGCGAGCCGGATCCGGTCGATCCGGGCTGACGCCTCCTGGATCAGGTCAACCGCGGCATCCTTGCTGTCTGTGGCCTGGGCCAGCGTGCGTGCGTCTCCGAGCACCTCACCGACCGTGTGCGGGTCGAGCGAGATCACCATTGGCTGGCTGGAAATCTCCTCGGCGATCGAGCGGACATCGTCGTAGGAGACGGCGCACACCGAGCACAGGGCCTGCGTCACGATCAGGTCGGGTTCGAGCTCGTGTAGAGCGTTGGCGTTGAGCTCGTAGATCGACTCGCCGGCCAGCGTGCGCTCCTTTACGGCCGCGTCGATCTGGGCCGAGGTCAAGCCATGGGGGAGGACGTCGCGAGTGATCTTGGGCAGCGCGAGGGCCGCCGACGGGTAGTCACACTCGTGGGTCACGGCCACCACATCGGCGCCCAGCCCGAGGGCGAACAACATCTCCGTGGCGGAAGGCACGAGGCTGACGATTCGCATCAGGGTTGTTTGCTTGGCTCGCGAGTGTGGGAGCCTGGGTCTCGGGGAGTGTCGGAGCCTGGGTCTCGGGGAGGGTGGGAGGCTGAGTCCCGGGGAGTGTGGGAGGCTGGGTGCCGGGAGAATGAGATACGGAACACCGGATTGGAGACGATATGGCAGAGCTGCTGGGTGATGACGAAATCGGTTCAAGGCTACGCCGCCTGGCCTGGGAGCGCGAAGGCGACGAGATCGTGCGCGAATGGCGCTTCGAGGACTTCAGCGAGGCGATCGCATTCGTCAACCGGGTCGCCGAGGTGGCCGAAGAGGCCAACCATCACCCTGACATCCTCATTCACGGCTGGAACAAGGTGAAGCTGTCGCTCACCAATCATTCGGCCGGCGGCCTGACCGAGACGGATTTCGCCATGGCCGGGAGCTTCGACAAGCTCGACTGACGCCGCGGACCCAAAGCTCTCGCCAGCTAGGTCCCCGGTCCAATTCCCCGGGGCCTGCTGCTACCGTTCGCCGCGTCGCTGAATGAACGACGACGACCCATCTCGAAGTAGCGTGCGGACCCGGGGCGCCTTCACCACTGCGGTGGAATGGCCCGCGCGAGCCCGCCGGTGAAGCTGCTGCTCGTCATCCTCACGGGCCTGCTGGTCCTGGTCAACGCGTTCTTCGTGATCGCGGAGTACTCGCTGGTGCGCTCGCGCCGGGGGCGGCTCCAGGCGATGGCCGAGGAGGGCAAGCGCGGGGCGGCGCTGGCGCTCCGGCAGATGGCGGAGATCGGTGACTACATCGCCGCCTGTCAGATCGGGATCACGATGGCGTCGATCGGGATCGGTGCGCTCGGCGAGCCCGCGATCGCGCACATCTTCGAGCCCCTGTTCGGCGGCTCGGCGGGTGACACGGCGGCTGTAGCGGCCTCGGTCGCGATCGCCTACCTCCTGATCACGGTCACGCAGAGCATCGTGGGAGAGATCGCGCCCAAGCTCTACACGATCCAGCACGCCGAGGACCTCGCTCGCCGCGTCTCCCGGCCGCTGCGGTTCTTCCGAGTCCTGTTCCACCCCTTCATCTTCATCCTGAACTCCGCCTCGAACTGGCTCCTACGGGCGGTGGGCACCGATCCCGATGCGGAGCCCCAGGGCGGTACCCCTGACGAGCTCAAGCGGATCATCGCCGACTCCCGCTCGGGCGGAAGCCTCGACATCGGAGAGGCGAACATGCTCACCGGGGTCTTTCATCTCCATGAGCAGGAGGCCCGTCAGGTCATGACGCCGATCCCGGCCGTGGTCACAGTTGACCTCTCCCAGACAGTCGAGGACGCTCTGCGGCTCTGCGTATCAACCGGCCACTCGCGGCTGGTCGTGACCGAGGACGAGAACCAGGACCGCGTCAAGGGAATCGTCCACGTCAACCAGCTTGTCAAGCTGATGATGTCTGACGGCTACGAGGCGCACTTCGCCAAGCTGGTGCGCGCCGCGCCGCTCGTTCCCGAGACCAAGCCGCTCGACGACCTGCTGGCTGACCTGCAGCGCGAGCGCACCGAGCTGGCGATCGTGATCGACGAGTACGGGCGAACGGCCGGAATCGTGACGATCGAGGACATCATCGAAGAGGTGGTGGGGGAGATCGATGACGAGACCGACCCCGCCGGGGGCGCGGTCCGCCGCCTGGCCAATGGTGATTGGTTCGTGCGTGGCCATGTGGCGGTCACCGATCTCGAGGACTATGGCCTGCACCTCCCGGTCGACACCGATGCTTACAACTCGGTCGGCGGTTTTGTGTTCGCCGAACTCGGCCGGTTGCCCAAGCGAGGCGATCAGGTGGCCGCCAACGGGTACTCGATTCGGGTCGAATCGGTGCGCGAGAACCGGATCGAGGCGGTCCGGATCCGCCATCGCAAGCCGCAGCCGGAGAATGTCCAACCCCAGCCGACGTCCTAGCTCCCGGGGCACGAGTTCGCTCCCGGGCACGAGTTCGCATCATTTGTTACATTTCCCCCACGAGACGACCGGTGGCGATGAGCATCATCGCCGAGCACCCGGTGGTTGAGTGAGGAGAGAGACTGGAGCCGGCCCTTTTGGGCCGGCTTCGCTGTTTAAGGCGTCCCGTCTGAGGGCTCAGCGCCGTGCAGGGCTTAAAGAAACCGGCCCGCTGGGGACGGGCCGGTCTCGTGCTTCTGGGGAGGAGGTGCTGCTATGAGGTACGTCGCGCTATGAATGTTGGGCTTCTGAGATGAACGAGTCCTAAAAAGTTTGTGCTGGGCGTCGAAGTACGCTCACACCGGGACTCGCGGGGAGCTACTGGCCGTAGTCGTAGAAGCCGCGCTTGGACTTGCGCCCTAGCGCGCCCTCTTGGACCAGCTCCTTGAGCCGGGCCGGTACCTCCACTCCGATCGTCTCCCCGATCGCCTGGGCCACATCGAGACCGACGTAGTCCAGCAGGGCGATCGGTCCCATGGGAACGCCCGCCCCCAGAGTCATGCACTTATCCACGTCAGCTGGGGGGGTTCCGGTGCTCGCCATCAGCTCAACCGCGTCAAACAGGTAGGGGAACAGCAGCCGGTTGACCACGAATCCCGGCGTGTCCGGAACCTCGACCGCGGTCTTCCCCAGTGCCTCGCACAGCGCTCGAGCGCGATCCTTGACGTCGGGCTCGGTCTCGGGCGCGAACACCAGCTCCACGAGCTCCATCCGCGTCACCGGGTTGAACACGTGTAGCCCCACGAATCGCTCGGGGCGGCCGCTGGCTTTGGCCAGGGCGGCAATCGAGAGCGACGAGGTCGTCGTGGCCAGGATCGCCCCGGAGTCGGCAGCTGCGCCAAGCTCGGCCAGGAGCGGCTCCTTGTGATCCGGATCCTCCACCACGGCTTCAACGATGAAGGTCTCACCGTGAAGCGCGGCCTGATCGGTGGTCACCGTTACCCGCTTGGCGGCATCGGCGTCACCCAGCTTGTCGCACATTTTGGCGACGGCGGCTGTGGCTCTCTCGGCTGAAGAGTCCGAACGCGCCCACAGGACCACGTCCCCGTGACGTGCAGCGGTGGCAGCGAGGCCGCAGGCGATGGTGCCGGCGCCCGCGATGGCGAGTCTTTCTTGCAAGTGATCTCCTGAGTTGGTGGCCATGGCATTCCGGTCCGTAGGCCCTGGTCGGGCTCGTACAGTACGTGACGGTTCAGTGGAGCGACGCCAGATCGACGGGGTTGCCTCGCGCTCAGGCCGGTGATAGCGTCGCGGCGCGCCGCCCGTCTGACTTCAATCCCTACTGGCGGCGTGCACTGGGAGGTGTCGATGGTTACAAGACGTAGCCGACCCCAGTTGGGCTTGGGGTCAAGACTTCGCGCGGGGGTCGCGGTGCTGTTTGCCACGGCCGCTGCGCTCGCGCTCGCTGGTCCGGCATCGGCTGCCGTGGCCCCGCGGGGCGAGCTGGACTGCAACGGGCAGAGTCCGGTGCAGCAGTCGGTGAAAATGTCCTTCGCGTGTACCGATATCCGCGGTTTCAACAACGTGGATAACGAATACACCTGGGGCGGCAGGTTCTACGACAACGGTGAATACATCGGCCACGACGAGCCGGATATGACGTTCCTGTCCAATAAGGCGGGATCCGGCAACAACGTGACCTGGACCGAGACGCTGCCGCGTGATCCGTCGGCGGCGCCCACGGTGGCAAACCCAGGCTCCGATGTCACTCACTGGTTCGAGCTCTCGGTCGCGCCTTGGTATTCGATGGCGATGTGCGATCCGAACTCCTACCCGCAGACGCCGTGCGCCGCGGAGAGCGATAGCAACGCTCCGAGCGACAACGGCACCGGCGGAGGTGGCTCCGCGTTCATGGAGATGCAGTTCTATCCACCGGGGTTTGCGCCCTTTGCCGACAGCGTCAGCTGCGACAACACGCACTGGTGCAGCGCGCTCACGATCGACAGCCTGGAATGCAAGGCGGGTTTCGCCGACTGCAATACGAGCTGTGAGGAGCCCGTCAACTTCGGGTTCATCCAGACCAACGGCGTGCCGACAGGCCCGCCGAGCCCCGAGGATGCGAATCTCGACACCGAGACGCCCAATTCGCACACCCTGCTGCTCAATCCGGGCGATCGCATCAAGGTCCACATGTTCGACGCACCTGTCCCCGGAGGTGGTGGGGATCATGCGTTTGAGGTCGTGGTCACGGACTTGACCACGGGCCAGTCTGGCTTCATGCAGGCCTCGGCCAAGAATGGGTTCCAGAACACGTCGATCAAGGACTGCTCGGGCACGCCTCACAACTTCGAGCCCGAGTACAACACTGCCGCCAAGGCCAACATCATCCCCTGGGCGGCGCTGCAGACCAACATCAGCACCCAGTACGAGACGGGTCACTGGGAGGCGTGCACGAGCCTCGATAAGGCGGGCACGTTCACGTTCTCAAACGGCCTCAGCGACACCTACTACAACGAGTGCAAGGGTCCCTACGAGAGCGCCAAGGACGACGGAACCCCGGAGGTTTCCGACGCCTTCTGCTATCCGGCGGGGGACACCCATGGCGCGTTGAATACGGCACCCGACACGGTTACCGGGTGTATCGACGATCTGTTCCAGAACGGCGACCTCGACTTCGACGGTCAGCCGTACTACGCAGATTGGCCAGTCGGTTCGTCGCCAACAGAGAAGTATCCGGGGAGCTTCGTCGAGAATCTCCCGAACACCAGCGATGGAGGCCAGTACTCGCAGTTCTTCATCCAGACCGACCTCGCGCTCAGCGAGTCCACGTGTAGCGCCACGTCGGACGCGGGCTGTAGCGTGCCGCCGCCTGGACCGGGGGACTTCTACCCGTACTGGACTCGTTTGACCAACGACAATGGCTGTTTCCTGGAGTTCGGCAATGTCCACTCCGGGACCGGCGTAAACGACTACGGCCAGGATGCCCAGTACGGGCATGACCTGATCAGCACGCTCGGCTACCCGGAATACGAGGGTCCGGTCATGGACAACTCGTGCTCCAAGGGCGCCGGCGGCACGTAGTCAGCAGGATCTAGGGCGCGTACGAGGGGGCGGTGGCCACGAGGCCGCCGCCCCCTCAGCGCGTCCGGGGTGTGACCCGAACCGATTGTTGCGCTAGCCGGTCTGCTCGGTCGGCCGGACCAGGACCTCGTTGATGGCCATCCGCCAGGGGCGGGTGACCACGAACGCGATCGTGTCCGCGATGTCCTGGGCTGTCAGAAGCTCGATCCCGCCGAAGCGCTTTTCCATCTGCTCCTGGATCTCAGGGCGGTTGTGGAGGCGGAGTTCGGTGTCCACGGCCCCCGGCTCGATAAGTGACACGCGGACGTGCCGGCTCGTGACCTCCTGGCGCAGCGAATCGCTGAAGGCGCCCACGCCATGCTTGGTCAGGTTGTAGACGGCGCTGCCGGCTCGAGTCATCCGGCCGGCCACCGAACTGATGTTGACCATGTCCGCCACCTGCCGTGGACCGTCCTGCGCCGCGCTCAGCAGGTGGGGGATGGCGGCGTGAGCGCAGTACAGCAATCCCTTCACGTTGACCGCGACCATCCGCTCCCACTCCTCGAGCGGCGCGCCGACGGCGGGGCCGAGCAGCATCACGCCGGCGTTGTTGATCAGCGTGTCGAGACGGCCGAGCTCGGACACGGTCCGCTCGACCAGGCTCTCCGCCTGCTCCTGGGACGTGACGTCGGTCTCGATGGCGAGTACCTGTCCGCCTGCATCTGAAATCCGAGCCGCCAGGCTGTCGAGACGATCACGGCGGCGGGCAGCGATCGCCACCGCGGCACCGCGTCCGGCCAGTTCGAGCGCCGTCGCTTCCCCGATGCCGCTCGAGGCGCCCGTGACGAGGGCGACGGTTCCATCTAGTTCAGTATTGGTTGTCATGTCCGTCATTATCGTCGGGCCGGGCTCTGCTAAAACCGACGCCTAGATGCCCGAGGGTTCAGACACCGTCCGCGCCGCTCGCCTCCATAGGCACGGCGAGCCACTCGTGGTGGAGGAGGTTTTGCTGCCCGATCCGACCGAGGGCGAGGTCCACGTCGAGCTCGAGTTCGGAGGCGTGAACCCGATCGATCGCTACATCGCCGAGGGCCGTGTGAATCCGGCCGGTCCCCTTCCCCGCACGCTCGGCGGCGAGGCCGCGGGGACGCTGGACGGAGCCCCCGTTCTGGTGGCCGGAGAGGGGCTCGGCGCGGCACGCGACGGCGTCTGGGCCCGGGCCGCCGTGGTCCCCCGGGGCGCGGTGGTCGCGCTCCCCGATGGGGTGGCAACCCGCGAGGCGGCGGCGATGGGGATCGCCGGCCTGACGGCGCTCAACGTCGTCCGTGAGCTGGCCGAGGTGACAGCCGATGACCGCGTGCTCGTGCTGGGCGCCTCGGGCGGGGTGGGAAGCATCATCGTCTCCCTCGCCCATGCGGCGGGCGCCACGGTCTGGGGTCAGACCGGCTCGGCCTCGAAGGCCGCCGGCGTTGCTGACCAGGGCGCCGACCGGGTCATCGTCGCCAGCCCGGAGAATCTGGCCGAGCAGGTCACTGAGTTCGCGCCCACGGTCGTGTTCGACCCGCTGGGCGATGGCTTCTTCGCTCCCGTCGTGGAAGTGACCGAGCCCCGGGGCCGGATCGTCAGCTTTGGCACATCGGCGGGGCCCGAGGTCACGTTCAACTTGCAGACGCTGTATCGGAACATGCTCTCCCTGTTCGGCTATGGCGGCATGCGGCTCGGGGCCGAGGAGCGCCGCTCGGGACTCGAAGCTGCGCTCGAGGCCTTACGTGACGGAGCCATCCGCGTACGGATCGATGACGTCATCGCCCTCGAGGACGTAAATGAGGCGTTCGCCCGCCTGATCGAACGCCGCGTCGAGGGCAACCTGGTGCTCGACCTGCGCAGCTAGCTCGTCGCTCGTAGCCGCCGGTGAGCCGGCGGTCGGCTGACCTGGCCGGCGCCTGCCCTAGCTCGGGAGCAAAACCGGCTGGGGAAGGGGGGACGGAAGCGGGGTCCTGAGGTTTGTCGTGCGTGGCCCGCCGTTTGACCGTGCGATTCGTCGCCAATCCGGAATTGGGGGCCGGATTTGGCGCGTGACTGCCGCTGAGCGAGCGATTCGTAACCGGGCCGAGCGCCCGATCCGGGTTTGTCGGCGATTTGCACGGGTGTGTGTCGATCCCCGGTGACTACCGGCTGGGGAAGGGGCGCGGGAAGCGTCCGGCGCCTGCTACACCGGCTGTTGGTGTCCGCGTCTTGAGCCCCCATTTTGTGAAAGAGCGCTGTGCGGCCGAACGTTCGGCGCATTTGTCGGGTAGAGGGCCCGATTGGTGAAAAGCGATCTGCCACGGGCGGCGGTTTTTCACGTTTTGGGGGTTGGCGGGGCACGGGGATTTGGCCGGGTCGCGGGCGGGCGACCGCTCGGGTGTGCTGCGGATCGCGCGGCCGGTCGGCTCCGCTGCGGATCGCGCCGGCGCCGGCGCGCGGCGCGACTGAGACTAGCTGCCCCAGCGGAAGCCGACCGCGTCCGCCGCCGGCGGCAGCGGACTGGACGGCAGGCCCGGGGCGGGCTGGTTCTCGTGAAATCCAACCGGCGCCAGGTCATTCGGGGTATCGGCGTGGAACAGGGAGGCGAGATACTGCGCCTGCCCGCGGCCCGGACCGAGTTCGAACTGGCCCCCGCCGTAGGCGCCGATGGCGCGCTCCGAGCAGTAGTCGTACGTGTCGCAGAGCTTTTTCAGGCCGCCGATCCGTGACGGCTTGAGGTTGACCATCCGGGGTGCGAAGGGCAGCGCCTCGATGTCGGCGATCGAATGGATCGGGGCGTCCCAGGTGATTCGCTCGTGCACATCCGCGAGCACCGCTGCGGTCCCGGGTGTCTCGATGTCCGGATCTTCGATCCACGCGGTTGGGAAGGCCTCGAGCACCCGGCGGTAGAGGACCGGGTCGGGCGGCTGATCGACAACCGTGCCGTGGTACAGGGCCTTGAAGTCGATCGAGTCCACAGCTCCGGTCTGCACCAGCGCGTCGATCAGCTCCGGCGTCCAGGAGCTGGTGGCGTCGAGCTTGAACCGCAGGCTGGGGTAGTTGGCCAGCCGGCTGTCCACCGGCGCCGTGCTCGGCGGCTCCCCGAGCCGGAGCGAGACGACGAACGTGACCGGGCTGAGTTCACGCCCGAGGGCGGCGTGGAGGGGTTGGCCGGCCTGCCGTAGAGCCAGGTCGAGCGCCGCACTGTGGAACGTCCAGCGTCGGTACAGGCGGGACACATCGCCGCGCTGGGGCTCGACCGGGAACAGATCAAGCCCGTCGATCAGCTCGCAGAAGTCGGCCAGGGCGTAGGTGCCCTTCAGATCGAGGATCGGCCCGGCCTCCTGCAGGGCGACCTGATCCTCGGCGTCGTACACGACGTCCTCGCCGACCCCCTCCTCGCCGGCACCCTGGAGGTGCACGACCGTGCTCAAACGCTCGAATCCGCTCGACACGTTGGCCTGTAGCCCCTCGAGTGCGTAGCTCTCGACCTCGAGCGGTAGGTCGGCCAGCCGGTCAAACGTGCTCATCGCTCTACCTGCGCTCCTTCCAGCCGCGTGACCAGCTCCTCGAGCTTTAACTCCTCGAGCCCGTGGCTGACGGCCTCGAGCTCAGCCGCACAGTACTCCACGAGTTCCCGTCCCTCGCGTACGAGCTCGAGCGTCTCGCGCAGCCCGGCGTCTCCCGAGTCGAGGCGCCGGATGATCTCCTCCACCCGGGCCACGGCGGACTCATACGTGCGCTCCTGGCTCACGGCTCGGGTGCCTCATCGACCCGCGCCGCCACCTTCCCATCGTGGAATCTCAGGTCCACCTCGCCGGCCGCCCGAGCCGCGTGCGCCGAGCCGAGAGGTGCGCCCTGGCGATCCTCGACCAGCGCGTAGCCGCGGGCCATCGTGCGCGCGGGATCGTGGGCGGCCAGGGAGAGCGCCAGCTGGTCAAGCTCGCGGCGGCGCCCCGCTTGCGCCGGACCCTGGGCGCGCGCCACGCTGCGCTGAAGCACGAGCAGATGGGTGCTGCCAGCTCCGTGGCCGAGCTCGACCCGCCGGCGCCCGCTCGCCCGCAACTCCCGAACGAGCTGGTGCAGGCGGCTGCGGTGCCGCGCGAGCTGCTGCGCTGGCGCTCGCGAGAGGTGTCCGAGCGTCCGGGCTCGCTGGAGAACGGCTCGGCGGCCCCCGTCACGCAGGCGGCGGGCGCTCAGAGCGATCTGGGCCCGGGCGGCCAGGCAATCGATCGGTACGGCGGCCTCGGCGGCATGGGTGGGTGTCGAACAGCACACGGCGGCGACGTCATCGATCAGCGTGCGGTCGGTGTGGTGACCGACCGACGAGATCACCGGCACCCTCAGCAGGGCGACGGTTCGGCACAGCGCCTCGTCACAGAAGGCGAACAGGTCGGCCAGCGATCCCCCGCCACGGGCGACGATCACGACCTCGACCTCCGGTACGGCGGCGAGCTCGCGCAGCGCCGCGGCAATGCCCGGGGCGGCGTGACGGTCCTGAACCGGGACGAACGCCCACACCAGCCGTCCGGCCCAGCCGCGCCGGCGCAGACCGGCGAGCACGTCATCACGCGCCTTGCCGCGTTCGCCGGTCACGACCCCGATCGTCCGGGGCAGCCGGGGCCGCGCCAGCCGCTTCTGAGGTTCGAACAGGCCGTCGGCGTGGAGCCGGCGTCGGAGGCGCTCGAGCTGGACGAGGAGGTCCCCCTCGCCGGCCAGCCGCAACTCCGTGACCGCGAAGCTGAACGAAGGCGACGAGGTGGCGCTGCCCGGGTAGTAATCAGCGCCCCCGCCGACCACCACGCGCATCCCGTCGGTGAGACGGACGGCCAGCTCGTCGAAGTCGGTTCTCCACATCGAGCACGGAAGCGCTCCGCGGGCGTCGCGAAGCTCGAAGTACACCCGGACACGTGCGGCGCGGAAGCCCCAAACCTCACCCACCAGCTGCACGCGGGCAAACTCCTGGAGTCGGCGCTTGAGCTGCGCCGCGTAGGACCCGACCGGATACGGACCCGGAAACTCGCTGTCGGGGATCCCCTCGGTATCAACCGCTGGCTGCTGCATCAGGCCAGGGCCTGGCGGAGGTCCTCCGCCAGATCCCACGGATCCTCGATGCCGCAGCTGAGCCGGACCAGGTCAGCCGGCACTGCGGCCGCCGATCCTTCGACCGACTGGTGGGTCATGGCCTGCGGGACCTCGACCAGGGACTCGACGCCCCCGAGTGACTCGGCCAGGGTGAACAGACGGGTGCGCGTCGCGACTTCGGCCGCCCGCGGGTGGCGGAAACTGACCATGCCGCTGTAGCCCGGCCAGCGCACATCCGTGACCTCGGGCGTGGCTCGCAGCAGCTCGACGACGGCGGCGGCGCTTCGCGCATGCGCCTCCATTCGCAGGTGGAGCGTGCGCAGGCCCCGGTGCACGAGGAAGCAATCGAACGGTCCCGGTACGGCGCCCACGGCATTCTGGACGAAGCGCAGCTGCTCGTAGAGCTCGGGGCGCCGGGTCACCACGACACCACCGACGACGTCTGAGTGGCCCCCGAGGTACTTGGTGGTGGAATGCACGACCGCGTCCGCACCATGCTCGAGCGGCCGTTGATTGGCCGGAGTGGCGAACGTGTTGTCGACGGCGACCAATGCCTCGCCGCGCCGGGCGATGACGCCGTCGATGTCGATGACGTTCAGCAGGGGGTTGGTGGGGCTCTCGACCCAGATCAACCGGGTCTCGGCCCGGACCGCCCGCTCGAGCGACGCGAGGTCCGTCTGGTCGACGAGGTCGTACTCGAGCCCCCAACGGGTCAGCACCTTGTCCACCAGGCGAAACGTGCCCCCGTACAGATCGGCCGGAAGCACGACGTGCGCGCCCGCCTGGCAGGAGACCGTTATCAGCGCGTGCTCGGCGGCCAGACCGGAGGAGAAGGCAACCGCCTGACCACCCTCGAGTTCGCCCAGCGCACGCTCGAGGGCGGCCCGAGTCGGGTTGGCCGAGCGGGCGTAGTCATAGTCCTCCACGAACTCACCCGGCCGGCGCTGCGCGTAGGTCGAGGTCTGGTGGATGGCCGGAATGACAGAGCCGAACGTGGGGTCGGGGGTCAGACCGGCGTGGACGGCTCGAGTCGCGAAGGCGTCGCGCGGCGGCTCGTGGTCGGTCACGAAGCGAGCGCTTCCAACAGGTCCGTGCGGGTCACGAGTCCCTCGGCCCGGCCGTCGTGCATCACGACCAGCGCCTGCCGGTCGCCGACCAGGAGCTCGACCGCCTCGCGGACCGGGTCATCGCTCGAGACGGCGGCGAACGGAGGCTCCATCACGTCCACGATTTGCGCGTCGAGCAGGGCCGGGTCCTCGGCCGCGTGCCGGAGCAGGCCTCGCTCCCCGATCGCTCCGACCATCGTCGTCGGGTCGTTCGCGCTGACCACCGGCAACTGGGACACGCGATGTTCATGCAGCAAGGCCACAGCGTCGCGGACACGGAAATGGGTCTCGACCGTGACCAGGGAGGGGATCTCACCCGCCTCGCGCTTGCGCCGCAGCACGTCGCCGACCGTCAGGTCGGTCCCTCGCTCGAGGAATCCGTACTGACGCATCCAGGCGTCGGAGTACACCTTTGACAGATACGAGCGGCCGCTGTCGGGAATGATCACGACCACGATCGCCTGTGGGTCCTCGATCTCGCCGGCAACTTCGAGCGCCGCGTGGAGCGCCAAGCCGCCGGAGCCACCGGCCAGGATCCCTTCCATCTGCGCCAGCCGCCGGGTGGTCAGGAAGGCGTCGCGATCAGACACCGTCACCCAACGATCGACGACCGTCGGATCGAACGTCGAGGGCCAGAAGTCCTCGCCCACGCCCTCGATGAGATATGGCCGTACGTTCTCTTCACCGCCGGAGTAGATCGAGCCCTCCGGGTCGGCGCCCACGACAACCAGATCAGGGTTGCGCTCCCGCAGGTAGTGGACGGTGCCCGTGATCGTCCCGCCCGTGCCGACCCCGGCGACGAAGTGGGTCATCCGCTCGCCCAGCTGGCTCCACAGCTCGGGCCCGGTCGTGTCGTAGTGGGCCTGGGGATTGGCCGGATTGGCGTACTGGTTGGGCTGGAAGGCCCCGGGTATCTCCTGGGTCAAGCGGTCGGCCACCCGGTAGTACGCCTGGGGGGAGTCCGGAGGCACGTCGGTTGGCGCCAGTACGACCTCGGCGCCGTAGGCACGGAGCAGGTCGATTTTCTCGCGAGACATCTTGTCCGGCATGACCGCGATCACCCGATAGCCCTTGAGGCGAGCGGCGATGGCCAGACCGGTGCCGGTGTTCCCCGACGTGGGCTCAACGATCGTCCCCCCGGGGCGCAGATGGCCGTCACGCTCGGCGGCTTCGATCAGGGCCACGGCGATGCGGTCCTTAATCGATCCGCCGGGATTGAATGACTCGAGTTTGGCCACCACCTGGGGTCCCAGGCCCGCTCCGATGCGGGATAGCCTCACCAGCGGCGTGTCGCCGATCGTGTCGAGAATCGAGTCCTTGACGTTCGGGGTTACAGCTGCCTTCGACATCACTCAGGAGTCTCGCAGGTGCCGCCTGCGCCGGCACGGAGACGGCGCGTGAACTGCGCCTGGACCCCAACTGGTTCGAAGCCCAGGTTGGCGTACATCAGCTGCGGCCAGTCGTCGGCGTCGGCCGGGACGGTGATGAGGTCAGCGCCCCACTCGCCACCGGCCCGGACCGCCGCGGACACGGCCCCTTTCGCCAGCCCGCGCCCGCGATAGGCCGGGAAGGTGCCGACCTGCTCCACCATGGCCACTCGCGTGCCGTCGACGTCCGGGTCGAGGAACAAGGTGCACATCGACTGCAGGCCGCCGTCCTCGCCGGCGCCAAACGCCAGAGCGTGAGTACCGCTCCGCACTGCGAAGTGCGCGTCGACGAGCAGCTGCGGGAGCCCGGGTGAGGTGTCCTGGCCGTAGTCGTACTGCTTGAAGTTGGCCAGCATCAACTCGCGCATCTCAGCGTCTGTGATCTCCCGCGCGCGCGGATCCCGGAGCGACTGGCCGGGATCACCTCGGAAGATCATGAACACCGTTCGCTCCCTTTCCCAGCCCGCGCTGACCAGATCCGGCGCCAGGCGCTCGCCGGCCTCGCCGTCATCCACGCGCACGAAGCGGTGCTCGAGGCCGGCCAGCCAGCGGTCGGTCAGCGCCGTCACGCCCGGGGCATCGAGACGTGCCGGCACGGGCGCGTCCAGGATCACAGCGTTCAGTGAGTGGACCGTTGGCATGTCCCGGTGCCGGACCACCACACCCTCCGGGATCTCTGTCACCTCGGTCGCGCCCCGGATCGTGACACGCCGGTCCAGCTCGAGGGCCAGTTCCAGCTCGCGACTCAACCCGCGGGCACGACCAGCACTGGCCGATCGGACAGGTGCAGGAGCTTGTGCGGCGTTGAGCCAAGCAGGGCACCCCGGAGGGGGCCCTCGCCACGTGTTCCGACCACGATCACGCGAGCATCGTTGGCCTGGGCGAGCTCAACCAAGCCGTGCGCCGGCTCACTCTCGACCACCACCGTGTCGACCTGACCCCCTTCGCCCTCCGCGAGCGCTCGTCCTTCGGCAAGTCGCTTGGAGGCGAACTCCTTGAGTGCTTCGTGGTAGTCATGAATCTCGCCTCCAACCGGCGACACCTCGTAGGCGAACGCGATCGTCACCGCTTCCCCGTAGGCACGCCCGACCTCGATCGCAGCGCGCAGTGCCGCCTTCCCGCAGTCCGAGCCGTCGTAGCCGACGATGATGCCGCTGCTCATGACCCACCTCGCGCGGCCGCGGCTTCGACCAGGGCCGGATCGGCCACCTCAGGTCGCCGCCGGAAGAAATCGGGCAGCTTCCACTGGCACAGGAGCATGAAGGGGATCCCGAGCAGGATGGCGCCGAGGCCGATCACCAGGGGACCACCGATGCCGAAGATCACGGTCGAGCCGGCGCTGGTCTTGCCGAGGTCGAAACATGACTTGATGAACAGCGCGGTCAGGATCAGCGCGCCGAGCAGCGGGGCCATGCCGATGAACAGGAAGTTCTTGGCGCTCTTGAGCAGCTCACGCCGGTAGTAGACGACGCACGCGTAGCCGGTGAGGCCGTAGTAGAAGGCGATCCCGAGCCCGAGGGCGAGGATCGAGTCGTTGAGCACGTTGGTCGACACCAGCGTCATCACCACATACCAGATCATTGACACGGAGCCCATCGCGATCGTGGCCACGTTCGGGCTCAGATTGCGGGGGTGGATCTCGCCGAAGCGGGGTGGAATCGCCTTATTCCGCGCCATTGACAGGACCGTTCGGGCCGTCGGCAGGATCGTGGTCTGCGTGGAGGAGGACGCCGATGTCAGCACGGCCAGAATCAGGAGCTTGTCGAGTCCTGAACCGAGCACGTGGGAGCCGGTCGCCGCGAGCACGTCGGCGCTGTTGTTGCTCAGGAACGCCGGTCCGGCGAACGCGGTGGCGGCCACCGCAACGAGCACGAAGATCAGGACCAGCACGACGGTCGAGGTGAGCGCCGCGCGCCCCGGTGCGGTGTCTGCGTTCTCGGTCTCCTCGTTGACGGACACTCCGCTGTCCCAGCCCCAATAGATGAATACGGCTAACAGGATCCCCTCGGTGAAGTTGCTGAAGCCGTGGATCGCGAACGGGTTGAACCAGCTCGCGCTGACGTGCAGGCTGCCGTGGGGCGCACTCCCGCTGTATGCCTTGATGAGCGCCACCACGGAGTAGAGGACGAGGATCACGAACTCGGCGCCGAGCATCATCTGCTGCAGGCGTGCTGAGAGCTCGATCCCTTTCCAGCAGATCCAGGTCATGAGAATGATCCAGACCACCCCGACCAGGGTGACCTCGAACGTCGAGGGATTGTTGTTGCCGAACAGCGAGAACGTGTACTGCCCGGCGATCGCCGCCAGGTTCGGCATCACGATGATGTCGGTGACGATGATTCCCCAGCCACCCATCCAGCCCATCCGCGGTCCCATAGCCCGCGTGACCCAGGCGAATGTGGTGCCGCAGTCCGGATCGGCGCGGTTCATGTAGTAGTACGAAGCCGCGATCAGCAGCATCGGGATGAACGCGACGATCATGATCGCGGGGCCGCCGACCGCCACCAGCGCCGCCACGCCACCCAGCGTCGCGGCCAGGCTGTACGCCGGCGCCGTCGAGGCGACGCCGATCACGATGTTCGAGAGGTAGGAGATCGCGTTCTTCTTGAGGCCCTTGTCTCCGACCTCGACTGCAACGCCCGGCTGGCTTAGCGACGCACTCTCCAAGATGCTCCTCCCCTAGGGATGGCTGGCGGTAGACCGCGCGCGCTGAGGCGATCAGCTCACACTCGGTCCGGGATTCTTCGTTGATTGGAGACCTAACTGCAACTGCCAAGTGGCCCAATTGGCGGGGGCGGTTTGTACGGTTTGTACAAGGACCACTCACCAAGGTGTCGAGGGTTGGGGTCCCTGATCAGCGCCGCCGGCCCCAGCGAATGTGTGTGAGGTAGGGCATCGTCAGCGTGGCTCGGCCGGCCGTCTCAGGATCGTCGGCCACCACTTGGCGCACTCGGTCGAGCAGCAGCTCGCGCTCCGCGGGTGCCAACGCGGCGACGTAGCTGACTGACGAGATCCGGGCCACCAGCGTGTCGAGGTCACCGTGCACGACGTTCGGGAACGTCTCGTGCTCGAGCGGCGTGAACAGCCCAGTCCCGTCGAGCTCCTCGGCCCAGGGGCTCGTCCGCTGTTGGGGGGCACCCTTGACGTGCTCGTGCACGAGCGCCTGCGTGCGCTCCACCCAGGGCACGGACTCATCCCACGAGTTCCAGATCACGCCGAGGCCTCCGCCCGGTCGCAGGACGCGATGAATCTCTGCCGCCGCCACGGTGGCGTTGAACCAATGAAATGCCTGGGCCACGACGACGGCGTCGACGGCGCCGTCCCCGACTGGGATCTGCTCGGCCGTGCCGTCCATAACCTCGGCCTCCGGAACGGCGCGCACGAGCTGCTCACGCATTCCGGCCACCGGCTCGACGGCGATCAGATCGGCGCCGAGGCCGGTCAGGGCTCGGGTCAGCTTGCCCGTCCCGGCGGCGAGATCGAGCACCGCCCGCCCTTCCCCGATCCCGAGTTCACGCGCCAGCTTGATCACCGCGCCGTCGGGATAGCCGGGCCGTCCACGCTCGTAGGCGGCGCCGGCACGATCGAAGCCGACGGCGGCCGACCGGTGGACGCGCTCGGTCATCGCCGCTCGGGCTGGGTCAACGCGGCTCGGGCCGGATCACCGACGCTCACGTTTCAGCAGCTCGTGGTCGGCGTCGACCATCATCCGGATGAGCTGCTCGAAGCTGACCTCGGGCTCCCAGCCCAGCGTTTCGCGCGCCTTGCTGGCATCGCCGATCAGGTGCTCGACCTCGGCCGGACGCAGGAACGCCTCATCGATTGACACGTGCTCATCCATCGAGAGGCCGGCATGGTCGAACGCGACCTCGACGCATTCGCGCACCGAATGCGCGACCCCCGTTGCCACCACGTAGTCCTCCGGCTCATCCTGCTGCAGCATCATCCACATCGCGTTGACGTAATCGCCGGCGAAGCCCCAGTCGCGCTCAGCGTCCAGGTTCCCCAGGGCAAGCTGCTTACGGACGCCGAGCTTGATCGCGGCCGCGTGCCACGTGATCTTTCGAGTCACAAACTCAAGACCGCGACGGGGGCTCTCGTGGTTGAAAAGGATCCCGCTGGTGGCATGGAGGTCGTATGACTCGCGATAGTTGACGGTAATGAAATGGCCATAGGCCTTGGCCACTCCATAGGGCGAACGGGGGTAGAAGGGCGTCAGCTCCGTCTGCGGGACCTCGCGCACCTTCCCGAACATCTCCGAGGAGGAGGCCTGATAGAAGCGGGCCTCGGGGCACACCTCTCGCATGGCCTCCAGCAGCCGGGTGACACCGATGCCGGAGAATTCGGCCGTCAGCGTTGGCTGGACCCAGGAGGCAGCCACATAGGACATGGCGGCCAGGTTGTAGATCTCATCTGGCCGGGCGGCGCGCAGCGTGTCGACGAGTGATCGCTGATCGAGCAGATCTCCCTGATGCAGGTTGAGCCGATCGCGCAGGTGTTCGATGCGATCGAACTTCTCGGTCGAGGAGCGCCGCACCATGCCGTGGACCTCGTAGCCCTTGTCGAGCAGCAGTTCAGCCAGGTAGGACCCGTCCTGGCCCGTGATCCCGGTGATCAGTGCCCGATGGCTCATCGTGTCTCCTTATGGGTGTTCTCGGCAGCGGTTTGTTCAGATTTCAGCCAGGCCACGGTGTCGGCCAGTCCCTGACGTAGATCGACCTGCGCCTCCCAGCCCAGACGCTCACGGGCTTTCTCAACCGACGGCCAGCGCCGCTGGACGTCGACTTCGAAGCTCGGGAGATGGGCGAGCTCGAGCTGGGCTGGATCCTCCCCGCACGCCTCCCAGATCAGCGCTGCCAGGTCGGCGATGCTCAGCTCGCTGGAGGCGGAGATGTTGAAATCCTCGTTCTCGCCCGCCGGGGATCCCATCGCGGTGACGATGCCGTCGGCGATGTCGTCCACGTGCGTCAGCGTGCGCGTCTGCTCTCCGGTACCGAAGATCGGCACCGGACGCCGGCCCGAGAGCACCTTTGCGATCAGGTCCGGGACGGCATGGGCGATCCCGGGCTCGTCGAGGTCAGGCCGTTCGCCGGGTCCGTAGGCGTTGAACGGGCGGCAGATCGTGTAACGCAGCCCATGCTGATCGTGTGCGGCGCGCGTGTAGACCTCGCCCGCCAGCTTCGAGAACCCGTACGCCGAGCGAGGCGGGGGACAGAAGTCGACGTGCCTCTCGGTGGTGGGAAATTCGTCCGCGCGTTCGAACACCATCGACGATGAAACGTACGTGAATCGCTCCACTTTGTGCTCGATGCTGGCGTGGACGATGGCGCCCGTAAGCGCGTTGTTCACCTCGGTCAGCGTGAACGGGAGCTTGTGAAAGTTGGCGATCCCGCCCACGATCGCCGCCAGGTGGATCACGTGCGAGCAGCCGTCAACCGCCTCTCGCGCCACTGCGAGATCGCGCAGGTCACCCAGATGCAGCTCGCACCCCTCGCGCATCCATTCCGGGGGTTCGCGGTGGTCTGAGACCCGCACCTCCCAATCCGGATCGCGAAGCAGACGTCGGGCGACCGCCGCGCCGATGGTGCCGGCGCCGCCCGTCACGAGCACGCGGGCCATCAGTGCGGAGCGTCTGATGCGGCGTCGACCGGCGCCGTGTGGCCCATCAGCGCCCGGGCCTCGGCCGCGTACACGAACACCTGGCCCGTGCCCAGCGTGTTCCACGGATCGACCAGCAGGCAGTCGTCAGACGCCAGCGCGTGGATCTGCTTGAGCGTCTGGGGACGTTCGAACTCGGAGTGGTTGGTGGCGACGATGACCACGTCAGCGTCGCGGACCGTGTCACTCAGGGGCTGGGTGGGCGTCGGTGCGTGCGGGTCGCATACCGCGACGTCGGCCAGTTCGCGCTCGAGTAGACGGATCAGCTTCGGGGACAGCGAATCGCGCTCGTCGTCGGTATCGCGCTTGAAGGTCAGGCCGAGCACGGCGACCTTGCGAGACCCCAGCTGCCCGATTCGGCGCTTGACACCTTCGACGAGGAACAGAGGGACGCTCTCGTTCACCCGCGAGACGGCGAGCAGCATGCCGGGTCCGTGGGAGCGCTCCTCGGAGAACGCGAAGTCCTTGCGCAGGCACGTGCCGGCTGTGAGGCCCGGCATGGCGATCCCCCCGCGCGGGTAATCGTGATTGATCAGGTCGATGACCTCGAACACGTTGGCGCCGTAGCTCTCGCAATCCATCATCAATAGATTCGGAAGCGCAAAGGTGGCGTAGCGCAGGATGTTGGTCCAGATCTTCGCCAGCTCGGCCTGGACCGGCGTGGTGCGGACGATCGGGGCGCCGAACACACTGAACAGGCTGGCGGCGCGCTCGGTGGAGGTCTCGCAGACTCCGCCGATGATGCAGGGCAGGCTCGAGATCTCTTCGAGGAACCGGCCGGCGGCGATCCGCTCTGGCGCGTGAGCCACGAAAACGTCCTCACCCACCCGCAGGCCACGGCGTTTCTCCAGATATCCGGCCACGAAGTCCGTGGTCCCAGGGGCGATCGTGGAACGCAGAATGAGCGAGTGCCCGGGGCGCAGCAGCGGCAGGAGGTCATCGAGAGCCGCTCGAACCTGCCGCAGGTCGCTTTCAATGTGCGAGAACGAGGGCGTGCCGATCGTGATCACGATGTCGTCCGCCTGGGCGGCGTCGGCCGCTCGGTCAGTGAGTTCGAGCCGCCCGCTGCGACGTACCCGGTCGAGCAGCGCCTGCGTGCCGGCTTCGTTGAACGGCATTTGGCCTGCTCGGAGCGAGGTCAGCACCTTGGCGTCGTGGTCGACGCCAAGGACCCGGAGGCCTCGATCGGCAAAGCACAGGGCCAGGGGGAGACCGACGCGGCCGAGCCCGATCACCGAGATGTACCGCTCTTCGTTCATGTCCTACCTGTCGTCCGGATGTCCTGGATGTCCTAGATGTAAACGTATAAACCGCTTGAGACGTACCTGAGTTTCGCCATTTGTGGATGAGATCCGCCCTGTGGGAAGGTATTTGCCCGCCAAGGAGCGGGGGGTCCCCCGCCCGCTGAGCCGTTCAGCTGTGGTCGCGGGCGTCGCGGCCGAGGCTCGGGAGGGGCGTCAAGCCGGCTTCGGCCGTGTGCCCTCGAACCTCGCCCACGTAGGCGATCTTGTCCAAGCGGGCGATCTCCCGTTCGCCCTCCGTGCGTGCCGGGTGACCCTCCGGCAGGCCTCGGATCAGAGCCCGGATCCGCTCCCGCAGCTGGAGCGCGAAGTGGGGCGTCGAGGCACCCATCAACTGGCGAACGTCCTCGACCGTGACCGTGTGGTCGGTCTTGAGGCGCTCGGGGTTCTCGGCCTGGCTCATTTTGTGGTCTGGGGAACTGCTTCCAGCAGATTGTCCATCTCAGCCTGGACGGGAACGGAGATCGCAGTCTGATCACCGATCACCCATCCATGGTTGTAAACCGCGGCCGTCGGCCCTTCCTGCGTGTAGCCGGGCGTTGCGAAGTTCAGGAAGAAGTCAAGCACCGAGTGAGGGAGGGTAGTGGGATCGTTCACCAGCAGCTGGGGGCCGTAATCCCCGCTTCCGGACAGAGGCGCGGCCGCAGCAGCGTCGAGGGGCCGGTTGGCGTTGATCAGGACATAACCGTGCCCTGGGCTCCGGATCGCCCACCCGAAGCTTCCGGGGACGTGCGCGCACGGCTGGCCGTACGCGCAAGCCGGATCACGGTATTCGGCGAACGCGACCGAGTTCGCCGCCGGGTCACTGGCGCCGACGCGCTTGACTGTCCCGTACTTGGATAGCTCGTGGAGGACCGAGTCGCCGATGACGCTCGGCGGTCCGAGTACGTAGATGTGGGGCTTCTGGTGTGCCAGCAGCGCCTGACGCGTGGCTGCCGGCACGCTCGAGCTGGACACGAACAGCACCGGGTCGCCGCTCTCCGCCGCCCAACCGGCGGCCGGCATCGCGTAGGCGGCGTTCTGGGCCGAGGCAATCACCACGTCGCTGCTCGTCTTGCCCTGCACGGCGCTGACGAAGCGGTCGATACCGGCCGCGAGAGCGTACGGGTCGGTTCCCTTGATCTGGGCTGCGCGCAGCCCCTTGGGCGCTGCCACCGGCCCCACCCGGATCACCTGGGCTCCCCCCACGGCACCGGAGCCGGTGGGCGCGAGCTCGGCCAGGGCATCGGTGGTCGCGGTCGGCATCGAGGTTCCCGAGAGGAGGATTGGGGCTCTGATCGGGGGGGCCATCAGGACCGATGCGGCGATCGCCGCTTGCCAGTCGCTGGTGGGCGCAAGGGCCACCGAGGTCGGGTGGGTCCCGGGTGCGGCTGATGGATAGACCGCGAGTGCGACGCCGGCGGCGTCGGCCGCCGGGTCTGCGCCCGCCACCCGGGTCGTGTTCTTTGTCGCCACCGACGGAAAGCCGAGCTTCTGAGCCGCCTGGGGAACCCGCGAGGGAATCCCGATGGTGACCGTCGAGGGCGCCTGCGAGAGCAGCTTGGTGCCCCCACACGCGGAAAGCGCCAGGCAGGCGCCAAACAAGATCACAATCACCCGCCGTGGCATCGGCGCGGACGTTAGCGAGCGCCCTGTGCGCGAGCGCCGGTGCGATGCCCGTCGGCCCGCTGTCCCCCGGGAGCGCGCCCGCCTGGCTCGGTGCTCGACCGGGTGCCGCGCGAGCCGCTATATTGCCGCGACGCCTAATCCACGGGCCTAAAACCGTGGAGCGGGGGACCCATTTGATCCCCAGGGGCTAATCCCGCGGTGAATCCGCGGGAGGCGCAGGCTCTTTTAGCGCCAGCCCGACAGCTAACCCCGCCGGCCGACGAAAGAGAGATTTTGCGCTACCTACGATTCCTTGTTCCTACTCTCGCATTGATCGCGGGTGGTGGGGCAAGCCAAGCACTCGCTGCCGGCGGCAGCGGCCTCGGGAGCTCCGGCACCACCACCACGACCACCACCACGAGCAACGGCGGCACCGGCATCGGCGCCCCCAAGACGCCGCCTAGCACCAAGGCGCATCCCACGGTCGTCGGCACCAAGGCCCGGATCATCCACGGGGTGGCATACGCGCCGACCTACGCGCCCATGGCGGTCAAGAAGATCATCTGGGCCGGTAACAAGATTCGCAAGAAGCCGTACATCTACGGCGGCGGCCATGGCGTCTGGAACGACGCCGGTTACGACTGCTCCGGCACGGTGTCCTACGTGCTGCACGCGGCTGGCCTGCTCAAGGTCTCCGAGGATTCGAGTGGCTTCGAGTCCTGGGGCAAGCGGGGCGTCGGCCAGTGGGTCACGGTTTACACGAACCCTGCGCACGCCTTCATCGAGGTTGCGGGAATCCGGTTTGACACCTCGGCTGAGGACGATCCGCACCCGCCCCCAGGCACCGGCCCGCGCTGGCGTCCACTGATGCACGGCACGCCGGGTTTCGAAGCGCGTCACCCCGCCGGCCTGTAGCCAGCCCTCCGCCGGGCTGTGGCCGGCATCACCTCGAAGTGTCGCGACCGCCGGCTGATACATCAGCCGGCGGGCTCCGCGGTGTTCTCGCGCCCTCGATGCTCGAGTATCTCGGTCCGCTCAGCCAGCCGGTTCGCGCGCCGCAGCCCCGCCTCTCGTAGGCGGCGCTGCTCGTTGGGTGAGCTCACCACCGGCGGCGGAACGGGCGTCGGCCTGCCCTCGCCATCGAGCGCCACCATCGTCAGATAGGCGGTGTTGGTGTGCCGCACCTCACCGCGGAACGGGTTCTCGGCCTCGACTCGCACGCCCACCTCCATTGAGGTCTGCCAGGCGGCGTTGACGGTGGCCCGGAAGGTCACCAGCTCCCCTACATAGATGGGCACGAGAAACGCCATGCGGTCCATTCCCACCGTCACCACGCGATGACGGGAGTATTTGATCGCCGCCAGGCCGGCCACCTCGTCGGCCAGCTTCATGATGGTGCCGCCGTGGATATTGCCGGCGCTGTTGGCGTCGGTGATGCCCATCCAATGAGCCAGGACCGAACACGACTCCGAGACCGGCTTGGGTTCCACGTCCCGGATCCTGACACGCAAGGGTGGAGGGATGTGCTCGGGCGGCTCGATAGGCTAGATCTAGCCAGTTTCAGCCACCGCCCAAGGAGGATGCGATGCCGGGCCTTTCCGGGCGCATGTCGACCGTCGTCAAAGCCAAGATTTCAAAGCTGCTCGATCGCGCCGAAGATCCTTCGGAGACCCTCGAGTACAGCTATCAGAAACAGATCGAGCTGCTCCAGAACGTCAAGAAGGGCATCGCCGACGTCGTCACCTCGAAGAAGCGCCTCCAGCTACAGGAGGAGAAGCTTCAGCAGCAGGTCGTGAAGCTCGATACCCAGGCGCGCCAAGCGCTGGCGGCGGGCAACGAGGAACTGGCTCGGACCGCGCTCGAGCGCAAGAACGTCGCTCAAACCGAGCTGCAGTCGCTCGACTCGCAGGTCGCACAGCTCGAGCAGCAGCAGGAGCAGATGACCGCCTCCGAGCAGAAGCTGCGAACCAAGATCGAGCAGTTCCGGTCCAAGAAGGAGGTCGTCAAGGCCCAGTACTCGGCCGCCGAGGCCCAGGTTCGGATCTCCGAGGCCGCCACCGGGGTCGGGGAGGAGATGGCCGATGTCGGACTGGCCATGCAGCGGGCACTCGACAAGACCGAGAACATGAAGGCTCGCGCCGACGCCGTGCAGGAGCTCGAGGCGGCGGGCACGTTCGAGGACCTGACCGCACTTGGCTCCGGCGACGATGACATCGATCGCCAGCTCAAGGCGCTCTCGAGCACCAGTGAGGTTGACGCGGACCTGGCGAAGATGAAGGCCGAGCTCGGCACGGGCGGCGCGGCGAAGGGCGAGCTGGGCGCCGGAGACGGCGGCTCGGCCGGCGATACCGCGCCTGCCGACACGGCGGCAACTCCGCCTCCCGCGGGCACGGCCGGCACCGCGGCCCCCGCGGACACGGCCGGCACCGGGGAGTAGTCCGATGATCGTTCGGATCTCCAATGAGGGTCAATACGAGGTGTCTGATGAGGACATCTCGGCGCTGAACGAGCTCGACAACGCGGCCGTCTCGGCGTGTGAGGCATCCGATGAGGAGAGCTTCCGAAACGCGTTCAACCGGCTCTTGGACTACGTCCGCACAACCGGCACGCCGGTGGACGACGATGCTCTGTTCGGCTCGGACATCATTCTCCCCCCGCCCGATGTGTCACTCGAAGAGGCGAAATCTGAGTTTCAGGGCGAGGGCTTGATCCCGGGCTGAGCGGGGTTGGTTCGTCGCCGTCGCTGGTCCTGGCGCCAGATGAGGAATCCGCGCGATCCCCGCGCGGCCGCGACGAACGGGTGGCAGAGATAGCTGAGGCCGAGGCCAAGCCAACCCCGGCGAGCCAGGCTTGACGAAAACCGCAGGTAGTCCGGCGGCGGAATCAGCGCGTGCAGCATCAGCCCCAGCCGCTCGCCCGTCGAATCGGCGGCGGCGAATCTCTCGAACCCTGAGGCCTCCTCGCGCCCGCTGGCGGGCGCCGGAAGGCCGAGGCTCGACGCGAGCTCGGGTCCTCCAGAGACCGCGTGCAGACCCCGCGCCATCTGGGGCCCGGCCCGCAGCTTGCGGGCGAGCTCGGCTGACTGCCCCCAAACCTCGCGCGATGCCCGTGCGCGGGCCCGTTCGAGATCCAGCAGGGGTTTCGCGGCAATCTCACCCTCGCCAAGATGGTGTGCCGCGTGCAGCGCCACGAGGAGGGCGAGAGCGGGTTCGTTCAGGACCCGAACGCTGCGCCCTGGCGGGGGAAGTTGCATCTCGGCGGTTCGCGGCCAAAGCTCGCGCCACACCCGCTCCGGTGACGTGCCGCGAACCCCGGGCAGCGTCCGGTGGAGGTCAAGCGTCGCCGTGGTCGTCGGCCGGCGCCACACCTCATCGTGTTCCAGGCGGCCGTGGTGCTCGTAATCACGCGTGATCCTGGTGAGCGAAAGCGCCCGGAGCACCTGTTCTGCAGCTGAGTGACGGATGGGCGCCACGAGCAGATCCACGTCGACGTAAGGCCGGAACTCACTCTCGTCATACAGCCAACGGCCGATTGCCGGGCCCTTGAGAAGGATGAACTCGATCTCGGCCCGGTTCAGCGCATCCACCACCTCGGCCGTCAGAGCGTCGACGGCAAGCGAAAGGGCGGCGGTTCCAAGCTGGCGATCGAAGTTCATCGTGCCGGGTCGACCCGAGCCATTACCGCCATTCGGTCCCTGAAGTCAGGCGCCCACATGCGGTCGGCAATTCCGATCGCGGTGGCCGTGGAACCGAGCGCCTTCCCGGCCACCGGCGAGTACCCGCCGATCCGGTCCAGGTAATACCCGACGGTGAAGGCCTTTGGCGCCGTGGTGATCGTCAGCAACTCGAACCCATGGCGGGTGAGGAGCGTAGCCATCGAGTGCCGGGTGAAGTACTGCACGTGCGTGGGCAGGACGGACCACCAGCGCCGCCCCATGGCTCGAGCGAGGCGGCTGCCGGCGTCGGGCAACGCCATCCAGAGCAGGCCTCCGGGCACGAGCAACTCTCGAATTCGGGCCAGGGCCTCACCGGGAGCGATCAGATGCTCGATGACGTCCCCCAGCGTGACCACATCGAATGCCGCGCTGGGTAGCTCGGCTGAGAACAGGTCATCGTGTATGACGTTCAGCCCGAGGCGGTCCCTCGCGTACGTAGAGCCGAACTCACTCAGTTCGATTCCGGTCGCGTCCCAGCCTCGCTCCCGCGCCTCTGCGAGCAGAAAGCCGACCCAGCACCCCAGGTCCGCCAGCGCGCCCCGAGCCGACGTTTGTGCTTCGATCTGCATCAGAGTTCGGCGCGCAGTTTCCCGCTGTCCGGCTTCCTCCTCGATGTAGTCCTCGGACGCCGCTTGGCGGTAGGCGACGGCGAGGAACTCCTCGTCCGGCATCGGATCCAGCTGCATGTGTCCGCAGCGAGTGCAGCGGACGATGTCCGCCAACGCCGTCCCGAATTGCCGCGTGCTGGGTATCAGGCTCTCGGCCCCCGTTTCGCTGGCAACCGCTATGCGTGCCCGGAGCTCGTCTGCGCCACAGGCGGCGCAACAAGCTTTCGCGCACATGTTCGAATCGTATCCAGGCTTAGCGGACAGTTGGCGCACTGAGTAGGAGCCGCGTCCTCGGTAATTCGTCTACCAAATTATGGTTCACTGCGCAGCGTGCCAGCAATGGCCGAGAGACGAACTATGGCTGTGGAACATGCCAGGCGCTGTCGGCATTGCTTGATGGCCACCGTAGTGATCGTCGCTCTGACGATGACGTTCGCTGGCGGCGCGTCGGCCACGACGAGGGCTCGCGCTCACCCACCGGACCTCATGTACGGGCTTCAGAATTTGCATCCGCAGGCATCGCCAAGCCCTGGGTACGTCAATGTCTCGCAGCTGCACGGAGTCGATCTGCACCCCATGGCCTCCGACGAGAACGCCTCCGTAATACAGCGAGAGTTCAGCCTTCTGCAATCAGCCGGCGCGACGAGCGTCCGTTTCGATGTGTTCTGGACCGCCGTTGAGTGGACGGCCAAGGGGAACTACGACGCGAAGACCCTCGCCTGGCTCGATTGGGTATTCGCCCAGGCTCACGCCCACGGGCTGAAGGTGATCCTCGATGTCTGGTCGACTCCCTGCTGGGCCTCGTCCGCTCCGGCGGCGATGAAGCTCGGGTGTGGAGTGGGATGGTGGAACTTCCCGGTCCGCTATTACCCGCCCTCGAACGCCCAGGATTATGCGGACTTCTGCGCTTTCGCCGCTCAGCGCTGGGGCTACGCCCTGGCCGCGCTCGAGCTGTGGAACGAGCCCAACGGCAACTTTCTCTACGCCTCCAATCGAGCGGCCGCCTATGCCCGCCTCGTAACGGCTGCATATCCGGCCGTGAAGGCAGTCGCCCCCAGCCTGCCGGTGATCATGAGCCTCGCCGGCACGGATACGAGCTTCCTATCCCAGCTCTACGCCGACGGCGTCAAGGGCCACTACGACGGGATCGGCGTGCACCCCTACGGTCAGCCGCAGCTCGCCGGCCTGAAGTCCTTCCGGGCCTACCAGCTGAGCCAGGGCGACAGCGTTCCGCTGTGGGTGACCGAGATTGGCTGGTCGACCTCCGTACCCAGCCCGCAGAGTCAGGCCTGGAGCGTTGCGTCTGCCTTGCAACAGCTGGGCGGACTTCCCTACGTGGCCGACACAGACGTGTATGAAATGCGGGATGAGGGTTCAGACCCGACCAACCCTCAGGATCATTTCGGACTCATGAATCAGAGTCTGACGCCGAAAGCGGGATGGAATGCATTTGCCTCCACGGTGCGCGCGCTGAACCAGCGAGCACAGCTGGCAAGGCAGGAGAACCGGCGTGCTGCTCGGCGGGGCCACCGGCGCGGTTAGACCCGCAAGGCTCGGCGCTTATTGAACCGTCGCGGGCTCGAAAGGGCACCGCTAGACTCCGCTGCCGTCGCCTAAGCACCGTTTTACAGGTTTTCGTTCTCTCTACGGCGACTCGCTACACATTGCTGAAATGAGTGCCACGGTAAGGCAAGATGCTCCGCGGTACGCGACGCTGCGTGATTACGTGCGCGTCGTCCGCCGCCACCGCGTGATGATCGTCATCATCGTGCTGGCGTGCGTGGCCGCATCATTCGCGGTGACCAGTCGCGAGAAGGCGGATTATGCGGCCGGCGCGACGATCTTCTTTCAGGACACGACGTCGCAGCAGCTCAGCCTCCTGGGGACAGCCGTGGGGCCTACGCTCGATGACACGACGCGAGCTGAGCTCAACCAGAATCTGATCACCAGTGGACCAGTGGTGAAGCTCGTCAAGCGCCAGCTCCGATCGCCGCTCTCCAACGCTGCGTTGGCAGGTACGGTCGGATCGGCGATCAACGGGCAGAACAACCAGGTCGATATCCAAGCCGTGTCGCCGAACGCCGCAACAGCTCAGGCCACGGCCAACGCGTTTGCGCAGGCCACGAAGACCGTTGGGGCCGACCAAGCGCGCGCGCAGTTGGCCAGCCTGCTCCAAGCCGTCAAGGCGCGTTTTCGTCCGCTGATCGCGCACGCGCCCGATCCGGTGACCAAGGCGACTTATGTGGACAGGATTGCCACGCTTGAAGTGCTGGCCAAGACCGCTGACCCGGTGAAGATCGTCCAACTCGCATCGTTGCCGACGACGCCGACCGGCCCACGGACGGTGCGGAACACGATCCTCGGGCTCGTGCTCGGGCTCACGCTGGCGTTGCTGGCCGCGTTTGGGCGAGACGCGCTCGATCGGAGATTGCGCGGTGCAGGGCAGATCGGCGACCAGCTGGGATGGCCGATTCTGGGTTACGTCCGCGACTCCGTCTTCACGGCCCCGGTGTTCTTCAGCCCGAACGGCAAGTCGATCGCCGAGGAGCGAGACCGGGAGGCATTCCGGATGCTGCGCCAAAACTTGCGCTTCCTCGACGTCGATAATCCTCCGAAGTCCATCGCCGTGACCAGCGCGCTCGCGGAGGAAGGCAAATCCACAGTCGCGACGGCGCTCGCCTGCGCGTGCGCGGCGTCCGGAGCGCAGACGCTACTCGTCGACTGTGACCTGCGCCGCCCCTCCGTCGCCGATCGCCTTGGTCTGTCCAAGGGACCTGGGCTAGCTGACTATCTGCTCGGAGACGCCACCCCCGCCGACGTGGTCCAGGTGATCGAGCTCCCGGTGCCGGGGCGGGTGACCTCGCGCAACGGAAAAGGTCCGTCGCATGGCGAAAGCACCGACGGCGAGACGGCCGTGCCGATACGCCGGCTCGCGTGTATCACCGCCGGCGCGCGGGTGCCCGAGACGGCTGAGTTGCTCGGATCCGAGCGTTTCGCTGCCTTCTTGCGCGATGTCACGGGTGCCTATGACCAAGTCGTGCTGGACTCGGGTCCGCTGCTCGCCGTTGCCGACACGACGGTGCTCATGGCCGAGACTGAGGCGGCGCTGATCTGCGTGCGCTCCCAGCGAACCACACAGGATCAGGCCGCCGCCCTCAAGCAGGCGGTTGAGCGCCTTCCACACCGTTTGATTGGGGTCGTCGTGACCGGTGTCAAGCCGGGTGGCGACGACGAGCTGGCGTACTACTCGTACGCCTACGAACCAACCGTCTAAGCGGCCGGAGCCCGCTGGACGCACTGGGCGAGACCGAGACCCATCACGATCCATCCGGCCACCGCCGGAATGCCGTCGGCCACAGCCGCGCCCATCTCCATCAACAGCAATGAGACGAGCACGCCGAGACTCCCGATCACGATCGTCGCTCGCATCGGGTCCCGGAGGCGAATGCCGCCGCGCACGAAGGTCCCGGCGAGAAGCGCGAGCCCGACCACGAACAACACCATGATTGTGAAGCCCTGCTCCAGGGCGACCTTGAGATACCCGTTGTCGACCACGAACCCTGTGATTTGGTTGACCGCGGGTGGCGTAACAGGCGCGACCGACGGCGGGCTGAACCCGGGGTTGGCCGTGCCGAGGCCATATCCGAATGGATGGCCGGCCAGGTCGCGAAATGCCTCTTTCCACTTGTATTCGTGGCCGGCGAATGATGCATCGTGCGAGGGTCCGGCCAGCAGCGACGCATAACTGTGGCCGCTGTTCGCACGCGAGCTGTCGCCCCCGGCTGCGATATACGCCCCGCCACCGACCCCGAGCAGAACCACGACGGCGAGCAGGGCGTACTCGAGTCGCAGTCCGGCGAACGCGCGGGCGCCGATGTGAAGGACCAGTACCAGCAGCGCCGCCACCAGCGCAGCCAGTGCGGACGCGCGGGATTGGGCGCCGAGCACCGCCACGGCCAGAAGCGGCACGGCGAGGATGGCCAGACCCCGAACACGACCGCGCAGGCCGAGTGCGCACGAGGCACAGAAGGGCAGCATGAGTCCGGTCCAATTTCCGAGCTCGGCGCCGTTGGGGAAGGATCCGAGCAACTTCAGGTGACCGTCAGTGAAGTTGTAGGTGGACAGCGCGCCGCCGGAGGCGGCCATCTCCCGTTCGACCGCAGACGGACCGATGATGAGACGGAGCACGGCATAGCCGCCCACGCCGACGGCAATCAGCAACACGGCGCGCAGGATGCGTGCGTGTGTAGCGCGTGACCATTGGGAGTACGCCACCACCAACATTGCGCACATCGCCCACGGCGCCAGCTCGAAGCCATGCAGGGCAGTCTGCCGGTTAGCCGAGAGAGCGAGTTGCCCCAAAGTGACGGCCAGATATCCAAGGACCGCAATCACGCTGAGCGGAACCTCAAGCGTCCCGCGACGACGCATAACGAGGAGGCGTATGACTGCCGCCAGGAGCAGCGCCACGAGCGCGACGGTCATCGTGCGGTAATAGGGGAACGTCAAATACGCGGTTAGCGAGCCGAACGTGCCCGTGATTGCGAGCACCGCCACAGTCCCGAACGCAGGCCACTTCCACACGACCCACGTGGCGACGATCACGCCGGGGAGGGCGAGGGCGAGCGTTTGGTCGGCGATCACCTGCGGGGTCAGCAGGAGAATTGCCGCCACCAGCGCGCTCAGGCCTGTCCCGTAACGCAACGTCGCCGTCGCCGGACGCGAGGAGAACGTCCAGACCATCGCCAGGAGCAACGGCGGCGCTAGGAGCAGCGCGTCGGTGCGGCTCCCTGACACCGGCAGCGTGATGGCACCCACGAACCAGGCGACCATCCCTGCTGCCCAGCAGCCGATGGCGGCCGCCAGTGCGGCGTCTACCCATGGCAGCCGGCCTCGAGGCCCACCGCGTACAGCAAGGCGCAGCGTGCTCATCGCGTCGTCAGGCTACCGAGCGGTGGCCGCACCCGCGTCAGTCACCGTTTAATAGACTGAAGGCCCTCGGGGCGCCTTTTCATGACGGCCACGCCAGCCTACGACGAACCCGTCTCGATCCTGTTCGTCTGCCAGGGTGATCTCGGCGGGCCGAGCGAGAAGCAGATCATGGGGTTCGCCCAGCGGCTCGCCCATCGTGGCCACCGCGTCCTCATGAGCCTTGGCGGCAGCGCCGACAGCGTGGCGCGAGAAGGTCTTGAGATCGTCCCCGGTATCGAGTTCACCGAGCATCGGTTCTCGGGCCGGCGGCTGCGTCCGGTTGACCGGCAACGTGGGAGAGACTTCGCGCCCACGCTGGTCCACTCCGTCAACTCGCGAGTGCCAACTGCCGCCGCGGCCGCGGACTATTCACGAGCCACGGGTGCGCCGGTGTTCGTCCATTTCGAGGACAACGAATGGCAGGCGTGGCGCGGCGTCCCGGGAGAGTCGGTGTACCACCGCGTAGGACGTCACGTCCGGCGGGTCGAGAGCATCGCTCACCCGAACGCCTGGCCGCACTCGACGGCCGCGACAAGGCGGTGGGTCCGCCGCCGTGCCGTGGGTCTCGATGCGCTCACCCCCGAGCTCGCGAGCGAGGTGTCGGCCCGAATCGGGCGGCCGTGCTCGACCCTGCTGCCGGTATCGCCCACGGTCATCGCTGACGTAGCCGGTTCCGCGTTCGAGCCGCCGCCGTCGCTTGCCGGGGTGCCGCTGGTCGTCGTGACGGGGACGATCTATCCGTTCTCCCTCGAGGACACGCTCCAAGGGCTCGAGGCGGTGGCCGAGGTGCAGCGCCGCGGCCACGAGGTCGGCTATGTGCATCCCGGAAACGTCCACGCCCGGATTGACCCGGAGGCACTCGCCATCGGAGCTGGTCTGAGGCAGGGGACGTTCGCGTTCCCGGGCCTGCTCCCGTATTCGAACATGGCCGCGCTGCTCCGGCGCGCCGCCGTACTCCTTCAGCCGGGCGGCCCGAGCGAGTTCAACCGGTTGAGATTGCCATCCAAGCTGCAGTCCTACCTTGCCTCTGGCACGCCGACGATCACATTCGCGGTGGGATTTGGCGGGCTCCTGGCCGATCGCGACGAGGTGCTGAAGGTCAGCACCGCCTCCCCGGCTGAGCTCGCCGACCGGATCGAGGAGGTCCTGACGGATGGGGATCTGCGTTTGGCGCTGAAAGAGGGTGGCCCTCGTGCCGCCCGCCGCCTATTCGACCCCGAGCGCAACACCGACGCGCTCCTGTCGCACTACCGCAGCGCGCTTACTTCTTCGAGCGCGCAGCGCGCACGGCCTTGAGCTGGGCCAGCTCGCGAGACGCATCGCGCCGGAGCGCGATCCGCGCACCCGCGCGCGTGGCGAACGCGAGCGCCTGAGCCGCGTCGTCGAGCGCGAGCGCGCGAGGACCCAGCTGCGTACCCACAACGTCGCGTCGCAGCTTGGCCAGGAGCTCGAGCGGCTCGCCCTTGTATGCCGGGAAGGTCGAATGGCTTCCGTAGTGGCGGACGGCGACCTCCGGGTGGAGCTCGGTCACGATTCCGCCCCGCGCGGCACGCAGGGCCAGTTCGAGATCCTCATAGAACAGGAAGATGTCCTCGTCGAACGGACCAAGCTCGCGCATCACCTGAGTCTGAGCGACGAGGCAGGCGGCCAACGCCCAGCCGACCTGCCGTGGCTCGGCGGCGCGCCAGGGGTCCGCGCGGAGGCGCAGAGACCTTGGCAAGGCTCGCGGGTGGACGAGGGCTGACAGGAGCGCTTCGGGCGTACCCGGCGGCTGGATGGGCGCTGCGCTGGATCGAGCCGTCGGCGTTCAGCAGCCGGGGCACGAGCAACGCACGTCGCTGACGGGCTAGCCCGACCAGGTCCAGCAGACCCGCATCGAGTACTTCGATGTCGGGGTTGAGCAGAACGCAGACCTCGTTGGCCACGTGCTCGATGGCGACGTTGTTCGCCGTCCCGAACCCAGGATTGTCGGGACGGTCGATGACCGTCGCATCGTTCTCGCGCGCGATCTGTGCGCCATCGTCCGTCGAGCCTGTGTCCACCACGATGAGCTCCGGCGCGGGATCAAAGTGACGCTTGAGAGACCCGAACAGCCCGGGCAGATACCGGGCTGAGTTGTGGATCACGATCACGCCGGCGAACGGCGCGCCGCTGGCTGACGCATCGGACATCGGATCGGGAACGGTAGCCGCGGCGCGATCAGCGAGCGCCGAGTCGACCCCGCCGGTAGTCCCGCCAGCCGGCCAGCACGGCTCTCGCGTTGGCCAGCGGGTGGATGCCACGGCGAGCGTGGACGATGTTGGCGATCAGAACCTCCGTCTCTCGAGCCAGCGCCTGCGGACCTGCCAGTGGGGCGTGTCGACCGCATACCACCAGGATGTTTCGTGTGTGGTAATAAGCACTCAGGGCTGAGTGATCACCTCCGCTCGACGCGGAGACCGTGTGCCAGAGGTGGGCGTCGAGCACGACGTAATTGCGCCGCCCGCTGGCCCGCATGCGGAGCGACCAGTCGATGTCCTCGAGCCGCAGATGCAGAGACTCGTCCAATCCGCCCACGGCGTTGGCGGTGGATGCGCTCACGAGCATCGCCTCGCCCGAGGATGCGGTTACCTCGCGGATGCCAGCCAGGCCGTCCCGTCGAGCCTCCGCCAGCACGGGGCGGCCCGGGTGCCCCCGCCGGGGGTCGAATGCCCAGCCGCCGCTGAGCACCGTATCGGGTGCGTGGCGTGACAGAACCAGCGGGCTGACTATGCCCGCTAAAGGCTCGGCCTCTGCCGTCTCGATCAATGCTCGAATCATCCCGGGGTCGACCACCGTGTCGTTGTTCAGGAGCAGGACGTAATCCGCTCCGAGCTCGAGCGCGCGCTCGAGGCCCACGTTCATGCCGCCGGCGAACCCGAGGTTCTCCGAGTTGCGGATCACCACCACGTCCGGGAATCGGTCCGAGACCGCGGCGGCGACCGGCACCCTCGAGGCGTTGTCCACCACCATGACCGACACCTCGGGCCAGTCAGACGACACAACTGACTCCAGGCACTCGAGCGTGTCTGCGAGACCGTTGTAGTCGAGCACGACGACGATCACGCGCTGAGTGCTGTCAGGCATGCTCAGTCAGACACCAGGCTCATCAGGAGCTTGTCGAGCTCTCGAGTGGTGCGTTCCCAGCTGCATTTCTCAGCCCGCTCAAACCCGGCCTTACGCAGTTGCGCGCGTAGCTGCTCCTCGCTGGCCGCGCGGACGATGGCCTCGGCGACTTCGGCTGGGTCGTCGGGGTCGACGAACAGGGCAGCACCCGCGCACGTCTCCGGGAGCGCCCCCCGGTTGGCGGCCACCACTGGCGTGCCGCACGCCATCGCCTCGATACATGTCAGTCCGAAGCCCTCGTAGCGCGAGGGCAGGACGAACGTGCGTGCCCCGGCGTAGAGCCCCGGAAGGTCGCTGTCATCCACGTAGCCGAGACGCCGAATGCCATCGACCTCGGTCGCGCCGGCCATATGTCCCTTGCCGGCGCCGGCCCACACGAGTTCGAGATCGGCGAGCTTTAGCCGAGGGGCGGCGGCGGCGAGGGCAGCCAGATTCTTTCGGGGATCATCCGTCCCCACCATGAGCACGTACGGACGATGCAAACCGTAGGTTCGGGTGACCCGCTCGGCATCCGCGTCCGGGCTGAAGGCTCCGTCGACCCCTCCTGGGATGACACTGACCTTGTCGGGGCTCACGCCGCTCAGCAGCACCAGTTCGCCACGCGAGAATTCCGAGACCGTCACCACCCTCAGTGCTTGGCGTGCGCAGGCGATCTCCAGGCGACCGTGCCAGGCCCGGTAGGCCCGTGAGTAGTCACTGGCGTTGCGCAGCACAGCGGCATCGTGGATTACGACGACGTTGCGCGGCCAGGCCAGAGGCGAGAGATTGGCGGGCGAGAAGATGACGGATGCCCTCGATCGTGCGGCGCGGGACGGCAGCACGGCCTGTTCCCACGCTTGGCCGGCCTTGTGGGCGAAGCCTCGTGGAGGATCCGCCCGGATGTAGCGATCGGGCCGGAGCGCGCGGAGGCGCGGATTCACCTCCACCGCCCAGCGCTCGACCCCGGAGATCTTGGCCCGGGCGGCGGCACGGCCGTTGAGGACAATCGGGCCCGGGTGCACGCGGCCGATGGTACGGTGCGCGGCCGGATTCCCCGCCGGTCTACGCAGATGACCAACGACCACGAAGCCAGTCATGCACGCCCCGCGGTCAGCGTGTTGATGCCGTTCCTGGGTGACGAGCGCGAGGCCGCGAGGGCGCTCGATGCGCTGTGTGGGATCGAACGCCGGCCCGATGACGAGGTGATCGTCGCCGATAACAGTCCCGACCAGGTGATGTGCGCGATCGCGCCGCGCTGGCCAGGCGTCCGCGCGATTCCGGCGGCGGACGAGCGCTCGGCTTACTACGCCCGGAACATTGCCGCGGTGTCGGCGCGTAACGACTGGTTCCTGTTCACAGACGCCGACTGCCTGCCTGAGCCCAACATCCTCGCGCGCTACTTTGCCGAGCCGGTCGCCGACGACGTTGGTGCCATCGCCGGCGAGGTTTTCGGCGATCCGTCGCAGACGCAGGTGATCGCGCGCTATCAGCGCGACCGGAGCTACCTGAATCAGGAGCGGTACGTGCTCAGTGAGCGGCCCTACGCCGTGACCGCGAATCTCCTCGTACGAGCGCAGGCCTGGGATTCCGTCGGGGGCTTTCTCGAGGGCGTGCGCTGTGACGCCGACGCGGACTTCACCTGGCGCCTGCAGGCGGCTGGCTGGCGGCTCGGCTACCGGGCTGCGGCCGGCGTGACGCACTCGTATCGCGAGACGGTGGGTGACTTCTCGCGGATGATTCTGGGTTACGCAGCCGGCCGGGCATGGCTCGCCCGTCGGTATCCGGGCGCCTACTCCGATCGCGCCGCGCCGACAGCCTTGCCGCGAGCCCTGGTGGGGGCAGTGCGCTGGTGGCTCGTTGGCGATCGCGAGCGAGCCCGGTTTCGCGCCATCGATGCGCTCGTGATCGTCCTCGACCGGGTTGGTCTGGCATTTGGCAACAGCGCTCCGTCCGCGGCGCGGGGGAGGGCCCGCGGCGTCGTGATCGCCACGACCTTCCCGGCGCTGACCGAGACGTCGATCAGCGAGAGGCTCTCGGAGCTCGGCACGCTGGAGTCCCCAATCCGGATCGAGGCCGCACACCGTCCGCAGCGGCAGGACCTCGTCGCCGCGCGCGCCCACGCGGTCGACTACTGGGAGGACGACACCGAGCTGTCGAGAGTAAAAGCCCTCGCGTGGCTGGCCACGCGTCATCCCCTGCGATGTGCCGCTGACTACGGCAGGCGCCAGCGGGGTCGAGCTCACGCCGTGGCCGTGCCGCTGCGGGTGCTCGCGCCGGCAGCCGGTCGTCTGTTGCGTGAGCATCAGCCTCGGCTCGTGGCTCTCGAGACAGGTGCCGAGTCCGCAGGGATCCGGCTGGCGCGGGTAACCGGCCTTGTGCTCAGCTGTCGTACTGGCTCAGGCGGCGACCCTGAGCGATGCACTGGAGAGGGAGCTCCCGCTCGGGCGGCGCTGAGCGAGGGTGGCTCCGACGAGCAGGCGAACCCGCTGGCGGAAGGCCTTGGCTGAGAACTGGCGCACCCTGGCCGCGAGCTCGGTCGGCGACGAGTCGATCGCGTCGGCTCGGGCGATCGCCTCGAGCAGGGCGTCCTCGGTGAGCTCGCGGAAGAACGCTGCGCTGACGCCTTCTTCTTGGCTCTCAAGGACACCCCCGGCCGCATAGGCGATCACCGGCTTGCCGGCCGCGTTGGCCTCCACGGGCGCGATGCCGAAGTCCTCCGTCGCGGCCACGCACAACGCTCGGCAGCCCTCGAGGAGTTGGCGAACCGTCGAGTCGTCACCCTTCCCATGGAAGGTCACGGTGGGACCGGCGAGCGCGCGAAGCTCCTCAAGGCAGGGCCCCGCCCCGACCACGTCGAGTCCAATTCCCGCCCGCGTGGCGGCACGCACCACCAAGTCAACCCGCTTGTATGGAAGTAGGCGGGAGACCACGAGCAGCCGTTCTCCCCGCTCGCGCGGCGTGAACCGCTCCACCCCGACCGGGGGATAGATGACCATTGCGTCACGCCCGTACACCTCTCTGATGCGCCGGCGCACATTTGCGCAGTTGGCCACGTATACGTCGGCGCGACGTGCCGCCGCCTGATCCCAGCGGCGCAGCCGGCCAGTCAGTGGCGCCAGGAGCGCGGGCCCCAGCGAGGACCCGAGATACTCCCCGGGCCGGTATAGCCAGCGCGCCGGGGTGTGGCAGTAGACGATGTGCAGCGAGTCAGGGGAGGTTCTGATGCCGTGGGCCCATCCGCTCGACGAGCTGATCACGACCTTGTGCTTCAACGTCCCCAGGCTGCGGAACGCGAGTGGGTAGAGCGGGGCGAGCGCCCGAAACCCGCGATCCACCGGGACGCGATCGAGCGAGCTCGCCCGCACGTCCAATTCGGCGCACTCCTCGAACGTCGAACCAGGCCGGTACAGGGATGTGTACAGCGGCGCATCGGGCCAGATTCGGGCCAATTCCAGCGCGACGCGTTCAGCGCCACCGCACTGATTGAAGTAGTCGTGGACGATTGCCACCGAGCCGGGCTCCCGCATGAGCGGCAGTATTTAGCCACTTTTGTGGGTTTGATGCGCCGGTTAGTGGGCGATTGATGGGGTCAGCGGTGTTTTTCCAGCGCTGATCGCGATGCCATGAGGTTGCGCAGATGCAGCCGGGCCCAGAACCGCGTCGTCCGGGACCGCCCGAGCCAATCGCCCTTGAGGACCACGGCGAAGGGCACAAGCCACAGCACGCGCACACCCGCGCCGACCGTGTTGACCAACGCGCACGCCCTAGTGACGGCCGCTCCCCGGCGGCGCATCATCCACGCGTAGGTGCTGCGCTGCCACTGCTCGGTACGCTCGTCGCCCCAGACCTGCGAGGTGGATGCGGCGCCGAGGTGGCGGACGACCGCGGTCGGCTCGTACCAGGTCCGGAATCCGGCGGCCGCCACGCGCCAACCAAGGTCTAGGTCCTCGGCGTACATCCACTGGGCCGGATCGAAACCCCCAGCCTCGATCCATGCCTCCCGGCGCACGAGCACGAACGCGCCGATCGCCCAGTCCACGAACCGAGGACGATCAGGATTCCAGCTCCCCTCGAGCGTCATCTCGTCGGCGCGGCGTCCACTCAGCCCTCCAAGGCCGAGGTTGAAAGCGAGCGTGAACCGCAGCGTCGGGAAGGCATACACGGAATGCTGGGTGCGCCCGTCCGGCAGCACGAGGCGAGGCGCCACGATGCCGGCTCGCGGGAGACGCCCTCCGGCCTCGAGCAGGCCGGCGAGTGTGCCCGGCGTGAGCTCGATGTCTGCGTTGGCCACGGCCAGCCAACGCGAGCTCGTGCGCTCGGCGACGAGGTTGACAGCCGGGCCGAAGCCGACGTTCTCATTGAGTGCAATCAGCCTGGCCCACGGGAAGCGCTCGCGCACGAGGCCCGCCGAGCCGTCGCTCGAGGCGTTGTCGACAACCCATGCCTCGGCACGCCCGGCCCGGACCTCGGACTCGATTGACCGCAGGCAGTTGCTCAGAAGCTCCCGAGTGTTCCAGGAGACGACGGCGATCGCGACCTCAGCCGGCTCGCCCGGCTTCGAGTGAGACGGAGACATCGCTACGGCATATTGCCTGTAGCTCATCGACCGCGCGACGATTGAACGCGTCCTCGCTGTGCTGCTCGGCGGTTTCGAAACCCCCTCTGCGCAGGCGCTCACGCAGCTCGGAGGAGGCGGCCAGCGATCTGAGCGCCGTTGCCAGCTGGCCGGCGTCCCCGGGCGCGAACAACAGCGAATTCTCACCATCAACGAGGAAGTCACCCGATCCGCCGGTGCCCGTCGCGACCACGGGCCGGCCGAGAGCCATGGCTTCGAGCGGGACCAAGCCCCACGGCTCGGCCCATTCGACCGGGAACACGACTGCGTCTGCACCACGGTAGATCTCGTGGAGCGCTTCGCGCGGCTGCGGCGGTTGAAACTCGACCCGCTCGGCCACACCCAGCTCTCGAGCCAGCTCTTCGAGCTCGTGGCCGTAGCCCTCATCGCCCTCGCCGACGACCAGTAGCCGCGCCTGCCCGGGCAGCAGGGTCAGGGATTCGATCGCGGTACGGACTCCTTTTTGCTCGACGACGCGGCCGATGTACAACAGGCGCCAGCGCCAATCCGGAGGCTGGGCTTCGCGGGGCGCCTCAAGATAGGAGCGCTCGACTCCGGGGGACAGGATCGTCCAGTCGGAGATCTCAAAACCCGCGGCGAGTGTGTCCTCGAGCACTGCACGCGAGCAGAACACCCAGCGTCCGGCGTTCGCCAGCTCCGGCCGGGCTGGAAGCCCTGTCAGTCGCTCGGCGATCGCGCCGGCGCGCGGGCGCCGGAACCACATCCGTAGCCACAGGTCACGCTCGGGCCCGTATCGGGGCCAGTAGTCGAGGATGAACAGTGCGCTGGGCACGCCGGCTCGGCGGGCTCGCTCGATCAGGCCCAACGACATGCCGCCCATCGGCCACCAGGCGATCACATCGGGCTGGAAGTCGCGCAGGTGCCGGTCGAACACGGCTGCGTTGTGGCGTTCGATCCGCCATCGCTCGACCGGACCCATGGCCGGCCACTCGTGGTCGCGCCAGTACCAGCGCAATTCCCGGTGGACATCGGCGTCCTCGGTTGCGTCCAGGGGGACGTCGCGCCGCCGGTAGTCGGTGGTGAGGACCCGAGCTGCGTGCCCGTCCGCGTGGAGCTGGTGCGTGACGCCCCGCCAGATCACCTCGTACCCGCCCAGGAGATGGGGCGGGTACACGTTGCCTACCGCCAGGACTCGATTCATCGGCTTATCGGCCAGGGACGGAGGGCAAAGGTCTTTGTGAACTGCGAACCACCTGAATCGGGTTCATGACTGGTCGATGATATGTAGCCTGCCCGCGGGAGATGACGGAAGTGTTCAGCCGACGCAAGGGCAGAGTCGACGTCGAGACGATCACGCAGGCGGGTGAAGTCCGTACCGCGCGGCTGGAGTCACTCCGGGCGCTGGCTGCAGTGGGGGTGATGGCGGGGCATATTTATGGGCAGGCCCACGGTTACGCGCCGGGTGCCACGCTCAACACGTTCGCCCACCGCACGCTGTTCGGCGGTGGCTACGGGGTCTACCTCTTCTTTGCGTTGACGGGCTACCTGCTGTTCTGGCCGTTCGTCCGTGAGTGGTTCGCCGATGGAGTCAAGGTCGATCTCCGACGCTACGCACTGAATCGCGCGTTGCGGATCCTGCCGCTCTACTGGACCGCCGTGGCAGTCCTGCTCGTGGTGCAGCACAGCGGGGGGACCTGGGATCAGTGGTGGCGGTTCCTCACCTTCAGCCAGAGCTTCTCGGTCCACACAGTGGGGACGGTGGACGGACCGATGTGGTCGCTGGTGGTGGAGGTCGAGTTCTACGTGCTGTTGCCGCTGCTGGTCTGGCTGGTGGCGACGGTCTCGAGACGCTCGCGATTGCGCGCGGCTTTGTTGCTGATCGCTCTCGGGCTGGTCAGCTACTTCGTGCGGCGGCACGCCTTCGCCAACACCGGAAGGCGGATCCTGCTCGAGTACTCGCTGCCGGCTACGTTCATGTACTTCGTGCCCGGGATGCTGTTGGCTCTACTTCGTGCCCAATGGGAGGAACATCGTCCTTCGTGGCTGAGGGGAGTCCTGTCCAAGGGCGACCTATGGCTAGCGGGCGCGGTCGCGGTCGCGCTCTGGCAGTTCGACGACTACTCCAACCAGTACGCGATTGCGATCGCAAGCTTCTTGGCGGTCGGCGCATGCGTGCTCCCGCTGGCTCGCGGGCGCTTCGTACGCGCTCTCGACTGGCGTCCGCTGGCGATCATCGGCGTCGCCTCCTACAGCCTCTACATCTGGCACAACCCCATCGTTATATGGCTGGCGGGCCGGTCGTGGCTTCCGCACGCCTACCACTGGCAGCTCTTGATCGCCGGCGTGGTGAGCGTTGTGGTTGCGTTGATCAGCTATCAGCTCATCGAGCGTCCGTTCCTTCGTCTGCGTCGCCAATGGAGTCCCGCGTCGGCAGCCACCGCGAGCAACAACGCAGCTGTCACAACGACTGTGCCACCCGTCGTGTCCGATCGGGTACTCGACCCAATCGGAACAGCACCCGATCTATAAGGGCATACTCCGACCGCATGGACCTCGCCGATCGAGCCAGCCGTGTGGGCTGGTACCACACACTCGAGCTCCCGGGCGGGATCGTCACGGATGGAATGTTCGACCTGCGCCCGTACATCGACCGGTACGGGTTGCCCGGTCGGCTCGATGGCATGCGGGTGCTCGAGGTCGGCACCTGGGATGGATTCTGGGCCTTTGAGATGGAACGCCGCGGAGCGGCGGAGGTGGTGGCGCTCGACCTCGACGACGAGCGAGAGCTCGATTGGCCGCCGCGGCGGCGTCCCAAGGATTTCCCCGAGCGCCGCCGTGGCGACGGCTTTCGACTGGCCAAGGAGGCGCTGGGCTCGAGGGTCGAACGCGTTGTGTGCAACGTCTACGACGCCGATCCGGCCGACCTGGGCACGTTCGACCTGGTGTTCTGCGGAATGGTGCTCCTCCACCTCCGGGACCAGCTGCTGGCGCTCGAGCGGATCGCCCGTCTGTGCCGCGGCACGTTCATCTCCGCCGAGGAACCCGACCCGCTGGCCGGCCTACTGCCGCTGCCGCTGAGCCGCTACCGAGCCGACCGCGACTCGGCGGTCGTCTACTGGCTCCCCAGCCGACGGGCCTGGCGGCGAATGATGTGGACGGCCGGCTTCGATCAGGTCCGCCAGCATGGCTACTTCAAGATGCCTTCCCAGCGGGGGTTCTCCGTCCGCCACGTGATCCACCACGCATCGGCGAGCGTCATTGCCGGCGAGCCGGTACCGCGCCCCCGCCGGCTCACCGAGCCACGTGAGGCTATCGACGTGCCACTGGCCTAGGAGTTCAAGAGCTCAGCCGAACGAGCCTCGTGTCAACCCGAACCTCGCTTCCGGTGGTGGCCAGAATCGAGATCCGGGCCGGCACCGGGTCGGGGCTGATGGCCAGGCCGTGCCCGCCGCCGAGGTTGAGGCTGAGCGACGAACCCGCCGTGGACCGAGACTGGGCGGCGCCGGGGCGGCCGCTCGTGACCACCCAGCCGCTGGCGCGTCGGCTGGCATTGACCGCCCAGCCGTCGCCACCGACGAGCCGCACCACAGCGCCTGGCCGGGCGCTGAACTTGAGCGTGCCGGCAATCCGTAGGTGATCATCGCTGACCAGCTCCGATGTTGGGGTGGGGGCACCCCCGAGGACCATGACGCCAGGGACCCGCTGGCACCAGAATCCTCCCCCGCGGCGGATCGCCCATTGCTCGCCCGCGAGCTTGAATGGGGCGAAGCAGCGCGCGAGCGTGGCCGCAAGGTTCGGTCCGGGACGGCGCTCGAGGACGCCAGCCGGCAGCCCCGGCGCGCTCTTGTAGCCGGCGTCGATCACCTGGTCAAGCTTCCAGAAGTAATTCGCCTCGTAGGCGCCATAGGCGGAGGCGTACTGGTCCTCGAATGAAAGCTCGGACCCAAGTGCCGTCACGTAGCTGACCACGTAGCTGAAGTGACGCGCGAGCAGCGCTCTGACCAGCCCCATAGGCTGTTGACCGGCGGCGAGCAGGTCACCGGCGTTGGGCACATCGGGATAGACCTGACCCGGTGTCAGGTCGCTGTAGAACGGGTGGAACAACGATCCACGCTGAGCCACCCGGCGCAGATCCGCGGGGATCGATTTGGTGTAGTTGATTCGCAGCAACCGCAGATCGAAGCGCGACGCTCCAAGACCGGTGGCGAGCAGGGCGCCTGCCAGGCCGATGACGACGACCCCGTCCGCGCAGCCGCGGCCGTCCCTTCGTCGGGTGGTACCCCACGCCGCTGCGCCAATCGCTCCAAGCGCCCATATCACGCCGAAGTACTGGTTCGGATTGCCGCCCTGCTTGCTGCGGAAGTACATCGCGAACGGGAGTCCGACCAGGGCGAACAGGACGAGCAGCGCGCTGACGCTGTCCAGCCGCAGGCGCCCGCGCCAGTCTCGCCCGAGTGCGATCGCGCCCAGCGCCACGGCCCACAGGGCTGGGAGGCTGACCACGTGAAACAGGTCGGACGCGAACTGGCTCGTCCCGTATATGCGGACCTGACGAGTGGGGAGCAGAAAGTTGAAGTAGAACTCCCAGCCGCCGGTGAGCAGCGCTAGTAGCCCCAGCACGGCAAGGTTGACCGCCGCCAGACTTAGGAGGATCGCCACCGTAAACCGGGGCTGTCGATGTCCGCGGGCGGTGAGTAGGAGCAGCCAGGCTGCGAATGCGATTGACGCGGCCAACGTCGTTTGCTTGGTCCAGAACGCAAGTGTGAGCATCAGCACGGTCAGCCAAGCCGCCCGCCAGGATTCATGCGCCCGGACCCCGGCCAGCAGACCGGTGAGTGCGAACGCCCAGGCGAGCTCATCGCTCCAACCCAGGTAGAGCAGGCCAACCGCGCTTGTCACGAGCCAGACGGTTGCGCCGGCCATGCCCAGGGCGCCGGCGACGGTCCAGGGTCGTCGGTCGCCGGCGGCCCGGCAACCGACGCTCGCAACCAGCGCTCCGAGCGCCGCCGTGGCCCCGACGCTGATCAGAACGGGCCAGCCGTTCCACACCCGCAGATGGTCGAGCAGCGCGATCAGCAGGGGCTCCAGCGGCGTGTAGAGCAGGCCCGTATACCCATCGCCGGCCGGGTCGTGGTAGACGCCGTGCCCCAGGTAGAGGGACAGGGCGTCGTGCCCTTCCGAACGGAAGAGTCCGATGTCGACGGCAGGAGTGCCGATCAGCGTTACAAGGGTGATCGCCATACCGCCCAATGCCGCGACGGCGAACAGGCCCGGTAGGGCGGTCCGGAGAGTCGCGGTGGGCGAGTGACTCCGGCTGCGAGGGCTTGGGGCAAGCTCCGCAGGTCGGCTGCGACCCTGCACGATCCGATCCGTAACCTTCAGCACGCGTGGAAGCCCAGCACATAACGCAGCGGCCCGAGCCACCACCGGGCGCGCGGAACTTCGTCGTGGTGATCCTCGACAGTCTGCGCTACGACACCTGGAGGGCGGCCCGTCCCCAGACGCTCCGGGCGCTCGGGGAGGCCGAGCGGCGTTTCAGCTACGCCTCCTGGACGGCGCCCTCGCACTACAACCTGCTCATGGGGCTGCTCCCGCACACCAGCCCGCCCCACGTCTATGCCTCCGAGTACTACAAGGAGGACTTCCTCCGCTACAGCGAGCGGCTCGGTGTGCCCGATATGGAGTTCAAGAAGCTCCTGCCGTCGATCTTCCTGCCCACCTACCTCAAGCACACGCTCGGCTACCGCACCCATGCGCGGGTCTCGATGCCGGTCCTGAACAAGTTCACCGTGATCAACCGTGACTTCGATTCCTACGAGCTGATGCCGTCCCATAACGACATGGCGGCGATGGTGGCTGAGCTCCAATTCGATCCGGAGCGGCCCTCGTTCTGGCTGCTCAACGTGGGGGAGACCCACTACCCGTATGCCCACCCGGGCCAGGACTCGAGCGACCTACCGCACATCTCGGGCGTACACGGCGTGTTCAAGCACCTCGACGACATGCGCCGCGAGGGGGGCGAGGCGGCCGAATTCTTCACCGAGGCCCGTCTGAAGGAGCTCCACGAACGCCAGGTGGCGGCGCTCGAATACCTGGATGGCGTGTTCGCCCAGCTGCTCGACCGCCTGCCGCCGAACACGTGGCTGACGGTCACCTCGGACCATGGCGAACTGTTCGGGGAGGACGGCTACTTCGGCCACGGTCCGATTGCCCACGAGAAGGTCCTCGAGGTGCCGTTCCTCGAGGGCCTCGTGAGCTGACGGCGGCGCTGCGCTACATGTAGCCGAGGAGCTTCATCTGCTTCTCGATCGCCTCGAGCTCCTCAGCCGAAGCGCTGCCGGCGGCGGGCTGGGGTAGGGGCGCTTCTGCCACCGTGGTCGAAGTGACGACCGGGTGCTCGAGTGCCGCCCGCAGCCGGCTGAGGTTGCCGTTGAGAGCCGCGGCGTCGAGCGGGTTCGCCTCGCCCGGATCGGCATCAAGGTCGTAGGCGATCTGGGCCGAGTCGCGGAGCACGAGCTTATTGGTACCGTCGACCGCACAGGTGTAGGTCGCGCACAGCCGGTCGACGTTCTCCTCCTCGAGCCCGAACTTAGCGGCGAACTCGCGGACCTTCGGATGGTCCCGGCTGCCCATCGGGTCGTATTGCGCGATCGCTACCCCGTCGGGCAGCTCGTGCTCGCTCCACGGGTGCTCCTCGAGGCCGGCGGCGTCGGCGATCAGGCCCGCCAGCTCGCACAAGCTGAAGACCTCGTCCCCGGCCCTCGTCCCCGGCCCGGCCATCACGAGCGGGACGTGGATGAGCCGCTCGTCCACCGAGAATCCGTGTGCGATCAGGCCGCCCTCGCCGAAGTTCTCCCCGTGGTCGGAGGTCACGATGACGAGCGTCTCGTCCAGGATGCCCCGGGCATCGAGCGATTCGAGCACTCCGGCCAGCCACGAGTCCATGTACGAGACGGCGCGTTGGTATAGGCGGCGCATGCGCTCGAACGCGGGCTCCGGGATCTCGTGATGCCGGGCGGCGTAGAGGCAGATCGACTCGAAGTTGAGATGCTGCTTGGCCTCGAGGGCGGCTCTGATCCGGTCGGCCGGCGTCAGGTCGTTCCACGGACGCGGGGGAAGGTAGGGCGAGTGACACTCGCTGAGGTTCACGAACCAGAAGGTGGGGGTTCCAGACCAGGCGGCGATCGACTCCCGAAGCGCCCGCCCGACCGCGGTCGCGCCGTCGTCCGAACGGGCGCGCAGGCCCTCCCGTGCCCAGGCGAGCTGGGATCGCACACCCCCGGACAGGAGCGCATTCACCTGCTCCTCGCGGCCTCCGGTCACGTACTCGGCCTGGTCGAAGCCGATGCCGAGACCGGCGAGCGGGGACGCCCACAGGTTGGTGCTCCAAGCCTGGGTTGCGTAGCCCGCTTGGCTGAGGACCCGGGCAAGCATGCGGTCGCTCAGGCGCTCGAGTACCGCGCGTGCGCCCTGGGGCGTCCCCGCCGGAGGCTGGCAGAGCCCGATCGTTCGCGGAAGCAGGCCGGTGAACATCGACGCATGCGACGGTAGTGTCCAGCTTGCCGTCGAGTAGGCCCGGGGCAGGGCATTCCCGCGCCTGGCGAGGTCAGCGATCGCCGGCGTTGCGCCGGCCGGGGCGCCGTACGGCTCGACGGCATCGCGCCGCGCCGTGTCAAGCACGACGAGCAAGACGTTGGGGCGTGTTGCCTCCTGGCCAGCCATGATCCGCCGGAGGCTAGACGATGACCTCGTCGCAGTACGCAGTTGGCGCGGATGCCCTTGCTCGCCGGTACGATCGCGCTCGTGCAAGGCACTGTCCGGGAGCCCACGGCGGTGGAGGCTGGTGCAACTCGCGCGGCCAGACGCATTAACACCCACGGCCTTAGCCTGCGCGCGTTTGCCGCCAAAGGCCTGATCGTGAATACGGTCTTCGATCTCGGGCTGAGCGGACTTGGCTTGATCCGCGGCTTGCTGCTCGCCGCGCTCCTAACTCGCGCGGACTACGGCATTTGGGGCATATTGGTCGTCTCGATCGGTGTGCTTGCCCGTCTCAAGCTCGTCGGTATCGGTGACAAATACATCCAACAGGAGGAGAGCGACCAGGAGCTCGCGTTCCAAAAGGCGTTCACACTCGAGTTACTAGTAACGCTCGTTGCGCTCATCCCTCTCATCCTTGCCCTTCCGGTAATTGCGGTCGTGTATGGGCACTGGAAGCTCGTGCCGCCCGGCGCCGTGCTCATCTCGGTCATGCTGGCCTACGCTCTACAGTCTCCATTCTGGATCTACTACCGCGATATGGACTTCGTTCGGCAACGCCTGCTCGGCAGCGTCGAGCCGATTGTTGGATTTGTTCTCGCGGTCGTGTTGGCGCTGCTGGGGTGGGGATACTGGTCTCTGGCCATCGGTCTGACAGCGGGCGCTTGGTCTGGCGCTGCCGTCGCGATAGTGAAGTCACCCTACCGTCTGCGTTGGCGGTACGACCCGGGCTCTTTGCGCGAGTACGCGTCATTTTCAGGCCCCATTTTTGTCGCCACCTTCTCGACGATTGTGCTCGCCAACTCGAGCGTAGTCGCCGCGAACGCTCATCTCGGACTCGCAGGAGTAGGCGTGATCGCTTTGGCGGGCACTATCACGCAATTCACCACCAAGGTCGATGACCTCGTAGGCGAGACGCTTTACCCAGCGATCTGCACAATCCAGGATCGGCTTGATCTGTTACGCGAATCGTTTGTAAAGACCAATCGCCTCGCGTTGATGTGGGCCATGCCTTTCGGGGCAGGCTTGGCACTCTTTGCCGGGGACCTGGTGCACTACGCGGTTGGCGACAAGTGGCGCTCCGCCATACTGCTTCTCCAAGTGACCGGTGTCGTTGCCGCGATTGCGCACGTGGGCTGGAACTGGGACGACTACCTCCGCGCTCGCTCTAATACAAAGCCGATCGCCGTCGGCAGCGTCGCTGCGACAGTCACCTTCTTGGCCTTCCTACCTCTGCTCTTCGTTCTCGGCCTGACCGGCTTTGCGATTGCCGTCGCAGCTCAGGCATTCGTTTTTCTACTGTTCCGCGCTTGGTATCTCACGCAGCTGTTTGAAGGCTTTCGTTTCGTTCGTCACGCTGCGCGGGCGATGTTGCCCACTGTCCCGGCCATCATCGTCGTGTTGGCTGCACGCCAGTTCGAGGCTGGCGCTCGTAGCGAAGCAATGGCGCTCGCCGAACTATGTGCTTACGCGATAGTGACGCTCGCCGCCACATGGCTGGTCGAGGGGGGCCTCATTCGTGAAGCACTCGGATATCTCGTCACGCGGGCGTCCCGTCCGGTTGCAACGGCTGGCCAACCGCTTGAGGAGATCTGAGTCTCAGTGTCAAGACCGGATGTTTCGGTTGTCGTTCCCGCCGCGAGGGATCCGCTTCGACTTCGATGGTTGCTGAACGCGCTTGAGAGACAGTCGCTCGACGATTCCAGATGGGAGGTTGTCGTTGTGCACGGCGGGTCAGGCCAGGGCATCGCTCGTTTATTGGAAGGGCATCCTCTGGCAGAGAACGGCCGGCTGCGTACGCGCGTGTGCACCCCGAGCACTCTCGGCGCTCGACTGAATGCTGCATTGGGAGCGACGTCGGCGCCGCTCATTGTGCTGACCACGGACCGCTGCCGACCCCCAGAGGACTGGCTCACGAACCTCCTGGAGACGGCACGGGCGCATCCTGACGCGATTATCCGCGGGTCGGTCCTCGAGGATCCGGACGAAGGCGCGATACGTCATGCAGCCTTTTGGCACGGTGCTGAGGCTGTCTGCGGTCCGGTCGAGATTCCGTCGGCTTGCAACGTCGCGTACCCCCGCGAACTGTTGGCCCGCCTAGGCGACTTTCCCGAGTGCTTCGATGTCGGCGCAGACGCTGTTTTCGAAGCCATCGCACGTGCAGCTGGTACGCCGGTCCGGCACGAGCCCCGGACGGTGACCTATCACGCGGTCGAGGACTGGTCTCTCGCCCAGTGGGTTGCAGATGCGGTCTCCCTCCGCGGGCTCCCGCTTGTGTTCAAGCGCCATCCCGCGATGCGCAAGCGCTTGTGCGCCCGCATGTTCTGGAAGGGAAGGCACGCCCTGCTGCCTGTTGCGTTGGCGGGGGTGGTGCTGCAGCGTCGCCGTCCGCTGACTGCCTTGCTCGTCCTGCCGTGGGCGGTCATGGTTGAGCCTCGCCGCTCAGGTCAACGGGGCCGCGTGCGGCACCTAACAGAGCTTCCGGGCTGGGCGGTGATCGACGCGGCCGAAATTGCGATGCTCGTGTCCGGGAGCATCGAGCACCGCTCGCTCGTGTTGTGAATGTGCGGCTCGAACCAGGGATTGCCTGGTCATAATCCCGCGCGTGTCGACTCCCGAGCTGACAGTCATCGTGCCTTCGCACGATCGTCCACTGCGCTTGCGCTGGCTGTTGAACGCCCTCGAAGAGCAGACGCTGGAAAGGAAGTTCTGGGAGGTGGTGGTTTGCCACGACTCGGCGGATGGAGAGACGGATACGTTGCTCGACTCTCATCCGCTCGCGGCCGATGGGACGCTCAGGTCTATTCGGCTGCCACCCGGAAGCGCACCACCCGGAGCAAACCGGAACGCGGCGATAAAGGTCGCAAATGGGGCGACGATCGTATTCACCGACGACGATTGTCGCCCTCCGCCAGAGTGGCTCGAGCGGGTGCGGGACTCAGTGCGCTCACATCCCGGGGCAGTCGTGCAAGGACCAATTTGGGGCGACCCCGACGAGTTCGCCATCAGATACTCGGCCTTTCATCGCACGCAAGATCACATCTGGGCGCCAAGGCCCTGGGCCGAGTGCTGCAACATCGTTTATCCACGCGCGCTGCTGGAACGGATCGGCGGTTTCCCGGAAGATGTCTACACGGGGGAGGACACCTCCCTTCATCGTCGTGCGTTGGACGCCGGCGCCGCGTATGTGGGCGATCAAGCAATGCTCACCTACCATGCGATCGAAGACTCGAGCTTTGTCGGGCAGCTCCGGGGCGCTTGGCGCTGGCGTGATCTTCCACTTCTGTACAAGCGTCATCCTGAGCTTCGCGAGCACCTGCCCCTTTGGTTCTTCTGGAAGCGCACGCACGTCTGGCTTCCGCTCGCGCTCCTCGGGGTGAGGCTCGCGCTACATGATTCGGCGGGCTGGCTACTGACGGTGCCCTGGGCAATCCAGCGGCAGGCGCGTCCGGGAACCAGAGGGCGCATCCGCTACTTCGCTGAGATGCCGGCGTGGGCAGCGATCGACCTTACCGAGATGGCGGCGATGTTTGTGGGCTCAGCGCGGTACCGCACGGTCGTGCTGTGAGTCGCATCCGTATTGCGCCGCTGGACGACGCGGACGCTGCCCCTCTACGGCGACCTGATGGGCTGCACGTCGCACTGCTCAGCCCCTGCTTCTGGCCGGAGGTCAGACGCGGAATGGAGCGCTTCACTCGCGAGCTCGCCGACGGTCTTCTACACGACGGTCATCAACCTCGGTTGATAACGAGCCACCCTGGACCCCCAACGCGACAGGTTGAGGACGGATTATCGATCGTAAGAGTTCCTCGGCCGCCGCAGGGCAGGTTGTTGCGCCGCAAGTACGAGCCGTTCCTCACCCACGTGCCGCTGAGCTATAGCGTGCTCCGGGCCGGGCACTACGACGTCGCGCACGCGGTCCACACCACCGATGCCCTTGCCGCGACGCGTTGGAAGCGGCGGACTGGGCGTCCCGCCGTCCTCTCCTTTATGGGAATTCCCGACCGAGTTGGGCTTCGCGGCGCCCGCAGACGCCTTGAATTGATGGAAAGCGCCATCCGTGGATGTGACGCGGTGGTGGCCTTGAGCGCATACGCCGGGGCTGCCTTCCAGTACTGGCTTGGGTATGAGGCGCCCGTGATCGAGCCCGGGGTCGATCTCGATGCGTTCACCCCGGCTCCGGCGCGCGCCGAGCTCCCCACGATCGTGTGCAGCGCCGCCGCCGAGGTGGAACGCAAGAACGTCGGCCTGCTTGTGGATGCATTCAAGCTCGTACGGCGCGAGCTGCCGGACGCCCGGCTCGTACTCTCGCGACCGCACGATCTCGAAGCGGCGCGGCTGGCCGGCGTCGACGTGGATGCTTCCGGCGTGGAGTGGGCAGACCTGGACGATCGCGCGGCGCTCGCCCGCGCCTACGGTGAGGCTTGGGTGGCGGCGTTGCCGTCGCAGTACGAGGCGTTTGGCCTGGTCCTCGTTGAGGCGATGGCCTGCGGGACGCCCGTGGTCGGCTACGACGATGCCGCGATCCCGGAGGTGATTGATCGGCCCGACATCGGGCGGCTGTTTGACCGCCTGCGGCCCGACTCGCTGGCCCAGGCGCTGCTCGAAGTGATGGAGCTGAGTGCCCGACCCGACACGGTCCGCCACTGTCGAGCCCGCGCGGAGGAGTTCTCGACCGGAAGGTGCGTGGAACGCTACATACAGCTTTACCGGGACCTCGGCGCCGGCCGGATCTAACGCGGTCAGCCTCACCGTGCCGTCACCCAGACTCCGGGACAGGTTGCGGGCCGCCGCGAGGGACCGGGAGCTCATCCTGCTCGCGGGCGCGGTCGGCCTCGGCCTGATCGTGCGTCTCGTCTACGTGGTTCTCACTCGCCACTACCCGCTGGCGGGCGATGCACCCGAGTACGACGCCGAGGGACAGCTGATCGCCCACGGCCATCTGTTCTGGACGCGGCTGCCCTACGGGATCCTCCATGCCGGGGCCTGGAAGGCGCCTGGATACCCGGCCTGGGTCGGGTTCTGGTACACGGTCCTGGGGCACCATCCGAACGCCGTCAAGGCCGTCCAGATACCGCTCGGAGCGGTGACGATCGTGCTCACGTGGCTGTTGGGCCGTCGGCTCTTCGGAGTCCGAGTCGCGGTCGTGGCGGCGTTCGTGGTAGCGGTGTATCCGCTGGCATGGCAGTTCGAGGAGATGCTCTATCCGGAGTCGCTCGCCACGCCGCTCACACTGGCTCTGCTCATAGTCATATTCACAGGCGCCCCGTCCCGCCGCCGCGCCGCGCTGTTCGGTCTGCTGCTCGGTATCGCGCTCTACGTGCGCCCCACGAGCGAATTCCTCGTCCTGGGAGCGCTCGTAGCCTGGTGCCTGCGCGTGGGCTGGCGCCGGGGCCTCGGACTGACCGCCATAAGCGTGGCCACCGCGGTGCTGGTGATCGCTCCGTGGACGATCCGAAACGCGATCGTGATGCACGGATTCATCCCCATCTCGATGCAGGACGCAGCTCTATACGGGACTTTCAATCCCACATCGGCCAACGACTCGACGTTCCCGTACGCCTGGCGAGCCGAGCCCCCCAACGTCAGGAATCTGTTCGACCCGCGCCATCCACTCTCCGACGTGAAGCTGCGCTCCCGTCTCATCCATGCCGGAACCTCTTACATCTCCGCTCACCCGGCTTCCGTGCTCGAGGCATTCTTCTGGAACGGGTTGTCGCGCCTGTGGGACATTCGCCGCCGGTCCCGCTCACTGGCCGAGGTTCACTTCGAGGGCCGCAGCCGGCTGGTCACGAACCTTGGCCTCGACATGTACGACGTGCTCCTGCCGCTCGCCCTGGTTGGGCTCTGGCGCCTCCGACGCCGTCGTGCCCTGGTCTGGGGAGTGCTCGCGCTCGCACTCGGCGCATCGATCGTCTTCACCGTCGATGCCGGGACACGCTACCGCGAGCCGCTCGAGCCGCTGATCGCGGTCCTAGCCTGCGCCGGTGTACTTGGTGCCCGTTCGCAAGCGATGGACCCGCAGAACCGCACCCTCGCGCCCGGCGGGAGCGGATGAGCGCTCCTGTACGCTCGCGCCCGTGCACACCAACAGCCAGCTCCTCTTCGAGGCCTACGCCAAACGGTATTTCAAACCTCGCCAGCGTGTCTTGGAACTCGGCGCGGACGGAGACCCGTCCACATATCGTCGGGCGCTGGACGGGGTGGATCTCCAGTGGGAGACAGCCGATTTGGCTGATGAAGTGATGGCTGAGGTAGCGCCGCAGTCACGGTTTACGCAGGCGGGGGCACCCAAGTACCTCATGCCAAATGAGTACGAGATCCCGGTCCCAGATAACTCGTTCGATGTGGTCATAGCCGGCCAGGTGATTGAGCATGTGCGTCGTATCTGGGTTTGGATTGGCGAGCTCGCCCGTGTGACACGGTCAGGCGGGAACGTCGTCATCATTAGCCCAATCAGCTGGGACTACCACGAGGCACCGGTCGATTGTTGGCGCATTTACCCGGAGGGCATGCGGAGTCTCTGTACGGAGGCCGATCTAGAGGTCGTCACCTGCGAGTTCGCAGCACTTGAGCCGCCGATCTCACGACGTCAGTACTTCGGCAACAGCTTCCTTCTGCAGGCGTCCGCAAGCAAGCCAAACCCAGTCAAGATGGCTGTGAAGCGCGCGGTCGGCTGGCCCCTTCCCACATCGCTGGATCTGATCACGATCGCCAAGAAGCCTTGATTCGTGATCCCGGGGAGCCAGCGCCGCCTCTCAGGAGCCTGCCGCGCGCGAGCCGGCCACGGCTCATGATGCGACTCGCCGCGTTGGCAGGATCGCTTGCATACAGGACCAGATGTGATCGTCCATGCAAAACGCGGTACTGCAGGAGCCGGCGCGTCGCCACATGAGCCAGCAGCACGTCGATCGGCAGCTCATGGTGGAGATCCTGGTCATCCGGCTGTGGTTCGAGGAAGTTGACCTCCACAAGCCGAGCGCGCCGTTCCATCTCTGAGAGGAACGCGAACGGATCTGGGACGTGCTCGATCACGTCAAATGCGTAGGCGCCGTCAAATCCGCCGGGCACCGTGGCGTCGAGGTCGTGAATCGGCGCCTGGAGCCCGCGACGGGCAAGCCGCCAACGCAAGTACTCGATACTCGGATTGTCGAAGTCCGCGAACTCGACCCGATACCCGGCCTCGAGCAGCATCAGTCCGTCTGAGCCAATCCCGCATCCGTAGTCGAGCAACCGGGCGCCCGGAGGAACCAGTCGCACGAGCTCTCGCAGGTACGGCAACTTGGTCCCGGTCATCGCGAAGGCGGTTAGGTTGTACAGGTATCCGGTGGACGTCCGATAGAAGGCAGCCTCGTCGTCGACCTCGTCGAACTCGGTGTCGAGTTGCTGTTGATAGCGCCACAGACGCTCAAGCTCGAAGCCGTCGCCGAGATAGTCGCGGAGGTCACCCTCCTCGCGATCGGGGTGCAACGTGAGGGGAGGCCTAGCGGTCACTAGCGACGCGAGCTTATCCGAGCACTGGCATTCTTACGCCGATGAATCCAGCATCGGCGGCAGACGGAACTGGCGGGGGCCCGGCGCTCAGCGTCGTTCTCTCGACGCTGGGTAACTACCCCGTCCTACGCCGCGTTCTTGACGGCTACGAGCAGCAGGACTCCGGATCGGGCAGCTTCGAGGTTTTGGTCGTAGCCGATCGTGCCGAGCCCGATCTAGACGCGGTGAAAGCCGCTATCGGCGAGCGCGATTACCCCATCCGGCTGCTCTCGGGCGAGGTGCCAGGTCTGTCCGCGAACCGGAACGTCGGTTGGAAGGCAGCCCGAGCGCCTTTAGTGCTGTTCACTGACAACGACACGATCCCGATCCCACGACTTGTGTCAGAGCACCTGGCCTGGCATCGTCGCTTCCCGGCCGACGAGGTGGCCATTCTGGGGCTCGTCCGGTGGGCGCGGGGCCTCAAGGTGACCCCATTCATGAAGTGGCTTGAGTTCGGTGTGCAATTCGACTACAACAGCATCACAGGGGAAGAGGCGAGCTGGGCCCATGTGTACGGCGCCAACTCATCGATCAAGCGGGCGCTGCTCGAGCGGGTTGGTGGCTATGACGAGGATCGCCTGCCTTATCTCTATGAGGACATCGACTGGGGCTATCGGGCCCGCGCGCATGGCCTGACGGTCATGCTCAACCGCCGGGCCGTCGTCGATCACTGGCGTCCGATGTCGCTCGACGTCTGGAAGGCCCGCGCGCCGATGCTGGCCTCCGCCGAGTGGCAGTTCTGCCGGATGCACCCGGATGTCCCGCCCTGGTTTCATCGGATGTTCGTCGAGGCGGCCCAATGCCCGCCCGGCGGGAGCAAGGCGGTGCGGCTGGTGCGCTTCATCCCTCGGGGGACGCCATGGTTGGGCGGCGCCGTGTGGAGCCGTGCTGGTCTGTACTGGCGCCAGCAGATCGCTCCTCACTTCCTCGCCGCCTGGGACCGTGCGGCCACGACGGGTGAGGCGGACGTTCACCCGAATGTTGACGCCCTACTCGCCGAGCGCCGTCCGACCTCCAGTCCGGCCTGACCCGCGCTCGCCGGTTCAGCCTTCGACTGAACTCCTCGTGAAAACGTAAGCCACGTTGTCGAAATACGGGTTGCCCATCCACGCCCCCTCGTTGACATGATGGACGAGCCGGTAACCAAGCCGTTCTCCGGCGGCGATCAGGTCAGCATCGGAGATGCCCCACTGCCATACGTCATAGACGTCGCGCCAGGTCCGACCCCGGTGCCGTTCGTCAAGCCGGTCGAACAGCCGCGTGTGAGCCTCGTTCTCAGGCACCATACGGAGGTACTCCTCGCGCCCGAGGTCGACGAGGCGAACCGTCTCCTCACCGCGCAGTTGGGGATTCACGATCACGAGCGTGTCCGCGGTTGGCGAATACATCTCGAGCACCTCATCCCAATTCGGCGAGACCTGGTGCAGTAGGACATCGAAGAGCAGGATGGCATCCACCGGACCGACCTCACGAGCCACCGCTGGATCGGCAAAGTTCCCAGTCAGAAGTCGGATGTTGCGCTCGCCCGCTCGGCGCTGTGTCTCTTGGCTAAGCGTGTCGATCAGATCGTCAACAAGCGTCCCGGACTCCACCCCGGGCCGCTCACGGGCATAGAAGGTGTAGCCGCCGTTGACTGCCCATACGCCACCCAGGTCGGCAAAGGATCGAGCCTTGGTGAGCTCGAACCCACGGTCGATCGCCTGCGTCTTGATTGGATGGAGCTGCGGTGGGGCCGCTGGGCTCTCGGGGGTTTTGCGCGCTCGGGCGAATTTCATGGCGTCGGATCTTGGACGCGGCTACGGTACACGAGGCTGCTCCAGCGCGACGCAGTTGGCGCCGCAGGTTCGGTAAGGGTCTACTCTCCCCGGCCGTGAGACGGCGAGTTCGTGCGCTGACGCGGCAACCCAGGCTCGCGCTAGACCGGGCACGTGAGCAGCGGCGCCGATCCCGCTCGGCGCTAGTCCCTGAGTATCCATTGGAGCTGAACTCTCGTTGGGGATGGGGCGGAGCGCCGGCACTGGCCAATGTCGCCGAGCTCCTGAAGGCGAGTGCCCGTTCCTACCAGGAGGCGATCGACGGCGTGGTCGAACTCCTGGACTGGGCACGCACCATCCCGCGCGGGCCGGACGCTCCCGGGTCAGCCCTGCTGGGAGAACGACTGGTGGGGGACGATCGACGCGCTCATGCAGTGCTCAGCGCTGAAGCGGCGTAACCCGGCCACTTACCTGGAGGTCGGATCGGGATTCTCGACCCTGTTCGCCCGCCGCGCGATCGAGGAGTTCGGTCTTGCGCACGCGGATCGTCTCGATCGATCCCGCGCCTCGGGCTGAGGTCGACGCGTGCTGCGATGAGGTGGTGCGCCGAGCCGTTCGAGCAGGTCGGCCGCACGGGCTGCGGACCGGCTCGAGTCCGGCGACGTGCTGCTCTTCGACGGCTCGCATGTGGCACTCATGAACTCGGATGCAACGGCATTCTTCCTCGAGACGCTGCCGAGGCTCCCGGCCAGGGGTGCTCGTCGGCATCGACGATATCTTCCTACCGTGGGACTACCCACCCACTTGGAGCAGGCGCGTATACGGGGAGCAGTACCTGCTGGCAGCGTTCCTGCTCGGTGGGCTGGCCGGCTTTACGATTCGGTTCCCGGGTTGGTGGCTCGTCGAGTGCTCGCCGCTCGCGGAGCGGTTCGAGCTGCTTTGGCCGGTGGTGGAGAACCGGTTCGGTCGTCACGCGACGTCGTTTTGGCTCGAGAGCGACACCGACGCAAAATCCCCTGCGCCTTGAGCGCTGTTGCGCCGGGTCTCGTCTAAAGGCGGGGCCGGGCCAGCACCGCGGCGGGCGCAACGCCGTCGCTACCGGTGAGCACGCGACGTACGGCGCTAGCCGCGGCGGGAGCGCACGTCGTGGGGGACTCATACGGACCGGGCTGCCTCGCGACCTGCTCTCCCCCTGCGCGCGCGGGCGCGCTGAGACAGAGGATCGCCGCAACTGCCAAGCTGCCGACCCACCGTGACGACGCCTCGGATCAGCATCATCATCCCCGCTCATAACGCCGCCAAGACCATCCCCGACACGCTCGCGGGACTTCGGAATCAGCGTTGGACGGGTCCCTCGGAGGTCATCGTCATCGACGATGCCTCGAGCGACGACACGGCGGCCATCGCGGAGGACTCGCCGGTCGTCGACCACGTGCTCCGTCTGAACGGGGTCGGGCCCGGGCGCGCACGTAACGCCGGAGCGGCAGCCGCTGGCGCGGGACGGCTGGCATTCCTCGACGCTGATTGCCGCCCGTCGGCTGGATGGCTCGGCGCCGGCTGCGGCGAGCTCGACCAGGCCGACTTTGTCCTCGGCGAGACACGCCCGCGCCCCGATCGGCCACTCGGCCCGTTCGACCGAACGCTCTGGGTGGTCGGCCTCTCGCCGCTGTTCGAGAGCGCGAACCTGTTCGTGCGCCGTGATCTGTTCGAGCGGCTCGACGGTTTCGAGAGCTGGCTGGGCCCCCGTGGCGGCAAGGAGCTCGGCGAGGACGTCTGGTTTGGCTGGCGCGCGGTCCGGGCCGGGGCGCGGATCGTGGCCTGTCCCGACGCGCTGGTCCACCACGAGGTATATCCCCGTCGACCCGCCGAATTCGCCGCTGAGCGCTGGCGGTTGCGCTTCTTTCCCGCCATGGTTCGCCGGATGCCAGAGCTCCGACGCGCCGCGTTTCATCGCCGGTACTTCCTCACCGCTCGGGCGGCTCGCTTCGATGCTGCGGTGGCTGGCTTGGTCCTGGCCGGCATCAGCCGAAGGCCCGTGCTGATGATGGCGGCGATCCCCTACGCCCGGCTGCTTGCGCAGGAGCTGAACGAGCTGCCGGCGGTGGGCAGAGTGGCGGCTGGAATTGCGGCCGACACGGTGGGGCTGGCCGCGCTTCTCACTGGCAGCGTTCGCAGCCGAACGCTGCTGCTCTAACTGCCGCGAGAGCGATAACGGCTCGCTAGGGTTGCGCGCGTGGAAGCCGACCATATGCAGGTTTTCTGGGACCAGCGCGCGCGAGAGGACGCGTACTTCTTCGTGGACAACCGCCGCGTGTACCGGGATCCGGAACTCGAGAGCTTCTGGACCGAGGGCGAGCAGGACCTCAGGCGCATCCTCGGCATGTTTGATGTGGTCATCGATCCGATGGACACGGTTCTCGACATCGGCTGCGGGGTAGGTCGCCTAACCCGCCCGCTCGCATTGCGCGCCCGGCACGTGTACGGGATCGACATCTCGGCCGAGATGCTTGCCCGGGCGGGTCGCCATCATGAGGGCGTCGAGAACATCGAGTGGCTGCACGGGGATGGCAGCAGCTTGCAGCCCGTGGCCGATGCGAGCGTGGACGTCTGCATCTCGCACGTCGTCTTTCAGCACATCCCCGATCCTCAGATCACGATGGGCTATGTGCGGGAGATGGGCCGCGTGCTGAAGGTGGGTGGCTGGGCGGTGTTCCAGGTTTCCAACTCGACCGCCGCGCACGAATCCCAGCGCGGCGCAAAGGCCCAGCTCGGCAAGCTGCGCTCGGCGATCGGTCGTGCCCCCGCTGGTCAACACGACCCGGCGTGGCTGGGTTCCGCGGTCGACCTCGAGGAACTCCGTGATGTCGGCCGGGGCAGGGGGCTCGAGGTCGAGCGCGTGATCGGCGAAGGCACCCTGATGTGCATGGTGCTGGGCCGCCGCTTCGCTACCTAGGCGCAACTCCCGGTCAGAGAACCAAGGTCCGGTAGCGCACGGCGCCTCGGACAATGGCCCATGTCTCCACCAGGTCATAGAGGACGAAGAAGGGCACCGACGAGGGGCCGGCGCCGACCTCTCGCCCACGGGCCTGGAGCTGGAGCACATACCGGCCTAGCACCACGCGCCGCACCCAGGCGGGGAGAAGGAGTGAGAATGCGGCGCGCCAGAGCAGGTAATGCCAGGTGTTCCAGAAGATCCGCCGCTGAAGCATGATCCGCGTTTGCGGATGGTCGGCCAGGACCCGGACGCACGGCGTCCAGCGCAGCGCGTAGCGAAGCTTGCGCGCCATGCCCACGTGCTCGACTGCGTGGAAGACCTGAGCACCGGGCGCGAACACCGCGGAATAACCTGCCTCGAGGGCTCGCCAGGCGAGGTCCGTGTCCTCGCCGGCTGGGCCGAGAACCGGACCATCTGAGCCACCGAAGCCCTCATCGAACCCGCTGAGTGACTCGAGCACCTGACGTGGATAGAAGATGTTGCAGGTCTCGTAGTTGGGTCCCAGATGGGCCTGGACCACGGTGTGCGAAAACAGCGAGATGAGGTCGCGCTCGTCGGGATCTGGCTGTGTCGGTCCTTGGATGATCGCTCCTGGGGATTTCGTCTGGGCCTCCAGCGCCGCGGCTAGCCAGCCGGGCCCCGGCACGCAGTCGTCGTCCGTGAAGGCGACCAACGGGGCGCGGGCCAGTGGCCATCCGGCGTTGCGAGCAGCCGCTGGGCCGCCGGGTCTTTCGAGGCGAACGACCCGCAGATTGATTTCGCCGCGAACGAGCTCGTCCTCCAGGACAGCATCGGTACCAGGCGGGGAGCCGTCATCGACCACGAGCAGCTCGAACGTCCCATCCGGAACGTCTTGTGCGCGAAGTGCGGCCAGCAGCCGTGCCAGGCGCTGGGGCCGGTTGTGCGTGGCCACCACGACACTGACGGCCGGGCCTAAGCCCATATCTCCTCGTCGTCCTCCTTGACCAGCCGCCGGGCTACGTCAATTCCCATTTTCACCGCGTGGTCCATGTTCCCAATTTCGTAGCGCCAACCACCAAACCGACCACGCGAGTAGATGTTGCGCTCCATGAGCCAGGGTTGGATCGACCGGAGCGCGGCGTCACGTCCCAGCGTCGGCACCGGATAGGCGTAGTCGATGTCCTCCACGTGGATCGACGCCACCGGGGGCCGCCCGCCCACTACACCGGCGGACCGCAGGCCGGCCTCGACCCGGTCCTCCAGGTCGGACCGGGACACCGGCTTCTCGGGTGAGTACGACGTCTCGGTCATGTAGGCGCAGTAGCGCGAGACATCCGCTCCGGGGACGTTCGCCGGCGAGTACTTGGCGAAGTTGGTCGCCCGGTAGAAGGGCGCGTGATCCTCGGGGAAGTACATCCAGGACTTGTCGTCCTCCAGGGGTTGCTCGTACCCGACGCCGACCATGTACACGCTGTTGTGCCGCAGGTCACGTGCCGCCGAGCGGAGCACGTCCGGGCACTCGCGCAGGGAGGCCACAAGCAGGTCTAGCGGCGCGGTCGAGACGAGCGACTCATACCCGTACTCCTCACCGCTGCTCGTCCGGATTCGCTTCCCGCCCGGGTTGACCTCGGTGACGCGCTGCTCATAGCGGATGCGGTCGGACATGCCGTCGGCCACGCGCTTGTAGATCTCACCGGTGCCACCCCTTGCCGGAAAGACGAACGTGTTGTTCGGACCCCAGGCCACATCGTCGTGGCCATTTCGTACGTTGCGCACGGCGCGCTCGTAGTCGATCACCGAGACGCGCTCGGCAATCCAGTGCGACGCCATCTGCTCGGCCGGAGTCGCCCAGACCTTGAAGTTGTACGGAGCCATGAAATGGCGAGTGATGCCCTCGCCGAACACCGACTGCATCCAGGTGGCGAAGTCCATCACCGGGCTCCCTCCGGGTGCGTCGGCGAGCCCGTTCAGGCAGTCATCAATCACCTCGGGGGTCAGGTGGCGCAGGTTGTTCTGAAACGGGTACGGGACCCACCGGTCGCCGAAGCGGACGTAGGAGGAGCGGTCATGGCCCAGGATCTCTTCGCCCATCGCTTCCTCCAGCAGGGCATCGAACTCCCCGTAGTGGCTGAACACGACGTGACCGCCGAGGTCCCAGGTGAAGCCCGCCGAGTCGATCACCGAACTGGCCAGCCCGCCCGCGTGGTCTGCGCGCTCGAGGATCAGCCAATCGTCCTGGCCGAGCCGGGTCAGCTCACGCGCGCAGGCCAGACCGCACGGTCCAGCACCGATGATCAGTGTTGTGACCTCACGTTCCATGCGATGTGTCGCCCGGGCGCCGCGCGGAGGCGACGGTGGCTAGCTCTTGACCGCCGGCTCTGCCGCGCTGGGCAAAGCGTCCGGCTCAACATCAAGCGCCCAATCGGGGAGGTCCATGCGAGACCGGAAACTCCTTGTCTCTGCTAGGGCTGCGACCGAGAAGCGGACCAGCCGCATCGGGATCGGGGACGGCCGTCCCCGCTGCCACATCGTTCCCTGGGCGGACTTCCCTCGCCGGACGCGATGGCTCACGTCAACTTCGAGCAAAGGGACGCCGCGCCGGCAGGACAGCACGGTCAGATAGAGGTTGGGGATGAGGCACTCCTCCTCGGGGAGCGAGCGCAGCAGCTGCCTCAACAAGCCGGCTTCATAACCTCGCAAGGGGCAGTTGGGATCCCGACAGCGAACGGCGAAGCTCGCGCTCACGTACTGGCGCACGAGACGGCTCATGGACATGCGGAACCATGGGTCGACACGGAAGCGGCGCACTCCGGCGACGGCGTGGGCGTCGTCCATCAGCAGCACCAGCACGCGACGGAGATCGCTGCCATGAAACTGGCCGTCGCCGTCAACCTGGAGCACGTAGTCCGGATTGGTGTCGAGCGCACGCCGGTACGCGGTCAGCAAGCTCGGCCCGTGGCCTCTGTTGCGCGAATTTGTGATCGTCTCGAGAGTCGCGCTCAGTTTTGGCCTCACCGCGGTCAGAACACGGCGAGTGTCATCCGTGGAGGCGTCGTCGACCACGACCAGGTGCAACGAAGAGACGTGTGGGCCGAGGGCCTGGTCGATCTCCCCGAGGAACCCCGCGATGCCTTCGGCTTCGTTGAACGCTGGGATTGCGACGGCGACAGAGGGCTTCGTCACGGCGACGCCAACGTACACCATTTTCATCAGTTTGACGCCACTTCGGTTCCCATTGGACAAGAATGTTGTAGATCGCTACGGTTCGCTGCGCAAGGTCACACCGCGCCTCGGGAGGGTGCGGAAAAACCAGGCAGATCCGGTTCCTAGCGCGCCGGTTCGGTTGGTCAATGGTTGGTTTGTGTACTGCGCCGAAAGCTGAGGCAGGGAGCCGAAATCTTGACCCAGGAATTGCCCATCGAGAGCGTTGGGGGCCGGGGGCTGCCCCGGTGGCTGCGGGGTCAGCGCGAAGTGGTCGCCGGCGGTGCCGTGGTCAGTGGCGCCTCGGCCGAGCAGGTCGTCGCGGCCGGCGTGTCGCCGGTCTGGGAGGTGCTTCCCCGCGTCGGGGGGGTCTCCGATGCGCCCGGGTCCATCCGCCTGCGCAAGCGCGATGCCCTGCTTCGTCGTTCGCTGGGCCTGAGCGACCTCCTGGCGGGATTCGTCGCCGTCATGCTCGTCCTCGGTTTCATCCCGGGTCAGGCCCACACTTTGCGAGCGCCTGCGCTGCTGCTGGCGCCATTCATCATCCTGGTCAGCAAGGCGCTCGGTCTATACGACCATGACCAGTACCGCCTGCGCAAGAGCACGCTCGATGAGGCGCCGGCGTTACTCCATCTCGCTCTCCTCTACGCGTTCGCCGTTTGGCTCGTGCAGGACCTGGTGGTGGGCGGCCAGCTTTCGCGCGAGCAGGTATTCGTCGTTGCCGCCGCCAGCCTCATCTTGACCACGCTTTCGCGCGCCGCCACCCGCGCGATGGCTCGAGAGCTCAGTCCGCCCGAGCGTTGCCTGATCGTTGGAAACGAGTGCGCCGCGGACCGGACCGCAGCCAAGCTGGCTAGCTCCTCCGCCGTGAAGGTGGTGATCGTGGGATGCGTCGACACCACCGGCCGGGGGCACGATGAGCCTCAGCTTGCGGTGGGGGAGCCGCGTCTGATCGAGGCGATCAGGCGGCGCGATGTCGAGCGGGTGATCATCGCCCCGGACGGGCATGATCAGGACGAGATCCTGGATTGCATCCGCCTCGTCAAGGCTGTGGGAGTGAAGGTCAGCGTGCTCCCGAGACTGCTAGAGGTGGTCGGCAGTTCGGCGGTCTACGACGAAGTTGAAGGCACCACTCTGCTTGGCGTTCGTCAGTACGGACTCTCGAAGTCTTCCGAGATCCTCAAGCGCATGATGGACATCGTCGGAGCGAGCGTTGCGCTGGTACTGCTGGCACCTCTGCTGTTCTTCCTCGCGGTGGCGATCCGGCTCGACTCGCCGGGTACGGCCTTCTTCCGGCAGCTCCGGATCGGACGACGTGGGGAGCGCTTCTCGATGCTCAAGTTCCGCACGATGGTCCGGGGCGCGGAGCGGATGAAAGACGACATGCGTGCGCTCAACGAGGTGGAGGGCGGCCTATTCAAGATCGGTGACGATCCCCGGATCACCCGAGTAGGTCATTTCCTGCGTCGTACATCGCTCGATGAGCTCCCCCAGTTGTTTAACGTGCTCCGTGGCGAGATGAGCCTTGTCGGTCCACGGCCGCTGGTTCAGGACGAGGATGCCCTCATTGAAGGCTGGGAGCGGCGCCGGCTCGCGGTCAAGCCCGGCATGACCGGCCTGTGGCAGATCTTCGGCTCGTCGCGGATACCCAAGCCCGAGATGGTCAAGATCGATTATCTGTACGGCGCCAACTGGTCGATCTGGCTCGACCTCAAGATCCTCCTCCGGACCATCCCGTACGTTCTCGGCCGCCGGGGGATGTGACCGGCCCCCTGCCGGCCTGGGCGCTACCCGCACAGGGCCGTGCCAGTGCAATACGTCGCAACTCCGGAACGTAATCTCGGATTTGCCACCAGATGGCCGGATAGCGGGCGATTCGCGGCTAGTCCAAACGGCCGACGCGGGTTTGCCGCGTCTTGCACGCTCGGCCGGGCGACCCGGTGCTTCCGAGTCGGACCTCAGGCCCCTTCGAGCGCTAAGAAGCGGGGGGCGGGTCTCGCTCCCCCGGACGCGTGGTACGTGCCCCGAACGCGCCTACAGCGCGTTCGTGGTGCCTTCGTGTCGGCTCACACGCGGGCTGGCTGTTTGATGCCCTGCGGTCCTCGGCTCAAGCCGGATCGCCCGGAACGGAATCACGGTGGCCGTGCGACCGGGCTGATGCCACGCGTCTGGCCCGGTGGTTGACAGGGCCGCGCGAGCTCGCGCGCCCAAGACCGCCAGTGCCACAACTGCCAGCGGAATTCCCACCATCCAAACGATCAAGATCTCGAGGAGCATGTGTGATTCTCTTACCCGTAACGTTGGGCCGCTCAACGTTCTCCATTAGCGGCAATACCTCCTGCTAATCGGCCGATTGGAGAGGACCCGAGAGAAGTCCTAGCGCCTCTTGGCCAAATGTTCCATCACTCAGCGGCGGAATTGCTCCATATTGCGGCGTCACCCGCTCCGGCTGTGGCGTCACCCGCTCCGGCGGGCGTCACCTACCCCGCCCCTTCCGCTGTGTGTCAGATCGGGATGCCCCACAGGGGGAACCACCGAGCCAGCTCCGGCTCCACCGGGAGCTCCGATCCGATCTGCGCTTTGAGCACCAGTTCGCGCTCGGTATCGCGCCGCTGGTCGCCCCCGGCGGGCACGAACGGATAGAACGAGCCGCGCTTGTAGTTGTAGATCCAGTACACGGGGCGGGACTTTGAATCCTCGAAGGAGAACACCGCGCACAGCACGCGCTCGCCATACCCGCCGCCCTCGAGCGCGCTGCTGACAGCGTTGATCCCGACGACCAGCTGGTCGAAGTCACTGCCCCGCAGTACCAGCCAGCTGAAGCCGTATGTGTCCTCGGTGGTGTCGACGGTGGTCGCGCTATCACCGGCGGTGGCCCTGACCACCTCTTCCATGTCGGTGACGATCGAGCGGAAGTCAGCCGTTGCCAGCGCCTGGAACACGATCGCGGCACTGCCGCGGCTTTTCAGATCGAGTGAGGTCTCGAAGGAGACGTAGGCGGTGCTCATTGCAAACAGGCGGTCCGGCGCCGGCTTGGCGAGCTTGCGCTTCCCGGTGAGAACGTCGAGCAGGCCCATGGCTGATCCCTCTCCGAGGCCCCGGGGCGCCGGCTAGGCGGTGCCCTGGAGCTGTGCCTCGAGCCGCTGCAGCGCTGCCAGCCGGGCCTCGAGCGGCGGGTGAGTCGAGAACAGCGTGGCGACGCTCTGCTTGGCCTTGGGCGGGAAGATGTAGAACGCGGCCAGTTCGGACGAGGCGGCCCGCAGGTCGCGCTGGGGGATCTGGTCCATCGTGCCGGAGATCTTGAGCAATGCCGAGCTGAGCGCGCTGGGACGGCCGGTGATGATCGCCGACCCGCGGTCGGCGGCGAACTCCCGGTAGCGCGACAGGGTTCGCAGCAGCACGAAGGAGACCATGTAGACGACCGCGGAAACCAGGATCACGACCATGATGCCCGGGCCGTTGTCGTCGCGGTCATCGAACCCGAGGCCGAACCAGAAGCCCATCTGGACGATGAAGGATGCGATCGCGGCGAAGAAGCTGGCCACGGTCATCACTAGCACGTCCCGGTTCTGGACGTGGGTGAGCTCGTGAGCGAGGACGCCCTCGAGCTCGGCGGGCGAGAGCAGGTTCAGGAGTCCCGTGGTCGCGCAGACGGTGGCCGTTTTGGGGGACCGGCCAATGGCAAACGCGTTCGGCATTGGAGTCTCGGCCACGGCGACTCGGGGCTTGGGGAGATTGGCGGTGATGCACAGCCGCTCGATCGCCGCATGCAGCTCCGGTGCCTGTGCGGGGGTGACGATTCGTGCACCCATGGAGTACAGGGCGATCTTGTCCGACGTGAAGTACTGGACCAGGAACAGGACGGCGGCGATCAGAGCGATGGTGATAGCCCCGGCGCCCGATGCGATCAGGACCGCGATCAGGACCGTGTAGACCAGCCCGAGCAGAAAAAGCGTCAGCAACATGCGGGCCTGAAGCCCGGTATCGCGACCGAATGATTTGGATGCCGCCATTGCTCCTCAGATGTTGCCAGACGCGCTGAATGGGGTCCTAAGAATTGCCTACGAGTCAAAACCAGAGGCGTAAACTTCCGCCGGGGCTGGGCAACGAGAATGGACTTGAGGTGCGCGTAACGAGGGCATATATGGCTGGCTTTGGCACCGCCGGGTGCGTATTGGCCTGTGCTGCCGCGTTGTTCGCGATCGCCGGTGCCTTCGTCGGGTTCAGTGGCTGGGCGCAGGTGGGCGGACAGGACTCACCCGCTGTGGTCGCGGTTACCCCCGGACTAGCGGGTGGTCCGCGAGCGGCGGTGCCCGGCCTCGGAGGCACGTTCGTGACGACGGTGGTGCCGGTTACGAGCTCGGTCCACCGCGCGGGCGCCGCCGGCGACGGCGGGCCCCACGGCCGCCAGGGCGCTCATCCGGCCGGGCGGCTGGGCCCCCAACTGCCGACCCAAGCTGGCTCCGGTCGCCCGACCGGCACCGGCGGCGGACCGACCGGCACCGGGGGCGGCCCGCCGACGACGGTCACCACGCCGACCGCTCCTCCGGTTGTGTCCCCTCGCCCCACGGGTGCGGCGGGCACGGTGATAAAGACGGTTTCTGCAGCCGCCGGCGGTGCCGTGTCGGGTGCCGGCTCCCGGCTCGGCTCAGCGGTCGGTGGTTCGGCCGGTGGCGCGGTGACGAGAGTCACAGGCGGCGCCGGGGGCGCGGTTTCGAAGCTGGGCGCCGGCGTGGGAAATCTGCTCGGCAACTAGTGTCACCGAATCCGATTCGCGACACTAGCGCAGCCCCAGGGCCCGCTCGAGAAACCGCAAACTGACCGCCTGGAGCTCCTCGTCGTGCTGGATCGAGCGGTGATGACCGCCGGGGATTTCGATCAGCCGGCTGCCCGGCGATTGCATCGCAGCGGCCAGCTCGCGTGAATGCTCCACCGGCACCTGCTCGTCGCCCCGGGCGTGAAGAATGAGGAGCGGCGCCGTGAGCTCCGCCACCACCGAGGAGAGCTCGCCGGAATCCAATAGCGCCTCCATCGCCGGCACATCAGCCTCAAATCGCAACGGGACGTCGGCGCTCAACATGCGATGGAGACCACTCGCGCTGGCCGGGCAGATGGCCACGATCGCGTCCGCGCGTGTTCCGGCGGCAGCGCGGATGGCCAGATAGCCGCCCAGGCTCGAGCCCCGCAACGCCACCCCCGCGGAGGGGTCACCGAGCTCGTCGCGGAGCAGCGCCGCCATCGCCACAACGTCCTCGACGGCGCGTCCGTCCATCGCGCCTCCGCTGGCACCGTGGCCCCGCTGATCGAACGAGAGCGCGGCCATGCCCGCGGCTATCGCCGCCCGAGCGAAGTCATAGTGGTTCTCCTGGCATGAGCCGGCGCCGTGCAGGATCACAACCCCGGCCCGGGGCGCGCCATCCTTGGCCTGCGCAGGCAGCCAGAGCGCGTAGGCCAGCCCGTCGTGGACCCCGCTTCGCGCAGGACGCTCGGGGACGATCGTCCGTGCCCGCACGCGCCACAGCATATCTTTCCCACTCCCATGCCAGCCAGCATCGCCAACCAGCTCGCCCACGTGCTCCCGATCGGAACCCGCGTCAACGCACGCGGCCGGCTCGAGCTCGGAGGTTGTGACGCGGTCGAGCTGGCCATGGAGTTTGGAACCCCGGCTTACGTGGTGGTGGAGGATGACCTGCGCGCGCGGGCGCGCTCATTCATCGATGCTCTGGCCGCCCGACATCGCGACTTCGATGTCCTATTCGCCTCCAAGGCGTTCCCCTGCACCGCCGTGTATCGCGCCTTGGCCGAGGAGGGCCTGGCTTGTGACGTTGCCTCCGGGGGCGAGCTCGCGCTGGCCCTGCAAGCCGGTTTCGATCCCGGACGCACCTACATGCACGGCAACGCTAAGTCCCTGACCGAACTGCGCGAGGCGCTCGACGCCGGTGTCGGACACGTAGTCCTTGACTCATTGGACGAGCTTGAGCGGCTTGCGGCGATCGCCTCCGAGGTCCTTCCGGCCGGCCGTCGGCAAGAGGTCCTGATTCGGGTTACGCCCGATGTCGCCGGCAACACCCATGACAAGGTCTCGACCGGCCAGGCTGACTCCAAGTTTGGCTTCTCGCTCGCCGCCGCACCCGATGCGATCGCGAGGGTCCAGGCTCACGCAGCGCTTGAAATGGTCGGACTGCATTTCCACATCGGCTCCCAGCTGCTCGAGCTCGAGCCGTTCCGCGCCGCGGTCCGGACCATCGCCGGGCTGGGCGACTTCCCGGTCTACAACCTGGGCGGGGGCCTCGGCGCCCCGTATACGGCCGACCAGCACGCTCCGAGCCCCGAGGAGTACGTAGAGGCAATCGTCGGCGCGTTCCACGCTGAGATCGGTTCCGACAAACGGTTGTTGCTCGAGCCCGGGCGGGCCCTGGTGGCGAATTCCACCGTGACCCTGTACACGGTCCAAACCGTGAAGCGCAACGTGTCCACCTGGGTGGCGGTTGACGGCGGCATGTCTGACAACCTGCGGCCGATGCTCTACGACTCGCGATACGAGGCGCTGATCGCCGATCGCCCGTTCCAGGCCGGCGGTGTGCGCTGCCATCTGGCCGGCAAGCACTGCGAGTCCGGTGACGTGATCGTCCGGGAGGTCGAGCTCGCGGACCCGAAACCCGGTGACGTTGTGGTGACCCCCGCCACTGGGGCCTACGGGTACGCGCTGGCCAACAACTACAACGGAGTCCCTCGCCCGCCAGTGGTCTTCGTGCGTGACGGTTCAGCGCGGGTGGTCGTGCGGCGCGAGACGTATGCCGACCTGATGAGCCGGGATGTCGACGCATGACCACCTTCCGGGTCGGGCTACTCGGACGAGGTACGGTCGGTGGCGCGTTCGCCGAGCTGTTGCCCCGTCATGCGGACCGCATCGAGCGGATCACGGGTCTGCGTCCCGAGCTGGGGGGCGTCCTGGACACGACCTCCGGGTCGTTCGAGGAGATCCTCGAGAGCTCGGATCTGATCGTTGAGCTGATCGGTGGGATCGAGCCGGCACGCGGCTACCTTCTGCGGGCGATGCGGGCCGGAAAGCACATAGTCACCGCCAACAAGCAGCTGCTCTCCCACCACGGCGAAGAGCTGTGGGAGGAGGCCCGTCGCAATCATGTCCAGTTGCGCTTCGAGGGAGCCGTAGCCGGAGTTGTGCCGGTGATCCGCGTCCTTCAGGAGTCACTGGCCGGAGCGACGATCGAGCGGGTGCACGGGATCGTCAACGGCACCACGAACTACATCCTGACCGAGATGGCGCGCACAGGCGTGACCTTCGAGCAGGCTCTGGAGGAGGCGCAGCGGCTCGGCTACGCCGAAGCTGACCCGTCCGAGGACGTGGATGGGCGCGATGCCGCCGCCAAGATGGCGATCATCGCCCGCCTGGCCTTCGAGACCCCGGTCCACATCGATCAGGTCCCCTACGAGGGCATCGAGCACATCCAACCGGATGATCTCGAGTACGCGCGCGACCTCGGCCTGGGGCTGAAGCTGATCGGAACCGCGGAGCGGGTGGGAGATAACGCGCTGTCCGTGCGCGTGTATCCCGCCTTCCTGTATCCGGGCCATCCCTTGGCCTCAATCAACGGTCCCTTCAACGCTGTCACCGTCGAGTCCGAGGCGATCACCGAGATCACAATGTCGGGTCCGGGAGCCGGCGGACCTCAGACGGCGTCAGCCGTGCTCAGTGACGTGATCAGCGCCATGATTCCGCCCGCCTCGACACCGCCGGCGACCGAGAGGCTCGAGATCGTCCACGACGTCGTCTCATCCTTCTACCTCCACCTCGAGGTGGCTGACGAGTCGGGCGTCCTGGCGCAGGTGGCTCAGGTTCTCGCCACTCAGGACGTATCGGTGAAGTCCGTGGTGCAGAAGGGCATGCGGGACCAGGCTCGCCTGGTCATGGTCGTGCATCCGGTCCTCGAGTCCCGTTTCAGCTCTGCCATGGATGCGATCGCCCGCCTCGAGATCATGCGCGCTCCGCCGCGGGCGATCAGGGTGCTCGAAGAAGAGTTCGGATAAGCAGTCGAATAGCATCCGCGCCCAACCATGAAAGCGATGCAGATCACCGAGCTGACGGGTCCGGCCACGGCGCTCAAGCTGGCTGAAGTGCCCGAGCCCGAACCCAGTCACATGATGACGCCGGGTAGCGGCGTGATGGTCGACGTGAAGGCGGCCGGGGTTGCGTTCCCCGAAGTACTGCAGACGCGCGGCGAGTATCAGGTCAAGCCGCCGCTGCCATTCATTCCCGGCAGCGAGGTGGGGGGCGTGGTCCGAACCGCGCCCGACGACGCGAACGTCAGACCCGGGGACCGGGTGGCGGCGTTCTGCATGCTCGGCGGCTTTGCCGAGGTCGTGGTGGCACCCACGTATTTCACGTTCAAGCTGCCCGACTCTCTCGACTTCGAGCAGGGCGCCGCTCTGGTGCTCAACTACCACACGGCTTACTTCAGCCTCAAGCTGCGTGGCCGCCTGCAGCCCGGCGAGACCGTGCTCGTCCATGGGGCCGCCGGCGGTGTCGGCACGGCCACGCTTCAGGTGGCCAAGGGACTGGGCGCGAAGACGATCGCGGTCGTTTCGAGCGACGAGAAAGAGCAGATCGCCAAGCAGGCCGGTGCAGACCACGTCCTGCGCAGCGACGGGCCGTGGAAGGACGAGGCGAAGGAGATCTCAGGCGGCGGGGTCGACATCGTGCTCGACCCGGTGGGTGGCGATCGCTTCACCGACAGTCTCCGTTCACTTGGAGAGGGTGGGAGGGTTGTGGTGGTCGGCTTCACGGGCGGCTCGATCCCCGAGGTGAAGGTCAACCGGCTGCTGCTCAACAACACCGAGGTCATCGGCGCCGGCTGGGGCGCTGGGGTGATCGGCGAGCCCGACCGCACGGCCAAGATCGGGCAGGCACTCGACGAGCTGATCGCCGGCGGCCACGTGGCGCCCGTGGTCGGCGCGCGCTATCCGCTCGAGCGGGCCGGCGATGCGCTCACGCTCCTGGATGAGCGAGGGGCGACCGGCAAGGTCGTTCTCGAGGTAGCCAGTTAGTTAGAACCTACGCCGCGGCAGCGGCACCGGCCCGTCGTCGGTCACCTGCGGCGTCGGCGCACCGCGCTCGATCCGCCGGCGCTCGGTCTTGGCCACCATTTCGAACGACCCGGTGTTCCAGCCTTTCGCGAGCAGGTCCGGCGTTACCCGTCGCGAGGCTCGAACGAGTGTCGCGGCCGCGCGCCAGGCGGCAGCTGTCGCGGGCGAATAGGTGAGTCCGTAGAGCTCGCGCACGCGCGGCGGAAGGCTGCCGAGCATCAGCAGGTCATGGATGCGCTTGCCCGGCTGGTGGGGGGCCGGGAGGGGTATCTCGAATGCGGTGGCATAACCGAGATAACGCGCCTCGGGGGTCAGGAACAGCTTGTCGCTGGCCAGCTGCTCGCCCCAGTAGGCCCGGAACTCGGGATACGTGGCCGGAGCCTCGGATCGCGGCATCCCGAATAGCTCGGCGAACCGCACATAGTCCTGCCACAGCGCCTCGCGCTCGGCATCGGTCAGCTCTCGTACGAACAGCTCGAAGAAGCGTTGGGCGGAGTCGGCTATGACCGCCACCGTCCACAGCATCAGAGCCGGGTCGAAGGCCGAGTAGGGGGTGCCGGCGGGCGTGGCACCCGCGTCCTCAGGAAGTACGCCGACCACGCGCTCATGCAGCTTCTCCACGTAGGCCAGGACACGATCGGCCTCCGCGCAAGAGCCGAAGTAGATCGTCTCGAACGCGTTGCCCGTATGGACCAGGCGCTTGAAGGGATTCAGCTTCGCGTAGGAGTGCTCGCTGGTGCCGACGTAATTCAGCGGCATCACAGCGCCTATGCACAGCGCGCGCTGACCGTAGAGGAGGCCCACCATCCGCTCTTCATGGACCCGCCTCAGCACGGAACGCCCGCGCGGGAAGTAGCCCTCGTCGTGTGCTCCTGAGCGCACCACTAAAAGGTGATTCATATCACTCTGACATGCTCCTGCGCGATGCTTGGCTTAATCGAGCGCTATCGCGACCGCCTGCCGTTCGACCCCGGTGACCCCGTCGTGTCGCTGGGGGAGGGCTCGACGCCGCTCGTCCTGGCTCCCGCTCTGTCTGAGCGGGTGGGTGCGGAGGTCTGGTGCAAGCTCGAGGGTCTCAACCCGACCGGTTCGTTCAAGGATCGCGGTATGACGTGTGCCGTCTCGGCCGCCGTGCGCGAGGGGGCGAAGGTGGTCGTCTGCGCATCGACCGGAAACACGGCAGCTTCCGCGGCCGCGTATGCGGCTCGGGCCGGGCTGCGGTGCGTGGTCATCGTTCCAGAGGGCAAGATCGCCACCGGCAAGCTCGCTCAAGCGCTGATGCATGGAGCCCAGGTGATCGCACTCCGCGGCAACTTCGACGTGGCTCTGAAGCTCGTGCGGGAGCTGGCCGCTGCTCACCCGATCGCGCTCGTCAACTCGGTCAACGAGTTCCGGATCGCGGGGCAGAAGACCGCGGCGTTCGAGCTGGCTGAGGCGCTCGACGACGAGCTGGACGCGCTCTGCATCCCGGTGGGTAATGCGGGCAATATCACCGCGTACTGGCGCGGCTTTGACGAGCTCGGCCAGCGCCCCCGGATGCTCGGGTTCCAGGCCGCTGGGGCAGCGCCGCTGGTGCTCGGGCGGCCGGTCGAGCAGCCCGAGACCGTAGCCAGCGCGATCCGGATCGGAAATCCGGCTCGCTGGGAGGACGCCATGAACGCAATGACGGCATCCGGCGGCTCCGTGCGCTCGGTGACCGACGAGCAGATCCTGTCCGCCTACCGTCTGCTCGCCAGCACCGAGGGAATCTTCTGCGAGCCGGCCTCGGCGGCCAGTGTGGCCGGGCTGCTAGTCCATGGTGCCGGGGACGCGCGGCGGATCGCCTGCGTGCTGACCGGCCACGGTCTCAAGGATCCCCAGACAGCGCTCGGTCAGGCCGGGGCTGTCATCCCCTGCGATCCAGAGCTCTCGGCCGTGGAGCGGGCGGTTCTCGGATGACGCTCGCGCGCCGCCGCCTCGTCCGCGTGCCGGCCTCGAGCGCAAACCTGGGACCGGGCTATGACGTAATGGCGGTTGCATTGGCGCTCCAGCTCGAGCTGGAGGTCGTCGAGACCGGGACCTTTGCCGTACGGACCGACCTCGAGGTCCCAACCGATCGCACGAATGTGGCCGTGCGGGCGTTCGAGCGCCTGCACCCAGCGGATGGTTTCGAGTTCCGGATCTCCTCTGAGATCCCGCTCACGGGCGGCCTGGGCTCGAGCGCCGCGGCCACGGTGGCCGGCCTTCTGGCCGCCGACCATCTTTTCGAGCTCGACGCCGACGTGGCCTCCCATGCCGTCGAGCTCGAGGGTCACCCGGACAACGTCGCCGCCGCCCTCCGCGGGGGCTTCGTGATCTGCGACGGACCTCACGTCCACCGCTTCGAACCGCCGATGGGACTAGAGGCGGTCCTCGTGGTCCCTCACGAACCCGTCCGCACCCTCGATGCCCGGGCCGCGCTGCCTCATACCGTCCCGCTCGCCGATGCCGCGTTCAACGTGGCTCGTGCCGCGCAGCTAACGCTCGGGCTTAGCACCGGTGACTGGGATCTGATCACTGCGGGCCTTCATGACCGTCTGCACCAGCCCTATCGGGCGCATCTGTACCCACGCTCAGCCGCTCTGGTCGAGCGTGCGCACGGGTTTGGAGCCCTCGGAGCCACAATTTCCGGCGCCGGTCCGACCGTCCTGTTCTGGAGCCGCTACGAGCTGACCGGTGACCTGGTCCGGATCCTGACCCGGGAGGCCCAGGACTGGGCGACGGTCATGCGCGCTCCGTTCGAGTCCCAGGGCGCGGACGTACGGGAGCTCTGACCGCCTGACTACTTTAAAGTGGTCTATAGATGGCCAGTGTTCCTCAAAGTTTGCTGACCGGGCGGGACGCCGCTGAGGTTCAGTACGGAGGGGAGACGTTCGAACGTGCCTGCCGATTCCTGGGGTGGTTTCAGCGTCGGCCAGCGAGTTCACTCAAGACGTCAGACGGCCAGCTGGACGGAGCACAGGCTCTGCTGATCACGCTCAGCTCACTGCCCCGGTTGACGGTGCAAGTCAGCGAGGCTCCGAGCGGTCAGGTCATCCAAGACCATCTTCGCTCCCGTCGGTGGGGCGTCCCGAAGAACCGTCTGGCACAGGGCGTCCTGTCGCTTCCGGCCAGTGAGGAGGAGTACCTACGCCAGCGGACTCGAATCGTGGGCCGTCAGGTGCGAGCAGCTCGGGCAGCGGAGATCACGTGCGCCCGGCTCACTTCAAGCGGTGAGCGCGAGGAGCTCCTGCGCCACATGACCCCCCTTGTGCCTGGCATGCCCGAATGGGTCGACACACTGCCACACCGCGACGATGATCAGTGGTGGGCCGCTCGAGACAACCGCGGCCATCCGGTGGCCTTTGCAATCGTGGTGGTGGACACCGAGTGGGCCATGCTCGAACTTCTCAAGACCATCGCTCACCCGCCTCGGTATCTCCTGCATACCGAGATAGTGACCGCGCTGGCCGAGGTCGGTGTGCGCTATCTCGTGACTGACTCGCCGATGGCGTTGCGCATGGACCCGAACCTGAGGAGCTTCCAGCGCCTGCTGGGCTATCAGGTGGCGAATCTGTCACTGGCCTAGTCATGACCGCCTCCTCAGCCTGTGCTGGCCAGCGGGCGGTGAGCCTCGATCCACTGAAGGACCCGAGGTGGGACCGTTTCGTACGCTCGCACGATCGGGCCAGCGCCTATCACCTCAGTGACTGGGCCGCGATCCTCGCCTCGGCCTACCGCTTCCGGGTCCGGTATCTGGCACTGGAGGATGCCCACCAGCGACTGCGCGCCGTCATGCCCCTCATGTACAAACGCGGGCCGGTGTCGGGCGCACGACTGCGGTCACTGCCGGTGGTGCCGTTTTGCGGGCCGCTGGCCGACACCGACGCACTGGAGAGAGACATGATGGTGGCCGCGTGCAACTCGGTCCCGTCCGGTGCACAGCTCGTGGTCACCACGTCAAGCTCGAGCCTGGTTGGGCTCCCGGGTGTGGCCTGCCGCCCGGGACTGCCTCGATGGATCGTGCCACTCGATGGGAGCGTCGACCCCAGCCGCTGGCGCTGTGGGGGACGCAATCCGGCGCGAGGGGTGAGGAAGGCCGAGGCTGCCGGGGTGCGTGTACGTGAGGCGCGGTCGGCGGCTGATTTGCGCACGTTCTACCGGCTCTATCTGCGCGCTCAGCGCCGGCTGCGGGCCCTCCCGCGTCGGCTGGCTCAGCTGACGCTGGATCGATCGGCGTTTGGTCCCGAGGGTGTTTTCCGTCTTTTCCTGGCCGAGCATGAGGGCAGGACCATCGCGGGTACCTTGTGGCACGCATTCGGACCCACGATGGACGGTCTCTACTACGGCGGGGACGAGCGGTTCACCGGCCTGGCGCCAAATCACGCTATGTATTCCCACGTGCTCGACTGGGCACTCGAGCATGGATACGAGGAGCTGGATTTGGGCGGCGCCGCCTCCGGGAGCTCGCTGGCGTACTTCAAGAGCCAATGGGGGGCAGAGCCCGTGCCTCTGTACTTCTACGTCTATCCGGCCCGGGCCGCACCCCCTGACAGCACTCGTCCGCCCGCTCCATCATCGATCGAGATCGCCGACCATCGAGTGCTCGATTCGGTGTGGCAGCTGGCGCCCCTCGACGCCCTGCGCGTGGCTGGAACGCTCGCGTATCGCTACTTATGACCGTTACGGCTAACCGGCACATCGAGCGGTGAGGCGAATTTATAATCACGCGCCGTGAGCGTGGAGGCTGCTAGTCGCGCTGTGACCGTTGACACTCGGCAGTGGGCATCAGCCTTCGGAGCCCGGCCGATGGGGGTCGCGCACTCGCTGGCCGAGCATCCACTCCTCCAGCTGGATGCGATTGCCGAGCTCGTCGATCGGTTCCCCGGGCGGATCGAGCGCCATCGCGCCGATCTGCCGCTCGTAGTGAAGGGCGGGGCCCCTGAGATCTATGGACCACCGTCAGAGACCTTGCGTGAGATTGAGAGCAACGGCTGTTGGATGGTTCTCTGGTATCTCGAGTTGGACCCGGCGTATCGAGCCCTTCTTGACTCCTGCCTTGATGAGGTGGTGAGTCACATGCCGCCCGAGGGCGGACGCATGCGCCGCCGGGAGGCGTTCCTGTTTCTCTCGTCACCTAACGCGGTGACGCCGATCCACTTCGACCACGAGCACAACTTCCTGCTCCAGATCCGCGGTACCAAGACAATGCACGTGTGTCCCTTCCGGGACGCTGAGAGCGAATGCCGCGAGCTGGAGCGCCTGTACGACGGCGGAAAGTTTCTGGACCGGAACCTGGGGGCAGTGCCGTCGGAGGGAGAGACGTTCGAGCTCGAGCCCGGGCAAGGGGTCTACGTCCCGTCCTTCATGCCCCACTGGGTGCAGAACGGAGACACTGCGTCGATCTCGCTCTCGATCACGTTCCGCACACCCGCGAGCCTCCGGCTCGAGCGGGTTCACCTGCTGAATGCCAGTCTGCGCCGAGCGGGACTCTCGCCTCGGCGCCCGGGCGTCTCGCCTCTCCTTGACCGCCTGAAGGAATCGGTCTGGCTCGCTCTCGGTCCGGGCCGCCGGCTGGCCCGTAAGGGTTAGGGAGCCCGGAACCCAGGGCCGGGCCGTCCGAAACCACCCGGACCACCAGCCCCTCCGCTCAGCCGGCCCTGCCAGACCGCCTTCGCCCCGAGGTCGCCGGTGTGGAAGACGAAGTACAGACAGCCGACGGCCAGCAGGGCGAGCACCACACGCAGCGGCGCGAGGCTCGGCACGAGCGCGCGGGCTCGGGCGAGCACGGAGTCAGCGAAGCCGATCCCCGTGCTGCTCCCGTCGGCGTGTCGGTACAGAGCGATCGCGATGATCAGCACGCCGGTGAAGGCAATCAGCAGCAGGCGGAGCATGTCGGCGGCGTGGGCGTGGCGGGCGACCAGCGAGGCCTGGCTCCCGGCGCCCCCGAAGGGGGTGCCTTCACCCCCCAGGTGCAGGTCACTACGCAGCGCCTTGCCGGCGCCGATCGTGAGGTCAGTGGCGCCCAGCGCGAGTACCGTCACCGCTCCAACCCAGACGCCGTGTCGCGCGAACAAGCGCGGGCGGGCGACTAGAACCAGTGCAGCGATGCTGGCGACGGGGATCAGGATGACCGGCACGTGGAGGAACAGCGGGTGCGCGGGCAGGCCGCTGTAGATCGTGTTGATCCGGATCGGTACGAGCGCAAACGTCAGGACGGCCACGATGGCCAGCACGACTTCGGGCTCCGGGAAGCGGCGGGAAGGCGGGAGCGCAGCTGACTCGGATGCCACGGCCCGGCAGTCTTAGGCGACACCCTAAGAGCGGAGTAAGGACAGGCTGGGAGTTGCGGCTAGGCGCTGGCGTGTGGCTCGGCGCAGGCTTGCGGCTAGGCGCTGGCTTCAGCCGCCTGCGAGCTCGGCTGGGAGCTCTCCAGGAGCGGCCGCAGGCGCCGGCGGGCGCGGTCCAAACCCAGCCGGACCATGAGCTCATCGGCCACCGCGAGGTAGTCGGCGCCCAGGTCGGGGCGATAGTCCAGGATTGACACTGCCCGCTCGGCCGACTCGGCATAGGCGATCGAGGCCCGGATCGTGGTCTCGAGCAGCTTGTCGCCGTAATGCTCGCGCAGCGAGTCGAAGGCCTCGCGGGAATGCCTGGTGCGCATGTCCGCGATGTTCAGCACCACCCCCAGCCACTCGAGATCCGGATTGAGGCTGTCCCGGGCCAGGTCAATCACCTCGAGTGCCTGCTCGACGCCTTGCAGCGCGAAGTATTGGGCCTCGGCTGAGAGCAGGGCGTAGTCAGAGGCGACGAGTGCGTTGACGGTCAGCAGACCGAGCGCGGGCGGGCAGTCGATCAGGACCACGTCGAAGTCGTCTGAGATCTCGCGCAGGGCTCGCTTTAGGGTCAGCTCGCGACCCATCTTGCCCCCGAGCGCGAGTTCGGCTTCGGCGAGGCCCAGGTTGGCCGGGACGATTCCGTTGTGGACGGCTTCTGCGGCCTTGGCGCGGCCGGCCAGAATGTCGCCGATCGTGGGCGAGGCGTCAGGATCCACGTCCAGGTAATCCGACAGGTTGCCCTGCGGATCGAGGTCGACCGCGAGCACGGACAGATCGGAGCGGCGAAAGACGTCGGTCAGGGTTCTGACCATCGTCGTCTTCCCCGTGCCACCCTTCTGAGATAGGACCGAGATCGTCGCGGGCATTCGCGCCTGACTATATGCGAGCCATGGCGTTGACGAAGCCTGGTCCCGAGGGGCCGGAAACGCCCCGGATCGGGTGCCGATCAGGCTCGGTGAGGAGCGCCGCCGTCAGTCGCTGAGCGGCTTGACGCCGTGATCTTCGGACGGGCGGAAGCGCATGCCCGAGATCACCGGCACGTCGATGAAATGAAGGTGGTGGCGCCCAATGACAACCTCGTCACCGTCAGCCAGGGTGCTCCATTCCACGCGCTCGCCGTTGACGAACACGCCATTGAGGCTTCGGTCATCGAGCACGCGCAAACCGTCGGGCTGGCGAACGATCAGGGCGTGGCGGCGCGATACGGTGGGGTCGTCGAAGCGGATATCGGCCGCCAGGCTGCGCCCGATGCGGGTCCACTCGCGCTCAAGCAGGTAAGCCACGACATCGTCACCCGATTGGTAGGCGACGTACTGCCCGGGCTGGTCCAGCCCGGCCCGGATCTCGGCCAACCAGGTGCGGTCCTCGACCACTGGTGCGAGCTCGATTACGGCCTGCTGCGAGGTGGTGAACAACGATGCTCGAACGAACTCGGTGCCCCCACAATTGGGGCACGACGGAAGCTCATCGGCCGCATCGAGCGAGACGGGAAAATCACATTCTGTGCAGCGAAATGTTCCGGTCCCCGCGACGTTGCCCGACATCCAAGCTTTCATGGCCCTGCTCCTCGCTAAGGGGGATTCGGCTGCTCCGCGAGTGGGTCTCAGGAGCCGCCACCAGACCAGCACTCTTAACAGGATCATAGTGACCGTCGCAAAGCGAAGCTAAACAGCATCGACGAAATGTCGAGCCGCTCCAGGGAGGGCCTGAACACGCGGCAGGAACCAGCCCCCCGGAGCCGAACGTAACGTGCGTGACCGCCTCTCTGCGCGACATGCTCGACCTCGAGTTGGCGCTCCTGCGGCGCGGGCTCGACGAGCGTCTGGCCGGCTCCGAGCGGTGCACGTGCTGCAATCGCACGCCGCTCGTCGGTGAGCGGGTCTACGTGTACCAGACCGGCGTCATCGCCTGCGAGCTGTGTCGCCAGCGCCAGCGGGAGAGTCCGCTCGGGACCCGCACGGTTCATGGTCCCGAGTTCGGGCACACGATGCGGATCACCGATCAACGCGCTGCAGCGGCATAGGTGCCACCGGCGCCATAGACTTCCGGGGCGTGGACCCCTTCACCGTCTCCACGACGATCGCCAAGCCTCGAGAGCAGGTCTTCGAGTACCTGGCCGACATCGCGAATCACCCCGAGTTCACCGACCATTACCTGGTGGACTGGCATCTGACCCGCGTCGACACCTATGGCACGGGTGCCGGCGCCCGGTTCCGGATCAAGGCACCCCTCAACCGCTTTGCCTGGGCTGACGTGACGTTCTCCGAACTGCAGGCGCCATTCCGGATCGTCGAGCGCGGCCGGGGCGGCAAGTACAACCGGATCCGGATGATCGGTACATACACGCTGTCCTCGGGCCCTGGCAACACCACGCGGGTCGAGTACACGCTCGAGACCGAGCCCTCGCAGATCTCGGACAAGCTGCTGGAGACGTTCGGCGGACGCTCTTGGAGCCGCCGCCAGGCGGCCAAGGCCATGCGCCGCCTGCGGTCGATCCTCGAGGACGGGCGGGGCCGAGGCGAGCATGCCACGGTCGAGTCCGGCTGACGATTACACTTTCGCAGCCGTGAGAGTCCGTCGCCTCTGGACCGCCGTCTGTGCGCTTACCATCGCACTCGGGCTAGCCGCCTGCGGCCACAAGCAAGCCCACCCGACCGTCGCTGATGCCAACAACGACGGCGGCTACGTCGACGCTGGGCCGGTCACCTACCAGCTGCAGATCTCCCGCGTCCTGAACCAGTACGGAACCGAGGACTCGCAGTACGTGAAGGGCCTGCCCGTCGGCACCGCCCCGCCCACGGCTACCCAGGAGTGGTACGGAGTCTTCCTGTGGGCCAAGAACCAGACCTCGAAGCCCCAGACCACGACTGACAATTTCGTGGTCGTAGACACCCAGGGCAACCGGTACTACCCACTCAAGCTCAACCCGGACATCAACCCGTTTGCCTGGACCTCGGAGACCTTGCAGCCGCTCCAGACCGAGCCGGGTCCAGATACGACCGCGTCCTACGGCCCCACCCAGGGTCAGCTTCTGCTGTTCAAGATCGGTACCTCGGCTTTCTCGAACCGGCCTCTGACGCTCGACATCCTCGGCCCTGAGGGCACCAAGACACTGGCGACGATCTCGCTCGACCTGTGACCGACGAGGACCGTTGGCGGCGCAGCGAGCAGCCCGCCCGGGGCCCGTCTACGCCGACCACCGTGCGTTTCGACCCGTTCGCGACCGCGCTTGGGGTCTTCTTCGCCGTCGCCGTGCCGATCGTGATTGTTGGCTACACCCGGCCGACAGGGGTCAGTGGCGCGATCATCGTGATCGGCATCTTGGTCGGACTCGTGGCCGGCGTGCTGGTCGGCATCTGGCTGGCCGGCCGCGACGGGCTCGTTTGGCGCGGGCGGCAGCTCTAACGCCGGCGCTCCGGGCTCGTATCGCGGCGCCGGCAGCTCTGGCGCTGGTGCTCCTCGCGGCGTTCGCTCCGGTGGCGCAGGCAGGGTGGAGTAAGCCGTTCGAGCTCGTCAAGCCCGGCTCGCTCGACTTTCTTCCCACCCAGCTTGCCTTCTCGCCCTCGGGTTCGGCGGCGGCGGGTTACGCGATCACCGACGTTGACACGCCCGGTAGCGCCCAGGCGTACGTGGTCTCGCGCTCGGCCAACGGGGTGGTGGGCACCCCGGTGCTGGTCCCCGGAGCGCGGCTGGTCCTGGCCCTGGGGTTCCGGGGATCGGGGCTCGTGCTGCTGACCGGCGCCAGCCCGGCCGGATTTGACTGCTGCAATAGCGCCTCTGCCCTCGATGTGACCTCGGGCGGCACGGTCAAGCGTTCCCAGACCTTGCTCAGCGGACTCGCCGGAGCGGCGCTCGGGCAGCTGGTCCCGCTCAGCGGCGGCCGCATGCTGGCCGCGGTGGCCACCGAACGGGGCGTGTGGACGCTCCAGGCCGGTTCCGGCGGACGCTTCGCGAGCAAGCACCGGCTGACCGCGGCTGGGCAGGCCCCGGAGTCGCTCTCGGCCGCCTGGCTCGGAGCCCAGAACTCAGTCGTCGTGTGGACGGCGGCCACCGGTCCGGCCGGGTTCGCCGATCCACGCAGCATCTTCTTCTCCAACGGGAGTCGCAAAGGGGGGCCGCACCGGGCCCACACCCTTCTCCGGGCCGCCGTCGGACATCGGATTGACGAGCTCGCGGTGGCCCGGCGCGCGCCAGACGGTACGGCGGCCTGGATCGAGAGCTGGTACGACAAGCGGGGGAACTACCGCTCCCAGGTGAAGGTGGCCGACTTCGCGCGCCACCCCAAGACTCGGGCGCTGTCTCCCGCCGGGGCCCAAGCCGCCGGCCTCGCGTTGGCGGCCAATGCCTCCGGCGCCCAGGGGGTGGCGTGGAAGACCTGTACCTCCGGTGGCGGCTGCAATCTTCACGTGGCCACCCGGGGACCGACCGCCTCGTTTGGGCGTACCGTCTCGCTCGGGGGCATAGATCCCTCCCAGACCCCAGCGCTCACCGTGGGCCCCCGGGGTCAGGTGCTTGCGGGGTGGGTCCGGGGAGGACACCCGGTGGCCGCCGTCGGTTCGGTGGCCAGCGGCCGGTTCGGAAGATCCCGCGTCCTCTCGAGCAGCGTTTACGCGCTTGACATGACCGTGGCCTTCGGCCCGCGGCGGGACGCGCTGGCGGCCTGGACCCAGGGCACGCTCAACGCGAGCGTCGTCGCCGCTGACTACCGTTAGGGCGGGGTGCGTCAGCCCTTGTTGAGGGCTGAGGCCAGGATGTCCCGAACCGGCGGCGCTGCCGCCGCGCCGCCGAACCCCTGATTGGGGAACAGCGCGCCGGCCACGAAACGCGGATGCCCGACCGGGGCGTAGGCGACGAACCAAGCGTCGGTGTTCTGAGGTGAGCTCGCGTTCGGGTCATTGGGGTTGGCCGTGTCCTTCAGTTCGGCCGTGCCGGTCTTGCCGGCCACCACCACTCCGGGGATCTGTGCCGCGGTGCCGGTGCCGAACTGCACCACGGCGATCATCATCTGTTGCACCTCGTGGGCCACATGAGGACTGGTGACGCGAACGAAGCGGGGCTTCTGGTGAGCCAGAAGTGTGGGGATCGGCCGGCGGCCTCCCATCGCGATCGTGGCGGCCACATCCGCCATCTCAAGCGGCGTCGTCTGCACGAGCCCTTGGCCGATGGCCGAGGATCCGACGGCCAGGTCATCGCCGATCGTGCGCGCGGAAGGAATCGTGCTTTCAGCCGCTCCCGGAATCGACGAAGGCTGGTTGAAGCCGAAGCGCTCGGCCATGCTGACCAGACGGGCCGGGCCCACCTTGACGCCCAGCGGAGCAAAGACTGAGTTACACGAGACGGCGAACGCGTTCAGGAGCGTCCCACCGCACGACTCACCGTTTGAGTTCTGGAGCGTGAAACCGTCGATCGTGGCCGAGGTTGCCGTCGGATAGACGGTCCCGAGCTTGGCCACACCGGCCTGCAGCGCGGCGGTCGCGGTGATGATCTTCATCGTCGAGCCGGGGGGCTGCAGCGCCGAGAACGCGATCCCCGCCAGCGCCAGCACGGCGCCGGTCCGGGGGCTCATGACCGTGATCCCCGCGTACTGCCCGCCCATCGCTGCCACGGCGGCGCGCTCCATCGAAGGCGAGATCGTGGTCTTTATGGGTCGGCTTGCCCGCGGTGCCGCACTGGCGAGGAGGCGACGGCCGGCCTCCAGGCGGCCGCCCGGGCTGCCGGCGAGTTGGGCCTGGAACACCCGCTCGAGGCCGTCGAGGCCGACCTTGGTACCCGTCGGGTAGCCCTGAGCGGTGTACAGAGCCGCCTCATCGCCGGGAATTGGTCCGAGCGTCCCCACGATCTGATCTGCAACATCCGGGATCGGGGAGGCACGGTCGGGTCCTTTGGCCAGCGGGATGCCGTCGGCGGCCAGCAGCGCGCCGCGCGGGGGCATCGACATCACGCGGTGCAGACTCTCTCCGGCGCGCAGCCCGGGGAACATGAGCTGCCCAGCCAGGTGGACGCGGGCTCCGGATCCGCTGCCCGTCAACGGGACCTCGAGGGTCTCGGCCAGAGTGCCCCAGATCCGTGTGCGCAGGCGCATCCGCACGGCTATGTCACTGCCGTTGCGGCTCGCCACGTGGATGGCTCGCAGCGAGATCAGCGTGGCCGTTTCAGCCGCACTGCGCAAGCCGGCGACGAACGTCGTCTCCGAAGTTATGCGCCGGGAGGCGGGGTCGAGCATGCCGTACATGGCTGGGTAGTCCGCGTGCTCCCAGGCCGTCACGTAACGGGTGACGAGCCGGCGCTCGGCACGCCCGGGAGCGGTGGCCAGCACTGCGCCGGCGGCGAACGCGGCCACAGCCACGGCGGCGATCGGCACGGCTCGAGTGAGCAGCCGTCGGCGTCGGGCTTTGCGCCGCGCGGGTCGCGGTCCTCGGGCCGCGATAACAGCGCCTTCTACCACCTCACTAATGAAAGGTAGAAGATGCGGACAAGCGGCCACTTCCGAGGGCTAGGATTTTTTCGATGACGACCATCGATTGGGTGATCGTCGCCTTCACGGCCCTGCTCGCCATCTACGGGTACCTGCAGGGATTCATCGTCGGCGCGATGTCGCTTCTCGGGTTCGCCGTCGGCGCCTTCATCGGGACGCGGATAGCGCCGCTGCTCCTGAGCCAGGGCTCGCGCTCTCCCTACGCCCCGCTGTTTGGCCTGGTCGGTGCGCTGCTGGCCGGTGGCGTCCTGGCCAGTGGGTTCGAGGGACTCGGCGCCCGCGTCCGAGGCGCGCTGCGGCTGCCCGGTCTGAGAACTGTGGACGGGCTTCTGGGTGCCCTCCTCACGGCGTGCATCGGGCTCGGGATCGCCTGGATCGTCGGAGCGGTGGCACTCCAGTCGTCGGGCTCGCAGCCGTTTCGCGAGGACATCCAGCAGTCGGCGATCCTGACCGAACTGGATCGGCTGTTGCCGCCTTCGGGCCCCATCCTCGATGCCCTCGCCCGGGTTGACCCGCTTCCGTCGGTGCGAGGTCCGGCCGCAGATGTTCCAGCGCCGACCCGCGGCGTACTGGCGCGTCCAGCGGTGAGAACGGATGCCCGCAGCGTGGTGCGCGTGTTTCGGCACCGCGTGCAACCTCGGGATCGAGGGCAGCGGGTGGGTTGCCGCTCCGGATCTCGTGATAACCAACGCCCACGTGGTGGCCGGCGAGCGAGACACCGCGATCCAGGTTGGCGGCGTTGGCCCGGGCCTGCCCGCCGAGGTCGTCGCCTTCGACATCCACGATGACATCGCCGTGCTCCGGAGTCCACGATCTGGCGCTGACTCCCCTCCGGATGGCCGCCAACCCCCGCTCGGGGACGTCGGCGGCGATCCTGGGCTACCCGCTCGACGGACCGTTCGATGCTGAGCCGGGCCGGATCGGGGAGACGAATACGGTCAGCACCGAAAACGCTTATGGCCAGGGTCACGTGCTGCGGAGCATCACTGCGCTCCGGGGGCGTGTGCGCCCGGGTAACTCGGGGGGTCCGATGGTGGACACTCGGGGGCAGGTTGTGGCGACAATCTTCGCGGCTCTCACCGGAACCCCTCGACCGGGCGGATTCGCTGTGCCCAACGCACTCGTTCGCAGCCAGCTGGCGCTGGCGCGCGGCACTGCCGTGAGCACCGGGCCCTGCGGCAGTTGATCACAGGGCTGTCCGTCACTGACGAACAGCCCTGGAAACTGGGACGCCGTTGGCGGGCGGCGGTCTGCTACGCCGCCCGCCTTAGGCGTTCAGTGCCCCCGGACGTTCCTCGGTCATCTGTTGCACCACTTCCAGCCCCAGCGCCCCCAGGAGCTGCGGGTGATGATGGGCGAGGTGCTGCTGAGCCGCGTCGAAGAGCTCTTGCTCGGAGTCCCCCGTGAGTTGCGCCCCGCACTCACAGTAAGCACTCCGGCTAGATTCCTCGTTGATCGGGGTCATCGGTCCTCGAACATGGCGGCTTGCACGCCTGCGGAGCGCCGTCATCCGACCACTCCGAAGGCTGTCCTGTGTGGCCCCGGTGACCACGGTGGGCAGACTGCCGGACCCCCGTTGGCGATACGTTTCCAGAACGTTGCCAGACGCAGGAGCGAGCGACAGGACTCGGGTTCAGCTCTGTGGACGCCTCTCGGTCGAACTTGACGGCGTGGAGCTGGCAGGGTCGCTGCGCGGGAAGCAGGTCCCACTGCTGCTGGCATACCTCGTCCTGACCCGAAATCGCTCGGTCGGACGGGAGGAGCTGATCGGTGCTCTGTGGCCCGATAACGCCCCCCAGTCGCAGGATGCGGCCCTGCGCACCCTGCTCTCGAGATTGCGTTCCGCGCTCGGGCGGTCGGTGCTCGCCGGCAGAGACGAGTTGGTGCTCGAGCTGCCCGAGCCGGCCTGGGTCGACGTTGAGGCGGCCATGTCCCACGTGGCGCGGGCGGACGAGGCCTTGCACCGAGGAGATGCCCGCGGTGCCTGGGCTCTGGCCCAAGTCCCGCTCAACATCGCCAGCCGGGGCCTGCTCCCCGGCGCCCAGGCCTCCTGGCTCGATGTGTTCCGGCGCGAACTGGGCGATGTTCGCCTGCACGCGCTCGAGGTGATCGGACGCGCGGGTCTGGCCCTGGGCGGAACCCAGCTTGGATCCGTGCAGCGCGCCGCGCGCGCCCTGATCGAAGCCGAGCCGTACCGCGAATCAGGCTACGTCCTGCTCATGCAGTCCCTCCAGGCCCAGGGGAACGTGGCCGAGGGACTACGCGTCTTTGACCGGCTGCGGACCCTGCTGCGTGACGAGCTCGGCACGGCGCCCTCGCCAGAGGCGATCGCCACCCATCAGCAGTTGCTGGACCCGCCTCGGCGCTCGGCGGCGCCTGCCCCGAGCCACACGGAGTCTGGACCGGCCACGCTGCCGCTTCCGGCTGACCTCAGACCGAGGGGCGCCGGGACGACTCATCGGTCGCGTGGCCGAGCTGGCCGAGATCGAGCGATGGCTGGCCGCGGGACAGCGCAACCCACAGACCCGAACCGAGCGGCTGCTCCTGGTCTCAGGTGACCCCGGGATCGGCAAGACGAGGCTTATGGCCGAAGTGGCCACGCGGGCTCACGCCGGGGGAACGCTGGTGCTGGCGGGCCGGGCGCCCGAGGAGACCCTGGTGCCGTTTCAGCCCTTCCTCGAGGCACTCGGCCACTATGTGAGCGCTGCTGCAGTCGAGGAGCTGAGGGAGACCGCGCGCGAGTACGGGGCCGAGCTCGTGCGGCTGGTGCCCGAGCTGCGCCGCCGGCTGCCCGAGCTTCCGCCCACCGATGCCGGGGACCCGGAAACCGAGCGCTACCGCCTGTTCGAGGCCGTGGTCGGTCTGCTGGGTCGGATCTCGGCCTCGGTTCCGGTTCTGATCGTGCTGGACGACCTTCAGTGGGCCGATCGCCCGACCCTCATGCTGTTGCGGCATCTCGCCCGCGCGCCCCGGGCGCAGGGACTCTCGATCATCGGTGTCTACCGCTCAACCGAGCGCTCGAGCGAAGGCTTCGCCACCTCGCTCGCCAGCCTGCGCCATGACCGGCTGGTCACCCAGGTCGACCTCCTCGGATTGCCGGAGCGAGACGCGGGCCGGCTCGTGGCCCTGCGGGTCGGACGGCCGCCGACGGAGGACTTCGCGCAGGCGCTGTACGCCGAAACCGAGGGGAACCCGTTCTTCATCGAGGAGATCCTGCGCCACCTCGAGGACGCGGGAGTTGAGGCACCGTCGGCCGGGGCCTCGGACCTGCGGCGCTTCGGGCTTCCGGATGACGTGCGCGATGTCATCTCGCGCCGGATCGCGCGGCTCTCAGACGACGCGATCGAATCGATGCGCGTGGCGTCCGTGATCGGGCGTGATTTCGATGCCGCCCTGCTCGAACGGGTGCTGAATATCGACGAGGAGCGTTTCCTGGGCGCCCTGGAGGAGTCTCTGGCCGGGCGGCTCGTGGACGAACTCGAGTCCCGCCCCGGCCATTACGGCTTCACCCATGCGCTGATCCGGGAAACCCTGTACCGAGGGATGTCGACGGCGCGCCGCGCCCGCATGCACCGACGGGTCGGCGTTGCCCTCGAGGAAATGGCCCCCGATTCGTCAGAGCGCCACATCAACGAGCTCGCCCACCATTTCACGCGTGCCGCATCGGCCCAGGACGCCGAGCGGGCGGTTCGTTACGCCATGCAGGCCGGCGCCCAGGCCTCGCTGATGCTCGCCCATGAGCAAGCGGCGGAGCATTACTCCCGCGCGCTGGAGGTGCTCAAGCAGTTCGAACCCGGCGAGCTTGCGCAGCGCTGTGAGGTCCTGCTCGAGCTGGGCGAGGCTCACGTGCGCAGCGGCGAGCGCCCGCAGGCCTGGCCGGCGTTCCGCGAGGCCGCCACCCTGGCCGCCGAGCTCGGCGACGGGGAAGCTCTGGCTCGGGCCGCGATCGGCGCCTCGCGTCGCTACGTGCAGCCCCCGGGAGTCGTGGACCAGGATCTGATCGGCCTGCTCGAGCAGGCCCTGGAGATGGCGGCGGGCGAGCGAAGCGTGAAGCGGGTCCTGCTGCTCGCGCGCCTCACTGGCGCCCTCTACTACTCAGAGCGGCGCGATCGCATGCGACGCCTGAGCGCGGAGGCGACCGTGATTGCCGCCGAACTCGGCGATCCTCAGGCCCGGGCGTTGGCCGCCGCCGCGCGGCGGCGGGCATATTGGGGCCCGGGGCACCTCGAGCGGCGATTGTCTGATTCAACCCAGCTCCTCCAGGCGGCACAGGAGGCGGATGACATTGACCTCATGCTGCAGGGACACGCCTGGCTGGCCGTTGATCTGCTGGAGGCGGGTGACCGCACTGCGGTCGAGGCCCAGATCGGAGCATTCACGGCCGGAGCGAGGCGCCTGCGTCAGCCCCTGTTCACCTGGCAGTCGGCGGTCTGGAGCGCGATGAAGGCGTTGCTGGCGGGTCATCTGAGCACCGCTGAGAGGCTGGCCGCCGAGGCATTGGCAGCGGGAATCCGTCCCGAGGGGATCACGGCGCCCCAGTACTACGCGATCCAGATGCTGGCCATCCGGCGCGAGCAGGCCCGGATGGCCGAGCTCGAGACCGCGACCCGAGACCTCGTGGCCAGCAACCCCAATCGTCCTGCCTGGCGGGCGGGTCTGGCCACGCTTCTGTGCGAGACGGGGCGGCTCGAGGAGGCCCGATCCGAGTTGGACGCTCTCGCCGCACACGGGTTCGAGGACGTCCCCGACGATGGCGATTGGATGATCGCAATGACCCTGATCGCTGACGTCGCCACCGAGTTGGGTGATTCCAAGCGGGCCAGCCTTCTGCATGGGCTGCTGCTCCCGTATCGCAAGGGCAGCGTCGTGGTCGGGATTGCGGCGGTCTGTCTCGGATCCACGGCGCGCTATCTCGGGCGCCTGGCGCTGGTCATGGGGGACAGAGGCACGGCGCTCGGCCATCTCGAGATGGCCTTGCGCTCCAACGCTGGCCTCCGGGCGCCCGTGCAGCTCGCCCATACGCAGCTTGACTACGCCACCGCACTCGGCCCCGGAACCAAGGCCCGCGAGCTAGTCGCGGCGGCCGAGCAGACGGCCGATGAGCTTCATCTGCCTGCCGTGACGCGGAGGCTGGCGCAGCTCAGAGCTCTCTGAGCTCGCAACCGCGCTCTCAAGCGGTGGTTGCCGGGGGCGCTACCCTGCCAACCCCATGACCAAGACGCTCGTCATAGCCGAGAAGCCGTCGGTCGGTCGCGACCTCGTGCGCGAGCTTCCGGGTGCTTTCACCAAGGCAGAGGGCTATCTCGAAGGGCCCGAGCACGTCGTCAGCTGGGCCGTGGGCCACCTGGTCCAGCTCGCTGATCCCGACGAGTACGACGAGAAGTACAAGAAATGGCGCATGGCCGACCTGCCGATCGTGCCGGACCATTTCAAGCTCGTCGTGCGCGACGAACGATCCAAGAAGCAAATGAACGTGGTTCGGCGGCTCCTGGAGCGTGACGACCTCGAGACCGTCATCAACGCCTGCGATGCCGGTCGCGAAGGGGAGCTCATCTTCGCTTACCTGTACGAGAAGTCCGGTTCGCGCAAACCGGTCCAGCGCCTGTGGCTTAACTCGATGACCAAGCAGGCGATCCGGGCCGCGTTCGACGCGCTGCGCCCCAGTGCTGAACTGGCCTCGCTCGAGGCGGCCGCGCGGTCGCGTTCGGAGGCGGATTGGATCGTCGGCATGAACGCCACCCGCGCGGCGACGATCCGTCTGCGGTCATCCTTCGACGGAGCCGTGTCCCTGGGGCGGGTCCAGACCCCGACCCTGGCCATTCTGGCCCGGCGCGAGGAAGAGATCCGGGCCTTCAAGCCCGAGCCGTATTGGGTCGTTGACGCCCAGTTCGCACCCGTCTCCGAGCCAGCCGGCCGTGACTACGAGGGGCGTTACTACGGCGGGTCCAACCCGCGGCTGAAGACCGCTGACGAGGCTCAGGCGGTTGTGTCGGCCTGCCGTGACGAGATCGGCACGATCACCAAGCTCGAGAAGACCGAGCGCAAAGAGCGCGCCCCGATCCTGTATGACCTGACGCAGCTGCAGCGCGATGCCAACGGCCGCTACGGCTTCTCGGCTCGCCGCACGCTCTCGGCGGCCCAGCGCCTCTACGAGGAGCACAAGGCGCTCACCTACCCGCGGACCAACTCGCGCTACCTGACCGGTGACATGGTCCCGGACATCAAGCCGATCGCCGCCCTGCTCGGGGAGCGCAGCGAGTACCGCGATGCTTCCAAGTATGTGCTCGGACTCGACGTCCTGCCGCTGGGTCGCGTCGTCAACGACGCCAAGGTCCAAGATCACCACGCGATCATCCCCACGCTGGCCGAGAGCCATCCGGTGGAGAAGATGAATGACGACGACAAGCGGATCTACGACATGGTGGCGCGGCGGTTCCTTGCCGTGTTCCACCCCGAGGCGGTGTTCGAGAACACCCGGGTGGAGACCACGGTCGCGACGCATGTTTTCCGCACCCGGGGCAAGCTGCTGCTGGTTCCCGGCTGGCGGGGTGTCTACGGCGAGACGGCTGACCTGGATGACATGAGCGGGGACGAGGACGAGGCCCGCGAGCAGCGGCTGCCCCGGTTGAACCAGGACGAGGACGCCGCTGTGCGTGACGTCACGTCCGAGGCCAAGGAGACCAAGCCCCCCCGGCGCCACACCGAGCGCTCGCTGCTCGACATGATGGAGACGGCTGGGAAGCTCGTCGACGACGACGAGCTGCGCGAGGCGATGAAGGAATCCGGGATCGGCACGCCGGCCACCCGGGCGTCGATCATCGAGCGCCTGCTCCAGGTCGGCTACATCGAACGCGACGCTCGAGCCCTCGTCGTCACCGAGAAGGGGCTGAACGTGATCCGGCTCCTCGGCGAGCACCCGCTCACTTCGCCCGGGCTGACCGGGGACTGGGAGCACCGGCTGGCCAAGATCGAGATCGGGACGGACTCCCGCGAGGCGTTCATGGGCGACATCGTCAAGTTCACCGAGGAGACCGTGGGCGAGCTCGACGCCAAGCTCAAGGACGTACGGATTCCGCGGGCCAACCTGGGGCCGTGCCCGGTGTGCGGACGCGACATAGTCGAGAACCGCAAGGGTTACTCGTGCTGGTCGCGGGAGGACCCCGGTTGCGGGTTCGTGATCTGGAAGTCCAAGACCGGCAAGCAGCTCCCGGTCTCCGTGGCCCGCGAGTTGATCAAGACCGGCCGCACCGAGAAGGCCGTCAGCGGCTTCAAGGGTCGGTCGGGTAAGAGCTTCCGGTCCCGCCTCGCGCTCCAGCAGAACGAGGAGGGCAAGTGGCGGGTCGAGTTCGACGAGCCCTGGGCCAAGGAGGGCGCCAAGCCTCCCGAAGCCGAGGCCGAGGCTGAGACGCCTGCGGCTGAGCAGCCTGCCCGCGCCCCCGCGGCCGCCTAGCTCTCCGCCCCCGCGGCCGCCTGGCTCTCGGCCCCGCGGCCGCCGGCGCTCAAGTACTTCGTCTGACCCGGTAGCCACCATAGGACGATGCCGCTGACGCTCGTCCTCGGACCCGCCAACTCCGCCAAAGCCGGGGAGGTGTTGGGCGCCTACGCGGCGCTGGCTCCGCGCGGCGCGCTCCTTGTCGTGCCGACCGCCCTCGACGCTCGCCACTACCGGCAGGAGCTCGCCGACGATGGCGTCGTGTTCGGGTCGGTGCTCACCTTCAGCGGGCTGGCTCGGGAGATCGCCCGGCGCAGCGGATACTCGGCCCGGGCGCTGTCCGATCTCCAGCGCGATCAGATGATGCGCCGGGTGATCGGCGGTCTCGAGCTGCGGGCGGTTGCCGAGTCCGCCCGGGCGCCGGGGTTCCGCCATGCTGCGGCGGAGTTGATCGCCGAGCTCGAGCGTGAGCTGGTCACCCCGCAGAGGTTCGTGGCCGCCCTGCGTTCCTGGGCCGCCGAGGAACGCCGGCGCGAGGCCTACGCCGCGGACCTGGGGGCGATCTACCAGGGTTACGTACGCGAGCTGGAGCGGGTTGGGAGGGTCGATCGCGAGCTATTCGCCTGGCGGGCACTCGATGCGCTCCGCGCCGAGCCCCGGCGTTGGGGCCGCGACGAGGTGTTCTTCTACGGCTTCGATGACCTCACGGCGCTCGAGCGCGACGCCGTCGAGACGCTGGCCCGAGTCGTGGGCGCCGGGGTCACCGTCTCGCTCACGTACGAGGCGGGCAGAGCCGCCCTCACCGCTCGCGCTGAGGCGGTGCAGGAGCTCTCGCCCCTGGCCGAGCGCGTGATCGAGCTTCCGGCCGTCGACACCTACTACGAGCCTGGCTCCCGCGCCGCGCTGCACCACCTGGAGCGCGGTTTGTTCGAGCCGGTGGCCGACCGGATCGACCCGGGGTCTGCGGTCGCACTGCTCGAGTCGGGCGGAGAGCGGGCCGAGGCAGAACTCGTGGCGGGCCAGGTCCTGGCCCTACTGCGGGAGGGCGTCCCGGGTGGGCAGATAGCCGTCGTGCACCGCAACATGGCCCACGCCGCAGCGCTGTTTCACAGTGTGTTCGCGGAATACGGGATCGCGACCGCCGGCGGGCAGGACGCGCTCTTCGCTCATACGCCGCTCGGCCGGGCGGTGCTCGGTGCTGCTCGCTGCGCGCTGATGGATCCCGGGGACGCCCCGGCTCGCGACCTGCTGGCCTACCTGCGCGCTCCGGGGCTGCTCGAACGGCCTGAGATAGCCGATGGCCTCGAGGCTGACATCCTCCGCGAGGGGCTGATGACCGCCGCTGCCGCCCGGGAGCGACTGGGGTGGGATCTGCATGAACTCGATGCGCTCCGGGCCTCGGATGAACCATCGGCCGCAATTGCGCAGCTGGCCCGGCGGCTGTTCGAGGCGCCCCGCCGCGGGCGCGCAGCGACCCTCGGCGCCGGAGAGGCGATCGATGCACGAGCGCTGGCCCGGCTGCTGGGAGCGCTCGAGGAGGTTGGCGAGCTCGAGTGGCGGCCGGGCGGTCCCGAACTGGTCGACTTGCTCGAGGAGCTGACCCTCCGGACCGTCGAACCGGGCGGCCCGGGGGACGTGCTTCTCGCCGAGCCGCTCGAGATTCGAGCTCGGCGCTTCCGCGCCGTGTTCGTGTGCGGCCTGCAGGAGGGTGCATTTCCGGTTCCGGCCGGGCCCGAGCCATTCCTCTCGGATGAGCGGCGCTGGGAGCTGGCCGCGAGCTCGGGGCTGCGGCTGCGCCCCCACGAGGATGTGCTCGGGCGTGAGCGCTACCTGTTCTACTCGGCGCTGTCCCGAGCCACGGAGCGGGTCGTCCTCAGCTACCGCAGCTCCGACGAGGAGGGCAACCTGGCGCTGGCGTCACCGTTCATCTCCGACGTCGCGGAGCTGTTCGTGGCCGACTGGCCAGAGCGCCGCACCCGGCGGCTGCTGGCCGATGTCGTCTGGCCGAGCGCCATGGCGCCCACGGAGCGTGAACTGGAGCGGTCGCTGGCCGCGGCACGAGCGCCGGCGGTCGGCGACGAGCCAGAGCCCGAACGGGTGCTGGGGCCGGCGGCTCTGAATCGCGTCCGCCATTCGGAGATCCTCTCCGCGGGCGCGCTCGAGACGTACGCCAACTGCCCGGTCAGGTGGCTGATCGAGAAGGAACTTGAGCCCCGGCCGCTCGAGCCCGAGGACGAGCCGCTCGTCCGGGGCAGCCTGATCCACGAGGTCCTCGAGGCGCTTCTGACCGAGCTCGACGGCCCCGTGTCGGAGAGCTCTCTAGAGCGGGCGCACGAGATCCTGGGGCGACTCCTGTCCCAGGTCGGGGCCGAGGCTCGGGCCAAGTTTGGTTCCGGCCGGCCGGAGATCGTGCGTGCGGGTGCGCTGCGTGCCATCGAGGCCGATCTGCGGCGCTACCTCGACCACGAGGCTCGCGAGGCGGGGCCGTGGAGACCCGCCGGCCTAGAGCTTCGCTTCGGGTTCGAGGATGACAAGCCCTCGTTGCCTGCACTCGAGCTCCGCGAGGGGGACGAGCGGGTCAGGTTCCGCGGGCTCATCGACCGCCTCGACGTGGATGGCAACGGCCACGCGATGGTCCGCGATTACAAGAGTGGCGTGTCCCGGGACGCGTGGCCGGTCTCCCATTGGCGCGAGGACCGCCAGCTCCAGGTTGCCCTGTACATGATCGTCGTCCGTGAGCTCACCGAGCTCGAGCCGGTGGCCGGCTTCTATCAGCCGCTCCGGGGCAGAGATCTCCGGCCTCGGGGCATGTTCCGCGAGGGTGCCGAGCCGATCTCCGGCGCGATGAACAACGACCGCCGGAGCCTCGAGGAATTCACCGCCGAGCTCGAAAACGCCAGCACCCGCGCCATCGCCCTGACGGCCGCCCTGCGGGCGGGTGTGCTCACCCCCTGTCCCCAGACGTGTTCGCGGGACGGCTGCGCGCATCCCGGGATCTGTCGCAGTCAATGAGCGCCGAGCGGGAGTGGACGCCTGAGCAGCTTCGGGCGATCGAGCGCCGCACCGGCGACGTGTTGCTCGATGCGAGCGCCGGCAGTGGCAAGACCTCGGTGCTGGTGGAGCGGTTCGCCCGTGGCGTGCTCGACGACGGCGTCGAGGTGTCCGCGATCCTCACGATTACCTTCACCGAGAAGGCGGCGGCCGAGCTCCGGGACCGGATCAGGGCCCGCCTACGTGAACTGGGCGCGACCGAGGAGGCCCGGGCCACGGAGGGAGCGTTCATCTCGACCATCCATGGGTTCTGTGCCCGTCTGCTCCGGGCCGGATCGCTCGCTGCCGGCCTGGATCCCGGGTTCGTGGTGCTTGACCGTGACCAGTCCGAGCCGCTGACCGCTGCGGCCTTCGACGATGCTCTCCGCGACCTTGCCCGGGTTGGGCCGGATGCGGTGGACCTGATCGCCGACTACACCGCCGGCGGACTGCGGGCGGCGATCGTGTCGATCTACGGTCAGCTGCGCTCGAGCGGCCAAATCAGTCCCAGGTTGCCTGTGATCACCGTGCCCGTCTCGGGCGGCGATACAGACGGGCTCCTCGCGGCGGCGCGGGTCCTGGCCGTCGAGCTTGGGACGATCGCCGATCCCGGCAGCCGGGTGGTGGACGCGATCGGGCGGCTGGAGCGGCTCCAGAAGCTCCTCGTCGGAACCCCCGATCTGTGGCCCGGCGAGCTCGACCAGGGCAAGCTGCCGGGCAACGGCGCCGCGCTCAGCACTGACGCCTGCGAGAGCTACCGGGAGGCGCTGGCCGGCTATCGGGCGGCGTCGGCGGCCCGAGTGGCCGGCCCGGTCCGGGATCTGATGGACATGCTGCTGGCCGCGTTTGGAGAGCGTTACGCGGAGCGCAAGCGGGCCGTGTCCGGAGTCGACTTCGAGGACCTCGAGCTGCTGGCGCTGCAGCTGCTGCGTGACCGGCCGGAGGTCCGCCAGCTGTACTCGGAGCGCTTCGAGCGGATCATGGTGGACGAGTTCCAGGACACCAATCGGGTCCAGCTCGACGTGATCGAGTCGATCGCCCGCGGCAACCTGTTCACGGTCGGCGACGCCCAGCAGTCGATCTACGGATTTCGCCACGCGGACGTGGAGCTGTTTGAGCGCCGGGGCGAGGCGCTCGAGGCACGGGGTGAGCGCGAGACGCTCCAGACGAATTTCCGCTCACGGCCCGCGATCCTGGCCGCCCTGGACGTCGCCTTCTCGACGACGTTGGGAGAGCGGTTCCGGCCGCTGATCCCAGGTCGCACGGATGACGCGGCGAGCGGCCCCGAGCCGTCCGTCGAGCTGCTGCTGGTCGACAAGGGCGCCGAGTGGGAGCTGGAGGGCCTGGCGGCGCCCTGGCGTCTGGCCGAGGCCCGCGCGCTGGCCGGCCGGGTGGCGACGCTCGTCGGCTCGGGCACGCCGCCGGGCGAGATCGTCGTTCTCACCCGGGCCACGACCGACATGCGCGCGTACGAGCGGGCCTTGGAGCGCCGCGGGCTCCCGACCTACGTGATCGGCGGTCGCGGGTACTGGTCCCATCCCCAGGTTCTGGACCTGGTGTCCTATATGAGGGCGCTGGCCAACCCGAGAGACGAGGAGTCACTGCTGACGGTGCTCGCCTCGCCACTGGTGGGGGCCTCGCTGGATGCGCTCGTGGTTGTCGCTGGTGCCGCCCGCGCCCGGGGCCGTGACCCCTGGTGGCTGCTGCGCGACTCGGGCGATGACCTCGCTGCGCTGGGTGACAGCGACCGAGGCGCGCTGTCGGAGTTCACGGTCTGGTTCGCTGAGGAGCGTCTCAGCGCCGGGCGGGCCGGCATCGAGGAGCTGATCGACCGGGCGCTCACGCGCACCGGCTATGACGTGGCCATGTTGGCCATGCCCAGCGGGCGGCGCCGCCTGGCCAACGTGCGCAAGCTGATGCGGCTCGGCCGCGAGTTCGAGGCCGAGAATGGGCCTGACCTCCGTGGCTTTCTCGATGTGATCGGCGAGCGCCAGGCGGACCGCGGCGGTGACCCGCGCGAGAGCGAGGCCCCGGTCGAGGGGGAGGGGCTGAATGCCATCCGTCTGATGACCATCCATCGCGCCAAGGGGCTCGAGTTCCCGACCGTGTGCGTGGCGGACCTCGGGCGATCCGTGCGCCCTCCGGCCGACATCATCCGGGTGGCGTCTGGCGGGCGGTTCGGGCTCCGGCTTTCGCGATCGGGCACCGGGGTGCGGGTGAACGCGCTCGACTTTGAGGAGATCGGGGACGAGCGGAAGTTGGCCGAGGAGGCCGAGGAACGCCGTCTGTTCTACGTCGCCATGACCCGAGCCCAGGAGCGGCTGGTCCTGAGCGGCGCCACCCGCTTCGAAGGGTGGACGGCCACAGGGGCCAAGGGCGGCGGCCCGGTGGCCTGGATCGCCCCGGCGTTCGTCCCCGAGCTGGGGGCGCGGATCGCCGAGGGCGGTGGCGTGATCGACCTCGACGGCGCGCGGGTCAGGCTGACTATCGTCGTTCCGAACCGCGAGGGCGAGGCGTTCGAGGGCCAGTTCGAACCCCCGGATCAGGCCGCCGGCTCCACGGCGCCCGCCCCCGGGCCGCCGGCTGCGCTGCCTCCGAGGATCGAGCCGGCGCCCGTCTCCACACTCAGCTACACGGCACTGGAGGCGTACTCACGCTGTGGCTACCGGTTCTACGCCGAGCGGGTTCTGGGACTCCCGCCGACCATGTCCGAACGGGCGGGCGCGCCGGCGATGACCGAGCCAAGGCCGGTCCGCACCGGCGCCGATCGGGGGGTGATCGTGCACGCGCTGCTCGAATCGCTGGTCTTTCGACGGCCGGTGATCCCGGGGTTCGAGGCCGTGGCGGCGGCTGCCATGCGGGAGGGGCTCGAGCCGCCTCCGTCGATGCAGGAGGCTGACGAGCTGGCGGATTTGATCCGCCGGTTCTCCGCCACCGAGCTGTTCGCCCGGCTCGCCGCCGCCACCGACACGCGGCGCGAGGAGCGCTTCGCCTTCCCGCTCGAGGGGGGTGTCCTGGTCACGGGCGCGATCGACGTGCTGGCCCGCGAGCCGGGCGGGCGGGCGCTGGTGGTCGATTACAAGAGCGATCGGCTCAGCGGGGACCGGCCGTCCACGCTCGTCGAGCGCGCTTACGCGACCCAGCGCGTCATTTACGCGCTGGCGGCTCTCCACGCCGGAGCCGAGGTTGTCGAGGTCGCCTACTGCTTCCTGGAAGCGCCCGAGGAACCGGTGCTGGCTGAGTTCGAGCGGGCGCAGCGCCCGGCCCTTGAACGGCAGCTGGACCGACTCGCCGACGGTGTACTGAAGCGGGAGTTCGCCGTCTCGGATGTCCCGCACCGTGCCCTGTGCGCCGGCTGTCCGGCCCAGGGTGGGCTCTGTTCCTGGCCGCTCGACGTCACCCGGCGCGAGGCGCCCGACCGTCTGTTCTGAAGCTCCTGAGCTCGACGACGTCAGGTCTTGAACTCGACGTCGATCTGCTCGTCCTCGTGGCGCTCCTCGACCTTGGCCAGCGCGCGCAGGGTCTCCTGGTCCGCCGGCTCGCTCGGACCCCCGAACAGGCTCCGCGGCCACAGCTTGCGGGTCAGGACCACGTTCACCTCGGCCGCGTACAGGGTCATCTGGGCCCCCAGGTGGAGCCAGATGATGAGCGCGATCACGAGACCGAACTCGGCGTAGGTCCCGCTCGACTTCTTCAGCACGTGACCGATGTAGTACCCACCGAGCGACTGCAGGATCGTCCACACCACGCCGGCCACGACGACTCCGGTTCGGAGGGCTCGGGTCGGGACCGCGCTGACCGTCATCAGTCGGAAGGCGGCGAAAAACAGCGCCAGGTTCAAGAGGAGAGCCAGGAGGACCCCCACCACCTTGAGCAGGGGTCCACCCAGACCACCCGTGACCAGGCCTGAGGCGACGGTGGCCAGCAGGAACAGCACCCCCAGCGAGCCGAGCAGACCGAGGCCGCGCAAGCGGGACTTGATGAAGTTTGGCCGGTCCTTCAGCGGCACCGCCCACACGCTGTCCATCGCGGTCTGGGCCGCCTGAGTCACTCCGAGGCCAGAGAGCAGCGAAACGATGAGCCCGATCACGAGTGCGACGACGTGGCCCTTGAGCGCGTGGGCGTGGAGCTGGCTGCCGATGATCGGGAACTGCCCGAGCACCGACTGCTCAACCGACCTCTGAGTGCTTGGGTCGCCCTGGAGGACGAACCCGAGGATCGTGACGAACACCAGCAGCAGCGGGAACAGCGAGAAGAACGCGTAGTAGGCGACCAATGCCGCCAGATTCCCGCCGCGGTCGTCGCCAAACTTCCGCACCACGGCCATCGGAATGGCGAGCGAGGCGTGCCGCTGTTGAAAGCGATCGAAAGCGCGCAGTGGGCGCAGGAAATCCATTCCCCGTCCCTACCCGGGATCAGGTCCCGGCACGCCGCTCAGGAAGTGGCGACGAGCGCCGGCGCGGCGCCCGTGGCCACCGGGGCGCGCACGTTGAGCACCACTGTGGCCGAGCGCGATGGGCTGAACGTGATGCTCCGCCGGCGGGTCGTCTCCGGTCCGGGCCCGGCCGGTGAGAGCGTGAACCGCTGGAGCGCGGCGCGCAGCACGATCTTCATCTCCTCGAGCGCGAAACTGGCTCCCAGGCAACGCCGCCGGCCGCCGCCGAACGGGATCCACGTATAGGTACCGGGAGCCTTTCCGAGGAAGCGCTCGGGGCGGAACGCGGATGGCTCGGGATACAGGTCGGGGTCGGTTTGGATGAGATAGGCGCTCGCCAGCAGGACGACGCCGGGCGGATACCGGTAGCCGCCGATCTCGACCTCACGCTTGGTCAGCCGAGGCTCGGCGTTGGGGAGCACGGGGCGCAGACGCAGGATCTCGTTGATCGTCGCGGTCAGGTACGCCTCGGCTTCGGCCTCATCGATCTCGGTGGCCAGCCGCGTCTGAATGGCGGGCTCGCGCGAAAGCCGCTCGAAGGCCCATGCCAGCTGTGACGCCGTCGTCTCGTGGCCGGCGACGAGTGCGGTCATGAGCTCGTCCCGGAGCTCCTGCTCGGACATCGGGGACCCTTCCTGCTCGCCGTCCTCTGGTTCGTGGCGGGCGGCCAGAAGCATGGCCAGCACATCGTCACGAGAGCCGTCCTCGGTCGCGGCCTGTGCGCGGCGCTCCTCGATCAGCTCGAAGATGAGCCGGTCGGCCTGAGCCATCCGAGCTTGGAAGCGGCGCTGTGTTCGCGTCCAGCTGAGCGCGCGCTGCAGGGCGGGGAGCACCGAGATCGGGCTCTCGCCGAACGCCAGCACATCGGTGAGGAGGTCACGCAGGTGGTCCCGGCGGGGTCCGCGCTCCAGCCCGAACACGGCCCGGAGGATGATCTCGAGCGTGAGCCGCTGGAGGCGAGGATGAAGCGCCACCGGATCGTCAGTCGGCCAGGACTCGACCTCGAGCTCAGCGAGCTCGGTCATGACGCCGCGCAGCGCCTGCATCCGCTCTCCGTGAAAGGCGGGAAGCATCAGCCGCCGCTGTGACAGATGTGCTTTCTCGTCTAGCAGGATGACCGAGTTACGCCCCACCACCGGCTCCAGGATTCGAGCTCCTTCGCCGGGATGGACGGCTTCGGGATCGGCCGTGAAGAGCTCCTTGATCTCGGCCGGATCGGACAGGATCACGAACGGCGGCTGGAACGGGAGCTGGACCGTGACCCGCTTGCCGTAACGCCGCAGGCGCTCGAGCGAGGAGATCGGCCGCGTCCAGGTGCCGAGCAGCTGCAGGGCCGCGGGCGCGCGGGGACCGGGTGGAAGGGCCTTTCTCAGCTCTCTGTTCACGATGTCTCCCTCAGCGCTCGACGCTGCCGTCTGCAGCTTGTCTCAAATCGGGAGCGTATTGTGCCCCGAACCAGAAATGTGACTGCATTCGAGGCGCCCCTGTCGGAGGTGTGAGACTGCGCACACGAGGCTGTCTACAACCCGCCCCGCTCTATCGCCAGCAACGTGCGCTTGCGGTCCAGACCACCGGTGTAGCCGCCCAGTCCGCCACCTGAGTGCAGCACTCGGTGACACGGGAGCACGATCGGAATCGGGTTGGCGCCCAGGGCGTTCCCCGCGGCCCGAAAGGCGTTCGGGCTCCCGGCGCCGGTCGCCACGCCCTTATAGGTCGAGACGGAGCCGTACGGGATCCTGGCCGTTGCCCCCAGCACCCGCCGGCCGAAGCCCTTGAGCAGCTGCCAGTCGAGCGGGACGTTGAATGCCTGCCGCGTGCCCACGAAGTACTCCTCGAGCTCGCGGCGCACGTCGTCCAGACGGCGCGGCGCCGACAGCACCCGAGGCGACACGCGCTGGGCGAGCTCGCCGAGGACCTGGTTCTCGTCCTCGAAGTCGACGTACGCGACCCGGACCAGACCCTTGGGAGTGCAGGCCAGTAGCAGCCTCCCGAGCGGGGAGTCATGGCTGGTGTAGGCCACATCGAGCAGGCCCGCCGCCAGCGCAGCATCACCCAGCTCGGGCAGATCCTCTGATGTGACGGGCGCACTGCGTTGCAGCTCGCGCTCTAGCGATTCCAATTCGATCATGGCTGGTATTCCTCTCTAAGTCGTTTCAGGCCCTCATGAACATTGCGTCGCGCCGCCTCGTCGCTCGTCTTCATCGCCGCCCCGATCTCGGCGTAGGCCAGGTCGGCCACGAACCGCAGCGCAAGCGCCGTTCGCTGCTTGTCGGGTAGCCGAGCGGCCAGCGCCCAGACCTCGCTCTCGCCGGGCGCCCGAGCCTCCAGCGCAGGGTCCCCTCCGGCCAGCGCCCCACCGGCTAACGCCTCACCCGCCAGCGCCTCACTGGCCAGTTCCTCGGCGGCCCCGACCGGAACCGCTCGGCGGGAGCGCGCCCTCAGGTGATCGATTGCCTTGCGGTGGGCGACGGTGAGAATCCAGCTGCGCAGGTTCGACGCGTCTCGCAGCCGCGGGTAGGCGCGCAGCGCTGCGATCCAGGTCTCCTGATAACAGTCATCGGCGTCCGTCCGTCCCACGGTGGCGATCAGAAAGCGATGCACATCGCGCCCGTGCGCGTCGAGCAGACTCTGGAAGGGCGGGAGCTGCATCTGGAGTAAAACGTCGCAGGTGAGTGGAGTGTGAGGTGTCCTGGCGCGGCAAGACCGCCTTCACGGCTTGCTGGATTCGTCCTTCCGCTATACAAAGACCCGAATGGCACGCGCAATCTGGAGCGGCGCGATCAGCTTCGGGCTCGTAAACGTCCCCGTCAAGCTGTACAGCGCCACGTCACCGAAGTCCGTCCGCTTCCACCAGCTCTCGAGCAAGACGGGCGCGCGGATCCGCCAGAAGCGGGTTGATCCCACGACCGGCGAGGAGGTCCCGTTCGAGGACATCGTCAAGGGGTACGAGCTCAGCCCGGACCGCTACGTCCTGATCGAGCCCGAGGAACTCGAGGCGCTCGACCCCAAGGCGACCAAGACGATCGACATCGAGGAATTCGTCGAGATGTCCGACATCGACCCGATTTATTACGACCACTCGTATTACCTGGCCCCGACCACCGGAGGGGCAAAGGCATACTCGCTTCTGCTCGAGGCCATGCGGGAGGCGGAGAAGGTCGCCATCGGGCGCGTGGTCATCCGCTCTAAGCAGCAGCTCTGTGCGCTGCGGCCGACCGGTGACGTGATGACGATGTCCACGATGCTGTTCGGCGACGAGGTGGTACCGCCAGACCGCATTGACGAGTTGGACGCGATTGGCGAGGCCGAAGCCACCAAGCGCGAGCTCACAATGGCTCAGCAGCTGATCGATTCCCTCTCGGGCGAGTTCGACCCCGACAAGTACCGCGATGATTACCGCGAGCGCGTGCTCGACCTGATCGAGCGCAAAGCCGCCGGCGAGGAGATCGCCGTCCAGCCGGAGGCCGAGGACACGAGCCCGGCACCCGACCTGATGGCCGCCCTCGAGGCGAGCCTGGCCGAGGCTCGAGGCGGCGAGACAACCAAAGCCAAGCCTGCCAAGGCCGCCGCGGACAAGAAACCGGCCGCCAAGCCCCGTAAGCCTGCCGGCAGCTCATCGAAGGCCAAGAGCAGTGGCTCGGCCAAGGGCAGCGGCTCCGGGACGCGAACCTCGGGCGCGAGCAAATCTCGCGCCAAGGCCAAGAGCTAACCCCTAGGGCGAGAGCGGGGCGCCGCCGTTGGCGGTCGTGGTCTGTGTGGTCGGCCGGTGCTTGGGCCGCGCGGGCTTGGCCGGTGTCGTCGGCGAGGCGGTGGTGTTCGATTGGGCCGGACTGGCCCCGCCGCTCGAACCCGAAGAGCGGTGGCTGGTCGACGTCGTGGTGCTGGAGGCGGTTGTCGTGGTCGAGCTGGTGCCCGAGGCCGTTGACGACTGGCTGGACGAGGAGTTCGAGCCGCAGCCGGCGAGCCCGAGCGCCGATGCGGCGATCGCCGTGGCCAGCAGCTTGCGGAAATCAGGGCACATCACTCAAGCGCATTCCCAGCTCGGGGTATCGCCTAACAAGATGGTCCCGAGGCTAACGCCAGGCCAATGCGCTGGTACCCTTTGCTACCTGCCTAGCTGTGCCTGTCATCCCCGTTAACGGTTCCACCAGGGGCACTCCATGTACCGATCCGCTCCACCCGGGGCCACCGGCCTCTACCACCCCTCAAACGAGCACGACGCCTGCGGCATAGCCCTCGTGGCCAAGCTGTGGGGCGAAGCCACGCACGCAGTGGTGGAGAAGGCTCTGGACGCACTCGAGAATCTGGAGCATCGAGGCGCTGAGGGCGCGGATCCGAATACGGGTGACGGCGCCGGAATCCTCATGCAGATTCCGGATGCCTTCATGCGCGGCGCGGTCGCGGGTATCGATCTTCCTGCCCCTGGCCGCTACGGCGTGGGGGTCTGTTACCTGCCCGCCGACCCCGAGCGCCGGCTTATCGTTGAGCAGCTGATCGAGGAGACGATTCAGGCCGAAGGTCAGCGGGTCCTCTGGTGGCGCGACGTTCCGGTCGATGATCGCTTCGTCGGCGAGACCGCGCGGCTCTCGGCGCCGGTCATCCGCCAGGTGATCGTCGAGGCCTCAGAGGAGATCGAGGATCAGGGTGCATTCGAGCGCAAGCTCTACCTGATCCGCCGTGTGATCGAACGCGCGGCCGGTCCCGAGCTCGCCATTCCGAGCTTCTCGAGCCGGACCATGGTCTACAAGGGAATGCTGACCGCCCCGCAGCTGCCCCGCTACTTCCCTGACCTGCGTGACCCGCGGGTGGCCTCGCGTCTGGCTCTGGTCCACTCGCGCTTTTCCACTAACACGTTCCCGAGCTGGGAGCTCGCCCACCCCTACCGGATGATCGCCCACAACGGCGAGGTCAACACGCTGCGCGGCAACGTCAACTGGATGCGGGCGCGCGAGTCGCAGCTGGCGTCCGAGCTGTTCGGTGACGATCTCGCGAAGGTCCTACCGGTCGTCCGCGACGGCGGCTCGGACTCGGCCGTGTTTGACAACGTGCTCGAGCTGCTCGTGCTCAGCGGCCGCTCGGTTCCGCACGCCGTGATGATGATGGTGCCTGAGGCATACCGCACCCGGCGCGATCTCGATCCCGACGTCAAGGGCTTCTATGACTTCCACTCCTGCCTCATGGAGCCGTGGGACGGACCGGCGGCGATTGCCTTCACGGACGGCAGGCTGGCCGGAGCCGTGCTCGACCGCAACGGGCTGCGGCCCGGCCGCTGGGTGCAGGACACCGAGGGCTACGTCGTTCTGGCCTCCGAAACGGGTGTGATGACGGTCGCGCCGGAGCACATTCAGCGCAAGGGGCGGCTGGCCCCCGGCAAGCTGTTCCTGCTCGATCTCGATGAGGGCCGGATCGTCGAGGACGAGGAGGTCAAGCGGCGCGTGGCCCGCCGCAAGCCTTACGGCGAGTGGTACGAGCGCTCGGTAGTTCATATCGATGATCTGCCCGAGCGCGAGCCGCGGGCTCCGCGGGTGGAGCCGCTGCGCTCGAAGCAGCTGGCGTTCGGCTACTCCCAGGAGGACCTGAGGATGGTCATCGCACCGATGGCCGCCAAGGGCGAGGAACCGGTGGCGAGTATGGGCAATGACTCGGCGCTGGCCGTGCTCTCCGAGCGTCAGCCGCCGCTGTTCTCCTACTTCAAGCAGCTCTTCGCGCAGGTGACGAATCCGCCCGTTGACCCGATCCGCGAAAAGGTGGTCATGAGCCTGCACACCGGGGTGGGCGGCGAGGTCAACCTGCTCGCGGAGACCCCCGAGCAGGCTCACCAGCTGGTCATGGACCAGCCCATCCTGCGCAATCACGAACTCGAGAAGCTCCGGCAGGTCTCGCATGAGATCTTTGACGCGGCCACGCTCGACATCACATGGCCGATCGAGGATGGCGCCGAAGGCATGTCTCGCCGTCTCGAGCTGCTGTGTCAGGAAGCACGCCGCTATGTCGACAACGGGGCCAACATCCTGATTCTGTCCGACCGCAACCTGGGACCCGAGCGGGTCGCGATGCCCTCGCTGCTGGCGGTCGCGGCCGTTCATCATCATCTGGTCCGGGCCGGAACGCGGCTGCGCACGGGGCTCGTGATCGAATCCGGCGAGCCGCGTGACATCCACCACATGGCGACGCTGATCGGATACGGCGCGTCGGCCATCAACCCGTACTTGATGTTCGAGTCCCTGGATGAGCTCGCCGACCGCTCGATGCTGCCCGAGGACGTGATCGAGCGTGAGGAGGCCGAGAAGCGGATCGTGACCGCGATCGGGAAGGGGCTCCTGAAGACGATCTCCAAGATGGGGATCTCGACCATCCAGTCCTACTGCGGGGCACAGATCTTCGAGGCCGTGGGCCTGGACCACGAGCTGATTGACCGGCACTTCACCGGGACGGCATCACGAATCGGTGGTGTTGGGCTGAGCGTTCTGGCCACCGAGGCCCTCGAGCGCCACTTCCGCGCCTATCCGCGTACGGGCCGTGACCTTCTGCCCGTGGGCGGTGTCCTGCAGTGGCGCCGCGACGGCGAGCTTCATCTCTGGAACCCCGACACGATCGCCAGCCTCCAGCACGCCGTACGCGCTAGTGCTCAGGGTGACTCGGCCGTTCTCCGTGACCCGCAGGACGCCTATGACGAGTTCGCCCGTCAGGCCAATGACGAGTCCACCCGCCGAGGTGCTCTCCGGGGTCTGATGAGGCTGCGTTTCGATGAGCAGGCGATCCCCTTGGATGAGGTGGAGCCGGCCAAGGAGATCGTCAAGCGCTTTAGCACCGGAGCCATGAGCCTGGGCTCGCTGTCTCGCGAGGCCCACGAGACGCTGGCGATCGCGATGAATCGGATGGGAGCCAAGTCAAACACCGGTGAGGGGGGAGAGGACCCTGCGCGCTTTGTCCCCGACGAGAACGGTGACCTCCGCCGCTCGGCGATCAAGCAAGTGGCCTCGGGCCGCTTCGGCGTCACGATCCACTATCTGGTCAACGCTGACCAGCTCCAGATCAAGATGGCGCAGGGTGCCAAGCCCGGCGAGGGAGGCCAGCTTCCCGGCCACAAGGTCGACGAGTACATCGCCAAGATCCGCAGCTCGACCCCGGGCGTTGGTCTGATCTCACCGCCGCCGCACCACGACATCTACTCGATCGAGGATCTCAAGCAGCTGATCTACGATCTTCGGTGCGCCAACCCGGAGGGCACGGTGTCGGTCAAGCTCGTCTCCGAGGTCGGCGTGGGCACGGTGGCGGCCGGCGTGGCCAAGGCCAACGCCGATCATGTGACCATCTCCGGTCACGACGGTGGCACCGGCGCCTCGCCCCAGTCCTCGATTCAGTCCGCCGGTGTGCCGTGGGAGATCGGGCTGGCCGAGACGCAGCAGACGCTGCTGCTCAATGACCTGCGCTCGCGGATCGCCGTCGAGGTCGACGGCCAGCTCAAGACCGGACGCGACGTGGTCGTCGGGGCGCTACTCGGGGCCGATGAGTTCGGCTTCTCGACCGCTCCCCTGATCGCCATGGGCTGCATCATGATGCGCGTCTGCCACCTGAACACGTGTCCGGTTGGGATCGCCACGCAGGATCCCGAGCTGCGCCGTCGCTTCCAGGGCACGCCCGAGCATGTGACCGCCTATCTCATGTTCATCGCCGAGGAGGTCAGGGGGCTGATGGCCCAGCTCGGCGTACGCCGCTTCGAGGATCTGATCGGGCGGGCGGACCTGCTCGAGATGGACGAGGCGATCGACCACTGGAAGGCCCGCGGCGTTGACCTGTCGATGGTGCTCAGCATGCCCGACCTGCCGCCTGATACTCCACGCTCGCGGACGCGGTCCCAGGTGCTCGTCCTGGATGACGCGCTCGACTGGGAGCTCGTGGAGCTGTGCGCTCCGGCGCTCGAGAATGGCGAGCAGGTACGTCAAGGGCCCGTGCCGTTGCGCAACGTCAACCGGACAGTGGGGGGCATCCTCTCCGGCGCGATCGCCCGCCGGCACGGCGCGCGCGGTCTTCCCGAGGGAACGATCGAGATCTCCTTCTCCGGGTCGGCCGGGCAGAGCTTTGCCGCGTGGCTGGCGGCTGGCGTGACCTTCTCGCTCCGGGGTGAGACCAACGACTACACGGGCAAGGGGCTCTCGGGCGGCATCGTCTCGGTCCGGCCGCCCGAGTCAGCCCTGTTCCGCGCCGAGGAGAACATGATCGTTGGCAACACCGTTCTCTATGGCGCCACCGCCGGGCGGGCGTTCTTCCGCGGCCTGGCCGGAGAGCGCTTTGCCGTCCGTAATTCGGGGGCCAAGGCGGTCGTCGAGGGAGTCGGCGATCACGGCTGCGAGTACATGACCGGGGGTCGCGTGGTCGTGCTCGGAACCACGGGGCGCAACTTCGCCGCCGGCATGAGCGGGGGCATCGCGTACGTATACGACAAGGATCGGCGCTTCGAGGGCCGGTGCAACCTCGAACTGGTGGATCTCGAGGCGCTGACCGAAGCCGATGAGGCGGAGGTCAGAGCCCTGATCTCCGAGCACGCACAGCGGACCGGTTCGCTGGTGGCCCGCAACGTCCTCGCGTCCTGGGAGCGCGCCAGCGAGCGGTTCGTGAAGGTGATGCCCCGGGATTACAAACGCGTCCTGGCCGAGCGCGACGCAGAGATCCAGGACGCCGTCGGCGCGTGATGCGTTCTTAACCTTCATCCCCGTGCCGGTTGGGTAGGGTTATGTAGCTCTTGGTCGCCTTCGGGCCCAGGGGCATTAGGAAGAGGGCGCGGGGCGTCCTTCTTCAAATCACCGTATCGGGGGTCATTTCACATGAGCTCATTAGGCCGCGCGTCGGGCTTTGCCGCGCGCGTATCAGGCCGTGCGTCCGGAGACTCATCTCCGGGCTCCGCGCGGCGTCCGTGGCGGATCCTGACCGCGCTGCTTGGGTCTGGAGTCGCCGCCCTGGCGCTCGCCATCAGCCCGGGCATCGCGTCAGCGGCTTCCACCCAAGTCTGCTCGGGGACCGACGGATCGCCGGGGGTCCTCACCGGGACCTACCCGGCCTCGACCGAAGTGGTCATCGAAGGTTGGTGCGCCGTTAACGGTGGCCAGGCCAAGGTCGAGGGCAACCTGGTGCTGCGGCCACATTCGGTCCTGCTGGCCGCGTTCGCCAACAACGACGTGGCCGGCGACGGTACCTCCGGGCTGACCGTGCTGGGCAACGTGAAGGTTCTAAACGGCGCCGTGCTGCTGCTCGGCTGCGAGGCAGCACACTTCGCCTGCCTCGATGATCCGAATCAGAATGAGCCCACGCTCAACAGCTCGGCCTCGGTGGGGGGCAGCCTCACTTCGACCGATCCGTTGGGGGTCGTCGTCCACTTGACCACGTTCGGCGGTGCCGTCAAGGAGACCGGCGGCGGTGGCGGAGAGACGTGCAATCCATCTGGCCCGTTCGCCAAGTTCGGCTCGCCGGTGTACAGCGATTACGAGGATGTCACGATCGCTCATAGCCTGAGCATCACGGGGCTGACCTCGTGTTGGCTCGGTACAGCTCGTGTGCGGATCGGCGGCAACGCCACGTTCAAGCACGACCAGCTCGCCGATCCAGACGCGATCGAGATCATCGACAACCACATCAAGGAGAACCTGACCTGCGCCGACAACAGCATGGTGTGGGACAGCGCAGATCTGTCGAACGATCTGTTCCCGCGTCAGCCAGAGCCGAACACTGTCGGTGGCCAGCGGGCCGGGCAGTGCGTGCTTGCCAGCCCGACGACGAAGGACGGTCACGCCGGACCCGGGCCGTTTTAGTCCCCCGTTGAGGGGCGGTCTCGAGCCGCCCCTCGCTCACCGCCGTCCTCCTCTTGTCAGGAGGACGGCGCTTCGGGCTCCCTCAAGCTCGTCCCCCGATCCCCGGCGAGCCGGATCAGCACGCTCGCCCAGGTCCGGAACGGCCGCCACCTCTCGGCCAGAGCCGCGAACTGCTCGAGGTCGGGCGCCTTGGCGAGCCCGTAGTAGTGGGTGACGTGGGCGAGCAGCTTGGGCTCGGGGACCGGCAACCAGGCATCCGCAAAACCGGTGGCGCGGAGTACGACCAGCCCGGCGTAAAAGGGTCCGAGGCCCCTCAGCGCTTGCACCTCCACGTATGCCTGCTCGGGGCCGATCTCGTGCAGGCGGGACGCGTCGAGCGCTCCGTCCATCCCGGCGCCGGCCACGCCGCGCAGGCGGATGAGCTTTTCGAGGTTGAGGCCCGGAAACTGGTCGCCCAGCTCCGCCAGGTGCTCGGGCTGGGGGAACGCGTGGACGGTCTGGCCGGCGAGCTCGAATGTCTCACCGAGCTGGAGGCTCAGCTCCCGCCGGACCTCCGCCGCCCGAGCCGCTGGGCGCCGGGCCGAGATGATGGCCCACGCCGCGGCTTCGTAGGGCGAGTGGAACAGGACCGGACGCTGGCCGGGGTGCGCGCGTTGAAGGGCGCCGATGACGGCATCGTTCTCGCCCACGCGCGCGAACGCGGCGCCGTCGTGGTCCAGTGAAACGACTCGCGCCACCTGGGCCAGCGCGACGTCTGGATCGGCCTGTCCGCGCAGGCTCAGCTCGACGGTCACCGCTCCGTCTGGCTCGGGCTGCCGCAGAACCGTGCCCGCGTAGCCACGGCCGCCGTCAACCCCGAACGCCAACCGCATCGCCCCGTCGAATGCGGGCGGCCGGCCTTCATTGGGACCGAAGCCGAACTCGGCCGCCGCCTTGAGCGAGAACGCTCCCCGGACCGGCAGCTCGAAGTGCTCGGGCATGCGCCTTCCGCTCAGCGCAGCAGGGCGCCGGTCACGGACTGGATTGTGCCGATCCCATACCCCATGTCCGGGTCACCGTCGGTCATGATCGCCATCGCGAACGTCCGGTGATGCCCCTCCAGGCGGGCGATCTGGTTAACCAGGTAGATGTCCGGGCTCGGTCTCCAGCCACCTTTGAAGAACACGCGGTAGCCCCGCGGGCGCGCAACCGCCGGTATGCCCCAGCTCTCGTAAGCGGCGATCGTCGAGAGCAGGAAGCGCGCATAACCGACGAACTGGCGCGGGATCAGCGAATCCATCTCGAAGAAGAAGCGGGCCTGGTCAGCGGCGCTGAGCAGGGCCGCGCCCCAGTCCCCGGGCGCCGACCCGGGGACGTAGAAGTCAGTCATACCGGCAGCATGGGCCACCCCGTAGAGCCCGGCGGCGCCCACGTAGGACATCGTCTGACTGGCCGCGCCGTTATCCGAGACGTGGATCATCGGATACAGGAACGAGGCGCTGTGCGGGTCGATGTGGCGCTGGCCGAGCGCGTTCAGCCGCCGCAGGTATGCGACCAGCAGCATCGCCTTGACGACGCTCCCGGTGATGAACTGGCGGTGCACTCGCACGCCCGACATTCGACCCTCGGTGTCGATCACGGCGAAAGCGGTTCGGCCCTCGCGGCGGGCCAGGGCACGCTCGGCCTGGGCGATCAACCCTGGGCCCGGGTAGCCAACCGGGAGTGAGCCCCGGCCGTGATATCCGCGGCCTGTACACCCGGGCGGACGCCGGGGATTGGCCAGGGCGCGATCGTCGGCGGCGTGGAAACAGACGCGGAACCCGAACCGTCCCGCGGGGAGGGCGACGATCGAGCGCAAAACCGTTGTGTAGGGGCTCAGCCGGCGTGTAGGCGTGCTGTCGGTCGCCACGATGCCCTGACCTGCCCCGTGAGTGAATGACCAGGATGCGCGGGCCCCGTTCCACCGCAGGTCCCGGGGATGAAAGACGATGATCGTGACCTCGGCCCGCCCCAGAGTTATCGCGTGCACCTTCGTGACCGTGGTGCCGATCACGAGCACGGTCGTCTGCGCCTGGGCCGAGGTTCCGGCGAGAACCACCCGGTAGATCGTGTTGCGATCCGGACTGGCCGAGAACGAATACGTCCCCGCAATCGACGTGTGCGCCGTTCCGATCAGCATCGATGCGCTGTGTGGGTACGGGCTGGCGAACACGTCGACGACGCTTCCTGGCAGCGCCCCGGTCGTGCTGCCGGTCAACTTGACGTGCCCATGAGTGCCAATCTGCCTCGCCGAGCTGGACACGGAGATCGACGGCGCCGGCACCCCGAGAGCCAGTGACGGGAAGGCCGCGCACGTGACCACGATCACAATCGGCGCGAACCATCGTCTCGTTGCCCTCATGGAGCGACTCTATGGGAACCGGGCCCCCGCCGGGGATTGGTAGCCTCGAGCGTCGAGATGGGCGAGCTAGGCGCATTCCTGAACATCCATCGGGTCGGCTTTGACAAGCGTGACCCGAACCAGCGCGTGGCCGATTACGAGCAGTACTTCGCGCTTCAGCCCGAGGCCGAGCTGCGGCGTCAGGGCGCCCGCTGCATGGACTGTGGAGTCCCCTTCTGTCACGAGGGTTGTCCGCTCGGCAACCTCATCCCCGATTGGAACGACCTCGTCTACCAGGACAAATGGCGCGATGCCATCGATCGCCTGCACTCGACCAACAACTTCCCTGAGTTCACCGGGCTGATCTGCCCGGCTCCGTGCGAGTCAGCCTGCGTGCTGGCGATCAATGACGATCCGGTGACGATCGAACAGATCGAACTCGCGATCGTCGAGCGCGCGTATGCGGAAGGCTGGATCGTCCCCGAGCCGCCCGATCGTCGTTCTGGTCGAACCGTGGCCGTCGTCGGGTCCGGTCCGGCCGGACTCGCGGTGGCGGCTGAGCTCAACCGCTGCGGTCACTCGGTGACGGTTTATGAGCGCGACGAGGGACCGGGCGGGTTGCTCCGGTTTGGCGTCCCCGATGCCAAGCTCGAGAAGTCGATCATCGACCGTCGGGTGGCAATCCTCGAGCAGGAGGGCATCCGCTTCGTCTACGAGACGGAGGTCGGCCGCGACGTGACCGCCGATGAGCTCCAGGAGACCTTCGATGCCCTGGTCATCTCGATCGGTTCGCGCGTGCCGCGCGAGATCACCGTGGAGGGACGTGAGCTGAGCGGCATCCATCCGGCGATGGACTACCTCTATCAGCGCAATCGCTGGGTCGCAGCGCAGCAGGGAAGGCCGGCTCCCACGCCGGCGCCCGGAACGGAGATCACTGCACGCGGCAAGAAGGTGCTCGTCATCGGCGGCGGCGACACGGGGATGGACTGCATCTCGAACTCCCACCGCGAACAGGCCGAGAGCGTCGTCGTCCTCGACGTCTACGCCGCCCTGCCGGAGGGTCGCGAGGATCCTCGTCATCCGTGGCCGCTGCCACCCAAGCGCACGGAGACCACGTACGCACTCGACGAGGGTGGCAAGCGGCGCTGGGGCACCGAGGTGACCGCGTTCGGCGGCAAGGACGGAGCGGTCAGCCACGTCTACGCTCGCAAGGTCACCGGTAGCTCGTCACGTGACCTGACGCCCGTACCGGGGAGCGAGTTCGTACTCGAGGCGGATCTCGTCTTGATCGCAATCGGCTTCGAGCACCCCGAGCACGAAGGGTTTGTCAGCGACCTCGGGCTCAAGCTCGACCGTCGCGGCAACATCCGCACCGAGCAGACCTACAGGACTTCGGTCGGGCGCATCTACGCCTGTGGGGACGCGCGCATCGGTCAGTCGCTGGTGGTCACGGCAATCGCCGAAGGACGCAAGTGCGCACGCATCATCAACGCCGATCTCGGCGGGAGCCCGATGGACGCCGACCGGGAGATGCTCGCCGTCGGGGCGTGGAGCGGCGAGGCCGACCAAACGCTACGTCACGAGGCGGAGGCGGCCGGGACCGTTCGGCCCGGTGAGGAGTTCTTCAGCGGTCCTGGAACTCGCACCAATCTCTAGTCGCTCACTCGCACCATCCGCTGGTCGCTTAGGTAGGGTCACGAACTCGTGGGCGCCGTCGTTCACGACAGTCGCTGCTTGTCTCCGCTGGTGGTGCCGTGCTAGCGTTAACCGCCCAGTCGGATTTTGAAGTCCGATTCGGATTCTTTGGGGCATTGAGGTTTACTCAAGCTTGGGGACGGGGAAACTCGCCCCTGTCGGTCAGGGAACTGCGCCCCCACTTCCCTGGCTCTCCGGGGGACCCAGATGGATCTGGGTCCCCCGGTCCTCTTCTGGGCCGGGACCGACCGCCGCGCCGCTGGCTCCCCGGCTGACTGGCGGTTGTGCGACCGTGTGTAGATGGGAGCCGCTGCCGCAGTCCTACCCACCGCCCACCACCACGGGTGCAACTCGATCGGGTGTACGGTCAGCGGCCTGTTCGACTCGGCGGGGAAGTTCTTTTCCCAGCTAGCCAGCCTGAGCTGGATCTCGCTGCTGATCGGACTCGCGCTGTATGCGCTCTACCTTCTGCTGCGCTCGCGAGCGCTCTGGGCCGCGGTCCAGACGGCCTATCCCGACGTGCGCGTTCGCTGGCGCGACGTTTGGGGCGGATACATGGTTGGCTACGCGGTCAACAACGTCTTCCCGCTCGGTGGCGGCAACATCGCACAGCTGTTCCTGACGCGGATCGCCATCCCGCCCGCGAGCTACCCGGGGATCGCGGCAGCTCTGTCGACGGGCGTCGTGTTTGACTGGGCCATGGGGTTGCTGGTGATGGGCTTCGCGTTCACCCAGGGCGTGTTTCCCAAGCCGCCTGATTTTTCGAAGCTGCCGGCGTTCGACATCAGCTTCTTCGCGTCCAACATGCGGTTCACGCTCTTCTTCCTCACCGTTTTGGGGATCCTGTTCCTCGTCGGCTTCGCGCTGCTCTCGGCGCGCGTCCGTGCCTTCTGGCAGCGGGTCCGGCAGGGCCTCAGCATCTTGCGAGACCGGAAGGCGTACCGCCGAAAGATGGCCACGTGGCAGTTCGCCAGCTGGATCGCCCGCTTCGGTTCCTACTGGGCGCTTCTCGATGCCTTCCACATCGGAGGCTCGGTGCGCAACGCGCTGCTCGTGCTCGCGGTCCAGGTGGTGGCTTCGGTGTTCCCATTCACCCCTGGGGGTGCCGGCGTGCAGCAGGCCCTGCTGCTGACGATCTTCAGCCACAGCCCCGATGTGGCCGCCTTCTCCGTCGGGCAGCAGATCGCGACGGCCGTCTTGAGCTCGGCGCTTGGGTTCGGCGCGCTTGTGCTCATCTTCCGGTTCAAGAGCTTCCGCGAGGTCATGGCACGAGGCCGGGAACATCGCCGCGGCGAGGTCGCGGGCGGGCTCAGTCCCGGCGGTACCTGATCGAACCTCCAAAACCCGGCTCATCCTGATCGCCTCGATTCGGGCCCGAGGAGGATCACAGCGATGTCCGGGGCGGCGTCGTGCAACGATGCATCTGGGCACCGCCCGCGTGAATCAGATGCCGACATTCTGCCGCCACAACCACCTCGTCCAAAACTGCCCCATCTGCGCGCGCGAGCAGGACGTCGAGTTGCGTCCCGTCGTCTCGTCGAGCGAACCTCGAACCGGGCGGTCCCACTCCTCCGCGGCGTCGGACCGGACGGGCTCGCAAACGCCTACATCCCGAGCCCGCGGGGGATCCGGCCGCTCCGGGGCCGGCGTGACCGTGCGCAAGCTCGAGCGGGGAGCCGATGACGGCTACCGCTTGTCGCTCGTGCCCGGGCTGAAGTCGAGTGCTGATGCCGAACGGCTCGCCGAGGAGATGGCCTTTGCCATCGCGCGGATGGACCGGCTCGCGGTCGCCCCACCCGGGCTCTACGCGGAGGTTGCGGATGGCTCGATCGACATCGAGGAGCGCAGCTGGCTGGCCTTCCTAATCGCCTACCTGGGACCGCTCGACGACGACGATCCGTTCGCCTCCATCGAGCGGGCGCGAACCCCGTGGAGCTCGGGCGAGCCGCCGGCGCTCGAGGGCGTCGAGATCGGCCCGCGAGGGTCCCACGACCCGAGCCGGGGTCTGCGCACGATCGATGCGTACCGAGCCTGGGCGGCACGCGCAGGCTCACAGGCGGCGGCGTTCGGCGGTGAGCCGGCCTGGACGCCTGAGCGCCGCTTCGCCCGGGCCTTCGAACGGCTGGCCCTTCCCGGCCTCGATCGCGGGGCGAGATTCGACCTCCTGGCTACGCTCGGCCGGCTCGGTGTCTACGAGTTGCGCCCGGGTGCGCTCGCGTTCGGCGGTTCGGACCACGTCACGCTGGCCGCCAAGCGCGTGCTCGGGATCGGGGATCCGATGTTGCTCGAGCGTCGCGCCGCGGCGCTCGCAGAAGCGTGCCAGTTGCCTCTAGAGGCCCTGGACGTGGGTTTCTTCAACTGGGAACGTGGGACACGCTCGCTGCTTGGCATGCCGCCCGACCTCGAGCCCGATTCTGTCGCCCTCGGCTCGGCTCGCGCCGGGCTCGGCCTCTGAACCTGTCCTATCACCAGCTCCGTCCGGTGCAGCGCCTACCTTCTCGGGCGTACGTATCCACAAGCCGGAGCTGCAATGACTCTCTGCTTCATAGAACCGCAGAACGCCATCCGGGTGATCGCAGACTCGGTTGGCCGCGAAGCACGCCGCCAGATCCTCGGTGAGGTGGTACGCGCGTGGGTGGATGAGATCCCCGAATCGGAGCTCTATTCCCACTACGCCAAGGCGGTTGCAGATCTTGACGAGCACGATCTGTCGTTGCTCGCCGCATGGCATGTGTCGCTTGAGGTCGGCCATCCGTTGCCGAGCAAGGAGTTCCTGGTCAACGTTTTCCCATCGTTGGGAGAGAATCGGCGTGAGGCGCTGAAGATTGCCGCGGGCTTCCGGGGCGAGGAGGCGTTCGAGGCCGGGGTCGGCGAGGAGCAGGCCTTCGACACGGTGCTGCCCTGGCTCTCGGAGGAGCGTTGCAAGGCGCTCGCCGCCGAGTGCCTCGAGCTGTATTGCTGGGACCGGCTCGGCGTCGAGAACTAGCAGTTCAGGAGTTGGCGAAGACCTCGCGGTTCAGGAGCTGGTGGAGGAACTAGCGGTTCAGGAGCTGGTGGAGAACGTGACCAGGGCGGCGCTGCCCGGCGGCATTGGGATCGTGTACAGGCCTCGCTTGGCCGCCACGGGTTGGGTTTGCGCGGGTGGCAGGAGCCCGGTGCTGGTCTCCGGACCGAAGCTCGCCCCCCCGATCGAGACATGGCCCCGCGCCGAAACGCCGGGCGCTCGCATCCGAAGGACGGTCGCGGATGGGCCGGCACCGGCCGGCGGGCTGAGAGTCACGCGCTGACCGTGGGTTGGGCTCTCGTTGATCAGCACGGCCCGCACCTGACCCCCCGGGGCGCGAGTGGCCCACACGCTCAGCCCCGGTGAGAGGTGACCGCCCGAGGTCCGCAGCAGTTGCGAGCCGGGCGGGGCGGCCCGGGCGAACATCTCGAGGCCGTAATAAACCGGCGGCACCGAGGCCTGCCACCGTCCGCCCGGGCGGCTGAACTTGAACAGCTCGTAGGCAGAGTGGGGAAGCGTGTGCATGTTGACCCCGTCGACGCCAAGCCGTGCCAGCTCGAACAGGGCATCGAGTACCCAGAGCCCGGACGCGAACGTGTCACTGACGCCGGCCTTTCCACGGCAGGCGACCGAGTTCAGCTCATCGACCCGGAGCTCACGATGCTGCGAATGGGCGATCCTCAGCCACGGGAGCACGCTGGCGGCCAGGTTCACGGTGGAGTAGCTCGAGAGCAGGTGCGGGACGCTCGGATATTGCCGGGAGCTCCGAGCTACGAAGCAGTTGCGCAGCGGGTACCGGTGCACGGTCATGATCGAAAGGCGCGGCTCACTGCGCAGGAAGTTGACCATCGTGTTTATCCAGGACCCCGGGCCGGCGGTAGGCCCGGTGGCCAGGGCCGGGCCGGCGAGCGGTGCAGCCGGGAGCGCCGAGGCGATGCCCTTGAACTCGCGACGGAAGTCCGGGTAGGCGTAGTCGCGCGGCCGCGCCAGCACCGGTGTGCCGGCGGGCGTGTGGTAGGTGGCGATCTTGCCGTAGACGTTCGGCTCGTTACCGATCTCGAATGCCTCGAGTGAGCTGCCGAACGTCTGCAGGTCGTGTCGGGCTTCAACGCTGGCCAAGGCCGGCTCGTTGGCGGCCAGGTTGATGCCCATGATCATCTTGGCGCCGAGTTCGTGTGCCAGCGCCGCGGTCGTGGCAAACCACCCGCGGGTCAGGGGGTAGGTCACGGCGGGCCCGGGGTGCGCCGAGGGGCTCGGAACCCAGGATGCGTCGGTGCTGTCGCCGCCGATCCGAATCACCGGAGCCTGGTCGGGTGTGATGTTCCGGATCAGCTGGACGAGCACGGGGTTGATGCGCGCCGGGTCGACCCCGGTGTAGGACCTGACGGCCTGGAACTCGATCGAGAGGCCGAGGAAACCGGCTCGGATCGTCCGCCTGACCGGAGCCCCGATCGTAAGCGCCCCGCGGGATGCGGCCACGCCGGCCGGGGGGATCGCCGCGGGTGCGCTGGTCAGCCTCCCTGCCCCGGAAGAGCCAGCTGGGTCTCGCCGGCCGGTATGGACGAGAAGGGCCAGGACGATCCCGACGGCGATCAGCGTCGCGAGAGCCGCACTCACGCGCCAGCGCACCGGAAGCGAGCTCAAGCGGCCATCTCTCTCAGCGCCACCTCGGTTTCCTCGATGGCCTGATCGGTGGACTGAAACCACACCGCCCGCATGCCCAGCTCGCGAGCCGCTCGGCAGTTCTCCTCGATGTCATCGATCAGGACGGCCGCCGCAGCCTCCACATCCAGCGCCGCGAGGGTGAGCCTGTATATCTCGGGCTCCGGTTTGCGAGTACCCACGAAGGCCGAGTCGATGACCGCGTCGAAGATCTCATCCACGGGCAGCATCGCCCGCCAGCGGTGCTCCCACTCGCGTACGTTGTTGGTGCAGATGGCGAGCCGGTAGCCACGTTCGCGCAGGCCTCGCATGTACTCGATGAACGGACGGTTGGGAGCGAGGTGGGCGAAGTAACGCTCGCCGAAGCCCTCCAGGCTGACCGGGCGGTCGAGCTGGACGGTCAGCTGGTCGGCGAGCAGACCCAGAAACTCTGCCTCGCTCAGGCGCCCGGTTTCGAGCTCGAACAGCGGGTTGGCACCTCGCCGGGCTCCGATCGTGACCATGGCCTTGCCGAGCTCCTCCAAGGAGATCCCCGAGGACTCCTGAAAGGCGGTGAAGGAGGCCACCAGGGGCGAGGTGAGCACGCCTCCGAAGTCGCTGATCACGGCCTCCACTCGCGCCATCGGCTGACCTTAGAACTGAGCGAGAAGGTAGACGCCGGCGCCGTCTATGCCGCCGGTATGACATCGGAGCGGAATGGCCTGGAGCTGGATGCCGGTGGCGGAGAGAGTCGCGTTCCCGTCCGTCGCCTCCGCGGCGGCGCGCCGAGAGTGTTGCTCCTCCTCATCGCCGATCCACAGTTCGAGGTTGGCCCGGGTGGGCGCTCCGTCGTCGCGGTAGGTGGTCGAGAGCCGCGGATCGTCGACGGCCAGCCAGGCGTCGGCGTCGAACACGGTGGCCGCGATCCGATCTCGCTCCTGACCCTTGCTCCTAGCCGGCCGAGACGCGAGCAGAGACAGGCCACGGTCGGCCTCGAACCAGGCCGCCACCCACCGCAGCGAGTCGAGCCCCTGAAGGTCAAGGCCACCCCCGCGGCTCCGGACGCCTGGGCACTGCACCGTCTGTTCGGTTCCGTTCGCGGACAGGGTTCCGGTTATCTGGCAGAAGTCGTCACCGGGAGTGCCGAGCCTCCGGTCCTCCGCGGCCGAGGTATTCGGGTCGTCCTCTTCAACCGCTGGGCGAACCGGCACCACCAGAAGCTCGATGCCTTCGCCGGTCAGCCGCCAGCCGTCGCCGTCCTCGGCCAGTTGTACGGCCGAAGCGCCGGATGCCGAAAAGGCGCCATCCGGAGTGGCGAAAGCGATGGCGGTCTCGCCGGCGTCGATCACCGTGCCCCACAGGCTGCCCTCGACGTCGCCGAAGGACAGGATGCGAAACGATGACGGCAGATCCGCCGTCATCGAGGCAGCTGAGTGCTGTTGATATCCGTGGCTGTCGAGTCGACGTCATAGGGACCGGGGCGGCCACTGAAGCGCGTGGCTCGAACCACGAGCCGGCTCTGGAAGTTGCGCACGATGCTCCGCCGCGCCAGCGAGCGCGTTGGCGGAAGCAGGAGCAGGAGCCCGAGCACATCGGTGATGAAGCCGGGCACGATCAGAAGCGCGCCGCCGGCCACCACCAGGGCGCCATTGAGCACCTCGCGGGCCGGGGGGCGGCCCGCTGACACGGCGGCACTGAGGCGCCGCCAGGCCGCGCGCCCTTCGGCCCGGACGAGCCAGACACCCAGGGGCCAGCTGATGACCAGCAGGAGCACGGTGAGCAACACGCCGATCGATTCAGCGACCTCGATTGCGACGAAGAGCTCGGCGATCGGCCAACAGATCAGAAGGAGCAGGAAGAGCATCTCTCAGACCAAGGCTAGTGCACGCTGGTGGTTCTCCCTCGGTTCAGAAATCAGGCGGCAGGCCGCCGCCGCGATGCCGAGCCTAGGCCAGCGCGGTCGCCGGGCCCTCGAGCCTGACGCCCGGGAGCCGGTGCAGGCCAAAGGCCTCGATCAGCGTCCAGATCTGAGGCTGGGCGCCCTTGAGCAGGATCGCCTGCCCGTGAGCCCGCAGCCGGCGCGCCACCATGGCGAAATCAAGCATCAGCGAAGCATCGGCGAACACCAGCTCGTTCAGGTCAATGATGACGTCCGCCTGGGCCCGAATGGCACGGGTCAGCGCTTGCCGTCGGAACCCCTGCGTGTTCCTGTCTTCGTCGCCACTGCAGCGAAGCGTTGGCGGCTTGTCATCGAAGTCGACGATCCCGCAAACCTACCCAAACCGACCGCTACATGACAAGTCGCGGCGAGCGAGTCTCGTAAACTCCTTGGTATGGCCACAATCGACGAAGTCACGGACGCCCTTCGAGACGTGATCGACCCCGAGCTGGGGCTCGATTTCGTCGAGCTGGGACTCATTTACGAGGTCGAGGTGCAGGACAGCACGGTCAGGGTGACCTACACGCTGACCAGTCCCGGTTGCCCGATCGGGCCGCAGGTCTCCGAGCAGATCGAGGAGTTCGTCTCCGAGCTCGAAGGGGTGGACGAAGTCCAGCCGACGATGACGTTCTCGCCCCCTTGGACGCCCGAGCGGATGAGCGAAGACGCCAAGTTCGCGCTCGGCTTCTGAAATCCGAAGAGGTCCGGGCGTAGCCCTGGTGGTGCTGACGCCCGCGGCGCCCAGCCTCGTCGGCCGGCTCTAGACGCACGAACACGCAGCTCCAGCAAGACGCAGCTGCACCGAGACGCAATGCCGCGCCTGGTGCGGCGGCGAGCAAAACGCACCACATCCGGTTTCGGCGTCTCGATTTGCTGCGAATCGCGCGTCAGCCGAGCAGCGGGGACCAAATCAAGCGGACGAATCCGGATTTGCTGCGAAATGATCGGCTGGAGCAGAGACGTCCAACCGAGACCCGCGCGACCCGCCAGACTCAGCTCACCGGCTCGCCCTCTAATGGAGGACGCTTGATCAGCGCCTCGTGCAGCTCCTGGCAGAGCTGGGCGACCTCTCGGGTCAGCTGGGTGTTCTGCGCGAGCATCTTGGTGTGCTGCTCGGCCATTTGCTCGTTCTGGGCCAGCAAGTCCGCCTGGCTCTGCTCGAACTGGCGTGCCGCCTTGGCCTGGCGCTCGCTGCGCTCGTGGGCGGCCTGGTCTCGTATGTGATCGCGATCCGCCTGACGGGTCTGAGCCAGCAGGATCAGTGGTGCCGCATAGGCCGCCTGGGTCGAGAACACCAGGTTCAGCAGGATGAACGGATACGGGTCCCAGCGGAACGCCACCACGGCCGCATTGATCGCGATCCAGACGATGATGATCCCGGTTTGACCGAGGATGAACCGCGGGGTGCCGAAGAGCCGGGCAAACCTCTCGGCCAGGACGCCAAAGCGATCCCCCCCGAACGGCCGATGGTGATCGGGCACGGGTGGCGGTGGCATGCCTCAAGGTTCGCCAGCCCCCCGGCAGAACCTCTGACCGGCCCCCGCCCGCCGCTCGGCCGCTCGTCCGCCGCCCGCCGCTCGGCCGAGCCCGCCGCTCGAGCGCCGACCCCCGCGCCGACGGCCGCCGAACCCGAGGTCTACTCGCCCGAACCGCCGCGCAGCTCGCGGCTCAGATCGATCGCGCGGATGTCGTGCTCCCCGGGAAGCTTGGCCAGAACCGAGGAGACGACCGCCTTCACGTCATGCTGGTCGCGCCCCAGGTCATCGAACAGGGATTTCAGAGCCGTGTGGACGATCTTCAGCTGGGCTGCGGTGAGCTCGAGCCGGAAGGCCGTCTCGCCAGGCTGAATGAGGTCCTCGTCCATGGCCATCCCAGTCCTCGCGCTAGTGGTCCCCGCGAACCATTACGAATCCGATGCTCGCTTGCGCGCCGGCCGGCTGCCGCGCTCGCGCTTGGCGCGCATGTCGGCCGCCGGGCCCCGCTTGGGACGGGCGTGGGCCGCAGGCACGATCGGCGCCGGGCCTCCGTTGGAAGGTGAGGCCGGCTCCTGGCCGGCAGCCTTCGCCTTCGCCGGCTTCGTCGTGCGTCGCTTGCGCGGTGTGTTGCCCCGAGCCACGTCGAGCAGCTCGGCCAGCGAGGCAGCGATCCCGTCGGCGATCAGGTCGATGTCGGGCAGGGCGTCATAGTCGCCCAGGAGCCCGAAGTCGAGGCCCCCGTTGTAGGACATGATCGCGATCGCCAGGGCGTGGTCCTCGGGCAGGAAGGCGACCGGGAACACGTCTTCGAGCTTGCGCCCAAGGACGTAGAGCGGAAGCTGGGGACCCGGGATGTTGGTCACGATCAGGTTGAACAGCCGCGTGGAGAAGTTCAGCCGTGAGGCCTGGGCGAGCACGGTCGGCGGCGCCAGATTGTTGACCGCCGCCAGCGTGGCCGCCCCCTCGGCCTGCTTTGACTCCTTGAGCCCATCCATGGCCGCCCGCACGAATCGCAGACGGGCCACCGGGTCCTCGATGTAGACCGGCAGCGGACCGCGCATCACGGTGATCTTGTTGCCGAGCGTGTTCTTCTGCTCCTTGGTCCGGACCGAGACCGGGACCAGCGCCCGCATCTCGAGTCCCTCGGTCCGCACGCCGCGCGAGTGCAGCCACTGCGCCAGCGCGCCTGAGACGACCGTGAGCACCACGTCATTGACGGTCCCGCCGAGGGCGTCCTTGACCTCCTTGAACTCCGACAGCTGCTGGCGGACGACCGCGTAGCGCCGGTGAGGGCCGATCGGGACATTGAGCGGGGTCTCGGGGGCTGGATTGAGGCCCGCCCAGACGATTTCGCCCACTCCCTCGGCGGCGTCCCGAAGGAACCCCAGGGAGGTCGCCGGCCGGCTCGCGGCGCCGAGAGCCCGCGTGAGCAGGCCCGCGCTGGTGGTGACCATTCCACGCAGTCCGGCCACCACGAGCTCGGCGCTCGTCGGCTCGGAGCTGGGGTGCCATGGCTCGAGCGCCTCGGAGGGAGGCTGTGGCTCGCGCTCGAGGTCAAACAGGACCGTGGCCAGGTCAACGCCGGAGACACCGTCCACCAGCGAATGATGAGTCTTCATGATCAGCGCGAAGCGGCCGTCGGCGAGACCCTCGACCAGCCAGTTCTCCCACAGCGGCTTGGAGCGGTCCAGCTGCTGCGAGGCAATTCTCGACGTCAGTAGGAACAGCTGCTCTTCGCTTCCCGGGGAGGGGAGTGCGGTGTGGCGGACGTGGTACTCGAGGTTGAAGCTGGGGTCATCAACCCACAACGGGCGTCCGGTCTCGAGCGGCGGTGTGGCGAGCTTCTGGCGGTAGCGCGGAACGAGATGCAGCCGCGAGCGCACGTGATCGAGGTAATCCTCGAACGCGGGGGCCGGTCCCTCGAACAGCAGCACGCCACCGATGTGCATGTGCGACGCGTGTCCCTCCTGGTGCAGGAACGAGGCGTCGATCGAAGTGAGCCGGTCGAGGTGCTGCTGCGTCATGTGGCTGTTCCCCTGGCAAACGTACGCTGGAGTAAGGAAGCCTACCCGCCCGGAGCACCGCCGGTAGGCTTCCCGTGAACGAGAGGAAGCTATGACCTGGGACTTCTCCACCGAGCCGGAGTTCGAAGCCAAGCTGGAGTGGATGCGCACGTTTGTGCGCGAAACCGTGTGGCCGCTCGAGACGCTCGCTCACGAGCTCGGATGGGATGGCCTGCAGCGAGTGGCCAAGCCGCTTCAGGAAGAGGTCAAGCGTCAAGGCCTGTGGGCGGCCCATCTGGATCCCGAGCTCGGCGGTCAGGGTTACGGCCAGGTCAAGCTGGGCCTCATGCACGAGATTCTCGGGAGCTCAGCGATCGCCCCGCTGATGTTCGGCAACGCCGCGCCCGACTCGGGTAATTCCGAGATCCTGGCGCTGGCCGGCACGCCGGAGCAGAAGGACCGCTACCTGCATCCGCTCCTGGCCGGAGATCTGAAGTCGGCCTTCAGCATGACCGAGCCCGATACGGCCGGCTCGGATCCCACCCTGATGCGGACCCGAGCTACTCGGGACGGAGAGCACTGGGTGATCAACGGCCACAAGTGGTTCTCGTCCAATGGCTCGATCGCCGACTTCCTGATCGTGATGGCCGTCACCGATCCGGACGCTCGCCCGCACCAGCGAGCCTCGATGTTCGTGGTCGACGCTGACACGCCCGGGGTCAAGGTGCTTCGCGACGTGGCCACCATGGAGCACCCCTACGAGAGCTTCGGGCGCTACGGCAATCACGCCGAGATCCTGTATGAGGATGTCCGTATCCCGGCCGGTGCCCTGCTCGGCGCCGAGGGCGCCGGCTTCCTGATCGCCCAGCAGCGGCTCTACCCGGGTCGCATCCACCACTGCATGCGGTGGCTCGGCGTGGCTCGGCGCGCGTTCGACATGCTCTGCGAGCGTTCGCTGTACCGCTACGCCCACGGTTCGGTGCTCGCCAAGCATCAGACCGTGCAGAACTGGATCGCCGACTCCGAGGCCGAGATGCAGGCAGCGCGGCTGATGACCCTGCACGCGGCGTGGAAGATGGACACCGATGGCGTGGCCGCAGCGCGCAAGGACATTGCGCTGATCAAGTTCTACGGCGCCAAGGTCCTGCACGACGTGGTTGACCGTGCGCTGCAGGCCCACGGCGCGCTCGGGTATTCGACTGACCTGCCCCTTGAGGCCATGTATCGCTTCGCCCGTGCGGCCCGGATCTATGACGGGCCGGACGAGGTGCACCGCTCCTCGGTGGCCCGCCAGGTTCTGCGCGGCTACGAGGCACCGGCGGATGGGGTGCCCAGCGAGGACATCCCGGCCCGGCGTCAGGCCGCCCGGTTGCTCTTCGCCGACCTGCTGGATACGGTCACCGCGAACGACTGATGTCCGTACGCAGACTGACACTCGCACTCGCTGGCACCCTGGCCTTGGCGGCGTTCCCGGTGGCCTCCGCGCTCGCCGGCAGCAGCGCCCGGCCGGCGGTGGCCAACAGGGCTCACGCCGCGGCGGCCAAGCCGTACCGGGCGCAGCTCAGCTACGACCAGACCAACCCAGGGCATACCCACGGCCAGACCACCACGGGGATCGTGGGCAAGGGCAGGTTCTCGGCCAAGCTCAGCATGAGTGGAGCGCTCAAGGCCGCGTTCATCACGATGGTGACTGGTATCCCCGTGAGCAAGATCGCGGACGGTGGCTCCTATGTTCAGCGCTGGACGTCCGAGGCGAACGGGAACGACAAGGGAATCGTCGTCGCCCACCTGAAGGACCACGGACTGGGGACAGTGTGCGTCAGCTACGTGACCAAACACGGGAAGTTCGTCCTCGGGCAGGATTTCGTACCCGCCAGCGGCAACTTCCAGGTTCTCGGTGGGACCGGGGCGGCGGCCACGTGGCACGGCAGCGCGAGCTACAAGCAGACCAACATCACGGGAAGCAACACCGAGAACTTCAGCGTCAACGGCTCTGAGCACGGCTCGGTCGGCAAGGCGCACCACATGACCGCGGCCTGCAAGGCCGTGGCCAAGCTGCACTGACCGCAACCTCGGCTCGGCTGCCTACACTCGGGGCATGAGCTCTGGACCCGAAACGCTTCTGCTGGCCGCCCCTCGTGGCTATTGCGCGGGAGTTGACCGCGCCGTGCAGACGGTCGAGCGCGCGCTCGAGCTGTATGGCGCGCCCGTCTACGTGCGCAAGGAGATCGTCCACAACAAGCACGTGGTCGAGCAGCTCCGGGCCCGTGGGGCGGTGTTCGTCGAATCCGAGTCAGACGTCCCCGAGGGCGCCACCGTCGTCTTCTCGGCCCACGGGGTCGTCGCCGAGCGTTCACGCCAACGCCGAGGCCCGTGGACTGCAGACGATCGATGCCACCTGCCCGCTCGTGACCAAGGTCCACGTCGAGGCCAAGAAATTCGCCTCGGAGGACTACACGATCGTGCTCATCGGCCATGCCGGGCACGAGGAGGTGGAGGGCACGATGGGAGAGGCCCCCGCCCACATCGTCCTGATCGAGGACGAGGCCGGTGTGGACACGCTCGAGGTCAAGGACCCGGCCAAGGTCGCCTACATCTCACAGACCACCCTGTCCGTGGACGAGACCCAGGCCATCATCAACCGTCTGCGCGAGCGCTTCCCGGCCATCACCGGTCCTCGGACGGACGACATCTGTTACGCCACCACCAACCGGCAGATGGCGGTCAAGCAGCTGGCCCGCGAGTCGGACCTCGTGCTCGTGATCGGGTCGCGCAACTCCTCCAACTCGAACCGCCTGGTCGAGGTCGCGCGCGAGCACGGCGCCGACTCCTATCTGATCGACAACGAGGCCCAGGTCCGCGACGAGTGGCTCGAGGGCAAGCGAGTCGTGGGCATAACCTCCGGCGCCAGCGCCCCCGAAGAGCTCGTCCAGCGGCTGGTCGACTTCTTCCGGGCCCGAGGCACAGCTGACGTGCGCGAGCTCGAGGTCGTTCAAGAGGACGTCCGCTTCATGCTTCCCAAGGTCATACGCCAGGCGATCGCGGCCGGCGCCGCCTGATCCTGACCGCAGCGGTTCGGGGGCAAACTGCGCACGCTGGTCGTCTCCGATCTGCATCTCGGTTCGCAGAGCAAGCGTGATGTGCTCCGCGATCCGAGCGCCCGCGCGAAGCTGGCTCGATGCCGTCTCGAGCTGCGATCGGCTGGTGCTGCTCGGTGACGTCCTCGAGCTGCGCCACGGCCCGGAGCGTGAGGCGCTGGCCTGCGCGCGCGAGCCTCTGAGCGAGCTGGGCGCCGCCCTGGGCCAGGACCGCGAGGTCATCGTGGTTCCCGGCAACCATGACCATCACCTGCTCTCCGGCTGGCTCGAGCGTCGCGCGCGGAGCGCGTTACCGCCGGCCCTGGGACTCGAGTCCGGCGTCGAGCCTGAGGCCGGCGAGGCGCTGGCCGAGCTGGTCAGCTGGCTCGGGCCGTCCCGGGTCCGCGTCACCTACCCGGGAGTCTGGCTGCGCCCCGACGTCTACGCCACCCATGGCCATTACGCGGACCTGCATCTGACGATGCCGACGATGGAGCGGCTGGCGGCCGGGGTGATGGGCCGGATCATCCGTCTGCCTCCCGAAGGTCCCCGCAGCGCCGAGGAGTACGAGGCGACGCTGGCGCCGATCTACGCGTGGATTCATGCTCTGGCCCAGCGGATCGCCCCGGAGCTCGGCGGCAGCTTGCATGGGGGATCGGTCCGAGGCTGGCAGGCATTGACCGGCGCCGGGCGCCGAGGGTTCCGCCGCCGCGCGATGGCGGTCAGCTTCCCGGCGTTTGTCTGGGGCCTCAACCGGGCTGGCATCGGGCCTCTGCGCTCCCAGCTCTCCGGGGCGGCGCTCCGGCAGGCGGGACTCAGTGGCATGGGCGGCGTGGTCAGGCGACTCGGGGTCGACGCCCCGCATGTCGTGTTCGGACACACGCACCGGGCCGGGCCGTTGCCGGGCGACGCGGCGAGCGAGTGGAGAGCGCCGACGGGGGCGAGCCTCATCAACAGCGGATGCTGGGTGCACGAGCCGAGCTTTATCGGCTCAGACCCGAGCCGGAGCCCGTACCGGGTGGGATTCTGCGTCTGGGTGCCGGACGAGGGCCCGCCGGTGCTCGCGAACCTCCTCGACGGGCAGTAAACGAGAGTCATCTGACTACCCCTATAGGGGAGTAAATCGCACCTCGTTGGGCTGGGGAGTAAATCGCACCTCGTCGCCCCGGGGCCGACCGGGCCGACCGGCCGGCCGGGCCGACCAGGCAGACCAGGCGGGCACGGGACGAGCGACTCCTACGCCAATCCGGGGGTGAAGCACACGGCGAGGCAGCGCACGCCGTCCCCAACCTCGAGCTCGAGCACGCCGGCCGTGCTGCGCTCGTGGGAGATGAGCTCGAAGGCGCCCGCGTGGTCGACCGCCAGAGGCCGGCCGTTGACGGTCACGCTTCCGCCACCATCCAGGACCGCCCACACCGAGCCGGCCTCATACGGTCCGCTGTAGGGGCCGGTGACGTCCTCGGTCTGCGGGGTGAGCACCGCGCCGGGCGCATCCTCGGGACGCACCGGGGCGACGGTGGGGCGCTCGAGGCCGAGCAGCTCCTGGATTGCACGCTCGGTCTCGTCGTACGCGCCCTCGCCGTAGTGGTACTCGAACAGGCGGCCGTCCTGGTTGAACAGATAGCGCGCGGGCCAGCCGAGGTTGCCGTAGTCCTGCCAGATCTCGAGCTCGGCATCGACCACGACCGGGTACTCCAGCCCGAGCCGGCTCACGGCCGCGCCGACCGCATCCGGATCGGCTGAGGGCTCGAACCCGGATGCGTGCACGCCGATCACGCGCAAGCCTTCGTCGGCGTAACGCTCGTGCCAGGCGTTGATGTACGGCAGCGTGCGCAGCGAGTTCGGCCGGCAGAAGTCCCAGAACTCGATCAGGACCGGCCGGCCCAGCTGCTGGTCCATGCGCAGCCCGGCCACGTTGAACCACGTCAGGCGAGGCGGGAAGGGCGGGGCGGCGATGTGGTCCACGGGGGCACGCACAGCGCCGAGGATCGTAGAGGTAAGCAGTTTGTATGCCCAGTTGGTTATATTACGCAGATGGCATCTACCTGGTCCGCCCTGTCCGATCCGCATCGCCGAGCCGTGATGAGCATGCTGCTCGAGCGCCCGCGTGCGGTGGGGGAGCTCGTACAGGGGCTCGGGCTGACACAGCCGGGGACCTCGAAGCACCTCCGAGTGCTTCGTGAGGCCGGGCTTGTGCGGGTGAAGCCGGACGCCCAGCGCCGTGTGTATGAGATCGATCCGGCGCCGCTGGCCGAGCTAGACGCCTGGCTGACCCCGTACCGGGCGCTGTGGGAGGCGCGCCTGGACGCGCTGGGTCGCCATCTGGACCGCCGGACCCACGCCGGACCCATTTACAAAAGGAGCGATGAACGATGAGTCAGACCACTGGCAGCTACGAGCAGGTGAATGGCAACCCTGTGGTCCGTTTCGAGCGGACGTTCCCGCATCCCGTGAACGCCGTGTGGGACGCCATCACCGATCCCGAGCAGCTCGAGGCCTGGTTCCCGACCACGGTCGAGTTCTCGAGCCTGAGCGCGGGCTCCGTGATCGAGTTCCGGTTTCCCGATGACGCGTACCCACCGATGACCGGCGAGGTGCGCGAGATCCGACCTCGGGAGCGTTTCGCGTTCAGCTGGGGCGAGGACGAGCTCGCGTTCGAGCTCGCACCGAGCGCCGGCGGGACTGCCTGCCGCCTCACATTCACCGTCGTCATGGGCACCAGCGACAAGGCGGCTCGGGACTCGGCGGGATGGGAGTCCTGCCTGGACACGCTGGCCGCGGTGGCGGCTGGGTCACGCCCAGAGCGGCCCACGCCGGGCGGGGCGCCGAGCGATGCCTGGCAGATGTACTACCGCGCGTACAAAGAGCAGGGATTGCCCGCCACGGCGGCGATTCCGGAGTAGACGGGGGCCCTCGCCGGGCTCCTCGCCGGGCTCCTCACCAGCGCTATACTCACTGAAGTATTGAATCCATACCGCATTTGAGGAGTTTTCAGCGATGACCCCGTCTGGAGCCGAGGTTCTCCGCCAGATCAAGAGCAGGATCGAAGAGGTCGATCCGTCGGTCGTGCGCGAGCAGGTCGGCAACGGGGCCGTTGTCGTGGACGTGCGGGAAGCCGAGGAATGGTCGACTGGTCACGTCCCGGGCGCCAAGCACGTCCCGAAGTCCTTCCTCGAGTCCCGGATTGAGGGCGCTGCCCCGGACCGGGCCCAGCACGTGATCCTCTACTGCCAGTCCGGCAACCGGTCGGCCTGGGCGGCGCGGACGATGATCGAGGATCTCGGGTACGAAAACGTCGAGTCGATGACCGGCGGCATAACGCTGTGGAAGGATCGCGGCTACGACGTCGAGCAGCCCCGGACGCTCAGCGCCGAGCAGCGCGAGCGTTACTCCCGTCACCTGCTGCTGCCCGAGGTCGGGATCCAGGGCCAGCAGAAACTGCTCGATGCCAAGGTCCTCCTGCTCGGTGCCGGGGGGCTCGGTTCACCGACCGCGCTCTACCTGGCTGCCGCTGGCGTGGGAACTCTGGGGATCGTGGACGATGACACGGTCGATCTGTCCAACCTCCAGCGCCAGGTGATCCACTCCAGTGAGCGGATCGGCGTCGCCAAGGTTGACTCGGCCGAGCAGACGATCACCGCTCTGAACCCGGACGTGAAGGTCGAGAAGTACCCGGTTCGGCTTGGTGCCGAGAACATCATGGACATCCTGCCCGGCTACGACATCGTGGTCGACGGCCTGGATAACTTCCCCACGCGCTACCTGCTCAACGATGCGTCGGTGCGTCTGAAGATCCCCGTCGTGTCGGCGGCGATTCTCGGCTTCGAAGGCCAGCTGTCGGTGTTCAAGCCCTATGACGGGCCCTGCTACCGGTGCCTGTTCCCGGTGCCCCCGCCGGCCGAACTCGCTCCCTCGTGCGGCGCCAACGGCGTCCTCGGAGTGTTGCCCGGGACCATGGGTCTCCTGCAGGCGACCGAGGTCATCAAGCTGATCCTCGATGAAGGTGACCCACTCATCGGCCGGCTGCTGATGTACGACGCGCTGGCGGCCCGGGTGACCGAGGTGAAGGTGCGCCGGGATCCGGACTGCCCGATCTGCTCACGGGAGCCCGAGGCGATCTCCGATGAGGAGCTCGGCGTGTTTCCCGACTACGAGGCGTTCTGCGCGGGCGCCCATTAGTCACTAGGGTTCTGAGCATGGCCACGATCCGCATCCCACCCGTGCTCCGGCCCTCCGTCGGCGGCGAGAAAGAGCTCACCGCGGACGGTTCCTCGGTCGGTGAGATCCTGCGCTCGGTCGCCGACAGCCATCCGGACACCCAGTCACAGCTGTTCGCCGCCGATGGTGGTCTGAACCGCTACGTCAACGTGTACCTGAACGACGAGGACGTGCGGGTTCTGGACGGGCTCGAGACCGAAGTCGGCTCAAGTGACACGCTCGTGATCCTTCCCGCCATGGCGGGCGGCGCGCGCTAGAGAAGTCCGACGGGCGCGGGTAGCGCCCGTCGCTATACTTCGTGAAGCAATGGCCGCTGAGAGCTTGCAGAACAAGCCCTGCGGAGGGCGCTACGGCGACATCGTCCAGGCGATCGGCCACACGCCGCTGATCGAGTGCAAGCGCCTGAGCCCCAAGCCGGGTGTGCGCATCTGGGCCAAGCTCGAGTCGCGCAATCCCACGGGGTCGGTCAAGGATCGTGTCGCCCGGGCGCTGATCGAGGACGCCGAGGACAAGGGGCTGATTCGCCCCGGCCAGACGATCCTCGAGCCCACCTCGGGCAACACTGGCATCTCGCTGGCGATGATCTGCGGCCACAAGGGCTACAACGTCAAGGTCGTCATGCCCGAGAACGTGACCCCGGAGCGCACCGAGCTCCTGCGCATGTACGGCGCTGAGATCGTCTACTCCGAAGGCTCCAAGGGCTCTAATGGCGCCGTCGAGAAGGCGCTGGACATGGCCGAGAAGGACGCCTCGTATTACATGCCCTACCAGTACGGCAACCAGGCCAATCCCGACGCCCATTACAACGGCACGGCGCTCGAGATCCTCGAAGAGCTCGATGAGGTCGCGGCCTTCGTGGCCGGCCTCGGAACCGGGGGGACGCTGATGGGCAACGGCCGTCGCCTCAAGGAGGAGCTTGGTGACGACGTCAAGATCGTCGCGGCCGAACCCATGCAGGGCGAGCCCGTACAGGGGCTGCGTTCGCTCGATGACGGCTTCATCCCACCGATCATCGACCTCAGCCTTCTCGACCGCAAGATCTTCGTGACCAATCACGACGCAATCGTGTGGACCCGCAAGCTGCTCGACGAGGAGCGCCTGTTTGCCGGGGTATCTTCCGGCGCCATCGCTCGGGTTGCGGTACGAATTGCCGGCGAGCTCGACGAGGGCAACGTGGTCTTCATCGTCTGCGACGACGGGTGGAAGTACCTGTCGTCCGGCATCTATACCCGTCCTGTCGACGAGATCGAGAATCTGGACTCCACCGTCTGGTGGTGAGCGAGGATGATGCGGGGTCGCGCCGGGCGCTGCTGAGCCGCGCGGGTGCGACGCTCGCGGGTGTGGCGGCGCTGACGCTGGCCGGCTGCGGCAGGCAGGCCAAGGCGGGCCACGAAGCGGTCAAGAAGGCCCAGCCGCCCATCCAGCAGGCCGACATCGACATCCTCGCCGGGCTGCTCAGGCTGGAGCGCCGCACCGTGGCCGCCTACACCGCGGGGGGTCCACTGCTGACGCGCCCGAACGCGCGGGTGGCCCGGCAGTTCCTGGACGAAGAGCTCCAGCACACGGGCGAGCTGCTGTCCCTGATCAAGGCGGCCGGCGGGATCGCGGCGCCGCGCCCGCCGAGCTTCGATCTGGGCCATCCGAGCACCGACGCGGAGGTGCTGGCGCTATTGCACAGCCTGGAGCGGGCCCAGATCGTCAGTTACCTGGCCGCCATACCTCGGCTCTCGCCTGGCCCGGTACGAGCCGCGGTGGCCTCGATCCTGGCCAACGACGCCCAGCACCTGGCCATCCTGCGCCTGACCGAAGGATTGAATCCCGTCCCATCCGCGTTCGTCTCCGGCGTCGAGTGAGGGTTCAGTGAGCGATCCGATCACGAGACGAGCACTGCTTCTGACCGGCGCCGGCGCAGCGGCGGCGGGGACCACGGCTCTCGTTGACGCCGCCACAGCATTGGCGGCGAGCGCGCTCGAGGCCGAGTCCGAGACCACCAGGCTCGAGCGCCTGCTGAGCGTTGAGCTCCTCGCCGTATTCGTCTACCAGCACGTCCTGAGCTCGACCCTCCTGACATTCCACGCCAAGCAGGTGCTGGGGCCACTGCGTAACCACGAGGAGGCCCATGTTCGTGTGCTCACCACCGAGCTGACCGTGCTCGGGGGCCTGGCCCCGTCCCCGCCGGCCAACGTGGTAGCGGCAGATCGTGACCTGGCCCGGCGGAGCGTGACCGGCCGCCTGGGTCAGCTCCAGGGCTCGCACGATGCCCTGGACCTCCTGCTGGAGGTCGAGCGGGTCGTCGTCGGGGCGTACTTCGTGGCTCTGACCACGCTGGAGGACCCGCAGCTGATCACGCTGGCGGCGCAGATCATGGCCACCGATGCGCAGCACGAGGCGATCATCGGCGAGCTGCTGTTCCCGGGCAACGCCCAGAAGGCGGTTCCCTACGCCCTCGTGCAGGGTGCGCAGTGATAAATGCCCTCACGCAGCGCTGCTAGCCTCGCCGCGATGCGGATCTCCCGTCAACTCTATGACGAGATGATCGCCCACGCCCGCGCCGACGCGCCGAACGAATGCTGCGGGATGATCGCCTCGCGCAGCGGGGACGCGGTCAAGGTGTATCGGGCCGCCAACGCTGCCGCCAGCCCGCTCCGGTACGAGATCGACGGCGCCGAGCAGTACCGCATCCAGATGGCCATCGACGACGAGGGGCTCGATCTGGGCGCGATCTATCACTCGCACACGCGCTCCGCCCCGTACCCGTCCCAGACTGACATCAACCTCGCCTTCTATCCCGAGGCTCTGTACGTGATCGTCGGGTTGGCGCAGGACGAGCCCGAGGTCAGGGCATACGAGATCCGCGACGGCAGGGTGGCCGACGCGGACCTAGTGGTGGACTGATGCCCCGGGCAGCGGGTGCGGCGGATGATCTCCTCTGCCCCGGCTGCGGCGCCCGGTTCGAGGCGCACGAGCGATTCTGCCCGGCCTGCGCGCTCCCACTGGTGCGCTCCGACGGTGCCGAACCCTCGACCGAGGTGTCCGAGCGCCATCGTCGGGCCCGAATGGTCAAGCCTCAGTTGGCCGAAGGCGAGCTCGTGCAGGTGGCCTGGGCGCGCAATCAGGCCGAGGCCGAGTTCATTCAGGGCCTGCTGCTCGAGGAGGGAGTGCCGAGTATGTTGCGCCGCAGTGCCGGCTTCGACGTGCCGGACTTCCTCGCCGCCGGTCCGAGGGACATCCTCGTCGCGCAGACCGGTGTCGACACGGCTCGGGAGATCCTGCTTCAGGCCGAGGTGATCAGCGACGAGACCAGCGGTTCGCCCGTGTCACCCGGCCGCTTGCTGGCCGGACTGATCGCGGCGCTTCTCCTCGGGGCGTTGGTGGTGTTCCTGGCCACCCTGATCGTGCACTGATCCCGGGGCGCGATCCGCTCGCGCTCCGGGCACTAGATCACCTGGCGAGCCCAGTGGACGTTCGCGCTCCATTTGTGGGGCGCTCCGGAGACCGTGCAGCCCGTGTCCTCCGCCCCGGTGCTCGTGGGCTGGCTGGCTGGACTCGGGTTCTCGGTCACGACCGCTGTGCCCTTGATCTTCTTGCCGTGGTTGAGGAACCGGCCGCGAACGGCGACCGTGATGCCGGTGAATCCGGCCGCGGTCAGGTTCTCCTTATATGAGAACGCGCCCGAGTGACTGACGTGCGCCAGCACCTCCACCGAGGCCAGGCTGTCAGACCCGACATCCCGGTCAATGCCCTGGCTGCACTTGAGCCGCAGGTGCTCGATATCTCCGCCGGACACACCTGTCACCTGGCCGCGGCCGTTGGTGATCCCTTCGACCCCGATCGTGCCGCCCTTCTCTCCCGCCAGCTTCACCACCATGATCGAGGAGAAGTACTTGTGCTTCCCGAGCTTCGTGGGATATCCCGATCCGCTTGCGATCGCAGGGATGAGCAGAGCCACCACCCCGATCATGGCGACGGCGGATCGTCTCAGCAGTTGCCCCCGGTACCTCATCTGAAGCCTCCTCACATCGAACGGGCTCGACATGCGTACGTTAACCGCTGGCGACGGACCGATGCCTCACGTTGCCGCCGCCATGCGTCCCAGGTGCGTACGCCAGGCGCCCTCGGTGTGAACGAACGCCCGCCCTCCGAACGCCTGGGTGAGCGCGGCCCGCGGCCCCTGGGGATCGAGACGTGCGGCGAACCGAGCCGCCGCCGGCTCGCCCTCCTCCCGGACGAGCAGATCGACCACGGTTCCCCCCAGCAGGGTGGCGTCACGGAGCCCCGGCGGGAACGCGGGGCGCCCGCCCTCCCGCAGGCGGCGGGCAATCGCCGGCCGGGCGTGTTCGGTCTGCCCCGAGAACCAGCGCGCCGAGCCCTCTAGTAGCCACGCCCAGCGGAGCTCGCGCTGGATCCTGATGCCAGACATCACCCCGAGCTGCTCGTTGTTTTCCACCACCACCCGCCGGGCGTAGAGCGCCGCCGCGCTGAGGGACAGCATCTCGCGTGAGCCCTCGACGTTGGAGGCACGGCCCCGGAGCACGGCGGGAGTCAGGACATGCAGGACGCTGGCGGAGGACCAGCCGGCCACGTAGCGGCGGGCCGCGGGCGCGGTCATCAGCCACGTGAGCGGCATGACCGGGTTGGTCATGGTCAGCGAGGCCACGCTTCGGTGCAGCACGACGGTGATCTCAGCCACCGGACGGGGGAACAGCCCCGTCATCCGGGCCTGGGTTCGCTCCAGAGATTGCAGGACGCGTCGCGCGTCACGCGCATCCGCCTCGTCATGGCGCGCCCGGAAGTCCCCGAGGGCAGATTCCATCCACGTCATGTGTGATCGCTCAGGCGCAGGCTGGGACACTCTGCATGGAGTTCATGCAAACCATCCCACCCTGGCGCCAAGCGCGTTAGACCAGAACAGGCTGCCGATCCGAGGCGATCGAAGCGATCTCCTCGGAAGCGCGGTCGAACTCCTCGTCAGACAGCACCGGAGTGCCCTCGAACGGGAGCTCGCGCGTGAGCTCGAGCCACGAGCGGCATCCGCCGTACTCGTCCCGAACCTTGACCGTCACCGGCCGCGGGATCCGATACGTACGCAGCAGGATCACGTGGAGGGGGTGGCGGCGCTTCCAGGCCAGCCGTTTCTCGGCATAGTCCGGCGTCCAGACGTAGAACGGGGACAACGCATCGACGGCACGCCGGTCGGTGATGGTGAAGTGACCGGCTACTTCGGCCCAGGCACGAATCCGCACGCGGTCGGGCTGGGTCAGTACCTCGCCCCGATGCAGGGCTTGAGGATGAGGCTCGCCATCACTCCACACACCCTCCTCGAGCGCTCGTGAGAGCTCGGGACGGTGGGATTCGCGCACCAGATCGGAGCGCTGATGGTCGAACGTCGGGTATAGGAAGAAGCGCTCGTAGTCGAGCTTGAAGTGCTTCTCGGGTTCACGAATGCCGCCTTTGCGGAGCGTTAAAGCTGCTCGCCTTCAGCGAGCGCCCGCACTGTGACGGCCCATTCTTTAAAAGCAATCGGCATTTAGAAATAAAGGGGGAGACTGATTTGTATTACCGGACTAATCCCGCGCGCGCAGCAGGTGCAACGTCAGCAACGGGACGACCGGATTGTATGGGAGAAGCCCAAAAACACCAAATTTTCCTGCAAATTAGCCGTATTCAGGCCCTCTGCACGAGCCCAAAGCTACGCAGGTGTAAGCAGACTGGGGGTGAGATTGCCGGCGCTGGGAGGCGCTCGAGCGGGCTGGCGTCCCGACCCTAGAGCCGGCTACCGGCGGCACCCTCGAGTGCCTCAATCAGGGCGGCGAAATCGTCATCGCCATGACCGAGCCCCATCGCGGCGTTGAGCGTCTCGCGCACCGCCGCGACGGCTGGAAACGGGACCCCGAGGGCCTGACCCTCCTCTAGACACAGCCGCACGTCCTTGAGCATGTGCTCGAGCTTGAACAGCGGCGTGTAGTCATGGGTCCGCATCGGTCCTGCCTTCAGGTCGAGCATCGTCGATCCGCCGGATCCGGCCCCCATCACGGTGACCAGCGCATCGAGGTCGAGGCCGGCGCGTGAGCCGACCAGCAGCGCCTGCCCGACCACCGCGGCATTGGTGGCCGCGACCGCATTGTTGATCAGCTTCACCATCTGCCCGTGCCCGGAGGGGCCCACGTGGACGATGATCTTGCCCATCACCTCGAGTAGGGGCCGAGCCCGCTCGAAGTCGGCCTCGCTGCCGCCGACCATGAACGTGAGCGTGCCGTCCTCCGCTCTGGGTGAGGAACCTGTCACCGGGGCATCGAGCATGTCGAGCCCCCGATCACCCAGCGCCGCGGCGATCTCGTGCGTGGCCGCGGGGCCGATCGTGGAGCAATCGACGAACAGGGTTCCGGGGTCGGCCTCGCCGGCGGCCCCGTCTGCACCGAACAGCACCTGCTCGACCTGGGGCCCGTCGACGACCATCGTGATGACCGTGCCGACCCCACGAGCAGCCTGCGCCGGCGTGGCGGCGAGCTCGGCGCGGTGGCGAGCGGCGAACGCCTCGGCCGTGGCCGTGGTCCGGTTCCATACGGTGAGCTCGAACCCGGCACCGGCCAGGTTGGCCGCCATGCGGGAGCCCATGATGCCCAGTCCGAGGAATGCGACACGCTCGCTCACGGCGGGAATCATCGCGCTCCGTGCTCGTCGGCGTCGTCCGCCCGCCAGGGACCGAACCCACCGCCGCCCGGTGTCTCGAGCCGCAGCCGCTGCCCGGGTGCCAGCTCGCCAATCGACTTGGATTCAAGCTCCTCGCCGTCAAGCAGGTTGCGGCCCCGGGCGCCGGGCTCTCCCCCGCGGCGCCAGGCGGGGCATGGCGACGGCGCTCGGTGATGAGCGAGTACCGCATCGGTGCCAGCACCTCGAGTTCTCTGATCACCCCGTCGCCGCCGCGGTGCTCGCCGCGGCCGCCCGATCCGCTCCGGATCGAGTATTCGACCATCCGGAGCGGGAACTCGAGCTCCAGAGCCTCGACGGGCGTGTTGAGCGTATTGCTCATGGCCACGTGGATGGCGCTCGGCCCGTCGGCGTCAGGGCAGGCGCCCTGCCCACCGCCGATCGTCTCGTAGTACACGACCTCCTCGTTGCCCAGGGTCAGGTTGTTCATGGTGCCCTGCCCGACCGCGCGGCCGAAGGCGCGCAGCACCACATCCGCCACCCGGGACGAGGTCTCGACGTTGCCGCCCACGACCGCCGCGGGGGAGCGGGCGTTCAGGAGCGAGCCCTCGGGGGCGATCACTTCGATCGGCCGGTAGGCACCCGCGGTCGGCGGAATGTCAGGATCGGTCAGGACCCGGACGGCGAAATAGCATGCCGACCGGGTTACGGCGAGGGGACAGTTGAGGTTGCCGTCGGACTGGGAAGCGCTGCCGGTGAAATCCAGCTCGAGGCGGTCGCCCCGCACGGTGGCACGCAGCACGATCGGGAGATCCCCTTCCCGCGCCTCGAGTACGTCCTGCGCCCGGTACTCGCCGTCCTCGAGCTCCCTCAGGCAGGCGCGGGTGCGGCGCTCGGCGTAATCGAGCGCTTCGTCGAACGCCCGGCTGAGGGTCGCGGCGCCCACCCGGGCGTAGAGCTCCTCGGTGCGCAGGACGCCGATCCGGCCTGCCGCCAACTGCGCCCGCAGATCCGCCCGCCGCTGCTCGGGGCGGCGCATCATCTCGCTCAGCTCGACGATCGCTGCCTGGTCGAGCACGCGGGGCTCGATCACCACACCCTCGTCGGCCAGAGTCCGGCTGTCGGCCGGCATCGAGCCCGGAGTTGGCCCTCCGACGTCGGCGTGATGGGCGCGGCTGGCGGCGAAGGCGATCAGCTCGCCCTCCGCGAAGACCGGGGTGATGACCGTGATGTCCGGCAGGTGCGTGCCACCGCGGTAGGGATCGTTGAGCACCCACGAGCGCCCCGGGGCATGATCCTGCTCCAGGACGGCCGCCACCGCGGCCGGCATCGCCCCGAGGTGAACCGGGATGTGCTCGGCCTGCATCACCATCTCCCCGCTGGGCGCGAATAGGGCCGTCGAGGCGTCGCGGCGTTCCTTGATATTCGCCGAATGGGCCGAGCGGATGAGCACGGCGCCCATCTCCTCGCAGATCGCCCGCACAGCGCCGGTCAGCACCTGGAGCTCGATGGGATCCATCAGACGTCAGCCCGCAGTTGCGTGGTTCCGTTCTCGTCCACAGCTCCCGCCCACCCGGGGGGCACGAGCAGGGTCGACTCGGGCAGCTCAACGATCGCCGGCCCGCGGATGGCCGTGCCCCGCGCCAGCCACCCGCGCAGGACCTCGAACTCGATCTCCGAGCCCTCGAGCGTCGCCGTCCGGCGCCCCCGGACGGCCTCAGCGCCCGGCTCTGACGCTGCGAGCGAGAAATCGGCTCCGCGTACCGTCGCCGACACGCGGATCGTGACTAGTTCGAGTGCCTGCTCGGAGTCGCGATAGCCATAGCGCTCGTGGTGCCGGGCCTCGAACGCCTCCCGTAGAACATCCGGCTCGGGGCTGAGACAACCGGGGACGGATAGCTCGAAGGCCTGGCCCCGGTACCGGAGCTCGTAGATGGCTCGGAGCTCGGAATCCGGCTCGCCGAGCTCCGAGCGGGCCTGCTGGCCGAGATCCCGCACCAGGTCGGTCACGACCTCCTGGGTGAGCTCCTCCCCACCCAACAGGACGCTGCGCTGCACGTCCCGCCGGCGCGGAGAGATGACCAGACCGAGCGCGGCCAGTACCCCCGAGCTCCGCGGGCAGACGATCCTGGTCATCCCGAGCTCAGCCGCGATGGCCGCAGCGTGCAGCGGCCCCGCCCCGCCGAAGGCAAGCAGCGCATAACCCCGTGGATCGATCCCCCGTTCGACCGTCACCACCCGCAGCGCTCGCAGCATCTCCGCGTTGGCCACGCGGATGACACCCTCAGCACAGGCCCGTGGCTCCAGCTCCAGCTCGTCGGCCAGATCGGCGATCACCCGCTCGGCCGCCTCCCGGTCGAGCTGCACACCGGCGAGGCTGGCGTCAGTGGGGAGATACCCGAGCACGAGGTTGGCGTCGGTCACCGTCGGGTCGTTGCCGCCGCGTCCGTAGCAGGCGGGCCCCGGGTCGGCGCCCGCCGAGCGCGGGCCTACGCGGAGCGCTCCCCCGGGGTCGCGCCAGGCGATCGAGCCGCCGCCGGCGCCCACGGTGTGGACAGCCATCATGGGGAGCGCCAGTGGGCGTCCGGCGATCGTGGCGGAGCTCTGTTCCTGCACGGCACCGTCCTGCACCACACATACGTCACACGAGGTGCCGCCCATGTCGAAGCACAGGGCGTTGGGCGTGCCGGCCGATCGGGCGACGAAGGCGGCTCCGGCCGCCCCGCCCGCAGGTCCCGAAAGCACGGTCCAGGCCGCGTGACCAGCGGCAGCCTCGATGTCGATCAGCCCGCCGTTTGACTGCATGATCGCCGGCTCGGGCAGGCCCTCGTCCGAGCAGCGCGCGACCAGCCGGCGCAGATAGCCGGCCAGCAGGGGGGACAGGGCGGCATCGACCTCGGTCGTGCTCGCTCGCTCGTACTCCCGGAACGTTCCCACCACCTCGTGCGAAAGGGACACGTGGACGCCCGGGAGCTCGGTTGCCATGACCTCAGCCAGCTGGCGCTCGTGCTCGGGATGGCGGTAGGAGTGCAGGAGCGCGATCGCGAGCGCCTCCGGATGCGCCGTGGCGATCGTTCGGGCCAGCGTGCGAGCGTCCTGCACGGTCAGTTCCCGCACGGGCCCGTCGGGCGTCATTCGCTCGGGTGCTCCGAATCGCCGCTCCGGCGGCGTCAGCGGCGCCGGCGGGGCGGCGCACAGGCGGTATAGCTCCGGGCGGTTCTGGCGACCCAGGGCGACAATGTCGGTGAAGCCCTCGGTGGCGACGAACGCTGTTCTCGCGCCCCGGCCCTCGAGCAGGGCGTTCGTGGCGACGGTCATCCCATGCGAGAAGCCGCGGATCGCATCCGGCTCGGCCCCAGCCCGGTCAAGGACGGCTCTGACGGCGGCGATCACGCCTTCGGATTGGTCCCGCGGGGTGCTCGGCGCCTTGGCCGTCACGATGCGCCCGTCGACCGCGAGCACGGCGTCGGTGAACGTCCCGCCGACATCGACCCCAAGCCGCATCAGCCGACGTTACACGCCTCCCGGCTACGTCTGGTTCGAGACCAGCTGCGGGCGCGGCACACAGGCCCGCCCGCGGCAGGGCGGGCGGGCCCTGCTTATCTCTTCCCCTACGCTGCCAGTGCCGGGACGAGCTCCTCGGTCTCAGCCAGGTGCTGATGCGAGGGGCAGTAGCCGTTGTGGGGCAGCGGCATCCGCTGACAAGGCGTGCCCTTGCGCGTACTGGCGCGGCACTGAAGCGGATTGCCGTACAGATCGAAGCCGTTCTGCGGCTGGTTGCGGAGGAACTCATCCGCGCACGCGAGGTAGCGGTCGATCACCCTCAGCACGCGCGGCTGCGCGAGCATCGGGATGTACGCCCTGATGTCGTTGAACAACGTCCGCGACGGGCGAGCGAAGTAGTGGCGATCGGTCGCCAGACGCTCTACCGCTGACTCACAGGCCCGCAGGACCCGCTCGTGGTTCGAATGCGGACAAACCCCATGGGGGTCCTCGATGATGTCCTGGGCGATCTCCCGGTAGATCGCTCTGCTGAACCGGTACATGTCACTCTCCTACTCGTGTGGCGCTCCCAGCCAGCGCCGTCCTTGGCTACGCGCGAGTATTCAGACCGGTTATGAAGTTGAAGCGGCGGTAGGTGTTAACTCCACGTTAAGCGGAAACTTGGAGTTTTGAGACGGCGTATAACCATACCCGCACTCGTCAGGTCCAAACTTCGAGCTCCGTATCCATTCCGTTTCCAAGCGTGACATGGATGTTGTCCAGGGATCGGTCGAGCTCGGGGAAGTCCGTTCGCTGATGGGCGCCACGGCTTTCCTCGCGCGCGAGGGCCGAAACGGCTATCAGGCGCACCAGGGGGTGTGGGTCTCCCGCCAGCGTCCGTAGACCCTGGCCACCGCGCTCGAGGCCGGCATAGCGCCACAGCGCCGCGCGTGAGGAGGCTTCGATCGGCACCCCCAGGGATTCGGGGCGAGTCTGCGTGTTCGTGTCGACGGGCGTGTCCTCGGCCACAGCCGCCCGCGCCGCGCGGGCCCCGAACACAAAGCACTCGCTGAGCGAATTGGACGCCAGCCGGTTGGCGCCGTGCAGCCCCGTGCAGGAGCACTCGCCGACGGCGTACAGCCCGGGAAGCGTGGCCCGGCCGTAGAGGTCAGTGGCGATCCCACCCATCATGTAGTGGGCGGCCGGAGCGACCGGAACCAGCTGTCGCTCGGGGTCGATGCCGGCCCGGCGCAGGGCACTGACGACATTCGGGAACAGCGCCGGGTCGACCTCGCGCATGTCGAGACCCACCGAGCCGGCTCCGGTCGAGTCAATCGTCTGCTGGACGGCCCGGGCGACCTCGTCGCGCGGCGCCAGCTCATCGACGAACCGCTCGCCTGAGGCATTCAGCAACAGAGCTCCCTCGCCGCGCACCGCCTCGGTGACCAGAAAGCCATCGGCGCCGTTGTTGCCCACCACTGCCGTGGGGTGAAATTGCATCAGCTCGAGGTCGGCCAGCTCCGCCCCCGCGTCGTGGGCCAGGAGCAGCCCGCCGCCGATCGCTCCGGCCGGATTGGTCGTGCGCGACCACAACGCCGCCGCGCCTCCGGTGGCCAGAACGATCGCGTGGCCGGTGAGCAGGCCACCGTCGGCCAGCAGCGCGCCGACCGCACGGCCGTTTGCGGTGGCGATCCGGATCACGCGCCGGCTCTCGAGGACCTCGATCCGGTCGTCCTGGGCGACCAGGGCCGACAGCTGGCGGATAACCCGGCGCCCGGTCGCCGCCCCGCCGGCGTGAACCACTCGACGAGCCGAGTGACCACCTTCCAGGCCGAGGGCAAACTGGCCGTGGCGATCAGCGTCGAATTGCACACCAAGGGAGGCCAGATCCTCGACTGCGGCCGGCGCCTCGTCGCACAGGACCCGGGCGGCTGACGCTCGCACCGAACCGCGGCCGGCGGCGATCGTATCTGCGAGGTGCCGATCCGGACTGTCATCGTCGGCCAGCGCGGCGGCGAGTCCTCCCTGGGCCCAGTAGCTGGAGGACTCGGCCAGCGGCGTCGCTGAGACGAGCGTTACGCGAGCGCCCTCACGGGCCGCGCACAGGGCCGTGTAGAGACCGGCGCCACCGGCGCCGACAACGGCTACCTGGGTCTCGATTCGGTCCACCGGCAGGTACGGTACTCGTCGATGGCCGCCGCCCCCGTGCTGCTCGAGAATCCGTCCTCGCTCACCCATAACACGGGCGCGCACCCGGAACAGGCGGCGCGGATAGTGGCCGTCGATCGGGAGCTCGCAGCGCACGACTGGCTCGGTTATGAGCGGGTCAGCTCGCCCCCCGCTTCGCGGGCCGCCCTGGCCGCCGTGCACACCGAGGCACACATCGATTCGATCGAGGCGTCAGCCGCTCGAGGCGGGGGGCACATCGATGCCGACACGATCGTGAGCGCGGGGTCCTTTGAGGCCGCCGTGCACGCCGCCGGAGGTGCGGTTGAGCTGGTCGACCGCCTGCTCAGCGGCTCGGCGCCGACCGGCTTCAGCATCCACCGGCCTCCGGGCCATCACGCTGACCGCTCCCGCGCAATGGGGTTCTGCCTGTTCAACAGCGTTGCCGTCGCCGCCCGCCACGCGCTCGACGCCCACGGACTCGAGCGGGTCATGATCCTGGACTGGGACGTCCACCACGGCAATGGGACCAATGACATCTTCCATTCCGATCCGCGGGTTCTGTTCGTCTCGATCCATGAGTCTCCGCTGTACCCCGGGACGGGCCCCGCGAGTGACATTGGCTCAGGCGCCGGCGAGGGCTACACGGTCAACCTGCCGGTTGGGCCCGGGTCCGGAGATGCCATCTACGGCTCGCTGGTTGAGGGTGTCGCGGTGCCCCTGGCCCGTGCCTTCGCCCCGGAGCTGGTTCTGATCTCAGCCGGGTTCGATGCTCATCGCGAGGATCCGCTGGCTGACTGCACCGTGACCGAGCCCGGCTTCGCCGCCATGACGCACTCGATGCGGCGAGTCTGCCGAGAGCTCGAGGTTCCGCTGGGCGGTTTGCTCGAGGGGGGCTATTCGCTGGGCGCTCTGGCTCGTTCGGTGCTTGCCACCCTGACCGCGCTCAGCCGCGCAGTCGATGGGCAGGCCGAACCGATCCTGACCGATACGCCGCAGGCGGTGGCGGCCCGAGAGCGGCTGAGTCCTCGGTGGCCGGACCTGGCTGGGCTCGGCTGAGTAGCCGGCGCGGCTAGGGCGCCGCCGCGCCTGCCGAGTGAAGGTGCATTAGCGCCGCTGCCTGTCGATTGGCGTCGGTCCGGAGATCGCTGACAACGATCAGGACGACGGCCAGGCAGAGCAGCACGACGAGCAGCACGATCGCCACCGGGACTCGCCAACCCGGGGCCGCGGGCGGGTGGGCGGAGTTCTGTTCAGTCGCCGGTGCTGGCATCGAGGAGGCTTTGCCAGGCGTCGAGCACCCTGAGCGCCATGACGTCCGATGAGAATGGCTCCGCTGCGTGGCGGCCGTCGATACGCGGGTTGGCGTGCTCAAGGTGGGGCCGGACAGCGGTGGTCCAGGCGTTGGCGTCGAACGGCGCACACAGCGTTCCCGAGACGCCCGCCAGTACCTGGGGTGCGATTCCGACGGGCGTGGCCAGGACGGGTACGTCGCAGGCCAGCGCTTCCAGCACCGCCAGCCCGAAGCCCTCGCGCTCGGAGGGAATCAGAACCACATTCGCCGCGTTGACCCACAGAGGGACGTCCTCCGGCGTGACTGCGCCCAGCGTCAGGAGCCGAGCCCCCGTCTGCCGCGCCACCTCGCGCGCCGCGTCAGCGCGTTTCTCGGGCCGAGCGGGATCAGACGGCAAGAGCAGGTACGGACCCTCGGGATCCAGTCCGAGCGCGGAGCGCGCCTCCGCCCTCGGGATGCTGACGAAGCGATCGAGGGCGACCCCACATGGGAGCACGGCGGTCCGCCCCCGGGACGCCCACCCAGGGACCTGGGCCGACAGCGGCTCAGACACCACTCCGACCAGATCCATCAACCGCAGGCCGGCCAGCGTCACCGCTCGCGACCTCGGGTCGGTCACATCCGTCCCGTGAAGAGTCACGGCCCGCGCGGTCGCTCGAGCAGACAGTGCCGGCCACAAGGACAGGCCGAAATGAGCGTGGACGACGTCGAAGCGCACCCGGCCGTGGGCGCGACGGAGGGCCCGAGCCCCGTCGATATAGGCGCCGGCGCCGCCGGGAGAAAATGCGAACACGTCGACCTTCGCGGCCCCCGTGCGGCGCAGAGCCTCTACCTGATCTCGCACGAAGCTGCCCAGGGCCGGACGCGCAGGGCTCGGATACATGTTGGTGACGACCAGCGCGTGCATCTCAACGCGCGAGCGTACTTGCGCCCGGTGCCTCTGACACCATGGACCGGTGCCCGAGCTCGCCCAGCTTCCGGTGGCCGTGTTCGACTCGGGGGTCGGTGGCCTCACCGTGCTCCACGAGCTGCTCGTCTCGCTGCCGAACGAGGACTATCTGTACCTGGGAGACACCGCCCGCCTCCCGTACGGGAACCGCACGCCCGAGGAGCTGACTTCGTTCTCGATCGAGATCGCCGACCACCTGATCGACCACGGCGCCAAGCTCCTCGTCGTGGCGTGCAACTCGGCCAGTGCGGCAGCGCTCGACGCCGTCCAGGCCCACCTCGAGCTCCGCGGCCGGGACATCGACGTGATCGGCGTGCTGAACAGCGCCACTCAGATGGCGGTCGCCGCCAGTCACAGCGGACGCATCGGGTTGCTGGCCACCCCGTCCACGGTGGCCAGTGGCGCCTACGAGCGGACGGTCAAGGCGGCCGATCCCCACGTCCAGCTCGAAAGCGTGGCCTGTCCCGACCTGGCGTCGGTGATCGAGGCCGGCTTCCCGTTCGACGCTGACCTGGTCGAGACCGTGCGGGGTTACTGCGCGCCGCTGCGTGCGGCGGACGTGGACACGGTGATCCTCGGCTGCACCCACTTCCCCCTGATCGCCCCGATGCTTCAGCGGACTCTGGGTCGGGGAGTCACGCTGGTCGGCTCGGGCCCTGGCGTCGCGCGCAGCGTCGAGCGGGCACTGGCGGCCCGCGAGCTGCTCAATCCGCGTCATGACGAAGGCAGTTACCAATTCCAGTGCACGGGACGGGTCGAATCGTTTCGCAACCTGGGCACGCGCTTCCTGCAGATGCCGCTGGGGGAGATCATGCACGTGGACCTGAGCGCCCCGGTGGCCGCGTGAGCCCGGGTGAGGGCACCGGCGCGGGTGATGGCAACGCCTTGTCCGCGCCCGAGCGCAGCTATGCCCGTCGGGCCGACGACCTTCGGCCCGTAACCATCGAGCCGGGGTTCGTGCGCACGGCCACCGGGTCGGCGCTGATCTCGATGGGCGAGACCCGCGTCATCTGCACCGCCTCGGTGCAGGAGAGCGTCCCCCGCTGGATGGCCGGATCCGGGCGCGGCTGGGTGACCGCGGAGTACGGGATGCTGCCGGCCTCCACCGGGGAGCGCAAGCAGCGTGACGTGACCAAGGGCCGCCCCGACGGCCGGACGGTCGAGATCCAGCGCTTGATCGGGCGCTCACTTCGGGGAGTGGTCGACTTCAAGGCGCTCGGCGAGCGGACGATCTACGTCGACTGTGACGTCCTGCAGGCCGACGGCGGCACGCGCTGTGCATCGATCACCGGCGGCATGGTCGCCCTTCGGCTGGCCTGCGACCGCCTGGTGGCTGAGCGCAAGCTGGGGCGCTCACCGCTCACCGGGACGGTGGCCGCGGTGTCGTGTGGGATCGTGGCCGGCGTGGCCCTGCTCGACCTCGACTACTCCGAGGATTCGACGGCCGAGGTCGACGCGAACGTGGTCATGACCGGCGACGGCGGACTCGTCGAGGTCCAGGCGACGGCGGAGCGAACTCCGCTCTCGCGGGCCCACCTCGATGATCTGCTCGCCCTAGCCGCGCACGGTATCGACGCCCTGCGTGAGCTTCAGGACCGGACGAGCGCTCCCGCGGCCGCCTGAACGATGGCAGCCAAGGCGTCGCTCGTGCTCGCCACGCGCAATCCCCACAAGCTGCGCGAGTTCGAGCGCCTGCTGGCTCCGGCCGGGATAGTCGTGGAGCCGCTGGCCCGGGGGGTGACGCTGCCTCCCGAGGACGGCGAAACGTTCGAGGCCAACGCACTCCCCAAGGCGCGCACCGCCGCCGCGGCCACGGGGCGGCCGGCCATTGCCGACGATTCGGGAATCGAGGCTGACGCGCTCGGCGGACGCCCGGGGGTGCGCTCGGCTCGCTATGCCGGGTTAGAGGCCACCGATCAGGAGAATCTGGACCTGCTGCGCCTCGAGGCGCCCGCGGGCAGCGGGCTGCGCTACGTCTGCGCGCTGGCCTACGTCGATCCTTCAAGCGGAGCCGAGCACGTGTTCTTCGGCGAATGCCGCGGCCGGCTGGCCGCCGAGGAGCGCGGCGCCCGGGGATTTGGCTATGACCCCGCGTTCCTCCCCGAGGACATTGGCGACGGTCGCACGATGGCCGAGCTGAGCGACGAGGAGAAGGACCAGATCAGTCATCGCGGTCGTGCGGTGCGGGCTCTACTGAAGTGGCGAGCGGGAGCGTTGTGATCCAGTCCGCCGGACCGGCCGGCAGCAAACAGCGTTCGGCCGCGCTGTCGGTGTTCTCGAACGCTTCGCTGATCCTGATCAAGCTGTTTGCCGGGACGATCACTGGGTCGGTGGCGATCCTGACCGAGGCGGTTCATTCGAGCATCGATCTGGTGGCGTCAGTGGTGGCGTTCATCTCGGTGCGGAAGGCCGATGAGCCGGCCGACGAGAGCCATCGTTACGGTCACGAGAAGATCGAGAATCTGGCCGCCGCGATCGAGGGCATTCTCATCCTGGTCGGCTCGGCCGCGATCGCCTTCGAGGCGATCGGTCATCTCCTGGGGCATGGGCGGGTACACACGGTCGGAGTCGGGATCGCCGTGATCGCAATCTCGCTGGTGGTCAACGTGATCGTCGCCACCAGGCTCAGGCGGGCGGCCCGGCGCACGGGATCACCGGCGCTCGCGGGCGATGCCGCCCATCTCGGGACCGACGCGTTGAGCTCCGTGGCCGTGCTCATAGGCCTCATCCTGGTCGACGTGACAGGCGCCCAGTGGATCGATCCGGTTGTCGCCCTGGCCGTAGCGGCGGCGATCGTGACCACCGGGATGAGGCTTCTGACCCAATCCTCCCGGGTCCTGGTGGACGAAGCGCTTCCCCCGTACGAGGTTGAGGCGATCCGGGACGCCATTCACGGGTTCGCCGGGCGGGGGGTCGTCGGTTATCACGAGCTGCGCACACGCCGGGCCGGCTCGCGGCGCTACGTGGACCTGCACGTGCAGTTCCGCGAGGGCACCTCGCTCGAGGATGCCCACCGGACCGCCCACGAGCTCCAAGACCTGATCGGCGCTCGACTGGCAGGCACCGACCTCCTGATCCACCTCGAGCCCGAGGACCGGGTCCGGCCCGGGGAGGTTCTCCTGACCGAGCCCTACGCGGCCGGCTAGCTGTGTGTGGCCGGTTCTGCCGTGGATCCGGGGGCGTGGCCGGGTCCGTCCTGGCCCCCGGGGCCGTGCTCTACGTACCAAATCCACTCCGACACCTCGGATCTGGCACCCAATGTCCGCATAGCGAGCGATTCGCACCGAATCCAAGCGCCGCGCGCGGGTTTACGACGTTTTGTACGCGCGGAGGAGCGGCCTGGTGCTCGGAACGGTCAGGTGACCGCCTGGCTCAGGCAGGCGATGGTCTGGGGCTCAGGTCAGGTTGATCGCGGCCGAGATGGCGACCGCGAGCGTAACGCCGGCATATCCGTAGTAGCCCTGGAGCACGAGGATGAGGACGGCGATCAGGCATGCCAGCACGGTCGCAAGCCATCCGATGCGGGCGAGATTCACGCGCCTATTCTCGCGGTACCCGGGGATGGCGGGACTTTCAAGCCCCGCCGTGGGCGGTTGGATGGTCGCGAACGGGCCGGGAATCCGCGATTGATTTCCGCAATTTCCGTAAACACGGAGTCAACCAACCCCACCGGGAGCCCGGACGCGGAGAAAATGGGCACTTTGCGGGGGCCGCTGGCACTGATGGTCGTCCGCAAAGCCTGTTAGCGTCGAATTTCCTACCCAGTACGAAGGAGGAGCAAGTGACGAAGTCCGAGTTCGTAGACCAGGTCGCTGATCGCGCCGGGTTGAGCAAGAAAGATGCCGGAGATGCGGTTGACGCGATGCTGGAGACGATCGAAGGCGCGCTGAAGCGCGGGAGCGACGTGACCTTCTCCGGGTTCGGCAAGTTCAGCGTCTCGAACCGCAGTGCCCGCGAAGGACGCAACCCGGCGACGGGCGAGCGGATCCACATTGCCGCCTCACGGGTTCCCAAGTTCACGGCCGGTGCTGCCCTCAAGAAGGCAGTCAAGCAGTAACGACGCAGAGTTCACCCGAGCGTCAAGCCGCCGGCGCACCGGTCACTGAACCGATGCCAGCACGCGGCTGCTCGGCGGCTCCCGCCGACGGGCCGGGCCCCTCGCCATCGCAGGCGGGCGCTCGTTCGGCGGGACCAGCCGCGGAGGGGTTTGGTGACCGGCTCGCGCAGCGGGTCACTCAGCGCATGTCCCAGCTCGTGTTGGGACTCGATCCGGACCCGGCTCGGCTGTGGCCTCGTGCGCTCGAGCTCGCCACCCACGGTGGCGAGCGCACGCCGGCCGAGCGGGCCGCCCGGGCGGTGGCGGCGCACTGTCGCCTGGTGTTGGACGCTGCGGCCGACCAGTGTGTGGCGGTCAAGCCGCAGGTCGCATGCTTCGAGCGCCTCGGGCCGCCGGGCTGGGCGGCGCTCGAGGAGGTGGTGGCCGACGCCGGGCAGCGAGGTTGCCTGGTCATCTGCGATGGCAAGCGGGGAGACATCGACTTCACCGCGAAGGCATACGGGCAGGCCTACTTCGGCCATACGCCGACTCCGTTCGGGGTGGTACCGGGATTGGGTGCTGACGCCCTAACCGTCAATCCGTTGCTGGGCCGGGATGCCGTGCTGCCGCTGCTCGAAGCCGCCCGGGGGCGAGGGGGCGGTCTGTTCGTCCTCGTGCGCACGTCGAATCCCGGCGCTGCCGACGTCCAGGACCTCGAGCTGAGTGCGGGGGGGACGGTCAGCGGCCGTCTGGCGACGCTCGTCACCGAGCTCGGGGCGGACGGCGTTGGTCGGGCCGGGCTCTCCGACGTCGGCGCGGTCACGGGCGCCACGGTGCCCGAGAAGCTCGCCGAGCTCCGGGAGGCGATGCCGGCGGCACCGTTTCTGCTGCCGGGGATCGGCGCCCAGGGTGGCCGCGTCCAGGACCTGGCGCCCGCGTTCGCGCCCGGTCGCGCCGGGGGCCTTGTGTCAGCTTCGCGGGGGATCGTCCGGGCGCACGAGACGGCGGGAGGGGAACCGGCACAGGCGGCTCGGGCTGAGGCATCGAGGCTCCGAGAGCTGGCCTGGAGTCTGGCTGGCTGACGGGTTGCGAGAGCCCGGTCCCAGGGGAGCGGTCCCGGTGCAGCCCGCATGGGGGCCAATCGTGCAGACCGTGCCCCGACCCGCTTGTATGATCGCCGATGCGATGGTGGCCAAAAGTGCGCGGTTCCTTGCGCCAATCGCCCTTGTCGCCGTGGCGGTGGGGACCTATCTGATCGTGCACGGCGGCCTGGTGACGCATCACACCCCGGCAAGTCAGTCGAGCACGCTGGCAAACGGACCTCGAACTAGCAGCGGCCATCGGCGTCGACGGACGCCGAAGTACTACGTGGTGAAGCAGGGTGACACTCTCAGTGGGATATCGGTCAAGACCCATGTGTCGATCCTGCGCCTGACGAACCTCAACCCGGCAATGAGTCCGAACAGCCTGCAGACCGGGCAGCGTCTGAGGCTGCGACGGTGAGCGGCCACGCCGTTCGCCGACCACCCGCGCACCTGCTCGAGCCCACGTCCGGCCTGAGGCGACGGCTGTGCCTGCTCGGGGCAACGGTCATGTCCTGTCTGGCCACCCTGTTGGGGGCGCCGGCCCTCGCGAACGCCGCAAGCCCGCCCAATCTCAGCGTCCGGGGCGCGATCCTGATCAACGAGAGTACCGGCCAGGAGCTGTATGGCTACGCCGCCAACCGCGAGCTGCCGATAGCCAGCACGACGAAGCTCATGACGGCCCTGATAACGCTCGAGCACGAACACCACCTGAGCAAGGTGTTCACCGAACCGAACTACTACCCGTCGGCGGCCGACTCACAGATCGGGCTCGCCCCCGGGGAGCGGATGAGCGTCCATGACCTGCTACTGGCGATGATGCTCCCGAGCGCCGACGATGCCGCCGAGGACCTGGCGTACAACGTCGGCCATGGGTCGGTCGGCTACTTCGTCGGAATGATGAACGTCCGGGCTCGCCAGCTCGGGCTCCGCCACACGCATTACACGACGCCGATCGGCCTGGACACAGCGGGCAACTATTCCACCGCCGCCGACCTGGTCAGCCTCGCCCGCTATGACCTGACCCACTCGCCGTATTTCGCCCGCATCGTGGCGCTCCCTCACGCTGTCCTGCGGTCAGGCAGCCACGTGCGCTACGTGGTCAACCGCAATGACCTCGTGGGCGCGGTGCCGTGGATCAACGGCGTCAAGACGGGCCACACGGCCGGCGCCGGTTATGTTCTGGTCGCCTCAGGGCAGCGAAACGGCATGACGCTCATCAGTGCCGTCCTCGGGACCTCGAGCGAGCAGTCCCGCGATGCGAACACGCTCGCGCTGCTGCATTACGGGTTCGCCAACTTCCGTCTCGTCCAGCCCGTCAAGGACGGCCAGGTCCTCGCCCGGCCCACGGTCCGTTACCGGCCCGGTCAGCACGCCGCGCTGATCGCCCAGCGGGCGTTCGTGCGCGTGGTGCCCCGCGGGGCTCGAGTCCAGATCCACATCGAGGCACCGGCGCAGGTCACGGGACCACTTAAGCGTCACGCTGACCTCGGTACGGCGGTCGTGATGGTCGGACGGCGCCAGGTGGCCCGGATCCCGCTTCTGCTCGCCCAGGCGCTGCCAGCGGTCAGCGCGCTAACGATCGCGGCGCGGTTCATCACCAAGCCGCTGATGCTTTTGGCCATCTTGCTGCTCCTTGGCGGCGGACTCGCGCTAGGTTTCCTCACGCGCCGCCGCAAGCGTGCGCAGGCGGCCAAGGGAGGAGGCCTGGAAGCTGCATGATCATCACCGTCACGCTCAACGCAGCGATCGACAAGACGCTTGAGGTCCCGAGCTTCACGCCCGGGCGGCGGCATCGGACCGTCGACCAGACGACGATGCCGGGTGGCAAGGGAGTCAATATCGCCCGTGCGATCAAGCAGCTTGGTCAGCCCGTGATCGCCACCGGGCTCGCGGGAGGCTCAACCGGGACCCGGATCGTCGAGGGATTGGGAGACGAGTCGATCCTCAATGACTTCGTACGCATTCATGACGAATCGCGGACGAACACCGTCGTGCTCGATCCCACCACGGGGCTGCACACCGAGATCAACGAGCGCGGACCCGCGGTCGCTGTTCAGGAGCTCCAGCTGTTCCGGGACAAGCTCCTGTATCTGGCCCAGGGCGCAAGCATCTGCGTGTTCGCGGGCAGTCTCCCGCGTGGGGTCGAGCCGGACGTCTACTTCTCGCTCATCCGTGAGGTTCGGCGGCTCGGCGTCACGACCATGATCGACACCGACGGCGAACCCCTGCGGCTGGCCATGCGAGCCGAGCCGGACCTGGTTTCGCCCAACGAGCTCGAGTCCGAAGAGCTCGTGGGCCACGAGTTCAACGACGGACATGACCGCGCTCAGGCCGTGGTGGAGATGACGCGCCTCGGCGCGCACGAGGCGATCATGACCGTGTCCGATGGGTGCTACGCCAGGCTGATCGAGAACAGCTCGCCCACCCTGTACCGAGTTCAGGTGCAGGAGCAAGAGGCCCGCTCGGTGGTTGGTTCTGGGGATGCCTTCCTGGCCGGCTACGTCGCGGCGCGCTATGGCGGCCAGGAGCCGCTGGAATGCCTGCGCTTCGGGGTCGCCTGCGGCGCCGAGTCAACGCAGCACTTCGGGGCCGGAATCATCGACGCGGCGCGGGTCGAGCGCCTGGTGAGTGACGTCGTGGCCGAGCGGCTCGAGATCGGCGCTGAGATCGGCTGATCGTAGGCCTGGCGCCCGCCCGGAGCACGCCTCGGCCACTGCTAGGATCGAGCGTCCAATGGTTGCCGCCATGTCGCTTAGCCTCCCGTCCGAGCCGAGAAATACGATCCTGAGATGGAAGTAGAAATCGGTCGAGGCAAGAAGGCCCGGAGGGCGTACGGGTTCGATGACATTGCGATCGTTCCCTCGCGCCGGACCCGCGATCCTGATGACATCGATATCTCGTGGACGCTGGGCCCGTATCGGTTTGATCTCCCGCTGCTGGCGGCCGCCCTCGACGGGGTGGTCTCGCCGGAGAGCGCGGGCCTGATCGGCAAGCTGGGCGGCCTCGCCGTCCTGAACCTCGAGGGGATCTACTGCCGCTACGAGGACGCCGAAGCCCAGCTCGAGCGGATCGCCAGCTTCTCGCGTGACATCGCCACCCGCGAGATGCAGGACATCTATCGCGAGCCGGTCAAGCCTGAGCTGATCGCCCGCCGGATCGCCGAGATCAAGTCCCACGGCGTCGTCGCCGCCGCGTCGCTGACGCCGCAGAAGGTGCGCGCGCACTATGAGGTGGCGCTCGAGGCCGGTCTCGACATCCTCGTCATCCAGGGCACCGTGGTGTCGGCCGAGCACGTCTCGAAGGACGAGAGCCGGCCGCCACTCAATCTCAAGGAGTTCATTCGCGAGCTGGCTCCTACGCCGGTGATCGTCGGGGGCTGCGCCTCCTACCACACGGGCCTTCACCTCATGCGCACCGGCGCGGCCGGCGTGCTCGTCGGAGTCGGCCCGGGGGCGATCTGCACCACGCGCGGCGTGCTCGGGATCGGCGTTCCCCAGGCCACCGCGATCGCCGACGTGGCGGCCGCTCGCTCCCAGCACATGCTCGAGACCGGTGACTACGTCAAGGTGATCGCCGACGGCGGGATGCGCAACGGTGGTGACATCGCCAAGGCGATCGCCTGCGGCGCCGATGCTGTGATGCTCGGCTCCGCTCTGGCTCGCTCCTACGAGGCGCCGGGCCATGGCTACAACTGGGGCATGGCGACCTTCCATCCGACTCTGCCCCGCGGTACCCGCGTCGCCACCAAGCAGAACGGCACGCTTGAGGAAATCATCAAGGGGCCGGCGCGCGAGAACGACGGAACCTTCAACCTGATGGGCGGCCTGCGCACATCGATGGCCACCTGCGGGTACCGGGACATCGCCGAGTTCAATCGCGCCGAGCTGATGGTTGCCCCGTCCTTGCAGACCGAGGGTAAGCACCTCCAGCGTGAGCAGGGAGTCGGGATGGGCGCCCGGGCAGCGGCGGTCGGTGTCGCCGACTAGTTCTGGCGGCTGCAAACCGTCTTCGACCGGCGTCCTCGCTCGCTCGCGTGCAGAGCACGCCACGCTCCCGGCGTCCTTGCCCGACTCGGTTTTCGCTCGCCAGGAGCCGAACACCGCGACCGACGACATCAAAACCGCAACCGACGAGGTCATCGTCCTTGATTACGGGGGCCAGTACTCGCAGCTGATCGCGCGCCGCGTGCGCGAGTGTGGTGTGTTCTCCGAGCTCCTGCCGCACCATGTGGGCGCTGAGGAGGTGGCCCGGCGTTCTCCCCGGGGTGTGATCCTCTCGGGGGGACCAGCCTCCGTGTACGCCGACGGTGCTCCGCCGCTTGAGGCAGAGCTGCTCAACCTGGGAATTCCCGTGCTCGGCATCTGTTACGGGATGCAGCTCCTCGCACTGGAGCTCGGCGGCCGGGTTGAGGGGGCCGAGGTGGGGGAGTTCGGCCGGTCACTGCTCGACGTCCAGGACACCGGGCGGCTGCTCGCCGGGACTCCGCGGGAGCAGTCATGCTGGATGTCACACCGGGACACCGTATTCACCGCTCCTCCCGGCTTCACGCCGCTGGCTTCATCCACCGCCTCGCCCGTGGCCGCGTTTGAGTCACAGGAGCGAGCCGTGTACGGGATCCAGTTCCACCCCGAGGTCGTGCATACGCCGTACGGCCAGCAGGTTCTGACCAACTTCCTCAAGGACATCTGTGGCTGCGCCGGAACGTGGAGCGCCACCTCGGTGATCGAGGATCAGATCGAACGGATCCGCGCGCAGGTCGGCGACGGACGGGCCATCTGCGGGCTCTCCGGAGGGGTCGACTCGAGTGTCGCCGCGCTCCTGGTTCACCGGGCGATCGGGGACAGGCTGACGTGCGTATTCGTGGATCACGGGCTGATGCGCAAGAACGAGGGCGAGCAGGTGATCGCTGCGTTCCGGGATTACTTCAGGGTGCCGCTGGTCGCCGTCGACGCCGAGGAGCGCTTCCTCGAACGTTTGCAGGGGGTCAGCGATCCGGAGCGCAAGCGCAAGCTGATCGGGGCGGAGTTCATCCGGGTGTTCGAGGAGGAGGCGGCCAAGCTCGACGACGTTCAGTTCCTCGTCCAGGGCACGCTGTACTCGGACGTGATCGAGTCCGGTGGCGGAACCGGGGCGGCCACGATCAAGTCACACCACAACGTCGGTGGGCTTCCTGAGGACCTCGAGTTCGAGCTCGTCGAGCCGCTGCGGGCCCTGTTCAAGGATGAGGTGAGGGCGGTCGGCGCTGAGCTGGGGCTGCCCGAGCGGCTGGTCTGGCGCCAGCCCTTCCCCGGCCCGGGGCTCGCGATCCGGGTTGTGGGAGGCGAGGCCACCCGCGAGCGGTTGGAGACGCTGCGCGAGGCCGACGCCATTCTCCAGGACGAGATCCGCAAGGCCGGCCTGTATCGCGAGCTCTGGCAGTCCTTCTGCGTGCTCCCGGACATCAGGACCGTGGGGGTTCAGGGCGACGAGCGCACCTACGGAAATGTGATCGCGATCCGTGCCGTTACCAGTGACGACGCCATGACAGCGGACTGGGCTCGCCTCCCATATGACCTGCTCGAACAGATCGCCTCGCGGATGATCAACGAGATCCGTCCGGTCGGGCGGGTGGTCCTCGACATCACGAGCAAACCTCCGGGCACGATCGAGTGGGAGTAGCCCGGCCCAACCCAGGCTGGTTACCCGCTGTTTGACCGGGCGTGGCTCACGACCGGCGCACGGGCGACGATCGGAACCACGTAGGGCGACAGATCGGCCGGGAGCTCGGAGCGGGCAAACCATCGTGCGGTTTCGAGTTCGCCTCGGTCCAGGGTCAGCGTTGGCGCTACCAGTTCGGCACTGAAGCAGTGGATTGTGTCCCGGCGGTGGTCGACAGTTCCCTGGATGGCTCCGATCTCGGTCCAGTCAGCCGCTTCGAGGCCGAGCTCCTCGTGCATCTCACGCCGAGCGGCCGTGAGGGGCGGCTCCCCGCGCTTGACCGCCCCGCCGGGCAGATCCCACGACCGGCGGCCATATGTGTGCCGTACGAGCAGGACCCGATCCTCGGCCGTGAGCAGGCACTTGACACCACTCTTTTGGGGCCGCCGGACGAACCAGAACAGCTGCAACAGGCGGTAGGCGAGCCGGAACGCCATCCGCCGGATGGGAACGGGAAGCTGCATACGCTCAGCGTACGGGCTGAACCGGCGACGATTGACTATCATCGCCCAGAGCCGCGCGGTCGCCGCGCGGCTTGTGCATGCCATGAAGACCTACGTAGCCAAACCTTCAGATCGAGAGCGCAACTGGCTCATCGTCGACGCGACGGGGCAAACCCTCGGGCGGCTGGCGACCCAGATTGCCGATGTCTTGCGCGGGAAGCGCAAGCCGACCTACACCCCCCATATCGACACGGGGGATTTCGTGGTCGTCGTGAATGCCGAGAAGATCAAGGTCACGGGTAACAAGCTGGCCCAGAAGCGCTATTACCGGCACTCTGGCTACCCGGGAGGACTCAAGTCCCGGACCCTGGCCGAGATGCTCGAGCGCCGGCCGGAAGAGGTCATCCGGATCGCAGTCAAGGGCATGCTGCCCCGCAACCGCCTGGCCCGCCGGCAGATCACCAAGCTGAAGGTCTACGCCGGTCCCGAGCATCCGCACGCCGCCCAGCAGCCGCAACCGATGGAGATCGCGCAGTGAGCGAAGTGGAACATCCCGAGGACGAGCAGCGCAACGACGACGCCGAGATTCCGGCCGAGGAGGTGCCTGCCGAGACGGCCGAGGAGGTTCCCGCCGCCGAGGCTGAGGAGCCTGCGGTCGAACCCGAGCCCGCTGCCGAGCCAGAGCCGGTTGCCGAGGCTGAGCCTGAGCCTGCCGCCGCCCCCGAGCCCGAGCCCGAGCCGGTTGCCGAGGCTGAGCCTGACCCTGCCGCCGAACCCGAGCCTGCCCCTGAGCCCGAGCCGGCTGTCGAGCCCGAGCCGGCCGCTGAGGTAACGCCCGAGCCGGAGCCAGCTGCCGAAGCCGCGCCCGAGCCGGAGCCAGCTGCCGAAGCCGCGCCCGAGCCGGAGCCAGCTGCCGAAGCCGCGCCCGAGCCCGAGCCAGCTGCCGAAGCCGCGCCCGAGCCCGAGCCCGTTGCCGCGTCCGACGGCGACGAGGTTGAAGTCACCCCACGCCAGCGCCCCGAGATTCCCGGCGCCGACCTGATCCCGGACATCGTCTCCGATGGCGACGAGTTCCTCGACGCTGAGGCCCGCGCCGCCGCCGAGGCGGACGCCGAGGAGGCAGCCCGCCGCGACGCGGACTCCGAGGAGGAATCGCGACCGATCGCCGATGCCGCCATCGATCTGGCCGCTGGCGCCCGTTACACGGCCACCGGCAAGCGCAAGACTGCGGTCGCCCGCGTGATCCTCAAGCCGGGCACAGGCACATATTCGATCAATGGCAAGGAGCTCGACGCGTTCTTCCCGCGGGACACGCTGCGGCGCGTCATTCGCCAGCCGCTCGAGACGGTGGGCTACGAGTCCCGCATGGACGTGATCGCTCGCATGCACGGCGGTGGCGTGTCCGCTCAGGCCGGCGCGCTGCGGCACGGTATCTCGCGCGCGCTGCTCGTGGCCGACCCCAACTTGCGCGGTGAGCTCAAGCGCCGCGGGTTCCTGACCCGCGATCCGCGCGTCAAGGAGCGCAAGAAGGCGGGTCTCAAGAAGGCTCGCAAGCGCCCGCAGTTCTCCAAGCGCTGACCGCGCCGTGCCGCGCCAACTCTTCGGCACGGACGGAGTCCGTGGCCGGGCCGGGGACTTCCTAACCGCCGACCTGGCCCTCTCGCTGGCACGCGCCGCCGTGGTGCGAACCGGGCTGTCGCGCCCCAAGGTCCTGATCGTGCGGGATACGCGCGAATCGGGCGAGATGCTCGAATCGGCCATCGCCGCCGGCGTGACCGCGGCCGGAGGTGACGCGTTCCTGGCCGGAGTCCTGCCCACACCCGCGGCTCCGCTGCTCGTCCGCCGGCACGGACTGGACATGGCTGCCGTCATCTCCGCGTCCCACAATCCCTACGAGGACAACGGGATCAAGCTGTTCGCCGCTGACGGATTCAAGCTCGACGACGACACCGAGCACGAGATCGAAGCGGCGCTCGGCGAGCCGGTTCCCACACCGGCTCAGATCGGACGCGTGCAGCGTCTCCACGGGGCGCTCGAGGACTATCTACGCGAGCTCCACACCCGGTTCTCAGCGCTGGACCTGAGCGGCCTCCGCGTCCTGCTCGACTGTGCCAATGGCGCCACATTCCGCGCGGCCCCGGAGATCTTCCGCCGTCTGGGCGCCGAGGTCGACGTGATCGCCGACGAGCCCGACGGGCGCAACATCAATGACGGCTGTGGCTCGACCCATCTGGAGCCGGTGGTGGAGCGGATGGCGGCCGGAGGACACGACGTCGCGTTCGCGTTCGACGGTGACGGTGACCGGGTCCTGGCGGTTGATGCCGGCGGTCAGGTGGTTGACGGAGACGAGCTGATCGCACTGGCGGCGGTGCATCTGAACCGGCACGAGAAGCTCCCCGGCGCCGGCGTAGCGGTGACCGTGATGACCAACTTCGGCTTCCATACCGCGATGGCCGCGGCCGGCGTTGAGGTGGCGAGTACCGCTGTCGGTGACCGCTACGTCCTGGACGAGCTCCGGCGGCGGGGCTGGAGCCTGGGCGGCGAGCAGTCCGGCCACATCATCGAGCTTGGATTCGGCCCCTGCGGAGATGGCGTCGCCGGCGCGCTGCTCACGCTCGAGGCGCTGGGGGGCCGGAACCTGCGCGAGCGCGACGCGATGGAGAAGCTCCCTCAGCGTCTGGTCAACATCCGCGCCGCCGACCGGCCCTCGTTGAGCCGCGCAATGGAGGCAGACCCCGTTACGTCGGCCATCGCCCGCGAGCAATCAGAGCTGACTGGGCGCGGTCGTGTGCTCGTGCGCGTCTCGGGCACGGAACCGTTGATTCGCGTAATGGTGGAAGCCCCAACCGATCAACAGACCGACGAGATCTGTGAGCGCCTGACCGAGGTCGTGAAGGCAGCGCTGGGCGCCGAATTGGTCGCTTAGCCGCGGTTGGCCTTAAAATCTCTTGCCCATCTGCCGATGGGCTCAGTGAGAGCAGCGCCGGCTCACTGCAACACGGACCCAAGGAGGGTTGGCAAATGTGCGGCATCGTCGGCTACGTCGGCCCCCGGACGGTACGTGACCTGCTGATGCAGGGACTGGAGCAGCTCGAATATCGCGGCTACGACAGCGCCGGTATCTCCGTGCTCACAGGCGGCGAGATCGACGCCGTGCGCGCGGTCGGCAACCTGAGTGCCCTCCGTAGCGCCCTGGACGGCCGCGCAGCGGCCGAGGGCGCCCCCGCCCCCGCGGTGGCGCTCGTCGAGCGCCCCGAGCCAGGAACCGGAATCGGGCACACGCGTTGGGCCACGCACGGCCGCGTGACCGAAGAGAACGCCCACCCCCACTACGACACCAGCGACCGGGTCCACATCGTCGTCAACGGGATCGTCGAGAACTACGTTGAGCTGAAGGACGAGCTCATGGCCGATGGCGCCGTCTTCACTTCGGAGACGGATGCCGAAGTCATCGCCCACCTGGTCTCGGTCTACAACGACGGTGACCTGATCGCCGCCGTACGCACGGCCTACGCTCGGCTTCGGGGGCATTACGCGTTCGTCGCCATGAGCGCGGACGAGCCCGGACTGCTCGTGGGCGCCCGCAAGGAGTGCCCGCTCATCATCGGCCGTGGTGACGGCGAGCAGTTCATCGGCTCAGCCATCCCGGCCTTTCTACGCGAGACCCGCCGAGTGCAGTACATGGGCGACGACGAGATCGTCGTGCTGCGCCCGGAAGGAGTCGAGTTCCAGACCGCCGCCGGCGAGCCGCTCGAGCGCGAGATCGTGGAGATCGACTGGGACGCTGAGACGGCTGAGAAGCAGGGCTACGAGACGTTCATGCTCAAGGAGATCAACGAGCAGGCTGACGCGGTCGCCGAAACGCTGGGAGAGCGCGCCGCCCGTCCTGACGGCATCGATCTCGGCGATCTCGGCGCCATCGACGATGACCTCTTGCGCGGCGTCCGGCGCATCGTGATCGTGGCCTGCGGAACTGCGTACCACGCCGGCCTGATCGGTCGCTATGCGATCGAGCAGTGGGCCCGGATCCCGGTCGATGTCGACATCGCCTCCGAGTACCGCTACCGCAATCCGGTCATCGGACCCGACGAACTCGTTATCGGGATCTCGCAGTCCGGGGAGACGGCGGACACCCTGGCGGCTATGCGCACGGGTCGCGCCGGGGGTGCCAAGGTGCTTGCCCTGACCAACATCATGGGCTCCCAGGCCACGCGTGAGGCCGACGGCGTCCTCTACACCCGGGCCGGGCTAGAGATCGGTGTCGCGGCCACGAAGACGTTCGTCAGCCAGATCGCCGCCATGTATCTGATTGCGCTGCATCTGGCCGAGTTGCGGGGCACGCTCGCATCGGAGGTTCTGAGCGCCACCATCGCCGAGCTGAAGCGGCTCCCGCATCTGATCGCCGAACTGCTCGAGAGTAGCGGCGAGCAGCTGGCCCAGGTGGCGCAGGGGAACTTCGAAGCCGACTTCTTCCTCTACCTGGGCCGTCACATCGGTCTCCCGGTCGCGCTCGAGGGCGCCCTGAAGCTGAAGGAGATCTCCTACATCGCCACGGACGCCTACGCCGCCGGGGAGATGAAGCACGGCCCGATCGCCCTGCTCGACGAGCACACCCCAGTAGTGGTGGTGGCCACGCAGTCGCCGGTGCTCGAGAAGGTCATCTCCAACATCCAAGAGGTCCGCGCGCGTGGGGCCCGGGTGATCGCGATCGCCACCGAGGGTGACGAGCAGATTGCGCAGCACGCTGACGAGGTCATCCGGGTTCCTCGAACGGACTGGATGCTGGCCCCCTTGCTGGCTGTGATCCCGCTGCAATTGCTCGCGTACAACATCGCCCGTCTGCGCGGACTCAACGTCGATCAGCCGCGGAACCTGGCCAAGACCGTCACGGTTGAGTGAGCGCGCCGGACTCTGAGCACAGGGCGCCGGTGGCGCCCGGGCATCCGACGCTGGGCATCGACCTGCTCGAGATCGAACGCCTGGAGCGCGCGTTGGCCCGCCGGCCGCGCCTGGCCGAGCGGCTGTTCACGCCCGGAGAGCGGGAGTATGCCGCTGCTCGCGCACGCCCCGGCGAGCATCTGGCGGCTCGGTTCTGTGCCAAGGAAGCCGTGGCCAAGGCACTCGGGCTGACGGCATGGAATTTTCGTGACGTCGAGGTGGTTTCGGACGGCGGCGCACCGTCGGTGTCGCTGCACGGAACCGCGGCTGAGCGCGCCGAGACCCTCGGGGTGGTTGTCCACATCTCTCTCACCCACACAACCCGCGATGCCGGCGCGGTCGCCGTCACCGAGCGTTCCGGCGCAAACCCAAAGCCGTGAGCCCGCACAGGGACTGGTTCGAGGCCCTCCCGGACGCCGAAGAGCAGCGCGCCATTGACACCTGGGCGATCGACGAGTGCAGGATCCCGGGGATCGATCTGATGGAGCGCGCCGGAGGCGGCCTGGCCGAGGTTGTCGATGCCCGAGCGCCGGAGGGGCGAGTGGTGGTCGTGTGCGGAAAAGGGAACAACGGCGGTGACGGCCTCGTCGTGGCGCGTCTGTTGCGTGACCGGGGCCGGGACGTCGACGTGATGCTTTTGGCCGCGGCCGACGAGTTCCGGGGCGATGCCCGGACCAACTACGAGCGCCTGCCCGGCGCTCCACCGCGGCCGTTCGACGCCGGCGACTTGGCGGGGGCGCGGGCGATCGTGGATGCGATACTCGGCACCGGCTTCGCCGGAGAGCCCCGGCCGCCGGCCCAAGGGGCGATCGAGGCCATCAATGCCACAGCGGGTGCCGTCGTGGTCGCGTGCGATGTGCCCAGCGGAGTCGACGCCTCCACCGGCGAGGTGTCGGGACCCGCCGTGCGGGCCAACGCCACCGGCACCTTTCACGCCGGGAAGCCCGGGCTGTGGATCGCCCCGGGAAAGGCGCACGCCGGAGACGTCACTGTCATCGACATCGGTATCCCACTTGGGGCGCCCGTCGAGCCGACGATCGGTCTCATCGGCGCTCGGGTCCTAGACGCGATTCCCCGCCGGGGTCGCGAATCGACCAAGTTCGCCGCCGGCAGCCTGCTCGTGTGTGGGGGCTCAATCGGGCTCACCGGCGCGCCGTCGCTCGCCTCCGAGGCCGCAATGCGCGCCGGAGCCGGCTACGTGACCGCGTTTGTGCCCGCGTCCCTGAACATGGTGTTCGAGGTGCGCCTGGTCGAGGTGATGACGGTGCCGCTCCCGGATCGAGACGGGTCCTTCGAAGCCCGGGGTGCGCCGGCGGTCCGTGAGCGGCTGGGCCGGGCGGGAGCGCTCGTGCTCGGACCCGGCATCGGCCGGGAACCGGGCGCGGTCGAGCTGGTCCGCGAGCTGGCCCGGACGGCCGATATTCCGCTGCTGCTTGACGCCGACGGATTGAACGCGCATGCCGGCCGGCTCGAGACGCTGGCCGCTCGGCCGGCGGCGACCGTACTCACGCCCCACGCCGGCGAGCTGGGCCGGCTGCTCGAGCGCGACAGCTCCGAGATCGAGGCGCACCGCCTGGCCAGCGTTCGAGAGGCGGCGTCCAGGGCCCAGGCCATCGTCGTGCTCAAGGGCGATGACACGATCGTCGCCGAGCCGTCCGGTCGGGCCGCGGTCAATCGAGGCGCCACGTCGGCGCTGGCCACGGCCGGGACGGGTGACGTGCTGTCCGGCGTAATCGGTGCCTATTTGTCAAAGCACGTGGATCCATTCGAGGCCGCCTGCGCCGGGGTCCTGGTCCACGCGCGCGCGGGCCGGCGCGCGGCCCACACGGTCGGCCTCGAGGGCGTGATTGCCCGTGACGTGATCGAGGCGTTGCCCCAGGCCCGATTGGGAAGCTGATCATGGCCCTGCGCGCGGTCGCTCGCGTCAATCTGGCCGCGATCGAGCGAAACGTCGTTCAGCTCCGCTCGGGCCTGTCGGCGGGGACGAGGCTCTGTGCGGTGGTCAAGGCCAACGCCTCGGGCCACGGGGCGGTGCAGGCTGCCCGGGCCGCGATCTCGGGCGGGGCCAGCGGTCTGGCCGTCGCCACAGCCCAGGAGGCGGCCGAGCTGCGGGCGGGCGGAGTGTCTGAGCCGGTGCTCGTCATGGGGGCGGTCAGCTCCGAGGAGTTGCCCGTGGCACTGGCCGCGGGGGTCGATCTCGTGGCCTGGGATCTCGCTTTCGTGGCCGAGCTCGAGCGCGTCGCCCGGGCGCCTGTACGGGTCCACGTGAAATTCGACACGGGGATGGGCCGGCTGGGCACGCGCGAGCTGAGCGAGGCACTGGCCGTCACCGACCGGGTGCTCAGCGGCTCGGGCGTGTTGGAACTGGCCGGGGCCATGACGCACCTCGCCACCGCGGACGGGGACTACGAGTTCATGCGCGCGCAGCTGCGGGCGTTTGATCCCTTCGTGGCTGAGGTGCGCCGCCGGGTTCCCGGGATCACGGTGCACGCGGCCAACAGCGCGGCTACGGTGCGGGAGCCGGCCAGCCACTTCGACATGGTGCGCTGTGGGATCGCCATCTACGGTTGTGATCCGATGAACGAGGATGCCGAGCGCTTCGGGCTCGAGCCAGCGCTCGAGCTGAGTTCCTATGTCGCTGCGGTCAAGGTGGCCAGTCCCGGGCAGAGCGTCGGCTATGGCCGTCGGTTCGTAACCGAGCGCGAAACTTGGATCGCGACTCTCCCCATCGGCTATGCCGACGGAATCCGGCGCTCGCTGAGCAACAACTGTGATGCCCTCCTGCTGGGACGGCGTTATCCGGTGGTCGGCACGGTGAGCATGGACAACGTGACCGTCGAACTGGGGCCTGCCGCGACACCTCCGGTTCCTGTGGGCGCGGCGGCGACGATCATCGGCCGGAACGGTGATGAGCGCCAGAGCACCGAGGACGTTGCCAACCGCATCGGCACGATTGCGCACGAAGTCCTTTGTGGGATCTCGGCTCGCGTCCCGCGCGTCTATCACCGCGATGGAGAGCCCGCACGGTGAGCGATCCACTCGAGGCACTTAGCAGCATCGTCGAGCAGGGCTGGCTCGTCGGCGGAGCTCTCCGGGACCAACTGCTCGGCCGCCCCACCACGGATTACGATGTCGCGCTCGCGCGCCCGGCTGACGTGGAGGGAACAGCGCGAGCGCTGGCACGGGCTGCCGGTGGGTTCTCGTTCGAGCTCTCTGAGACGTTCGGTGCCTGGCGCGTGGTCGCCCACGACCGCGATTGGCAGGTGGATCTCACCGGGCTCGCCGGAGGCACGATCGAGGCCGATCTGTCGCTGCGGGACCTGACGGTCAATGCGCTGGCCCGGCCTCTGGGCGGCGAGACATCGCTCGTGGATCCGTTCGGAGGCTTGGCCGACCTCGAGCTGCGGCGGCTGCGCGCAGTCTCAGAGCAGGCCTTCGAGCGTGATCCCCTTCGGGCGCTGCGCCTCGCCCGTCTGGCCTGCGAGCTCGACTTCACCGTCGAACCGGCCACGATCGAGCTGGCCCGGGCCGGCGCCCCGGGGCTCAGCCAGGTTGCCCCTGAGCGCGTGTTCGCCGAGCTGCGCCGGGTGATCCGCGATGAACGGGCCGTGGCCGGCCTTGACCTGATGGACGCCAGCGGGGTGACCGAGGCGGTTCTGCCCGAGCTCGTGGAGCTGCGGGGCATCGACCAGAGCCGCTTTCACCACCTCGACGTGTTCGATCACACCCGCGCGGTGCTGGCGGAGACGATCACTCTCGAGCGGGATCCCGAGCCCATCTTCGGCGCCGACACGGAAGCGCTGCGCGCGTTGCTGGACACCCCTCTGGCCAACGAGCTGACCCGAGGCGAGGCGCTTCGCTTCGGGGCCCTCCTGCATGACATCGCCAAGCCTCAGACGCGCGACGTGACGCCGGAGGGCCGTGTCACATTCCTGCGCCACGACGAAGCCGGGGCGCAGGTTTCGGCATCGATCCTGGGCCGGCTCCGGGCCAGCGAGCGGCTGGCCGGGTATGTGGCCGGACTCACCCGTCATCACCTGCGGCTCGGCTTCCTGGTCCACCGGATGCCGCTCGATCGCCGCGAGATCTACCGCTATCTGCATGCCTGCGCCCCCATCCAGGTGGATGTCACCATGCTGAGCGTTGCCGACCGGCTTGCGACCAGAGGTGACAACGCTGACCGGGCTATCTCCAAGCACCTCGAGCTGGCCCGGCAGCTGATGCACGAGGCACTGGCCTGGGTGAGCGATCCGCCCCGACCGCCGGTGCGCGGTGATGACCTTGCCGCGGCGCTCGGGTTGAAGCCCGGACCGCGTCTGGGCGAGCTGCTGCACGAGCTCGAGGAGGCCGCCTACGCCGGTGAGGTGTCCTCACGTGAGGAAGCGATCGTCTACGCCCGGGACCGCGTGGAGCAGAGCGGTCAGCGGCCCGGTGGGTAAGCTGCCGGCATGCGCGATCCAGACTGCCTGTTCTGCAAGATCATCGCCGGTGAACTCCCGGGGCAGATCATTGACGAAGACGATCTGACCGTCAGCTTCATGGACATCAACCCGGCCACGCGAGGCCACGCACTCGTGGTGCCGCGGAACCATACCGCCAACCTGCTCGAGGTCGACGCTGACGATCTCGCCGCGACCGCAGTGGCCGCCCAGCGCCTGGCCAAGCGGATGAATGAGCGCCTGGGTGCCGACGGGGTCAACCTCTTGAACGCCTGTGGATCGGCCGCCTGGCAGACCGTGTTCCACCTTCACATACACGTGATCCCTCGCTACGCGGACGACCCGCTGCGGCTGCCCTGGATCCCGGCCGCGGGGGACTCGGACGAGATCGCCGCAACGGCCGCAGAGCTCAGATGAGCTCGGGAAGCCCGGTGCGCCTCGAGCGTGACGGCGGCCTCGCCGTGGTCACGTTCGATTCGCCGCCGCTGAATCTGTTCGATGAGGCGCTCGAGGCGGGACTGGTCGCCGCGCTCGAGGACCTGGAAAGCGACCGGCCGCGGGCGGTCCTGTTCCGAGCCGACGGACGCGTCGTCAGCGGCGGGGTCGACGTGTCGCTGTTCGCCGCGCTGTCGGGACCGGAGCAGGCAACCGAGACCTTTGACCAGCTGGTCGCGGTGGCCAGACGGGTGGACGCGCTCCCGTGTCCGACCGTGTTCGCGGCCCATGCCCTGTGCCTGACCTGGGCCTTCGAGCTTGCGCTGGCCTGCGATCTGATCTTCGCTGCCGAGTCAGCCAGCTTCGGCCTCGTGGAACGTGTGATCGGGCTAACGCCAGCCATGGGCGGCACCCAGAGGCTGGCCGAGCGGGCCGGCACGGGGCGGGCGCGCGAATTCGTCATGACCGGTGAGCGGTACGGAGCGGCCGAGATGGAGCGCTGGAATGTCGTCAATCGCGTTCTGCCCGATGAAGGCTTCGACGCGACCGTTCGTGCCTTCGCTCGCGATCTGGCTGACGGGCCGACGATGGCACACGCAGCGACCAAACGTGTGATCCGAGACTACGTCGAGGGTGGCGTCGAGCTGGCCAATGACCGGGTTGGCCAGGTGGCGGGCAGGCTGTTCGCCACCGAAGACCTGCAGAACGCCGTCCGCTCATTCCTCGCCGAAGGGCCCGGCAAGGCGAAGTTCAGCGGCCGTTGACAGCTGTGACCCCCACGCCGGCCCGCTCCCTGCTACGTTTTTCCGCGTCTGGTCGGGTCCATCCGGAGCCGGCCGCGGTCTAAAGCGAGTTCGCTCCGAAGGGGATGCCATGGCAACCGGCACCGTCAAGTGGTTCAGCGACGACAAGGGTTTCGGGTTCATCACACCCGACGATGGTGGTCGCGATCTGTTCGTTCACTTCAGCGGCATCGGCGGTGACGGCTATCGCTCTCTGGCCGAGGGATCCAAGGTTTCCTATGAGGAGGAAGAGGGTCCCAAGGGTCCGAAAGCGGTGAACGTCACTAAGCTGTAGCCCGCGCGGCTGCGACAGCGGGGCTCTGCGCCCCGGCTACTCTGAGAGGAGTCTCAGGCGGACGGTCGTTCGGACCGGCGCAACTGCCGCCTCTCGGTCGTGTTCAATGAGGATGATGAAACGCTTCTCGCTGGTATCCGCAGGAATCATCGTGGCCCTTTTGGGCCTGACGATGGGCACGTCCGGGGCGAAGATCGTCGAGCTCGGTCAGACCGCAACGCCGATTGCGGCGCCCGCCTGTCCCAAGGGCGTCTCGCTGAATCAGTGCTACATCATCCTCGACCGGACGACCGCGATTCAGACCACGGCCGACGGTGTCAAATACCCCACCACGGTCAAGCAGAACGGGTGGATCGTCGCCTTCACGGTCGGGCTGTCCAATCTGGTCCCAAACCCCAAGACTGAGAAGGGAATCCTGCACGAGCTCGACTTGGCCTACGGCGGGACGCCGCAGCTGGCGCTCACGGCTCTGAAGAAGGGTCCGAAGAACAAGTACACGGTCGCGGCCGAGAGCCCGATGTTCCACATGATTCCTTTCCTGGGCCAGGTGCTCCAGGAGCCGTTCTCGCTGCCGCCGGCGTTCACGCAGTTCACCGCCATGCCGGTCAAGAAGGGCGAGATCATCGGGCTGACCATCCCGACCTGGGCCCCAGTCCTCACATACAACCTCAACACGGCGAAGTTCACCTACCGCCAGAGCCGCACGGGTGGCTGCGGTCACCCCCCCGCCAGCGAGACGGCCCAGACGACGGTCGGACAGAGCCAGCGCTACCTCTGCGAGTACTCGGGAACCCGGGTGGAGTACAGCGTCACCGAGGTGACGAACTCCCCGTATCCCAAGAAGTACGTGCACTCCGGCCGGCACTGATCAGCCGGCGCCTTCCCTAGCCGGGCGGGCAAAAGCGGCTAGGGAGGGGGAGACAGGCCGTTGGCGCCCGGCTCGGCTGGGTGATGCCTGCGTGTGAGCCCCCGCTGTGTGAAAAAGCGGACGGTGTCCTGATCGGTTTTCGCCAGACGGGCCTATAGCCCCCGTTTTGCGACAACCGTGGCGCGGCCCCGCCGGTTTTTCACGCCATGGGGGTCCGGGCCCACGCCCGAGCTCAGGGCCCACGCCCGAGCTCCGGGCCCACGCGCACCCCGGCTCCGGCCCACGGCGGGCCGGAGCCCGCGGCCAATGGCTCGCCCGAGCCGCCCGCGGGCTATCGACGCCCGTAGAGCGTGCGATTCGTAGCAAAGCCGGATTCGCCGGCTGGTCTGGCTGTGTTCTGCGCGCATACCGAGCGATTTGTTCCCGAGCCAACCCGGCATGGTGGATCTTCCACGAAATGCATGTGCAAAAGCGGGCGGTGATCCGGCGCCGCCGTTCGGAGCCGCCCCGCTAGCAGGCGCCCGGGTTCTGCTGGCAGAAGGCCGAGTTCGTACCCAGCCCGGCCCCACCGTTGCCCGTGGTGCTGGACTGACTGGCGGTCGAACTGGCTCCGGCGCCTCCAGAGGGTGTGGTGCCTGGGCTGGCCGGGGTGGTTCCGCCCGTGGGGACTGTGCTGGTGCCCGCGGCAGCGCTCGTATCGGTGCCCGCACTGGAGCTGGTGGTGCTCGACGTGGAAGTGGTGGTCGTACTCGTGGTCGTCACCGCTCCGGCCACGGCATTGGTGGGGACGGTGAACCCGGGAGCGCCGGCGGTATTGGTGGTTCCAGAGCCCCCGCCGCCGCAGGCGGCCAGACAAATCGTCGCGGCGAGTGTCGCCCCGACCAAGGCGACGGGCCGGAGCGTCTTGGCGCGGGACGTCATCTTGCCGTAGCCCGAAGTCCTCAGGAGCCGAGGGGCTCCATGCGCCTGCCGCAGTATGGGCAGTCGTTGAGGTCCTTCTGAGCGAGCTGATCGCACCAGTTGCAGAAACGCAGGTTCTCGACCATCCAGGGCAGCTCAGACGGCGTGGGGGCGAGAGGCAGGAGCTCTCCCACGACCTCGAGGGGCTCTCCGGTCTCGCGATCCACATACACCTGCCCCGGCTCTGCTTCGATGATCACTTCGCGACCGGTGGAGGGCGTCCGCATCCGGTACTTCTGGCGCGTCCTCATTGCTAAGCAATGCTACCAGCGGGCCGGACAGCCGCGTGTTTGGAGGGCCTCCGCGGCAGCGCCGGGATGCCGCGCGCTTGGATAGAGTGCGGCCCGCAACTTATGCTGAGACCCCTCGCACGACCCCGGCGGAGTCTTGCGGCCATAGTGCCGAGCGCATTCCTGCTTGTCGCCCTTGGCGGCTGCGCGATCAAGCATCCGACGGCCGATCTGGTTCGTGGCAAACAGCTGTTCGTGTCCAAGTGCGCCTCGTGTCACACGCTGGGCCATGCCGGGACCACGGGGATCGTGGGACCGAATCTGGATGACGCCTTCCGCCAGGACCGCGTCGATGGCGTCAAGAGCACGTCGATCCAGGGCCTGGTCGACTACTGGATCCGTTATCCGGACACCGCAGGGGTCATGCCGGCCATGCTCTACAAGGGCCAGGAGGCCCAGGATGTGGCTGCGTATGTGGGTCTGGTGGCCGGCCGCCCGGGTGTCGACACCGGGGCCCTGGCCACAGCGGTGGCCAACGTCAAGCAGCACATCGCGGCCGAGAAGAACGGCGTCGTGGAGATCAACGCCGATCCGACCGGCCAGCTCAAGTTCCTGGCCTCGGGAGCCACGGCGACGGCCGGCAAGGTCGAGCTCCGGATGCAGAACATGTCCTCGACCCCGCATGACATCGCGATCACCGGCGGTGGGGTCAGCCAGATCGGCCACATCGTGTCCAACGGGGGGGTCTCCATGGTCAGCGCCAGCCTGAAGCCCGGCAAGTACACGTTCTACTGCTCTGTTCCCGGCCACCGCCAGGCGGGAATGGTCGGAACGCTTACCGTCAAGTAGCTCCGGATCCCGGGCTGACCGGCTCGCTCGAACCGGCCTGCCGCAGGCGCTCCCGCAGCTCGTCACCTCGTCCTGAGGCCACCGCACGTTGTGCGCGACCCTCGTCGAGCGCAATCCCGTGCTCGGTGGCGTAGTCCAGCAGCTCCTGGCGCTGCTCGTTCTGATTCGCCACCCGCAGGAAGAGCCAGCAGAACAGCCCGATCGTGAGCAGGCTCTCCTCCACCATCATCAGACCACCCGCAGCGACCTGGTCAGCGATGGGCGAGATATGCCAGTGGGCATCGCCGGGGACATAGAACGGATAGAACACCGTGCCCCCGAAGATCATGATGTTGGCCAGCACGGTGCCGATCAGGCGCACGGCGACCACGTAGACGAGGCGAGCGCCGTTGGAGAACCAGGCGGGCTTGGGCAGAGGGCCCAGCAGGGCCATCCAGACCGCGATGCCAAAGGCGAGGAACGTGGCGTGCTCGAGCGCGTGAAGCGCGTCGTGGCGCAGCGCCGCCTGGTACAGCGCAGGCGTGTGCCAGGCGTAGAAGTTGACCCCCCAGACAACGATCGCTACCACGGGGTGGCTGAGCACCCTGAGCTTCGAGATCACGCGGTTGCGTAGCAGCGGGACCATCATCGGACCGGTCAGCCCGAGCACGAACAGCAGCGCCGCGATGTCTCCGATCAACAGGTGCTCCGCCATATGGGCCACCAGCAGCTGGTCGGAGAGGTGATCCACGGGCGGGCTGAGGGCGATCTCGAGGACGATCAACCCGCTGGCGAAGCAGACGCGCCTCCAGGTGGGGACCGGCCGGCCCTCCTGAGCCAACGTGCGGGCCCGGATCCAGTACGGCAGCCAGCACAGAACCACCACCACCGGTAGCCCGATCGTCTGCACGGGCGCATCGGCGAACGGGATCGGAGGGAGCAGGGGCACCGCCGTTCAATGGTGGCACGCGGGCGCTGAGCCCGTGCCGCCGGAGCGGCAGCGGGCCGAATGTCAGCTGAGCGCCTCGATGATCAGGACCAGGACGACGATCACGGCGATGGCACCCACGAACCAGAGGAGAAACCGGAACGCGGCGTCCTCCGAGCGCACCGGGTTGGGCGGTCCCTTCAAGGCACCATGCCTAAGCGTCTGCCGACTAGAGCACGTAGACGGTCGTGTACACGACCACCCACATGATGTCGACGAAGTGCCAGTAGATCCCTGGCACTTCCATGCCCTGATGGTGCTCGGGCGAGTAATGCCCGCGGAAGGCGCGGACGGTGACGATGGCGAGCGCGCACAGGCCGATGAATACGTGGGCGCCGTGCAGACCGGTCAGCGCATAGAAGATCGTGCCCTGGGCCGAGTCATGCGGCGCGAAGCCGATGTGGATGTACTCGTTGATCTGGATGGTGAGGAACGTCAGGCCGAGCAGGAAGGTGCTGAGCATGCCGGCCTTGAGGCCGAAGCGGTTCCCCTTCTTGATCGATGTCAGCGCCCAGTGGATCGTCAGGGATGACGACAGCAGGATCGCGGTGTTGACTCCGGCCACGCCTTCGGGCAGCTTGGTTCCCGCCGCCGGCCAAGGGTCATGGCTCACGACCCGGATAAAGAAGTAGGCGGTGAAGAAGGCGCCGAAGATCATCACCTCGGAGATGATGAAAAGCAGCATTCCGAGCGTCGGGGCCTCGACCCGGGACGACTTATGCGCGGGGGGCGGGCCGTGGTGCTCAGCGTGGGCGATCGAGGCGGCTTCCATCGGTGTCTCCTACGCGGTGGCGGGGCTTGAGTCGCGGTGAACCACGTGCTCGACATCCTTGCCGCTGGCGTGACGCACGCGGTCGACGAGGTCGGCGCGCAGCCACCCGGATTTGGTCTCAGCGAACGTCGAGATCACGATGTCGTCGACCCGGAAGGACTGGAGTGCATTCATGATCGCGGTGTACGGATCAGGGTCACCGATCACCCCGGAGGCCGTCAGCCCGGCGTCACGTAGGCGTCTCAGCACCAGCGAGAGCCGGGTCCGGGCCCGCCGGGTGGCGCTGCCGTCGCCGCCCTCCTGGGGGACGACGACAATGAACAGCCGCTCACGCTTGTCACCCTCGGCCGCCGCTTTGGCCTTGAGCGCGTCAAACAGCTCGTCGCCGCTCGCGGTGCGGTTGGCCACCGCCAGCGTGATGTGGAATGACAGGCCTTCGGAGTCGATGTCGGCCACCACGTGTTCGACCGGCAGCCCTGACGCGTCGCGGATGCGCTCGATCAGATCGCGCCGTAGCCAGCCTGACCGAGCCTCGGGGTAGGTGGAGATGATGATCGCGTCGGGGTCGTACTCGCGCACCGCGTCCATGGTGGCCGCGTAAGGGTCCGGATCGCCCACCTCGCCCACCGCGTCCATCCCTTCCGAGCGCACGAAGCCGACCGCGAGGTCCACCCGGACCTGGGTCGCATCGAACACGGCGTCGTCGTACACCACGTACCCCGCCCGGGGCCGGGTCTGCGGAACGCACAGCACGAAGCGTGTCTCCTCTTGGGCCGCATGAGCCCGGACGGCGTCGATCAGGGGACGGCCTCCGATCGTCTCATTGGCGACTACCAGAACCGTCTTCATTCGCGGTGCTCCTGGCTCTGTGCCGGGCCAGACCCGACTCCGGCCGCCACCGGCTTGGCCTCCGCCGGCGGCTTGAAGATGCCGTGCACGGCTCCCGGGACGCCGTATTCATACGGGCCGCCGACCACGGTCGGGACGGCGTCAAAGTTGAAGATCGGCGGCGGTGATGAGACCTGCCACTCGAGTGTGAGCGCTCGCCACGGGTTGGCGGCGGCGCGAGGGCCCCCGCGCCAGCTGGCCACCATGTTGTAGAGGAAGATCAGCGTGCTGAAGCCGAGCACGAAGCTCGACAGGGATATGAACAGGTTCCAGGTGGCGAACTTCTGGGCGTACTCCGCCACGCGTCGCGGCATCCCCTGGATCCCGATGATGTGCATGGGACCGAAGGTCAGGTTGAAGAAGATGAACGTCATCCAGAAATGCCACTTGCCCAGGCGGTCATCGAACATTCGGCCTGTCATCTTCGGGAACCAGTAGTAGACGCCGGCGAAGATCGTGAACAGCGAGCCGCCGAACAGCACGTAATGGATGTGGGCCACGATGAAGTAGGTCTGGCTCACGTGGATGTCAAACGGGATCATGGCCAGCATTACCCCGCTGATGCCCCCCAGGGTGAACGTGGACAGGAAGCCCAGGGCGAACAGCATCGGCGTGTCGAGATGGAGCACGCCGCGCCACAGCGTGGCCAGCCAGGAGAAGATCTTGATGCCGGTGGGGATGGCGATGATCGCGGTCGTGATCATCATCGGGATCCGGATCCAGGACGCCATGCCCGAGACGAACATATGGTGAGCCCACACGGTGAAGCCCAGCACGACGATCGCCAGCAGCGAGAACGCCATCATCCGATAGCCGAAGATCGGTTTTCGGGCCTTGACCGCTATGACCTCGGAGATGATCCCGAACCCGGGCAACATCATGATGTAGACGGCCGGATGCGAGTAGAACCAGAAGACGTGCTGGTACATGATCACGTTGCCGTCCTTGCCCGCTCCGACGAACGCGTCGAAGAAGTGGAAGTGCAGCGCCGTGTCCAGCAGCACGAAGAACTGCGAGGCGGCGATGAACGGCGTCGCGATGACCACCAGCAGCGAGGTGGAGAAGTTCGCCCACACCAGTAGCGGCATCCGGAAGAAGCTCATCCCGGGTGCCCGCATGGTGATGATCGTGACCAGGAAGTTGAGCGCCGTGAAGATCGACGAGAACCCGGCAAACTGGACCGCGACCGTGAAGAACAGCTGGCCCAGCGGCATCGTGGTCGAGAGCGGGGCGTAGGCCGTCCAGCCGGCCGCGAACGAGCCTCCGGGGGCCAGGAAGCTCATCAGCATCATGATTCCGCCGATCGGCAGCAGCCAGAACGACAGCGCATTCAGGCGCGGGAACGCCATGTCGGGCGCTCCGATCATCAGCGGCAGGACGAAGTTCGCCAGTCCGGCGAACACCGGAATCACGAACAGGAAGATCAGCACCGTCGCGTGGACCGAGAAGACGCCGTTGTACTGCTCGGGAGTCAGGAACTGCATGCCCGGCTTGGCCAGCTGGGCGCGGATCAGCATCGCCAGCAGCCCCCCGACGAGCAGGAAGAAGAATGACGTGATCGTGTACTGGATCCCGATCACCTTGTGGTCGGTGTTGACGCGGAAGTAGTCGCGCCAGGAGCGCGCGCCGTGGTCGGAGTGATCCTCGGGGCGCGTGGGCTTACCGGCGGCCCAGTAGATCCAGTAATCGCAGGTACCGATACCCAGCAGGAAGCCCAGCGGCACCGCGAACAGCGCCACGATCGTGATTGCGTGGCCGTCGATCACCGGGTGCTGGTGCATGAGCCACCTGACCAGCACGGTGAGCCCGAAAGCGAACGCGAATCCGACTACATCGAGAGCCGCGGCTCGGTACCAGCCGGGGCGACGGAGCTTTGCCGGGATGGCCATCAGCTCTCCTCCTTCAACTTGCAGTCGCTCTCAGAGTCGCGATCGCGTGCACGTGTAGCCCTCACTTTGTCACGCTTGAAAGGTAATTGACGAGCGACTGGATCTGCGTCGGCGCGAGCGTGGTTGCGAACGTCGAGGGCATCACGCCGGCGTGGTATCCGGTCGGCAGATAGGCGTAGGGCTTGGTGATCGCAGTGTGGATGCACGCGGCCAGAGTCTTACCGCGAATCGGAATTGACGCCGGGTTCGCGCAGTCAGACTTCAGACGCGTGGTCAGATCCGGCCCGACGGTTCCCGTCGCTCCGGCTGCGGCCAGCGTGTGACAACCCGAACATCCGGCCGATCCCGTGAACACCGCCTTGCCGGCGGCGGGACTGGTGGCGGACGCGCTGGAGGAGCCGGAGCTGCTGGAGGAGCCCGAGCTCGGGCTGCTCGCGGCGGCGCTGCTCGAGCCGCCTGGGACTCCCGGCTGATCGGCATTCGGCGGCGGCGTGCCCACGGGTGGCGCCCCGCCGGGCTTCTGGGTGCTGATCCAGGTTCGGAACGCAGCCGGCGTGAGGACATCCACGGTGGAGCGCATCAGCGAGTGGCCGGCGCCGCACAGCTCGGTGCACTCAGCCGGATAGCTACCGAGGCGGGTTGGAGTGACGCGGATGGTGGTGGTGATCCCAGGCACGGCGTCGATCTTCTCCGAGAACTCGGGGACGAAGAAGCTATGGATGACGTCCAGCGAGCGGAGCTTGAACACGACTGGCGCACCCTTGGGCAGGTAGAGCACGGGCGAGACGATCTGCTGCCCGCCCGATCGCGGGTATGAGAACTCAAACGCGAACTGGCGCTCGGTCACATTCACCACCATCGCGCCCGGGTGGCTCTTCTCGTTCGAGCGCAGGACGGTGTAGGCGTAGGTGCACAGGCCGAGGATGAGGATCGCCGGCAGAGCCGTCCAGACGACCTCCAGGCGGGTGTTGCCGTGAATCGGCGGACCGTCCTTCTCCTCCTCGCCGGGCTTCATCCGGAACTTGAAAACCGAGTACAGGATGACCGTCTCGACGAGTACGAAGATCGGCACCGAGACGATCAGCAGCACGTCGTACAGCGTGTGGATGTTGTGGGCCTGCGTCGAGGCGTCCGTGGGGAACCACGGAATCAGCAAAGCCACGGGGATGCCGATTGCCACGGCGATTGCCCCGATGACCAGCATCTGCAACAGAGGATGCTTACGCACCGCGCTGTCCTCGACCCTCGCGCATCGAACATCGGCATCCTATGTGTTCCGCGCGACGAACGGCGTCGGCACGGACGGCGCCGCCGAGCTTGATTATGATTGAGTCAATCGTTGCAATCTGATCTGGAGGCGCCATGCTCGTACAGGACGGGATGTCCGCCGTAGTCTTGACCGTCGGACCGGGACACACACTCCGCGAGGCAGCCGCCGCGATGTGCGGCCGGCGCGTGGGAGCAGCGGTCGTAATGGACCCCGAGCTGCCTGGACCGGGCGTGATCACTGAGCGCGACATCCTGATCGCGGTCGGGGACGGGAAGAACCCGGACGAAGAGCGCGTGGCCGATCACCTGACCGCCAAGCTGACCTTCGCAGCGCCGGATTGGTCACTCGAGCATGCGGCAGCGACGATGGTCCGCGGCGGCTTCCGCCACCTGATCGTGGTCGACGGCGGTGAGCTGTCCGGCGTCCTTTCGATGCGGGACATCGTCCGGGTCTGGTCCGGCGACGGGGCGAGCTGCGAGATCCCAGCCGGAGCCGCCGCCTCTTAACCGAGCGCTCGCCGCAGTGCTACTGGTGCTCGTCGGGCAACTGCTCGATGTCGCGCCTGGTATCCCGGATCCAGATCACGGTCGTCACCACGACGATGATCAGGCCCACGGCCGAGATGAGCAGGGTCAACGTCGTCCCGACGATGGTCAGCGTGATGCCGATCGCGCTGAGGAGGGGGAGCAGACTGGGGCCGGGGAGGTGGATCTCCTCGCCGACCGGCGGCGTCTCGGGATCTACTGCGCTCACGCGTGGATGTAGATGGCCGCGGCTAGGAATGCGATGCCGAACATGAACAGCGCGGCGCCGGCGGCGATAAGCCCCGAGCGGATGTTCTTGCGGGCGAGCTTTCTATCCATGGCGGAGGATCCTAGTCGTTGGCAGTGAGAGAGGGCGCCGCGAGCACTAGAGCTTTACGTCGGCCACCATCGTGGCAAACAGCAGGGCCAGATACACCATCGAGAACAGGTACAGGCGCAGCGCGGTGCGGCGATCGGCACGGCGGAAGAGCAGCACCGATCCGGTCACGAAGGCCAGGCCGAGGACGATCGAGGACACGAGATAGACGCCGCCGAACTCGCCGGCGCAGAAGGGCAGCTGCGTGACCGCGTACAGGAGCAGCGTGTAAAGCACGATCTGCCGGCGCGTCTCCCGCTCGCCCTTCACCACCGGCAGCATGGGGACTCCGACCTCGGCGTACTCGTCCTTCATGAGCAGGCTGAGGGCCCAGAAGTGCGGTGGAGTCCAGTAGAACACGATCGCGAACAGGTAGATCGCCGTCCATGACAGCGAGCCTCGCGTGGCTGCCCAGCCCACCAGGGGCGGCATCGCTCCCGCCGCGCCTCCGATGACGATGTTGTGAGGCGTGCGCCGCTTGAGCCACATCGTGTAAACGCCCACGTAGCCGACGAAGCCACCGAACGCCAATGACGCCGCCAGGACGTTGACCGTCAGCGACAGGAGCAGGAATGACAGGGCGGCGAGGGCGAACCCGAACCGCAGCGCGGCCGCTGGGCTGACCCGTCCTGACGGGATCGGGCGCGTGGCGGTGCGCCGCATACGGGCGTCAATGTCGCGATCCCAGTAGTGGTTCACGGCTCCGGCGCCACCGGCGGACAGATAACCGCCCAGGCAGGTCAATGCGACCCGCTCGACCGACGGGCTCCCGGCTACCTCCATCGTCGTGACCGTGGTCAGCAACAGCAGGGACTGGACCTTGGGCTTGGTCAGATCGACGTAGTCGGCCAGGACCTGCCGCGCCCGGAGCCCCGTCGTGACAGCTACGGTCGACGTGTTCACAGCGCTAGCTCCCCGCGCGCACGAACTGTTCGCTGCCGCCGGTCTTCTGCGTGGCGCCGGTTTGGCGCTCGACCTGGCGGCGGATGTCCCGCATGGGCTCGACCGAGCGAACGCGCGGGATCACGTCGAAGTTGTTTGCCGGCGGTGGTGAGGATGTGAACCACTCGAGCGTGTTGCCCTTCCATGGATCCGGTCCCGCAATCTTGCCGTGATTGAGGCTCCGGACGACGTTGCCGATCGTAATCAGAATCCCCGTGGCGAGGATGAACGATCCGATCGTCGAGATCAAGTTGTAGGTCGACCAACCGAGCCCCGGCTGGTAGGTGTAGATCCGTCTCGGCATACCGGACAGGCCCAGGGCGTGCTGCACGAAGAACGTGGCGTTGAACCCGATGAACATGAGCCAGAAGGAGAGCTTGCCCAGGCTCTCGTTCATCATCCGGCCGGTCATTTTGGGGAACCAGTAGTAGATCCCCGAGAACACCGTGAACACGGAGCCACCCATCAGGACGTAATGGAAGTGGGCGACGACGAAGTAGGTGTCGTTCAGCTGCCAATCGACGGGGAATACGGCCAGGAAGATGCCGGTGATACCCCCGATCGTGAAGATGGCGATGAAGCCGACGGCAAAGTACAGCGACGTCGTCATGACGATCGATCCTCGCCATAAGGTCGCGATCCAGTTGAAGATCTTGACTCCGGTCGGGACGCCGATCAGGAATGAGCTCAGCATGAAGAACCCGAGCACGACGATCGGTACCGGCGAGGCGAACATATGGTGCGCCCAGACCAGCGTGGCCAGGAACGCGATCACCGCTGTCGAGGCCGCGATCGCCTTGTAGCCGAAGATCGGCTTGCGCGAGAACACGGGGATGACTTCGGAGATGATCCCGAAGCCAGGCAAGATCATGATGTAGACCTCGGGGTGGCCGAAGAACCAGAACAGGTGCTGCCACAGGATCGGCGAGCCGTGGGCGGTCGGATCGAAGAAATGGGTCCCGAAGTGACGGTCGGTCAGCAGCATCGTGACCGCCGCCGCGACGACGGGCAGGGCGATGATCAGCAGGAGCGCATACACGAGCAGGCCCCACACGAACAGCGGCAGCCTGCCCCAGCTCATGCCCGGTGCCCGCATGTTGACGATCGTCGCGTAGAAGTTGATCGCGCCCAACAGCGAGGAGATGCCGGTGATATGGATGAGGAAGATCCAGGCGTCCTGTCCGCCGTTGGGCGAGTACAGCGCGTCGGATAGCGGCGGATAGCTCCACCAGCCGGCATCCGGCGGGTGGAAGAAGAGCGTGATGTAGAACACGACGCCGCCCAGCAGCAGCAGCCAGAACGACAGTGCGTTCAGCCGTGGAAAGGCCATGTCCCGGGCGCCGATCATCAGCGGCAGGAAGTAGTTGCCAAAGCCCGCCATGACCGGTACGACGAACAGGAAGATCATCGTCGTCCCGTGCAGGGTGAGCAACTGGTTGTAGTGCTCGGAGGTGATGAGCGTGTTGTTCGGCACGCTCAGCTGCAGCCGCATCAGCAGCGCCTCGACCCCGCCCATGCAGAAGAAGACGAAGGTCAGGACCAGATACATGATCCCGATCTTCTTGTGGTCAGTGGTCAGGACCCAGTCCACCCAGCGCTTGGTCTGACGCGGCGTCTCCACCTCGTGGGCGGTCACCTGGGGGACGGGCTTGACTACGTACTCGGTGATCGCCATTAGGTTCCTAGGTCGCCTTCTGAGGTCAGGATCTGCCGCAGCTGGAGGACCTGCGAGTTGGCCGCTGTGATCAGTTGTCCCTGGCGATGGAGCCAGGTCTGGTACTGCGCCGGAGTGACCACCTTCACGTAGGCGATCATCGACGCGTGGTTGGTTCCACAGAGCTGCGCGCACTGGCCGCGGAACTTGCCCGTGTGCAGCGCTTTGAACCACGTGTAGGTGGTGTAGCCGGGCACCGCATCGACCTTGCCGCCGAGCGACGGAACCCACCATGAGTGGATCACGTCGGTCGACTGAATGTGGAGCACGACGGTGGTGTGCTCGGGGACGACCATCGTCGTGTACGAGTACGGCAGGTCCTTGGAGAAGGCGCCGTTGACGCAGTCAGTGCCGTAGCTGTAGCGCCAGATGTACTGCCGGCCTTGGACACACACGGTCAGCTTCTTGCCGTTTGGCGGCGTCGGCTCAGTCAGCGAGGCGGACAGGACGAGACCGTTCGAGTCGGAGTTGGGCGGATTCACGATGCTAGGCAGCTTGACGAAGGTGACCACGGTCAGCACCACCAGGATCAGCGCTGCGGCCACCGTCCAGCCGATCTCGAGCCTGGTGTTGCCGTGGATCTGGGCCGCCACGGCCCCTTTCTTGGCCCGGAACTTGTACACGGAGTAGACGAGCGCGCCCTCGACGATGACGAACACGACGGCCGCGATGTAGAGAACGATCTTGTAGAGAGAATCGATCTGGTTGGCGTTGGGCGAGCCGCCCGACTTCGGCGTGATGAAGTTCGCCAATGCATCTGGTGCCAGCACCAGTGAGGCGAGCAGAACCACGGCTAGCAGCGAGATCCGACCTCGGACTCGGGGGCTCGAGATGGAGCTACGCAGGCGCTGGCGCCGGCGGCCGGGCTTGGCGCGGTGAACGTCAGGTCTCAAGGCGGCGGGCATTCTATCCGTCAGGGGGGGATGTGTGACTGCACTGGGTCAGGCCACCGACCCTGATCCATCTGTTACATGGGGCTTCTGGGCGTGCCTGCGGAGGGCTCAGCGCGCCCGTTGGGCACAGGCCGCGCGCCTATACTGGCCGCCTCTTGCGTATCTCGGGGGCCATCAGAGCGGGTGCCTGGGCCCTCGTCGCGACCGGGGTCGCCGCTCCGTTGGTGCGCCGGCGCGTGAAGCTCGCACCGGCTGCGGTCATGCTGAGCTCGGCGCTGGCTCCGCCGGCCCTGGCCGTTGCCATGGCGCCCAGCCGCAAGCGCGATCTGGCCATATGTTCGCTCAACATGTGGGCGTACCTGGCGGCCTACGAGCTGCCCCACGACGATCCGCAGCGGCTCGAGGAGCGGGTCCGTATCGACTATCCGCTCGATGCCGACCGGGTGCTCGGGCTCGGCGTCCCGCCGACCGTGCGGCTTCAGCGGGGCCTCTCGACGCCGGGCGCGATCAACCGCTTCGAGCGTGCCCTGGTCTGGTGTCACTGGGCCTGGTTCATGGTTCCGCACGGCAGCGTGATCTATGTCCTGATCCGTCAGCCGGAGCGCTTCCCAAGTGCCGCGGCGCGGATGTACGCCGTGTTCGACATCGGCGCGACGTTCTACTGGGTGATCCCCACCGCCCCACCCTGGTATGCCGCTCGGCACGGCCGTCTGGTGCAGGCGGGCATGCCCCGGGTGCGGCGGATGATGATCGAGTACGGGGAGGAGTTCTGGGGTGACCGCTGGCCCGCCCTCTACGATGTCCTCGGAGGAAACCCGCTGGCTGCTATGCCGTCGCTGCATTTCGCTACGTCTTTGATGGGTGCGCGCCTGCTATCGGAGGTGGGTCCTGTCGCGGGCGCGGTCGCATCGTCCTACGCGGCACTTCTTGGGTTGGCGCTCGTGTATCTCGGCGAGCACTACGCAGTTGACCTCGTGGGGGGTGCCCTCCTGGCTGAAGCCGTGCGTCGGGGTGCACCGCGCACAGCCCCGCTGGCACGGCGGGTCGTCACCGGGCTCGCGCGAGCCCAAAGACTGGCTGCGGGCGGTTAGGACACGGCCGGGGGAGAGGGCATGGGCGACAACACCTCGACTGAGTCACACGGAGGACTGCCCAGCGAGGCGGGGCCGCCGCTCGACGGCGAGGAGCGCTGGCCGAGCGATGGCGGAGCGCTGGCCGACGCCGACGCCGACGGCCATGCCGAGACGGGGGGCGCGGCAGACACGGAGGAGATGCCGCGGGTGCGATTCACCCGCCGGCGGCTGCTCGCCTCGATCGTGTTCGTCATCTCAACCGCCGCCTTCCTCTACTTCGTGCTGCCCAAGCTGCTCGGCCTGCGCGATACCTGGAACCGCATCCAGCATGGGAACGGATGGTGGCTCGCCCTGGCCGCGGCGCTCGAGGTGTGCTCGTTCCTGGGCTACATCGCCCTGTTCAGGGTCGTCTTCGTGCGCGGAGATTCACGCATCAACTGGCGCGCCAGCTACGAGATCACGATGGCCGGGCTGGCGGCCACTCGCCTGTTCGCGTCTGCCGGCGCCGGCGGCATCGCTCTGACGGCATGGGCGCTGCGCCGCTCGGGGATGGAGCCGCGGATCGTGGCCTGCCGGATGATCGCCTTCATGGCTCTGCTGTACGCGGTCTACATGGGAGCGCTCGTGATCGATGGTCTCGGCCTCTACCTGGGCATCATCCCCGGCTCGCATCCGTTCGCCATCACGATGATCCCGGCCATCTTCGGCGCCACGGTGATCGTCATCTTCTTAGCCGTGTCACTGCTGCCCGGTGACTTTGATCGGCTGGTCAAGCGCTGGTCGCACGGCGGGCGTCTGGGCCGGCTGGCAGTTCATGTCGCCGCCGCCCCCGCCGCGGCAGCGAGCGGTGTGAGGACCGCCATCGATCTCGTACGCACCCGCGATCCCTACCTGCTCGGCGCCGTGGGCTGGTGGGGATTCGACATCGCGGTGCTCTGGGCGTGCTTTCACGCCTTCGGCTCCGCGCCGTCGGTCGGAGTCGTGATCATGTCCTACTTCGTCGGGATGCTGGGCAACACGCTGCCGCTCCCCGGCGGCATCGGGGGCGTCGACGGCGGCATGATCGGCGCCTTCTCTGCCTTTGGGGTCCCTGTACAGCTGGCGGTGGTCTCCGTGCTCGCCTATCGTGGCTTCGCGTTCTGGCTCCCGACCCTGCCGGGTGGTGTGGCCTATTTGCAGCTCCGCCGAACCGTGGCCAGGTGGCGCACGAGCCGGGCGCCTAGCTATACTTTGTGAAGTGATGGAACAGCGAATCGAGAACGTGATCATCGTGGGCAGTGGCCCGGCCGGTTATACGGCCGCGCTGTACACGGCCCGCGCCGATCTCGATCCGTTTGTCGTCGAGGGGTTCGCCTGGGGTGGCCTGCTTCAGCAGACCACCGATGTCGAGAACTATCCCGGTTTCCCAGAGGGGATCATGGGGCCCGACATCATGCAGCACTTCCGTGATCAGGCCGAGCGTTTCGGGGCCCGGCTCGAGACCGACGATGTGACCGCGGTCGAGCTCTCGACCGACGGCGGTCTGCACAAGGTGTGGGTGGACAATCAACTGCACCTGACCCGGACCGTGATCCTGGCCATGGGCGCGCAGCATCGCAAGCTCGGCGTTCCCGGGGAGCAGGAGCTATCCGGCCGCGGGGTCAGCTACTGCGCTACCTGCGACGCTGCTTTCTTCAAGGACGTGCCGACGGTGATCGTCGGTGGCGGCGACTCGGCGATGGAGGAGGCCATGTTCCTGGCCAAGTTCGCCTCCAAGGTGGTGGTGGTTCACCGCCGGGACGAATTCCGGGCCTCGGCGATCATGCTTGACCGGGCCAAGGCGGTGCCGAACATCGAATTTCTCACGCCCTATGTGGTCGAGGAGTTCGCCGCTGGTGAGAGCAAGTCATTGGCAATCGCGCGCCTGCGTCACACTGACGATGGTTCGATTCGTGAGCTTGAGATCGGAGGGGCATTCATCGCGGTCGGCCACGATCCGCAGTCGCATCTCGTCCAGGGTCAGGTCGACACCGATGACGGGGGCTACGTCGTCACCAAGGGCCGCTCCACGCTCACCAACGTCTCGGGCGTGTTCGCCGCGGGGGACCTGGTTGACCACACCTACCGGCAGGCCATCACCGCGGCCGGCTCGGGGTGTCAGGCCGCGCTCGATGCCGAGTGGTACCTGCGCGATACGCCATTCCCTTTGGATCAGGTGGCTGATCGCGCCGGGGCTGCCGGGTAGGCGGCAGCGGGTGGGCCACTCGAGCCCGGCGCCGAAGCGGCGCGCGGGCTGAGTGAGTGGACCGGTGGTCCCACCAGAGGCGGCGGGACCACCCACATCGAAGGAGCTCCTAGTAGGGGCAGCCGTTCGCCGGTCCCCAGTTGCCTGAGGGGGCGTGCCGGTTCATCGGAAGCCCGAAGTCCTGTGTCCAGGTTCCCCGGCTCCCGAAGCCACGTACCGGGCTGTTGCTGACGCCCGTACCGACATCGAGGAACGACGGAGTGAGAATGTTGCGGCAATGGCCCGGGCTCGCCATCCAGGCTCGGACGACCGACGCCGGTGTGGCGAATCCGGTGGCGATGTTCTCGCCCACCATGGACCAGTCGAATCCGACCGCGCTGATCCGGGCCGAGAAATTCGACCCGTGCGTGAAGTCATCGAACCGAACCATGCTGTTCGTCCATCCCTGTGCCGAGCGGTTGAGCCGGCCGTTCTCCCTTAGACGTGGAAGATGCCGTGCGGAGCGCTGCCGATTGATCAGGCAGACCACCGACTTTTGGAGCGCCGAGCGCGAGGCGCCGGCGATCGGAGTATTTGCATGCCTGCAGCTTCCTCCGGCGTGCGCGCTGGCAGCCGGAGCGAAACCGATAGCCGTGACCAGAACAGCCGCCGTCACCGAGACGAGCGCGGAGAACCGCGACCGACCCTTGACGTGCGACACCGAGCGGCACGACCTTGCCGTAATAATGCTTTCCATATAACCCTGCCTCGGTTGTGCTCCGCTGGCTGGTTAGCGCTCCCGACGCAACCAGTACAGACGTCCAGACTGAAGCGGCGATCACCGTACAACATCCGTCCAGCGAACGCGTCGGTAACCGTTCCAGGGGCGGATCCAAGCTAGTGGGCGCCCCGGAGACTCGGGCCAGATCCACTAGGCCAGGCTGGTCCACACGGTCTTGGTCTCGAGGTAGGACTCGAGCCCGTCCAGGCCATGCTCGCGGCCGATGCCGGAGTTCTTGTAGCCCCCGAACGGGGCCCCCGGATCGCTCAACCCCCAGCAGTTGACGTAGACCGAGCCGGCCTTGAGGAGCGCCGCCAGGCGGTGTGCGTTGCCCACGTCGCGGGTCCACACGCCCGCCGCCAGGCCGTACTCGGTGTCGTTGGCCCGCGCGGCCACCTCGTCGAGCGACTCGTAGGGCATGGCCACCAGAACCGGCCCGAAGATCTCCTCACGGGCGATTCGGATGTCGTCGCTCGTGCTCGTGAACAGCGTGGGCTGGACGAAATAGCCGCCGCCGTCGCCGACCGCCTCGCCCCCCGTCACCAGCTCGGCACCCTCGTCCCGGCCGAGCTCTATGTAGCGCAGGACCCTGTCCTGCTGATCCTGGGAGATCACCGGTCCGATCTGGGTGCTCGGGTCCAGGCCGGCACCGAGGCGCGACTTGCCGGCTCGGTCCGCCAGCGCGGCGACCACGTCGTCGAATTGGTCCCGGTGCACGAACAGCCGGCTGCCGGCATTGCAGGCCTGCCCGGCATTGAAGTAGATGGCCTGGAAAGAGCCCGCGACGGCCGCGGTGATATCGGCGTCGGGCAGGATGATGTTGGGGGACTTACCGCCCAGCTCGAGGGTGACCCGCTTCAGGGCTCGTCCGGCCTTGGCGCCGATCTCCCGTCCGACCTCGGTTGAGCCGGTGAACGCGATCTTGTCGATCCCGGGGTGTTCCACCAGGGCCGCCCCGGTGGCCCCGTCCCCGGTGAGAACGTTGATCACCCCGGGCGGCATTCCCGCCTCGAGCGCCAGTTCGCCCAGTCGCAGGGCGGTCAGCGGGGTCTGCTCGGCCGGCTTCAGTACGACGGTGCAACCCGCCGCCAGCGCTGGGCCGAGCTTCCAAGCCGCCATCAGGAGGGGGAAGTTCCAGGGGATGATCTGACCGCACACGCCTACCGGCTCCTTGCGCGTGTAGCAGAGCATCTGAGCCTGGCTGACCGGCACTGTCTGGCCGAATATGCGCTCCGGCCAGCCGGCGAAGTGGCGCAGATGGCCAATCGTGGATGCGACGTCCACAGCCTTGGCGAACTTGAGCGGCTTACCCGTGTCCAGGGATTCGAGCTCGGCCAGTTCGTCTGCGTTGGCCTCAAGGAGGTCAGCCAGGTGGTTGATGACTCGGGCGCGGCCGGCGGCCGGGAGCTTGCCCCACGCACCCTCGAGCGCGGTGCGGGCAGCCGTCACGGCCCGGTCAACGTCCTCGGGGCCCGCCTGGGCTAGCGTCGTGATCGCCTGCCCGGTGGCGGGATCAAGTGTCTCGAACGTGTCTCCGGTGGCCGCGGGCTGAGCTTCCCCGCCGATCAGCAGGGTGTGAGGAGCAGCTGCGAACTCTCGCGCGGGCGTGGACAGCTGCTCGGGCAGGGCTGTGGTTGACATCAGGCCTCCTGGGTTTCTCAGCGCTAGGGCGTGAGGACGATCTTCAGTGCCTCACGCCGGTCATAGATCGCGTAGGCATCGGCAGCATCCTCGAGCGCGAGGTGGTGGGTCACGAGTGGGGTGGGGTCCAGCGTGCCGGCGGCCAGCATCCCGAGCACACGGTCAACGTGCCCGATCACGTTGGCGTGTCCTGTCCGCAGGGTCAGCGCCTTGATCCACACCAATCCCATGTGAACCTGGCACGGCTCGGCGTAGACGCCGATCGCGAATACTGTCCCGGCCTTACGGGCCAAGCGGATGGCGAGGTCAAGCGCGTCCGGATGACCGACGGCGTCGATCGAGACGTCGACGCCGCGTTTCTCGGTCAGGGACCGAACGACGTCCCGGGGGCTCTCCTCGGTCAGATGGACCGGGACGGCACCAAACCCCCGAGCCACCTCGAGGCGCTGCGGCACCGTGTCGACGGCGATCACCGGTGAAGCGCCAGACGCGATCGCCACCTGTACCGCGCACAAGCCGACCGGCCCCAGGCCGAGCACGGCCACGCTGTCACCGGGTTTCGTTCCGCTCTCGGTCACGGCGTGGTAGCCGGTCCCCATCACGTCGCCGGCAAACAGGGCCACGTCGTCGGGCACCGAATCCGGCACCTTCCGCAACGTCAGATCGGCCATCGGGACCAGAGCGGCGTCGGCCTGAGTGCCCTGGAGTGAGCCCAGCAGCTCGCCGTGCCCGAACACCCGCGCCCGGTCACACTTGTGGTACAGGCCGCGCATGCAGAAGAAGCAGGTGCCACACGCGCTGTGGTAGCAGCCCAGCACTCGATCACCGGCGGCGACGCGGGTCACGTGATCGCCGACCTCCTTCACCGTACCGACGAACTCGTGGCCGATCGTGAAGCCCGGCTCCATCTTGACTCGCCCGTGGTAGATGTGCAGGTCGGACCCGCAGATGCCGCTGGCCTCGATCGAAACGATCGCATCCGCGTCTGACTCGAGTGTCGGCTCGGGACGTTCGTCGATCCGCACCTCGTGCGGGGCCTGGAAGGTGACGGCTCTCATGCGCGTAGCTCCATCATGCCTGGTCGTAGTTGAAGAAGCCGGCCCCGGTCTGCTGACCCAGCCGTCCGGCCCAGCCCAGGCGACGAAGCACGGGGGCGGCTCGGTATCGCTCCTCGCCGCGCTCGAGCATCAGCGCGTCGAGCACCGAGAGGACGTGATCGAGGCCGATCGCATCCGCCCACGCGAGGATGCCACGGGGGTAGTTGAGCCCGTGAACCATGCCGGCGTCGATGTCCTCAGCGCTGCCCAGTTCCTCGCCGAGCGCGAAGGCGGCTTCGTTGGCCACCTGGCAGACGATCCGTCCGAGAATCAAGCCCGGGGCGTCAGCCACCCACATCGTGTGCTTGCCCAGGCTGTCGAAGAACCGCTCGGTCGCTTTGGCCGCCGAGTCGGCCGAATCGGGTCCCCGGGTCAGCTCGACGAGTCGCGTTGACGCCAGCGGTGGGAGCGCGTGGAAGCCGACGGCGGACCCGCCCGGGTCGAGCGCGGCGAGTGAACCGGCGGCCACGCAGATCGCCTGCGGAGCACCCTGGAGCGGAGCCTCGGGCTCCTCGCCGCCGCTCAGGTCGATGATCAGGAACGGGCTGGCCAGCTCCTGTGCCTCGACGGGATCCGCCACCGCCCACCCAGCCCCGCCGGCCGCGTCTCGGAGCTCCGCCGCCAACGGGGTCTCGCCGGCGATCACGATCAGCCCCGCTCCGCCGCCGGCCGGCTTCGGTTCGGGGTCGGGCGGCCTGTGCTCACCGGCTTCGGGGTACTCGTAGTAGCCGCGCCCCGACTTGCGCCCCAGCCGCCCGGCCGCGACCGTCTTGACCGTGATCGGTGACGGGCGCCAGCGTGGCTCGCCGAAGCTCTGCTCATAGAACGATCGTGAGACGTCGAGGCCGACGTCGACCCCGACCAGATCCATAAGCTCGAACGGTCCCATGCGAAAGCCTCCTCCGAGGCGGCACGCCTGATCGATTTCCGGGATCGTGGCCAGCCGCTCTCCGAGCAGCCGCAGCGCCTCCAGTCCGAATGGCCGGTTGCACCGGTTGACCAGGAACCCGGGCCCGTCGGCGGCGTCGATCACATGCTTGCCCATGGCCTCGCCGGCGGCCCGGGCGATCCCTAGCGCCGGCTCTGAGGATTCGACCCCCGCCACCACCTCGAGCAGGCGCATCACCGGCGGTGGGTTGAAGAAGTGCATCCCGACCACGCGCGATGGATTGACCGCGGCCCCAGCCAGCGCCGTCACCAGCAGTGACGAGGTATTGGTGGCGAGCACGCAGTCCTCCGAGACGACGGCCGAGAGGCGCTCGAACAGCTCGCGCTTGATCTCCAGGCGCTCGGGCGCGGCTTCGATGACGAGCTCGCACGGGGCCAGGTCATCGAGCGCCGGCGCGGCTTGGAGCCGGGCGTCGGCCGCGGCGGCGTCCTCGGCGCTCCAGCGTTTCCGGCTGACGCCACGCTCGAGCTGGCCGCGGATCCGTTCCAGGCCTCTCTCGAGCGCCGCCGCGTCGGGATCGTGCAGGAGCGTCCGCGCGCCGGCCAGGCAGGCGAGCTGAGCGATTCCCGAACCCATTGTGCCCGCGCCCGCCACACCGATCACGCGTGGCGGCGTTGGCGGCCCTTGGTCTGCCCCTGGGCTCACCGTCAGGAGGGTACGAGCGCGTTGATCCCGGTCAGAGCCCGACCGATGATCAGCTTCTGGATCTGCGAGGTGCCCTCGTAGAGGGTCGTCACCCGGACATCGCGGAAGTAGCGCTCAACCGGATGGTCGTCGACGTAACCCGCACCGCCGTGCACCTGGATCGCGGTGTTGGCGCACTTGACGGCTGCCTCGGTGGCATAGAGCTTGGCGATCGAGGTCTCGGTGGTGCTGGGCTTGCCCGCATCCTTCAGGTAACCGGCTCTGTAGACCAGCATCCGCGCCGCATCCGTCTCCACCTTCATGTCGGCCAGCATCGCCTGCACGAGCTGGAAGCTCGCGATGGGGCGGCCAAACTGCTGACGCTCCTTGGAGTAGTTGACTGACTCCTCCACGCACCCCTGGCAGATCCCGACACATCCGGCGGCCACGCTGTAGCGCCCGGAGTCCAGCGAGGTCATGGCGATCTTGAAGCCCTCGCCGACCTCGCCCAGCAGGGCGTCGTCGGGAACTTCGCAGTCGATCAGGGAGATCGAGGCTGTGTCGGATCCGCGCAACCCCATCTTGTGATGGATCTCCGCCGGCTGGAAGCCGTCGTTGCCCTCGGTCTCGACCAGGAAGCACGCCAGCCCGCGGTGGCCCTTCTCCGGATCGGTCTGAGCGAAGATCATCGCCACCTTGGCGTGATTGCCCAGGGAGATCCACATCTTGCCGCCGTTGATGACCCATCCCGAGTCTGTCTTCTTGGCCCGGGTCCGCTGGTTGGCCGCGTCCGAGCCGGTGTCGGGCTCGGTGAGTCCGAAGCACCCGAGCCACTCGCCCGAGCACAGCTTGGGCAGGTATCGCTGCTTCTGCTCCTCCGTGCCCCAGCGCAGAATGGCCGAACAGACCAGGGACGTCTGAACCGAGATCACTGTTCGCATCGCCGAGTCGCCACGTCCGATCTCCTCGACGATGACCCCGTAGGTCAGGTAGTCGAGCCCGGCCCCTCCGTACTCGCGCGGCACGATCGCGCCGAGGTAGCCCTGGGCGGCGATCTTCCGGACCAGGTCAAGGTCGAAATGCTCGTTGCGATCGTTCTCGCGCGCGCGCTCGACGATCTCGTTGTCGGTAAACGCACGCGCGGTCTCGCGGATCAACTGCTGCTCGTCAGTTAGTTCGAAGTCCATGCCCGGCACGCTACATGAGCGACCCCGCCGTCGGCGGTCCCGCCCGATTGCCCCGGTTAAACGCATCCGGCCCTCGCCGCCATAGGCAGCGAGGGCCGAACCGTGTTGCCTGCCTTTCTGCGGCTAGCTCGTGGGCAGCGAGGTAAGCGGCGGCAGGGTGACGTCAACTGTCACCGGCGTCGACGCGGCGCCCACATTGGCCGGGCCTCCCGTGATCCGGGCCCGGAACTCCTTGGCACCCGCGGTGCCGAACGTCCAGCCGAACTGGAATGTCGAGCTGGACTTGACGTACCGCACTTCGACGACGTGCCAGTCGCCGTCGGAGCCCAGCTTCTCCAGGTAGATGACGTGCCCGGCCTTGTCCGGCGAGACGTCACCGCTGAACGTGATGTGGCCACCGACGGTCGAGGTCGGGGAGCTCACGCTCATGTTGATGACATCCTGAACGCCCTCGAACAGGACCGCGCTCGAATCCCGCTTGGGCGGGAAGGTGGTGCGGACCTGATACAGCTCGTTGGTGGTCGATGTCAGGTTCGCGAACGAGTACAAACCGTCCAGGCCGGTGGTGGTGGTCGAGACCTCGTGGTACTTGCTCGCGCTGGGCTGCCGCGCGAACAGGCTGACGCTGGTGGATGGCTCCGGCGTGGTGGTCCCCGGCTTGAACAGCGTGCCCGAAATCGTGTACGGGCTGCCGTTGCTGACCACCGGATCTGACGTCTGGATGGTGAAGTCCGCGTGCTCGGTCTGCTGGATCAGGACCGAGACCGGATCCGATGCGGCGGCCGTGTTGCGGCTGTCACCGCGGAACCGCACGCGAACGCTGCGCTCGCCCGGTGTACGCCAGGCGTAGGAGATCTGGTAGTTCGAGCCCGGGCCCACCGTGCCTCGCTTGAGCGTGGTCCAGTCATCGCTGGCGCCCTTCTCGGCCTGAAGTACCACCACGCTCCCGGCGTGGTTCGGCGTCAGGTGACCCGAGAACAGAATCGGGTGACGCGTGAGGCCGCTCGGCGGGTTTGGACTGGTCGCCAGAGTGACCTCTGCCGCCACCTTCTCGTGCACAGTGGCGCTGTGGGTGAGTCCGGGGCCGCGAACGAACCAGCTGCGGTTCGTCGTGACAACGCCCTCGGCGCGAGTGAACTCATACAGGCCCTGGGCGTCGGTCTTGGTAGTGCCGATCAACGAGAACGTCGGCTTGGGGTTCACGCGGTGATACAGACGGATCGTCTGATTGGCGTGGTCCGGGCCGGCAAGCCGTCCGTAGATCAGCACCGCCTCCCCGGCGATGATGCTGTGCGGGACGGCGCGGATCGTCAGCCCGCGGCTGTGGTGCGGTGCGGCACTGGCGAGAGATGGAATAGCCGTGAGCGCGAGCGCGGTGAGAGCGGTCGCGAGCACGGTGAAGCGAAGACGCATGAAGCCTCCTTGTACCCTGCATTTGGATAGACCTCCGCCGGCTTCCGGCCCGCCCTGAGCGGTGGCGACTTTGACGCCGACATAAACACGGCGTCAGTTCAAGAAGTTGCGGTGTCATTCTGGCCGCCTCGGCGCCGACCATTAGACTCGCGCTTGGTGGATGCCTTCGCGATCGTGCTGCTGGGTGCCATTGCGGCTCTGATCCTGTGGGTCTGGCTGCTCGGCAAGTACGCCCCCGGCAACGGGTTGGAACAGCTCGGCCTGCGCTCCGCGCGCGAGATCACAGAGGATCGAGAAGCTCTGGAGGCCGAGGACCTGAGTCAAATGCTGGCGGCTCACAACGAGCGCCGCCGGCGCCGCGGTAAGCCGGAGGTAACGCTGGCCGACATTGAGATGCAGGTCATGAACGATCTCGGCGAGCAGCGTCGCCAGCGAGATGCCTACCTCGCGGACCGCGATCTTGACGAACTCCTCGAAGCGACCAACGCGCGTCGTCGCGCCCGGGGGTTGCCAGAGCGGACCCGCGATGAAGTCCAGCAGGAGTTTGGAAGTCCCGGCGGGGCCCGGAGCTGAGGCTCCGGATAGGGCTATGGACCGGGCCGGGAACCAACGCGATCCATGGCCCGCTGTCTGATCGTCGGCTGTGGCTGCCGTGGGCTCGCGCTGACCCGCGAGCTGCGCGCGCATGGGCACGCCGTTCGCGGGACCACCCGTCGCCCCGAGCGGACGGCCGAGATCGAGGCGGCCGGGGCGGAGGCCTACGTTGGCGATCCCGACCGCGTTGCCACTCTCGGCCCGGCGCTCGCGCACGTGGGCGTGGCGTGTCTGCTGCTCGCCTCGGCCACCGGAAGCCCCGAGCAGCTCGGGGCGCTCCACGGGACCCGGCTGGACATGCTGCTGGAGCGAATGCTCGACACCACCGTTCGGGGCGTGGTCTACGAGCGCCAGGGATCGGTTGACCCCGAGATTCTGGGCGCGGGCACCCAGCGCGTCCGCCGCGCCTGCGAGCGCTCACTGATCCCTTACGTATTGCTCGGCGCTGACCCCGCCGATCACGAAGCCTGGCTCGTCGAGGCCAGTGCCGCTGTCGAGCAGGTGCTCCGGTCCCCTAACTGAGAGTCCCACCCGCCCCACGTCCCGGCAGCAGCGGGCCGATCCGATCAAACAGGTCAGCCAGGATCCTCGCCGTTGCACCCCAGATGAGCCGGTCATCCACGATGTAGGTATCGGTGCGGATGGGGATCCCGCGCCGGATCAGCCGGCGGCGACCGTAGCCCGCCAGCAGGGCGCCCAGCGGCAACTCCAGCACCTCGGCTACCTCTCGCGGGCTGAGCTTCCAGGTCTGGCCGGGTGCGATCAGCCCCACGAACGGATACACGGCGTATCCGGTCGCGATGGTGGGCGTGGGTTGGAGCGCGCCGATGATTTCCACCGCCTCGGCCGGCAGGCCGATCTCCTCCTGAGCCTCCCGCAGCGCCGTGGCTACGAGATCGGCGTCGCCCTCGTCGCGGCGTCCTCCGGGGAACGAGATCTCGCCCGCGTGACGGCGAAGATCCGCGCGTCGCTCCGTGAGCACCGCCACGAGCTCGCCCTCGTCGAAGGACAACGCCACCAGGACAGCGGCGTCTGTCCGCCCGCGAACGTCAAGCTTGGCCGCCTCGTCCGGCCCGAGCAACACTCGTCCGAGCTCGTCCCGGATCGTTTGCGCGTCAAGCGTCATGGCCCTCGGTGGACGTCAGGCGAGCGGGTTGAAGAGGAGTCCGGTGATGACCTTGGGGAAGAAGTAGGTCGACTTCGGGGGCATGCTCTCACCCGCCGCTGCCACCTCGTGCACTCGTTCGATCGGCGTCGGCGCCATGAAGAACGCTGCGTCGTAGGTGCCGGTGTTGATGTGATCCAGCGCCTGCTCGAAGTCCCGGGCGTAGCCCAGACCGTTCAGCTCGTCGATGTCCTCGTCGGTCATGCCCAGGGTTCCCTTCAGGATCAGGGCCTCGAGCACCGCAGTGTCGAGCCGCCGGTAGGGCTCGGCGTGGTCCGCGAGTGCGGCATCGGCGATCGCCTGGTCCTTGAGTGTGAGCATGAACGGCTTACGAAAGTGCGAGTCGATGTAGCCCATGCGCACGGTGTCGCCTGACTCGGGTGCCAGCTCCGAGGTGTCAGAGAGCTCAGCGATGTCGAAGTCCCGCCGGAGCGCGGCGGCCAGAGCCACGTGCTGCTCGGGGCTGAGGCCGCGGACCAGGCGGTGGGTGGGGAACACGGTCAGACCCGGGTCCTGGAGAGCGACCAGACACATGAGCACATAGCGCTGCGGACCGTCGCCGCCGATCTCTTCGGCGTACACCCGGGCCGTCTCGTAGCGGTGATGGCCATCGGCGATGAGCAGCTCGGTGCCGGCCAGGGCCTGCGTGACCGTCTCGATCGCCGCCGCATCCTGGACTCGAGCCAGGCGGTTGACGGTGCCATCGTCGTCGACGGTTTCGGCCCAGGCCTGGCCGTCACTGATCGCGTTCCAGGCGGTCCCGTCGGGATCTGAGTAGAGCGAGAAGATCGGCGACAGGTTGGCTCGAGTGGCGCGTGTGAGCCGCAGCCGATCCTCCTTGGGACCGGGGTGCGTGCGCTCGTGGGGTCGGACGCGGCCAGGTCCGTAGTCCTCCACGCGCACGCGCGCGAAAAAGCCCTGGCGCGTTCGCTGCCGGCCGTCGGGGCCGGTGTAATCCTGGGACAGCGTCCACAGGGCGGGCTCTTCGTCCTGGACGATGACCCCATCGCTGCGCCAGGCATCCCATTGCGCGGCGGCGCGCTCGTACCGGTCCTCGCCACCTTCGGGAAGATCCACACGGACGATGTTGTACGGCGAGCGAGCCTCGAGCTGGGCGCGCTGCTCAGCATCGATTACGTCGTATGGGGGAGCCACGACGTCCTGGAGTCCGCCGGTCCTCTCGGGGGCGTAACGAAGTGCGCGCAGCGGCTCGATCTCGGCCATCGGGCGCCCGAGGCTACTCGACCGGCGAGCCGGGCCTCGGGTTGGGTCCACAGGGGTCCTTCGGGGTCAGGCCCGCCGTTCATTACACTCGCCTCGCACGTACGGGGCGTGGCGCAGCCTGGTAGCGCGCCTGC
>CAWGIA010000010.1:0-487872 GCA_963822535.1 uncultured Solirubrobacterales bacterium
ATCTTCTTTTACATGCCCAAGCCGCTCGGCTGGATCGATCACAACCCTGACCGCGTGCGGCTTACGGGCTTCGCGCTGCGTTTGACAGAGGCGGGCCAGCCGCTGTTGGAGGGGCTTATCGCCATTCTGCGGCTCGCTATCGAGCGATATCCGAAGGGCGCCGACGAGGCGGTGATTCGGCAGGCAGACCTGGCCGGTGTGGCGCACGAAGGCCTCGTCGCGGCGCTCGGCGACGTCCTCTACTCCGACGCACGGTTCCTGGCGGGCTGGCAAGGATTCCCTGAGGACGGCTGGTCCTGCCCTGTCGACGACATCATCGTCAACTACTGGAACGCCGAGACCGTTGACGACTACCTGGGGATACGCGCCGACGAGATGCGGCGGAATCCGCAATTCGGTTGGGTACTCCGCCCGTCGATCTTGCGGTGGTCCACCCGATCGATGAAGCAGAGCTTGGCGTGCTGCCCGTGGCCGCGCCGGTTGCTCCGGCACCGCCCGTACTTGAGGTCGGAGTTGCTCGCAGGGAGCGGACGTGGGAGATCGGGGAGCGAATCGGTGGCGGCGGCTTTGGGCAAGTGTGCGCAGCTCGCTCGGGCGACACGGAGGCGGTGATCAAGCTGGTGCCCAAGGATCCCGGTGCCAGCCGCGAGCTGTTGTTCGCCGACCTGGCCGGCGTGCCCAACGTCGTGCCGATCTGGGATCAGGGCGAGTACGGCGGCTTCTGGTTCCTCGTCATGCCACGCGCAGACCGGTCGTTGGAGGATCTGATCGAGGCGCACGGTCAGCTGTCCGTCGGCGACAGCATCGCGATCCTGACGGACGTCGCCGATGCCCTGGTGAAGCTCGACGGGCAGGTGGTCCACCGCGATCTGAAGCCTGCGAACCTCCTCGAGCTCGATGGCACTTGGTGTCTGGCTGACTTCGGGATCGCCCGCTACGCCGAGGCAGCGACAGCCACCGAGACGCGCAAGCTGGCCCTCTCGCCGCCGTGGGCGGCCCCTGAGCGGTTCCGGGGAGAGCGAGCGACGGCAGCGGTAGATATCTACGGCCTCGGGGTCATCGGCTATCAGCTGCTTACAGGCGAGCTCCCCTTCTCCGGCCCTGAGTGGGAGGACTTCCAGGAAGCTCATCTGGAACAGGAGCCCCCTGACTTGCCGGATGCGCCGGCGGCACTGGCTGCACTGCTCGCTGAGTGCCTCTACAAGTCGCCGACCGCCAGACCAAGCCCGGCGAACCTCCGGGCGCGTCTCGGTCGGGTCATCCAGCCATCGAGCTCAACTGGGCTGGCTCGGCTCGGCGAGGTCAACCGCAGCGAGGTGCATCGCATCGCGCAGGCGGGATCGCAACAGGCCGCCGCGATGTCCGCGGCCGAGCGACGGCAGATCCTGCTCGACGACGCCTCCCGAGCCTACGCGCGGATCTCGGAGGCGCTATTCAGCGCGGTTGTAGAGAATGCGTCGGCGTCACGCGCGAAGCGGGATCCCGATGTGCGGAATTGGCAGATCGAGCTTGGGAGTGCTCGGCTTGAGATGACAGCGGTGAGCCGCCCGACCGAGGGGTGGAACGCGGCCGGGTTGTTCGACCTCGTGGGGGTCGGTGCCGTCTCGCTGCGTATCCCGATGGACCAGTACGGCTTCGAGGGGCGGAGCCACGCGCTTTGGTTCGCGGATGCGCAGGTCCCGGGGGAGTACGCCTGGTTTGAGACCGGCTTCACACTCATGGCGATGATGGCCTCGCTGCCGACCGTCGACCCGTTCGCGCTGGCCGGCGGCACCGACGCCGAGATGGCGCTGCGTGTCGGCGTGCACACGCACCAGGTGGCAGTCCCGTTCACGCCGCTCCGGCTCGGCGAGCTCGACGACTTCGTCAGCCGGTGGGCGGGGTGGCTGGCCGAGGCCGCGGCGGGTCGCCTGCAGCGGCTCTCGAGCAACAGCGCGCAGGCTGCGGGCAGCTGGCGTCGCGGCTGAGTGCGGAACCGTCCGCTGCCCTCGACTTCGTGCTCGGCGCAAACGCGACTACGAGCGCGTTCATTTCCCGAATCACGGTCGGCGTGACAGCGCATTGCTCGCTCGGACCTCGCTCGATGTCACGGCCTGATCGTGGCCGCAACGCCGCGTCGTGCAGTTCGCTGGCGCTGTGATCGCCTTGCCGCAAAACCGATCGCGTCCTCCGCGCCGACCCGGACGAGCGCTACGGCGACATCTGGATGACGCGACCGCCGGCGCCGGGCGTAACTCTGCCACGATCGCGATCACGCGCTTGGCGTAGAAACGTTGCCGCTCGCGGAGCGACGGGTGATGAGGTCGACGCGGCTGGCGCGGCTGCACGCTCCAGCTCGCGGACTCGAGCGGTCACGATCGCGGGAAGCTTGCTGCGCCACAGTTGCGCCACAGTCGACCCCAATCGAGGGCGGTTATCGGCCCCCTGAGAGCGGTTCACCACGAAGCCGGAACCTGCCAATTTGCAGGTAGATCAGGCCAATCTCAATCCTCGAAGGGCGGCTTCGAATCCCGGTAGCGGTACTTCAGAACCCCCGTGTTGACGGGGGTTTCGCCGTGGTTAGGGGCAGGGGTCCGAGTCACCTACGGTGCGGTCAGCACCTTGATCGCCGACGCAAAGTGGCCGCTCAGCGGCCCCTGGATCTGCATGTGCAGAAGGGCCATCGCCTCCAGCTCGCGGGCTCGCCGCAGCGGGCCTGAGTCGATCGGCCGCAGGCCGCCGTCGGAGACCAGCCGCATGACCTTGGCCTTGCTCTCCTCGTCGTCGCCGGCTAGGAAGACGTCCAGAGGTTGTCCGTGGACCTGGCCGGCCAGCAGCGGCCCGGCGAAGTTGGTGTTGAACGCCTTCACGAATCCGGCTCCGTCGGGAGCTTCCGCGGCAATCAGCTCCGCGCCGGACCCGAACGAGCCGATCCAATCCTGATCGAGGAGCTCAACCCTGCCGAAGTCGACGGGATTGGTGGGATCGACGATCACCTTCCCCTCCAGCTGATCGGCGTACTGCCGGACAACGTGCGGCGCCTCGGTGTAGGGGACCGCCAGGATCGCCACCTCGCCCCGGACAGTCTCGGTGGCGCCAACCGCTCCGTCCCCCTCCAGCTCGTCGGCCAATTCCTGCGCCTTGCTGATGTGCGTCCCGACGAATTCGACCTCATGCCCACCGGCCAGGAGGCGCGACCCGACAGCGTGGCCTATACGTCCAGTGCCGATGATCGTGACCTTCACTCGTCCGCCCCGGCTCAGATCTCATCCGGTGCCGCGGGCACCACCACGAGGACCATCCGGCGCACGCGTGGCAGCCCGGTGGCGCCCTCCCGGTCGATCATCGGGGCCGCCCGCAGATCTTCGACGTGGTTCAGCTCAAATCCCAAGGCATCTTCCGTGTCGAGCGTTCACCCCCTGTCGTAGGCCGAGTCGGCACCTGGGCAAGGCGCCGGCTTCGGGCACCCCAGTGCTCGGGCGGCTCCGGATGCTCCAGGGCAGACCGACATCCGGAGGGCGCAGTGAGATCGGCGAGGCGGGCGAGACTGCTGCGCCGTGATCGTCTCGCCGCCTGCGCCCCGCGCCCCGCGGGTCCGCTCTGCACCCCGCTAGTCACAGCCCAGGCCGAACGCTGATCCGGCCGGCGTCGGCGGCATGCCTGAGAGCCTCATAATCCCGTTCGTTCTGATCGGCATATCCGTCGGCGAAGGCGCACATCGCCCGGTCGAACGTGTTCCCGGCGCCGAGATAGCTGCCGATCGCGACCGCGTCGCCTGAGCGTGCGTGAGCGCGCGCGAGGGCCCAGCCGCACAACTCGCCGTAGCGGCCGAGGGTGTCCGGGTCGAGCACGTCGACGGGAGCAGAGCCCTTGCCGTCCCACAGCTGGCGAACGTAGAAGTCGCGGTTGACGCCGTCGATCCACTCGGTTGTCCGGACCCACCCCAGCATGATGTCGCTCGCCGCCTGCATCAGCCGCTGGCCCTCCGCCACGCGCTGGCCGTGGTTCTCGAACTCGCTGCGGCCGAGATACGGCTCCAGCACCGACGCCTCGGCCTCCTTCATCTGCAGGAACAGCGGGTCGTGGTCATCGCGGCCGAGCATCAGCATGATCCAGGCCCGCGTGCCCACGCTGCCCACGCCCACGACCTTGCGGGCGGCGTGGATGTACCGGTATCGCTCAAGAAGTCTCCGCCGGTCCCGTGGCAGCGTGCGACGGTAGTAGTGCAGGACGGCGTCGACTGCCCCCGCTAGTGTCTCCGGGTCATCCGCGCCGGCGAGCGCTTCGATGGGGACGATCAGCGGGGGATCGTGGACGATCAACGGATGCCCGTCCACCACCCGTGTGAGCTTGCTGAACGCACGCAGTGAGTCCTTCGCCCGCGCCTTGGCGATGTTGCGTTCAAAGTACCTGAGCTGCTTCCGGCTGACCCGCGATGCCCACTCCCGGACGATCTCCTCGAGGTCACGATCGAGGTGGACGTACCAGAGTTCCAGTGTCCGCAGCTCCGCGAAGCCTCGCATGGCCTCCCGGTAGGAGCGCGCGACGGCTAGATCGACGGACCGCCGCGCGGCCCTATCGAAGCCGCGATCGCGTCCCGCGACCTCAAAGCTGGCGACCAGGCGCTTGACGTCCCACTCGAACGGGCCGGGCAGCGTCTCGTCGAAGTCGTTGATTCCGAACACGAGCCGGCGGTCCGGACCGGCGAATGTGCCGAAGTTGGAGAGGTGGGCATCACCGCACAGCTGGGCTTTCAGGGTCGTCCGGGGCTCCTGGGCGAGGTCCCATGCCATGACGCACGCGGCTCCCCGGTAGAAGGTGAACGGTGAGACGAGCATGCGGCCGTACCGGATGGGGATCAGTTCCGGCAGACGGGTGCTCGCCTGCTCCTGGAGCAGCTCAATCGGATCCGGCCTGGACGGGTGCGGTTCCCAACCGCCGTGCCTCGAGCGCGGAACCGCCGCCCGGGCCGCCTGGCCGAGCTGCCGCCGGTCGGCCGTAGCTGGGGTGGCGGAGCCGGGCCGGGGCGGGCTCCGGCCGCCATCGCGCGACCGACGTCAACGCGTGCGCCTGTCAGCGCCCGCCCGTCCAAGGCTCGATCACCGCCCAGGCATGCCAGGACGTCACCTCGATCCAGGCGCTGACCCGGCCCCGGTCGCGCTGTGGGTAGGCCTGTCCGGTGTAGTGCTCAGACAACCGGTCGATGTCTGTGAACTGCGGATCCGGCATCACGTCGCCCACGTGTCCGCGCAGCGTGACGTGGTGATACCAGTCTTCACGGCCGAGCACGGTGAGCGAGACCCGGGGCTCCTGGCGCAGGTGCTCCAGCCGCCGCCGGCCCTCGTCCATGTTGACGAGCACGCGGCCGTCCACCCACAGGTACCACGTCGCCGCGGTATGCGGGCTGCCATCCGGCCGGATGGTGGCGATGACCGACGGGTTCGGCTCAGCGAGAAAGGCGACCAGGTCCGGCGGGAGGGGTGGCTTGGGCATAGTCCTTGACGATCGCCGCTGACCGTCGGTCGCCTACCCGGCCCTGGCCGGGGGTACTGAGCGGCCGACCCGCCAGCCTCGGGAGAGCCTCGACCCGCCCTCCTGGGCGGCTGGGAGCGTGAGGAGGTCGCCGAGAGCTCCGAGCAACAGGATCCCCCCGCCGAGCAGCTCAATGAACGGACCGCCTTCCAGCTGCGTGACCGCGGGTAGCCCACCGGGGAGCAGCTCGACGCCGAGGCTGGGCACCACGAGGCAGCGCACAAGGCCGTAAACGAAGATCGCCAGCCCGATGAGGGCGATGATCACGTTGGCAGCCGGTCGCGGGACCAGGCCGGCGATGAGCAGCGCGGCCAGAGCCCCGGCGAGCTCCAGGATCGGCGCCAGCGTGGTGAAGTCCCACTGAGCGGCCGTAACCGCAAAGATATGGACGACCCGGCCCGCCGGAAGCACCACGTCGAACGAGTACCAGGGCAGCACAGTTGCGAACACGACGAGGGCCCCGCCGATCGCGGCGATGATCGGCAGGACACGGCGGGAGTCGTTGAAGACGCGATCGAACATACCCGCAGTAATAGACCGGGGGTGACCTGCGTCAAACGCCGTGTGCGTTACTAGCCGCGGGCGGGCTGTCGGGAGGATGCGAGTCCAGGTGAAAGGACGCTCTGTTCTTTGATCACCTGGCGGCGAAAAGTCAGAGGATGGTGCAACACCGGTGCTACACTTTCTAGATGCCGACAAAGCGTCGCCGCCATGCGATTACCGAAACCCCGCGCGTGCAGACCGCGCTTGACGAGCTTCGGAGCGAGCTGGGCAGCGACAACGTCGAGCTGGCGGAGCTGGTTGTGCTCGGCGCCGGCGTGAAGCTGGATGAGATCCGTTCAGAGCGAGACCGTGATGCGGCCAAGCGCAGCCGCCTCGCCGATCGGGTGCGCTCGCGCGCGACCGGCGTCGACGTCGACGCGGCCGATGAGGTGCGCGTGAGCGGCTGGGCGCGTACTTGACCGCCGAACTATTGCTGGACAATTCGGCATGGGCACGACTGGATCAGCGCGGGGTCGAGCAGGCGCGCGCCGACGAGATTGCGGGATGGCTGGAGCAGGGGCGGATCGCTACCTGTCTGCCCTTCTTGCTCGAAGCCGGTTACTCGGCGCGAAACGCCCGTGATCACGACGAGCTGCTCGACGAGCTGATGGCGTTGCCGAACATCACCATCGACCATCGCGTTGAGAACAGAGCGATCGACGCTCAGCGCCAGCTCGCGCGAGCAGGACACCACCGCCTGCCGCCAGTCGATTTGATCATGGCCGCCCTCGCGGATACCCACGGCCTGGGCATCTTGCATTACGACAACGACTACGAGGTCGTGTCCGAGAAGACCGACCTGCGCTTTGACAGTGTCTGGCTCGCTGCGCGCGGATCCATCTGACCCTCAGAGCAGGGGAGTGCGCCCGACTAGGACGGTCTAGACGCCAAATTCCGCCGCCAGAGCGGCGCGGGCGTCTTCGACCGCTTGGCGGAGCCTCGGCATGCAGCAGCGGACCGCGTTGGCATTGCCGTGCTTGGCGGTGGCTTCGAGCTGCCGGCAGAGGCCGGCGAGCTCACCGGCGCCGACCCCGCCGCTCGCACCGCGCAGGGCATGCGCCTGACGCGTCACGGCCGTCAGATCCTGGTCGTCGGCGGCGGTCTGAAGGACGGCGAGTTGGCCGAGAGCGTCTTCGAGGAAGACCTTGACGAGGTCGCGCACCGCTGACTCGCCGACGGTGGCACGCCCGGCGAGCTCGCGCAGAGCGCCGATTGCGCCGGTGTCCAGCACCGCAGGCGGGGCGGGGGGTTCGGCGGACGTGACCTGGGCGTGTGCGGATGCCGAGAAGCCGTCGATGACTCCGAGGAAGGACTTGAGGCCGAACGGCTTGGTGAGGTAGTCGTCGGCGCCTAAGCGCCGGAGGCGCGCGACCTGGCTGGTCGTCGCGTCTGCGCTGACGACGACGATGTGGATACCGGCCGTGCGGGCGTCGCTGCGAAGCCGGCTCAGGACCTCCTCGCCGGAGATGTCGGGCAGGTTGAGGTCGAGGAGGATGAGCGCCGGCCGATGCTGACGTGCGAGCTCGATCGCCAGGCCTCCCTGGGTCGAAACGATCAGCGTGACCTCCGGGCGCTCGGCGAGGATCATCTCGACAAGCGCGATGTTCGACGGGTTGTCCTCGACGTAGAGCACGTTTCGGGCGGGTCCGCGAACCGGCCCAGTCGTAACCTGGGCGGCCTCCTCCGACGGCGCGGTCCGCGTTTGCGGAGCCGCTGCCGCGGGAAACTCGAGCGAGAATGTCGTGCCGCAACTCTGACCCGGTTCGACGATGAGCTGACCATCCATCGCCTCGACCAACCGCTTGCTGAGCGTTAACCCGAGGCCCGTTCCCTCCACATCGGTCGACTCGGCGCCGAGGCGCTCGAAGGGATCGAAGATACGCGCCACCTCGTGGGCGGCGATACCGATGCCGGTGTCGATCACCTCGCGTGTGTTGACGAGCTGATACAAACCTCACGATGCCCGACGAATTTCCCAGCAGCCCCCTCTACTCGAAGGCCACCTCCGAGCTGACGCTTCAGCTCCCGGTCACCGAAGCGGCTGCGCTCTGCCGCAAGGCGGTTGAAGGCGACAAATGGATGCACCTGAAAGAGGGCGACGCCGACCACCTGCTCGTGAAGTTCATCCCCGTTCCGATGGGAAAGAACGCAAAGATCGAAGTGCTGCTGGCCGACGCAGGCGGAGCGGCGACTGCTGTGACCCTCAGAGGCTGGTTCTTCGGTATGGGAAAGTCACAGCTCCGCAAGGCGGTGCAGCGGCTTCACAGCGCCATCGAGGCACAGACGCAGCAGAACGGCACCGATCCGAGCGAGACCGCGCCCGGATCGTAACCTGGGCCTGGGCTCGACCCATGCCTCGCGCGGATCGCCCCCGCCTCGGATAGCCAGGGCTTCCCAGCTGTCTTCTATTCGTTGAGCGCATCCTCCTAGCGGTACTTTCAGAACCACCTGATTCTCGGGGGGTCCGTCGTTTCCGGGCTCGTGCGTGGTCGTTGGCACCGGGGCTCTCCTGCGACAGGCTGCGGGTCCGTTCACGACGACGGCCAAACACAAAATTCCGGAATTTGGTTTGACACTCGCCTGGGTTCGCGTATTCTGCCGCCAACTCGAGGCGCAAAGGAGCACCATATGTCGGGTCGTCGTGTGTCTGCGATCGTTGCGAGTGCTGCGGCAAGCGTTGCGCTGGTGTTTGTGCTGACCTCGGCGACGGCCGGAGCAGCCGGGACATCGGGGACCCAGGTGTTCAGCACCGACGTGTTGCCCGGGCTCAGCAGCCTGACGGCGGCGCCGCTGAGTTCGAGCGCTCCGGTGCAGATCGGCATCACCATGTCGAACCCCAATGCGGCGGCGCAGGAGGCGGCTTACGAGGCCATCTACAACCCGCAGTCGTCGCAGTACCAGCAGTTCCTGAGCCCCCAGCAGGTCGTGAGCCAGTTCGGCCTGCCAGCCAACACGTTCTCGCAGATCGAGAGCTGGGCCACCCGGGACGGCCTGCGGCCGGTGTTCTCCACGAACACGCGTGAATATCTGATGCTCCAGGGGACCGCGGCTCAGGCGGAGCAGACTTTCTCCGTGACGATGCACAGTTACACGGCCCTGGGCAAAACGTTCTACGCGAACGTCAACGGCCCGACGGTTCCGACGGGGCTCGACATCAACGGCGTCATAGGGCTCAACGGTTTTCTCGGCGCCCGCACCTTCGACCACAAGCCGCCGCTGAGCGCCCCGCATGGCCCGACGCCGACACAGAGCATGTGCGTGCTCACGGGCTGCGTGGGTCTGACCACCCCCGAGGACCTGTGGTCTGTCTACGATCAACCGAAGGACATCAGCACCCCGACCGCCGACTTCGGTCAGGGCCAGCAGATGGCCGTGCTCGGCGAGGGTGAGGTGCAGCATCCGCTCAGCGACCTGCGGCTGTTCGAGAAGGAGTTCGGGCTCCCGCAGATTCCGGTCACGATCGATTCCGTAGGGGACGACTTCCAGGACACCTCGGGCGACGAGGAGTGGGATATCGATTCCCAGGCCTCCACGGGCATGTCCCCGCGGGCGTACGGTGAGACGTGGATCTTCGCCAAGGACCTGACGGACTCGTCGGTCGAAGCCGATCTGGGCCAGTTCGAGTCAAGCGCCAAGCTGAGCGAGGCCAATGCTTCTTTCGGCGAGTGCGAGGAGGATCCCACCTCGACGGTCGTGCAGAACCCGCCCCAGACCGGCTTTGGCGGCCTGGCGGGGACCGCAGGCGTCATGTTTACCCAGGCGTCGGAGAACACGCTTCAGCAGGCCGTCATCCAGGGCAAGACGCTGTTTGCATCCACCGGCGACACCGGTTCGTCGTGCCCGGTGGTGGCCGCGGCCGTGATCGGGGCCGGCAACGGGGTCGCGAACCAGGGCTATCCGGAGACCAACTATCCGGCCTCGAGCCCGTATGTCGTCGCCGTCGGTGGCACCGTCCTCTACACCAACCCGAACACCGCGACGCCTCCGGCCTCGAACGCGTCACGCTTCACGGAGTACGGCTGGACGTTTGGTGGTGGCGGGGACACGTTCTACGTCAAGCAGCCCGATTACCAGTACGGCATGTTTCCGCTGAATCAGCTCGACTGCCTCTCGCAGCCGAACGGGACCCCGTACTCCTCGCCCACGCTCTGCCGGGCCATCCCGGACGTCGCCGCGCAGTCCGGTGACGTGGCCAGCAATGGGTACGCGATCACCTTTAACGGTCAGTCCGATTCGGCCGGAGGCGGCACCAGTCTCTCCTCGCCGTTGTGGATGGGGATGTGGGCGCGGATCCAGGCGGCGAGTGCACGCAAGCGCAACGGCATCTACACCAACGGTTTCGCCGATCCGCTGCTGTACCGCGTGGGTCGGAATACCGCACAGGACCCGACCGGCTTCTTCGACGTCGGGAACGGCACCACATCGTCTCCGATTACCAGCAACGGCTATTACTTCTCCCAGCCACGCACTGCGCTTGACCCAGCCGGATGGGACTTCCTCTCCGGTCTCGGCAGCCCCGATGTCTGCAATCTCACCAAAGACGTCGATGGGGTCACCAACTGCGACAAGGCAGCCGACAACGTGACCGCGCCGCCACCGAACGACTGCGGCCAGGACGGACTGTCCCCCTGCAGCGCTGCCCTCTGCACAAATACGGCCAACCTGTGGACCAATCCACCCCACACCGCGACTGACACACTCGGCAACGAGGATCCGCAGCTGAGCCTGCTGAAGGGCAATATGTCGCTGAGCTCCGACGGCAAGACGCTCTACGTACGGCTCACCGTCAGCAACCTGACGAAGACGGTGCCGACGGGGGCGGCCGCCGACGAGTGGTACATGTTGTGGACCTTCGCGGGGACGAGCTACTTCGGGAATGCCGAGTTGACCGCGACTGCCGCGGCGACCGGCGGGTCCCCGACGTTCAGTGACGGAACCGTGGTCATCACCGGCAACGAGCATCAGTACTCGCCGGTGCACACCGACACGGGATCGTTCACCACGGGCCCGAACGGCGTTATCCAGATCAACGTTCCTCTGGCCAACGTCGGCACGCCCGGCACCGGCGCGCTCCTCCAGAAGCCGGCGGGAGAGACCGACATCGAGATCGGCGTGCCCGGCGGCGGAGGGTTGCTCGAGGCGGTCGATGCCGGTGGCCCGAGCTGCGAGTATCAGCTCGGGACCGGCACCGTGAGTTGACCGGTCACCGCGAGCAGGCGCCGGCCGCGCAAAGCCGGGCGGCCCGCTGAACGGAGGGACAGGGCGCGCCGGGGCGAATTAGACTGCGCGCCAGCCGGCCGGATGTCGACCCAGATCGGGGTGAAGCCTGATGTCAGCCAAGCGCGTTTTCCGATCCCTGTTGCTCGCCTGCGTGGTCGGCCTGAGTGTCGCCGGGCTGGCGCTGGCGTCAAATCCGACCAAGGGCGCTACATACAAGGGGTCCTGGGGCCCGAAGTCCGATAACGCGACCGTTCAGTTCAAAGTGTCCGGCAACGGTAAGCGCGTGAGCGGCTTCAGCATCCCGGTCGGTCCTCTCGGCTGCCAGGGCGCCGGCCCGAAGATCAAGTCGGGTGGGTCGGCCGCGGTGAAGAAGGGCCGGTTCAAGGTGTCGCTCGCGATGTACTTCCCGCCCACCGAGCCGGGCCGCCATGTCGGCTCGCTGGTCGTGACCGGGTCGTTCGCCAAGCACGGCAAGGAGAGCGGCAAGCTGAGCGCCAAGTTCAGCGGACAGAACGGCTACCGAACGAGCTGCGACAAGTCAGTCAGCTACTCGACCAAGGGCTAGCCGGGTTGGTCTATACGGTCGGAGCGGCTACTTGAGTGTGATCGCCTTGTGCCGGCTGGCTTTCTTGCCGTGCTTGGGGGTGAAGGTGCCCACCGCGGTCAGCTTGATGCGCTTGGCGTGCTTGAGCAGCTTCCTGCCCTTGGCCGTCAACCGGAGCTTGACCTTGGCCTTCCCCGGCGCGGAGAACTTCTTTGATGCCTTGGCGACCACGACCGGCTTGACCACTCGAGTCAGCGTCGCCCCGGCCGGCACGTAGTACCAGGTGACCGCGACTGAGCCCGCCGCCGGGGCGGTGAACGGCGCGGGAAACCCGCCGCTGCGCAGAATTGCCGAGATGCTCGAGCCGGGACCGCTCACCTTCAACGAGCTGGCAATTGCAGCGGCGGGGGACACCGGCGGGCCAAGGGCGACGATCAGCCCGGTCCCCTTGTTCGTATCTCCGTCGGTGTAGCCGGTGTAGCCGGTGGCCAGACAGTTAGAGGCATCGGCGCACGCCAGACCCGTTACCTGCTCCAGGCCGGCGTCGTCCTGAGCGGTGCCAGGCGACCCGTTGGTGTTGAGCGCATCGAGCACTCCGGTCGTCTGGCCGCCGGGGCCGCCGAAGCGCAGCCCGCCCGCAAGGCAGCTCGTGGCGCTCTGGCACACGAGCGTCCTGAGACTCTCCGTGCCGGAAACCGGTTGCGGCGCGCCGGGTGCTCCCCCGGTGATCGGCACGACCATCCCCGTTCCTGGGTTACCTGCATTGGGGTCGTTCTCGCCGACCGCGACGCAGCCGGCGGCGCTAGCCGGGCAGGCGACGCCGAAGAGGTAACTGGTCTGCGCGCTGTTCGGCACAGACTGGGGCGAGCCCGGGGAGCCATTCGTGACTGCGACGGTGACCGCCTGCTCGTAATCGGTCCCGCAGTTCTGCCCGCAGCCACCGACGATCACCTCCTTGGTCCCAACCGCGACGCAGTTGCCCGCGCTGTGGCAGTCGATCCCATACAGCGACTCGGTCCCCGCGACGCCGCTGGCCGAGCCCGGAACACCGCTGGTGATCGGCACCACGACCCCTTCGTTTAGGTTGAGCGACGCCTGACCCACCGCCAGGCAGTTGGCGGCGTTGCACTCGATACCGTGCAGGAGACCGGTGCCGGGGATCAACTGGACGGCACCGGGAGCGCCGTTGGTCACCTCGACGAGCGCTCCCTCGCGCCCGAATTGCCCACCGGGGGCCGCTCCGACGACCAGGCAGCTCGTCGCGCTGGTGCACGCAACGCTCACGGCAGTGAAGCCGGCCGGAAAGTTCCGGGGAGAAGAGGCGACACCGTTCGTCACGGCCGTGACCTCGTCAACGGGATGCTGACTGGCGAACGGCGCGCCCACGGCGACGCAGTTGAGCGCGGACCCGCTCGCACAGGCGATCGCCGTCAACTCAGAGCCGGGACGGGTTTGACCGATGACGGTGTCAGCCGACGCGGGCGCCGCAGCCACGGCCATGACAGCCGCCATCGCAAACGCGAGCGCAAGCCACCCACGCGCCGCCGACACGCCAGGACATGTCCCTGCGCAACGCTTCGACATCGTGCGACCTCTCCTCGATTTTTCAGGCTCAGTTGGCCACGCTGGTGGTGAGCCTGCGAGCTCGGCGCCCCCGGAGCTCTGGTCACACGTATGCGACACACCTGAAACTAGCACAGGACAGGCGACCGCTGGAGATGGGTGCCGACATCGAAGATCTGGACGGCTTCCGCGCGACAATCGAGGGGATCTTCCGCGCCCCAGGCGCCCCCGGCGTCACTGTTTACAACGCTGCCCTGCCGGATCCGGGCGAGATCCTCGATACGACGCTCGGACGGCTCCGGACCGCATATGACATTGATGTCCTCGGCGCCGTCGTCGCGGCACAGGTCGCCGCACCCGTCCTGCGCACCGCCGGCGCCGGCACACTGCTCTTCACCAGCGGTGGCTTCGCCGACCATCCGGTGCCCGCACTGGCGAGCCTGTCTATGGGGAAGGCCGCCATGCGCTCGGCGGCGACCCTGATCGCCGCCGGTGTCCGGGATGACGGCATCCATGCCGCGACCATCACGATCGCCGGCTCGGTCGTGCGTGGGACGGCGTTCGATCCGGACAACATTGCGGAACTCTTTTGGACCGCCCACACCGACCCGACTGACGCCTGGCTGACCGAGTATCGATTCACAGGCGCCTAAGTCGCTGCGCGGTCCGCCCAGATTCGCGCGCGCCTAGTCAGCGTCGCGTGGGTCCATGGGGCGCGTGTTCACTGGCCGGACGGCGTCATGAGCCGAGTACACCGTCGACTCGCTTGGCCTGGCGAGCAGGCCATCGAGGCCGAGCTGAAAGTCGGCGAACGATTGAGAGCGATAGTGGGCGTCCAGCGCCTCCTGGTTCTCCCATTCACTCACGAGAATGAACCGGCTGGGATCCGCCAGCGTCGCCGCAAAGACGTAGCGGCGGCAGCCCGGCTCGCCGCCAGCCCAACCGCCAAAGCGCTCGAGCAGCGCAGCGAGCTCATCCCGCCGTCCGCTGATCCCGAACATCTCAGCGATGGCGATCACGGCCATACGGGCAGCTTTGCATACCGCTTCATCGAGCCGTCAGGCGGGGGTTCGCGGCCTGCCCGAGCCGAGAAGATAGGTTACGATTGTTGCAGCCGACAGCGGTGATCCTTGCGAGGGTGGGCGCGTATGAGAGGGTCGGGACGTAGGCGTTGGGTTTTGGGAGCGTGTGGGGTGTTTTGCGCGTCGCTCCTGCTGTCGGCGTGTGCGGGTTCGGGTGGCCCACGGGTCGTCTCGCATCACACTGGGTTCACGGTGTTGCCGCTGTCGGCGCGGGGGCCGGTGTCGGCCGCGCTCGGTGCCACCGATCCGGGCTATCGGGTGCATCGGCTCAGTGCACTTAATCTCGCGCAGGGCCTCCGGTTACGGTTCACCGACAGCGGTGTCGCGGTTGGGTCGGGTGTGGGGCACATAGTCGTCGGGTTGGCTGGGCTCGGGCGTTCGCAGGGATCGGTCGCGGTTGGCTTGGCGCGTCCGCAGGTGGTCGCCAATCGGGTGGTTTACGCAAGCTCCGATGTGCGCGAGTGGTTTGCGAACGGTCCGCTCGGGGTCGAGCAGGGATTTGATCTGGTCAGACGTCCCGTAGGGCGCGGGGCACTGGCGTTCGCCATCGCCGCATCGGATGCCAGAGGCGTGCGTCTGGTCGGGCGAGGCACCGCGCTGCTGGCGCTCGCGGGTGGCGGCTCGCTTCGGTATGCGGGAGCGTCGGCCGTAGACGCGAGTGGGCGTGCGCTGCGAACGTGGCTGGGAGTGAGCGACGGTCGCCTGTCGGTGTTGGTCGATGATCGTGGCGCGCGCTATCCGCTGCGGGTCGACCCGTTGATCCAGCAGGGCTCAAAGCTCGTTGGTGATTGCACGAGCAGTTGCACGAACGAGGGCACGGGGGAGGCCGGCAACGGTGCGTTCGGCTACAGCGTGGCGTTGTCGGCCGACGGCAGCACGGCGCTCGTTGGCGCACCGCGCAACGCCACCTCCTCTGGTGGGGTGTGGGCGTTCGCGCGCTCGGGCGGGAGCTGGACGGAGCAGGCGGAACTGTTCGGCACGGGTGGCTCGGTGCAACAGGGCGGCTGCTGCGCCGAGGGCGCGAGCGTGGCCCTGTCCGCCGACGGGGACACGGCGCTTATAGGTGGCCCGACCGACAGCAGCTCCGTCGGCGCCGCGTGGGTGTTCGTTCGCTCGGGGTCGGCCTGGAGCCAGCAGGGATCGAAGCTCGTCGGCACCGGCGCGGTCAACTCCTCTGAGCAGGGCACCGGCGTGGCGCTGTCTGGTGACGGGAACACAGCACTGATCGGCGGGCCAGGCGACAACAGCGACGCCGGCGCGGCGTGGGTGTTCACGCGCTCCGGGTCAACCTGGAGCCAGCAGGGGTCGAAGCTCATTGGCGCTGGTGCGGTCAATCCTTCTGAGCAGGGCGCCAGCGTCGCATTATCGAGCGATGGGGGTACGGCGCTGATCGGCGGTCCGGATGACAATGGCGACGCCGGCGCGGCGTGGGTATTCGTCAATTCGGGAGGAACTTGGATCCCACAGGGATCGAAGCTCGTCGGGATCGGCGCGGTGGATCCTTCTGAGCAGGGTGCCAGCGTCGCGTTGTCCGGTGACGGTGACACGGCGGTGATCGGTGGCCCAGACGACAATTCCCAGGCGGGCGCGGCGTGGGTGTTCGTTCGCTCGGGGTCGGCCTGGAGCCAGCAGGGATCGAAGCTCGTCGGCGCCGGCGCGGTGGATCCGTCTCGGCAGGGTGCCACGGTCGCGGTGTCCGGTGACGGTGGAACGGCGGTGATCGGTGGCCCAGACGACAATTCCCAGGCGGGCGCGGCGTGGGAATTCGTGAGCTCGGGCGGATCCTGGAGACAGCAGGGATCAAAACTCGTCGGCGACTGCACCAGCGGCTGCGCCAACGAGGGCACGGGCGAGACCGGCACTGGTCAGTTCGGCTCTAGCTTGGCGCTGTCGTCGGATGCCAGCACCACGCTGATCGGCGGCCCTCTCGACAGCGGTAACGGCAAGCTCGGCCCCGGCGCTGCCTGGGTATTTTTCGCGCCGTCCGTGCCGGTCATCTCGCAGGTCAGCCCGAGCTCAGGCCTCACGTCGGGCGGCACGAAGGTGACCATCTCGGGCCTTGCGTTCACGGGTGCGACGGCAGTTGACTTCGGTTCCAAGGCAGCGAGTTTCACGGTCGATAGCGACACGCAGATCACGGCGACTTCGCCCACGGGCACGGGCACGGTGGACGTGACCGTCACCGCACCCGGCGGCACGAGCCTGTCGGGCTCACCCGACCGCTTCACCTATGTGCATGCGCTCGCGATCGCACTCGTGCCCCCGGGGCAGACGGCTCAGACGCACGCGACCGTCACGGCGACGACCTGCGCCAGCACCAAGGTCAAGGTCAAGGTAACCCAACAGAACGTCCCCGGTTCATCGAAGCTCAAGGTGAGCTCGCACGGCGACACCAGCGGCCTCCGCGAGTCCTTGAGCAGCGCCTCCCTGCCCCACAACGGCACCGTGACTCTGACCATCACGAGCACCGGGAACTCGACCGGGACCGGTACGTACACGGTCACCGCGACCAACGGAACCTATCCACCCGCTACCGCGACCCTGACTGTGAACCACACCGGCCTGGCAGTCGCGCAGGGGGTGTATGTCACGCAGGGCACGCAAACCGATTTCGGACACCTCAGCCCGAGTGGGCCCGCACAGTCCGGTGACAATTACACCGGCGTAGACCTCGTCGCGGGCAAGAAGACCGTGGTGCGCGTGTACGCCGACGCTCCCACTACGGCTGGTGGCTTGTCGAACGTCGTTGCCCGCCTGTACGGCTCCCGGGGTGGCCATCCGCTGCCGGGCAGCCCGCTCAAGCCTGACTACGGTCCACTGGGGGCGAACGGCAAACCGCTGACCCGGCTGCACGAGGCCCACGCCGGTGGCGCTGAGATGGTCTCCGACAAGGAACTCGAGAGCAACTCCAACGCCTACACGTTCACGCTGCCGATGAGCTGGTCAGATGGCCCCCCGAATCCGGACACCATCACGCTCATCGGCAAGGTCGAGCCCTATGCGGGTAGCCACCCGGGCGCGTCGTGTCAGGGCAGCGACACGTTCAAGCTCAGGCACAACAGCTTCCATTACATCGGCGGTAACTACGAACCGGCCGTGACTCCGGTCCCGATGACAATCAACGGTGTCGGCCCGGCGGCTTCGCCCGCCAAGGTGTTCAGAGATCTCGACGCGGTCACTCCACTCCCAGACGGATTTATCAGCTTCATCCCGTACTTCGGGACCATCAACGTGACCGACATCGCAACCTCGACGAGCGGGCCATGCGGCCTCCCCCAGTCAGTGACCGCGAATTTCAATGCCTGCGCGGGGCAGAAGGAGCTGGCCGCCGCCCAGCGCCTGCAGAGCTACGCCCCGACCCTGAGCGGAGATCACGACCACTACGCTGGTGTCTCCACACCCGCGATCGCCAACGGCGGTGTGACACTGACGGTTCCGGGCAACTACTCGGCCGTCGACGGCACCGGCGATCGACCCCTGACGTCCGTCGCTCACGAGATTTTCCACCAGTACGGGCTCGTCCACGCAAGCACCTGCAACGGCGGCGGCGCGAACGGGATGGGATCGGAGTCATGGCCACCCGACCAGCAGGGATTCCTCAACGGCATCGGCCTGAGCACGATCTCGGAGCCATACACGTTCATCGCCGCGAAGTCGCCCGACTTCCCCGCGTATCCCCACGCCTACGACCTCATGTCCTACTGCGCGAACATCAACGAGGGCGGCACCGGCGCGTCGATCGATCCGAACGATTGGATCTCGCCGCGGAACTGGGAGCAGCTCATCTCGAACTTCGGCTTCACCCCAGCTGCCGATCGGGCACGCACCGCGAGCGTGCGCAGGTCAGCCGGGACCGCCGGGCCACTCGCGGCGGATGCGCAGGTCAATCCGTCCAAGCTGTCCGTTCTCGGGTTCGTGACGAGAGCCGGGGTGAGCATCGCCAGCGTTGGGCCGCAGGTCGGATCGGCGCCGCCGCCTGGAACCTCTGCTGACAGTTTCACGCTGACTGCGCTCGGATCGGGCGGCCAGGTGCTCTCGACCGTGCCGATGGCCGCGACGACCGGCGGCCACATCGATCCGCCAGCGCTGCAAGGGAGCGGCCACGCCAGCTCGCTGGGCTCGACTCCACTGATCGAGATCAGCGGAAGTGTGCCCGCAGCGGATGTCGACAGCATCCGAATCGCGGACAACGGAACCGCGATCGCGACTCGGACTCGGCCCGCCAAGGCACCTCAGGTGCGGGTGCTCACACCGCGCGCGGGCGCCCGCGTCGGCGCTCACCGCGAGGTTGTCGTGCGCTGGAAGGCGACCAACCCAGAGCATCTCGCGCTCACAGCCCTGATTGACTACTCCCGTAACGGCGGCAAGACGTGGCGGACGGTCTTCGTCGGGCCCGACAAGGGCCACGTATCGCTCGAGAGTTTCTTCTTCACCGCCTCGCGCCAGGCCCGAGTGCGGGTCCGGATCAGCGACGGATTCAACGAAACCGACGCCCTGTCGGGCCGCTTCAGCGCGCTCGGCGCGCCACCTGAGGTGACGATCCTGACCGAGTTCGCGGATCGGATGCCCGCCGCCGGCGACGCTCAGCTGCAGCTGAGCGGCCAGGCCGTCGATCAGACCGCGCAGGCTCTGTCGGGCCGTCGCCTACGGTGGTTCGACGGACCATTCCTCCTCGGTACGGGCTCGGACATCAGCGCCGGCCCGCTGCCCGCCGGCACCAACCACATCAGGCTCGTGGCTCGCGACCCATCAGGTCGCACAGCGTCCGCGCTGCTCACGGTCCATGTCAGCCACGTCACCCTGCCCTACCTGAAGCTGAAGATGCCCAAGCGGGCCGGACGCTCCGCCAGGCGGCTGACGTTCCGGGCCTCGGCCTCGATTCCAGCCACGCTCGCGGTCGGCCGCCACCGGTTCAAGCTCGGCAAGAGGGCGCACAGGTTCAGCCTTCAGATCAGCCGCGGCCGGACTCCACTCTTGCTCCAGCTGAGCTTCACCGCCGGCGGGATCACAACACCGTTCGCGGTGGAGATCGGCCGCTGATCGGAGTTCTGGGTGGGACGAGCATCTGATCCGTAATCCGGAATGATTCCAGAATATGTGCCACACTCCAGCCATGCCGCCGAGCTCAGAGCTGGAGGGGATGCTGCGCGAAGCTTCTCTGCGTGTCACACGTCCCCGGGTATCGGTGCTGGCCGCGGTGCACGAGCATCCGCACGCTGACACGACCTCAATCGTCGGCTTCGTGCGCCAGGATCTCGGAGAGGTGTCGCAGCAGGCCGTGTATGACGTGCTGCGAGCGCTGACCGACGCCGGTTTGGTCCGGCGCATCCACCCGGCGGGCTCAGCCGCGCGCTACGAGTCGCAGTTGGGGGATAACCATCACCACCTCGTGTGCCGGTCATGCGGTGCGATCGCCGATGTCGATCCCGCCGTTGGCGCCGCACCGAGCCTGACCGGAGCCCAGGACCATGGATATGCGGTCGACGGGGCCGAGGTGCTCTACCGGGGCCTGTGTCCCGCCTGCTCCGCCGCAAACAGTGCCTAATTACCCACTCTGATCCCGGAAAGGCTTCCCTTGTCTGACACCACCGATGCCGTTGTTGGAGAGATGAACGAGGACACTGGGGGCGGTTGCCCGGTCGCGCACGAGCGTGCCCCGCACCCGACCCAGGGCGGAGGGAACCGGGGCTGGTGGCCCGACCGGCTGAACCTGAAGATCCTGGCCAAGAACCCCGCCGTGGCGAACCCCCTCGGTGAGGAGTTCAACTACGCCGAGGCGTTCAAGACTCTCGACCTGGCGGAGGTCAAGAAGGACATCGAGGACGTGTTGACGACCTCGCAGGACTGGTGGCCGGCTGACTTCGGCCACTACGGCCCGTTCATGATCCGGATGGCGTGGCACAGTGCCGGGACCTACCGCATCAGCGACGGTCGCGGTGGCGCCGGGGCGGGCCAGCAGCGCTTCGCGCCGCTCAACAGCTGGCCGGACAACGGCAACCTCGACAAGGCTCGACGTCTGCTGTGGCCGGTCAAGCAGAAGTACGGCCAGAAGCTCTCGTGGGCGGACCTGATCGTCCTCACCGGCAACGTCGCGCTCGAGTCAATGGGCTTCGAGACGTTCGGCTTTGCCGGCGGCCGGGAGGACGTGTGGGAGCCGGACGAGGACGTCTACTGGGGCCCCGAGACCACCTGGCTGGGCGATGAGCGCTACACCGGCGACCGTGATCTCGAGGAGCCGCTGGGCGCCGTGCAGATGGGGCTGATCTACGTCAATCCGGAGGGGCCGAACGGCAACCCGGACCCGCTCGCGGCGGCGGTGGATATCCGCGAGACGTTCCGCCGCATGGCGATGAACGATGAGGAAACGGTGGCGTTGATCGCCGGCGGCCACACGTTCGGCAAGACGCACGGCGCGGCCGATCCCGACCAGTACGTCGGTCCAGAGCCCGAGGCCGCTCCGCTGGAGGAGCAGGGCCTGGGCTGGAGAAACGCTTACCGCTCCGGTAAGGGCGCGGATGCGATCACGAGCGGTATCGAGGTCACCTGGACAGCCACGCCCACGGCGTGGTCCACGAGTTTCTTCGACAACCTGTTCGGCTACGAGTGGGAGCTGACCAAGAGTCCGGCCGGCGCGAACCAGTGGCAGCCGGAGAACGGCGCCGGGGTAGGCACCGTTCCCGGCCCCGCCGAGGACTTGCCGAAGCGTCCCCCGACGATGTTGACGACAGACCTGGCGCTGCGCTTCGACCCCATCTACGAGCCGATCTCGCGGCGCTTCCACGAGAACCCGGGCGAGTTGGCGGACGCCTTCTCGCGGGCCTGGTTCAAGCTGACGCACCGCGACATGGGGCCCGTGGCTCGGTACCTCGGACCGGAGGTCCCGGCGGAGACGCTGCTTTGGCAGGATCCCGTGCCCGAGGTGACGCACGAGCTCATCGACGCGGACGATGTCGCCAACCTGAAGCGGCAGATCCTCGATTCGGGGCTGTCCGTGTCTCAGCTGGTCTCCACCGCGTGGGCATCGGCGTCGACGTTCCGCGGCAGTGACAAGCGCGGCGGCGCGAACGGAGCGCGCATTCGCCTCGAGCCGCAGAACGGCTGGGAGGTCAACGATCCCGACGCGCTGGCGGCGGTGCTGCGCACCCTCGAGCAGATTCGGGAGGCGTTCAACAGCTCCCTGACCGCGGGCAAGCAGGTCTCGCTCGCCGACGTGATCGTGATCGGCGGCTCCGCGGCCATCGAGCTGGCGGCCAAGAACGCCGGTCTGGACGTGGAGGTACCCGTCACGCTGGGACGCACGGACGCTTCCCAGGATCAGACCGACGTCGAGTCGTTTGCCGCGCTCGAGCCAACAGTGGACGGGTTCCGCAACTACCTCGGGGAGGGGCAGCGTCTGACGGCCGAGTATCTCCTGCTCGACCGCGCGAACCTGCTTACCCTGAGCGCACCCGAGATGACCGTCCTCGTGGGTGGCCTCCGCGTGTTGGGCGCGAACTCGCGGCAATCCCCGCTGGGCGTCTTCACCTCGACGCCCGGGTCACTGACCAACGATTTCTTCGTGAACCTGCTTGACCTGGGGACGGCGTGGACGGCGACTCCTGAGGACGCGGGGACATTCGAGGGTCGTGATGTCGCCACCGGCGAGCTCAGGTGGATCGGGAGCCGCGTGGACCTCGTCTTTGGCTCGAACTCCGAGCTGAGGGCGCTCGCGGAGGTCTACGCCAGCGATGACGCGCGGGAGAAGTTCGGGCGCGACTTCGTCGCTGCCTGGGTCAAGGTGATGAACCTCGATCGCTTCGACCTCGGCTGATCTCGAGCTCCAGGTCGGCCGCTCGTCGGCCGGCCTGGGCATCGCATTGCTGGTTCTCGCCGCGTGTGTGACCGGGTGCGGATCGACCTCGCCGACGCACCTGCGTCTAGCCCCTTCGGGGAGGCTGACGTTTGACGCCACATTCGATCGTCAGACAATCAGGCCGTTCTCGTCTGCTCAGTGCGCCAACACGGGGACGCCGTCCAAGCCGCCTCGGTACCGCGGCTCATTTGCGTTTCAGACGAGCAATCCCGGTGACGGCGCCGCGAGCGCACTGATCGTCGATCCGCAGACTCCGTCCGGCTATCCACTCACGGTGTGCGACGTCGTGGCCCCACCTGTCCCGCTCGGCATTGGCACCACCAGCTACTACGGACTGATGGTGTACGTCCCGGACCACTTCACAGTCGCCAACGCCTTCTTCGGCCAGGAGGTGGAGATAGAGGAGTTCAAGTTCGACAAAATCTACGGCGCGCCGGTGGCTTGGGAGCTCCATCCCGATCACGTCACGCTCGCCCTGCAGACCGGTCCCTGCAACAACTCCCAGACGACGGCGCCAGGCTGCGCCTATCACTCGAATGCTGACGCGCCACAAGGGGTTGGAAACCTTCCGGCGTTGTATGTAATCCCGCCGGGCAAGCTTGCTCGGGGCCAATGGAACGAGCTGGCGATGGGCGTCAACTGGGAGTCCGCCAACACCGGCTCGATCCGCACCTACTACAAGGTCAAAGGGGCTTCGCGCTGGAACGCCGGCTCATCGATCAGCGGGATCCCGACGGTCCAGTACGACAAGACCCAAGGCTGCTGCCCGTCCACCGCGGTGGAGGAGACCGAGGCGTATACGGGCGCCCTGAGCGCGCCATTGGCGATCAGCCTGGACAACGACGTCGAGGGGACCGGACTTGGGGCGGTCGAGAAGGCGATGCCGTGATGATGGTCAAGAACGCGATGCCGTGATCGCGGCCGATTGATCAAAGTGACCCCGCGGTGCGTGAACACCCGGGGCCGTGACGCCGAAGGGGCGAGCCTTCGACGCGACAGGCAACCTACAGGCTCGATGCTCTCGCTGCACGCATCAGCCGTTCGGGGTTGCGAACTCGGCTAGGCGTTCACGTGGCGCGGTCTCGGTCGAACTTCGTGACGCGACCCACCCAGCCGCTTCGTCGAGCGCCGTGGCGGGGTCGAACGGAGGGGCGGCTGAGAGCAACGGTCCGAGGTCCGAAATCCCCAGGACAGCCATCGTCTCCTCGCGCAGAACCTCTTCCAGTGACGTGGCCGTATCGGACTCGGTCTGAATTCGCTCCGCCAGCGCCAGCCATCCCGCCGCGCTGCCAGGCTCGACGCCGGCGGCGTAGCGGGCGACGAACCACAGGGCGGCCACGGCCACAGAATGGACGCCATGCTGACGGGCGAGCTCGATGACCTCGGCGAGCTCGGGTTGCGTGATTTCGCCGCTGAGCGCCGAGCGGGCGAGCAGCCGCCCTTCCAGGGCGCACACCAGCATGTACTTGTGTCCGATCTCCGCGGCAAGATCCGCGCACGAGGAGCAGTGCTCGTACGCCTCCTCGAAGCGGCCATCGATGTACGCGTCGGCCCAGAGCGAGTAATGCACCCAGCCGAGGACGCGCGGGCCCGTCTCCGGGGCGATCAGGCCGAGCAGCGCCGGGCGGAGGCGGTGTATCTCCTGCCGATCGCGAGCATTGATCGCCTCGGCGAAGAGTTGCGTGGTGGCGACCCCGAGCGCCTCCTGGTCACCTAGCTCGGCCGCGCGTTCGGCGAACCGTCGCTGCCATCGCGCCACCGGGTGCTCGAGCGCGGCCACGATTCGCAACAGCGCCAGCTCCTGCTGGCCGGGGATGGAAAAGCGGTCGAGCAGCCGCTCGGCGAGCTCGCCACTCTCCTGCCTCAGGTTGCCCGCGATCCACAGGGGCCGCAGGCCGAGAGCCAGCCCGACGGCCGATTCCTGATCGCCTTCCTCGATGGCATCGGCAAACGCTGCGCGCAGGTTGGCGTGGTCGGCACGCAGCGGAGCGGACAGTTCGCCCACAGCGGAGCCACTGTCGAACGCGGCGCTGACCGGAGCGACCATCTCGGCGAAATACCGCCGGTGGCGGGCACCGACGTTGACGCTTTCTCCGGCGCCGCGGCACTCATCGAGCGAGAAGGCGCGCACGAGCTCGAGCAGCTCGAAGCGGCCCGTGTCCGCCTGGCGGCGGACCAGACTCGCCTCCTGGAGCTCTGACAGGTCGGCCACCGGCGCTCGTCCGATGACCGCCCCGAGCGCTGCCAGCGTGAACCCCCCGAGAAACGCGCTGGCGCCACGCAGCACCTCCTGTGCCGACGCGGCGAGGAGCTCGTAACTCCACGCGATCGTGGCGTGGAGCGACTGCTGACGATCCGGTAGGTCCCGCAGTCCTCGTTCGCCGATCGACAGTGGACGCGAGAGCTGTTCGTGAATCTGCGCCGGGGTCAGGAGATGGCACCGGGACGCCGCAAGCTCGATCGCCAGCGGCAAGCCATCCAGCGCCCGGCATATTGCCGCCACGGTCCGGTGCTCCGCGGGCTCGAAACGGAGCTCGAGGTCGGCTGCCCGGGCTCGGTGTACGAACAGCTGAACCGCCGGGCTCTGGACGATCTCATCCTCGGATCCCCCGGTGGGGAGCTCGAGAGGCTCGACAACAAACATGCGCTCGCCGCGGATTCGCAACGCCGTCCGGCTCGAGACGACGAGCTGAATTCGCGGTGCCAGCTCGATCAGCTCAGAGATCAAGACGGCAGCCGGCACCAGATGTTCGAAGTTGTCAACGATCAGCAGCAGCTCTCGATCGCGGAGATAGCGACCCAGACCGTCGGCTCCAGGCCCGTCAGTGCCGTCGTGATGTCCGAGCGCGCTGGCGACCTCGGCGGCCACGAGCGCGGGGTCGGTCAACCGCTCGAGTCGCACCAGTACGGCGCCGTCCCGGTACTCGGCCTCGACACGGCGCGCGAGCTCTAGCGCCAGCCGCGTCTTTCCGACACCACCGGGACCGATTAGCGTCACCACACGCACTTCCGAGTCAGCCAGCAGGCCCTGCAGTACGGCTAGCTCCGGCTGGCGCCCGATCAGCTTCGTCACCATTCCGGGGAGGCTCGATGTGGGCGAAGTCGAAGCCGCCGCCGTTGGCGCCAGCAGGTCGGTAGCCGGGTCGCTCGCGACGGCAGGGTCATCGATCGGCGTGAGCAGGAGCGAAGCGTCGTGCTCGAGCATCCGGTTGTGCAGACGCACGAGTTGTTCGCCGGGCTCCAGACCGAGCTCGGTGGCCAGCCCGCGCCGGGCACGGGCAAAGGCGTCGAGCGCGTCCGCTTGACGGTCGGAGCGATAGAGCGCCAGCATCAGCTGTCCCCACAGCCGCTCCTCGAACGAATGCGCCGACACGAGAGATTCGAGCTCGGCCACGAGCTCACCGGCCGCGCCGGCCGCAAGATCGACTTCGATTCGCAGTGATAGCGCCTGAAGCCGCTTCTCCTCGAGCGCGCGGCGCCACTCGGCGATGCTTCCCTCGCAAGCGACGTCGCACAGGGGCTCGCCCCGGATGAGCCCCAGAGCCTCGCGCAGTCGCGCTCGGGCCTGACTGGGGTCCGATCGGGCCTCTTGCACCAACGTGTCGAACCGCCGGCAGTCGAGCTCGAACATCCCCTGGCGGAGTGAGTACCCCGCCGGCTCGCGCACGACGAGGTCGCCGAGTAGCTCCCGGAGCTTGGACAGGTGGACGTGCAGCGCTGAAACCGCGCTCGCCGGTTGACCCTCGCCCCAGAGCTCGTCAATCAGGCGATCGCGGGAGAGCGGGACGCCCCCGGACATCAGGAACAAGGCCAACAGCGAACGCCGGTGTCCGCTCGGAAGCGGCACTGACTGTCCGTCGCGTTCCAGGACGAGCGGTCCCAGAACCCCGAATCGGGGTACGCCCGCGGCCACGGGCCAAGCGTACAGGCCGATTGCGGGTGTCTCAGCTGCTCTGGACGGATGAGACGGCTCGACCCGCGATGCGCCGGTGGTAACGTGGGTGGTGCGCTCAGTGAGCCCCAGGCTCCTCTCGCTTTCCGAGCGACTTCTTCGTCAGAGGGGCAGAGAGGCGGTTGGCCATGGCCACCGCAACAAAAAGGTTCGCCTGCTGCCCGACCTGTCGGCTGCGCTTTCCGCCCCTCGCGGCGGCCTATCTCACTGCCTGCCCTGAGTGCGGGGCGATCCCGACAACCGTGGAAGATCCCGGGAGCCTGCTCGGTTTCCGGCTCCTGGACCCGGTAGACGTGCCGTACACACTGCCCGAAGCGATTTCGGTCTCGCTCCCGGTACCGCAGCGCGGCAGCACCCGTCGGACTGACCTGGACACCTGAACACCTGACATGAGACTCCCGTGGCTGGTGCGCAAGGCAGATCGCCGTCCTGAGCCCGCCGCCGTGGCGCGGACGCGCAAGCGGCCGGCCCTGGTGGTGGCGCCGGCAAACAAGGCCGGGGTGGCCGGGTCTGTAACCGAGCCACGGAGTACCGGCCGCCGCTCGGCAGCCGCGGCGCGACTGGATGAGCGTCGCGTCCAGGCTCGCTTTGCCCGCGAGCGCTATGACCTCTACAAGGCCCGCGCCTACGGTCCGCGTCTCACCAGCCCGTCACGCCTGCGCCAGCTCGAGCGCGAGTGTGCCCGGGCGGAAGCCAACCTCAGCTTCGCGGAGGCCGAATCCGCACGTCAGGCCGACTGAGCCTCAGCGTCCGCCGGGCCGACTGAGCGTCGGCGCCGTGCCGATCACGCCCGGGTCCGCACGGTCACCGGCTGAGCCGGCCCGACCACCGGCCGGATCGAGTACCGGCGCGCCTCGGTGAAGGTGATCAGCTTGCGACGCTCCTCGTCCCAGAGCTTCAGGTTGACGGCTCTGAGGCCGTCGCGCAGGGAGAGGGTTGGGACACGGTCAAAGACAGCGAGCTCATCGTGGGCACGCTGCAGGTTGTAGTTCGGGATTCGCGCGTTCAGGTGATGAACGTGGTGCAGGCCGATGTTCCCGGAGAAGAACTGCAGCAGCTTCGGCAGCCGAAGGTACGAGCTGCCACGCAGCGCCGCATCGTCATAGCTCCAATCATCGGCGCTCTGCCAGTACGCGTCCTCGAATTGGTGCTGGACGTAGAACAACCAGATACCAATCGCGCCGGCGAGCATTGCTGATGGTCCCCACACCAGCAGGAAGGCTTTCCAGCCGATGACCCAGCACAGGGTGAGAACGGCCGCCACCAGGACAGCGTCGGTCTCAAGGACGCTGCGGCGCATTCGGGGGCGCTGGGATCGGGTGGCGATCCGCGGGCCGATCACCATTGCCACGATCGGACCCAGGACGAACATCACCAGGGGATTCCGGGAAATGCGGTACTCCAGCCGGCCACGTGGGGAGCGTGCGTAGTACTCCTCAACCGTGAGCGTGAGGACGTCTCCGACCCCACGGCGCTCGAGGTCCCCGGAGGTGGCGTGATGGACCGCGTGATCATGGCGCCAGCGCCCAAAGGGAGCCAGCACCAGCAATCCTGTAATGCGCCCGACATAGCGATTGGCTCGCTTGGACGGCAGCAGCGACCCGTGCGTGCAGTCATGAAACACGATGAAGGTTCGGACCAGGAATCCAGCCGCGAGGATGGCCAGTGCGCCGGTCAGAAGAGGGGAGACCCCGAGCGTGAAAAACAGCAGCACCGACAGGGCGAGGTAGGGCACCACCGAAGTGCTGATGTCGAGCAGGCCTCTGGCTAGGTTGGGTCGCGCGAAGGCGGCGAGCTCTGCGTGCCCGGGCCTGCGCTCTGGTGAAGACATAGAGCGGCTCCGACGTGGGGGAAAAACGTTGCCCGACCGACTTGCAACGCCCCCGCATGCCGTCTGGATGACCGCTACGAGCGCGAGAAACAGCTTCGGTTCGATGTCAGCCTGCCGTACCGGGAGGTCCCGCAGGTTGTCGTCGACGCGAGGGAGCTTAGCCGATACACCTTCCGTCAGGTCGACATCCAGTGCCACCGGGCTGTCACCATTTGGTGCGTTGTCAGAGCGTCAGCTCGAACCAGACGCGGGTTCGGTCCTCATGCATGCCCCATCGATCGGACTCGCTGTCGACGAGGAGCAATCCCCAGCCATTGTGGCGGGCACGATCCTGTTCCGGGGCCGTCCAGCTGAAGCCGCTTCCCTCGTCGGTGATCTCGACGAGCAGCCTCCCCTGCCGCAACTGCGCCCGGATGGCGATCGCGCCCTGCCCATGGAGCAGGGCGTTTGTGACTAACTCACTGACGAGCAGCTTGGCGGTGTCCAACTTGTCGTTGCCGACGCCTGGTCCGAACTGCCGGCTGACCCAATCACGGGCAGTCTTCGGAGCGCTCGGGTCGCGCTTCAGGGCGAGCACCGCGGTGCCCTGAGGGGCACCCACACTACGCCTCGACGTTGACCAGGCGTCGGCGGCCTTCATCCGCCTGCCCGTTCTGGATCGCCGCGGCGGACAAATCTGAGAACAACACTGGGACGGCACTGGGTGGGCACGGCCGATCCTTTTTCAGCTCGCCAAGGTCGCCGCGAGCCGCGAATTGGCGGCCACGTTGTGACCACCGGCGCGTCCAGCCAGCCAACGCGTCCTACTGCTCCTCCGCATGGTCGGAGCGGGAGTCCGCTGCTGAAAATATAACCCGCCAGGAGGACGGCGGCAAGCGCAGAAACTATTAAGCGCCCGGCATCAACTAGTCAACATCGGACGGTTGGCGGCGGTAGCTTTCTTGCCCTCGGAGCGGTCTGGGCTGGAGTTGCGTCTGTTGGCGCTTCGACGGTTGAGGCTGATGTGCCACCGATGGATGAACTGGGTCCGTGGCGACTCGGGGCAGACCTCGGAGGAGCGGTTGAGTTCAGATATTGAGGATCGAGGCGACGCTCGAGGTGTTCTTTATCGACCGGCCGCTGGAGGGATCCGGCGCCGTCGAGATAACCGACGGCGAGAGGCCTCAGCGGTGAGCTGGGGCCATCAGCCGCTGGGCAAGTAAGCCGGGGTTCCGAGAAGCTCGACGGTCGCGCGCCCGTGCGTTGAGCGCGCGACCGACGAAGCTGGCCCCCCTTCCCCGTCCGCCCCGACGCCGACCCCCGATCCAACCTGCCACCTCAATCTCGGCAGACGCATCCATACCGAAAGAGGCAACGACCCGTGAATCGCCTATGCGATCCGGCCCGCATAACAGAGCGATCTGACAAGCGATCGCCTCAAGCAGGTCCCGAAGCAGCACCCGCACCCGGTGCACTCCGGTCGCGTCGGACATCGCCGCCTGGGGCGGCGACTGGCTTGCGCTGGCCAAACGCAAGCCGCGGACTGGCTCTGTGTACCCGTGGGCCACGATCACGAACGCCCTTCCGCAAGGCGGATGGCGGATGTTGAAGACTGCAGCGTCGCGACGCGACCAAGCTGGAAGAACAAATCCTTCCCTTCAGCTAAGTGATATCGCCGCGATCCGCGAATGGACAGCCAATAACTTGACTGTCGGCGCGTCGTGCAAGCCAATGCGTTCCCTCGCACCGCCAAATTGTCCGGGGCGGGGGCTCGCGGACCGGAATATAGCCTGTCACCCGGCGCTCATGCAAGTGAGCGCACGAACTTGTCTTAGCGACCGGCTCGGGCGGCCCGGGTGGCCCGAGCGACACCGGCCCCGGGTATTGTGTGGGTACGCCACTGACCGGGGGGCCGAGAGTTCGGCGTCGTCACCAGGGGCTGGTTGCTCGGATGGATCCATCCGTCTCTTCTCGTTTCGCGCAGCCCGTGCTCTGGAAGAGACCGAATGGAGTTGACCGTGTCCGAAAGTTCGGCTGAACGTTCTGGCGAGGGGCGGCTTGCGGCGGCGATCTCGAACAAGGTCGTGCGCGTGATCACCGACTACACCGGTCGCGGGCCGACCAGGGCCCGCGCCTACATGCAGGATGACCTGGTCTCAGTGGTCGTGCAGGACACGCTGACCAAGGGCGAGCGCAGCCTCGTGCAGGATGGGCGGGCGGAGGTGGTGATGACCATGCGCAAGGCGTTTCAGGACACGATGCGCGATGACCTGGTTGCCGGCATCGAGGAGCTGACGGGTCGCAAGGTGCTGGCGTTCTTCAGCGCGAACCACATTGGGCCCGACGCGGCGCTGGAATCGTTCCTGCTGGCGCCTCGCGAGGACGGCCATAGCCCATGGGTTGCCGAGTGAACATGCGCTGGCACGGGTAGGACTGAGATAAGCCCGAAGCCCGATCGCGGGGTTGACGGGCCGGTGCTAATCGCTATCGTAAGATGCGGATAAATGGTCTGGGCTGGAGTTGCGTCGGTTGACGCTTCGACGGCTGAGGCTGACGCGCCATCGATGGATGAACTGGGTCCGTGGCGGCCCGGAGCAGACCTCGGAGGTTTGGATGAGTTTTGGAAGTGAAGACCGAGGCGGTGGGGCGCCGCCGCTGGGGGCTGATGAGGCTCGGTTGAGCGGCGGGGTTTTGCTGGCCGCGATTTCGACGAGCATCGTCAAGTTGGTGCGTGAGCACTACGGTCGCGGGCCGATTAAGGCCAAGACGTATGCGCTTGACGACATCATCGTGTGTGTGATGCGGGGGAGTGGGTTCACTCCGCTTGAGAGGACGATGATGGAGAGCGCGGATCATGACCGGGGTGAGCGGGTGGTCGCGATGCGTGAGGATTTCCAGCGTCTGATGAGTGAGCGTTACAGGACGACGATCGAGGAGCTGACGGGTCGCAAGGTGCTGGCTTTCTTGAGTCAGGCTCATGTCGAGCCGGATATCACCCTCGAGGTGTTCTTTATCGACCGGCCGCTGGACGGAGCCGGCGCCGTCGAGATAACCGACGCCGACGAGGGCACGCCAGCGCCCTAGAGGCCAGCTGTCCTGTCCACCGGCGCTCGGCGAGAGCCAAGCGCTTCGGCCAGATCTAGGGGGATACAGCGCGGAGCATCAAGATGTGCTCGGGATTGATCCCGATGCGTTCGCGAGTCTCGAACTCCGTCATCCAGGCCAGCTCCATGATCGAACCCCGGGCGGCGGCCAGGATCAGCGCTTCCACTGCGTCCGCATCGCCCTCGACGCGCAACCGATCGCCGCCCAGCATGGTTATCTCGGTGACCGGAGTGACGAAGCTCAAGCTTCGAACTCCAGGACTGAATACGCATTGCACCCGAGCACTTCGTAGCTCCCGTCCGCGTCGAGGCCGCCGTTCGTCTGCTCACACCGGCGCCATATTACGAACGGCTGGTGCGGGCCCATATCGAAGATCGCGATCACGAGTTCGCCACAGATTGGGTCAGGTGTGCCGACTCTGGTGACGCAATCAACCCGCCCGCGTCGGGTCCAGAGCTCGAGGATTCGGCGGTTGCTCGGAAGACGCCCCAATACGTTCGCCAACTGGTTGCGCATGAGCGTGTAGCAGCCTTCCGACGCCGTCGTCTCGGCTACCTGCCCGGGGATGAAGAACGCCGTCAAGCAGTCCTAGAGCCCGCGCTTGCGGGCATGTTTGCTGAGCGCGGCGGCAATCGCGGCCGGATCGGTCCTGGCTTCGAGTTCCGTGATCCTGGCATTCAGGCGCTGAGATTCGCGATACATCGAGTCCTGAAGTCCAGCTATGAGTTGCTCCAAATGCTCGCATCGCGTCTCCAGGTCGCGATGGCGCCCCGGAGGAAGATCGGATGCTGTCGGCGCCCGTTCGGCTGCGGCGGGACGACGGCGTATTTGGGTGATCCGTGCGATTAAGCCCTGACGTTCGCTCTCCGCGGACATCCAGCCCCTCCTTGCCGGCGCCTCACACGTGATGGACTGGGGCTCGCCGCGTCGGTGAGCGGAGTCCCACGAGCGATGAACACCCGTGCGTCCAACGTAGCACCCCGGGCCGAGGGCCGAGCGGCCCACCGAAACTCCGCTAGAGTACCAATCGTCGGGCATCCGCTCGGCAAAAAAGAGTGTTCCGCGTTTCGCAGGTCGTTGCATGCCAGCGTTCTCCGTGTTTCGCAGTACACATACCACCGGAGGAAGTACGCATGGCTACAGGAACCGTGAAGTGGTTCAGCGACGAGAAGGGTTTTGGGTTCATCACACCCGATGACTCGGGCAAGGACCTTTTCGTCCACCACTCAGCGATCCAGGGCGGCGGCTACAAGTCGCTGGCCGAGGGCGCGAAGGTTAGCTACGACGCCGAGCAGGGCCCCAAGGGCCCCGCGGCAGCTAACGTCGTAAGTCTCTGAGTAATTTGGCTGACGGCGGCGGAGGGCATGTCCCTCGGCCGCCGTTCCAGCAGCAGTGCCCTGCCTCTACACCAAAGGATGGCCGCTATGGCCTCACGCGGTAAGAAGAAGACAACGATGGCCAAGCTCACTCGCGAGGCCCGCCTTCGCGAGCGCCGGGTCGAGAAGCAGGCCAGGAAGAACGCGCGCAAGGAACTGGCGGCTGTCGAAGAGCAGCCGGGCGACGCGGATGCCCCCGAGTATTCCGATGGGGCCGAGTATCCGGACACGGTCGAGTCTCCGGATACGGTCGAGTCCCCGAATAGCTGACCTGATCCGATGCGCCCCCGGGCTGGGGGCTGCCGTCAAGCTTCGATAGCCGCAGTCTGCCGGGTCGAGGTTGAGCGCACGAAGCGGGAGTTTTGCGCCGCTCGCCGTCCGATCCGGACCTCTTCGGCCGGCAGCGGCTTGGCGAACAGAAATCCCTGCCCGTAGGGGCAGCCCGAGAGTCGGAGCATCTCGCGCTGACGCGAGGTCTCGACTCCCTCAGCCACGACCTCGATATCCATTCCGGCGCCAATGGCCAGGATGGCTCGCATGAGCGCCAGATCGTGGCGCTCGGCACCGAGGCCGTCCAGGAAGCACCGGTCGGCCTTGATCACGTCAACCGGGAAGCGCTTCAGGTAGCTGAGCGACGAGTAGCCGGTGCCGAAGTCATCGAGAGCGATCTGGACTCCCAGACGGCGGATGCGCTGCAGGTTGCGTTGCTCGAGCGCGCCTGGGGCCATGAACACGCCCTCGGTGATCTCGAGCGCGAGCGCTCCTCCAGGCAGGCCGGCCTCGTCCAGGATCGAACCGATCACCTCGGCGATGTTGGGTACGGCGAGCTGTACGGGTGAGAGGTTGACCGTGACCTGAAGCTCGGCATCTGAATCCTGGCGCCAGTGCGCGACCTGGATGCACGCCGTGCGCAGCACGTGCTCACCGATCAACACGATCTCGCCGTTGTCCTCGGCCAGCGGGATGAACTCGCTCGGCCCGACGGCCCCGAGCTCCGGATGGGTCCAGCGGGCGAGCGCCTCGAAGCCGCGGGTCCGTCCCGAAGCAAGTTCGACGATGGGCTGGAAGGCCACCGTTATCTCTCCACGGGCCACAGCCCCTCGCAGCGCTCCGTGGATACGCAGGCGCGCGGCCGAGCGCTCAGCTCGGTCCTGATCGGCGACCAGGACCCGGTGCGTGCCCCCCTTGGCCAGGCGCATTGCCTCGCTGGCTCGCCCGACCACAGCGCTCCCGGAAACGTCGGCACCGCCGGTGGCGATCCCTAGGGTCGCGCTGACCAGGATCTGATCCCCCCGGACCCGCACGGGCTCGGAGGACACCTCGGCCCGGATCCGGTGGGCTACATCCAGGGCCTCGAGCTGATTGGAAATTCCCGGGCGCAGGACCGTGAAGACGTCTCCGTCGAGCCGTCCGAGGACGTCATTGGAGCCGAGCTGTCGGGCGATTCGCCGGGCCACGAGGCTCAGGACACGGTCCCCGTGTTGGGGGCCGTAGGCCTCGTTGACAGCGCCAAGGTCGTCGATCCCGACCGCGACGGCGAGCAATTCGCCTTCGTCGAGGCTGGATGCCAGCTGTTCTGCGTACGCGATGGTAAGGGAGCGATTCGGCAGGCCGGTCAGGCGATCGTGGAGACTTTGCTGCGATTGAGCGCGGCGAAGGTCGAGCAGTGTGTTAACCGCCGCGGCGAGGCCCTCGAGGATCCGCAGGTCGAGCTCGCTCCACTGGCGAGGCTGGGCGTCGATGGCACAGAACGCCCCCACCGCATGACCGTCGTCCAGGATCAGGGGGACGCCGGCGTAGGCGATGATCGAAAGATCGCGTACGGCCAAGTTGTCGGCCAGAGAGGAGTTTCGGGCGTCGTCGATGACCAGCGGACGCTTGCTCGCCACCGCGTGCAGACAGAACGAGTGGCTCAGTGGCGTCTGACGGGCACCGGCCCAGGGCGCTTCCAAGCCGTGCTGGCTCTTGAAGAACTGGCGGTCAGAATCAACCAGAGATACCAGCGACACCGGGACTCCGAGCAACTCGGTGGCCAGGCGGGTGAATCGATCAAAGGACGGCTCCGGTTCGGTGTCGAGGATCCCGAGATCCTGCAGCGCGGCGAGTCGGGCCCCGTCAGAGATTGCGGCCGGCAGTGTGGCATCTGCCGGTGGGCGAGGGGTTGGCGGTGTGCTCGATGAGTCAGCCTGTCGCACGTCAACTCAATCGGCGCGTTTACACCGAAACTTGAATGATTGGCAGAAACGTGTTGCTTCGGGGCGCGGCTCACGCAGCTAAAGCTCAGGTGGCTCCTGATGGACACATGGTCCATGCGCTGGCACCCGAACGTCGCCCTCAGCCCGAGGTGATAGGCGCCGCTCCGAGCTCCTGGGCCAAGAGCTCGGAGGTCACGGCAGCCTTCGGTCAGCCTCCCCAGACCTCATCGGCGACCTCGACGAGCAGTTCGAGCTTGGCTCGTTCCTCGTCAATCGTGAGTTTGTTGCCCTCCTCGGTGGAGGAAAAGCCACACTGCCCTGAGATGCAGAGCTGATCGGGATCGACGTACTGCGAGGCCTCTTCGATCCGGCGCTTGAGCAGGTCCTTGCTCTCGAGCTCGGGGCGCTTGGTGGTTACGAGCCCGAGCACGACCTGCTTTCCCGCGGGCACGAACCGTAGGGGTTCGAACGTTCCCGACCGCTCGTCGTCGAACTCGAGGAAATATCCGTTGACGTCCAGGTCTCCGAACAGGGCCTCGGCTACGAAGTCGTATCCGCCCTCGGCGGCCCACATCGACTGGTTGTTACCGCGGCACAGGTGCGTCGTGACCACCAGGTCGTCTGGCTTGTCGGCCAGGGCCCGGTTGATGTTGGCGATGTACTGCTCGTGGAGGTGCTCTGGGTCGCCACCGATCTGCTCGATGTGAGCGCGCTGAGCTGGATCATTGATGTAGGCGAGGCTCGTATCGTCGAGCTGGAGGTAGCGGCAGCCGAGCTCGTAGGCGCCGGCGATCTGGGCGGCATAGGCGCCGGTCAGATCGTCCCAGAAGCGGTCAATCTCCGGGTAGACCGACTCGTCGATAGACGAGTTGCCACCTCGATAGTGGACCATGCTCGGAGAGGGAATCGTCAGCTTGGGCGTCTGGTCGGGGTGGGCGTTGTCACGCAAGAACGTGAACGCCTCGGCGAAGATCGTCCGCGGAAGCGTCACCGTATCGGCGACCCGCATCGCCGGTGGGCTGTAGTCGTACTCGCCCTCCTCGCTCTGGAAGCGGACGTGAATGCTCTCGCCCTGGACCTGCTCGATCCCACCCAGCGAGTAGATGAAATCCATGTGCCACGAGGTCCGGCGGAACTCGCCATCGGTGACGGTCCGAAGCCCGGCCTCGCGCTGGAGCTCGATCACGCCGAGGATGGCCTCGTCCTCTACCTCGCGCAGGGCATCGGCGTCGATCTCCCCCGCCTTGAACCGAGCCCGGGCCTGCATCAGAGCCGGGGGGCGCAGCAGGCTGCCGACGTGGTCAGCGCGGAACGGTGGCTTGTCGCGAGCCGACATCGGCGGCCTCCTCGAGTCGATGAAATGAGCTCATCAACCTTACCCGGGACGAGGCTTCATGAAGTCGGCCCCCGCCCACCCCGGATCGCGGTTTGTGCTGACCCCGAGTGTTCAGAGCAGCGTCAGCTGACGCCTGGTGTAGCTGGCCTCCAACACGGCGGGGTCTCCGCCCGAGGCCTCGAAGTCGAGCAGGGCGCGCTTGCGTGGCAGCCCACCGCCGTAGCCGGTCAGCGAACCGTCAGCGCCGATCACGCGGTGACACGGGACGACGATGGGGACCGGCGTGTGGGCGACCGCCGATGCCACCGCCCGTGGCACGAAGGGTTCGTCGCGCTCAAGCTCGGCACTGAGCTTGCGCGCCAGTTCGCCGTAGCTGGTCGTGGTTCCGTAGGGGATTCGTTGCAGCGCTGCCCACACGGACCGAAAGAACGGGGTGCCGACCAGGTCGAGCTCGAGATCGAATTCGCGCAGTCCGCCGGTGAAGTACGCCTCGAGCTGTGCCCGGGCCTGTTCGAGCGCTGGGGTAGGCGCGCCGTTCTCACCGGACGTGCGGTCGCGGTCCGGGAAGCGGAGTTCACGTACGGCATCGCCGCCCACCAGGGTGAGTGGTCCGATCGGGCTGGGGTAGACGATCGTGTTCATGGTCCTCATTTCGCGTCGTGAAAGATGATTCCAAGTGCGGTCCGCTCGCCGTGTGTAACGGTGCTGACGCCGTGCCGGAGCGCGGCCCGGTAGTGGCCTCGGGTTCCGAGCGCCGGTCGCTCCCGGGTGGGGAAGATCACGAACGCCCCCCGGGGGGAGTCAGCACGTGGGCGCGGCTTTGTTTGCGGGGCTTGCGATGCCATCCCACACATAACGTCCGGGACACCGGCAGCGTGAGATCGATTGAGTGTCAGATCGCGCGCACGGCGCGGCAGGGATTGCCCAGGCAAAGATTTCGCGCCGGCAGGTCTCGCGTGACGACGCTGCCGGCGCCGACCACTGCACCATCCCCGATCGTGACTCCGGGGCACACGATTACGCCGGCGGCGAGCCATACGCCGTCGCCGATGGTGATCGATCGGCTGGTTTCGATCCCGGTCCGGCGCTCATCCGGATCCAGGGGGTGCGTGGGCGTGACGAGCTGGACGTTCGGCCCGATCTGGACGTCGTCCCCGATGCGCACCGGGGCTGAATCGAGGATCACGGCGCCAAAGTTGATGAAGGTCCGCTCCCCGATCTCGATCTGGTGGCCGTAGTCGCACTGAAACGGGGACAGGATCTCGGTCCCTTCGCCCAGGCGACCAAGCAGCCCGCGCAGGATCTCCTCGCGGGCGCCCGCGTCGACCATCGTCGTCCGGTTCAGACGCTCGGTCTGCTCACGGCAGCGCGCCCGGTCGGCCGCCAGTTCGGCGTCGGCGGGGAGATAGGACTCGCCGGCCAGCATCCGCTGCTTGTGTGTCAGCTCCACCGGCCCATGGTCCCATCCGCCGCGCGGATCCAACCCCGGCTGGTCCGCAGACACTAAATGAGGAACGTGCCGAGTTTCGTAACGATCCGGGGTGAAACGTGCTTCGAGTAGCCCTTGGAGTCGTCGAGCTGGAGCCCGTAGCTCTTGAAGTGGGGATGGCCGCCGGGGTAGAACAGGGCTCTGACTTTGAGCACTCCGCACGGGCCCTTGGCGCGCCCGAACTTCGCCCGGGCCACCGGCTTCTTGCGCAGATAGTGGCCATAGATGAATCGGCCGGGCCGGAAGCCCGAGAAGTACCACGTCACCTTCTTGCTCAAGCGGGCCTGGGCGGGTTTGGTACTCACCGCGAGGGGTGCTGCCTGGGTTCGAGCCGTCGCCGTGATCGTCGTGCCGCCAGACGTGAAGTCCTGGGCGGTCAGGGTGACCGCCTTTGATCCCGGGAGGCTCAAGAAGGGGATAGGGGCCCCGGTTGTGATGCCGACGTCGCCGCTGGCATTCGCCGTCGTGCTGGTGGAGACCGAGCCGTCGCTGCTCGAGATCTCGACCATGTCGCCGGGCACAAAGCCGGAACCGAGCAGGCTCATGGCCGCGCGCTTGGAGCCCGTGCTGACGTAGCAAGACTTATTGACTGCCAGCGTGGCTGCCGACGCCGGAACTGCAGCCGCGCACGGCACGAGGATCAACGCAGCGCCCAGGGCCGCCCGCACCAGCGAACGGCGTCCACCACCGGACTCGCAGATACGCATTGCCTTCCCCCTGTCTGTCGTGTGCGATTTGCTGTCGGCCGCGGCGCGAGTCTACCCACCGGTGCCGGGAGCCATTCGTTGACGTCGCTGAACTGCATCTGATATATCAGAGCACGATGGCAACGTCTGAGTCCCGCGAGCTGCCGACCCGCCAGAGCGTCGTGATCATCGGCGCTGGGATCGTCGGCAACAGCGTCGCCTACCACCTGACCCAGCTCGGCGAGACCGAGATAACCCTGCTCGACAAGGGTCCGCTGCCCAACCCGGGCGGCTCGACGGGGCACGCCTCCAACTTCATCTTCCCGGTGGACCACTCCAAGGAGATGACGTCGCTGACGCTCGAGAGCATGCGCCAGTACAAGGAGCTGGACGTGTTTCTGGAATGCGGCGGGATCGAGGTGGCGCGTACCGAGGAGCGGATGCAGGAGCTCACCCGCCGAGTCGTGTCTGCGCGCACCTGGGGTATCGAGCCCGTCTCGCTGGTGACCCCACGGGAGATTAAGGAGCTCGTTCCGTTCATCAACGAGGAGCTCCTGCTCGGTGGGTTCTACACCCCCGGCGCCGGCGTGGTCGACTCACTGCTGGCGGCGACGATCATGCGCGAGCGGGCCCAGGAAGCCGGGATGACCGTGGCCGCCAACACCGAGGTCACGGGACTCGACGTCGAACACGGCCGCATCACGCGGGTCCGGACCAGCCGGGGCGACATCGCGGCCGACCGTGTGGTGATCGCGTGCGGCTGCTGGAGTCCTCGGATCGCCCGGATGGCCGGGGCCGGCATTCCCCTGACCCCGGCGGTGCACCAGATGATCGACATCGGCCCCGCCCCGCGCTTCGCCGACGCCAAGACGCTGGTCGACTTCCCAATCGTCCGCGACATGGACACCAACATGTATGAGCGCCAGGACGGGACGGGCCTCGAGATCGGCTCCTATGCCCACCGCCCGATCCTCATGGACGCTGATGAGATCCCTTCGATCGAGGAGTCGGCCCTCAGCCCAACAGAGCTGCCCTTCACCCAGCAGGACTTCGAGCTCCAGCTGGAGCAGGCCCTCGAGCTCATGCCGGAGATCGTTGGCGACGAGACGGTCGGGCAACGCTACGCCATCAATGGCCTGCTGTCGGTGACCCATGACGGTCTACCGCTGATGGGTGAGACGCCCGAGGTCAAGGGCCTGTGGTCGGCAGCCGCGATCTGGATCAAGGAGGGCCCGGGGTCGGGCAAGACGCTGGCCGAGCTGATGGTGCACGGTGAGAGCGAGATCGATGTCTACGACTCCAACATCGCCCGCGCCTACCCGCACCAGAAGACCCGGGCCCACGTCCAGGCCCGGGCGGCCGAGGGGTTCAACAAGATGTACGGGATCGTCCATCCCTCCGAGCAATGGGACTCGGACCGCCGGGTCAAGCTGTCACCGCACTACGAGCGCGAGCAGGAGCTGGGCGCGGTGTTCTACGAGGCGGCGGGTTGGGAGCGCCCGCAGTGGTACGAGTCAAATGCCCCGCTGATCGAGGAGTTCGGTGACCAGATCACCCGCCGCGAGGCCGAATGGGAATCGCGCTGGTGGTCGCCGATCATCAACGCCGAGCACCTGGCCCTGCGCGACCGAGCCGGTTTTACCGATCTGACCGCGTTCGCGATCTTCGACGTGACGGGCCCCGGCGCCCTGGACCTCGTCCAACGGGTGGCCATGCGCCAGATGGATGTCGCTGTGGGCCGCGTGGTCTACACGCCGATCCTCCTCCCGGCCGGCGGGTTCAAGGCTGACCTGACGATCATGCGGATCGCCGATGACGTGTTCCGGGTCGTGACCGGAGGCGCCTGGGGGATGTCAGATCTCAAATGGTTCAGGGATCAGCTTCCGGCGGATGGCAGCGCGCAGATCCATGACCAGACCAACGCCTGGACCACGCTGGGAATGTGGGGCCCTCGCGCGCGAGACATCCTGGAGAGCGTGACCAGCGATGATGTCTCCAACGACGGCTTCCCGTTCGCGCGCTGGAAGGCAATCGAGGTCGGGCCACTCGAGGTGATCGCGTCGCGCATCTCGTACGTGGGTGATCTGGGCTGGGAGCTCTATGTCCCGATCGAACAGGGCGCGCGCCTATGGGACATCATCGCCGAGGCCGGCCTGCCGCACGGGGCAGTCCCGGTCGGAGCCGGGGTCTATGGCACCACCGGCCGTCTTGAGAAGTGCTATCGGGCGTATGGCGCCGAGCTCGAGGGCGAGTACGACGTGGTGGAGGCCGGCATGGCATGGGGGAAGGTCAAGGCTCAGGATTTCGTGGGCAAGGAGGCGCACGTCCGGCAGCGCGAATCCGAGCCGGCGGCAATCATGTGCACGCTAACCGTGGAGGACCACACGTCGAAGTCGGGCGTCAAGCGCTACATGCTGGGCGGCGAGCCGATCCTGACCACGTCCGGTGACGCGATCACGGACTCCAAGGGGCGGCGCTCGTACGTGACCAGCGCGGGGGCGGGGCCGTCGATCGGCAAGCACCTTCTGATGAGCTACCTGCCCCCAGAGCACGCTCGCGAAGGCGAGGAGCTCCTGGTCGAGTACATGGGCGAGCGCTATCCGGTCGCGGTCGCGGTGGCTGGCTCGACCCCGATCTTTGATCCAGACAACTCGCGCGTGCGCTCATGAACGTGCTCGTGTGTGTGAAGCGTGTCCCGCTGACGGGCGGCAAGATCACGCTCACGCCCGACGAGCAGGCGATCCAGACCCGGCACCTCGGATTCACGATCAGCCCGCACGAGGAGTGCGGCGCCGAGGAGGCGATTCGGCTCATCGAGGCCCACGGTGGCTCGAGCACCGTACTCACCCTGGGTCCGGCCGAGGCCGAGGAGCAGCTGCGAGACATGATGGCGATCGGCATCGACCGAGCCGTGCACCTCGTGACCGACGGCAGCGAATGGGATCCCCAGGCCACGGCTTCGGCGATCGTCGAGGCGATCCGGAGCCAGAGCGAGCCCTATGACCTGATCCTGTTCGGCAACGAGTCTGCCGACGCGGGCAATTACCAGGTCGCCATTCGTGTGGCCCAGGGCCTGGGCCTGCCGTGCGTGGGGGGGATCAAGGCGATAGCGGTAGAGGGCGAAAAGCTGCGTTGCGAGCGGGAGGTGCCAGGTGGGCGCGACGTCTACCTGATGCCGATGCCGGCCGTCGTCACAGTCAAGGAGGGCATCAACCTGCCCCGGTATCCGTCCGTGCCGGGCCGGATGCGGGCCAAGCGCAAGCCGCTCGAGGCCACCGAGCCCCAGCGCCCCGAGGCCAAGCTCGAAATGGTCCGCCTCGTGCTCCCGGAAGGCTCGAGCAAGCAGGCCGAGGTGCTCGGACATGGTCCCGAGGCGGCGCCGGCGGTAGTGGAGATGCTCCAGGAGATTGGAGTGATGGGATGAGCGTTCTCGCCTTCATCGAAGATCCCGCCGACGAACTATCTCAGCAGGCGGTGAGTTTCGCCGCCGGCGTGGGCGGTGAGGTGTCAACGGTCATGATCGATGCCTCGGATGGGTATGCCCCGGCGGCGTGGGCGCAGACGCTGGTTGACCTCGCCCAACAGCGGTCAGTCGCAGCCATCGTGGCGCCCGGCACCGACACCGGCAACGAGATCCTGGCCCACGTGGCGGCCAAGCTCGATCAACCCATGGCCGCCAACTGCGTGTCGGTGGCCCCCGGCGACCCCGCGGCGGTCACCCGCGTGCGGTGGGGCGGCTCGCTGCTTGAGGAGGCCAGGCTGCACGGCTCGCCCTGGCTGATGACGGTTGCCGCCCACGTGGTGCCCGCCGCCGCAATCGGCGAAGTCGAGACCGTGCCGGTCAGCGCATCGGTGACCGAACTCGATCGCGTGGTCCGCGTGGCCGAGCGCGTACCGGCTTCCGGCGCGGGAGTGTCCTTGACCGACGCCGACGTCGTCGTCTCCGGTGGGCGCGGGGTCGGCTCGGCCGAGGGGTTCTCGGTCATCGAGGAGTTGGCTGAGCTGCTCGGCGGAGCGGTCGGCTGTTCGCGCGCGGTGACCAGCGCGGGCTGGCGTCCGCACACCGATCAGGTCGGGCAGACGGGCACCAAGATCTCGCCCGAGATCTATATAGCCTGCGGAATCAGCGGGGCGACCCAACATATGGCCGGCTGCAAGGGCGCGAAGCGCCTGTTGGCCATCAACCCCGATGGTGAGGCATCGATCTTCGCCAGCGCCGATTACGCCGTGATCGGTGATCTGCACCAGGTGGTCCCGGCGATCTCGGCCGAGATCAGGAAGGCGCGGGGCTCATAGGCGTGCTGGTGGCCGCGCTCGTGCTCGCTGCGCTGCTGGCGGTGAGCGCGACGTTGTTCGCCGTCCGTGTCCGCTTCCTGCTCGCCCTGCTGCGGACCGGCGCCCCGGTGCGCCGGGCCGGTGACCTGCCGCGCCGCGCGCGTAACGAAGCCACGATCGTCCTCGGGCAGCGCAAGCTCCTGCAGCGGATCGGCCCGGGGCTCATCCACGCGTTCATCTTCTGGGGCTTCCTGGTCCTGACGCCGACCATCCTGATCGCCCTGATCGGTGTCGTGGACAAGCACACGACGTTGCCCTGGCTGGGACACCAGGGATGGTTCGCCTTCCTGGCTGACCTGTTCGCGGTCCTGGTGTTGGTCGGCGTGGTGGCCGCGCTCTGGATCCGCAAGGTCCAGCGCCCGGAGCGGTTCAAGGGCAGCCATCTGGGCGAGGCCGACCTGATCCTGGGCCTGATCGCCACGATCGCCATCACGCTCTTGCTGTGGCACGCCTGCCGGATAGCTCTGGGCCTCAACGAATGGCCGGCGTCGTCAGCGCCGGTGTCGGATCTGCTCTCCCACCTGTTCGCGCGTGACGGCCTGACTCGGGTCCTCGAGCGGGTATTCGTGTGGCTGCACGTGACGACGATCCTCGGCTTCCTGGCCTATCTGCCGCGATCCAAACACCTGCATATCGCCACGGCAGCGTTCAACGTCTGGTACGGGCGCACGGGGCCGGGCGGCCGGCTCGAGCCGTTGCGCTTCGACGATCCGGACGTGCCCGAGGAGGAGATCCGTTTCGGAGCCGGCACCGCCGCCGACCTGACCTGGAAGCAGATGCTCGACACGTTCTCGTGCACCGAGTGCGGCCGCTGCCAGGACGCCTGTCCCGCGTTCGCGACCGGCAAGGTCCTGTCGCCCAAGCTTCTGATCATGGGGCTCCGGGATCAGGTGTTCGCCGACGGCGGCGCGCTGGTCCACGCCCGGGAGGTGGATGGGGAGGGGGCGCCGGAACTGGCCAGTCTCGTACCCGACGCCGTGCCGGAGGATTCGGTCTGGGACTGCGTGACCTGCGGGGCATGCGTGCAGGCGTGTCCGGTGTCAATCGAGCACGTGGACCACATCGTTGACCTGCGCCGACACCTGGTCATGGTCGACTCGAGCTTTCCCAGCGAGGCCGAACCCATGTTGCGCGACGTCGAGCGCGCGTCCAACCCGTGGGGCAAGGCCCAGTCCGAGCGCGCCGATTGGGCCGCGTCACTGGGTGTGCGGGTGCTCGAGCCGGGGGACCCAGCCCCCGAGTACCTGTACTGGGTGGGGTGCGCGACGTCGTTTGACGAGCGCGCGCGCAAGACCGGCGAGTCGATCGCCAAGCTTCTGGGCCAGGCCCAGGTGGACTTCGCCATCCTTGGCCCCCGCGAGGCCTGCACCGGAGATCCCGCGCGCCGGATGGGCAACGAGTACGTCTTCCAGGCCTACGCCGAGCAGAACGTGGAGACGCTGAACGAGGCCGGCGTGACCAAGATCATCACCGGCTGCCCGCACTGCTTCAACACGCTCGGCAACGAGTACCCCGACTTTGGCGGCCACTACGAGGTCATTCACCACTCTGAGCTGCTGGCCCGGCTGGTGGCCGACGGGCGCCTGACTCCCCGGCGCGACGAGGGGCTCCGGATCACGTATCACGACTCGTGTTACCTGGCCCGCCACAACGACGTGCTGGCGCCTCCGCGCGACCTCGTGGCGGCCGTGGGCGAATCGGTGGAGATGGAGCGCAGCGGCAAGCAGACGTTCTGCTGCGGTGCCGGGGGTGCTCACATGTGGATGGAGGAGCGCGGTCAGGCGATCAACGAGAACCGGGTTCGGGAGGCGGCCGGCACCGGCGCCCAGACGCTCGCCGTGGCCTGCCCGTTCTGCACCGTCATGCTCGACGACGGCGTCCAGAGCGCGGGGGAGGAGCTGCGCGTGGTCGACGTGGCCACTCTCCTGGCCGAATCGCTCGAGGGCTAGTTCTAAGTCCCGAGTCTGCTCACGAAGTTCGGACTCGCGACACTAAGCGGACGCCAGCAGCTGCTCGAGCCCTCGCTCGAGCTCGCCGATGCCGACGGCCTGCTCCTCGAGCGGAAGGCCGATCGCCTCAGCCGCCCGCTCGGCCGCGGCGCGGGTGGCCGGGGTCGGCCGCTGGGCGAGCCACAGAACCCGGGTGTAGTTGCCGAAGTAGTCATCGCGCAGCTCGGGGTACCGGTCCAGACCGAGCTCGCGGATCACGGTGTGGGCGAACGTGCGGGCCAGGAAGTCGGTCAGGAAGTACGTGCCCGGCTGTTCGGCCAGTGCCGCGGCCACCTCCTGGCGGGCGAAGACGTCGTAGCAGTGATCTCCCTCCAGGCGAGCCACGCCCTGGGCGGCCAGGAGCTCATCGAGGGCGCCGCGGGTCCCGCAATCGCCATAGGCGACGACCACGCTGTCGTAGCGCCGGCGCAGGGCATCGAGTTCGGCGGCGACCGACGGTGCGATCTGCTCGGGGCGGTTGTGCAGCAGCGCCGAAACGGGGACGACGTCGAGCGTCCAGCCGCGCCGCCGGGCAATTGCCTGCACGTCGAGGGCCAGAGCCCCGCAGGCCACGACCACAGTGCTCATCCGGGGAACGCCAGCTGGTCGATGAACAGATCGTTGAAGTCAGCCCGTCCGGACAGCTCGACGTACTCCACCTCGCGCAGGATTGACTCCGCCTCCGCCCGCTCGCGCAGCGACAGCGCGGCGATCTTGGCGCCCTCGCCGGCCACGTTGCCGGCCGAGATGATCCGGGGCAGGGCGATCCGGGGGACGAGGCCGATCCGCACGGCGCTCAGAGGCGTCAGGTAGGCGCCAAAGCTTCCGGCCAGCAGCACCTGGGAGATGTCGTGGGCCTCGATCTCCATCTCTCGCAGGAGGATCTGCCAGCCGGTGGCGATCGAGCCTTTGGCGAACTGCAGCTCCCGCACGTCGCGCTGGGACAGGTACACCGACGCCGCCGGATCCTCGCCGCGCCAGTGCAGCACGAAGACGCGCTCCTCGCCGATCTTGGTCAGCCGGGACGCGAGCCCCGGGTGCAGCTCAGCGGCTTGCTCGTCGGGAATGAAGCGCCCGGAGTGATCGAGCAGGCCGGCGTGGACGAGCTCGCTCACCGCGTCGACGAGTCCGGAGCCGCACATGCCCAGGGCCTCGGTGTCGCCGATCACTTCCAGATCGAGGGTGTCACCGTTGATCTTGATGCCCTCAATCGCTCCATCCGCGGCCCGCATCCCGCATTTGATCTGGGCCGCCTCGAACGCCGGGCCGGCGGGTGCCGCGGTGGCCAGCACGCGTTCCACCGAGCCGAGCGCGATCTCGCTGTTGGTTCCGACGTCGATGAACAGCCGCACGCGCCGATCGCGCGTCAGTCCGGTGGCCAGCATCCCGGCCACGATGTCCCCGCCGACATAGGCGCCGAGTGAGGGGAACACGTACGCCGGTGCCCGCGGGTGGACCGCGACGCCGAATTCGACCGCGCGGACGGGCGGGAAGGTGTGCGTCGAAACGGTGAACGGAGCCATCGACAGGGGCTCCGGGTCGATCCCGAGGGCCATTTGCATCATCGTGACGTTGCCGCACACGGTGATCTCGTAGACCTCCTGGGCATCGACGTCCGCGGCGGCCAGCACTTCGCCGGTCAGCTCGGCGAATGTCTCGTGCGCCCGCTCTCGCAGGGCCCCGAGCGCCAGCTCGTCCATCATCGTCGCCGACACCCTGGTGATGACATCAGCGCCGTAAGGCTGCTGGCGGTTGAGCATTGATCGGACCGCGGCGGGCTGACCGCTGTCGAGGTCGAGCAGCGTGGCGACCACGGTCGTGGTGCCGAGATCGAAGGCGATGGCGAAGCGCCGGGCCGAGGTGTCGCCGGGTTCCACGTCTATCAGCTCGTCGTCGCAGACCACGGCGGTGACGTCGAAGTGGGAGTTGCGGAGAACGCCGCCGAGCGTCCGCAGCAGCTCGATGGATGCGCGCGGCTCGAGATCCTCGAGTCCGTCGAGCACCCGCTGGAGGTCGGAGCGCTGGTCCTCAAGCGTGGCTTCTTCGAGCACCAGGTGGCGCTTCTGCACGGCCGGGCGGAGGATGACGTGGCGGCCCACGCCGACGAGCGCGGCCTTGGGCCGGGTCTGCAGCGGCGGGACCTCGATGACGAGATCACCCCGCGCGCTGGCCCGGCAGGCCAGCCGCCATCCGTCGCGGAGCTCGTCCGTGGTGAACGCGCGGGGGTCGACGCTCCCCACCGGGACCTCCCCGGAAACGATCCGGACCTTGCATTTCTTGCAGGTGCCGTGACCGCCGCAGGTCGAATCGATGGCGATCCCGTTCCAGCTGGCGGCGTCGAAGATCGGCGTGCCGCTGGGGACCCGCACCTCGCCGCCGTCGGGCAGGAAACGCAGCCGGACGCGCTGCGCGCCATCATCGGGAGCCGACTCGGGCTCCGGGACGAGCTCGCGACGCTTGGGCTGCGATGTACTCACGCGCTGGCTGCCTCCGCCGCCTGCCGGGCCCGATGGGCGGCGATCCAGCTGGTACCCCAGGGGTCGTGACCCAGCAGGAGATCCGAGGCCCGTACCGCCTGCACGCACACCTCGGCGGTGGACATGATCGCGCTGGTCAGCCCGGCCGCCATCGCCATGGGCAGGAATCCGGCGTTGAGCACGTGACGCTGGGGGAGCCCGAATGAGACGTTCGAGGCACCAAGGCACATGTTGACCCCGAGCTCGTCACGAATCAGCGAGATCGTGGCCAGGGTGATGGTGACGGCATCGGTGGCGGCGCCGACCGTCATGGCCAGGGGATCGATGATCACGTCCTCGGTGGCGATCCCGTAATCGTTGGCCACGCTGACGATCTTGCGCGCACATTCGAGCCGTTTCTCCGGGGTTTCCGGGATGCCGGTCTCGTCGTTGGCCAGCCCGATCACGGCCGCGTCGTGCTTGGCCACCAGGGGGAGGATCTCCTCCAGACGCTCGTCCTCGGCCGTGACCGAGTTGACCAGAGCCCGGCCCTCGTACACCGACAGGCCGGCCTCGAGCGCCTCGATCACCGACGAGTCGATGCAGATCGGCAACTCGACTGCGGCCTGGACCGTTAGAAGCATCGACTTCAGAAGCTCGGGCTCGTCGACCAGCGGGATGCCGGCGTTCACGTCGACCATGTTGGCGCCCGCCTCGGCCTGCGCGAAGGCGTCGGCGGTCACGGTTGACAAGTCACCGGCGCGGAGCTCCTCGGCGAATTTCTTGCGCCCGGTGGGGTTGATGCGCTCGCCGATCACGCAGAACGGCTGCTCGGCGCCGATGGTCACGCTGCTAGAGCGCGACCGAAGCACTGTGTCCATTGGTCTCCCTTTCGACTCGTGGTGGAATTCCCAGCCTGCGACACAACTTGGCGATCCCGGCGTCGCGGCGGAAGGAAATGAAGTGAAGACCGGCCACGCCCGGCTGTGCCAGGGCGTGCGTGGCGAGCTCGTAGGCGATGTCAAAGCACTCGGCCTCGGCGTCGGAGGCTTGCTCGACGCGGGCCACCGTCTCCGGCGGGACGTCGATCCCGGGCACGCTGGAAGCGACGAAGCGCATGCCGCCAACCGTGCGCAGGATGCAGATCGAGGGGATCATGGCCAGCCGCTCGCTCAGGCCCGTCTCGTGGGCACCGCGCATGAAGCGTTCGAGCAGCTCCGGGCGATAGCAGAGCTGCAGCTGAAGGAATCGCGCCCCCGCGAGCGCTTTCTTGGCCGCGCGGCGCAGGCGATACTCGAACGGAGGCGCGCCCGGGTTCTCCACCGCGCCGAGAAGGAAGTGAGGCGCTGGCGAAATCTTGCGCCCTGACAGGTAGCGCCCTCCGGCCAGCGTCCGGCCGAGGGCGATCAGCTGGACGCCGTCCACGTCGAATACGCGCCGTGTCTCGGGTTCGTCCCCGGCGGTCACGTCGTCGCCCGTGAGGCAACAGATGTTTTCGATCCCGTGCATCGCGGCGCCCATCAGGTCGGCTTCGAGCGCCAGCCGGTTGCGGTCCCGGCAGACGAGCTGCATGATCGGCTCGACGCCCGCGCTGCGCAGGCCGATGGCCACCGCCAGGGGTGACACGTGGGCGTGGGCGGAGGGATTGTCGGTGGCGTTGAACGCGTCGACGAACGCCTCCATCGGAGCCAGCTGACGTAGGACCTCCTCCTGACCACCGCCGTCGATGACCGGCATCTCGGCCGTGACAACGAATTCGCCGGCGCTGAGCTTGCGTTCAAGAAGAGACATCGGCGGCAGCTCGCTGGTGCGCCCACCCAGGAGGGACCTGCCGGTCGCGGCCGCTGATCAGGTTCAGCCAGGCTGAGGTGCCCTTCAACTGGTTGTCCACCGGTGCTCGGAGGTCGTCGATGTGTCCGCGCCACAGAGGCAGGCGCTCGGAGCGCTCATAGGCCTCCAGCCAGACACACCGCATCTCGGGCTTGACCTCGCAGTGTCCGTTGGCGCGGACTCCGCCACAGGGCCCGTTGCGCAATGTCTTGGGGCACGTCATGGGGCACGTCATTCCGGTCGAATGCAGGACGCACTGCCCGCACATCTCACAGCCCCAGATGGGCTTCTTGACCACGTGCTCGGCGGCCGCCAGCAGCTTGGCCGGGTTCACGGCTGGGTTCGCCCCGCGTTACCCGAGTGGAGCTTCAAGCCGGCACCCGATCCCGGCGGAGCTGAATGAGCTCCTTGGCCTTCTTGACCGCCGAGGACGCATCGGCGGAGTAGCCGTCGGCGCCCACGGCGTCCGCGTACTCCTGCGTGACCGGCGCCCCGCCCACCATCACAATCACGTCATCGCGGATCCCGGCCTTCTGGAGCGCGTTGATGTTGGCCTTGAACATCGGCATCGTCGTGGTAAGAAAGGCCGAGAACCCAACCACGTCGGGCTTGTGCTCGCCGATCTGCTCCACGAACTTCTCCGGCGGTACGTTGACCCCGAGGTCGATCACGGTGAAGCCGGCGCCCTCGAGCATGATGTTGCACAGGTTCTTCCCGATGTCATGGACGTCGCCCTTGACGGTGCCCATCAGGAAGGTTCCCACCTGCTGGGTGTCGGTCTCGGCCAGCAACGGCCGCAAAATATCCAGCGCGCCCTGCATGGCTCGGGCTGCGATCAGCATCTCGGGAACGAAGTAGTCACCACGCTCGAACCGGGCGCCGACCTCCTCCAGTGATGGGATCAGCGCGTCGTAGAGCATCCGTTCGGGCTCCATGCCATCTTCGAGCCCTTCGTTGACGCCGTCACGGACCGCGGGCGCATTGCCGACCAGCGTCTCGTCGTACAGCAGCTGCAGGATCTCCTCGTGCGTCATGCCGCGTGTTCTCCTTGCTCGGGGTTGCCGAGACGGCGGCTGAGCGCGCCCGCCTCCTCGATCAGAATCGGCTTCAGTTCGGCGATCCGCTCGGGCGTCATACGGATCGTCGGCCCGGAGATGCTGAGCGCCGCGATCACCTCGCCGCCGGCGCCACGGACCGGCGCCGCGATGGCGGCCAGCCCGGACTCGAGCTCGTCGATCGCGGTGGCGAAGTCCTCGTGCCGGACGGTCTCGAGGGCGGCGCGGAGCTCCCCGGGGTCGGTGACGGTCAGCGGCGTGAGCCGGGTCAGCGGCCGGGCCGGCGCCGTCGCGCGTCCAAAAGCCAGGAACACCTTGCCGACCGCGGTGCAGTGGTAGTCGACCGCGCGGCCGAGCCATTGGCCGGCACCGAGGAAGTGGCGGCTGTCGACCTGGGCCACGTGTTCGACCCCGTGACGTGCCGGGACGGCCAGATTGATCGTCTCCCCGCTGGTCAGGGCGAGGGAGTCCAGTGAAGGCTTCGCGAGTTCGACCACGCTGCGCTCCAACAGGCCGCGCTCGGCCAGCCGGAGGATCGCGGGTCCGGGCCGGAGCCGGCCGCGCTCGCCGTCTTGTTCGATCAGCCCGCGCCGTTCGAGCGCGCTGACGAGCCGGGACGCTGTGCTCTTGGGGATGCCGCTCGCCGAGGCGAGCTCGGCCAGAGCGACAGGCTCCTCTGACTCGAGCACGCGGACCAGGAGGTCAGCGCTTCGGTCAACCGCGGTCGTTCCGGGCGAATGCCCGTGGGGCTTCTGCTTTTCAACTTTTTGGAACTGTTGTTCCACGCTAGATATATTAGGGGCGCATAGCGTCGCGTCAAGGGTGCTTAGCTGCACTGAAGGCCGAATTCGAGGGAGATCGCATGTTCGTCAACGCCATGCCCCGGTACGAGATCCTCAGCGAGGAAGCGATGGGCGTGCTCGATCGGGGCTGGCGACGGATCGTCAGCGAGCTGGGAATCGAGTTTCTGCTCCCCGAGGCCGTGGAACTGCTCGGCGCCGCGGGCCAGATCGTCGAGGACGAGAATCGCGTCCGCTTCGATCCGGAGTGGATCCTCGAGCAGGTGGCCAAGGCGCCTCGGGAGTTCGATCTGCAGGCGCGCAACCCGGCCAACACGGCTCACATCGGCGGCGACCACATGGTGTTCGCGCCCGTGTACGGATGCCCATTCATCCGGGAGGGTGACGTTCGCCGTGACGCCAAGATGGCCGATTTCGAGAACCTCGTCCGTCTGGCTCAAGCCTTCCCCGAGCTCGATTCGCCGGGCGGCACGATCTGCGAACCGGAGGATCGGCCGCTTGACTCGCGCCACCTCGACATGGTCTACGCGCTCCAGACCCTGTCCGACAAGCCCTACATGGGGTCGGTGACGTCGGGTCCGAATGCGGTGGACACGATCAAGATGGGGGAGATCCTGTTCGGGGGCCGGGAGGCGATCGAACGCACCCCGGCGTCGATCTCGCTCATCAACGTGAATTCGCCACTGCGCTACGACGACCGGATGCTCGGCGCGATGTTCGAGTACGTGAAGGCCGGCCAGGCCGTGGTGATCACCCCGTTTCTGCTCATGGGCGCGATGTCACCGGTCTCGCTTCCGGCGACTCTCGTGCAGCAGATGGCCGAGGCCCTGGCCGGGATTGCGCTGGCCCAGTTGATCCGCCCCGGCGCACCCGTGGTCTTCGGCTCGTTCCTGTCCAACACTGACATGCAGTCCGGCTCGCCGTCATTCGGCACGCCCGAGTCCGGGATCGGCGTCCTGTGCACGGGTCAGATCGCGCGCCACTTCGGGCTGCCCTGGCGCGGGGGTGGGGCACTGAACGCGTCGCAGACCGTCGATGCGCAGGCGGCGTACGAGTCGCTGATGACCTTCATGCCCACGTTTCTGGCCGGCGCCAACTTCGTCATGCACTCGGCGGGCTGGCTCGAAGGCGGCCTGGTCTCGTGCTACGAAAAGTTCATCCTCGACATCGAGCTGCTGCGCGAGCTGCGCCACGAGTTCACCCCGCTCGAGATCGATGAGGCTTCGCTGGCCTTCGATGCCCACCTCGAGGTCGGGGCCGGCGGGCACTTTCTCGGCGCCGCCCACACGCTGGAGCGCTTCCGCGAGTGCTTCTACCGGCCACTGCTGTCCTCGACCGAGAACTTCGACCGCTGGACCAAGAAGGGCGCGCGGGACACGACCGCTCGGGCCGGCGAGATCTGGCGCGCCACGCTCGAGAGCTACGAGCAGCCGCCGCTCGATGATGCAATCGACGCCGAGCTCAAGGAATTCGTCGTCCGCCGGCGCGCCGAGCTCGGTGACTGACGCCAGTCCGTGCTCGGTGATCACTCCATACCCGAAGGGTCTGAGGACCGCGCGATGGTCCGCATCCACACCGTCTCGAGTGTGGCCAGCGCGACCTCGGGATCGGCGCCCGGTTCGCGGCCGAACTGCGACAGCAGGTAGCGCTCGTTCATCAGGTTGAGTGCCCGGGCCACCGAGCGCGGATCGGGGAACTCGATCACACCGTTCTCGATCATCCGCTCGAAGCCGACCGTGGTCAGGTCCACGAACCGCTCGAGAAAGCCGTTGTAGCTCTGCTCGATGAGCTCGTCGGTCGTGGCCGCCTCGGCGATCGCCCGCAGGAGCGGGCCGTGGCGCTGGAAGAAGTCAACCACCCCGCGCAGGCCGGCGCGGGCGGCCTCTTCGAATGCCGCGGGCGCGTTTTCGAGCCACAGCTGACCGACCGAGTAGAGCTCGTCCGCGATATCGGCCAGCAGGCGGAGGACCAGGTCAGTCACGTCATCGAAGTGGCGATAGAACGCTGTCCGCGTCAGTCCGGTCTGGGTCATGACCACCTCTACGGACAGCTCACGGTAGGGTCGCTCGCGCAGGAATTGAGCTGCCGCGCTCAGAATCTCCTCCCGGGTGTTGCGGCGCTGCTCGCGGCGGTCTGAGCGCTGCTGGGCGGAGGTCATGGGCGCAGATCATAGTCCCGAGACGGACTGTTTGACAGGGTGTCACATTTTTCGGTATAAGACTCAGATGAAGCTCGCTGCGCGGTGTTGGTGGCTCCGGCTCCGCCCACAAGTTCGGACCACCTCACCGTGCGGCGTCTGCTGGCTTCTCGCCCTCGCCGCGTCCGCAACGGTCCTTGCCGGCCCGGGCGCGGCGGGGGCGCTGGCGGCCAAGAAGCGGCATCCGAAGCCTCCGGCCCCGCCGACGATCTCTCCGGCCCCGGGCACGCCCGATGCCTCCCCCGGATCGCAGATCAGCATTCTCGGCGTCAGACCGTCTCGGATCACCGGTGTGAGCGTTGACGGATCCACCAGCGGCGGACACGGTGGAACACTGCGCGCCTACAGCGGGAATCGGGGCGCCAGTTTCCTGCTCAACCGCCCGTTCACCCAGGGCGAGCAGGTCCGGGTGCTGGTCAGCCTCCGGGGTCAGGCGCCGGCCCGCTCGACCTTCACCGTGGCCCGGCTGGCTCCGATCCCGCCGATCCTTGATGTCAACACGCCGCAGCTGAACAAGCTTGACCACTTCGTCACCGAGCCCAGTCTGCTGCCACCTCGCATCCGGGTGAACCGCAGGCTCGGCTCTGACACCGGGGACATCTTCCTGACCCCGCTGCCGGCGCCCGAGATCCACCCCGGCAGCAATAACGAGCTCACGATCAAACCGGTCGGACCGGGCGGCCCGATGATCATTGACGGAACGGGCCGGCTGATCTGGTTCGACCAGCTCACCCCGCCGACAGTCGCGGCCAACTTCCGGGTCCAGCGACTATTCGGCCACCGGGTGCTGACCTGGTGGCAGGGCGGCGTGAGCATCGCGGCCTTCGGCCTCGGAGTGGGGGTGATCGCCAACACCCACTACCGGAGCATCGAGACCGTCCGGACCGGTAACGGCTACCAGGCAGACATCCACGAGTTCTTGATCGCGCCGTGGGGGGACGCATTGTTCACCGTGTACTCGCCGGTGCTGATGCACGTGCCCGGTACGGCCCCCGGCGTCCTCACCACGGTGCTCGACTCGATCGTCCAGGAGGTCGACATCCGCACCGGTCTGGTGGTCTGGGAGTGGCATGCCCTCGGCAACATCTCGCTGGGTGACTCGTATGCCACGGCGGGCAACAGCGCCTACTTCGATGCCTTCCACCTGAACTCGATCCAGGCGCTACCGGGGGACCGCCTGCTCGTGTCAGCGCGTGACACATCCGCCGTTTATGAGATCAGCCGGTCCACCGGGCGGATCCTGTGGACCCTGGGTGGTAAGGCGAGCACGTTCCACCTCGGACCGGCGGCTCAGTTCCATTTTCAGCATGACGCCCAGATGCTCTCGGGCAATCGAGTCAGCCTGTTCGACGATGGTGCCGGACCGCCGGTCATCGAGCATTCCTCGCGCGGACTCATCCTGGCTTTGAATATGCGTCAGCGCGTGGCCACCGTGGCCAGCCAGTACCGCCGGCCCGGCAAGCCCACCCTGGCCGAAAGCGAAGGCAACCTCCAGACCCTCCCCGGCGGTGATGTGTTCGCCGGCTTTGGCGCCACACCGTACTTCTCTCAGTTCTCGGCTTCCGGCCGGATGCTGTTCGACGGCGCGCTTCCGGTAGACGATGGGAGCTACCGCGTGTTCCGCTTCCCCTGGGCGGCCACTCCCCGCAGCCGGCCTGTGGTCGTCGCCCGGCGCCTGTCGGCCAAACACGTGGTCGTGTACGTGAGCTGGAACGGCGCTAACACGATCGCTCGCTGGCAGGTCCTGGCGGGCGCTTCGCCGGCGAGCCTCAAGGTGGTCAGGACCGTGCTGGACCAGCGCTTCGAGACACAGATCGACTTGGGATCGGTCCTGGGGACCACGTTTGCCGTCCGCGGCCTCGGCCCCCACGGCCGCGTCCTGGGCCGATCACTGTCCGTGTCTGCCACGCCCTGAGGATCAGTTCGCCCCCCGACCAAGGTGAGGACCATGAGCATCGAGCCGACCCAAGCCCAGTTCGAGCAGCTGATCGCGTCGCCCGACGACGGTCCGGTGGTGATGGTCAACCTCCTGCGCTTCCGGGATCAGGCGACGGGTGTCGACGAAGCTGACGGCATCACGGGCGCCGAGGCCTATGCCCGCTATGGCGCGGCCGTGGCGCCATTCCTCGCACGTGCCGGCGGGCGGGTCCTGCTGACGCTCCAGGCCCAGCTCTCGGTGATCGGGCCCGCCGCCCGCGAGTGGGACGTCGTCATCGCCGTCGAGTACCCCTCCTGCCGCGCCTTCCTGGCCATGACCGGCGACCCCGCCTACCTGGCCATTCACACCCACCGAGCCGCCGCCCTGGCTGACTCGCGGCTGATCGCCTGCCACAGAGTTGACGCGGGCCAGGGGCCGCCAGCCCCGGCAGCCGAGGGTTAGGCCGAGCTAGAGCTGAACGGTCAGGCAACGCCCCGGCCGCCCGGTCCATCGAGCCGCTGAACCTCGTACCCGGCGGCTTGCAGTGCGGTTACGATCGCGGCGCCGTGGTCGGCCCCGCGCGTCTCGAGCGCGATCTCAACGCCGGTCTCGCGCACGTGTAGCGGTACGGCCTCGCGGACGTGGTCAGTGTGGACCACGTTGCCCCCCGCCTCAGCGATCTGGGTCAGCAGAGCGGCCAGCCCTCCGGGACGGTCAGAGATCGTGGTGAACAGCCTCAGGCGCCGTCCCGCGGTGGTCTCGTGACGATGCGCGATCGCAGCCAGCAGCCCGGCGTCGACGTTTCCGCCCGAAAGGACGATCACCGTGGGGCCCCGCGCGTCCGGTTTGATCTGACCGCCGAGCAGCGCCGCGACCCCCACCGCCCCACCGCCCTCGACCACGAGTTTCGAGCGCTCGAGCAGCCACACCATCGCCTCGGCGATGGCGTCCTCGGAGACGACCACCACCTCGTCCACCCAACGCTCGACCAGCGGCAGCGTGAGCTCGCCCGGACGCTTGATGGCGATCCCGTCGGCGATCGTCGCGAGTGCGTCAAAGGTGACGGGAGCGCGGGTCCGGATCGACTCGGGGAACGGTGCGCAGGCAGCGACCTGAACCCCGATCACCCGCGCCGTGGGCCGCGCCGCCTTGACCACACCGGCGATGCCCGAGATGAGTCCGCCGCCACCGATTGGCACCACCACGGCCGCCAGATCAGGAACATCCTCCAGCAGCTCGAGCCCGAGCGTGGCCTGGCCCAGGATCACCTCGGGATCGTCGAACGGGTGCACGAAGCCGGCCCCGGTCTCGGCGGCTCGGTCAAGCGCCGCCGCGACGCAGGCGTCCACCGATTCACCGCCAAGGTGCACGGTGCCGCCGAACGCCTGCACCGCAGCTACCTTGGCCACGGCCGCCTCACTGGGCATGAACACCTCGCACGGGATTCCCTGCTCACGCGCCGCGTAGGCCAGCGACTGACCATGGTTGCCGGCGCTGCCGGCCACGACGCCGATCGGCCGCTCGAGACGGGAGATCTTGTGTACGGCGCCACGCAGCTTGAACGATCCGGTGCGCTGCAGGTTCTCCGCCTTGAGGACGACGTGGCCGCCACAGCCGTCGGACAGGCTGCGAGAACTCAGCAGCGGCGTGTGGCGCGCGATCGGGGAGACCACGGCCCGAGCCGCCTGTGCGTCTCCGGCGGCGATCCGTCTCTGCACCGCGTCGGCACCGGACTCCCGGTCCGAGCCAGTCACGCCGCGCTCCGAGGTTCGGTGCCAAACGCTTGGCTCACTATCGACCGAATGTTAGACTCCCAGGCCATAACTCATATATCAGTCGTGTGCGGTGACGGTCGGCGGCGCCCCGACTGAACGGGGCGTGCAGACCGCAGACGCGTGACACCGGCTGATACGGGAATGACCGCCACGTGAACCCGGGATCGGTACGTATATGAATGCGCAGGTGACCGGGCGGCCGGCGCGCGAACTGCTGGCAGACCGCGCCTACGCCGACCTTCGAGATCGGATCGTCACCCTGAGGATCGCGCCGGGGGCGCCGATCGACGAGGACGCTCTCGGCCGTGAGCTGGAGATCGGGCGCACGCCGGTACGCGAGGCGATCAAGCGTCTGGCGCTGGAGAACCTCGTCACCGTGTTCCCGCGTCGAGGCACGTTCGCCTCGGAGATCAACATCACCGATCTGGCTGACATCTCCGATGTCCGGATGCAGCTCGAGGGGCACGCCGCCTACCGAGCCGCGCAAAGGATCACCGCGAGCCAGCGCGCCGAGCTCGAAGAGCTTCTGCACGAGCTCGCGAGCAGTGAGGGCAGTGACGACATCGAGGGGATGATGGCGCTCGATGCCCGGATCCACCGGTTTGTTCATCGGTGTGCGGGCAACCCGTATCTCGAGGAGACGCTCGGGCGGTACCTCAACCTGTCGCTGCGGATCTGGCATCTGGTCCTCGACCGGTTGCCACACCTGTTTGCGCGCGTCCACGAACACGACGACCTTCTGCGGGCGATCGCGGCGGGCGAACCCGAACGGGCGCGCGACATCCTGGCCGAGCACATCGAGACCTTCGAGCGGGAGATCCGCTCGGTCCTCTGACCCGATTCGGGTCAGGCCTCGTAGCCGAGCTGGTGGGAGAGCTCGCCGGCCTGCTCGACCGCGACCCGGCCCAGAAGCTCGAGCCGCTGGCGGCCCAGGCGCAGGGTGGCGCCGGACACGCATAGCACCCCGACCACCGCACCGCCACGCTCCCGGACGGGGGCCGCCACGGCTGACAAGCCCGTCTCGAGCTCGTCGACCAGCGTGGCGTAGCCGCGCTCCCTGACGGAGTCCAGTTCGCCGGCCAGCTGCGCGCGATCGGTGATCGTGGCCGCGGTGGGCGCTTCGAGTTCTCCGTCGCCCAGGCGGGCCACGCCGAAGGCCAGGAACACCTTGCCGGCTGCCGTGGTATGCAGCCCGAGCGGGCGCCCGACCCAGTTCGTGACGCCGAGCAGATGCGAGCCATCCACCTGTGCGATCGCCTCGGTACCGCCCGGCCGAGGCAGGATCAGGTTCACCGTCTCACCACTCTCGGCCGCTAGCCGCCGCATGCTCGGGCGGGCCAGCTCGACCAGATCCGCCCGGCCGAGGTCCGAGCGCGCGAAGCGAAACGCGGCCGGTCCGGGGCGGGCGACGGTGCGCTCAGAATCAAGCGACACCAGTCCGTCGCTCTCGAGGATGGTCAGGAGAGCGGCGGCTTGGCCGGGTTCGACCCCCACCTCGGCCGCGAGGTCGGTCACGGTGCGAGGCGAGCGCTCGAGTACGGCGGCCGCCAATGCCGAGACCTGCTCCGCGGCGCCGTCCGGGCTCACGAGCTCCGGCCGTCGGGAGTGATGACGATCGTCTGCAACTCGGTGAACGAGTGCATCACGTGCGCGCCCCCGACCTTGCCGATGCCGCTGTCACTCCCGGCCCGACCCCCGAACGGGAGATGGGCCTCCCAGTAGTTGCTCGATTCGTTGATGTTGACCCACCCCGTGCGAACGCGGTCAGCGAACTCGAGGCCGCGGCCGATGTCAGCGGTGAAGACGGCCGCCAGCAGTCCGTACGGGGATGCGTTGGCCAGGGTGATCGCCTCCTCGAGAGATGAGATCTCCACCACGGGCGCCACCGGTCCGAACGTCTCCTCGGTCGATACCCGCGCGTCGGCGGGAACGCCGGCGAGCACGGTCGGCTCCCAGTAGAGACGGGTCGGGAAGGCCGCGCTGCGGGCGCCTCCGGTCAGCGCCTCGGCGCCGCGCTCCAGCGCGTCCCCGACATGCTCGTCCATCTTGGCCGCCACGGGCTCGTTGTTGAGGGGCCCCATCGTCGTGTGCTCGTCGAACGGATCGCCGAGGACGATTCGCTCCGTCACGGCGCGGGCCAGACCCTCGATGTACTGCTCGTAGACGTCTCGGTGCACAAGGATGCGCTCGCCCGCCGTACAGCTCTGACCGGAACACAGAAAGCAGGCGGTCAGCGTGGCCTGCACCGCGGCATCGACGTTGCCATCGTCGAGCACAACGAGCGGGCCGTTGCCGCCCATCTCGAGCAACGTCGCCTTGCCGGCGGCGGCGGCGCCCACGATCCGGCCCGTCCCCGTCGAGCCGATGAAGGCGACGCCGTCGACGCCCGGGTTGCGGGCGATCTCGTCGCCCACCACCGGGCCGGGGCCGGTCACCAGGTTGAACACGCCCGGCGGCAGGTCGGCCTCGGCGATGCACTCAGCGAGCGCGACCGCGCACATGGCGGTCGACGGGGCCGGCGTCCATACCACGGCGTTCCCGCAGGCCAGGGCCGGTGCGATGAGCTCGGCCGGCATCGTGTACGGCCAATTCCAGGGGCTAATCACTCCCACCACGCCACGAGCGCGCCGGGCCAGGAGCACACGCTTGCCGGGGGAGACCGAGTTCGGGAGCTCACCGCCCAGGCGCTTGGCGTCCTCGGCGGCCATGCGCCAGTACTCGACCAGTTCGTCCACCTCGTCAAACGCCTCCGCCTTCATTGGCTTGCCCTGGTCAAGCGTCAGCGTGTGCGCGAGCTCCTCCCGGCGCGACTCGATGATGTCCCCGACGGCGTGCATCTTGGCCGCACGCTCAAACGCGGTCAGCCGCGCCCATCCGTCGGCGCCGGCGCGCGCGGAGTCGATCGCGGCCCGGGCGTCGTCACGGTCGCCCTCGGGCACCGTGCCGATCTGCTCACCGGTTCCCGGGCTCGATGCGCTGAACGTCTCGCCGGTCGCGCTGGGGCGCCATTCGCCCCCGAAGAACATCTGTTGGGCGGCGCCTGTGACCACGTCTCGCTCCCTGTCCGGGCCGGTCCCGCTGACGCGGTTCGGGCCTCATTGACACCATTCGACGACTGATATATAACAGGCCCATCAGGACTGGGTCAATGCTTCTGCAGCACCCGAGACGCCTCGAGGGCCGAGCGTCTAACAACGACGAACTGCGGAAGCTCCGCGCGATTGGGGAGGTTGATTGATGGCAACCGTAGAGGCGCCGCATGGCGCTGGTTCGGGCGGGGATAGCGGCGAGCTCGCGGGCTTTGGTTACAAGCAGGAGCTCGATCGTTCGCTGGGCAGCTTCTCGTCGTTCGCCGCCGGCTTCAGCTACATCTCGATTCTGACCGGCGTCTTCGAGCTGTTCGGATTTGGCTTCAACAACGCGGGACCGGCGGTTTGGTGGTCCTGGCTGGTCGTGCTCGCCGGTCAGATGGCCGTGGCCCTGTGCTTTGCCGAACTGGCCGGCCAGTTCCCGCTCGCGGGCTCGGTCTACCAGTGGTCAAAGCGGATCGGCACCGACTTCGTGTCCTGGATGACCGGGTGGATCCTGATCATCGGCTCGATCGTCACCGTGGCCGCAGTCGCCGTCGCCTGGCAGGTCGTGCTACCCCAGGTCTCGACCAAGTTCGAGTTCGTCGGCAGCGCCGCCGACGCCGGCACCTACAGCACCCCGAACGGCGCCAAGAACGCGATCATCCTGGGCGCGATCCTGGTCGTATTCGCGACCGTCATCAACATGCTGGGCGTCAAGATCATGGCTCGGATCAACAACTTCGGGGTCATCGCCGAGCTGATCGGATCGACGATCCTGTGCGTCCTGCTCATCTTCCACTTCACCCGTGGCCCCGGAATCGTGTTCCACACACTCGGCACCGGCGCCGGGCACAGCTGGGGCTACTTCGGCGCCTTCCTGATCGGCGGCATCATGAGCGCCTACGTCATGTACGGGTTCGACACCGCCGGAACCCTGGCCGAGGAGACCAACGATCCCAGGCGCGCAGCGCCTCCAGCCATCATCCGAGCGCTGATCACCGCGGCGATCATCGGCGGCGTGCTGATCCTGTTCGCGCTCATGGACGTCAAGAACATCCATGACAAGAACATCGGCCTCCTGGGCCTGCCCTACATCATCAAGCAGGCGCTCGGCAACACGACCGGCAACGTATTCCTGATCGACTCGGCGATCGCCATCACCGTCTGCACGCTGGCCGTCTGCACCGCCTGCATCCGGATGCTGTTCTCGATGGCTCGGGACGGGCGCCTGCCATTCGGATCTCACATCGCGCGCGTCTCAGGCCGGGCGAAGGTGCCGATCGTGCCGGCCCTGTTCGTCGGTGTGATGTCACTCATCCTGCTGGCCATCAACATCGCCAACCAGTCCGCTTTCCTGACCCTGACCTCGGTGGCGATCATCATGTTCTACCTGCCCTACCTGGCGGTCACCGGGTCGATGCTGCAGCGGCGGTTGCGGGGCGAATGGCCGCGCCCAGAGCACGGCCCGTACTTCAACCTGGGCCGCTGGGGACTGCCGGTGAACATCTTCGCTGTCGTCTACGGCACGGTGGTCGCGTTCGAGATCGCCTGGCCGCGAGCGGCGGTGTTCGGCGCCAAGTGGTACTTCCGCTTCGGTGCCTACGAGTTCATCGGCGCCTCGTTCATCGTTGGCTGCCTGTACTACTACACGGTGCAAAGGCATAAGGGCGATGCCGTCCTGGCCGAGCATCGGGCGGAGGTCCCGGTGCTACCCGGTGATCGCCAGCCGCTGGGCGAGATGGCGCCGTGATCGGCGCGGGGGAGTTCGACTACGTGATCGCCGGCGGCGGGACCGCCGGCTGCGTGGTTGCGGCGAGACTGTCCGAGGATCCTGACGTCACCGTGTGTCTGCTGGAAGCTGGACCGTCGGATGTCGATGACGCCGCCATCCTGCGGCTCGAGGACTGGATGTACCTGCTCGATTCGGGTTATGACTGGGACTATCTAATCGAGCCCCAGGAGAAGGGCAACAGCTTCATGCGCCACGCCCGGGCCAAGGTGCTCGGTGGGTGTTCATCGCATAACTCCTGCATCGCCTTCTGGACTCCGAAGGAGGATCTGGACGAGTGGGCGGCCAACGGTTGCGAGGGCTGGAGCTCGGCCGAATGCTGGCCCCTGATCGCGCGCCTGGAGACCAACGACGGGCCGGGCGACCACCACGGGCGCCGCGGTCCGGTCAACATCCGCACGGTGCCGCCCGAGGATCCATGCGGGGTGGCGCTGCTCGAGGCGGCCGCGCTGGCGGGACTGCCGACCAGCCGCTACAACGAGGGATATACGGTGGCGAACGGGGCGGGCTGGTTCCAGATCAACTCTGGCGCCGACAACACGCGGATGTCGTCCTCGCACGCCTACCTGCATCCGATCATCGGCCAGCGCCCGAACCTCGAGATTCGCACCCACTGCTGGGTCAAGCGGGTCGCGATCGAAGGCGGCCGGGCCACGGCGGTCGAGTACCTGACTCCGGACCTCCTGACCCAGGCTTCGGTTTCAGCTCGGCGCGAGGTGATCCTGTCCTCGGGCGCGATCGATACGCCGAAGCTCCTGATGCTGTCCGGAATCGGCCCGGGCGATCACCTCCAGGAGTTCGGCATTGAGACGCTGGTCGACTCACCGGGGGTCGGCTCCAACCTCGATGACCACGTCGAGGGCATCGTGCAATGGGACGCCAAGAAGCCGATGATTCGCCACTCGACCCAGTGGTGGGAGATCGGCCTGTTCTCCACGTCCGAGGAAGGGCTTGACCGGCCCGACCTGATGATGCACTACGGGTCCGTGCCATTCGATATGAACACGGCTCGATGGGGCTACCCGACGACCGAGAACGGCTTCTGCCTGACGCCCAACGTCTGCCGCGGCCGCTCGCGCGGCACCGTGCGCCTTCGCTCCACCGACTATCGGGACCGAGCCCGCGTGGATCCGCGCTACTTCACCGACCCCGATGGCCACGACGAGCGCGTCATGGCCTACGGCATGCGGCTGGCGCGGAAGATCGTCTCTCAATCGCCGATGGCCGATTGGGCCGGTCAGGAGCTCGCTCCCGGTCCGGACGCGCAGACCGACGACGAGCTGATCGACTACATGCACAAGACCCACAACACGGTCTACCACCCGGCGTGCACGGCCAAGATGGGGCCCGATTCCGACCCGATGGCCGTGGTGGATCCGCAGCTGCGCGTGCGCGGGGTGAGTGGATTGCGCATCGCCGACGGTTCGATCCTGCCCTTCCTACCGGCGATCAACCCCTGCATCACCACGATGATGATCGGGGAGAAATGCGCGGACATGATCAAGCAGGACACGCACGCGGGGGCTCACACCACCACCGTGTGAGCGCGGCGCCGTGAGCGGCGACGGGACGCGCGAGGCCGCTCGGTTCCTGCGCGCCCATCCTCCATTCGTGACGCTGTCCGAGGATGCCGTCGAGCGCGTGGCCGTGTCCGCCGAGCTCGAACACCTGCCCGCGGGCGAGCCGATCTTCTCCGAGGCGGATGGGCCGGTTGAGCATCTGCGCGTGATTCGCAGCGGGGCAGTGGAGATCGTGCTCGAACGGGCGCGTTCTGGATCTGCTCGGCGAGGGCGAGCTGTTCGGCCAGGCCTCGATGCTGTCTGGCTTCCCCCCGGGTTTCGAGGCCCGCGCCGCCGAGGACACGGTGTGTTATCGAATCGACGCCACGGTGGCACAGGCAGTTCTGGCGCAACCCGAGGGCCTGCGCTTCGTGGCTCGCTCGCTGCTCGAGCCCCCCACCGAGCTCCACACGCTGGCCCGCGAGCCCGCCCGCAACATCGCCGACCAGCCGGTGGGCGCGCTGCTCCGCGGTGAGGCGGTGGTGTGCGCGCCGGACACGTCGATCCGCGAAGCCGCGAAGCTGATGACCGCCGCGCGGGCCAGCTCCGCCGTCGTCGACCTGGGCCATGCGGGGCTCGGCATTCTCACGGATCGAGATCTCCGCACGGTGCTGGCTGACGGTGTGTCCGGGGAGGCGCCGGTGTCAGAGGCGATGTCAGCTCCCGCGTACACGTGTACGGCCGATCGCCCGGCGGGCGACGTCCTGCTCGAGATGCTCGATCGCGGCCTGCGTCACCTGCCCGTCATCTCGGCCACGGGGGCCATCCTGGGAGTGATCGAGGATGTGGATCTGGTGGCGGCGAGGACGCGCTCGTCGTTCTATCTCCGGCAGCGGATCGCGATCGCGCGGAGCGTTTCCGAGCTCGCAGTCGTCGCCGCCGAGCTGCGCCCGATGGTGATCTCGCTGCATGACGCCCGCGTGGCGGCGGCCAACGTGATGGCTGTCTACTCAGTCGCCGTGGATGCCCTCACACGACGGCTGGTGGAGATCGAGGTCAACCGCCGGGAGGATCCACCGGTCGAGTTTGCCTGGCTGGCGCTCGGCAGTCAGGCCCGGCGCGAGGCTCTACCGAGCTCTGACGTGGACAGCGCGATCGTCTGGTTCGGCGAACGCGACGATGCCGAGACCAAGGCTCCGCTGGTCGAGATCGCCCAGTCGGTGGTGGCCGGACTCTTGCGCTGCGGCCTGCGCGCCGACGAGCACGGAGCGACCGCGTCCGACCCACTGTTCGTGCGCTCGCTCACCTCGTGGCAGCGGGTGGCACGGAGCTGGATCGAGGATCCGACCCAGGAGCAGGCCTTGATTCTCAGCTCGACGCTCGTCGACAGCCGGCCGGTGTGGGGGGTTCACTCCGGCACGCCGGTCGCGGACACGTTCCGCCTCGCCCCGGACTCACCCGCTCTGCTCCGCCTGCTCGCCCGGCTCGCGCTCTCCCACCGGCCGCCCACCGGTTTCCTGCGCGGGCTCGTGGTCGAGCACACCGGCGAGCACCAGGGCCGGCTCGATCTCAAGCGCGGCGGCCTGATCCCGATTCTTGACCTGGCTCGTTGGGCTGGAATCGCCGCCGGAGTGACAAGTGCGTCGACAATCGAGCGCCTGGCCGCGGCCGGGGCGGCGGGCACGTTGCCGGCCGCGGATGCCCATACGCTCGAGGACGCGTTCATGCTGATCAACAACCTGCGCCTCGAGCATCAAGTCTCGCAATTGCGCGCCGGCGCCGACCCGGATGACCACGTCAACCCGGGGGACCTGAGCGCGCTCATGCGGACCCAGCTCAAGGACGCCTTCCGCGCCGTGACCGCGATCCAGAAGCGCGTCGCCAGCGAGCTCAGCCTCGGGTCGCGCTGAGAAGTAGGGTGCGGCTTGTGAGCAACGACTGGCGTGTCTACCGGCCGGCGATCTGGCTGGCCATGCTCGGGGTGGCGCTGGTCCTGGTGGTCAACCCTCCGTACATCGGGGCGCTTGTGGTCGGGCTCTCAATTGGTGTGGCGTTGAAGACCGTGCGGCGTCTGCGTGCCCCAGCACCCGCACCACCCCGGCGGCGACGCCGCGGCTCGCCGCGCTAGGGGGCGGTTACCCAGTGGCGTCCGCTCTGGGCGCTACGGTCAAGGGTCCATGTCCACGGGTGGGGACAGACACTCGACGGCTGCGCGACCGGCGGGCGCCGCGTTGGCGATCACGGTGCGCGGGCTGGTCAAGTCCTTCGGGGAAGTGCGGGCCCTGGGAGGCGTCGATCTCGATGTCGTGGGCGGTACCGTGCTCGGGCTGCTGGGTCCGAATGGCGCGGGCAAGACCACATTGGTTCGCGTCCTGACGACGCTGCTGAAGCCGGACAGCGGCACGATCGAGGTGGTCGGGCTGGATGTCGTCCGGGATGCCGCCAAGCTGCGTCACCGGATCGGGCTCGCGGGCCAGTACGCGGCTGTGGACGAGAACCTGACCGGACTCGAGAACCTGACCATGGTCGGCCGCCTGTACGGGACCTCGCGGGCTCAGGCCAAGCTCCGGGGGGCGGAGCTGCTTGAACGCTTTGACCTCGTCGAGGCGGGCAACCGGCCCACCAGCACCTACTCAGGTGGCATGCGCCGCCGGCTCGATCTGGCGGCTGCGTTGGTGGCCAAGCCGCAGGTCCTGTTCCTGGACGAGCCCACCAGCGGTCTTGACCCCCGCAGCCGGATCAGCCTGTGGGAGACGATCGAGGGTCTGGTGGCCGAGGGCACGACGGTCCTGCTGACCACCCAGTACCTGGACGAGGCCGATCGGCTGGCTGACTCGATCACGGTCATCGATCATGGCCTGGTCATCGCCCATGGCACGTCTGACGAGCTCAAGGACCGGGTGGGCGGCGAACGGCTCGAGGTTCGCTTGGGTGATCCCTCACAGGCCGACACCGCCGTGCAGGCACTGGTCCCGATGTCCGATGGATCTCCGGTGGCGCGTGATGCGGTTCTCAGCGCCCCGGTTCGAAGCCGGGGCGGGGTGATCGTCGAGGCCGTACATCGGCTCGGGGAGGTCGGGGTCGACGTGGAGGACATCTCGATTCGCCGGCCGACGCTCGATGACGTGTTCCTGTCCCTGACAGGCCATGCCGCCGAGGACACCGCAGTGCAGGAGCCGCAGTGAGGAGACTCATTTCCGACACCATGATCATGGCCGAGCGCAATCTGATCCGGCTACCGCGCAAGCCCGAGCTCCTGCTCGCGTTCACGGTCCAGCCGATCATGTTCGTGCTCCTGTTCCGCTATGTGTTCGGCGGCGCGATCCGGACCGGTGGCATTCCGTACGTCGACTATCTGGTTCCGGGGATCATCGTCCAGAACATCGCCTTCGGCGGGTTCGTGACCGCTCTGGGCCTGAACGAGGACGTGCACAAAGGGTTGATCGATCGCTTCCGCTCGCTCCCGATGGCCCGCGCCGCGGTGCTCGCCGGCCGCACGCTGGCCGACGTGGTGACCAACTTCCTGTCGGTCTGCGTGCTGCTGATCACCGGCGTGATCATCGGCTTCTCGTTCAACTCCAGCGTGCCCGAGGTGATCGCCGGCTTCGGCGTCCTGCTCCTGTTCGGCTACGCCTTCTCCTGGGTGTTCGCGCTGGTCGGGTTGCTGGCCAGCACGCCGGAGTCGGCCAACTCGGCCGGATTCATCGCCGTCTTCCCGCTCACGTTCATCTCGTCGGCGTTCGTGCCCGTGGCCAGCATGCCGTCGGTTCTGAGGGCGTTTGCCAACGTCAACCCGTTCACGATCGTCGTCGACGCGTTGCGGTCACTGTGGCTGGGCGAGCCGGCCAAGAACTACGTCTGGGGCGCCGTCGTGTGGGCGCTCGTGATCCTGATCGTGTTCGCCCCGCTCGCCGTGGCGCGCTACCGGCGCGCCGCCAGCAGCGCCTGACCGCGCGCCCCGAGCAGGACCTGAGCCGTTTAGTTGAGTTCGCCCCGCGCCACTGCCAGGCATGCCTCGCATCGCGGCCAGGGCGGGTTCCACGGGTAGCCGGTCACGTCCTGGCCGCACAGCGCCTTGTCGGGATCCTGCTCGGTGACCAGATGGCACAGCTCCTCGAACCCCTCGTCGTTGACCGACGGGATGTTCTTACACTGCGGATGGACGTTTGGCGTCCTGACCGGGGTGGAAGGCGAGCCCGCCATGGGCTCAGGATAACGCTGGCCGTGCGGACTCAGCTCACCGCGCGCAGGTGTGAGAACGGCCGTCCGTCACGAAGTTCACGCACCACCGCATCGATCAGTCCGTCGGACTCGATGGTCCGGCCGTCTGTCACGGCTGTGACCAGGGCCCGTTTGCTCTGAATCAGGCGAGCCATCGTCTCGTCGATCGTCTCGGCGGCCAGCAGGTACCAGGCGGTTACGGCGTCGTGCTGCCCGATTCGATGGCAGCGGTCCTCGGCCTGGTCATGCATGGCCGGCGTCCACTCGAGCTCCAGAAAGGCAACGTTCGAAGCCCGCGTGAGCGTGATGCCCTGGGCCGCCACCCGGGTGGCGCAGACGATCAAGGGCTGCCCGTCAGGAGCCTGGAACGCAGCGATCGAGGCTTCCCGGGCCGCGAGCGAGTCCTCGCCGAGGAGGTGCAGAGCCGACGGGAAGCGCGCCATCACAGCTTGCTGTACCTCGATGTGGCGAGCGAACACGACGAGTGGCTCACCCGAAGCGAGAAAGTCATCGATCCAGGCCAGCGACGCCGCGAGCTTGCCCCGTGCGGCGAGCCGCTGCAGCGCGCCGAGTTGGGCCAGGCGCTGCGCCCGAAGCGTGGCCGCAATCTTGGCCTTGAGCTGAGACAGCTCGAGCGGCTGGGAGCGCAACCAGGCGATCACGTCTCGTTCAGCCAGCCGGTATTCGGCTTCGTTGGTCAGAGCTATGGGGACGACGACCTGGCGCTTGGCCGGAAGCTGGGGAAGCACCTCGCTCTTCAGCCGGCGCACAAAGCAGCGGCGGCGCAGATGCCAGTGCAGACGCTCCTCGCTCAGCTGGCCCCGAAACTGCCGTGAGAACCGGGCTCCGGAGCCGAAGTCCTCGAGCCGATCGAGCATGCGCAGTTGGGCGATCAGTTCGTCGGCGTGGTTGAGCACGGGCGTGCCAGTCAGGGCGAGGCGCAACCCATCGCCGGTCACGGCGCCAGCCAGGCGCCGCACTGCCTGGGTGCGCTTGGCTCGAGGGTTCTTGCAGTAATGAGACTCATCGACCACGAGCGCGCGGGGCGCCCGACGCCCCAGCTGCTCGCGATGTGCGGCCACGACCTCGTAGTTGAGGATCGTGATGTCCGCCGGCGCCGGCAGCCCCCCTCGCCCCTGGACCACGGCCGTCGAGCGGTGCGGTAACCACCGAGCCGCCTCGCGCTCCCAACCCAGCTTCATAGAGGCAGGACAGACCACGATCGCCGGGTAGGCCCCATCGGCTTCGAGCGTGGCCAGAGCCTCGACGGTCTTGCCCAGTCCCTGCTCGTCGGCCAGGAAGACGCGGCGGGCGTCGAGGGCGTACCTCACCGCCGCCCATTGGAAGGGGGCCAGCTCGCCCCCCAGCACCGCCGCCGTGGCCTCGATCGGCTCGCCGGTTGTGGCGCGCGAATGACGGACGGCGGCCGCGGCTCGGTCATGCTCAGCCCGCAACTGCTCGAGCACCAACGCGGCCGGGCCGGCGACCTCGACCTCGTGACGGGCGATGAACGCATCGAGCTGCTCGCTGGCCCACGGGTCAAGCGACATCGCCCGCGTGCCCTCAGAAGCCGGGAGGGCCTGGAAGGCTCGGCCGACGTCAGGGTCCCAGATGACCTCGAGGCGCAGCTGCTCGCCATCGACGCCGCGGAACCACACCAGTCTGGCCGGGGGCGGCGTCTCGCCGCGCAACACGATGTCCAGACAACGATCGGCGCCCAGGTCGAGTTTCGCCGACGGCTGGATGCGGATCGCCTCCGCCGCGGCCCGGGTGAGGGGTACGAGCAGGCGTCCCTCGTGCTCCAGCGAGCCGTCAAGCAGCTCCTCGGGGATGGGCCCGGCCAGCGTGCGCAAGGTCCACCATCCGCGGCCGTCATGACGCACGGTCGAGACGTGCCCGATCCAGCGCTGATTGACACCGGCCAGCCAGACGTGGACGTTTTCGTGCGCGCTCAGCTCAGGCCAGCGCTCGAGCACCTCCTGGACCTTCATCGCCGCCCAGTCCGTCGCCGGGGCTGACCACTCCCGGGAGTCCCAGTCGAAGCGACGATGGGGGATCGTCCGCACGAGCTCGACCAACGAACGGTCGTAGGGAAACGCCAGCACCACGAACTGCTCGCCCTCGCGATCACGGCGGAGCTCGACGTTCGGGCGATCGGAAACGAGCTCCATGGCGATCTACGCTAGCGGCCGCGACGGCGGGTCAACTGGAGCTGCGAGCGAGCTCGGGACTAGCCTCGCGGGGCCCCTCGGGCTGGTCTGCGCCCGCGGTAGCGGAGGGCGGCGGCTCACGGAAGCGCTCGGCGGTGCGATGAGCGGTCTCGAGCGCCCAGCTGCTCGTGGTCAGCACGGCAAGCACGAACACGATCACGCCGAGCGCGACCACGATCCACCAGCTGACGTGGGTGGCGGCGGGGAACGAGTGCCCGATCGCCGCGGCGCCGCCGCCGGCCAGCGCGCCCAGCACGGCCACACCGAGGGTCTGACCAACCTGGCGGCTGGTCGACGCGATGGCGGCTGCGACGCCGGCTTGAGACGGAGGCATCCCGGATACCGCGGTGTTGGTGATCGGGGGGTTGACGAGCCCGAAGCCCAGGCCGAACAGGACATAGGAGCTGATCAGAACCGCGAACGGCGTCGTCGCGGTGAGCTGGGTGAGTATCACCGCACTGGCGATCAAGGCCAAGCTGCCGCCCACCAGCGACGGCCGACTGCCTCGGTTGCCGACCAGCCGCCCCGAGAGCGGAGCGACGATCAACGTCACGACCGCCATCGGGAGCGTGTAAAGCCCGGCGTCGAGCGGTGAGAGCCCACGTACGTCCTGGAGATACAGCGTGTTCAGGAACAGGAAACCACCGAGCGCGGCGAACGCGCACACGGCGATCGCGCTGGCACCGGAGAACGGCGCGCTGCCGAAGAACCGCACCTCGATCAGCGGGTCCCGGCGGTGCAACTCGTACACGACGAGGCTGGCAAACGCGGCGATCGACACCCCGAACAGGATCAGCGTCGAGGTCGCCAGCCAGCCGCTGGTGGGGCCGTCGATGATCGCGTAGGTCAGGGTGGCCAGCGCGGTGATCACGAGGACCTGACCGACGGGGTCGATACGCCTGGCCCGCTCGGCCCGCGACTCGGGCACGAACAGCGCGGTCAGAACGATGGCCAGCAGCCCGACCGGGATGTTGACGATGAATACCGCCCGCCAGCCGACCGAGTCAACGAGTGCCCCGCCGACCACCGGGCCGAGCGCCATGCTGATGCCGACCACCCCGCCCCAGACACCAATCGCCTGGGCTCGCTCGCGGGGGTTAACGAACACATTGCGGATGATTGACATGGCCACCGGATTCAGCATCGAGCCGCCGATGGCCTGCAGGATCCGGGCGGCGATCAGGAGGCCGAGGTTGGGGGCGAGCGCGCACAGCAACGAGCCGAGCGAAAACAGGGATAGACCGAGCTGGAACACTCGCCGCCGGCCGACCCGGTCTGCCGTCGAGCCCGACAGCATGAGCAGGCTGGCCAGCACGAGCGTGTAGGCGTCGATCGTCCACTGGAGCCCTGACAGCGAGGCATGGAACGAGCGGTGGATGGCCGGCAGCGCGACGTTGACGATCGTCGTGTCCAGCCCCACGATCAGGAGGCTCATCGAGCAGATCCCCAGGATCAGCAGGCGTTTGCGCCGCTCGGGAACCGGCTGTTGTTGATCTGAATCTGGGACGCTCACGCCGTTCGATGCTAGCCCGAGCACCGCAGCGTCCCGCCATGACGCTGGTCAGCGCAGCTCGAGCACCGCAGCGTCCCGCCGTAACGCCGGTCAGCCGAGCTCGATCTCCCAGTTCTCAATCAGCTGACGAGCGATCTCGATGTCAGGGTGCAGGGGACGATCTCGCAGGTCAGGGTCCAGCCGCTCGGTCGCGGCCTGCCACAACACACGGTTGCCGCCACCGATCGGTTCGTGTCCCGCCAGCCGTAGGGCCCTCACGGCCACGACGAGCTCCGTAGCTACCGCTACCCGGAGCGCGTTGAGGGTCTCGTGCGCGCGGCGGGCCGCGATCGGCGCCAGGCTCGAGTGCGACTCCACGCCCCTCGAGACGGAAACCGTCTGCGCCGCCACCGGGGTGACCAGCGATCGGACTTCGGCTACGGCGGCGTGGGCGGTGTACTCGAGGACGAGGGCGCCGGACTCGGGTCCCGGCCGGCGGGCCAGGAAGGGGGGCAGGCCGGTGAGGCTCGAGTCAAGCAGGGTGCTGACCCGGGCGGCGATCAGCGCCGCCGATTGGGCGAGCGCCGTGCGCAGTCCGTCAATCGCATTCGCCAGTGGTGCCGCGTGAGGGTTGCCATTCGGCAGCGCGATGTCCTCGCCGGCCACGATCAGCGCGTTCTCGCCCGCGAAGTTGAGCTCGTGCACGACGGTCTCCTCGAGCGCCAGGAGCGCGTCGTGCACGGTGCCGTCGACCTGAGGCTGGGCGCGGAACGGGTACGGATCCTGGATCCCGAGTGGGCCGGGGTCACGGGTGCGGGTGGCGAGACCGGAGAGCAGGTCACGCATGCGCGCGGCCACCGCGGCCTGGCCCGGCCGATGGCGCCAGGAGTGGATGCGCGGATCGAGCGCCACGGGGTCGGCCGCGGCCGCCTCAAAGGACAGGGCAGCCACCGAGAGCCAGGCATCGAGCAGCCGCCGGGCGTCCACAACGAGCAGGGCCGTGCGGCCGATGCTGACCGCATTGGAGCTCATGAAGGCGAGTCCGTCCCGGGGCCCCAAGCGTCCCAGGCCGACCCCGGCGTCGGCCATCGCGACACCGGCGTCGACGAGCTCGTCACCGCGCCACACCTGACCCTCACCAAGTAGCGCCAGTGCGATGTCGGCCAGGTTCGTCAGGTCACCGGTCCCCAGCGAGCCCAATTCGCGCGTGAATGGCGATAGCCCGGCGTTGAGCGCCCCGACGAGAGCGTCGAGCAGTTCACTCGCCACGCCGGCGCCCCCGGCTCCGAGCTGGTTAGCCCGCGTGGCCATGGCGGCGCGGACGATTTGGGCCGGGAGTGGATAACCCGCGCCGCAGGCGTGGCTGCGCAGAAGGCTGAGCGAATACCGCTCGCGCCGGTTCTTGGGGACGCGATAGCCCCGCAGAGCACCGACCCCCGTGGTCACGCCGTACAGATGATCTCCGCGCGCCAAAAGGCTCTCGATGGCATCTCGAGCACGGTCGTTACGCGCGCGCGCCTCAGGCGCCAGACGCGCCTCGGCGCCTCCCCGCGCGATCAACGCGACCCCCTTCGGAGTCAGCGTCGCACCGTCGAGCGTGATCGGCTCTGGGAGGGTTGCGCTGAGCGGCTGGAGCGCCATCGGGATGGCACTCTAATCGCGGGAGCAAGGTCCACCAGTATCGTCGCTGCCGATGGAGGGACCCGTCCTCATCACCGGCCGCGATCTGGACGCCGCTGCGCTGTCGGCGGTCGCCCGCGGCCGGGCGCCGGTCGACATCGATTCCGGCGCCAGATCGCGGATCGAGAGCGCGCAACGGATCGTGGCTGACGCCGCGCTGAACGGGCGTCCCGTTTACGGCGTGACCACCGGTTTGGGGTCACGCGTCATCGATCCGGTTGACGGCGCGCAGGCCGCGGCCTTCTCGCTCCGGACACTGCGCAGCCGCGCCATGGCCGTGGGTGAGCCGCTGCCCACGGAGCTGTGCCGCGCAGCGATGACAGTGCGGTTGAACGGATTGTGCGCCGGGGGTTCCGGGGCCGGCGTTGGCGTCGCCGAGGGGCTGGCCGGGCTGCTCAATCGAGGCGTCCATCCCAGCATTCCCCGCAGTGGCTCAGTGGGCGCGGCTGACCTATGCCTGCTGGCCCATGTCGGCCTGGCCCTGATCGGCGAGGGTGAGGCCGAGCTGGAGGGCGAGCGCATGCCGTCCGCGCAGGCGCTGGATCGCGTCGGTCTGGAGCCGGTGAGCCTCGGCGCCAAGGACGGCCTGGCCATCTGCAGCAGCTCGGCAGTGTCAGCCGGGACCGCCGCGCTGGCCCTGCTCGATGCTGAGGCGTGCCTCGAGGCGGCGCAGATCTCCGCCGCGCTGTCGATGGAGGCGTTCCGGGCCAACCTCAGTCCAATTGATCCGCGAGTGGTGGCGGCCCGGTCCGCCCCCGGGCAGGACTGGTCGGCCTCCGGCCTGAGTTCACTGCTCGAGGGCGGCGGGTTGACCGAGCCGGGATCGGCCCGCCGCCTTCAGGACCCACTCAGCTTCCGCTGCGCGAGCCAAATCCACGGTTCGCTGCGCTCCGCTCTCGATCTGCTTGCCAGCGCCGTCGCCCCGGAGCTGAACGGCGCCGCCGACAACCCCCTGGTGCTCGGCGCCGAGGACGAGATCATCTCCACCGGCAACTTTCACGTTCCGGCCCTGGCACTTGCCCTCGATGCGGCCGCGATCGCGATTGCACAGGTCGCGGCGCCGCTCGGCGAGCGGCCCGCGCGCCTGAGGACCGAGCGGCTCAGTGGCCTGCCGGCGAACCTCACCGCTGCGGGCGCCACGCGCTCAGGGGTGGCGCCGCTTGGCAAGACCGCCCAGTCGCTGACGCTCGAGATCCGCCATCTGGCCGCGCCACTGGCGATCCACTCGGTGGTCGGTGCCGACGGGGTCGAGGATGACTCCACCGGCGCCGCCCAGGGTGCGCTCCGCCTGCGCGATCAGGTGGAGCGACTGCGTCTCCTGGTCGCGATCGAGCTGGTGGTGGCAGCCCAGGCGCTCGAGTTGGCGGCTCCCATCCGGCTCGGCCGCGGAACCGAGGCCGCGTACCTGTGCGTGCGGGAGCTGGTGGCTCCGCTCGAGGACGACCGGCCTCTGGGCCCCGACGTCGAACGCCTGGCTCGAGACGGGCTCGAGCGCGGCGGGCTCCTGGCCCGAGTGCAAATGGCCACCGCGTGATCGAGCGCAGCTACCTGGCCCCCGCATGATCGAGCTCACCTATCTGAGCGGGGCAGATGTGGACGAGCTGATGCTCTCAGACGAGGAGATCCTGGACTCGGTGCGGTCCGTGCTCGTCGAGCAGGGTCAGGGCGAGACCGTCCTCGAGCCCCGCGTGCATCTGTTTCCGCGCCGTGCCCAGGGCCACTTCAACGTCCTGCGCGGCGCCACCGCCGAACACGCCGGTGTCAAGGTCGTGGGCGACTTTGTCGAGAACCACCGCTTTGGCCTGCCCTCCGAGCTGGCGCTGCTGCTCCTGTTCGAGCCCGCCACGGGGGCTCCGACGGCGATCGTCGACGCCACCGCGATCACTGAGATGCGGACTGGGGCGATGACGGCCCTGGGCGCGTTCTATCTGGCTCGCGCCGACACTCGTGTCCTGGGACACATCGGGGCTCGCGGGACCTCGTACTGGAACGTCCGCCTGCTCTCCCGGGTGCTGCCCGAGCTGGAGGAGATCCGGGTCCACTCGCGGCGGCCGGAGAGCCGCGAGGAGTTCGCCCGCCGCCTCTCCGCCGATCTGGGCCGAGAGGTGCGGGCGGTCGAGAGTTGGGAAGAGTGCGTCAGGGGCGCGCAGGTGGTGGTCGAGGCGAGCCGGTTGGTCGTTCCCGAGCCGCTGCTGCGGACCGAGTGGATCGAGCCCGGGGCGCTCGTGATCCCCTACGGCACCGTGAGTGCCGTCGAGCTTGACCTGGTCGACGTCATGGACAAGATCGTCGTCGATGATTGGGGCCAGGCCGGGGCGGGGCCACTGGGAGCGCTCCGGGCCCACGTCGATTCCGGCCGGCTCTCCGAAGCCAACCTGCACGCCGAGCTGGGTCAGATCGTGGCCGGTGACCGGCCTGGGCGCGAGGCCGCCCGCGAGACGATCCTGTTCTGGCACCGCGGGCTCTCGATCACAGACCTCGCGCTGGGAGAGACCCTGCTCGCGAAGGCCCGCGAGCGGGGCATCGGAACCGCCCTGCCGTATCGCGGTTAGCCGGCTGGATCTCAGGCCGGTGCGGCATCGTGGCTGACCCGTGGCGGCTCGGGCGCCCCCCGATGCAGCATTGCGGCGCCCGCCGTGGAGGTGGCGATTGAGACCAGGGCGGCGCAGAAGATCGCTGACGCCTGCCCTTGGTTGATCGCGTGCAGCGGCAGACCGAGCGCGATCACCGCTGACGGGACGCCCAGCTGTGCCGAGGCGAGCAAGCCGATTGCCGGTAGGGTCCGAATCACGAAGCTCGCCACCACGTGCACGACCACAGTCAGCACGGACAACAGGACGGCAAGCTCGACCGCCTTTCCGCTGTGGCCGAGCGCCCGGAGATCCAGCTTGGCTCCGAGGAGAACGAAGAACACCGGGATGAAGAAGCCCTGGCCCAGTCCGAGAACCTCCTGCGAGAGCCGCTTGGGGCCTCCGAGTGCGCCGACCACCAGCCCGACGCCAAAGCCGGCCACGAGCAGGCTGGCGCCAACCTGGACCGCGATGTAGGACAGGCCGACCAGCGCGATCACCGCCAGCCGGAGGTCGATTGCCCACCCGCGCTTCTTGCCCTGCTTCCGGATGTGTTTTAGCCACGGCTGGTGGCGGCTGCTGAACCCGGCCGCGACCAGCACTGCCAGGCAGCCGGCGACGATCAGTGCCCCGAGAGCAGCGTGAGCCGCCCGGTGGGGAACCAGCGTCAGCGGAATGGCGATGGTGGCTCCGACGTCGGCCAACGTGATCCAGGCCATCGCGGCCAGCACGGCGGGACCCTCGAGGCGGCTCTCCTGGATGATCGGCAGCGCCACCGCAGCGGACGAGGACACGAGCACGACGGCGTAGACGAGTGTCGGGCCCGAACCGGCGAGGTGACACAGGAAGCCGGCGACGAGGGCGAGCGGCACGGCGACGAGGACTGCTCGTGCCCCGTCGCCGGCCGCCGAACGGAGCCGGCGATCATGGAGCGGGATGCGCATTCCGACCGTGAACATGAGCGTGGCGAAGCCGACGTCGTAGAGCAGGGCGAAATCGGGTCGGGACGGGTGGACCACATCAACGAGCGTCCGTCCGAGCACTACACCGGCCAGGAGCTGCCCCACCACGGCCGGGAGGGCGCCCCGCGTGAGCAGCGAGAGCCCGGGCCCGAGCAGGGCGCCGATACAGATCAGGGCCAGGACTCCGAGGTCGATGGCACAGCTTAGGTGGACCGGAGGCCGCCGCGCAGCGTCCGAGGCGGGGATGGCTTCGCCCTCGGCGCTGCGGTAGCGTGCGCCGGCGATGGGAGTGGACCTGAGCCCCGGGATGCGCTGCCGCGGCTGGCCGCAGGAGGCGGCCCTGCGGATGCTCCACAACAACCTTCATCCAGACGTGGCCGAGAACCCCGCCGAGCTCGTCGTCTACGGCGGAATCGGCAAGGCGGCACGCAACTGGTCCAGCTACCACACGATCGAGCGCGAGCTCGAGCGGCTGGGCGACGGCGAGACGCTCTTGGTGCAGTCCGGCAAGCCGGTGGCGGTGTTCGAAACCCACCCCGATGCGCCCCGCGTCCTGATCGCCAACTCCAACCTTGTCCCGCAGTGGGCGACGTGGGAAAAGTTCCGCCAGCTCGATGCTGCCGGACTGATGATGTACGGGCAGATGACCGCGGGCTCCTGGATCTACATCGGGAGCCAGGGCATCCTCCAGGGCACCTACGAGACCTTCGCCGCCGCGGCGCGCAAGCGCTTCGGCGGCACTCTCGAGGGGCGGCTGGTGGTCACGGCTGGACTCGGGGGGATGGGCGGCGCGCAGCCGCTGGCCATCACGATGCTGGGCGGCGCCGCGCTGTGTATTGAGGTCGATCTGCGGCGGATCGAGCGCCGGATCGAGACGGGCTACCTGGATGAGCGGGCCGCGGACCTCGATGACGCCCTGGCTCGGCTCGACGTCGCGCGCTCCGAGCGCCGGGGCCTGTCGATCGGTCTGGCCGGCAACGCCGCCGAGGTGGTGCCCGAACTGGTTCGGCGCGGCGTCGAGATTGACATCATCACCGACCAGACGAGCGCTCATGACCCATTGAACGGCTACGTCCCCGCCGGTCTGACCGTCGAGCAGGCCGACGGGCTACGCCGCTCCGACCCTGAGGAGTACCTGCGCCGGGTGGGGGAGAGCGCCGTCGCGCACGTGGGCGCGATCCGGGCGCTGCAGACCGCGGGCGCTGAGGCGTTTGACTATGGGAACGCGCTGCGGGGCCTGGCTTCTGAGTACGGAGACAGCGAAGCGTTCGCGTACCCCGGTTTCGTGCCGGCCTACATCCGGCCGCTGTTCTGCGAAGGCAAGGGTCCGTTCCGGTGGGTGGCCCTGTCCGGTGACCCGGCTGACATTCACGCCACCGACCGCGCCATCCTGGACCTGTTCGGAGATCAGGAGCACATCGCACGGTGGATCGAGCTGGCCGGCGAGCGCGTCCAGTTCCAGGGCCTGCCGGCCCGGATCTGCTGGCTGGGTTACGGCGAGCGGGACCGCGCGGGGGTGCGTTTCAACGAGATGGTGGCCAGCGGTGAGCTCCGCGGCCCGATCGTGATCGGACGTGACCACCTCGACGCCGGCTCGGTCGCCTCGCCCGAGCGCGAGACGGAGGCCATGCGGGATGGCTCCGACGCGGTCGCCGATTGGCCCTTGCTGAACGCCATGCTGATGACCGCCTGCGGGGCGAGCTGGGTCTCGATTCACCACGGCGGCGGGGTCGGAATGGGCAAGTCGGTCCATGCGGGCCAGGTGGTCGTGGCTGACGGCACGCCGGCCGCCGGTGAGCGCGTCAGGCGGTGTCTGACCGCGGATCCGGGCCTCGGCGTCGTGCGCCACGCCGACGCCGGCTACCCGGAGGCGTTGGCCGCCGCCCGCGATCACGGCATCAAGATGCCGATGCTCGATCCCGAGCCAGCTGGATGACTCCCGCCGCCGACTTTCAAGCGAGCCTGGATGGCGAGTGGAGGCGGAAAGCGGGAGCTAGGTGAGCCCCGGGTCGGTCTCGCTGGAAGGCGCCGAGCAGATCCTGCGCCCGCCCTTCGACGGCCTGCCATATCTCCGCGATGACGCGGCTGCCCAGCAGACGCTCGACCCGGGTGGATTGACGATGCGCGACGGGCTGATTGCGGCGATCGAGCCGGACTCCGCCCAGGCAGACGTGATCGTGGACGCCCGGGGATGCGCGGTGGTGCCGGGTTTTGTCGACTGCCACACCCACCTCCCGTTCGCCGGCTGGCGGGAGGGCGAGTACGAGCAGAAGCTGAGCGGCGTTGGGTATGAGGACATCTCGCGTGGGGGAGGGGGGATCGTGTCCTCGGCCCGCGCCCTGCGCGAGAGCTCTGACGCGGCCGTGTTGGAGCAGGGGCTGGGCCTGGCCGCCGAGATGCTGGCCGCGGGCACCACCACGTTCGAATGTAAGTCGGGCTACGGGCTGTCCGTGGAGGGCGAGCTCCGGGCGTTGGCGCTGGCGCGATCACTCGGCGAGCTCGTGCCGCAGACGACGACCTCCACCGCACTGCTGGCCCACTCGATCCCTCGTGGCTTTACGGCTGACGAATGGATGGAGCAGGTACGGATGATGATGCCCGAGGTACTCGAGGTCGGGGGCGTGAGCGCACTTGACATCTTCGTCGAGTCGATCGCCTTCTCGAACGGCCACCTCGAGGTTATGGGAGCGCTGGCGACGCAGGCCGGCCTGGCTCTGCGGGCCCACGTGGAGCAGTTCGCCAGCCATCGGTCGGTGCCGGTGGCGCTGGCGGCGGGGGCGCGATCGGTCGATCATCTGTCAATGCTCCACCCCGATGATCTGGCTCCCCTGGCGGCGGCCGAGTGCGCGGCCGTGCTGCTGCCCGCGGCTGAGTTCCTGGGCGCCGAGCATCGGGCTCCGGGCCGGGAGCTGCTGGACGAAGGAGCGCTCGTGGTCCTGGCCAGTGACGCCAACCCGGGCACGGCGCCGGTGGTCTCGATGCCGCTGGTCATCGGGCTGGGGGCGCGTATGTACGGGATGGCCACTCGCGAGACGCTGGCCGCCACCACCCTGAATGCCGCCTGGACGCTCGGATTGGAGCGCCAGCTCGGTTCGATTGAGGTGGGTAAGCGAGCCGACGTCCTGGTTTTGGACGGTCCGGTCGAGCGGATTGCGTACCGGCTCGGGCACAACCCGGTGGCCATCGCGTTCGTAGCCGGCGAGCCGGTCTACGTCCGGGATGCCGAGGCCGCGGCGCGGATCTCCGGCTGGGGCGCATGAGAACCGCGCGCGTGCCGGCGATGGTCAACGCGCATAGCCACGCGTTCCAGCTCGACCTCCGGGGGATCGGAGAGCGGGTGGGTGGGCCAGTCTCGAATGATGACTTCTGGAGCTGGCGCACGGCGATGTACAGACTGGCCGGCGAGCACGACCCGGAGACGATGCGGGCGGTCGGCGAGCGCGCGTACGGGCAGATGGCGGCCGCGGGTTATGGCGCCGTGGGCGAGTTCCACTACGTGGTTCACCAGCCCGATGGCCGGCCGTACGAGGAGCCGAACGCTATGGCCATCGCTCTGGCGCAGGCGGCGGTCGGGTGCGGCCTGCAAATCGTGCTTCTGCCCGCCGCCTACCACCGAGACGGTGTGCATCGAGGGCCCAGCCCCGGTCAACGGCGCTTCTGTGACCCGTCCGTGGACGCCTTCCTCGAGCGGCTCGACCGATTGCGCGGCTGGGCTCGTGAGCAGCCTGGCGTGCGGGTGGGGGTGGCCGTCCACAGCGTTCGCGCGGTCCCGGCGGATTGGATCTCCGAGGTTGCTTCATACGCGCAGAGCCATGGGTTGGTCCGCCACGTCCATGCGTGCGAGCAGCGGCGCGAGCTCGAGGAATGCCATGCCGAGCACGGCTGCTCACCGATCGCGTTGCTGGACCGCTGCGGGTTCCTGGGGCCGCGGACGAGCGTGGTGCACGGCATCCACGTGACCGAACGCGACGTGAGCCTGTTGGCCGACAGCCAGACCACAGTCGTCACGTGCCCGACGACGGAGGGCAACCTGGGGGACGGGTACCTGCCCGCGCTTCGCTACCGCGATGCCGGAGTCCGGCTGGCCATCGGAACCGACGAGCAGATCCGGATTGACCCGTTCGAGGAGCTTCGGGAGATGGAGACGCTGGCCCGGCGGGAGGGGCAGACGCGGGAGGCGCTGCTGGCCGCCGCGGGCGGTGATCTGTGGGGCCAGGTGTCAGACGTGGGTCTGGCCAGCCTTGGTCTGTCTGAGGTGCCCGAGATCGAGATTGACCTGGATCATCCGGACCTGGCCGGGGTGGCCGACGAAGACCTGCGGCTGGCGCTGGCCACGTGCGCATCCGCCGGGGTCGTCGTTCAGCGCTGAGGTGGTTTAGTGCTCAGGTGGTTCAGCGCTGACGTCTGTGCGCGAGCGTTTTGTGCAGACGGGCGGCCTCGCGTTCGGCGCCCGCGCCGATGATCCGGTCCCAGGTTTCAGAGACCGTGAGGAAGCCTTCGGCCGCGAGGGCAGCCCCCTTCTCGCGGTCGCGCACGAAGCTCCGGCGATCCCGGTGGAACTCGTAACCGTCGAGCTCGATGACCACCTTTTCGGGCGCAAACAGGATGTCGACCTCGTAGCCGGCGACCTTGGTATTGACACGTGGGATTGGGAGGTTGAAGCGGCGCACGAACTCGAGGAACACATCCTCGAAGTCCGAGCGGGTTGGTCCGGTGGTCGTGGCGGCGAGCGCTTTGAGGCGGCTGGCGCCCGGGTGGCGGGGCTGGCGCGTGAGAAGCTCTCCGAGGTCGGGGAGGTGGAGGTATCGGTTCAACCGGGCTTCTCGGGCTGCACGGGCGAGCTGGGCATCGGTCAGACCGGGGGCGACGTCCAGGAGGGTCCGGGCCGGGCTGGTGACGCGGATGCCGAGTTGTTCGCGGATGTCGCGTGGAGTCAGGGTGGTGCACGTGTGGGTTCGGATGTCGGGACGGCGACGGTCACTCCGCACCGTTATGTCGGGCGGCGCGTGCCAACGCTTCTGCATACGCCAGAGAAAGGCGGCTGAGGAGTGGCTGGCCAGAGCGTGTGGGCCGCCGGCCAAGACCGCTGCCGCGATGCGAGCGGGCGGGTCGAGACGCCGGTGCCCCACGGCATAGACGCCTCGGTGGACACGGATCAAGTGTCCGATACGGCACATGTGTTCGATTTCGCGGGGGCTGAAGCCCAACGCCAGCAGCTGGGCGAACGTTATGTGTCCGTGCTGTCGGGCTGCCAGCCGTCCGAGGAAGCGTTCACGGTTATCCACTCACCAGGTGGATAACCGTGAACGCTCCACATGTGGGGAACTGTCACGAAGGTTTTACGAATCGCAGGCGGACGTCCGCAGCGTCCTCGTATAACCGGACGACGCTCATTTCGCCCGCGTCATCCCCATACGCGTCCCGGACCCGGCGGTGGATGACGTCCACCAAGCGGGCCATCTCGGCCGGGACGCCGACGTCGTCCGCCAACCCGACCGCCAGGCCCAGGTCCTTAGTCACCAGCTTCATGGCGAACCCCTCGTCGTAATCGCCGTCATCGAGGACCATGCGGACGTCGCGCTCCATGAACACCGAGTTGGCCGGGGAGGAGACCAGCGCGGTCCAGAGCTTGTCAAGGTCGACACCGGCGCGCACGCCCATCGTCAACGCTTCGGCCGTGGCCACCGCGTGCTCGAACCACATCAGGTTCAGGAGCAACTTGACTGCGTAGCCGCTTCCGCTCGGGCCTAGGTGGAAGATGCGCGCCGGGTCCCCGATCGCCGAGAGCACCGGCAGGGCGCGGGCGAAATCAGCCGCTGAGCCTCCGGCGTAGATGGCCAGGGTGCCCGCCTCGGCCCCGATCGTCTGGCCCGCGACGGGGGCGTCAATGAACGCCACACCGCGCTGGCGCGCGGCACCTAGAGCCCACCGGCCAACCTCGAGGGAACTGGTGCTCATCTCGACCGCCAGCGACGCCGGGGGCATGACGGCCAGGGCCTCGCCCAACACCGCCTCGACCTGTGGCGGTCCGGGCAGACTGGTGACGAGCACCTCGGCGTCGCGGGCGCAGTCGATGACCGACGAGGCCGCCCGGGCTCCGTCTCGTGCCGCCATGGCAAGCGCGTCCGCGGACAGGTCGTAGGCCGAGACGGAGAAGCCGGCGGTGACCAGGTGGCGGCACATGTGGCTGCCCATGTGGCCGAGGCCGATGAATCCGACCCGCGTCATCCGAGGCCGATGAATCCGACGCGGGTCATCCGAGGCCGATGAATGCCACCCGCGTCATCCGAGCGCGATCCAGGTCGTTTTAAGCTGGGTGTAGGCGTCGAGTGCGTGGAGCGAGCGATCGCGGCCGTGGCCGGAGTCCTTCATGCCTCCGAAGGGTGTGGCCAGCGATGAGGCGTCGAACGTGTTGACCCACACCGTGCCGGCGCGCAGACGGCGAGCCAGGCGCCCGGCGGTGGAGACGTCAGACGTCCAGACCGCGGCGGCGAGGCCGTATCGGGTGTCGTTGGCCAGCCTCAGGGCGTGCTCGGCATCGTCGGCGGTCTGGATCACGAGCACCGGTCCGAACACCTCCTCCTGGACGATCGGCAGGGCCGCGTCGGCGGTCTCGATGAGCGTCGGCTCCATGTACGCACCCCCGGCCACTGGCTCGGCCCGGCCGCCGCCGACCAGCACCTCGGCTCCGTCAGCGCGAGCCCGCTCGACGTGACCGATGACGCCCGTCAAGTGCTCAGCACTGATCAGGGCGCCCAGGACGGTGTCGTCGTCCATGGGGTCGGCGGGGACAAACGAGGCGGCGATCCTCCCGAGCCGATCCACGAGCTCATCACGGACCGAGCGCTCGACCACGACCCGCGAGCCCGCGTGACAGGTCTGACCAGCGTTGTAGAAGATCCCCCAGCCAATCGCCTCGGCCGTGGCGGCCAGATCACCGGCGTCGCTGAGCACGATCTGGGGGCTCTTGCCTCCGAGCTCGAGCGATACCGCCTTGCCGTTGGACTCACCGGCGTAGCGCTGAAACAGGCGGCCCACGGGCACCGAGCCGGTGAACGTGATCTTGTCGACGTCCGGATGGCGTCCGAGCGCCTGACCTGCCTCCTCGCCGTAGCCCGGGACCACGTTCAACACGCCGTCGGGCACGCCGGCCTCCGCTGCCAGCTCGGCGAGCGCGAGCGCGCTCAGCGGCGACTGCTCGGCCGGCTTCAAGACGACCGAGTTGCCGGCCGCCAGTGCTGGGGCGAGCTTCCAGGCCGAGATGATGAGCGGATAGTTCCAGGGCACCACGGCGCCGACCACGCCCAGGGGCTCGCGTGTGATCAGGGCCAGCGCGTCCGCCGCGGTGGGGGCGATCTGGCCGAACACCTTGTCGACCGCCTCGCCGTACCAGGCAAAGCAACGGGCGGCGTTCGGGACATCGACCCGGCGAGCATCTCCGATCGGGTGGCCGGTGTCACGGGCCTCGAGCTGAGCCAGCTCCTCGAGCCGCGCCTCCATCAGCCCGGCCAGGCGGACCAGCACCCGGCCGCGGTCGGCTGGAGAGCGCATGGCCCAATCCCCGCGCTCAAAGGCGCGCCGCGCGGCGGCGACGGCGAGATCGATGTCCGCAGCGTCCCCGCGGGTGACGGAAGCCAGGACGGTTCCGTCCCGAGGAGACACGGTGTCGAACGTGCGCCCGCTGGCGGCGGCGACGAATGACCCATCGATGAATGCCTCACACCGCATAGCGCGCCACCGCTTCCTCGTCGAGCACCACGCCCAGACCGGGCTCCGCGGTGACGGCCAGCATCCCGTCGGCGTCCAGCGAAACAGGGGCGGCGAGCATGAAGTCCCGGCGCTCCGGCGTCCAGCCCGGCGGATCGAACGGGAATTCGATGAACGGGCCGCCGCCGAGCCCACAGCACACGTGGAGGTTGGCCAGCAGACCGATGCCGTTGGTCCAGGTGTGGGGCGTGAACCAGCGGTTTTGCCGCAGGGCCAGGTCAGCCAGCGTCCGGGTTCCGCTGATCCCGAGCGCCAGCACCACGTCGGGCTGAACCACGTCGAGGGCATCGGCCTCGAGTGCCGCGATCAGCTCGTCGAACGTCCGTGCCATCTCGCCGCCCGCGATCCGCACGCCGCCGGCGCCGGAACGAAGCGCTCGCATGCCCGCGACGTCGGGACCCGGCAGGGGCTCCTCTACCCAGAGCACACCGTGCTCGTCGAGGCGTTCGACGATCCGGCGCGCATCGGGCAGGCCGAGACCGGGCTCGATGTCTCCCGCCATGCGCCACCACTGGTTGAGATCGACCATGATCTCGAGCGCGTCACCCACCGCGTCGCGGATGGCGGCCACGACCGCGATTCCGTCCGCCACGCGGTCGCGCGCGATGCGCACCTTGACGGCTCGGAAGCCCAGGTCCATGAGCGCCCGGGCGTCCTCGGCTCGCCGCCCCGGCTCGCGCAGCTCCCCGAGTGACGCGTACGCGGAAACGCGGTCAAGCGCGCCGCCGAGCATCGAAGCCACGGGCACTCCGAGCGTCCGGCCGGCCAAGTCCCAGAGCGCGGCTTCGAGTGGCCAGTAGCGGCCGGCGTGGAAGGAGATCGTCTCGAGCGTGCGGGCGTGCCGGGTCAGCGCCAGCGGGTCCTGGCCGATGAACAGCTCAGCGAAGGGCTCGAAGCCGTCCATGGTGTCTCCACTCCCGATACCGGTCACGCCCTCGTCGGTCTCGATGCGCACCAGGGTGGCGTCGAAGGAACGTCGCGGCGCTGGGTCCCAGGCAGCGTAGAACGGTGGATCGAGCGGCAGCCGTAGGCGCTCGAGGCGGATCGCGGTGATCTTCACACTGGTGCGGCGCCTAATCGCCGCCGTAGAACGGACTGGCGAGCGAGTCGCGCCGATCAACCAGGGCCTGGGCGGCGGCCCGGTCGCGTCCCTGCGCCGCTGTGCGAACGCCCTTCAGGGTCGCCGCACGGCTGGCCAATCGGACCGCCGTCTCATCGTCAGCCGCCGGATCGATGTAGATGGCGACGAACACGAGCAGATCTCCCGTGCACGGGATCAGCCCGTCGGCGACGGCGTCGAGCACGCCCTGCGCGATGCCGAGCTGTCCGGCGCCCCAGGTGATCGTCTGGTGACGTTCCTCGGTGGCCGTGGCCTTGTTGATCATGATCGTCGGCGGCCAGACCGGTTCGTAGTGCTGCTTGTCCTCGCCGACCACGACCAGGATCGGTGCGTGACCCGGAGCGGGGGAAGTGAAGGTGGTCAGCAGCGCGGCGGCCGTAGCGCTCGAGCGCTCGGCCAGGACGACGTTGACGTGGGCTCCGTCGGGGTCGACGCCGCTCCAGCCCTCCCCGATCAGGCCGTCCAGGTCCTGGGGCAGACGGCGGCTCACAGCGGGCTCCCAGCCTCGACGCCGGCCAGTTCGGGAGCCACCACGACGACCGAGCGGTCACCCTCCCCGCGCCGCAGGCGGCCCAGGGCGTCCTCGACCTCGTCCAGCGTGATCAGGTGGGAAACCACGTCGGCCAGCTCGAGCCGCCCGGCGCGCACCAGCTCGACCAGTCCGGCCATGGTCTCGGCCGGGTCGGCGGAGCCGTAGTAGCTGCCCCGAATCGACTTCTCGGCCAGAAACTCGATCGCCGGCAGCGCGACCTCGACCCCCGCCGGCGCCAGCCCGACCACAATCGCTTCCCCACCGGCGCGGAGGGTGTCCCAGGCCAGGCGGATCGTGCCCGCCGTCCCCACGACCTCGAACGCGTGATCCACTCCTCCCGAGGTCAGACGCCGAACCTCGGCGGCGGGATCCGGCGCATCCGCATCGACCACGTGTGTGGCGCCGCGCCGGAGGGCGTGCTCGAGCTTCTCGGGCCGGCGGTCGACGGCGACGATCGTTGCCGCGCCGGCCAACCGAGCGGCGGCGATCACCTGCAGGCCCACCCCGCCGCAGCCGATCACGCACACGCGCTCGCCAATCTTCACGCGGGCAGCGTGGGTGACGGCGCCGAATCCGGTGACGGCACCGCATCCGAGCAGGGCAGCCTGCCACGGGGGAATGCTCTTGGGGACCACGATCGCACCCGCGGCGGCGATGACGGCGTACTCGGCGAAGCAGGCCACGGTGAGGCCGTGCTGGAGCACCGTGCCGTCCGCGGCGTGCAGCCGGGAGCTGCCGTCGAACAGCATGCCGGCCACCGAGCGCAGACCCACCGGCTCGCACAGTGTGCGCCGGCCGGTGCGGCACGCCGAGCAGACGCCGCATGACGCCACGAAGCAGAAGACCACGTGATCGCCGAGGGCAAGACCGCTTACCCCCTCGCCGATCGCCTCGACGACGCCGGCGCCCTCATGGCCCAGCACGATCGGCCAGCGCCCGGCGCCGAGCTCGCCGTCGGCAAGGTGCAGATCCGAGTGACACACGCCCGCGGCGGCGACGCGGACCAGGACCTCGCCCCGGCGGGGCGGGTCAAGCCGGACCGTCTCGACGGTGACCGGCTGGTGCGGCTCGCGGAGCACGCAGGCGCGCATCTCGATCGCCCCGCGCTCGCTCGTACTGGGCTCAGCCAGCGAGGTCTGCATGGTCCCTCCGCGGTCAGCCCACCCGGTCAGGGGCGTCGACGGCAGGCCCGGAGCCGACCGCTGGACCGGAGCCGACCGACTGCAGGCGCCGGAGCTCCTCCAGCGGGATGTGGCAGCGGATGCCGTGGCCGGGTTCCTCCTCGCGTAGCTCGGGCTCGGTCGTCTCGCAGATCTCGCCGATCTTGCGCGGGCAGCGGGTCTGGAACGGGCAACCACTGGGCGGGTCAGCGGCGCTGGGAATGTCGCCCTCGAGCCGGATCCGGAGTCGATCGAGGTCATCGAGCGTCGGCACCGCGGACAGCAGCGCCTCGGTGTAGGGATTGTTGGGGCCGGCGAAGACCTTGTCAGCGGGTCCGATCTCCATCACTCGGCCCAGGTAGAGCACCACGATGCGGTCGGCCAGGTACCGGACCACGCCCAGGTCGTGGCTGATGAACAGGTAGGCGACCTCCTTGCGCTGCTGCAGGTCGGTCAGGAGGTTGAGGATCGCCGCCTGCACCGAGACGTCGAGCGCCGAGGTTGGCTCGTCGCAGACCACGATCCGCGGGTCGCCGGCGAACGCTCGGGCGATCGCCACTCGCTGCTTGAGGCCGCCCGAAAGCTGGGATGGGTGCATGGGCAGGTAGCGCTCAGGTAGCCGCACCGATTGCACGAGCGATAGCAGGCGGGCCTTGAGCGTCTCGCCCGAGTAGCCGCCGAGCTTCGACAGCGAGCGGGAGATGAGCTGGCGCACCGAGTGGCGCCGGTTGAGCGCCGAGTCCGGGTTCTGGAACACGATCTGAAGCGCCTTCTGATCGGCCGCGGCCCGCTTGCTGGCCATCGGGGCCAGGTCATGGCCATCGAGCTCGATCTCACCCCCGGGATCGGGTGGGATGATCCCCATGAGTACTCGCGCCAGCGTCGTCTTGCCGCTGCCCGATTCACCCACCAGGCCGACCGTTTCGCCGGGCCGGATATCGAGGTCGACGCCGAGCAGCCCCCGGACCGTCTGCCCCGACATGTGGAAGGTCTTGCTCGCGGCGCGGACCCGGATGAGCGGCTCGGCGCGCTCGGGATGGGCGGGGAGGGCGGGTCCATCACCCACAGGCGCCTCGGCCGGGGCTCCGCTGGGAACGCTCTCGGCCCGCTCGTTGTAGTGGCAGCGCGAGCCGCGGCCGCCGCCGATCTCATACATCGGTGGCGCCTCGGTGCGACAGCGGTCGTCGGCCAGGCCGCAGCGATCGGCGAACACGCAGCCCTCCGTCACAGAGCCCGGGGCGGGCAATGAGCCCGGGATCGTGGCCAGGGTCGAGCGCCCCCGGCTGTTGGTGGCCGGATCCCGGCGCGGGATCGAGCGCAGCAGGCCGACCGTGTAGGGGTGACGCGGGCTCTTGAACACCTCCTGGGCCGGCCCTTCCTCCACCAGCTCACCGGCGTATAGGACCCCGACCCGGTCGCACATCTTGGCGATCACGGCCAGGTTGTGACTGATGAACAACAGCGAGGTGTCGAACTCGGTCCGCAGGCCCCTGATCAGGTCAAGCACCTCGGCCTCGACCGTGGCGTCGAGCGCCGTGGTCGGCTCGTCCAGGATCAGGAGAGCGGGTTCGGAGGCCAGCGCCATGGCGATCACTACGCGCTGGAGCATTCCGCCCGAGAGCTGGTGCGGGTAGCGGCCCATGACGCCGGCCGGGTCGGAGATCCTGACCTTGGTCAACATCTCCTCGGCCCGCGCGAGCGCCGGCTTGCGGTCCAGGCCCGCGATCTCGTACACCTCGGCCACCTGGCGCCCGACGAGGATCGAGGGATTGAGCGCTCGGCCGGGCTCCTGGTAGACCATCGAGACCTGCTCGGCCCGGAGCCGGCGAAGATCCCCCTTGCCGAGCGACAGGACATCTCGCCCGGCGATCTCGATCTTTCCCCCGCTGACGCGCCCGTTGCGGGCCAGGTAACGCACGATGGCCAGCGCGATGGTCGACTTACCGCACCCCGATTCGCCCACCAGGCCAAACGACTCGCCCCGAGACACGTGGAAGCTCACGTCGCGCACCACGCGCTGTTCCTGGCGGCGAACGCGGTAGGAGATCTCGACGTCCGAGAGGGTGAGCGCGTCGTCGGCGGTTGTGGTCGCGGTGCTCATCCGTCGAGAGTTGACTCAATCGAGTTGGCGATCAGGTTGACGCCGATGACCAGGGAGGCGACGGCGAGCGCGTCGAATAGGACCTCCCACCAGTAACCGGACGTTACCTGTCCATAGTTGGTGGAGATCTCGAGGCCCCAGTTGGACGACGGGGGCGGGATTCCAAAGCCCAGGAAGGACAGCGTGACGATCGTGAACACCGCATAGCCCAGGCGTACCGTGAACTCGACCATGATCGGCGCCAGCACGTTGGGCAGGATCTCGCGAAACATGATGTAGGCCGATGTCTCGCCCCGCAGTCGTGCCGCCGAGACGTAGTCGAGCTCCCGCTCGAGCAGCACCGCGGCGCGAACCGTGCGTGCGATCAGGGGGGCGAAGACGATCCCGATGACGATGATCAGGGTCGAGTTGGAAGGCCCCAGGGCGACCACGCCGAGGATCCCGGTGACGACAAGCGGCAAGGCCAGGAAAGCTTCCACGAAACGGCCGAGGATCTCGTCCACGGCGCCTCGGAAGTACCCCATAACGAGACCCAGTGCCGTGCCGATGACCGTACCGATCGCCGTGGCCACCGGCGCGACGATCATGATGTCGCGCGAGCCGGTGATGACCCGGGAGAACATGTCCCGGCCGAGCTGGTCAGTCCCGAACCAGTGCGCGCCCGACGGCGCCTTGTTGATGCTCGAGAGATCCTGGGCCAGCGGGTCGTGGGGGACGAGCAGGTTCCCGAAGATCGCGGCCAGGATCCAGAACCCGACGATGATCGCTCCCGCAATAAACGTCTTCGAGTGGACCAGATTGCGCAGGAACTCGCTCCGCAGCTCGGCCTCGGCCGAGCGGACTGCGCGGGCGGATTCAACGGGGACGGAGCCGATGCTCATTCCACGCCTCGATAGCGAATCCGGGGATTGAGCAGCGAGTAGAAGATGTCAGCCACCAGCGTGGCCACCATGTAGACGACCCCGATCACGAGCACGCCGGCCTCCAGCATGGGGAAGTCCTTGCTGTTGGCGGCGTTGTAGATCAGCATGCCGATCCCGTTGTAGTGAAAGAGGATTTCGACCAGGACCAGGCCCCCGATCAGATACCCGGTCTGCGTGGCGATCACTGTGATCGTCGGCAGGAGCGAGTTGCGGAGCACGTGGCGGCGGATCATCACACCGCGGGGAAGGCCCTTGAGTGTGGCCGTCCGGGCATAGTCCGAGTTCAACGCCTCGATCGTGCCCGCTCGGGCCATCTGCTGGATGTAACCGAACAGGATCAGCGTCAGCGGGATCGCCGGCATGATCAGGTGGTAGATCTGCGTCCCGATCCCGGCTCCCGGCGGCGCGGTGGCCGAGATCGGGAGCACGTTGAGCGCGATCCCGAAGATCAGGATCAGCACGATCCCGGAGACGACCTCGGGGATGACGGTGGCCGTCAGGCCGATGACGCTGATCACCCGGTCAAGTGGCTTGCCGACGTTGAGCGCTGCCACAACGCCCCCGAGAATCCCCAGCGGGACCACCATCACGAACGCCACCACGGCGAGCTTGAGCGAGTTGCCGAGGGCCGTGGTGAGGAGCGGGCCGATAGCCGAGCGGTACTGGTACGACGTTCCCAGGTTGCCGGTCACGACGTGGCCGATCCAGGTCCCATACTGGGAAATGACTGATTTGTCGGTGCCGAGCTGCTGTGAAAGAGCCTTGACCGCTGACGGGGCGGCCAACGGCCCGAGGATCGCCCGGGCCGGGTCACCCGGCAGCACCTGCGCGGAGAAGAACACGAGCACGCTGAGGATCCACAGCGTGATCAGCCCCAGACCCAGCCGCTTGAGGATGAACCTCAGCATCGGGGTGCTATGCCCTGACTACGATTTGTACGCGTCCTTGAGGTAGATGGCGGCGATCGAGGTCGGGTTGACGCCGTGCACGGTTGACGTTGTCGCGGTCAGTCCGTCAATGAAGTACGGGATGACCAGCGGCGTCTCGTTGAGCAGGAGCGTCTCGATCTGACCGGCCAGCGACTTCTGCGTCGTGAGATCGACGGCGGCCACGTACTGCTTGACGAGCTTGTCGTACTGAGGGTTCTTGAAGTGGGCGGCGTTCCACGGGCCGCCCGAGGTCAGCGGCGCCTCGAGAAACACGTTCGGCACGCCGCGGTCTCCGTAGTCGACCAGGCTCATGACCGCGTCGAGCCAGTCCGAGTTGCCGTACGTCGCCTTGCCGTAGTAATTGGCCTGGGTCTCGACCTTGAGCTTGATGTTGACGCCGATCTTGGTCGCCGCCTCGGCGATCACCTGGGCCAGGGCCGGGATCTCCTCGTACTGCTCCGTGGTCAGCGTGGTCGAGAAGCCGTGCGGATGGCCGGCCGCCGACAGGAGTTGCTTGGCCTTGGCGATGTTCTGGGTTCGCTGGGGAACGCTGGTGTTGGTGGACGGGAACTTGGGCGAGAACGGGCTGTCGTTCCCGAGCACCCCGTCACCGTTGAGGAGCGCCTGGACCATGCCGGGGCGATCGAGGCAGAGCGCGATCGCCTGGCGCACCCGAGGATCGGTGAACGGCGCCATGTCCGTCCGCATCGAGAGCTCGCGGTGGTTGGCTGACTTGAGCTTGATGATCGTGTACTGCGAGTTGTTCAGCAGGGACTGGGCCCCCTGAGGGACAAACTGGACGATCACGTCGACCTGGCCGCCCTGGAGGGCGAGGATCTGTGGCTGCTGGGAGGCGTAGAAGTTGAACGTCGTGCCGTCCAGATGAGGTGCGCCACCCCAGTAATCCGGGTTAGCCGTGAACGACGCACTGACGTTCTGGTTGTAGCTCGAGAGCTTGAACGGGCCGGTACCGATGAACGTCTTCTGCCACTTGCTGAAGTCAGTTCCCTTGGGGACGATGACCGCGTTGTAGTTGTCCGAGGACACCAGATAGGGGAAGTTCCCGTTCGGTGCCTCGAGGTGGAAGGCGACGGTCATGGCGTCGACCTTCTGGACTCCTGACTCCTTGAGCACGCCGGAGAAGGTGGACAGGGCGTTGGAGGCGTTATGGGGATCGGCCAGCTGCTGGAAGGTGTAGACCACGTCGTCGGCGGTCAGCGGCGAGCCGTCGTGGAACTTGACGCCCGGGCGGAGGTTGAACGTCCACATCGCGCCGCCCTTGCTAGGTGTCCACTTGGTGGCCAGCATGGGCTGCAGCTGGAGCGCCATGTTGTTATCGAAGGTCAGGAACTCGCCGGTCTGGGCCAGCAGGCACAGGCCTCCGGCGTCGGACACGGTCAGCGGGTTGATCGCGCCGGCGGGGGTCTGGCTGGCCAGTCTGAGCGTGCCGCCCTTGACCGGCGACCCGGATGCGCTCGAGCTCGCGCCCGAGGAGGAGGAGGCCGAGGAATTGGCGTTGCCGCACGCGGACAGGATGGCGCCCATGAGGGTGGTCGACATGCCGATTACGGCGCCCTTGCGGACGAAATCCCGGCGGCTGATGCGCCCGGCGACGAGCTCATCGATGTAGTGGTTCTCAAGCTCGCTCGAACGATCTCGAATTGGGTCAAGCCTGCGTGGGTCAGAAGCCATGGTTGGTTACCCCTTTATGCCGCCGGCCGTAGGCCGTCAGCGGTTCGTGCCCTCGACGGCGCGAAGCCGAAGGTCGGTTGACGTAGCGGCGGCCCAGCTTGGCCGCCCGAGTTCAGCCAGACCCTCAGGGCCTGCGGCGACGGCGCGCTCACGGTCTCCTCGTCGCCCATGCACTGCTCACCGTTCTTTCACACCCGACGCTCGCTGTCAAGAGCGCGTCCTTCGCCACGGCGGCGGCTTGAACGATTTCGTCCATGCTGGCCCCCTCAGCCGGGGTATGACTCTCTCCGCCGTGGAGCGGGACGAACAGCAGCAGCGTGGGCATGAGCGCGGCCAGGTGCTGGGCGTCGTGCCCGGCACCTGACCATGTCTCGCGGACCGGGATTCCCCGGGCCCGGGCGGCAGCGAGAGCGGTGTCAGCCAGACCGCCGTCAAGCTCGACCGGGTCACCGGCTCGCAGCAGCTCGATCTCGGCCACGACGCGTCGCTGCCCGGCAATCGTCTCGGTCCGGTTACGGATCTCGGCCTCAAGATGGTCCAGTGAGGACCTGGATATCCCGCGGGCGTCAATCGTGAGCCGGGCGCTCCCGGGGATGACGCTCACCGCTCCGGGAAGCACCTCAAGTGCGCCCACCGTGGCCACGGTCTCGGCCGGCTCGGCCCGGGCCGCGGCCTCAATCCCCAGCACCAGCTCGGCCGCCGCGGCCAGCGCGTCGCGCCGGGCCTCCATGGAGATCTCACCTGAGTGCCCCGACTCTCCGGTAATCCGGATCTCGAACCGGCGCGGAGACGCCACTCGCCTGACGACGCCGAGCTCTCGCAGCTCGCGGCGCTGCGCGACGTGAACCTCGGCGTGGGCCCGCACGCGATGGACGGGTGGGTCAATCCGCGCAAGCGAGGCCACCGCGGCGAGATACTCCCGCCGCGCCTGCGCGGCACTCACCCCGGCGGCATCGTGGAACTGACTCAATGCGCCCTCGGGCAGCGAGCCGACAAGCAGCCTGGAGCCGATCGTGCCGGCCCCGAAGCGCGGCGCCTCCTCGGCCGCGCACACCAGCAACCCGCAGTCGACCGAGGACTCCGCCAGGTCCTGGACGAGCTCCAGACCGAGGACGGTGCCCAGCGCCCCGTCGTAGCGGCCCCCGTCGGGAACGGTGTCCACGTGAGAGCCGGCCGTGACCACGGGGCCCGAGGCCTCGGCTGGGAGTGCCCACAGGTTGCCGAACTCGTCAACCGCTGGAGCCAGACCGGCGTTCTCAGCCCAGCCGGCCACGAGCAGCATCGCCGTCGCCTCGGCGCCGGAGTACGCGGGCCGGTCGGCGCCGCCCCCGGGGCCGAGGGCTATGTCCCACAGCGCTTGCAAACGCTGGTCGATCCGCGCTGGATCAGGCAAGGGCGTATTCAGCCAGGGGCTTTCCGAGCATCGCCTCGACCTCCGGATAGACGCTCGGCTCCTTGACCCCATCGCCGAGTGGCACGTTGGCCTTGGGTACGTGCAGAACCGCCACCGAGTCACCCTCACGCAGGTTGGCGATCGAGATGATCCGCCCGGTCTCGGTGGACAGGGTGGCCAGGACATCGGGGAAGGTGGCCAGGCGCTCGCCGTCTGATTCGGCGGTCAAGTACTCATTGACGAAGCCCAGTTCGAGCCCCTCGACGATCACGGTGCCGATGTCGAAGGCGTGCTCGGTTCGCAGATCCCGGCTCCGCACCGGCCCTTGGGCGAGGATCCGGCCGCCGAGGTGCTCAGCCGTGACCTCGATCATTCGCGCCGGGCCGGCGGGCTCAGCGGCCAGGATCGCCTCCCCGAGCGAGAGCGCGAAGCTGATCGCCCCCACCGCTGCGTGGTCGGCCACGAATGAGGCCGGAACTGGATTGCGGGCGGCGGAGATGAAGCCTCCGGACTCCTCGGACGCCGTACGCAGGACGTTGGCGGTGTGGCGAACGGTCCCGCGGGTCACAACCTCGAGGTATCGGTGCTCGGCCCGGTTCCCGCCGGCCACGGCCTGAACGGTCTCGTAGTCGTCGTTGGCGGCGAGGCCGAATGAGCCCATCTTCCCGGTGGGGTGGGCACGGCCGTCTCCGGCCGCGTCGATGACCAGGGTGCCCAGGACGGCGGAGGCGACCCAGCCGTTACAGGTCGTCGAGGAGCCGTTCTGGGCCGTGACGGTCCCGATGATCGGTTCCTCCACGGCTTCCATCAGGAGCTCGAGGGCCCGGACGTAGTCTCCGGGCTGCATCTCCCACCCCACCGCCGCCGGGGCGCCGATCGCACTCACCGTGGCCAGCATGGCGTCCGGATCGATCTCGTCGAGGCTGGCCAGCCGGGGGGTTCCGTACTGGACCGCTGTCGTGCCCACCAGGAGGCCGTGGTCAACCCAGCCACCGCCGCCCGCGGCGAGGACCGACCCGCCGGCGACGGCGGCATGGACGTCGTGAAGGCCTAGTTCTTTCATGAGGCGGACCCTACTGTCGGTGCCCACAGCCCGAGGCCATGCTCGCGGGCGCTCGTGACGGCCTCCGGGCAACCGGCGTCAGCGTGGCGAAGGACTCCGAGCGCGGTATCGACGTTGAGCGCGGCTTGCAGGCGGGCGGCGGCGTCGGCGCTGCCCGTCGCGACGACGGTCATCCCGGCGCTCTGGGAGTAGCCCGCGTAGCCGCCACCTCCGGCGTGCAGCGCGACCAGGTCGGCCCCAGCGGCCGTGGTCAGCATCGCGTTGAGGAGCGGCCAGTCACTGATCGGATCAGATCCATCGGGCATCTTCTCGGTGATGATGTTCGGGTGGGTCATGGCCCCACCGTCCATGTGGTCACGCGTGAACGCGACCGGAGCGCCCAACCGCCGATCGGCGACCGCCTCGTTCACGGCCAGTGCGAGCCGGGCGCGTTCCCCGTGGCCGAGCCACGCTATCCGGGCCGGCAGCCCCTGACGGACAACGTGCTCGCGCGCCAGCCGGATCCAGTCGGCGATGCGGGGGACCTCGGCAAACAACTCGAGGCACAGCTCATCGACCAGCGCCAGGTCGGCGTCCTGGCCCGACAGGCAGATCCAGCGGAACGGGCCGATCCCTCGGGAGAACAGGGGACGGAGGTACCGGGCGGTGAAGATGTCGATGTCGAGGGCCTCGGCGAGGCCGCCGGAGACGGCGTGGGGACGGATGTTGTTGCCGTAGTCGAAGGCCACGGCACCGCGTTCCCGGAGCTCGAGCATGGCGCGGACGTGACGGACGAGGGTGGCCAGAGCCAGGGCTTCCAACTTGCCCGGATCGCTGCGCCGGAGTACTCCGGCCTGCTCGAGGCTCATCCCGGCGGGCTGGTAGCCGCTGCGGAGGTCATGCGCGGCGGTCAGGTCGGTGACGACATCGGGAACCACGTCACGCGCGAGCAGGCCCTCGAGCATCTCGGCCCCATTGCCGACCAGAGCCACGGCCAGCGGTTGGCCCGCGGTGCGAGCAGCCAGCACGACATCGAGCGCCGAATCCAGGTTGCCCGTCACCACATCGATCGATCCGCTCTCTCGCCGCCGGTTGGCTTTCTCGCCGTCAACCTCAGCGATCAGACAGACGCCGCCGAGCATCCGGGCGACGGCGAGTGGTTGCGCCGAACCCATCCCTCCGAGCCCGGCACTGGCCACCAGCCGGCCCGCCAGCGAGCCCCCGAAGTGCTCGCGGGCGACCTGGGCGAAGGTCTCGTAGGTGCCCTGGAGGACGCCCTGGGATCCGATGTACTGCCAGCAGCCCGCGGTCAGCCCGCCCCAGGCAATGAGCTCGCGGCGCTCGAGCTCGTAGAACGTCTCCGGGGTGGCCCAGCGACCGACCAAATTTCCGTTGGCCAGCAGCACGGCGGGTGAGCGTGGACCGGTGGGGAGGACGGCGATCGGCTTGCCCGACTGCACGACGAGCGTCTGGCCGTCCTCGAGGTGCTCCAGCGCGGAAACGATGCCGTCGAGGCTCTCCTGATTGCGGGCCAGCTTGGCGTGAGCGGCGTAGACGACCAGCCGCTCCGGATCCTCCGCGATGGCCAGGTTGTTCTCCAGCAGACGCAGGATGGCCTCCTGGCGCCAGCCGCGGCAGCGCAGGCCCTGGCCGGGCGGGGTCTGCGCCTCGGAAGCAGGCGCCCCGATGGGCCTGGCCTCAGCCACGGGCCCCAGCCGGCTCTCGTGAGGGGGCCGCGGGCACGAATCTGCCCTGACCGGGGGAACTCATCACCCGGGTGCCGTCCCAGACCTGCACGCCGCGCGAGAAGGCAGCGATCACCCGCCCGCGCAGGCGCCGGCCGGCGTACGGACTCCAGCCCGCCGGGGTGACAAGTTCGGCCGGGTCCACTGTCCACTCGAGCTCGGGGTCAAGCACGAGCACGTCCGCATCCGCGCCCGGCATCAGGTTGCCCTTCCGGGGCCAGAGTCCAAACCGGCGAGCCGGCGCGGCGCAGACCAGGCGGGCCAGCTCGGCGGCGCCGAGCGCGTCATGGACGAGCGGCACGATCAGCTCGGCCCCCGGGGCGCCGGAGGCAACACCAAAGATGTCCGGACCGCGCTTGCGCTCGAGCGGCCAGCCGACGTGATCGGAGGAGATCAGGTCGAGGCCGTCGGGGGGGAGAGGGGCGGCCCGCAGCGGCGGGTTTATCTTGGCCGTGCCGCCCTGCCGCTCGAGCTCCGTCTCGTCGAGGAGAAGGTAGTGGGGGCAGGTCTCGGCGCTCACATCGACCCCGTCACGCCGAGCCTGTGCCACGAGCTCGACCCCCCGTGGCGTCGAAACGTGGCAGATGTGCAGACGCACGCCGGTGGCGCGGGCCAGCTCGAGGACGCGCGCGATTGCCTCGTGCTCGGCCACGGGGGGACGCGAGCGGGCATGGGCCATCGGCTCCTGACGTCCGGCCGCGCGTTCGATTTCGATGCCGGCCCGGACGATCTCGTCGTTCTCGGCGTGGACGCCAGCCAGGCCCCCGGCGGCTGCGATCTCTGTGAACGCCGCCAGCAGCTGCCCGTCCGGAATGCGCGGGAAGCGCTCGGGGTGCGTCTCGAAGGTCGAGAGCTTGAACGCGCAGGCGCCGGCGTCCACCAGGCCCGCCACGTCGTTGATCTCCCCGCGCGGCGGAACCGTGGCCCACAGGGCCACATCCACATGAGCCTCGCGCTCGACATCGCCCACCTTGGCCTCGAAAGCGCTCAGGGAGTCGATCGGGCCGGCGGCGTCATAGGGCATGTCCACGATCGTGGTGACGCCCCCCGCCGCCGCGCCCCGCGTGCACCGCTCGATGCCCTCGCCGGCATAGCTGCGCGTGTGTACGTGGACATCGACGGCGCCGGGGAGCAGGAGCGCGTGACCGAAGTCGAGTCCCGCGCCTGCCGGCTCCCCGATGGTTGCGATGCGTCCGTCCTGGATCCTCAGCTCGGCTCGAGCCCGGCCACCCTCAGGCATCAGAACCAGACCGGAGATGTTCTCGCTCACTGAGATCAAAATAGGATATAACACTAGACAAGGTGGCCATCGTCTCATCTAACGAGAGTGTGTTGCTCAGCGGCGATGGCCTCACGGTGGACCATGTCCTGGCCGTGGCCCGGGCCCGAGTCCGGGTCGAGCTCGATTCGTCAGCGCTCGTTCGAGTCCGCGCCGCACGCGAGGTCGTCGATCGTGTGCTGGCCAGCGGCGAGTGGGTGTATGGCCTCAACACGGGTCTGGGCTCGCTGGCTCGGCATCACATCCCGCTCGAGGACATCGCGGCGTTCTCGTTTGCCACCGTGGCCGACCAGGTCTCCTCCTATGGGCGGCCTACGGCCACCGACGTCGTCCGGGCGATGATGGTCTCGCGCGTGAACGGGATGCTGAAGGCCGGCGTCGGCGTCCGGCGCGAGCTAATCGAGCTGTTGGTCGCGTTGCTGAACGCGCACGTCCACCCGATCGTCCGAACCGTCGGGTCGGTCGGCCAGGGTGACCTGTCCGAGATGGCTGACATCGGCAAGGTGCTGATCGGGCGCGGGTGGGCGGAGTACGAGGGCGAGACGCTCCCGGGCGAGCAGGCCCTGGCGAGGGCCGGGATCGAGCCGATCAAGCTCGGTCCCAAGGAGGCGCTCGGGCTGATCAGCGCCAACGGGGTAACGATGGGCCGTGGGTCGCTCGTGCTGATCGACGCCGCTGACCTGATCGAGAGCATGCAGATCGCCGCTGCGCTCAGCCTCGAGGCGTTTGTGGCCAACCTGTCGATCATCCATCCGGCCGCGGCCCGGGCGCGACCCCACAGCGGGCAGGCCACGGCCAGCGCCCGGCTGCGCGAGTTGCTCGAGGGCTCAGATCTCTGGCGGCCCGGCGCCGCGCGCAATCTCCAGGATCCGCTCTCGATGCGCTGCGTGCCCCAGACCCACGGGGCGGTGTATGACGCCCTGTCGGTGGCGCGCGGGATGATGGAGATCGAGCTCAACTCGGCCGGTGACAACCCGCTCGTGCTGGTGGAGGAGGGCGTCATCGTCTCGGTGGGCAATTTCGACGTGACCTCGCTGGCGATGGCCTTCGACTATGTCCGCCTCGGCATCGCACATGCGGCCCAGGTAGCCAACGAGCGCGTCCAGAAGCTGCTCTGGCAGCACTTCAGTGGTCTGCCGACCGGCCTGGCGCGCGAGGACGGTCTCACCGGAGGACTGCGACCCCTGGGGCGCTCGTTCGCTGCCCTGGCCTCCGAGGCGCGTTTTCTGGCCAACCCCGTCTCGCTCGACTACCGGGGCCAGCTCGCCGAGGGGGTCGAGGACCACGCCTCGATGGCGCCGCTGGCCGTCAGCACGACCTCGACGCTCGTCGGCCTCGCCTACCGTCTCGTCGCGCTCGAGCTGATAGTGGCGGCCCAGGCGGTTGATCTGCGCGGCGGCCCGGACCGCCTCGGTATCGGTACGGCTCGGGCCTACGCCCTGGTGCGTGAGTTTGCCGGCAGCCTGACCGAGGAGACCGAGTGGAACGCGGACATCGACGGCCTGGCCACCTTCCTGGGCGAAGGGCAACTGGCCCACCGTGTGGCCAGCGTGGCCGGCTCGCGGCCGGCCCTGTCCGAGCACGAGCCGCCGGGAATCTGATGCCCGAAGGAGCGCTCGCGCGTGCGGTTGACCTGCTCGGACGTTTGGGCGAGCCGGGCGCCGAGCTGACCGTGGCCGAGCTGGCCAGCGACACCGGAATGCCCACCAGCACCGCCTATCGGCTTCTGGCCGAGCTCGAGCAGCATGGGCTCGTGCGGCGCGGTCCGGACCGGACGGTGGTGCTCGGGACTCGCATGGTCGCGCTGGGGCGCACGGCCGAGGAGGGGCTGGAAGAGCGGCTCGTCAAGCCGGCCCGCGGGGTTATGAGCGAGCTATCGGCGGCCGTGGGGGAGACCACGCTCCTGACCGCGCCGTGCGGACTCGAGGGCATCGTTCTCCACGTGGTTGAGACCGAGCTGCATTCCGTGCGGCTGTCCTACGCGCGCTTGCGGCGGGCGCCGATGCACCGCGGCGCCTCGGGCAAGATCCTCGCCGCCTACCTGGAACCCGAGGAGCAGGAGCGCCTGCTCGACGCGGCCGACCTAGCGGGATTGCGGGAGGATCTGGCCCAGATCCGGGCCCAGGGGTTCGCCTTCACCAACGGAGAGCTCGATGCCGGTGCGGCCGCCCTGGCCGCCCCGATCCTCGACCGGCGGGGCCGGATCGCCGCCGGACTGTCGGTGGCCGGGCCCGCGGAGCGCATGGCGGCCGACACCGAGCGCTTGATGCCCGGGTTGCTGGGCGCCGCCGCAACCATCGAGCGCGCCTACCAGTCGTGAGCATTTCCCCGGCCCGCGCCGGGGAACGTGGCAGAGTTCACCGCGCGATCCGCTGGGTGCCCGCTTGAGCGACACGACTTCAGACTCCGAACCGAAACCAGCGGGCCGCGCGCAGGGCGGACGGTTCGTTCGTCGCCGGGGGGCACGTGGGCCGGGCGGGCGGATCGGCCATCGCCCGCGAGCGGGCAAGCACGCCGAGCAGGGTCACGAGCTCGGCGTGATCGGCGGCCTGGCCGCCCTGAGCCTGGATGCGCTCTCGAGCGTTGCCTACGGCCCCGAGGCGATGATGACTGTCCTGGTCCTGGCCGGAGCCAGCGCGCTGCGGTTCACGCTGCCGCTGACGCTCGTGATCACCGGGATGCTGGTTCTGCTGGTGATCTCCTACTCGCAGGTCATCACCGCGCATCCCGACGGCGGGGGCGCCTACGCGGTATCGAAGGAGAACCTGGGGCGCTGGCCGGCGCTGCTGGCTGCCGCCTCGCTCGTGGTCGACTACGTGCTCACCGTGGCCGTGAGCCTGGCCGCCGGTGCCGCCAGCCTGGGCAGCGTCTTCCCGTCTCTGGCCCACCACCTCCTGCTCGTGTCAATGATCGGCCTGGCGCTCCTGGCGGTGGTGAACATGTTCGGGATCGCCGAGTCGGCCAAGTTGCTCATGGTGCCGGCGGCGATCTTCGTCTTGAGCGTCATGGCGACGATCGTGATCGGGCTCGTGCATCCCCATGCCGAAGCCGTCATCGGTACGAACCTGATGCCGTTCAAGGTGACCGAGGCGCTCGGAGTCATCGTGATCCTGAAGGCGTTCGCCGCCGGCTGCTCGGCCGTCACCGGCATCGAGGCGATCGCCAACGGGGTGCCGGCGTTTCGCCAGCCGAGTGCCCGAACCGCCCAGCGGACCGAGATCACGCTCGGCGCCCTGCTCGGGGTGATGCTCGTCGGGCTGGCGGTGGTCGTCCACATCCATCACATCGCGCCGCGCGGGGGAGTCACGGTGCTCGCGCAACTCACCGCCGGCGCATTTGGCACCGGTGCACCGTTCTACATCTCGAACCTGGCCATCACCGCGGTACTCGGTCTGGCGGCCAATACGAGCTTCGGCGGTTTGCCGGTGCTGATGAGCCTGCTGGCCAAGGATCACCGGCTCCCGCATGCCTTCTACCTGCGAGCCGAGAAGCCCGTGTACCGGATCGGCATCACTGTCCTCGCGTTGGCGGCGCTGCTGCTGCTGATCGCCTCCGGGGCCGAGACGAACAATCTGATTCCGCTCTACGCCGTCGGCGTATTCATCGGCTTCACCCTCAGCCAGGTGGGTCTCGTCCGTCACTGGCGCGGGACGCGGTCAAGCCGCTGGCGGTTGCGAGCGAGCGTCAACGGGGCGGGGGCGGTGATGACCGCGATTGCCGTCGTCGTGCTTTTATCGACGAAGTTCCTCGAGGGTGCCTGGGTGGTCGTGATCGCTGTCCCAGTGCTGATCACCCTGTTCGCGCGCACCGAGTCCTACTACGCGGAGGTCGGCCGGGAGCTGAAGCTGGGCCGAACGCCGCCTCGCCCCCATAAGCGCGAGAGCATCGTCCTCGTGCCGACCTCGACGGTCAACCTTCTCACCGAGCGCGCGGTCAGCGCTGCCATGTCGCTCGGCGACACCGTGGTGGCGATCGCGGTAGCCGCCGACGAGGAGGAGCGCGAGCAGATCATCCGCAACTGGATCCAGTGGGACTGTGGCACCTCGATCGAGGTGCTGGTCGACCCGCACCGCTCACTGATCCGCAGCGTGCTCAAGTACGTGGAATCGATTCACGCGGAGGGGGCGATCGTGACAGTGCTGATTCCGGAGATCGTTCCGCGCCGGCGCCGGCACGAGATCCTCCACAACCAGCGCGGCCGGCTGCTGGCCGCCGTGCTCAAGGCGCGCACGGATGTGATCGTCGCCACGCTGCCGTTCAAGCTCCACGACTGACGGTCACAACCCGTTCACTTTCGCCCCCAATCGCGCGGATACCTTGCCGCCCGGGGCCGAGCAACTGAAAGTGAGCGGAAAGGACGAATGCGAATCATGCTGCCCAGAATCCGAGGGGCATCAGTGGCCGTGATCGCGGCCGCGCTGCTGGCGCCGGCCGCCGCCCAGGCCGCCGGTAGCACCCTGAAGCCAGGCAATCTTCTCGTCAGCGGAAGCGTCTACCACCCGGCCGACATCCAGCCTGGCGTGACCGTCCTACCCCCGGGATGTACCAGCGGATGCGCTACGGCCAACACGAGCGGCGACTATCCGTACGTGTTCAACAACGACAGTGTGGACGGCAGCTTTGGCGTCACCTCGCCCATCTTCCTCTACCAGCTGACTCCGTCCGGTTCACAAGTCAGCCAGACCGAGGTCCCGACCAAGGAGCTCGTGACCAGCTTCTCCTCCAAGTCCGAGGAGGCACTCAATCTCTCGACCAGCGGCCGCAAGGTCACGTTCATGGACTACGTGGCCCCGGTTGCCGCGCTGGATGTGTCGAATGCCAATACGCCGGGTGTCATAGACCCGACGAACCCGGTGCCTGGCGCGTATTACCGAGCCGTCGCAGTGCTGAACTCGCACGGGAATCTCAACTTCACCGAGACCAACGCCTACAGCGGCAACAACGGTCGGGCGGTGATTCTCAACGACAACCACGATGCGAACCTGCTCTATACGGCCGGCAATGCTGGCAACGGCTCAAGCCCACAGCCCGACGGGGTGATCCTGGGCGCGGGCGCACAGATCATGCACGAGCAGTTCGCTCCTGAAGTCAGCCAGACGCCCGGTACGCCCACCCCGGTGGGCAGCTTCAACATCACGCAACTCGGGCTGCCCGCGGACAAGATCGGCAAGGATGACAACTTCCGCGGCCTCACCGTCTACCACAACGTTCTCTACTACACCAAGGGCAGTGGCGGCAACGGGATCAACACCGTGTACTTCCTCGACACGACCGGCAAGGCGTGCCCGAACGGAACCGGTCTTCCGGCCCCGGGAGCCAAGCTGCCAACGGACCCGCTCGCGTACGACCCCACGACCCTCCAGAGCAACGGGCTGCCGAGCAACATGTGCATCCTGAGTGGTTTCCCAACCATTCTGGCCAAGGCAGCCTCGGGGGTCTCATACCCGTTCGGGCTGTGGTTCGCTAACCCGCACACCCTGTACGTGGCCGACGAGGGCAGCGGCGACAACACGTATGACCACACCACGAAGCAGTACACAGCGGCCGCCGCGCAGACCACGGCCGGACTCCAGAAGTGGGTGTTCGACTCGAGCCTGGGCGTCTGGCAGCTGGCCTACACGCTGTCGAACGGGCTCAAGCTCGGCCAGCCGTACACCGTCCCCGGCTACCCGGCGGGCAACAACAAGGCCACCGACCTGCCGTGGGCTCCGGGGACCGACGGGCTGCGCAACATCGCCGGACGGGTCGACGGTCACTCGGCCACGATCTGGGCCATCACCTCGACCGTCAGCGGCAACGGCGATCAGGGTGCGGACCCGAACAAGCTGGTCAAGATCACCGACGATCTGGGCGCCACCAGCCCAGGGAGCGAGACGTTCACCACGGTCCGGAGTGCAGAGTCCGGACAGGTGTTGCGAGGGGTCTCGTTCACGCCCGGGACGCCTGGCACGCACTAGGCACGGGCCCCTCGGCGGCGGGTTCAGGGCGCGACCGGCGAGCGATCAACGCGAGCCGGCGCGCCCAGCCCGGGCCGGCCGGGACGCCCGTGACGGCGGGCGCGCGCCAGTGCGCCGCTCCTAGCGGGCGGGGGCTCGAGCGTATCCTCGGTCCCGGGGCGCAGCACCACGATTTCGCCCGGGGCGTTGCCGAGCAGCCAGGCGACGTCGTCGGCGTCGAAGCCGTGCCCGCCGTGCGGGGCGGCGGCGGCCATCACGATCCGGTCAAACCTCTCGTGGGCGATCGTCTGACGCAGTGCGTGCCGATTCGTGCGGCCCCGCTCGATCCGGGCGTCGACCGGTACCCCGAAGGCAGCCGCCCGCTGCTCGATCGCCTCCTGCAGGGCAATCGCCATGTTCGACTGGCGGGGCAGGGGCGCGTCCAGTGGGAGGTGCAGCGGCACACTGGCCAGGAAGGTCGGGACCAGCGTCGCCTCCTCGGCCCGGGCCAGACGCAGGGCGGCGTCAAGTGCGCGGCGCGAGAGCGCCGAGGCCACGAACGGAAACAGGATCCGGCGCGGACACTCGCCCGGGAGGCGCACGGGCCGGCGCCGGGCGAGCTGGCGATGCCGGGTGGCGAGGACGGCCAGCGCGGTCATGAGCACGAGAATGAGCACGATCAGAAGAACGGTCAACGGTCCTCCTCCTTGGCACGTTGCGTACGGTCGGCGACGATCCGCAGATCGAGCCCGGGCAGGGCGCTCATGAGGCGGAATGGCAGCGCTGGACCGGTCAGCCGGCGAAACGCACTCCGCGGCCGCGGCGGCCCCATGAGCACGTAGGTCGTGCCGCGCTCACGGGCGACTCGCTGGGTCACGAACGCGATGTCATCTCCCGGCTCAATCAGAAGATGAGCGCCCAGCACGCTGGCCAGGCGCCGCAGAGCCTCGAGCTGCTCCTGCTCGTCCTGGCCGGGCTCGTGATCGGCTACCCAGAGCACGTCAAGCTCGGCGCCGAGCCGCTGGGCCGAGCGCCACGCTCGCCGCACCACGCGCTGGGATTCGGGGCGCGGCGTGACGAGCGCCAGCAGCCGCTCGCCGATCGCCTGCGGCGCGGCGGCATCGACCATGCGGTCCTCGCGTCTGTTGCCCGCGGGCTCGGAAGGGATCCGCTTGGCCTCGATCTCCTGCGCAACTTGGCGTAACGCGACTTCGCGCAACGCGGACAGGTTCTCGATCTTGAAGAAATTGTTGAGCGCGCTCTGGACGCGCTCCTCCGGGTAGACCTTGCCGGCCAACAGCCGCTCGATCAGGGACTGTGGCGTGATGTCGATCAGGACCACGTCGTCGGCCGAGGTGAGCACGGCGTCGGGCACGGTTTCACGCACGCGAGTGGTGGTCAGTTCGGCGACCTGGTCATTGAGGCTCTCGAGGTGCTGGATGTTGACCGTGGAGTAGACGTCGATCCCGGCGGCGAGCACGTCACTGATGTCCTCGTAGCGCTTCTCGTGCTCGAGACCGGGTGGGTTGGTGTGGGCCAGCTCATCGATCAGACACAGCTCTGGGGCCCGGCGCAGGACGCCGGGGAGATCCATCTCCTCGAGCTCGGTGCCGCGGTATTCGATCCGGCGTCGCGGGACGACCTCCAGGCGGTCAGCTTGAGCCAGCGTCTCGGCGCGTCCGTGGGGCTCGAGATATCCGATCACCACATCACGGCCGGCCTCGGCCTCGGCCTGACCCTCCTGGAGCATCCGGTAGGTCTTGCCGACTCCCGCCGCCATGCCCAGGAAGATCTTGTAGCGGCCGCGGGCCACGTCACTCGGGGGCAGCGGATCACTGAGGGCGACCAGGGGACCGAGATCCGTCATCCCGAGCCTCGGATCTCACGCCCCGAGCAGGTTGTGGACCACGAGGTCGATGAGCTTGATGCCGATGAATGGGGCAACCAAGCCACCCAGGCCGTAGATCCAGAGATTGCGCCGCAGCAGCGCGCTGGCGCCAATCGGCCTGTAGGCCACACCCCTGAGGCTGATCGGGATCAGGAGGGGAATGACGATCGCGTTGAAGACAATCGCCGATATGACGGCTGAACGGGGGGTGCCCAGGCTCATGATGTTGAGCACGTGGAGCGGGCCTTTACCGTTCTTGGTGGCCGCGTAGGTGGAGAGGAAGATCGCCGGGAGGATGGCGAAGTACTTGGCGACATCGTTGGCGATCGAGAAGGTCGTCAGCGCGCCCCGGGTGATCAGCAACTGCTTGCCCACTTCGACGATCTCAATGAGCTTCGTGGGGTTGGAGTCGAGGTCGACCATGTTTCCGGCTTCACGGGCGGCTTGGGTGCCGGTGTTCATGGCCACGCCGACGTCGGCCTGGGCCAGGGCGGGGGCGTCATTGGTGCCGTCGCCGGTCATGGCGACCATGCGCCCGCCGGCCTGCTGCTCCTTGATCAGCTCGAGCTTGGCCTCCGGAGTGGCTTCGGCCAGGAAGTCATCGACGCCGGATTCCTCGGCGATCTTGGCCGCGGTGAGGCGGTTATCTCCGGTAATCATGATCGTCCGGATGCCCATTGCGCGGAGGTGATCGAAGCGCTCCCGCATGCCCTCCTTGATCGTGTCCTTGAGATAGATGACGCCCATCACCTGCGAGTCACGGGCGACGGCCAGCGGGGTGCCACCCTCGCGGCCGATCCGGTCCAGCGCGGGTTGCAGCTCGGCCGGCGGGCGCCCGCCCTCCGCCGTCGCGAACGCGATCACGGCGTCGCCGGCGCCCTTGCGCAGCTGGCGGCCGTCGAGGTCCACGCCGCTCATGCGGGTTTGCGCCGTGAAGGGGACGAAGTGAGCGTTGAGCTCGCTCATGCTGTGCTCGCGAATGCCGTACTGCTTGGCCAGCACGACGATCGAGCGGCCCTCGGGGGTCTCGTCGGCGAGCGAGGAGAGCTGGGCCACCTCTGCGAGCTCGGCTTCGGTGACGCCGGGCATGGGGATGAATTCGGAGGCCAGGCGGTTGCCGATCGTGATCGTGCCCGTCTTGTCCAACAGCAGGACGTCGACGTCGCCGGAGGCTTCGACTGCGCGACCCGAGAGCGCGAGCACATTGCGTCTGACCAGGCGGTCCATTCCGGCGATCCCGATGGCTGAGAGCAGCGCGCCGATCGTGGTGGGAATCAGCGCCACGAGCAGCGAGATCAGGGTCGTCTCGGAGATTGGCGTGTGCGCGAATAGGCCGAACGGACGCAGCGTGACGACGACGATCATGAAGATCAGGGTCAATCCAGCGAGCAGGATGTTCAGCGCGATCTCGTTTGGTGTCTTGCGGCGGGCGGCCCCCTCGACCAGATTGATCATGCGGTCAAGGAACGAGTGGCCGGGCTCCTGGGTGATCTCGACGACGATCTGGTCTGAGAGGACGCGGGTGCCGCCGGTCACCGCCGAGCGGTCACCGCCCGATTCCCGGATCACCGGTGCGGACTCGCCAGTGATCGCGGACTCGTCGACCGAGGCGATTCCCTCGATCACGGTCCCGTCACCGGGGATCAGCTCTCCGGCGGACACGACGACAAGATCGCCCCGGGTCAGATCGGAGGCTTTCTTGGTGGACCCATCCTTGAGGATGGCCACGGTCTCCTGGCGCATCGAGCGCAGCGTGTCGGCCTGCGCGCGGCCTCTGCCCTCGGCGAATGCCTCGGCCATGTTGGCGAACACAACGGTCAGCCACAGCCAGATGGAGATCGTGAACGTGTACCAAGCCGGCTCGTTACCGCCGCCCAGAGGCCCGCCGCCGAACACCTGGATCAGCCACGTCACGGTGGTGATCAAGGCACCGACCTCGACCACGAACATCACCGGGTTGCGGATCTGGACCCGGGGATCGAGCTTCTTGAAGCTGTCGATCAGGGCGCGCGTGACGATGTCACGCCGGAACAGCGAGATCGCCTGGCGCTCGTGGCGCGCCACCGGCGGGCTCGTCTCGGGGGCGGTGGTGCTCATCAGTGCCCTCCTGTCAGGCGGTCAAGGGCGAGGTTCAGCTCGAGGACATTCACGCCCGGTTCGCCCGAGAAACCCAGCCCGCGCCCGGCGGTGTAGGTCGAGATCATCGAATCGACCCGGCTCAGCGCCAGGTGGCGCACCGAGGCGATCCGGTAGGCCTGGATGTCGGCGTTGGCCGGCGAGATGTCCGGGTCCACGCCGGAGGCGGAGTAGTCGGCCGCATCGACGGGGACCTTGGCCGCGGTCAGTCCACCCGGGTAGTACTGGCCGTTCAGCTGTACGTAGGCCTGGACGTTGCTCGCCAGCGCCTGCTCAGTCGCCTTGTCGTTCGGGCCGTAGTTCGAGAATGACGATCCGGCGGCGTTGTCGGCTGGGATCGTCGCGGACGGGCGACTCTGGAAGTAGCGAGGATCGGGAACCGTGGCTGGCTCCCCGTTGGCCATCTCGACCTTCCCGTTCTTGTACACGAGATCGCCGAAGTTCTGGCCGATGATCTTCGAGCCGACGAGCTTGCCGTGCACGTAGACCTTCTGGCCGTTGGCGTTACCCGGGAACGCGACCTGGCTGACCCCGGTGATGACCAGGGGATAGAGGATCCCGAACAGGACCGTGATTACCACGATGCCGATGGCAGAGCTGATGAGATCGCGTTTCATCTAGTAGAGGTGAGGGGTCAGGCCCTGGACGATCGGTCCGAGCAGCAGGGCGGGGAAGAACGTGAGTGCTCCGACGAGGACGATGACCCCGATCAGGAGGACGACGAAGGTCGGGTTGTCGGTCCGCATCGTGCCCAGTCCGGGCGGGCTGACCCGCTTGCCGGCCAGCGAACCCGCGACCGCGAGGGCGAACAGGATCGGGGCGTAGCGGGCGAAGATCATGTCGAAGCCGCCGAGCAGGTCAGCGAACGTGATCCCGTGCGAGCCGGCGCTCCCGGCGTTGGGCTGAATGAACCCGGTGTAACCCGGAAACGCCGAGCCGTTGTTGTTGGCCTGGGACAGGTACGCGTAGAACGTCTCTGAGAAGCCCTGGGGACCGGCCCCTACCGACGAGATCGACGCTCGCCCGGCCCGGCTCGCGGTCGCCATCGCCGTACAGAAGAGGGCCGCCAACGGCGTGATCAGGATGCCCAGGGAAACCAGCTTGATTTCCCGCGACTCGATCTTCTTGCCCAGGTACTCCGGCGTGCGGCCCACCATCAGGCCGCCGATGAACACGGCCAGCAGCACGTAGAGCAAGATCGAGTACAGGCCGGTGCCGACGCCGCCGAAGATGACCTCGCTGGCCGACAGGTTGGCGAACGGCACGGCGCCGCCGATACCCGTGAAAGACTCGATCGAGCTGTTGACCGCACCACACGAGGTCACGGTGGTGACGACGTCGAACAGTGACGAGCCGGCGATCCCGAAGCGCTGCTCCTTGCTCTCCAGGTTTCCGCCCGATGAGCCGGGGATCACGCCCGTGTGCAGGCCGGCCGCGTGCTGGGCAGGTGAGCCGTGGGCCTCGGCGATGTAGCAGACGATCACCGCGCCCAGGAACATGATCATCATCGTCGAGTAGATCGCGTAGCCCTGGCGGCGGTTGCCGGCCATCCGGCCGTAGGTGAAGACCAGCGACGCCGGGATGATCAGTACCGCGAGCATCTCCACGAAGTTCGTGAACGCGGTGGGGTTCTCGAACGGATGCGCGGAGTTGACGTTGAAGAAGCCACCGCCGTTGGTGCCCACCAACTTGATCGCCTCCTGAGAGGCGACGGGCCCCAACCCGATGTGCTGGGTCAGACCGGTGATTCCGGTGAAGGCCAGGTAATGGGAGAAGTTCTGGATCGAGCCCTGGAAGACCAGGATCAGCGCGACCAGGATCGAGAGCGGGAGCAGAACCCAGAGCAGCGTGCGGATCAGGTCCTGCCAGAAGTTCCCAATCCCCTTGCCGCTGCGACCGACGATGCCCCGGATCAGCGCGACCGCCACGGCGATTCCCACCGCCGCCGAGGCGAAGTTCTGGACGGTGAGTCCAGCCATCTGGCTGAAGTAGCTCATCGTCGTCTCGCCGCCGTAGTACTGCCAGTTCGTGTTCGTCAGGAACGACGAAGTGGTGTTGAAGGTCACGTTCCACGGCGCGGAGTGAAAGTGAGTCGGGTTGAGGCCGGTGAAGTCCCACAGGGTCTGGGTGCGCAGAATGAAATAGAGCAGCAGCCAGCCCGCGACCGAGAACAGGATCAGGCTGCGGGCGTAGGCCTTCCAGTCCTGGCTCCGGGCCGAGTCCACGCGCAGGACGCGGTACAGCAGCCGCTCCGGGCCACGAAGTACCGGGTCCAGGAAGGTGTGCTCCCCGGTGTAGACGGCCGCCATGTAGCGGCCGAAGGGGATGGCCAGAGCCGTGAGCACCCCGACGAACAGGAAGATCGTGAGCCAGCCGTCGAACGTCATGGCCTAGAACTTCTCTCCGCGCAGGAGCGCATACAGCAGATAGGCGCAGATGAGCACCGAGACGATCAGGCCGAACAGATCAGCGCCGCTCATATCCGGTCAATCCCGGCTATGAGAGCCAGCAGGAGGGCGAAGGCGATGAGGGCGAGTGCGACAGCTACGAAATCCACGCGCTAAGCGTGGCTCGCCTTATGTCAAGGCGACATGCAGAAACCGGCCGCTCGCATACAGATCTTGTGAAGATCCGGGCCGGGAGGGGGCCTCAAGCATCTCTGTGGGCAGCATTCGGTCGAGCAGGGTGAGCACGGACTCCTCGAGCCGAGCCAGCGTGGGGGCGAGCGCGGTTCGCGCGACGTCGCGGGCGGCCGCCCTGCCACGCACGGCTCGGTCTTCGAGCGCGCACACGGCGGCCGTCGCGGCGGCGTCGGCAGCCGCCGATCGGGCGGCAGCGCGAGCGCGGTCGCCGGCCATGTCCCCGATCCCGAGCCGCGCGGCGGCCCAGGCCGCGGCGCCGGCGCACGCCCAAGCAGTCTCGCGCGCCGCGGAGCGGCCCGCGGCCAAACCGGCGCTCCAGCCGCCCCCACGGCCAGCGCGAGCCTGATCCCGGCCTCGCTCGAGCGGCGCGAGCGCCTTGTGCAACGTGGGCGCGTCGAGAACCGGACCGAGCGTCCGGAGCGCGGCCGCGGAGCCCTCGAGCCCGGCCAGCTCGAGCCAGGACGGCGTGTAGGTCCGGATCAGCCAGTCCATGGCCATCCAGGCCCGGAGCGGGTCGAGCCCGTCATCGGCGGTGCCGATCGTCCGGGTCAGATAGGGGCGAAGCCGCTGGCGGCGCGCGTCGTCGAGCCCGTCATTGAGCGCGATGCACAGGGCGCGGAGCGCCGGGCTCACGCAGATCGGCTGATCGGAGTGGGGTTCACCGGCGAGAAAGCTCACCCACTCCATAGCGCACCGTCCATCCTCGGGCGAGGCGTGGGTTCCATAGGCGAGGCTGTAATCGCCGGTCATCGAGTGGAGGCTCCTGGTGGGTGCTCCACGATTGTTGCGCGACCCGCGTGGAACTTCCAGTGCCCGTAAGGAAGCCTAAGCTACTGGGGAATGTCCGAACCGGGCCAGCTGCGTCAGTCCTCCACGCGCGCGATGTCAGTTGTCATGATCGTCATCGGCGTCGCCCTGATCATCCGCACCGTCTCCGCCGGGGGAGGAGCCGTCGCCGTCGGCGTGCTGCTCGGCGTGCTGTTCGTTGCCGCCGGGGCGGGCCGGCTCTATCTGCACGGCCGGAGACGCTGAGTAAACGCCAGTGACCGAGCGGCCTCTCAGTTACCGCGCCCTGTTCGCGGTCGTCTACACGACCTCGGTCAGCTCGGTCTACTTCGCGCTCGGCGTGGTGGCTCGCCGGGCCGGCGGTCTCACGCCCGCGGTGTTCCTGGCCGCCGGCATCTTCTTCCAGCTCACTGCCATGACGTTCGGCGAGGGCGCCTCCCTGCACCAGGAGCGTGGGGGATCGGCCGTGTTCGCCCGGTATGCATTCAACGAGCTGGTCAGCTTCATCGCCGGCTGGGCGATCGTGCTCGATTACACGATTCTGATCGCCGTCACAGCGCTCACGGTGCCGGCTTACCTGGCTGCGTTCTGGGCGCCGCTTGGGCGCGGAGGGCTCGAGATCGCGATCGCGCTGGGCGTGATCCTGTTCGTGCTGGCCGACAATGTCACCGGCGTGAGCGCACGCCGCCTGCGCCGCCGAATCCTGATCACCGCGCTCGACGTAGGCCTCCAGGCCATAGTCATCATCGTCGGCCTGGCGCTCGTCTTCCACCCGAGCCACCTGACCCAGAGCATCCACCTGGGCACCGCACCGACGGCCCGGGATCTGGCCTTCGCGCTGCCGATCGCGATCATTGCCTTCACGGGCCTCGAAGCGGCCGCGAGTCTGGCCGGGGAGGTCACGGCCAGCAGCCGCACGCTCAAGCGGCTGATGCTGCCGGGGTCTTCGATCATCGTCCTCATCTACGTGGGCATCTCGCTGGTCGGTGTGGCGGCGCTCCCGGTCCACCACGGCCTGACCGAGCTTGGCCAGCAGCACATCAAGGCCCCCGTGCTCGGGGTGGTGGAGGCGTTCAAGCCCACTTGGTTGGCCGACGTGCTCAAGTACGCCGTAGCGATCGGGGGTGCGCTCGGGCTGGCCGCGGCGGCCAACTCAGCCATGCTCGGTGTGTCACGTGTGGGCTACTCGTTGGCGACGAACCGGCAGCTCCCCAGTGCGATCGGCCGGCTCCACCCCCGTTGGGGAACCCCGTTCGTGATCATGGCTGCCGCCGGCGTGGCGGCCACGGCGCTCGTGCTCCCGACCGACCTCGAGCTCCTGATCGGGATCTTCGCCTTCGGCGCGCTTCTGTCATTCACCATCGCCCACCTGTCCGTGATCGCCCTGAGGTTCCGGGAGCCCGATCGGGTGCGGAATTACCGGATCCCGTTCTCGGTGCCGTTTCGCGGAGCCAGCATCCCGATCCCGGCCGTGCTGGGGGCGATCCTGTCATTGGCGGGCTGGGTCTCGGTCCTGGCCTTCCACGCCGGCGCGCGGTATGTCGGCCTGGGCTGGCTCGCCGGCGGACTGGTCCTGTATGTGACATATCGCAAGACCGAATCGAAGCCGCTCTTGAAACGAGTGACGATTCCCGAGCGCGCCCTGCGCCATGAGGCGCTCGAGCCCGACTTCGGCTCGATCCTGGTTCCGATCTTCGGCAATCCGCTGGACGACGACATCGTCCAGACCGCGGGACGGCTGGCCGCCGACGCCGGTGAGGGTCCGGGCGGCGGCGGCTCGGTGATCGAGGCGGTCTGGGTGGTCGAGGTCCCGCTATCGCTCCCGCTCGAGGCCCCGCTTCCCGAAGCCCAGGTACTGCGTGGCAAGGCGGCCCTGGCCCGCGCGAAGGCAGTCGGCGAGGAATACGGGGGGGTCACGGTCGCGACCACGGTCGTACGAGCACGGCGGGTGGGGCCGGCCATCGTCAGCGAGGCCCGCGAGCGCGGCGTCGAGGCGATCGTGCTCGGCGCGGAGGAGCCGTCACGCATCCGAGGGGGAGCCCTGTTCGGCGGCTCCGGGGGTCCGCTGGACAACTATCTGGGCGAGGTGACCAAGTACGTGATCCGCAAGGCCTCGTGCCGGGTCATCCTGACCGCGCCGCCTACCGATTCGAGCGTCCGCCCAGCCCCCGCCGACGAGGCCGCGGTCAACGGGGCGCCTCCGGAGGCCGGTCACTAAAGTGCCAGCCGATGGAATTGTCGCTCCCGGGGGCTCTGCACTGATGGCTGACTGATGGCCGAGCGCAAGCTCCCAGGCCTTCAGCGCGTGCTCGGCGTCAACGCGCTCGCTTCCACTGCCTACGGGAACGTGGGCTCGTCCATCTATTACGCGCTCGGACTCGTCGCGTCGTATGCGCTCGGCTTGACGCCGGTTGTGTTCGTGGTCACCGGGGTGATCTTCTATCTGACCGCCGCGACCTATTCCGAAGCCACCGCCATGTACCCGGAGGCAGGCGGTTCCTCGAGCTTCGCGCGCCACGCGTTCAACGAGTTCTGGTCGTTCTTCGCCGCCTGGGCGCAGATGCTCAACTACACGATCACGATCGCGATCTCCGCGTTCTTTGTGCCCCATTACCTGGGCGGCCTGTTCTTCCCCTTCCTCAAGACCTCTCCCGGGGACATCTTCTTCGGGATCGGGGTGGTCTCGCTCCTGTGTGCGATCAACGTTGTCGGAGTTACAGAGGCGGCCGCGCTGAACGTCGCGCTGGCCATCACCGACTTCGGAACTCAGGTTCTGCTGGTGGTGGTCGGGGGTGCGCTCGTGCTCTCGCCCCACACGTTGGTTGCCAACGTCCACCTGGGGACGGCGCCGCACTGGAAGGACTTCCTGATCGCGATCCCGGTCGGAATGATCGCCTACACCGGGATCGAGACGATCTCGAACATGGCCGAGGAGGCCAAGGACGAGGCGCGCACGATCCCGAAGGCGATCAATCGCGTCGTGATCGCGGTGTTCGCGATTTACGCTGCGCTGCCGGCGGTCGCGCTTTCCGCCCTTCCCGTGCGATGCGTTCACGGCCACTGCCAGACGCTGCTCGGGCTGAGCGAGGCCAAGGGCGGGTTCGCTGCTGACCCCGTGCTCGGGATCGTCAAGCATCTGCACCTCGGGGCGCTCCAGCATGCGGGGGAGATCTACGTCGGCCTGCTCGCCGCCACGATCCTCTTCATCGCGACCAATGCCGGCATCATCGGAGTCTCCCGGCTCGTCTACTCCATGGGCCTTCACCGTCAGGTACCCGACGGGCTCCGTCGGCTGCACCCTCGGTTCCGGACCCCGTGGATCGGGATCCTGATGTTCGGGGGGATCGCGTGCCTGACGATGATTCCCGGCCAGGCCGACTTCCTCGGCAATATGTACGCGTTTGGGGCGATGCTGTCGTTCACGATCGCCCATCTGGCGGTGATCCGCCTGCGGATCCGAGAACCTGACCGCGCCCGACCGTACCGGGGCCCCGGGACGCTCCGGGTGGCCGGACGTGAGCTGCCTCTGTTCGCCATCTTCGGTGGCCTGGGCACCTTCCTGGCCTTCGTCACCGTCACCGCGCTCCACTTCAACGTCGCCGCCGCGGGATTGGGCTGGCTCCTGGTTGGGATTGCCGTCTACGTGACCTACCGGCGTCGGCAGGGCCTCGATCTGACGACCACAAAGAAGATCGTCGTGGCCGGCCCAGCGGCCGAGTCCGAGGCCGAGTACGAATCCGTGGTGGTGGCGTTCGACGCGAGCGGATATGAGCCTCAGGTTCTGGCCACGGCCGCTCGGTTGGCGGCACGCAGACGTCGGGGGATTCACGTGCTGGTCACGATTTCGGTGCCGTCGACGAGCCCCATAGACGCCGAGCTGCCCGAGCAGGAGGCAGCCGCGCAGTCGATCATCGAGGAGGCCAAGGTCCAGGGCGGCCGCCGCGTCTCGGGCCACTGGGACAAGGTTCGCGCGGGTCAGACCGGCCGTCGGATCGTCGACGAGGCGCGCGAGATGCACGCCGAGGCGATCGTCATGCCGATGACCCGCGGCGGCAGCTTTGGACGAGCACTCGAGACCGTGCTTCGGGAACGCCCCTGCCGGGTGATCATCGAATCCACGCCCGAGCCTGATCGGGCTCGCCGCGCGTCCGTAGCCGTGTAGTCGCACGCGGCGTACGCTGAGCTGAGCATGAGCCAAGCACCCCGTCCTGGCTGGCGATCCCAGCTCGAGCGGCCCACCCGCCGCGAGCTGGCCACGGGCGCGCTCGAGGTAGTGCTGGCCACGGCGGTGGCCACTGCGGTGGTGGCCGCGCTGCAGTCCTCGGCTCCGCCGGCCGGTCTGGGGGCGATCTACCTGCTCGCGGTGCTCGAGGTGGCGATCCGCCGGGGCGAACGGGCTGCGCTGGCCTCGGCGGTGCTCGGTGTCCTGACCCTCAACTACCTGTTCATCACCCCCCGCCACCGCCTGGCCATCGCGCACACGCAGGACCTGATCGAGCTGATCGTGTTCCTGATCGCCGCCATCGTGGTGGGCCGCCTGGCTGCCGCCGGACGCCAGCGCGCCGCCGAGGCCGAGAGCCGAGCCCGCGTGGCGGCGGCTCGGGAGCGCGAGGCCACCCTGCTGGCCGAGGCTGCCTCGGCGATCCTGGCTGGCCAGAGTCTGGAGGCCCAGCTCGAGAGCATCGGCGCCCGTGTGGCCAAGGCCACCGGCGCCTCGCACGCGCGCGTCACAGTGGAATCGGTGCCATCCCCGACCGAAGACGAGCTGTCGTTCAGCCTGGCCGCCAGCGCGCGCGTTTGGCTTTACATCGCCGGCGACACGAGCTGGGATCGGTCCGAAATCGAGCGCATCGCGGAACCCCTGGCCCGCTTGATCGACGTGGCCCTGGAGCGCGAGCGCGTGGCCGAGCAGGCCGCTGAGGCCGAGGCGGCCAAGCAGGCGGAGGTGGCCCGGACCGCGATCCTGCACGCGATCTCGCATGACCTCCGCTCGCCGCTGACCGCGATAACGACCGCCGCGTCGGCACTGCGTGCGGCCGCTGTCACTCCTGCCGAGCGCGCCGAGCTGATCGACGTGATCGACGAGGAGGGTGTGAGGCTTGCCCACCTGGTCGATGACCTCCTCGACCTGTCCAAGATCCAGGCCGGAGCCGTGCTACCGCGCGCGGACTGGTGTGATCTGCACGACGTGGTGGCGTCAGCCGCCCGGCACATCCGGCCCGCCTATCCGATCGAGTTCGCGCTGCCGGTCGACCTGCCGCTGGTCCGGGCTGACGCGGCTCAGCTCGAGCGTGTGTTCTCGAACCTGCTCGAGAACGCTGTCAAGTTCTCTCCCGATGGGGCGCCGGTGCGAGTCAGCGGCGGCGCTGCTGCCGGCCGCGTCACGATTCGCGTCACCGACCAGGGCCGGGGCATCCCCAGCCAGCACCGAGCCCACGTGTTCGAGCCGTTCTTCCGGGGACGCGGTGACGCTGGCTCTGGCTCCGGACTGGGATTGGCGATTTGCCGCGGATTCGTCGAAGCCAACGGTGGGCGCATCCTGCTCCAGACCGGCAGTGGCCGCGGGACTTCGTTCGCGGTCAGCTTCCCGTTCACACGTCAGCCCGAGCCGGCCCCGGCCCCGGCCTCGCAGTGAGCCCCTCGGCGCGCGTGCTCGTCGTGGATGACGAGCCTCAGATCGTGCGGGGGCTCAAGATCATCCTCCGCGACGCCGGCTACACGGTCGAGTCGGCCGAGACCAAAGCGCAGGCGCTGGCGCTTCTCGCGTCGCGGCCACCCGATGCGCTGGTGCTCGACCTGGTCCTGCCCGACGGTCAGGGAGTCGAGGTGTGTCAGGAGGTCAGGCGCTGGAGCCGGCTCCCGATCCTGGTTCTGTCCGCGGTCGGCGATGAGCGGGAGAAGGTGCGCGCCCTCGACGCGGGCGCTGATGACTACGTGACCAAGCCGTTCGGCACCGATGAGCTGCTGGCGCGGCTACGCGCCGTGATGCGCCGCTCAGCCGATCAGAGCGGCGGCTCGGAGCTCTCGATCGGAGATCTCGTGATCGATGTGCCCGATCGCCGGGTGGTGCGCGGGGGACAGGAGGTGCACCTGACGCCGATCGAGTTCGACCTCGTCCGCGTGCTGGCGCAGCACGGTGGCCGTCTGGTCACCCACCGCCAGCTGCTGCAGGAGGTGTGGGGGCCCGAGTACGGACAGGAGACGCATTACCTACGCGTCCATGTGGCCCACATCCGGGCCAAGCTCGAGGTCGACCCCTCCCGGCCGCAGTACCTGATCACCGAGCCCGGAGTGGGTTACCGGCTACGCGATCCGGGCGACTGAGGCGCCCGGAGTCAGCCGGGCGCCGATTCACGCCGTCAGTGGCTGCTCCTGATCGCCGCGAGCGTCGAGCTCTGTGACGATTGCCTGGACGTCGGCGTTCTTGATCATGTAGTTGTCCAGCAGCGGATTGAGGATCCCCCGCAGCGCGCTGAACACCGCCCAGCGCTTGGGGGTGATGATCCGCGCGGCGCGTTTCTCTATGCCCCGGGCCACCGTCTCGCCGGCCTGGGCCGGGGTCAGCCGCTTGCGCAGCACGGCGGGCAGCGCTTCCTTCAGCCTCTCGGCCAGCGGGTCCTCGTCGATGCCGATGCGGACCATGTCGGTGTCGATGAAGCCGAAGTAGGCCACGCTGGCCCCAGCGCCGTGGGGGACGAGCTCAATCCGAAGCGCCCGGCCGAGCTGCTCGACCCCGGCCTTGGCCATCGCGTAGGGGGCGACGCCGAGGCCGTTGAGAAACGCGTACACCGACGAGGTGACGACGATGTGGCCCTGTCGTGCCGCGATCTGCGGGAGCGCCGCGATGACAGTGTTGTAGACGCCCATCAGGTCAACCGTCAGCACCCGGTCGAAGGCCTCGCCGTTCATGGCCCGCACTGTCGCGCCACGCGAGGCAACGCCGGCGTTGGCCACCACCACGTCGACGCCACCGCGCTGCTCGGTCACGGACGCGATGACGCGTTGCATGGCGCCTCGGTCGGTGACGTCGGCGGCGAAACCGAGCGTGGGGCCGGGAAGTCTGGCGGCGGCGTTGTCCGCCGCGCCCTGGTCAAGATCGACGATCACCAGCGTGGCGCCGCGCTTGGCCAGAGCCTGGGCGGTTCCGAAGCCGATCCCGCGTGCGCCGCCGGTGACGATGGCGACCTTGCCCGATACGTCGAAGCTCGGCATGGCGGGATTCAATCAGAGCCAGCACGGTGGCGGGCGAGAATCGCTCAAGCTGACGTGCTTCCCGCGCGGAACCCCTAAGCCGCGAAGCGGTATCCGACGCCGGGATCGGTGCGGATGTATTTCGGCCCCCCGGGGGGTTCGATCTTGCGCCTCAGGTTGGCGATGTGGGCGCGCAGAACCTGTGTGTCCTCGCCGTAGCCCGAGCCCCAGACGGCGACGAGCAGGTCTCGGTGTGTCATCAGCCGGCCCCGGTTGCGGACGAGCAGGCGCAGGAGATCAAATTCGGTCGGCGTCAGGTGCACCTCGGCGCCGTTCTGGCGCACGCTCCGTGAGGCCAGGTCGACCTCGAGCCCATCGGTGGTGATGAGCGTCTGCTCGGGGTCGGGCTCGATCCGGCGCATGTTGGCCTGAAGCCGGGCGATCAGCTCCCGGGGGCCGAATGGCTTGGTCACATAGTCGTCGGCGCCGGCGGCCAGGGCACGGACCTTGGCGTCCTCATCCCCTACGGCCGAGAGCACGATCAGCGGCATCTCGGTCCACTCGCGCAGCCGGCGGCAGAGCTCGATCCCGTCCAGGTCAGGGAGCACGAGGTCGATGATCCCGGCGTCCGGGCGCGCCACGGCGGCCACGTCAAGAGCCTCCTCGGCCGTGCTGGCCGGCAGCGCCTCGTAACCGGCGTCGCGGAGAATCACGCGCAGGGCGCGAAGAATCTGGTGCTCGTCGTCACACACCAGCACCCGCGGCTTGCCCGCCGGCTGGGATGCCGAGCTCACCGGTGGGCCGCCACAGGCTGCCGGTCGGACACCGGCAGGGAGATGACGAACGTGGTCCCCTGCCCGGGCAGCGATTCGACCGTGATCGTTCCGCCGTTGGCCTCTACGAAGCCCTTGGCAATGGCCAGCCCGAGACCTGACCCGGTCCACGAATCGCTGCTCGTGGCCCGGCCGCGATAGAACGGCTCGAAGATTCGGTCATGCTCGGCCAGTGCGATCCCCGGTCCCTGGTCTATGACGCTGACCACGATCCGTGATCCAGCTCGGCGGGCATGGACCGACACTGGAGTTCCGCCCCCGTAGCGGCGTGCGTTCTCGAGCAGGTTGGCGAACGCGCGCTCGAGTTGAGCAGCGTCAGCGCGCACCTCCGGGACCGCCCGGTCGATCGTGAGCCTCACATCGGTCGGCCCGCGGAGGCTCTCGCTGGCCGCGTTCACGACGTCCTCGATCGACACCCAATCCGAGCGCGGGGTGGCCCCCCCGGCCTGGAGCTTGGACAGGTCCAGCAGCTTGTCAACGAGTTCACCGAGCCGAGTGCCCTCCTCAACCACCGCTGCGCTCAACTCGCGGCGCTCCTGCTCGGTCAGCGAGCCAGTGCCCAGCGCATGACCGGCGGCCACGACCGAGGTCAGCGGAGTCCGGAGATCGTGCGATACGGCGCGCAGCAGGGCGGTCTTGATGTCGTCGCTGCGGCGCAGAGCTGCGGTCTCCACGGCCTCGGCCTGAAGCGCGTCCCGGCGCTGGGCGACGGCCACCAGTGCCTCGAGTGTGGGGACGACCTGAGCGCGGAGGCGACCCTCGGTCTCGGCCGGGAGTCCGCGGGGAACGAGCAGGGTGGCGATCTGGCCGCCCTCGGCATCGCGGAGAGCCAGCGCCTCGCGCCGGCGATCACTCGTGCTCACGCCGAGCTCGATCGCCGCCGAGCGGATACCGAGCGCCTCGGCCACGCGACGGGCGGTGCTGGCCAGCGCCTGGGACGTGTCAACCCCGAGCAGCAATTCGCGGGCTAGAGCCGCGGCCAGGTCGGCCTCGGCCCGGCCCCGTTCGGCCTCGAGCGCTCGTGCGCGGGCGAGCTCGGCGATCGTCCCGGCGACCAGGGCGACGATCACGAACGCGGCCAGCGCCACCCAGTTGCGGGTATCCGCGAGGGTGAACGTCCCCACCGGCGGCAGGTGGAAGAAGTTGAACGCCGCCGCGCCGAGAAGCGCGGTCAGGATCCCCAGCCCCAACCCCCAGTAGGTGGAGGCCAGGAGCACGGCGGGGAGGTAGACCACGCTCAGCGACACGACCGGCGCCAGGTGGCGCAGGGGGTAGATGGCGAGCGTCGCTGCGGCCACCGACGCCACGGCCACGGCCACGCCCACGGCTAGATTGGGGCGCGTACCGCGGAGAGTCCCCGCGCCCGTACGGGGCTCCGCCAGCCCACCGAGTCTGCGTCTGATCGCCGCGGCGCCCCGGCCGCTCACAGCTGGCTTGATCGCCCCCGCGGGCCGATCGCTCACGCCGTCCCGGGTCCCCCGTACGACGTGGGCGGGGCCGACGCGGCGCGGGTCGATGCGATCTGCTCCAGCAGCGCCGAAGGGCTCGTCCCGCCGAGCACCCGCAGGCGCGGGAGCGTGAAGCTATCGCTGGCCGGTGCCGCCCAGCCCGGGATCACGGTGGTCGAGCCGATGAAGCCGGCGGCCTTGACGGCCGCGATCACGGTCGCGTTGTAGTGCCCCGAGGGGTAACAGAACCAGTTGACAGGTACGCCGTAGCGTCGACGGAGGAGCTCTCGCGCGGTCGTCACCTGATAACGCAGTTGCGATGAGTCGAGTGTGATCAGGTCGGCGTGGCTGATCCCCTGCGTGTCGAGCTCCCAGCCGGCGTCGATCAGGCCGCGGACCTGGGTGGAGGTCAGCCCGCCCTGAGACGGGGGCAGGCCGCTGAGCTGGATGTTCTCGTCCGCGACCCAGCCGAGTCGTTTGAGGACCGGCAGGGCCTGGGTGAACTGCGAGCGGTAACCGTTGTCAAACGTGATCACGATTGGCTTGCCCGCCGGCAGCTGGGCCCCGTGCTCCCAGTTGGCGCGGAGCTGATCGAGCGTCACCGGGTGCCAGCCGCTCGCCTTCAGGGCCTGCATCTGAGCCGCGAATTCACTCGGCAGGACGTACAGGCCCGGGAACGGGGCGCCTGAAGGTGGCGGCGCGATCACGTGATACATGAGGATCGGGACGGTCGCGGTGCCTGGCCGGCCCGTAGCCGGACCGAGTGCGGCCGCGGTCGACGCGCCGCGCGCATGGCGATGGGCGCTCGTGTGAGCCCGGTGCCGGCGGCTCGGGTTTGAGCGCCCGGCGCTCTTGGGCGGGGACGAGCCCCCGCCCGTGGAGGCGACGGCCACGGCCGCGATGATGACCACCGCGAACAGCGCCCCGAACGCGGCTAGACGGCGGCGTAGGAGCCGCCGCCGCCGCTCGTGCGCTCGCAGGGCACGGCGCGTCTGAAGTTCCTCGGCGTCCATCGGCGAACGAGCGTATAGATTGCCACGGCGGTGCTCGAAGGCATTGTGAACCGGACGATCGTGCGCGACGGCGTCTCGCTGGCGGCCATCGAGGCGGGAGACCCGAAGCACCCGACGATCGTGTTCCTGCACGGTTACCCGGACAGCAAGACGGTCTGGGCCCCGGTCCTAGAACGGCTGGCCCCCGACTTTCACGTGGTCGCCTACGACACCCGCGGCGCCGGCGACTCGAGCGCGCCGCGAGGCCCGCGGAGCTACCGGTTCGGAGAACTGGCGGCTGACTTCGCCGCCGTGTGCGACGCCGCCGCCGCCGGCAAGCGCGTGCATCTGGTAGGGCACGACTGGGGCGGCATACAGGGCTGGGAGTTCGCCTCCTCGGCTCGCTTCGAGGACCGACTGGCGTCCTTTACGACGATCGCCGGGCCGGCGCTCGGGCACGCTGTCCAGGCCACCCGGGCTCCCCTGTCCCGCGCCCGGGCCCTGACCGCCCTGGGTCGGCTGCGCCGTTCCTGGTACATCCTTCCGCTCGTCGTTCCCGGCGGTCCGACCGTCGCCTGGCGCATGCTGTTCACCCAGGCGCGCTGGCGACAGGTTCTGCAAATCGCCGAGCGGATTCCGGTTGACGCGGAGTTCCCCAGCCCGAGCCTGGGCGCCGACGGGCGGCGCGGCTCGAACCTTTACCGGGCCAACATCCTGCCACGGCTGTTCCGGCGCGCGCACCTTGAACGAACCCGGGTCCCGGTGCAGCTGATCGTCCCCTCGGGTGACCGGTTCATCTCGGACTCCTACTACGACGCCGCCGAGCAGCTGACGGCCGGTTTGCGCCGCCGTACCGTCGCCGGCTCGCACTGGGCCCAGCGCAGCCAGCCGGCGCTGGTGTCGCGCTGGATCGGCGAGTTCGTGCGCGAGGTCGAAGGCGGGGAGATCAAGCCGTCGTTGGGCTGGCGCCGCGGCGGAGGCACTGACCAGCTCGATGGTCGCCTGGCCCTGGTCACGGGCGCCGGCAGCGGCATCGGCCTGGCCACCGCCGGTGCGCTGGCGCGGCACGGAGCCCGGGTGGTACTGGTCGACCGCGACCAGGCCGGATTGGCCCGGGCGGCAGACGCGATCGCCGGCTCGCGCTCGCTGCAGTGCGACGTGAGCGATCCCGAAGCCATGGAGCAGCTGGCGGCCGATGTGCTCGGCTCCGAAGGGGTGCCCGACGTGGTCGTCAACAACGCCGGGATCGGGATCGCCGGTCCGTTCCTGGACACCGGCGCCGCCGAGTGGCGACGGATCGTGGACGTCAACCTGCTCGGCGTCGTCCACGGCTGCCGGCTGTTTGGGCGCGCGATGGTGGAGCGTGGGCAGGGCGGACACATCGTCAACACGGCGTCGGCCGCCGCGTTCACTCCGAGCAAGACGCTTCCCGCCTACTCGGCGACCAAGGCCGCCGTGCTCATGCTGAGCGAATGCCTACGAGCCGAGCTCGTGCCGCACGGGATCGGGGTGACAGCGGTGTGCCCCGGGGTCATCGCCACGAACATCCCTCGGGCCACGCAATACGTCGGACGTGCGGAGGCCGACGAGCAGCGCCTGCGTGACTTCATGAGCCAGCGCTACGACCGCCGCAATTTCACTCCCGAGCGCGTGGCAGCCGAGATCGTCGAGGCGATCGGGGCCGATCTGCCCGTCGCCGTGGTCACCCCCGAGGCGAAGTTGATGCGGATCCTGTCTCGTTTCGCCCCCGGCCTGACCCGCCGGCTGGCCGGTGTGGACATGCTCCCCATCTGAGCGCTCGTTTGCAGGAGTCAGTGAGGCTGGCGCGAACGCAGCACCATGCTGCTCAGACATCGCCCGCCCAAGATTGAGTCCCATCCCGTCGACCTGCGTGAGGGGCTCGAGCACCTCGAGCAGAAGTCCATGGCTGTTCTCCGCTGGTTGAACGCCAACAAGGTCGACTACGTGGTTGTGGGTCCGGTTGCCCGGGCCGTCCACGGCGATGTGGACACGCGGGGACCCGTAGCGATCGTGCCGGCTCCCTACGGGCGTAACTACGAACGGCTGTGTACGGCGCTGGTCTCGGCGCACGCGGGTCTGCGCGCAGACGGCGCCGGCCGGGGCGCCGCCGGCCGGCCCGAGCAGATGGCGGTCAAGCTGACGCAGGAGAAGCTGGCCCGCGGGCGCCGTTGGATGCTTCGCTTCGGCGGCTATGACCTCGACATAGAGGGACACGGGCCCGCGGTACACGCCGCCTCCGAGAATGACCCGGCCCCACCCGGGTCGGGGGCGGACGGGCCGAATTCCAATGTCGCACCCGATCCGGGTGCCGATTCCGCCCCGGGATATCAGGACTTGCTCTACGAGGCCACCCGCGTCGAGCTCGCCGAGGGTCTGGTGGTTGAGGTGGCCTCACCCGAGGACCTCGAGCACTACTCGCATGTCCGCCGGACGGGGACGGCGCCCGAGTTCCGTGTCACCCGGAACGCCCAGGCCGAGCACGAGCCGGCCGGCCCGGCTTAAGTCCGCCTTCAAAGCCGGTAAATAGTCGTTGGGCGGCCCGGGGTGGTCGCTACTCTGGGCTCATGCCCACTCGTGCCAGGATGGCGCTTGGCGGCGCGGTCGCCGTCATCGGCCTGCTGATCTTGACCCGGTACGCGGCGTTCCACATCGGAATCGTCGAACGAGCGGACCGGTCAATTCTGCGCGGCTTCGCCGGTCTGCATCGACCGCGGGTCGATCAGGTGACCAGCTTCGTGGCCCAGCTGTGTAATCCGAAGCCGTACGTGTATCTGGCCGCGATCCCGATTGTGGTGGCGCTGATTCGCCGCCGACCGCGCGTCGCGGTCACGGTCGGGCTGATTCTGCTGGGTGCGAACGCGACCACGCAGGTGCTGAAACCGCTGCTGGCCGCCCCCCGCGGATACGCAACGCCGAGTCTGATCATCAGTCCGAGCTCGTGGCCCAGCGGCCACGCCACTGCGGCCATGTCCCTGGCTCTATGCGCGGTGATCGCGGCTCCGGCGCGTTGGCGGCCCATCGTGGGCGCGTCGATGGCCGCGTTCGCGGTTGCTGTCTGTTACTCGTTCCTGGAGTTGGGCTGGCACTACCCGACGGACGTGCTCGGTGGGTTCGGAGTCGCGACGGCGTGGGCCCTGCTCGGGGCGGGGACGCTCTGGTGGCTCGAGGCGCGACGCCCCGAGCGCCGGCGAGACCTCACCGAGCCGGGAGCGGCCCGGGTGTCAGTGGGTGAGGCACTGGCACCGATGGCGGTGCTCGTGCTGGGCGCGCTGTTACTGGCCGGAATGGTGGTGCTGGCGCATCCGCACGCGGTCGTCAGCTACGCCAGCGCTCATGTGGTCTTCGTGGCCGGGGCGGCGGGGATTGCCGCGCTTGGTCTGACGATTGCCACGGGAGCGACGCTCGCCTTGCGGCGTTAGCCGCACTCTCGGGCCGGCGCAGCGGCGATCTTGACGGAATCTCTACGCCGAGGTGCCAATTCTTAGTGCGGCCTTGACGGGCGGTGGCGCAGGATGGAGCGTGCACATGTTCGTCGAGAGCGATTCGAGCTACAGACCCCGTCCCGGGCGGCTTGCCGGCGCCCTGAGGCTGCCCGGCGCAGACCCGGGCGTCCAGTCCCTGGAGCACCCGTCCCGCCCGTGGATCATCCGGCGCTCCGGAGTTCGCCGACGCCCGGTCCGCAGCGCGCTGCTCGCCTGGTGGCACGCCCTCGAGCTCGACCGTCAGCTGGCCGCGGGCGCTGACCCGCGCTCGAGCGCCGTCCTGGCGATGCGGGCACGGCGAATCACGGCCGCCCGCAGCCGCCGGCGGATCTCCGGCGGGCTCGCGGGTGCGCTCGGCCGGGCCCGGGGCGGGCACCCGGGATTCACCGCCGCCGTTCGCTCAGACGCCCGCGAGGTGCTCGCCGCGCGCACGGTGCTCACGGCGCTGGCCGTCCGGCTGCGCGCGCCGGAGCCGGTGGCTCCTCAAGGCGCGGCCATGCTGCTGATGCTCCTCACCGATGGCACCAGCCTCCTTTATCGCCCGGGCGAGCCGGGCGCTCTGGGCAGCCGACTCCGGGCCGCAGCGGCGGCGCTGGAACCCAGTGACACGACGGCACGGACCGGCCATGGCACGCCAGCCCAAGGCTGAGCCATCCTCCGCGACCGGGCTTAAGACCACGCGGCGAAGCTTCAACGAGGCGGCGCACAAGCTCGGTTATGTATCGGACCGGGGTGACTCGACTCGCGAGCCAGCGGGGCCCTCGGAGGCCCTGAAAAGAGCCGGCGATGACGAGCGCGATGTCGTCGCCCACGCCGGGCGTGCGGTCCTGGCCCTCGGCGCCCTGGGCGTCGTGTTCGGTGACATCGGCACCAGCCCGCTCTATACCGAGCAGTTCATCTTCACCGCCCACCGGAATGCAGCCCATGCCGACATCGCTGGTGTCTACGGCATCGTCTCGCTGATCTTCTGGGCCCTGATGGTCGAGGTGACGATCAAGTACGCCGGGTTCATCATGCGAGCCCATAACCGCGGGGACGGCGGCATCATGGCTCTGACCGCGCTCATCCAGCGCAAGCGGATCGGCCGCACGGCCCTTCTGGTCACGCTGGGCATCTTCGGCGCGGCGCTGTTCTTCGGCGACGGAATGATCACGCCCGCCATTTCTGTGACCTCGGCCGTGGGCGGCCTGAACGTCGTCAGTCCCAGCCTGTCTCATCTCGTGGTGCCCCTGTCACTGTTGATCCTGGTGCTGCTGTTCGCCGGGCAGCGCTTCGGGACGGGTGCCGTTGGTTGGCTGTTCGGCCCGGTGATCCTGCTGTTCTTCGCGGTCATCGCCGTTTTCGGCCTGCGTGAGGTGGCGCTGCATCCCGGCGTCCTGCAGGGCCTGTCCCCCGTTTGGGGCGCGCGTTTCATGATCGACCACGGCGTCGACGGATGGCTGACGCTCGGCGGAGTGGTGCTCTGCTGTACCGGCGCCGAGGCGCTGTACGCCGACCGCGGCCACTTCGGGGCCTCCCCGATCCGCTTGAGCTGGCTCGTGGTCGTGTTCCCTGCCGTGATGCTCTCCTACCTCGGCCAGGCCGCCCTGATCCGCGCTCACCCATCGAGCGTGAACCGCGCGTCGTTCAACCCGTTCTTCCAGCTCCTGCCGCACAGCCTTCTGGTGCCGATGGTGATTCTGGCCACGGCCGCCACCATCATCGCCTCCCAGGCGGCGCTGACCGGGTCCTTCTCAGTGGCCAAGCAGGCCGTGCAGCTCGGCTTCCTGCCGCGGCTGAAGATCGTGCACACGTCGGTCATGGAGGGTCAGATCTACGTGCCGCTGATCAACTGGAGCCTGTGCATCGGGGTGGCGGCACTGGTCCTCGTATTCCAGAACTCCAACCGCCTGGGGGACATCTACGGCGTAGCCGTCACCGGCACGTTCATCCTCAACACGATCCTGTTCATCGCCGTATCGCGCGCGCTGTGGCATACGCCGAAGTGGAGGCTGGCGTGTCTGGGCGTCCTGTTCCTGACCGTCGAGGTGGCGTTCTTCACCTCCAACATGGCCAAGATCGCCGACGGAGCCTACCTGTCGCTGGCGGTCGGATTGGTGATCGCGAGCATCATGATCACGTGGCGGCGCGGGCGGGACATCGTGACCGCGAATCGGACCGCGCAGGAAGGGCGCCTGGAGGAGTTTCTCTGCGAGCTGCCCAATGTGCAGCCGCCGGTGATCAGGGTGCCCGGGACCGCCGTGTTCCTGAATCCCGGCCGGGACACGACACCCCTGGCATTGCGCTCCGAGGTCAAGCACAACCACGTCCTGCACGAGAAGGTGGTGATCGTGTCAGTGGACATGGTCAGCATTCCGCTGATCAGCACGCGGGACAAGTTCTCGGTCGAGGTTCTGGGCCAGGGGCTGTTCAAGGTGATCCACCTGACGATGCGCTGCGGGTATCGGAACCGCCAGGACGTCCCGGCCGCGCTCAGCCTCGCCCGCAAGCAGGGCTTGCTCGAGCGCAACCTGGACCTCGAGCACGCGTCCTATTTCCTCTCCCACATCACGATCCGGCCCTCCGACGTCAGCGGGATGGCCCGGTGGCGTAAGAAGCTATTCGTGACGATGGCCCGCAACGCGGCCAGCCCGATCGAGCAGTTCGGGCTCCCCGGCGAGCGCACCGTGATCATGGGCTCGCAGATCGCCGTGTGATCAGCGGTAGCGGCCGGGCTCCCAGAGATGCCCTGCGATCAGCGGTAGCGGCCGGGCTCCCAGAGCGGCTCGTCGCCCGAGTTGGCGGCGCGGCTGAGGATGAACAGCAGATCCGAGAGCCGGTTGAGATACCTGACCACCTCGGGGCTGGCCTGCTCGCCGCAAGCGATGGCCAACCGCTCGGCCCGCCGGCACACGGTGCGGCAGACGTGGAGCTGGGCCGCCGTGGCGGTCCCTCCGGGAAGCACGAATGACTTCAGCGGGGCGAGATCGGCGTTGACTTCGTCACAGCGCTCCTCGAGCCACGTGGTCTGCTCGGGGAGCACGCGTAGGCGCTCGCGATCGGGGTCGGGCGGTGCGGCGATGTCGGCCCCGACGTCGAACAGGTCATTCTGGATGTGGCGGAGCCATTCGGCCTGGCGCTCGTCAAGCCCCTCGACCGTCAGGGCCAGGCCAATGTGGGAGTTCAGCTCATCAACCGTGCCGTAGGCCTCGATGCGCGGGTCGGTCTTGGGGACGCGGCTCATGTCACCGAGGTGTGTTTCGCCCCCGTCACCGAGCCGGGTGTAGATGCGGGTCAGGTTTACTGTCATCTCCGAGTCCCCAGTCTACGGCGAGGACCGGCAGGCCTTGGTGTGGAGCAGGGGAGGCCACGCGCGCACCGGCAACCACCGGGTGTACGATCGTCGGCGTTCAAGGTCGGTGGCGATGGGAAGCCGGTTCGAAACCGGCGCGGACCCGCCACTGTGATCGGGGACGTCAGTCGCACGTTGGGCCACTGGCCGGCTCCATGCCGTCCGGGAAGGCGTGACTGATAGGCCCGTAAGCCAGGAGACCACCCTCCGACCGCAAAGCCAAAAGCCCTCGTGGAAAGGGGTGGCCTCTCATGCATGTCAGACGTACCTTCGCACTAGGCGGCGCCACCGTTGCGCTCGCCCTCATTCTCGGATTCTCCACGGCGTCGCTGGCCGCGGGGACCAGCGGGACGACCGTGTCGGTTCGCATCGAGGGCAAAAACCGCACGCTGTTGCCGGCCACCATGGTGCACACGCACTCCGGCGCGATCACGAAGGGCGGGACGCCGAAGGGCGCCTGCCCCGGGACCTCGGGCGCCGGAGCGCTCGACGTCGCCACGCACCACAAGTGGAACGGCTCGTACGGAAGCCTCGGACTGAGCGTGACCTCGATCCTGGGCGAGACGCACACCTTCACCTCGGGCAACTACTGGAGCGTGTGGGTCAACAATCGCTACGCCCCGGCGGGGGTGTGCGGCCTGAAGCTCCACCGCGGCGAGCAGCTGCTGTTCGCGGCCGTGTCCGACAAGGGGTCGCCGTTTCCGCTCGTGCTCACGGGTCCGAGCCACGCCACGACCGGCCATCCGTTCAATCTCAAGGTGTCGTATTTCAACGCCAAGGGCGTCTCGAAGCCACTGGCCGGCGCCCGCGTGCGGGGATCCGGGTTCAGCGCCGTCAGCAACAAGCAGGGAGTCGTGTCACTGGCCGCCCAACGCACGGGCAAGCTGAAGTACAACGCGAGCGACAAGGGCTACATCCGCGCGGCGACGCTGACCGTCCGCGTGTCGTAGAGCCGTGCCCCGCCGGGCCCGAACCGCATTCGCAGCGCTGGCCACAGTCGTCGTTCTCGGCGGCTGTGGCCTCGGGCCCGGCCCCGGCACGGGCGGCGTCAGGCTGTCCGTTACGCAAGGATTCGGCGCTCAACAGGTCGGCGCCGTGACGGAGGCGCACGTGCCCGGCTCCGAGACCGTGATGCGGATGCTCGAGCGCCACTTCCAGGTGCAGACGCGCTACGGGGGCGGCTTCGTCGAGTCAATCGACGGGCACGCGGGCAGCTCTGCGCCGCGGGACTGGTTCTATTACGTCAACGGCGTGCAGGCCCCGCAGGGCGCCGCGACGACGTCAGTTCATCGGGGTGACCGGATCTGGTTCGACCTCCACGACTGGAGAGCGACGGATTCCATCCCGGCCGTCGTCGGGTCATTCCCCGAGCCGTTCGCCCACGGCGTCGCGGGCAAGCGCCTGCCGACCACCGTGGAGTGTGCATCCGACCTCGGCACGGCCTGCAAGCGGGTTACCTCGGCGCTCTCGGCCGCCGGGGTGCCGGTCGCGAGCCAGCTCCTCGGTACCGGGTCGGGCCCGGACACGCTCGGTGTCGTGGTCGCCACCTGGCGCGAGCTGGCGCCCGAGGTGGCCGCGAGCCTGATCGAGCACGGCCCGGGGGCCAGCGGCGTTTACGCTCGATTCGCCGGCCCGAACGGCAGCTCGCTCCAGCTGCTGAACCCGTCCGGGCACGTGGCCCGAACGCTGGGCGCGGGCGCCGGTCTGATCGCCGCTACGGCTGACAGCTCCTCGGCGCCCACGTGGCTCATCACGGGAACCGACGTGGCGGGTGTCACGGCCGCCGCGGCGGCCCTCAACCAGCAGGCGCTGCACGACCACTTCGCGCTCGCGGTGTCCGGCGCCCAGAAGCTGCCCGTCCCGCTCGAGGGCGGTCAGTGAGCTACCGCCGGCGCGCCAGCCCGCTGCATAGCGCGCGTGCCGGGGTTGCCTGCGCTTACTGCCTCGCCCTGGCCCTGGCCGCGCTCATGCTCTCCAACCCGGTGACCCTGGCCGCGGTGCTGCTGGCGGTCGTGGCGGCGGGGGTCGGGGCTCGAGTCGGGCCGGAGATTCGCCGGGCCGTGTTGTTCTCACTACCGCTGGCGATAGCGATCGCGCTGGTCAACGCACTCGTTACCCGCAACGGCCTGACCGTGATCGTCCGTCTGGGGAACCTCCCGATCCTGGGGCACACCGACGTAACCCTCGAAGCCACCACCTATGGCGCCATTCTCGGTCTGCGAGCCATGACAGTGATCCTGTGCGGCGCCCTCTATACAGCCGCCGTGGATCCCGACCGTGTGCTCCGCCTGTTCCGCCGCGTCTCGTTTCGCTCCGCGCTCAGCGCCAGCCTGGCCACCCGGATGGTGCCGATTCTGATCCGTGACTCGAAGCGGCTCGCCGACGCCCAGCGCTGCCGGCCGGGGCGGCCGCCGTCACGCCTGGAGCTCATGCGCGCCGCCAGCAACGGCGTGCTTGACCGCGCGCTGGACGTGGCCGCGGCCCTCGAGGTACGCGGCTATGGGGCGCTGCACAGGCCGCCCCGCGAGCGCGATGCGTATTCCCGCCACGATCTGGCCTTCGCCGCTTCCGCGCTCGCCGTGCTCGGTCTGGCACTGGGGATCCGGGTCGCCGGCCTGGCTCCGTTCCAGGCCTACCCGGCGCTGCGCTCTCCGGCCGGCCCCGGGGTGCTGGCCGTGGCGGTCGCGATCGTGGTCTGCGCGGTCCTGCCGTTCGCTGACCGGCGAGGGATCGAGCCATGAGCCTGCTCGAGCTCGAGGCGGTCACCTACTCCTATCCGGGTGCGCCCGCGCCTGCGCTCCGTGACGTCAGCCTTGACATTGCCCCCGGACAACTCGTGGTCATCGCCGGAGCCTCCGGGTCGGGCAAGTCGACGCTGCTGCGCGCGGCGGCCGGCCTGGTGCCGCATTTCTACGGGGGCACGTTCGCCGGCCGGGTGAACGTGGCCGGCATGGACACGCGTGAGCACGGCCCCGGCGAGCTGGCCCGCGCGGTGGGAACCCTGTTCCAGGATCCAGAAACCCAGATCGTGATGGGAACCGTCCGGGCCGAGCTCGGCTTCCCACTCGAGAACCACGGCCAGCCGCGAGCGGCGGTGGCTCGAGCCGTCGAGGAGGTCGCACTGGCCCTGGGGATCGCGCATCTGCTCGATCGCTCCACCGATGAGCTCTCGGGCGGCGAACTGCAGCGGGTCGCCCTGGGAGCCGCGCTGGCCGGCCGGCCTCAGCTGGTGGTGCTCGACGAGCCCACCTCGCAACTCGACCCCGTGGCCGGTGACGAGCTGATCGGCCTCCTACGTCGCATCAACGAGGACGCCGACACGACGGTGCTTCTTTGCGAGCACCGCCTCGAGCGCTGCCTGCCGGCCGCTGATCGGGTGATCGCTCTGTCACAGGGCACCGTCGCGTGCGACGCCGCCCCGACCGAGTTCCTCGAGTGGGCCGCGCGCAGCGCCCCGGCGCTGCAGACGCCGGGCGCACGGTTGCTGAGCACGCTGGGGATGGCGCCGGTACCCGGGGTCAAGCGAGCTCGGGCCGCGCTGCGGGAGCGCGGGTGTCTCCCGGAGGCGATCTCGGCTCCGGCCGCGGCGCCGAGGCAGCCACGGAGGTGGTCTCGTGCGAAGTCCTCGCCGCCGCCGTCGCTCGAGTTCAAAGGGGTTTGGCACGAGCTGCGCGCGGGGCCGGTAATCCTGCGGGACGTGTCACTGCGGCTCGAGCCGGGGGAGAGGGTGGCGCTGATGGGGCGAAACGGTGCCGGAAAGTCAACCCTGCTCCGCCACGCTGCGGGCCTCGCGACGCCGACCCGGGGGACGGTGGTGAGCTCCGGGCGAGTGGCTCTCCTGCTCCAGAACCCGAACGACTACCTCGTCCATGACCTGGTGTCCGAGGAGGCCTCGGCCTCGGCATTGAAGCGGGCCGGTCTCGACCCGGAACTGTTCGCCCAGCGCCATCCGCGCGAGCTGTCAGGGGGAGAGCGCCAGCGCCTCGCCCTGGCCGTCGTGCTCGATGACGAGGTTGGGGAGCCAGCCGCCGTCCTCGCGCTGGACGAGCCGACCCGGGGGATGGACCGCGAGCGCAAGGAGGAGCTGGCCGGGCTGCTCGGCCGGCTCGATGCGGCGGTCTTGGTCGCCACCCACGACCCCGAGTTCGCTGCGGCCTTCGCCGACCGGGTGGTGCTGCTGGCCGATGGCGCTCCGATCGCCGACGGGCCGGTGGGTCGTGTGCTCGCCGGGGGCAGCTATTTCGCGACCGAAACCGCCCGTATCCTGGGTGGCTGGGAGGATGTTCTGACGCCCGCGCAAGCAGTGGCGGCGCTCGAGCAGAGCCGCATCGACCCGCCCAAGGTCACCGCATGAGCTGGCAGCTCGGAGCCTTTTCGCTGCTCGGAGTCGCTCTGGTCGCGGGCTTCGCCTGGTACGAGCGCGCCCGACCCGACGCCCGGATCGTCGCCCTGGTGGGAACGCTGGCGGCGTTCGCAGCCCTGGGCCGGATCGCCTTCGCCGCCATCCCCAATGTCAAGCCGACCACCGATATCGTGCTCATCGCCGGTTATGCCCTCGGCACTGGTCCTGGGTTCGCGGTTGGGGCGCTGGCCGGCTTGACCTCGAACTTCTTCTTCGGGCAGGGGCCTTGGACCCCGTGGCAGATGGCGGCCTGGGGTGCGACAGGCGTCCTGGGGGCGGCCCTGGCCTGGGTGACGACGCCGCGCATCAGGGCGGACCGGACGCCGGGGGCAGCCCCGGACCGCGCCACCACCGGTCAGCCTCGAATCGGACGCTGGCCGCTGGCGATCGTGTGCTGCGCAGCCGGATTTGCCTTTACGGCTTTCCAGGATGTGGGCGACTGGGTCACCTACAGCGATCACAGCGTCGCCCAGCTCGGTGTCTACGTCGGGCAGGGACTCGGATTTGACGCCATCCATGCCGGCGGGTGCCTGATATTCGCGCTCGCCTTCGGCCCCGCGCTGATCCGCTCGATCCAGCGCTTCGCACGACGTCTCCAGGTGACTTGGATCCCGCTCCGCCCCGCCGACCCTGCTCGCCCCGCGCGCGTTGCGGCACCACTGCTCGCGGTCGTATTGATCTCCGGACTCGCGCCCGGGCTCAGCGTGCCGGCTCCGGCCCGGGCGGCAAGCGCCGTTCTCACCCGCTCGGTCGACTATCTGCTGCGCGCCGAGAATCCCGACGGCGGCTTCGGTGCCGCCCCGGGCCAGGTTTCGAACCAGCTCTACTCCGGCTGGGCGGCGCTCGGCCTCGCCGCCGCAGGCCAGGACCCGTATCGGGTCGCCCGTGGGGGTCACGGCCTGATCGCTTACGTACGCACCGGGCCCCCTCTGTCGGACCCGGGCTCGCTCGAGCGCACGATCCTGGTCATCCGGGCCGCGGGCCTGTCGGCAGCGAATTTTGGCGGCCGCGATCTCGTAGCCGCGCTGGAGCGCGACGTGCGCGCCGACGGCTCCGTCTCGCGCCAGGTCAACTGGACGTCGTTCGCGGTGCTCGCCCTGCGGGCCGCCGGGGTGGTTCCGCCGGCGCGGACGTTCTCGTGGCTGGTGCACGAGCAGGATCGCGACGGAGGCTTCAGTTTCGCCGGCGCCGGGTCACAGAGTGACGTCGATGACACCGGTGCGGCGCTCGAAGCTCTGGCCGGACGGCCGGGTACGGCGGCCGTCCGGTCTCGGACGCGGGCCGTGGCCTACCTGCGCCGTCAGCAGGATCACGATGGGGGATTCCCGTCCCAGCCGGGGCAGGGCTCCAACGGCCAGTCGACGGCCTGGGCTATCCAGGGACTCGACGCCGTCGGCGTCAGCCCGAGCTCGCTGCACCGTGGCGGCGCAGTGTCACCGCTGGCCTACCTCGAGGGTCTGGTGCAACCGAACGGCAGCGTGCGGTACTCGAGGGGGCTGGATCAGGCGCCGGTCTGGGTGACCGGCGAGGCGCTGATGGCCCTCGAGGGCAAGCCGCTCCCGTTGGCTCCCGGACCCGCCCCCACGCCCTCTCATCCGGCCGGCGCCGCGCGGCCAACCGTCCGGCCCAGCGTGCATCACCCCCACGCGGCACACGCTGCACGGTCCTCTCGGCACGCCGGACCCCACGTCCACCGCGTCCGGGCCCCGGCGAGCCCGGAGCGGCTCGCTGCGCCAATGCTCCGGATTTCAGCTGGCGCGGGGCTCCTAACCGCTCTGATCCTGGCTCCGGTCGGACTGGGCTGAGTCGGCACCGGGCGTTGCGCGAGCGCAATCGATAGCCTGCACCGCCGCATGAAGATCGGAGTCCCGAAGGAGACGGCACAGGGCGAGCGCCGAGTGGCGCTCGTGCCCGAGGTGGTCAAGAAGCTGAGTGACCAAGGCCTCGAGGTGCTCGTGCAACGCGGCGCCGGAGAAGGCGCGCTCATCCCTGACGCCGCCTATGAGGAGGCCGGGGCGACCCTGGCCGACGACGCGGATGCTCTATTCGGCGCCGACGTGGTGGTGAAGGTGGCGGCTCCTGACGCCGACGAGACACGCCGTCTGGGCTCTGACAGCGTGCTGATCGCCTTCCTGGGCCCGCTGACCAACGGCGAGGGCGTTAAGGCGATCGCTCAGACCGGAGCCACGAGCTTTGCGCTCGAGGCCGTACCCCGGATCAGTCGTGCCCAGTCGATGGATGCCCTGTCGAGCCAGGCCAACATCGCCGGCTATCGCTCGGCGCTGATCGGGGCCCAGGAGCTCGGCCGTTTCTACCCGATGCTGATGACCGCCGCGGGCACGATTCGCCCGGCGACCGTGCTCGTGCTCGGCGCCGGCGTGGCCGGCCTGCAGGCGATCGCCACCGCGCGACGGCTGGGCGCCGTCGTCCAGGGCTTCGACGTCCGCGCGGCGGTCAAGGAACAGGTCGAGTCCCTGGGGGCTCACTTTCTGGAATTCGATCTCGGCGGCGATCTCGAGGGGGCGGGCGGCTACGCCAAGGAGCTCACCCCCGAGCAGCAGACCCGGCAGCAGGAGCTGATGGCGGAGGCGATCGGCAAGTGCGACGTCGTGATCACGACGGCGCTGGTGCCCGGCCGTCGCGCGCCGATCCTAGTCACCGAAGACGCGGTCAAGAAGATGAAGCCCGGGTCGGTGGTCGTGGACCTGGCCGGGGAGGCCGGTGGTAACTGTGAGCTCTCCGAACCCGGCCAGAGCGTCCTGCGCCACGACGTCAAGATCCTGGCTCCGCTCAATGTCCCTAGCACGATGGCCGAGCACGCCTCCCAGCTCTATGCCCGCAACATTCAGGCGCTCCTCGGGCTGATGATCTCCGAGGAGGGGGCATTGGAGCTCGATTTCGAGGACGAGATCATCAAGGGCGCGTGCATCACGCGCGGGGGAGAGATCGTCAACGAGGGTGCCGCTAAAGCGGCAGCCGCGTAGGGAGGAGCCGGATGGACTCACTCGTGATCGATATCGCCGTGCTCGTGCTGGCCGGATTCGTCGGCTACACGGTGATCTCAAAGGTGCCGAACACCCTGCACACGCCACTGATGTCCGGCACGAACGCGATTCACGGGATCGTCGTGCTCGGCGGTCTGTTGCTGATGGCGGACTCGACCGGCGTGCTCGAGAAGGTGCTGCTGGTGATCGCGGTCGCGTTCGGCACGATCAACGTGATCGGCGGCTTCCTCGTCACCGACCGGATGCTCGAGATGTTCAAGGCCAAGGATCCTCCCAAGGCTGATGACAGCGCGTCGGAGGATCAGAAGTCGTGACCGCGACCGTCTTCCTGCAGACGACCAACTTCATCGACGCGGCCTACATCGTCGCGTTCTCACTGATGATCTACGGCTTGACCGGGCTGACCGGCCCGCGTACTGCCGTACGGGGAAATCAGCTCGCCGCGCTTGGCATGGCGATCGCGGTGATCGCCACGCTGCTACGCAAGGACGAGTTTCACGGTTCGAGCACGGTCTGGCTGATCATCCTCGGGGTCGCGATCGGTACAGCCATCGGGGTGCCGGCCGCGCGGCGTGTGCACATGACGGCGATGCCACAGATGGTGGCGCTGTTCAACGGCGTCGGTGGTGGCGCCGTGGCCCTGATCGCCTGGGTCGAGTACCGCCACCATTTCGCGACCGGCGGCGGCTCGCCGTGGGCGCTGCGGCGGGAAATCTTCGAGCTGTTCGGGGCCATCGTCGGCTCGGTCTCGTTCTGGGGGTCGAACATCGCGTTCGGAAAGCTCCAGGGGATCCTCCCGGGCCGTCCGATCAAGCTGCCGGGGCGAACCCAGTCAGTCGCCAACCTCGGAATGTTCCTCGTCACGGTCGTGGCTGCGATCGTGCTCGCGGCCGGTACTCACTCCCAGGCGCTGTTCATCCTCGGGATTCTGGTCGCCGCGGGGATCCTGGGGAACATGGTCGTGCTCCCGATCGGGGGCGCCGACATGCCTGTCGTGATCTCGCTGCTGAACGCGTTCACCGGCCTGTCTGCCGCGGCGACCGGAGTCGCGCTCTCGAACCCGGTGATGATCGTCGCCGGGATGATCGTCGGCGCGTCGGGCACGATCCTCACGAACCTGATGGCGAAAGCGATGAACCGCTCCGTCCCGGCGATCATCGCCGGCGGCTTCGGCGGCGAGGTCGCCGCGCCGGTGGGTGGCGGCGGCGAGACCGGGGGGACGGTGCGTTCCACGAGCGCTCAGGATGTGGCCATCCAGCTGTCCTACGCCCGTCAGGTCGTGATCGCCCCCGGCTACGGGCTTGCCGTGGCCCAGGCCCAGCACGCGGTACGAGAGCTCGAGCGGGCGCTCGAAGCCAAGGGGGTGGAGGTGAAGTACGCCATCCACCCGGTGGCGGGACGGATGCCCGGGCATATGAACGTGCTGCTGGCCGAGGCCGACGTCCCCTATGACCTGCTCAAGGAGATGGATGACATCAATCCGGAGTTCTCGCGCACCGACGTGACGCTGGTCATCGGCGCCAATGACGTGACCAACCCGGCGGCCAAGAACGAGCCTGGCAGCCCGATCTACGGGATGCCGATCCTTGAGGTTGACCGCTCCGGCGCGGTGGTCGTCCTCAAGCGTTCGATGGCATCCGGATTCGCCGGCATCGACAACCCACTGTTCTATAACCCCAAGACCTCGATGCTGTTCGGTGACGCCAAGGCATCGGTGAGCGAAGTCACCGCCGAGGTGCAAGCGCTCTGACGCGTGGTTAGAGTCGCCGCAGTGAACCCCCGAGCAAGCGAGGATCGAGCATGGACCCCAGCCGGTTGACCGCGATACCGATCTTCTCCGAGCTGTCCGAGGAGGAAGCCAAGCGCCTGGCTGCGTTTGCCACCGAGACGAGCGCAGCCGAGGGACAGATCTTGATGAAGGAAGGCGACTACTCGGTCGAGCTGATCGCGATCGAGGAGGGAACGGCGGACGTGATCCAGGGCGGGAAGAAGATCGCGTCGCTGAAAGAGGGTGATCTGATCGGCGAGATGGGACTGCTCGAGCACCGTCCGCGCACCGCCGACGTGATCGCCAGCTCGCCGATGCGGCTGATCAAGCTGACGCACTGGGAGATCCGGCGCATGTCAGACGAGACGGTGGAGCGCATCAAGGCCACGATCGACGAGCGGCGCCAGGCCGGGGTGGCCGATCGGGCGGAGCACTCAGACTGATCCTCACCATCACGGGTTTCTGATACGGTGCCGCTCGCCGAGTCCCCGGAATGCCGCCCCGGGGAGCGGGGAGCCCAGGTTTGTTGGGGCGAGTCTCGTGGTGATCCACGCGAGGCGCTCGAAGCTAAGCGCCAGCCCGTCAGCTAACCCCGTAGGCCAAACAGGCAGAGCAGTCTGCAAAACCGCGTTCAGCGGCCCTGGTCTACGTGTCCAATCTCAGCAGCTTCAGAAGGCCGAATGTGCGCAAGCCAGGGCGATCTGGGTCCGTACGGGCGGCCACCGTCGAACGCTTGAACACGATGACTCGCACGCGTCGCGTGGCGATTGCCCTGCTGGTGATGGCTCTGACTCCGGTCGGAGTGGCAGCGGCTACCTCCGGTGGCGCCGGCCTGGTCGGCGCGGCCAACCCGAAGGGCATCGTAAAAGCGTCCACGGCGTCCCAGGTGTTCACTCGCACACTGCGCAAGGGTCAGCATGGGGTCGACGTGCGCACGCTTCAGACCTGGCTCACCGACGTCGGCTTCGCCGTCCCCGAGACGGGCTATTTCGGCTCGATGACCAAGGCTACGGTCAAGCGATTCCAGCTGGCCAAGCATCTGTACCCGGCCAGCGGGTCGGTGGGTCGCCGCACGGCGGGAACCCTGCACTCGATGGTGCAGAAGCTCCTCAAGGGAACCGGTGTCCGGGCTGGGAGCGCCAGCGGACTCGTGTTCCCGCTCAAGCCACTGTCGCGGGTCCTAGCTCCGCACGCGTGGACACTCGATCAGGGGATCGACATCGGGACCGTCAACAATGCCTGCGGCTCGAAGGTGGTGGAGGTTGCGATGGCGCCCGGGAAGATCGTCCAGGAGGGGATCAGCGGGTTCGGCCCCGATGCTCCGGTGATCAAGGTGTCGAGCGGCGCCTACAAGGGGCGCTACATCTACTACGGCCACGCCAAGCCGGCGCTGGTGCCGGTTGGCACCACGGTGACCGCCGGCGAACCGATCGCCGAGGTGGGCTGTGGTGACGTCGGCATCTCCTCCGCGCCCCACATCGAGATCGGGATCAGCGCGCCGGGTGGCCCGCCGTGTTGTCCGGGCTATCAGGAAACCTCGCCCGCCTGGTACGACGTGGTCCTGAAGCTCTACAAGCAAGCCGAGCACTAGGCCACGGTGCAGGCGCCGGGGTGCAGGCGCCCGGCACGTAGCTTCCGGCGGCTATCTTGCCCGTTGTGTCTCGACTGGGAAACTCGCTGGGCGGCCAGCCAATTCTGAATCGGGGCGCTGATGCGTAGTCGCGATCTCGCGCTCGAGACGCTGGCCAGCGAGCACTTCGACATCGTGGTAATCGGTGGCGGCATCACGGGGGCCGGCGTGGCGCTCGACGCCGCCTCGCGCGGCTACAGCGTCGCCCTGGTCGAACAGGCTGACTTTGCCTCCGGGACGAGCAGCCGGTCGTCCAAGCTTGTCCACGGCGGTCTGCGCTATCTGCAGAACTTTGACCTCGGGCTGGTCCGCGAGGCGCTGCTCGAACGCCAGTTGATGGTCAAGCTAGCGCCCCATCTCGTGCGGCCGCTGCAGCTGGTTGTCCCGGCCTTCGACGGGGGTCGGCCCGACCGCCTGATGGGCATCGGGCTGAATATGTACGACGTCATGGCGGCTCCGTCACTGCGCGCGCGCCGCAGCGCCCGCCGGGGCGGGGCCGAGCCGGGCGAATCGGACTGGAGCCCGGCTCGGCACCGGCTGATCTCGGGCGAGGAGGTCTCAGAGCTCCTGCCCGCGCTGGCGCCTCGGAACCCGAGCGGGGGCTACCTGTTCTATGACTGCCAGACCGACGATGCCCGCCTCGTGCTGACCGTGCTCGGGGAGGCCGAGCGCTTCGGCGCCATCTGCGCCAACCGCCTGAAGGTCTCCGAGCTCCACTTGAACGAAGATCTGGGTGACGGTGTCACCGTGGTCGATCAGGAGACGGCGAGCGAATTCGTCATCCGGGCCGACAACGTCGTCAACGCGACCGGGGTGTGGGCCGACCGGATTCGTTCTGAGGAGCTCTATTCGGAGGCCGAGGTCCCAAGGATCGTTCCCAGCCGTGGGACGCACATCACGCTCAGCCACGAGGACCTGCCACTCCGGGCCGGCGCGATCGTGCCCGCCGGCGAGGGACGCTCCATCTTCGCGTTGCCGTGGCTGGGCCGGAGCCTGATCGGCACGACGGACAACAACTACGAGGGGGACATCGACCATGTGCAGCCCTCGGCCGAGGACGTCGATTATCTGCTGGCCGCGGTCAATGACTTCTTCGGCGTCGAGCTCGGCCACGAGCACGTGGCCGGCGCCTACGCCGGCGTCCGGCCCCTGATCTCGAGCGGGGACAGCCGCAAATCGGTTGACATCTCGCGCAAGGCCGAGCTCTACGAGACCTCCAGCGGACTGATCACGATCACCGGCGGCAAACTCACGACCTGGCGCCGGATGGCCAAGCTGGCCGTCGACCGTCTGGTGGAGCGCGACGGCCGCCAGGCCCCGTGCCGGACGCAGGAGATTCCGCTCGGCGCCCCTGTCGATCCGGCCGAATTGCCACGTCTCGAGGGCGTCCCGGAAGCCGCCTACGAACGTCTGGCCGGCCGCTACGGATACGCGGCTCGGCGGGTGCTTGACACGGCGGCGAGCCGTGGCGAGCTGGCGCAGCCGATCGTCGCCGGCCTGCCTGACCTGCTGGCCGAGGCGCCGTTCTCCGCCGTGCACGAGCAGGCGCGCAGTGTCGGTGATGTGCTGCTGCGTCGCACCCGTCTGGGCCTGCTGGCAGCGCGCGAGCTGTCCGCGCCAGGTGATGAGATCCCGCGCCGGGTGGCACGGGCGATGGCGCCCGAGCTGAGCTGGGATGACGCGCGCGTCGCCCTCGAGGTCGAGCGCTTCCGCGCGGAGGCCGAGGCCGAGGGGCTCCTGGTCTCGCCGTAGAGTCTCGCCATTCGGCACGGTCGGCCAGCGGATAAGCTCACCCTCCGATATGGACGAGCTGCTCGAGTACTGCGCGCGGATGATCGGTGACCGCGAAGCGGCTACTTGGACGGTGCAGGATGCTCGCCGGGCCCCCGACTCCAGTCCGCTGGATCAGCTGGCTTACGTGGTTCAAGCGTGCCGGGCTGCCGAGGAGGAAACTGGACCTCCGCTCGAGCCGGAGGCTCCGGCCGGCGAAGGCATGGCGGCCGCCGTCGTGCACGAGCTCTCCTGCGCCACCGGCCGGCTCCCGCAGCGTCAACGCGAGGCGCTGGGTCTGCGTGAGTTGCTCGGACTGTCCCACGCACAGATTGCACGGGCGATTGGGATCGAGCCTGCCGCCGCCACGTCACTGATGGCCCGGGCGCGGCTTCGGCTGCGAGCCGAGCTCCGGGGTGCCGCTGAGCCCGCGGGCGATTGTCCAGAGCGGCATCGGGCGCTCCGCACCATCACGCTGCGCCAGGACGGGGAGACAGTGTCCGGTGCCGACGAGGACTGGCTGATGGACCACCTGGGGCACTGCGATGCCTGTGCCCGGAACCACGCCGCGATGCTCGAGGCATCCGTCTGCTACCGCGCCTGGCCCGCCTCGGCCGTCGTGCTCGAGGGAATGACTGCCAGCCCGTGAGCACCACCTCGTGAGCGCCAGGCTCGTGAGCGCCGGCTCGTGAGCGCGCCGGCACTGGCCTGGCGCACCTGCGCCGGCGAGCATGCGCTCGGTGGCCAGCCGTGGCTGATGGGGATCGTCAACGCGACCCCGGACTCGTTCTCGGACGCCGGCCAGAATCAGACGCTGTCGGAGCGGGTCGAGCTGGCGCGTTCCCTAATCGACGCTGGAGCGCGCCTGATCGACATCGGAGGGGAGTCAGGGGTGACCAACCGCCCTGCGGTGGAGCCCGAGGAGGAGATAGCCCGAGTGGTCCCCGTGATCGAACGGGTGACAGGCGAGCTCGGCGCACTCGTCTCGGTGGACACGTACAAGCCGGCTGTCGCCCGAGCGGCCATCGCCGCCGGAGCGAGCATCGTCAACGATGTCAGCGGCTTGCGAGATCCGGCCTTGGCCGACGTATGCGCCGACACTGGCGCTGGGCTTGTCCTGATGCACACGCGTGCGGCTCCGAAGCAGAGGCTCCATGACCCCGCCTACGATGGGCGGATCGTCGCCGACGTGCGCGAGTTCCTCGAACAGCGAATCGAGCTCGCCACCGACCGTGGCGTCGCCTTCGAGCAGTTGATGCTCGATCCGGGGCCGGACTTCGCCAAGACGCCGGCGCAGACAGTCGAGGTGCTTCGGGCCCTGGAGGACTTGGCCGAGCTGGACCGACCGATCCTGCTCGCCGTCTCGCGCAAGGATTTCGTGGGTGCGATCACGCGCCGCGCACCGCGTGATCGTCTGGCCGGCACGCTGGCGGCGATCGGCCATGGGGTGCAGGCGGGCGCACACGTGCTGCGGGTACACGACGTCGCGGCGGCGGCCGACTTCCTCGCTGTCCGGGCTGCGCTCAACCACGAGCAAGACGTGGACCCTGACCTGGAGGTGGCCGACGCGCTGCGCTGGGAGCAGGGACCGCCAGGTCCACGGGACGTTTCCGGCCGCAAAGCACGCTAGATTCAGGAGTGTGCGAATCGCCGGACGCTGGCCCAACGCGTCCGGAGCCCACCGATCCCGAACAAAGGAATTCACCTATGTCCGTACTAGACCGCAGCGCGCTCGAAGCCAGCCCACTGGCTGACCTTCACGCGATCGCCTCCGAGCTTTCGATCGACGGCTACCGCCGTCTGCGCCGCGCCGAGCTGATCGCCGCAATCCTCGACAAGCAGGGCGGTGGCGGGTCCGGCGCCGGCGGAGAATCCGGTCCCGACGACGAGCCGGTGCCGGCTGAGGAGTCTGATGCCACTGAGAAGTCAGCCTCAGCTGAGGAGTCGGACGCCCCTGAGGAGTCCGCGCCGGCGGCTCGCTCTCCTCGCACCCGCACGCGAGCCAAGCCGAAGCCAAAGCCAGAGCCGGAGGAGAAGCCAGAGCCCGCTGTGAGCGCCAAGGATGACGCCGACGACGACGAGGCCGACGGCGATCAATCGGGACGCCGGCGCCGGGGTCGTCGCGGCGGCCGTGGCCGTGGTCCGCGGGAGGACTCAGCCCCCTCGAGAGCCAAGACGGGCGAAGACGAGACTTCGGCGGCCGATGACGACGCCGGCGAGGAAGAGCTCGTGGAGGGTGTGGTGGAGCTGCTGGCCGGTGGATCGGGGTTTGTCCGCGTCGATCCACCCGATCCCTCCGACGACGATGTCTACATCTCCTCGGCCCAGGTCAAGCGGTGTGAGCTCGTGTCCGGAGACCGCGTGGCCGGCCCGAAGCGGCCGCCGCGGCGCTCGGAGCGGTTCGCGTCGATGATTCGGATCGAGACGATCAACGGCCGGCCGGCAGCGGAACTCGCCGACACGGTCCGATTCGATGACCTGCCGGCGGCATTCCCGGCCGAGCGCCTGAAGGTCGGCTCCGACGACCCGACGCTGAAGGCGATCGAATGGCTGACGCCATTCGGCAAGGGCTCCCGGGTGACTATCGTCGGTGCGCCCCGGGCGGGCAAGACCGAGGCGCTCAAGAGGCTTGCGCAGGCCCTCGTGGGTCGCGAGGACCTGGCCGTGCAGGTGGTTCTCGCCGGGGTCCGTCCCGAGGAGATCGCCGAGTGGGACCAGAATCACGTCGGTCCCGTGGCGGCGGTCAGCATGGCCGCATCCGAGGAAACCCAGAACGGCACCATCGAGCCGGTGATCGACCAGGCCCGCCGTCTGGCGGCACGCGGTACCGATGCCGTGGTCCTGATCGACTCGCTGGATGGCTGCAGCCCGGCCATCGCCCGCAAGGCGCTGGCTGCCGCGCGCAACATCGTCGACGGTGGCTCGCTGACTGTGATCGCCACCGCCGCCGCTCCGATCGGAGGCGAGACGACGGTGATCTCGCTCGACGTCGCGTTGGCCAGCGTGGGCCGGTTCCCGGCCCTCGATCTGATCGCGAGCGGGACCGTCCGCCCAGAGCTCTTGGTCGGGCAGGCCGGCGCCGACGCGATCGCGCGGACTCGCGCCGAGGTGTCCGAGCCCGACGACGATTAGGCGGCTTGCGCACCTAGGTGCCCGAGGTCGCGGGCGATTAGGCGGAGCTCCCGCTCAGTATGCGGTGCAGCGGGAGCGGTGGCGCGGGGCGGCCTTGTAGCGCGGCCCCTGTCCCCGCTGCCAGAGCAGCTGGTCAACCTGCGCCGCCCGGGCTCCCGGACACGCGGCCACGATCAGTTCGACCGCGTGCACCGCACAGGCCCGGATCTCGACCTCCTCAGGTGATCCGTGGTCGATCAGCTCGCCGCGCTCGATACGCCCCACCAGCCCGGGCTCGAAGCTCAGCACGCCGTCCAGGCGCAGGACATGCGGCACGAGGTTGTCAGCGAACATGGTCAGCCGGTCGAGATCGTCGAAGCGGGCCACGCCCGCGCGCTCGAGGTCGGCGGTGGCGATCTGGGCCCGCTTGAGAAACGGGATCTCCAGCTCTCCATAGCGCGAGCGGTCAGCGAAGCAGCGCCAACTCCCGAGCCTCTTGGCCAGCGCCACCGCGGACGAGCCGGCGCCGTCCACCAGGCCGGCGAACGACCCGCCGGACTCACCCTGGACATGGGCGCCCAGGTCGCGCAGGGAGTCGGAGAACAGCGCCATCAGCTCGTGCGCGGGATCCTGCCCGAGGACACCGGCGATATCCGGAGCGCTCAGCCGGCTGAGGTCGGCCGCGCTCCACGGGCCATACCGGTCGTAGCGCTCCAGGAGCCCGGCGGCGACCGTGTGATACCCCGAACGTCCGTCCCGCTTGCGCAGGGTGGGGAACCAGCCGGAGCCGAAGTTGATCGCATCGAGCGTGAGCCAGAATGCCGCGCGTTGCTCTCGGGTCCCGGACAGGGGCGGATCATCCGCAGCGACGGCCTCCGGTCCACTCAGCGGCAACTGAGCGGCATAGGCGGGGACCGCGGCGGCCTCGATCCGGACGTGGGTGGCGCGCTCGGAGACGAGCGCACAGACGCTGCGAAGCTCCTGCACAACCGAGAAGGATGACGCCAGCGGGGCCCGTGGAGCCCGCCGCTCACGTCCGTGGAGCCCGCCGCCCAGGCCGCTAACGTGAACTGCCCTTATGACCGAGCTCGCCGCCGACCTCGAAGCACTCCTTTCCGGCCTCAATGACCCCCAGCGCGAGGCCGTCACGTATGGCGAGGGCCCACAGCTCATCCTGGCCGGCGCGGGGTCGGGCAAGACGCGGGTTCTGACCCATCGGATCGCCTATCTGCTGGCGACTGACGCGGTCAAGCCGAACGAGGTCCTCGCGATCACGTTCACCAACAAGGCGGCGGGGGAGATGCGGGATCGCGCCGAGCTGCTCGTCGGCCCTCGCGTGCGCGCCATGTGGGTCATGACCTTCCACTCGGCGTGCGCCCGGATGCTGCGCGCGGAGGCCCAGCGGCTCGGATACACGCGCCAGTTCACCATCTATGACCAGGCCGACTCCCGGCGCCTGGTCAAGCGGTGCCTGGACGACCTTGGGATCGACCCCAAACGGTTCACCCCCGGCTCGGTCCAGGCTCAGATCTCCGACGCCAAGAACAAGCTCCGTGACTCGGACGCCTACGCCCAGATGGTGGGCTCATTCTTCGAGCAGACCGTGGCCGACGTCTACCGGTCATACGAGCGCGAGCTGCACCGCATGAACGCGATGGACTTCGACGACCTCCTGGTCCGCGCCGTCAACGTGCTCGAACTGTTCCCGGAGGTGCGGGATCGATACGCCAACGGCTTTCGCCACGTGATGGTGGACGAGTACCAGGACACCAACCACGCCCAGTACCGGTGGCTGCAGCTGCTGGCCGGCGAGCACCGCAACCTGATGGTGGTAGGGGACGATGCCCAGTCGATCTACGGGTTCCGCGGGGCGGACATCGCGAACATTCTGAATTTCGAGGACACGTTTCCCGACGCCCACGTGGTCAAGCTGGAGCAGAATTACCGCTCGACCCAGACCATCTTGGATGCCGCCAATGCGGTGATCCGCAACAACCGGGGTCAGAAACCGAAGTCGCTGTGGACGGACCTGGGTCAGGGCGATCCGATCAAGGTGCGGGAGCTCGACGACGAGCACGCCGAGGCTCGGTACGTGACCGGGGAGATTCAGCGGCTGGTCGACGAGGGGACCTCCCGGGCCGAGATCGCGGTCTTCTATCGGATGAACTCGCAGTCCCGGGTGCTCGAGGACACGCTGGTCCGGGCCGAGATCGCCTACCAGGTCATCGGGGGGACCAAGTTCTATGAGCGGGCCGAGATCAAGGATGCGATCGCCTATCTGAATGTGCTCGTGAACCCGCAGGACGTGGGAGCGTTCACCCGGATCGTCAACTCTCCCCGGCGCGGGATCGGCTCGACCTCGATCTCGCGGCTACTGGCCCACGCCAATACGACCGGGGAGACGGTGTGGGAGCTGGCCGTCGCGCCGGAGGACGTGCCGGGCCTGGGAGCCGCGGCGATCAAGGCCATTCGGCGCTTCATGGGCACGATGGAGGTGCTGCGGGAGCGCTTCGAGGCCGGTGCCGCCGTCTCGGAGCTGGTCAAGGAGATGCTCCAGGAGACCGGCTACCTCGAGGCGCTCGAGGCGGAGCGCACGATCGAGGCCCAGGGGCGGCTCGAGAACCTCGAGGAGCTCGTCAACGTTGCCGCCGAGTACGACGCCGGGGTGGGGGACGATGCCTCGCTGGGCGAGTTCCTACAGCAGATCGCGCTGATCGCCGACGCCGATACCCGCGCGGACGATGCTGGGCTGGTGACGCTCATGACGCTCCACAATGCCAAGGGCCTTGAATACCCGATCGTGTTCATGATCGGTTGCGAGGAGGGAGTGTTCCCGCACTCCCGAGCGCTCGACGAGGGCGGCCTGGAGGAGGAGAGGCGCCTTTGCTACGTGGGCATCACACGAGCGGAGCGTGACCTGTACCTGACCTCGGCCCGCACGCGGACGGTATTCGGCGCCCGGAGCTTCGGCGCGCCAAGCCGCTTTGTCGGTGAGATCCCCGAGGAGCTGACCGACTCCGAGCGCCAGGCGCCGCGTGGGTTTGGCGCCATTCGCGCGCGAGCCACGTCCTGGGGCTCGCCGGCCGACCCGGGGCTGCCCGCCGCCGCGCAGACGCCGCTGCCCGCCTATCGCCTCGGCGATGACGTGGTTCACGCCGCGTTCGGCGAAGGGGTGGTGACCGGAGTCGAGCCGGGCGGAATCGTCGTGATCCGGTTCGCCACCGACCGCTCGGAGCGCAAGCTGGTGGCTGAGCTGGCGCCGATATCGAAGCGGTGAGCGCCTCATCTTCACCCCCGGGCAGCACGCCGCACGTCTATCGCGGCGAACTGACGAGCGCCATGAGCGCGGTGCTCCTGCTGGGCCTGATGTTCCTGGCCAAGTGGTATGGCGTGGCCGGTGTTCCTGACCCATCCGCGGCCCGGCCGGCCGTATCCACGGCGGAGAACGCGTGGAACGGACTCAGCCTCGTGCGCTGGGTGATGCTGATCACGATTCTCGCGGTGCTCGGATCGGTGCTGCTGCATGCCTCGCAGCGTTCCCACGGAACGCGCACCGACACCAGCCTGCTCGTGTTCGGGCTGGGCTCGCTCACGGCCGGGCTGCTGGTCTATCGCGTTCTGATCAGCCTGCCCGAGGCCAGCAAGGTCATCGATCAGAAGCTGGGTGCTTTGCTCGGGCTGATGTGTGCGCTTGGGATCGCGCTCGGCGGTTTCGAGTCCGTTCACGAGCAGCGCACGCTGGCGCGGGCCGTGACATTACGTCCACGACGGCGAAATCGGCTCGCTTCCGCGCGTAGAGAGCGCTAACGTGCTCACCCCGACAGCGGAACGGTCGGCGCAGGAGGGCGGCGAGATGTGGCGAAACTTGCACTCGCACGAACGGTGACCAACACAGGAAGGGCAACGTGAATACGAGCAATTTCTCGAGAGACGATTGGATCCTCGGTGGCGTAACGCTGCTGTTGGTGATCACTCTCCTATTCCTGCCGTGGTTCTCCATCGGCGGCGGGTCAATCGGGACTGTGAGCATCCCGTCGGTTGACCTGACGGCAACGGGCACGCCTGACGGCTGGCTCGGCATCCTGGCGGTGCTGGCGGCGATCGCGTTGATCGCGGATCTGGCCGTCGATCGTCTCTCACCGCAGACGGCTCTGCCGTCAATCGGTGGCAGCCGCGTCCAGACGCGCTTTGTTCTGGCGTGCATCACGGCCGTGTTTGTGGCTCTCAAGTTCCTGTTCCACATCCACTTCAGCCTGTTCGGGTTTGGCTTCTACGTCGCGGTCATCCTCACCATCGCTCTGGTGTACGTGGCCATGCAGGCGCGCAGCGGTGCCACCCTTGGCGCCCCCGGCGCCGTCTGATTCGGGACCGTAGGTCTGAACGCCGCGGCGGATGGAGTTTGAGCCCTCACGGCTCCGCCGCGGCGAGGTGATCGTGGGCGCCAGCGCGGTCGTGCTGCTGGCGCTCATGCTCTTGGCCCCTTGGTATGGGTTCTCGGGCGAGGCCCAGCGCAGCGCTCAGGCGCTCGGGGTGTCGACCACCGTCACCGGCTGGCAGCAGCTCACAACGCTGCGCTGGCTGATGCTGGTCACGATCATCGCCTCGCTCGCACTCACCGTTCTCCAGGGCACTCGAGCTGCACCAGCGCTTCCGGCCAGTTTCAGTGTGATCGCGCTGGTGCTGTCCGTGATCACCTCGCTGGCGGTGATCTACCGCCTGATCGAGTCTCCGGCTCCTCTGCTGTCCCCCAAGATCGGTGCCTTCCTCGGGCTCCTGGCGGCATTGGTGATGTCCTACGGGGCGTTCCGCTCGCTGCGCGAAGAGGACCCGCCCGATCCCGCTCGCTCGGCGGCGATCCCAACCGTCCGCCTCGACTCCTAGCCGGACACCCCCGCCCGCCACCGGACGTCCGGCGATCCTAGAATGCGGGCGATGCTCGACCGCGAACAGGTGTTGCACGTCGCCCGGCTGGCTCGGCTCGAACTCGATCAGTCCGAGGTGGAGAAGATGGCCTCCGAGCTTTCAAAGGTCCTTGACCACGTGGAGCGGATCCGAGAACTCGATCTCGAGGGGGTTGCACCGACCTCCCACGTGGTCGACGTCGGCAGTGTTCTGCGCTCGGACGATCCCGTCCCCTGCCTGCCTCGCGATGCGGTGCTGGAGGCGGCTCCCGAGCCGGTGGATGGCGGTTTCGGCGTTCCCAGTCCCGGACCCGCGGCCCAGTGAGCCAAGAGCTGATCGAGCTGAGCGCGGCCACCGCTGCCGCGCAGGTCAGGGCGCGGCAGATTGAGCCGGCCGAGCTATTCGAGGCCTACCGCGAGCGGGCGGCCTCCAACGAGCTGAACGCGTTCACCTGGGTCGCAGAGGCGGCGCCCGAGGCGGGACCGGAATCGGCGGCTCCGCTGGGCGGGGTGCCGGTCGCCGTTAAGGACCTATTCTGCACGGCCGGGGTGCCCAGCCAGGCCGGCTCGCGCATCCTCGAGGGCTACCGGCCGCCCTATACCGCCACCGTGGTAGCCAAGCTTCACGGCGCCGGTGCGCCGCTACTGGGAAAGACAAACCAGGACGAGTTCGCGATGGGCTCATCGAACGAGAACTCGGGCTTCGGACCGGTGCTCAATCCCTGGGACCGGGGCCGCGTCCCGGGTGGCTCCTCAGGGGGCAGCGCCGCGGCGGTCGCGGCCGGACTGGCACCTTGGGCGATCGGCACCGACACCGGCGGTTCGATCCGCCAGCCCGCCGCGCTGTGCGGGATCGTTGGCATGAAGCCGACCTACGGGGCCTGTTCGCGTTACGGGATGATCGCTTTCGCTTCCTCGCTTGACCAGGCCGGCCCGTTAACCCGTGACGTGACGGACGCCGCGCTGCTGCTCTCGCACATGGTCGGGCACGACCCGCTTGACTCGACCTCGGTGCCGTTCCCGGGCCAGATCGAGCTCCCGACGGCCGAGGATCTCCGCGGTATCCGCCTCGGCGTGCCCGAGGACCTGATCGCCGGAGAGAACACGGGCGCCGGGATCGAACCCGGTGTGCGCGAAAGCTTCGAGGCCGCCCTGCGGCTGGCCGAGAGCCTGGGCGCCACGGTCGAGTCATGCCGGTTGCCGCATGCGCCTCACGCCCTGTCCGCGTACTACCTGATCGCACCGGCCGAGGCGTCGGCGAACCTGGCTCGGTTCGACGGGGTCCGCTACGGGCTCCGGGTGGCTGGCGACGAGGATCTCGAGACCATGTACAGCCGCACGCGGGCCGTCGGCTTCGGTCCCGAGGTCAAGCGCCGGATCATGCTCGGGACGTATGCGCTCTCGAGCGGTTATTACGACGCGTACTACGGGACGGCACAGAAGGTGCGCACGAAGATCGCGGAGGACTTCCGGGCCGTGTTCGAACGGTTTGACTTCGTCGTGACCCCCACCAGCCCGTGGATCGCGTTCGAGCTCGGCACCAAGACCGACGATCCGCTGGCCATGTACATGAACGACTTCTGCACCGTGCCGATGCCGCTGGCCGGAATCCCGGCGATCTCGATTCCGTCCGGGCTCAGCGAGGGCCTGCCGGTCGGCTTCCAGCTCGCCGGTCCCGCCTTCAGCGAGCCGCGGCTGCTCGAGGCGGCATTTGCGCTCGAGACGGCGATCGGGTTCGACGGCCGCGAGGCGCGGCGATGAACGCCACGGCCGAACGCTGGGAGGCCGTCATTGGCCTCGAGATTCATGTCCAGCTGAAGACGCGGACGAAGATGTTCTGCGGTTGCGAGTTGTCCTTCGGTGACCTGCCGAACACCCACACGTGCCCCGTATGCCTCGGACTGCCGGGCGCGCTCCCAGTGCTGAACGCTCGTGCGGTGGAGTTCGGAATCATGATCGGGCTTGCGCTCGGCTCAGACATCGCCGGGCGCTCTCTGTTTCACCGCAAGAACTACTTCTATCCGGACTCGCCCAAGGGCTACCAGATCTCCCAGTACGACGTGCCGCTGTGCGGTGGTGGCCACCTCGGAGAGGTCAGGATTCATCGAGTCCATCTGGAGGAGGACGCCGCGAAGTTGGTGCATGTGGGGGAGAGCGGCCGGATTCACGGCTCGGATCGGAGCGTGGTGGACTTCAACCGGTGTGGCACGCCGCTGGTGGAGATCGTCACCGAGCCCGACCTGAGCTCCCCGGAGCAGGCCCATGATTGGTTGACCCTGCTGCGGACCACGCTGCGTCAGTTGGGGGTGTCTGACGTGAACATGGAGGAGGGCTCGCTCCGCGCCGACGCGAACGTGTCGGTGCGGCCGACCGGTTCGACCGAGCTCGGCACCAAGACCGAGCTCAAGAACATGAACTCATTCCGCTTTCTCGAGCGGGGCGTCCGGGCCGAGATCCAGCGCCAGATCGAGCGGCTCGAGAGGGGAGAGCCGGTGATGCAGGAGACCCTCCACTTCGACCCGACCGCGCGCTCCGCGGGTGGTGGCGCTCCGGGACGGCTCACGACGCTGCGCTCGAAGGAAGAGGCCCACGACTACCGGTACTTCCCCGAGCCGGATCTTGTTCCGCTGCTCGTCGACGGCGAGATGCTGGCCACCGCCCGGGCCGCCCTACCTGAGCTCCCAGTCGCTCGTGCCGAGCGCTTCGAGCGCGATTTCGCTCTGCCCGCCGAGCGCGCGCGGGAGCTGGCCTTCCGGCGCGAGCTGGCTGACTACTTCGAGCGTGCCGTACAGAGCCCGGATGGTGGAGCGCACACCGCGGTGGCGATCGCCAACTGGATTCCCCAGCTCGTCGAGCGGATCGGATCGGATGCTGACCCGGCGCAGAGCACAGTAACGCCCGACGCCCTGGCCACGCTGGCCAGCATGGTGGCGGCCAAGGAGGTCAGCCGTGACGCCGGCCGACAGGTCCTGACTGAACTGGTGCAGGACGGCGGCGATCCGCGGGCAGTCGTCGAGCGCGACGGCCTCGGAGCCCTAAGCGAAGAGGACGACGATCAGCTTCAGGACATCGTTGACCGGGCCATTGCCGCAGATCCCGAGGCGGCCGAGAAGGTCAGGGCGGGCAACATGAAGGCGATCGGGCCCCTGGTGGGCTACGTCATGCGTGAGACGAAGGGGCGCGCGGACGGCGGCGAGGTGACTCGTCTGATCCGTGAGCGCGTCAGCGCCGGCTGAAATCTGGGCAGAGGCCAGCGGATGCCGGTCTGAGACCGCGCACCCGCTACTGAAGCCCCCAGGTTCTGGTTGCGACCGCTAATTAAGATTGCGTGACAGCCTGCGGACAACGAGGCCAGCGCCCAGAAGCGCCCCGCCTCCAGCGGCAAGCAATAGCACGTCAAGCCCCGTAAACGGAAGCGTGCTCGGAGTAGATCCGACCATCCGCTTAGCGGTGTTGCTCGAAACCGAGCACAACTGCGGGTTGTACGACTGACAGGTCGAACTGCCCGAAGCGAACGCCGCACTCGGCACCAGCAGAGCCATGCCGACAATTAGCGCAACGATTCTTTTCATGTGTCCCTTCGTGCCTTTCTTCGGCTGGACTGACTGCGGACGTGGATCCACCACCCCTGCACGTTCCCTCCGTACAGCTTATAACAGTAATGCAGTGGAAGCACAAGCTCTGAGTAAAAGCTCCAAATCCAGTTCTATGAAGCCAAAACCAGGAGCCTGAGCATCTGTGCGTAAGTTAGTGGGTGCGTGCTCCGAGCGTCAGTCAGGGCCGCCTGGACGGCGGGCTGCCGATTGTTGATCGAGTAAGCGACTCGGAAGTCTCGCACCGCCACCGGCGTCTGCCCGAGACGCGAGGCGGCCAGCCCAGCTCCGAGCCAGGAGAACCAGCCACCGGGCTCACGCTGGATTGCCTGCTGGAAACGCTTCTCGGCCACTGCGTAATCACCCGCTTGCATGGCGATCGACCCGCCCAGCCGTCCCGGCTCGGCGCTCAGCGGGTTGAGCTGCGCGGCCCGATTGAGGTCCCTCAGGGCCTGATCTGGGTTCGTGGAGGCGATATTCGAGGCAATCGAGACCTCACGTACTGACAGATAAGGGAAGCCCAGCACCACGACCGCGGCCACCAGGGCGAGCACTCCGGCGCCCACCTTGACCGGCTGGGGAACGGGGGGAACGCGGTTGAGCATGCGTCGCTCATCAGGCGCCGCGGCGGCGACGCCTGATCTCGCGCCGCCGGTTCGCGCCAGGCCTCCCGCCATCCCGAGAAACCCGAGTGCCGGCCCTGAGAGCGCCGGCATCTCCCAGAACCAGTCGATCGAACCGTGGATCAGCCAGACCACGAGCGGGAGGAGCGCCACGCCGGCCACCCCGCGCGCGAGCGGGCTCCCGCGCCGGCGCACCGCGCCCACGGCTCTCAGTCCAGCGATCAGGAAGCCGACGAACAACAGGAAGCCGACGGCCCCGGTATGGGCCAGCAGCCGCATCTCGAGGCTGTGGGTCCAGCTCGGCTCTTCGTAGGTATGACGGCGCTTGACGTAGTAGTCGGCGTAGTTGTCTTGGCCGAGGCCGCCGATCGGATGGGCCACGAACGCGTCGAGCGCCACGCGCCAGAAGTCGTATCGGCCGCTGCCCACATCACCGAAGTGCGATTGGCTCGAGAACGTTTTCTGTTCGGTGCTGAAGCCGTTCCACTGCCGCTCGATGAACTTCACCGGGTGGCCGTGCGTGGCCACCGTCCCACCGGCCAGCGCCGCTCCCACGGCGAACACACTCAGCACAGTGCCGACGGCCCGGCTCTGCCGACTCGAGAGGCGGGGCCTTTGTCCCAACGAGGCCGTCCAGGCCAGCATCGTGCCGAGCACGAACGCGGCGGCGCAGATCAGCAGGCTGGCCTGCCCGGCTCGCGCGGCCGCGCGACCGAGTGCCGCGGTGTTAGCACCATTCTGGTACACGGCCAGGAGGCGGTGGAGAGGGATGAGGACGGCCGCGAGTGGGATCACGGCGAACGCGGAGACCCAGAGCCGGTTCTCGCAGACCAGGATCACGGCGAGCAGGACCAGAGGCAGCGTGAACAGCCAGCCGCGGCTCTGGACGATCATGGCCAGCTCAAGGTCGGCGCAGCCCAGGCTGATCAACAGCCCCCGCAACAGGCCCGGCAGCTCTCGCCGGGTCGCGAGCGCGGTCGACACCACCACGCCGATCGTGAACAGTGCGGCGGTGGCGTTGAAATAGCCGGTGGGCGCGGCGAGCCGGTTTCCGACGATCAGGCTGCTCACGTCGTTATGAGAGGCCAGCCGGATCATCAGCACGACCCCGGTCACTCCGATGCCGCCGGCGAACAGGACCAGCGCGGCGAGGGCGCTCACCCGGGTCCACGGGAGCACCAGCATCAGGGCGAACAGGAGCAGGTACAGGAGCGCTCGGTTGCTGCCCTGCAGCGCGTCACCGGGTGATTGCGCCCAGGTGATTGACAGGTACGACCACGCGACGTACAGGGCGAGCAGGGCAATTGCCACGCGGCCCGCGCGGGGAATCGAGCTCAGCCGGGGACGAAGGCCGATGATCGCGATCGTCAGGAGGGCAAGAGTTGCCAGCGCCCCCCAGTACCAGGTCTCAGCGTCGTAGCCGCCGTTGTGGACCGCCCACAGGAGCATGAGTCCGACGGCGGGGAGACCGAGAAGCAGAGCCGGGAGGTGCGGGCGCAACCGCGTTTGTATGTCAGTGGGCGCCACGGCTCGGCTCCTGATCATGTCAATTCCTGCCGACGGCGCCGCGAGATGGCGCAGTTCGGCCCGGAGAGCGGACGTCAGGCCTGAGTTTGCTTGGACGCTTGAGTTGCTCTGCGGCCCGCTGACCGTGGACAGACGGCGGGAAGCGCCGCTTAGACCCTGGACGAATGATCGATCAACCCGGTCTGGACATGTGTCCATAACTGGCGATTAAGCATGGGTGAGGGGCTGGCAGGGGCGACAAGATCCCCATGCTCAAGCGACTCTCAATAGCCCTGACCTGCCTCGTTACCGCCGCTACGCTGGCCAGCTCTGCATCTGCTGCCACCCCGGCGCCGACCACCCGGACGGCCCACGCCGCGAAGGTGCTGAGGATCTCCGAGTCGCTCACCAAGGCCGAGTTGAAGACCTGCCGCCGCCACCTCCCGGTGCTGGCGAGCCTCGGGACCCCGAGCCATCACTTCCTGGTCACCCGCTGCGCCAACTACGTACTCCGTCATTCTTCCCGGAGGCTCACCGCGAGGGCCGCCTCAGCCCCTCACGATTCCTGGTCAGCGTCCGCTTCGCACATCGACACATGGGCACTGGACGATTGCGGCGAGGGATCGAGCACTCCGTCCAGCCTGGTGCGGGCCTGGGCCTCCTACGTGGAGACCAACTGCGGCCCCGCTGGTGTGACGAAGGCGCTTGCGGACTGTCATTCAGGCTCAGCGCAGTTCTGCAAAGTGATCCAGTACCTGGATACGAACTGGATCTACCAGCAGGGCTCGCCTCCCTACAGCCAGTTCAGCCAGGACGCCTCGGCGAGCTGGTACCAGCATGCGCAGGGCTCGGGTGCCCGCGTGCAGACAGGCAATTACGGCGGTGGGTTCCTGATCAACCAGCTCTCCACCGGTGTGCAGTCATTCTTCCGAAACTATGTGCGCACCAACTACAACGCCGCCGACGGCCTGATGATGGACGACCAGTCCTCCGGTCTCTCGACGCAGCTCTATTACTCCTCCTGCGGATGCAAGCAGACACAGGACGATCAGACCTCGGCCGCTCTGCGCAGCGCACATGAAGCCATGAGCGCCGCGATGACCCACTCGAACGGTCAGCAGTTCACCCAGATCGACAACACGCTTCCCGCCAACCCTTACCTGCCTCAGGGACTGGACATGCTCGACAAGTCGGGCGTGCACGGCCTGCTGAAGGAAGGGTCCCCGGAATACAACGGCCACCTTGATCCCTACTACTCCACGCTGCTGGACGAGATCGCTTACGCCGCCAATAAGACCAGCGGGTTCGTAGTGCCTCTGTCCTACGGCCAGGCGGGAGCCTCAACGCAGGACCGCAGCCGCCTCGTGCAGGAGGGGACGATGCTTCTTGGCTACAGCCCCGGCCATCTGGTCGACTGGGCCGACCTCGAGCAGGGCAGCAACAATCTGGGCGTGTGGCCCGAGGCGGGCATCTACCCGACCCGGCCGCTGCAGTCCATGAGCGCTCCGGGCGGATCCGGATGCCTGGCCGGCACGGGCAACGTGTGCTCGACAGGCGGTCACAACGACCTTCAGGTCGCCCCCGGCGTCTACCGCCGCGAGTTCGGCAGCTGCTACGACAAGGGCGTCCAGTTCGGCGCCTGCGCGGCAATCGTCAATACCACCTCTAACCCGGTGACGATCTCTTCCTCATGGCTCAAGAACTCATACAGCCATGTGATCACCCTGAACGGCGGCGACGTTCAATCCGGTGGAACGGTCAACGTGAACGGAAGCTCGTTCACACCGGGCTCCACCACCGTTGCCCCGCAGGGCTCAACACTGCTGTCTTCCTGATCCAACGTGATCACCCCGCAGGCACCGGGCGACTCATCGGCGGCTGAAGCTCACTGATGATGAGAGTCACTTTTCCACACAAGTTCCGTGCAGAGTCGGGCCCGGGCCGCGCGCCCGGGTCTCGGCTGCCGACATAACCGACATAATGAAGACCATGTCTGCCTCAAGCGCTGGACGGCAGAGGCGTGCTTCCAGCAGCGAAGACCAGAGCCTCCTCCGTTACTGGACCGTGCTCCGCGAGCGCGTGTGGGTAATCGTTGCCTGCACGGCCCTGGTCTTCGTTGCCGCCATCGCCTACGTGGCGGTGGCCCCCCGCACTTACCAGGCTCAGGCCGAGATGGAGGTCCAGGCGGCTCCCTCAGGCGACGCCGTGCTCTCCGGGTTGCCGGTCCTACACCAGACCGGCGATCCCACGCAGGACGTCCTCACCGGAGCGAGCCTCGTGACCACGCAGCCCGTAGCCCTAGCCGTCGTTCACTCGCTGAACCTGAAGATGTCGGCCGCCGAAGCGCTGGGTGATGTGCAGGCCAACCCGATCGGACAGACCAGCTTGGTGTCCGTTCAGGCCACTACGTCCTCAGCTTCGCTCTCGCAACGTCTGGCCACGGCGTTTGTCGACCAGACGATCGCCCTGAGCTCAGCTCGGATGCATGCCGCGATCGGACGCGAGCTCTCGACCTTTGAGGGGCAGCTCGCGAACGTACCGACGGCCCAGCGCTACGGCCCCGGGAGCCTCGGGGCTCAGGTGGATGAGCTCCGGCAGCTCCAGAATGAGAACGATCCAACGCTGGTCAGCGCTGCGCCGGCCACCCTTCCGGGCGCGCCATCGTCGCCCAAGACGAAGCTGTCGCTCGTCGCCGGTCTGTTCGCGGGTCTGATGGTCGGCATCGGTGCCGCCTTCCTCTTCCACGCCCTCGATCCTCGCCTCCGGCGGGAGGACCAGCTGCGTGACCGTTTCAGTGTGCCGGTCCTGGCCCGGATCGCCCGCCAACCGCGGAGCAAGCGGCTCAGGCCTCTGCTCCCCACCGAGATGTCTCTCCTGGCTCGCGAGGGCTACCAGACGTTGCGAACGATCATGGCTGTCCGAAGCGGTGCGCCAGACTCGCGGGCGATACTGGTGACCGGATCGGGCCCGGCCGAAGGCAAGTCGACCACCTCCATCGGCCTGTCGGTCGCCCTGGCCCAGGGCGGGGCGCGAGTGATCCTGATCGAGGCAGACCTCCGCAAGCCGACGTTCGCGGGGACTTTCAACCTGACGCAGTTCAACGGCGTCAAGCAGGTGCTGACCGGGAAGGTCGAGCTGAGCAAGGCGCTCGTACCCGTGCGGGTGGCCGGCGCGCCGCTGCGTGTCCTGGCCGCGAGTCCGGCCGGCAGTGACATCGCGAGCTGGCTGTCCTCAGCGCTCGTCCGCAAGCTGGTGAATGACGCCAAGGAGCTCGCCGACTTCGTGGTCATCGATTCGGCGCCCCTGACCGCCGTGATCGACGCTCTGCCGTTCGCGCAGGAGGCAGATGAGGTTCTGATCGTGGCCCGGCTCGATCAGACGCGGCTCAACAAGCTTGAGGAGCTGACCGATCTCCTGAGCCAACACGGGGTGACCCGAACGGGTCTTGTCCTGGTGGGTGAGCATCCGATGCGTGGCGGCAGCTACTACTACGCGGAGTCCAACGGGAGCTCGCCACCTGAGGTGCCCGGCCGCGCTCCAGCCCCAGTCAGGGCCCAGCGGTCGAGGTCGGGCCTGCCCGAAGCCTGATGGCGGCAGCACAGCGGATCTATCCGCTAGGTTGGCGGTGGCTGGGCGGAGTGGGGGCGGGCTGCATCGTAATCGGGCTGCTGGCCGGGGTGAACCCCCAATACGGGGTGTTTGGCGCCCTGGGCCTGATGTTCGCCCTGTTGACGATCCAGGACCTCACCCTGGGACTGGTCCTGTTCACCGTCGCCTCGTTCCTGGACTTGGCTTCGAGCAGCGGGTCATTCACGGGCACCAAGGTGATCGGGCTCGTCCTGTTCGTCTCCTGGCTGGCGCGGATGGCGATACGCCGAGGCCAGGACCTGGCCCGACTCGTGAGCGAGAACCCGATGCTGACCATCTCGCTTGTGGGGCTTCTGAGCTGGGCCGTGCTCAGCTTTACGTGGGCCGCGAGTAGCAGTACGGCGCTCGGCGGGGCTGGGCGCTATGCCCTCGATATGACGCTCATCCCGATCGCCTTCAGCGCGGTGCGCAAGCGTGAGCATGTCATCTGGATCTTGACCGCGTTCGTCGTGGGCAGCGTGTTCTCAGGCGCCTACGGATTCATCCATCCCACGTCTGCGACCGCCTACGACGCCGGACGTCTGACCGGAACCATTGGCGATGCCAACGGCGAGGCCACCGTCCTGGCGGCGGCGATCCCGCTCGTAATAAGCCTGGTCGGCGTGATCCGAGATTCAGCTCGACTGAAGTTGATCGCACTGATCGGGGTGGCGGTCCTGTTTGCCAGCCTGGTCGACACCCTCTCCCGGGAGGGACTGCTTTCACTGGCCGCCGTACTGGTTGGCGCGGTCATCTTCGGCGGTCGCTGGCGCCGGCGCGCCGCCGTGCTGCTGGTGATCGGGGTCACCGCGACCGTCGGGTACTACTACCTCCTGGCGCCCGCGACATCTCTGCAGCGGGTGACGATGGCAGACACCTCGGGCCGCTCGAGCCTATGGACTGTCGCGCTGAGGGTGATCAAGGCCAATCCGATCCTTGGGGTTGGCAACGACAACTTCATCCTGGTGGAAAACCGCTACATCAATCAGGCCGGGTCGATCCAGGCTTTCTACATCGTGACCTCGCCCAAGGTCACCCACAACACCTTTCTCGAGGCGGCGGCAGATCTGGGGATACCTGGCCTGCTGCTGCTCATCGCCGTGTTCGGCTATGCGCTCGCGGCGGCGGTTCGGGCGGCCTGGTTATTCGAACGGTTAGGTGACGTACAGATGGAGCTCATGTCCCGAGCGGTCGTCCTTTCGGTGGTGGCGGTGCTCACGTCTGACTTCTTCGTGGCCTCCCCGTATGCCAAGTATCTGTGGCTACCGCTGGCCTTGGGCCCCCCGTTGCAGCACCTGGCGCGCCGGGCGACATACGCTGCCGATGACCAGGCCGATGAGGACAGCGCCAACGGCGGGTCTGAAGACGAGCACGCCTACATCAGCCGGTACGGCGCCGAGCCGCTGCCGGCCTCGTGACCAGGGCATCTGCCCACCGGACCGAATCTGACTCCCGAGCGGTGGCGTAGCGTCCGCCGAGCCGATCCATGAGTGCGCAGCCCTATTTCAGTGTCCTGGTCACGGCCTACAACCGCGCCGAGCAGCTCCCACGGTGCATCCGAAGCGTGAGCGAGCAGACGTTCGGAGACTTCGAGATCGTGGTCGTCGACGACGCTTCGACCGACGCTACCGCGGAGGTGCTGGCGGGGATCCAGGAGCCGCGGATGCGGGTCATCACTCACCCAGTTAATCGAGGCATCTCGCCCGCTCGCGCAACCACGGTGCAGGAGGCCCACGGCGTCTGGCTGGTGATGCTCGATTCCGACTGGGAGCTCGTTCCGGAGAGCCTCCAGCGCTACCGCGCACTGATCGATGAGCTGCCCGACGGTGTGCGCATGATCCGCAGCTGCCTGCGCTGGGATGACGGCACGGTCAGTCCCTCGGTGCTGCCGACCGGCGTCACCGATTACCACGGGCGCCTGAAGTGGCTGGAGGCCCAGTGGCTGGACGGCGGTAGTTCAGACGCGGCCCATTGCATCCACCGCGACGTCTTCGCCAGAACCAACTACCCGTCGGACCGTCGCGGCGTAATCGAGATGAAATGGGAGACTGACATCGCCCGCCATGAGCCCAGCCTGTGGGTGGCCGACGCCCTGGGGTTACAGCACACCGACGCCGCCAACAGTGCCACCCGGGAGACGAAGGCGAGTCGGTTGATGCCCCGGCTGATCAGCGAGGCACCGGATCTGCGCTGGATGGCGGAGACCATGCTCGTCGACCACGGTAGTGAGCTGGCCCGCTACGCACCCAACTACAGGCGCTGGCTGCTCGAGAGTGCGCTGCTGGAATCGTTGCTGTGCGGCGATCGTCGCGCCGGGCTAAGCCACTTCCGCCAGGCGCGAGAAGCCGGCGTCTCCGGTCCACAGCAGTGGGCCACGCTCGCACTGGGTCTGATTGGCCCCGGCGCCTTGGCCCGAGCCAAGCTGTACGGACGGCAGCTGCGGTCGTGGCTCTGAGCGGAGACCCGCCCGACGGTGTCGGGTTGGAGCCCGCTCCGGCCCTCCTAGTTGATCCGGGGCCTGTTCGTAACACTCTGCTTCAGCTGGCCAGCCAGGTCGGAGGAGCTGTGTTCACGGGCGGGCTGACGCTGTACCTGGTGCGGGCGCTCGGAGCCTCCGGCTACGGCATCTACGCGCTGGCGATGAGCATCGGCACGCTCGTCCTGTTTCCCGCCGGGCTGGGGCTCCCCTGGTCGGTCGGGCGCTTTTTGGCCGACCACCGTGAGGATCTCGCCCAGCTGAGAGCGATTCTCCTGTTGGGCATCAAGCTCCAGGCGGTCGCCGGCACCGTGGCCAGCGTGATCCTGTTTGGGCTCGCCGGACCGCTGGCGGATGCGTTCGATCGGCCGCACCTGGGCTGGCCCCTGCGCTGGGTGGCGCTCTCGATTCTGGCCCAGGCGATGTTCGGCTTCGTGACCTCAGCGGTAACGTCGGTCCGGCGGGTCTCGATTGCCTTGTGGATGGCGATCATCGAAAGCGTGGTGGAGGCCGGGACCAGCGCGGGCCTGGTGCTGGGAGGCGGAGGGGTCGCCGGGGCCTCACTGGGCAAGGCGGTCGGCTACGGAGTGGCCGCAGTTCTCGGGCTCTACCTCACGACCCGGTTGCTGGCGGGGCTGCGCAGCAGCGGTCCGGCCGTCAACGTGCGGGTAGGGGCACGGGCGATCACCCGATACGCCGGTGCGATGCTGATCGTCGACGTCACCTGGAGTGCCATCTCCCAGATCGACGTACTGCTCGTCGGTGCTCTGTTGAGCTCCGCCGCGGTCGGGAGCTTCGGCGCCGTCCTACGGATCCTCATCCTGCTCGGCTACCTGGGCCTCGCCTTTTCGAGCGGTATCGCGCCGCGACTATCGCTGGTCGGCGGAAGCCCCGACATCGCGGCGTTCCAGCAAGGACTCCGCTATCTGATCGTGATCCAGGGCCTGGCGATCGCGCCGCTGCTGGTCTGGGCCTCACCCATGACGGCGCTCCTCCTAGGCCCGGGATATCACAGCGCCCCCGCCATCCTTCGGGTGCTCACCGTGCAGGCGTTCGTGTCCGCACCGGCCGCGCTGGTCTCTGTCGGCGTCACCTACCTGGGAGAGGCTCGCCGCCGCGTGCCGATCGTGCTCGGCACGTTGATCCTCGGACTGGCGGCCACCTATGTGTTGATCCAGACGATCGGAGTGGTCGGGGCTGCCATCGGCGATGACATCGTCCAGGTCGCCTACATCGCGGCCCACCTGTGGATCGTGAGCAGGATGATCACGCTCGACATGCGCGCCCTCGGGGTGTCGTTACTCCGCACGCTGGCTGCCGCTGGGGCCATGGCGCTGCCCCTGCTTGCCTTCGGGACCGGGCGACTGTCGGCGATCGCCTGGGTCATCGGCCTCGTTCTTGGGATCTCGGCCTACCTGGGGGTGTTGCTGCTGACCCGGGAGATCACCGCAGACGAGCTCCGGTCGGCGGTCGCTGCCACCCGCCGTCGTCTCCGGGTCTAGGCGCCTGGGCGGCGACCCCGCCTGGATCTCTGAAAAGCGGGGCGCCCCGGGCCCGCTCCGGGGCTCCGGGGCGCCCGACCCGTCCGGGTCAAGGGGCGAGGAGGACCGCGTCGTGCGGCGCGATCGCAGTCGAACCGGCCGCGAAGTGCGAACCGGCCGTGTCAACCGATCCACCCGACTTCACGTCATTGCCGATGAACGTCCACTGGTGTCCGTAGCGAAGGTGCAGCCAGGAGGAGCGCACGGTGATGTAGCTGTTGGTCGTGTTCATGACCGTCGCGCAGCGGCCGAACCCGATCCGGTCCCGGTAGCAGGAGCGGAACTCGCGGCGATAGACGCCGGGGGCCACCTCGAGACTGCGGTGACCGCCACGCGAGCAGACGACACCCTTCCCGGCCAGACAACCGCGGCCACGCGGGGCGGCCATCGATTCAACGGGACGGGTCGGGTAGATGCCCTCCTCGGGCCAGATGGACAGGCGGCCGTTGCCCTGCTCGAGGTCGGCCCAGTCGACGATGCGCCCCGGGGCGAAGCCGAGCATCATGGTCGCCTCCTGCACGCGTCGGGTCTGGGTCAGATACGGCGCGTTCTGGGGCGCACGCGACATCGGAACCACGAAGCCGTGGCTTCGCTTGACGATGTAGGCAATCTGATCGAGCAGCGTCGAGTAATAGGAGGTGAGGGATCCGTCCGACATCGGCTCGCCCTCGATCGTCCAGGCGTCGACGCCGATTCGGCGGTTGAGCATGTTCAGCCCTTGAGGGAGGTACGGGTTGCCGGGCAGCGTGTTGTCAGCCTGGATGAACCGTGAGCCGTTGCGGCGGGTCAAAGCGGCGCTCATCTCGCCGTGAGCCCGGCGCAGCCCGGCGTCAGAGTGGATCTCCGACGTGGTGGTGCAGCCGCAGGTGGAGTAGTAGAGCTCCTGGGCGAGGCTCGGGCTCTGCCAGTCCATGAGGAGCCCGTCGTCGCCGTTGAAGTGCCGGCGAACGAACGAACGGAAGAACGAGCGCACGGTCGGCATGGTCTGATTGACCATGTAGCCGCCGCCGTCGGTGGTGGTAAAGATCCTCGCGCCCCCGTTCGGCGCGGGCTCGGTGAGCCACCAGTTCGTGGACGCGACGCTGGCGACGCCCATGCGGTCGGCTGTGTAGTCCCAGTCGGTGTCGAGGTACTGCATCACCTTGCAGTAGGCGTGGCCGCGGCTGTGACAGTCCCGACGTGCCTTCGAAGCTCTGGTTCCGCAGTTGCTCTCGGCGTAGGACACCCACCGGCGGACGAACGCACCGCTGACGTTGGCGCCGCCGCTGCAGCCGTCATCGAAGGCCCAGGTCGGGATGTGGCTCCTGACGGCTGTTCGAGCGCGGGCGCTGGGCGCGGTTGCGCCCGCCCAGAGGACGATCGACAGCATGGTGATCACGGTGACAACGCGGCCGTAGAATGACGGCCCAAATTCGCGCTTAGCGCGTGGCATGGCTACGCTTGACATCGACATCCCTGCTCTTTCTCGGGCCTACGGGGTTAGCTGTCGGGCTCGCGCTGAAAGAGCAGCGCTATGCCGGAATTCCGGCAATTCGCCCCGGGGGCATGACGCCCCATCGGGTTCCCCGCTCGCCGTGACGATGGACGCCGCGACGACTCGGCTGGGTTCTGAATCGGCGCGGATAGTACATAACCTGCAAGACGTGTGCCGCATTGCCGAACTGCAACGTTGGTTTCGCCTCGAACTGGCGGAAAACCAAAAAATTGAGGTTGGTCCGGGTTGGCTCAGACCTCGCCCGACTCCGCCCCGGCGGTAACGGGTGCCCCGCCGAGAAGTGACGGCGCGAACACCGGGGCCTGATCCGGGTCGGTCGCGCTGATCAGACCTCCGAGTCTAAGGACGTGGGCCAACGCGGCCCACGGCGGCCCGTATCGGCGCCAGCCATTCATCTGGCCCAGCCCGTGGGCGAAATGCATGACAAGCAGCACCACCGGCACCAACGCGGCGTCGGAAGCGGACTCGGCGGCCTCTCGGGCGCGGGCTCCGGAACGTATGAGCGTGGCGGCGTAGAGCAGCTGGCCGAGCCGTGCCGCTCGCCGGAGCCGGTGAAGCCGGCGGGGGAGCAGGACCGCGGCCCCCGTCGTGATCACCGCTGCCGGAGCCAGCAGATGCGTGGCGCGCATCGAATGTGGATGGCGTTTCGAGGTCCGGGCTCGGAACTCGCCGTAGCCGAGGTACTGGCGCCAAAGACTCCGAAGCGAGTCCCGGGGGACGTATTCAGCGGCCATCGCGGGCAGGCAGATCAGGCGCTCGCCTCGAGCCAGGAACCGGGCGGCCATCTCGGAGTCCGAGTTGCGTGGCCAGCGCTCGTCCCAGCCGCCGTACTCGAGCAGTGTGTCGCGCTCCCATACGCCGGCGAAAACCCCGGTGTCGAGCTCGAACTCGGCGCCGCTCTGCGTCCCGGGCTCTCCCCATTTGCGTGATCCGCCGCGTCCGATGGCAGAAGACAGGGCCAGCGCCACCGCGCGAGAAACCGCGCCGTGACCCCTCGGCACCTGGGGGCCGCTGACCCATTTGGTGCCTCCCTGATTGAGCCGCTGTACGCCGAGCTGCGCGTAGTCGTCCGGATACACAGTGTGCGCGTCCATCCGCAGTGCCCATCGCCCCCGGGCATGGCGCAGGGCGACGTTGAGTCCGCTGGACACGGTGCCGACCGGGTTGTCGAATACACGGATCCGAGGATCCTCCCGGGCCAGGCCTTCGAGGATCTCGCGCGTACGATCGGTGGACCTTCCGTCGACGAACAGGAACTCGAGCTCGCCGTCGAACACCTGGCGGCGCATGGCCTCGACGCTGGCCTCGATGTAGCGCTCCTCGTTGAGGACCGGAATCAGGACCGAGCAGGCAACCTGGGGCTCCATGCGCGGGAAAGCTAGTGCAGCGTCAGCCGGATCGAGCAAGCGATGCGATCGTGTGGCAGCCATACGCATCCATCATCGGCTGAGGGGTGCGCGCTCTGAAGCCGAGGCAGCCCGGGTGGCCATTACGATAGGCGCATGTGCGGGATCGCCGGCCTTGCGGGCAAATCCAGGGACCGGCGGGCCGTCCTCGACCGAATCTCCGCTGATCTGGTGCATCGCGGACCTGATGAGTCTGGGGTCTACGACGACGACTGGGTCACGCTCGCCATCCGCCGGCTGTCGATCATCGACGTGGTCGATGGGCATCAGCCCTACAGCAACGAACAGGGCACCGTGCACGTGGTGTTCAACGGCGAGATCTATGGCTTCGTCAAGCTTCGGGAGCGTCTGACCCGCGCCGGCCATGTGTTCGCTTCGGGCACCGACGGTGAGGTGATCGCCCACGCCTACGAGGAATACGGGCCCGAGTTCGTTCGCGAGCTCGACGGGATGTTCGCGTTTGCGCTCTGGGATACCGAGGCCAAGAAGTTGATCGTGGCTCGGGACCGCTTGGGCAAGAAGCCGCTGTTCTTCGCCCACCACGCGGACGGGACGATCAGTTTCGCCTCCGAGCTCGGATCGCTTCTGCTCGACGAACGAATCGAGCGGGAGGTCGATCCCGCCGCGCTGGCCGAATACCTCCAGTACGGATACATACCGTCTCCGCTGACGATCCTGCGCGACGTGCGCAAACTCGAGCCCGGGACGATGTTCACCTGGGATCCGAGCGGACAGCTGGAGCACCGGCGCTACTGGGAGCTTGATTTCGAGCCCAAGCTGGACATCGGTTACGAGGAGGCCCTGGAAGAGTTCGAGCAGCGGTCCCTGGTGGCGGTCCGCGAACGGATGGTCTCCGACGTTCCGCTGGGCGTGTTCCTGAGCGGCGGTGTGGATTCGAGCTTCGTCCTGTCTCAGATGATCGCGGCGGGAGCCCCCGACGTGCAGACGTTCGCGATCGGCTTTCCCGAGTCTCGCTACGACGAGCGAGTTCACGCTCGGAAGATCGCCAATGTCCTCGGGAGCACCCATCACGAGGCCGTGGTGGAGCCGACCGATCTGGTCCAGATGCTCCCCGAGCTCGTCCACCACTACGGCGAGCCGTTCGCCGATTCCTCGGCCGTGCCGACGTTCTATATCGCCCGCTGGGCCCGGCAGCGCATCACGGTGGCGCTGACCGGGGAGGGGGGTGACGAGCTGTTCGGCGGCTATTACCGCCACCAGGCCGCGCGCATGGCCGGGTACGCCGATCGGCTTCCGGTGTCGGTGCGCAAGCTGGCGGGCGAGGGGGCTGGCCGCGTCGGCAGTGAATTCGCCCATCCGATGTCGACTCGCCACAAGCTGTATCGCTTCCTCAGAGCGATCGAGCTCGAACCCGGGGAGCGCTACGCCGAGTGGACGGCCGTGCTCAGCCCCGACGAGCGGCGGGCGGTCTCGCCGGGTCTGGGACGTGCCTCCCGCTTTGATCCTCCCGGGTACGCGAGGACGGCGCTGGACCGGGCGCTGGCCGTCGACGTAGCTCGATCGCTGCCCGATCAGCTGCTGTTCAAGATGGACATCGCCACGATGGCCAACTCGCTCGAGGCGCGAGCGCCGCTGCTCGACTACCGGCTGGTGGAATGGGTGGCTCGGCTTCCCACCAGCTTCAAGCAGCGCGGCCGAAGCCGAAAGCGCTTGATCTCCGATGCCCTGGCCCGGCGTGTGCCGGCCGAGCTGTTCAAGCGACCCAAGATGGGCTTCAGCGCTCCGATCCCTGGCTGGCTGCGCGGCGAGCTCCACGAGCTGATGACTGACACGCTCCTGGGGGAGGCGAGCCGAGCCCGTGGGATCGTTGACTGCGGAGCAGTCGAGAGGCTGATCTCAGAGCACCAGAACGGGATCGAGCACACGCGTGGCCTGTGGTCGCTGCTGATGCTCGAGCTGTGGCATCAGGAGTTCGTGGACAGAAATCCGGCCAAGCGGGAGCACTCGGCCTCGAGCGTGTGATCCGCGGCGGCTTGCTGAGCCATCTCGACGAGCCCCTCCCGTAGCGGCGCGTCCTGGGCCAGCCGATTCAGGGCGGCGGCAGCAGCCTCGGGATCACGGGGGGCCACCAACAGGCCGCGGTCGGTGACCAGATCCGCCACGCCGCCGACGTCCGTGGCGACGACCGGCAGTCGCGCGGCAAAGGCCTCGAGGATCACCTGAGGCACTCCCTCGGTGAGCGAGACGTGAAGCAGTGCGTGCGCGGCGCGATAGCGATCCCACAGGCCGCCATCGATCGGCACGTAGCCGCGCTGGCGCAGGCGCGAATCGACGCCAAGCTCCATGGCTCGCTCGGTCAGCGCCTCCGCCAGCGGGCCGTCACCGCAGACCTCGAGGCGCCAGCGTGGGTCTGAGCGCAGCGCCCGGGCCAGCACATCGGCCATCAGCAGCGGGTTCTTCTCCGGATCCAGCCGACCGACGCTCAACATGACCAGCTCATCACCGTCATAGCGCCGGCGGTCCTCAGCGGGCGCAACGAGATCCACCTCTCGCAGCAGAGACACGTACATATTCAGCACTGACCGGGCTCCTCGGTAGCGGCGAGCCAGGTCGGGCCCGACCACAGCCACGGGCAGGAACCTGGCCAGGGCACGGAAGGCGTACTCGAGGAGATATGCGGCGCCCAGCACGACCCGCGCCCCGGGCCGGCGGTAGCGGATCAGCTCGGGCAGGTTCTGCCGGACTCCGAGCACCACCCGGCGACGGCGCAGCATCCCGAGAACGGCGAACAGCAGCGCCTGGGGAGGATTTGGCCCCAGGATCCAGACCACGTCGATCCCGTCGAGCTCGCGCCAGAAGCGGCGGATGGCGGCCGGGACCGTGCCCAGAACCGCGGCCAGGTCAGCCCCACTGCGGTAGTAGGGGAGGGCGACAAACTCAGCGGCGCGGACCGGGTAGGGAAATGGCTCCGGGGTGGCGTCCAGGCGCCCGAGGACGACCAGCCGCTCGCAGTGCGGAGCCAGCCCCTCGATGAACACGCTGAACGGAAGCTCGGCGGTGGTGCTCTGGTCGCGGGCTATCCGGTAGGAGTAGTCGCAGTACACGGCGAGCCGCAGGGGCTTGGCAGGGGCCATCGTCAGCGCAGCACTCTGACGATCAGGAGGCGGTTGCTCTGGCCTTGCGCCGAGCGATCAGCTGCGCGCCGTAGTTCGAGTGCGACCAGCGCCCGACCTTGACGCGAAACCGCGCCCAGGAATCGGTGTGGTAAACGCCTACCCTGGGGTAGTCATAGCGGTTCGGTTCGCCCGACGGCCACATCATCCCGGCGGCGGCCTCGTAACCCGCGTCCCGGGTGTAGCCGACGACCCGATCATCCACGTTGCCATACGGGTAGGCGATCGACGTCACCGGCCGTCCGATCCGCTCCGAGCACTCCGTCCGGGATTCCGTCAGTTCCCGGGCCAGTGCCTGATCGGTGAGCGTGGTGAGCTGGGGGTGCGTCTTGGTGTGCGATCCGATCTCCCAGCCCAGTTCAGCCAGCTCTCCGAGGTCGTTCCAGGTCATCGGGTTGAGCTCGTCGGAATCGGCGGTCAGCTCCCACTCGTCCAGTCCCGCCCATGCCAGCGGCGCCTGGCGGGAGATGTAGTCGCTGGGGGCGAACACCGTGCCCGTGACCCCGAGCTGGCCCAAGATGGGTTGTGCGTAGGTCTTGACCGACGCGAACGCGTCATCGAACGTGATCGCGAACGTCTTGGTGTTGGGGGGCTGCCGTACGACCTCAGTGAAGTTCGCCGAGACCCAGCCCTTGCGTACCAGCTTGGTGATCTGGCGCTCGAAGGCGTCCGGTGTCACCGACAGAGGGGCCGCCCAGCTCGGGCTGATTGCGTGATAGGCCAGCACCAGCAGCTCACTCATCGTCCCGGCATCACCTTCGCGTCCACGTAGCGGCCCGGGCAAACAGGCGATTGCGGGGGACCAGGAAGCGGAACGCGGCCTTCCACGCGAATGCCGTGGTGCGGGAATACCTCGAGGCGGCGTATCCAGCCCAGCGTAGACGGGTGGCCTCGAACTCGGGCCGTGGGGCCAGCTGCTGCATTGCCGTCAGCTGACGGACGTGCAGGTCGTGGTAAAAGGAGCTCGCCCGATTATGGATCGGATGGGGGAACAGCGAGTAGAGCGACCAGCTGCCGGTGTCATACCGGTGGAGGTTCGCGGCCAGCGACTCGATTCCCCGTTTGAAGTGTCCCAGGGACTCGGGGGAGTCAAGCCCGATCCCCACGTCTCGCATACCCCACAACGCGAAGATGGCACCGTTGAGGACGTGGGACTGGGGTGAGGTCGGGTACTCCTCGGGCCAGGGCAGACCACCGAGGTCACCGCAGACCCCTCCGTCCGCCTGCGGAGCGGACAACGGCGCCAGGGCGAGCTTGGCCGCGCGGGCCAGGTCCTCATCGCCGGTCTGCTGGTGGAGGCGGACAAGGAGACTGGCGCCCTGGCCCTGGGTGATGCCAGAGGTCCAGGGGGGAGGCAGCCGGAAGGTGTGGGGGAAGCGCTGGTCGTGAACCCAGGAGCCGTCGGGGGCCTGGATTCCGGCCAGGTAGCGCCCGGCCATGAGCGCCGCGGCCAGCCAGTCCTCGCCCTCGCCCGCCAGCCAGCGCTCGTAGCAGCCCAGGCCGTATTGGGTCATTCCGACGTGCAGGATGCCGGGTAGCTTCAGCTCCGGAGCGCCGTTGGGAAACTCGGCCTTCACACGGAGGTCAATCGGGTAGCCGCGGACTCCATTCGGGTCGATATGGAGCCCGACGGGCAGGAAGAAGCTCTTGGCGCTGGACCAGAACCCCGCGTTGGACCGCTTCGAGCTGAGTGCGTCGGCAGTCATCGTTCTCCCACCACAAGCGAGTCATACAGCGACGCGAAGCGGCCGGCGATCACGTCAATCGTGTATCGGCGCAGTGCCTCCCGCCCCGCGGCCGCCATCTCGGCTCGGCGGCTCGGGTCGGCGAGCAGGGAGATCAGGCCCTCGGCCATGGCGTCGGGATCGCGCCGGGGAACGAGCACGCCCGTGCGCCCGTCCTCCACCACATCCGGGACTCCCCCGACCCTGGTGGCCACGATCGGTGCGTCGTTGGCCATGCACTCGAACACGAGCAGGGGAGACCCCTCGCGATCAGATGACAGAGCCCCAACGTCGGCGGCTCGGAGCACGCTGTCGACGTCACTGCGCGGACCCAGGAAATGGACCGAGTCACTGACCCCGAGCTCGTTCGCCTGCTGCTCAAGCGCGGGGCGGCACTCTCCGCCGCCGGCGATCACGAGGTGCGCCTTGGGCAGCGCGGCTCGGACGCGGGCGTAAGCCTCGAGCAGGAGGTCGAGGCGTTTTTCGGGTCGAAGCACGGCAGCGATGCCTATCAGTTGGGCGGTCTCGTCCAATCCCAGCTCTGCCCGGACGTCATTGTCAGACGCCCCAGGGCTCGGAATGTAGCCATTTGGGATGACAACCACCTTCTCGGGGCTGATCCCCTCGACGGTGACCATCCGCTCTCCGTCGGCCGTGGAGACAGCGACGAACTTCGTGGCCAGCGGCCCGATCACGTGGCCGTCCAACCAGGCACGGGACGGTTCGCCCTCATAGGACCAGCTGTGCTCGTGGGCGACGATCGCCGGAACCCGGCACGCTCGACCGATTACGGTTCCCCAGACGTTCGAGCCGAACTTGTGCGTATGCAGAATGTCAAACCGCTGGCTGCGCAGGATGCGGACCAGCCCACCGAGACGGTGGACGTCCCACTTCGCGCTGCGGCCCAGGGTCACGTACCTGACCCCGGCATCGGCCAGCTGGCGCTCGGCGACCGGATCGGAACTCCGGGTGGCGCATACCCAGACTTCGAAACGGTCCTGCGGGAGATGCGTCGCGAGTCCGACGGCGAAGCGCTCAGCGCCTCCCGTGCTGGACACGAAGTCGATCATGAACATGATGCGCGTGCGCGCGGCGGACGGTCCCATCTCGGAGTCGGCTCAACATAGCTGCCCGGCGCAGGCAGCTACTTGCGACGGCAGACAGATTGGAGGCTTTACGTGCCCCGCTGCGGCTTTAGCTGTCGACGGTCGCGGTGGACCGGGATGAGGTGTGTTCCGCCTCGAGAAGTGGATCTGCCTCGAGAAGTGGATCTGCCTCGAGAAGCGGATCTGCCTCGAGAAGCGGATCTGCCTCGAGAAGTGGATCTGCCTCGGCGACACCGTCGCGCTGGCGAAACATCTCAACCAGCGTGAGCGCCATGATCCGGAGGTCCATCCGCAGGGACCAGTTCTGGATGTAGTGGTTGTCCCACTCCACGCGGTCGGCGATCGAGGTCTGTCCGCGCAGGCCGTTGACCTGGGCCCATCCGGTGATGCCGGACTTGACGCGATGGCGGTCCTCGTAGCGGGCAAAGTCGCGGGCGAACCGGGTGACGTATTCGGGCCGCTCGGGCCGTGGGCCGACTAGGCTCATGTCGCCACGGAGCACGTTTACGAGCTGGGGCAGCTCGTCGAGCGAGAAGTCACGCAGGACGCAGCCAATCCGGGTGCGGCGATCGGCGCCCTCGATCCCGCCAGGTGCCACCCCGTCCGGGAGCTCGAAGGAGTCCTCGGGTCCACTCTGGGGCACTCGCATGGTCCGGAACTTGAGCACGTCGAACTCGCGTCCATCACGGCCGACGCGCCGCTGGCGGAACCAGATCGGCCCGGGCGAGGACAAGCGCACGGCGAGGGCCACGATGAGCATGATGGGCGCCGCCGCGATCAGGCCAAGCAGCGCGAAGGTGCGATCCATCGAATGCTTGATGGCGAACTGCCAGCCGCGTGGGTCCACGGAGTGAAGCGTCAACAGCGGAAGCCCACCCACGTGATCGAGTGTGGTGCGCTCGTTGATGGACTCGTAGAGACGCGGAACGAGTGACACCTCGACGCCCATGGCCTCGCACTCGCGCACCTTGCGTACAAGAACGTGGTCGGGCTCGGAGGAAAAGGCGAGGATCACATGCTGGGCGCCGGTGGCTTCGATCGCGTCCCTGAGGTCATCGAGCCCACCCAGCACCGGCACGAGCGGCCCGGCTGACAGCTCAGGCGTTGGCAGCGGGTCAGAGTCGAGGAAGGCGACCGGCCGCAGGCCGTAGGCGGGTTGCTCGGTGAGCCGCTTGACCAGGTGAGCACCGATCATGCCGGCGCCGACGATCAGCGTTGGCGTGAGGATGGCCTCGGCCTGCATGGCCTGGCGGCGAACCGACACGAGCATCGTGCGGGCCACGCCCAGATAGACGAAGGCGAACAGCCACAGCCGGGGGGCGAGGGCGAGGGGATCGGCGCCACCAAAAATTGAGTCGACCGAGATCATCAGCATGGCGCCCAGCGATACAACCCCGAGGACGTACGCGAAGGTGTCGAGCAGCGAGACGTTCAGGCGCTCGTCCGGAGCGCGGCGCGCTCGCATCATGAAGGTCACGACGATCGGGAAGACGACGGCGATGATGCGGTCTGAGGACACCGTTCGGACCGTCGGGTCGGCGAACAGCGCCATGCTGGAGGCGACGTACAGGACGACGATGTCCGTCAGCAGGCGTACCCGCGACCATCCGTGGGGGTTGAGTACCTGGCGGCAGATCTGGACCGCGAGCTGGGTCCGGGGACGGCGTGCGACGGCGACGCCGCCATGGGTGGCTATATGCGTTGGTGGTGTCATCCGTCCCGATTCCGCGGCCTTGCTTGTCGTTCGACTTCCCTGGTTCGGTGACCACACCCGCCCATGCGCACGTCCTCCAACCGATGGTTGCGGGTGCGCGGCGTGACCCAACCCCTTAAACGTCATCATATCGTCTCTACCACCGCGGTCTCCACCGTTAACCAGTTCTTCGGGACTCAGATTCGTCAGCGGGCGGACGGATGGCTCCGTCTCAGCGGCAAAATTCTCAGCGAGGGCGTGTGTGGGAGTGTGGAGAGGTTCCATTCCGAGCCTGTCGGTCAAGGCGTTCATCGTCGGCTGGCAGAGCTAAGGGCTCCGGGGCAATTGCGGACTCGGTTGCGGGTAACTACGCACCGTCGGTGCGGAGGCCCGGCGGCGCACCTCGGCCGCACATTTCTGGCCCTGTGGCCAATGCCTCCGGGCCGCCCGCCTGTGACCATCTCGGCCATGATCCGTCCAGGCACATCATCAAAGCTGCTGCTGGTCGCTGACCGTCGCGAGGTCGAGTCAGAGGCCGGACCGGCCATCCGCCGCTACCGCATCGCTCGGCTGCGTTTCGAGGACCGGCCAGCCGGCGACGCGGCACGTCCGAAGCCCGCCGAGCGTCGCTAACCCGCAAAAGTCCGTGGCAGCCGCCGGCTCCGCGGAGCTCTTTACCCGCTGAGCCGGCGGAGACCGCTCGTCGCCGCGCTACGCTGTCAGATATGCAAACCAACCTCGAGGCCCGGCCTGCCCGCACACCGATCGTGAAGCGTGCCGCTGCCGGCCTGGTTTTGGTGGCCGTGGCCGCGCTTGCGATCCACTTCGTCATCGGCTTGATCATGACCATCTTCTGGATAGTCGTGGCCGTGGCGGCGGTGGGCGCGGTCATCTGGGCGCTCAAGACCATCTGACGAAAGCCTGACTCGTGCAGGGCTTAGGCCTGCTCGTGATCTTGTTCTTCTTCGGCCTCGCCGGAGGGGTGGTGGGCCGGATGAAGGGCAGCTCTTTCTTCATCTGGTTCCTGGTGTCGTTCTGCATCCCGTTCATTGGTCTACTGACGGCGGTTCTCTATCGCTGGGATGACCGCGAGTTGCGGCGCCAGTGTCCGGCCTGCCTCCGGGTGGTGAAGCTGCATGACGCGGTGTGCATTCACTGCGGAGCAGAACTTGAGTTCCCTGACGTGGCGGTGGCTCCCGAGGCCGCGATGCGCGGCCTGGCCAAGTCATGAGCGACTGACTGGGGCGTCTGAGCGCAGCACCAGTTCGGGTTCGCGCGCCAGCGCGCGATCGAGAGCCGCGTGACCCTGGGCCTGGGCCCAGCTCGGTCGCATCGTGTGGTCACGAACGCGGATCCGCTCGAATGTGACGCTGGGTGCCGTGGCCAGCCGCTCCGCTCGTCCGGAGCGAACCAGTTCGTCATAGACCGGCTCGTGCTCGGTGAACAGGAACAGCGCGCGCTTGCCCGAGGCGACGAATGCATCGAGTACCGCGTCGATCTCGCGCTCGGCCGCTTCTCCGGGCGCCTCGCGCGTGATCAGGCGGTGCAGCAGGCGAGCCGGGGAGCCGGCGAGCCAGCGCAGGAAGGAGCGCAGCCGGGGGCCGGTGGCCACGCGGCGGACGCGTGAGAGTGAGAACGGCTCGGAAAACAGCGCCCGGAGGTCGCGGGCGGGAGCCAACCCCCGGTCCCAGAAGAAGGCCCGCAGGTTGATCAGCATCACGCCAGTCACCCGGGGATCCAGGACAGCCACGTGGAACGCCCAGTTGGCGCTGGCACACAGACCAACGAGCACGAACCGTTCCCCGGCCCCCCGCGCCTGCAGATAGTCAAGGGCGCTGACCACCTGGGGCGTGAGCTCGGGTTCGTACATCGCCCCGTCCTCCCGGTAGGGCGTCTCGGCCCCGTCCGCGTCACCGATTCCCTCGATATCAAGACGCAGTGATGGAACTCCCTGCTGCGCCCAGCGGCGCGCCGCCTCCACCCACATCCGGTTCGGTCCCGTCCGCCGCACCGCGCCGGCATTCAGGAGCACGACGCACAACCCGTGGTCGGAGCCGTCGAGCGGCTCGGTGAGCACACCGGCCAGGTTCCCGAACGTGTCGGGGATGACGATCGGAGTCTCCCGCACGAGGTGCTCGGCGTCGCTGCGGATCTCCGCGCTCTGGATCGCGATCGAGTGCGAGGGACCGGGAGTCGCTGCCCGCGAGCCGGCGAGCCAGGACTGGACGGTCGCGATCACCTCGGCGGAGGACTCGGCCTGCTGAGGGTGTGAGGTCATGTCGGCGAAGCCTGGCCCCGGCGCGAGCGTGACCTCGGCGCCTTCGCGCTCGAGATGCTCGCGCAGCGCGGCGTCGATGGGCAGGCCGTCACGCTCGAGCAGGAGCACGCGGCGCTCGACGGCGCGGGGTAGATCCACCAGGGCGAGATCAAGCGCCTCGAGTCGGTTCACCGTCTCGGCGCTGAGCAGGAACCCACCCGCCTCGAGCTCCCCGTCGGGCAGATCCGGGGGCGTCTCGAGCCCATCGAAGAAAAGCGAGCGCTCGAGCTTTGAGAAGGCACGGAGCTGGCGAACGAGCGCTCGGGCGCGGGCGGGCGTGGCCCACAGGACGAGATCGTCAATCGGGGCCCCCTCGGCCGCGGCCTGGTAGGCGAGCACGCCCCCGAGGCCGATTCCGAGCGCGACGACGCGCCCGGCGCCCAGCTCGGCTCGGGTGAAGGCCGCCGCCCCAGCGATCGCGCTCGTCCACGCGCCGACCCGATCCGGGTCACGGACGCTGCCGCCGCTGTCCCCGGTGCTCGGGAAGTTCAGCCGGAGCGTCACGTAGCCGTCCGCGGCCAGGCTTTCAGCCCAGGTGCGCAAACTCCGGTAGGAGCAGACCTCGTCCCAGCCGAAGGGAGGGCAGACGACGACCGCCGTGCCCCGAGCCTGATCGGGCGCGGGTCGATGCACGGTGGCGAACACCGGGTCGGGATCGCCCGGCAGATACAGCGGTTCTGGGGACGGGGGGACGGTGACTCCTCTGTTCGAAAGAGGTTAGTCGCGCTGCCGGGTGGATTGGATGAACGCCTTACCAGCGCGTCGGCGCAATCCCCTGCCCAGGACCGGAACGCCGGTATCGCCGCTGTACACTGGCCTTCGCTGCAGGCGATCGCGGGCGCGTGCGGCCGATCCCCATTTCCGCACGCCCGAAAGGAGGCCATGCAATGCGAGCCGTCGACGCCCTGATGGAATGTCTCAAAGCGGAAGGTGTCGATGTTGTATTCGGCCTCCCCGGCGGTGCCAACCTGCCCACCTACGACGCGTTCTACGACGCCGGCATCCGCCACATCCTGGTCCGCCACGAGGCCGGCGGCGGTCACGCGGCGGAGGGCTACGCCAAGGCCACGGGCAAGGTGGGGGTGTCCCTGGGCACCAGCGGCCCCGGAGCCACAAATCTGGTCACCCCGATCTGTGACGCGATGATGGACTCGGTTCCAGTCGTGTTCATCACCGGCCAGGTGCGGACCGAGCTGCTCGGCACGGACGGATTCCAGGAGGCCGACACGATCGGCATCACGATGCCGATCGTCAAGCACAGCTTCATGATCCAGCATCCGCTGGAGCTCCCGCGGACCATCCACGAGGCGTTCCACCTGGCCCGCACGGGCCGCCCGGGACCGGTCGTGGTGGACATTCCCCAGGATCTGAGCCGGGCTGACATCCCATACGAGCCCGTGGACGACGTCCACCTGCCCGGCTATCAGCCGACCACGGATGGCAACCAGAAGCAGATTCGCCTGGCCGCGAAGGCGCTGGCCAACTCGCGCCGGCCTGTCATCTATGCCGGGGGCGGGGTGGTGGCGGCAAATGCAGCGGCCGAACTCACCGAGCTGGCCACGGCCGATCGCTTCCCGGTCACGTGCACGGTCATGGGCCTGGGGGGCTTTCCGGGAACCCACGATCAGTGGCTCGGGATGCTCGGCATGCACGGCACCCGGAGTGCCAACTACGCCATGGACGAGGCTGACCTGATCATCGCAATCGGCGCCCGGTTCGATGATCGGATCACGGGCAAGCTGTCGGAGTTCGCTCCCCGGGCAAAGTTCATCCACATCGACATCGATCCGGCCGAGATCTCCAAGAACGTGCCGGCCCACATTCCGATCGTCGGTGACGCCAAGAACATCCTGCCCCGCCTCACGGCCGAGTACCGCGCCCTGTCAGCTGACCCGGCTCGCCTCGAGGAGTGGTGGAGCCGGATCGGGATCTGGCGTGAGCGCCATCCGCTCGGCTATTCGGACTCAACGGACGCTGAGATCAAACCGCAGTACATGGTCCAGGCTCTGTACGAGGCGACCGGTGGGGATGCGATCGTGACCAGCGATGTCGGGCAGCACCAGATGTGGACAGCGCAGTACTTCCACTTCGCTGAGCCCCGCAGATGGATCAACTCCGGCGGCCTGGGCACGATGGGCTTCGGCCTGCCGGCCGCGATGGGCGCCAAGGTCGGCTGCCCTGACGAGACCGTGGTCTGCATCGCCGGCGACGGCTCGGTTCAGATGAACATGCAGGAGCTCGCCACCTGCGCCCAGGAGGGCATCGCGATCAAGGTGTTCATCATGAACAATGGCTACCTGGGCATGGTCCGCCAGTGGCAGGAGCTGTTTTGGGACAAGCGCTACAGCCAGGTGGACATGGGGCAATGGCCCGATTTCGTCAAGGTCGCTGACGCCTACGGGGCCACCGGCATCCGCCTGGAGGACAAGCGCACCCTGGTCAAGGACATGCAGGACGCGATCGCCACCGACGGTCCCGTGCTCGTGGACGTGCGGGTCACGCGCGAGGAGAACACCTACCCAATGATCCCGGCCGGACAGGCCGCCCGGGACATGGTCGGATGACGGCCATGGGAGAGCCAGGCACCAAAGAAATCCTCTCGCTCGACGAGCTCGAAGCCGCCGTCGGGCTCCGGACCGGACGCAAGCACATCCTGTCGATCCTGGTCGAGAACAAGCCGGGTGTCCTGACCAGGATCGCCGGCTTGTTTGCCCGCCGCGGCTTCAACATCGACACGCTGGCCGTTGGCCCGACTGATGACGACAGCGTGTCACGGATCACGCTGACGCTCGACGGGGCTGTCCACCCGATCGACCAGGTGACCAAGCAGCTCCACAAGCTGATCAACGTGCTCAAGATCCGGGATCTCGAGCCCGGCGAGACGCTGGCGCGCGAGCTGGCGCTGTTCAAGGTCGCCGCCGACGGCTCGGCGCGAGCCGAGGTCATGCAGATCTGCGAGATCTTCCGCGCCAAGGTCGTTGACGTGACCAAGCGCTCGGTGGTGGTGGAGGTCACGGGCACCTGCGACAAGGTGGATGCGTTCGAGGCTCTGATCCGGCCGTTCGGGCTGATCGAGATGGCCCGCACGGGAGAGATCGCCATCTCCCGGGGCCGCAGCGAGACCTGACCCGCCGGCGTGCCGGACACCGATCTCAACCAGCAGCGCGCTCGCTTCGGTATGAGCGCGGAGTTCTGGGCGGGGAACGGAGCGGTGAAGGTAGGCCCTGACGGGTGGCTGGCCCTGAGCCGGGAGGACGCCGTCGACTACAACGTCGCGGCGGCCTATGGATCCGGGGAAGGGCTCGAAGAGTTGCTCGGCGCCGTGAGCGCCGCCGAGGTCCCGGCCGTGGTGATGGTCGCTGGGGCAGCCCTGGGCGAGGTGCAGCGGCTCGTCGACGCCGGCTGGGTCTGCATCGGCAGCCGGGCGTTCATGCGCCTGGGCCTGGACGGCGGCGACGCGGTGACCGGGGCCTCGACTGTGCGGCGCCTGGGTCCCGATGAGCTCGAGGCGGTCCGGGCGCTCGTGGGTGAGGTCTATGACCTGCCCCGAGATCTGACCGGCGTCGCCATCCCGGAAGCTGCCGTCCACGATCCGGCGCGCACCCTGTGGGGCTGCCATGACGAGTCCGGCGCGCTGATGGCTTGTCTGGCCGCCGTGCGAATCGAGGACTCGCTGGCGATCTGGTCAATGGCCACCGCGCCGGCCGAGCGCCGGCGAGGTTACGGCCGGGATTTGGTGCAGGCCGTGCTCGCAGATGCCGCGGCCCACGGCGCGACCGAGTGCCTCCTGCACAGCTCGGGGGACGGCGAGCCGTTGTATTACGAGCTCGGATTCCAGGAGCTCGAACGCTGGCAGATGTGGTCTCGGCCGCGCTGGGTGCTCGGCCGGGCCTAGCCTGAGTTCCTGAGTTCCTGAGCGGTTGGCGGTCCGATCGGCCGCACCGGGCCGCCGATCCCACGCCCCCACCCGGGCAGATCGCAGAAAATCCGGCTCGGGGCCTTGGGCTGGTGACGATCCGCTCGCGCCAACCCCGAGATCCGCCCCCACGAACCCCCAATTCGTGAAAAACCGCCGCCCGCAGCAATCGCTTTTCACCGAGCGGGCGGTGTACCCGACGGATGCGCCAAGCGTTCGGCAACACAGCCGGGTTTTCACAAAACGGGGGCTCGGACGCTGACACCACCCTGACCGAGTGGGTGCTCAAGCATCTCTGGTGCGGGCCACTCCTGCGGCGTCGATCTCGGTCAACGCCTGGGAAAGAGCCGCCAGCACGCTCGAGCGCATCCAGGTTCGGTGCATCGGGTGATCGACGCCTGGAAGCTCGGTGATCGACACACGACCGCGGCGCTGAAGGCGTTCCGCCCGGCGGCGCAGCCGGCCGTTGATGTAGATCAGACCGTCATCGCCCTCGGCGAACACGAGCTTCACGGGAACCCCTGTGGAGGCCAGGTCATCCAGCCAACGTGCGGGCCGGGAGCGGTGCCCGAGGGCGTCGATCAGACTCCAGAAGCCGTACCGCGCACCCAGCTCGACCCGCCGGATCTCGGCGGCGCGCAGGGAACGGATCAGGTCCCAGTCAATGTTGACCGGGTCACCGCGCTTCCAGTAGAGCTGGGGGTTGAGCGCGATCACTCCGGCCACCGGCACCTCCAGTACCGCGCGCAGGGCGATCCAGGCTGACGCACACAGACCGCAGATCGCCAAGCGCTCGAAGCCCTCCGCCTGGAGGGCGCGCACGATCTCGACCGTGTCCTGCTCGCCGCACTCGTCGTATGGGCGCCCGGGTGCCCGGCCGGCATCCGGGCTCTCGCCCCAGCCGAGGAAGTCAACGCGGACCGTCTGGCGTCCGGTCAGCGCAAGATCGCGTGCGTACTCGACCCAGGCTCGCCCCGGCCCGACGTGCGTCTCTGACCCCGGGTTGAGCAGCACGAGCGTGGTCGGGTGGCTGACCTCGCCGACTGGGGCGCAGAGGACGCCGATGTGCCCCTGGCCGCCTAGCCTGAGCACGGTCTCGGTCACGCGGCCGCCGCGCCATTCGAACTCGGCGCTGGGTGTGGGGTTGACCGGAGTCCGCCGATCATCCAGGAAGAGGTCGGGGCCGATCCAGCCGCAGACTGCGGTCAGGACCGCCTCAGGCACGACGGCGAATTCCGGCGGTGTGTGGAGGGCCTCCTCGGCCCCGTCCACCGAGACACGGTCAACCTCCACGTCGAGGGTGCGCAGGTGCTCGATGAGGGACGCGGTTGCCGCGGGGGTCTCGTCGACGATCAACATGGCCGGAGCAGGCGCCTCGGTCACGGGTTCGAGCCCCAGGGCCTGGAGGTCATGGACCGTCTCCGGTGAGAAGACGTTTCCCGACACGGCGATCGTGCCCGGTTGCGGGGACGGGTCACCGCCGTCCGGCACCGGGGTGGAGAGGAGCTTCAGCTCCTTGGCGTAGCGCCGCCCGCTCGTCACGGGCAGCCAGGCGACGATCTTGGCTGCGCCGAGCTCGCGGCCACCCAGGAGGGCGAACGCACCGCCCAGGCGCGCTCCGGCCAGGGTGATCTCCTCGGCACCGAGCCGGCGCAGCTCGGCCACCGCGTCGGCCAGCGTCCGCTGCCAGGCGGCCACCCGCCCCGGCTCCCACTGATCGCCACTCGAGTCACCGGTGCCGTCGTAATCGATCCGCAGGACGGCGTGACCAGCCAACGACAGACGTTCGGCCAGGGCGCGGAGGGCTCGATGGCTGCACCAATACTCATACCCGACCGGTGGAGCGATCACGATCCCCGAAGCGCCTACTCCGGCCGCCGGGCGCGAGAGCCACCCAAGCTGTGGGCGGCCTGGGTCACCGAACCAGATCGCGTCCATGTGAAGTTGCCGGACCTCGCCGGCGGCCCCCGTCTCGGGCGTCGGCGGCGTGGTGTGTTCAAAGCTGCGCAAAACCTGGTCTCCCCGGCCGCCGAGTGTAAGAGGCCGCAGACTCTTAGTCGGCCGGAGAGCCCCCGTCTAACATCCCGTCCCCGTTGCCTGCCGCCGAGTTCCGTGTCGAGCGTCGCTGACGCCAACATCAATACCTGGGCCAGAGGAGGCTTCCTCGGGTCCTACGGTGGTCGGGAGCTCCGCCCCATCGAGGTCCTGCTGCTGTTGCGCTACCACCAGCACGCGTCAGGACGGGTGGTCGAGCTCGGCTGTGGCGGAGGCCGGATTGCCGGATATCTGGTCGATATCGCCCGGGACGCGTACGGGATCGACATCTCCGCGGACATGGTCGACGCCTGTCGGCAGCGCTACCCCGCCGGCCACTTCAACCAGGGGGACATCCGTGACCTGTCCCAGTTCGAGGATGGCTCGCTTGACCTCGTCGTGGCCGGCTGCAACCTGCTCGACATCTTCGGCGACGCCGAGCGCCGGGAGTCCCTGCGCGAGATCCGGCGGGTCCTGGTGGATGGCGGGCTCCTGTTCATGTCTTCACACAACCGGGCCTACCTGCCCAATGTGCGGACGCCCACGAACATCCGGCGCTCGGATCCGCTCCGGTTCGCGTTCGACCTGTGGAACGCTCCCCGCCGGATCTTTCGCCACTGGCGCCTGCGGCGGTTCGAGCGCGACGAGCCGGGCTACAGCATCGTCAGCGACGGCGCCCATGAGTTCTCGCTGGTGCACTACTTCACGTTTGCCGACGCGCAGTTTCGCCAGTTCGAGCAGGAGGGGTTCGAGCCGCTGCTGAGCGCGGATCTCGACGGCCGGCCTCTCGACCAGGACTACCACGCTCCGGACTGTTCCGAGATCTACTACGTTGCCCGGAAGCCCCCCGGGGGATAGGCGCGGGGAAGAGGGCAATGAAGACCGACGGCGTTTCCGATCTCAAGCTCCCATTGCGAGCTGCCGAATAGCTTGAATAGATGACAATCAGCGTGGGGATTGACCTGACGAGCGTGGACGATGTGCGCGATTCGATCGCGACCTTCGGTGACCGCTACCTCGAGCGGCTCTACACCGGGGCCGAGCTGCGCGACTGTGGCCATGACCCGAAGCGCCTGGCCGGGCGCTTCGCGGCCAAGGAGGCGACGCTGAAAGCGCTCGCCGTCGATGAACCAGTGCCATGGCGTTCGATCGCCGTCCGGACTGAGGCCGGAGGCGGAGCCGTGCTGGAGCTGACCGGCGCCGCCGCCCGGGTCGCGGCTCGCCGCGGCATCGATCGGTTGGCAGTGAGCATCACTCACGAACGAGACCTGGCCGCTGCGGTGGTCCTAGCGGAGGGGAACTGATGGAGACCACCGTAGATGCGGATATTCGACAGGTGCTGCGCGACCATGCCCGACTCCCGGTGGATGCGGACGCGATCGACGTCAACGCGGACCTGTTCCAGGCCGGAATGAGCTCTCACGCCAGCGTCAACGTGATGCTGGCGCTCGAGGACACCTTCGATATCGAGTTTCCCGACGCGATGCTCAAGCGCAGCATGTTCGAGAGCATCGCCGCGATTGCGGCGGCGGTGACCGAGCTCCGGCAGGCGGAAGCCGCATGAGCGTGGCGGTGGACCGCGACCAGGAGTTCATCGCTGGGGTCCGCCAGATCGCCGACGACGTGGCGGCAGCACACGCCGACGAGGTTGATCGAGACGCGCGCTTCCCCATCGAGGCCATTGGCGCCCTGCGAGATGCGGGCGCTCTGTCGGGCTACATCCCGGCTGACCTGGGTGGCGGCGAAGTGTCCCTTCAGGCGGTCGCCACTGCCTGCCACGATCTCGGACGGCGCTGCTCCTCGGCGGCCATGGTGTTCGCGATGCATCAGATTCAGGTGGCGACGATCGTCAGGCACCTTGACTCCTCCGAGTGGTTCTCGTCATATCTGCAGTCCGTGGCCGGCGAACAGCGGCTGATCGCCTCGGTCACCTCAGAGATCGGGACCGGCGGTGACATGGGGCGCTCGATCGCGGCTGTCGTGCCCACCGATGGCGGGGCCTTCCGGTTCGAAAAGCAGGCGCCCACGGTGAGCTACGGAGCCCACGCCGATGACCTTCTGACCACGGTCCGGCGCTCCGAAACCGCTGAACAGAGTGATCAGGTGATGGTCCTTAGCCATGCCTCCGACACCGGGCTCGAGCCGATGGGCACCTGGGACACGATCGGTATGCGAGGCACCTGCTCGCCCGGGTTCGTGGTCCGGGCCGGCTTTCAGGCCGGACAGATCCTCGGCGCGCCCTTCTCCGAGGTCATGAACGAGTCAATCGTGCCGATCTCGCACATCCTGTGGTCGCACGTGTGGCTGGGGATCGCCACCGAAGCCTTCGAGCGCGGGCGCAGCTTCGTGCGCGCCGCGGCCCGCAGGAGTCCGGGCAAACCGGTTCCGGCCGCACACAGCCTGTCGCGGGTGATGAGCGAGCTGGCCATGCTGCGGGCCGAGGTCCGCTCCGGCCTGACCGACTTCGAGCGCTCTTCGGATGAATCCGGCCGTGAGCGGCTGGACACGATGGGCTCGGTGCTGCGCTTCAACAACCTGAAGCTCGCGGCGTCCGAGCAGGCGCCGCGGATCTGCGCCGGAGTGCTCGAGGTGATCGGCATCGCCGCCTACAAGAACGACTCTCCCTACGGAGTCGGGCGCCAGTTGCGTGACTCGCTGTCAGCCCGCCTGATGGTGGCCAACGAGCGGATCCACGCGATCGATGCCGGCCTGTTGATGATCGCCAAGGAGGTGTGAGCCGTGTCGGTGTCGGTTCGGGCCGCATCGGCGGACCAGGCCGAGTTCCTGGCCGAGCTTCTCGAGTCGGGCCTCCTCATCGAGAGTGGTGTCCCCGGGGTATACGGGCACAGCTCAGTGTTCGAGGACGTGCGCGGCTGTCTGGACCAGCGGCTGAGCGCCGAGGCGGGCGCGCGCGGGGCCGAGCGCCTGCGCTTTCCGCCCGTGCTGCCCCGCAAGCAGCTCGAGTCCAGCGGCTATCTGTCTTCGTTCCCGCATCTGGCCGGGAGCGTGTACGCGTTTGACGGTGATGAGCGCCAGGCGCGCGAACAGAGCGAGCTGGCCGCGTCTCATCAGGACTGGAGTGGGTTCCAGCACATGACCGAGCTCACGTTGATGCCGGCGGCGTGCTATCCCGTCTATCCCGCCATCGCCCGCCGGGGTCCGCTGCCGAGCGGTGGCGTGTTCATCGATGCTGGTGGCGCCTGGGTGTTTCGCCACGAACCGTCCCATGACCCGGCGCGCCGCCAAATCTTCCACCAGCACGAGCTGGTCAGGATCGCAGAGCCCGAGGTGGTTCTGGAATGGCGGGAGGAGTGGGCTCAGCGCGGGCTCGATCTCCTGCGTGCGTTCGGACTATCGGCCGAGCTTGACATCGCCAACGACCCGTTCTTCGGCCGCCGCGGCCGGATGCTGGCCACCAACCAGCGAGACGAACGCCTGAAGCTCGAGCTGCTGGTGCAGATCACCGGACCCGAGCCGACCGCCTGCGCGTCGTTCAACCACCACCGCGAGCACTTCGCCGAGACCTACGGGCTCGAGCTCGAAACTGGGGAAACGGCCCACACCGCATGTCTCGGCTTCGGGCACGAGCGGATCGTGCTGGCCTTGCTGCGGACGCACGGGCTCGACCCCGAGGCGTGGCCGGCGAGCGTCCGGGCTGAGCTATGGGGACGATGAGCATCGCGAGCGAGTCTGGCCTGCGCAGCGTTTCGGGCCATGAGCCGGCCGCCTACGCGCCCCATGCCCTGCACGCAGGCGCGCGCACCTACACCGAAACCAACTGTTACACCGACATCGTGATCGAGCTCCTGCACGCTTGCGGTTACGAGCCGCTGGCCGCGCTGGGGCATCTGGTCCGGATGGACTTCGAGGGCGACCAGTGGACCTTCTTCAAGCCCCCGCCCGAGGATCTCGAGCGTTTGTTCGGGATCGACATCCACGAGATGCAGCCCTACCGGCCGCTCCCGGTTCAGATCGCCGAGCAGATCGAACACGGCCAGACGATGATCGTCGAGCTCGACAGCTGGTATCTGCCAGACACGGCGAGCACGAGCTATCGGACCGAGCACGTCAAGACGTCAGTGGCCGCCGACGCCATCGACGTTCAGGCTGAGCGCCTGCGCTACTTCCACAACACGGGGCTGCACGAGTGCCGGGGCGAGGACTACCGGGGTGTGTTCCGGATCGGGTCCGATGACCCCGCCATGCTCCCGCCCTACACCGAGCTCGTCCGGTTTGACGCGGGCGAAAGACTGAGCGGCGAGCGGCTGCGCGAGGAGGCGATCAGGCTTCTCGGCCGCCACCTGGACATGCGCCCCCGGTCGAATCCGTTCGAGCGCTTCGGCCGCCAACTCGAGGACCAGCTTCCGGTGCTGCTCGACAGCGGGCTCGAGGAATACCACGCCTACGCCTTCGCCACGGTCAGGATGGCCGGCGCCGCGTTCGAGCTCGCCGGCGCGCACGCGCGCTGGTTGTTCGGCCCGAGCGCGGATGCCACGGTGACGGCGATGGGCGAGATCGTCGACGGCTGCAAGGCGCTGTCCTTCCGGCTCGCACGCCGCCGGGCGTTCGATCCCGAGCCCGCTATCGCCGCCGCGGCGGACGCTTGGTCGCGAGGGATTGCCGGCCTGGTTGAGAACGTCGGCTGACGGCCGGCTGACGAGTTTGAGAGTGAGGGCGTGCGGCGCCTGAATGCGATCCCCGGAACGGCGTCAGAGCTGTCCGAGGACTGGCGCATGGCCGACACCAGCCCGGGAGACCGCGAGCGGCCTGGCACTCTGTCAGAGCTCGAGGGCGTGCCGGCCCGGGTGCCCGGGACCGTGGCCGGAGCGTTGGCCGAGGCCGGCCTGGCCGCTGGGGATCTAGACGGGCGGGATTGGTGGTTCTGGACGACGTTCTCGGCCCCGGCGCCGCCGGCCGGCGAGACAGCGGTGCTGTGGTTCGACGGGTTGGCCACCGTGGCCGATGTGTATCTCGACGGCGAGCTTGCCCTGCACAGCGAGTCGATGTTCGAGCGCCGCTGCGTCGCCATCCGTCAGCCGGGTGAGCACGAGCTGGCGATCTGTTTCCGGGCGCTGGAGCCGCTCCTCGCCGTGCGCCGCAAACCGCGGGCCCGGTGGCGCACGCGCCTCGTGTCCGAGCCGAACCTGCGCTTCTTTCGCACAATGCTGATCGGGCGCGCGCCCGGCTTTGCACCCGGCCCGGCGGTGGTCGGTCCGTGGCGCCCGATCGTGCTCGAGCACCGGACGGTGAGGGTGAGGTCACTGGCGCTGCGGTCTTCAGTGCGGGACGGGTCAGGCGTTGTGAGCGCGGACGCGGTGCTGTGTACCGAGACTGGGGGCCGGGCAATCGACCGGGTGGAGCTGACGGTGGCCGGGGGGAGCATCCAGCTGACTCTGGACCCGACACCGGACGGGGTGCGAGCGACCGGCGAGCTCGTGATTTCAGAAATTCAGCTGTGGTGGCCGCACACCCACGGTGAGCCGTTTACCTACGCCGCCGAGCTCACGGTGCACGCGGGCGGAGCAGACACGGTCTTCGATGCCGGCCGGATCGGCTTTCGCACGCTCGAGGCACGCGGCGAGCTCGAACGCGACGGCCTGGCGCTGGAGATCAACGGGGTCCCGGTGTTCGCCCGGGGCGCGGTCTGGACGCCGCTTGACCAGCGGGCGCCGCACGTTCGCACCGAGCGTCTGCGCGAGGTGCTCGAGCTCGTGAGATCGGCGGGGATGAACATGCTTCGCGTCCCGGGCATTGCCTGCTACGAGAGCCCCGCCTTCTACGACCTGTGCGACGAGCTCGGGCTCCTGGTCTGGCAGGACTTCATGTTCGCCAACCTTGACTACCCCGAGCAAGACGGGGAGTTCATGGCCGCTGTCGAGTCCGAGGCCCGCGGTGTGCTCGAGGAGCTGGGAGGACGACCAAGTCTGGCCGTGCTGTGCGGCGGCAGCGAGGTGGCGCAGCAGGTAGCGATGATGGGGCTCGATCCGGAACTGGCCAGCGGACCGCTGTATGGAGAGCTACTGCCGCGCGTCGTGGCGGAGGCGGCCGTTGACGCGCCCTACGTCCCTTCGACGCCCTGGGGGGGTGAGCTCCCGTTCCGCCCCAACCGGGGCGTGGCCAACTACTACGGAGTCGGCGCCTACCTGCGGCCGCTCACGGATGCGCGGCTGGCCGACGTCCGCTTCGCCGCCGAATGTCTGGCCTTCTCCAACGTGCCCGACGACAGCGCACTCGAGGCGCTCGACGCTCCGGGCGGGCTGGTCGTCCATCACCCCCGGTGGAAACAGGGCGTGCCGCGCGACGCTGGGGCCGGGTGGGACTTTGAGGACGTCCGTGATCACTATCTGACGCTGCTGTTCGGAGTCGAACCCGTGGCCCTGCGGAGCATCGATCACGATCGCTACCTGGAACTGTCCCGGCAGGTCACGGGCGAGGTGATGGCCGAGGTATTCGGTGAATGGCGCCGGGCCGAGTCCCCCTGTGCCGGCGGACTAGTGCTGTGGCTGACCGATCTGCAGCCGGGCGCCGGTTGGGGCGTGCTCGACCATCGCGGCGAGCCGAAGGTCGCGTTCCATCACCTGCGTCGCGCGCTGGCTCCGGCGGCGGTGTGGAGCACCGACGAGGGCCTCAGCGGCGTTCACGCGCACGTGGTCAACGAGGGCGGCGCCGACCTGGTGGCGCGCCTGCGGATATCGCTGTACCGGGACCTGGAGACCCGCGTCGAAGAGGCAGTGACGGACCTCGTGCTCGCGCCCCGGGAGAACTGGACGGCGGATATCGAGGGTGTCCTGGGCCGATTCGTCGATGCGTCATGGGCCTACCGGTTCGGTCCTCCCGGCCACGACCTGATCGTTCTCACGCTGGAGACGGACGACCGGGAGAGCGGCGAGGCGCGCGTCGTGTCCCAGTCCTGCCGGTTCATCGGAACGCACCCCACTGGACGCGAGCCGGCCGCTCGGCTGGGAGTCACGGCTGACCTGAGAACCTTCCCCGGACGGGATGGTGAGACAGCGGTGACGGTGCGCAGCGAGCGCCTCTTATACGGCGCGCGGATCGCCATGCCGGGCTTCGTCCCCGAGGACGACGCGTTCATCGTGGAGCCCGGACACGCGAAGACGATCAGGCTGCGCAGGACCGGCGGGGAGGCCGGCGATGGAGTGGGTGCCCAGACCGCACCGGCGCCGGGCACCCTGACCGCGCTCAACCTGGCCGGCCGCCTCCGAATCGGGCCGGAGTAGCCTCTTGGGCGTGGCTGCCACGTCCGTTACCTCAGCCCGGGACGGTTGGCTCGACGCGCGTTCTCAGGCCCGTCTGGAGCGGCACATCGCGGCGGCGTTGCGGAGCGCTCGCGCCGCTGGACAGGGTGTCATCGTCAGCGTCAGCGCGCCCGTTTCCGGTGGACCCGATCCAACCGAGGTCGTAGCCGCCTCGCGGCGGCCCGGCGAGAGCTGGTTCTGCTTCGAACAGCCGGACCGGGACGGATCGGCCGTGGCCACGCTGGGTTGCCTACGGGCGCTCGAGCCCGCCCGCGGGAACCGCTTCACGGGGGTGGGCCTGGCCTGGTCCGCGCTGGCCGGCACAGCCCGGCGCGACACGCCCCCGGGGCCGCCCGGTTCGGGGCTCATCGCCGTGGGTGGATTCGCGTTCGCGGACGGGGGTGCGTCATCACCGGCGTGGGCGGGATTCGCGCCCGCCTCGCTGATCGTGCCCGAGGTGTCGTTGGCCCGGGAGAAGGGAGAGACGTGGATCACCCTCAACGCGGAGGTAGCCCCGGACGACACCGAGGACGATGTCCGGGACCGCTGCCGGCGCCGGCTTGACTCGCTCCGGTCGGCGCCTCTACCGCTTGTCGATCCGGCGCCGGCCGCGCGCGCGACGGTGTCGAGCCCCATGCCGCCGGCGCATTTCGAAGCGGCGGTGGCGCGGGCCGTCGAGCGGATCCGGGCCGGGGAGCTCGAGAAGATAGTCCTGGCCCGGGAGGTCGAGGTGCATTCCGCACGACCGCACGATCCGGCCGCGGTGGTGGGGCTCCTGCGTGAGGCGTTCCCGTCCTCATTCGTGTTCGCGGTCGGCCGCGGCGAGGCGACCTTCCTCGGGGCCACGCCGGAACTGCTCGTCCGGCGAGAGGGCCAGCGGGCCACCACCGTCGCCCTGGCCGGCTCGACCCGCCGGAGCGCTGATCCGTCTGTCGATGACCATCTGGGCGAGGCCCTCCTGCGCAGCGAGAAGGACCGAGGGGAGAACCTGATCGTGGCCCGGCGCATCGCCCAGGCGCTCAGACCCCACGCGGTCTGGGTCACGGCCGCGGCTGATCCGGTGGTGGTCCGGGTGGCCAACATCCAGCACCTGGCCTGCCCGATCCGGGCTCAGCTGGCCGCCCCGATGGACGCGGTGGAGCTGGCCGGGCTCCTGCATCCGACGCCGGCGGTGGGAGCCGAGCCCGCCGCCGCATTGGACCTGATCCCGGCCCTCGAGGGCCTGGACCGCGGTTGGTACGCGGGTCCGGTCGGCTGGATCGACGCGACCGGAGACGGCGAGTTCTGCGTCGCGCTTCGCAGCGCCTTAGTGCGCGATCGCGTGGCCCGCTGCTATGCGGGGTGTGGGATCGTGGCTGACTCCGATCCGGCGGCGGAGCTGGCCGAAACGGAGCTGAAGCTCCAGGTCATGCTTCCGGCCCTGGCCGCCTGACGCTCGCCAACGCGGCGTCGGCCACTCGGGCGTGGAACGCGCGGTTCTGCACCCGGTCGGTTCTGACCTCGACGATTGTGGTCTTCGGTTGCGCTCGCGCCCAGCCAATGGCGTCCTGGAGCTCCGGTTGGGTGGCGGCGAGCGCGTACTCGCAGCCATAGAGAACGGCGGCGTGCTCGAACTCGAGGCCGTGGGGGGTGGCGACGTGCTCCTCGAATGCGTCAGCCTGGGTGGCCACGGGCAGAAAGTGGAAGATCCCCCCGCCGTCGTTATTCAGAAGCACGATCGTGATCGCGAGGCCGAGGCGGCGCGCGGCGAGCAGGCCGCCGATGTCATGGGCCAGCGCCACGTCCCCGATCAGGAGCACCACCTGCCCCGGGGACCCGGCGGCGGCGCCGAAGGCGCTCGACACCGTGCCGTCGATGCCATTCGCTCCGCGGTTGGCCAGCACCCGTGGCAGGTCCGGGCCGGACGGGAAGTAGAGCTCAACGTCGCGGATCGGCATCGAGGAGGCGACGAACAGCGTGTCCTGGGCTCCGAGCCACTCGCCGAGCCGCCGCGCGACCGCCGGTTCGGATAGCTCGGGGCCGGCGAGGGCACGGTCAATCTCCGCTTGTGCCGCCCGGTCGGCATCGCACCAGCTGGCCAGCCAGGACGGATCCGCCGGCTGTGCCGGCGTCCAGGCGCCCAGCGTGGTGGCCGGGTCAGCGGGAACGACCTCGGTCAGCGCCGCGGACGGATCCTGCCAGGCCTGTGCGGGGTCGAGCGCGATCTGTTCCGCCTGCGGCAGGGATGCCAGCCAGGAGCGGAGTGGTTTCGAAGTCGGGAGATCCCCGACCTGGATCACGAGCTCAGGCCCCGCCCACGCGCTGAACTCCGGGTCACGGAGGAGCAGGTCATAGGTGGCGATGGCGGCCGGGCCACGACGGGCTTCCGACAGCGGGTCGGCGAGGAGGGGATAGCCCGCGCGCTCGGCGAACCGAGCCAGTGCGGGCCCGAGCCGACGATCCCGTTCGTCCCGGCCGGCCACGATCACCCCATGGGGCGGGAGCTCGCGGGGGGCAGCCGAGGAGGTGGCGGCCTGAGCGGTCGCGGTCACCCACGGGCGGCCCCCGGCGCGACCGGGGACCGGGTCGGGCGGCAGCTCGGTTTCGAGCACGAGGGGCTCGCGCAGCGGGAAGTTGAGGTGCACAGGTCCCGGCCGGCCGGTTGCGGCGGTCCAGTAGGCACGGCAGGCGAGCTGGCGAATCCAGCGCAGCGATTCGGGGGTGGCCGTGTCGACCCCGACCTCGAAGAACCACTTGACGGCGTCGCCATACAGCTTGATCTGATCAATGGCCTGCCCGGCGCCGACCTCACGCAGCTCGGGCGGCCGGTCCGCGGTGAGCACGACCAGCGGCATTCTCGCCTGCCAGGCCTCGATCACGGCGGGTGCGTAGTTGGCCGCGGCGGTTCCGGAGGTGCATGTCATGGCCACGGGCCGGCCGCTGGCCTTGGCGGCGCCGAGGGCGAAGAAGCCTGCACAACGTTCGTCCACGTGGGACCAGCACCGGATCCGTGGCTCGCGGACGAGCGAGAGCACGATCGGGGTGCAGCGCGACCCCGGAGAGGTGCACGCGTGCTCCATTCCACATCGGGCCAGCTCGTCGCACAGGGCCCGGAGCAGGAGATAGGAGTCGGTTGCGGTCATGATCTGGGTGATGGCGCCGACCCTCGTCCTGCTCCACGGATTCACGCACACCGGCGCGAGCTGGGACCGGGTGGGGGCGGCGCTGGGCGAACGCTACCGCCCGCTTGCCCCTGACATCCGCGGCCATGGCTCAGCCTCCGCGGTCGAGCCGGTGTCGCTTGACGCCGTCATCGGCGACCTCGAGTTGCTGGCGCCGCCGACTTTCACGCTGGCCGGGTACTCGATGGGAGGCCGGATCGCGCTTCACCTCGCCCTGGCACGGCAGGAGCGGGTGCAGGGTCTGGTCCTGATCGGCGCCAGCCCAGGCCTGGCTGACCCGGCCGAACGCGCCGCTCGCCGCGCCTCCGACGAGCGTCTGGCCGGTGAGCTCGAGGGCGCGACGATTGAGGCGTTCGCGCGGCGCTGGGCTCAGACGCCCCTCTTGGCCGGGATGCCCGCTGACGTGGCTGCCGCGGTGCACGCGGACCGGCTCCGGAGCACGCCCGCCGGGCTGGCCCGGGCCCTCCGCGGGCTCGGCACCGGGGTCCTGCCGTCTCTGTGGGACAGGCTGAGTGAGCTACGGATTCCCGTCACGTTGATCGTGGGCGAGCGGGATGAGAAGTTCCTGGGGATTGCAGCTCAGATGGCGGGTGTCCTAACGGACGCTCGTATCGAGGTGGTGGCGGGCGCCGGGCACGCGGTGCACCTCGAGGCTCCGGTGCGCGTGACCGAGATCATCAGGGGCCTGGACTAGGTTCAGCCGTCAGGGGTCAGCGTTCAGGGTGGGGGTCAGCGGTACCAGGCGGCCAGCCCGTGACCCAGCCCTGGCCCCCGAGGAACCGAAATCGCGCCATAGAGCGGGGCGAGCGGATTCCCCCGCCCCGCGAACATGCCCAGCGTGGCCAGCCCACAGGCCCGCTGCGGACGGAGCACAGCAGCCGCGTGCAGGGCGGCGGCGATCCCGAGCGGCCCGTCGAGCGTCGAGGCCAGGAAGGTCTCGTACCCGGCCCGCTGGGCACGCTGGGCCGCATCGAGCAGCCCGCTCAATCCGCCGCAGCGCGAGACCTTGAGACAGATCAGCGCGCACACGGCCCGGTCAAGCGCTGCGGGATCGGCGGCCGATTCGTCGAGCGCCACAGGGATCTCAGTGAACGCAGCCACCTCGTCGATGGCGGCCAACCCCGGGGCGGGTTCCTCGCACAGCTCGATCCCAACCGGTTCGAGCACCTCGAGAGCCGCCTGCGCCTCGGGTATCGACCAGGCCCCGTTGGCGTCAATGCGGATCTTCATGTCCGGGCCCCCGAAGGCCCGGACGGCGGCCAAGCGGCCGTGGTCATCACCGATCGCCACCTTGACCTTCAGCGTGCCGAATCCGGCCACGCGCGCCTCGGCCGCTTCGGTGGCCGCCCCTGACCGGTCCGCGGAGGACACCGTGTAGTTGACCGCCACGGGCTCCGGCTCGGACGCGCCGAGCAGCCGCCACACGGGCTCGCCGGCCCGCCGACCCTCCAGATCCCACAGGGCCAGGTCAATCGCGGCCAGTGACGGTGGCAGTACCGCGGCCTCGGCACAGCGGGCCAGGATGTCGGCGTGCGCCTCCCCGTCGGCTCCCGCCAGCACGCCGCGGCAGTCCTCGATGCCGGCGCGAACGTCGGCCGGCGACGTGTCATCGTAGGAGGCGAGCGGCGCCGCCTCGCCGTGGCCGACGATACCGTCGCACCCCTCGAGCCTGAGCAGCACGAGCTCGCGCTCGGTCACGGTTCCGTGACCGGTCTCCCAAGGCGCCCGCAGGCGCACCGCCAGCGTCTCCAGCTTGAGCTTCACCGGCTCAGCAGCAGCCCGGCTGAGAGCAGCGTGCAGAACGCGAGCTGGAGCATGCCGGTCTGCGCGAGCGCGCCGTTGAGCGAGGGACCATCGGTATGGGTCCGGACGACCGCGATGACGCGGGTGGCCAGAGGCACCGTGAGCCAGGGCAGGAGTATCCACGCGGTCGTGGGACCAAATATCCAAGTCACCGGAGCGAGCAAAAAAGCCAGATAGACCACTCCGGCGAACAGGATCCGCGTCCGCTCCCGGCCCAGCCTGACGGCGAGCGTACGTTTACGCGCCCGCCGGTCGGAGTCGATGTCCCGGACGTTATTGACGACCAGGATTGCCGCCGCGAGCAGGCCGACCGGCACTGCGAGCGCGAACGCCTCCCAGTTGAGGTGCTTGACCTGGACGAAGAATGACCCCGCCACGGCGACGATGCCGAAGAACAGGAACACGAACACCTCGCCCAGGCCCTCATAGCCGTAGGGCCGAGGGCCACCCGTGTAGGCGACACCGGCCAGGATCGACGCGCCCCCGACGAGGAGCAGCTGCCAGCCCGCGACCACGATCAGGTACAGGCCGGCGAGCACCGCGAGGCCGAACGACACGTACGTCGCCACCAGCACCTGACGGGGCGGGACGAGTCCGCCGGCCGTGACCCGAACAGGACCCAGGCGGTCCTCGGCATCGGCGCCGCGGCGAGCGTCGGAGTAGTCATTGGACAGGTTCGTGCCCACCTGAATGAAGATCGCCCCGAGCAGGGCGGCGATGAAGCGCAGCGGGTGGAACACGTGCAGATACCCGGCCAGCGCCGTGCCAACGAGGACGGGGGCCACGGCGGCGGGCAGGGTCCGCGGCCGGGCCGCCATCAGCCAGATCCTGACCCCGCTAGGGCCCGCGGGAGAGTCCGGCGCCATCCGGTCTAGGCCCGCCGCGGGAACTTCGAGAAGTCAGCCGGCCGTTTCTCCAGGTACGCGTCGCGACCCTCCTGGGCCTCTTCGCTCATGTAGAAGAGGAGGTTGGCGTCGTGGGCCAGCTGCTGGATCCCGGCCAGGCCGTCCTCATCGGCGTTGAAGCTCGCCTTGAGCAGGCGCAGTGCGAACGGTGACAGGGCAAGCATCTCGCGGCACCAGGCCACGGTCTCCGTCTCCAGATCCGCCAGGGGAACAACCGCATTGACCAGACCCATATCCAACGCCTCTTGCGCGCTGTACTGACGGCAGAGGAACCAGATCTCCTTCGCCTTCTTGGGGCCGACCAGGCGCGAGAGGACCGTGGCCCCGAACCCGCCGTCGAAGGAACCGACCTTTGGCCCGGTTTGCCCGAACCGTGCGTTGTCGGCGGCGATCGTGAGGTCGCACACCACGTGCAGGACATGGCCGCCCCCGATCGCGTAACCGGCCACCATCGCCACCACCGGCTTGGGTAGGCGCCGGATCTGAACGTGGAGGTCGGTGACGTGGAACCGGCCCACCGCCTGCTGGTCCCCGGCATTGGCCGGATCGGCACCGCTAACGTAGCCGCCGCGCTGACCGCGCACCCGCTGGTCGCCGCCGGAGCAGAAAGCATCTGGGCCCTCTCCGGTCAGGATGATCACGCCCACTCGCTCGTCCTCGCGGGCCTGCTCGAAGGCGTGCACGAGCTCGACCACCGTCTCCGGACGGAAGGCGTTACGCACTTCGGGACGATCGATGGTGATCTTGGCGATCCCGGCGTTCTCGTCCTCGGCGAGCTCATACCGGATGTCCGTGTAATCCCCGGCCGCCTGCCAGCTGATGCTCACTACGCAACTCCTGTTCTCCGAATGGGGCAGCGAGGACTCTACGCAAGCAGGGGGAACTCCAGCCGTGATGTCCGGGCCGACCCTGATTAGGTTCCCCTAACACCCTGCGGCCGGTCTGTGTTAGGGTCCCCTAAATGACCCGCATGACGCGGAAACGGCTGGGTTGGGGCGCGGCGATCACGGTGCTTGTCGGATTGTTCATCTGGCAGATCGCGAGCGCGTCGGGCGGCACACCGGACCCGACCGACCCGAACACGCACCTAAGCCATCTGGCCGTCGTGCTGGACAGCGGCATCCTGGTGCTCCGCGAGGGTCTTGAGACGATCCTCGTACTCGCCGTGCTGACCGCGAGCATGCGCGGAGCCAACAGCACCTATCGCAAGCCTCTGGCGGCCGGCGCTGCGACGGCGCTCGCGGCCAGCATCGCCACATGGTTCGTGGCCATTGCGATCACGGACGCCGTGGGCAAGGGGAGTCTCGATCTCCAGGCCGCTACCGGACTGCTGGCGATCGTCGTGCTGCTGGTGGTCATGAATTGGTTCTTCCACCGCGTCTACTGGACCGGGTGGATCTCGCATCACAACAAGCGCCGCAAGGCAATCGTGGGCGGGGCGGGGTCGGTGAGCACGCAGCGCACGCTGCTCGGGCTCGGCCTGCTCGGCTTCACCTCGGTCTACCGCGAGGGCTTCGAGGTTGTGATCTTCCTTCAGAATCTCCGCTTGCGCTACGGCTCGGGCGTGGTGCTCGAGGGTGTGGCACTCGGGCTCCTGTTCGTGGCTGTGATCGGGTACGTGACCTTCGGCCTGCAGCGCCGGCTGCCGTATCGGAAGATGCTCGTAGCTACCGGGGTTCTGCTCGGCGTCGTGCTGCTCGTGATGGTCGGCGAGAGCGTTCAGGAACTCCAGCAGGCCGGGTGGATCGGGACCACATCGCTGAACATCAACGTACCCGGCTGGATGGGACTCTGGTTCTCGGTCTTCCCCAACGTCGAGACCGTTGTCGCCCAGGCCGTCGCCGCGATCCTGGTGGTCGGCTCCTACTTCGTGGCCGAAGAACTCAAGGTGCGTCGTCCCCGCCGGCGCGGCGCGCCAGCGGCGGTGCGCGCCAGCTCACCCCCGGCCTTCCCGACCGCCGGCCAGTAGACCCCGCCATGGAGGTCTGGCTGGCGCGCTCGGCGCGCGTACACGGCGAGCGGACGGCGATCACGACACGCGAGACGAGCCTCAGCTACGCCGCGCTGTACGAGCAGGCCCGCGTCATCGCGGGAGGCCTCCAAGAACGCGGCGTGGGGCTTGGGGACCGCGTAGCGCTGGCACTGGCCAGTGAGCAGCTCGTCCCGGCTCTGCACGCGTGCATGCTGATCGGAGCCGCGGCAGTGCCGATCGACCTCCGTCTGGGGGGCCAGGAGCGCTCGGAGCGCAGCCGTGGGTCGGCGCTCGTGCTCGACGAGCTGATCACGGGCGCCCCGATCGAGCCGACCGAACGCTCGCCCGATGACACGGCCACGGTCATGTTCACCTCAGGTACGACCTCCGCGCCGAAAGAGGTCCACCTGAGCTACGACAACTGGCTCTGGAATGCGCTCGGGTCGGCCCTGGCCCTGGGACTGGACCCGGACGAGCGCTGGCTGTGCCCGATGCCGCTGGCCCACGTCGGCGGGCTCTCGATCCAGATTCGCAGCGCGGTCTACGGCACCTCGGTGCTCCTGCACGAGCGCTTCGATACCGGGGCCGCGTTGGCCGCCCTGATGGACCCTGGTGAACGGGTGACGCTCGTCTCGCTCGTCCCCACGATGCTCGCGCGGCTGCTTGACGCCGGGCTTGAGCATCCGCCGTCATTGCGCTGGGCGTTGCTCGGCGGCGGGCCGATCGCCCCGGCCCTGCTCGAGCGCGCCACCGCGGCAGGAGTCCCGGTGGCGCCCTCCTACGGGATGACCGAAGCTTGCTCGCAGATCGCCACCCACGGCTGGCCGTTGCTCGGGGTCGAGCTGCGGCTCGGTCCGGGCGGCGAGGTCTTGGTGCGAGGCCGAACCGTCGCCGCATCGGCTCTGGGCGCCGACGGCTGGCTGCATTCGGGGGACCTGGGAGCCCTCGATGAGCGGGGCCGGCTGACAATCGCCGGACGCCTGGCCGACACGATCGTCACCGGGGGCGAGAACGTCGCCCCGGCGGAGATTGAAGCCGTGCTCCTGGATCACCCGGCGGTGGCTGACGCCGCCGTGTTCGGCCGCCCCGATGTGGAGTGGGGGGAGGCGGTCACGGCGCGGGTTGTGCTCCGCGCCGGCTCGGACGCCGAGGCAGACGAGCTTCGGCGGTACTGCGCCACCCGGCTGGCCCCGTTCAAGGTTCCGAAACAGGTCCTGGTGGTGGACGCGCTGCCGCGTGGGGCGACCGGCAAGCTCTTGCGCCGCGAGTTGGTCTGACGCCCGGTTCTTCCGGTGGTTCAGAGGGCCCGGCGCCCAACAAAAAATCGCATGTAACGTCGGTTGATGTGACATCGTTTGCGGTTGTGAGAGCTGAGCTCACGATCGAGCAGCTGGCCGCCGAATCGGGGATGACGGTGCGGAACATCCGCGCCCACCAGGCTCGGGGCCTGCTGGCCCCGCCCGAGGTGAGACTCCGGGTGGGGTACTACCGGGCCGAACATGTCGACCGGTTGCGCCTGATTCGCAACCTCCAGGATGAGGGGTTCAACCTGGCCGGGATCAAGCGCTTGATCGACGACACCCAGGGAACGGCGGAGCGACTCGCGCGCTTTCGCCAAGCGCTGACCGAACCGCCAAACGTCGAGCGCCCGCAGACCCTCACGCTGGCTGAACTCGGACGTCGCTTCCGGGTCAGCGCGGAGGACGCGCCGCAGGTTCTCGAGCGGGCGCAGCGTCTGGGCATCCTGGTGGCGATCGGCGGTGACAGCTTCGAGGTACCGAGTCCGTCCCTGCTTGAGGTGGCCGAGCGGGTCGTGGCCCGGGGCGTGTCACTGGACGGAGCGTTGGCCGTGTTCGAGGAGATCGAGCAGCACTGCGATGCAGTGTCGGGCTCGTTCGTGAACCTGTTCCTGGATGAGGTCTGGCGCCCGTTCCAGGAAGCTGGGATGCCGACCGAGCGCTGGAGCGAGATGGAGGAGACGATCGACCGCCTGCGGCCGCTGGCCACCGAGGCGCTCCTGGCCATTTTCGGTCAGCGGATGAGCGCGCAGATCGACTCGGCGTTCGGGCGCGAGGATCCCGCAGGCCTGGAATAACATCCGAGCTGTGTCCCGGGTGCACCTGCTCTCGGCAGCGCCGGAGCGCCCGTCAGAGCCACACGCTAAGTCCGAGCTGGCGGCCATGAGGCAGCTGGCTCAGCGAGACCGCTTTGGCGTGCACACGGTGGTCGCTTCGCCCGCGGAAGCCGATCTGATTCTGTTCGTCGAGCACAGCACCGATGCCGGCGCCTATTTCCAGGATGTGCGCAAGCACGAACTCCACCGCAGTTCCCCCGAGCGCTGCTACCTGTTCTGCTCGACCGATCGGGTGATCCCATTCCTGCCCGGGGTCTACGCCGGGATCGAGCGCAGCTGGTTTCGCTCCAACTGGGTCCGCTCGGGACCCTATCTCGGCATCGGCGCCGAGCAGCCGCCGGCGCCTGACGCGGAGGCGGGCGACGCTCGCTACCTGTTCTCGTTTGTCGGCACCCCGCATACGGCTCCCGTGCGGGCCCGGGTGATCGCGCTTGAGCACCCGCGAGGGCTGATCAGGGACACGGCGGCGGACAAGGACAATTCACTCTCGCCGGCCCAATATGCGGAGACGGTTCGCGACAGCGCCTTCGTACTCTGCCCCCGGGGAGGGGGGACCGCCACCTTCCGGATGTTCGAGACGATGATGCGCGGACGCGTGCCGGTGATCATCTCGGACGAGTGGATGCCGCCCCGAGGTCCCGACTGGCCGGCGTTCAGTCTCCGGGTGGCCGAGGCCGATGTGGGTCAGATCCCGGCCCTGCTGGAACAGCTTGAGCCCGACGCGGCGGCCATGGGTCGCCAGGCGCGCGAAGCCTGGGATGAGTGGTTCGCACCTGAGGTCCTGTTCCATCGGGTCATCGAGTGGTGTCTGCAGATCAAGGCGCAGGCGCCCAGCCGCGCGCCACTCATGCCGCTGTTTCCCTACGTACAGCTGCTCCGTCCGTACCACACGCTGCGATGGGCGGCGCGCAATCTCGGTCACGGATCCTGGCGGATACCGCGGGTCTTCTACAAGCTACTGGGGGTGCCGACACAGTGACCGTCGATCCAGATGAACAGCGGACGGCCAGCCGCGAGATGTGGGAGGTGGCAGCCACGGCCTGGGGCCGGCGCGCCGACCGCGTGCGGGACTGGGGAATGCCGGTCTCGGCGGCGATGGTTGATGCGCTGGCCCTACAGCCGGGTCAGCGTGTGCTCGAGCTCGCCGCAGGGCCGGGCGACACCGGGTTTCTCGCCGCTGAGCTGATCCGTCCGGGCGGGACGCTGATCTCCAGTGACGGGGCCGAGGCGATGGTCGAGGTGGCCCGGGCTCGAGCCGCCGAGTCCGGTATCGACAACGTCGAGTTCAGGCAGCTGGAGCTCGAATGGATCGACCTGCCGACGGCGAGCGTCGACGCCGTTCTGTGCCGTTGGGGGATCATGCTGACCGTTGACCCCGAGGCCGCTGCGCAGGAGGCCAGGCGCGTCCTCAAGGCCGGCGGCCGCGCGACGTTCGCGGTCTGGGACAGGCCGGAGCGGAACCCGTGGGCCACGATCCCGAGCCGCGCTCTCATCTCCCTCGGCCACGCCGAGGCGCCGGATCCGGACGCACCGGGGATGTTCCGGCTGGCCGGCGAGGGCGTCTTGGGGGACCTCCTCGAGTCGGCCGGATTCGTCGAAGTTCATGTGCACACCGTCGAGGTCGTGCGGACCTACCCGGCGCTCGAGCGCTATATCGAGGAGACGGCGGACATGTCCCCGATGTTCAGCCGCACCTACCATGAGCTCGACGAGAAGGCGCAGCGCGATGTCGTCGAGCAGCTGACCGCCGGAGCCCAGGAGTTCGTCGCCGACGACGGCTCGGTAGCGCTGCCCGGCAGCTCGCTGGTCGCGATCGCTTCGGCGTGACACCGATCTTGCAGCATGGGACGCTGATTGCAGGGGTTTCCCTGAGCGCGTTAGCGACGAACAATGTCGCACCATGCGCTCCAAAATTCTGTTCCTGATCGCGGCCCTGGCTCTGCTGGCCGCACCCGCTTCGGCATCGGCCGACTTCGGGCACGTCGTCGCCCCGGGAGAGTCCCTGACATCTGTGGCCACCGCCGACGGCCTGTCCATCGACCAGCTGGCGGCCGCCAACGGCATCTCGACCGACACTCAGCTAATTGCGGGGACGGTGCTTCAGATCCCGCCCCAGAGCGGTGAGGCCTCGGCTCCGGCCCCGGCCCAGTCCTCGCACAGCGTGGGGGAGAGTGCACCTGTTTCGAGCGGTGGGTATGTCGTCCAGCCGGGCGACACCCTGTCGGGGATCGCGGCGGCCAACGGCATAACCGTCGATCAGCTCGCGGCAGCCAATGGCCTCGATCCGGCCGGCATCCTGTTTGCCGGCTCGACGCTCAGCATCTCAGGCGGCGGGTCAACCTCGAGCGCTCCGGCGGTGAGCTCTCCTCCGGCAGCCGGTGGCCCGGTGCCGACGCCGGAGACCGTGAGTTCCTCCGAGGTGGGCCAGATCGCGGTCGACCATGGCGTCTCGCCGTCACTGGCCGAAGCGATCGGCTATCAGGAGAGCGGCTTCAACAATGACCTGGTGTCGCCCACCGGCGCCACCGGCGTGATGCAGATCGAGCCCGGCACGTGGGATTACATCGCCCACAACCTGGCCACGCCACCGCCGCTGTCCCCGAGCTCGGCGCAAGACAACATCCGCGGTGGGGTGCTGCTGCTGCGGTCCCTGCTGGACGCCACCGGTGGAGACCCGACGCTGGCGGCGGCCGGCTACTACCAGGGCCTCGCCTCGGTTCGCGCGCATGGCATGTATAACGACACCCAGCAGTACGTGGGTGACGTGATGGCCTTGCGCCAGCGTTTTGGCGGCCCCTGAAATCCCGCGGCACGAGGACAAGGCGGTCGGAGGCGGCCGCCTTGTAGCCTCCACAGCCCATGTTCTACGACGACGACGCCGACCTCGGCCTACTCGACGGTAAGACCGTCGCCATCATCGGGTATGGCTCCCAGGGCCACGCCCACGCGCTCAACCTGAAGGACTCTGGCGTCTCGGTGGTGATCGGGCTGCGGCCCGAGTCCTCGAGCGTGGCCAAGGCCAAGGATCACGACCTCGAGGTCGTGTCGCCCGCCGATGCGGCCAGCCAGGGTGACGTCGTAATGATGCTCGTCCCCGATGAGCTCCACGGTCAGGTGTGGGAGGACGGGGTCAAGGATGGCATCGCTCCCGGGAACACGCTGATGTTCGGCCACGGTTTCTCGATTCACTACGAGCAGATCGTTCCGCCGCCTGAGGTCGACGTTGCTCTGGTGGCGCCCAAGGGCCCGGGCCATCTCGTGCGCCGTCAGTTCCTCGAAGGCTCCGGCGTCCCGTGCCTGGTCGCCGTGCATCAGGATCCCAGCGGGAATGCCCTGCAGACGGCTCTGGCCTACGCCAAGGGGATCGGCGGCACGCGCGGCGGCGTGATCGAGACCACGTTCAAGGACGAAACGGAAACCGATCTGTTCGGCGAGCAGGCGGTCCTGTGTGGGGGCGTCACCGAGCTTGTACGAGCCGGTTACGAGACGCTGGTCGACGCCGGCTACGACCCCCGCCTGGCCTACTTCGAATGCATGCACGAGCTCAAGCTGATCGTCGACCTGATGTACGAGAAGGGCATCGCCGGCATGCGCTATTCGATCTCCAACACGGCCGAGTACGGCGACCTGACCCGGGGCAAGCGGGTCATCGGCGAGCCGACTCGACAGGCGATGAAGGAGTTGCTCGGCCAGATCCAGTCCGGTGACTTTGCCCGCGAGTGGATCGCCGAAAACCGGGCCGGGCAGGAGAACTTCAAGCGCATGCGCGCAGAGCAGGCCGGCCACCAGGTCGAGGTGGTGGGCCGCGAGTTGCGCTCACAGATGGACTGGATCGACACCGAGTTCACCGAATAGCCGGGGCCGGATGCCCGACTCTGGTGATCGCCGACGCGATCACGCGGTCTCCCGGAATTGGCGGGGCCCGAGCGTCGATACAATTGACCAGCCGTCGTGACTGGCGCTAAAGGTGGACCGAAACCACCGGGAAGCGACGGCTCATCTCGCCGTGCGCCTGGGCATGCAGATCCCGCTAATTTCGAGGAGCCGTCATGACCCAGACAGTGCTTCAGATTCCAGACGAGCTAAAGCCCGCCGACGGGCGGTTCGGTTCGGGGCCATCCCGCATCCGCCCCGAGCAGCTCGCCCACTTGGCCGGCCCTGGGGCCGCCGTGATGGGGACGTCCCATCGCCAGAAGCCCGTCAAGGACCTGGTGGCGGACATCCGAGCGGGTATCGGCGAGCTGTTCTCGCTCCCCGATGGGTATGAGGTCGCGCTCGGCAACGGCGGCACGACCGCGTTCTGGGACGCGGCCACCTGCTCATTGATCCGCGAGCGGGCGCTGCACCTGGCCTACGGCGAATTCTCGGCCAAGTTCGCCGCCTGCACTCGGGGCGCGCCGTTTCTGGCTGATCCGATCGTGGTCGAGGCCGAGCCGGGCACCGCTCCCGAGCCGGCCGCCGCATCCGGGGTCGATGTGATCGCGTGGGCCCATAACGAGACCTCGACCGGGGTGATGGTCCCGGTCCAGCGTCCTGAGGCCGCCGGCGACGCGCTGGTGCTCATCGACGCGACCTCAGGCGCCGCCGGACTTCCCGTCGACGTCAGCGCCTGTGACGCCTACTATTTCGCGCCCCAGAAGGGTTTTGCCTCTGACGGTGGGCTGTGGCTGGCGGCGCTCAGCCCGGCCGCGGTCCAGAGGATCGATGAGATCGCTGCTAACCCGCCTCCGGACCGCTGGATCCCGGACTTCCTGTCACTTTCCACCGCGCTCGAGAACTCACGCAAGGATCAGACGTACAACACGCCAGCCATCGCCACGCTGCTGCTGCTCGCTGACCAGCTCGACTGGATGCTCGATCAGGGCGGCCTCGACGCGATGGTGGCTCGCACGACCGCCTCGAGCAGCCATCTCTACGGCTGGGCCGATTCTCACCCGAGCGCGACGCCGTTCGTGACCGATCCGACACAGCGCTCGCTGGTGGTGGGGACGATTGACTTCGACGATCAGGTGGATGCCGCCGCACTGGCCGCGGCGCTGCGAGCCAATGGGATCGTGGATGTGGAGCCCTACCGCAAGCTCGGCCGCAACCAGCTGCGCGTCGCGATGTTCCCCGCCACCGACCCCGGTGACGTGCAGGCGCTGACCGCCTGCATCGACTGGCTCCTGGAGCGCTCATGAACCCCGTTCGTGTCCTGGTAGCGGAAAAGATCGGCGATTCCGGCGTTGACCTGCTTCGCGAGCACTTCGAGGTCGACCTCGGCGCCGGCTGGTCCGTCGAGGAGCTCGACGCCCGGATCGGCGAGTACGACGGAATCCTGATCCGCTCGGCCACGCAGCTCGACAGCCAGCGGCTCGAGAAGGCCGGGCGGCTGCGGGCCGTCGGTCGAGCCGGGGTGGGCGTTGACAACGTCGACGTGGCCGCCGCCACCAAGCGTGGGATCGTGGTCGCCAACGCTCCCCAGTCCAACGTGATCACGGCCGCCGAGCACACGATGGCGCTCCTGCTGTCCCTGGCCCGGAACGTTCCCCAGGCGCACAGCTCCCTGATCAGCGGCCGTTGGGACCGAGCCAAGTTCTCCGGCGTTGAGCTGTACGAGAAGACGCTGGGAATCCTGGGATTCGGACGGATCGGACAGCTCGTGGCCCAGCGTGCCCGCGGATTCAACATGAAGATCGTGGCCTTCGACCCGTTCGTCGGCGCCGAGCGCTACCGCGAGCTGGGGGTCGAACCGGCGGATTCTCCGGACGCCGTGTACGCCGTGGCGGATTTCCTCACCCTGCATCTCCCCAAGACGCCCGACACCGAAGGCTGGCTCAACGCCGAGGTCTTGAGCAAATGCAAGGACGGTGTCCGGATTCTCAACGTGGCACGAGGACCACTGGTCGTCGACGAGGACCTGAAGGCGGCGCTCGACTCGGGCAAGGTGGCGGGGGCGGCGCTTGACGTGTTCCGAACCGAGCCGGTCACCGAACACCCACTGTTCGGCTATCCGAACGTGATCGTCACTCCTCACCTGGGCGCCTCGACCGCCGAGGCCACCGACCGCGCCGGTTATCAGGCGGCCGAACAGGTGGTGGCGGCACTGACCGGGGGCGTGGTCACCAGCGCTGTGAATGTCCCCGCCATCCCGCCCGAGGACGCCGAAGCGCTCGGGCCGTATCTACCCCTGTGCAAATCGCTGGGCCGGATCGCCATCGTCCTGGCCGTGGCTCAGGGCTCGTCAGTGGACCGGGTTCAGACTGATTTCTTCGGCCGGCTGGCTGACCATGACACGCGGTTGCTCTCGATCGAGGTACTGCTCGGTGTGCTGGCTGACCACATCGAGGAGGACGTCAACGCCGTCAACGCGCCCTCGATCGCCGAGGAACGCGGGATCCGCGTTGTCGAGACAAAGCACTCGGCGGCCCGTGACTACACGGATTTCGTGCGGGTCGAGGTGACCGCGGGCGAAACCACGGTGCGGGTGGCCGGGACGCTGATCGGGCGGCGCAACCGGCCGCACCTGATCGAAGTCTGGGGACAGCGCTTCGACGTGCAGCTCGAGAACCACGTGACGCTGTTCCGTTACCAGGACCTGCCGGGCATGCTGGGCCGGGTCGGCACCATCTTCGGCGAGCACGGTGTGAACATCGTTTCGGCCGCCGTCGGCCGCCAGCCCGAAGAGGACCCGAGTGGGGACGGACGCTTGGCCGCCATGGTCATCACGACCGCGTCGGCGGTACCAACCGACGTCGTGGCCGAGATCGTCCGCAGCGACGGTTTCTTCGCCGGCCAGACCGTGGCGCTCTAGCCGTCAACGGAGCCCGTCAGGCGAATATTCCGCGTCACCGGCCCGTGCGTGGTAGACCTCGCACATCGAAACGGTCACCTCCATCCCGGTGGGGAAGCACGAGACCCCGCCCGCGGTTCAGGCGAGCACGATGTGCGAAGCGTTCCAGCTCACCGCCGCCGCGCGCGCGGACCAGGTGGCCCTGCGCACGATCGGGGACGGGATCAGCCTTACCTTCGGGGAGTACCGAGACCGGGTCAGGCTGCTGGCCGGGGGGCTCCACGAGCTCGGGATCCGACGGGGCGACACGGTCGCCTTCATGCTCACCAACCGGCCCGAGTTCCATCTGCTCGACACCGCGGCCATGCATCTCGGCGCCACGCCGTTCTCGATCTACAACACCTCAGCCCCCGAGCAGATCGCCTACCTCCTGGGTGACGCCGGCTGTCGCGTGGCGATCGTCGAGGCAGCGTTTCTGGCCGCCATGCAGCAGGCCACCGCCGAGGTGGAGCTGGTCGAGAATCTGATCGTCCTGGACGCGGAGGCCGAAGGCGCGGTGAGCATGGAAGACCTCGAGCGATTGGGGGCCACGGTCGCCGGCTTCGATTTCGAGGCCACCTGGCGCGCCGTGTCCTCGGAGGACCTGCTGACCCTGATCTACACCTCGGGGACGACCGGGCCCCCCAAGGGCGTGATGCTCACGCACGCCAACGAGCTGGCTCAGTGCCGTGGGATAGATGCGGTCGCCCACCCGCGTCTCGGGGGCTCGATCATCTCGGCACTGCCGCACGCCCACATCGCCGATCGGGGGCTGAGCCACTACGCCCAGATGTACTGGGGGCACACCGTCACCAGCTGTCCCGACCTGACGCAACTGTTCGCGCACGTGGCCGATGCGCATCCGACCATGTTCGGCAGCGTGCCGAGGATCTGGGAGAAGCTGAAAGCGGCCCTCGACGCCGGAATCGCGGCTGAGCCTGACGCGGCCCGGCGCTCGGCCACGCTCGAGGCCATCGAGACCGGGCTGGCGAAGGTGCGGGCGGAGAGCTCCGGGCAGCCGGTTCCCGAGGACCTGCGGGCGAGCTACGAACGCGCGGACGCCGCCATCCTGTCCAAGATCCGGGCCCGGCTCGGCCTGGAACGCTGCGAGTGGTACGTCGTTGGCGCGGCGCCGACACCGCTCGAGGTGCTCGAATTCTTCGCGGCGATCGGGATTCCGATCTGCGAGGTGTGGGGAATGTCCGAGCTGTCCTCGGTCGCCACCCTGGTTCCGCGGGACGATCTCCGGTTCGGGACTGCGGGACCGGCGATCCCCGGCGTCGAGATCCGGCTCGACCAGGATGGCGAGGTGCTCGTCCGTGGAGCCACGGTCATGGCCGGGTATCGCAACCAGCCCGCCATGACCGCCGAGACGATCGACGCCGACGGGTGGTTGCGCACCGGCGACATCGGCACGCTCGACGAGGACGGCTTCCTGCGGATCGTTGACCGCAAGAAGGAGCTGATCATCAACGCGGCCGGGAAGAACATGTCACCGGCCAACATCGAGCAGCACCTCAAGAGCTCGAGCCCTCTGATCGGGCAGGCAGTCGCGATCGGCGACGGCCGCCCCTACAACGTGGCGCTGATCGTCCTCGACCCCGACGTGTCGGCGGCGTTCGCCGCCGAGCACAACCTGCCTGATCCCGGGCCCGAGGCGATGGTGACGCAAGACGCCGTGCTGAGCGAGGTCCGGGCCGGGGTCGAGCGTGCCAACGCACATCTCTCGAGGGTCGAGCAGATCAAGCGGTTCGCGGTCCTGCCCTGTGACTGGCCGCCCGCGGGGGACGAGCTGACGCCGACGATGAAGCTCCGGCGTAAGCCGATCGCCACCAAGTACGCCGAGGAAATCGAAGCGCTCTACGCGAGCTAGCAGCCGGCCGCGGCGGGTTCTGTGGGTCTGTCGGCGGCGGGTTCTGCCGGTCTGTGGCGGCGGGCGCTGCCGCGTCCGCTAAATCGAGTGGCAATCTACTGCCCGTATAGGGGAGCAGATTGCATCTCGATGGCCCGTTGGTCGCGGCGGCAGTCCGAGCGCCACCCAAGTGCGGCGTCCGCGTGCGGCGTCCACGTACGGCGTCCCTGTGTGACGTCCGGGCCTGTTGCCGAATCGCTCGTAGTTGGTATCTTGGTGAAAGCGATGGCACTGAGCCTCGATCTTCGACTTCTTCTCCTCCCCCGCAAGGGGGAATAGCGCGTCGGCGGCCGCACGTAGCCGCAAACCAGCACGAAGAAGCCAAGTTCGAGACGAAAGTGAAGCTGTGCCATGACAAAGCCTGACGATCCAGACCGAGTACTGATCTTCGACACGACTCTGCGTGACGGCGAGCAATCCCCCGGGATCTCGCTCAACACGCAGGAGAAGCTCGAGATCGCCGCCCAGCTGGCCCGGTTGGGGGTGGACGTGATCGAGGCCGGGTTCCCGATCACCTCACCGGGGGATTTCCAGGCGGTGCAGGAGATCGCCCGCACCGACTTCGGGACCGCTGTGCCGCCGGTGATTGCCGGCCTGGCCCGTACGCACGTGGCTGACATCGACGCGGCCTGGAACGCGGTCAAGGACGCCGAGCGCCCGCGGATCCACACCTTCATCTCAACCTCCGACATCCACATCAAGTACCAGCTCCAGACCACTCGCGAGGACGTCAAGGGCCAGGCGCGCGCGGCCGTGACGCACGCCAAGCAGTACGTGGACGACGTCGAGTTTTCGCCCATGGACGCCACCCGGGCCGAGCTCGAGTTCACCGCCGAGGTGTGCCAGATCGCCATCGACGAAGGTGCCACGACGATCAACATCCCGGACACGGTTGGGTATGCGATCCCGCACGAGTACGCGGATTACCTGCGCTCGCTGTATGAGCTCGTCCCCGATCTCCACGGCGTCGTCCTGTCCGTGCATTGCCACGATGACCTCGGGCTGGCCGTGGCGAACTCGTTCGCGGGGCTGCGGGCCGGGGCGCGCCAGGTTGAGTGCGCGATCAACGGGATTGGTGAGCGGGCCGGCAACGCTTCGCTCGAGGAGATCGTGATGCTGCTGCACACCCGTCAGGACGCGATCGGTCTGCACACGGGAGCGGTGACGCGGGAGATCGCGCGAACCTCGCGCATGGTCTCGCGACTCACCGGGTATCCGGTCCAACCCAACAAGGCCATCGTCGGCCGCAATGCGTTCGCGCACGAGTCCGGCATCCATCAGGACGGCGTGCTCAAGGAGCGCACCACCTACGAGATCATGGATGCGACGACGATCGGGCTCGAGGCCAACTCGATCGTGCTGGGGAAGCATTCCGGCCGCCACGCACTGCAGCAGGCACTGTCCGAGCTGGGTTTCGAGCTCTCGGGCCAGGGCCTCGTGACCGCGTTCAAGCGCTTTAAGGAGATCGCGGACAAGAAGAAGCAGGTCACGGCGATGGACCTCGAGGCGCTGGTGACAGACGAGCTCCGGCAGGAGGTCGCGGGGTACCAGCTCGAATGGTTCGACGTCGAGGCCTCGACCCGGCGCCCACCGCACGCAACGGTGGCCGTGAAAGGCCCCGACGGGGAAGAGCTGGTCGGCTCATTCACCGGCGATGGCCCCGTCGACGCCATCTTCCACGCCATCAATGCGGCGACGTCAGTCGACGCCAAGCTGCGCGAATTCCGGGTCGACGCGGTCACCGGCGGCCAGGATGCTCTCGGTGAGACCTCGGTCGTCCTCGAGGTGGGTGGCGTCACGGGTTCGGGCCAGGGCGTCTCGACTGACATCCTTGAGGCCGGCGCGCGAGCGTACGTGCGGGCGCTTTCCAACGCGGTCCGCCGCCAGGGAGCGCTCGCCGAGGCCGAGGCCGACTCGGTGGCTGGCGTGCCGGAGGTTGTTCGGGCGCCCTAGAAGCCGCGGGTGGTTACCAGCGGCCGTCGTCGGCTGCCACCAGCAGACCCTGGCGGTAGCCGGCGGCCAGGACCCGCGTGCGGGGCTCCTGGTCCATGAAGTTCGAGCCCATTGCTGCCGCGCATTCGGCGTTCGGAGCGACGGTCTTGACCGCCGCTCCCCGCCGGCGCAGGACGAGCGACTCCACCGAGACCGCCGAGCGCGCCGCGTTGCGCATCACCGCCAGCACCGGGTGGCTGGCCGTGAGGCTGGCCGTCGGGTTCAGGCATAGCACGTGGGTGTCGCGCCCAGCCGGCGCCGCGTCGAGGTTGGTCGGGCTCCAGACCCCGCCGTCCACATACTCCCGACCGCCGATCTCCACGGGCGCGAAGAGCCACGGCACCGTGCATGAGGCCTCCACCGCTTCGGCGACCGTGGCCGCCGGCGCGCCGGGGCTTCCGAACACCACTCGGCGCCCGGAGCGGCGGTCCACAGCCGTGACCCGCAGGCGGCCGTCGAACCGGGCCGCCGACTGCTCCACCTCGCGGCGCAGCCGGGACAGATCGTCCTGAGGGCGGGGGAGACCCCGAAGAAGCATCGCCCGGACGAGGGCTCCCCCCGGGGCGGCCAGGCCAAGGGCCAGCGGGGCGAAGGCGGAGCTCGCGGCGAGCGCGAAGGAGCCGGCGCGTCTGGCCGCCGCCACCGCCGCCACTGCCAGTCCACGGACCGGCTGTCCGTGTCCCAGCTCGAGCTCGGTGCCGACCGCCGAGGGCCGCCGGGGCGAGCGCCCGGCGACCAGATGGGCGGCCACGATCGCCCCGGCTGAGGTGCCCACGAACGATTCACATTCGCGCAGGTCAAACCCGGTCGCGTCCTCCACTCCGGCCAGCACCCCCATCATCCACGCCTCACCGAGCACGCCGCCACCGCCGAGGACTAGCACGTCGGGCCGGGAGCGCATGCGCGCAGGCTAGTGGCCTTGACCGCCGTACGGCGTGGTCAGAGAGTCAGGGCGCAGAGCTACATACACACGTACGTGATAGCGTACGCGCGATGGCGATATCGAGACTCGAGCCAGCGCCAACGGCAGCAGCTGAGATAGGGCCCCGTGTGAAGGCGCTGCGGGAGGCGATGGAGCTCTCGCTGCGTGAGCTGGCCGTGCGCTCGGGAGTGAGCGCGCCGATGCTGTCCCAGGTCGAACGCGGCGAGACGAGCCCGACGCTGCAGATCGCGACCCGCATTGCGCAGGGACTTGAGCTCCGGCTCTCGCAGTTGCTGCGGCTCGACGAGGACGGCGCCGTGACAATCGTGCGGCGGGTTGACCGGCGGACGGGTCCGAAGGGAGCCCGCGGGCACCGTTACGAGATCCTGACCCCGCCCCTGCCCGGACAGCGAGCCGAACTCTCGCGCCACACCCTTTCCCCCGGCGCCGTCACGGGCGGATCAGGCGATCCGCCGATGCACGAGCCCGGGAGCCGCGAGACCGCGCTGGTGGAGTCAGGGACGGTCATCCTGCACTGTGACGGCGCCCGTCACGAGCTCGCGGCAGGCGACTGCGTGACATTCGATGCCGATCTGTCACACCATTTCGAGAACCCCGGAGACGACGAGGCCGTCCTGCTGGCTGTGGTCAGCGCCGGCCTGCGAAGGAGCTGAGACAACCCATGCCGCAGAGTCTGTTCGACAAGATCTGGCAAGCCCACGAGGTGTCCCCGAGCCTCATCTTCATCGACCTGCACCTCGTCCACGAGGTCACCAGCCCGCAGGCGTTCGAGGGGCTGAGGCTAGCGGGACGCAAGGTTCGCCGTCCCGACCGGACGCTGGCCACCGTGGACCACAACGTGCCCACGGACGGTACCCAAACCGTGGCTCAGATTCAGGACGAACTGTCCCGGGTGCAGGTGGAGACGCTCGAGCGCAACTGCGAGGAGTTCGGCGTCCCGCTGTACTCACTGGGCTCCGCCCATCAGGGGATCGTGCACGTGATCGGCCCCGAGCTCGGCGTCACCCAACCCGGGATGACCATCGTCTGCGGGGACTCCCACACCGCCACCCACGGCGCGTTCGGGGCGCTGGCGTTCGGAATCGGCACCAGTGAGGTGGAGCACGTGCTGGCCACGCAGTGCCTGGTCCAGGCCAAGCCCAAGTCGATGCGGATCCGCTACCGGGGCGAGCTCGGCTTCGGGGTCACGGCCAAGGACCTGATCCTGGCCACGATCGGCCAGATGGGCGTCGCCGGAGCCGTCGGCCACGTGGTCGAGTACGCGGGTCCGGCTATCGAGTCACTGGGCATGGAGGGCCGTATGACCGTGTGCAACATGACGATCGAGGGTGGTGGCCGGGCCGGCATGATCGCGCCCGACGCGACGACATTCGACTACATGCTCGGCCGCCCCGGCGCGCCGGCTGACGTGCCCGAGGAATGGCATTCGCTGCACACCGAGGAGGGGGCGTCATTCGACCGGGAGATGGAGGTTGACGCCGACGCCCTGAGCCCGATGGTCACTTGGGGAACGACGCCGGGGATGGTCGCGCAGGTGACCGACTCGGTCCCGGAACCCGCATCGGACCAGGACGAGCGAGCCCTGCACTACATGGGTCTGGAGGCCGGAATCCCGATTCAGGACATCAAGCTCGACCGCGTCTTCATCGGCTCATGCACGAACTCCCGGATTGGCGATCTCCGGGCGGCGGCTGCAGTCGTGGGAGGGCACAAGGTCGCCGACGGCGTGTACGCGATGGTCGTGCCAGGGTCCGCCAAGGTCAAGGCACAGGCCGAGCAGGAAGGACTCGACGAGGTCTTCCGCCGGGCCGGGTTTGACTGGCGAGGCGCGGGGTGCTCGATGTGCCTGGGCATGAACCCGGACATCGCGGCGCCGGGTGAGCGCGTGGCCTCGACGTCGAACCGGAACTTCGAGGGCCGGCAGGGACGGGGATCGCGCTCGCACCTTGTCTCGCCACAGATGGCGGCCGCGGCGGCCATCGAGGGGCACTTCGTCGACATCAGAGATTGGGAGCGTTAACGAGAGCCATCGAGACCATCACCGGCCCCGTGTCGGTGCTGAACCGGGATGACGTCGACACGGACCAGATCATCCCCAAGCAGTTCCTCAAGCGGATCGCGCGGACCGGGTTTGGAGAATTTCTGTTCTTCGATTGGATGCGGGAGCCGGGCTGGCACCTGCCACCGAACCCGATCCTCATCGCCGGACAGAATTTCGGCTGCGGCTCGAGCCGTGAACACGCTGCGTGGGCGCTCGAGGACTACGGCTTCCAGGCCATCGTCGCTCCCAGCTTCGCTGACATCTTCCGCTCCAACTGCACCAAGATCGGACTGCTGCCCGTACAGCTGACCCCCGAAGAGTGCGCGTCAATCGCTGAAGCGGGCGAGGCGCAGGTCGACCTCGCCGCCCAGGAGGTCCGCTGGCCGGGCGGGCAGGCCAGCTTCGAGATCGACTCGGAGGTCAAACACCGCCTGCTCAGCGGCCAGGACGACATCGCGGTGACCCTGGCGGAGGATCAGGAGGGGATCGAGGCGTTCGAGCGCCAGCGCGAGCGCTCGGGCCCGGTGACCACCACGCTATGAGTACGCGCGACTGGGACGCGTCCACCTACGACAGGATCTCTGGGCCACAGCAGGCCTGGGCGGCCGAGCAACTCGACCGGCTTGACCTGGCCGGTGATGAAGTCGTGCTCGACGCCGGTTGCGGGTCGGGCAAGATCACGGCCGAGCTGGTGCGTCGGGTTCCGCACGGGACCGTGTACGCCGTCGATGCCGCTCCGTCGATGGTCAGGCATGCCCAGGAGGCGCTGGGCGACCGGGCGACGGTGCTCTGTCAGGATCTGGCCGATCTGGCCTTGCCGGAGCCAGTGGACGTCGTGTTCTCGAACGCCACGTTTCATTGGATCCCGGACCATGATGCGCTGTTTGGCGCTTTGCACCGCAACATGAAGCCGGGTGCCCGGCTTCTGGCTCAGTGCGGAGGGTTTGGAAACATCGACGACTTCCGGCGCATCGCTGAGGAGGTGGCCGCCGAGGCGCCCTTCGCTCCCCACTTTGTTGATTGGCGCAAGCCATGGAACTACGCCACCGCAGAGGACACCGCGGAGCGGCTGCGGCGGGCCGGCTTCGAAGATGTCTCGTGCTGGCTCGAGGACAAGCCCACGACACCGGAGGAACCCCGCAGCTTCGTGCAGACCGTTTGCCTGGTCCGGCATCTGGATCCGTTGCCCGAGGAGCTGCACGATCCTTTCGTCGACCGGGTGCTCGAGCGCGCCGGTGATCCGCTCGTGCTCGCCTATGTGCGTCTCAACATGAGCGGGCGCCGGGCCTGATCAGCCGTCCCAGGGGCGAAGTCTGTACCGTGGCGGCCGCCATGGCCCATCGTGTCATCCTCCTGTCCGGAGACGGAATAGGTCCCGAGATCATGGGGCCCACCGTCGATCTGCTGGGCGCCCTGGGGCTCGAGTTCGACTACGAGGAGCACCTGTTCGGAGGCGTCTCGATCGATGAGCACGGAACCGCTCTGACCGACGACACTCTGGCCGCCTGTAGATCCGCCGACGCGGTCCTGCTGGCCGCGGTTGGGGGGCCGAAATGGGACACGACGGATCCCTCGAGGCCCCGGCCCGAGCAGGGCCTTCTGGGCCTGCGTAAGGGACTCGGCCTGTTCGCGAACCTCCGGCCTGTCAAGCCGATCCCGGCGCTCTACGACGCGAGCCCGCTCAAGCGCGAGGTAATCGAGGGCACCGACCTCCTGGTCGTCCGCGAGCTGACCGGAGGGATCTACTTCGGGGAGAAGACGCGAACCGAGGACTCGGCCTCCGACAATTGCCTGTACACACGCGTGGAGATCGAGCGGATCGCCCGGGTGGCGTTCGGTGCCTCGCGGTCGCGCGTTACGAGCGTTGACAAGGCCAACGTGCTCGAGACGAGCCGCCTGTGGCGGGAGGTCGTGCGCGGCGTACACGGGGCCGAGTACCCCACGGTCGAGCTCGAGCACCTGCTGGTCGATAACGCCGCCATGCGGCTGGTCTCCGCACCCCGCCACTTCGACGTGATCCTGACCGAGAACCTGTTCGGGGACATCCTCAGCGACGAGGCCGCGATGCTCACCGGCTCGCTCGGCATGCTTCCGAGTGCCTCGCTGGGTGACGGGACCGGTCCGGGCCTGTTCGAGCCCGTCCACGGGTCAGCTCCCGACATCGCCGGTCAGGGCGTGGCCAATCCGCTGGCCATGTTCCTCTCAGCCGCGCTCATGCTGCGACACGGATTTGGCATGGAGAGCGAGGCGGCGGCGATAGAATCGGCCGTCGAGAGTGCGCTGGCCGACGGGCTGCGCACGACCGACCTGGGGGGCGACGCAAGCACGGCGCAGGCAACCCAGGGAGTCCTCAAACACCTCTAAGGAGCCCACGTGGAACAAGCCGACCTCATCTGGCACAACGGAGAACTCGTTGCCTGGGAGGACGCAAAGATCCACGTACTGACGCACGGTCTGCACTACGGGACCGGAGTGTTCGAGGGCGAGCGGGCCTACGAAACGCCGCTCGGGACGGCGGTCTTCCGCCATCGGGACCACCTCACGCGGCTGTTTCAGTCAGCCGAGCTGTACTACATGCCGATTCCGTACACGCTCGAGGAACTCCGGGCCGCGACGCTTGAGCTGATCGCGGCCAACGAGCTGCGTGAGTGTTACATCCGGCCGATCGTCTACCGGGGCTACGGACAGATGGGGCTGTATCCACTCGACTGTGAGGTCTCGGTGTCGATCGCCGCCTGGCCCTGGGGCGCCTATCTGGGCGAGGAATCAAAGCTGGCCGGCATCCGGGCCAAGGTGTCGAGCTGGCGGCGTATCTCGGGCGACTCGCTGATCCCGCACTCCAAGGCCAGCGGCCAGTACCTCAACAGTGTCCTGGCCAAGATCGAGGCATCCAAGGCGGGGTACCAGGAGGCGATCCTGCTCGACTCGCGGGGTTTCGTGTGTGAGGGCTCGGGCGAGAACATCTATGCCGTCCGCGACGGCCGGATCGTCACGCCGCCGCAGTCGGCCAGCATCCTGGACGGGATCAACCGGCGATCGGTCATCAAGATCGCCCAGGACCTGGGTTACGAGGTCGTGGAACGGGATCTGGCCCGCGCTGAGCTCACCCTGGCCGAAGAGGTCTTCCTGTCCGGAACCGCGGCCGAGCTCGTCCCCGTGCGGGAGATCGATGACCACGCCATCGGCGACGGCACCGCGGGGCCGATCACCCGGGCCGTTCAGAGCGTGTTCGACGACGCGCTCCACGGACGTGACGAGCGCTATCTCGAATGGCTCGATGTGGTGAAGGTGCCATCCCGCAGCGCCGCCGGGTGACGGCGAGCACCGCTCGGAGCATGACGTGAGCCGGATCGAGCTCTACGACACGACCCTGCGCGATGGCATGCAGGGCGAGGGGATGTCCCTGTCCGCGGGCGAGAAGCTCCGGGTGGCGCACCGCCTCGATCAGCTTGGAATCGGGTTGATCGAGGCCGGCTTCCCCGGTTCGAACCCGAAGGAGCTCGAGCTGTTCGAGCTGCTCTCCGGCGAGACTTTCGCCAATGCCGAGATCGCCGCCTTCGGGATGACCCGCCGCCGAGACTCGGTGGCTGACCAGGATCCCGGGCTGCGTGTGCTGGCCGACTGCTTCGCCCCGGTGTGCACGCTGGTGGGCAAGACCTGGGCACTCCATCTCGAGAAGGTGGTCAAGGTCGACGGCGAGGAGAACCTGCGCATGATCGGTGAGTCGATCGCGTTCCTCGCCGGTCAGGGAAAACGGGTGATCTATGACGCCGAGCATTTCTTCGACGGCTTCTTCGATGACCGTGACTACGCCCTGCGCTGTCTGCGCACGGCGGCGGAGGCCGGCGCGGAGACCGTGGTCTGCTGTGACACCAACGGGGGCACGCTCCCCGACCGGATCGCCGTGGCCATGGCAGACGTGGTCTCCGAGTTGGGCGGCGCCGGCGCTCAGGTGGGAATCCACTGCCACGATGATGCGGGCTGCGGTGTGGCCTGCTCGCTGGCCGCGGTGGCCCAGGGAGTCACCCACGTCCAGGGCACGATCAACGGCTACGGCGAGCGTTGCGGTAACGCCAACCTGATCTCGATCATCCCCAACCTGCAGCTCAAGCTGGGTCACGAGTGCCTCAACGATGCCCAGCTGAGCGAGCTCACGCCGACCGCGAACTACCTGGCTGAGTTGCTCAACTTCACACCCGATCCCGATGCCCCGTACGTCGGTCGCAACGCGTTCGCCCACAAGGGGGGTATGCATGCGGCTGGGGTCGCGGTCGATCCGGCGACATTCGAGCATCTCGATCCGCTGGTGGTCGGAAACCGGCGCGACGTGCTGATCTCAGAGCTTTCGGGCAAGGGCACGGTCCAGGAACGGGCCCGCGAAGCGGGGCTGGAGCTCAGCGACGCCGCCGCTGCCCAGGTGGTCGAACGGGTCAAGCAGCTCGAGCACCAGGGGTATCACTACGAGGCCGCCGATGGCTCATTCGAGCTCCTACTGCGCAAGGAGACCGGCGACTATGAGCCGCTGTTCACGCTCGAGCACTGGCGCGTGATCGTGGAGATGGGCCACCACGGGCACGTCGAGACGGAGGCCACGATCAAGATCTGGATTGACGACGAGCGCTACGTGTGCACGGCGGAGGGCAACGGGCCGGTCAACGCGCTGGATACAGCGCTGCGACAGGCGATCGGCAACCTGCACCCGCACCTGGCCGATATCGAGCTCGAGAACTTCAAGGTCCGGCTGGTCGACGAGACGCACGGCGGGACGGCGGCCATCACCCGAGTGCTGATCGACGCCACCGACGGTGAGCACGTCTGGGGTTCGATTGGCGTCTCGGAGAATGTGATCGTCGCCTCATGGCAGGCTCTGCTGGACTCGCTCGAATACTCAATGCAGTCCCGCCGGCGCCCCGGCCGCGAGGCCGCCGCGCGGCCGACGCCCCAGTCGTGACCGACGCGATTCCCGTAGCTCAGCCCGTCCTCGGGGCGGCTGAGGAGGAGCGCGTCCTGGCCGTGCTGCGGTCCGGTCATCTCTCTCTGGGTCCGGTGCTCGTCGAGTTCGAGCACGCCTTCGCCGCCCGCCTGGGGATCGCGCACGCGAGTGCCGTCTCGAGTGGCACCGCGGGCATCCATCTGGCTCTGAGGGCGGCTGGCGTCTCTGACGGGGACGAGGTGGTCACGAGCCCGTTCTCGTTCGTGGCCAGCGCCAACGCGGTCGTGTACGAACGGGCGCGTCCAGTGTTCGCAGACATCGATCCAGTGACGCTGAATCTCGATCCCGGGGCGGCCGCCGCCGCCGTGACCGAACGGACGACGGCGCTGCTCCCGGTTCACATCTTCGGCTATCCGGCTGACATGCCCGCCTTCGAGCAGCTTGGGCTCCCAATCGTCGAGGACGCGTGCGAGGCTCTCGGCGCCGCTTATGCGGATGGTGAGCCGGTGGGAGCCCGGGGTCATCCAGCTGTGTTCGGCTTCTACCCCAACAAGCAGATGACGACGGGTGAGGGCGGGATCGTGACCACGGGCGACACGGCGGTCAAGGAGCGGATCGACTCCGAGCGCAACCAGGGCCGCGCCCCTGACATGGGCTGGCTCGATCACGACCGGCTGGGCTTCAACTACCGCCTGTCTGACATCGCCTGCGCGATCGGACTGGCCCAACTAGAGCGGCTTGATGGTCTGCTCGCCGCCCGGGCGCACGTGGCCGAGATCTACCGCCAGGCGCTGGCCGGGACCGAAGGGCTGGAGCTTCCCTGCCCGGACTCGGGGGCGGAGAGGCGGGGCTGGTTCGTGTTCGTGGTCCAGCTTCCGCGTGGCGTTGAGCGCGATGACACCATTCGTGCCCTGGCCGCCGAGGGCATCCAGAGCAAGCCGTATCTCCCTGCGATTCACCTGCTCAGCTTCTACCGCGAGCGCTTCGGTCACCGCGAGGGCGAGTTCCCGATCTGCGAGGACGTGGCAGCCCGGTCAATCGCCCTGCCGTTCTTCCCCGCCATGAGCGAGGGTCAGGTGGCGCGGGTGGCCGAGACGCTGCGCGCCGTGCTCGGGCGCCGTCCCCGTACATAATGGCGGCATCTCCCGCTTCGCCGAACCCCAGCACCCGGCCTTCCGGGCTCTGAACGACTCGATCTCGTTCGACTGGCGCCTGAGCCCGTACGACGTCGATCAGTCGATCGCGCACGCCAGGATGCTGGCCGCGCAGGGGATCATCAGCGATGGGGACCGTGACGCGCTGGTGCACGGGCTGGAGCGAGTCCGGCACGAGCTGGTGGACGGGTCATTTCCGTTCGCCGACGGGGACGAGGACATCCACATGGCGATCGAGCGCCGGCTGACCGAGATCGCCGGACCGGTGGGAGGCCGCCTCCACACGGCCCGCTCACGCAATGACCAGGTCGCGACGGACATGGCCATGTTCGTCCGCGCGCACGCCCGTGACGCGCTCGAGCGAATCGTCCGCCTGGCCCGGACGGTGACGGACGTGGCCGAGCGCCACCTGGACTGGCCCATGCCGGGCTATACGCACCTCCAGCGGGCCCAGCCGGTCTATCTCAGCCATCACCTGCTCGCCTACGCCTGGATGCTGATCCGCGATCGGACGCGCTTCGAGGCCGTCGTGCAGGCGACTCGAAATCTCCCGCTCGGGGCCGGCGCGCTGGCTGGCGTGAACTTCGATACCGACCGCAGCTCGGTGGCGTCCGAGCTCGGGTTCGCCGGGGTGGCCGAGAACTCGCTCGACGCGGTCTCCAATCGTGACTTCGTGCTCGATTACCTGGCTGCCGCGGCCACCTGCGCCACCCACCTGTCCCGCCTGGGGGCCGAGATCGTTCTCTGGTCGAGCGAGGAGTTCGCCTTCTGCGAGGTATCCGACGCCTGGGCCTCCGGCTCGTCGATCATGCCCCAGAAGAAGAATCCGGATGCCGCCGAGTTGCTCCGGGCCAAGGCGCCGCGGGTGGTGGCTGACCTCGTGGCCTTGCATGGCGTCATGCACGGGCTTCCGCTCACCTACAACAAGGACATGCAGGAGGACAAGGAGCGCCTGTTTGACGCCTGCGACACGCTCGAGATGACGCTGGACGCCGCGAACGGCATGCTCGGGACGATCACCTTCAGGCGAGATCGGCTGGCCGCTGCCGCCGGCGATCAGTTTCTGGCCGCCACCGACGTGGCCGACCTGCTCGTCCGTCGAGGAATGCCGTTTCGCGAGGCCCACGGGGTGGTGGCCGGGCTGGTTCGCCGCGCGATCGAGGGGGGCAAGCGGCTGTCAGATCTCACCCCCGAAGAGCTGGCCGAGCATTCGCCGCTGCTGGACCGCGATTTCTACCGCCTGCTTGAGGACGGCGCCTGGCTTGAGACCAAGGTCTCGGAGGGCGGCACCAGCCTCGCCCGCGTGCGTGAGCAGCTCGAGCGCGCGCGCACGGCGCTGGGATGAAGCCGTCGTTCTATGACCGGCCGGTCCTGGATGTGGCCCCGGACCTGATCGGCTGCGTGGTCACGCACGGTGACACGGCGGGTGTGATCGTCGAGACCGAGGCCTACCACCAGTCCGAGCCCGCCTCTCACGCCTTTGCCGGTCTGACACCCCGTAGCCGGACGCTGTTCGGGCCACCGGGGCGCGCCTACGTGTATCGCTCCTACGGGGTCCACGCGATGCTGAACGCGGTCTGCGAGCCCGAGGGGGTGGGCTCCGGGGTTCTGATCCGGGCTCTGCAGCCGCTTCGGGGGATCGAGCTCATGCGAGGCCGTCGGGGGCTAGAGCGCGAGCGCGATCTCTGCTCGGGACCGGGCAAGCTGACCCAGGCGCTGGAGATCGAGCTTTCCGACAATGGCAGTGACCTGCTTCGCGGGCCGGTCAAGATCTCGTCCCGGCCGCGCGCTTGGCGCGAGGTGGAGATCGTCACCGATCGCAGAATCGGCATCACCCGCGCGGTCGAGCTTCCGTGGCGTTTCTGCGTTCTTGGCAGCCGGTTCTTGTCACGACCGGTGTCACGCCTCAGCTTGGCCGGCCGCGTCTAGCGCCCGCCTGGCTAGCCACGCTCAGCCCGGCCTGGCCGGCGGGGCCTAGCCTCCGCCGCCGAGCCCGGCACCGCCGGTTCCGCCACCCGAGCCGCCCCCGGTCCCGCCGCCTGTGCCGCCGCCACCGGTTCCGCCCCCTGTGCCGCCGCCGCCGGTTCCGCCGCCCGTCCCACCACCGCCTGTGCCGCCACCCGTGCCACCCCCGGTCCCGCCGCCTGTGCCACCACCACCGGTTCCGCCCCCGGTGCCACCGCCCGTGCCACCGCCGGTCCCGCCTGCGGTCCCGTTGGCCGGGGCACTCGTGGCTGAAGTCGAAGTCTGGCTTGCCGTCCCGCCGCCCCCGGACGGGCTGGTGCCCGTGCCACCGAGGGCCGTGGTGCCCGTGCTACTCGAGCTCGAGTTGCCATGGTGACGTCCGGCCTGTGCGGCGGTCTGCTCCGAGGCCAGGATCTGCAGCGCCTGGGTCATGAAGTCATGCCAGATGACGGCCGGGAAGGTCCCGCCTTCGACCGGACCACCGTTGTAGAGGGTTGTCATCGGGACGAGCTTGTTCGGAAAGCCGACCCATACTGCGGTGGTCAACTGAGGAGTCCAACCGACGAACCAGGCATCGCCGTAGTTGGTCGTGGTTCCGGTCTTGCCAGCCACGTCCACGCCCGAGATCGCCGCTGCCGTACCGGTGCCGTTGGTAACAACTCCGGTCAGGAGCTCATGAATTGTCTGGGCCGTAACCAGCGGGATGACACGCCGGTAATGCGGATGGTCAAGTGTCACCTTGTGCTTACACACCGGGCAATTGATCTGCGCGATCCCCGTGGGACCCTCATCCGAATCCCCGAGCTGCGGGCTGTACACCCGCCGGCCCCCGGTGGCAATCGTCTCGAAGGCATGCGCCATATCGAGCGGTGAAACCCCCTCTTTGAGTCCACCGATGATCATCGCGTAGTTGTCTGACACCGGGGAGCGGATCCCCATCGCCGTGGCCATCCGCGCCACCCGCTTCGTCCCCACAGCGAGTCCCACCTGGGTGAATACGCTGTTGTCGGAGATCGTCGTGGCATTGGCCAGCGTGATCGGCCCCGAGTACTGGTTGCCGAAGTTCTTGACCAGGTAGTGCTCTTTGCCGCCGCTGTTGGGCACGATCAGGTTCAGCGGCTTGGAGTCGATGACGGAATCGGGACCGAACCCGCGCTGGAGCGCCACCGCGAGGGTGAACGGCTTGAAGGCCGAACCGGGCTGGCGGTGGCCCTGGGTGGCGAGGTTGAACGGGAACTGCTGGTAGTCCTCCTCGCCGTTGACGATTGGCCCGCCCACCATGGCCCGGACCTCGCCGGTCCGGTTGTCGATCGCCACCAGGGAGGCTGTGGGCTCGCCTGAGCCGCTGGGAAGATCGCTCGAGATCGCTTCGTCGGCGGCTCGCTCGAGCGGCAGGTCAATCGTGGTGCGGATCTTCAGCCCACCGTAGTAGGCGCGGTACTCAGCGATCCGGGGGGCGACGCCGTGACCCATCGCGTCGATGATCTGGGGCGCCAGCCAGCTGGTGAAATACGGAGCCGCCGTGGGCTCCTCGGGCTGCTCGATGTCGGCGGCCGTCGGGAGCGGTTCATTTCTGCCCTGGATCCACTGCTGCCGGGTTATGTAGTGCTGCTCCAGCATGTCGGTCAGGACGAGGTCGCGCCTGGCCTTTGCCGCTTGAGGATGGGCCACGGGGTCGAACGCCGATGGGTTGGCCACCATCCCGGCCAGCAGTGCGGCTTCCCAGGGAGCCAGCACCGAAGCGCACGCCGGGCGGTGCTGGGTGGGCGTGCTGTCTCCGCAGCCCGTTGCCTGGCCGGCGGCGTTGACCTGGTTCAGTCCGTGGATCTTGCCGAAGTAGACGCGCGCGGCCGACTCGACTCCATACGCCCCGTGCCCGAAGTAGATCGTGTTCAGGTACGAGGTCAGGATCTGCCACTTATGCCACTCGTGGGTCAGGTGGTAGGCCAGCGCGGCCTCGCGGAGCTTTTCGAAGATCGTCCGGTTGCCCTGCTCGGAGAGCGAGTTCTTGACGAACTGCTGGGCGATGGTCGAGGCACCCTGCGTCGCGCCGCCGGTGATATCGGCCACCAGTGCCCGCCCGATGCCGCGGATGTCAACCCCGGGGTCGGACCAGAAGCGCTTGTCCTCGACCGAGATGATGGCGTCCCGCATCGCTGACGAGATCTGTCCGTAAGTGTCGATCACGTCATGGTTGGGGGGCGCGAAGATGCCGATCGGCCGCCAGTGATCGTCGTACAGGTAGGAGTTGACCTCGGCGTGGTATTGCTCTTTGTTCTGGAGCTGGGGCAGGTCGGAGGCGACCGCCATCATCATCCCGAACAGGGTCGAGATCAGCGCGAGCGCGCCGAGCCCAACCAGGATCGAGAGCAGCCGGAGCTTCTTGACCTTGGGTCTGCGGCGCCGGCCGTCGGGGTTACGGCGCCAGCGGCGCCGTGGCGGCCGGAAGGGGATTGGCGCGCCGGCGGGCGAGCCGGAGCTCTGGGTGTGGTCGTCGTCGCTCATGCGATCGATGGGGATCCTGCTGCGTGCGCCACCGGCCGGGCAACTCGGGCGGGGTGACCTCGGACTACAAAAGACGCCGTCACCTGAGGGCACGGCGCTTCCCAGGCGGCGGCGGAAGTCTAGCATTGGGCCGGATGAGCGAACCGTCATCCACGCCGGCCGCCGACGCGGCGTGGTTGGCCCGAAACGCAGTCGATTGCCTGCCCGAGGGTGGCCTGGAACGCAAGCTCGCGTCCGGCCGGCCGTTGCGGGTGAAGCTCGGCATTGACCCCACCGCGCCGGATATCCACCTCGGCCACACCGTGGTGCTGCAGAAGCTCCGGGAGTTTCAGGACCTGGGGCACACGGTCGTGCTGATCATCGGTGACTACACGGCCCGCGTCGGCGATCCGAGCGGCCGTTCGAGCACCCGGCCGGTGCTCGAGCCGGCGGAGATCGACGCCAACGCCAAGACGTTCCAGGACCAGGCGCTGAAGGTGCTCGACGGCGAGCGCCTCGAGATTCGCTTCAACGGTGAGTGGCTCGACATGCCGGCCGAGAGCCTGTTCGCGCTGATGCGCACCGCGACCGTGGCCCGCATCCTGGAGCGCGATGACTTCAGCCAGCGCTACTCGGCGGGGGAGCCGATCTCGATTCTCGAGCTGCTGTATCCGCTGCTGCAGGGCTATGACTCGGTGGCTATCCGGGCCGACGTCGAGCTCGGCGGGTCCGATCAGAAGTTCAACCTGCTCCTGGGCCGGGACGTCCAGCGGGCCTACGGTCAACCCGAGCAGGTGATCCTCACTCTGCCCCTGCTCACCGGAACCGACGGCGAGCGCAAGATGTCCAAGTCCTACGGGAACCACATCGGGGTCACGGAGAGCCCGGAGGAGATCTACGGCAAGACGCTGAGCATTCCGGACGCGTCCTTGAGCGACTGGTACTCGCTGCTGCTCGGATCGGCGCCGGGTCCGGAGCTGGCGCCGCGGGATGCCAAGCGGGCGCTGGCCCGGGCGCTCGTTGAGCGCTTCCACGACGCTGCTGCGGCGCAGGCCGCCGAGGAGCGGTTCGACCGCGTGCACGTCGCTCACGAGCTGCCGGAGACCATGCCCGAGGTTGAGTTCACGGCCACCGATGGCACTGTCCACCTTCCGGCACTCCTGGCCGCGGCCTTCGGTGTCTCCACCTCGGAGGCTCGGCGCAGCCTCGGGCAGGGTGCTGTCCGGATTGACCAGGCCCCTGTCTCCGACGCACGGCTTGACGTCTCGGTGACGGAGGTGGACGGGCGCGTGTTGCAGCTCGGCAAGCGTCGGTTCGCGCGTGTGAAAATCGTTGACTCGCTGGGCTCCGCATGAGAACCCTGGTCCGGGGACCTCGATGAGCGCCCACGGCGGCCTGCTGCGGCTCGAGACCCGAGGGAACGGTGACGTGATCGACCTGACCGAGGGGGTGGCCCGCCTGGTCGGGACGGCCGGTGTGGACCGGGGCGTCGTCACGGTGTTCGCCGTCGGCTCAACCGCCGCCGTGACGACGATGGAGTACGAGCCGGGGGGAGTGGCGGACCTCCGGGCTCTGCTTGACCGGCTCATACCGGTGCAGGGCGACTACGAGCACAATCGCCTAAACCACGACTCGAATTCACACGCCCATCAACGCGCTGCGCTCATCGGGCCCTCGGAGTCGATCCCAGTGGTGGACGGGCGCCTGACGCTCGGAACGTGGCAGCAAATCGTGCTGATCGATTTCGACGATCGGCCACGTGAACGCACGGTTGCCGTCCAGGTCGTAAGCTGAGCGACCGCCGAGCGCGCTCGGCCCTGCCTGGCAGCGCAAACTCTGTGTTACGGGCGATTTCGAGCGCTATACTCGTCGGTCCGCCCCGGGATCCGAAGACGGGTTCCGGGCGCGCCGTTTGAGGAGGAATACCTTCCTGAAGGGGTGCGACGGTCTTTGAAAACTCAACAGCATGCGCACCCTTCGACCGATTCCTCGGTCGAGGAGTGTGTCCAGGTTCGACGCCGTCGCTCGATCGAAATCCTTCGGGACTAGCTCGGACGGCGGTGCCAAGATTGACCCCGTCTTGCACCCCGGAAGCCCTACTGTGTACTTGGGCTCCTACCAACGGCTTTGCCTGCGGTGTGTGGGTGCAAGGGTCCGGTCCCACCAGGGACGGACCCAGGACTTGACCCGTCGCCGGCTGTGACCTCGGTCCCAGTTGGATGTACGGGGTAGTACTCCTGACGACTCTTCGTAGAAGTTCTTCACGGAGAGTTTGATCCTGGCTCAGGACGAACGCTGGCGGCGTGCCTAACACATGCAAGTGGAGCGACGAACCAGGCTTCGGCCTGGGGCAAAGCCGCGAACGGGTGAGTAACACGTGGGTAACCTGCCCCGATGATTGGGACAACCCGAGGAAACTCGGGCTAATACCGAATGTGCCCTCCGGCCTCAAGGCCGCTGGGGAAAGGAAGCTTCGGCCTCCGCATCGGGATGGGCCCGCGGCCCATTAGCTTGTTGGTGAGGTAACGGCTCACCAAGGCAACGATGGGTAGCTGGTCTGAGAGGACGATCAGCCACACTGGGACTGAGACACGGCCCAGACTCCTACGGGAGGCAGCAGTGGGGAATCTTGCGCAATGCGCGAAAGCGTGACGCAGCAACGCCGCGTGGGGGAAGACGGCCTTCGGGTTGTAAACCCCTTTCAGTTGGGACGAAGCTTCGTCGGTGAATAGCCGGTTGAAGTGACGGTACCTTCAGAAGAAGCCCCGGCTAACTACGTGCCAGCAGCCGCGGTAATACGTAGGGGGCAAGCGTTGTCCGGAATCATTGGGCGTAAAGAGCGTGTAGGCGGCTCGGTAAGTCCGCTGTGAAAGTCCAGGGCTCAACCCTGGAATGCCGGTGGAAACTGTCGAGCTAGAGTCCGGAAGAGGCGAGTGGAATTCCTGGTGTAGCGGTGAAATGCGCAGATATCAGGAGGAACACCAATGGCGAAGGCAGCTCGCTGGGACGGTACTGACGCTGAGACGCGAAAGCGTGGGGAGCAAACAGGATTAGATACCCTGGTAGTCCACGCTGTAAACGATGGGCACTAGGTGTGGGGGGTGTCGACTCCCTCCGTGCCGACGCTAACGCATTAAGTGCCCCGCCTGGGGAGTACGGCCGCAAGGCTAAAACTCAAAGGAATTGACGGGGGCCCGCACAAGCAGCGGAGCATGTGGTTTAATTCGACGCAACGCGAAGAACCTTACCTGGGCTTGACATGTTCCTGACCGCCGTGGAAACACGGTTTCCCTTCGGGGCAGGATCACAGGTGGTGCATGGCTGTCGTCAGCTCGTGTCGTGAGATGTTGGGTTAAGTCCCGCAACGAGCGCAACCCCCGTCGCATGTTGCCAGCATTTAGTTGGGGACTCATGCGAGACTGCCGGTGACAAACCGGAGGAAGGTGGGGATGACGTCAAGTCATCATGCCCCTTATGTCCAGGGCTACACACGTGCTACATTGGCGCGTACAGAGGGTTGCGATACCGTGAGGTGGAGCGGATCCCTCAAAGCGCGTCTCGGTTCGGATTGCAGGCTGAAACTCGCCTGCATGAAGGCGGAGTTGCTAGTAATCGCGGATCAGCATTGCCGCGGTGAATACGTTCCCGGGCCTTGTACACACCGCCCGTCACACCATGGGAGTGAGCAACACCCGAAGCCGGTGGCCTAACCCTTTTGGGAGGGAGCCGTCGAAGGTGGGGCTCGTGACTGGGGTGAAGTCGTAACAAGGTAGCCGTAGCGGAAGCTGCGGCTGGATCACCTCCTTTCTAGGGAGCCCTCCATAGCGAGGGCACCGTTCGCCGGAGTGCAGTCGCCCGAGCTCAAGTGAGCTCCGCCGGCTGTGTCTCGAGCGCGATCGGTCACTAGACATGTCGACCGACCTGGCAAGCCGTGCCGGTGACCTCCTCGGAGGTGACTGAGCCGGCCCGCATGCTGTTGAGTTTTGAGAGACCGGCGTGCCGCCGGCGGCTCAGACGACTTCGGTCCTGGGCTACCAGCGGCAGAGCCCGCCTCTTCGCGGACCTTGAAAACTGCACAGTAGCCAATGTAAACGGGTATCACCGGGCGAAGGTCATTCGTGACCTTTACCCAACAAGATCACCGTCAAGATAGTAAGGGCACACGGTGGATGCCTTGGCACCAAGAGTCGATGAAGGGCGTGAACGGCTGCGATAAGCCGCGGTGAGGCGCTGAATAGCCAGTGACCCGCGGATTCCCGAATGGGTAAACCCAACGTCGGTAATGCGGCGTTATCCCACGTTGAACACATAGGCGTGGTGAAGACAAGCGGGGGAAGTGAAACATCTCAGTACCCCGAGGAAAGTAAATCAACCGAGACTCCCCGAGTAGTGGCGAGCGAAAGGGGATCAGCCCAAACCGGTTACGTGTAAGCGACCACGCGTTGCGTAGCCGGGGTTGTAGGACGTCTGGTCCGAGTCGTGGTCGACTCGGCGGAAGTTACAAAGACATGTTGTAGTCGAAGCGTGTGGAACCACGCACCACAGAGGGCAATCGTCCCGTAGACGAAACGACATGACCTTCCGCAGATGTTCCTGAGTAAGTCCGCACCCGTGAAACGCGGACTGAACCTGGGGGGACCACCCTCCAAGGCTAAGTACTCCTTGGTGACCGATAGCGGACTAGTACCGTGAGGGAAAGGTGAAAAGTACCCCGGAAGGGGAGTGAAATAGTACCTGAAACCGCGTGCCTACAAGCGGTGGGAGCAGACTTGTTCTGTGACCGCGTGCTTTTTGCATAACGAGCCGGCGAGTTACTCGTCTGCGGCAAGGTTAAGCGATGAGCGGAGCCGTAGCGAAAGCGAGTCCGAATAGGGCGTCATAGTCGTAGGCGGTAGACCCGAAGCTGAGCGAGCTACCCATGGGCAGGTTGAAGCGGGGGTAAGACCTCGTGGAGGACCGAACCGACCTAGGTTAAAAACTGGGCGGATGACCTGTGGGTCGGAGTGAAAGGCTAATCAAGCTCAGTGATATCTGGTTCTCTCCGAAATATATTTAGGTATAGCCTCGGATAAATTCCGTGGCGGCCGTAGAGCACTGTTTGGACTAGGGGCCCTACCAGGTTACCGAATTCAGGCAAACTCCGAAGACCGTCACGGCTACTCCGGGAGTCAGTTGCTGGGGGATAAACTTCAGCGTCAAGAGGGAAACAGCCCAGACCGCCAGCTAAGGTCCCCAAGTACTAGCTAAGTGGTAAACGATGTTTGAATGCAGAGACAACCAGGAGGTTGGCTTAGAGGCAGCCACCCTTGAAAGAGTGCGTAACAGCTCACTGGTCAAGTGTTCGAGCGCGGACAATGTAACGGGGCTCAAGCTAGTCACCGAAGCTGCGGGTGCGTGAGGTCTTCGGACCGATCGCGCGGTAGGAGAGCGTTCCGGCGCCAGCGAAGCAGCCGTGTAAACGAGCTGTGGAGGCGCCGGAAGTGAGAATGCCGGCATGAGTAACGAAAGAGGGGTGAGAATCCCCTCCGCCGATTGCCCAAGGATTCCTGAGTAAAGTTCGTCTGCTCAGGGTTAGTCAGGACCTAAGGCGAGGCCGAAAGGCGTAGTCGATGGCCAACGGGTTGATATTCCCGTACCACGTCGCGACCGTTTGACCAACGGGGGGACGAGGAAGGCTAGGGGATCCCAGGCGATGGTTGCCCTGGGGTAAGCATGTAGGGGTGGCTCTAGGTAAATCCGGAGCCGCATAACCTGAGGTGCGATGCCAGCTGGCTCTAAGCCGGCGAGTCCCAGATGCCATGCCTCCAAGAAAAGCCTCTAGGGAGGTCGCGCGTGCCTGTACCAAAACCGACACAGGTGGGCAAGTGGAGAACACTAAGGTGATCGAGATAACCCTCGTTAAGGAACTCGGCAAAATCGCCCCGTAACTTCGGGATAAGGGGCGCCCCAGTAGGGTGAAACTCCTCGCGAGTGGAGCCCGAGAGGGCCGCAGTGAATAGGTTCAAGCGACTGTTTACCAAAAACACAGGTCTCTGCTAAGTCGTAAGACGACGTATAGGGGCTGACGCCTGCCCGGTGCCGGAAGGTTACGTGGAGGTGTTAGGGCTTCGGCTCGAAGCACCGAAACTAAGCCCCGGTAAACGGCGGCCGTAACTATAACGGTCCTAAGGTAGCGAAATTCCTTGTCGGGTAAGTTCCGACCTGCACGAATGGCGTAACGACTTGAACGCTGTCTCAACGAGGGGCTCGGTGAAATTGCAGTCTCGGTGAAGATGCCGAGTACCCGCAGAAAGACGGAAAGACCCCGTGAACCTTTACTACAACCTGGTATTGGGGTTCGGTCCATTTCGCTCAGGATAGGTGGGAGGCTTGGAAGCGCTGGCTGCGGCTAGCGTGGAGCCGACCTTGAGATACCACCCTTGATGTATTGGATCTCTAACGGTGCGCCCTGAATCGGGGCACCGGACAGTGACAGGCGGGTAGTTTGACTGGGGCGGTCGCCTCCCAAAATGTAACGGAGGCGCGCAAAGGTTCCCTCAGCACGGTCGGAAATCGTGCGTAGAGTGTAAAGGCAGCAAGGGAGCTTGACTGCGAGACCGACAGGTCGAGCAGGTGCGAAAGCAGGCCTTAGTGATCCGGCGGTAGCAAGTGGAAGCGCCGTCGCTCAACGGACAAAAGGTACTCCGGGGATAACAGGCTTATCGGGCCCAAGAGTCCACATCGACGGCCCGGTTTGGCACCTCGATGTCGGCTCGTCGCATCCTGGGGCTGTAGTAGGTCCCAAGGGTTGGGCTGTTCGCCCATTAAAGCGGTACGCGAGCTGGGTTCAGAACGTCGTGAGACAGTTCGGTCCCTATCTTCTGCGGGCGTTGGAGAGTTGAGAGGATTCGTCCCTAGTACGAGAGGACCGGGATGAACGCACCTCTGGTGTATCTGTTGTCCTGCCAAGGGCATCGCAGGTTAGCTACGTGCGGATCGGATAACCGCTGAAAGCATCTAAGCGGGAAGCCGGCCTCGAGATGAGCTCTCCCATCCCCTTGAGGGAGTAAGACCCCTGGAAGATCACCAGGTTGATAGGCCGGATCTGGAAGGGTGGTGACACCTGTAGGAGACCGGTACTAATGGGTCGAGGGCTTGACGGATATTTTGATATTCGTGCACATTGGCACTGTGTAGTTTTGAGGGTCCGCTGGTCGCCACAAAGTGGTGACCGTGGTCTCGACCGGTTTCCGGTGGCTATTGCGAGGGGGAAACACCTCTTCCCATTCCGAACAGAGCCGTTAAGCCCCTCAGCGCCGATGGTACTTGGCCCGCAAGGGCCCGGGAGAGTAGGTCGCCGCCGGTTCTTTTTACCCCGCTCGCGCCTGGCGCGGGCGGGGTTTTTTTCGGCCGCAAACCGATCAGGAATCGAGAAGCCCTCTCGTCCAGCCGCAACTAGCATGGCCGCCATGGACAATCCAACCGGGTCAGTGTGACCCATAGCTTTAGGAGTGATCATGAGTGGCTCTGTGACCCAGGGAATCAAGATCGTGCTGCATCCCGTATCTGATCTGGAGCGGGCCAAGGCGGTCTACACCGCCCTTCTCGGCGAACCGCCCCAGGCGGACTCGGAGTACTACGTCGGGTTCGACGCCGCAGGACAGCACATCGGGCTGGTGCCCGGCGGTGGACCCCAGGGCTACACCAGCCCGGTGGCGTTCTGGGAGGTGACGGACATCGAGGCGAAACTGGCCGAGGTGACCGCGGCGGGTGCCACCGTCACCGAGCCGGCCCACGAGGTGGGGGGCGGCCGGCAGGTGGCCAGTTTCACCGACGCCGACGGTAACGTCCTCGGGCTGGTACAGGACCCCGCCTGACCGTTCGGAGATGACGAGCATGGCCACGAGGACCGATACGCAGTCGCCCAGGCTCCCCGTCGCCGACAGCCACGATTTGATCCGCGTGCAGGGCGCGCGCGAGAACAATCTCAAGGATGTCAGCGTCGAGATTCCCAAGCGCCGGCTGACAGTGTTCACGGGGGTCTCCGGGTCAGGCAAGAGCTCGCTGGTATTCGGCACGATTGCCGCCGAGTCCCAGCGGATGATCAACGAGACCTACAGCGCCTTCGTGCAGGGGTTCATGCCGACGCTGGCCCGGCCTGAGGTGGACGTCCTCGATGGGCTGACCACGGCGATCATCGTTGACCAGGAGCGGATGGGTGGGGACATCCGCTCCACGGTCGGCACCGCCACCGATGTCAACGCGATGCTGCGGATTCTGTTCAGCCGGATCGGGAAGCCGCACATCGGTTCGCCCAAGGCCTACGCGTTCAACGTCCCATCGGTCAAGGCCTCCGGCTCGATCACTGTCGCGCGCGGGTCGAAGACGGCAGTGAAGAAGACCTTCAGCATCACCGGTGGGATGTGCCCGCGCTGCGAGGGAATCGGCAGCGTGACGGACCTCGATCTGAGCCAGCTGTTCGACGAGAGCAAGTCTCTCTCCGAGGGTGCGCTCACCATCCCGGGGTACAAGCCGGGCGGCTGGAACTATCGGCTCTACACCGCGTCGGGCTTCTTTGACCCGGACAAGCCGATCAGCAAATACACCAAGAAGGAACAGCACGACTTCCTCCACCGCGAGCCGACCAGGATGAAGATCGCGGGCATCAACATGACCTACGAGGGGCTGATCCCGCGGATCCAGAAGTCGATGCTGTCCAAGGAGAAGGAGTCAATGCAGCCGCACGTGCGGGAGTTCGTGGACCGCGCGGTCACGTTCACCGCCTGCCCTGACTGCGGCGGCACCCGGCTCAGCGCGGAGGCGCGCTCCTCGAAGATCAAGAAGCTCAACATCGCTGACGTCTGCGCCATGCAGATCAGTGACCTCGCCGCGTGGGTGCGCGACCTCGAGCAGCCGTCAGTGGCGCCGCTCCTGGAAGCGCTGCAGCAGACGCTTGACTCGTTCGTCGAGATTGGGCTGGGCTACCTCAGTCTCGACCGCTCGTCCGGCACGCTGTCCGGCGGCGAGGCCCAGCGCACCAAGATGATCCGTCACCTCGGGTCCTCGCTCACCGACGTCACGTATGTGTTCGATGAGCCGGCGATCGGGCTGCACCCCCACGACATCCAACGGATGAACGACCTGCTGCTGCGGCTGCGGGACAAGGGCAACACCGTGCTGGTGGTGGAGCACAAGCCGTGGTCGGCGATCGCGATCGCCGACCATGTCGTCGACCTCGGACCACGAGCGGGCACCGAGGGCGGTGAGGTGGTGTTCGAGGGCACAGTCGAGGGCCTGCGCGCCAGTGGCACGCTCACCGGGCGGCACCTGGATGACCGTGCCTCGCTGAAGCCGTCCGTGCGGACGCCGTCGGGCGTGCTCGAGGTGCGCGGCGCCCGGGCACACAACCTGCAGGACCTCGATGTCGACATACCGCTTGGGGTGCTGGTGGTGGTGACCGGCGTGGCTGGGTCCGGAAAGACCTCACTGATCCACGGGTCGATAACCTCGCGCCCGCCGGAGGATGGAGTGGTTGCGGTCGACCAGAGCCCGATCCGCGGTTCGCGACGCAGCAACCCGGCGACCTACAGCGGACTGCTCGACCCGATCCGCCAGGCATTTGCGAAGGCAAACGGCGTGAAGCCCGCCCTGTTCAGCGCCAATTCCGAGGGCGCCTGCCCCGCGTGTAACGGCGCCGGGGTGATCTACACCGACCTGGCGATGATGGCCAGCGTCGCCACCGTCTGCGAGGAATGCGAGGGGAAGCGCTTTGAAGCATCGGTGCTGGACCATCACCTCGACGGCCGCGACATCAGCGAGGTGCTCGCGATGTCGGTGACCGAGGCCGAAGCGTTCTTCGGGGCCGGTGAGGCGCGCACGCCAGCCGCGCACGCCATCCTCGAACGGCTTGCCGACGTCGGGCTCGGCTACCTCAGCCTCGGCCAACCACTGACATCGTTGTCGGGTGGCGAGCGCCAGCGGCTCAAGCTGGCCACCCGCATGGCGGAAAAACGGTCCCAGTCGCCCGGCGTCTACGTCCTCGACGAGCCGACCACCGGCCTGCACCTGGCCGACGTTGAACAGCTGCTCGGCCTGCTCGACCGGCTGGTCGACTCGGGCAAGTCAGTCATCGTCATCGAGCATCACCAGGCGGTCATGGCGCACGCTGACTGGATCATCGACCTCGGACCCGGCGCCGGCAATGACGGCGGCCGGATCGTGTTCGAGGGCACGCCCGCCGACCTCGTCGCGTCGCGATCCACGCTCACCGGCGAGCACCTCGCCGCCTACGTCGGCGCCTGACCCAACCTGTCCCGCGCGCCGGCGGCGGCGCGCCGGCCGTTAGACGAGGCGGACGATCTTGAGCCGGCGGACGCCCTTGGGCGTTGGCACTTCCACGGTTTCACCCACGGAGTGGTTCAACAGGGCCTTGGCGATAGGTGACTCGCCCGAGAGCTTGCCCAGCGCGCGGTCGGCTTCGGTGGGGCCGACGATGGTCCACGTATGAACCTCACCCGTGTCCTCGTCCCGAATCTCGGCCGGCCGGGCGAACGAATACACATCGCCTCCGGTCTCGACCTCGACCACCACCGCGCTCCGCAGGCGCTGGCGCAGGCGCTGGATCCGCGTCTCGAGGTGGGCCTGGTCATCCTTGGCGGCGTGGTACTCGGCGTTCTCGCTCAGGTCACCGTGACCGCGGGCGGTGAGGATCCGCGCTGCGATCTCGCGCCGCGCCACCGTTTCGAGTTGCCCGAGCTCGGCCTTGAGCTCAGTCAGGCCCTTCTGGGTGATCGGCTCGCCGCCGCTGTCCTGAATCGTCATCTCAGCATCTTGGCATGGACGGGCCCACGCCGATTCGTGGCAGGATGGCACGCGTGCGAGGGGTCGTCGCTTTCTTCCGTGCCAACCCGCAGGCGCTAGTTCTGCTGATCATCTGCGTGGTGCTCGGCCTGGGTACGTTTCTGGCGGTCGTGTTCGGCATCGCGAACTCCGGCTCAACCACGACCAACGGCTACCCGTCTGACGTGATCTTCGGCCTCCGGGGCCTCCTCGGCTGAGGACATCCGAGCCGGCCCGGAGCGACGATTCGGGCCTCAGCGGACGGGTTGCCGGTGCCCGCGCTCGCGCGAGGGACGCACAGGAGAGAGACAGTGCGCCGGCGGCGGGCTGACCGCGCCGGGCCGACGCTCGTACTTGAGCCGCAGAGGGCGTCTATGAGGGTGCGGCGCCTCGGGGGGCGGATCGCCGAGGAAGTCGTCGGCGAGGCTCAGGAGGGCGCGCAGGCAGTTGACTGAAGACTGGAACATATGTTCGTAAGAGTAGGTCGGGCCTCGGACGGACTTTTGGGATCCTCGCCGCGCCGGCGGTGGGCAGCCCGAGGGAGGTTCGCCGCCGCCGAACCCGGCAGCGCCAAAGGCCCGTAAATGCACGGGATTCAGCTTCTGGCCGGACACGCGAGGACTGCCCCGGCCTGGGCGAGATCTTGCAGAAACGCTCGAACCGGCGGGCCAAAACCCGCCGGGCCCGGGTCTCGCTCAGGTCCCCAAAGAGGACCAAGCGTCCAGCTTGGCCCGGATCCGGTCAACGGCGGCGTCGGTGAACTCGGTCGTACCCGCGTGACCGCCGAGGTCGGGCGTGCGCACGCCGGCGGCAACGGTCTCCAACACGCCCTCATAGACCGCCCGCGAGGCCCGCTCGAACGGCGGCCCGTGGCGTTCGGCGGCGTGCCGGAGTACGGCACCACAGGCCAGGATCATGGCCAGTGGGTTGGCCAGGTCCTTGCCCAGCAGGGCGGGGGCGGTGCCGTGGGGAGCCTCGGCCATCGCCACCGTGGTGTCGTAGTCCTCGCCGAACGCGAGCAGCACTGACTCAGCACCCGCGATCGAGCCGAACATCGGCAACACGAGATCGGACAGGCAGTCTCCGTCGCGGTTCAGGGCTGGGATCACGAGCGGGGCATCGGTGGCACCGGACAGCAGGCCGGCATAGGTGGCGTCAATCAGAACCGGCCGGTATTCGATCTCCGGATGGCGCGAGGCGGCGGCGTCCAGCTCCTCCTTGAGCATGCCCTCGTATACGGGTGAAACGGTCCATTTGGGCCCTCCGTAGACTCGGGCTCCCGCCGCCGCGGCGGTTCGGAAGGCGTATTCGGCCACCGCGTGGCAGGTCGAGCGCGTGATCCGCTCGGTCCTCAGAGCTATCTCGGACGGGGCCCCGGCTTCGCCCTCGCGCCTTTCCTCGGCGCCGTAAGCGTCCTCCACGGCCATGCGGACGACGGAGATCGGGTGGTGCACGCCGGCGATCGGCGCCACTCCAGGCAGCCGGCGGCCCGTTCTCACGATGACCTTGCCGTCCACCTGTTCGCGCAGGATGCGGTTCGGGGAGCCGACGTCATCGGCACCTTCGGGCGTGATCGTGGCTGCCTTGAGTCCCAGGCCGGCCTCACGCATCGCAACGGCCGCATCGGAGACAACGCCATTGTCAGTCGCCCGGCGGTTCGCCAGAGACAGGTCGAACCGGATCAGCTCGAACTCGAGGCCGAGCAATTTCGGGTCGAGCACACGGAGCGATTGCTCGAGCAGCTCCTGGCCGGTCTCGTCACCCTCGAGGACGACCACGCTGACCGCTGCCGACGAGCTCGACATGCCGGATCGGCTACCCGGCGTCCGGGCTCGTCGGGGGATTCGCGGTCGAGCCCTCGCCGCTACCGCCGTTCGGGCTCGGCCCCGGCATCAGCTCCTCGCGCCGCTCGGCGAGCGCACCGATCACCGTTTCCAGATGCTGGTCAAAGTCCACTCCCAACTCCTCGGCACCGGTGCGCAGGTCATCGCGGCTGACGGCGGCCGCGAAGCTCGATGCCTTCATCTTCTTCTTGACTGACTTGGGCGTCATTCCCACCAGCCCCTCAGGGCGCACGTAGGCGCAGGCCAGGATGAACCCGGAGAGCTCGTCCACCGCGAACAGAGCCTTCTCCATCGGCGACTCACGGGGGACGCCCATGAAGTCGGCGTGGGATGCCACGGCGCGGATCAACTCGGGCGGGTAGCCGCGGGCCTCGAGCTCGCGCAGCGCGTAACGGGGATGCCCATCCGTGAGGTCCGGATAGCGCTCGTAATCGAGGTCATGGAGCAGACCGGTCAGGCCCCACAGATCGGGGTCACCGTCAAACCGGGGGGCGTAGGCACGCATCGCCGCCTCGACGGCCAGCATGTGCCGCCGCAGCGAGTCTGAGACCGTCCATTCGCAGAGAAGGGTCCAGGCCTCGGCGCGCGAATCCTGCAGCTGCATGGCCGTTACCCTAGTGCCCCGCTCAGCCCAGCGTTCGGAGCCCGCCGGGCCCCCTGCGCGGACGTCACCAGCTACCCTAACTGGCTCGCGACCAGAAGCTGCGCAAGCCGGATCAACCGACTCGAGGTCGATACCACTGGAGAAGTTCGTCATTGAAGGCGGGGTGCCGCTGTCGGGCACCATCGTGCCGAGCGGCAACAAGAACGGCGCTCTGCCGATCCTCGCCGCCTGCCTGCTCACCGACGATGAGGTGATCCTGCGCAACGTGCCGCGGATCAGTGACGTGGAGACCATGGTCGCCCTGCTGCGAACGCTGGGCGCGAAGGTCGAGTGGCTGGGCGCGAGCGAGGTGCTGGTTGATACCTCGTCCGTCCACAGCACGGCCGTGGACGCCCAGCTGTCCGAGGACATCCGCGCCTCCTTCCTGCTCGCCGGCCCGCTGCTGGCCCGGTTCGGACGGGCCGAGATGCCCCCGCCCGGCGGGGACGTCATCGGTCGCCGCCGGCTCGATCCCCACCTGGACGCCTTCCGCGCCCTGGGGGCCGGAGTCGAGGCCAAGCGCGACATCACGCTTACGGCGCCTCCGCTTGGGCTTACCCCGTGCGACTTCTTGATGGACGAGCCGTCGGTGATGGCAACCGAGAACGCGCTCATGGCCGCGGCTCTGACGCGCGGCCCCACGGTCATCCGTAACGCCGCCTCAGAGCCCCACGTTCAGGACCTGGCCCGCATGCTGGTGGCCATGGGCGCAGCCATCGATGGCATCGGCTCGAACGTCATGACCGTGCACGGTCAGGCGAGCCTGAGGGGTTGCACTCACACGATCGCCCCGGACCACATCGAGATCGGCTCGTTCATGGCCCTGGCCGGCGTTACCGGTGGCGAGCTCGTGGTCAAGGACACCGTGCCGGCTGATCTGCGCATGATCCGGCTCGTGTTCGAGCGCCTCGGCCTGCGCAGCGAGGTTCACGGCGCCGACGTAATCGTGCCCGGGAACCAGCAGCTGAGGATCCGCAACGACGCCGGGGACTACATGCCGAAGGTGGAGGACGGCCCCTGGCCGGCGTTCCCGGCCGATCTGACGAGCATCGCGCTCGCCCTCGCCACCCAGGCCGAGGGATCCGTGATCATTCACGAGAAGATGTTCGAGAACCGCCTGTTCTTCACGGACAAGCTGGTCATGATGGGTGCCGCGATCACCATCTGTGACCCCCACCGGGCGATCGTCGTCGGACCGCGGCCGCTCCGGGGTTCCCGCGTCGAGTCTCCCGACATCCGGGCCGGCATGGCGATGCTGATCGCGGCGCTGTGCGCCGACGGCGTGACCGAGATCGGCAACGTACGCCAGATCGACCGCGGCTACGAGCGCATCGACGAGCGCCTGCAGGAACTCGGTGCTCGCATCACACGGCTGGAAGACGCTCCAGTCACCGCGTGAGGCCGGTGCGCCGACGCGCCAGGGCCGGGGAAAGCCAGGCGTGATGATCGATCGAATCCCCAGCGGTACCCGCGATGTACTGCCCGACGAGATGCGTGAGCTCCGGGCGATGACAGACCGGATTCGCGACGTGTTTGAACAGGCGGGCTACGGCGAGGTGGCGACTCCGGCGCTCGAGTACGAGAGCACATTCGCGCGCACCGATATGGCGGGCAGCCGTCCGGCCTACCGCATGTTTGACGAGCAGGGCAACGTGCTCGTTCTGCGCCCCGACATGACGATCCCGATCGCGCGCCTGGTGGCCACCCGGTATGCCGGCTCCGAGCCGCCGCTGCGATTCTGTTACTTCGCGCATGCCTACCGGGGGGTGCGGCCCCAGCGAGGGCAGTCGCGCGAGTTCCTCCAAGCCGGAGTGGAGCTGATCGGCTTGCCGGGTCCTCACGGCACGGCAGAAGCGTTGAGCGTCCTGTGCGCGGCGTTGGACGCCGCCGGCCTTGAGACCTACCGGATCGGACTGGGTGACGCGGCTCTCTATCCCGCGCTGCTGGAGGCGCTCGGGGTTGCGCCCGAGCACCGCGAGATCATCCTGGCCGAGCTTGTGGAGGGTGACTTCGTCGGAGTGGAGCGCGAGGTCCGGGCGCTGGGATTGGCCGAGGACGTGGTGGCGCTGCTTCTGCGGGTGCCGCAGACCCGGGGTGGGGTGGAGGTGTTCGACGGTCTCGAGGGCGCCCTGCACGATGCCTTGGGCGGTATGCGCGACGTGCTCGCTCTGCTGGCACCCGAGGTGGCAGCCCGGATCATCTTCGACCTCGGCCTGGTGCGCAGCATCGGTTACTACACCGGAGCCGTGTTTCAGGTCTATGACCCCGCCTACGGCGTCCCTCTGGGCAGCGGCGGCCGCTACGACGAGCTGCTGGGCGAGTTCGGGCGCCCGCTGCCCGCGGTTGGCTTCGCGCTGAACGTCGAGCGGCTGCACATCGCGCTGACCGGTGAGGAGAGAGGAGGCGGGCGGTGAGCGGGCTTCGGATCGCCGTACCGCGGGGGTCGCTGTTCGCGGATACCCTTGTTCTCCTCGATCGGCTGGGGATCGATACCCGTGAGGTGCGGGACAACGACCGCAAGCTGCTGTTCGAGGACAGCGGGATCGTGACCATGCGTCCCTCTGACGTGCCCACGTACGTCGAGGCTGGCGCGGCAGACCTTGGAATCACCGGCAAGGACGTCCTGATGGAGCAATCCGAGCGCGAAGTCTATGAGTTGATGGATCTGCGCTATGGGCGCTGCCAGATGGTGCTGGCCAGCGTCGAGGGCGAGGATCGCGCCGAGGAGGCTCTGCGACGGCTGGGCGTGGTCCGGATCGCCACCAAGTACCCGCGCATCGCGGCTCGGCACTTCCTGGAGACCGGGCGCCAGGCGGAGATCGTGGAGGTCAAGGGGTCGGTCGAGCTGGCGCCGCTGACCGGGCTGGCGGAGGCGATCGTGGACCTCACCGCCACCGGGACCACCCTGCGCGAGAACCGTCTCGTGGTCCGCGAGGAGATCGCGGTCTGTACGGCCCGCTTGATCGCCAACCCGGTGGCTCACAAGCTGCGAGCGGCCGAGATCGACGCCCTGCTGGAGCGCGTCAGTGCAGTTTGAGCGCCTGACCCTCGCCGGTGATCCCACGGCCCTGGCTGAGGAGCTCCGAGATCTCGTCCCGGCGCCCGAGTCCGTACGCGACGAGGTGGCGGAGATCATCGCCCGTGTTCGCGCCAACGGTGATGACGCCCTGCGCTACTACACGCGGCAATTCGACACCGGGGGCTCCACTCCGTCAGCTCTACAGGTCCCCGACGCCGAGCTCGCCACGGCCGCCGAACGTCTCGACGATGACGTGCGCTCGGGACTCGAGCGCGCCATCGAGAACGTGACCCGCGTGGCCGAGGCCGCTCTGGAGGGCGATCGGACGGTCAAGTTCGATGACCACGAGGTCCTCCTGCGCGAGACGCCGATCCGTCGCGCCGGGGTGTACGTCCCCGGCGGCCGGGCGCCGTACCCGAGCACGGTGGTCATGGGAACCGTGTGCGCCCGGGTGGCTGGAGTGCAGGAGATCGCCGTGTGCGCACCACCCGGATTGGATGGCGAGGTGAATTCGGTCGTTCTCGGGGCGTGCCGGCTGGCCGGGGCGTCGGTGGTCTACCGGATGGGCGGGGCGCAAGCCATCGCGGCGCTGGCCTACGGCACGGACACGGTTTCGCCGGTCGACGTGATCGTGGGGCCGGGCAACCTCTACGTCCAGGAAGCCAAGCGGCAGGTCTTCGGACAGGTGGGAATAGACGGTTTCGCCGGACCCAGTGACCTCGTCCTGATCGCTGATGGAGGCTGCGATCCCGATGTCCTGGCCTTGGACCTGCTGGCCCAGGCCGAGCACGGTCCGGGCTCGCTCGTGGTCGGCATCTCGACATCAGCCGAGCTGATCGAGGAGCTCGCGACGCGCCTGGACAAGGAACCCGACACCGGAGCCGTGGCCCGGCTCGTCCTGGTGAGCGAGATCGACCACGCGCTGGCGATGTCAGAGACCTTCGCCCCGGAGCACCTGCAGCTCGTCGGTCCTGAGGCCGAAGCCCTGGCCCCGCGGGTGACCACGGCCGGTTGCGTGCTCGTGGGTGAGGCCAGCGGCACCGCCTTCGGCGACTACATCGCCGGCTCCAACCACGTGTTGCCGACCAACGGCGCGGCGCGCTTTGCCTCGTCGCTGTCCCCGGCACATTTCCGGCGTCGGTTCACCGAAGTGCGGATGGGCGAGGACGCAGCCGAGGAGCTCGCCCGTGAGGCAGCCCCAGTGGCCCGGGCCGAGGGCTTCGAAGTTCATGCTCGTTCGCTGGAGGCCCGTATTCGCGACAATGAGGAGCGATGAGACGTGCGGCTGAAATCGACCGGCGAACCGGCGAGACGGAGATCCACGTCGAGCTGGAGCTCGATGGTGACGGGCGTGGAGAGCGGAGCACCGGGGTCGGCTTCTTCGACCACATGCTGGACCTGCTGGCCCGCCACGGACGCCTGAACCTAAGCGTCAAGGCCTCCGGCGATCTTCAGACCGGCGCTCATCACACGGTCGAGGATGTCGGTATCTGCATCGGCCAGGCGCTGGACCGGGCGCTGGGTGACCGAGCTGGGATCAGTCGTTACGGCGAGGCGACGGTGCCGATGGACGAGTCACGCGCCTCGTGCGCGCTTGACATCTCGGGCCGCGGGCTGTGCGCCTTCGAGGCGGAGCTCCCACCGGGCGCGATCGGAAACTATGACCACGAGCTGACCGAGGAGTTCTTCCGGGCGCTGGCCAGCAACGCCAAGCTCACGCTTCACGTCACGATCGAAGCGGGCACCAACGCCCACCACGTGATCGAAGCCGCGTTCAAGGCCGTGGCCAGGGCCCTCCGGGCCGCGGTAGCGCTCGACCCGTCAGAGTCCGGCGTGCCGAGCACGAAGGGGACACTCTCGTGAGCGCTCCCACGATCGCGGTCCTGGACTACGGCATGGGGAACCGCCGCTCGGTTCAGAAGGCGCTTGAGCATGTGGGTGCCCAGGCGGAGATCACCCGCGATGCCGGGCGAATTGGCGCCGCCGATGGGCTCGTCGTGCCCGGCGTGGGGGCGTTCCCCCGGGCGATGGCAAACCTCCGCGAGCTCGGGCTCGACACTGCGGTACGTGCCGTTGCCGCCGAGGGCAGGCCGCTGCTCGGCATCTGCCTGGGCATGCAGCTGCTCTTCGAAGGGTCAGACGAGTTCGAGCCCACCGCGGGACTTGGCTTGATCCCGGGGGTGGTGACGCGCCTTGAGACGGCGGGCCTGCGAGTGCCGCACATCGGGTGGAACGAAGTCAGCTTTGAGCGTGCGTCCCCGCTCACCGCCGCTCTTCCCGCTGCGGGCTGCGCCTTCTACCACGTGCACTCGATGGCCGTCCGGCCGAGCGCGGAGCGCGATGTGATCGCCACCACCGCCTACGGCGAGCGCTTCGCCACGATCGTCTCTCGCGCGAATGTGTTCGGAGTCCAGTTCCACCCCGAGAAGTCCTCTGCACACGGTCTGCGGCTGCTTGAGAGCTTTGCCGGCCTGTGCCAGCCCCGTGCCGCTTCGGGTGCGCCCTCCCCTCGAGCCTGCGACCCGCTCGGCATCACGCCTCGCGTGTATAGGCCGCGCTCGAGTCATCCGGCTGCATGATCCTCCTGCCGGCGATCGACATCCTCGAGGGCAAGGCGGTGCGTCTGGCCCAGGGCGATTTCGATCAGCGCACCGAGTACGACGCCGATCCCCTCGAGGCGGCCCGGCGCTGGGTGCAGGCGGGAGCGCGCGGACTCCACGTTGTCGACCTTGACGGAGCTCGCGCCGGCGAGCCGGTCAACCTCGAGCACGTACAGCGGATCGCCGCCGAGCTGGGGGTTCCGATCCAGGCCGGAGGCGGGCTCCGAAGCGCTGACTCGGTTCGGGCGGCGCTCGACGCCGGTGCCACGCGGGTCGTGCTCGGGACGGCGGCATTCAGGGATCTGGACTTCCTCGACGACACGGTGGCCGAGCACCGCGACCGAGTGGTGGTGTCGGTCGATGGCCGAGGTGGTCATCTGGCCGCGTCCGGGTGGGTCGAGCAGACCGAGATCCCGGTCCAGGCGGCGATCGAGGCCATGAGCCGGCGTGGGGTGTCGAGGTTCGTGTACTCGAACATCGAACGCGACGGCATGCTCAGCGGCCCTGACCTCGACGAGGTGGCACGGATCGCCGCCGTGGTGCGCGGCACATTCGTCTACTCGGGCGGCATCTCGACGCTCGAGGATCTGGCCGCCCTGGCCGCGCTGCGACAGGTCAACCTGACCGGGGTGATCGTCGGCAAAGCCCTCTACGAGGGGCGCTTCGACGTCGCCTCGGCTCAACGCGTGCTGAGTTCCTGATGCACTACAAGCGCGTCATCCCGTGCCTCGACGTGGACGGAGGGCGCGTGGTCAAGGGCATCGGCTTCGTCGACCTGCGCGATGCGGGAGATCCGGTGGAGCTGGCCGCGCGCTACGACGCCGCCGGAGCCGACGAGCTGGTGCTGCTCGACATCACGGCGACCTCGGACAAACGAGACACGGTCGTCGAGCTCGCTCGCCGAGCCGCGGACGAGGTCTTCATCCCGTTCACAATTGGCGGCGGGATCCGCTCCGTCGCCGATGCCCAGGCGGTGCTCGACGCCGGGGCGGACAAGGTGTCGGTCAACTCGGCGGCGCTCGCCGAGCCACGCCTCATTGATCAGCTCGCGGCCAATTTCGGCGCCCAGTGCGTCGTCCTCGCCATTGACGCGAAGCGGAACGGGAGCTCGGGCTGGGAGGCGTACCTGGCCGGGGGACGTACGCCCACCGGTCGGGATGCTGTTGCCTGGGCCCGCGAGGGGACCGAGCGCGGCGCGGGGGAGATCCTGCTCACGAGCATGGACCGGGATGGGACCAACACGGGTTATGACCTGGCGCTGACCACGGCAGTAGCCGGCCACGTCGGCGTTCCCGTAATTGCCTCCGGCGGCGCCGGCAGCCTCAAGGACCTGACCGAGGCCGTGCGCGCGGGCGCCGACGCGGTGCTATGCGCCTCGATCTTCCATTACGGGCAGCACACCGTGGCCGAAGCCAAGCGCGAGCTGGCCGAAGCCGGAATCCCGGTTCGGCGGACCTAGCGCCCCGAATCGCGACGCTAGCCTGCCTTGACCGTGCCGGTCACCCGGCTCAGGCACAAGCTGGAGCCGCGGTACTTGAACGAGTATGGATTCGCGACCTTCACGCCCTTGCGGACGAAATCGAACAGGTACGTGACCCGCGCTTTGCCGCCCTTGAGGAACTGACCCTTCAGCGCGTAGTAGTCGGTGCCCTGAACCTTTCCAAACACTCGATCTGTCCGCTTGCCGGTTCCACTGAAGCTGCCGTCTGAACGGATGCTCACCCGGCCGGCGGTGAGGGTGCCGGTCCCGGCCCCACAGTAGTAGTAGTACTTGCCCCGGAACCTGAGCACGTCCTGCCCAGTGTTCGAGACCTTGAACGAGATCGGCTCCCTCAGTGCCTTGATCGTCTCCCAGTGCGGGCCGTTGTTCAAGTAATCCTGACCATGGCCGGAGTAGGACTTCCCCGCCTTCGGAGGTGCCGCCAGAGCAGTCGCCACGGCCCCGCCCGCGATGAGAACGACGATCGCTGAACCCAGCGCGCGGGTGGTGAAGAGCCGTAGTGCGGTCAAAGCGCGCTGACCGTATCACCGTGAGCATCGATGCAGCAAATCGCGGCAGAGCGTCGCTCCGCGCCGAACCGGCGAGTCATGCAGTTATGTTGAGTGTCGAGTCCGGTGCCGCTCTAAGCGGCTTCTTCTACGTATCCGGCTGCTGCGCACGTATCGCAATACGCGGCAGGCGGGACACGAGGCTCATAACAGCCGGGCCGGCAGCACGTTGACGACCGCTTGGGTCGTCCACGACCGATGCGGGCAGCAGCGGCGTCCTTGAGCTCCTCGCGCATGCGATCGAGCTCTGCCGCGTGATCCGCGCAGAAACGACGGCCCTTCTCGGCCGGACTCTGACAATGACTTCCACTACGACAACGCATACACGATCTATGATAGCAACCTGCCCGGAACGTACGTTCCGTGGGCGATTACTTGCGTCTTCGCGCAGATTTGCGTTTCCGCCGGTTTGCAGCCTTATTGTGAGCGCGATGCCGGGCCGAGCGGGCGGTTGGATGGCGAGCTCGGCGCCGGCGCTGAGCGCTTGAGTGGTGATGAGGGCGTTTACGGGGCGGCCGGGCTCCCGGGAGCAGCTGGTAGACCCGGTTGTAGCCGTCGAGGTAGATCGCCTGGTAGTCCGCGATGACCGGCGTGAAGGCACCATCGGGAAACGAGAACACCTGCCGCCCGGTGACGACGTTCAGGCCGGTGGTGTTCCTGGTTCCGAGGTCCGAGTAATAGACGACCTTCCCGATCACGGTCGAGGAGCCGGAGATCCTGCCGCCGCTGGGATGACGCCATCTGATCGCTCCCGACTGGGCGTTGAAGGCATACAGGTTCCCGTCATAGGAGCCCACGTACACGGTCGGCCCGAGCCCAGGCGGATCGGCGACAGCCGCCGATGCGTACACATAGGCACCGGTACCGGTGGCCCAGGCCAGTGCCCCCGTGCGCGCACCGAATGAGTACACGCGCCCGTCCGTGTTGCCCATGTAGACGCGCCCGAAGGCGACGGCGGGCGTGGCGTAGAACTGACCCGAGCCGAAGCCGAAGTGAGCTCCGTTCGTCCCCACGGCCCATATCTGCCTGCCGTTCGAGGCTCTGATGGCGTACGCCCGACCCGCGTAGTCCCCGAAGTAGAGAACACCAGCCACGAGCGCCGGGCCACCTTTGATCGCGCCGCTGGCGTGGTAGGTCCATTCGACCCCGCCGCGGTGGAGGTTGAGCGCCCAGAGAGTGCCCCCCTGATCGCCGAAGTAGACGGTTTGACCGTGGACGATGGGGGAGGATTCGCTTCCAGCCGCCACCGGGTGCGACCACAGAATCCGGCCTGTCTTCATCGATACAGCCACGAATCGCCCCTGGCCCGGAGTGTGACCCGCGGTCGAGAGCACCGGCATCACGACCATCCCGTCTCGCGCCGCCACCGCGGGCGAGGCGGCCGCGAGGTTACCCAGCTTGCGGTGCCAAAGCTCGCGGCCGGTGACCGCGTTGATCGCCTTGGCCACGCCATCGTCTCCGAGCAGGAACATGGTCTCGTGATAGATCACGGGCGGAAACTCGAGCAGCGCGCCGTTGACGAAAGTCCAGCCGACGTGCATCGGCGGATGGAGGTTGGCGGGTCCGCTGAAGAACCGCGTGCGTCCGGCGTCGAATCCGTACCAGGGCCACTGGAAAGTGTCGACCGCCCGGCGCTTGCGTGGCCTGGGGGTGACGCTCGCGGTGCTCGTGGGCTGCGTGAACTGGATGTTCGGATTGGAGACGTTGCCAGGCGCGTGCAGCAGCACGAAAGCTGCCGCCCCGGCTACGAATACCAAGACGACCGCTGTCGCGATGAGCCCGCGCCGCAGCAGCCGCCGCGAAACGGGACTCGGCATGGCGCCCATGCTAGCCAGGGGAGCCGGTGCTCGCGCCTCACCGGTCCCACCCCACCCGCCGGGGCGCTGCCACGGTATGGGAGCGCTATCTGGCGCCGCTCAGCGCGCGATGATGGCGCCTGTGATCACCGAGGATGCCGACGCTCTGCTCGAGCAATTCACAGCGCTACCAGCGGCCCGGCCGCTGATCGAGCGGCTGGCCGATAGCCGCTTTGACGTGCATCTGGTCGGCGGGGCGGTGCGAGACCTGATGCTCGGCTCCGAACCCCACGAGCTTGACCTCGTCCTCGAGGCCGACCTGGCGCCCGTGCTCGAACATCTGAAGGCCGCTGCGCGCGAGTACGACCGCTTCGGCACCGCCACGGTGACTCTGGACGGCGTCATGTACGACCTGGCGCGCGCTCGCCAGGAGACCTATGCCCGCCCGGGCGCGCTCCCGGACGTGACAGCTGCGAGCCTCGCAGATGACCTGCGCCGCCGGGACTTCACGGTCAACGCAATTGCGCTGGGCGTGTTCGGGCCCCGCCGGGGCGTGATCACGGAGGTTGCGGCGGCCCGCGAGGACCTGCGTCAGCGCCGGTTGCGTGTGATCCACGATTCGAGCTTCCGGGATGACCCGACGCGGCTGCTTCGTCTCGCGCGGTACGCGAGCCGACTCGGGTTCGAGGTCGAGCCGCATACCGCAGCCCTGGCCGCGGCCGCCGTGCGGGACGGCGCTCTCGGCACGGTCAGCGGAGCTCGGTTGGGCACCGAGCTCCGGCTCCTCGCCGGTGAGCCGGAGCCGGTGGCGGCCCTGGAGGCGCTGCGGGAGCTCGGGCTCGACGAGGCGTTGGCGCCCGGGTTCGGGCTCACCGATGCCGAGCTGGCCCGGCGCGCGCTGGAGCTACTGCCCGCCGATGGCAGCCCCGCCGCGCTGGCGCTGGCCGCTGCGGGCATCGACATACCGGCACCCGAACTGGAGGCCCTGCTCGACCGGCTGGCCTTCGAGGCCGGCGAGCGAGACACGATCGTGGCCGCCGCCAGCGGGGCCAGGGCTCTCGCCGCGTCGCTCGAGACCGCGGTCCGGCCATCGGAGGTCGCCGCCGCCGTGGACGGAGCCGGCGTCGAGCAGGTGGCGCTGGCCGGAGCCCTGGGACCGGAGCCCGTCGCACGGCAGTGGCTTACGGAGCTTCGCTTGGTGAAGCTCGAGATCAACGGCCGGGATCTGCTCGCGGCCGGCGTCGAGAGCGGTCCGGCGGTCGGCATCGGGCTCCGGGCCGCGCTGGCGTCGAAGCTGGACGGGCGAGCCGAGGGGCGTCAGGAGGAGCTCGCGGAGGCGGTCAGAGCCGCATGGGCCGGCCGCTAAGCGTCCGGCCCGGCTGGGGCCCACTAGCCTCCCAACCGATGACGTCGGTGTCGCCGATCGCCCCCGTTACACCGCCCGGACCGTTCTATGTCCGCGCTCACCAATTCGCCATCGATCTGCCCACCGGACAGGTGTTGTTCACCACGCGCCGCGGTGGCCACTCGCGCGGTCCATACGAAAGCCTCAATCTCGGCCGGCTGACCGCGGACGAGCCCGCATGTGTGCAACGTAACCGCGAACAACTGGAAGCCGAGATCGGCATGCAGCTGGCGTTCGTGCGCCAGGTCCACGGCGCTGAGGTGCACCGGCTCACCGGCGAGGCCGCGGACCAGGCCCGGCACGCCAGCCCGGACCAGCTGACGCGAGCCGACGGGCTGGTCACCGCGCAATCAGGCCTGGCGCCAGCCGTTCTGACTGCAGATTGTCTCCCAATCGCCATCCTGGGCGACGGCGTCGCGGCGATGCTCCACGGCGGTTGGCGAGGCCTCGAGGCGGGCATCGTGGCTGCCGGGGTAAAGCGCGTGCGGGAGATCAGCCCCACCGGCCCGCTGAGCGCCGCGATCGGGCCGGGCGCTCGACCCTGCTGCTACGAGGTTGGGCGCGAGGTGCACGCCGCGTTTGCCGAGCAGCCCGACATCGTGCACCAAGGAGACAACCTGGATCTGCCCGCGATAGCCCGCCACGAGCTCGAGCGCGCCGGCGTCACGGAGATCCATGACATCGGGCTGTGCACGATGTGCTCGGAGCCGTCCCTGTTCTTCTCACATCGGCGCGACAACGGCGTCACGGGGCGCCAGGCCGGGATCGCGTGGCTGAACTGATTCACGGGGTGAGCGCTGCGGCAGTGCGCTCGAACCTCCAGCGGGTGCGGGACGAGATCGCCGGCATCGGCCGGGATCCGAGCGACGTAGAGATCCTCGCTGCCGTCAAATACGTCCCCACCGAGGAGCTCACGGCGCTGGCCGAAGCTGGGGTCGCGCTAGTGGGGGAGAACCGGGCCCAGGATCTGCAGCGCAAGCACGAGGCGGCTCCGGACGCCTTCACCTGGGACTTCATCGGCCACCTCCAGAGCCGCAAGGTCAAGGATGTACTCCCGCTGGTCCGGTACGTCCACTCCGTGGCCACCGACTCTGTCCTGGCCCAGCTGGCCAAGCACGGCGGCGAGCAGACCCGGGTGCTGATTGAGGTAAACGTCGCTGGAGAGACGGGCAAGACCGGCATCTCCCCACTCGAGCTACCGGGCTTTCTCGAGCGTTGCCCCGTCCGTGTGATCGGGTTGATGACGATGCCGCCCTTCACTCCAAACGCCGAAGCCAGCCGCCGTTATTTCTCCGCGTTGCGAGAGCTGGCGGCGGAACATGGCCTGCGGCACCTCTCGATGGGCACCAGTCAGGACTACCTCGTGGCCGTCCAGGAAGGCGCGACGATCGTGCGCCTAGGTACAACGCTGTACGCGAGCGCGCCATAATCACGGCAGGGAAACATCGCGTCCCAGCGAACCCTGACACGCAAATGGCCTTCAGAGACACATGGCATCGCACGCTCGTCTATTTCGGCCTGGCCGAGGACGACGCCTATGAGGACGAGGAACTCGAGCCCTACCCCGAGCCCGAGGTCGATCTCCAGGACAGTTACCGCGAACGCCCGAATGTGCGCAAGCTCAGCTCGCGCAGGCGGCGCGATGAGTTCGATGACATCTTCGCCGACGATGCCCCCGGCGAGCGGCGGACCACCTCCCTGCGGCCGGTGAGCGGCGGCCGGGTAGCCAATGGGCGGGGCGGAGACGTCCGGGTTCACTTCGTGGCGCCCAAGAGCTTCAATGACGTTCAGGACGTGGCGGACAAGTTCAAGGACACGATCCCCGTCATCCTCAACCTCCAGAGCACCGATACGGACCTCTCCAAGCGCTTGATCGACTTTTCGAGCGGCCTCACGTACGCGCTTGACGGCGGAATGCAGAGAATCGCCGACAAGGTGTTTCTGCTCACGCCGCGCAACGTTGAGGTCTCCGCCGAGGAACGGGCGCGGCTCGTGGAGAAGGGCTTCTTCAACCAGTCCTAGCCTGCCTGCCGGCGCGCGCTGGGGAACGCCGCCCCGCCCAGGTAGATTTCATCGCATGCGAGTTGGCCTGATCGGTGCGGGCAACATGGCGCGTGCGTTGGCACGCGGCTGGGGCGAGCCCGTGCTCTGCTCGGATAGTGGCTCGGGCCGGGCGCAGGCGCTGGTAAACGAGCTCGGTGGGCGGGCGGCCAGCAATGTCGAGGTGGCTCAGGAGGCTGACCTGGTCGTGCTGTGCCACAAGCCGGCCCAGTTCGCCGACGTCGCCCACGAGATCGGACCCCACGTGAAGGCGGTCGCCTCGGTACTCGGCGCGGTGGGGAGCGGAGCGTTGCGGAGCGCGTACCAGCCGGCCCCCGTGTTCCGGTTCATGCCCAACACGCCGGTCGAGGTCCGTCAGGGCGTCGTCTGCTATTCGCCGCTCCCCGATGTCGATTCCGAGGTGGAACAGAAGGTGGTGGCCCTGTTCGAGCGCGTCGGATCCGTGATTCGGGTTCCCGAGGGCCTGCTTGGAGCGGCGGCGGCGGCGATGAGCGTGGCGCCGGCCTACCAGGCCCTGCTCGTCGAGGCCCAGGTGGACGCGGCGGTTCGTTACGGGTTGGGGTGGCAGCTTGCCTCGCGGTTGGTGGTCGAGACGATGACCGGCACGGCGTCTCTTCTCGAGGCACGCGATTACGACACGCTCGCGGTGCGCCGGGAGGTCACCTCCCCGGGGGGCTCGACGGCTCGAGGCCTGGACGCGCTCGAGCGCGGCGGCGTCCGGGCGGCCTTCCAAATGGCCATCGATCGGGTCTGCGAGGAGCCGACCCGATGATTCTTGCCGCCGTCAACCGCGGTGATATCGCGGACTACGTGAGCGCCCTGTTCACGGTCTACATCGTCCTGATCTTCCTCTACATCCTGCTGAACCTGATGCTCTCGTTCGGGGTGCGGGTGCCGTACTCACGCTGGAGCGACGCCCTGCTGGGCTTCCTACGCGATGTTGCTGAGCCCTACCTGAGGCTGTTCCGGAAGATCATCCCGACGATCGGGATGTTCGACCTCACCCCGATGATCGCGATCATCGTCCTGTACTTCCTGCAGTCGCTCATCGTCGGCGCGATCCGGGGTTAACGCGATGCCGGTGACGGACGTGGCAACCGGACGCCGGACCGCGTTCGTCCGGGCAATGTTGGTCATGGCGGTGGTGGTGGTGATCGACCGGATCACCAAATCTGCCGTCAAGAGCGGGATCTCGGTCGGCGATGTCCACAAGTTCCTGCCCGGCGTAAATCTCGTCCACGTGCGCAACTCAGGTGTGGCATTCGGTTTCTTCTCCGGCGGGGGAGCTCTCGTGCTCGGGCTGACGCTTGTCGCCCTCGGCGCCCTGGTGACGTACTTCATGCTTCGCCCGACTCGGCCGCTGCTCTGGCTACCGACGGGGATGCTGGTCGGAGGCGCAATCGGGAATTTGATCGACCGCCTGGTCAGCGGCTCGGTGACCGACTTCATCAAGCTCCCGTTCTGGCCCGCGTTCAACGTGGCGGACATGTCAATCACCTTCGGTGTGCTCGCGCTGCTTTACGTGCTCGAGGGGCCACGTAAGGACCACGAGGCTGATGGACAGGCGGGCTCGAGCCGCGAGCACCCTAGCCAGGTCTCGGTCCGGCGCCAGGAACCGTGAGCCGAGTCCCGATCGAGCTGCGGGTATCCGAACAGGCGGCCGGGACACGGCTGGACCGATTCCTAGCCGGCCCGCTCGGATCGCGCGCTCAGGCTCAGAGCCTCATCGATGCCGGCCACGTGCTCGTCGATGGTCGCGCGCGGCCCAAGCGCCATGCGCTCGTCACGGGCGAGGTGGTGAGCGTCACACCGCGTGAGGAGGCCCGGGAGGCCGAGGTGACGCCAACGGCGTTCGGAATTACCTACGAAGACGCGCACCTGCTGGTGGTGGATAAGCCGGCCGGCGTGGTGGTCCACCCGGCGCGCGGGCACCGGAGCGGCACGCTGGCCCAAGCGCTCGCCGGTCGGGCTGCCGGTGGTGAGGAGGCCTGGCGGGCCGGCATCGTGCATCGCCTGGACCGGGACACCTCGGGGCTGCTGGTGGTGGCCAAGAGTGACCAGGTGCACCGGGACCTGAAGGGACTGTTGTCGGCGCGCAAGCTGCGGCGGGAGTACGTGGCCCTGGTGGCGGGACATCCCGAAGCGCGCACCGGGACGATTGACGCGCCGATCGGCCGGCATCGTCGGGAGCGTGTGCTCATGTCGATCGACACCGACCAACCGCGCGAGGCCAGGACCCACTTCGAGCTCGAGCGCCTACTGCCGGCGACGGCGCTGCTGCGGGTCACGCTCGAGACGGGCCGGACCCACCAGATTCGTGTGCACATGGCCGCCATCGGCCATCCCGTGTGCGGAGACCGGCAATACGGCACCGCCGGCCAGTACGAGCTGGAGCGGCAATTCCTGCATGCGGCGCGGCTCGCGTTCAAGCATCCGGTGACCGGGGTCGAGCTCGACCTCCGCTCGGAGTTGCCCCAGGACCTGAAGCGGGCGCTCGTGCTGGCTGAGGCGGCCTGAGGCGCCGGAGAAAAAAGGCGGGACGGCCCGTCCAAAAGCCGCCCCGCCGTTACTGCATGCGAACCGATCCACCGGAGGTAGGGGAAGGGGTTCGGTTCGCTAACGAGCCGCCATCGGTGGTAGGGAGACGGCGACCCGCTGAGGACTACAACGCAGGTCAGCGTTAAAACTTTCGTAGACTGGTGAGGAATCTTCCAATCGACCCCGCAGTCGCGGATCGCGACCCTGCCCCGGCAAGACCGGGGTTCGCGAACACCGAGACCGTGGGCAGTACTCACAATTCAAAAGGGAGCAGTAAACGTGGCTCGAGTCGGAATCAAGGAGCTGCTGGAGGCTGGCGTACATTTCGGCCACCAGACGCGCCGTTGGAATCCCAAGATGCGCCGCTTCATCTTTGGCGAGCGGGATGGCATCTACATCATTGACCTGCTGCAGACCGAGGAGCTCCTCGAGCAGGCAAGCGATTTCGCCTCGAATGTTGCGCGGCGAGGTGGCACGGTCCTGTTCGTCGGGACCAAGAAGCAAGCTCGGGATGCGGTCAAGGACACCGCCGAGGCGGCTGACATGCCGTACGTCAACCATCGTTGGCTGGGCGGGCTGCTGACCAACTTCCAGACCATCTCGCAGCGCATCAAGCGGCTGCATGACCTCGAGCGTTACGAAGCCGAGGGGCAGCTCCAGCTTCTGCCCACGCGCGAGCGTATGGCGGCGCTGGCCGACCTGGCGAAGCTCCGGGCCAACCTGGGCGGCGTCAAGAACATGCAGCGTGTCCCCGATGCGGTGTTCGTGATCGATCTGAAGACCGAACTGATCGCGGTTCGCGAGGCGCAGCGGCTCCGGATCCCGATCATCGGGCTGGTCGATACCAACTGTGATCCCGAGGGGATCGACTTCGTGATCCCCGGCAACGACGACGCGATCCGCTCGTGCGCAGCCATCACCCGCGCCATCGGAGATGTGGTGTCACAGGGCCACGGGATCTTCCGGGCGGAGGAGGAGGCCGCGCGGCTCGAGCGCGAGCGTCAGGAGGCCGAGGAGCAGGCACGGCGCGAAGCCGAGCAGGCTCGTCGCGATGCCGAGGAGCAGGCCAAGCGCGAGGCCGAGGAGCACGCACGCCAAGAGGAGCTGGCCCGGCAGGCGGCTGAGGCGCCGCCGGCCGAGACCCCGGCGCCAGCGGCCCCGGCACCGGCCCAGGCCGCGGTGGCTCCGGTGGCCGAAGCGCCCGCTGCCCCAGTCGCCGAGGCGCCCGCTGCCCCAGTTGCCGAGGCGCCCGCAGCTGCGGAGCCGACTCCGACGCCGACTCCGGCCGCACCCCAGCCCCCGCCAGAGCCGGAAGCTCCACCCGAAGCCGAGGTCCAGGCACCTGCGTCGGAACCGGCGGCGCCCGAGCCGCTGGCGCCGGAGCCCGAGCCCGTGGCCGAAGCGGCGCAGGACACCCCCGAGCCCCCGACCGAACCCGCGCCAGAGCCGGCGGCTGAAGCGGCAGCTGAGCCTGAGGCTGAGGCCACCCCTGAGCCCGAGGCTGAGGCCACCCCAGAGCCCGAGGCTGAGGCCACCCCTGAGCCCGAGGCCGCGCCCCCGGCGGAGGCCGGGGAGCAGTCATGACGGACGTATCCGCCAAGGACGTCAAGGCGCTCCGCGACCGGACCGGCGCCGGGATGCTGGCCTGCCGCGACGCGCTGAGCGAATCCGGTGGAGACCTCGACAAGGCGGCTGAGCTGTTGCGCACCCGCGGCGAGGCCCAGGCGGCCAAGCGCGCCGGCGAGGAGGCTCGCGAGGGCGTCGTGCAGTCATACATCCACGCCGGAAACAAGATCGGGGTACTGGTCGAGGTTGACTGCCAGACCGACTTCGTGGCCCGCAATGACAGGTTCGTCGAGTTCGCGCGAGACCTGGCGCTTCACATCGCGGCAGCGGCACCGCTGGCGGTGACCGAGGATGAGGTCCCAGCCGAGGATCGCGAGCGGGAAGAGCGGATAGCGACCGAGCAGGCCGCCGATCGGCCCGAGAATGTCCGCGAGCGCATCGTCACGGGCAAGCTCGACAAGTGGCTCGATGACGTGGTCCTGCTGCGTCAGAAGCACGTCAACGAGGACAAACATGGCGGCCAGACGATCGAGGAGCTCCGTGCCGCGCTGTCGGCCGAGACTCGGGAGAACGTTGTGATCCGCCGCTTCGCGAGGTTCGCAGTTGGCGGTTGAGCCCGTGTCTGACGGCTTGAACCCGCCCCGGATGCCCATCTACAAACGGGTGCTGCTGAAGCTTTCGGGAGAGGCGCTGATGGGCGACCTCGACTATGGGACCGACCCCGAGCGTGTGCAGTCGATCTCCCGCGAGGTGGCGGCGATCCAGCGCCGCGGCGTCGAGATGGCGATCGTGGTCGGCGGCGGGAACATCTATCGCGGGCTGAAGGCAGCGGCGCGCGGCATGGACCGTGCGACCGGCGACTACATGGGCATGCTGGCCACGGTGCTGAACGCGCTGGCGCTCCAGGACGCGCTGGAGAAGGAGGACATCGCCACACGGGTGCAGTCGGCGATCACGATCTCGGAGGTCGCCGAGCCGTACATACGGCGCCGGGCCATGCGCCACCTGGAGAAGGGCCGCATCGTGATCTTCGCGGCCGGCACCGGGAATCCGTTCTTCACCACCGACACCGCGGCCGCCCTGCGGGCAGCCGAACTGCACGCCGAGATCATCCTCATGGCCAAGAACGACATCGAGGGCGTCTACACCGCCGACCCGGCACTCGATCCGGACGCCACCTTCATTCCCGAGATCACGCACAAGGACGCCCTGACCCGCGGGCTGCAGGTCATGGACTCGACGGCCTTCGCCCTGTGCATGGACAACAACCTGCCCATCGTCGTCTTCAACATGGCCGACGAGCGGAATATTGAAAAGATAATCTCCGGCCATCGAGTAGGAACGCTGGTGAGGACATGACTGACGAACAGTTGATCGACGAGCTTCTGGTCGACGCTCGGGAGCGGATGCACAAATCAGTCGAGTCAACGCGGCACGAGTTCGGTTCGGTCCGGACCGGTCGTGCCAGTCCCGCTCTGCTCGACCGGATCGTCGTTGATTACTACGGCACGGCGACTCCGCTCAAGCAACTAGCCACGATCACCGTTCCCGAAGCCCGGCTGCTGGCCGTACAGCCGTACGACAAGAGCTCGATCAAGGCGATTGAACGCTCGATCCTCGAGTCGGACATCGGTCTGACGCCATCCAACGATGGCAATCTGATCCGCCTCAGCATCCCGGAGCTCACCGAGGAGCGACGCCGGCAGCTCGTGAAGGTGGTGCGCCACATCGCCGAGGAAGGACGGGTGGCGATTCGGAACGTTCGTCGCGACGTGATGCACGACCTGCGAGAGCTGAAAGAGGCCGGCGAGGCCGGCTCCGATGACGAGCACCGGGCTGAGGTCGAGCTGCAGAAGGTCACCGACCAACGGGTGTCCGAACTCGACGAGCTTCTCAAGGTCAAGGAAGAAGAGATCCTGGAGGTCTAGCCGTGGCCCCCGGGGACGGAGGCGATACCGCCGAACTGGGCGGGCGGGCCCGTTATATCGCCATCATCACGGACGGGAACGGGCGCTGGGCCCAGCGGCGCGGCCTGCCGGTTGTGGCCGGTCACGAGGCCGGAGCTGACACCGTGAAGGCTCGCCTGCGGGACGCGGCCGAGTTCGGGATCGAGGAACTGACGGTCTATTCGTTTTCCACCGAGAACTGGTCTCGGTCAGAGGACGAGGTGGCGGCCCTGATGGATATGTTCGCCCGCCGGATCGAGCAGGAGACCCCGGAGCTACACGCCGAGGGGGTGCGGATGCGGTTCATCGGCCGGCGGGCGGACCCGGTGGCCCCGGCACTCATCGAGCGTATGGCGTGGGCCGAGGAGGTGACGCGTGAGAACCAGCGCATCACGCTGTTCGTCGCGTTCAATTACGGCGGCCGGGCGGAGATCGTCGACGCAGCGCGAACCTTTACCGGGACCACCGAATCCGAGTTCGCCGCCCATCTGTATGCCCCTGACATGCACGACCCCGATCTGATCATCCGCACGAGCGGCGAGCAGCGAATGTCGAATTACCTGCTCTGGCAGGCGGCGTACTCCGAGCTGGCCTTTCGCGATGAGCTGTGGCCCGACTTTTCGCGCGAAGCGTTCAAGCAGACCCTGGATGAGTTCGGTGCTCGCGGGCGCCGGTTCGGGGGACGCTGATGTCGTCCGGACGCCGCTCGGGGTCGGGAAGGCGTCCACGCCCCGGTGCCTCGAGTCGAGCCAGCAGCGGCGCGGCACGGAGGCCCGCGCCGCGAGAACCTGACGACCGCGAGCCGGACGAGCGCGAGCCGGACGAGGAAGGGACACGGCGTACGCGGCGGCCGGCTCCACGCGAGGAGGCGGGGCGGGCGGCGCAGCAGCGATCAGATCTGCTCTCCCGGGTGCTCGTCGCGGTGCCGGCGGCGATCATCGCGGTCGTCTTCGTCGATCTTGGCGGCTTGGCGTTCGCCCTGCTCATGATCGCCGCGGGCGCAGTGTGTATGCACGAGCTCTACCGGCTGCTCGAGCGCTGGCGTCCTTCGCCCGGAGTCGGGTTCGCTGCCCTGGCGGCGATGGTGATCGCGGCCCGGTACGGGACCGAACGTGACGTGCTCGAGATCGCGGTGGCGGCACTGCCGGTGACGTTCATCGTGGTCATCGGCCGCGGGCAGCGTGGGGCGGCCACCGTGTCGATCGCGGGGACGCTGCTCGCCGTCTACTGGATTGGGTTCGCCTTTTCGCACGCCGAGCTGTTGCGCCAGGTCCACCACGGCAACGCCGTGATCATCGACGTGCTGGTGGGAACGTTCCTCGGGGACACGGCGGCCTACGTGGGCGGACGACTGTTCGGTCGGCGACCCATGGCTCCGGCCATCTCGCCCAACAAGACGGTCGAGGGGCTGTTCTGCGGCATGCTGATCGCAGTCGTGTCGATCTTCATAGCCGGCCTGTACCAGCCGTGGCTGACCCAGGGTGACGCGTTGCTGTTGGGTCTGGCCGTGGCCGTGCTCGGACCGGTGGGTGACCTGTTCGAGTCTGTGGTGAAACGGGACGCGGGGGCGAAGGACTCGGGCAACCTGTTCGGCGCGCACGGAGGTGCGCTGGATCGTCTCGACGCGGTCACCTTCACGATCGTGGCGGGCTATTACGTGTGGCTCGCAGCCATGCACTGAAGTAGCGCCGAGCCGCCCCCGACCTACAATCCGGCTCGTGCCGCGCCGGCTGGTCATTCTCGGCTCTACGGGCTCGATCGGCGTCCAGGCGCTCGACGTCGTGTCACGGAGCCCTGAGAACAGCTTCGAGGTGGTGGGGCTGAGCGCTGCCGGTGACTGGGAGAGCGTGGTCGAGCAGGCCAAAGCCCACGGCGTCCGGCGGATCGCCCTGGCCGACAAAGACGCCGCCACGCTGGCCAGCGAGCGCTGGACCGACGGCGAGGTCCTAGCCGGCCCCGACGGGCTCGTTCGGCTGATCACCGAGAGCGATTGCGACATGGTCCTGAACGCGATCGTGGGCTCGGCCGGACTCGTGCCCACGGTGGCAGCGCTGGGCGAGGGAGTCGACGTTGCCCTGGCCAACAAGGAGTCGCTCGTCGTGGGCGGCGAGTTGGTGATGCAGCTGGCCGAGGCCACCGGGGCAAGCATCATCCCGGTCGACTCCGAGCATTCAGCGCTGCACCAGTTGCTGGCCTCCGAGCGTCCCGGGACGGTGGACCGGCTGATCCTGACCGCCTCCGGAGGGCCGTTCCGGGGCCGGACCGCGGACGAGCTCGAGGGAGCCACGGTCGAGCAGGCGCTGGCCCATCCGACATGGAAGATGGGAGGCAAGATCACGATCGATTCGGCCACGCTGATGAACAAGGGCCTCGAGCTGATCGAGGCCCATCACCTGTTCGGGACCCCCTATGACCAGATCGACGTGATCGTCCATCCGCAATCGATCATCCACAGTCTGATCCAGCTGTGTGACGGAGCCACGCTAGCCCACCTCGGGTACCCGGACATGCGCGTGCCGATCTCCTACGGGTTGCACTACCCCGAGCGGGTCGACGTGCCCGTCCGGCCCTTGGACCTGGCCGAGATGTCGTCATTGACGTTCGAACCGGTGGACGAGAACACGTTCTCCTGCCTGCGGCTGGCCCGTGCGGCGGGGATCGCCGGGGGCACGGCTCCCTGCACTCTGAACGCCGCCAACGAGGTAGCGGTGCATGCCTTCCTCGAGGGACGGCTTCGGTTCCTGGACATCGCCGCCGTGATCGAGGACACGCTGTCTCAGCTACCGGCCGGCCAGGTGCATTCGTTCGACTCGCTGGCCCGGGCTGATAGCGAGGCCCGCCGCGTAGCCGCGGAGCTCGTGAGCGCACGCGGCACGGCTTGAGCCGGCCGAAACCCGCACTTGGCACACTAGAGCGCAGGTGTCCTACGTACTCGCCTTTCTCGGCTTCGCCGCACTGATCATCCTGCACGAAGCCGGTCACTTCGTCGCTGCGAAGGCGGTCGGCATGCGCGTCGAGCGTTTCTCGCTCTTCTTCGGGCCGATGCTGGTCAAATTCCGCCGCGGAGAGACGGAGTACGGGATCGGGCCGATCCCGCTTGGGGGCTACGTGAAGATCACCGGAATGAACCCCAATGAGGACATTCCACCGGAAGCTCGCCCTCGTGCCTACTACAACCAGCCGGTGTGGAAGCGGGTGGTTGTGATCCTGGCCGGGCCGGTGGTGAACATCGTCATCGCGTTCGCGATCGTGTGGGTGCTCCTGCTCTCCGTGGGACAGCCGACGGGACAGGCGGTCAACCGCGTGGCGGCTACCGAGCCTTCCACTCCGGCGGCTCAGGTGCTTCGTCCTGGCGATCAGCTCGTCTCGGTGGATGGGGTGCGCGGCACCCCGGCGGCGATCCGCAATCAGATCGGGTCTCACCGCTGTGCCGGGAAAGCGGTCTCCGGGTGTGTGGCCGCGACGCCGGCGCGAGTGACGGTGCGCCGCGATGGCCGGATCGTCAGCTTCGACGCCCGGCCCCGCTACAGCGGCTCTGGGCGTCGCATGGAGCTTGGCTTCGTGTTCGCCGAGGGAGTCCACTATCCGGGGGTATTCGGCGCCGCGTCGTCGTCGGTGTCTGATCTGTGGCGAGTGACCAAGCGCTACGTCTCGACGATCGTGCGGATCTTCGAGCCCAAGGACCGAAATCAGATCCACGGCGTCGTGGGTGGCTACGAGACGACCCAGAAATCCTTCGCCCAGAGCCCGTCACTCGCGTTCCAGGTCCTGGCCCTGATCTCCCTCTCGCTGGGCGTGATCAACCTGTTCCCGTTCCTGCCCCTGGACGGCGGACATATCTTCTGGGCCGTGGCGGAGAAGGTTCGAGGCCGCCGGATCTCGTTCGCCGTGATGGAGCGGGCCGGGATCGTGGGCTTCCTGCTCATCATCATGCTGTTCTTCATCGGGCTCAGCAACGACATCAACACGCTCAGCTCGAGCGGTGGCTTCAACGTTCGTTAGTGCACTGTCGGGCAATCAAGGCACATGTCTCGCGGCCCCGGACAGCACACTGATGGGTCCCGCTGAACTGTCTGACGGGGCGGGGTGCGAGCCGTACTGCGCGGACAACTTCTTTGACCGCCTGAGCAGCCAGACGACGCTCGACTTTCACTACGAGCACATGTTCTCGCGCGAACGGGATCTGGTTGACCAGAGGCTGGGCCTCCAAGGCGGCGATGTCCTTTCGGTCGGCTGTGGCTGGCATCCGGGCCGACATCTGTTTCCGGCACCAGCGTTCCGCATCGTTGCGGTCGACGCCGACGCTGATCGCGTGACCGGCGTGCGGTCATCCGGAAGAGCGGATGAGGCGTTCGTGGGCTACGCCGGGCGGCTCGACCTACCCCCAGCGAGCTTCGACGTCGTGCTGTACCGGCTCGTCCTGCATCACATCGCGTTTCACGAGCCGCTCCAGGCCTGCTTCAGCGAGGCCGCCCGTCTGCTGCGTCCCGGCGGAGCGCTGATTGCCATCGAGCCCGGGCTGTGGCACCCCGTGGGACGCGGGCTCGCTCTGGCCAACCACAGCGGGCTCGGAGTGGCTGCTCACGGAACCCCGGACGATGTGCCGCTGTCTCCGAAGCTGCTGCTCAGAGATGCCCGCGAAGCCGGTCTGAAGGCGGAGCTTCACGCCGTCACCTACGCCTGGAGGCGCCTGCCCCCGGCGCTCCAGCGAGCGCTTTGGACGTTCGACCGGATCGGCTCTCGCCCTCGGGCGGCCGCCTTCGGGCACACGCTGCTCCTCATCGGACGCAAGCCCGAGCACTCTTAACCGGTCCATCGAGCAGCCGCGCTGCGCTAGTTTCCCTCCGGACAGCTAGTTCGTGAGCGGCGGCGAGGAGGAGAGCATGGAGAGCAGTACGACGTTGGCACCCGCTGGGCGCGCGGTCGACGCCGCGACGCTGACCGAGGCGCTGCGGCGCACTGCGGCCAACCACCCGGAGATAGTCGCCGTCCGCACCCCGGATGACAGCGTGTCCCTGACGTGGTCAGAGCTTCTCACCCGGGTGGATGCGATCGCCGGTGGCCTGGCGAAGCTGGGGGTCCGGCGAGGCGACTGCGTGGCGATCATGCTCTCGAACCGTCCCGAGTTCCACCTTGTCGATCTCGCCGCGGTCACCCTCGGGGCCACGCCCTTCTCGATCTACGTCACGTATCCGCCCGAGGAGATCCAGTACCTGTGCTCCGATTCCGCGTGCCGGGTGGCGATCGTGGAGGAGGCCTTCCTCCCGGTGGTGCTGAAAGCGCGCGAGGGGCTGCCCGAGCTCGAGCATCTGATCGTGGTCGACGGCGAGGCGCCGGAAGGCACGATCGCCCTGGCCGACGTGGAGGGCTCGGATCCCGGCTTCGATGCGGCCGCGGCGTCCGCCGAGGTGTCGCCTGACGACATCCTCACTCTGATCTACACCTCAGGCACCACCGGGCACCCCAAGGGAGTGCAGCTCACACACCGCGCGATCATGTTCACCGCGCGAACCGTGGAAGAGGTGATCACATTCCCGGTCGGCTCGCGGGTCATCTCGTGGCTTCCGTCGGCGCACATCGCCGAGCGCAATGCCCACCACTACATCCCGGTCATCTACGCCGGGACCGTGACGTGCGCTCCCAACCCGCGCGAGGTTCTCTCCTACCTGCCCCAGGTGCGCCCGAACTGGTTCTTCGCGGTGCCACGGATCTGGGAGAAGCTGAAGGCGGGGCTCGAGGCCATGCAAGCCGGCCAGACCGAGGAGCAGCGGCGGCCGGTTCAGGAGGCCATACAGGCGGCGATCGAACGCGTCCGGCTCAAGCAGCGGGGCGAGCCGGTGCCCGAGGAGCTCGAGAGGCAGGTCGCCATTGCGGATGAGAACCTGTTCTCCAAGCTCCGCGTCATGCTCGGACTCGACCAGGCGCTGGCGGTCAACGTCGGCGCGGCGCCGACCCCGGTCGACGTACTTGAGTTCTTCCACGCGCTCGGAATCGAGCTCGCGGAGCTCTGGGGCATGTCAGAAACCTGCGGCGTGGGCGCGGTCAATCGACCCGGAGAAGTCAGGATCGGGACAGTCGGTCCGGCGGCGCCGGGCGTCGAGCTCAGGCTGGCCGAGGACGGCGAGGTCCTGTGTCGAGGCGAGTTCATGATGGCCGGATATCGCAATCAGCCCGAAAAGACGGCCGAGGCGATCGACAGCGACGGCTGGCTCCACACCGGTGATATTGGGACGATCGACGAGGACGGCTATCTGAAGATCGTCGATCGCAAGAAGGAGCTGATCATCAACGCGGCGGGCAAGAACATGTCACCCGCCAATATCGAGGCGGCGCTCAAGTCCGGCAGCCCGCTGATCGGTCAGGCCTGCTGCATCGGCGACGCCCGCTCGTACAACACCGCCCTGATCGTGCTCGATTCTGACTTCGCTCCCCAGTGGGCGGCCCAGAACGGGCTGGAAGGGAAATCGCTCGAGGAACTGGCTGCCGAGCCGACCGTCGTGCAAGCCGTGCAGGAGGGTGTCGACCGGGCCAACGAGCGGCTGGCGCGCGTGGAGCAGATCAAGAAATTCACCATCATCCCCGGCGATTGGCTGCCCGGAGGCGACGAGCTCACCCCGACCATCAAGCTGAAGCGCAAGCCGATCGCGCAGAAGTATCAGGCCGAGATCGACGCGATGTACAACAGCTAGGGGTCTCTGGCGGACGCGGCTCGCGGCCCTCAGCCGGTGGCCCGAACGTAGACCACGCTGCTCGAACGTGCCGTGTCGACCTGGAAGGCGTAGCACCCGGGGCTCCTGACGCGGGCGAGCGTGAGCCAGGCTCGCGTTCCCGACGGGTGGGGTGGCGCCTGCTGGCCCGAGTCGAGCAGCTGGAGCTCGTCATAGGGGGTGTGGCCCTCGCCGAAGCCGACGACGCCGGAACCGTTGGCCTGGCGGCCTCGAATCAGCACCGGTCCCTGGTAGCTCGGGGCCGCTGTCCACGTGAGCTGAGCGCCCAGCCAGTGGCTGCCGAGGAACGTCTGCAACCGTAAGTCCGTCGTTGCCGGGCTCACGAGGCCCCCTGAGCTCACAGGACAGCCCGAGCCTGGCCCGCTCAAATGTAACGGGCGCCGCAGGGAGTCCGGCACGGCGCCGCCGCACGTGCCCGCACAGAGCTCGTAGGTCCCGTAACCGGTCGTTTGGGCCAGGCCGGGGGGAGCCGGCGGCGTCCCGGTCGGCGTCGGCGGGGGAGTGTTCTGGGTGCTGCCCCGAGTCGTGGTGCTCGAGCTCGTAGCCGAAGCGCTGCTGCTTGTGGTCGAGCTTGAGCTGATCTGCTTCTTACGCGGCTTGGGCGAGTGACGGGTGCTCGAGGCGCTCGATGAGACTGTGCTGCTCGAGCTGCTTGAGCTGTGCGACGCAGCGGCGGTCGAGGTGCCTGTGTGGCTCGAGCCGCCTCCACAGCCCGCGAGGACGAGCGCGAGGAGCGCGGTGGCACCGCCGAGGCCACGGGGCATGGTGCTAGTGGCCTGTCGCGGCGATCGAGCGCCAGATGAGTTCGATCGGGTGATGGATCGGCAGCGGTCGGCCGAGCTCGCGCAGGTGCATGTCCAACTGCGCCGCGCAGCCCGGGTTGCCGGCGGCGATGGCCTGCGCACCGGTGTCGAGCAGGTGGCGCGCCTTGCGGGCGCCGAGCGCTGCGGCCGCTTCGGGCTGGACGAGGTTGTAGATCCCGGCCGACCCGCAACACACCTCGGGCTCGGTTGCGACCTCGATGAGCTCGAGCCCCGGGATCGCGCGCAGCAGCTCGCGTGGCTGGGAGCGGACGCCCTGGGCGTGAGCCAGATGGCACGCGTCGTGGTAGGCGACCCGGAGTGGCACCGGCCCGCGCTCGGCCCGGGAGTCGATGTTACCCAGGAGCTCGCAGACATCCCTCACGCGGCTCGAGAACGCATGCGCCGCCTCGGTTGAGAGCAGCTCGCCATATTGCTTCATCGCCGAGCCGCAGCCGGCGGCGTTGGCCACCACGTAGTCGAGCGGGGCTCCGTCGACGGACGAGAACGTTGCCACCGTCTCCTGAGCCCGGAGGATGGCGGCCGGCTCGGCTCCGCCGTGGAGCTCGAGTGCGCCGCAACAGTCGGGACTGGCCGGTGCCCAGACGTCGAATCCCTCGGCGGCCAGGGTCTTGATGGTGGCCTGATGGACCTCGGGGTAGAAGACGCGCTGCACGCAGCCGAGCAGCAGCCCGACCCGACCCCGTGGGCGGCCGACAGCCGGCGTGTGCTCGGGCAGGCGCGCAAACGCCGCCCGGGAGACCGGTGTCCTCGGAGCCACCTTGGCCAGCAGCGCGAGGCGATCGGGGAGCCGTTCGACGCCCAGCCGGCGAGCGGTCGCGAGCATCGGCACCAGAGCACGTAGGCGCCCCGGGTGCGGAAGCGTCTCATAGAGCAGCCGTCGCAGCGCGCGCTCGGCCCTCGGCCGATCATGGTGGCGCTCGACCTGGGGACGGACGCGCTCGATCAGCCGGTCGTACTGGACTCCAGACGGACAGGAGCTGACGCAGGCCATGCATCCCAAGCAGCGGTCGAAATGGGACACCATCTCGTCCGAGAGCTCAGACCCGGGCTGGAGTCCCTCGCTCATGAGGACGATGCGCCCCCGGGGCGAGTCAGCCTCGGCGCCCCAGAGCACGTAGGTGGGGCACGTGTCCAGACAGAAGCCGCAATGGACGCAGTCGTCGATCACGGACTCCTCGGGCGGGCGCTGAGTGTCGAACGCGGACACGGTGATCAGATACCGCCCACGAACAGGCCCGGGTTACAGGTCCGCGCCGGATCGAAGCGAGCCTTGACATTGCGCATCAGCGCCAGCGCCGGGGACTCCAGCGGCCCCCAGGGGTCGGACTCGGTTCGAAGTTGCGCCGGTGCGTCGAGCAGCGTTGCCGTTGCCTCCGAGGGCATGTGGTCATGGAGCCGGGGCAGGGCGTCGGGGTCCAGTTCGAGATAGCTGACGCCGAGCCCGGCCCGCCCGACCAACGTACCGCCGCAAGCGTCACTGGCGCTCAGGACCTCGGCCAATCTGGACGGTCTGGCGGCGACGCGCACCAAGGCCAGCTGGGCGGAACGCTGACCCGCCCGCTGGCGCTCCCAGAGGGGCGTGTCCTGGTCACTGATATCCACGCGGTCGAGACCGAGATCGTCCAGCGCCCGGGCAGCGCGCCGAGCTCGCCGGGCGTGCTCCGGACCACTGCAGCGGGCCAAGATCCCGCCCCGGCCGCCCCGCCAGGCCACGTCGAGAGCGTCGAACTCGAACGGTGCGGCGGCCATCGCGACCGCGGCGGCCGCGATCGCGCCCGCGTCCGCCGAGGCCCCGAGCGCCGTGGTGCTGCCCGGCGGCAGTGGATGCAGACGCATGCTCACGGACAGGATCAGCCCGAGCGTCCCAAACGCTCCCGCGAACAGCTTGCCCAGGTCGTAGCCGGCTACGTTCTTGATCACCTTGCCGCCGGAGTGAGCGATCTGGCCGTCGCTCAGGGCGACGGTGACCCCCAGAACCAGGTCTCGGGGGCCCCCGAAGCGGTGGCGCAACGGCCCCGCATCACCGCTGGCGACCACGCCACCCACCGTGGCGGCAGCGTCGCGGCCCAACGGCGGGTCGAGCGCCAGCATCTGCCCCGCGGCGGCAAACGTTCGCTGGGCCTCCGCCAGCGGCACCCCGGCCTCGATCACGGCGGTCAGATCCCCCGCGTTGTGTTCGACGATGTGGTCGAGCCCGGACGTCGAGAGCTCGACGTCGGCCGGTTCGGTGACCCGACCCCAGCCCAGCTTGGTCCCACCACCCCGGATCCGCACCGTGTGCCGGTCGGCGGTGGCGTTGGCCAGAGCCCCGGCGACGCCCTCGAAGGTGCGCGGTGCGATCCGGACGGGGGCGGACATCTCAGAAGCGCTCCGCGATCCCGGCCCGCTCGAGCGGATGCTCTCGGTACGGGCCCGGAACCTCTCCGCACAACCTCGGGGTGGGCATCACCTTTCCCGGGTTGGCCAGCCCGCGCGGGTCAAACGCGCACCGCAGGCGCTGGAACGCCGCCAGGTCGGGCTCGCCGAACATCGACGGCATGTAGGCCTTCTTGTCAACGCCGACGCCGTGCTCCCCTGTGATCGAGCCACCGGCGTCGACGCAGGCCTTGATGATCAGCCCGGACAGCAACTCGGCGCGCTCGGCCTCCCCCTCGCGCTGGGAGTCGTAACAGACGAGCGGGTGGAGATTTCCGTCCCCGGCGTGGAACACATTGGCCACCCGGAGCTGGTACTCGGCTGACAGAGCGTCAATCTTGCGCAACACCTCTGACAGGCGCGTACGAGGGATCACGCCGTCCTGCACGTAGTAGGCGGGCGAGATCCTCCCCATGGCGGCAAACGCGGCCTTCCGCGTCCGCCAGATCAGGTCCCGTTCGGCCTCGCTCTGGGCCACTCGGATGTCGAGGGCGCCGGCGCCTCCGCACAGCTCCATGACGTGCTCGAGACCGGCCAGGCACTCCTCGTGGACGCCGTCAAGCTCGACGATCAACGCAGCGCCGGCGTCGAGGCGGTAGCCGGCTCCGGTGGCCTGCTCGGCGGCTTGGATCGACAGACGATCCATCATCTCGATGGCCCCCGGCACCAGGCCGGCCTCGACGATCGCCGAGACGGCATCCCCAGCGGCGCCCGTGTCCTCGAAGAAGGCGAGCAACGTGCGGACGCTCTCGGGCGCCGGAGCCACCCGGAGCGAGATCTTGGTGGCCACGCCGAGCGTCCCTTCGGAACCCACAAAGGCACCCAGGAGGTCGTACCCGGGATCCTCCCGGCGCAGATTCACCATCGTGCCGTCACTCAGTACGACCTCGAGGCCGACCACGTAATTCGTCGTGAAGCCGTACTTGAAGCAATGCGCGCCGCCCGAGTTCTCGGCCACGTTGCCCCCGATCGAGCACACGACCTGACTCGACGGGTCCGGCGGGTAGAAGTGGCTCGGCGCCACCGCTTTGGACACGGCGAGGTTGGTCACGCCGGGCTCGACCACGACCAGGGCGTCGTCGAGTTCGATCGAGATGATGCGCCGCAGGCGCGAGAGCACGATCAGCACTCCGTCAGCGACCGGCAGGGCGCCGCCCGAGAGGCCGGTGCCTGAGCCGCGGGCCACCCAGGGGATACCGGCTTCGTAGCACGCGTGGACCACCTGCCTGACCTCCTCGGCGGTGCCCGGAAGGGCCGCCGCGACCGGCGTCTGGCGGTAGTGCAGAAGACCGTCGGACCGATAGGTCGCGAGCGCGTGCGGATGAGTCAGCACATGCTCGTGACCGCAGATCTCGCGCAGTCGTGAGACCAACTGGGGCGACCCGGACGGCATCGGCCCCAGTATTCCCGATGCGCTGCCTCTAATGCACCTTGACGCTGAACGAACGGCTGTAGATCGTCTGACCCTCGTCGGCGGTTAGCAGCAACGGGTCTCCACTGGGGTAGGCCCAGGCCAGCCGCACCGTTCCGCTGGACGGGAACTTCATCTGGACGTCGAAATAGCCGCCGGGCTTGTTCAGCTTGGCCGTGTTGATCGTCTTGAACGCTCCGTTCCCGGTCTTGAACTGAATCTGGACTCGCTGCTGACCGAAACCGTCGACGGTTGCGAACGGGGCGGGCCGCACATCGCCCCAGACGGCGACGTGCTGGCTCCGGGTGAATGACGTGTGCGGCATGTAGACCGGCATCCGGAAGGCGTAGAACGTCGCCTTCTTGGCGAACTTGTACGTCTCCAGACCGCTGGCGAATCCGGCGTACGGGCCGGTCCTCGGCGGCGGGTCGCTGAGGAGGAACTGCATGTAGGACCTGACCCGCGGGTTCTTCCAGCTCAGATACTCGGCCCAGTTGATGTAGTAGGCGGCCCGGGTGGGGGACAGGTACCGGCGTACGGCGGGGGGGTGGGTGATGTAGCCGTACTCGGTGTTGTAGATCGGGAAGCGGGTGTGGGACCCGTAGACCCGGTTGACCTTGTCCAGGACGCGGGCAAAGTTGCCGAGATCGTCGAACTCAGAGTAGTTCGGATCGCGCGGCCCGGTGATGGGCGAGTTTGCCTGCGGGTAGGGGTGGTCGGCGACCCCGCTGGCGGAGAACAGGCCCGGGTTCTGGCGGCGGAACGCGCGCGAGCCAGCGGCATTGGTGGGACAGCCGCGGGCCTTGGCATAGCTTCCCCGCAGTTGCTTGTAGTTGCTGTCGACGCAATACAGGGCTCGAATGAACACCAGCGGCTTCATCTGGCCCAGATCACCCGGGTAGCCCTGGGGAGCGTGCTTGGTGGGACCGCCTGACAGGCCGTCGGCGGCGTATTCGCCGATCAGGATGGTGTCCTTCCTGTGCGCCGAGTTTGATTTCAGCGCCTTCCAGCCCGCATCGACGAGGCCGCGATACAGCGCCGGGGCTACGGGAAGGCTCGAACCGTTGATCGCCTCCGGGCCGAGGTCCTCGCCAAAGTTGGGCTCGTTCCAGATTGACCAGAAGTGCACCGCGGGGAGCGCGCTGGTTTGGCCCTTGGGCGTGAAGCTGCCGTCATAGCGCTTGGCGATCGCCTGCACGAATTGACCGAAATCGCTGGGGTTTGGCCTCCAGGAGTAGAAGATCTTGCTCTTGGCCGGAACCTGTCCCTGCTCGGCCCACCGCGGGCTGCCGTCGAACGTGAAATCGATCTTCAATCCATCTGCCTTGGCCTGACGGTCGATGGCGTCGTACAAGGCCCAGTTGGCGGCGGGGTACGCGTTCGGGTCAGTGGCGTTGAAGCTGGGCTTGTGGGTCTGCGTCGCGTGGGGCGCGATGCCCTCCCACGGGATGATGACCCGCACCGCGTTAGCCCCCAGAGCTCGAAACTGCTCCATGGTGCCCACCGGATCGTTACGCAGATTCGCGCCGTCCTCGATGATCGCGAGCTGCGACGAGTTCGCCGATGCCGCGGCGGGCAACGAGGCACCGCCGGCGAGGGCGAGGCCGGTTCCCATGACGATCGCGGTGTAGCGGCGGAGTGCGTGGCGGTTCATTGGGATTTTGGGCATGGTTCGGATAACAGCTCCAGGGGATGAGAGTTGCGGCGCCTGTCGCGGAAGAGGGGTACGGGCGGCGACGGGCGACGGTCGGACCGGGGCCCAGGCTAGCGAAGCACGATCGAGACCGCGCGGCTAAACACCTGGGGGCCGTGCGGATAGCTCCAGGCCAAGCGAACGTTGCCGCTGGCGGGGAACTTCACGAGCACATCGAAGTATCCGTAGCGGTCGGTAAGCGTCACGGTTCTGACGGTCTTGAACGCACCGGGTGATCTCGGCTGAAGCTGGATCTCGACCTGCTGGGTGCGGTGTGTGGCCAACTGGGCGTCGTGCGCCGGGCGCACGCCCCCCCAGACCTCGAGTGGGTCTCCAGAGGAGGTCTTTGTCACCGGCAGGAAGATCGGCATCCGGAACGCCGCGTAGCCCGGTTTCTCGATGCCGCTGGCGAACTTCAGTCCCGAATCGAAGAACGCCTTTGGAGGATCGAAGAGCAGGTACTGGTCATAAGACCTGATGCGCGGGTCGAGCCAGGTCAGGTACTCCGACCAGTTCAGGTAATACGCAGCCGTGGTGGGGGAGACCGTCCCCGGCTCGCTGTCAGGGGGCCTGGTCTGGTAGCCGAACTCGGTTGACCAGATGGGGAACCTGGTGCTCGAGCCGTATACGCGCTGGATCGTGTCAAGTACCCGCTCGAGCTTTGGGATCTCGGCCAGCTCGGCGTAGTCGGGCTCGTCGGGTGTGGGCTCGTTCGGGGGCAGCCCCTGCGGGTACGGGTGATCAGCGAAGCCTGAGGCCTTGAACAGCCCTGGGTGCTGCGCCGGAAACGCTGTCGACCCTGCCGCCGAGGCGGGGCACCCGCGCAGGCGCGCCGCCTGCCCGGCCAGGGGGCGATAGCTCGAATCAACGCAGTACACCGCCCGCAGGAAGCGCAACGGAGGCATGTTCCCGAAGAAGCCGGGTGCGCCCGGAAACGTCCCCCCAGCGGGAGCGATCTCGCCGATCAGAACGGTATCCGCACCGTGCCCGGTGGCCTGCAAGCCACTCCAGGCGGCATCGACGAGGCCCCGATACAGCCGGGGGGCGATTTCAACCGGCGAGAACGGCTTGGCCTCCGGTGCGAGGTCGATCCCCAGGTTCGGCTCGTTCCAGACGGACCAGAAGTTGACTCGAGGCAGCGGTGCCGACGCCCCCGGAGGGGTGTAATGGCCGCTGTACCGGGTGCCCACCGCGCGGACGAATTGGCCGAACTCGGCGGCCGAGGGGCGCCACACCGACAAGGTGTTGGGATTGGAATCTCCCGGGCCGGCCGCCCAGTCGGGGGCGGGCGAGACGAGCGCGAGGTCGATCCCCATCCCGTCGGCCTTGATCTGGCGAACGACCTTGTCGGTCAAGGCCCAGCCGGAGGCCGGGTACGCCGCTGGATCGGTGGCGTCGAAACTTGGCTTTGTGCGCGATGTCGGATCGGGCGCGATGTCGGCCCAGTGCAAGTACACGTGGATGCGGTCAACTCCGAGACGCTTGAGCTCCGCCAGGGTGCCGACAGGGTTGGTCGTGAGTGACGGTCCGGGGTTGAACATCGTCTCCGGGCCGACGCGACTGGCGAGGCGCGGGAGCGTCGATCCGGGGGGTGCGCTGGCACCGGAGGACAGGACGAGGACGAGGACGATCACGACCGCCACAACGAGCGCCGCAGAGCCTCCGAGCAGCCACCGCTGGCGTCCGGGACGGGTGAACTTTGGCGGATCAGGCAAGCGGGTCACAATAACGGCGGGTCACTTGGCGCGTGCCCCTACGCGGATGAGCCAAGCGGCGCTGGTAAGCGCCGCGCCAGCCCGCCGGCTGCTGTGGATCGCGGGGGGGCCTCAGTAGAGTTGCCGCGGCTGTGAGTGTGAAATCCAGCCCCAGCAGCGCCGTCTATATCGGTGCCCAGGACGCCGGCGCCAGCCGCGTGCGCGTGGCGCCCGAGGCGCTGATCGTGGCCGGCCTGACGGTGATCGGAGCTGTGCTTCGGTTCGCCACGCTGACGAGTCAGAGCTTCTGGTTTGACGAGGCTCAGGCGGTGCACGAGATGCACCTGTCATTTGGCGCGATGCTCAGCGCCTGGAGTGCGGGTGAACCCAACCCTCCGCTGTATTTCGTCGTCGCCTGGCCATGGACGCAGGTGTTCGGACATGGCGAGGCGGGGCTGAGGTCACTGTCAGCGGTGGCGGGGACGGCCCTGATTCCGCTGGCCTACCTGTGCGGCCGCGAGCTCGTCTCCCGCCGGGCCGGCATGTTCACCGCCGCGTTCGCGGCGCTGAATCCCTTCCTGATCTGGTACTCGCAGGAGGCCCGGGAGTACATGCTGCTGACGCTGCTCTCGGCGGCCTCGCTGCTGTTCTTCGCCAAGACGTGGCGCGATCCGACGCGTCGGCACCTGGTCTGGTGGGCGGTGTTCTCGGGCCTGGCGTTGCTGACCCAGTACTTCGCCGGATTCCTCGTCGGTGCTGAGGCATTGCTGATTCTGTATCGCGCCAGAAGCCGGGGCAGCTTGATTGCCGCTGCGTCCCTCGTAGTGGTGGAGGCGGCCCTGATCCCCCACCTCACCGGGCACGTCTCGCATCCGGCGGGCTGGATCGATTCCTTTCCGTTGTCGGTTCGAATCCAGCAGGTGCCGGTCGAGTTCGGGTTCAGCACGCTCTACCAGGGCCCGGCCGTCTCCTACGGCCTGCTCGGAGCGGCCGCCCTGGCCGCAGCTCTGATCGTGCTGCTCGTCATCGGCGAGGGAGACTCCGGACGACTCCGGGGCGCGGCGATGGCGACCGGACTCGCCGCGGCTGTGATCCTCGTCCCGCTGCTCCTCGCAGTGCTCGGAGCCGACTATTACGAGGCGCGAGCCCTGATACCCGGATGGATCCCGTTGGCGGTAGCTGTGGGCGCTGCGTGCGCCGCCAGTCGGACGCGGGTTGCCGGCGCGCTGCTCGCCATCCTCCTGTGTGGGTCCTTTGTGTATGCGCGGGGGGTGATCGACTCCAGCGCGTTCTACAAACGCCCCAACTGGAGCGGCGTCGCCGAAGCGCTCGGCCGGTCTCATGCGACGAGGGCGATCGTGGCCTACGACGGGACATTCGCCACGGTCCCGCTGGCCCTGTACGTACCGGGAGTGCGATGGACCGGCTCCGGTCAGCTTCCGCAGCTCAGTCAGGCGCCGGAGACGGTGAGCGAGGTCGACGTGGTGGGCAGTGTGTACGACCGGCTGTCGGCTCTCCCGGCCGGCGTCAGGCTGATCGGGGCGCGCTCGGTCGACGGCTACCGGGTCGATCGCTTCGCGCTGGCCCAGCCCTGGCATCTGAGTCCGTCGGCGATCGGGACTCGTGCCGAGGCGTTGCTGGGGCCAGCGCCGCCGGGTCCAGCGGTGCTAATCGACCAGCCGTCCGCATAAGCTTGCAGCGATGAACGCCCGCCGACGGCCGAGAATCGCGCTGCTCGGCGCCGTGGTCACGCTGCTGGCCTGCTTCTGCATGGCCGCGCCAGCCGGTGCCGCCAGCTCGAGCAACGCCGTGATCGCCGACTGCTACGCCCATCCGGGCGGCCTCACCGGGCACTACACGGTGGCGCAACTGCGCACCGCCCTTCGGGTCATGCCGCCCGAGGCCAAGGAGTACACGAGCTGCCCTGACGTCGTCAACCGGGCGCTGCTGGCCGCCCTCGCCAGTCCTAGCCACCGTAGCGGCGGGTCAGGCGGCGGGTCGGGCTCGTTCCTGCCCACGCCGGTGATCGTGATTCTGGTCGTGCTGATCCTGGTGGCGGTCACGTTCGGGGCCGTGGCGATCCGCCGGCGTGGCGGCGGGGGCGGCCCGGGTGGCGGCGGAGACGGCCTGGGCTGAGCTGTCCGGACCGGGGGTCTCGTGCTGGCCAGACCGGGGCCCCCGTCCTGGCCACACCGGGAGGTCCTGAAGGCCCGCCGTTCTACACTGGGGCCATGGCCTCAGAACGCCAGATCCATGTAGGAGGCGTACCCATCGGCGGCGGTGCGCCCGTGGCCGTGCAGACGATGACCAAGACCGAGACGGCTGACCTGGCCGCGACGATGGCTCAGATTCGCCGCGTCGCCGAGGCCGGGGCCGACATCGTTCGGGTCGCCGTGCCGCGCGAGCAGGACGTGGAGGCGCTCAAGACGATCGTCGTCGATTCGCCGATCCCGGTGATCGCCGACGTGCACTTCAACTACACGCTGGCACTGAAGGCTCTGGACGCCGGCGCGCATTGCGTGCGCCTCAATCCCGGCAACATTGGTGGCCCGGACAAGGTGGCTCTGGTCGCCGCCCGGGCCACGGAGCTGGGCACTCCGCTGCGCATCGGCGTCAACTCCGGCTCGCTCCCGGCTCACCTGCATGCGCTCGAGTTCGAGAACCCGGTCGAAGCCCTGGTTACCGCCGCGGTCGAGTTCGTGGAGCTGATGGAGAGCCTTCATTTTCAGAACTTCAAGGTGTCGCTCAAATCGACCAATGTGCCGAACACGATCGCGGCGAACCGCCTGCTCTCAGAACGGATTCCCTACCCGCTGCACCTGGGGATCACCGAGGCGGGGACGAAATGGTCCGGCTCGCTGAAGTCGGCCGTCGGCCTGGGCACGCTTCTGGCCGACGGAATCGGGGACACGATCCGCATCTCGCTCTCGACGTTCCACGCCGAGGAAGAGGTCAAGGTGGCCTGGGAGATCCTCAAGGCTCTGAAGCTCCGTGACCGCGGCCCGGTCCTCATCGCCTGCCCGACCTGCGGGCGACTCCAGTTCGACATGGACACCGTGGTGGCCGAGGTCGAGCAGCGGCTCGAGGCCTACGAGGACCCGATCGAGGTTTCCGTGCTGGGCTGCGCGGTCAACGGTATCGGCGAGGCGCGGCACGCTGACTTCGGCATCACCGGGGCCAAGGACATGGGCATGATCTACTCGCGGGGCGAGCCGCTGAAGAAGGTGCCGACCGAGCACCTGGTCGACGAGCTGTTCGCCGAGATCGACCGCTACTACAAGGCCGGCAAAGAGGTCGTGCGCGACGAGGCCAGCGCGGCCGAGGCGCGAGCCTGGCTGGCCGAGAACGAGGATCTGACCGCGATGACGCCCGAGCGCATGGCCGCCATGGAGGCGGCCGCCGCGGATGACGCAGCGGCGGACGCTGACCTGCTCGCGCGGATCGAGTCCGCGCCGGCGCCGGCGCCGCTCGATGAAGGTCAGTCGCCCGTGGCCGGGCGCCGCTTCACCCGCGCGTAGCGTCGCTCCACACGCGGAGCGCGCTTCACGCCCGCGGAGAGCGTGGATTCCGCCCGGGTCTAGGCCCGGGAGGCCCGGGCCGCCCGGGCCCCACAGGGGGGTTTGTCATCTGAGTTGCGGTATGCGCAACCAGATTGCACAACCCCCCGGCGAGGACGCGATCGGGATGCGAGGACGCGATCCCGGGCTAGCTGACCTTCGAGAAGCCCTCGGCGACAGCGGACCAGTTGACGACGTTCCACCAGGCGTCGATGTAATCCGGGCGCTTGTTCTGGTACTTCAGGTAGTAGGCGTGCTCCCAGACGTCGACGCCCAGCAGCGGGGTCTTGCCGTCGGTCAGCGGATTGTTCTGATTCGGGGTCGAGACGACCGCGAGGCCCGAGCCATCATGGACCAGCCAGGACCAACCAGAACCGAACTGGTTGACGCCGCCGGCCTTGAACTTGTCCTTGAAGTCGTCAAATGAGCCGAAGGCCGAGTCAATGGCCTCGCGCAGCGCGCCGTCAGGCTCGCCGCCGCCGTCGGGCGACATCCAGGTCCAGAACAGCGAGTGGTTGTAGTGGCCGCCGCCGTTGTTGCGCAGCGGGCCCTGCTTGTCGGCGGGCAGCGAGCCGAGGTTCTTGATCAGCTCTTCCACCGGCTTGTCAGCGAAATCGGTGCCCTCGAGCGCCGCATTGGCCTTATCGACGTACGCCTGGTGATGCTTGTCGTGATGCACGCGCATCGTGGCTTCGTCTATGTGCGGCTCGAGTGCGTTGTAGTCATACGGGAGGTCAGGGACCGTGTAGGCCATCGCGTGGCTCCATTTCTCTAGCGGAATTTCGTGCCGTTCTATCAGACCATAGCCCGCGGCCGGGCTCGCCTGGCGCCGGGTAGGCTTGCACCCGGCATGACCCTGATGTCGACCTACTTCCTACCCACGGAGCGCGAGCCGCCAACCGATGCCGAGGCGATCTCGCACAAGCTGATGGTGCGCGCGGGGTTGATCCGCCAGGTCGGCTCGGGACTGTGGTCCTGGCTGCCGGCGGGGTGGCGCATCCATCAGCGGATCGTCCAGATCATCCGCGAGGAGATGAACGCGATCGGCGGCCAAGAGATGCTGATGCCGGTGCTTCATCCCGCCGAGCCCTGGCGGCGAACCGGCCGCTACGACATCGACGAGCTGTTCAAGCTCAAGGACCGGCGTGGCGCCGACCTGGTCCTGGCCATGACCCACGAGGAGATCGTCACCGGTCACGTCGCGTCCGCCGTGCAGTCCTACCGGGACCTGCCCCTGATCCTTTACCACTTTCAGACCAAGGAGCGCGACGAGCCACGACCCCGGGCCGGAGTGCTGCGCACGCGCGAGTTCATCATGAAGGACTCGTACTCCTTCGACCGCGACGCCGAGGGCCTGGACGCGTCCTACCAGCGTCACGCGGCTGCCTACGAGCGCATCTGCGATCGCTGCGGCCTGGAGTGGTACCGGGTGGAGGCCGACGTGGGCATGATGGGCGGCCACGGGTCAGACGAGTACATGGCGCCCTGCGCCGCGGGGGAGAACGACGTCGTGCTCGCCGGCAGCTACGCCGCGAACATCGAGGTCGCCAGCGCCGACCCGCAGCCCGTGTCGCTTCCGAACGGGGCCAGCGCTCCCGAGGCGGTCTCGACCCCGGGCATGACCACGGTCGACGCCGTCGCCAACTCATTCAGCGTTCCGGCCGGAGCCTTGCTCAAGGCCTTCCCGATCGTCCTCTCGGACGGCGAGATGAAGCTGGTCATGGTTCGCGGTGACCACCGCGTCAACGAGATAAAGCTCCAGAACACGCTGGGTCAGCAGTTCCGGCCCGCCACGCCTGACGAGGTCTCCGACCGGCTCGGCCCGCCCGGCTTCATCGGCCCGGTCGGCTCGCAGCTGCCCATCCTGCTCGACGAGGCCGTGGCCATCGGGTCATACGTAGCCGGGGCCAACGAGCCCGACACCCATCTGCGCGGGGTCGAGCCGGGCCGTGACTTCCAGTTCGAGAGGGTCGACGTCCGAACCGTCGCCGCCGGTGACACCGTGGCCGGAGTCAGCGTCCGGATCGAGCCGGCGATCGAGGTGGCCAACATCTTCAAGCTCGGAACCCGCTACTCGGAGCCGCTGGGGGCGACCTATCTGGACGAGGACGGCCGCAGCCAGTTCGTGTGGATGGGCTCCTACGGCTTCGGGCCCGCCCGAACCGCAGCGGCGGCGGTGGAGCAGAACGCCGACGAGAAGGGCATCGCCTGGCCCCGAGCGGTGGCCCCGTTTGACGTGGAGCTGGTCGTGCTAGGAAAGCCCGGGAGCGCCGAACGGGAGGCCGCTGACCGGCTCTACGCGGAGCTCGGGGACGCCGGGCTCGCCACGCTCTATGACGAGCGCGACGCCAGCCCCGGGGAGAAGTTCGCCGATGCCGAGCTGCTCGGCTGCCCGGTGCGCCTGACCGTGGGCCGGCGGACCCTGGCGGCCGGAGAGGTAGAGGTCCAGATTCGGCGGGGACGGGAAGCGCGCACGGTCGCACTGCAAGGCGCCGCGCAGGCGGTGGCCGAGCTCTGGCGCGGGCTGCCCTGAGCGGGAGCTGGCGCGCAGCCAGGGACTCGAGTGTCGCCGCCGATCACCAAGCGCCGTCTGTTCGGGCTCGATCGCTCCGGACCGCCGCCCACGGCCACGCTGTCCAGCCAGCCGCTGAACCCGTGGACGATCCCGAATGCAATCGGCTTCATACGCCTGCTCGCCATCCCGGTGTTCCTGATCCTGGCCCTGTCCAGTGATGACGGCCAGGAGACGGGGGCCACGATCCTGTTCGCCGCGATTGCGTGGGCGGACTATCTGGATGGGTTCGCGGCCCGGCTGACCGGGCAATACAGCCGCCTGGGGGCGCTGCTTGACCCGATCGTCGACCGGCTGCTCGTCGTCTCGGGCATGATCGTGGCCTGGGAGTTCTCGCTCCTGCCCCGGTGGGCGATCGCGGTCGTCGTGGCGCGGGAACTGTTCATGCTCGGGCTGAGCCGTTACGGGCTCAGGCGCGGCGTGGAGCTGAAGATCAACTGGCCCGGCCGGATCGGCGTCGGACCGACGATGGCAGCGCCGTTCTTCGCCATGGCCGAGGTCCACTGGCTGGCGTTGATCATGCTCTACTCCGGAATGGCCTTGTCTTTGACCGCGACGGTGCTGTACGTTCGACGAGGGCTGTCGGAGGCGCGAAGGCCTGCTGAGACCTAAGGTCAACGTACCCTAAAGCTCAGCTTGACCCTATGAGATTCCGGGATATACTCGGCCCAGTCTAAAGACCACGACCTCGCAGGGCGGGGGAGGAGCAACTGCATGGACACGTTTCCCGACCTCGGCTCGCTGACGGATCAGGAGCTGAAGGACCTCATCAAGCAGCTCACCGAGGAGGAGATGGAGATCTCGTATCGCCGCCGCATCCTGCACGGCAAGATCGACATCCTCCGCGCCGAGCTGGTCAACCGCCTGCGCAAGAAGGACGAGACCGGAGAGCTCGTCATCTCCGGAGCCGACGTACAACAGCTGACCGACATTCTGGCCGGGCGAGTTCCGGCTTCGGACTCCGAGTAGACACATCTTCGCCGATGGCTCAGCACTGCCCAGAGTGCGGCTTCGCCAACGATGACGGTGCGAGCTACTGCCAGCGGTGCGGGGCTTTTCTGGCTCAGACTGACCAGCCCCCAGGCGCTACGACCGCGACCTACAAGGTCGGCGAGACCGGCGAGCTGGAGGCGGTGGAGCTGGAGGAGGTAGTGGCTGGGGGAGCCGCACTTGTGATTCGCGCTGGCGGCGGGCGCGCAGGGGAGAGCTTCGCGCTCGAGGGTGATCGGCTGTCGGTCGGCCGCCGGCCCGACAGCGATGTGTTCCTCGACGACGTGACCGTCTCGCGTGACCATGCGCTGATCGTCCGCAGGGGTAGCGACTACTACCTGGACGATTGCGGCTCGCTCAACGGCACCTACGTGAACCGAAAGCGGATCGACTCGCACCGACTCGCCGACGGCGATGAGCTCCAGATCGGTAAATACAAGCTCGCCTTCCTGAGCCGCTGATGGCCAGCACAGACATCCGCAACCCCGAGATGGAACTCCCCGATCCACCCGAGCCCGAGGAGCAGCGTCCGCGGCAGAAGGCGGTCACGATCGGCGCCGTGTGCAAGGCGCTCCATCAGGAGTTCCCCGACATCTCGATCTCGAAGATCCGGTACCTCGAGGATCAGAAGCTCCTCACACCGCGCCGCACCCAGGGCGGGTACCGCCTCTATACCCAGAACGACATCCAGCGGCTGCGAACCATTCTGCGGCTGCAGCGCGACGAGTTCCTGCCCCTGCGAGTCATCCGCCAGGAGCTGGCTGGGGGCCGGTCCGAACGCGATGTGGCGACCCCGGGCGCTGACCGCCACGGTCCGCGCCGGGCCATGGTCACCGTCCCCGGCCCGAGCGCGCTGTACTCACTCGATGACGTGGTGGAAGACACCGGTGCCGAGCCGAGCCTCGTGCGGGAGCTGGTGGAGTTCGGCGTTATCAAAGGCGAAACCCGAGGTAGCGCCCGCTATTACGACGAGACCGAGCGCGAGATCATTCGGGCCGTGTCCGAGCTGGCCCGCTACGGCGTCGGCGGACGTAACCTGCGGGTGTTCCGCAGCTCGGCCGATCGCGAGGCGCAGCTCCTGCAGAGCATCCTCGCCCCGGCCCTGCGCTCGCGGAATCCCGACCGTCGCAAGGAAGCGATCGAGGCGCTCGAGAATCTGGCCTCGGTCACCACGCACCTCAAGCACCTGCTGTTGATTCGCGATCTGCGCCGGATCGCGACGTAGCACCGTCCGTGACATCGCTGGACCTGCGGGCCTATGTCCGGGACATTCGTGATTTCCCCACGCCGGGGATCGTGTTCAAGGACATCACCCCGCTGCTGCTGGATCCGCGCGCGCTGGATACCGCCGTGGCCAGCCTGGCTGAGCGAGTGGCGCCGGCAACGGTGGACCTCGTGGTAGCGGCCGAGGCCCGCGGTTTCATCCTCGGAGGAGCACTGGCTCGTGAGCTGGGCGCCGGCTTCGTGCCCGCTCGCAAGCCCGGGAAGCTGCCCGGGGACACGATCAGCGCCGAGTACGCGCTCGAGTACGGGATCGATGCCCTCGAGGTGCACGCCGATGCCTTCGCGGACGGTGCTCGAGTGCTCGTCCACGACGATCTGCTGGCCACGGGCGGAACAGCGGGCGCTCTGTGTGATCTGGTCACGGGGCTCGGAGCCGAGATCGTCGGCTGCGCGTTTGCGGTCGAGTTGAGCTTCCTGAGCGGCCGGAAGCGGTTAGCGTCACATCCCGTGCACGCCCTGATCGACTATTCGGCCTGACGTATGGCCACCGCACATCGCACACGCGTCCTCGCCGCCCCCCAGCAGGAGGTATGGGACCTCATCGCCGACCCTCATCACATGCCGCGCTGGTGGCCGGGGGTGACTCGCATGGAGAGCGTCGACACAGACCGCTTCACCCAGGTATTCAAGACCAAGAAGGGGCGGCCGGTCCGGATCGATTTCCGAGTGCTCGAGTCAGACGCTCCCTCGCAGCGCTCCTGGGAGCAGGAGATCGTGGGCACGCCCTTCGAGCGGGTGTTGAACGAGTCAGTCATAGAGGTGACCCTGAAGCCCGCGGACGGAGGGACCGAGGTAACGATCCGCCAGCAGCAGCGCCTGCGCGGCTACTCCCGGACCGGTGGGTTCCTGCTCAAGCGCGCGACCCGGTCCAAGCTCGACGAGGCGTTGGACGGGCTTGAACGGATCTGCGGCTAGACAGCGAGATCGTTCCCCGGCCGCTCGGGGCGCGAGGCGATCCCCGATGCCTCGGAGCGCTTGGCTTGGGCGCGGCTCGTTTGGCGTTGTGCGAACGGCGCGACTTCGGCATCGGTGATGCCTCGCCCCCCGACGGCCCCCCAATCCGGGCCAGCCGCAGTTGCGCTCGGCCCGCCGGTGGTTTGCGCTAACGAGGCGGGGGGTCAGAGCGTTGGATGGGGGTGGATCGGGCGGGGTAGGCGGCCCCGCGCTTGTCGCGGCGATGGCGCGTCAGTCCACGCACCGCGCAGCACGCGCAAAGCGCCGGGGGCGGCTTGCCCCGCACGAGACGCCGCTCAAAAGACCCTACGAGACGCCGCTGAGGGTCCCTTGGAGGACGATCGTGCCCGGGGCGGTGGGGTTGGCCTTCGTCTCGAGCGTGACGATCAGCTCGTGGTAGTGCGACGCGTTGGCCGGGAGCGCGCCGGCGGTCGATAGGCGGCCGTTCTTGCCCACGCCGGGGTTGACGAAGCCCAGGATGTGGGCGTCGGAGGGAGAGTTGTAGAGCCAGACGGCGTAGGCGTTGGGGGGTTTGGTCGTGTTCGGGGTGACGTTTTGGGCCACGATCGCGATTCCGTTGGTCGTGCCCTCCTTGAGGACATCGGCGATCCCGACTGCCTTGCTCCCCGTGACGGGGGAGGTGAGGTTGATCTGGGCCAGCACCTTGCCCGAACCTGAGCTGCTCGCGGTGGTGGTGGCGCTCGTACTCGACGCCGGGGTGCCGCCGGCGGAGGAGCTCGACGAGGACGAGTGGTTCTTGCTTGACCCGCCCGACCCGACGAGCACAACCACCACGACCACCACAGCGACGGTGGCCAGCAGAATCAGGATGGCCCCGCCGAGGCGAGAGCTGCCCGGTTCCCGCGTGGGCTGTTCGGGCACAAGCGAGGTGGCCGTGACCGCGGCTGGCTCCGGAGGGGTTGGGGTGTCCTTCGGGGTCTTGGCCGCCCGGGGCTTCTTGTCCTTCGGAGTCCGAGGCTTCTTCTCCCGGGGCTCCTTCGGCGTCCGGGCCTTCTTCTCCCGGGGCGCCTTCGGGGCCTGCTCACCTCGAGGCCGCCGGTGGAACGACCGGCGTTTGATCGGCGCGGTGTCGTCGTCGCCGGGCTTGCCGGCTGCTCCGGGCAGGTCAGAGAAGGGCTCGTCGGACCCGGTCTCCTTCGAGGGCGGGATCTCGGGCAGCGGCTCCTTGGTCAGCGGTGCCAGCTCAGACGCCAGTACCCGAGCCCAGGCGCGCTCGCCGGGGGACTCCGCCAGCCGGTCCCGGGTTTGCGCGGCCACCGCGGGCGGAAGCTGGCCTAGGAGATAGTCCGTTATCAGCGCCCGGCGCTGGTCCTCGACGCCGGTCTGGGGTCCCAGGAGGTCGAAGGCGGTCAACGCCCGCTGGCGCACAGCGGCGCGGTCGATCGAAAGCAGACGGGCGATCTCGTCGTAACTGCGGCCCCGCTGGAGCACGAGCTGCAGCACGGCGCGCTGATCGGCAGGAAGACTGTCCAGCGAGGCCATGGCGAGGCGTAGCGTAGATGAGCGGGCAGCAGAATGACGCCGGGTGCTTATCGAACGCTAAGGTCCCGCCCGTGCCCGACGAGCTTCCAGATCTCCTGAGTAAGGGCTTTGATCGCCTGTTCGGCCTCGAGGTGACCGAGGTCGGCGACGGCGTCATGTGCGGGAAGGTGCCGGTTCGGGACGAGATCAAGCAGGCCGCGGGCCTCCTCCACGGGGGTGTATACGCGGCCATGGCCGAGAGCCTGGCCAGCATGGGGACATGGCTGGCCGTGATCGAGCAGGGCAAGATCGCGATGGGGCTCTCGAACCAGACGAGCTTCATACGGCCAGCCACGGAGGGCGAGGTCCATGGCCGCGCCCGAGCCATGCATCGCGGGAGGACCACCTGGGTGTGGGAGGTCGAGATGACTGACGATGGCGGGCGCCTGTGCGCTCTCACCCGGGTGACGGTGGCAGTTCGGGACGCGCCGGCCAGCGTGCAGCTGTCCGGCTAGGAAAACACGGACATGGTCTGTGCCCGACTCGGGGGCATTGGCCCGGCTAACCGCCGTAGCGGTTGGTGATCGGGACCCGCCGGTCACGGCCGAACGCCTTGGTCGAGATCTTTATCCCCGGGGGCGCCTGACGGCGTTTGTACTCAGCCCGGTCGACCAGGGCGATCACGCGGTCGACGTCCGCCTCCGAATAACCCCGTAGGACGAGCGCCTCGCGTCCGAGGTCATCCTCCACGTAGCCGTCGAGAATCGGGTCAAGCACGTCATAGGGAGGCAGCGAATCGTCGTCGCGCTGGTCCGGGCGAAGCTCGGCGCTGGGCGCCCGCTCGATGATCGACTCGGGGATCACCGGGCTGACCCGGTTGCGGTGCCGGGCCAGCTCGTACACCAGCGTCTTGGGGCAGTCCTTGATGACGGCGAAACCGCCGGCACTGTCGCCGTACAGGGTCGAGTACCCGACCGCCATCTCTGACTTGTTCCCGGTGGTCAGGACGAGCCAGCCGAACTTGTTTGACAGGGCCATGAGCAGGTTGCCCCGGATCCGGGCCTGGAGGTTCTCCTCGGTCAGGTCTGAGTTCTGGCCGTCGAACACCGGTGCCAGGAGCTCGTCATAGCCCTCCATGACCGATTTGATCGGGAGCTCCTTGGCCTCGACACCCAGGTTGGCGGCCAGCTGCCGCGCGTCGCCCTGAGTCTCGCCAGATGAGTATGGCGAGGGCATGAGCACGACCGAGACCCGCTCCGCGCCCAGCGAATCGACGGCGATCGCCGCCACCAGCGCCGAGTCGATCCCGCCGGACAGGCCGATTACCACGTGCTTGAACCCGTTCTTCTCCACGTAGTCGCGGAGCCCCAGCACGAGCGCGGCGTACACCTCGGCCACCCGCTCGAGCGGTTCGGCGATCGGGCCCCCGACGGCGTTGCCCGCGCGGACTGCTGGTGGCGAGGGGGGTGCCTCGAGCCGCGCGATGACTGCAGCCTTGGGGGACGAACGGCGGCTGACCGGGCGGCCACGCGGGTCACGCAACCGGACGCCGCGCGCGCCGACGGCGTCGACGCTGGCCACGATCAGCTCCTCGGCGAATTGCTTCCCCCGGGCCAGGACGGTGCCCTCGTGATCGATGACGAGCGAATGTCCGTCGAATACGAGCTCGTCCTGACCTCCGACGAGGTTGCAGAACGCCACCGCGGCGACGTTGTCACGGGCGCGTTGAATCAGCATCTGCTCCCGCTCTGAGCCCTTGCCGACGTGATACGGCGAGGCGGACAGGTTGATGAGCAGCGTGGCTCCCGCGAGCGCCTCGTCGGACGCCGGGGGCCCCGGCTCCCAGATGTCCTCGCACACGGTGAGGCCGATCAGGACGTCACCGAGCTCTATCAGGGCGCCACCGGACCCCGATTGGAAGTAGCGCTGTTCGTCGAACACCCCGTAGTTGGGGAGAAACACCTTGCGGTAGATCGCCCGGATGGCGCCGTCAGCGAGCACGGCGCAGGCGTTGTACACGTCGTCGGCGTGCTCGGGAAACCCGACCAGGGCAACCGTCCCATGCGTTGCCGCCGCGACCCGCTCGAGCGCAGCCCGGGCGTCGGCCAGGAAATGCTCCTTGAGCAGGAGGTCCTCGGGTGGGTAGCCCGTGATTACCAACTCCGGGAACAGGACCAGTTGCGCACCCGCCTTGACCGCGCTGTCGAGGCCCTCGAGAACCTTGCGCTCGTTGCCGGCGATGTCACCGACCGTCGGGTCGATCTGGCATAGGGCTATGTCGAGCGGTGAGGGCATAGACAGATTATGGGCGCCGGTCGCATGGACCCGCTCGGCGATTCGGGTCTCAAGTCCCCCCGGTGGCTCCGCGCCCGAGCCAGAAGATGATGAAGGACCGCAGCGAAGGGTCGTCAGGGGCTCGAACGTGCACGAGCCGCGTCCAGGCCAGGCCAATCAGGCCGTTGGTGCCGGTCCTCTGGGCCAGGATCACAGCCTGTCCGGCGGCGGCCAAGGCCGGCGTGAACCCCGATGAGATCGAGTCGGCCAGCGTCCGCAATCCGGGCGGAGGCTTTGGTGTCCCGTACAGGATCACCACGTTGCCCTCGGAAAGCGCCTGCAGAAGCTGGTTATCGCTGATCCGGGTCTCGTCTCGGGTGATCGGCACGGGGACGTGCGGACCGCTCGTCGGCGGTTCCGAGTCGTACTGCGGCAGCGGGGCGCCCGGAGCCAGGTGGGAGTTGCCCTGGTCTCGGAACTGAGCACCGAGCTGATCAGTGGGACCCGTGATCCCGGGGTTGTCACGACCGGCCAGCAGACCGCCCGAGAGCACCGCGATCACGCCAATCGATATGACCAGCGACGCGACGACTATTCCAATCCGTTCGAGCAGCCTCATCTGCGCTGGCCGCTCACTCTAGAAAGCCAAACGGCGCCTCACTCGGCGGCACGTACCGGACTTCTGCCCGTCGAGCGCACCTCCACGCTCTCGCCCGCGACGGCCACCAGCTCCTCGATCGACGCCCGCAGCTCATCGGCCAGCGCCTCGAGATCAGTCAGAGCGTCGTAATCGGCGTTCAGACCGAAGTTGAGCTGGCCGTTGTAGCTCATGATCGCGATCCCCAGGGCCTGGTTCTCGGCCAGCGGGACCATGGGATACATCGCCTCCAGCTCTCGCCCCAGCATGTAGAGCGGGAATTGAGGTCCGGGCACGTTGGTCACGACGAGGTTGAACAGGCGCTGGCGGGCCTGGAGCCTCGCGGCCTGGGCCATGATCGTCGGCGGTGCAAAGCCAGAGAGCTCAGTCAGGACCTGGGCTCCCACCGCTTGACCGGACTCCTTGATGCCATCCATCGCCTTGCCGATCGTCAGCAGGCGCTGGACGGGATCGCCGAGGCCGACGGGGAGGGGTGCCCACATCGCGGCCACACGGTTGCCGAGCGCGCCGCGCTCGACGTCGGCCCGGACCGACACGGGAACCATCGCCTTGAGAATCAGATCCTCGGTCGGCTCACCGTGCATCCGCAGGTACCGACCCAGCGCGCCCGCCACGGCGGCGAGAACAACGTCGTTGACAGTGCCTCCGAGCGCGTTCTTGACCGCTTTGAACTGATTCAGGTCACCATTGACCCAGGTGAAGCGCCGGTGCGGTCCGATGCGCACGTTGAACGGGCTCGACGGTGCCATCTGAAGTCCCGCTCGGGCCATGGCGCCCACACCGCCCACGGCCTCGCCGAGCCGCCCGGCGACATGACGCGGACCGCGCAGGGTCGCCCTGACGCCGCGGGCAATCTCGGCCGGAACCGTGGCCCGCTCGAGCAGGGCGTCGGCGAGCAGCTGTGCATCGGTCGGCAGCGGACGTGGGATCCATTCGTGGTCTGGCCCCGCCACCGGCATCGGGTCGGGAGACGCATCGAACAGGACCGTGGCGATGTCCACTCCGGATACCCCGTCCACAAGCGCGTGGTGGGTCTTCGACAGGATCGCAAAGCGATCGTCGGACAGACCCTCCACGAGCCACAGCTCCCACAACGGTCGGCTGCGGTCAAGCGACTGGGAGAAGACACGGCCGGCCAGCCGGCGGAGCTTGTCATCGCCCCCGGGACGGGGCAGCGCTGTGTGCCGCACGTGGAAACCGATGTTGAAGTGAGGATCGTCAACCCAGACCGGCCGCCCCTGGTTAAGGGGAACGAAGGCCAGGCGCTGTCGGTAGCGCGGCACGAGGTGCAGGCGCGAGCCGATCTGCTCGACCAGCTCGTCGTAGGTTGGGGCCTGGCCCTCGAACACCATGCAGCCCGCCACGTGCATGTGCGCGGAGTCGCGTTCGAGGTGCAGAAAAGAGCTGTCTAGACCCGTCAGACGGTCGGCGTTCGGCATCCAGCGAGATTCTTGCAGGCTCGTGGCTGCGTGACGAGGCTCACATAAGCCAGGTGCCGGCCCTGCCACTCTCGCCGGGTTGCAGAATCGACCTGCCTAATCGCCCCTGCTCGGTGCGGGGGTGAGCGGGGGACCCACTGCCGAGTCGTCGTATTTCAGCGCTCGGCCGGGGCGAATCGGACGCCTGGCGCACACCAGCAGCGACCGTAGCGATCTCTAAAAGACGCCGTTTTACGGTGTCTTTTCAGCGTTTGCGAGCCCGACAGCTAACCACGCAGGCGCCCGGTCGATGGTATTCAGGAGGTCCTCGGTTTGAGGTCCAGATTCAAGGCGCGCAAGACGCGTGCCGTTCATGTAGCAATCGCCACGATCATGCTGACAGTGCCCGCTTCGGCGTTCGCACTGACCGGCGCGGTCACTGATACGCAAGCTGCTGCGACGTCAAATCCGGTTCATGCCGGCGTGACTCCGCGGCGGACCAATCTCAACCACGCCGTGACAGTCACGGGGGTGGCGCCGGCCTCAGATGCCGGGCATTCGGCCATCCTCGAGACGTCAACCGGCAGGCAGGCAAGCTGGCACTTCGTGACCAGCACGTCGATCGGTTCGACCGGTCGCTTTCGCCTGCGGGCCCGGCTGCGTCACTCCGGTTTCGTCCGGATCATCGACGCGGCCACGCCCGCGAGCGCCGGCGCTGTGAGCCCGAGCTGGGCGTCGAGCCCGGCCGGAACCACGGCGAGCCGCCCAGTTCGGGTGGCGGTGGCGGCGCAGTTCAAGGTGCAGCCCCGGTCCTGGAACGTGCTCGACGGCCATCCGGCCGTGGTTCAGGGTCGGCTGATGCCGGCTCGCTCCGGCCGTAAGGTCGGTCTGCAGGCGCATTACCAGAACGGCTGGCGCACGGTGGCCAGCAGCCGCACCGGCTCGGCCGGAGGGTTCCGGCTGCGCTATGCGGCCGCTGCTGGTCTGCAGCGCCGGCTGCGGGTTCGGTTCGCCGGAGACTCGGCCAACACGCGCTCGTCGCAGCCCGCCGGTCAGCTGACCGTGTACGGGGAGAGTGTCGCGTCCTGGTACGACGACGCCGGTAACACCGCGTGCGGTTTTCACGCCGGCCTCGGCGTTGCCAACCGCAGTCTCCCGTGCGGGACCAAGGTGCGCTTCCGTTACAACGGACGCAGCGTTACCGCCACGGTGGACGACCGCGGCCCGTTCGTCGGCGGCCGTGACTGGGATCTGAACCAGAACACGGCTCAGGCGCTCGGTTTCAACGGCGTCGGCACCGTTTGGGCAAGCCAGTAGACGTCTGACGGCTTGCTTAGCCTCCGCAGCGTGCCGGACCGCTGCATCGCTCACCTCGACATGGACGCGTTCTATGTCTCAGTTGAGCTGCGACGGCGGCCGGAGCTGCGGGGGCGAGCGGTGATCGTGGCCGGGACGGGGCCCCGGGCCGTGGTCACCACCGCCTCCTACGAGGCGCGGCGCTTCGGCGTCGGCTCGGCGATCCCGGCGGCCCGCGCCCGGCGCCTGTGCCCCGACGGGGTGTACCTGGCGCCAGACTTCGCCTACTACCGCGAGGCCTCGCGCGAGGTCATGAAGCTCGTCCGCGCCTGTGTGGACACGGTCGAGGTGATCGGACTCGATGAGGCCTATCTGGACCTGACGGGGATGCCCGCACCCCGGGCTGAGATGCGCCGCCTGTCGCTCGAGATCGAGCGTCGCACACAGCTGGGCTGTTCGATTGGCATCGGCCCGAACAAGCTGGTGGCGAAGGTCGCCTCCGACGCGGAGAAGCCACGCGGCTTCGTCGTCCTGACCAGCGAGCAGGCCCGGGTGCGATTCGCCGGCGAGCGGTGCGGTCTGATCCCGGGGATCGGCCCGAAGACGGCCGAGCGACTGCGGGCATGTGGGCTTGACACGCTCGGCAAGCTGGCCACCGCATCGGCCGACGAGCTCGGAACGCGCTTTGGGGCCCGGCTGGGAGCCGAGCTACAGCGGCGGGCCAGGTTCGAGGACGAGTCACCGGTAACGGAGGAGCGCAAGGTGATCTCGGAGTCGCGCGAGACGACGTTTGACTACGACGTATCCGGCCTCGAGCAGCTGGAGCCGATCCTGACCCGGCTGGTGGGTCAGCTGTGCGACACGCTGGAGCGACAGGAGCGCCGGGGGCGCACGATCGGGATCAAGGTGCGCCTCGATGACTTCTCGACCCATACGAGGGCGCGGACGCTGCCCGATCCGGTGAGCTCCGTGGACCGGGTCGAGCCCGTGGCCCTGGACCTCCTGCGCCGCTTCGCTCCGCCACGTCCGGTACGGCTGCTCGGTGTACGCGTGGCCGGGCTCGAAGCGGCTCGGCCCGAGGGCGCCGAGCAGCTCACACTGGCGTTCTGAGCCGCCCGCGTCTGCTGGCGGGGCGCAAGCGAGCTAGTACAGCGCAGTGGCCAGGCGGCGCCGCGACTCGCGGGCCAGCGGGTGCTCGACGCCGAGCTCGTCCAGGATGCCCACCACGACGCGCCGAATGTCATCCCGGGATCCGTCTGCCTCGGGCAGCGCGCCGATCAGGAGATCGAGCGCCCGCTCGCGGTCATCGTCGTCGAGCGCCGCGAAAGCGCTCTGGAGCTCGCTGGTGGGGTCGTCCTGTTCGAGCCGAATCCGGGCCGCGAGCCCGTCAGCGGAGAAGCTCCCCGGCACCCCACCAAGTACGGCCAGCGCGCCATCGCTGTCGCCACGGCCGTGGAGGATCCGGGCCAGCGGCACGGCGGCATCGGCCCGGCTGGGTTCGAGCTCCACGGCTCGACGCAGCGAGGCCTCATCGCCCTCGGCCACGAGCCCGTCAGCCTCAGAAGGGACGAGCTGATCGAAGAAGCGTTCCACGGCCACGGGCGGCTGAGCTCCTACGAACTCCGCCACGACCTCTCCGTCCCGGAAGGCCTTCACGGCCGGGATGCCCTGGATCCCGAAGGTGCGGGCCAGGTTCTGATTCGAGTCGACGTCAACCTTGACCAGGTCAACCTGGCCGGCCCGGGCGTCTGCCGCCCGCTCAAGCAGCGGACCCAGCTGGCGACAGGGCCCGCACCACTCGGCCCAGAAATCCACCACCACGGGGACGGTGCGAGAGCGGTCGAGGACCGCGGCTTGAAAGTTCTGCTCTGAAACGTCCATTGCCTTTGATGGTAGCCAGGCGCTCAATCGTGTAGACAGACTCGCGTGGTGCAGTTTGAGCTCGAGCGCGACGGCGTCCGCCTGGCCGGTCAGGAGGCTGGCGCGGGACCGGCCGTCGTTCTGCTCCACGGCCTGACCGCCACCCGGCGCTACGTGGTCATGGGCTCCACGGCGTTGGAGCGCTCGGCGCACCGAGTGATCGCCTACGACGCCCGGGGACACGGAAGCTCAGCGCCGGCTCGAGAGCCCGAGGATTATGGCTACGAGGACCTGGGCCGGGACCTTGAAGCCGTGCTCGATCATGCTGGCGTGCAGCGCGCGGTGCTGGCCGGCGCCTCGATGGGGGCGCACACGCTCCTGTGGCTGGCGCTGAACCGGCCCGAGCGAGTGGGGGGCCTGGTGGTCATAACGCCCGCCTACGACCCCGAGACCAACGATGACCCCGAGCGTCTGGCGCGCTGGGACGCTTTGTCGGAGGGCCTGCGGGCCGGGGGGGTAGAAGGCTTCCTGGCCGCCAACGGGGAGCCGCAGGTGCCCGGGCGGTTGCGCGAGACCGTGGTCCGCGTCATGCGCCAGCGCCTGGCACTTCACGAGCATCTGGACGCGGTGGCCGATGCGCTGCACGTCGTGCCGCGCTCGCGCCCGTTCGGCGGCGTTTCGGAGCTTGCGGCGATCTCGGTTCCGACGGTTGTCGTAGCCAGCGAGGACGAGGCCGACCCCGAGCACCCGCGGGGGGTGGGGGAGGCATACGCGGCTGCGATCCCGGGCGCCCGGCTCGTCACTGACGAGCCCGGACATTCGCCGATCGCCTGGCAGGGGAGCCAGCTCTCGAAGATCATCGCCGAGGTGGCGTCCGAGGCGATGGCGTGAGCCCGGCATCGGCTGGATACTCGGGCACGCCGCTGGTGCGGAAGCTGGGGATCAAGCCGGGCGCCGTCGTGGTCCTCGACCGCGCCCCGGAGGACTTCGACGAGACGCTGGGCGAGCTGCCGGACGCAGTGACGATCCGCCGGCGCCTGCGGAGTTCGTGTGACGTGATTGTGTCCTTCCACGTCCGCCGAGCCGAGCTGGAACGCCGCCTGCCGGCGCTCAAGGCGGCGCTGGCCGAGGACGGCGGCCTATGGCTGGCCTGGCCCAAGGCCAGCTCTGGGGTGAGCACGGATCTTGGTGACGCGTCTGTTCGCGAGCTGGGGCTGGCCACCGGGCTGGTCGACAACAAGGTGTGCGCGATCGACGAGACCTGGTCCGGGCTGCGCTTCGTCTACCGCGTCGCCAGCCGGTCCAAGACGTAGACCCGGGCGCAGCCGAAGTTCCGGACCGACCGTACGATCTGTCCCACCTCCTTGGTCAGCGAGGCGTCGTGGGCGCAGTCGGACACCAGCAGCTTGGCGCCGGTTCCGCCGACGAAGGCCAGCGCTTGCCCGGGGCGCATATGGCCTCGGAAAAGCGCATTCGCCAGCTTGGCGCGGGCCGCGTAGTCGCGACTCCAGTAGCCATGACCCACCCATACACGGCGGCCGGTTTGGCCGGGTATGACGGCCGCGAATGGGGTTGGCGCGAGCACCCCGCCGGGCGGCGCCGCCGGGCTCCCGAGCCATTTCAGCGCCCGGACATCTGAACTCGGCAGGTAGTACTGAACTGACTTGCCGCGGGCCACGCGGACAAACTTCCGGGCGTCGTAGGCCAGGCCGGGGATGGTCAGAAGCGTGACCGCCGCGACCGCGAGCACGGGTGGGAGACGCAGCCGCTGCCCGGAGCGCACGGCCAGGACGGCGAACGGGAAGCTCAGGCCCTGGAGCGCGTGGGGGGAGAATGCGCCGTTGACGGCGTAAGTGACGAAGCAGGCGCCGATCCAGAGCAGCAGCACCTGCTCGAAGACAACGCCATCGGGTCGTCTGACTCCGGCCATTGCGATCAGTGCCAGCGGCCCGAAGCCGGCCAGCAGGACGAGCGCGGAAAGGTGTCCGATGTGCTCATAGCCGGAGGCCAACTTCCAGGCCGCGTCACTGTGGCTGAGCCAGTAGTAATAAATCAGCGGTAACCCGGCGCCGACGGCCGGGATGACCAGGGCCATGGCGTCGCGCCGGCGCCAGAGGGCCAGCCCGACGAAGATCACGAGCAGGGTTATGCCCTGCCAGGGATGCAGCCACGAGGCCAATAACGAGGCCAGAGCGGCCACCACCAGCGCTCCACGTCCGGCGCGCAGGCGCAAGGCGGTACGAGCCCGCGCGACGCCGAGAGAGGGATCGAGTCCACGTTCGAGCGCCAGCAGCGCCACGGGGACGAGAGCCAGGCCGAGCGCGCTCGGCACGTAGCCCCAGAGTTTGTCAGCGCCGAGGAGCTCATCACCGAGGAGATAGAGCTGAAAGCTGAACTTGCCGCCTCCGGTCTGGGTCCAGCTGAACAGGGAGGCGAGCGGCGTGCAGAGGAAGATGCCCAGCGCGACCGCCGCCGCCCGGGCGGGCAGTTGGTCTTCGAACGCCCGCCGCGCCCACGCCAGCGCGGCCAGCAGCAGAACCACGACGGCGACCGGCTTCCAGAGCAGGTATGCCAGCTGCAACGAGAGGCCGGCCTTCCACAGAGCCCCGGTGATCGTGAACAGGGGCTCGAGGTAGACGTGGCCGTTGGGCGCCAGGGTGAACAGGTCCGAGGCGAGTCCATGCGCGCCGGCATCGCGCGCCCAGGCCAGATACTGGAGCTGATCGGCCCCGAGAACACCGTCGGCCCCGATCAGGCCGTCCGCGCCGGTGAAGGTGGTGTGGGTCTGCGCCGCGTGCGTCAGCAGCAGCACGATCGGGAACGCCGCCCAGGCGACGAGGGCCGCCAGCAGCACGATTTCGGCGCTCGACGCCCGCGGCCCGCTGTCGCGCATGGCGCGCAAGCCTACCCACGGGTACGCTCCCGGCCCGATCGACCGGGAGCGCCCCGCAGGGTCTAATGCACTAGCCCTCGGTTACGTGGGCGGAGCTATCGGCCGGGCCCAAGTAGCCGTTGCCGCGGAAATGAATCGTGATCCGGATCGGCGTCGGGCCATGATCGAACAGCCGCGTGAACGACTTCTGAGCCAGGAAGTTGCAGCTCGAGGTGACCGGGGCCACAACCACGGCGACCTGTCGGTGACCCACGTAGTACCGCAGAGCCACACTGCCCGAGCAACGCAGGCTGGCCGGGATGAAGCCGGCGCCCTTGAGCGTGCCGCCGGTGAGGAACGTGTAGGGCTTCTTGCGGTCCCGTGACGGCCCGGTGCGCGTGGCCAGCCGCGGTGTCGGCCGCTGGAGAGGCTCGGTGAAGAACGTCCCGTCTCCACCTGGTGACTGGATCGTGCCGTGCAGGGCGAGCAGGCGATAGTGGAACAGGGTGCCCGGAGCCAGGCCGTTGAGCTGCACGGCCACTGGAACCGGAGTACCGACCCCGGCGATCACCTGTCCGAACGTCTGCACGCCGTAGGTGTTCGTGAGGCCGTACTGGACCACCCAGGTGGTGCTCGTTCCCTCGGGATTCACACTCCCCGTGATCGTGGCGATCGTCTTGCGGACATTGATGGCAGGTCCGGTGACAACGGCGGCCGGGGGAAAGCCAGTGGTTTTGAAGGTCCGGTCCCGGCCCAGGGCCAGGCCGGCTTTGTTCGAAGCCTCGGTCTGGTAGTGGTAGGTCGTGCCCGGGGTGAGCCCGTTGATCGTCAGCTTCTCCGCCAGCGATTTGGTGCCCTTGCCGATCGAATGCTTGGCCGTGGAGGTGCCGTAGGCACTCGTCAGGCCGTAGTTGAACAGGTATGAGGTGGTGTTTCCGTTGGGATTGACCGTGCCGTTCAGGGTGGCCGAGTTGTTCCCGATCTTGGTCGCCGAGCCCGTCGAGACGGTGGGCGATGAGGCGGCGATTGCCACCGCGGTAATCGTGGCGGCCAGGACTGTCAAAGCCGCCAGCACTCCCGCTGCGCGCTTCATAGGTGACTCCTCCTTTTCGTCTTGCGGGTTGAAAACCCGCGCCATGTTCGAAGTTGCGGCTGGCCCGGGGAGCGCCAGCGGGCGCTGAGGGCTTTGCGGGCCAGTAGGTTTGACCGGTGATGATGTTCTACGAACCTGGAAGACATGACCGGTCGAGGCTTGCCCATGACCCGTTCAAGGCGCTCGTGGCGCCCCGGCCGATTGGATGGATATCGACGATCGGCGCCGACGGGTCTATCAACCTTGCGCCATATAGCTTTTTCAACGCAATTGCCGAAGGTCCTCCGATGCTGGCCTTCTCGAGCCGGGGCGCCAAGGACTCGGCGACGTTCGCCTCCGAGCATCAGGAGTTCGTCTGGAACCTGGTGACGTGGGAGCTCCGCGAGGCGATGAACGAGACCTCGGCGCCGCTGCCCCGTGGTAGCAGTGAGTTCGAGCGTGCGGGACTCGAGATGGCGCCGTCGCGACTCGTGGCCCCGCCTCGGGTGGCCGCGAGCCGCTGCGCGATGGAATGTCGCGTCGTGCACGAGCTCGAGCTCGAGGACCTCGACGGCCAGCCGATCGATCAGCATCTGGTCATCGGGCAGGTGGTCGGCGTGCACCTCGACGAGTCGGCGATCGTGGGCGACGCCGTGGATACCGCCGCGCTGCGCCCCGTGGCCCGCTTGGGCGGACCCGCCGACTATGCGGTCGTGGACCGGGTCTTCCGGATGTCCCGGCCGACGTCCTAGACCGGGCTCGGGTCTTGGCTATGCTCGCGGCATGGAGCGACGCCGCCTGGGTGACAGCGAACTTGAGGTGTCCGAGATCTCTCTGGGGTCATGGCTGACCTACTCGGGCGGAATTGAACGCGAGCAGACCGAAGCGTGCACGAAAGCGGCGTTCGACGCGGGGATCAACTTCTTTGACACGGCCAATGTCTACGGCCATGGCGCGGCCGAGTCGGCCTGGGGAGAGATTCTGGCCGACTATCAGCGTGATTCCTACGTGCTGGCGACCAAGGTCTTCTTTCCCATGTCCGACACGGACAGCGGTCTGTCGGCCGAGCAGATCCGCAAGCAACTCGACGCCTCGCTCGAGCGGCTGAAGACCGACTATGTAGACCTTTACCAGTGTCACCGGTTCGACTCTGAGACGCCGATCGAGGAGACGATGGAGGCGCTCAGCGACGCCGTCCGGGCCGGCAAGGTGCGCTACCTCGGCTTCAGCGAGTGGACGAACGGCCAGATCGAGGCCGGGCTGTCCGTGCCCGGAGCGATCAAGTTCGTCTCCTCGCAGCCTCAATACTCGATGCTGTGGCGGGCCCCCGAGGCCGAGCTGCTGGGGCTGTGCGCCGCGAACGGCATCTCGCAGATCTGCTGGTCGCCGCTGGCCCAGGGCGTGCTCACGGGGAAGTACCTGCCCGGCCAGGAGCCGCCTGCAGACTCCCGGGCCGCGAGCCCGGCGATGAGCACGTTCATCGGGCGCTTCATGGACGACTCAGTGCTCGAGGCTGTACAGCGGTTGAAGCCAGTGGCCGATGACGCGGGCCTGAGCCTGGCTCAGCTCGCCCTGGCCTGGGTCCTGCGCGAGTCCAACGTCGCCTCGGTGATCATCGGCGCCTCGCGCCCCGAACAGGTTCATGACAACGTTGCCGCCGGCGGCATAGTGCTGACCGACGACACGCTGGCCGCCATCGAAGACGCGCTCGGAACCATTCCGATCACGGGAGCCCGGCTGGCGCCCGGAGCGTCCGCAACGATTCGGCACCGGCCGTAAGGGCCGATGCCGGCACTGCTTCTCTACGGCGATACCGAGCACAACGCCGCGCTGCGGCACGAGATCCCGATTGTCATCGGTGACGCCTTCCTGTATGCCGAGTCCGACGCGAAGGTGTGGATCATGTCCTCGAGCCTCGAGGGCCGGCGGCTCGCCGCCTGTCGGCCCGACGCCGAGCTGATCGACATCGGCGACCTGGGTTTCCTCGACCTGCTCGACAGCGGCATGACCCGGGAGGAGATCAACCTCGAGCTGACCTCCCGGGCGGCCGCGAGGACGGGGCTTCGCTCGGCCACGGTTGACTTTGACTTCCCCCTCGCCGTGGCTGAGCGCCTGCGCGCCGACGGAATCGAGCTGCGCATCGATGACGCATCCGTTCAGGCTCGGCGCCGCCGGAAGACCGAGCACGAGCTGGGGGGAATCCGCAAGGCCCAGCGTGCCGCCGAGGCGGCGATGCGAACCGCGGCCGGATTGCTCGCCCGCGCGGAACCCGACGGTGACCGTCTCGCCCTTGACGGGGCGCCGCTCACGGCCGAGGTGATCCGCGCGGCCATGCGAGACGTGGCATGGGAGCACGGTTCGTTGCTGCCGGCGGAGGTAATCGTCGCCTCGGTGTGGCAGGGCTTCGGTCACGAGCCAGGGAGCGGACCGCTCCCAGCGGCGCTGCCGATCGAAATCGACCTCTGGCCGCGAGACGAGGAGTCCGGCTGTTGGGCTGACATGACCCGCACGTTCGTGGTCGGCGGTGAGCCACCGGAAGAGGTCAGGCGCCAGGAGGCCCTTGTCCGCGAGGCGTTGGAGGAGGCCCGAGCGGGGACCCGGCCCGGCATGACCGGTCGCGAGCTCCATGCCCGTTGCTGTGAGCGCTTCGAGGCTGCCGGGTACCGGACCCAGCGCACCGGGCCCGGTGACCATCCCGAGGAGGGGTTTCAGTTCTCGCTTGGCCATGGTGTTGGCCTGCGGGTCCACGAGGGCCCTGCGCTTGGCCAGACGGGGGTAGACCCGTTCGTCCCCGGTGATGTCCTCGCCGTCGAGCCCGGCCTCTGGGACCGGGAATGCGGCGGCGTCCGGTTCGAGGATCTTCTGCTCGTGACCGATGACGGCTGCGAGCTGCTGACCGACTTCTCATACGACATGGATCCCAGGGGGCTCTGAACGCCGGAAAGGCGCCGCCTCGGCGCCCCAAATTGCAGGCTTCCTATCGTGCCCTTGCGGGTGCGGTTTGATTGTGCTTGTTTTCGGGGTTAGGCATCGGACTGCCGACCTATGAGGACACCCATACATCCAGGGGGCCCGTCCCTCGGTAGCCAGGGGCGGTCCGCGGCATACGGGCACTCACCTGCCGGCGGGGACGTGGTGGGCATGCTCGACCGGATCACGGACGGAATCTTGGTCGTGGGTGCGGACTGGCGCTGCAGCTATCTGAATCAGCCGGCGGCCGAAATGCTCGGGCGCCCGCGGGAGGAGATCCTGGGTCGCGATATCTGGGGCGTATTTCCCGATGCCGCGGGGCATCCGTTCCAGCTGGCTTACGAACAGGCCATGCGAGAGCGTCACCCGGTCCAGTTCACCGCCTATTACCCGCCCCTCGAGCGATGGTTCGAGACGCGGAGCTTCCCGGATGAGGACCGGCTCGTCGTGCTGTTTCGTGACATCACCGAACGCCGGGTCGTCGAAGAGCAGTTACGCGAGTACTCAGATCGCATGTCGGAGGCCGAGCGGATCGCCGGTTTCGGGGTCTGGCGATGGGAGATGGCAACCGGTCAGGTCCGTTGGTCAGATCAGCTCCACCGCATCTATGGGGTCGAACCCGGAGGGTTTGAGGGGACGGTCGACGCATTCCTCTCCTACCTGCATCCCGATGATCGTGACCGTGTCTGGTCCTCGGTCGAACATGCTCTGCACAGCCTCGAGCCCTTCGCGTTCGAGGAGCGCATCATCCGCGCCAACGGCGAGGAGCGACTGCTCGACTCGCGGGGCCGGGCAATCGCCGGTTCAGATGGTCAGGCGGCGGCGCTCGTGGGGGTGTGTCACGACGTGACCGATCGGTCGGCAGCCGAGCGTGCTCTCGGGCTGAGTGAGCGCCGGGTGCGCGCGATCATCGACCACACCCCCTCAATCATCGCCGTAAAGGACCTCGACGGCCGCTACACGATGGCCAACGCGGAATGCGCCAGGATCGTTGGTTGTTCACAGGGTGAACTCGTCGGTCGGGACTGCGCCGATGTGTTTCCCGAAATCAGCGAACGGCAGCGCGCCAACGATCGACAGGCCACGGCCGACCGAGAGCCGGTTTATGACGAGGCGGTGCTGTTACGCGACGGGGAGCCGCGTTCCTACGTGACGGTCACCTTCGCGCTGCCGGACCAGTCCGGTCAGCCGGTGGAGACGTGCACGATCGGCACCGACGTGACCGAACGCAAGGAGCACGAGAGTGCTCGCCGTGAACGGCTGGATTGGGCGCAACGCATCAATTCCGCGCTCGATGAGGGGCGGATGCTCGTGTACGGGCAACCGGTTGTCGACATGGCGACGAACGAGCCGGAGGGGTGTGAGCTGCTCGTCCGGATGCGATCGGCTGACGACCCCGATCACCTCTTGCAGCCAGGATCGTTTCTGCCCGCGGCCGAGCGGTTTGGACTGATCCAGCAGATCGACGTCTGGATGGTCAGCCAGGCGCTGGGCATGACCTCGGCCCTGGCGCCCCAGGTCAACCTCTCGGCTGTCACCTTGTGTGATGCCGCTGCGCGCCGGCAGATCGTCGCGCAGCTCAGATCCGTCCCCGAGGGGGCGCGGAGGCTGGTTTTCGAGATCACCGAGACCGCTGTAGCTGAGCACCTCGAGGCGGCCATAGAGTTCGCGGCCGATTTGACCGAGCTCGGATGTGGACTCGCCCTGGATGATTTCGGAACCGGGTTTGGCTCGTTCACGTACCTGCGGAAGCTGCCGTTGCGCTACCTCAAGATCGACCGGTCGTTCGTGACCGGAGTGGCGAGCTCACGCGACGATCAGCGCGTTGTGCAGAGCATCATCGGCATCGCTGAACAGTTCGGCCTCGGCACGATCGCCGAGGGCATCGAGGACCAGGCGACGTTCGAACTCCTGCGCAAGCTCGGCACGCATTACGCGCAGGGCTTCTACCTCGGCCGCCCCTCTCCCGTGTCAGCCGCCGGCGAGGCTTGACGGGCGGGCCGCTCCCGAGCCCGACCGGCCGGTCATCGCAGCCAGACCTCGTCCCCCGCTGACCGTATTGTCGGCTCCTCGGTGAGCACCGAACCAGGACGTGTCCGTGGGATGGGAGCCAGCGGGGGGCGCCTACGTCGCGCGCCGGTTCTCGGGTGGCTTTCCAACGCCGTCACGTCGACATGGGCCCTCGGTCTCGTGGTGGCGCTCCTGAGCTGGAAGGTGACGTTCGCCACTGCTGCCATCGGCCTCGACAACAGCTGGCAGGCGGCGCTGTACATGGCCACGCACCGCGGGCTTCACTTCGGAACCCAGGTGGTGTTCACCTATGGACCGCTTGGGTTCCTCAACCAGGCCTTCCTTTGGTACAGCGGCCTCGCCGCGATCGCCTTCGTCTACCAGGTCGCGCTTCACCTGGCGCTGTGCATCACTCTGTTGTGGGCGCTCCGGCGCACGCTGAGCGCCCCGAGCGCTGTCGTGCTGACCGCCGTGGTTCTGATCGCGGCGCCCAATCTGGACGTCCCGCTTGCCCTGACCGCGGTCTGGTGTTTGCTGGCCTTGGCGCCCGAGCCACCGAGCCCGGCACCCTGGATCGTCCTGATCGGTGGGGCGGTGCTGGGCGCCATCCAGACCCTGGTCGAGTGGCGCTCTGGGCCGGTCATCCTCGCCATGTGCGCCATCACGCTGCTCGCCTCCAGCCGGAGATGGCGCAACCTGGCCCTGTTCATCGTCGGCGCGGTGGCGGCCCTGCTGGCGTTGTGGTTTCTCAGCGGCCAGGCGGCCGCCAACTTCTCCGCTTACCTGGCCAACACGGCGCAGATCGTCTCCGGCTATAGCGAGGCGATGAGCATCTCCGGTGGGGCGGCGGCTGTGGTCGGCGCGTTGGCGCTGGGCGCCGGGCTCGTCACCGCTGCGTGTGTGAGCTCTCGGCCCGGTGCCTCCCGGGTAGCTGCCGGCCTCGTCATCGGTCTGGCGAGCTTCGCCGTGTTCAAGGAGGCCGTGGTTCGCGCCGATTTCGACCACGCCCAGATCTTCTTTGGCACCGCGGCCGGGGTGGGGGCCGCCGTCGCTTACGGGCGCCGGCGTCTCTTGGCGCTCCTGGCCGTGGTCGGCCTGGCCGCGCTCAACCTGGGGCTCGAGGTCGGCAACCAGGTTGTCCCAACCTTCAATCCGATCGCCCACATCCGCGCGGCGGCGACCCAGGTCCGCCTCCTTCTCAGCCCCGGGCACCGAACGCATCTGACATCGCTCTACGCCCAGGACATGCGCCGTGTGTATCGGCTCTCGCCGGCGACGCTGCGCTTGCTCCGGGGGCGGACGATGTACGTGGCCCCGTGGGAGGAAGCGGCCGCCTGGGCCTACGGACTCCGGTGGGATCCGCCCCCGGTATTTCAGAATTACAGCGCCTACACGGCTGCTCTTGACCGCCTGAACGCCAACGCTCTGCGCTCACCGGGCGGCCCGCAACGCATCCTGCGCGAGAACACGCTGACCGTGAACCCCAAGACTCACAGCCCTCCCGCGGTCGACCGGAGATTGCCAGCCTGGGATCCGCCCGGACAGTCACTCGCGATGCTGTGCAACTACGCGCCGCTGCTGACCACGCCACGCTGGCAGGTTCTGGGCAAGGTGCCGAGCCGCTGCGGGCCACCGATTCGAGTGGGGTCCCTGGGCACGAGCTACGGCGCGACCATCCGGGTCCCCGCGCCAGCGATGGGAAGGATCGTGTACGCGAAGATCTCCGGGGCTGAGGTAACCGGGCTCGAGCGCATCCGCACCCTGGTCTACCGGGCGGACTTCCGCCACGTGGTCGTCAACGGCACGTCAACCTATCGCCTGGTTCCCGGGACAGCGGCGGACGGGCTGATCATGGATATGGCGCCTGGGCTCGACTATCCGGGGCCGAGTCCGTTCCGGCTCAGCCCGGGGGCTCACACGATCCGGCTCACCGGCCAAACCGGCGCCCTGAGGATCGACTTCTACTCGATGAGGGTTAGGAGAACGGTGGGCACGCGGTGACGCTCAGAGCTGACGGCTTCGTTCGGATCGGCGAGGGGTTTCGCACAGCGGACCAGGCGTTTGAGGTCGCGCGCTCCCTGGTCGAGGCCCGATGCGGCGAGGAGAATCTAGGCCCGCTGTCGATCATCGGCGACTTCGTGCTCCCGGCGCGGGACGGGGGTGACACTCGCAACTTCCAGACCCTGCACTTCGATTTCGGGCTACCGCTCGATCCCAGGGTCGACCAGGATGTCGCTCGTTACACCGCGCTGTACGTCATCGACGGCGCAGTCGCGGTGTCGGCCGCAACGAGACTGGTACCGCTGAACGCACTGCTCGAACAACGAGCCTGGCCGCCTCACGAAGAGCTGCTCACGCGCCTGCTGGCCTATGGCAGGACGCACGGCGCCTGGGACGACTCCCGGGGTTACGTGGAGGGAAGCCTCGCGCGCGTAGTCGAGGCGGCGGCGGGAAGCGAGCCGCGTCTCCCGAGCGTCAAGGCAGAGCCGGATTTTCTGTGCGGGCTCGAGTTCAGCGAACTGCGGGCCGAGCTTGCATTCTTCGAGCGCCATGGACTCCGCGTCGAACCCGTCACGATCGAAGTCACCCTTAGGCCCGGCGAGCTATTGGTGTTCGACAACCTCGCGCTGGCGCACGGCCGGCGCGGTACACGAGCACCGGGAGAGCTGCGCCAGCGCGTGTTTGGCCACCGACGGCTCGATCCCGCAGCGCAGTGCGAGGTACGTGACCGCGTCCTGAGCGCGTTCTCGGCGCGTCAGCCGTAGAAGGGGGGAGGCCAGGCGGAGAGAGGCGGGGGCCCGCCGGCGTTCGGCCCGTCAAGGCTCGGTGTGCACGACCACGTCGGTCATGTGAGGCTGGCCATCGCGGATGTCATCCTCGAGGCGGCTCGCGAGCTCGTGGGCATCGGGAATCCCGATGTCGCGCGCGGCGACGACGGACACGAACACGACGAGCCCATCGTCTGTGTGCAGCAGGCGCAACTCGTGCGGTGGGCGACCGGTTCGGTCGACGACCAGCCGCGTGATCCGCTCCCGCTCGATCTCATCCGACTCGCCGAGCTTGTCACTGGCAACCAGGGGGCGCTCGAGTGGCTCGAGATGTGTGTAGACGTCATCTACTCCGGGATCGGTCCGGATCGTGGCCTCCACACGCTCGGCGACCTCGTGCGCCTCGGCGAGCGGCACGTCCGGGTTGAGCTTGAGGTGCAGGGACACGCTGGCTCGGCCGGCGTGGTTGTAGATGGCGACGTCGTGCACATCGCGCACGAGCGGCTCGGCGAGCGCGGCCGCGAGCACACGGTCACGCAGATCGAGAGCATGACGGCGAGGTTCGAGGTGAACGACGACATCGCTGTCGGGCAGCGCCGCTCGCACGGCCGCCTCGATCCGATCGGCCGTCCCGTGCCCGGCGATGGCCGGCTGACCGGGCGGTACGGACACGACGGCGTCGGCGAAGTAGCGGCCGCCTGACTCGCGGACACGCAGGCGGCGGAGCTCGATGTCCTCGTCGAGCTCGAGCTCGGTGATCGCCTGGTGTGCCCGGGCGTGCGCTTCGGCAGGCATCGTGTCCATCAGCACGCGTGCGTTCTCGACGATCAGGCGGCCGGCGGCCAAGAAGATGATCGCCGCGACGAGCAGCGCGGCTATGGCATCGGCGTCGTGGAAACCGGCGCTGACGGCGGCCAACCCAGCCAGCACCACGACCGAGCCGGCCATGTCCGCGCCGAAATGAAACGCGTTTGACCGGAGCGCTGCGGACCGGAACCGGGCCGCGCCACGCAGCGAGACGAGCACCCGGCTCACATCGACCGCGAGCGCAATACCGACGACGACGAAGACGTACCAGTGCGCGTCAACCGCCCGTCCGCGTCCGGCGAGGCGCCCGATTGCCTCGACCACCACCAGGACACCGCCTCCGCTGAGGATCGCGGCCTCGCCGAGGGCGGCGAGGTTCTCGGCTCGGCGGTGGCCGTAGGGGTGTTGCGCGTCGGCTGGCCGGCCGCCCAAACGGATCGCGAACAACGTCAGCACCGCCGCCACCACATCGCCGCTGGACTCGATCCCGGCTGACACAAGAGCCAGGCTCCCGACGACCAAGCCGGTCCCGAGCTTCAACACCACCAGCGCGCCCGCCGCAACCACGGAAAGAAGCGCCGTGCGGAGCTGACCTTTGGTTTGGAGCTCGGCCGCAGGCGGGCGATCCCGGCCGCTCCGCGCCACAGCTTCGGTCTCGCCAGGGCTGGACATCAGCAGAGGGTAGGCCCAGGCGGCCTGATTCGGCTTATCTTGAATGCTCGATAATCGGGCTTATGTCTACTCGTGGGGAAAGATGAGAGCTTCCATATCTACGTAAGTCTGCACTTGTCTTGGCGTGTCGGCCGGCGTTATCGTGCGATTGACGCCGTAGGAGTGAGTCGATTGGGACACGTGTATCGGGTTGCGCGAATCCTGCCGCTGGCGATCTCGGCGACGCTGGCGGTCGCCGGACAGGCATCTGCGATCGCGCCTGCGACGACCCTCGGCTACTCAGGCGGTGAGCAGACCTACAAGGTGCCCAGCGGAGTGGTCGCGGTCGGAGTCGCGGTCCAGGGAGCCTGGGGTGGCGAGGACAACAACGTAGGCCAGCAGGGTGAGGGCATTACGGGCTACCTGACGGTCGCCCCCGGGCAGTCGTTGTTTGCCGAGGTGGGCCAGAACGGCGCCTACAACGGCGGCGCGACCTTCGGAGGCGGCGGTGCCGCCGGCAAGCCGCCGCCAACGCTCTCGGGCGGGCTCGGCGAGTACGCGAACTCGGGCGGCGGTGCGAGCGACGTGCGCACGTGCTCGATCCATGCGGCGAGCTGCGCCGGCGGCGGGTCGTCGGCTGGCTCGCGGTTGATCGTCGCCGCCGGTGGCGGCGGCTTCGGCGGCGGCGGGAACGGCAACTCCCCCACCTGCTCGGGGCCCGTCATGCCGGGGACAGCGGACAACCATCAGACCAATCTGCCGCACGCGGTCCCGGGCGGGCCGGCCCCGGTGATCACCGCGGCGGGGATCGTGGTCCCCGGATACGCCTCTGACGAGCACTCCTCGGTGATGACGATCGGCGGAACCACCGACGCGGCGTTCGGTAGCTCGGCGGCGGGCGCGGGCGGTGTACTGGCAGGCTGTACGAGTGGCGCGATCACGTACTCGAACAGCGTCGCCGGCAGCTCGGGCTCGGGTCCGAACGGAGGCGCCGGAGGGGATGCCAGCGGCCTGCCGCCGTTCGCGTCCAACTGCACCGGCGTTCAATGCGCGGACGCGGGACCCGGCGGTGGCGGTGGCGGCGGCTACTTCGGCGCCGGTGGCGGGGCGACCGGGTACGACACGTGCATCAGCAACCCCGGGGGCGCCTGCAACGACGCCGGCGGGGGCCAGGGCGGGGCCGGTGGCTCGAGCTTCGCCGCCAATCAGGTGCAGTTCCCGAATGCACCCGGCGTGCTCGGAAGCACACGTGATGTGTTCATCAAGTTCGTCCCCGCGATCGAGATCGACGTGCCCGTCAACGGCGCGGTGTACACGCCCGGCCAGCTGGTGAACGCGATCTGGAGCTGCGGCTTCGACGGGGCCACAGGACTCGGCCCGGGCACCAACTGCACGGGCACGGACGCGTCCGGAAGCGCGATCAACACGACTCCGGGCGCACATACGTTCACCGTGCAGGGCAAGGTCGCCAACAACGCCAGCCAGCAACTCAGCGCCACCGTCACCTACGCCGTCCGAACGGGCGGCGGCGGGAGCGGAACGAAGGCCGTCCACGCCTCGCTCGGCGGCCTTAATTTCACCCTCGCCGGCCCGGCGGGCGCGATCGCCAAAGGCGTTGCCCTGTCTATCGCGCTAAGCAAGAAGGGCTCCAACAAGACGTACAAGGTCGTCAGCTACAGCTACTTCCTCGGCCGCGGCATCAGGCACCACAAACACGTCACCGCGCACGGCAAGCACAAGCTGATCACCGTCTACGAACCCAACCTCGTCAGCGCGAGGCTGGGCAAGCACAAGCTTTCAACCAAGGGCCTGAGCACGGGCGCACACAAGCTGAAGGTCGTCATCCTCCTGCGCGCAATCCATCACGGCCACAAGCCCAAGAGCAAGACGCTCACGCTCACCTTCCCATTTCGACTCACCTGAGAGCGACCCGACGCACTCGCTCGCCGTGATGCGCCGGTAGGCGGCTCCGTCTCAGCCCATTCCGGTCTCGCGCTCGCGGGCTAGCAAGAATGGTCGGATGCGCCTGCCGTCTGACCTTGACGTGCTGCGACTGCGGGACTTCCGGCTCGTCTTCGGCGCCGCGCTGGTGTCATTGATCGGAGACGGCGTGGTGCCGGTGGCGCTCGCGTTCGCGGTGCTGGATCTCACCGGCTCGGCGACGGATCTCGGCATCGTCCTGGCGGCGGGCACGATTGCGCTCGTTGCATCACTCCTGGTCGGCGGCGTGGTGGCCGACCGCGTAGGCCGGCGGACGGTCATGATCGCGGCAGATCTGGCGCGGCTGCTGACCCAGGGAGCCATCGGTTTCCTGTTGGTCAGCGGGGATGCGACCGTCGTCGAGATCGCGATCTCTCAGGCCTTGCTGGGCGCCGCCTCGGGTTTTTTCAACCCCGCGTCCAGCGGACTGATACCGGCGGTTGCCGGCGAGCACTTACAACAGGCGACTGCCTTGCGCGGCATGGCGATGGCGGCGGGCAATATCGCCGGTCCCGCGATCGCCGGAGTCTTGATCCTCGCCACGGGACCCGGGGCCGCGCTGCTGATCGATGCAGCCAGCTACGGAGCCAGCGCGATCCTGCTCGCACGCGTGGAGAAGGACGGTGCGGTCCCGGCGAGCGCCAGCCATTTCCTGGCCGACCTCCGGGATGGGTTCGCCGAGGTGCGCTCGCGCACCTGGGTGTGGTCAATCATCGTCGTGGCCTCGCTGATCAACACGCTCGGGGTGGCGTTTCCGGTGCTCGGCGCGGTGACGGCCAAGAGCCACCTCGGCGGAGCCGCCGCATGGGCGGCAATCCTCGCGTTCAGGGCTGTCGGCTGGCTGATCGGGAGCACGACGCTACTTCGTCTCAAGCCGCGCCGCCCTCTGCTCGTGGCCGTACTCGCTGGCATGATTACCGCGCTGCCGACCCTGCTGTTGGCGGGGCCAGCGCCGCTCGTCCTGATCGTGATCGCCGCGCTCATCTCCGGCGTTGGCTCGATGGTGTTCAACACGCTGTGGGAGACGACGCTCCAACAGCACATCCCAGCTGCAGCTCGCTCCCGTGTCAGTTCGTATGACTGGTTCGGGTCGATCGCGTTCGCGCCGCTTGGCTACGCGCTGATCGGGCCGCTCGCATCCGGTGTTGGCGTATCCGGTGCCCTCTACCTCTGCGGTGGCCTCGACATCGTCGCGGTGGCAACCCTCCTCGCGGTGCGTGACATCCGCACGCTCGGACCACATCCGCCCCAGGCCGAGGCCTCCCCATCCGACAGCGTTATGTAGACCTGTGCCCCCTGCGCGCCACAACAGCGGCCGGCCGACTCACTGCACCCCTGGACACCGACCGGATCGCCGTTAGGCTGACGGCATATGGGAAGCTGGCGGGGATCACGGCACGTCCCGACTGCTGTGCTGAGCGTGCTCGCGGGGCTGATGTCACTCTCCGGGGCTGCCTCGGCTTCGGGCGGCGGCACCGGGCTCCCGGTTCCGGTGCAGGGCAACCCGAACGGCGGAGCCCCGATCTTGGGCGGCGGCCTTGACCCGACCGGCAAGCGCCTCAAGGTGCCTCCACCGCCGAGCAAGCACGCTCACGGGCGCTGGCTGCGCGGCGTCACGGTCACCGAGTACTGGCCCGCGCCCGAGTCCTGGTTCGTGGGCAAGATGGTGAAGGCGCCCGGCCTCCCGGGCCGGCATCGGATCGACTGGCTGTACTCGGCCACCGGGGTATCCATGGAGGGCACCGGGATCGGCCTCGACGGCCGGCAGTACCACATCAACTCGCTGGGAATCGGCGGGTGGGTGACGGCCGCGGGACAGTCGACCTCCCCCGGGGACGGCTGGGGAGCCGGCTCTCCGTTCTGGCGGGCTGGCGGGTACTGGCGCAACCGCCATCGGGGTGTCACGTTCCCGCTCGCTTCCGGCGGCTGGTCATCGGGCCGCGGGCGGCAGTATGTGCCGTTGCGCGACGTGACGTTTGCCCGTGGCGCGTCGCTACCGCTGCACTACTACCAATCGATCGCTGTCGATCCGAGCGTGATCCCACTCGGGAGCCGCGTGTACGTGCCCGCGTATCGCCATGACGGCCACGGCGGCTGGTTCCTGGCTCAGGACACCGGCGGGGCGATCAACGGGCACCACATCGATGTCTACCGCTCGCCCCCGGCCAGCTCGAGCGACTCGGGCCAGCTCCTCGTCAGCCAGCGCATTTACGTGATCCGACCTCGCCACTAGGGCCCCGGCCGGCGGCCAGAGCGCCAGCTCGGGGGGTACTGCTGCGAGCGCGACTAAACTCCATACGGCGATGGCCAAGCAGCAGCGAATGATGCGAGTTGAGCAGCGCAGCCAACTGGCTGCCATGCAGCAGCTCGAGAGCCGCTCCGACGAGGAGCTCGAAGCCGAGACCAAGTTCAAGTCCGCCGCGCAGGCCATTCTGGGCGCTCGCGCCGCCGAGCGCTACGACGCCAAGGCGGCGCGCCTTCACTTCCAGCGCGCGATCGCTGCCGCCCGGCCCCAGGAGCGGCTACAGCTGCGCCGGATGGCCGATGCGTCGCTGGCTCTCGCTGAGCGCCGCGCAGATGACCTGAAGAAGGCGACAGAACGCCTCGGCGTTGACTCCCCCACCAATCGACAGCTGCTCGGGCTGAGGTTCATGGGCTTGGTCGCTCCGCCGAAGAGCGCGGGCGCGCTGGCGCGGGTGCGTGGAATCGTGCTGATCATCGTCCTCATCATCGCCATCCTGCTCCTCGGGTTCGGAATCGTGAACCTGATCTCGCTCCCGTTCGGCGGCATCTCGCTTGACCTGGGGATCTTCTACGGCATCGTGCTCGTGTTCGTCGCCATCGGCATCCTGGTCTACTACGGACGGCGCCGACAACGGCGCGCCCAGGCCGACCGCGCCGAGCAGATCGCCGGGCGCTCGAGCTGAGGGCGGACCGCCTCTAGTGTGCGGTCGCTACACGCTTTCGGCTCCCGACCCGGCAGCGATCCGGAGCCGCTTCCCCATCGGTGAGTCGCTCGAGGTCCGCCAACGGTTCAACGTTGCTCCCGGGGACGACGTGCTGGCCGTCACGACCGACCGCGAGGGTGCCCACCGCGGTGATCTGCTGCGCTGGGGCCTCGTGCCGTCCTGGGCCAAGACCCCGGACACCGGGATGAAGATGATCAATGCCCGGATCGAGACCGTCGCCGAGCGTCCCGCGTATCGCCGGTCGTTCGAGCGCTTTCGCTGTCTGATCGTCGCTGACGGTTTCTACGAGTGGCAGCGGACGGCAGGCGGTCCCAAGCAGCCGTTTCACATCACCCGCGACGACGGAGCCCTGTTCGCGTTCGCCGGCCTGTGGTCGATCTGGCACGCGCCGGATGGCGGCAAGCTGCGCACGTGCACGATCCTGACCATGGCCGCCAACTCGGCGATCGCCGGTTTGCATGACCGGATGCCGGTCATCCTGGCGCCCGAGGCTGAGCCGGAATGGCTCGACGGCTCCACCCCGCCGGATCGCCTGACCGAGATCCTGACCGGTTTGCCGGCCGGTCAGACCGCGCTGTCTCCGGTTGGGCGGGCCGTCAATGACGCGCGCTATGACGGCCCCGACTGCCTGGCGCCGCCCGCCGAGGACCCCCAGGTCGCGCTCTTCTAACCGGCCGGACGCTCGTTGACTCAACTTGAACGGCCGGTTTTTGGTAGATTTTGGTGTTGTTAGCCGTTGAATAACCGGCGGGTGGTTTTGTGCGACGGGGCACCGCGCGAAGCGCCATTACGATGGGGGACGCACCGTTGACGGTCAAATCGAGGAACTCGATTGCGTCTGCCCTGAGTAGGGCAGTTACCAACGCCGCTCGCACGAGGTGGCTCGTCGTCCTGTGCGTAGTCATTGCGCCGGCTGTCCTTCCGGGCACCAGCAGCGCGACCCCGATCCGGACCGCGAAGGGCAAGCTGCTCAGCTGCCCGGATCCAAGCGTCGTCACGGCCGACGTCGGCCGCTATCGCTACTACCTGGCCTGTACCAGTGATCGTCAGGCCAACGCGTTCCCGATCCGGGGCTCCAATGACCTGGTCCACTGGACCATGGTGAGCTACGTCTTCCCGGCCCACAAGCAGCCGTGGTGGGCCCTTAAGACTCCGAAGGGCCGCTACTGGGCGCCGGCCATCTATCGCATCGATGGTCGCTGGGTGGTCTACTTCGCCGCTGAGTACAACGCGAAGGCGATCAGGTTGCGCTTGCCGGGTGGCCAGCGGATCCCGTCCGGGACGATGGTCATAGGTGCCGCCAGCGCGAACTCGCTGTCCGGTCCGTGGCACACGGAGATCATCCACTTCCGCGGTCAGTTCAACGGCCTGCGTGGCGAGCAGGAGCGCTACGGCGGGGTCATAGATCCCAGCATGGTCCAGAATCCCCTGACCGGCCAGCGCTACCTGTTCTGGGCCGAGCAGCACAGCTCGATCTGGGCCAGCGCGCTGTCCTCGGACGGATTAACGCTCGGCGTGCGTATCCATCAGGTCCTGTGGACCAAGCCGAGCAGCTGGGAATGCGATACGCCCAACCATAGGTGCACGATCGAAGGCCCTGAGGAGGCGTACCGGAACGGCGTGTTCTACCTCTTCTACAGCGGCGCCTCGACCTGGTCCGGGACCTACGCCGTGGGCGTCGCGGCTGCGTTGGACCCTGTGCGCGGCGTGTTCACCCGGCTCGGCGCCCAGCCCATCCTGCGATCCGGTCACGGCTGGCTCGGACCGGGAGGGACATCTGGGCCTGTGGTGGCTCCGGACGGCGCCGAGGAGATCTTCTACCACGCTGAGAGAGCGTCAAATCCGACCCATGATTCGGCCGACCGCTACCTCTTCTCCGGTCCGCTGGATTGGGAGGGGGTAACCGACTCCGACCCGATCATCAACCAGGGAGAGGCTGGGATCGCGTTCCCCCCCAGTTGACCGGCTGAACATCGACTGGCGAAGGCCCGGGCGTCACACGGACGCCACGGGCTTCTCTGGCGCCGCTGCCGGTCCGCTTATGGCTGCGACGCCGTGGCCCTCGTTGTGTTGCTTGCCGTTGACGTTGGCGGTCGGGCTGCGGTGACCGTTGCCGTTGCCGTTGCCGTTGACCGGCTCTTCTTCGGGCGTGGCGGCGCGGAGCCAGTCATCGAACGCGTCCGCCGCCATTGGCCGGCTCACGTGATAGCCCTGGGCCAGGTCACAGCCAAGCAAAGCCAGCTGGCGGAGCGTGGCCCCGTCCTCGACCCCTTCGGCGATGATGCGCAGGCCAAGGTCGTGTCCGAGGTTGATCGTGGAGCGGACGATGATCAGGTCACTCTCGTCGCGGAGCATCGGCGAGACGAACGACCGGTCGATCTTCAGGTCATCGATCGGCAGCCGGCGCAGGTTGGCCAATGACGAGTATCCGGTGCCAAAGTCATCCACCGACATCCGGACGCCGAGATCGCTCAGGCGCGTCACCGTGGCCATGGCCCGTTCGGGGTCGGACATGATCATGCTCTCGGTGATCTCGAGCTGCAGCGCGTCGGGGGGCAGCGAGTACGTGTTGAGTAGCCGTTCGATCTCCCTGGGCAGGTCGCGGTCGAGGAGGTTTCGGACCGACAGGTTGACCGCCACTGACATGTCACGCCCGTCCTTGCGCCAAGACGTGCACTCGGCGATCGAATGCTCGAGCACATGGCGGGTCAGAGGTCCGATCAGCCCCGTCTGCTCGACGGTCTGCACGAATGCGCCGGGCGGAATGAGTCCGTGCTCGGGATGCTGCCAGCGGACCAGTCCCTCGGCCCCCGTGACGCTCAGGTCATCGAGGTCAACGATCGGCTGGTAGTGGACCACGATCTCATCCGAGGCCAGGGCATGACGGATGTCACTGAGGACGCTCAGCCGGCGGACCGAATGCTGATTCTGTTCGGCTGCGTAAAGCTTGTAATCAGTCTGTGCCTCCTTGGCGGCGTACATGGCGATGTCAGCGCAGCGCAGCAGCGCGTGTGAGTCGACGCCATCGTCGGGGAAGCGGGAGATGCCGATGCTGGCGCCCACCTCGAGCGAGAGTTCGTCGACCGCGAACGGCTCACTGACGCATTTCGTAAGCCGGGAGACAACCTGCTCGATGACCGACAGCTCGTGTGTCCGCTCCGCCGGCAGGACCGCGAACTCGTCCCCACCGAGCCGGGCCACGAGCCCGAGCGGGCCGATCGCGGACACCAGCCGAGGGCCCAGGTCGCGCAGCAGGACATCGCCGTAGTGGTGGCCGAGCGTGTCGTTGATCTCCTTGAACCGGTCGAGGTCCATCAGCATGACCACGAACTGGTCCCCGGCCTCCTGGGCCGCGGCGATGCGCTCCTCGACCACCTCGCCGAAGCGCTCGCGGTTGGCCAGTCCGGTGAGCTCGTCAGTGGTGACCATGCGCTGGAGGTCCTCACTGCGTGCCTTGGAGGTCAGGAGCTCGCCCACCAGATACTGGAAGATGACCAGGACCAGGCCCAGGAGGGCCAGACCGACGATGCCGGTCCGAACCGCCACGTAGACAGCCGCCATGGTCAGAAGGGCTGAGAACAGCTCGGAGGCCAGGATCGGGATCAGTGCTTCACGCATCCGCCGGTAGACGGGGAATCCATCGAGGTGGCTGGAGTGAGCGGCGACCGCCGCGAAGTTCATTCCCAGGGCGAGGATGAACGTGGCGAACACGAGCAGGTAGTAACCAATGGCGTTGTGGCCGATGCCGGTGGAACTGACTGCGGCGTGGAAGAAGACGCCGGCCACGAGCGGGAACGATGCGTAGGTGGCGAGATTTATGAGCAGCGAGTACCGGGACTCGCGAGAGCGGAGCCACCCGATGAGGATCGTGATCACCCCCACCGCGGCCGCCGGCCCGCCACCCAGGAGAACAGCGGCCAGGATCAGTCCGAGAAAGCTGCCCGAGATGAGCAGCCGGGCAGATTCGATCTCAACGGAGGTCAGGTCACTGACGACCGCGAAGATCGTGATGACGAGGAGCTCGCCCAGGTTCCAGTGCGCCGACCCCGCACCCGCGATTACCCCCACGACGGCGATCACCAGCACCGCCAGTTCGAGCGTGATTACGCGAGGGCTGGGCGTCCGCTGTCGCGGGCCCGCGGAGCCTGCTGGTGGCTGCGTTTGCATCTCGGCTCATTCATCGGCCAGACGAGCCGGTTCCTCAACGAAAGTCCGCTTTTGGCTGGACGAACTAAAGAATCATTTCCGACGGCCGATCAATCAAGCAGGCGATAGGACCGCAAGAAAAGGAGGGGCCCGCTCTTGCCAGCGGACCCCTCAGAGGTATTACGGAACCTTGTAGCCCATATTGCGACCTCCTTTCCAAAGGGACGTCGTTAGGAACAGTTAGCTATCGGCAACGTGGCGCTGGGACTTTAGTCTCAGCGCTGCGTTTGCCTGCTATTTTCCTGTCAGGAATCTGACACTAGCACTGCATTATTGGGCTCAGGTAGAGGTGACCGTCACCCCGCCCCGAGCGCGATTGAACGTAGGCTGTCGGCCGCGGAGTGGCTAGGCCACTTCGAGGAACAGCGGAGTGTCGGCCTCGAGTTGCTCTCGAAGCCCGCGCTTGAGCTTGCCGTGAATCTGACAGACCCGGCTCTCGGAGACGCCGAGAATTTCGCCCGTCTCGCGCAACGTGAGATTGTTCACATGGAGGAGAACTGCAACGCGGCGTTCACGAGGTGGAAGCTCATCGAAGGCGGCACGGAAGCGGGCTATGGCGCCCTGGCGCATTGCGGCGTGCTCCGGGTCGCAGGTCCGGTCCGGGCTGGCCAGCGTGTCGAGCCGCTCGCTCGGGCTGTTGTCCTCCCCCATGACGAGGGTGTTGAGCGAACCGACCTCCGAGCGTGCGACGTCGTCAATCAGTGACGTGAGCTCGTCCTCGGTGATCGCCAGCGCCTCGCTCAGCTCTGTGCGCGAAGGCGGCCGCCCGTGCAGGACGGTGAAGCGCTCCCGGGCCCGGTTCATCTCGCGCTCGAGGCGGCGCAGCGAGCGTGGAGCCCAGTCAAAGCGGCGTAGCTCGTCAAGGACGGCACCGTGAATCCGGGTCCAGGCGAACTGCTCGAGAGTCGCGCCCTTTTCCGGGTCGTAACGGTCAATCGAGCGAATCAGGGCCTCGAGGCCGCAGGAGATGAAATCCTCGACCTCGCGGTAGGCCGGGACCTCGCGGACCTTGCGGTAGACGATGCACTTGACGATCGGAGCCAGCGAGAAGACCAGCCGGTCGCGGGCCGTAGTGTCCCCGGTCTCCTTGTACTCCCTCCAGAGCGCCAGGAGCGCATCCTGGGACATCCGTCCGCTTTGATTGATTTGCTGCAATGTTCTCTAGCCGCTTTGATCGCGAGCGAAGTTCGACACGTATCGGCTAAGCGCCCGATCAATGGACCGCATGAACTGCTGCCGTTGACTCCGTAGGAGTTACGGATCTGAAATGGCCCGAAAGCGGGTCCGGACTCCAACGATGCCCCTCTCCCCCCTCATCCAAGGCTACGACCACGTTCTGCTCGATCTCGATGGTTGCGTGTGGATCGAGGACACGTGCATTCCGGGCTCGCCGGAGGCGCTGGCCGAATTGCGTACGGCGGGCAAGACGATCTCGTTTCTGACCAACGACGCTCGCCGTTCCCCGGAGGAATACGTCCGCAAGCTGTGGTCACTGGGCCTGCGTGCTTCGCTCGAGGAGGTGGTCACTGTCGGCGCGGCGATCCAGTACGCGCTGGCGGGCCGGCTTCCGGGAGCCACGGCCTACGTGATCGGCTCGGCGGCAATTTTCCGCCATGTCGCCGAATCCGGGCACCGGATCGTCAACGGGACCGATGGCGCCACGAGCGCCGACGTGGTGGTGGTGGCCGGCCACGACGAGTTCGGGTTCTCCGAGCTCCGTGACGCCACCCAAGCCGTGCTCGCGGGAGCCGAGATGATCGCCGCCGGCCGCGACCGTACGTTCCCCGTCGCGGACGGCTTATGGCCCGCGACCGGAGCGATCGTCGCCGCGCTGGAATACGCGACCGAGCGCACCGCCCGAACCGTGGGCAAACCGGATCCGCTGATCTTCAGAACCGCCCTGGACCGCCTGGGTCCGGGACGAGCGCTCATGATCGGTGACCGGCTTGACTCCGACCTGGCGGGAGCGGCGGCCGCCGGCCTTGACGCGGCGATCGTGCTCACCGGGGTGACCAGCCGTGAACAGGCCGAGAACGCCTCTGAACCGGCGCCCGTGGCGATCGGAACTGACCTGCGCGAGCTGGTGATCAGATGACGCTGACGTTGATCGTCAACCCGGCCGCCGGGGGCGGAAAGGCGGGCCGCGCCCTCCCCCATGTGCAGGACGCCCTGACCCGGATGGGAATCGATCACCGCGCCGAGCGCACGCGCGGGCTCGAGCATGCGCGTGAGCTGGCCCGGACGGCCGTGGACGCTGGGGACGTGGCCGTGGCCTTCGGCGGTGACGGGCTCGTCGGAGCGGTGGCGGGTGCGCTGAGCGGGACGAGCGGCGTGCTCGGCGTGCTCCCCGGCGGCCGCGGCAATGACTTCGCACGGGCGATCGAGATCCCGCTCGAACCTGTGGCGGCGTGCGAGGTGCTCCACACCGGAGTCGTGCGGTCGCTCGACCTCGGCCTGGTGGACTCACACACCTTCATCGGGATCGCGAGCTGCGGTTTTGACTCGGTGGCCAACCGGATCGCCAATGACACCCGGCTCGTGCGCGGAAATCTCGTCTACGCATACGGCGCCTTGCGCGCCCTGATGGGCTGGAAACCGGCCACATTCACGATCGAGCTCGATGACGGGCGCCAGCGCTCGGTGTCGGGCTACACGGTGGCCGCCGCCAACTCGAAGGCTTACGGGGGCGGCATGATGATGGCGCCGGACGCCTCCCTGGAGGACGGCCTGCTCGAGATCGTGATCGTCGGGGACGCCCCGCGGCTGCGATTCCTCCGTCTGCTGCCCACGGTTTTCAAGGGCGAGCACGTGCTCCAGGACAACGTCGAGGTGCTCCGCACCGCCTCAGCCCGGATCAGCTCGTCGCGGCCGTTCACAATGTATGCCGATGGCGACCCGATCGCCGAGCTGCCAGTGACGGTCAGCACGCGCCCGGCCGCCATCCGCACGATCGTCCCAGCACCGCGATGAGCGCCCTCAATGCGAAGATCCTCGCCGCGCGCGCCGTCGGCGAATTCGTCCGGCGGACAGGCCGGGGCGGCGGGACGAGCCTGCCCGGTGACGTGCTCACCAAGCTGGAGCCGCGGGCGATCGAGCTGCTGGCCCGGCGCCTGCGAGGCGGGACGGTCGTGATCTCGGCCACCAATGGCAAGACCACCACGGCCGCGATGGCGGCGGCGATCCTCCAGCGCTCGGGGACGCGGCTCGTGCACAATCGGGCCGGCGCGAACATGGCCGCCGGGGTGGCCTCCACGTTGCTCGATGCCGCGCGGCGCGGGCGGGCTATCGACGGCGAGCTCGGTCTGTTCGAAGTCGACGAGTTCTGGCTCGACAGGGTGAGCCCCCAGCTCCACCCCCGCGCCATGCTGCTCGGGAACCTGTTCCGCGATCAGCTCGATCGCTATGGAGAGCTCGAGACGATCGCCGACCGGTGGGCGACGCTGGTGCGTAGCCTGCCCCAGACGCAGCTGGCACTGAATGCCGATGACCCCCTGATCGCGGATCTCGGGCGCGAGCGACCGGGAGTGATCTATTACGGAGTCGAGGATCCGTCCGTGGCCCTGGCCGAGATGCAGCACGCCTCGGATTCCAAGCATTGCCGGAACTGTGGAGCTGCGTACGTCTACGAGACGGTCTACCTGGGCCACCTGGGTCACTACCACTGCGCTTCGTGTGGACGGAGACGGCCGCAGCCCACCGTGGCCGCCGAGCGGATCGAGTTGCTCGGCACCCGGAGCGCGCGCTTCACGCTTCGGACGCCGACGGCAGCGGCCGAGGTGGCGATTCCGCTGCCCGGGCTCTACAACGTCTACAACGCCCTCGGTGCCGCCGCGCTGTGTTCGGCTCTCGGAGTGCCACTCGACCAGATCGTCGCCGGCCTCGAGACCGTCAGCGCGGCGTTCGGCCGAGCGGAAAGGATCAAGCTCGGAGATCGTGAGCTCGCGATCCTGCTGATCAAGAACCCGGCCGGGGCCAACGAGATCCTGCGCACGCTGGTGCTCGAGTCAGATGAGCTCGACTTGCTGGGCGTCCTCAACGATCACACCGCCGACGGGCGCGACGTGTCCTGGATTTGGGACGCCGATTTCGAGCTTCTGGCCGGCCGGGTACGCCGGGTCACGTGTGCCGGAACGCGGGCGGCGGAGCTCGCGCTACGACTCAAATATGCCGGCGTTCCGGTCGACCGCATCGACGTCGTGCCCCTGCTCCCGACGGCGCTCGACGCCGCCCTGTCCAGCGCCCACGATGACCAGGTGTACGCACTACCCACATACACGGCCCTGCTGGAACTACATCAGGAGCTCACTCGCCGCGGCCTGGTCGACCACTTCTGGGCTCGTGACAGGCGGCTGCCGCGATGAGCGTGATCTGGCATGACCTCGAATGCGGCCGCTACACCGAGGATCTGCCGTTCTGGCGCGAGCTGGCCGCCGCGTCCGGGAGCCCCGTGCTCGATGTCGGAGCCGGGACCGGACGGGTCGCGCTGGAGCTCGCGCGGGCCGGGCACGAGGTGACTGCACTCGACCTCGACGGCGTGCTGCTGAATGAGCTCGGAGCCCGCGCGGCGGGGCTCGCAGTCGAGACCGTGATCGGCGATGCGCGCACGTTTGCGCTCGACCGGCGATTCGCGCTGTGCATCGTGCCCATGCAGACGATCCAGCTGCTCGGTGGAGCTGGCGGGAGGCGAGCCTTCCTGGCTCGGGCCCGGGAGCACCTGCTCGAGCGGGGGCTGCTCGCGATCGCTCTGGCCGACGAGCTCGACGTGTTCGAGGTGCCCGAGGGCGAGGCCGGGCCGCTGCCCGACGTATGCGAGCGCGACGGCGTCGTGTACTCGAGCCGTCCGATCGCGGTCCGCGCCGAGGCGGGCGGCTTCGTGCTCGAGCGGACCCGCGAGACGGTGACCGTGGACGGCAGCCTGTCGGCTCTGCATGACGAGATCAGACTCGACAGCTTGGGCGCTGACCAGCTCGAGCTTGAGGGGGTCCAGGCCGGGCTGCGAGCAGCCGGACAGGCACGCATCGCCGCCACACCCGATCACGTGGGCAGCGTGGTGGTGATGTTTCGTGCCTGACCGCCAGCTGCGCGTGTGTGCGCTGTACCCCGATCTCATGAACATCTACGCCGACCGCGGCAACCTGCGTTTCCTCGAGCAGCGCTGTAGCTGGCGCGAGATCGGTTTCGAGCTCAGCACGAGCAGCCTCGATGAGCCGCTCGATTCCGAGCGGCCCGATCTGTACTACATCGGCGGTGGGCAGGATCGAGATCAGCGGCGCTGCGCGGCTGACCTGGCCGAGCGCAAGCACGATGACGTCCACGCCGCGGCCGGCCGCGGGGCGGTCATCCTGGCCGTCTGCGGGGGTTATCAGCTCCTCGGCCACTCCTATCAGCTGGGTGCGGAGACGCTCCCCGGCGTGGGCCTCGTCGACCTCGTCACGGTGCGCTCGGATGGCCCGCGTTTGATCGGAAATGTCGCCATCGAGGTTGAGCTCGAGCCGGGCAGTCGCCGGGTACTGGCCGGGTTCGAGAACCACGGCGGGCGGACCAGCCTCGGACCGGAGGCGACACCGCTGGGACGGGTGCTGCACGGCTATGGCAATGACGGCCAGAGCGACCTCGAAGGCGTCCGGGAGGGCAACGTGATCGGGACCTACCTCCACGGTCCCCTGCTGCCGAAGAACGCTTGGTTCGCGGACTGGCTCATCGCCACTGCGTTGGGGCTGCGGGAGCCGCTGGCGGAGCTCGATGACAGGCTCGAGAACGCCGCTCACGGCGAGGCGCGGCGGGCGGCCGGGCTCTGATGGGCCACGCCCTGAAGGTCCGTCTGATCGCCGGCCTGTCGATCCTGATCGCCCTGGGGTGCTCGGCCTGCGGATCCGACGCACCGGGCACGCAGTCCGCCGCACAGACCAGCTCGACGGCCACTGCCACCGCCTCCACCGGCAGCGGAACGTCGGGCACGAGGACACTGCCGGGGACGGGCAAGCCGTCGGTGACGATCGGTGACAAGAACTACACCGAGCAGTTCGTACTTGGGGAGCTCTACCGTCAGGGTCTCGAAGCTCAGGGTTTCACGGTCGAACTGACCCAGAACATCGGTCCTACGGACGTCACGCTGAGGGCTCTTCAGTCCGGTTCACTGGCCATGTATCCGGAGTATCTGAACGTGTTCAACAGCGCCGTGGCGAAGTACGGCCACGACTTCAGTACCCAGCAGGCCGCCTACCAGGCTGCCCAGCGCTACGCCGGAACTCACGGACTCGCCCTCCTCGCCCCCACTCCGTTCAGTGACACGAACGCCATCGCGGTCACGGCGGGATACGCCCAGAACAACCATCTGCGGTCGCTGCGGGACCTGGCCAGGCTCGTGCCGGCGCCGGTTCTCGGTGGGCCTCCGGAGTTCCCGCAGAGCCGCCCCGGTCTCTCCGATCTGGAGCGGGCGTACGGGCTGACGACCCACGGATACAAGGCGGTGGCCGTCGGTGACCAGTACTCAGCGCTGGATGACGGGTCGGTCCAGGCCGCCGACGTCAACTCGACCGATGGCCAGTTGGCCAGCGGTGACTATCGGCTCCTCGCCGATCCCGATGACGTCTTCGGCTGGGGAAACGTGGTCCCGGTCGTGTCCAACCGAGCCCTGAACGCCGAGGGCCCGGCGTTCGCAGCCACCGTCAACCGAATCACCGCACTGCTCACGACCCGGGTCATCCGCGAGCTCAATCAGGCCGTGGACGTGTCCGGACAGGATCCGGCGGCGGTGGCCAAGCAGTTCCTCGAGACACACGGGGTCATCCCCCCCTCCGCGTCGTGACTCACGTGGCGCGGCTTGCGCGTTGCTTCGGCTATGACGGCGGCCCACTAGCCGGTCGAGCCGAAGCCACCGGTCCCGCGCTCGCTGGAGGAGAGCTCATCGGCTTCGACGGGGACCGGCGTCTCGATACGCACGAGCACAAGCTGAGCGATCCGGTCACCGGCAGCGAGCTCGAACCGCGCCTCGCGGTCGGTATTCATGAGCAGGACCCGCAGCTCACCGCGATAGCCCGCGTCGATCAGCCCGGGCGAATTCACGAGGGCGATGCCGTGCCGGGCCGCCAATCCCGAGCGTGGCAGCACAAGTCCGGCCTGGCCGGCGGGAATCTCGACGGCGATCCCCGTGGGTATCGACGCCCGCTGTCCCGGCTCGAGCGCCGCATCCTCGAGCGCACAGAGATCCAGGCCGGCGTCGCCGGGATGGGCCCGCGCCGGCAGCACCGCGCGCGGATCGAGCCGCACGACGCGCAGATTCATCCTGGCTTGTGCGTGAGTGCGAACGGCGCGTAACGCGCGGCCACCCCGGCGGGCAAGCGGACCAAGACCCGAACACCGTCCGGCGTGTCCTCGCGCTCGAGATCACCGGCCAGCTCGTGCAGCTCGGCCAGACGGCCGCCCTCCTCGTAGGGGACGAGGAGCTCGACCTCGGACAGGCGCCGCTCGAACTCCGCCTCGATCGTCTCGATCAGCTTTGGAACGCCCTCGCCGGTGACGGCCGATACGAGCTGGCCGTCTGGGTGACGGTGGGCCAGCTCCGAGCGCCGCTCCTCGCTCACCTGGTCTGCTTTGGCCAGGACGAGCAGCCGGGGCGCCTCGTCGGCGGCGATCTCCATCAGGACATCCTCGACCGCGCGCGTCATCTCCTCGAGCTCCTCCTCGGGCGCCGAGGCGTCGACGACGTGGAGGATCAGCCCGGCTCGGCGCGTCTCTTCGAGCGTGGCGCCGAAGGCATCGACGAGTTGATGGGGAAGCTTGCGGATGAAACCCACCGTGTCGGTCAGCAGATAGTCGCGCCCGGAGGCACGCAGCACGCGGGTGGCCGGGTCAAGCGTATGGAAAAGCCGGTCGCGGACCGGCACGTTAGCTCCGGTGAGCGCGTTCAGCAGCGTTGACTTGCCGGCATTCGTGTAGCCGGCGAGTGCGACCTGGGGCAGGTGCGCGCGCTCGCGCTCGGCTCGCATCACCGAGCGAGTGGAGCGGACCTGGGCCAGCTTGCGCTTCAGGGCAGCGATCCGGTCGCGCGCCAGACGGCGGTCGGTCTCGATCTGGGTCTCGCCTGGTCCCCGGGTTCCGATCCCGCCTCCGAGCCGCTCGAGGTGGGACCACAGGCCTCGCATACGGGCCAGGTTGTATTCGAGCTGGGCCAGCTCGACCTGCAGTTTGCCCTCAGCCGAGTGCGCGTGGGCGGCGAAGATGTCGAGAATGATCGCCGTGCGGTCGATGACGGGGACGCCGAGCGCCTCCTCGAGATTCCGTTCCTGACGGGGCGAGAGCTCGTCGTCGCTGGCCACGAGGTTGGCGTCACCGGCGGCGAGCTCGGCTTTCAGCTCATCCAGCTTCCCCGGGCCGAGGTAGGAGTTGGCGTGGGGTTTTTCCCGCCGCTGGACGAGCTCCCCGACCGCTGCCACGCCGGCCGTGCGCAGGAGCTCCTCGAGCTCGGGCAGGTGCCCGTCGGCACCAGCGGGTACGGCAGCGATCATCAGGGCCCGCTGGCGCGCGCGGCCCCGCGGCCGCTGGTCGCCGTCACTTCGCGGCGGCCCTCCGTTGGCGGGGTGCGAAATCTCGGGCACGCTGCGGATGGTAGCCGCGCCGCGGGACCGCTACCGGACGTTCACAACTGCCGCAGGCGCTCCACGGCCTCCAGCAGACGGTCATCCGGAGTTGTGAGCGAGATGCGGAAGAAACCCTCGCCGTTGGGGCCGTATGCCCCCCCGGGCGAAATGACCACGGCCGCCTGTTCGAGCACATGCTCACAGTAGGCAGCGGCCGACTCGAACCCCTCGGGCACCGGGGCCCAGATGTAGATCGTGCCCTTGGGCGGGGTGACGTTGACGCCGGCCCGGGTGAGGGCTTCGCACACCAGGTCCCGCCGTCGCTCGTAGACGGCGTTCATGGCCCGGACCTCCTCGTCGAGCTCGGGCGCCAGAGCGGCCGCGCCGGCGAGCTGCACAGCCTCGAACAGCCCCGAGTCGATGTTTGACTTCAGCCGCCAGTACTGAGCAATCGCCTCGGCATTACCGACGATCGCCGCGCACCGCCAGCCGGTCATGTTGTAGCCCTTTGACAGCGAGAAGACCTCTACGCCGACCTCCTTGGCACCGGGGGTGGCCAGGAACGACGGGGCTCGGTAGCCGTCAAACGTGGTCTCGCTGTACGCGTTGTCGTGTACGACCAGAACCTCGGCGCTCCGGCCGAGGTCCACCGCGCGTTCAAATACGCCGTCGGGCAGGATGGCGCCCGTGGGGTTGTTGGGGTAGTTGATGAACATGAGCCGCGCCCGGGCCAGCACCGCGGCGGGAATCGCGTCGAAGTCGGGGGCGAAACCGAGCTCCGGCCTCAGCCCCATCAGATAGGGCTCGCCGCCGGCCATCAACGGGCCGCCGGTATAGACGGGGTAGCCGGGGTCCGAGGCCAGCGCCACATCGCCCGGGTCGAGGAAGGCCAGATTGAGGTTGAAGATGCACTCCTTGGCGCCGATCGCCGGCATCACCTCGGTTTCGGGATCGATCGTCACCCCGAAGCGGCGCTCGTAGAACGCGGCCACGGCCTCACGGAATTCGAGCCGACCCCGGTTGCTGGGATACGTATGGGTGCTCGGGTCGGCCACCGCACGCTGGGCGGCGGCGACGATCGGGGCATAGGTTGGGGTATCGGGGTCTCCGATGCCCAGGCTGATCACATCGATGCCCGCGGCGCGCTTGGCGGCGATCTTTCGCTCCAGCTCGGCGAACAGGTAGGGCGGGATCTGATCGAGGCGCTTACTCGGTCTCATGCAACTCCTTGACGAACTCATCCGCGAGCGTGCCCCGGAACACCGGCACCGCCCACCCGGTCAACGTTACGTGAAGATCCGCTTCCACAGCCACCTCGAGTTCGCCGCCGTCGAGCAGGACCGTGACCGGCGAGTCCCCGCCGTCGAGGACGTGGGCCACAGCCGCTCCGGTGGCGCCGGTCCCGCTGGCCGAGGTCTCCCCCACGCCACGCTCGAAGATACGGGCTCGGATGCGCCCCGCGGCGAGGACCGCGTACCAGGAGACGTTGGTTCGATTGGGAAACATCTCGTGATGCTCGATCCCCGGTCCGATGGCGGGAAGGTCCAGATTGCTCAGCGCGTCCACGTCGGGCACCCGGATCGCACACTGGGGGTTGCCGACCTGGACGTGTTGAAAGCGCCAGGTGTGCCCGGCGGCGGTCAGCTCTCCGCGCCCGTCTGGCGCGCCGGACGGATAATCGGCACTGCGCAGGCGCACCTGTCCGAGGTCCAGGCTGCATGTGGTGGGTGAGGTGATCGTGGGCCGGATCTCGCCCGCGGCGGTCTGGATCGAGAAACTGTCGCGGTCGGTCCACCCGTTGCGCCGGAGGTACAGGACCGCCTCGCGGGCCCCGTTGCCGGACAGCTCGGCCTCCGAGCCGTCGGGGTTGAAGATCCGCAGCCGGGCCACGAAACCAGGCTCATCGGGCTCGGACAGGAGCAGGACGCCGTCGGCGAACACGCCGGTATGAGCGGCACACAGCTTGCGCACGCGTCCCGCCGTCAGCTCGAACGTCAGCGCGCTCTGCTCAACGATCACGTAGTCGTTGCCGAGCGCATGCCATTTCTCGAACACCACGCGGCGGCAGTGTATGTGTACCGTCGCCTCGGCCATGGTTAGGCGCCTTCGCACCTCGACCTCCACGCCGCTGCTCCTCCTCGCAGTCGTCTCCGTGCTCTCGCTCGGGGCTCGAGCCCTGATGCTGGGCGAGCCGTGCCAGTCTCCCTGCAACAAAGCCGGCGAGCACACGCTCGTGTTCGACGAGGCGTATTACGTCAACGCGGCTCGGGTCATTGCCGGGATCAGGCCACCCTCCGGTGACCACTATGCGGACGCCCCCCTCGGTACCGACCCCAACGCCGAGCACCCGCAGGGCGTCAAGCTGATCATGGCCGCCGCCATTGAGCTGTTCGGTGACGGCCCGTTCGCGTGGCGGATCGGGAGCTTGATCTTCGGGTCGATCGCGATCCTGGGGATGTTCGCGCTCGTCCGCTCGGCCGGCGCAAGCCGCTGGCTGGCGCTCGGCGCCAGCACTCTGATGGCGTGCGACAACCTGCTGCTGGTTCACGGGCGCATCGGGACCCTGGATATCTATGCCGCCGCCATGATGATCTGGGCGCTGGCGCTGTACTTACGCGGCCGGCCACTGCTGGCTGGGCTCGCGCTGGCCGTGGGGGCAGCGTTCAAGCTCGTGGCGCCGTATGCCGTGGCCGTGCTCGTGCTGCTGGAGGTGGCGCGGGTCATCATCCGGCTGCGGGACAAGAACGCGCCCGAGAAGTGGGGTCCCAAGCCCGCCGCCGAACGCCTCCTAATCACCACGTTCACCGGGGTGGGCGTGTTCATGGGACTGCTCGCGATCATGGACCAGATCGCCACCCCGTACAACGACGCTGCCGGTCAGCTCATCACCGGCGGTCCGTTCGATCACCTGGCGCACATGATCTCCTATGCCGCCCAGCAGGTCAGCCCCCATGGACCTCAGGGGATCGCCTCCTACCCGTGGGATTGGCTCGTTGACCTCAAGCCGATCGTCTACCTGCGGATAAACCCCTCGCTGCCCGGGGACGGGCTGTTCGCCATCCACCCGGTGACGAAGTTCCTGGGCATGATCAGTCCGCCGATCATGCTGCTGGCGCTCCCGGGCCTGGCATTCGCCACGTACCGGTTCGTGCGCTTGCGCCGGGTGGAGGGGACTGTCCGGGCGCCCGTGGACGCCGAGATCGCGATCCTGGGTGTGGCCTGGTTTATCGGGACCTGGACCCCGTTTGCGGTCCTCAGCCTGCTTGACCAGCGGACGAGCTACATCTACTACATGGTGATCGTGATGCCGGGGATCTACGTCGCGGTCATGTATCTGATCTCCCGCGCATGGCGGCTGCGGAAGACCTGGCTCTCGACGCTGGTCAGCCTGTGGGCGGTGGCTGTCCTGGCCGCGGTGGTGCTGATGTACCCGTTCGTGCCTGTGTTCTAGAAACCGGTCTGCGCTAGGAGCGGTCCGCGCTCAGCCAGAGAGATTCGACCTCGGCCGCGAGCTCAGCGGCAGTGCGACCGGTGGCGTCGAGCTCGTTCACGGACGCCAGCTTGCGCATCCAGGTCAGCTGGCGCCGGGCGAAGTTCCGGGTCTTGCGCTTGGTCGACTCGATGTCTCCGGCGAGCAGGTCCTCGAACCCCAGCGCCTTGCGGGCAGTCAGTGACACGCCCGCGGCACTGGCGCGGCGAACCTCGTCCTGGACTCCGGAGGCCAGCATGTCCTCCACGCGGGCGTCGATCCGTTCATACAGCCGCTCCCGCTCCATCACGAGCCCGACCAGCAGCGTCGGATGACGCATCTTGGAGCTCCAAAGCTCCGAGGTCTCGTGAGGCGGTTCGAGTTCGCCGCTATCGAGCAGCTCGAGCGAGCGCACCACGCGCTGGCGGTCTCCGGGCTCGATCTCAGCCGCCGCCCACGGCGCACGCCGGGCCAGGATTGCGTGCAGGGCCTCGGGTCCGCGGCGCTCGAGCTCTCCGAGCCATCGCTCGCGGATGCCCTCTGCCGGAGCCGGGCGGAGGCTGAGCTCGGTCAGCGCCGCACGCAGGTAGAGACCGGTTCCACCGACTACGATCGGCCGCCGCCCGGCCTCGAGCAACTCGTCGATCTCGGCGTGGGCGAGCTCGGCGTACTGACCCGCGCTGAACGTCGCGTCGACAGGCAGGAACGAGATCAGCCGGTGCTCGAGCTGGGATCGCTCGGACGCCGAGGCCGCCCCGGTGAGGATCTCGAGCCCGGCATAGACCTGGAGGGCGTCCGCGGATACCGCCACCGGGTCCTCGCCCCGCGCGCGCAGCCGCTCGGCCAGGGCGATGGCCACATCCGTCTTGCCCACGCCGGTGGGACCGAACAGGGCGATCACGGCTGGGGGTGCCATAGGCGGCAGTATCGTCGAGCCAGGCGGGCACTAGACTCGGCCCGGCCGTGGTGATCAGCAACCGGACCGACCTGGCGGGTCGCACCGTCCTTCTGACGGGTGCCACGGGCGGAATCGGCAACGCGATCGCCCGCGCCTTGGCGACGCAGGGCGCACGGCTGATCCTGACCGGACGCCGGGCCGGAGTACTCGACGAGCTCGCCGCCGAGCTCGATGCCCGAGCTCTGGTGTGTGACCTGGAGCAGCGCGGAGCGGTCGCCGAGCTGGCGGACGAGGCGCTGGCGGCCGGCACGAGCGTGCTGGTGGCCAACGCAGCCCACCCGGCCAGCGGTCTACTCGTCGATCTGAGCCAGGAGCAGATCGACCGCATGCTCGAGATCAACCTTCGGGCGCCCATCGCCCTGGCGCGCTCCCTTGCCCCGGCGATGATCCAGCGCGGTGGCGGTCACATGGTGTTCATCTCCTCGCTGGCGGGCAAGGCGGCGTCGCCGTCCTCGAGCGTCTACTCGGCGACGAAGTTTGGTCTGCGCGGGTTCGCGCTCGGACTGCGGGAGGACCTGCGGATCCACGGTGTGGGGGTGTCAGCGATCTTCCCCGGCTTCATTCGCGACGCCGGGATGTTCGCCGACGCGGACATGGAGCTCCCTCGAGGGGTGGGCACGAAGACGCCCCAGGACGTGGCCGCCGCGGTGATCCGGGCTATCCGGCGCAACCGGGCGGAGGTCGAGGTGGCCCCCGTCGGCTTGAGGATCGGTACGTCGTTCGCGGCCGTGGCGCCAGAGTTGGCGGCCGCGGTCAGCCGCCGGATGGGCTCGCACCAGATCGCCACGGACTTGACCGCGGGCCAGCTGGACAAGCGCTGAGGCGGGACGGCCGGGTCAGGCCGTCGCGAGCTCGATCCCGCGTCCGTCGCTGCGGCGCGTGCGGGCGAATGCCTGCACGACGTCGGCGTCGAACTGGGTGCCCGCGCTATCAAGCAGTTCCTGAAGGGCCCAGGCCGGGTCCCCGGCGGCGCGGTACGGGCGGTCTGTGGTCATGGCCACGTAGGCATCGACGACGGCCAGGATCCGCGCCTCGAGTGGAATCTGTTCACCGGTCAGGCCGCGCGGGTATCCCGCTCCGTCGTGACGCTCCCGGCGAGTGAGGATCCAATCTCGGACCTCATCAAAGGTGGTGTCGCTGAGCATCGCAGCTCCGAGCTCGGGCTGGCGGCGCATCTCCTCCCACTCCGCAGCGTTCAGCGGGCCGCGCTTATTGAGTATCTCGGGTGGGATCTTCTCTCGGCCCACGTCACAGATCAGCATGGCAAACCGCACGCGGGCGATCTGGGCATCGTCAAGTGCAAGCTCGCGTGCCGTCAGCTCGGCAAGCTGGGCGCTGAAGCGCCGCGCGTTGGGCCGGTATTCGATCCGGGCGAACTCGCCCTGCTCGGCGCCGCAGCTGTCACAGACCAAGGTCAGGCGCAGCTCGGCGGTGGCCCGGTCATAGCGTGAGACGCCGCTGTGTGGAGCATCGTGATCGCAGATCATGCTCCTGCTGTTCGGTCACACCGGGCGGGGACGAAAGCAATATCCGCCGTTCTCGACTTCTATTCGGGTTGCGCGGGGTTTCCGCTTGGCGTCAGTCGCTCAACGGGGCGTGATCGTGGATGCGCTGGTGCTCCCCGGTTACTGACGACAGCGCGGCGATTATCTCGTCGGCCAGCTTGGCGCCATCCTCGGCCAGCTCAGGCGTCGCCTGGACCCGGACCACGACCTCGTCGCCGTCAACCTCCTCGAGCAGCACCGCGGCCGGTGATCTCGTGGCGGTGGTGATCTCGCTGTCGAGAATCGCCTGGACCTGGCTGGGGCGCACGCCGGAGGTGAGGCGCACCTTTACGTCGACCGACTCCGGTTCCTTGATCGGGACCACGGCCGCGGCGAGCACGACGTTGTTGGGGATCAGGACTCGGTCATAGCCACGGCTGAGCGTCGTGTAGAGCAGGCCAAGCGAGCTGACGATTCCCTCCACTGAGCCTCCGACCGCTCCGGCCTGGAGCCGCACGCGCTCACCGACCCGGAAGGGCCGGGCGCTCAGAAGCACCATTCCGGCGATCACGTTGCCCAGCGTCTGCTGGGCGGCGAGACCAAAGACGACGGCCGTGAAGGCACCGCCGACTGCGAGCGTCTGTGGGTTCAGCCCGGCGACGCTCAGCGCCACGAGCAGCGTGATCACAATCGTCACCAGGCGGATGAGGAACCCGACCGTCCCGGCCGTGGCGGGGTCCATCCGCCGCAGGAATGTCGGACCGGCCGCCTTGCCCACGCTGGCTGCCAACGCCCAGCCGATCGCGACCAACAGGATCACCGTGATGATCTGCAGCGGGGTGTCCCAGCTGCTGGTCGTGTATGGCCCGTGCCTGTGGATCTGGTGCTCGCCCAGGATGCGGTGCCGCTCGCCGTAGGCGATCAGCACGCCGACCAGGAGCGGGATGAGCACCATGGCCAGGCGCCGCGCCCGCTTGGCCGCCTTCTCGCTGACGCCGCTCACCGACAGCCCGGCGCGCTCCCACGCCTCGCTGCGGGTCTCGAACATCCGCTCGAGGTACAGATCTCGTTTTGGGGGCTTGAATCTTGGCATCGGTTCAGGGTGTCACGTGGCCCGGTCCTATTACCTACCACCACGCCAGCCTGGGGTTTCACCTCCTAGAAAGCATCAAAAAGGCTTTCCTGACGCGGCGCGGGCGGGGGCGGCGGTGCTATGGGCCGGGACAGGAATGCGCCCCGCCCTCGTTCATACGGGCTCAGTTCCGGCCCTTTGACGAGGTTTGACAAGCGTCGGCGTTCCTGCACCGGCGCATACGCGCTTCTTCTGTACAGCTCACGGTAGCGGGGCAGCAGCTCGGGCCGGTAGTCGGCCAGCCAGTCGAAGAACAGCTTGCGCAGGTCTCCCCGAAGATGGAGGGCGATGCCGCTGACGTAGGCGGCGCCGGCCTCGCTGGCCAGCTCCAGGATCGGAGCCACCTGCTCGGGCGCGTCATTGATTCCCGGCATCAGGGGTGCGATCAGGATCCCGGTGCGGATCCCGGCCCGATTCAGCTCGGCCACTGCCTCCAGACGCGCCCTGGGATTGGGGGTGTGGGGCTCGGTCCGCCGCCAGGCTCGCTCGTCGAGCGTCGGGACCGAGAGCGCGGCACCGAAGTCAGCGCGAGACGCCAGCTCCTTCATGAGCTCCAGGTCACGCAGCAGGAGCGGCGATTTGGTGAGCACCGATCCCGGGTTACGCGCTTCGATCATCGCCTGCCAGATGCCCGGCATGAGCTTGTAACGGCCCTCCACCCACTGGTAAGGGTCCGTGTTCGTGCCCAGCGCGATGTGCTCCCCTTTCCACGACGGGCGGGCCAGCTCCACCCGCAATCTCTCGGGCGCGTTGACCTTGACCACGATCTCGCGCTCGAAGTCGCGGCCGGCGTCGAAGTCCAAATACTTGTGTGTGGGCCGAGCGAAACAGAAAACGCACGCGTGCGTGCAGCCGCGGTAGGGATTGATCGTCCAGCGGAACGGCATCTGGGAGGCTTCCGGGACCCGGTTCAGGATCGATTTGGCCCGCACCTCGTAGAAACGGGTCGAGATCGCGTCGGGCGCGTCAAAGTGCCTCACCACCGCTTCCTCGCGGTACCCGGGGAGGCTCGCTCGTTGCTCGACGTCGGTTTCCAGGTGACTCCATCGCATCGAACGTATGTTCGCATACGGTTCGGATGGAAGCTGCGAAGCTCCGCTCGTGCACGAAACCCCCGAGGATCTGGCCGAGCTCCAGCTGATCCTCGACCGAAGCTACGCCGCCGCCGGCTCACACCTGCTCAGCATCCACACGCCGGACCGCCGTCTGAACGCGGTCCAGGTGGCAGAACGCCTGACCGGGATGTGCCTGCTTGCCCTGGCCACGGTGACGGCCGACGGACGCCCGATCGTCGGACCGGTGGACGGCATCTTTTACCGCGGCGCCCTGTACTTCGGCTCCGCGCCCGACTCCGTGCGCTTTCGCCACATCCGAGCCCGGCCGCACGTGAGCGCCACCTACCTGCCAGGCGAACAACTCGCCGTCACCGTCCATGGACGGGCGGTGCCACTCGACATGCGCGCTCCAGAAGCTGCCGGGTTTCGCCGGACCCTGCTCGAGGTCTATACACCGCGGTACGGAGAGCAGTGGGAGGAGTTTCTCGATTCGGGACCGGTCTATGCCCGCATCGAGCCAGACCGGATGTTCAGCTTCGGGATGTCCTCGCCCGCCACTCGGCCCGAGGGCACCGAGCCCTAGTTGCTGGCGGCCGGAACGGTCCCGGCAGTCTCGCCCCGGGCCGCCCGTGAGTGCTCGCGGCTGTCACGCGAGGAGATCAAAACTGCGGCCAGAATCGCCCCCACGATCGCGAAGCCGGCGCCGACGAGAAACGCCCGGTCAAAGCCCTTGGTCAGCGCTACCGCCGAGCTGTGAACGCCGGCGTGGAACAGGCTCTGCGTCCGGCTGTTGGCGATCGTGGCCAGGATGGCAAGGCCGAGCGCCCCGCCGACCTGCTGGGAGGTGTTGATCAGCCCCGAGGCCAGTCCGGCCTCGTGTGGGTCGGTTCCCGTCACCGCGGCGATCGTCACGGGCACGAACGAGAAGCCAAGCCCCACGGCTGCCAGTAACGAGGGACCGAGAACGTCAGCGGCGAACGAACCGTCGGGTGGTACCTGGGAGAACCAGAGCAGCCCGCCCGCGATGAGCAGGAGGCCCAATATCAACGGGGCCTTGAAGCCGACCCGGGTGACGAGCTGCGAGGCCGCCCCCGCGGACAGGATGATCCCGACTGCCAGCGGGAGGTAGGCCACCCCGGTCTTGATCGGCGAGTAGTGCAGAACGTCTTGGAGGTAGAGCGAGATGAAGAAGAACATCGAGAACAGCGACATGCCGATCAGCAGCCCGACGATGTTCGCCCCCCTCAGGGTCCGCAGGCGGAAGATCGAGAACGGCATCAGCGGGTAGCGGTGGCGCAGCTCGATGACCAGGAACGCGACCAGCAGAGCCACCGCACCGGCCAGCCGCAGCAGTGTTGCGGTCGACCCCCAGCCCGAGTTGACCGCGTCCACGACCGCGTAGACCAGCAGGGACAACCCAGCGGTGACGGTCACCGCGCCGGGGAGATCGAAGCTCCGCCCGGCGTCGTCGGCCCGGCTTTCGAGGAGAGTTCGCGGGGCCAGCATCGCGGCGATGATTCCGATCGGGACGTTGACGAACAGAACCCAGCGCCAACTCAGCCCGCTGGTCAGGATCCCGCCCAGAAGTACGCCCGCCGCGCCACCGGCGCCGGCCACCGCGCCCCATATCCCGAGCGCCCGGTTGCGCTCGGCGCCCTCGGCGAAGGTGGTGGTGATGATCGAGAGAGCCGCGGGCGATACGACGGCGGCCCCGAGGCCCTGAACTGCGCGCGCGGCGATCAGCCAACCTTCAGACTGAGCAATTCCACCCGCGAACGACGCGACCGAGAACAGCACCAGGCCGAGCATGAACATCCGCCGGCGCCCCAGCAGGTCGGCCATGCGCCCTCCGAGCAGGAGAAATCCACCGAACGTGAGCGTGTACGCGTTCACCACCCAGGAGAGGTCGGCGCGGGCAAAGTGCAGGTGGGCACCGATTGATGGCAGCGCGACGTTCACGATCGACGCGTCGATCACGATCACGAACTGAGTCATCGCCAGCAGAACCAGCGCGAGGTTTTTCGCCCGGGGCGTGTACAGCGGCGCTACCTCGGGCGGGGTGGGTGACACCATCAGAACGTGAGCTCAGCCCGCCGCGCGGGCCACGAGCCTGGCCTCGCCGGACAGGGTTTGGCTCGTCGCCCCCGTGATCTCCACCGGCACCAGCTCGCCCGGCGACCCGAGGCCGTTGAAGTTGACGACTTTGTTGTGACGCGAGCGACCGCGCAGGCGGCTCGGATCGGTCCGCGAAGGACCCTCCACGAGCACTTCGAGCGTTCGGCCCACAAACCGCTGCGCCCGCTCCTGCGCCCGGCGCTGGATGACCGCGACCAGCCGCTCGAGCCGTGCCACCTTCAGTTCGTGCGAGAGCTGGTCAGGCAGCGTGGCGGCTTCGGTCTCGCGCCGTGGTGAGTAGATGAACGTGAACGCCCCGTCGTAGCCCACCGCTTCGGCCACCTCGAGGGTCTGCTCGAAGTCCGCGTCGGTCTCGCCGGGGAAGCCGACGATGATGTCGGTGGTCAGCGCGCAGTCGGGTACGTGCTCGCGAATCAGCGCCACGCGATCCAGGTATCGCTCGCGGGTATAGGTCCGGCGCATGCGCTTGAGCACCGCACTCGAACCCGACTGCAGCGGCAGATGGATGTGCTCGCACAGCGCGTCCAGATCGGCGTGGGCCCGGATCACATCCTCCCGCATGTCCTTGGGATGGGGGCTCGTGTAGCGGATCCGGTCGATGCCCGGAACGGCGTCGATCTGGCCCAGCAGCTCGGCGAACGTGACCCGGTCCTCCTTGGGCAGGTCACGACCGTAGGAGTTGACGTTCTGCCCCAGGAGCGTCACCTCACGGACCCCGTCCTCGGCCAGGCGCCTGACCTCGGTTACGAGCTCGGCCGGCGGTCGGCTGACTTCACGTCCACGCGTGGAGGGGACGATGCAGTACGAGCAAACCGAGTTGCAGCCGACCGAGATCTGCACCCAGCCCTGGAACTCGCGCCCCCGCTTGGCCGGGAGGTGACCCGTGAAACCCTCGAACTCGAAGAAGCCCTGGGCGCTCAGCGAGTCACTGGTTAAGAACTCGGCCAGTTTGTGGACCTGACCCGGGCCGAAGGCGACGTCCACGAACGGGAAGCGCGCGAAGACCTCCTCCTTGACCGATTGTGCCCAGCACCCGCCGACGCCGATCACGCGATCAGGGACTTCCCGCTTGAGGCGCTTGGCCTCGCCGAGATGCGCGGTGAAGCGGCTGTCGGCCGCCTCTCGGATCGAGCAGGTGTTGAACAGGATCAGGTCGGCGTCACCCCGGGCGTCGGCCTCGGCGTAGCCGAGCGCCTCGAGCATGCCCTTGATCCGCTCGGAGTCATGCTCGTTCATCTGACAGCCGAATGTGGTCAGGTGGTAGCGCTTCATCCCTGTCTCAGAGTACCGGCGCCCGAGTGGGGTGCAGCGCGGCCGGAACCGGTTCGAATCCGGGCAGGACGAGCTCGATGCGCGCGCCAGTCGCCTCCGGCCGGGGCTCGACGGCTCGGACGTCGCCATCATGCGCCTCTGCGATGGCCCGGACGATGGCCAGGCCGAGCCCGGCGCCTCCATCGGCTCGGCTGCGCGCCGGATCGGTGCGATGGAAGCGTTCGAACACCCGCTCGCGCTCAGCCGCCGGAATGCCGGGTCCGTTGTCGATTACGGTGAAGCGCACCCGCCCGGGCGATGACTGCTCGACCTCGAGCCGGACCAGGCCGGTTCCCTCCTTGGTCTGGGCGATCGCGTTGCCGGCCAGGTTGCGCAGCGTCTGGGCAAGACGGTCCGCATCAGCGAACAGAGTGCCGGCTGGCACCGGGCCGAGCTCGAAGCGACGGTCGGCGGTAAGACCGACCCCGTCCCATAGCTGCTCGACAAAGGTGCGCAGCTCAATCCGCTCGGGACGTAGGAAATCGCCGTGCTCGGACTTAGCCAGGAGCAGCAGGTCATCGACCAGGCGGCTGATCCGTGTGATCTCCCGCTGCACGTGTTGCTCGGCCCGGCGCACCTCCTCCGCCGACGGGTGTTGCTGGGCGGCCAGCACCTCGAGCTGGCCCCGGATCACGGTGATCGGCGTCCGCAGCTCGTGAGAAGCGTCGGCGATGAACTCCCGCTGGCCCTTGAGCTCGCCGGTCAGCCGGTCAAGCATGTTGTTGAAGGCTTCGGCCAGGATCGTCACCTCACCCCCGCCCGGCGTGGCTTCCATCCGCGGCTCGAGCTCCCCGGCGTCGACCCGGGCCGCCACCGCGGCCATCCGCCTCAGCGGAGCGGACACGCGCGCACCGGCGATGTAGGACGCGATCAGGGCCAGCGCCAGCGTTATGGCCCCGGCCAGCACGAATGTCCGCGCCACCCCGCTCTGCGCGCGATCGACGATCACTCGCGGCTCGCCGGCCCCGACGACAACGTTAAAGCGCCCCACGGGGACCTTGCGCTCGAGAATCTGCACCGCACCCACGTCGGGAACCTGCTGGATCGTGTGGCCGAGATGTGGGACTAGAAGCCTGCTCCCAAGTACCCGTTCGTAGCTCTGTTCGGCTGGCGTTTCGCCCTCGTCGGGATCGATCCCACTCACTATCTCGGGATGGTTGAACGCGGCCGGAGCGCCCGGGACGAGCACGAACAGAAGCGTCGAGTTGACTTCGTAGGGCTGAGCTCGGACGTAGCGGAGGGCGCCGGCGGCGACCCGGCGAGGGCTCTTACCGGCCAGGGGGCGGATTGCCTGGGCCAGCTGGGTGGTGTCCCCGGCCACGTCACGGTCGATCTGCCGGCTCAATTCGGTGCCGGTGTCGGTGTAGACGACGTAGAAGATCACCACGACCGAGAGGAGCATCACGGCCGCCACCCACACCGTGAGCCGCCCGCGGAGCCCCCTCGGCAGGTGCAGCCTAGGTGGGCTCATCGCCTCTAGGTCGGTGCATCAAAGCGGTAACCGACCGACCTGACGGTCACGATCGGGTCCTTCTCACCGTCCCGGCGGAGCTTGCGCCGGAGATACCCGACGTAGACGTCGACCACGTTGGTACCGGGGTCGTATTCGTAGCCCCATACGGCGCGCAGGATCTGCTCGCGTGACAGCACGCGGCCGGCGTTGCGGAGCAGGTACACCAGGAGCTCGAATTCCGTTGTCGACAGACGCACGAGGACCCCGCCGCGCTGAACCTCACGCGTGAGAAGGTCAACCTCCACGTCCCCGCCGGTGAGGGTCGTCATTGGCGCCTGGGCGGCCACGCGCAGCTGGGCGCGAATCCGCGCGGCCAGCTCGCTGAGCGAGAACGGCTTGGTCAGGTAATCGATAGCTCCTGCGTCGAGGCCGGTCACGCGATCCTCGATCTCACCCCGAGCGGTGAGGATGATTACCGGAAGGCCCGGCTTGGCCTCCCTGACCTGTCCGAGGACCTCCAGGCCACTGCGCAGGGGCAACATCATGTCGAGCACCACGAGGTCAAATGGCTCGCCGACGGCACGCTCGGTTCCCGCCACGCCGTCGGCTGCTGACTCGACATCGAAGCCATAGGTCTCCAAGCCCCGGGACAGGAAGTCAACGATCCCCGGCTCGTCCTCGATGACAAGAACTCGGCTGGTCATCGCGGCCCAATGAACGCGGACAGCAACGTTGAGTTGGGCGCCGTCATCGCGGCCAAGATTAGTCGGTCTTGGCTGCCGTCAGCCGATCCCGCCGAGCCGACCATGGCCCGACGGGATCGGCGACCATGACGGCCGTCCGGGATCAGCTACACGTGGTGGCCCAAGCGCAGTCGTCAAAACCGCTCAGGGCCGAGTTCGGAGCGGACGGAACTCCGATCACGTTGCCGTTGGAATCGGTCAGATCCATCTGCTCGGAGGCGCTCAGCTTGACCGCGGCGCCGTTGGTGGTGCCAGAGGTGAACGCCGGATTGCTCAGGTTGGGCAGGGCCGAGAAGCCGGCGTTCGTGCCGATCTCGAGCGGCGTCTCCTCGATCCACTCCGCGGTGGCGTGGGTCGAGCTGTAGGGAACCGTGGTGGAGTAGGACTCGCCACGGGTTAGGTCCTGGATCGTGATGTCCCACAGATTGCTGTCGCCAATGACCTCCGACACCGAGGCGTGCATCTGGTCCCCGGGGTTCACGGTCATGCCGCTGATCGACAGTGACGGCGCGGGCACCAGTTCGTACCACGCCGAATACGACGGGGCGCCCGTCGTCGACACGTCCTGCTCGGTCCCGGTCTGGATCAGGGTCGAGTCAGTGGCGGTACAACCGGCATCGATGCAGCCACCGCCGATGCCGATCCAGTCCGAAGATGCCTCGGACTGGCCCGCGGTGTGCTGGGTGGCGGTCGGGACCGTCCAGTTGCCCGTGATGGAGGTGAATAGCTTTCCGCCCTGCTCGAGCGTGCCCTGGCCGTAGCCGAACCAGTTGCTGCTCTGGTTCGCGTTGGCGTGCAGGCCCGGCACGACGCGAAGAAGCTGGCCGTGGGCCGTGACCGCCGCCGAGGCACTTCCGGCCGTGATCCCAGCCGCGGCGAGGACAAGCGTGACACTGCCGGTCAGGCGTGTCACCAGACGCCGCCCGGAGGGCGACAGACGTCTACTCATTGGTTTCCCTTTCTCGACGGCGCGGGCCGAGCCGCCGAGCTCCCGCGTAAAAGGCCCGCTCCGTCCGTTATACAGAAATCCAGGGCACCACGCGGAAGTCCAGTGAACGCAGGGGTTCAGTGAGCCGGCGGGTCGGTTGGCGGGGGTGTCTCAGCGGGCGTATTCGACTGCGCGCGACTCTCGAATCACGGTGACCTTGATCTGGCCGGGGTATTCGAGCTCCTTCTCGATCTCACGCGCGATCTCGTAGGAGAGCAGGGTGGCGGCGTCGTCATCGATGGCCCCGGGCACGACCATGACCCGGATCTCGCGCCCCGCCTGCATCGCATACACCTTGTCCACTCCCTTGTGACGCGTAGCGATGTGCTCGAGGTCCCGCAGCCGCTTGACGTACTGCTCGAGTGACTCGCCTCGCGCGCCCGGCCGGGCCCCGGACAGCGCGTCGGCGGCCTGGACGATCACAGCTTCGATCGTCTGGGGCTCGACCTCGTTGTGGTGGGCCTCCATCGCATGCGCGACCGCCTCCTGTTCCCCGTATTTGCGCGCCAGCTCTCCCCCCACGAGCGCGTGGGGTCCCTCGATCTCGTGGGTGACTGACTTGCCTATGTCGTGAAGCAGTGCCGCCCGGCGCGCGGTCTTGTCGCTGGCGCCGAGTTCGTGGGCCATCATCGCGGCCAGCTGGGCGACCTCAATCGAGTGAGCCAGGACGTTCTGCCCGTAGCTGGTGCGGAAACGGAGGCGACCGACGAGCTTGACCAACTCGGGATGGACGCCCTGGACGCCGGCGTCGAACACACCCTGCTCTCCGAGCTCAACGATGTGGCTCTCGAGCTCGGACTTGGTCTGGTAGTAGGTCTCCTCGATCCGCGCCGGATGGATGCGCCCGTCCTGGAGCAGCTTTTCCAGCGTGAGACGGGCGATCTCGCGCCGGACCCCGTCGAAGCCGGACAGGACAACGGCGCCCGGTGTGTCATCGATGATGAAGTCGACGCCGGTGAGGTTCTCCAGCGCCCGTATGTTGCGGCCTTCGCGGCCGATGATCCGTCCTTTCATGTCGTCGGCGGACAGCTGAACCACGGAGACCGTTGTCTCGGCCGCGTGGCCCGCCGCGAGCCGCTGCATACAGACGGAGAGGATGTTGCGCACGCGGCGCTCGGCTTCGCGCTTGGTCTCCTCCTCGATCTGCCGGATGCGGCGGGCGGAGTCATGGCTGAGCCTGATCCTCGATGTCCTTGAGCAGCAGCTGCTTGGCCTTGGCGGCTGACATGCCTGCCAGGTGTTCGAGCCTTCGCTCCATCTCACGGCGGCTTTCGGACATGGCCCCTTGCTCAGTCTCGAGCTGTGACTCCCGCTCGGACAACGCGCTCTCGCGCCGCGCGAGGCCATCCTCGCGACGGTCGAGCGCGGAGCCGCGTTCGGTCAGCGCCGCCTGGAGTGCCGTGGTGGCGTCGAGGTCAGCGATTGCGGTCGTGGCGGCGGCGCCTCCGTGCGACCGGCCGTAGAGGGCAGCGGCGACCACGATTCCCACCGCGATGAGAGCTGCGGCACCAACGATTTGCATGGTCGTTCCTCTCGCTGGACTCCGAACGCCCAGGACGGGCGAGGGCGAGCGGGCCCAATCTCCTGATTACTTATGGGGGAGCGACCGAGCGGTCCGTTCGAATCAAACGAAACGGATAGCCACCTCAGACGGTAGATGTCACCGATTGCCTGCTGCTAGCTGAAGCTGTCTGTAACCGATCTGGGCCAGTCGGGCGGCCCATCGCAGATTGCCGTCAACATTGAAGGATCCGTAACTCGATATCTGAAGATTTGCTGGTGTTTTGCGGTCCTGAGGACCGTTCGTTCGCTCCAGCAATCGTAGTACCGGGTGGATGCCGGTGCAAACCGCGTCCTAGACCATCCGGTACCCGTCAGCCGCTACGCGCGTAGGAAGCGAGCGCGTCGAGGGCCAGGTCGGACTCAAACCCCTTGCGGATCAACACTCCGAGCGCTCGGTCGCGCTCACGGCGTTCGCTCGGTGGAGAGGGAAACCGCCGGCGCAAGAGCGCCACGGCACGATCGAGCTCGGTCTCCCCAGGGGCGCATTCATCCGTGTGCTGGGCGAGCGCCGTCTCGACCAGATCGCGTTCGATGCCGCGGTGAACCAGCCCCCGGCGAATGCGGTCGTTCCCCCATGACTCCAGCTCTCGCTTGTCGTGCACGAACATGAGCGCGAAGCGCGCATCGTCCACATACCCGTCCGCGGTCAGCCTGGCCAATGCCGCCTCGACTGAGGGCGCGGCGATGCCCTTCTGCTCGAGATGGCGCTGCACCTCGTCCACTGTGCGCTCGCGGCGGTTCAGGTATGCAAACGCAAGCGCGAACGCCCGCTCAAGCCGTTCGTCGGTGTCGAACATCGGACGCTGCTCGTCGGCGTCAAACATCGGACGCTGCTCATCGGCGTCGGAATCGGAGGCGAATTCTGGGTCGGGCGCGGAGACGGTGCTGCCCTATCTACGCCGCCTGGCCGTGAGCATCCTCCACTGCCACGGCGGCCAACGGGGTCTCCTCGTGATCAATCTCCTTGACCAGGTCACGGCTGAGGCCGAGAGCCTCGTAGACCTTGGCCTCGATCTCGGCCGCCGTCTCCGGGTGCTCATCCAGGAATGCCTTGGCGTTGCCGCGGCCCTGGCCGAGCCGCTCGTCCCCATAGGAGAAGAATGAGCCCGACTTGGTGACGATGTTGTGCTCGATGCCGTAATCCAGCAGGCAGCCTGAGGTCGAGATGCCACGGCCGAACTCGATGTCGAATTCGGCCTGCTTGAACGGCGCCGCGACCTTGTTCTTGACCACCTTGACCCGGACCCGGTTACCGACCGCCTCGGTCCCGTCCTTGAGCGTCTCGATCCGGCGGATGTCAAGCCGCTGCGAGGCGTAGAACTTCAGCGCCCGTCCGCCGGGCTGGGTCTCGGGAGAACCGAACATGACCCCGACCTTTTCGCGGATTTGGTTGGTGAACACGCACAGGGTCTGGGCGCGGTTCAGGTTGCCGGCGAGCTTGCGCATCGCTTGGGACATCATCCGGGCCTGCGCACCGACGGTCTGGTCACCCATCTGCCCCTCGAGCTCGGCCCGCGGCGTGAGCGCGGCGACCGAGTCAATGGCGACCAGATCAACCGCCCCCGAGCGGATCAGCATGTCGACGATCTCGAGCGCCTGCTCCCCATAGTCGGGCTGGGAAACGAGCAGCTCGTCGATGTCCACCCCGATCGTCTGTGCGTAGAGCGGGTCCATCGCGTGCTCGGCGTCGACAAACGCGCATACCCCGCCCAGCTTCTGGGCCTCGGCGATGATGTGGTAGACGAGCGTCGTCTTGCCCGAGGACTCCGGGCCAAAGATCTCGATGATCCGCCCGCGCGGGACGCCGCCGATCCCGAGGGCAATGTCCAGCGACAGGGCGCCAGTGGGAATCGCATCCACGTTCACACGCGCGCCGGGGTCACCCATGCGCATAACAGAGCCCTTGCCGAACTGGCGCTCGATCTGAGTCAGGGCCCCCTGCAGGGCGGCCTGACGCTTGGCGTCGGCCTTGGGGTCAGACGCGCCGACGGTTGCGCCTTTCTGGTTCTCACTCATGCTCGCTCCGGCTCCTTGTCTGATGCGCGTTGAACCCGTCACGGTAGGACGGCGGGCGGACGGAATGACCACGCTAGATCCGGCCCCTGACACGGAACAAGACACGTTCGTGCCGGAGAGGTCACGAATCTGTGCCAATCGTGAACGGGGGTGCGGACGGCGCCGGATGTGGACGGCGCCGGGTGCGGACGGCACCGGGTGCGTGGGTCGGAGCGTCCTCGGGGTTGGTGCCGGCCACTCGATCCACAGGCGCTGGTCCCAAACACGCTCCGGGTCGAGCGCGTTTCCTGGACCGAACACGAGCCGGGCGGCGCGTTCCTGGACCGAACATGAGCCGGGCCGAGCTCAGGCCCACATGAGTCCGGGCCCACATGAGCCCAAGGCCCATTGGCCTGAGCCCCATTCCGCGAAAAACCGGGCGGCCGAGTCAACGGTCGTCGCGGAACGGTGGCTATAGGCGCTTCCTGTGAAAACCGATGAAGGACGCAGCTCGGTTTTCACAAATGGGGGCCACCGGCGCGGGCCCCACCCAGGCACCGGCGCGGGCCCCACCCAGGCACCGGCGCGGGCCCCACCCAGGCACCGGCGCGGGCCCCACCCAGGCACCGGCGCGGGCCCTCACCCAGGCACGCGGCGCTCACCCCCACACACCCCCACTTGCCCTCGCCCGACGCGTGCAAATCGCAGCAGATCCGGATCGGCCAGTTGGCTTTGCTGCGGCCTGCTCCCTCAGCGGCGATTACGCGCCAAATCCGGTGGCTAAATCTGGATCGGCGACGAATCGCACGGTCAAAACCGCGGACCATGCAACAGGAAGCCTCCGGCCCCAGCTTCCTCTCCCTCCTCCCCAGCCCATCGCGCCCAGCACGGTGCCGGACAAGCGGGCCCCGCATCCCCGGATCGGCCGGCCCTCCCGCCGCCTCGAATGCGAGAATGGACCCGAGCCAAGACGAAACCGACCCTTTGGAGACCGTGTCCACTCTCACCGATTCACTGAAGAACGAGCACACGAAGCGGATCCTCTATGCCACCGGGATTCGGCGGCCGTCGCTGACCCAGCGTCAGACCCCGCACTACCGCATGCCGAAGCTTCAGGCCAACGGCGGCTACCTGCCGCTGAAGAAGTACGAAGGCCCTGAGATCCCCCAGCACGAGTACGAGAGCCTGACTTACACGACGTACTCGACTGATGAGTCCACCATGTTCGCCCCCATCACCTCCTGCACGGGCGAGCTCGAACTCAAGGGCTTCGAGGCCTACGGCAAGCCAGACCTCGATGGTGTCTGGACCGAGAACGCCCAGAAGTGCCCGACGATCGTCAGCTGGGTCGAGTCGATCGGCGCCCGCTTCGGGCGTGTGCAGCTTCTCAAGATGCAGCCCAACACGATGCGCGAGTGTCGCTGGGGGCTGCACCTGGACAACAACAACGCGGCCAATGACCCCGAGCAGAACGGCTGGGTGGTCCGCGTGTGGTTGGAGCTGACCGACGACGACTCGAGCGCGCTCGTGGTCCGCAAGGACCAGTTTGACCGGCGCTCAGAGGTTCGGATACCCCTGCCGCGCTACCAGCAGGCCGTTGTCGATTCGGAGTTCCTCTATCACGGTGGCTTCCACCACGGCCCGGGCATCCGCTACGCGCTGATCGTCAGCTGCGAGAGCGGGCCGGCGCTTGAGCAGTGGATCGAATCCCAGCTCACGTAGAGCCGATCAGCCCATAGGCCCGGGCCAGCCCGAAGGCCCGGGGCCTGATGCAACCCATAGGCCCGGGCCAGCCCACAGGCTGATGCAACCTGTAGGCCCGGGTCAGCCCACAGGTCCGGGTCAGCCCAAAGGCTGATGCAACCCATAGGCCCGGGTCACCCCGCGCGCCCACCCTCCCCCAGCTCAACAGCGGCCAGGCGCTCGTAGGACGCGCTCCCCGCGCCTAGATGCGAGCGCATCAGCGCCACCGTGGAGCCGACGAAGCTGATCGCCTCCGGTGGGACTACCTCGGGCGGTCGGCGGATCCCGTCGCGGACCGTCCTGGCCACCGTGATGTGGGGCCGGAACCGCCGGCGTTCGGGTTGGAACCATCCGCCCTGGCCCAGGGCACCGGCCAGGGCAGCCTGGACTGCGCTCAGGCCGCCGTCGTCGTCGACCTCGACCGTCAGGACACGAGGGTGGCGAACGGGCAACCAGAGGGGCGTCCCGATGCTCAGAGCCGGCCGTTGATACCCCGCGGTCGCCTTGCACGCCTCGGCGATCTGGGCTATCTCCGCCACCGGCTGCGAGCCCAGGAAGCAGAGCGTCAGGTGAAGGGACTGCGCATCGGGCTGTGTGGCCCGCAGACCGGCGATCTGCGAGAGCTGCGAGGTCCGCCACGTCACGAGCGCGGTGCGAACCGGCGCCGGCAACTCGAGCGCGGCGAATAGGCGCGCGCTCTCGGGCTTCACGGCCCCTTGGTGCCCGAGGCGAGACCCGGACCGGCCGAGCCACCGTCATCGCCCGGGCCGACCGAGCCACCGTGATCGCCCGGGCCGGAGGCGTCGCGCCCGCCCAGAAGGAACCGCCGCAGCAGGTGCATGGCCACGGTGACTGAGCGATCGCGCACGTCCTGTCTGCCGCCCGGCAGGCGCGTGCTCCGGGTCATCCGGGCGCCGTTGCCGTCACTGACCGAAAAGCACACGAACCCCACCGGCTTTTCCTCCGTGCCGCCGTCTGGACCGGCGACGCCGGTTATCCCGACGCCGAGCTCAGCCCCGAACCGGGCCGCGGCACCGTCGGCCAGGGCCTCGGCCACCTCGGTCGAGACGGCGCCAAAGCGCTCGATGAGATTCGGATCGACCCCGGCGAGATCGATTTTGGCCGCGTTCGAATAGACCACCGCACCACCCAGGAAGTAGGCCGAGGAACCGGCACGGTCCGTCAATCTCGCGGACAGGCCCCCGCCCGTGCAGGATTCGGCCACGGCGAGGGTGCGACCCGCGAGCAGACCGGCCACCTGCTCGTCGATCGTCGACCCGTCCTCGGAGAACAGCGTGTCGCTGTGACGCTCGCGGATGAAATTCAGGAGCGCGTCGTAGTCCGCCTGAGCCGGAGGCTCATAGCGCGTCGCGATCTCGATCTCGCCTCGGCGCAGACAGGTGGTGATCTCCAGCGGCTGGAGATCGAGTCCCGCCTCCTCGGCGGCCCGCAGGGTGCTGGCGATCTCAGACTCCGGGATGCCGAACAGACGGACGATCTCGTTGCGGAAGGTCGGCGCGCCGGCGATCGCGGCCGCGAACGCATCGGTGGCTCGAGCCATCTCCCACATCGGCTGGAGTTCGCGCGGTGGTCCGGGCAGGACGACCACGGTGGGAGCGGTGCCCTCGAGCGGCGCCACCACGAGCCCCGGGGCGGTGCCGACAGGATCCAGAACCGTCGCCCCCTCCGGGATGACCGCCTGCTTGCGATTCGAGAGCCGGATCGCGTCGGCGTCGAGGCCGGGCCAGCGCTTCATCATCGGAGCCAGAATCTCGGCGATGCGCTCCTCGAGCCGGGCATCCAGCACCATCTCGCGGCCCGAGAAACGGCCGACGATCTCGGCCGTCAGGTCGTCCGCCGTGGGACCGAGACCGCCGCTGGTGATGATCAAGGCCATGCCCTCCTCGCGCATGAACTCGAGCGTCGAGAGCAGGTCATCAGGGCGGTCACCAACGATCTGGATCATGGCTGCGTCGACGCCGATCTCGCGCAGACGCTCGGATAGCCAGGGTCCGTTGCGGTCCGAGATGATCCCGGTCAGCACCTCGGTGCCGGTGACCAGGATGCCTGCGCGCGGGGCGCTCATGCGCTGGGGCCGCTCATGCGGGGGAAGCGCTCATGCGGGCGGAGCTCATGCGCAGCGCGGCTGTTGGGCGGCTGACAGCGAGTGATGCGAGCCGGGTAGAAGCTCGAAGCCGATCGCGCCCGAGGAGGCCGGGACCGGGACCGTCACGCCGTTGACCTTCATCTGCACCGAGGCATTCCCGAGCGTCAGGAGCAGCTTCGGCGCGCTCTTGACCGGGATCGTCTGACCGGTGTCGAAAATCAGCCCGGGAATCAGTGTCTTCCCGGTTCCGGTGACTAGGCACACGTACACCTGACCGGTCGGAACTAGCTGCAGCTTGACCGTCTTGGGTACCGCTGGGGTCTTCGGAGCCGTGTGGTGATGTCGACGCCGGGGGTGATGGATGACCACCGAGTGCGTTCCCACTGAGGCCCCCGTGTTCGGCTTGTTGCTGCTGCTGCCCACGAGCGCCAGTACCACCACGATCACGATCAGAACCATGCCGATGATCGCCCAGGAGGGCACGAGCGGACCCCGAGACCGGCGCTCGCGATCGCGTCCCAGCGGTGCGATCGGGCGCAGCTCGTGGTCTGAGGGGTGCTCGTAGCGGCGCTTGAAGTCGTCAATCAGCTGCCGCGTGTCCAGACCGAGATACTCGCCATAGGTGCGCAGGAAGCTCTTGGCGTACACCTCGCCGGGGAGCAGATCCCACTCCTCGTTCTCGATCGCGCGCAGGTACTTGGCGCGAATCTTCGTCCGCACCTCGACCTCATTAATGTCAATCTTGGCGCGCATCCGCGCCTCCCGTAACCGGGCGCCGATCTCAGCCATCGGCAACAAGGCTACCGGCGGTCCTCGGTTTCAAGGCCGCCCGCCAGGCCGGCATCAGGTCCGCCCGCTGGGTGCCCCCGGCCGTCTGCGCATCGGCGGTGGCGGCATGGCCCGCCCAGACCAACACTCAGATTGCGTCTGGATCGTCTGGGACGTCCGGTACGCGCGCCGGCTCGGGGCTCGGGCGGGAGGATCCGTCGGCCTCGGCCAGGTGGGAGAGGATCCGGGGGACGTCGGCCTCGGTGATGAGGACCTGGCGAGGCTTGGATCCTTCGTAGCCGGAGATGATGCCCCGCCGCTCGAGCATGTCAATCAGCCGGCCGGCCCGCGTATAGCCGAGCCGGAGGCGGCGCTGGAGCATCGACGTTGAGGCGGTGCCCATCTGGGCCACCATCGAGATCGCCTCCTCTAGCAGCGGATCCTCGTTCGGATGCAGAGCGTCGTCGCCCTCGGATCCGTCATCCTCGCTCGGAACCTCCGCCAGCAGCTCCTCGCGGAACTCTGGTTCGCCCTGGCGTCGCCAGCCCTCCGTCAGTTCGAGGATCTGCTCCTCGTCGATGTACGCGCCCTGGATCCGCTGGAGCTTCGATGAGCCGACGGGCGAGAAGAGCATGTCTCCCTGTCCGAGCAGGGATTCGGCGCCGCCCGAATCGAGGATCACGCGCGAGTCGGTCTGACTCGAGACCGCGAACGCGATCCGTGACGGCACGTTGGCCTTGATCATGCCGGTGATCACATCGACTCGGGGTGACTGCGTGGCCAGCACGAGATGGATCCCCACCGCACGCGCCTTCTGGGCCAGGCGGATGATGGAGTCCTCCACGTCGGCCGGCGCCACCATCATCAGGTCGGCGAGCTCGTCGATCACGCACAGGATGTAGGGCAGCGGCGGCTCGGCACGCTTGGCGCGCGCGCGGTTGAGCTCCACCAGGCTGCGGGTGCGCGACAGGGACATGATCGAGTAGCGCTGCTCCATCTCCTTGACCAGATTCTGGAGCGCGTTGGCGGCCATCCGGGGGCTCGTGATGACGGGTGTGAGCAGGTGCGGGATCGAGTCGTAGTGGTTGAGCTCCACCTGCTTGGGGTCCACGAGCACGAGCCGCACCTCGTGTGGAGTGGCGCGCAGGAGGATGCTCGACAGCATGGCGTTGACGCACGCTGACTTACCGGCACCGGTGGTACCGGCGACGAGCAGATGAGGCATCTTGGCCAGGTCAGCGCCGATCGCACGTCCGGCGATGTCCTTTCCGAGCCACACCGTCAGAGGTGACCAGTCCGGCGGTGCGTCCTGGAACACATCACCCAGGTGGACGATCCGCCGACGGGCGTTCGGAACCTCCACCCCCACGGCCTGCTTGCCGGGGATCGGAGCCAGGATCCGGATATCAGTGGCGGCCAGGGCGTAGGCCAGGTCATCCTTGAGCTGAGCCACCTTCGAAACCTTGATCCCGGGCGCGAGACGCATCTCATAGCGGGTGATGTGGGGCCCGGTCACCCGCCCGATGACCTTGGCCTCGATTCCAAAGTGGCCCAGCGTCTCGAGCAGCGTGCGGGCCACCTGTTCCTGCCCGGCGGTATCCGGCCGGGCGGCTTCGCCGGTGGAGCGAGTTAGGAAGCGGGGCGCCGGAACGTGCCATTCGAAATCGGGGTCGTCAGTGATCGAGGCGCGGTAACGGCCCTGGGGGGTCAGATCCTCGGGCGCCACGTCCCGGGCCGGACCCCCGCTGGCAACGACCGTGGGCTCCTCCTCCTCGGGGTCTTCCATGTTTGCCATCTCGCCGAGCTCATCGCCCATCTCAAACGGGGCGTCAGCCTCGTCGCTCTGGATCGGCGGCGCCTCGACGTGCGTGGCCCGGACAACCAGCTCGGTCGTGTCAGGCTCTGGCGGCAGCAGCGGATCGCCGGGAACTGCGCGGTCCAGGCCGGCATTGGCCTGGGCAGCGGCAGTGGCTGGACGGCGGGCGACGGTCGCCGCGAGCTCCTCCGTCGAGCGTCGCAGCACACGGCTGGTGCCGAGAACGCCGGCGCCCGTGACCCGCAGGATCCCGGCCAGAGTCGCGCCGCTGACCAGGATCAGCCCGGCAGCCAGGAGGAAGACGGCCAGGATGCTCGAGCCGAGCTTCGAGATCAGGTGGGACGTCGCCCACAGCTCGGCCTGGCCGAGGATTCCCCCACGGGTTTCGAAGCTGGCCGAGCGCCAGTAATGATGGGCTCCGACGGTGCCTGGGCCGATCCCCAGCGTGCCGGCAGCCAGCGCCAGGGTCAGCGCTGCCACCAGACACACGATCCCCGTCCTCATCGGGCGGGCGGGGGGCCGCAGCTCACGCATGAGGATCAGCGCGCCACCGGCGACCAAGCCCGCTGGAACTGCGTAACCGAGGGCGCCGAACATGAAGCGCGTGGCCCGCACGGCGCCGTTGCCGGCCGCGCCGCCGGCCCAATGAGCGTAGGCGACGCCGCCGAGGAACACGCCGATGGCGATCAGGGCCAGCCCGAGTATGTCGATGTGGTGGGCCTCGAGCCCGAGATCGGGCAGCCCAGGACGGCTCGCGAGGAGCGAGCGCGTAGCTCGCTTGGGCGGCGGCTTGCGTCGAGCCGGCTTGCGCCGAGTCGGCTTGCGCTTCTGCAGGGTGGCCATGTCCGAATTGGTGGCTTCGACGGCCGCGGCACGGCTCCTGCCGGGCCGGCAGGATCAAAAATCCCTAAAACCGCGCGCGGCCGGGCTTTCCGGCCCCTACCATCTCCGGCAGGATGACTGAATACGAGCGCCCGCCCCGCGTCCTGGTGGTCGAAGACGATGACGCAATCGCGCAGGTGCTCACGCGCTCCCTGCGGATGGAGGGTTACGAGGTGCGAGTGGCCGAGGACGGCATCGTCGCCCTCGATCAGGCTCACGGTTTCCTCCCTGACCTGGTGGTCCTCGACCTCGGTCTCCCCGGCATGGACGGCCTCGACGTGGCCAAGGAGCTGCGCCACCGCAATGACGATGTTCCGATCCTGGTGCTGACCGCGCGGGATGCGGTCGAGTCCCGCGTCCAGGGCCTCGATGCCGGTGCCGATGATTATCTGGTCAAGCCGTTCGAGCGCCAGGAGCTCCTGGCCCGGCTGCGGGCTCTCCTGCGACGCCGCCCGCCCCGGGGACAGGCCAACCTGAGCGTGGGTGATCTGAAGCTCAACCCGGACACGCACGAGGTGGCCCGAGGCGATCGCGCGGTGGATCTGACCCAGCGGGAGTTCGAACTCCTGGAGTATCTGATGCGCAACGAGCGCATCGTCGTCTCGCGCCAGCGACTGTTGGACGAGGTATGGGGTTATGACCCCTTTTCAATGACGAACACGATCGAGGTGTTCGTTTCCAACCTACGGAGGAAACTTGAGGCCGATGGCGAGCCTCGACTCCTACACACGATCCGCGGCGCGGGCTACGTACTCCGCGTATAGGTCGGTCCCGATCCGCTGGCGCCTGGCCGGCGGCTCTGCGGCGCTGACGTTCGTGATCCTGGCCGGCTTTGCGGCCATTGTCGGCGTGCTCACCAACCGCCAGCTCCGGACCCAGTTTGACCAGCAGCAGAGCTCAGCCGTCAGCCGGCTATCCACCGAGCTGAGCGGCAAGCTGCACTTCGATCGGTTGTCCCCGCTGGACCTCGACTGGAGCCACGTCAACGTGTCTCTGGGGGACTTCGCCAGCGGGCAGCACGCCCAGATACGGATCTTCGATTCGAGTGACGGCAACCTGCTGGGCACCCAGAACCAGATCACGATCAAGGGCGCCAAGGCACCGGTGACCTACGGGCTGTTCGCCTCTGCGCCCAACGCCACGTCGGGATACTTCGAGGAGTCGGGCTACCGCGTGGCACTTCGCCAGCTCACCGTCAAACCGAGCGGAACGGCCACGCTTCTGTACGCGCTACCGCTGTCTGATCTCGATCACACGATCGGGCGCGTGGACGTGTTTTTGTTACTCGGCGTGCTGGGCGGGACGATCCTGGCCCTGCTGGCCGGGCTGTTCGTCTCGGCGCGCGCCATGCGCCCGATCGTCGAACTGACCGATGCCGCGCGTGAGATCGAGCGCACCCGTGACCCGAGCGGTCACCTCCCCCACCCCGAGGCCGACGACGAAATCGCGGAGCTGGCCCGAACGCTGGAGGGGATGCTCGGAGCGCTCGATTCGGCCCGCGGCGATACCCAGGCGATGCTCGATCGCCAGCGCGAGTTCGTCGCCGACGCCTCACATGAGCTGCGCACGCCCCTGACCAGCGTGCTGGCGAACCTCGAGCTCCTGACCGAGGAGCTGGCCGGTGAGAAGGCCGAGACGGCCGAGGCGGCACTGCGCTCGACCCGGCGGATGCGCCGACTGGTTGGAGACCTTCTTTTGCTCGCGCGCGCCGACGCACAGCGCGTGCAGCCCCACCGGGCGACCGACCTGGGCGAGGTCCTGGTTGAGGCCGCCTCCGAGCTCGGTCCGATGGCGGACCGCCACGAGCTGTCGATCCGCCACGAGCGGGCCGTGATCTCAGGCGTCGGCGATGAGCTGCACCGCCTGGTGCTCAACCTGCTTGAGAATTCGGTGCGTCACACACCCTCGGGAACGCAGATATGGGCCAGCACCGAGCAGGATGGCGACGAGGTGGTGCTTACCGTCGAGGACGCCGGGCCTGGTATCCCGGTCGAGCTCGAGAACCGGGTCTTCGAGCGCTTCGTCCGCGGGGGGCGTGACGGCGGCCGGGGATCGGGCCTGGGTCTGGCCATCGTCCGGGCCGTGGCGGAGTCCCACGGGGGCACCGTGATCGTGGAGCGCCCGGAGACCGGCACCGGCACCCGCTTCGTGATCCGCCTGCCGGCCGCCGGGGTGCCCTTGGCCCCCGTCACGGCCGAGGATCAGACCTCGACCACCACGGGCAGGACCATCGGGCGCCGCCGCAACCGGTCGTAGACGAACGCCGCCAGATCATCGTGGAGCTCCTGCTGGAGCAGGTCGATCTCGCGCACCCCCTCCTGCGCGGCGTGGGCGAGGGAGCGCTCGACCTCCTCCCGGATGTCCTCAACCAGGCCGTCGGCCTGCTCGATGAACGGCACGCCGCGGAATATCACCTCGGGCGGGACGACCGACTCGCCCGTCTGCTCCGAGACGGTCGCCACCACGATGAAGATCCCGTCGGCGGAGAGCATGCGGCGATCGCGCAGGGCGACATCGGCCGGATCGCCAATGTCGACCCCGTCGACGAAGATCATCCCCGCCTGCTCAGGCTCGCCGAACCGGGCGCCCTGATTGTCCAGCTCGAGCGGAAGCCCGTTCTCCCCGGCGAACACGGCGTCGGGATCGATGCCGACCGCATCCGCGAGCTGGGAATGGAGCTGGATGCGCTTGTGGTCACCGTGGACCGGCATCACGTAGCGGGGCCGGACGAGATTCAGCATCAGCTTGAGCTCCTCGGCATATCCGTGTCCCGAGGCGTGGATCGGCGCGTCGCGCGGAGTGATGACCGTACAACCGACGTGATACAGGCGGTCGACGGTCTCGTTGACCGCACGCTCGTTGCCCGGAATCGGGGTGGCCGAGAAGACGACCGTGTCGCCCTTCTGCAGCGTGATCTGCCGATGGTCGTCATAGGCCATCCGGCGCAGAGCCGAGAGCGGCTCGCCCTGCGAACCGGTTGAGATCACCACCACCTTGTGCTCAGGCCAGTCCTCGACCTCGTTGGGTTGGATCGTCATGCCGTCCGGGATCTCGATGTGACCGAGCGACCGGCCGATGTTCACGTTCTTGCGCATCGAGCGGCCGACCAGCGCGACCTTGCGCCCCAGCTGCGCCGCGGCATCCACCACCTGCTGCACACGGTGGATGTTCGAGGCGAAGCTGGTCACGATGATCCGACCCTCAGCCCGGGCGAATACCTCCTCCAGGTGTGGCCCGACCTCACGTTCGGAGGGTGAGAAGCCCGGCCGGTCGGCGTTGGTCGAATCGCCGCACAGGAGCAGCACACCCTCGCTGCCGAGCTCGGCCAGGCGGGCGACGTCTGCCGGAGGGCCGTCAACCGGGGTCTGGTCAAACTTGTAATCGCCGGTCAACAGGACGATCCCGAGGTCGGTCTTCAGCGCCACGGCGCACGAATCGGGAATCGAGTGGGTCATGTGGACCATCTCGAGTCCGAACGGGCCGAGCTCGACGTCATCTCCCGGGGCGAGATCGTTGAGGTCAACGTCCTTGAGGTTGTGCTCATCGAGCTTGGAGCGCGCCATGGCAATCGTCAGCGGACCTCCGTACACACGGGGCGCCCGGTCGGCGCCCAGCTCCCGAAGAACCCAGGGCAGCGCGCCGAGGTGATCCTCGTGGCCATGCGTGATCACGATTGCCTCGATGTCATCCACCCGATCGCGCAGATAGGCAAAGTCGGGCAGGACGAGGTCGATCCCCAGCATCTCTGTGGTCGGGAACCGGAGACCGGTATCCACGACGACGATCCGACCGCCGTATTCGACCACGGTCATGTTCTTGCCAATCTCCCCCAGCCCGCCCAGCGGCAGGACGCGCAGCTTGCCCCCGTTCATGTCAGATCGCCGCGCTGCTCATCCAGCCGCCACTGACAGCATCCCGTGGCGTTCGAGCATTTCTCTGACGACCGCCAGCTCTCGTTCATCGAGCTCGACGTACGGGAGCCGGGGAGCTCCGACGTGAATGCCGAGCAGTCCGAGCGCCGCCTTCACGGTGCACGCCAACGGGGCGACAAGCAGATCGCGGTAGACGTCTTGGAGGCCCTGGTCGATCTCGTGCCGGTGTTCGGGGTCGTCGACCATCCCGCGCATCTCCTCGCCAAAGATGTGGCTGCCGGTGAGGACTCCTCCCGGCTCCCCGAGGTCGAGCACGTCGGCGAACATGTCATCGTTGCCGGCGTAGATGACCATGCCGTCGACCTTGGCCAGGTTGTCGGGGTTGGCCTGCTTGACGCCGCAGATGTTCTCGAACTGGGCCAGCTCGGCCAGCAGGTCATTCGGCATGTCGGAGCCGGTCCGTTGCGGGATGTTGTAGAGGAGGATGGGAAGGTCGGTGGCCCGCACGACTTCGCGGTAATGCGCCAGGATCCCGCGCCGGCTCGGCCGGTTGTAGTACGGATTGACCGATAGCAGGGCGTCGGGGCGAAGCTCGGTAGCGCGTTCGGTCAACTCCACCGCGTGGCGCGTGTCATTTGACCCCACCCCGGCCACGATCGTGCACCGGTCGCCCATCTCCTGGACGGCGAGGCCGATCATGCCCAGGTGCTCCTCGTCGTCCATGGTGGCCGCTTCCCCCGTGGTTCCGCACACCACCAAGCCGTCGGATCCATGATCAACGATGTAGTGCATGAGCCTGACCGCGGCCTCCTCGTCGACGCGACCTGCGTCGTCGAATGGAGTCACCATGGCGGTCAGGATCGCGCCGAAGTTCACTGACATCGCGTGGAGTATCGCAGGGCCTACGGCTGCTTGTGTCCGCCCCAGGTGAGCACCGAAAGCGGCGTCATTACGCCCCACTTCTCGTGCCCGGGGGCCGGACCTACCGCTACCTCAGGTTTGGGCGGCTCGGAGACCACATGCGTCACACGGGCGCCAGTCAGCCGCTCGACTCGTTCGGGCAGACCGGCGTGAAGCCATTTCGAGACGTGCATCGGCAATGTCGAGAGGATGATCTCGTCATAGCGTCGCGGGTCCCATTCGTCGCTCACGGCAATGATCGGATCGCTGGACCCGACGTGGCCTTCCACATCTAGGCCGGCGCCCCGCAACTGCTCTAGGGCTTCCTCGAGCCGCAGGCGGGCGGCCTCGCGTCCACTCGCCACCGGATTCGCCGGCACGACGAGCGTGAACTTCACCGGACCGCGCTCCCCACGGCCGACGAGCTCGCCGATCAGCTCCGGTGAGGTGGCCGTGATGTTGGCCACGACGAGGACGCTCATTGTCCACTGCATTCCGACCTCCGGGGGAGCAAGTTATGTGGTCCCACAGAAACGGTAGCGCTCCGGCGGGCGGCTCTTCTCAGGACTCCTCTGAGGGCGCCGCCGCGGGGGCCTGCGTGGAAGCCTGCGTGGCGGCTTGCGTAGAGGCATCCTCGAGCACGCGTTCGTACACGCGCCAGCGCTTGTGGAGCCGAGCACCCATCGCCTCAAGGCCGCGGTTCATCGATGTGTTGATCTCGAGGATGAAGCTCGCCTGGCCGGCGTGTTGCCGGGTGCGGGCGGCCATGTCGAAGTGCTCCATGTAGAGCGCGGCGGCGACCCCGGTGTGCTGATACTCGGGCAGAACACCGAGGAAACCCACGCGAACCCGGTCCATGATCCGGTTGCGCATCAGGTAATACAGCCAGCCCAACGGCAGCAACCTGCCGTTCATCTTCTTGTAGACCTGGTGGATGTCGGGAATGCTGATCGCCACCGCCACCGTCTGCCCGTTCTGCTCGGCGACCATGAACCAGTCCCGCGAGTAGACGAGCTGCATATCGATCGCGTACGCGTCAAGGTCAGCCTTGTCGTAGGGGACGAAGCCCCAGTTGTGCGACCAGGCAGCGTTGTAGACCTTGGCGAACTCGTCCATGTCCCGCCTCAGGTGCCGCCGGGACATCTTCCGGATCGTGATCCCGTGCTTGGTGTGCGCGCGCTCGGCGATCTGGGGCAGGATCGGGTTCACCCGCTCGCGATCGTCAATCGTCAGGTCCCAGCCAAACAGGTCCATCGCCTTAGTCAGCCCGGCTGCCTCACAGCGCTGTTGGTAGTAGGCCGGGTTCCAGGACTCGCGAATCAGCGGCTCGTGCTCGAAACCCTCGACCAGGACGCCGGCGTCGTCATTGAGCTGAAAGCTCATCGGTCCCACCATCCGCTCGCAGCCCCGGCCGCGGAGCCAGTCCTCGGCCACCGCCAGCAGCGCCTCGACAACCTCCTGGTCGTCCTCGAACTCGAGGAACCCGAACATCCCCCATCGGTTGCCGTGGTAAGTGTTGAACGCCCGGTCGATCTGTGCCGTCACCCGTCCGACCACCCTGCCGCCGCGGCGAGCGAGCCAGTACTGCGCTTCACCATGCTTGAAGTACGCGTTCAGGTGGCGATTGAGGAACGCGTAGCGCTCGAGCTTCAGGGGTGGGATCCACGGAGTCCCGGCGTGCAGGCGAGCCGGGAGGGCCACGAACTCCCGGAGGTCACCGAGGCCCTTGACGGCGCTAACGTCGACTGACATCGGCACGGAACCGTATCGGAGGCAGGCCAGGTGAGCTCACAGGCCGACGCGTCGGCACCCGCCATCGACCATGTCCAGCTCGCCGCCCCGGCCGGCTGCGAGGTGGCGGCGCGAGCGTTCTTTGGCGAGCTTCTGGGCCTGCGGGAACTCGAGAAGCCTCAGGTCCTCCAGGCGCGCGGAGGCGCCTGGTTCGCGCTCGCCGGCGACCAGCAGCTTCACATCGGCGTCGCGGAGCCGTTCGCCCCGGCCCGGAAGGCGCACCCGGCGCTCCGCCTGGCCGACGAGCCGGCCCTGGAGGCTCTGGCCGAGCGCCTCCAGGCTGCCGGTGCGCCGGTCATCTGGGACGGAGAGCTCGCCGGGGTACGCCGTTTCTTCACCGAGGATCCGTGGGGGAACCGGCTCGAGCTCCTGGCCCCGGGCTAAGCGGCCTTCTTGAGCTCCGGCGCGTCCCGCTCCCCGCTGCCGCGATAGCGCGGTCCGCGGTACGGCCCCGGCTTCGGGCGCGCCTTGCCGCCCGGAAGCGCCAGGCGCAGGATCGTGCGCTGCACCATCCCGAGCTGTTGACCGAACGGGCCGGTGTTGTATGGGAGGTCGTAGCGCTCGCAGATCTCCCGCACCTTGGGAGCGATCTCGCCATACCGGGTACTCGGCATGTCGGGGAACAGGTGGTGTTCCACCTGATAGCCGAGGTTCCCGCTGATCACGTGGAACAGGGGGCTACCGTCGATGTTGGCCGCTCCGCACAGCTGGCGCACGTACCAAGCGCCGCGGGTCTCATCCGCCGTCTCCTCCTGGGTGAAGGTGAAGGTCTGGTCGGGGAAGTGACCGCAGAAGATGATCGCGTAGGACCAGACATTCCGCATCAGATTGGCCACCACGTCGGCGGTCAGGGTGCGCATGAACGGCTCGCGGAACGAGCGGCGGGCGATCAGCTGGGCCAGGATGCTGTTGCTCTCGCCGCCCGGGGCGGCCCGGCGCGCCTTGCGCAGCGCTCGCCGTGCCTTCCGGCTGAGCCCGCTGGCGGTGGATTCCTCACGCGCCTTGGCGCTGAGCACGCCGAGTTCGATCAGTGTCATCACGCCGCCACTGATCAGCGGCCAGGCGATGTAGTCCTTGGTGATCTGCGCGCGTGCCTTGCCGCCGATACCGCGCAGCTCCTTGAGCACCTGCTTACCGTCCTTCTCGCCCGCCCGGATGGCGTCGAAGTCCAGATCGTGGAGTGCGACGCCCCATTCGAACAGAAGCGATAGCACGATGTTGTAGAACGGCTGCAGAAGGTAGAACGGGTACCACTTCTGAGCCGGGTCAATCCGCATGATCTCGTATCCGAGGTCGCGGTCCTTGCCGATGATGTTCGTGTACGTGTGATGGATGAAATTGTGCGAATGACGCCAGGCCTCAGCGGTTGAGGCCGTGTCCCAATCCCACGCTTTGGAGTTGATGACCGGATCGTTCATCCAGTCCCACTGACCGTGCATGACGTTGTGGCCGATCTCCATGTTCTCCAGGATCTTGGCCATGCCCAGCGTCGCGGCGCCGAGCGCCCACGGGATCCGCCAGCGTGACGCGATCAGCTCGGCACGGCCAATCAGGGCCAGCCGGCGCTGGAAGGCGATCATCGAGCGGATGTAGGTGGCGTCACGGTCACCGAGGTCAGCCTTGACCTGCTCGTGGAGCTCGTCGAACTCACGCCCGATCTCCTCGATCTGTTCCGGCGTCAGCCGGTGCAGAGGGTTCTCGGAGCCGTCGATCTCGACCGGTCCGGTCGGGCCGTGGCCGTTCTGGACAGCGGTACTCATATGGTCTTCTCCTCGTCGGGTGTCATAGCTCGATCTCGATTGCTCCTTCGGGGGCGTGGATGCACGTCCGGATGACCTCGCCCTCTTCGCCGTGGACCTTGCCGTTGCGCAGGTCCCGGACCCGCCCGGAGCGCAGCTCTCCCACACACGTGTGGCAGATGCCCTCGCGGCAGCCGTAGGGCAGCTCGAGGCCCGCCTCCTCGCCGGCGACGAGGATCGGGATGCTGCCGTCTGACTCCGCCTCCTGGCCGGACTTGAGGAACTTGATCGTTCCGCCTTCGCCCTCCTGGCCGTCCCCGAGTCCGAGCTTGGGCTGAAAGCGCTCCATGTTGAGGCGGTCGGCCAGGTCAGCCTGGTCAAAGTGCTCATCGAAGGCATCGAGCATGTCCGTGGGGCCGGAGAGGAACGTCTCGCGCTCGCGCCAGTCAGGGCATAGCCGGTCCAGATCGCCAGGACCCATGCGGCCGTCCTCGCCGGTGAGCTGCTCATGGAGCTTGAACTGCTCATGGCGGCGCGCCAGCGAGCGGAGCTCATTGCCGAAGATCACCTCGTCGGAGCGGCGCGCCGAGTGCAACAGGACGGCGTCGCCGAGCTCGCCCGCCTGGTCCAGGTGCCTGAGCATGCTCATGATCGGGGTGATCCCGCTCCCGGCGCTGATGAACAGGAGCTTGGCCGGCACCGGGTCAGGGAGCAGGAACTCTCCCTCGACCCCGCCCAGCGAGACGAGCGTCCCCGGGCGGCCTCGGCGCACCAGATAAGGCGAAACCTTGCCCTCATCGACGTTCTTGACCGTGATGCTGATCAGTCCGTCGGGACGGGCCGGATCGGACGTGAGGGAGTAGGCCCGCCAGTGCCTGACACCCTGGATGTCGAGCCCGATGCGCAGATACTGGCCGGGCTGGTGACCGGGCCACCGGTAACCGGGCTTGATCAGGACGGTGGCGGCGTCCGGCGTCTCGCGGTCGATGCTCTCCACTCGGCCCCGCAGCTCGCGCGTGGACCACAGGGGATTGATGAGCTCGAGATAGTCATCCGGGAGTAGCGGCGAGCTCAGCGCCGCCAGCACACGCAGCACGCGGCGCTGGATCGGATGAACGTTGGGTGTAGCACCTCTCTCGGGCATAGGGCCTCTTACCTACTCAGAAGTAATATCCGCTGGGATAGATTTCTACACGATTTGTCGTCGCGTGCAGAAACCTCCGGTCGCGCAGGGCCAGACCAGACCCATAGAGTCGGAAGCCGCGGGGTACCGCGTTCGGTTCGTGAGCCCCTGATTCTCGATGTTGCCGGTCAGGTCTTCGCCGGTGACGGCTTCGAGCGAGCGTCCATGGACCGGATCGCCGATCTGGCCGGAGTGTCCAAGCCCATGCTGTATGCGTATTTCGGCTCCAAGCAGGGGCTTTATGTCGCTTACATCGAGATGACCGGGCGTGAGCTCGTGACCCGACTCGTTGACGCCGACCGCAATGACGTCCCGCACGCGGTCAGGCTCCGAGTCCTCATCGGCGAGTTTCTCGCCTTCGTCGAGGAGCACCGCGACGGCTGGACGGTGCTGTTTCACGAACTCAATGCCCACCGGCCGTTGGTCGAGTTGATCGCCAATCTCCGCCGTCAGGTTGTCTCGGAGGTGCGGCGGATGCTCGAAGCCGGAGCGCCGTCATGGTCCGGGCTGGCGCCGGCGGCCGCCGACGGCGTCGCCCACGCGATCGTCGGCGCAGGCGAGTCATTGGCCAACTGGTGGCTGGAGCACCCGGCCGTGCCGCGCGAGCAGGTGACTGACTGGTTCGTCGGTCTGGCCCAGGCCGCGATCGCCTCGGCCGGCCGTCACGCGGGCTAGGAACTCAGCAAATGCTCGAGACCGACAACCGGCGAGTTCTCGAGCTGACCCACGCTTCGCACGGCCAGCAGTACCCCGGGCATGAACGACTGACGGTCGACGGAGTCATGGCGGATGGTCAGGGTCTGACCGACGTCGCCCAGAATGACTTCCTGATGGGCGACCAGGCCGGGCAGGCGAACTGAGTGAATAGGAACCTCGAAGCCCTCGCCGCCTCGGGCCTCGGTCATTAGCCTCGCCGTCCGAGCGGCCGTGCCGCTGGGCTTGTCAAGCTTGCCGTCGTGGTGGAGCTCGATGATCTCGGCCGCACGCATGTGCTTGGCCGCTTCGGAGGCGAACTGCATCATGAGGACGGCGCCGATGGCGAAGTTCGGGGCCACGAACAGGTTCGCCTTGGCGTTCCGGAACGCCTCGAGATCGCCAACGTCAAAGCCCGTGGTGCCGATGACGACGTGAACGCCGGCGTCGACCGCCTCACGCGCGTTGCGCAGCGCGGTATCGGGCACGGTGAAGTCAACCAGAACGTCTGGCCCGGCCGCGAGCGCCTCGGTCACTGAGGTCCCGAGCGCGGGGTCAGCTCGAGCCACGAGCTCTATGTCGCCCGCGTCTGTGACCGCCTGACAGACTGTCTCCCCCATCCGCCCCGCCGCACCCGCGACGGCCACCCGGATCATCAGGCGCTTTCCGCCAGTGCCGGGGCGACGGCGGCCAGTGCCTCGTCGAACCGGCTCTCATCCGGGCCGATGCCGGCCGCAGACAGGCGCGCGGGGTCCCAGAGCTCCTCGACCAGCTCGACCAGGTCCTGATGCGTGACCGCATCGATGCGCTCGATGACCTCATCGATCGGCATCAGCGGCGCCCCGGCCAGGACCTCGGAGCCGAGACGATTCATACGCGCCCCAGTCGACTCGAGCGCCAGGACGACGCGCCCCTTGAGGTTCTCCTTGGCCCGTGCGAGCTCCTCGTCCGTGGCCGGCTGGACGCGGCAGCGGGCGAGCTCGGTGCCGACGATGGCGAGCGCCTGCACCAGGTTGTCGGCCCGGGTGCCTAGATAGAGCCCGACCTGCCCGGTGTCGTGGTAAGCGCTCGTGAACGAGGACACGGCATAGGCCAGACCACGCAGCTCGCGGATCTCCTGGAACAGACGGGATGACGAGGTGCCTCCGAAGATGGTGTCGAGCACGCGCAGGGCGAAGCGCCGGTCATCGTGACGCGACAGGCCGACGGCGCCCAGGCAGACGTGGAACTGCTCGGTCTCCTTACGCTCGAACCGCCGGCCTGGAGCGCCCGGCAGTTTGACCTGGCTCCGTGCCGGCTTATCCCCCGCGCCGGCTGACGCCGAGACGCGCTCTGAGGCCAGCGCCACGATGGCGTCGTGGTCCACGGCTCCAGCGGCGGCTATGACGATGTTGGCGGGGATGTAACGCCCGGCGTGGAAACTGGCGATCTCGGGCCCGGGCGTCCCGGAGATCACCTCGGCGCGGCCGATGATCGCGCGGCCGAGGGGATCGCCACCAAAAGTCGCCTGCCCGAGCAGATCGAACACCTTCTCCTGCGGATCGTCCTCGTACATGGCGATCTCCTCGAGAATCACCTCACGTTCGGACTCAAGATCCGTCAGCGACGGGCGGAACACCATGTCCGTCATCACGTCGAACGCATCGGCTAGATGGTCGTCAATCACCCGAGCGAAGACCGAGGTGGTCTCCTTACCCGTGCCTGCGTTGAGCTCGGCGCCCATGGCATCGAAGATCTGGTCGATCTCGAGTGACCCGTACTTGGCCGTGCCCTTGAACAGCAGATGCTCGAGCAGGTGTGAGAGCCCGGCCTGATCCTCTGACTCGTGGCGCGAGCCGGTACCGATCCAGAAGCCGAGTGACACGGACCGGACGGAGGGCATGGCCTCCGTCACGATCCGGACGCCCGATTCGAGCGTTGTCAGGCGATGGTCTTCTTGCACGGCGCGGGCCGCGTCAGCTCTCAGGAGTGCGGACGGTCCGGGTCGCGGTCGCGCACGCGGGTGCGGTCCCGATCACGGTCGCGCGGTCCGCGATCACGGTCACGGTCCCGAGGCGGACGGTCCCGAGACGGACGGTCGCGGCGCTGGCCGCCGTTCTCCGCTGCCGCGATGGCGGCGAGCTCCTCGGCGTTCTTGCCCTGGATCTCCGGGTCCTCGGCGAGACGGAGGCCGATGCGGCCACGCTCGCGGTCGACCTCGACCACCTTGACGGCGATCTCGTCACCCTTGTTCAGGACCTCCTCGACCGTGTCAATGCGGCGGCCGGGAGCGACATTGGAGATGTGCAGCAGGCCGTCCGTGCCCTTGGCCAGCTCGACGAAGGCGCCGAACGTGGTGGTCTTGACCACCTTCCCGGTGAACTCGTCACCGATCTCGACCTCCTTCGTCATCGAGCGGATCCGGTCAACCAGCGCGTCGCCGAGCTCACGGTTGGCGGCGTATACCAGCACCTGACCCTCGTCGTTGACGTCGATCTGGGACTCGAACTCCTCCTGCAGAGCACGGATCGTCTCGCCGCCCTTGCCGATCAGCAGACCGATCTTCTCGGGGTCGATCTTGACCGAGGAGATCCCCGGGGCGTACTTGGACAGCTCGGCCCGCGGTGACTGGATGACCGAACTCATCTCGCCGAGGATGAACTCGCGAGCGACCTTGGCCTGGGCGAGGGCGTCGCGCATGATCTCGAACGTCACCCCGGTGATCTTGATGTCCATCTGCAGCGCGGTGATGCCCTGCTCGGTGCCGGCGACCTTGAAGTCCATGTCACCGAGGTGATCCTCGACGCCGGCGATGTCGGTGAGGATGACGTAGTCATCGCCCTCCTTGATCAACCCCATGGCGATACCGGCCACCGAACGCTTGATCGGCACGCCGGCGGCGAGCAGAGACAGCGTTGAACCACACACGGAGGCCATCGAGGAGGAGCCGTTGGATTCGAGGATGTCCGACACCACGCGAATCGTGTACGGGAAATCCTCCTGGCTCGGGATCATCGGGACCAGGGCACGCTCAGCGAGCGCTCCGTGGCCGATGTCACGACGCTTGGGGCCGCGCATGAAGCCCGCCTCCCCGACCGAGAACGGCGGGAAGTTGTAGTGATGGAAATACCGCTTGGTCGTCTCCAGCCCGAGCGTGTCGAGCCGCATTTCCTCGCGGGTAGTACCCAACGCGACGACGCTGAACGCCTGCGTCTGGCCGCGCGTGAACAGCGCTGACCCGTGCGTCCGGGGAGCGATGTCGACCTCGATCGAGATCGGCCGGATCTGATCGGTACCGCGTCCATCAGGCCGCTTCTTCTGAATCGCGATCCGTTCGCGGATGATCGTCTTCTCGAGCCGGTCAAACGCGCGCTGAGCGTTGCCGCGGTATTCCGCGTAGGTCTCGGACTCAGGCGCACCCGAATACTGCTCGAGGATCGCCTCTTCCACGGCCTTGGTCGCGTCCTGGCGCTCGAGCTTGTCCTCGACCTGAGTGGCGGCATCGAGCGCCGCTCCGTGGGAGGCCTTGATCTGCTCGTAGAGCTCGGTGTTGACATCGGGGACCTCGACCTCGACCTTCGGCTTGCCGGCCTTCTCGGCCAGCTCGCGCTGGGCCGCGCACAGCTTCTTGATGTTCTCGTGCGCGATGTCGAGTGCGTCGAGGATCTCCGCCTCGGGGATCTCGTTGGCGCCGGCTTCGACCATCAGGATCGCGTCCTCGGTACCGGCCACGATCAGGTCGAGGTCGGTGCCCTCAGTCAGCGCCTCTTCGTCGGGGTTGACGACGAAGTTGCCGTCGATCTTGCCGATCCGCACCGCGCCGACGGGCGACGGGAACGGGATGTCGGAGACCATCAGGGCCGCCGAGGCGCCGTTCATCGCCAGCATGTCGTACGGATGCACGTGGTCAACGGACATCGGCAGGGCGACGAGCTGGGTCTCATACCGCCAGCCCTTGGGGAACAGCGGGCGGACCGGGCGGTCGATCAGACGAGCCGTGAGGGTCGCCTTCTCCCCCGCGCGACCTTCGCGCTTAAAAAATGAGCCGGGGATCTTCCCGGCCGCGTACATCCGCTCTTCGACATCCACCGTGAGCGGCAGGAAGTCGACATCGCGGAGATTGCCCCGCGTCGCGGTACAAAGAACCATCGTGTCGCCCGACTGGACGACGACGGCGCCGGAGGCCTGTTTGGCCAGCTTGCCGGTCTCGAACGAGATCTCGTTGCCCTCGATCTCGACGGAGACGCGCGTAACGGCGTCAGACATATATTCAATTCCCTTCGTTCTCTCCGCCCTTCGGTCGGCGGAGTGCTTCGTTTCTCTTCTTTAGTTCCGAACCCCGATGATGCTAGCGCGTCCCCGGGCGTCGAGCCCAGGGCAGCGCGCGGCCCAGGCCCAGGGCAGGGCGCGGCCCATCCCCACGGCAGAGCGCGGGCCCTCGTCCTCCCGCGCCCCGGGCGGGCTGGCGGCATGGTCAGAATAAAAACGGACCGCCCGGTCCGCTTGGTGCTACCCTAACCGGACCTGCCGGTCCAGTTTAGCGTCCAAGTTCGTCCACAGGAGCGATCCGATGAGCACAACCTTGATCGAGAGCCCGGGCCCCGAAAGCATTCGCTCGCGAGCCACCAGCCCGTGGGTGGTGCTCGTTATCGCGTGCATGGCCCAGTTCATGGTCGTGCTCGACGCCACCGTGGTCAACATCGCACTGCCGTCGGTCCAGCGGGGCCTGCACTTCTCGGCCACCAACCTGCAGTGGATCGTCAACGGATACTCGCTGGTGTTCGGCGGCTTCCTGATGCTGGGAGGGCGCGCCGCGGACCTATTTGGGCGGAAACGTCTGTTCTTGGCCGGGGTCGTGCTCTTCTCCGCCGCCTCACTCTTAAACGGCCTGGCGCAGTCCTCGGGCATGCTCATCGCCGGCCGGGCGCTGCAGGGACTCGGTGGAGCGCTCGTCTCGCCCGCCGCGCTCTCGATCGTCACCACAACGTTCGCCGACGGCGACGAGCGGACCAAGGCGCTCGGCGTCTGGAGCGCGATCGTTGCCGGCGGCGCCGCCGTGGGCCTGCTCATGGGCGGGGTGCTCACCGACATCGCGTCGTGGCGCTGGGTGTTCTTCGTCAACGTCCCCGTCGGCGTCGTAACGATCCTGACGGGCCTTCGCTACGTGGCCGAATCGCGGGTCCAGAGTGAACAGCGCTCGCTGGACCTCGCCGGTGCGTTCACCGTCACCGGCGGCCTGGTGATCCTGGTGTACGCGATCGTCAAGGCCCAGGCGTACGGCTGGGGCTCGGCCCGGACGCTCGGACTGGGTGCGGTGGCGATCGCCCTGCTGGCCGCGTTCCTCGTCATCGAGGCCCGCAGCAAGGCCCCGCTGATGCGGCTGGCCATCTTCCGGATCCGGGCGCTGGCGGTGGCGGATGCGGCGCTCCTGCTCGTGGGTTCCGCCATGTTCGGGATGTTCTACTTCGCCTCGCTGTACGTGCAGGAGGTCCTCGGCTACAGCCCCCTCAAGGCGGGGCTGGCCTTCCTCCCCGTGACCGTGGGAATCATGATCGGCGCCGGGCTGGCCCAGCAGCTGATCCGGCGGATCGGCGTGCGCAACGTCTCGATCGCCGGGATCTCGCTGGCCACAATCGGGATGCTCGTGCTCACCCAGCTCCCGGTACACGGCAGCTACGCGGGCAACCTGCTGGTCGGCCTGGTTCCGATGAGCCTCGGGATGGGTCTCACGTTCGTGCCAATCACGCTGCTCGCCACCAGCGGAGTCCCGAGCGATGACTCCGGGCTGGCGTCCGGTCTGTTCAACACCGCGCAACAGGTCGGCGGCTCGCTCGGGCTGGCGATCCTCTCGACGCTGGCGGCGAGCCAGACCTCGAGCCTGCTGAGCGCGCACAGCGGCACCGCGATCGCGGCCCGCGTCTCGGGCTATCACGTTGCCTTCCTGGCGGCGGCGATCATGCTCGCCGCGGCTGCGGGATTGATGGCGTTCGCTCTGCGCCGGAGCCACATCCGGGAGGTCGAGCGGGAGGTTGCCGCGGGGACCACTCCAGCCCCGGTTCCGGCCGCGGGTTAGCCCGCCCTGAGCCCATGAGCTACGCGTCAGACCACCGCATGGAGGACAATCCACTCGAGATGGAGGACGAGCGTCGACCGCTGCGTGCGGATGCCGAGCGCAACCGCCGTCGCTTGCTGGATGCCGCGACGGCGATCTTCTGCGAGCGGGGCCTTGAAGTCGGGGTGGGCGAGATTGCCGAACGGGCCCAGGTGGGCCGGGGAACGCTGTTCCGCAACTTCCCCTCCAAGGAGCACCTGATTGCCGCCATCGTCGTCGAGCGGATGCAGGAGTCGGTGTCGCGCGGGCGCGCGCTCATCGATGCCCCCGATCCCGGCGAGGCGTTGTTCGGGCTGATCGACCAGGCCGTCGGCCTCTCCCAAACCGATCGGGCTCTGTTCGACGCACTCGATGACGAGTGGCTTGCCAACGATGAGATCCATGCCGCCCACACCGAGCTGATGTCCGTCCTCGACACGCTCGTGCGCCGCGCCCAGGACGCGGGTGTCGTGCGTGAGGACGTGAGCGCGGTCGACGTGATGATGCTGGTCAAGGGGGTGTGCGAGGCAAGCCGATCGTTCGCTCACATCGATCCCGACATCGCCGCCCGCCAGCTCGACCTCGTCCGGGCCGCGATCAGCACCCCCGGGACCCAACGCGCGCTGCGCGGGCGCCGGCCGACGATTGAAGATCTCGAACGCCCCACGCTGTCGCCGCCGGCGGCGCAGACCGCGTAGCGTCAGGGCGCTGGTCAGCCCAGCGCCAGCCGGCGCTCGAGTTCGTCGGCCTCCACTGGCTCGGCCCGGCCGTCCTGAAAGTGCAGCAGCGCCGGGGTCGTGACGACCCCACCCCGGACGCCGGAGCGGAAATCGCTCCGAATCCGCGCCAGTACGTGATCGCTCCGGCGCTCGGAATCGAACCGGTCAAGATCGAGCCTCAGCTCGTTAGCCCGGCGCCACAGGTGAGGGTCCTCGAGCCGCGCGTGGTCGGCGAACAGCGCATCGTGCATCTCCCAGAACCGCCCCTGCTCCGCCGCCGCCTCAGCGGCGCCGGCCGCGGCCCAGGCCCGAGGATGGCTCGAGCGAACCGGGAAGTGGCGGAACACGAGCCGAATCTCGAGCTCGGCCAGACGCTCGTGCAACGCCGCGCAGAAAGGACATTCGAAGTCGGCGTACTCGATCACCAGCTCAGCCCCCGCCGGCCCGCGGATGTGATCCTCGGGCCCCGGCTCGGGAATCGGAGCCGAGCCGAGTTCGCTCACGAGGCTCCGCCGGAGTTCAGTTCTCGAGCGCGTCGAAGATGAGATTCGCGCCGGGAAGGTCCCCCGGGGACGGCGCCTGATAGCTCCAGCGGACCACGCAGTCCGGTCCGACGATGACCAGCGCTCGCTGCGGAAAACCGCCCGGGTGGTAGGCCCCGAACGCCTGGCAGGCCGCGCCCTTGGGCTCGAAGTCCGAGAGCTGCTCGATCGTCACTCCGAGCTTCTCTCGAAACGCTGTTTGCGAGGGGGTGGCGTCGCACGAAACTCCGTACATGGTGACGCCCCGTTCGTGCAGGTCCTCGAGGACCTCCTCGTACAGGTTCAGCTGATCGGTGCAGACGGGACTGAACGCGAACGGATAGAACACGAGGACGGTCGTCTTGCCCTCGAGGTCCGCGCGGCTGAAATCGCTGCCGTCGCCGCACTTGAGCGTGAAGTCCGGCGCTGACTCGCCGGCCTCGATCACTTTCGCAGGCCGAGTTCGCGCACGAGCGTGCGGTAGCGCTCGAGGTCGCTGCTCTGGAGATAGTTCAGAAACCGCCGGCGGCGGCCGACCATCATCAGCAGACCACGGCGCGAGTGGTGGTCCTTGCTGTGCGTGCGCAGGTGCTCGGTCAGCTCGTTGATCCGCTCGGTGAGCATCGCGATCTGGACCTCGGTCTTGCCGGTGTCGGTCGCGCTGTCACCGAACTTCGTGACCAGCTCCTGCTTGCGTTCCTGAGTTAGAGGCATGCGGTCGGTCAGGCTAGCAGGCCGATCACGCTGTGTCGGGGCCGCAGAGCTCGCGGGTGAGCTCGACGTCCTGTCTCATCTGCTCGATCAAGGCCTCGGCGGTGTCAAAACGACGTTCACCCCGCAGGCGAGCCAGGAAATCGACTCGCAGGATCTGCCCGTATAGGTCGACGTCACGATCGAGCAGGTACGCCTCTACGAGCACCCCCCGCCCGGTCCCGAACGTGGGCCGGACGCCGACGTTGACCGCGGCGCAGACGCCATCGGCCCGGGCGGCATAGACGCCGTGGCCGGGGCACACGAGGTTCTCGTCCGGGACGATGTTGGCCGTCGGGAACCCGAGTGTCCGGCCCCGGCGATCCCCGGTCACAACCTCACCGCGAAGTTGAAACGGCGAGCCCAGGAAGTGGGCGGCATGCTCGACGTCTCCCGCCAGCACGAGCGCCCGGATATGGCTCGAGGACACGATCTCACCGTCTACCTCGACCAGCGTGACGACACGGGTCTCAAAGCGCTCGTCGGAGGCCAGCAGCCCCGGATCGCCAGTGGCTCGGTGTCCGAAGCGAAAGTTCTCGCCGACCGACACATGGGTGGCGCACAGGCGCGAGACCAGGACCTCGTCAACGAAGTCCTGAGGGCTCTGCGCGGCGAATGTGTCATCGAACGGGATGACCACGAGCTCGGCCACGTCGAGCTGTTCGATCAGTTCGATCTTCGCCTCCAAGCTGGTCAGGAGCTTGGGCGTCGCCTCGGGTCGGATCACCGCCAGCGGGTGGGGCTCGAAGGTCAGCACGGTGTCGTTGCCGGAGATCACCTCGCGATGCCCGAGATGCACGCCGTCGAACTCGCCCACCGCCACGCGGCGAGGCCGCGGCTCGGCGTCCTGGAGCTTTGTCACCTGCATCCGCCGGAAGCCTAGTGCCCCGAATCGCAAATTCGGCGGCAGCCCGCGGCCGGTCGGCTCAGCCCGCGGCCGGTCGGCTCAGCCCGAGGACCGGACGAACCTGGTCGGCGCCGGGCCCGGCTTGCGCCAGGGCGACGAGCTCCCCGGCATGGGTCAGCCGGACGGTCCCGGCCGGCGCCTCGGGCGCGGAGATGGCGCGCCCGTAGCGGATGTACTGTGCCTGCTCGGCGTCGAGCCCGATCTCGGGCAGGAAGTTCAGGGCGTCACCCAGCGGCACCGGTCGGTCAGGGTCAGCGTCGGACACCTCAAAGGCGCCGATCGCGGTCCGGCGCAGGACTTCGGTATACGCGTCACCGAGGTCAGCGATCAGGCTCCTGACGTAGGTCCCGGAGGAGCACTCGATCACGAAGCCCCGCCGGTCACCGTCGCGCCAGAGCTCGTCGAAGCGATGGACTTCGACCTCGCGCTCTGGAATATCGACCACCTCTCCAGCTCGCGCCAGCTCGTAAGCCCGGCGGCCGCCCAGCTTGACGGCCGAGTACGCCGGCGGGCGCTGCCGCACCCGGCCCGTCGGGAGCTCGAGGTCGCCCGCCGGGACGGTCCCGCCGGCGACGATCTCCCCCTCCGGGTCACCCGTAGATGACGTGGCGCCGAAGCGGGCGGTGGCCTCGTAGCGCTTGGGGAGCTCCATCAGGAAGCGCTGGGCCCGGGTGGCCCGGCCGACCAGCACCAGCAGCAGACCGGTGGCGAACGGGTCAAGCGTCCCGGCGTGACCCACCTTCGTCTTGCGCGGGAGCTCGCGCCGGACACGGTCCACGACGTCGTGGGAGGTGATCCCGGCAGGCTTGTCGTAGAGGAGGATGTAGTCGGTGGACACAGGCGGTCGCCTGGCCCCGTCAGAGCTGCGCGGCGAGCTGGTCCCGCAAGAACGTCACGAGCTCGTCGTGCGAGAGCCCGGTGGTGAAGCCGGCCGACTGGCGGTGACCGCCTCCCCCCTGGGCTCGGGCGATGACCGACACGTCGACCCGATCATCGCTGGATCGCAGCGACACCTTGCGCAGCCCGGGCTGATCGTCTCCGATGCGGTCCCGGATCAGGGCGGCGACGGCCGTGCCCTGGACGGCCCGCAGATGATCCACCACGCCCTCCGAGTAGCTCTCCTCAGCCCCGGAGTTCCGGAAGTCCTCCGCGCTGAGAGCGGTCATGGTCAGGCGCCCGTCGTCGTAGCGCTCGACGTTCGCCAGCCCGCGGGAGAGCAGGGCCAGCTTTCCGTAGGGGACGCCCTCGTACACCCGACGGTACATCTCGTGGACGTTCACGCCGGCGCCGATCAGGTCCGCTGCCATCAGGTGAGCCCGCTGGCCGGTGTTCTCGTACATGAACCGGCCGGTATCGGTGATCAGCCCGACGTAGAGCGCTTCGGCCACGGTCAGACTCGGGGAAACCTCGAGGCTGCTCATCAGGTCCCAGATGATCTCGGCCGTGCACGAGGCCTCCGGCACCACGAGGTTGACGGTCCCGAACCGCGTGTTGTCGTGATGGTGATCGATGTTGACGATTCGAATCCCGGGCCGGCGAAGCGCCTCAGCCGGATTGCGGTCAAGGTTGCCGCAATCGAGCAGCACGACCGTGCGTTCGTCCAGGTCCTCCGGGGGCGTACTGACCAGCCCGTCGAGCGGGAAGAAGCGATACTCCTGCGGCAGCGGGAGCTCGCGCTCCTCGATGTACATGAGGCAGTCCTTGCCGATCGTCGCCAGGATCCCCTGCATCGCCACCAGCGACCCCAGGGCATCGCCGTCCGGGTTCTCGTGCGTGACGACGAGCAGCTTGCTCGCTTCGCGCAGGGCGGCGAGGACCAGGTCCCGGTCGGAGCGGTTGCCATTAGTTGTCATGTGGACCCATCCTCAGGCTCATCCCCGGTTTCCCCCTCGGCAATCGGACCAGGCTCGGCGAGCTCGACATCGATCAGGTGGCTGATTCGCATCCCGCGGTCGATCGACTCGTCGTACTCGAACGTCAGCGCGGGCGTGTGCTTGAGCTTCAGCTCAGTGCCCACCTGCCGTTGTAGAAAGCCGTGCGCCGAGCGTAGACCCTCGATGCTCGCCTCGCGGGTGGGCTCGTCTCCGAGTACGCTGACATACACCACGGCGTGCCGCAGATCAGGACTGGTTTTGACTCCGGTTACGGTCACGAAACCAACGCGCGGATCCTTCAGATCCTTCGATATCGCGGCGCTCAGGACGGCTCTCACGGCCTCGTCCACACGACGCATTCGGCTTGAGCTCATCCTACCCTCCGCACGACTGTTCGCGCTGCGACCTCATCCGCGCAGATCCTCCACCGACGCCACGAGGCGTTCGACGCTGGCTCCGTCCGGGCAACGGGCGATCACCCAACGTTCGAGTTGGTCAGCCGCGGCGGTCAGCTGACGGAGCGATGAGCCGGTCAGCGACGCGGTCAGAGTGGCGCGCTGCCACAGGTCCTGATGGCCGGTCTCAGACACCGCGGCGCCGAGCCGGCCGTGAAGCTGTGCCTTGATCGAGGACAGTTCCTTGCGCTTACCCTTCAAGCTTCCCGCCTCGGGAAAGTGCAACTCGATCACGAGCACGGCGACGAATCCGGTGCCGGCGGACACGGCCGCCGCCTCCGTCAGGCGAGCTCGCGCTCGACCTGGCGGGTGGCGTACGTCTCGAGGACGTCCCCGTCCTTGACGTCCGCGTAGTCCCGCAACACGATTCCGCAGTCAAACCCGCTGGCCACCTCGCGGACATCCTCGTTGAAGCGCCGTAGGCTCGCGACCTCGCCGTCGTATATGACGGTGCCGTCGCGGACCAGGCGAACCTTGGACCCACGCGTGATCTTGCCCTCGGTGACATGCGATCCGGCGATCGTTCCCACCCGGGAAGCGCGGAAGATCTGACGGACCTCGGCCGAGCCGAGCGCCTCCTCCACCTCGTCGGGAGTGAGCATGCCCTGCATGGCACTGCGAAGCTCCTCGATCGCGCGGTAGATGACCGCGTAGTGACGGATCTCGACGCCCTCACGATCGGCGACGGAGCGAGCATCGCCCACCGGCCGCACGTTGAAGGACAGGATCACCGCGTCGGAAGCCGCGGCCAGCATCACGTCGGATTCGGTCACGGCACCCACCGCGCGGCGGATGACGTTGACGGAGACCTCTTCCTGCGGAAGCTTCGCGATCTCATCCTCGATCGCCTCGAGCGACCCGGCAACGTCGGCCTTGAGCACCAGGTTGAGCTCCTGCAGACCGCTCCCGAAGATGTCCTCCAGGGAGACGCGCTTGCCCCGTTGGCGGGCCAGCGATTCGGCCTTGAGCCGCGTGGCGCGCTCCCCGGCCAGCTGCCGTGCTCGGCGCTCGTGATCGACAACCCGGACGTGCTCGCCGGCCTCGGGGACGCCGTCGAAGCCCAGCACCTCGACCGGCTCTCCCGGTAGTGCCTGGGCGATCCGGTTGCCCAGGAAGTCGTGCATGGCCCGCACTCGGCCCCAATGGGCCCCGGCGACGAGGGCGTCGCCCACCTCGAGGGTCCCGCGGCTGACCAGGATCGTGACCACGGGGCCGCGTCCCGGATCGAGCTTTGACTCGATCACGGTGCCCGAGGCGGCGGCGTCGGGATTGGCTCGGAGCTCCTCCACCTCAGCCATGACGATGATGGTCTCGAGCAGATCATCGAGGCCTTCCTTGGTCTTGGCCGAGACGTTGACGAACTCGGTGTCACCACCCCACTCCACGGGCTGCAGTCCAAGCTGGGTCATCTCGGTCCGGACGCGGTCAGGCTGTGCGCCCTCCTTGTCGATCTTGTTGACCGCAACGAGCATCGGCACGCGGGCGTCCTTGGCGTGATCGACCGCCTCCTGGGTCTGGGGCTTCACACCGTCGTCGGCCGCGACCACGATCACCGCGATGTCGGTTACCTTGGCGCCCCGGGCCCGCATGGCCGTGAACGCCTCGTGGCCGGGCGTGTCGAGGAACGTGACCAGATGGCCGCCGTGTTGCACCTGGTAGGCGCCGATGTGCTGGGTGATCCCACCGGCCTCACCGGCGGCGACCTGCGTCTCGCGGATCGCGTCGAGCAGAGAGGTCTTGCCGTGGTCGACGTGCCCCATGATCGTGACCACGGGCGCCCGCTCGACGAGATCCTCGTCGGCGTCGTTGAAGACGGGGTCAGCGACCTCCTCGTCCTCGGAGTGGACGATCTCCACATCCTTCTCGAGCTCGGCCGCCAGCACCTGGATTGACTCGTCGGACAGGGTCGTGGTCAACGTCTTCATCTCGCCCAGCGCCATCAGCTTCTTCATCACCTCGGGCAGCGGGACGTGCAGGTACTCGGCCACGTCCTTGACCGTGGAGCCGGAATTGATCTGGATCGCGCCAAGCTCGGCGACGGCGGTCTGCGACGGGCGCGATTCGGCCTCTTCGTCGTAGACGCCCCTGCGTCGCCGGCCGCGACGCTGACGGCGCGGCGGCTGGTTTGATTGGGGCGGTCCGCCGGGACCGCCGGCGCGGCGGGAAGCCTGAGAATCGATCACAACGCGGCGCCGGCCGCCGGCGTTCCCGGGGGCGCGCTCGCCCTGGAGTGAGTCACGGGTGGGGCGCTTGTGCGCCTGCTCGCCGCCGGCCTGACCTCGGCCGGCTGCGTCAGCTCCGGCCGCAGCTTCCTCGCCGGAGGCCTCGGCCGCGGGCGCGGGCTGGGCCGACGGGGAGGGCTGTGCTGACGGGACGGGCGCCTGTGGCTGCGCCGAGGGCACGGGTGTCTGTGGCTGCGCCGAGGAGACGGGCGCCTGTGGCCCGGCCGCGTCTGGCGCCGGCGCGGCGGACTCAGCCTTGGGCTTGCCCTTCCCACCGCCCCCGCTCGCCGCCGCAGTGGCTGGCGGAGATGCCTTCGACCCCGAGGAGGGCGCGGACTTGGTCTTGCCCTTGGCCTTGGCCTGGGTGCTCTCGCCGTCCCCGGCCGCGCTGCTTGATTTGGCCGCGCCGCCGTTGGCCAATACGCGCTTGGCGACGTCCTCGTCGACTGACGAGGACGATGCCTTCACGTCCACCCCGGCCTCCTTCAGACGGGCGAGGACGTCCTTGGCCGGAAGCCCGCGCTCCTTGGCGATTTCGTGCACACGTTTATTCATCGAGTTTGGAGTCTAGGGCTCCTACGAACTTGCGTTTTCGGCTGCGGGGGACTCCGGCGTCGGGACCGGGACGACGGGTTCTGGCTCGCCGGCTTCGGCCTGGGCCGACGGCGCGGCAGCTTCGTCTGGGGCTGCCTCGGCCGACGGTGCCGGGGTCGGCTCCGGGTCGGCGCCAACCTGGTCGGTCCCCGTGCCGGCCAATGCCTGGTGAGCCTCGATCCCGCAGTAGCGCGAGCCGGGCAGCGCAGCGTTCGGACAGCGGCGGCCGTTGGTCAGGATGGCAGCGCAGCGCCCCTGAGCCGTGTCATCCTCGTCATAGCCGTGCTCGGCTTCCTCGGCAGCGAACTCGGTCTCGGAGCGGATGTCGATCCGCCACCCGGTGAGCCGGGCGGCAAGACGAGCGTTCTGACCCTCGCGCCCGATGGCCAGCGAGAGCTGATCGTCGGGCACGATCACCGTGGCCTGCTTTCCGGCGTCGTCCACGAGCACCTCGCGCACGCGGGCGGGCGACAGGGCCTTGGCGACGAACCGGGCGGGCTCGTCGTTATAGGGAATGATGTCGATCTTCTCGCCCCGGAGCTCGGAAACGACCATCCGGACCCGCGAGCCGCGCGGGCCGACACAGGCCCCGACTGGATCCACTCCGTCGATGTGCGAGACGACAGCGATCTTCGAGCGGTAGCCGGGTTCCCGAGCCACACCGGTGATCTCCACCAGTCCGTCGGCAATCTCCGGCACCTCGAGCTCGAACAGTGACTTGATCAGCTCGGGATCGCGGCGCGAGACGATGATGCTCGGGCCCTTGGTCGAGTTGGACACGTCCTTGATGACGGCCTTGATCCGCTGGGAGTGGTCATAGCGCTCGCCGTCCACCTGCTCTGACTTGGGCAGCAGCGCCTCGACGCGTTCGCGCAGCTGGACCAATGTGTAGCGGGAGTCGGATTGCTGCACGATGCCGGTGATGAGCTCGCCCACGCGGTCGCGATATTCCTCGAACATCATGTCGCGCTCGGCCTCGCGGATCCGCTGCAGGATGACCTGCTTGGCCGTCTGGGCGGCGATCCGTCCGAAGTCGTGTGGCGTCACGTCCTCGATCTCGATCTGATCCTCGTACTCCTTCAGCTTCTCGAGGTCGATCTCGGGCTCGGGAGCCTCGCGCATCTCGCCCGTCTCGGGGTCAACGGTGGGCTGCTGGTCCTCGGTGGCTTCAACGAGCAGCTTCTCCTCGAGCTCCGGCGGGATCTTGAGCTCCCACACGATGAAGTCACCGCTGTCACGGTCCATCTCCACCTTGGCGTAGGGAGCCGAGCCGGGGGTCTTCTTATAGGCCGACAGCAGCGCGTCTTCCAGCGCCTCCATCAGCTTTTCGTGCGAGATGTTCTTTTCCGCGGCGAGGCCTCGCACGGCCTCAACTATCTCCTTGGACATGGGCTCAGTCTCCGGGTACGAGGTTTGAGCGGACGATCTGCTCGTAGGGAATCGTCACGACGCCGTCTTGAGCGGCGATCGTCACGTCCCGGTCCGAGGCGCCGACCAGTTCGCCCACCAGCACCTTCGGTGTCGGTGCCGGCTGCTTGTGCACGCCTTCCTGCGGTCGCGCTGCGTCACCACGCAGCCGTACGCGAGCGCGACGGCCGAGAAAGCGGTTGAAATGCTGGGGTTTGGTGAGTGGGCGATCCTGCCCGGGCGAGGAGACCTCGAGCGCGAACCGCTCTCGGTAATCACTCAGGTGCCCTGTCACCCGCTCGCACAACGCCAAGTTCACGCCGTCCGGATGGTCGATGAACAGACGCAGCGTCGAGCCGGAGACTTCGGCCAGCAGCACCTCGACCTCGGGTTCGAGGCCGGCAATTCGGGCTTCGATCTCGGTCTGTAGGGCACTCACTGTCTCCTCCGTCATATCTCATAAAAAAAGCGGGCGAGCGCCCACTTTCGGTACTGCGCCGGGAAACGCCCGGCCGGAAAGCTGTGCTGATCAGGGTAGCACTGCGAGGGACAATTGGCGGACCCTGACCGGTCCCCGCGGAGCCAGTGCCCCGAATCGCGAGACTACCCCCCTGAGATCTCGGCGGCCCGGGCCCGGGCACGATCCCGGTACTCGCGGTAATCGCGTCGGCTGGGCTGAAGGCAGGCGGCCAGCGCGAGCGGGTGGCGCGCCTCGGCGTGGCGGCCCAAGAGCTGCAACGAGCGTCCCAGGCAGAAGAGCGCGAAGTCGTTGGTGGGGGCGCGGTCAATCACGGCCTGGAACTCCTGGGCCGCCTGCGCGTACTGCCGGTTGTGAAACAGGGCTCGGCCGAGCGCCTCGCGGATCGAGGTCTGCTCGGGCGCCAGATCGCGGGCGCGGGCCAATGGCACCGCCGCTTGGTGGTGGTCCCCGGCCTCGAGCAGCTGTGTCCCGCGGCGAAACAGGTCATAGACGTCATCCATGGGACGAATTTTAAGCCCTGCTGCGATTTTTCAGCCCCGCTCCGGGCCGCGGGGGCAACGCCCACAGAGCGCGCACACGGCCGGTGAATCCGAGACCCTGGCGGAGCTGCACGCGGAGGGCACGCCGTCCGCGAGCGCTCGGTCCGAACCGCGCTCCGCCGTAGCGGACCAGGCGCAGCGCCCGGACGTAACCGGCCGCTTCCTCCGAGTCCCTGAAGCGATGCTCGAGGGCGGCCAGGGTCACCCCCGGTCCCGCGGGACGTCCGGTGCGAGCCAGGGCTCGCTCGAGCTCGCTCAGGAGATCGTCCGGGTCGGGCGAAGCGCGAAGCGTGCCCCGGAGCACCCAGGCCAGCAGAAGGACGATCACGATCGCGGGCACGATCAGGCCCACGCTGACGCCACCACCGGACGCATGGTGCGTGACCTTGGTGCCGGCGAATCCCGAGTTGCCGCTGCGCCGAGCAGTCACCGACGAGTTGCTGCCCCCGGCGGTCAGATCCTGCTTGATCGGAATGCTCTTCTGGCTCTGAAGGGCCGGCGCCGAGCTGGGGGTGGGATCGAACCTGACCCAGCCGTAGTGCGGGAACCATGCCTCCACCCAGGCGTGCGCGTCGATGTCGGTAACGACGAACTCCTTGCTGGTGCTGTCATACGTACCGGGGCTGAACCCGGCGGCGACCCGCGCCGGAACCCCGCCCATCCGCAGCAGCAATGCCATGGCACCCGAGAACTGCTGGCAGTAGCCGATCTTGTCCTTGAACAGGAAGCTCACGAGTGGATACGGCGTTACAGGTGGATTCTGGTCATAGCGGTAGCCGTGGGCGAGGTAGCGCTCGACGCTGGCCACGAACGCGTACGGCGTCCGGGCCTGCGCCGCCAGTCCCCGAGCCAGCGCATACACCCCGCCGTAGGGCGAGTTGCGGACCAGGCGGGTGGCATCTGGCACCAGCGCGGGCTGAAAGATCGAGGGCTGGCTGCGCGAGTGGAAGGGCGGGAAGTTCACCTGCGGGTAGGCCGAAGCCGGTATCCCAGCCGACGGTATGGCCAGAGTCAGGTCATTGCTCACGGCGGCAACCGGGTAATGAGCGCTGGCGCGGCCGAGCTCTTTCGCGGTCGGACGCGGTGAGTAGGCGTCAAGCGAATACGTTGTCCCCGGACCCAGCGTTCGGCTGGCCACCCACGTGCCGGGGTCCGTGCCTTCACCCACTCCGCCCGGGATCAGACCGGGCTGACCGGCGTCACCGGCGGCGATGATGTCATCGGTCCGCATGCCCCGGATCGTCACCTGGATGCGCTGGGTCCAGCGCTTGAGTGCCGAGAGCCGGGGCGATGGCAGGGTGGGCTGGATCGAGCTTGACCCGAGCACCCAGGCCCGGCCGTCGAAGTAGTCAAGATCCTCGGCCTTCCAGTAATCACGCGTGCTGGCCTTGACGGTGAGCACCTCGTGTCCGGTGTGCGGCCAGTGCAGCGGACCGTAGGTCTGATTCCAATCGAAGGAATCGATCCGGGCCGCCGCTGGAGTGCCCGCCCAGGCGCGGTAGTCCACCCATGCTTTGTGCTGATCCAATCGCGGCGCCAGGATCGCTGCCACCACGCCGGCGAGCACGGCCACGAACAGCGCGGTCCCGGCGGACTCACGCCGGACGCGGTCCCCCCACATGAACACCGCCAGGAGCGCGAATAGAGCCAGCCCCTGGATGTAGGGAAGCTGCGGCCGCACGAGCGTCGAGGGCACGACCGCGAGTGCGATCAGCGGAAGTGCCGCGCCCGCCCGGCGCAGATCCCCCAGCCCAGGCGAGGCGAACGCCAGCACGATCGCAGCATCGAGCACGAGCACCGCAGCGCCCAGCGTGATCACCGTGCGGACGTTCTGGCTCAGCCCGGAGTACGGGACCACCGCCCCCGGCAGTCCGGACAGACCGTGCTCGATGTGGCGCGCGCTGACGGCGATCCGCACGTGCGCGAACAGGTGCCATGGCAGGCCGGCCACGGGCAGAGCGAAGAGACAGAGGACCACCGCGAAGATGACCGGCGCCGTGCGGCCCCACGGCCGCAGTGCCGGAACCGCCGCGACGAGGGTCACCGCGAGACCGAACAACCCGAGCAGCCGCCAGGTCGGCACCGGTGAGACGAGCGTGGCCCAGCGCAGGAGCCCGTACAAGACCAGGCCGGCGAAGGCGACGAGGCGGATCCAACCGCGTGTGGTGTCCGAGAACTCCCGCTGCTCATCCAGCGAGGAGCGCTCGAAGCGGGGGGCGACCGTGACCGTGTGCGCCCCGACACTCACGCTGGACTCGCCTCGGTGGCCTTCACGCGCTCGGGCTGGCGCCGGGTCCCGAGCAAGAACCCTCGGCACCCGGACACGTCGAGCGTGGCCAGCATCGAACCCCGCACGCCGCGCGGACGGCCGCCCGACAGGCCGCGGGTGGGGACGACCAGGATCACGAGCCCTGGCCCACTCTCAGTGGCCAGCGCCGCCAGACGTTCAGGGGGCTGGGCGGCCACGTAGACCATCGGTCCGAGTCTCCCCTTGCTCGCGCCCAGGGCCGGTGCTCGCGCGTCGAGACCCCCCGTGACCATGGCCAGGCGGGCGTAGGCCGCCGGCCAGGTGATCAGTTCACGGTCGATGGTGGTGGCGCGCTGCTCGCCTGGCAGCAGCAGGCCACAGCCCCCGGTGCGGGCCAGCTCCAAGGTGAGTGAGGCGGCGGCACGCACAGCGGCATCGAGCATCTCGAGCGGGACATCGCCCCGCGAATCGAGCACGACGAGAGGCCGGGTGTCGCCGTCGGCTTGCAGGCGCCGCTCGATCAACCCGGCGCCGCGGGCGACTGCCGGCCAGTGGATCCGGCTGGCCGGGGTGCCCGGACGGTAGGGCCTGAGACCGTCCACGTCGACGGCCGCGAAGGCCTCCGCTGCGGACCGGCCGTCGAGGATCTGAAACCGCCTGCCCCGACCCGAGGTGAGCCAGCGGACGCGTTCGGTCCGGGGCAGCACGAGGAGCTGCTGGGTCGGGCCGGAGCTCACGCTCTGCACCCGGGCCAGCTCGAGTGGATCTCGGACCAGGAGCGACGGCGGCTCCAGCAGGTGCAAGCCGCGCCGAGGGAACCGGGTCACCACACGCACGTTGGCCACCCGTCCGCCGCGAAACGGGGACAGCGGACCACCGAGGTCGAGCCGGGAGCCGGTGAACGGGTCAATGACCTCAGCGCCGGGAAGGCCGAGGCGTCCTCGGCGCACCTCGATCGTCGCCGCCAGCGGTTCCTCCTCGATGACGCGTTCGGCCGGCAGATTTCGCTGGACCTGGGCGCCGTTGGCGCTGATCCAGACCCAGCCCGGGGCGGCCAGCCCGATCAGCGCCAGAGCCACCGCGGGCACGAACAGCGGTGCCGCATCGAACACGAACGAGATCAGGATCAGCCCGAACCCGGCCACCGCCACCGCTGCCGCTCGCCGGGCGAACAGACGCGGTGGCTTCATCAGAGCGCTCGCGTCGCCGACAGCGCGTCGGCGATCACGTCTCGGGCCGCCGCTCGCGGTGTCTCGGGCGCCAGCACCAGCCGGTGGGCGAGCACCGGCTCGGCCAACGCCTGCACATCGTCTGGCAGTGCGTGGTCACGGCCGGCCATCATGGCGTGGGCCTTGGCGGCACGTAGGAGCATCAGCCCGGCTCGCGGGCTGGCCCCCAGGTCCACGCGCGGATCCTCACGTGTGCGCCACAGGAGGCGGACCACGTAGTCGCGCAGGGGCTCGGCCGCCCGCACTCGAGCCGCCGCATCTTGCGCGGCCAGGACCTCGGCTGCCGTGGCCACCGGCCGGAGGGCCAGGACCTTGTCCCCCATCTCGTGGGCCGCGAGCATTCCCGCCTCGGCCGAGCGGTCGGGGTAGCCGAGCGAGATCCTGATCATGAACCGGTCCACCTGGGCCTCGGGCAATGGGTAGGTGCCCTCGTACTCGATCGGGTTCTGAGTGGCCAGGACGAGGAACGGCCGGGCCAGCTCATGGGTGTGCACGTCGACCGTTACGCGCCGCTCCTGCATGCACTCCAGCAGACCGGACTGCGTCTTCGGCGAGGCGCGGTTGATCTCGTCCACCAGGACCACGTTGGCGAACACCGGCCCGGGGCGGAACTCGAAGCGCTGCTCGCGCTGGTCATAGACGTTGGTCCCGACGACGTCGGCCGGCAGCAGGTCAGACGTGCACTGCACACGCGCAAACTGACAGTCGATCGAGCGCGCCAGGGCTCGCGCGAGCGCGGTCTTACCCACGCCCGGGTAGTCCTCGACCAGGACATGTCCCTCGGCCAGCAGCGCGACGATCAGGTGCGAGAGAGTCTCGCGCCTGACCTCGACTGCCTTGGCGATGTTGGCCGCCAGCGCTCGCCCGACGGCGGTGAACGCCTCAAACTCTTGCGGCGCGATCGGGGTCTGTTCGGAGGGCTCGATGGTGTTTCTCCTTCCCCAGTAGGAACGTCTCTACCTCATCCAGCACGGCCCCAGCCACGTGCTCCTTGCTTGTCTTGGCCACGCGCCGCTGGCCACCGCCGGCGACCAGGATCGTGACCTCGTTATCCGGCGAGTCAAAACCAATCCCGGGCTTCGAGATGTCGTTGATGACGATCGCGTCCAGCCCCTTGCGCGCGAGCTTGTCGGCTCCGTAGCTGAGGGCCGCATCACCGTGCTCGGCCGCGAAACCGACCAGCACCTGCCCGGGCCGCCGCTCGGCGGCCAGCGCGCTGAGCACGTCCTCGGTGGGCTCGAGCTCGATCTGGGGCGGGCCGAGATCCTTCTTCAGCTTGGTGTCAGCCGCCGCCCGTGGTCTGAAGTCGGCGACCGCCGCAGCCATGAGCAGGACGTCGCTCGAGGCGAACGATTCCTCGCACGCCGCCTTCAGCTCGGCCGCGGTTCCGACGGGATGGAGCTTGGCTTCCGGGGGTGGCTCGAGCGCGACGTTTGCCGCCACGAGCGTGACTACGGCGCCGCGTCGCAGTGCCTCGGCGGCGAGTGCGAAACCCATCTGGCCGGAGGACCGGTTGCCGATGTAGCGCACGCTGTCGATCGGCTCGCGCGTGCCCCCGGCGGTGACCAGCACATGCCGGCCCAGCCACGAGGTACCGGGAAGATCCGGCCCGCCCGCGCCGAGCAGCGATTCGCACGCGGCCAGAAGCTCAGCGGGCTCGACCAGGCGTCCGATGCCGTGCTCGCCGTGGGAGGCGAGCGCGCCCTCCCCGGGTGCGATCACCGTCACGCCGCGCGAGGACAGAAGCTCGAGGTTGGCCTGCGTGGCCGGGTGCAGGTACATGCGGTTGTTCATCGCCGGTGCCAGCAGCACGGGGCACGAAGCGGCCAGCGCGGCCGACGTGAGCAGGTTGTCGGCCTGACCGTGAGCCAACTTGGCGATCGTGTTGGCGCTGGCGGGAGCTATGAGGTACAGATCGGCCCGCTCGACGAGCGCCAGATGCGAGATCGGATCGCGCTCGGGAGTCGGCTCACCCGGATACGCACCACGCATCGGATCGAGCTCGAAATCGTCACGCAGAACCGGCGCGCCGGTGATTGCGGCGAACGACGCCGTCCCGACGAAGCGGGTGCTCGCGTCGGTCTGCACCACCCGGACGGCGTGCCCGGCCTTGACCGCCAGGCGGGCGGTCTCCAACGCCTTATAGGCCGCGATCCCACCGCTCACGCCGAGGAGCAAGCGCGCCATCGGCGCCTACCGTGCCCTGGTCCAGAGGCCGGCGAGGCGGGTCATTGCCGACTACCGGTAGTGATACTTCAGCTTGCCCTGAGCGACCTCTTCGAGAGCGATCGTCAGGTAGTTCTTCGAGCGGGTATCGACCATCGGGGGCGGGAACTCGTCGAACGTTCCCTCGCCGAGATTGTGGTAGTACGAGTTGATCTGGCGCGCGCGCTTGGCGGCCACGATGACGCTCGCGTAGTCAGAGTCGACGTGGTCCAGCAGCTTGTCGATACGGGGTGAAATCACGATTTCAGTCTTTCGTCGGGTTGTTTTAGATTAGCGCCACGCGGGCGATTCCCTGCCAGTGCGTCCCGGACGATCGCTTCGAGCTCGCCCGTCGCCTGCTCGAGACGATCGTTGACAACCACGCGGGCGAACTCCGGCTGCGCCTCGAGCTCGCGCTCCGCAGTCGACATCCGCTGCTCGATCTGCTCGGCCGGATCAGTTCCCCGTCCGATCAGCCGGGCTCGGAGGGCATCGCGCGACGGCGGGGCGATGAACACGGCCAGGGCCTCTGGCATCGCCTGGCGAACCTGACGTGCCCCCTGCACCTCGATCTCGAGCACGACCGGGACGCCGGCCGCGATCCGACTCTCGAGCTCGGAGCGCAGCGTTCCGTAGCGGCTTCCCGAATACGTGGCGTGCTCGACGAAATCGCCGTCCTGGACGCGACGATCAAACTCGCCGGCATCCATGAAGTGGTAATCGACTCCGCTGCGCTCGCCGGGACGCGGCGCCCGCGTGGTCGCGGACACCGATAGCTGGAGTTCGGGCACACGTTCAAGGACGCCGCGGATCAGCGTTCCCTTCCCGACCCCGGAAGGTCCGGTGATCACGAAGACTTTGGCCACCTGGCGAGCGAGCGCCCGAGGGCGGTCAGCGGCGGCGCATCAGTGCCACGAGCTCGCCCCGCTGACGCTCGGACAGGCCGCCCAGCGTCTTGCTTGGCGAAATGCGGCACTGGGAGAGGATCTTGTTCACCTTTACGCGGCCGTACTTCGGGACCGCAAGCAGGAGGTCGAAGACCTTCGCCGTCTGGAGATAATCTGGTGGCTGGAGCAGCAACTCGTGGATCGGCTGCCGTCCGGCCTTCAGATCCCGCTTGAGCTGTGCGCGCCGGCTCCGAATGTCATTTGCGCGCTGGAGTGCCTCCATTCGCTGGACGAGCGAGCGCTCGGGCGCGGCGAGGGGCTTAGAGAACGATTCACTGACCGGCGGCATGGGCGGCGACTATACATCTTGGGGCTGGACGATCAAGACCAACCGGCCCAAATTCGACTAGACCTAAACCTGAGGTTGAGCATTGTCGAGCCTGGTTTGGGGAATAGTCAGCTTTTGCAGGGGGTTTTGTGCGCTCTGCGCAACGATAGTGAAGTCCCGTTCCGACGCACCCCGGATTCAGGCTCACAGACGCGCCGGGGACGCCGTTTTGGGGCTCAGCTGCTCGAGCTCGCGGGCGATCCGAGTCCCCGCCGCGGGGTCTCTGAAGCTCTCGGTGCCGACGGCAACCAGAGCTGCTCCGGCGCTCATGAGATCGCGGGCGTGGCGGCCTGACTCAACCCCGCCCATGGCGATGATCGGAATCTGGACGGCAGCACGAACGGCGTTGACCTGGGCCAGGGCGACCGCGCGCACGGCGGGCCCCGACACGCCTCCGCTCCCCCCTCCGAGCCACGGCTCGGACGTTCCCGGCCGGAGCGCCATGCCGCGGATGGTGTTGATCAGTGCCAGGGCATCCGCTCCGGCGTTCTCTGCCGCGCGCGCCACGGCAGCCACGTCCGTGGCATTGGGCGTCAGCTTGACGATCAGCGGCTTGCCCGTCAGCGGTCTGACCGCGACCAGGAGACGCTCCACCTCTTCGGGGTCAGCCCCCATCACGAGCCCGGTCTCGACGTTGGGACATGACACGTTGAGCTCGAGTGCCGCCACCTCCGCGCGTTCGGCGAAGGCGCCGACGAGCTCGGCTACCTCATCGCGGCTGAAGCCCATCACGTTAACGATCAGCGGGACCGGCAGCGCGGCGAGCTGCGGGAGGTCCTCGGCCAGGTAACCGTGCAGACCCTTGTTGGGCAGGCCGATCGAGTTCATGAGACCGGCCGGGAGCTCCCACAACCGCGGGGGCGGGTTGCCCTGGCGGGGCTCGAGCGTGACCGTCTTGGAGACGAAGGCCGAGAAGGGAAAGCGCTCGATCAGCTCGTCCCCGAACGCGCGGCGCGCCGCGATGGCGTCGAAGGTGCCCGAGGCGTTGATCACCGGGTGGGTCAGCTCGAGCCCACAGAAGGTGACGTGAGCCGAACGGTCTCTCAATGGCCCATCCCGTGTCTCGCGAACGTCTCCGGCCCGAGCTCGGCCGCATCCAGCACGGGCCCTTCGAGGCACAGCCGGACGTAGCCGGTGCGGGTCTGCACCACGCACCCGAAGCAGGCGCCGAATCCGCATGCCATGCCCGATTCGAGCGCCAGCTGGGCGGGGATGTCACGCACCGAGCAGAGCAGCCGGACCGCCTCGAGCATCGCTGGCGGCCCGCACGCGTAGACCTCGGCGTGCGTGTCATTGTCAAGCTCGTCGTCGAGCAGTTCGGTGACCAAGCCGTGATGGCCGGCGCTGCCGTCGTCAGTGGCCAGCTGTACCGCCTCCAGGAGCTCCGCGCCGGCGGCGTGCTCCGCGTCCCGGAAGCCGAGCAGAACGTCGGCATCCCCGAGCTCGTCCTGCCAGATGGCGAGTGGCGCGATCCCGACGCCGCCACCCACGAGCAGTGGCCGTCGTCCGTCCCGGGGCGGGGCGAAGCCTCGCCCCAGCGGCCCTACCAGCGACAGCCCATCCGAGGGTCCGAGCTCGGCCAGGCGGTTGGTTCCCGGTCCCACGTCCTCGAGCAGGAACTGCAGCTCGAGCGCATCCGAGTCAGACGCGCCGACGCGCAGGACGCTGAACGCGCGCGGTAGGAATGGCCGCTCGTCGGCTCCCCCACCCCACCGCCGGGCCGCCATCAGCATGTAGAACTGGCCCGCTTGCGGGCGCGGACCGACGGCATCGGCGCAGGCCAGCACCACGTAGGCGCCGTGGGTCGAGCGACGGGTGACGCTGGCCACGCGGAGGCCGAAGGGCGCGGTTACGCGCTCGGCCTCCACGCCGGTCATGTCGAGGCCGGACTGACCCGGCCGTCGCTGTGGAGCTCCTGCAGCGAGATGACATCGGGGGCGCCCCGCTGAGCGGAGGCGATCGCCCGGGCGGCCGCCATCCCCCCGGCCATCGTCGTGATGCACGGGATGCCGCGGGCCACGGCGGCCGAGCGGATCTCGTAGCCGTCGGCGCGGGCTCCGGTTCCAACCGGTGTGTTGATGACGAGATCGACGGCGCCGCGTTCGATCCAGTCCACCACGTGCGGCGAGCCCTGGCCGATCTTGTTGATCTCTTCGGCCGGAATCCCCATGCGTCTGAGCGCCTGAGCGGTGCCGCGCGTGGCGATGATCTTGAACCCGAGATCGTGCAGCGAGGTAGCGATGCCCGTGGCCGCGGGCTTGTCACCGTCGGCGACGGTCAGGAACACCGTCCCGTGATTGGGCAGGCCGGCTCCCGCCGCCGCCTGGGCCTTGGCGAACGCGGTCGGGAAGTCAGACGCGATCCCCATGACCTCGCCGGTCGAGCGCATCTCGGGTCCGAGCAGCGAGTCGGCGCCGGCGAAGCGGGCGAAGGGGAGCACGGCCTCCTTGACGCACACATGACTGCTGATCGGATCGTCGGGCAGCCCGAGCTCGGCAATCCGCTCACCCAGCATGATCCGACAGGCCAGCTTGGCCAGCGGCAGCCCGATCGCCTTGGACACGAACGGAACCGTGCGCGACGCCCGCGGGTTGGCCTCGATCACGTGCAGACCGTCGTCGCCATGAATGGCGAACTGAACGTTCAGCAAGCCGACCACCCGCAGCGCCCGGGCAATGCCCGCCGTCTGCTCGCGGATCTGCTCGAGCATCGACTCCCCAAGCGCGTGCGGCGGGAGCACGCAGGCCGAATCGCCCGAGTGGATACCGGCCTCCTCGACGTGCTGCATGATCCCGGCGATCCACACGTCCTCGCCGTCGCACAGAGCGTCAACGTCGACCTCGATCGAGTCCTCGAGGAATCGGTCCAGGTAGATCGTCGCGCCGCTCTCGGTCCCGACCCGGGACAGGTAGTTGCGCAGGCCCTCGACGCTGTACACAATCTCCATGGCGCGCCCGCCGAGCACATAGCTCGGCCGAACCAGCAGCGGGAAGCCGACCTCGGGGGCGCGGGCCAGCGCCTCCTCGGCGCTGACAGCGGTGGCGTACGGCGGCGCCCGGTACCCCAGCCGGTCGAGCAGAGCTCCGAACCGCGAGCGGTCTTCGGCCAGGTCAATCGCGTCGATGCTCGTGCCCAGGATCGGGAACCCGGCGGCGCCTAGACCCGAGGCGAGCTTGAGCGGGGTCTGGCCCCCGAACTGGACGACGACGCCTTCGGGCTCCTCCAGCTCGCAGACGGCGATCACGTCCTCGAGCGTCAGCGGCTCGAAGTAGAGGCGATCGGAGGTGTCGTAATCGGTCGAGACCGTCTCCGGGTTGCAGTTGATCATGACCGCATCGCGGCCCATCTCACGCACCGTCTGGGCGGCGTGAACGCAGCAGTAGTCAAACTCGATCCCCTGTCCGATCCGGTTCGGACCCGAGCCGAGGATGACGACTCCGGGCCGGCCGGTTCCGGGTTCGGCACCCGGGCCCCGGTTCGGAACCTCATGGCTGGCACCGCCCGGACCCGGGCGCTCCCAGGCCGAGTAGAAGTACGGGGTCTCGGCGGCGAATTCGGCTGCACAGGTGTCCACGGCCTTGAATGTCCGCACGCCGGCGAACGCCGCGTCGGGGTCAGCCGCGTACTCCTGCAGCTCGCGCAGGAACCAGGGATCGATGCTCGTGCGGCGCTCGAGCTCGGCGATCCCGACCCCACGCCGCAGGGCCTCCAGAAGGTGATCGAAGCGCTCGGCACCGGCGATCTCCACCAGCGCCAGGAGTTCCTCTTCATCCTGCGGGAATGAGGCATGGGTGTCGAGCTCGCGCGAGCGCAGTGCTTTGCCGAACGCCTGCTTGAAGGTGCGTCCGAGCGCCATCGCCTCCCCCACGGACTTCATGTGCGTGGTCAGGCCGGCCTCGGCGCCGGGGAACTTCTCGAACGCGAAGCGCGGCCACTTGACCACGCAGTAGTCGATGGCAGGCTCGAAACTCGCTGGCGTGGCCTGGGTGATGTCATTGGGGATCTCCTGCAGCGTGTAGCCGACGGCCAGCCGGGCGGCGATCTTGGCGATCGGGAACCCGGTCGCCTTGCTGGCCAGGGCACTGGAACGGGACACGCGCGGGTTCATCTCGATCACGACGATCTCGTCCGTGGCTCGGTTGACGGCGAACTGGACGTTGGAGCCCCCAGTCTCGACGCCGACGGCGCGGATGACGGCGATCGCCTGATCGCGCAGCGCCTGGTACTGCTTGTCGGTCAAGGTCTGCTGAGGTGCCACGCAGACGCTATCCCCGGTGTGGACGCCCATCGGATCGAGGTTCTCGATCGAGCACACGATCACCACGTTGTCGGAGGCGTCCCGCATCACCTCGAGCTCGAACTCCCCCCAGCCGAGCACCGACTCTTCGATCAGGATTTGACCGATCGGAGACGCGGCCAGTCCGGTGGACACCATCCGTTCGAGCTCGGCTTCGGTGCGGACCACGCCGCCGCCGGTACCCCCAAGGGTGAAGGCTGGGCGCACGATGAACGGCAGCCCGATGTCGGGCAGCGCGGCTCGGGCGTCGGCGACAGTGTGGGCGATGGCACTGCGGGGAACTCGCAGCCCGGCCGCAGTCATCGTGTCCCGGAAGCGCTCGCGATCCTCGGCCCGGTCGATCGCCTCGTAGTCGGCCCCGATGAGCTCGACGCCGAAGCGCTCGAGCGTGCCGTCCTCGTGCAGCGCCTTGGCCAGGTTCAGAGCCGTCTGGCCGCCCAGCGTCGGCAGCAGCGCGTCAGGCCGCTCGCGCTCGATCACCTGCGCCACCGGACCCGGCAGGAGGGGCTCGATGTAGGTGGTGCTCGCCACCTCGGGGTCGGTCATGATCGTGGCCGGGTTGGAATTGACCAGCACGACCTCGTAGCCCTCCTGCACGAGGACGCGGCAGGCCTGAGTCCCCGAGTAGTCGAACTCCGCCGCCTGGCCGATCACGATCGGACCCGACCCGAGGAGCAGGATCTTGTGGATGTCGTCACGTCGCGGCATCGTGCTCAGGCCTCGTAGGGGTTCGGAGTGTCGTCCAGGCGGTGCATCGGACTAAGCGGCGGCCTTTATCTCGCGCACGAAACGGTCAAACAGGTACAGGGAGTCATGCGGCCCCGGCCCCGCCTCGGGGTGGTACTGGACCGTCGCCCCGGGGACGTCGCGCAGCGTCAGGCCCTCCACCGTGCGGTCGTAGAGGTTGATGTGGGTCAGCTCGGCGGCTCCGAAGTCCGTGTCCCAGCGAACCGCCTCGTCACCGTCAATCGTCCGTGCGCCGTTGGGCCCGAGCACCGCGAAACCGTGGTTCTGGCTCGTGATCTCTGTGCGCCCGGTGGTCAGGTCCTTGACCGGATGGTTGGCGCCGTGGTGACCGAACGGCAGCTTGTAGGTCTCGAGTCCCACGGCCCGGCACAGAATCTGGTGACCGAGACAGATTCCGTACACCGGCAGCTTGCCCACCAGCGCGCGCACCGTGTCCACGATGTAGTCCAGCGCGCCCGGGTCGCCCGGCCCGTTGGCCAGGAAGACGGCGTCGGGGCCACCGGCCAGGAGTTCCTGCGCGCTCGCCCGGCACGGATGCAGCTCGACCGTGGCCCCGCGGGAGCGAAGGTTCTCGACGATCGAGCGCTTGACCCCGGTGTCGATCATGGCTATCCGGGGGCCGCCCTGGGCGCCGTGCCCCGGCAGCACGGTGGGCGCGGCCGGCGTGACGTCGCGGGCCAGGTCACGGCCGGTCATGGCCGGCTCGGCCTCGATCAGCTCGCCCGCCTGCGTCTGGTCCATGCGGGCGGGGAAGACACCGCCCCGCATCGCGCCGAGGTCACGGATGTGACGCACCAGTGCGCGCGTGTCAAGGTCCGTGATCGCCGGGACACCGCAGTCGATGAGCCAGCTGAGCCAGCCTCTCTCGGCTCCTGCAGAGTCCTCATGATCGACCGCCGCTCGCATGATCACGGCCCGCGCGTGCACGCGATCGGATTCCATCGCCGCCGCGCTGGCGCCGTAGTTGCCGATCTGCGGGTAGGTGAAGGTGATGAGCTGCCCGGCATAGCTCGGATCGGTGACCGCTTCCTGATAGCCCGACATCGAGGTCGTGAACACGATCTCGCCCACCGCGGGCTCGTCGGCGCCACAGGCCAGCCCGTCAAAACGAGTCCCGTCCTCGAGCAGGACGTAGGCGGTGCTGTCCGGGCTCATCGGCTGCTCAGGGTGCCCGCGTCGGTCAGGATGGCAGTCCGGAAGGCGATCGCTCCGGCGGCCAGTGTGAGCTCCACGCGACCGTTCAGGGTGCGCCCGTGGAAGCAGCAGTTCGTCGAGCGGCTGGCGTACCCGCGAGCGCCGACCTCCCAGCGCGCGTCAAGGTCGACCAGGCACAGGTTCGCCGGTTCGTCGACGGCGATTCGCGGCGTCGGGAGCTCGTACAGCGCCGCGCCGTCAGTCATCCGCTCGACGAGTGTCTCGAGCTCGAGCTCGCCGGGCAGCACCAGCTCGGTGTAGAGCGCGGCGAACGCCGTCTCGAGCCCCGTCGTCCCCATCGGCGCCTGCTCGAAGGGGACCTCCTTCTCGTGTTGGGCGTGCGGAGCGTGGTCCGTGGCCACGCAGTCGATCACGCCCGACCTGAGTCCTTCGATCAATGCCCGGCGGTCCGTCTCGGTGCGCAGCGGCGGGTTCATCTTGAAGCGGCTGTCGAGCGTCAGCACCGCTTCGTCGGTGAGCACCAGGTGGTGCGGACACACCTCGCCGCTGACTCTCGTCTCGCCCGTGCCGGCGTCCTTGGCCGCCGCCAGCGCCTGCACCGACTCGACGCATGACAGGTGCTGGAAGTGAACCCGGGCGTTCTCGTAGCAGGCCAGAGCGCCATCGCGGGCGACCATCGTTGACTCGGACAGGGGCGGGATCCCGGCCAGGCCGAGGCGAGCCGATACCGCCCCTTCGTGCATAACGCCCTCGCCGGACAGGGTCGGGTCCTCTTCGTGCAGTGCGACGACGCCACCGCTCAGCCGCTGGTACTGGAGGGCCTTGCGCAACATGCCGGCGGACACGACGGGCTTGCCGTCATCGGTGAATCCGAGTGCGCCAGCATCCCGGAGCTCGGCCATCTCGGTCAGCTCCTGGCCGGCCAGGCCATGGGTGATCGAGGCCAGGAACCCGACCGGCACGTGGGCCACGGCCCGCGCCCGCTCGACGAGCGAGCCGAGGACGGCCGCGGTATCGACCGTGGGGTCTGTGTTCGGCATCGCGATCACGGCGCAGAACCCGCCCAGCGCCGCCGCCGAGGTGCCCGTATCCAGGTCCTCCTTGTACTCCTGGCCGGGCGTCCGCAGGTGAACGTGGGGGTCGACAAATCCCGGGAACAGATGCTTGCCCCCGGCCTCGAACACCTCGCACCCGTCGGGTGCCGGCAATGAATCGGGTGCGCCCAACTCGGCGATCGTGCCGTCGCGGATGAGGACATCGTGGGGGCCGTCGAGATCGGTGCGGGGGTCAAGTACGTGGGCTCCGCGGATCAGCAGGTCGACCCCTCGGTGCTCGGGTCCGAACAGCCTCGCTCTCATGCCACTGCCGCCAGCATCGGGGAACCCACCAGCAGCTCGTACAGAACCGCCATCCGGACCGCCACCCCGGCTTTGACCTGATCGCCGATCAGGGCCTGGGGCGAATCGATCGTCGAGGCCGCCAGCTCGACGCCCCGGTTCACCGGCCCGGGGTGCATGACGAGCTGGCCGGGCCGCAGCCGGCGGTCGTTTATCTGGTAGCGCGCGGCGTACTCGCGCAGCGAGGGGATGAAGGACTCCCGCATCCGCTCGTGCTGCATGCGAAGCACGTAGACGACGTCGGCCTCGTGGACGTGCTCGAGTGTCGGCGTCGCCTGGCAGCCGAGCGCCTCTATCTCGCGCGGGATCAGGGTCGGCGGTCCGCACACGGTGACGCGGGCGCCCATCCGGTTGAAGGCCAGGATGTCCGAGCGGGCGACGCGCGAGTGAAGCACGTCGCCGACGATCCAGATGTTGCAGCCGTCGAGCGAGCCCAGCCGACGACGCAGGGTGAACACGTCGAGCAGCGCCTGAGTCGGATGCTCATGCTTGCCGTCTCCCGCGTTGATGACCGACGCCGCGGTCCAGCCGGCCACCAGCTGCGCCGCGCCGACATGAGGCGAGCGAATCACGATCGCGGCCGGGTCATAGGCCGAAAGCGTCTGCACCGTGTCCTTCAGGGACTCGCCCTTGTCGACACTCGAACCAGCGGAGCGGATGCTCACGACATCGGCGCTCAGGCGCTTGGCGGCCAGCTCGAAGGACGAGCTGGTGCGCGTGCTGGCCTCGTAGAAGAGGTTGACCACGGTCCGTCCCCGCAGCGCCGGGACCTTCTTTATCTCGCGACCCGAGACCTCGGCGAAGGATGCCGCCCGATCGAGGATGCGCTCGATGGCCGGGCGGTCGAGGTCATCGATTGAGATCAGGTGGCGGCTGTCGTCGTTCATGCGGCCTTGACCCTCGCTTCCTCAGCCGGACCGATCGTGACCACGTCCTCCCCGTCGACCTCGCGCACGCGGACATTGACCCGCTGCTCCTGGGAGGTGGGAATGTTCTTGCCCACGTAGTCGGGCCGGATCGGAAGCTCGCGGTGACCGCGGTCCACGAGCACCGCCAGCTGGACGCGCGCGGGCCGGCCGAAGTCAAAGATCTCATCGATCGCCGCCCGGACGGTGCGGCCGGTGTAGAGCACGTCATCCACGATCACGATCGTCCGACCGTCGACCGAGAACTCGAGCTGGGTCGAGTGAACGATGGGGGCGCTCGGTCGGATGCCGAGATCGTCCCGGTAGAAGGAGATGTCCACGCTGCCGAGCGGGATCTCTGGCTCCAGCAGCTCACTGGTAAGCGCATGCACGCGCTCGGCCAGATGTGCACCCCGGCGGTGGATGCCGACGATCGCGATCGAGCCGTCGGGGTTCTTCTCGACGATCTCGTGGGCAATCCGCACGAGCGTGCGGCGCATGTCATCGCGGTCGAGGACGACCGTTGCAGCTTCCAACTTGCACCTTCCTGGTCTCACGGGACCGGGTTAAAGGGGCTTCAGGTTTGCCTGTCGGAGCCTAGCACCGGCGTCGGCCACAACCCTGTCTCGGCGAGCCTGCCAGGCGCGCCGCCTCGGGGGCGAGCGCTAGGGCCTCAACCCGCTGCCTCAGCCGCGGCCCGCTCCTGCACGCGCGCCGCCTGCTGGGCGTCCCAGCGCACGAGGCTCGGCTGCCCCCGCTCGGCGAATGGCACCTCGATCGTGTCGAAGTCGCGCGGGATGACAGTGGCGGGGAACACGGCTCGGGCTTCGTCTCGCAGGAGGCTGATCGGGTGGCGTGTGGAGACATGATTGAGAGCCAGCATCTCGACCTCGGCGTCTCGCGCGATCGTGGCGGCCTGCACCGAGGTCGAGTGGGCAGTCTCGGCGGCACGAGCCCGCTCTTCGTCGGCGAACGTGGCCTCGTGGACGAGCACGTCGGCCCCGTGAGCCGCGACGAGGAGCGAGTCACACGGCCGGGTGTCGCCCGAGAACACGATCTTGCGGCCCAGGCGAGCCGGACCGAGAACCTGCTCGGGGCTGACCCCGCGTACGGTCTCGCCCCGCTGCACGCGGCCGAACTCGGGACCCTCCTCCAGCCCGAGCCGCCTGGCCGCGTCAGGATCGAACACGCCGGGACGTTCGTCCTCGAACACGGCATAGCCGAGCGCCGGGCCCCGATGATTGACCCCGAAGGGCGCGACCCGGTAGCCGTCGCGCTCGAGGACGTCACCCGGTTCCAGCTCGATCAGGTCGAGCTCGAAGCCGACCCGCCCCCCCATGCGGAGCACGAGCGCCATCAGGGTCTCAAGGCCGGGCGGCCCGTGGATGGCGAGTGGCCGCTCGCGCCCGCGCAGGTCAAACGTCTTGAGCATTCCGGGCAGGCCGAGCCAGTGGTCGGCGTGGAAGTGGGTGAGGAAGATCTCGGTCAGATCGGCGAGGCCCACCGAGCTCACGAGTTGGCGCTGGGTGCCCTCACCACAGTCGAACAGGAGCCGGTCTCCCCCGCGCCGCACGAGCATGGCGGGCAGCCCGCGCCGAGCGGTCGGAGCGGAGCCGCCTGTACCGGCGAAGAAAATCGACAGGTCCATCGCCCGCGGAGTGTGTCATCCGAGCTTCACCAGATCGAAAGTCAGCTTCCCGCCATCCACGGTGGCGATGCCCATCGTGTGCTGCGGGGCGCGCCGGCGCTCCGTCGGGCTGCCTGGGTTGAAGATCTGAAACCCGCCGGGCTCCCCCTCGTGCAGGGGCAGGTGGGAGTGTCCGAACACGACGGCATCGGCGTCCGGGAACCAGCGCCGGAGCCGCTCGCGCCGGCCCGCTCGAGGCCCCGCGTCGTGAACCATGCCGATCGTGACCTGGCCGGCCTCCACGACGCGCTGCTCCGGGAGCGCGGTGCGGACCTCGCGGTCGTCGACGTTGCCGTGCACGGCCATCACCTCCCCGTGCGCTCTCAGGTCCGCCAGCACCGACAGCGTGCATATGTCACCGGCGTGCAGGATCAGATCAGCGCTCCGGAGCCGGCGCAGGCACTGATCGGGGAGGCGCCGCTCGCCGCGGGGCATGTGCGTATCCGAGATGATCGCGATCTCCATAACAGTCAGACAGGGTCTAAGCTGCCTGGCATCCTGCCGGATCAGAGCGCCCGTAGCTCAGGGGATAGAGCGTCCGCCTCCGGAGCGGAAGGTCGCACGTTCGAATCGTGCCGGGCGCGCTCAGGAAGTGCCCCAGGGCAGCCAAACCGAGCAAATCGCAGACAATCCGGATCGGGCGCCCGGCTTTGTGGCGAACCGCTCCCTCAGCGGCAAGTACGCGTCAAATCCGGGGGCCAGGTTCGGACGGTCGACGAATCGCTCGGTCGAGCGACCTCCCTCTGCCCAGCCGATTCTGAAATCACGGGGCTCCGGCGTCCCAAGCGCCGGTCTACAATTCAGAGCAGCAGTCTGGGATGCAGGCTGTCGGGGCATGCTGGCCTAGAGAAGAGGCGGCAGTTGATACGTGAGGGGGCGGTTCTTGATGGGTGAGGACAGGATTCATCGTGGTGTGGGCCGTGCCCTCGCGGCGGCTTGCGCGCTGTCTGTCGTCATAGCTCTCGGCATGTCAGGGGCAGTGCGGGCGCAGACGGTGGGGACGTTTCACAAGCGCGCGTCGAGTCCGATGTCCGTGACCGGTCTCGTCGTCGATCCGACGACGAATCTGATTTATGCCCAGGGCTACGACGCCCGGAGCTTCTACCTCTACGACCCGTCACGGAACACCTGGACGGCCCGGGCCAGCGCACCATCCGACCTGTCCTATGACGAGGCCGGTGCGGCGTACCTGAACGGCAAGATCTACGTCGCGTATCCGGCGTCGGACACGACGCTGTACGTCTATGACGTCGCGTCCAACCGCTGGTCAACCATTGCCAACCCGCTCGGCACGGGCACGACCGCGATCACCTCCTCCGGAGGTGCGCTCTATCTGGCCGGCGGTGGGACGAACGGCAACGGATTTGTCTCCTACAACCCAGCTACCAATACGACCAAGATGCTGGCCTCGGCGCCCACCTTCAACGGCGACTGCGGCGGTACCGGATTCAACCCCACGGCGACGTTGGTGGCGTATGCCGGCAAGCTCTATGGGAACCAGGCCAGCGGGTGCACCGGGTTCGCCGCCTACGACATCGCGACCAACACCTGGAACCTTTTGAACCCCCCCGGTGACGCGCTCGTCGGCGCCGCCATCGACCCCGTCGCGCGCAGCTACTACACGTCGGGCTTTGACGGCTCAGATACGCCGAGCCTGTATGTGGGCAGCATCGCGACCCACAGATGGGTGAAGACGCCGTTCCCGTACGCCGACCTCGACGACGGTGGCATGGTGTACGTGTCGACCCGGCGTCTGGGAGGCGTCTATGCGACGTACGGACTCGACAGCACCGGCTTCACCCGTTTCGTGCCGGGACTGGCCGGCGCGCGGCTGAAGCTGACAGCCACGCCCCGCGGCGGCACCGCCGGCAAGCGGTTGTGCGTCACGTTCAGGGCGACGTCGAGCGGCAAGGCGCTCAGCCGTGTCATCGTGAACTTCGCGCACCACGTCGCGCACACCAAGACGAGCGGCAACGGACGGCTGTGCGTCACGTTGAAGAGGCAGGGCACGTACCGTGCGACCGCGAGCAAGACGGGTTACCTGTCCGCGACGGCCACGGTCAGGCTCACGGCTCCCCGGCACCGGACAACGGCTCCCCGGTAGCGTAAACGAACGGCCCTGCGACGACGGTCTACAATCCGGAGCAGCAGATCCAGGGGTGCTGGGCTTCAGCGCACGCTGCTCTAACGAGGGAGGCGGCAGGTTGATCGGCGCGCTCAGACTCAATGCCTGTATCGGCGCCGTCCTGGCGGCTGGTGTCGCAACGTTCGTCCTCCTGGCCTTCGGGACCCCCGGCGCAGCGCAAGCGCAGGCGGTGGGGACATTTCAAAAGCGCGCGTCGAGCCCCAAGCCAGTAACCGGGGTCGCGGCTGATCCCACGACGAATCTGATCTACGCGCAGGGTTACCACGCTACGAGCTTCTACGTCTACGACCCGTCGCGGAACACCTGGACCACCCGGGCCAGCGCTCCGTCTGACTTGTCCTACGAAGACGCCGGCGCGGCCTACCTGGACGGCAGGATCTACATGGTGTACCCGGCGTCGAGCACCACCATGTACGTCTATGACATCCGGTCCAACAGCTGGTCGAGCGTTTCAAATCCGCTCGGCACCGGCACGACTGCCATCACCTCTTTCGGAGGTGAGCTCTACCTGGCCGGCTCCGGAGCGTTCGGCAACGGATTTGTCTCCTACAACCCAGCTACCAATACCACCCGGACGCTGGCCTCGGCGCCCAACTTCAACAGCGACTGCAGCGGCTCCGGATTTGCTCCCCTGGGGGCGACATTGGCGGCATACGCCGGCAGCATCTATGGGAACCAGTCCAGCGGCTGCATCGGTTTCGCCACCTACGACATCGCGACCAACAGCTGGAACCTTTTGAACCCCCCGGGTGACACGCTGTTCGGCGCCGCGATCGACCCCACGACAGGCACGTTCTACACGTCGGGCTATAACGGCTCCAACCCGAGCTTCTATGTCGGGAACATCGCGAAGAACACCTGGCTCTACAAGCCGTTCCCGTACACGCGTCTCGACGATGGGGGCATGGCGTACGTGTCGACGCCAGGGGTGCAGGGCATCTATGTGACTTACGGGAACCACAGCAGCGGCTTCACGCGCTTTGTTACGAAAGGGGTCCCGCTGCGGCTGAAGCTGACAGCGACGCCGCGCGTCGGCATGGCTGGCAGGCGGCTGTGCGTCACCTTCAGGGCGACGTCGAGCGGCAAGCCGCTGCGCCGCGTCACCGTGAGGTTCGCCCGGCACAGGGCGCTCACCAAGGCGAGCGGTAAGGCGCGGCTGTGCGTCACGCCGAAGAAGCGGGGCACGTACAGCGCGACCGCGAGCAAGACGGGCTACATATCCACGAAGACCACGGTGAAGATCAAGTAGCGCCGAGCGAGCGCGGCGATGGGCCGGCCGAGGAGGCTAGACGTCAACGCCGTCAACGCGAATCGGGATGGCGAAGCGCGCGACGGCTGGCGCGGAAATTGATCACCTGGAAGACCAGGTTCATCGCCATGATGATCACGACCAGCCAGACGCCCCCGATCGCAGCGATGATCGCGACCGCGAGGCTCAGGGGGATCATGACCAGGGCCAGTCGATATGCCGCCTGCGGCCTCATGGGCACAAGCCTACGAGACGTATGGCGTGCCGGGGGGCCATATCGCCCGTGTGAGCAAGAAAAGCGTTCCGGCGGAGTAGAAGGCGCCACTCTCGCCGGAACGACAATTTCATCGCCCCCACTTCCGGTGTATTAGATACCTCGGAGCGACAGGATCGAAACCACTCTCTCACCAATCGGCTCTGGGAGCGGCCGCAAGAACGGCCTCATAGTCCTCCCATGTGTCGACATCGAGCGGCACTGGACCGTCGATCTGTATGTCGGCCACCTCCCCGGCCCGGCGCTCGAGAAGTCTCCATACCCCCTTGTCACCGTGCAGTGCTGAAAGGTCGGGAAACGTGCTGCGAGAGAAGGCCAGTGGATGGCCGCGCCCGTTCTCATAGCTGCACGCAGCCAGCGGCGCCTGGCCCCGGCCGGCCAGGAGGGCGCCGACAGTTTCGGGTGTGACGCCCGGCTGGTCTCCCAGCATCAGGACCAGAGTGTCCGACCGTGGGTCGATCGCCTCGAGTGCGACCGCGATCGACGACGAGCATCCCTCGCCGAAATGCGTGTTCTCGAGGACCCCAACGCCGTCGAAGTCGACCTCCTTGCGCACCCGGCCCGCCTGTCCGCCGATCACGCACAGGAGCTGATCGAACCGACACGACCGGGCGACGTCGAGCACATGCTCGAGCAGCGGTGCCGCTCCGTAGGGCAGCAGCTGCTTGGGTTCGCCGAGCCGCTGGGAACCGCCAGCCGCGAGGACCAGCCCGGTGACCAGGCCGGTGACTGGCTCGGCGACTGGAGCGCCGCTAGCCGGGTGCGGCATCGTGGGCGTGCTGGGCCGCGTAGGCCTCGCGGCACCCCGGACCGCAGAAGTAGATCCGTGTGCCGTTCAGCTCGAGTTGCGGGGTTGCGTCAGCGATCGCCACCTGCATGCCGCAGATCGGATCGGTGGCGGACGCGGCTGCGCTCGACCCAGGTGCGCTCGATACCGCCGGGCGCCCGGGCGCCGGGTCGACGTGCTGGTCGGCCACCATCTGAGCCAGGATCGAGATCGCGATCTCGGGCGGTGACGTGGCTCCGATATCGAGACCTGCCGGTGTGTGAAGCTGTGCCGCCAGCTCGCCGGGGATCTCGAGCGACTCACGTATGGCTCGGCCTCGCGTCGGGCTGGCCACCAGAGCGACATACGGGATTCCGGCCAGCAGAGCCGACTCGAGCGCTCGCTCCTCCCCGTTTCCGTGCGCGGCCACGATCATGGCCTGCGTGTCCTCCAGCTGCCCCGTCTCCCCGGGCGCACACCGCTGCACCGCGTACCCGGCCGCGCCGGCCACCTGCTCGAGCGCCTCGGCGATGGGCGAGCTCCCGACGATGACCAAGCGAGCCGCTGGAAGCTGCGGCTCGAGAAAGATCTCGAGCGCGCCGCCGCTGAGGCAGGGATTGTGCTCCACGATGGCACCATCGAGGTTGTCGGCCGCCAACGCAGCCTGGTCGTCGTCCGGGACCAGCCGCAGCAGCAGCGGTTCGCCGGTTTCCAGGGCCCGCAACGAGTAGAGCCGCACCGAGGACTCGGCGCACACCCCACCGACGAACCCGTCAATCGTGCCGTCGCCGAGGACGATTGCGCGATCACCGGGCCGGACGCTGGTCGGGCGCTTGGCTCGCACCACCGTGGCGAGCACGAACGCCATCCGCTCGGAGGAGAGCTGGCTGATTCGGGCTGCGAGCCTGGCGCTGAGCATGATGACCTTCCCGGAACTATGGCACCCGCGGGCGCCGGGCCTTCTCCACCTGGTGTTCAGCGGCAACGTTGACAGTTCGGCAGCGGGCGCAGCGGATCCGCACCCGCCGGGTCATATACGCGGGATCCATCGCTGAGGCCAGCACGCTTCCACACTTGACGCACACGTAATCGACGCTTCCGTTGCCGCTGAAGACGGGGCGGTCGGGTTGCTCCTGTACCGCTGTCCCACCGTCGATGGGCGTCTCGCCGGCCTGGATCTCGCGCATCGTCCTGACATCCATGAATGAACCTGCGTCCTCAGATGGTCGCGAGCTTGCCGGTGAAATCCTTGATCAACGCATCGAGAACGCTCGACACGACGCCCTCCCCCATGGACGCCGCCTTGCCGCTGATCTGGGCTGCGGTGTGAATCGTGCCTCCGCCGTCGGACACGGTGAAGGTCACATCAGCGTTGGCATAGCCCTGGCCCCCGGCTTCGCGCGATTTGACCTGCATTACCGCCCGGTGGCCGGCCTCGTCCTGCTCGATCACCGTCACCGTGCCGGTGAACTTCATTGACATCGCGCCCATCTTGACCTTGATCTCAGCCTTGACGGCGTCGGGAGCGGTCTTCTCGAGCACGGTTCCGCCCTGCACGCACGGGACGAGGCGCTCCAGGTCGAGGATCGCCTGCCAGGTCTCGTCAGTGGACTTCGAGGACGTGAAGGGATGGTCCAGCTCAACCACGTCGGCGCTTCCTTTCGTAGGTATGTTTTCCGCGCGAAGGATCAATCCGGACAGGAAGGGCGGTGACCATGTCGATCGAGCCGGGCACGCATACTCTGGGGCCGGACAACGCCACCCTGTCGGTCCACACCGGGCGTAGCGGCGCCATCGCCCGGGTCGGCCATGATCTGCTGATTGAGGTGACGGCGTGGAGCGCCACCGTCGAGGTGGGGTCCGATGGAACGCCGACCCAGCTGGCGTTGAGCGCGGACGCGGACCTCATTGCAGGTACGCGAGGGCAAGGGCGGCGTCCAGGCGTTGGGAGACGACGACAAGGAGGGCATCCGCCAGACGATCCTCGAGGAGGTCCTCCAGGGCAGCGCGATCGAGTTCCGCTCGAGCACCGTCACCACCAGCGACGGGAGTGGAACGCTCGAGGTCGCAGGGGATCTCGAGCTGTACGGCCGCCACCATCCGATCGGGTTCGCGCTCCAGCTCGACGGGGATCGCCTCACGGGCTCGGCGACGCTCAAGCAGACCGACTGGGGTCGCAAGCCGTACTCGGCCCTGTTCGGCACGCTCAAGGTCGCGGACGAGGTTCGGATCGAGATCGACGGCCGCATCTAGATACGGGACTAGTCGCGGTAGACGGTCTGGGCGTCGAGGCCGCCCTCGACCCCGGGCGGGAGTGCCCCGGTCCCGTGCGCATACAGGGCAAGATCAGCGATCGTCCGTATCTCCGCCGGGGCCGACGGCGCGGCGAACGCCCCGTCGTCCCAGCGCAGGCTGTCGGCCGGGGCTCCGAGGGCCATGCCGGCGAGCTGCTGGGCCTTGTCCCGGATCTTGCCCGCGGTGCTGTTGATCGCCGCCGGTGTACCCGCGGAGGGGCTCGTGTTGTAACCGTGCCCGGTTCCGAAGCGATCCGTGTCCGCGGGCACAACCTTGACGTCCAGCGCGGGGACACCGAGCTCGTCGGCGACCAGCTGTGCGTACTCGCCCTCCCGGCCATCGGGCTCGGTGGTCAGGCTGAGGACCATCTTGCCCGTCGGGTGGATTCGCAGGAACACGGCCCGATATGCCTCATCGGTCACGGCTGAACCTCCTCACAAACGGTGTCATGACTCATCCAAGCTCTCCGAGGACTCCGACGCTCCCCCGTCCCCACCTGCCCGGGCCTGCAGCCGCTGACGCTCCTGGTGCGCCGTCAGGGCGTTGTGCTCCTCGAGCTCGCAGAAGCTCGGCTGCGGTCCGCCGAGCGGGTGTGGTGGCACGGCCGGGCGCTCGCAGCCCGGATAGATGCAGCGCTTGACCCCGGCCCACTCGTTCAATTCCCCAGCCCCCACCCGGGTGTGGTTCGACCGCGGCTCGGCCCGTAACCGCTGGGCATCGCCACCGAGCTTCCCGGCACCGGGGTCGCGCTGGCCCAGGTCTCGCCTTCGGCCTGCGCGGGGGGCGCAGCCGGGGGTGCCCACGCCGAATCCGCCCCCCGCGAAGCGGCGATCGCGGCCGCTACCTCGGACAGCGCCTCGAGGCTGTGCCCGCTGACCAGCGCATCGCAGAACGGGAGTGCCGCCGCCATGCCACCGGCCTGGGGCGCGAAACCGCTCGCCGCCACGCGAGGGTTGACCCACACGATCCGATACGCCAGCCGGCTCAACCGCTCGAGCTCGCGAGCCACGAGGCTTGGATCACCCCGCTCCCAACCGTCGGAGAGGATCACGATCACCGCGCCGCGAGCCATGCCCCGCCGACCGTGGCGGTCATTGAACTCTTTCAGCGCATCACCGATGCGGGTACCGCTTGACCAATCCGGTGCCGTGGCCGCGGCCCGCTGGATCGCCCGATCGGGGTTGCGCGACCGCAGCGCTCGCGTGAGCCGAGTCAATCGCGTCGCGAACACGAACGCCTCGGCGCGCGGCCCGGCGCCTGCCGCACAGACCAGGAACTGAAGGTAGGCGCGCGCGTAGGGCTCCATCGAGCCCGAGATGTCGCACAGAAGAACGATGCGCCGCCGGACCGTCCGCCGCTCGCGTCGAGCCAGCCGCAGGGGCTCACCGGAGGTACGCAGGCTGCTCCGCAGGGTCCGCCTCAGATCAACCGAGGTTCCGTGGCGGCGGCGTTCGGAGCGTCGTGAGAGCCGCGTCGGAGTGGCCAGCGCCAGCTCCGACATCAGCCGCCGCAGCTGGGCCCGCTCGCGAGCGCTCAGCGCGTCGAAGCGCTTGGCCCGGATCACCTCCTCGTCGCTGGCCATAACCGGCACCGGGGCCTCGCGGGAGTTCGCCTGGGGTTCGCCTGGAGCCGAGGCTCGGCTGGAGCTCGCGAGCCCCTCCTGCACCGCCCCGTCGCTGGCCCGAGGATCCGCGTCGTCTGACGTGGCGTCGGGCGCGGTCAGAGGCGGCTCGTCCTCCGCGCTGGCTCCGGGATCGGACTCGCTCGCCCGCCCGGCCCCGAACACGCTTCCGAACACGGCGTCGAACGCCGCCACCTGCGTTCGGTCGGACACGAAAACGGCGCGGGCGATCCAGTACAGCCGGTGACGAGCCAACGGCCGCCCCACGGCCAGTGCATCGGCGAACCGCACCGACCGTTCGGGGCCGGCCGGGAGGCCGGCGTCCCGGAGGCGACGGCCGAACACTCCGGCCACCGCGGGGAGGTCCAGCTCGATCTCGCGGAGCTTCACCGCGTCAGCTCCCTCTCACCAGCTGCGCCAGACCCGCGGAGCGAATGACCTCCTGGTCCTCGCGGTACTTGAGAACCGAACCGAGCGTGCGGTCGATGGCGGCCTCATCCAGGCTCTCCAGCCCCAGGGCCCCGAGCGCCGCGACCCAGTCGATTGCTTCGGCCACCCCGGGCGGCTTCTGCACGTCGCTCTTGCGTATACGGGCCACCGCATCGGTGACCTGAACCGCGAGCGTCTGCGAGGCGCCCTTGACCCGCCGGCGAATGATCTCCACCTCGCGGGCCGGATCCGGGTATTCGATCCACTGATACAGGCACCGACGCTTAACCGCATCATGCAGGTCCCGGGTTCGGTTCGACGTGAGCACGATCACCGGTGGATGGGTTGCGGTCACGGTCCCGATCTCCGGGATCGTCACCGTGGCCTCGGCGAGCAACTCGAGCAGGAACGCCTCGAAGTCGTCATCGGCTCGGTCGATCTCATCCACGAGTAGCACCGCCGGCCTCGGGCCGGGATGCTCGAGGGCACGCAGGAGCGGTCTGCGGGTGAGGTACTCGGGCCCGAACAGGTCCCCCTCGATCAGCTCTGAGCCCCGTGATTCGGCCAGCCGGATGGCCAGCAGCTGGCGGGGATAGTTCCACTCGTAGAGCGCCTCGGCGGCGTCAATCCCCTCGTAGCACTGCAGGCGGATCAACGGCGTGTCGAGTACGGCGGCGAGCGCCTTGGCCGCCTCAGTCTTGCCCACGCCGGCCTCGCCTTCGAGCAACAGCGGCTGGGGCAGGCGCAGGCTGAGGAACATCGAGGTGGCCAGACCCTCGTCCACCAGATAGCCGACGCTCGCGAGTCTCATCGCGAGCATCTCCACGTCGGGGACGAGATGGCGCACCTCGTCGGCGGCAGCTCCGGTAACGGACCCGCCCCCCCGGCCCCCTGCGACCGTCATTGCGGTGGCTCGGGGCGACCCTGCATGGCCGCCCAGACCCTCGCCGGGGTGCACGGCATGTCGATGTGAGTCACCCCATGGCTTTCGTGCAGCGCGTCGATCACGGCGCTGACGATCGCCGGCGGCGACCCTACGTTGGGCGATTCACCGACGCCCTTGGCGCCCAGGGGATGGTGCGGACACGGCGTGACGGTCTCCCCGAGCTCGAAGTCAGGACATTCGAGCGCGGTCGGGATCAGGTAATCCATGAACGAGGAGTTCAGGCAGTTGCCCTCCTCGTCGAACGTGATCACCTCCATCAAGGCGATCCCCACACCCTCGGCGAGTCCGCCGTGGATCTGCCCGTCGACGATCATCGGGTTGATCCGGACGCCGCAGTCATCGACGGCGATGAATCGTCTGACCTTGACCGCCGCGGTCTCCGGATCCACATCAACGACGGCGATGTAGGCCCCATACGGGTAGGTCAGGTTAGGCGGGTCGTAGATCACCTGGGCGTCGAGCCCGCCCTCCAATCCTTCGGGCATCGGGTCACCGCTGTATGCATAGGCGGCAATGTCCTCGATCAACGCGCCCTGCTCGGGGTCACCCTTCACGTACCAGCGGCCCTTCTCCCAGGCCAGGTCCTCGGGCCGGGTCTCGAGCATGGTGGCGGCGATCAGCCGTGCCTTGTCGCGCACCTTTCGAGCCACCACGGCCACCGCGGCCCCGGACACCGGCGTGGAGCGACTCCCGTAGGTCCCGAGCCCGTACGGAGTCCGGTCCGTGTCCCCGTGCCGGACCTGGATGTCCTCGGGCGGTATCCCGAGCTCCTCGGCCACGATCTGGGCGAACGTGGTCTCGTGGCCCTGGCCCTGGGTCTGGGCGCTGATCGACACCACCGCCTTCCCGGACGGGTGCACGCGCAGGTCGGCGCCGTCGTTCATGGCCAGCCCGAGAATGTCCATGTGCTTGCGGGGGCCCGCGCCGACGCCTTCGGTGAAGAACGAGATGCCGATGCCCATCAGCTCGCCGCGGGCGCGTTTCTCGGCCTGTTCGCGACGCAGCTCGTCGTAGCCGGCGATCTCCATCGCCACCTTCATCGTCTCGGCATAGTTGCCGGAGTCGTACGTCCAGCCCGTGGTCGTCTCGTAGGGGAACTGTTCCGGGGCAATGAAGCTGTTCATGCGCAGATCGATCGGGTCCACGCCCATCTCGAGCGCCAGCGCGCTGACCATGCGCTCGACCAGATACACGGCTTCGGTGATCCGGAACGAGCACCGGTAGGCCACGCCTCCGGGGGCCTTGTTGGTGTACACGGCTTTGACGCGTACGTGCGAGGCCTTCAGGTCATAGGAGCCGCAGCAGATGTGGAAGAACCCGGCCGGGAACTTGGTCGGCTGAGCGGTCGAGTCAAATGCGCCATGGTCGGCGATCACGTCGACGCGTAGCCCGGTGATCTTCCCGTCCTTGGCACAGATGTCGGCGTGCATCACGTAGTCCCGGGCAAAGCCCGTCGACATCAGATTCTCGGAGCGGTCCTCGATCCACTTGACCGGGACACCGGCGACGATCGAGCCGGCGATCGCGCATACGTAGCCGGGGTAGACCGGAACCTTGTTGCCAAAGCCGCCGCCGATGTCCCCACAACGGATGCGGATCATGTGCTCAGCCAGACCGGCCACGTGCGCGTACACGGTGCGATGGGCGTTCGGGGCCTGGTTGCCGTTGTAGATGTCGAGCTGGCCGGTCTTTGGATTGAAGTCGGCGATCATGCCGCACGTCTCGAGCGGCGCCGGGTGACAGCGGGGGTAGATGATGTCCCGGGTCACGATGGTGTCCGCCTCGGCGAACGCGCGATCGGTCGCCTCGGCGTCCCCGGCCTCCCACGTCGGACTGGCCAGATTGTCAAGCTGGCCTTCCTTGTCGTCACGAATCAGGGGGGCGTCGGGATCGAGCGCCTTGCGGGCATTGACGATCGCCGGCAGCGGCTCGTACTCCACCTCGATCAGCCCCAGCGCGTCACGGGCGATGTACTCGTCGGTGGCGATCACGAACGCCACCTCCTGGCCCTGGAAGCGAACCTTGTCGCCCGCCAGGACAGCCTGGGTGTCGTAGGAGATGGTCGGCATCCAGGCCAGACCCAGCGTTTCCAGGTCCTTGGCCGTGACCACCGCGGCAACGCCGGGCAGGGCGAGCGCAGCGGAAGTGTCGATCGAGACGATGCGGGCGTGGGCGTAAGGGCTGCGGAGAATCGCGCCGTGCACCATCCCGGGCAGTCGGATGTCATCCAGGTAGTTGCCCTGCCCGCGGATGAAGCGTGCGTCCTCCTTGCGCTTCAGCCGGCCGAAGCCAATCGGGCGCTCGGTTGAGGGACTGGGAAGGTTCTCTACCGTGGCCATGTTGCTCTAGGCCTCCTGTCTCGCGGTGGCTTCATGCTCGGCGGCCCATTGGATCGCGGCCACGATGTTCTTGTAGCCGGTGCAGCGACAGATAGCGCCTGAGATCGCGGTCCGGATCTCGTGCTCAGTCGGGTCCGGATTGCTGTCCAGCAGCGCCCGGGCGGTCATCAGCATGCCCGGCGTACAGAACCCGCAGTGAAGCGCGTGAAGCTCGTGAAAGCCCTGCTGAACCGGGTCCAGCTCGCCGGCGCGTTCAAGTGATTCGACCGTTCGGATCTCGTGGCCCTCGCACATGGCGGCCAGCGTCGTGCATGACTTCACCGGCTCGCCGTCCATCAACACCACGCAGGCACCGCAGTTCGATGTGTCACAGCCCCAGTGGGTCCCGGTCAGCCCGGGGGTGTCACGGATGAAATGGACCAGGAGGAGGCGCGGCTCGATCTCGCGGGAAACCGGCTGGCCATTGATGGTGATGGTGACGTTCATGGCGAGCGGTCAGGCCTCCTGTTGCAGGGCGCGAGCGGTGGCTCGGCGCAGGGCACGTTTTGTCAACACCCCGGCCAGGTGGCGCTTGTAGTCCACCGGGCCGCGACCGTCGGCAACGGGCGCGCAGTCCGCCGAGGCCATCTTGCCGGCCAGCTCGAAGAGCCCCTCGGAGGGCGGCGAGCCGCGCAGCAGATCGCGTGCGCGGGACAGCAATACGGTGGTCGGCCCGACAGCGCTGAGCGCGATGCCGGCGTCGGCGATCGTCCCGCCGTCGATCCAGACCGCGGCCGACGCCGCCGCGATCGCCCAGTCCCCGGCCCGGCGCTCGACCTTCTCGTGGGCGCTTCCGCCGCCACTGCGCAGGGGAAGGCGGACCTCGGTCAGGAGCTCCCCATCCCCGACCGCCGTCATGTAAGGGCCGATGTGGAAGTCCTCGATCGCGACCACGCGCTCGCCGCCGGTGCCCCGGATCACGACGCTGGCTCCGAGTGCCGTACAGACGGCACTCAGGTCCTCGGCCGCGTCAGCCTGGCAGAGCGAACCTCCGATCGTGCCCCGATTGCGCACCACCGGATCCGCGATCACCGTCTCAGCGTCGTTGAAGATCGGAAAATTCTCGGCCAGGGTGTCCGAGTGCATCAGCTCCACGTGACGAGTCAGCGCTCCGATCCTGACCTCGTCCCCGGTGTCCCGGATATAGGACAGCTCGGTGAGATCGTTGATGTCGATCAGATACTCGGGACTGGCCAACCGCAGCTTCATCATCGGCAGGAGGCTGTGCCCACCGGCGATCACCCGGGCATCGCCCGCGTGACGCTCCAGCGAGGCGATCGCGCCCTCGACGCTCGTCGCGCGCTCGTACTCAAACGGCCCCGGTGTCTGCACCTGGGCTCCTTCCCGAGCCGGCCGGCATCCGCTTGCGGGGCCCGCCGACCTCCTCATTGGGGTCATATTGAACTGGGGAGTCGGTGCCGATCACCGGCGAACGTGGCATCAGCTCGGGATGCGTCTGGCGGAGGTCCGGATACAGAGCCCGGGCAGCGAGGCTGCCCGAGGTCGGATTGCGGAGCGCCGGCCCGTTGGGTGAAGCGGCGGCGATTGGCGCCTCCCGGCCGAGCCGGGCCAGCGTCAGCGTGCCCTTGGTGTAGACCTCCGAAATCCGCGGTGGCCTGACCTCCCGGCTATCGGGGAAGTTGCGCAGGCCGTCGGCGGCCGCGCCGGGGTACAGACCTTCCACGAGGCCCACCGCATCGTCGAGGCCTGCCTTCTTGACCAGCAGGCCCTCGAGCAGGTCCACGCCGGCATCGAGCTGCTGATTGATCGTGCCGACCACGTCGGCCACGGGGGCGCTCTTCTCGAGGATCCCCCCCACCCCGCTGATCGCCGCATCGAGCCCGGCGGTGATCTTTCGCAGGGCGAGGATCGTCGAGACGAGATAAACGACGACCGCGGCGACGATGAGCACGACCGCAACGATCATGACTACTCCAGCAGCTGGCATCGCTCAGTCTCCGTTCATGCGTCGTCGATGATGACGTCGAGTGAGCCACCGTAGTCGGCCGCCGCTGCGATCGTCTTGATGGCCTGATCCTGGGTCGTCAGCAGCAGAGCCGTCGCGTCGAGATCTGCCGAGCCGGCCTGGGCGGCGCCGGCGATCTTCTCCACGCTGGGCACGATCGAGTTCGCGGCGTTCAGCACCCCGCGCAGCAGGTAGATCACGACCGGCAGGAGCACGAGCAGGAGAATTACGTCACCGATCCATTCGAGGGTCATCGCGGCCGCCTTTCCGCCACCACGGCGGCTTTGGATGCGATGCCCGGGAGCGCCCCGACGATCACTTCGAACTGCGCGTTGATGGCCTTGACCGCTGGCTCGAGAGGCCGCAGGTGTTCAGACTCGACCCCTTCTAGCGCCGAGGCCAGCGTGGCCAGCGTCTTTGAGGTCGACTCGAGCTTTAGCCGGATGCGGATCAGCGCCGCGGCGAGTACGACCACGATCACCACGGCGAGCAGGACACTGAGGACGGTCAGCGTGGAGGAACTCATGCGCCACCGAACCCGTCAGTGAGGGCGTTCATGTAGCCGTCCTGGACCACAGCCTCCTCAACGATCTGGCCCAGTACCGGCGCCGTGGCCTCGAGCTGCGGAATGTTGGCCGTGTTGCCGGCCACCTGACCGGCAACCGCGAGCAGTCCCGAAGCGGAGCGATCGATGTCATCGACGGCGCGGATCAGGACGATCAGAAGGCCGGCCACGGCGAGCGCGGCCACCAGTCCGATCACGAGCGCGATCTCCCAGGCGCCGTGGTTGGAGAGCGAAGCGTAGGCGACGCTCATTTGCCCACCGCCACCTTTCGCAGCGCCCGAGCCGAATGCAGGATCCGCACGCCGGAGTCGTTGATCCGCCCGACGCCGTCCAGCGCGTCCGTCTGCTCGCGGACCTTCGTGACCCCGCTCACGGCGGTTCGCGCCTGGGCCGCGATGCGGGTGGCCAGGACAACGATGGTGATCACGATCGCTGCTGCCACGAGGACGACCACGACACCGAGCACGAGGCCGATACTCCAACCGGTGGAGGCCCCGATCAATGTGGGCATGTCACACCTCCCATCCTCTCTCGCAGTGAGCGAGCGCCCGCCACCTTCTGGCGCTCCCCTCGAAGGAGGCATTCTGTCGTTGTTTCGTTGCTCTCGCAACCGAATCGCTTCAGACGTGGGAAGATCGCCGTGCAACTGCCTGAGGAGAGAGCGATGAGCGAGACCGTGTCTGATCAGAAGTCCACAGTTTCGACCGTGGCCAGGCTGGCCGCCTCGGCGGGCGAGCGTTTCGCCGACCGGGTCGCGGCGCGCTGCAAGGTAGACGGCGAGTGGCGCGAGCTCAGTTTCGGCGAGGTCAGTGCCGCCGTCGATGAGGTGGCGCTGGGGCTGGCGGAGCTCGGCGTGAGCGCCGGGGACCGCGTCGCCATCCTGGCCGACACCCGAATCGAATGGACGATCGCGAGCTACGGAATATCCGCCGCGGGAGCCGTGGTCGTGCCTGTCTATCCGACGAACTCGGCGCGCGAGTGCGCTTGGGTGATCGGGAACTCGGGGGCGCGAGCCGTGTTCTGCGAGAACGAGGCCCAGCGGGCCAAGATTGACGGCGTGCGCGACGAGCTGCCTGAGCTCGAGACCACGATCGGCATGGAGCCGGGCGCGGGTGAGCTTGCGCTGGACGAGCTCCGGGAACGCGGGCGAAGCCATGACCATTCCGAGCTCGCGGAGCGCCAGGCCGCGGTCACGCCCGACGACGCGTACACGATCATCTACACCTCAGGAACGACCGGACCACCCAAGGGCGTGGTGCTGACGCATCGCAACGCCATGTCGGTATGCGAGATGGTGGAGGAGCTCAGCTTCGTCCAGCCGGGCGAGAAGACCTACCTGTTCCTCCCGCTGGCGCATGCCTTCGCGCTCACCGCCCAGCTGGCGTCCTTTGACCAGGGCACGACGATCGTCTTCTTCGGCGGAGACACCAAGCGGGTCGTCGAGGAGCTCGTTGAGACCCACCCGACCTATCTCCCCTCCGTGCCCAGGATCTTCGAGAAGCTCTACACCGCGGCGATGAAGCTCCAGGAGAACGCGACCGATGAGCAGCGGGACAGCTTCCAGCAGGCGGTCAAGCTCGGAGTCGAGGTGCACCGTCGGCGCCGGAAGGGCGAGCCCGTGCCCGAGGAGATGGAGCAGGCATTCGCCGCCGCCGACGAGCGTCTGTTCAGCCGCGTACGCGGCCTGTTCGGGGGCGAGATACACCAGGCGGTGACCGGCGCAGCACCGATCGCACCGGAGATCCTCGAGTTCTTCTACGCCTGCGGCGTACCTGTGCTCGAAGGCTGGGGCATGACCGAGACGACCGCGGTCGGCACCGTCTCGACGCTTGACAACTTCAAGTTCGGCACCGTGGGACAGCCGATGCCTGGGGTCGAAGTCAAGATCGCTGAGGAGGACGGGGAGATCCTCCTCCGGGGGCCCAACCTGTTCCGCGAGTATTGGCGTAATCCCGAGGCGACGGCCGAAACGATCATCGACGGCTGGCTGCACACCGGCGACCTCGGCGAGCTCGACGACGAGGGCTACCTCAAGATCACCGGCCGTAAGAAGGACATCATCATCACGGCCGGGGGCAAGAACCTCACCCCGTCGAACATCGAGAACGATCTCAAGTCATCGCGCTTCATCTCTCAGGCGGTGATGCACGGCGACCGTCGTCCCTATCCGGTAGCGCTCATCACGCTCGACGCCGACGAGATCGTCCCCTGGGCCAAGGAGAATGGCCTGCCCGAGGACATGGCCGAGCTGTCGGAGAGTGACGAGGTCCAGGGCGCTCGTCCAGAAAGAGCTCGACCGCGCCAACTCCAACTACGCCCAGGTCGAGCAGATCAAGAAGTTCGTGATCCTGGATCGTGATCTCTCGATCGAGGATGGCGAGCTGACCCCCACGCTCAAGGTCAAGCGCAACGTCGTAAACGAGCGCTTCGCCGAGCTGTTCGATTCGCTCTACGCGTAGCCCGCATGCGGTTCGGGTAGGACCTCAGCTGTGAGGCTGCTGGTCCTTACCACCGAGCCGATTTCGGCCGCCCAGTTGCGCGAGGCGTTGCCCGGAGCCGCGGATCCCACCGACGCCGAGGTCATGGTCGTCGCCCCCGCGCTGCACCGCAGCGCGCTCCGTTTCTGGATGTCTGATGCCGACGAGGCGATCGCCAAGGCCGAGGAGGTGCGGCGCCAGAGCGTCGAGCAGCTCGGCGCCGAGGGCGTGTCGGCCAGTGCCGACACAGGTGAGAGCGAGCCGTTGGAAGCAGTGACCGATGCGCTGAAGACGTTCGAGGCGGATCGGATCGTGATCTTCTCGCACCCCGAGGGGGCGCAGCTCTACCGCGAGGAGGTCGACGAGGCCAGCCTGCGCGAACGCTTCGGACTGCCCGTGGACCGGGCTGAGGTGCCGGCCGCGTCAGACGGCTGAGCTACCACCGATGCGCCCTCGCAGCTGCTCCGCGTTGGCGGGCGCGAAGCCGCGCCAGTCATTGTTGAAGTAGGCGTACACGGTTCCGCTGCGCCGCCACTGCGCGATGCGGCGCGCCCAGGTCTCGAGTTCGGTGCGCGAATAGTTACCCCCACGTCCCCGCGAGCCGTAGTGAAAGCGGACGAAGCGCCACGGCGCGGTGGCGTCGTGGGACTGGAACGGGCGCTTCGGGTGATCTCCGATGGCCAGAGCAACGCCCCGAGCCCGAAGCGCCTTCTTGACGTCGGCCGTGAACCAGCTCGGATGCCGGAACTCGATCGCGTGATCGCCCGGCGGGAGCGAATCAAGCCACCCCTGCAGGCGCCCATCGTCGCGGTGGAAGTTCTCCGGTAATTGCCACAGCACGGGTCCGAGCCGGCCCTCGGTCACAAGCGGCTCGATGCGCTCGTAGAAGCGAGCCACCCCATCGGTGCTGTCAGTCAAGCGCTTGATGTGGGTCAGGTACCGGCTCGCCTTCACCGTGAACAGGAAATTCGGCGGCGTCTGTTGCACCCAACCCTCCACAGCGTGGCGGGTGGGCAGCCGGTAGAAGGTGCTGTTCACCTCGACCGTGTCAAAGCGCTCGGCGTAGAGCTCCAGCCACCGTCGGCGCGGCTCCGACTCGGGATAGAACCGGCCCCGCCAGTCGTCATAGCTCCAGCCCGAGCATCCGATGCGTGCGGGCTTCATGGGCCGGGTAGCAACAGGCGAGTCAGATGTCCGCCGCCCGTGAGATCACCCGCGCAGTCAGGTGGCTCGGAGATTGACATGCCAAGAGCGAGTTACCCGCTCAAGCCAGGACCGAACGCCGACCATTGACGAACACCGGCGAATACAATCCTCCGCCCCGTCTGATTGGTGAAAAAACCTTGCTCGAACAGAATGCTGATCCCGACGTGCTGGGCACGGACGTTGCCGCCTCGCCATCAGTCGAGATCTCCAACGGTCTGGCCCGGCTGCACAAGCATTACGTCGGCCGGGGCCCCACCAACGCCCGGACGACGATCGACGGCGATCTGGTTGTCTGCCTGCTCGAGGGCGGCTACACCCGGGCCGAGCAGACGCTCGAGCAGAATGACAACAGCGATGTCGTGGCCGCGGGCAGGCTGGGGCTGCAGGACGCGATGCGCGACGCCATGATCGACGTGGTGCAGCGCACGCTCGGGCGCCCGGTGCACTCGTTCATGAGCGCCAATGACCTGCATCGCAATCTTCAGGTTGAGGTTTTCGTCCTGAGGGGTGAGCTCGCCATCGCCCCGCAGCTCGAGCCTTAGGGTCATTCGGCCACAGATGGGCGGATATCATGGACGCGGTCCTGGAACCGGAGTCCGACGGGTCCAAGGGCGCACCGAAGGCGCGATGGGAGGCTTCCGGCCGAGATGCCGGCGCAGACCGTCGTACATAGCTCATGTACGGAGGATGTGTATGCCTGCCCCGCAACGCCGCGCACAGCGCCGCGGCGACGATCGATCTTGACCACCGGCCGCGACAAGTTTCGAGGCGTCTCGACCGATGAGCTGTTCGCCCTGCACAGCGACGAGCCGTCACCGGCCATCGTGGAGGAGCTCGTACACCGGTTCGAGCCGCTGGCTCGGAGCGTGGCCCGTCGGTATCAGACCCGCGGCGAACCCCTGGATGACCTGACTCAGGTCGCGATGGTGGGATTGCTCAAGGCGATCGAGCGGTTCGACGCCACCCGCGGATTCGCCTTTTCCAGCTATGCGACGCCGACGATGCTGGGTGAGCTCAAGCGCTACTTCCGTGACAGCGGCTGGGCAGTGCACGTGCCGCGAGGTGTCAAGGAACGAGCCGTGGAGCTCGCCCGCACGACCGATGAGCTCGCCTCGCGGTTGGGACGCTCGCCGTCACTGGGAGAGCTGGCCGATGCCCTCGGGCTCAGCGAGGAGGAGACGCTCGAGGCGATCGAGGCCTATCACGCCCGCCACGCGGCGCCGCTTGAAACCAACGCCGACGACGACGAATCCGGTGGGCCGACACCGGCGCTCGTGCTCGGGGCCGAGGATGAGCGCCTCGAGCAGGCCGAATACCTGAGCGTGATCGCCGCCGGGGTGCAGTCCCTCTCGGAGCAGGACCGCCTGATCCTGTTCCTCCGTTTCGGCCGTGACATGACCCAGTCGGAGATCGCCCGACGGCTGGACACCTCACAGATGCAGATCTCCCGCCTCCTGCGCCGGGCGATCGAGAAGATCCGCCAAGCCAGTGGCGAGAACGATGAGCCGGACCCGAGGCTGGCTGGGCGCTAGCCCTTGCGGCCGTCGACGGCGCGCTGAAGTTGAGCCTTGTTCATCGTCGAGCGTCCCGGTACGCCCATCTGGCGGGCCTCGTTGTAGAGCTGATCACGGGTTCTGCCCTTGGGCCGGTCGGTACCCGAGCGCAGTCCGCCTCGACGCCCGGAGGACATGTCCTGAGTCGAGGTCCTCGAGCGCTGCGTTGACTCTCCGCTCCGAGCGCGTGCCTTGTTGACTGTTCGAGCGGCGATCTCCTCGGCGCGTGACTCACTGGCTCCCTGGTCGCGCTCGCTCTGCTTCACATGCTCGTACTGACGGGCTCGTTTGGTTCCGGGCTTTACGCCGCGCGGCGGCATGGGCAGCCTCCTCTTGTGGTCAGCGGGTCCTGATCTCGGACTACCCCGGTGGAGGCCGCTGAAACGGGCCCGGCGCCGTGAACGGTGGCGGCTTAGTCGCTGCGGATGACGGTCGGCGTACCGAGTGGGATGTGGTTCAGAAGCCAGCGTCCCTCGGGCAGCGTGAGCCGCATGCATCCGTGACTCACGGGCTGGCCGATCGAGGACGTCTCGGGCGTGGAATGGATGGCGATCCGATTGCCGCCGCTCCAGTCCTGGATCGCATGCGGGGCCTCGGCGGACAGGGCCAGGATGCAGCAGCCGTACGGACCGGTGGGGTCGCCAGTGTTGAGACGGTCGGTCACGGCGAAGCGCCCGGTCGGGGTGGGTGCGGTCGGCGCCCCGACCGCGATCGAGTAGTGGGCGACTGCCTGCCCATCGTGCAGCACCGTGAGCTCCCGCTTTGACAGCGCCACTTGGAGCTCCCAGTTCACGCGGCCAAGCGCCGCGACCGCGGCCGGAATCCAGCCGACCTTGCCGTTACCGGCGATCGGGCTGACGACCCCGAGCCATGGACCCGAGGTACGCACGACCCACATCGCATCGGGCGAACCGAACTCGGTGTGAAGCGGAACCTTGGCGTAGACGTGGCCGCCCGGGCTCGAGCGCATCACGGTGGCGTGTTGCACGAGCGCCACCAGCGCTCCCTTGCCGGGTGGAATCAGAAGGTTTCGCTGAGATGTGACGTTGGTCGAGAGCGGCTTGAAGCTCGTCGCAGCCGGGCTCGTTGTCGTTCCGGCGCTGGCGGCGCCCCCACCCCCGAGAAAGATCGCGATCGCGATCGGGAGAAGTGGTGCCAGCCCAAGCAGGCCGGCCACGGCCAAGCGGCGGCGCGAGCTCGTGCCCGCGGCGCCCTGCGGCCCGGTGTCGGGCCGATTGCTCGGATCGGCCATCATCTTCATTGTCTCGCATCCGTATCGGCCGCTAGCCCGATCGGTATGAGCATCAAGCGCCGGAACGTCGACGCCGGAGCATCCCGCTGGCGCGGCTCCAGGCAGCATCGGCTCCCACCGCCACGATCAACACGAGGAACGGGTCGAGCGGGGCGCGCTTGATTGGGTTGCCGACCATGGGCACCGTCAGCGCGAGCGTGAGGAGCGGGATCGCCCACAGCCACCGCGGTCCAAGTGAGACCGGGTCACGGAGCAGCACCCGCGCCAGCACGGCAAGAAGCGCCAGCAGGGTCAGAAGCTGCGCGCTGCGGTTCTCGATGCCCTGCAGATCGGCCGGGACTCCCATCTCGCGGTAGGACAGTCCGCTGACGAAACTGTGGCCGACGCCGAGATCCACGAGCCGAAGCGCGTTGAGGGCGGAGGCAACGACGAGATGCCCGGGGTGTCGCTCGAAGTAGTCCACGCCCGCTCTCAGCAGCACACGGTTGAGTACGACCTCATCCACCCCGCCGGGACGGGCGAACAGCGGCCGGGTGCGCGCCGCCAGGCTGGGAACCTGAGGGGGCAGGCGCCAGACCGCCTCATAGTCATTCGTCACCGCGGTGTCGGGGTTGTACTGCCCGGCCAGCGTGTAGCCGTCCTCGGTGCTGATGGGCACAAAGGCATGGAGCTGATCCAGGTTGCGGATCGTCCACGGGGTCAGGGCGAGGGCGAAGGACACCACCAGCACGCCGGCCGCACGCCAGCGCACAGGCACCCGGACGCGCCCCGACAGAATCACCACCAGCGCGACCAGAAGCCAGGCGTCGGCGACGGCCCGCGTGAGCGCACACAGCGCGCAGGTCAGGCCGGCCAGGAGCGCCCAACGGAGCTCTCCAGGCCGACGCCACAGGGCCACGACCGTCAATGCGAACGCGAGCTCCAGAGGCAGGAACAGCGATTCGGATACAAGGCTGGCATCGAGCGTCACGAGCGGTGGGAAGATCGCGGCAATCCCTGCCGAGATCAGCCCAACCCGCGAGCCCCACAGGGTCCGCCCCAGCAGCCCGATCAGGATGACGGTCAGGACCCCAAGCACGCCGCCCAGGATGCGCCCAGCATCCACACTCACCCCGACCGTGGCGTACAGCCCACCGAGCAGGAACGGGTATCCCGGCGGTCTGAACGCCGTGGGCTTCCCCGGGGTGGCGATCTCAGTCCGCGGGTAGCCGTGCCCGGCGGCTATCGACACCGCGTGACGCTGATAGTCGACCGGATCACCAAACAGCACGGCGTGCGGCGTGCCTAGAATCACCGCCAGTCGCAGGACGGTGGCCAGCACGAGGATCACGAACAGGCTCCGGCGCCAGCCGGAATCGGAGCCTCCCCGCAACCACCCGATGCTCAAGCGAGAAAGCCGCGCGCCGGCCATCGTGTCTGGCACCCGGGGAGCCTAACCGGATGAATGGGTGCCCTCCTCCGTAATCTCCGAGCCAGCATGATCCGGCCGAGCGTGTCCGTGATCGTCCCGTTCGCCGGTAGCTCGGAGGATCTCGAGCGCTTGGGAGTCGGGCTGAAGGCAATCGCACTGCGTGCGGGTGATGAGATCATCGTCGCCGACAACCGTCCCGGCGCCCCCGCTGTCCGTGTCCCGGCCGGCCCCGGGGTCACCGTATGCGCCGCCGTCGGCTGGCAGGCGCCGGGGTGCGCGCGCAACCTCGGCGCTCGAGTGGCCGGCGGCGAGTGGCTCGTGTTCATAGACGCTGACACCGTCCCCAGCTCATCGCTGCTCGATGCCTATTTCCAGCCTCGGCCGGCGGACCGGACGGCGATCCTCGCCGGCGGCATCGTCGACGTCGCCGGCAGCACGACGCTGGCCGCCCGTCACACGGCCGAGCGAGGCCACCTGAGCCAGCGGACCACGCTCGATCGCCGTGGTACCCCCTACGCCCAAACTGCCAACGTTGCCGTCCGGGCCAGCGCGTTCCACGCTGTGGGCGGCTTCCTGGACTACATCCAAGCCGGCGAGGACGCCGACCTCTGCTTCCGTCTGGCCGCCGCGGGCTGGCGGCTCGAGGAACGCCCGGATGCACAAGTCGAGCATCGGACCCGAGACGGAGTGGTGCCGCTGCTCCGCCAGCTCGCACGCCACGGAAGCGGATCGGCATGGCTCAACCGTCGCTACCCGGGCGAATTTCCGCGCCCAGGGCGGCGAGAACTGACCGGACGAACCGCTCATGGGTTGCGACAGGCCACGCGCGCACTGGCGGCCAGAGAGCCGGAAACCGCCGGACGGGCCCTGCTTGACCTCGCAGGGTCGGCCGCGTTTGCCGTCGGCCGGTTGCAGCGAAACCAGGCGCGAAGGCACACGTAGAATCGCCCCCGTGGCGGACCCGCTCGTCTCAGTGGTCATCCCGACCCGCAATCGGCCGGCCCGGCTCGAGCGTCTGCTGGCCAGCCTGCGAACACAGACTCTGTCACCGGCCGAGTTCGAGGTGATCGTCGTCGATGACGGGTCTGGTGTCGAGACAGGCGGCGTTATCGCCGCCGAGGCCGTGCGGGGGCAACTCCGTCTGAGTGCCGTACGCCACCCCGTCCCGCTGGGACCCGCCGCAGCCCGAAACTCTGGCTGGCGCGCGGCCGAGGCTCCGCTGGTGGCGTTCACCGACGATGACTGCGTGGCCAGTCCCGCCTGGCTCCGCGAGGTCGTGGGAGCCCACGCGAACGCTCCGGGCTCGATCATCCAGGGACCGACACGGCCCGACCCCGACGAGCTCGATCAGTCCAGCCCCTTCTCTCGCACCCTGCACGTAGAACAGCTCGGCCCCCAGTACGAGACCTGCAACATTGTCTACCCAAGGATGCTGCTCGATGCCCTGGGCGGATTCGACGAGAACTTTGGACCGGGGCCGACGGCTGAGGACACCGACCTGGCCTGGCGAGCCATCGAGACTGGCGGCAGGACAGTGTTCGCCCCGGAGGCTGTGGTCTTTCATGCCGTCGAACGGATTGGGGCTCTTGGAATGCTCCGGGTAGCTACCCGGTGGACCGCCGCGGTCGGAGTTCTGGCGCGTTACCCAGCCGTTCGCTCAAGCCTGTACCGGGGCCGATTCTGGAATGTCTGGCACTACCTTCTGTGGCGATCAGTGCTCGTGCTGGCGGCGCCGGCCTGGCTCCGGCGCCTGGTGCTGACCCGCCACCTGCTGGCGTTGAATGAGCGTGCCGCCACGCTCGGCGGGGGCACGGCCACGGTCCCGTTCCTGCTCGTGCACGACGCCGTCGAGTGCTGGGCGATCGCGCGTGGCGCGCTGCGCTACCGAACGCTCGTGTTGTAGGCGCGGCCAGACCCGTAGGAGGCTACCCGCCGGCCACAGCGGGGAGGATCGTGACCTCGTCGCCGTCCTCGACCGGAGTGTCGAGCCCATCCAGGAAACGAATGTCCTCGCCGTCGACGTACACGTTGACGAAGCGCCGCAGGCCGCCATCCTCAGCGATCCGGCTCCGCAGCTCTCCGTAGCGCTCGTACAGCGCGTCGAGGACCTCGCCGACCGTGTCGCCGTCCACGCTGGCCTGCGCCTCGCCCTCGGTCGCCTCTCGCAGCTGGGTGGGGATCTTGACGTTGACCGCCATTGATCCAGATCCTATGCCAGAACGCCGACGCGCTGAGCAGCGCTCTCGAACGAGGCCACGTTCGGATCGATCTCCCATGCCTCGAAGGTGCCGCGGGCGCAATCGAGCGTCTTCAGGCCCTCGCCCGTGATGATCGCCACCACGCGTTCCTCGGGATCGATGTCACCCCGCTCAGCCAGCTTGGCCAGGACCGCGGTGGTCACGCCACCGGCCGTCTCGGTGAAGATGCCGGTCGTCCGGGCGAGCAGCTTGATGCCGGAAAGGATCTCCTCATCGGTGACCGCGTCGATCGAGCCGCCCGTGCTTCGGGCCAGGTCAAGCGCGTACGGACCATCAGCGGGATTACCGATCGCCAGTGACTTGGCAATCGTGTCCGGCTTGACCGGCTGACAGAAGTCGCGTCCATCCGCGAACGCTGTCGCCACCGGTGAGCAGCCAGTCGCCTGTGCGCCGTTGAATTTCGGCAGCTGTCCCCCGAGCAGGCCCACGTCGATCCACTCCTGGAAGCCGCGGGCGATCTTCGTGAACAGCGAGCCGGAGGCGATCGGAGCCACGATCCGGTCGGGAAGCTCGAACCCGAGCTGCTCGGCCGTCTCGTAGGCGAGCGTCTTGGATCCCTCGGCGTAGTAGGGCCGCATGTTGATGTTCACGAACGCCCAGTCGCGCTCGCCCGATAGCTCGGTGCAGAGCCGGTTGACGTCGTCATAGTTCCCTCGCACTCCGACCACGTTGGTCCCGTAGATTCCGGTGGCGAGGATCTTCTGCTCCTCGAGGTCGGACGGGATGAACACGTATGACTCGAGGCCGGCCGCGGCGGCGTGAGCCGCGACCGCGTTGGCCAGGTTGCCGGTGGATGCGCACGCGATCGTCGTGAAGCCGAGCTCGCGCGCCCGGGCCAGGGCCACCGAGACGACGCGGTCCTTGAACGAGTGCGTCGGGTTGGCGGCGTCATTCTTGATCCAGACCTCCTTGAGGCCCAGTTGTTCAGCCAGCCGGTCGGCCCGCAGCAGTGGCGTCCACCCGGCGGGCAGCGTCCCGCGAGGGGGTGACTGAACGGGCAGGAAGTCCCCGTAACGCCATAACGAGTGGGGTCCGGCTTGGATCCGGCGCTTCAGCGCAGCGGGATCTGCGTCCCGGAGCGAGGCGTAGCGCACCTCTAGCGGGCCGAAGCACTCCTCGCAGACGTACCGTGCGTCGAGCGGGTAACTGGCTTGGCACTCTTTGCAGCTAAGTGACTCTGGCGGCATATGAAAAAACCTCCGCCGGGGTCTGTGGTCGGAGGTTGGGAAACCGCCCTATCCACATCTCCCAGGCCTTGTCGTAGTTGGAGCCTGATGGAATTGGCACCGTGCCCTTGCGGGAGGTTGCCGGGGTTTCGTAGGGCCATATCCCTCCACCCCTCTGGATGCGTACTGCTATGTGATCGGCAGTATAGCCAAGGCCCAGGATCCAGCCACCGATAGGACAGATCCCACTCGAACCCCTGTAACAACGGGCTCTGAGCGGTGTTGAGCAACCGAATGGGGAGCGCAGCAACTGACCCGCTCGAGCGGCTGGAGTCCATGCTCAGCCTCGAGGAGGGCACAACGCCGAGCCGGCGGATGCTGGTGATCGTCAACCCGTACGCCACGACGGTGTCCGATCGGCTCAAGCACCTGGTCCTGTACGCGTTGCGCGGGCGCTACGAGGTCCATGCCGTCGACACCGAGGCACGTGACCACGCCACCGAGCTGTGCCGTCAGGCCGCCAGCGAGGGTTATGACGTGGTGGTGGCCTTCGGCGGGGACGGGACCGTCAACGAGGCGGCCAACGGGCTGGTCGGGTCCGATACGCCGCTCTGCTGCCTGCCCGGCGGGCGGACGAACGTCTACTGCCGGCTGCTCGGGATCCCGATCGACGTGGTGGACGCCACCGAACACCTCCTGGGCTTGGCACATGACTGGCGTCCGCGCCGGGTGGATGTGGGCCAAGTCAACGACCGCTACTTCCTCTTCTCCGCCGGCGTGGGCCTCGATGCCAGCGTGGTCGAGCGCGTGGACGCTCACCCGCGCCTCAAGGTGCGCGGGGGCGAGTGGTATTACGCCTGGACCGGCATCCGCACCTTCAACCGCCACTATCTGATCCGCCCGCCCCGGCTCGAGGCCGAGCTCGGCCAGGAGCAGGTGGCCGGGGTGACGGCGATCGTCCAGAACGCCGACCCCTACACGTACTTCGGGCAGCGCCCCGTCCACATGGGCGAGGGGGCGACCCTGGAGAGTGGAGACCTGGCCGGCGTGGTGCTCCGCCGGGCCAGCCCGATCGACATTCCGACCATCACCTGGCGCGCCCTGTCCAAGCGAGCCCGCCTGGCTCGACATCGCCGCGTTCACGCGTTCAGCGGGCTCGACCGGCTTCGCGTGGCCTCCCTGGATGACCGGCCGCTTCCGCTCCAGGTCGACGGCGACTACATCGGCGAGGTGCACGAGGCGGTGTTCGAGTCTCGTCCGCGGGCGATGCTGGTGGTCTCGTGATCGGCCGCCGCCGGCTTCCGCCGATCGGCCGCGTCGGGCACCGCCGGGTTCTTCTGTCGGTGTTCCTCGGTCTGCTGGTCCTGCCGGCACTGGTGGCCGCGCGCAGCGCCACGGGTCCGCCAATCGTGGCCGGGGCACCCAACTGCCGGATCCTCCCCGCCAACAACCCCTGGAATCAGCGGGTCGACAAGCTCCCGGTGGCTGCCAATTCAGCCCGGATCCTGGCTCGGATCGGACTTAGCGATCCCGTCCATCCCGATTTCGGCACCGTGTACAACGGGGCTCCGAACGGCATCCCCTACACGATCGTGTCCAACAAGACGCGGCGCGTGCCGGTCCGGTTCACGTACGCCTCCGAGTCCGATGGCCACCTCTATCCAATCCCGCGTGGGGTGTCGATCGAGGGCGGCCCACACTCGAGCGGTGATCGCCACGTGATCCTGCTCGACCGCGACACGTGCACCGACTACGAGCTCTATGCCGCCTATCCCCACACGGCGTCGCGATGGACCGCCGGCTCGGGCGCGATCTTCCACCTGAACTCCAACCATCTCCGCCCGGCGGGCTGGACCTCGGCCGATGCTGCCGGGCTCCCGATCCTCCCCGGCCTGGCCCAGTACAGCCAGGTCGCCGCCGGCGCGATTGACCACGCGCTGAGATTCACCGCGCCGTGCACCGGAGCCCATTACGTGTATCCGGCCCGCCATATCGCTGCGACCTGCGGCGGCCCGTTCGCGCCGCCGATGGGCCTGCGGGTCCGGCTGAAGGCGAGCGTCAACATCTCGGGGCTCCCGTACCAGGCGCGCATCGTCGCCGTGGCGCTCAAGCGCTACGGCCTGATCCTGGCTGACAATGGCTCTCCCTGGTACATATCGGGGGCGCCGAGTCCACATTGGAATGACTCGGCCCTGCACGAGCTCGATCGGCTGACCGGCCGCGACTTCCAGATCGTCAACACGCGCTCGCTGCCCCACCCTGGGGGCTGACCTCCGGCCGCGCGCGGACGCGGACCGCGCCGTTGGGCCTCGCCTGCGGCGTCCGCGGCCCTTGAGCCCGGCCCGGGGATCCGCGGGCCGCGCAATACGTACCAGATCCAGATTGTCGTCCCGGGTTTGGCGCCAGATGTCCGCATATCGAGCGAATCGCAGCAACCCAACCCCAACGAGTGAGTTGTCGACGTTTTGCACGCTCGACAGGCGGCACGGTGCTCCCGAGACGGCCTCGAGCCCCCACTGTGTGAAAACCGTTCCGGCGCCCGCGTCGGTTGTCGCAAACGTCGGGGTATAGCCCCCGATTTGCGCCAGGCGTCGCCGGGAGCACGACGGTTGGCGCAAAATTGGGGTCCGCCCGGGTCGGCCCGGGTCGGCTCGGCCCGGGTCGGCCGGGTTCGCCAGCACGCCGCACCGCCGCCAACGCACGCGGACCCCGGTCTCGCCGGCGGAACCTGACCTCAGTCCGCAGACAGGGGGCGAACCGGGGCCGCCCGGCGCCTCAGGCTCGGAGTGTCCCCTGACGCCGACCGCCGCGTCCTCGCGCTCGCCGCCGAGCATCGGCTGGTTCTCGCCGCGCACGTCCGCGGCCTGCTCGGGGTCTCCGCCGGTGCCGCCTCCGCGCGGCTGCGGGCCCTGAGGAAGGCCGGCTACCTCCGGTATCACCGAAAGCTCGCCGGGCCCGGGTGCTACCAGATCGATCGTCCGGGCCTGGCCGTCATCGCCAGCGCCCTCCCCCGCCCTCGTGACATCGACCTGGCCGGCTACAGGCACGATGTGGGCCTGGCCTGGCTATGGCTGGCCGCGCACCGAGGGGCATTCGGTGCCGTGGACCGGGTCGTGTCAGAGCGCGAGATGCGCTCGCATGACGGACGTCAAGACGCAGGCGCGGAGCCGCTCGGCGTCCGGCTTCCGGGCGTCGGACCGCGAGGCGGCGACCGCCGCCACTACCCCGATCTGGTGCTCGAGACGGCCACCGGCCATCGCGTGGCGATCGAGCTCGAGCTGACGACCAAGACCCGCGGCCGGCGCAGGGAGATCCTGGGTGGCTACGCGATCGACTCACGCATCGACGCCGTGCTGTACCTGGCCGAGACCGCCTCGGCCATGCGCGCCATCGAGCGCTCCGCCGCCGATCTCGGACTCTCGTCCCTGATCCATGTCCAACGGGTCTCGTTCGCTCCGGGCTCCGGAGCCGAACCGGCTGGGCGGGGCATTGAGCGCTCCGCGCCGCGGGCCCGCAGGCGCCCCAGCCGGGAGCAGGTGCGATGAAGCCGGCGCCCCCGCCTCGGCGCCCGCCCTACTGGACTCTGGCCGCGTTTGCCGTGCTGCTCACGGTCCCATTGACCTGGGGCATGGCGGTCCTCGTAGCTGCGTTCGCGCTCCGAGTGGGATTCGAGCTCGTGCGGGGTTCGAGCCGCCGTCGCGCCGCCCGGGTTGCGCGTGAGGCCGGAGGTCCGGGGGTCACCCTGGGGGTCGATGACCGCGGCCGCGACGTTCGGCTCACCGACCGCCAGCTCGCGGCCCACGGGCTGATTATCGGCGCCAGCGGAGCGGGCAAGACAACCACGCTGCTCGGGATCCTGAGTGACCAGATCGAACGTGGCCTGCCCGTGGTCGCACTGGATCTAAAGGGTTCGCCCTCGTTTGTCCGTGAGCTCGAATGGGCAGCGGCGCGAGCGGGCCGTCCGTTTCGGGTCTGGACACCGGACGGGCCGAGCCACTGGAACCCTCTCGCGCATGGCAACGCCACCGAGCTCAAGGACAAGCTGATCGCCACCGAGCGGTTCACCGAGCCGCACTATCAGCGGGCCGCCGAGCGGTACGTCCAGTCCGTCCTGCAGGTGCTCCAGGCCACCGGGGGGCGGGTGGACCTGGCCCAGGTTGTGAGCCTGATGGAACCCAAACGCCTGGCCGCCGTGGTCCGGAGCCTGGACGGCCCGCTGGCCGACCGCGTCCAGGACTACCTGGGTGGCCTCACGTCAGACCAGCTAAGCGCGGTCAGAGGTCTAGGGACGCGGCTGGCCATCCTCAGCGAGTCACACGCGGGCCCGTATCTGGCGCAGACGCGGTCGGCAACCGGTGTGACGGTTGATCTACGGGACGCTCTCCAGGGGCCCGAGGTCGTCGTCTTCAGCCTCAACTCGAGCATCTACGGCAACCTGGCCGCGCAGCTCGGCACGCTGGCCATACAGGACCTGGTCAGCGCCACCGGTCACCGGCTGCAGTTGGGCGCCGAGGGGCGGCCGCCACCCCAGGCCACGGTCGCCATCGACGAGTTCTCGGCCCTCGGGGCTGACCACGTGCTGGCGCTGCTGGCCCGGGGTCGTGAGTCGGGCGTGAGCGTCCTCCTGGCCACCCAGGAGCTGGCTGACCTGGATCGCGCCGGCCGCGGCTTCCGTGACCAGGTCCTGGGCGTCACCGCCGTCAAGGTGGCCCACCGGCAGGACGTTCCGTCCTCGGCCCAGATGATCGCCCAGATGGCCGGCACCGAGCGGGTGTGGGCCCACACCTATCAGATGCGCAGCCCGTTCAGTGCCACGCCCGGGAGCCGCGGCAGCCGGCGCGAGGTCGAGCAGTTCATCGTCCACCCAAACGAGATCAAGTCACTGGACACGGGACAGGCGGTAGTGCTGACCAAGACGCCGGTGGCGCGGTCCACCCGAGTCAGGGTGCTGCCACCCCGTCGAGACCCGCCCGGCGTGGGCCGGTGACCGACGTCTCGGGGCCGGTGGCGGACGTCTCGGGGCGGGTGGACGTCTTCGGGTCGGCTACGAGCGTCTTGACGGCGCGGTTCAGCCCGAGCCGGGGGTGACGCGGTAGGCGTCAAACACGGCGTCGATGTTGCGCAGGCGATTGATGGCCTGATCCAGGGTGCGGGTGTCCCCCACTTCGACCACGAACCGGTTCTTGACCATCGGGTGATTGACGGCGCAGTGCGCGTCGAGAATGTTGATCCCGGCTTCGGCGAATGTGCGGGACATGTCCTCGAGCAGCCGGTGGCGGTCCCAACCGTCAACCTCGATCTCGACCCGGAAGGCCGTGTCGGCGTCGCCCTCCCAAGCCACCTGGGTGAAGCGGTCCGGGTCCTTCTTCAGCACGGCCACGTTCGGACAGTCTTCGCGGTGGATCGTGATCCCGCGGCCGAGCGAGATGTAACCGACGATCGGGTCCCCGGGCACCGGCCGGCAGCACTTGGCCAGACGCAGCATGACCTCGTCGATCCCGTCCACCGAGATGCCGAAGCGCGAGGATGATGTGGTGGGACGCGTCCGGCGGCGGTTGGTCTGCAGCAGATCAGCGGCGGCGGTGGGCTGCGCGTCCGCCGATTCGCCCTGCTTGAGCCGCTGCATGATCTTGTTGACGACGACCTTGGCCGAAATCTTGGCCCCGCCCAGGGCGATATAGAAGTCGTCCGCCTTGCGGAAGCCCATCTCGCGGATCACGTCGGCCAGCAGCGGCGAACCGACCAGCTTCTGAGCCGGCAGGCCCTGCTTCTTGAGGTGCTCCTGCAACAGCTCGCGCCCGGTGTGCTCGGTGTCGCGCCGGGACTCGGCCTTGAACCAGGCCTTGATCTTGTTCCGGGCTCGGGTCGTCTTGACCAGCGCCAGCCAGTCACGCGAGGGACCGCGCTCGCGCTTGGAGGTCAGGACCTCGACGATGTCGCCCGAACGAAGCTGGTAGGACAGCGGCACGATCTTGTTGTTGACCTTGGCCCCGACGCAGCGGTGCCCGACATCCGTGTGGATCTCGTAGGCGAAGTCGAGCGGGGTGGCGCCGGCAGCGAGTGACTTGACCTCGCCCTTGGGCGTGAACACGAACACCTCGTCCTCGAACAGGTCGACCTTGAGGGTTTCCATGAACTCGCGGGGGTCGCTCATGTCCTGCTGCCAATCGAGCAGCGAGCGGAGCCACTTCAGCTTCCCCTCGGGGTCCTGGAGGGCGTGGCTGGCGCGACCGCGGCCGGACGCGTCCTCCTTGTACATCCAGTGAGCGGCGATCCCGAACTCGGCCAGATCGTGCATGTCACGCGTGCGGATCTGAATCTCCAGCGGCCGGCCCTCGGGCCCGATCACGGTGGTGTGGAGCGACTGGTACATGTTGAACTTCGGCATGGCGATGAAGTCCTTGAAGCGGCCCGGCAGCGGCTTCCATAGCGAGTGGATGACCCCGACCGCGCCGTAGGTGTCCTTCATCGAGTCGACGATCACCCGCATCGCCGTCAGGTCATAGATCTCGTTGAACTCGCGCCCCTTCTTGGTCATCTTCGAGTAGATCGAATAGAAGTGCTTGGCCCGGCCGGAGATCTCAGCGTGGATGCCGAGCTTGGTCAGCTCATGGGCCACGTACTCCCCAGCCTCGTTGACGTAGCGCTCGCGCTCGCCTCGCTGCTGGGCCACCAGGCCCTTGATCTCGTTGTACTTGCGCGGGTGCAAGGTCTGAAAGGCGAGATCCTCGAGCTCCCATTTGATCGCGTGAATACCGAGCCGGTGGGCGATCGGGGCGTAGATGTCGAGAGTCTCGCGTGACTTCTCAATCTGCTTCTGCTTGCTCATCGCGCCGATCGTGCGCATGTTGTGCAGCCGGTCGGCGAGCTTGATCAGGATGACCCGGATGTCGGTTGACATCGCGACGACCATCTTGCGGTAGTTCTCGGCCTGGGCCTCGTCGCGCGACTGGAACGTGAGGCCGGTGAGCTTGGTCACCCCGTCCACGAGGCCGGCGATCTCCTCCCCGAAGGCGGCGGAGACCTCCTCCAGGGAGGCGCTGGTGTCCTCGACGGTGTCGTGCAGGAGCGCCGCACACAGGGTCTCCGTGTCGAGGCGCATTCCGGCGCAGATCTTGGCCACCCCGACCGGATGGGCGATGAAATCCTCGCCTGACTTACGCCGCTGGTCAGCGTGGTGCACGCAGGCGTAGACGAACGCCTCCTCAACCCGGTCACGATCGATCGGGAGGGCGGCGTGGTCAGCGTGCTCCTCGACGATCGCGAACAGGTCACCGAGCAGCTCGCTCTCGAACGGCGACAGCTCGGCACGGTCGATGAGTGCTCGCGCCGTGGGATCGCTCACGCCATCGACCTTCAGCCGCAGCCCGACCAGCGCCGTCGAGGACGCGGGTAGCGCGTCGGTCATCTCATCGGACGGCTTGACCGTGCCCGTGCCAGCGTCACCGCGCCCGATGGCTCGGCTCAGCCGCTTGGCGGCAGGTTTGCGCTGCTCAGGAATCGTCGTCCATCCTCGTATCGCTGTACATAGACCCGATACGACGGCGAGCGCTCGAGCGCCGTCGGCGCCCGGCCCGCAATCGCGAGGGCCGGCAGATCCCGGTCGAGGCTGACGAGCTCCAGCTCCGCGAGCACCCGGACCAGCCTGGCGGCCAATCGGGCCGATCGGCCGTGCCGACCGTCGCCGCGAAGCAAGTGCTCGAGCTCCTCGCCGGCCGCCCGTTCTCGGTCCCTCAGGGCCCGATAGAAGGCGACGAGCGAAGCACGGAGTCCGTACTCCAGCTCATGCATCTGCTCAGCAAAGCGTAGCTCAGGCGAGCCCCAGGCCAGGTGGGTAAACCCCTCCCCAGCCCGCAACAGGGCCTGCGACGCTCCAGCCGCCGGTGGGTCGAGGGCAACGACGTGCCGGTACCCGCGGGCCAGCGCCGGGTTGGCCTCGAGCGCGTGATACCCGGCCAGCGCGAAACCACCGACCCTGGCCCGGAGGCCGTCGAGGCGGCGCGGCACGTCCGCGCACACGGCCAGCACCCGGCCACCGGTGGTCATGGCGTCGGTCAGGACAGCCAGCGGGCTCTCGCCTCGCCGGTCGATCGCGGTCCGGGTCGGGGGCCCCTCGAGCGCCTCGGGCCGGGCCTCGTGTGCGCGTGGGCCGGCACCGCCGGGGGGCGGCTCGGCCTCGAGCCCGAGTTCGAGCTCGGCCAGGACCGAGGCCAGGTAGTCGGCCGGCTCGCCGAGGATCTCGATCGGCCTCGGGCCACACGGCTGCTCGTGGCTCAGCACCAACCGCGGCTCGACGGCGCCGTTCCACGTGTTGCGCTCGAGCCTGAACGTCGCATCACAGGGCTCTTCGGGCTGGGTCGCCAGGCGGCCATCGCAGCCGAACGCCACGGCTCGGGCCCGCGCGCCGCCCGAGACGACAGAGAAGCGCGCGTGCCGCCCCTCGCCCATCGGGCGGACGTCAATGAACCGCGCGCCGGGCACGAGCAGGCGAGGCGAGGGATTGCCCATTCCGCATGGCTCGAGGCGCTCGAGCTCCTCAGCCAGCGTCAGACCGAGGCCCGTGCCCGAGACCACAGCATCAGCCCGCTCCACCGGCTCGAGAAGGTCAGGTGTCAGAACGGCTTCGGCGTGGCGCTCGAACGCGGCCCGGAACCCTTCGAGCTCAGCCCGCTCGATCGTGAGACCGGCGGCGGCACGGTGACCCCCGTATCGGGTCAGAGCGCCGGCCGTGGCGTGCAGCGCGCCGAGCAGGTCAAAGCCGGCAATGCTGCGTCCGGAGCCCGATCCGGTGGACCCGTCGAGCGCGACCAATACGCACGGACGGTGATGGCGGTCGACGATCCGGGAGGCGACGATGCCCACCACACCGGGGTGCCAGTTTTCACTCCAGAGCACGTAAGCACTCCGGGGACCGAGTTCGGCGACCAGGGAGTCGGCCTCCCACAGGATCCGCTGCTCGACCGCCCGCCGCTCGGCGTTGACCGTATCCAACTCGAGGGCGATCTCTCGTGCCCGCTCCGGGTCCTCGGTGAGCAGCAGTTCGAGCCCGGCGTCGGCGCGGCGCAGCCGCCCGGCGGCGTTGATCCGCGGCGCCAGACGGAAGCCGACCGTACCGGCATCAAGCGCACTCGGATCGGCCCGGCTGACGCTCATCAGGGCTCGAAGACCGGGCTTGGCCGTCACGGTGAGCGCCGCCAGGCCTTCGCGCACGAGCCGGCGGTTCTCGTCCAGCAACGGAACCAGATCGGCGACGGTCGCGATCGCCACCAGCTCGATGTCCTCGGGCGCGGTTTCGGCGCCCAGAGCCTGGGCGAGCTTGTGCGCAACCGCCGTACCGCACAGCCCGGGGAACGGGTACCCGCAGACACCGGGATGGAGGATTGGGCAGTCGGGCAGCGCCCCGTCGGCGCGGGGCGCGTGATGATCTGTCACGAGCACGTCCAAGCCCGCCGCTCGCGCCGCCGCCACCTCTTCCACCGCCGTGATCGCGCAGTCGACGGTCACGATCAGCCCCGTGCCCCGCTCGGCCAGCCTCCGAATCGTGGCCATTCCGAGCCCATACCCGTCCTCGAGCCGGCTGGGCAGGAACCAGTTCACATTTGCCCCCAGCGAGCGCAGCGCCCGCACCATGATCGCCGTGGCGCAGATGCCGTCCACGTCGTAATCACCATGAACGGTGATCCGGCTGCCGGCGGCGATGTGGCTCCGGATCAGCTCGCCGGCGGCCTCGATGCCGGCGAAGCTGGACACGTCATGGCATGCGCCGGCGTCGAGGAATGCCAGCGCCGCGGCGGGCTCGGCCCAGCCTCGCCGGACGAGGATCTGAGCCAGCACATGGCTGACGCCGAGCTCGCGCTCGAGCCTCAGTGCGGCCTCGAGCTCGTACGGCGGGAGCTTGAGCCGGCGCGGCGGGGCCGCCAGGGTGGGCTCGGCGACCGGGGTGCTCAGCGCGGGTGTAGGCCCCTCGCCTGCGCCCCGGATCGGCACCAGCGCCGGCGGCCCCGAGGTGGGCGAAGAAGCGGCAGCGGGGTCGTTGAGCAGCGCGGGCTCGGCCATGCGCGCAGGCTAGGCCCGGGCCCAGACGGATCTAGTGCTCGTACCCCAACTTCCGCAGCAGCGCGTTCAGCTTCTTGACGAACTTCTTGCCCGACGCCAGTCCGGCGCTGCCGTCACGAAGTTTCCCCTTGGCCGCCTCGGAGGACAGCGTCGATTGCACCTGCTTGTTGTTCCCCAGGAGCTCCTCGTCGGCCGCCCAGGCGGCGATCAGGCCGACACCGTTAGACACATGGTGCTTGAACGCGTGCAGCCAAATGGCAGCGTCGGAGCGAATCAGCCTCGGGTAGTGGCGGGTCAAGTTGTGGAACCGCCCGGCGGAGAAGCTGAAGATCTGGATCGGCTGGCCGGAGTCAGCACAGTCGGTGAAGGCGCACAGGAACGCGCCGTCCGAGGACTTGAAACGCCAGCGACCACTGATCTTCCTGAGCAGTACGCCGTAGGCGAAATTCCGTTCGGTCTTGGAGTAGGTCATGGTGCCCGGGTCGTAACTGAACACCTGGTCGATGAAGCAGCAGCTGGCGCCGCCGCTGTACAGCTCGAGGACCACATCGGGCTCACCGTTGCCCTCGATGTCGGCCACCGACACCGAGGAAGCGTGGGCGCCCACGGCGGCCGGGCCGCACAGGCTGCCGCACAGATGCGCGCTCACCGCCTGGCTGTAGACCTGCTGACCGGCGCGGACGATCGTCAGGCGCTGATGCTTGACGTTTGGCGGACTGCCCGTGAACGAGAAGGTCGCGGTGACGTTTCCGGAGTGCGACGTCTGCGTGGTCGTCTTGGCCCAGGCCGGCCCCGCCACTACCAGCAGTAGCGTTACGGTCAGCGCCACCGCCGAGATTCGCCCTCGCGTAACCATCGAGCCGGATCCTATAGTCCGGCTCGGCGGGTCGGGCTAGGTGGTGAAGTCGACCGGCTCGGCCTCGACGCCCCGGCGGATTCCTTCGGCGTACACGAGCGCCATGCCGATCAGCGCCCCGGGGATCCCCTCGAGGGAGGTGCTCAGGTGGGTGGCGTGCCGTCCGGGAATCGCGAAGCCATGGATGATCAGGCCAAACAGGGCCGCGCCGACCACGGCTCCTATGAACGCGCCCACGATGCCGCCCCAGTAACGGTCAGGCAGCCAGATCGTGAAATGCCATAGGGCCAATCCCATCATCACCCAGGCCAGCAGTCCCATTAGCGGCGTCTCCCGTGGCGGCGGTTTCTGGAGCGGTTCTTGGCCGGACGGCTCGGCGGGGTCGGGTTGTGTGCCATGCCTTCGTTCTCGGCAATGTCTGGCGCGGGAGTCACGCCGCCGTCCTCGCCCAGGCCGGTAGCGCGGCCGTCCTCGTCATCCACGCCACGATCTGGAGCGACGGCGCGGTCTGGAGCAACGGAGCGGTCTGGAGCGGGCTTGGCGGTCGGAGCAGCCTCGGTCCGACCATCGGCCGGAGCGCTCTCAGAGCGCGCGGGCGGCTCGGCCGGCCGCCGGCCCGGCTTGGGCCGCGGCGGCTTGCGCGTCTGTGCCGGCTTGCGCGTCTGCGCCGGCTGATCCGCCGTGTGGGCCAGGCGCTTGGTCAACGTCGATGTGTGGCGGCCGGCCTCCGCCTCCTCCTCGGCGATGTCCCGCTTCAGCTGCTCGAACTCGGCCGCCGACAGGGTCTCTGGATCGGGTTGGGTGATCCGCCCGGCACGCCGGCGCACACGCTCGCGGGTGGGCTCGACGTCGGCGGCCGCACCGGCGTACGCGGGCACACTGCCGAACTCGGTCTCGATCCGGTGACGACGGTGGCGATAGACCGTCTCGCGCTCCTTCCAGTGGGTCAGGACGGGCGAGGCGATGAAGATCGACGAGTACGCGCCGGACGCCACCCCGATCAGGAGCGCGAAGGCGAAATCCTGCAGGGTCGCGCCGCCGAACAGCAGCAGCGCGATGATCGGCATCAATGTGCACGAGGTGGTGGCGATCGACCGAGTCAGCACCTCGGACATCGAGCGGTTGACGATCTGCGAGAAGGCAGCCCGGGGCATTCGCGGGATGTTCTCGCGCACTCGGTCGAACACGATGATCGTGTCGTACAGCGAATAGCCCAAGATGGTCAACAACGCGGCCACAGTCGATGTCGTCACCTCCCGGCCCGTCAAGGCGTAGACACCGCTCGTGATCAGAAGGTCGTGCATCAACGCGATCAGGACGGGGACAGCGAACTTCCACTCGAACCGCAGTGCCACGTAGGCCGAGATCACGAACAGGGAGGCAATGATCGCGATCACCGCGCTGTTGGCCACGGTGCTCCCGAACGTGGGGCCAACCGAGTCCGCCTTGATGATGCGGCCCCCATACTTGTCCGTCAGCGCCCCCTCGACCACGTGGAGCTGCGAAGGCGCAAGCTGCTTGGCCGAGATCTGGAAGACCTCCTTGCCCAGCGCCTTGTCGGTGACCTTCTGAACTATCGGCGAGACGGCGCCCGCACCGCTGGCCACCGAGCTGACCTGCGATGCGGTGGCCGGCTGCGACAGAGCGGCGGTGATCTGAGTACCGGAGGTGAAATCAATGCCCAGGTTCAGGCCGCGGCCGCCAATGGCCAGCGCGCCGATCAGGAGGATCACACCCGACATCGAGAAGAAGTACCTCGAGGCGCCCATGAAGTCGAACGTCCAGACTCGCTTCTTGCCGCCCGCGCCCAGGGCCGAGGGCCGCGCGATCGCGCGCGTGTCCCCCATCGACATCAGGATCGCCTGGGTGGCCAGGACAGCAGTGAACAGGGAGACGATCACACCGATGCCGAGCGTGAAGGCGAAGCCCTGGACCTCGGCCGTGGCCAGCACGAAGAGGATGAACGCGGTCATGATCGTGACCACGTTGGCGTCGACGATCGCGGTCAGGCCCTTGCGGTACCCGGTCGCGATCCCGGAGCGGATCGACCGCCCTGCCCGGATCTCCTCCTTGACGCGTTCGAAGATGACGATGTTGGCGTCAGCGGCGACGCCGATCGTGAGGATCAGACCCGCGATCCCGGGCAGCGTCAGCGTGATCGGGATCAGCTTGATCAGCGCGTAGAAGTAGAGCGCGTACACGGCCAGCGCCGAGACAGCGATCAGGCCGAGCAGGCGGTAGTAGATCATCAGGAAGATGGCCACCACGAGCAATCCGACCCCGCCGGCGACGAGCCCCTGATTCAGGGCCTGCGCCCCGAGCGTCGCTGACACGTCGGACTCGGAGATCAGCTTCAGTCTGATCGGCAGCGCCCCCAGGCGGAGCTGGGTGGCCAGGTCTGACGCGGACTGGGAGGTGAACCCGCCCGTGATGTCGGCTCCGCCGCCACCCGTGATCCCGTCGGGGAACTGGGTGTAGTCGATCTGCGGGACCGTGATCAGCTTGTTATCGAGCGCGACCGCGAAGTGCTGCTGCAAATGCTGGCCGAAGCCGCTGACCAGCTGACCGCGCTTGGCGATCTGAGCCGTGACGTTCGTAAACGCCGTCTGGCCCTTGCCGGTGAAGCCGAACTGGACGTCCGGATTTCCGCTCTGGTCAGTCGAAGCCTGCGGATTGGTGATGTCATTGCCGAACAGCGCCACGTTGTCCTTGAGCACGTAGAACTGCGCGTTCGGACTGTTGAAGTTCGTGTTCTGGCCCGCCGTCTGGGGGGCGGCCAGAAGCACCACGGTGCCCTGAGGAACGACCAGCTCCTGACCATCAGAGGCCTTGACGCCCGCGGGGAGGGCCGATGCGATGTCCGACTGGACCTGCTGGGGGTGGCTACTGGAGGTCTCGTCAACCGGCCCGGCGAGCAGGCAATGGACGCCCGCCTGCTGCGTGGTGTGGTTGTCTCGGGCCGCTGTGGCACAGGCTGCGCTCCCCGGGGCGCCGAAGATGTAGTACTCCTGGCCCTTGCGCGCGTTCGCGCGGCTCGCCGACGGCGGCTGCGCCGCGGCCAGTTTGACCGCCTGATAGAGCGGGAGGCTCCCGGCCCCCGCGCTGCCGGGGGTGACCGAGCCGGAGCCCTGGCTGATCGTGGTCGCGTTCGGATCCTGGGCCTGGAGCTGACTGGCCACCGTCTTGCCGTTCGGCGTCAGCGCATTGGCCTCCCAGTCATAGAACTCGAGCCGGGCCGTGGTCCCCACCTCCTGCTCGGCCCGCGCGGTGTTGCTCACGTCCGGCAGGCCAACCGAGATCTGGCTGGAGCCCTCGGTCGAGATCTCCGGCTCCGAGACGCCCAACTGGTCGACGCGCTCGCGCATGATGTCGACGGCGCGGTTGAGCGAATCGGAGGTGACCCCGCTTTGAGCCGTAGGTTCACCCTGATAGACGAGCTGGACCCCGCCCTTGAGGTCGAGGCCCAAGCGGGTCTTCTGGGTGAAGGCTACGAACAGCGAAGCTGCGATCAGCCCCGCGACTATGAGCAGGACGAAGCCGTGGCGCTGGCGATCTGACATCAGTCTCGAAGGATGCTAGAGGACCGTTGCGTAGCAGCGGCGAGAGCGGCGTGAGCTACCGATGGGTCAAGTGGGCACAGTGGGGACAGTGGGCTCTACTCGTTGTGGTGGTTGGTCGGGGTCAGCACGACGAGGAGCCCACCCTCCTCATCGTCGTAGGCGGGGAACAGATCTGCCACCGCCCGGGCGGGGAGATCGTGCTCGGCATTGACCTCGACCTCCTTGCCCTGGACGCGAACCTCCCACTCGAGCACCGTTCCGACGTAATCCGAGCCATCCTGGAAGCGCAGTCCGAGCACCTCCCGGACCGGCCTACCGATCGCCTGTTCGGTCTTCAGACCTGTGAGCTCGAAGGAACCCCGGCCACAATCGACGATCCGTCCGTCGGCGTCACAGGCGAAGAAGGCGGCGTTGGGCGCCGGGTAGTAGTCGTCGAGGAGTTCGAACAGGTACGCGAACCCGCACTTCTCGCAGCCGCGCGCCTCGCGGCGGAAGCCGACGTTGCGATCAGTTCCCATCGACCGGTTGCCGCAGTGCGGACAGATGAAGTAGCGCTCCTTTGCCATCAGGAACGCAGGATAGACAGGCGCCACGCTAGAGCCTCCGCATCCGGCGTTGCCAGCCGCCGCCGGGGGCCGCGAGGCCTCGGCGTGACGTAGGCGTGACGTTGGCGTGACATCGGGGTGGCGTGGGCGTGACATCGGGGTGACGTCGACGGAGCGCCGAACCACCCGGTCAAACCCCCAGGGCGTGAAAACCGAAGCGCCGGCCGGATCGGTTTTCGCATTCGATGGCTATAGCCCCCACTCTGTGACGAGCGAATCGCAAGCGGTGACGGTTTTCGCAAAATGGGGGCTCCGGAGGGCGGCCAGGGCCTAACGCGGCCACAGGAGGCACGGGCCCGAGAGGCCTAAAGGAGCGACTGCGGCCCCGGAGGCTCGAGGCCGAGATGGCCGTAGGCCCGGCGGGTGGCGGCTCGCCCGCGCGGCGTCCGCTCGATCAGGCCTCGCTGGAGCAGATACGGCTCGTAGACATCCTCGATCGTGTCCTGCTCCTCGCCGACCGCCACCGCGAGCGTGGACAGCCCCACCGGGCCGCCGCCAAAGCGCTCGCAGATGGCGCGCAGAATCTCACGGTCGAGCCGGTCAAGGCCCTCGGCGTCGACCTCGAGCAGGTCAAGGGCGCCCGCCGCCACTTCGCCCGTGACGATCCCGCTGTGTCGCACCTCGGCGTAGTCACGCACTCGTTTCAGCAGGCGGTTGGCCACTCGCGGCGTTCCGCGGCTCCGGCTGGCGATCGCGACCGCCCCTTCATCTTCGATCTCCACCTCGAGCAGGCGGGCCGAGCGCTTGACGATCAGGGCCAGGTCCTCGGGGGCATAGTGCTCGAGCCGGTGCTGAATCCCGAACCGATCCCGCAGCGGAGTGGTGAGCAGGCCCGTCCGCGTGGTGGCGCCGATCAGGGTGAACGGCGGCAACGACAGCGTGACGACGCGGGCACCGGCCCCCTGGCCCACCGTGATCGGGAGCACGCCGTCCTCCATGGCCGGATAGAACGTCTCCTCGAGCGCCCGGGGCAGCCGGTGGATCTCGTCGACGAAGAAGACCGCCCGCGGCTCCAGCGCCGTGAGGAACGAGGCCACGTCGCCCTTTCGCTCGAGCGCCGGCCCGGCGGTCTGGACGAAGGTCACGCCAAGCTCGGCCGCCACGATCTGGGCCAGCGAGGTCTTGCCCAGCCCGGGCGGTCCCGCCAGCAGGACATGGTCCAGAGCCTCACCTCGGCTGGCCGCGGCGGCGATCGAGATCGCGAGCTGATCCTTGACGCCCTCCTGACCAACGAAGTCCTCGAGCCGTCGGGGACGCAGCGAGCGATCGAGCTCGATCTCGTCGTCCGGCAGCTCGTCGGGATCCTGGATCCGGGCCGAGGACGAGCTCATCGTCGCGCGCTCCGGAGAGCGTGGGCGATGAGATCCTCGGTGCTGGTGCCGTCGGCTCCGGCCAGAAGCTGGTCAATCTCGCCGGTGGTGTAGCCGAGGCCGAGGAGGGCCTCGCGGGCCAGCGACAGCGGATCGTCACCGCGGCTGATCGAGATCGCGTCCTCACCCAGCGCGGTGCCGACCTTCTCTCGCAACTCGACCACGATCCGTTCCGCCGTGCGCTTGCCGACCCCGGGTGTGGCCTGCAGCGTGGCGACGTCGCCACCGGCGACAGCGGCCAGCAACGCGCGCGGCGGCGCCCCGGACAGGACCGCGAGTGCCACCTTGGGACCTACGGACTGGACGGCTAGGAGCATCAGGAAGAGGTCACGCTCCTCCTCGGTCGCGAAGCCGTACAGAGCCAGCGCATCGTCCCGGACGACCAGATGCGTGTGGAGCACGATCGGGAGCCCGACGGCCGGCACCTGCTTCAGGGTCTCGCCCGAGACGGCCAGGCGGTAGCCAACGCCGCCGCAGTCGATGACCACATGGTCGGCGCGCCGGACGGCCACCGAACCCGAGAGCAGCGCGATCACCGGCCGGCCCCGGCTCCGAGCGGCACGGCCGCCACCGCGCGGGCCAACGGGGCCCGGTTCAGGTCACAGATGGCGACGGCCAGAGGCGTCCGCGGCATGGTCGGGGCTCGGCGGCGCGGCCAGTCCCAACAGCCGGGCGACCATCCGCCCGACCTGATCCTTGCTCGCCCGCCCGTGGCCGCAGACCGCCGATTTGACCTGCTGCGGGCGTATAGGAGCGTGACGGAATCCCCCGCTGGCCCGCCGCCAGCAGGACAACACCGCGCGCCTGTCCAACGGCGAAGGCCGTACGGACGTTGGCTCCGAAGTAGAGCTCCTCGACGGCCAGCGCATCCACCGGGTGAGCGTCCAGGAGCTCGCCAACCGCGGCGTGGATGTCAGCCAGACGGCGCTCGAGCGGAACGCCAGGGCGCGTCTCGATGACGCCCTCGGCGAGGGCGTGCAAACGCGAGCCGGCGCTTCTGATCAGGCCGTAGCCGGTGCTCGCGGTCCCAGGATCGATGCCGAGGACGAGCATTCCGGTTGTCATTCTCCGCCGCGCTCCGGACGCCTGCCGGGCGCGCGGCATTCGCCACCAGCGCAACCTGGGACTCTTTGTGTTGTTGTAGCGGTGTCAGATCAACCATGACCACATCTCGGAGGGCCGGGACAGTGGGCAGGATGCTCAAGCCAGCGCCGTCGCTGCTGGGGGCGCTGCTCCTGATGCTGCTCGTAAACGGCTCGTCCGCCGCCGCGGCGACGCGGCACGCCCCCACCCTCGCCCCCGCGCCGACCGTGATCGATGGTCCGAGCCCGAACATCCTGGGTCTGTCCGGGATGGCCATCGCCCGTGACGGCACCGGGACGGTTGTCTACCTCAAGACGGTGAGCGGCGTGGCCCACGTCTTCGCCTCGTCCCTGCTCAACGGGCGCTTTGGGGCTCCGGTGCAGGTAGACACCGGGCTGCCCGGGGCCTCGTCGCAGCCGGTGGTGGCGGCGACCAATCAGGGGCTCACGCTGATCGCGTTCATCAACGCAGGCGAGCTCTACGCGGTCCAGCGCCCGGGCGCACTCGCCACCTGGCAGGCCCCGGTTCCTCTATTCAACGGCGCCAGCAACCCGTCCCTGTCGATGAGCACCTTCGGCAAGGCGTATCTGGCTTTCACCGGAGTCGGACCCGGAGGGCACGACGTCCGAGTCGCCTACTTCAACCTCGGGCAGTGGGCACTTGCCTCGGCGCCACTGGATGTCAACGTGTCCGCCGACGCGGGCACCGGTACGGGACGGCCTCAGGTGGCCACCGCGGGTGACGGAACCGGGATCGTGGCCTGGGGTGAGAACGGCCACATCTACACACGGCAGGTCCTGGGCACCTCGCCGAGCATCGTCTACTCCCTTGTCGATCCACCCTCGGTGTCCGGGTGGAGCGAGGTGTCGGCCGACGAGCCCGTGGTCGGGACCGGCGGAGACTCCGCCTATGCGTCAGTGGCTTTTCATGAGGTGGTCACCGACGGCTTCGCCCAGCAGTCTCGAGTCCTGGACAACCGGTGGCATGCCGCGCGTTATGACGGAGCCAAGCCGGCCGACGGACTCGCCACTCCTGGGCCCGAGGGCGCCCAGACGCCCGGTGTCGCGGTAGCCGAGTACGGAACCGGTCTGGTGACTGCCGAACGCGACCAGTCCAACAGCGTGTTTGTCTCCACGCTGGGCCAGAACGAGAGCCTAGGACCGGCGGCTCAGCTCAATTCGATGTTCCAGCAATCGGCGGCCGACGCGGTTCCGGCCACCGCCGGAACCGCCTCCCTGTTCGTCGCCTGGCAGCAGGATCCGGGCTCGGCCGGCGTGCCGGAGATTCGAGTCCGGTACGCGCCCAACGGAACCGACCTGGGGTCAGACGTGGTCGTCTCGACGCCGGGTCTCGGCCCCACGAATGCCGCCCTCGGCCTCGCGGACGGAGGCGACGTGGCCGGCGATGCCGCCGTGGCCTGGGTCCAGGGCAGTGGCACTCAGACGCAGATCGTGGCCAATCAGCTCTTCCAGCCTCCAGGGGTGTTCAGCCCCTCGGTCGTGTTCCGCTACGCCACGAGCGTCAATCCGGTGCTCACCTGGTCACCGGCTTCGGAGCTGTGGGGGCCGGTGCAATACATCGTGAAGCTCGACGGCGTCCAGATTGGCGACACGACGGCGACCAGGATCCGGACACCGGCGCCGGTGGCTCAGGGCCGTCACAGCTGGCAGGTGACCGCGGTCAACCTGGGCGGCGTCACCGCCACGGCGCGCGCCGCGACCGTGTTCGTGGATTCCGTACCCCCCAAGGTCTCAATCAAGATCACCGGGCCCCGGCACGTCCACTCGGAGCTGCATCTGATGGTCAGCTACACGGACGCCCCGCGGGGAGTTCCGCGTGCGGCAGCCTCAGGCGTGCGCTCGGTCCAGGTCAAGTGGGGGGACTCCTCGACGAAGTACTCGATCCGCCACAACAAGTTCCACGCCTACGCGCGACGTGGGACCTACGTGGTGACCGTGACCGTGTCTGACCGGGCCGGCAACAAGACGATCGTGACCCGGAAGCTCAAGATCACGCCGAAACCGAAACGAACAAAACCGAAACCGAAGCACCACAGACGGGCCCACCGGCGATGAGCCCCGGCCTGGTGCTAGTGCCCGACGCAGGACGTGCTCGGCAGCCGAGGGTCGGTCAGCCGCACCACCCGCCACACGCCAACCTGGGCCAGGGTCTGGACGTGAGTCAGCCGCGGGTCGACCGGTGCCGCGGCGCCGTCCGCGGCGACGCGGGGCCCGATGAAGTCCACGCCGGGCTTCGACATGACGGTGCCCACTCGCTCGAGCGTGGAGTGGAGCTTCCAGGCCAGCGCCGTTTGCACCGAATGGTTGATGGCGGCGAAGCTCGACTTGCACGGGAGCACCCCGGCGTGACCGCCAACGGCGGCCACCGCCCGGGTGAGTTGGTTGAGGATCGACACGGCCTGCGACGCTGCGGGGCCGGCCGCGCGGGCCTCACTGATACGGGTGGTGCTGAACGGGATCGAAATCGCCAGCAGGGCGGCGGCCGCCACCACGGCCACCGCGATCCGGTACTGCTCGAGAAGGCCGCCGGCGAGCATCGCTACGCGAACGATCCCCACCCCGCCGAGCACGCACGTCAGCGCCGCGGCGGGAAGGAAGAAGCGCTCGAGGCCCGGATAACCGTCAAGCGTCATTCCGATGACCACCACCCACCAGGCGGCGATGCCCACCCCCATCGCGAGCAGCAGCCGGTCGCGGTCACGCCACCAGCCGAGTGCCACCGCCACCACGGCGGCTATGAGCGCCGGCAGGACCTGAAGGTCTATTCCCCGCCCGATGACGGCCCGGAACGGATCCGAACCGAGATGGCCGTTGTATTCAGCGGCATGGGTGGCGGCCAGGAAAGGGTTACCGGAGCCCACCCACGGGGGAACGAACCAGAAGAAGGGCAGCGAAACCAGCCCGGCCAGGATCAGCAACCGCATCCTCCAACTCCGCCACTCGGGGTCTCGGAACCACAGCCACAGGGCGTAGAGGCCAATGAACGGCCACCACTCGGGCCGGATCAACCCGGCCGCCACGGCGAGCAGGAAGGCCTGCGTCCGGTGGCCGTCGAGCAGGCGGTCGATGGCCCACAGAGACGCACCGATCAGAACGACCTCAGATGTGCCCCGGAGGAAGTAGTAGAACCAGTCCTGAGTCAGGACGACGCCGGCCACGGCCAGCAGGCCGGCACAGGCTCCGGGAGTCCCGCGGCCCATGAGGCGGTTGGCGAGCCGCCAGGCGGCGACGATCCCGAGCAGTCCGCCGGCGCGCGCGGTGATGACCCACAGCGTGGGTGCGGCGCCCCCGAACAGACCCCACACGGTGGTGAAGATGAACGGCAGAGGCTTCCAGGAGGGTCCGCCGCTGACCAGGAAGCTGAGATGCGGGTCACTGACCTCTCGTCCCCACACGATCCACGACCACGGGTCGTAGCTCGGCACGGTGGGCAGCACCGCGGCCGACAGCGCCGCCAGAATCACGCACGCCAGCACCGCGATCGCGGCCGGCGAACGCGTCATACGATTGAGGGAGCTAGCTGATGAGGCGTCTCGGGGTTCCCCGGAACCGCCGGAGCCGGCGTCTAGCGGCCGCTCCTGAGGCGGATCAACGACTGGCATCGGCGGGCGATTGTAGCGGCGGCGGCAGGCGCGACGCCGGGGGCACTGTGGGCGTAACCCGCCGCAAATCGATCCGCGGATCCCTGTTCGGGAGCCTGGCCGGACTCCTCCTGCTGCTCGTATTCTGCGCCCCAGCGAGCGCCCAGACCGCAGGTCCGTATCTCGCCACGCCTCCGACCAAGGGCGCCCTGTATCCGGACGGCCAGAACGATCGCTGGCTCCTGGGCGGCGAGTGGCTGTACCGAGCGGACCTGAGCGACATCGGCGTGGCCGACGGCTGGTGGCGGAACGTGGGTAGCACCACTGGCTGGTCGCCCGTGGCGGTCCCCAACTCGTATAACGCCGGGGATCTGAGCGCGGCCAGCATGAAAGGCTGGGTCGGCTGGTACCGGCGCGATTTCACCGTGCCGAGCTCGGCCTTCGCCCGCTACGTGCCGGCGCGATTCCGGAGCTGGATCATCCGTTTCGAGTCGGTCAACTACGACGCCACGGTATGGCTCAACGGCCGCAAGGTCGGCCACCACGACGGCGCCTATCTCCCGTTTGAATTCCCGCTCAAGGTGCGCACGGGCGTCAACCGGCTGATCGTCAGAGTGGACAACCGTCGCGATCCGTCCGACCTCCCGCCGAGCAACGGCGCTCTGTGGTGGAACTTCGGCGGCATCCAGCGCGAGGTGTATCTGCGCTCGGTCCAGCGGGCCGATCTTTCGCTGGTTCAGGTGCGGCCGATCCTGCCCTGCCCCACGTGCGCGGCCAAGATCGAGGAACAGGCCACCGTCACCAACCCCACGGCCAGCCCGCAGACTGTGGCCCTCCAGGGTGCCTACGGCGGCCGAGCGCTGAACTTCGGCGGCCACACCATCCCTGCCCATGGCACCTGGATCGCCCACGCCGCCACCCAGCTGGCGGCGCCACACCTGTGGGCCCCCGACGACCCGTATCTGTACCAGGCGACGCTGAGACTGGCCGACGCACACGGACGCAAGCTTGAGGGCTATTTCACCTACAGCGGCGTGCGCCACATCTCGATCACCCCGGCGGGCAAGATCGAACTCAACTGGCGGGCGCTGAACCTCCGCGGGGTCAACCTGCACGAGCAGAATCTCCAGACCGGCGCGGCGCTCACGCCAGCTCAGCTCTCCCAGCTTGTCGGCTGGGCGCACGAGCTCGGCGCCACGATCATCCGCGCTCATTACCCACTCAATCCCCAGATCGAGCAGTTGGCGGACCAGGACGGCATCCTGCTCTGGTCAGAGATCCCCGTCTACCACGTGCGGAGCCTCTACTTACGCCAGCACGCCTGGCTCCGACGCGCGCACGCGATGCTGCGCGAGAACATCCTGGTCAACCAGAACCACCCGTCGATTCTGCTCTGGAGCATCGGCAACGAACTGGTCACCCCACCCCCCGACACCGAGGCGAGCTACATCGCCGGCGCCGCCGCGCTCGCCCATCAGCTGGACCCGACCCGACCGGTGGCCATGGCGATCGAGGACTGGCCCGGCGTGGCGTGCCAGAACGCCTACGCACCCTTAGACGTCATCGGCTACAACGACTACTTCGGCTGGTTCGACTCCGGTGGGGGCGCGACCGATGACCGCGACGGACTGGGGCCGTTCCTCGACAGCCTGCACGCCTGCTACCCGAACAAGGGCCTGATGGTCAGCGAGTTCGGATTCGAGGCCAACCGGCCCGGACCCGTGGAAGAGCGCGGCACCTACGCATTCCAGGCTGACGCGGCGGAGTATCACCTGGGCGTGTTCGCCAGCAAGCCCTACCTGTCGGGTGCGATCTGGTTCGCGCTCCAGAGCTTCGCCGCCGCTCCGGGCTGGACGGGCGGCAGCCCACTGGGCGATCCGCCATTCGTGCAGAAGGGTGAGATCGACCAGTACGGCAACCCGACGCCGCTGTTCGGAATCATCCAGTCGATCTACAAGTCAACCGTGCAAATCGCGCCCGTGAGCTCGGGCCAGCGTCGACGCCGTGGGCGAGCTGGACACGTCCGGTCCCGAGCGCGCTAAGGCCTCGAAAAGCGACACCGCAAGAGCGTCGCGATCACGCGGAACCCGTCGAGCGCGGTGAGCTTCTTGCCCTCGTCGTTCGAGCGCGCGCGGTAGTGCACCGGGACCTCAAAGATCCGCTCCTTGTGCTGGACGAGCCGGGCCGTGATCTCGGGCTCGATCGCGAACCCCGGTGAGGTCAGATGCAAGTTGCGGAAGAGATCCGTCCGGATCATCTTGTGGCAGGTCATGATGTCGTGCAGATACACGTTGTAGAGCACGTTGCAGGCCAGCGTGACGCCCTTGTTGCCGAGCACGAACAGGAACGAGTGGCTCGTGTAGCCATCGAAGGCGCGGACGCCGAAGCAGGCGTTCGAGCGACCGTCGAGCAGGGGCGGCATGAGCAGGCCGAGGTCCGCTGGGTCGTACTCAAGGTCGGCGTCGAAGATGGCCGAGAACTCTCCTCGGGCCTGGGTCAGCGCCGTCTGGATAGCGGCGCCCTTGCCCTGATTGTGGTCATGCTCGAAGAGCCGGACGCGGTCATCCCACTCCCGGGCGCGCAGGATGTCGCGGGTGCCGTCCGTAGAACCGTCATCGACCACGATTAGCTCGAAATCGCTCGGTAGGACGGTGTCAAGGACCTCGGTTATCGCCTGCTCCACGCGCTCGCGCTCGTTGTAGACAGGCATCAGGATGGACAGCATGTGTGCGTGGCTCTGATCGACTTGAGCGAGCGCTGCACGACCGCAGCGTCCGCGAGGAGGTGTGATGCTAGCGAACACTTCCGCTTTCAGAGAGGATGCTGGGATGGACGCCGAAGCCGAGGGCCTGCTCGCCGGTCTCGAGGGGGACGAGCGTGCGGCCCGTCAGAAGCTGCTCGATCACCTCGCCGACGAGGGTTTCAGCGTTGAGGAGCTGACCAAGGCGGTGGATGAGAATCGGCTGGCGCTGCTCCCGGTGGATCGAGTGCTGGGTGGCACCTACACCGCCAAGGAGGTCGAGGAGCACACCGGGCTGCCGGCCGAGCTGATGACTCGCATCCGGCGGCTGCACGGGCTTCCCCAGCCCGATCCGGAAGATCGCGTGTTCAGTGACGAGGACATCGAAGCGGCCCGGTCGACCAAGCTGTTCCTCGACGCCGGCTTCGACGAGGACCGGATCATCGAGATCACCCGCGTGCTCGGCGAGGGCATGGCCCGCCTGGCGGCGACGATCACGGCGGCGTTCGTAGAGACGTTCCTCGAGGCGGGTGACAGCGAGGAGGATGTGGCGCTCCGCTTCGCCGACCTGGCCGAGCAGCTGACACCGGCGATGGAACCGATCCTGGTCGCCGGCTTCAAGTCCCATCTCCGTGACAGCGTCCAGCGCGGCATGCTGGGGCGGGCCGAGCTCGAGGCGGGCGACGTGGCGGGAGCTCAGCAGCTGACCGTCTGCTTCGCCGATCTGGTGGGCTTTACCCGCCTGGGTGGCCAGGTCGAGGTCCGGGAGTTGGGCACGGTCGCCGGCAGGCTGGCCCAGGTCGCGGCTTCGGTCACGGAGGCGCCGGTCCGGTTGATCAAGACGATCGGTGACGCCGCGATGTTCGTCAGTCCCGAACCGGGAAGGCTTGTCGATGTGGCGCTCAAGCTGGTGGCGGCGTTCGAAGAGGAGGAGCTCCCGAGCCTGCGTGCGGGCATCGCCTTGGGACCAGCTCTGATCCGCGCCGGGGACTTCTACGGCAACTCGGTCAACCTGGCCAGCCGCGTGACCGGAGTGGCCCGGCCCGGAAGCGTCCTGTGCACAGAGCCGGTGCACGAAGCGGCGGTCGACGAGTTCGACTGGTCCTTTGCCGGGCGCCACCGGCTGAAGGGCATCCAGCGCCCCGTGCCGCTCTATCGCGCTCGGCCGCTGCGCTAAGCGCTCGTCGGGCCCGCCTCAGTCGGCTCCCGCGTGAGGACGTGCGGCGGCCGGCTCGGACTCCTTGGACGCCGTGCAATACGTGCCAAATCCAGATTGGCGTCTCGGATCTGGCACGAGATCGCCGCCCAGCGCGCGATTCGCACCAGATCCAAACGCTCCGGGCTGACTACCTACGTTTTGCACGCTCGGCCGCGCGGCTCGGGTCTCCAGCTCGGGCTCTGGACCCCCCACACCGTGCAAACCGACCCGTCCGGCCGGTCGCTTGTCACGAACGGCGGGTATAGCCCCCGGTTTGTGCAAATCCTCCGGGACAACGCGTCGCTTTGCACAGGATGGGGGCTGGATCGCCGGGGGCAGGGGGGCCCGCGCCCGGGGCGTCAGTTGGGGATCGTGAAGCTCGGGCTCACCTGGGTGCCCTCACGCGCCCGCAGCAGCCACTTGGCGTTGAAACGACGCGAGGCGTAGAAGATCCCGCCCGAAGTCGTGCGCAGGTGCAGTATCGGCTTCCAGGTCGTCCCGACGCTTCGCTCGATGACCACGGCGCCAGGTGCCGGCGCGCGGCCCCACATGATGAGGAATTTCTTCCTGAATCTGATCGTGGCGAACGGGAAGTGGTAGGCGGCGGCAGCCGGCTTGGCCTGCCCGCCGGTGAAGTAGAGGCCCGCGTCGGCGAAGGTGTTCGGCGAGTCCAGCGGATCCTGGATTTCGAACCAGAACACGTGGCTCACCCCTTGGCGCCAGAGCACATACATGCCGAGCGCGAGGTAGTGGGCCTGAAGCGCGAGATTGGTGGGCGTCGGCGGCACCGCCGTCCAGTCGATCTCCGTGATCCAAAGCGGTTTCGGGCCGGCGGGCAGCACGTGGCCGACCCGCTCAGCCGCACGAACGATCCGGTAGATCCGCGACAGTTGGGGAACCCCGACGTTGGTCGGCACCTGGGCCCCGGCGAGCGGGGTATTCGAGTAGGGATGGTGGTCCATGGCGTCCAGATGCGGGAGCGTCGGGCACGGCAGCGGCCGCAGGGCTGACGTGAGACAGAACAGCGTGTCCAGAAACGTGAGCGGATACATCCTGCCTTGGCCGCCGCCCGGTGCATCGCCGTACGGGGCCGTCCCGGCCGAGAGCACCACGCTGTCACGCTGGACCTTCTTGACCGCGCCGTAGAACGCGTTCAGGAGCCCGCGGAACAGGACCGGACTCTCGGGGACGAAGGTCCCGTTCGAGTTCTGCAAGAACTGGGGCATGAGGTAGGTCGGGAGGTTGGGCTCGTTCCAAGCCTGGAAATACCGCACCCGGGGAAGCGTCGATCCCGACACCGTGAAGTGCCCGGAATAGCGAGTCGCCAGCGCGTGGCCGAAGGCCGCGTAGCTGTTGGTGTTGGGCTCCCAGCTGCCTGGAGCCACGGTGGCCGGCATGTGCTTACCCTCGGCCCATGTGGGAGCCTCGAAGACCATGAGCACGACCTGCTCGCCGTGGCTCTCCGCCAGCCGAACCGACGTGTCAAGCGTGCTCCACCGATAGCCCGCTGCCCCGGGATTCCAGGGGTCAAAAGCTTTTGGCCGGTGCAGGGGAGCGACGCCTGACCAGCGCACGCCGAGCCGCACGAAGCGCGAGCCGAGAACCTGCGCCCGCTGGAGCCACGGGGTGTCCAGCGAGGGCTGTCCGCTCATGAAGAGCTCGTCGTCATCGAATCCCAGGGTCATGGAGCTCGGGCCTGGCAGGGCGGCAGCCGTTCGCGGAAGCGCGCCGGCCGTCAAGACAAGAATCATCAGCACGAGCCACAGGCGACGGCCGGGGTGAGACATCTACAGCGCTCCTATCGATTGCAGGAATCCGATCACTAGCAACAGCGCTCCTAGGGCAAGCAGGGTGAGGACTCGCACTCGTAGCCGGTCAGGACGGGGTCCGTAGCCTGGGTCGGCGGTCACGAGTGCTCGCCGCAGTGATCCCCGGAAATCCGGCGCGGGAAACGGGCGTCGGTCGGCCAACCGTCCGGCCAGCTCGTGGTCAGCTCCGTCCGGCTCGATGTCCGAGCTCATTGTTGGAACACCGGCGATCTGGGGTTGAGCGAGCGGGCGGTTCGGTAGGCGGCGACTGACAGGGCCGCGTGACCCGCCTCGGCCTCGATCCGGGACCTGATCAGCCAGGGCTGCCAGTCATGAGGATCAACGACGGTGGCCTGACGCGCGTACGAAAGCGCCGCGCCGTAGCGACCCTCGAGCTCGAACACCAGGGCAACTTGCAGCTGTGCGCTCGACGAGCTCGACTCGGCACGGACGGCCGAGCGCGCGCTCGTCAGCGCAGCGCTCAGCTCCCCGCTCGACGCGTCGGCCTGACTGGTGCGCACGGCCTTGGTCGCGGCCAGCGGGATACCGATCAGGGCCAGGCTGGCCACGGCGCCCACCACGGCCATCACGCGAAAACCCACCCGGCTGGCTCGCCGGGGCGCGGCGCCGCCGGCCGCCGGGGCGAACACCGTCGCCAGCAGGAGCAGGAGCACGATTGGAATCACCGGCACCTGCCAGATCCAGTCAAAGGTGGCGCAGATGCTGAATGCCAGGCAAGCCGCGAACACTCCTGCCGCCCGGATGCGGGACTCCGGGCTTACGCCGTTCAGGCGCCGGAGCGCTGCCCCAAGACCAATCACGAGGAAGAGGACGAGCAACGCGAGTCCAACCAAGCCCACCTCGGTCAGCGTCTCCACGAACAGGGAGTGGGCGTTGGTCGTGTAATTCCACACCGGGGAGTGGGCCAGATATACGAGCTGGAAGCTCCCGAGGCCAAAACCATCCAACCAGTGCCCCGAGAGCGCATCGACGGCGGTCTTCCAGAACGTGTACCGCCCGTTGCCGCTGAGCGTCCCGAACCGGTTCAGGTTGCGTTGAAACAGCGCGGTGGAGTTGTCACGCTTGAAGGAGTTCCAGGCGTGCGACAGCTCATGCGGAGCGCCCAGCGCCAGCGCCAGGACCAGCGCCCCCACCGCCGCAACCGCGACCAGGCCCGCCGCCCGCCGCGGGGAGACGACGAGGACGCTCGGCGGCGTGCCGTGGCGAGCGGCCAGGCCGATACCGGCTTGCAGCAGGGCAACGCCCGCGCAAACAAACGCCGCCGCGATGAGCAGAGTTGCTCCCTGGTGGCTGGCGGTCGAGCCCAGGCCGGCGGTCTCGACCGCGTGGCGGTGCGTGGCCCCAGCGATGAGAATCGCGCCGCCACCGGCGCACACCGCGGCCGTCAGCAGCTTGGCCGGGCGCTCGGGCACGAGCACAAGAAAGGCGACGAGTGCCGCGATACCCGCGGCGGCCGGGCCGCGCGAGTACGTCAGGTAGCCGGTCAGAATCAGGATCGGAACGGCTCCGGCCGCCAGCGCCTGGGTGAGCAGCGAGCGGGCCGACGTGGCCACAGCCAGGAGCAGCGGCAAGCCCAGAGCCATGAGTGCCGCCAGCGCTCCCCAGTAGTTCAGTGGCCAGCTGAGCCGGGATCGGATGTTGGGTAGAAGCGCACCCGTGGTCCGGGCGGCGGGGAAGGCATCCGGAACCAGCCGCGAGATCAGAGCCAGGAGTGCCAGCGCAGCGATCGCGGTGGCCAGAGCGGCCACGACGTGACGCAGAGCTCGCTCGCGGTCCCCGAAGGTGGCCACCGCCAGGACGAGCACACCGCCGTAGCTGACCAGGCGCGAGAGCTCGTCGAGGCTGCGCTCGGTGCTCAATGACCAGCCGCTCGATAGCCCGCTCCAAATGACGAACGCCCCGAACGCGCCCAGGGCGGCCCATCCGGTTCGGCTGAGCCTGGCGGAGGGAAGGATTCCGGCCACCGCCCCGAGCAGCACCAGCCACCAGACCACAACTCCGGCATCGCTTCGGACGACCAGGTCATAGCCGCCGCCGTCGATCCCGAGGTACAGAACGAGACCAATCGTCAGGCCCCAGATCCAGCCGACGTGAGCGTCGAACTCCGGCCAGCCACGTATCCACGAGGCGTGGGAGCGCGAAACGGTGGCTTCCATCGGCCGGGTCAAGTGGTTCGGCGGCGGCGGATCGCCAGACCGGCGATCCAGACGGCAATCAGGACGAGCATGATCGGCAACGCCGCGCCGAGACCGCCTCCCCCACTCAGTCCGATGAGTGAGCTGAGAACTGAGCTGACTGGCGAGGAGCCGCTGGGCGGATTGGGACCGCCCGGGGACACGCTGGCAGTTGAATTTCGATGCCGACCACCGGCGGGGCCGGTAGCCCGGGCGAACCTGGCGGCGGCGCGCCCGTCATGACCACGGCGGGTCAGCGAAGCTGTGACACGAGCCGGGAGGACCGGACTGCCGCTGCTCGCGCTCCCCGAGCCCGCCGGGCCGGTCCGCACGAGATCACGTCCTTGGCCCGACGCGTTGGGCAACGTCTCGATGTACTGGTTGGCGCCCGAGTTGCCGCTCGGGATGACGGGATGGGTCGACGCCAAGGCACTGGCCGGCAGGACCAGGAATGCCAGGCTCACCAAGAGTCGGACCTTCATGCCTATATATACGCAGCGAGCCGGAGAAAGCTGACAGCCGGCAGGCCGGCGTACGAGTTCCTAGTTCGCTCCGCGCCGCATGAGGACGACCGGAACCGTTTCGATCAGGAGCTTCACGTCTGCCCAAAGCGACCAGTTCGCCACGTAGAGGTAATCCAGCATGATCATCTGCTCGAACGGGATTCGAGCGCGCCCCATGACCTGCCACGGGCCGGTGATCCCGGGCGTGAGGTCAAGCCGCCGCCGGGCCCAGCCGCTCACGTTCTGATCCTCCTCGGCGATCAGCGGGCGCGGTCCGACGAGGCTCATGTCGCCCTTGAGCACGTTCCAGAGCTGCGGCAGCTCATCGATGCTCGTGTGCCGAAGGATGCGTCCCACGCGGGTGATGCGCGGGTCGTTCTCGAGATCGAGCCACTTGTCCTGCCGGCTCATGGCCAGCAGCGCCTCTCGCCGTGCCTCAGCGTCGGCGATCATCGAGCGGAACTTGGTCAAGCGGAATGGCTTGCCCTGCCGGCCGATGCGGCTCTGCCGGAACAGAATCGGGCCCGGGCTATCCAGTTTGACTGCGATTGCCGCCGCTATCCATACCGGCGAGGTGAGGGCGAGCAGTACGGCGGCGCCCACGATGTCCATCCCTCGCTTGAAGTATCGGCTGGATCGCGGGAGGGCCGGCGTGTTGATGCCAATCAGCGTGATGCCCTCAAGATCGTCAAGCGTGGCCCGCGAGCCCATCATCGCGGCCAGCGACGGCAGAGCGTTGATCTTGACGCCCTCCAAGCGACACGCGTTCACCAGCTCGAGGAGAGCCTCGTCCTCGATCCCCTCGGCCGACACGATTACGCGCTCAATCTGATACTCGTGAATCACCGCCACCGGGTCTGCGTCGGCGAGCGGTTCGGAGGGTTCCAACGGCAGCGGCCAGACCCCGTTCTCCTCCCTGGTCAACGCATACACCGGCTCCATACCGTGGCGGGGCTGGGCCAGGATCTGCCGCACCAGGATCGGCGTCATCGGGCCCGATCCGACGAATAGCACTCGCTCTGGACCCATGGCGCGAACCGACAGCGCTCGCGCCAGCGACCGGAAGGCGGCGCTGAGCAGAAACGCGCTGGCCGTGAACACGAGGAGCTCCGAGAACGCGAGCTTGCCGCCTGGCAGGACCTGGAAGAACAGCCACAGCGATACCGAGCCGACCAGCAGTGCGTGGGACAGCGCCGAAATATCGTCGATCGTGGCGTGCCCGACCCGGTGCAGACCGGTGCCATATAGGCCGTAAGCGTTGAAGAGCACGATCCAGAACGGCAGTGACGCCGCAGTCCACAGCAGATGCGCATCCAGATTTCGCACCGGAAGGAGCGTCCAGGTGGACATCGCCAGCACTAGGGCCAGCACGTCGGCAGCCAACAGCAGCCGCCGCAGGCGGAACTCCCGGCGACCACTGGCGAACTCCGGAAGCGGCGGCGCCTCGATGGGCTCGCCAACCGTCAGTGCCTCAACGGCGCGGAGCGTCGTTGCAGGACTAATGAACTCTTCGACCGCTTCCCGGCGTAGCGGTGCCGACCTGCGGAGCATCAATTTTCGTCGCCCTCCCTAAGTGCAGCAGGGCTTATCCCTTTGCCCTGAGTCGCCAAGCGTAGCGAATCCGAACGCTGGCACCAAATGCATACCGGAATCTGGTTCAACGCTACCCTTTGAACTTAAGGCTCAGCCGCGTATGTGTCACCACTCCGGTGGCGGCACCGGTCAGCGTCAGCGTGACGATCTTCGGCTTCTTCGGGGGCCGAGCCGGGAACTGGCCCGACACGGCCAGGACGGGCGAGCTGAGCGTGATCGTGGTTGCGGCCTGCGAGTGGCTGAACGTGATCGTCAGGGACCGGCGATGTAGGCGATCCGTAAAGCGAAGCTTGGCGTTGTGGGCTCCTGTGATGCGCAGCGCACGGGCGAGCGTCTTGGCGGAACCGGAGAGACTCAACCCGCTTGGCAGCCCGATCACCAACCGCCCGAGCTGCGCGCCGGCGCCGCCGGCCTTGATCGTGACCGTAAGTGACGCTTTCCCCTTGTGGGGGCGCTGAAGCGACGCGCGGCTGAGTGTGAGGATCACGCTCCGGCTCGCCCGGATAGGCGAGCTCGGCTTGGACTGCACCACCGAGTTGCCCACAGAGTTCGATGCCTCCACGACGAAGCGCAATGTGGAGCCCAGAGCACTGGACGGAAGCTCGTACTTGGTTCCCGTCGCGCCGGCGATCGCCACGCAGCTCGCTCCGGTCTTGTTACACCGCGACCAGTGCTCGGCGAGCGTGGGGACCGGATAGCCGCCCCAGGAGGGAGCCTTACCGGTCAGGGTCTTGCCCACCACGGTGCTGCCGGTGATCAGGGGCGAAACCGTGGTCAGCGGCACTCCCGTGACGGGCTGCGTCTCGGGTGCGGACACGGAGCTCGAGCCGACGGAGTTCGTCCCTGTGACCCGGACGTCAAGGCGCGATCCGACGTTCGAGCGGGGCGGCGTATAGGTACGCGAGGTGGCGCCTGAGATCGCCTGGCAGGGACCTGACTGCGAGCAGTTCTGCCACTGATAGGCGAACGTGGGTGCCGGCGTTCCGGCCCAGGTCCCCGGCGTGGCCGTCAGCTGCTTGCCGACACTGACCGTGCCCGAGATCCCGGGCAGGCCGGTGTTGCGCGGCACCGGCGCGGCGATCGTCCAGCTGTAGCTGCCCTGGGCCGTCGTGCCCGTGGCATCGGTCATCTGGACCGTGAACCTGTGTTGGCCCGTACCGAGCGAGCTGTAGTTCATGCTCGTGGCCGATGTGCAGGCGGCCATCGGTGCGCCGTCGAGTGAGCACTGGGGGCTGGAGACGGCGTCGGTGGGGCTGAACGTGAAGCCGGCCGAGGTACCGGTGGTCGGATTCGTTGGCTCCGAGCTCGGGGCGATCGTCACACCGATCGTCGTCGGATCCAGATCGATGGCCGACAGCGTCCCGGTCGCGCCGGTGGCGGCGGAATGTCGCCCTGGGCCGGATACGGCGGGAGACGGAGATTGATCTGGGTGGACAGACGCGGGGAGCCGACGATCGCGTAGGGGCCCTGAGGTCGAGCGATCAAGTCGACGCCGATGGGCAGCGTTCAGATCTGTCGTGTCGTGACCGAGCCCGCCAGCCGCGGAGCCAGTCGGATTCGAGATATCGACGACGCCAAGTGAGGCGACATTGCTTCCCCGTGATATAGGCGAAATCCCCCCGCAGACGGATGCGGTACGCCCCCTCAAGCGACGGGTCTGTACATGTCTGCCGTCGACTACCGGGGAGAGCCGGATTCGAGATGTCGAGGACCGTAAGCTGGGGACCGATGATTAGTTGATCTGGTTGATGACGTAGGCGTACTTGCCGCTCACGACGACGTCATTGGGGTCGGGCAGGTTGGTCGCATCGAGTCGGACCCGACGATCGACGGGTTGTCCGGGTTCGAGATGTCGATGACGGTCAGCTGCTTGCCGTAGAACGCCGTCACGTAGGCAAAGGTGCCCTGGACCGAGACCGCGGTGGCGTGCTGCAGTGCGTTGCTGAACGGACCGCTGGTGGGGTCGCTCACGTGGCCCACAATCGTCATCGTGCTCAGGTCGATGACCGAGAACTGACCCGGGTTTGTGTCCGGCGCAGTGGGCTGACTCTGCAGCAGGCCCTGGGAGGCGACAAACGCATACTGGGTGCCCCCGATGGATGACACCGCGACGCCGTAGGCGCCGAAGAGATTGGTCGTGTCGCGCAGGGCACTGCCCACGACCGTCGGACTGGTGGGCGTGGAGATGTCGACGACGGTGAGCGAATCCCCGGTGCCGTTGTCATTGCTTGACGGGCTGGCGTTCTCGTTCTTGGCCACCACGAAGGCGTCGTTGCCCACGATGTTGACCGTCGAGGCTCCGACCATGGACGCTGACGCAGGGGTCGACCCCACCACCTGAGGACTGAGCGGATTGGAAATATTGAGCAACGGTCAGCTCGCCAGGCCAGTACGCCGTGGTATAGGCAAAGCTGCCGGATACGGCGACGCCAGTGGCCCCGGCCAGAGTGGTCGAATTGCTCACCGGCGTCCCGACGAGACTGGGCGGCGTCGGGGTGGCCGCGAAGGCGACATCAGGCACGCAGAACAGCGCGCCTGCCAGCATGAAACACGTGATCAGTCTTCGGATCCGCACGCCCTGGACCGCACGGTAGACCACTCGTGCCGCCGGAACCAGCGGATGGTCATTTCCATCACGACTCAGCGGTCAAATGCAGCGCGGATGTCACCTCGTTCAGGGTGAGTTTGAAGGTCTGGCTGCGGCGCGCCACCGCCGCGACGTAACCCCTGTAGGGATCGCTGAGGTCCCGCATGGTCCACTCCCGAGGCTCGGTGGGTGACCAGCGCGTGCCCAGCAGCGCCGCCCTCGAGGGAATCACGAAGTCGACGTCAAACGCTGCCAGATCCAGGGATAGCCCGTCCCCTCGGGCCTTGATGAACGCCTCCTTGCGGGTCCAGCAGCGCAGGAATGCCATCGGCTGCTCTGCGCTGGGAAGCGATCGCAGCGCCTCGACCTCCACGGCGGAGAAGAAGTTCTCGGGAATGCGCTCCCCCGCGAAATCCGCCTGTGCCAGCTCGACATCGATCCCCACTTCCTGCGCGCTGATGGCGTAGAGAGCCACCGGCCCCGAGTGGGCCAGATTGAACTGCGGGTCGGCGCCGGCGAGCTCGGGCTTGTCATGCGCTCCGTAGCGAAATTCAAGCCGGGCCGGGTCGAGTCCTGTGTAGCGCGCGAGCAGAAGACGCAGGATCCCTCGTCCGGTCACGTACCGGGACCGGTCACGCGAGAACCGAAACCGGTCCGCGCGGGCGACCTCGTCCCGGGCTAGAAGTCTCTCCAGGACTGGAAGCGAGCGCGCCTCATCCAGTGACGCGCGCCACACGTGCACCTCGTCCCAGGCGGGGGGAGGCTGGGTCAGCCCGACCCTCTGACCCGGAGGCTCAACCGTGCGTGCGTCACCGCGCCACTGGGAGCGGCGATCAGCGAGACGGTGACGTTCTTCGGCTTCTTGGTCTGGCGAGCGGTGAACTGGGGTCCTAGAACGGTCAGGGCGGGCGAACCGATCAGGACGGTGGCCGCGGGCTGAGCGTGCGTGAAAGTCAGCACCAGGGCCTGACCGCGCAGGCGCGCCGTGAAGCCGAGCTTCTTGCCTCGAGCGCCGGTCAGATGGAGCCCGTGGCGGGCCAGCGTTGCTGCCCTGGCCAGACGCAGGCCCTTCGGTAGCGTGATCAGGACCTGCCTGATCTGGGCCCCGCTGGTGGCGGCCTTCAGGGTCAGACGAAGCGTTGGGCTGCCCTTGCGGGGGCGATCTAGCAGGGCTCGACGGAGGGACAGATGGACCACGCTGCCGGCGGAGACGACCAACGTCGGATTGGACTCAGCGACCGTGTTGGCCACGCCGTTGTTGGCCCCGACGACGAACCGTAGCGTCGACCCAAGATCGGCCGAGCTCACCGTGTAGGAGGTTCCCGTGGGTCCCGAGATCGCGACGCAGCTGGCACCGGTCTTGTTGCAGCGCCACCAGCGGTACTTGTACGCCGATGCCGGATAGCCCGTCCAGGTGGCGTTCGTGCCCGTGAGCGTGGAGCCCACGGCCGGCGTACCGGAGATAGTGGGCAGCGTCGTTGCCACTGGCGGACCCGTGACCACGGCCGTTGCCGTGGCGGTGGCGGTGCTCGAGCCAGCCGTGTTGGACGCCTTGACGAGGACGTTCACGGTGGACCCCACATCCGGGCGCTGGGTCGTGTAGGTGCTCCCAGTTGCGCCCGAAATCGCGCTGCAGCTACCCGAGGAACAGCGCTCCCACTGATAGGTGAAGGTGGGCGCCGGCGTTCCCGTCCAGGTGCCCGGAGCCGCTGTGAGCTGGCTCCCCTGGGCCGGCGTGCCCGAGATCTGCGGAGCGCCCGTGTTGTGCGGAGCGGCTGGAGGCGTCGGGACCACGCCACTCGGACTTGAGCTGGCCTGAGCCGCGGGTGGGACGCCGTTGCTGGCGGTCACGACGGCGACCAGCGTCGAGCCCGCATCACCGGGCGCCACCGTGTAGGTAGACGTGGTGGCGCCGGTGCCCTGCGCGTTCACGCAACCGCCTCCGCTCTGATTGCACTGCTCCCACTGGTAGGTGAAGGTCGGCGCGGGCGAGCCGGTCCAGGAACCGTTGGACACCATGAGCTGACCACCTACGGTGGCCGAACCGGAGAGCTGCGGGAGGCCAGTGTTCTGCGGGGCGGCTGGAGCCGTCGGGACCACGCCGCTCGGACTGGAGCTGGCCTGAGCCGCGGGCGCGATGCCGTTGCTGGCGGTCACCACGGCGACGAGCGTCGAGCCCGCATCCCCCGGGGCCACCGTGTAGGTAGACGTGGTGGCGCCGGCGCCCTGCGCGTTCACGCAACCGCCTCCGCTCTGATTGCACTGCTCCCACTGATACGTGAACGAAGGCGCCGGATACCCGGACCAGGAGCCATTGGAGACAACGGTGAGCTGACCACCCACGGTCGCCGAACCAGAGAGCTGCGGAGCGGTCCCGGTGTACTGGGGTGCAGCCGTGACCCTCGCGGTCGGCGAGCTGGGAGCCGACGCCGCGGGTGGGACGCCGTTGCTGGCCGTCACGACAGCGATCAGAGTCGAGCCGGCGTCGCCCGGCGCCGCGGTGTACGCAGATGTGGTGGCCCCGGTGCCGGTCGCATTGACGCAGTTGTTGCCGTTTACGTCACAACGCTCCCACTGGTAGGCGAACGAAGGCGCCGGGGAGCCGGACCAAGTGCCGTTGGAGACCGTGAGCTGCCCGCCCACGGTCGCCGAACCAGAGATCTGCGGAGCGCCAGTGTTCTGCGGAGCGGTCCCTGAAATCGTCCAGCTATAGCTGTCTTGGGCGGTGTTCCCGCTGGCATCGGTGACCTGGACTGTGAACGTGTGCGGCCCCGGGCTCAGCGAGCTGTAGCTCATGCTGATCGCGCTGCTACAGGGCCCAAACGCGGCGCTATCGAGCGAACATTGGACGCTGTACACCTGATCGCTAGGACCAAAGGTGAAGCTCGCCGAGGTGCTCGTGGTCGGGTTCGTGGGCTCCGAGCCCGGCACGATCGCGACCGAGATCGGCGTCGGATCGAGCTGAATGGCCGACACCGTCCCCGTTCCTCCAGCGGACGTACCGTTGCCCGGGGCCGGGTATGGCGGGTAAGTGTGATTGCCCTGACTGCTCAGGAACGGCGAGCTGACGATCGCATAGGCGCCGGACGGGGTCGACTCGACATCAACGCCGATTAACGAGTTCAAGTGTGTGGTGTCAGTGACGGTCGCGGTCAACCGGGGCACTCGCGGATTGGAGATATCGACGGCGCCGAGGCTGGCCGCGTTCTTGCCCGTCAAGTAGGCGAAGTCACCCTGCAATCGGACGCGGTACGCGTTGTTCAGAAGCGGGCTTGACACCCCTACGCCCACCACCTTTGGGGCCAGCGGATTTGAGATATCGACCACGGTCAGCTGCGGGACGTTCGTATTCGCATTCCAGTTGCTCTGGTTATCCACGTAGGCATAACTGCCGCTCACGACCACATCGTTCGGCGCCGACAGGTTGGCCGAATCAGACAGCGAAGCCTTGATCACCGGACTAGTCGGGTTTGAGATATCGATGACGGTCAGGCGACTGGAGTTGAATGCCGTCACGTAGGCGTAATTGCCTTGAATCGAGACCGCCGTGGCGTGATTGAGCGCGTTGGCGAAAGGTCCGCTCGCCGGGTTGCTGATCGACGTGACCACGCCGCCAGACAGATTGTTGAGGTCGATGACCGAGAACGAGCCCTTGCTCGTGTCAGGCACCTGCGGCTGACCGCCGCCCAAAACCCCCTGCGCGGCGACGAACGCATAGTGCCCGGAAACCGCCACCCCATAAGCGCCGAAGAGATTCGTCGTGTCTCGAACGGGAACTCCTACCACGGACGGAGCCAGGGGGTTGGAGATGTCGACCACGGTCAGCGAGTCGCCCGTGCCGTTGTCATTGCTAGACGTGCTCGCGTTCTCGTTTTTGGCCACCACGAAAGCGTCCGTGCCAACAATGTTGACTTGCGAGGCCCCCACGATGGACGCGGAGGCGGGAGTGGAGGCCACGACGACCGGACTCTTCGGGTTAGAGACGTCAAGGACGGTGAGCTCGCCGGGCCAATACGCCGTCGTGTAGGCGTAATGCCCCGAGACCGCGAGACCAATTGCCCCGGAGAGACTCGTCGAGTTGCTCACCGACCCAACCAAAGCCGGCGGGGTCGGCGTCGCCGCCGACGCGACAGCCGGCAGCAGGAGCGTCGCAGCGCCCAGGGTCAGAACTGTGGCCAGACGGCGGATGTGCCGACCTCGCTGTCTAATCGACGCCGGAACTGCCTACGGCAGTCCGACGAGATCCCGATCCAGCTCGACCAAGCCCCCACCGTTGTCAAGGGAATGATCGGCGGCCTCGGCGAGCCGAACGACATCCAGCGCGACCCGGAGCCCGTATTCGGGCGGCGTGCCGAGGAGGATCGAATCGACAAACGCCTCTGCCTGAAGCGCCAGCGGCTCGCTGCTGGGCAGGTTGGGGGACATGATGTCGCCGCTGCGGTAGGACAGCTGCCATTCGCCGAACGTCTCGGGGTCCTTGTACTCGACTCCGCGATCGAACACCTTGATCGGCTCGGTGCTGCCGTCCTCGTAGACGACCATCTTCTTGGAACCGACGATCACCGTGCGCCGCAGCTTGCTCGGAGCCAGCCAGCTGAGCTCGACGTTGGCGATCACGCCGGAGCTGAACTCCATCGTGACGAAAGCGACGTCGGCGATGCCGGGGACGATCGAGTCCCGGCCGGTGGCCCGGATCGTCGACGGTGGGCAACCCAGCCAGTAGAGCAGGATCGAGAAGTCATGCGGGCCAAGGTCCCAGATCACGCTGACGTCGCGCTGATGCAGGCCTAGGTTGACTCGGCTGGCAGACACGAAGTAGATATCGCCCAGTTCTCCGCTATCGATCAGCGCCTTGACTGCGCGCACCGCCGGGCTGTAGAGGAACGTGTGACCGCACGCCAGGACGAGCCCCTGCTCGGTGGCGAAGTCGATCAGCTCGATCGCCTGCGAGGTCGAAGCCGCCAGTGGCTTCTCGACGAACACGTGCTTGCCGGCTTGCATACACCGCCGGGCCAGCTCGAAGTGTGTGTTGACGGGAGTGGCCAGCACGACCGCGTCGACGAGCGGATCGCCCAGCACGTCCTCGATGTTCTGCGTCGTGTTCACACCCGGGTAGCGGCGGGAGAGCCGCTCTGTCCGGGATGGATCCTGATCGCACATCCAGCGAACCTGCACGTCGTTGCGCTCGAACAGCACACGCACCAAGTTCGGGCCCCAATAACCCAATCCAACCACGGCAATACTCGCCCTCCGCGCCCGGAGGAAGCCCCCAGCGCCCAGCATGCCCACGCTTTCCATGAACGAAGTCCCTTCGTTTTGTCCTTCGGGCCCCCACTGGGCCACTGGACAAATGTCCAGGCATTGGCCCCTGCTTGGCCCCTAATGCACGAACAAAGCTACCAGAGTTGACTGCCGTTATCCAGGGTCCGGGGCTATATGTGTCCAATGACACGCGGTAGCGCTAAAGCTTCCCGGCGTCGGTGCCGAGAGAGCCGACTTTTTGCATGCAGCCAGTACGGTGTGGCTTTGAGAAGTCGGCCTAGGGCTTAGGGGCAGAACATCGAGAACATCCATGCAGAGCGAGACTTCGCGCGTGTCTACGACGACCACGTATGGCGGGTCTACGGCTTCCTGGCCTACGGCGTGCTCAACCGGGAGACGGTCGAGGACCTCACTCAGTCCACGTTCGAGCGCGCTCTTCGCGCTTACAGCCGTTTTGACCCGCGCCGCGCGTCGGAGAGCACGTGGCTGCTGGCCATCGCCCGCAACCTGCTGATCGACCATCATCGCCGCGATCGTCCGGGCACGAGCCTGCCCGTCGATGACACCAGCGTCGGCTCGGTGCCCGGCCCCGAGGATCGCTATGAAGGCTCAGCTGAACTCGCGGCCGCGCTCGCTCAACTCGGTGACCGCGACCGCGAGATCATCGCGCTCCGCTACGGGGGTGACCTGAAAGGGCCCGAGATCGCCGAGCTGCTCGGGATCACGCTGGCCAACGTTCAGCAGATCCTGTCCCGCTCACTCCGCAAGCTGCGCTCCACGCTCGAAGGTGGGGAGCTCAGAAGCGCTACGAGACCCCATGCAGGTCGATGACGAACTCGAGCGTCGCATTGCCGGGGATCTTGGGCGGACTCCCCGAGGCGCCGTAGCCAAGCGTCGGAGGGATGATGAGTTCCCGTCGACCGCCGACCCGCATGCCGGGGATGCCCTCCTGCCAGCCTTTGATCACGCCGGACAGGGGAAGCGTGGTGGGCTGACCGTTCCCGTCGTTCCAGGACGCGTCGAACTGCTTGCCGCCCTTGTACAGGACGCCGACGTACTGGACGGTGACGCTCGAGGTGGCCGTGGCGGCGGGCCCGGTGCCCTTGATCAGATCCTTGACCACGAGTCCCTTGGGCGCAGGCCCGGACGGCGGGACGACCTTGGGCTTGGTCTTGAGCGCGGCCGGGAGCGGGATTGTGCTCGTGCTGGTCGAGCTCGTGGTCGTGGTCGCGGATGAACTTGTGGTCGAGGTGACCGCGGCCTCGGTGCCACCGGCCGAGGGGGCGAGTTGGACGCCCGCCGCTGAGGAGCTGCCGCACCCGGCGACAGCGGCTGCCATCGCGATCAGGGCGCATGTGAGTGTGATTGGTTTGCGCATTGAGGTGCTCGAGGGTAGCGAGACAGCCTGAGAGAGGCGCCCCCGCGTTCGTCTCAGCCGGCGATCCGCTCCAGGACGGCGGCATCGACGTCGAAGTTGGCGTGCACGGCGCCAACATCGTCGGACTCCTCAAGCATGTCGATCAGCTTCATCAGCCGGCTGGCGTCCGATTCGTCCACGGGCACCCGCGCTTTCGGCCGCTGCGTGACGTCCGCGCTCTCGATCTCGATCCCGGATTCTTCGAGTGCCCGGCGCACAGCGGTGAGCTCGGAGGGCTCGGCGACGATCTCGTACACGTCATCGTCGAGGGCGATGTCCTCGGCCCCGGCGTCGATCGCCACGAGCAGGTCATCCTCGCCGTAGCGGGACGCATCAACCACGATCACCCCGCGCTTGTCAAACAGATAGGACACCGAACCGGGCTCGCCGAGGCTGCCGCCATGCTTGGACAGCGCGTGGCGGACATCGGCCCCGGTGCGGTTGCGGTTGTCCGTAACAGTCTCGATCAGAAGCGCCACGCCTCCCGGGCCATACCCTTCGTAGAGGACCGTCTCGATCTGATCGCCGTCGGCCCCCTCGCCCGTTCCCTTGGCGATGGCGCGCTCGATGTTGTCCTTCGGCATCGAGGCGTCGCGCGCCTTCTGGATGGCCAGCGCGAGCGCCGAATTACCGTCAGGATCGCCGCCGCCCTCCCGGGCGGCCACCGTCACAGCCCGCGCCAGCTTGGTGAAGTGCTGGCCGCGGCGTTGATCGACGATCGCCTTCTTGTGTTTGATCGAATGCCATTTGGAATGACCGGACATCCCCTCTGATGATAGGGCGGCTGGCCGCCTAGGCCCGAAGCGCCTCGGGGTGTGCGCGGTGGAAATCGATCGTCCGGCGCAGGCCATCCTCGAGCCCCACGGCTGGTTCCCAGCCCGTCAGCTCTCGGAGCTTGGCGGTATCGACCCACTGGCGATCGATCTCTCCGTGTGGGACTCCCTGCCCCCGTATATCGGGGCGGACTCCGCTACCGGCCAGGCGGCAGATCAGCTCCACCACGTCTCCGACCCGGTGCGGTTCGCCGCCACCGGCGTTGAACGCCTCCCCCCTCCCCTGCCCGGCCAGGATCGCCCGCCAGATGGCGATGTAGGCGGCGGCGGCGTCCTCGACGTAGAGGAAGTCCCGCTCCGGCGAGCCGTCGGAACGGATTACCGGCGCGCGTCCGGCGAGCGCGGCCCCGATCGCCTCCGGCACGAGCCGCGAACGATTCCGGTCCCCGCCGCCATACAGGTTGGCGAAGCGAGTCACCGCCACCGGCAGCTCGAAGGTGTGCCAGTAGGACCGCGTCAGGAGGTCCGCAGCTGCCTTGGAGACGTCATACGGAAAGGTGGGAATCAAGGCCTGACGCTCGTTGTACGGGAGCTCGGACTGACGCCCGTAGGCCTTGTCCGAGGAGGCCACGATGACGCTCGAGGTGCCGTGCAGACGGCACGCCTCCAGCAGCAGCCACGTCCCCCGGATGTTGGTCTCAAAGGTCGAGATCGGCCCTCGGTTGGCCGTGCCGACCAGGGTTTGTGCTGCCAGGTGAAACACGCTGTCGATGTCGTATTCGTTCAGCGTGCGGGCGATCAGGCCGGGCTCGCAGATGTCCCCGTTCACGGCGTCCACCTGGCCCGCGAGATCGAGCAGGTCGAGCGTCGAGATCGCGGGTTGGTCCCGCCGCACCGCGACCACGCGCGCTCCCTCCGCGAGCAGTGCCTTGACCAGCCAGGCTCCGAGCAACCCGTGTGCCCCGGTGACCAGCACCGTGCGTCCGTTCAATTCCACAGCTTCCATGGGGCCCTCTCCTTCGCCCAGAGGTCGTTGAGCATGACGGCATCCTTGTAGGTGTCCATGCAGTCCCAGAAGCCCTCATGGCGGTAGGCCCGCAGGCCACCGCGCTCAGCCAGCTGCCGCAGCGGCTGGCGCTCGAGCACGGAGTCGGGCTCTAGCAGCTCGAGCATGCCGGGCTGGAAGCAGAAGAAGCCTCCGTTGATCCAATGCTCGCTGCGCGGCTTCTCGGTGAACCCCTGGACGACGTCGCCGTCGTCGAGCTGGGCGACGCCGAATTGGAGCTCCGGGCGCACGACCGTCATCGTGCCGAGGGCACCGTGCCGACCGTGATAGGCGAGCAGCGCATCCAGGTCCACGTCGGCCACACCGTCCGCGTAGGTGAGACAGAAATCGGCGCCGTCGAGCTCGGCCGCGGCCAGGTGCACCCGGCCGCCGGTGGGGGTGTCGATACCGGTGTCCAGGCAGCGGATCTCGGTCCCTTCGGGCCACGGCTGGTCATCCACAAAACGACGGATGTGATCGCCCCGGTAGCCGGTCAGCAACAGGAAGCGGCTGAAGCCCTGCGCCAAGTAGATCTGGATCACGTGCCAGAGGATCGGGCGACCCCCGATCTCGACCATCGGCTTGGGCATCGACTGCGTGTGCTCCTGCAGGCGGGTGCCTCGGCCTCCGCACAGGATCGCGACGCTCGGTCTCACGGCGGCGGATTATCCGGCATGATCAGGCCCGTATGGGTGACCGCGTAAACCCCGCCATCTTCAAGGCCTACGACATCCGCGGCCTGTACGGGGAGGAGATCGACGCCGAAACGGCCGTCGCCATCGGCCGGTCTTTCACCCGGGTCATCGGAGCGCTGGAGGAAAAGGCGACCTCGGACTTGCGGATTGGGCTCGGTCGTGACATGCGCCTGACCGCGCCCGAGCTCGCCGCCGCCTACCGGGACGGCATCTGTAGCGAGGGCGCGACGGTGCTCGACGCGGGCGAGGTCGGTACCGAGATGCTCTATTACCTGGTCGGGTCGCGGGACCTCGACGGCGGCCTCATGTGCACGGCCTCTCATAACCCGAAGCCATACACGGGGGCCAAGCTGGTCGGTCGCGGCGCCCTGGCGCTGTCCGGAGACGCCGGCCTCGCCGACGTGCGTGATCGGATCCAGGCCGGGCTGGGCGACGCCCCCGGAGGTGGCTCAGTCCAGGAGGTCGCCGTGTTCGACGATTTCCAGGCGGCGGCGCTCGGCTTCATCGACCCCGCGGTCGTCAAACCGTTGAAGGTCGTGGTCGACGGCGGTAACGGCATGGCCGGCCCGATGGTGGGCCCCCTACTCGAGCGCCTGGGCCTCGACCTCGAGACGGCGTACTGGACGCCCGACGGCAATTTCCCCGATCACGAGCCCAACCCGATGTTGCCCGAGAACCGGGAGTTCATCATGGCGGAGGTGCTCCGACGCGGAGCCGACCTCGGGATCGCCTGGGACGGTGACGCCGACCGGTGCTTCTTCATCGATGAGAAGGGCGCCTTCGTCGACGGGGATTTCCTGACCGCCCTGCTCACGGGCTCCATGCTCGAGAAGGAGCCCGGAGCGACCGTCCTCTACGACGTCCGGGCCAGCCGCGCTGTCGCTGACACAGCGCGTGACGCCGGCGGGCGCGCGCTCGTCAATCGCGTCGGTCACGCATTCTTCAAGACGCGGATGCGCGAGGAGCACGCCGCCTTCGGCGGCGAGGTCTCGGGCCACTATTACTTCCGGGACTTCTATTGCGCCGACTCCGGCACCCTCCCGGCGCTGCTGATCCTCGAGCTCCTCTCAGGGCGGGACGCCCGCATGTCAGAGGTGCTCGAGCCCTACCGGTCGCGCTACTTCATCTCGGGGGAGATCAACACCGAGGTCGCGGACCCGGCGGCCAAGCTCGAGGAGATCGCCGAGCGTTACAGCGACGGCGAGCAGAGCCGCCTGGACGGCGTCTCGGTCGACTATGAGGACTGGCACTTCAACGTGCGGCCCTCGAACACCGAGCCGCTGCTCCGGCTGTGCCTCGAGTCCCTGCGCTCACCCGAGCACATGGAGCAGCGTCGGGACGAGGTCCTGAATGTGATCCGGTCGTGACGCCGGACCCGGGCTCCGGCGTCAGCGCGCAGGAATCCCTCGGCGTGGCCGCGGACGCCGGAATTCACCGGATCGCGCTGCCGACTCCGTTTCTCGTCGGGCGGGTGAACTGCTACCTGATCGAGGACCAGCCATTGACGCTGATCGACACCGGGCCCAACTCGGGAAAGAGTCTGGATGAGTTGAGTCGCGCGCTGGAAGCCCTCGGGCACACGATCGAGGACCTCGAGTTGATCGTGATCACGCACCAGCACATGGACCATCTGGGCCTCCTCGAGATTCTGGCTCGCCGATCAGGGGCCGAGGTGGCCGCCTTTCACCTGCTCGACCCCTACCTGCGCAACTTCAGTGCCAGCGCCACGGCCGATGACGAGTTCGCCATGGATGTCATGCGCCGGCACGGGGTGCCGTCCGATCTGGCCACCGCGCTCAGTTCGGTCGGCGCCTCGTTCCGCGCCTTCGGATCGAGCGGCCACGTGACCCGGCCGCTGCACGACGGGGAGGATCTCGTCCTGGCCGGACGTACGCTCCGAGTCCTGCATCGGCCCGGCCACAGTCCCTCGGACACGGTGTTCTGGGACCAAGAGCGGCACATGCTGATCGCGGGTGACCACCTTCTGGCTCACATCTCTTCCAACCCGCTGGTCACTCGACCGCTCGGGAAGCCAGCCGACGGCAGTCGGCCTCGGGCACTGATTGACTACATGGACTCGCTGCGGGCCACCCGGGAGTTGCCCGTCGAGCTCGTGCTGTCCGGTCACGGCGACCCGATCACCGACCACGTCAGCCTGATCGATGAGCGGTTTCAGATGCACGAGCGCCGGGCCGCGAAGCTCTTGCAGATGCTGGCTCCCAATCCACTGACCGCCTACGAGCTGGCCACACGCATGTGGGGCAACGTCGCCGTGACCCAGGCCTACCTGACGATCTCGGAGGTGCTGGGCCACATGGACCTGCTGGTGGCGGATGGCCGGGTGATCGAGCGCGACGACGGCGCGGTGAGCCGGTTCCAGGACGCCTCGGCGTAACCAGCGCGTCCGTAGAAAACCGCGAGGAGCACGGCTTTCTACGCAACGGCCCCCCGGGTTCCGGGCCGATGCTTTCCCAGAAATGTCTGGCGGGTCATCGAGCTTGGGTCGCGCTGGGCCGCAACCCAAAAGCGACGCTGCACTGGCGGAGCGCGCCAGCGCCGATCAGCGTGGCCTGCTGAATCGCGTTCCAGCGATCCTCTACACGGCTGACGCGGGCGAGCACGGAGCCTGGTATTTCGTCAGCCCCCAGATCGAGACGATCCTCGGCTTCTCGCCCGAGGAGTGGTGTGGGGACTCCAACCTGTGGGCGTCCCGGCTGCACCCCGATGACCGCCGCCGAGTCCTCGAGGCAGAGTCCGAGATCGGGGATGGTGAGCCGTCGGACGGCGCGGCAGAGTATCGCCTTCTGCACCGTGACGGCCGAGTTGTCTGGGTGCGCGATGACGCGCTGCTCGTCGAGGACGACGATGGCTCTCGGCGTTGGCACGGGGTCATGTCCGACATCACCGCGCAGAAGGCGGCCGAGGCCGAGCTCGAGCGACGCGCGGCTCAGCAGGCGGCGGTGGCGCGGCTGGGCGAGCATGCGCTCGAAGGGGCCAGCATCTCTGACCTCATGCAGGAGGCGCTCGGCGCGGCCGCTCTTCTGCTCGACATTCAGGTTGCGGCGGTGCTCGAGTTGTTGCCGGGCGGGGATTCGTTCCAGGTCCGGGCCACTCACGGAGATTGGTCGATCGGTCCCGACGAGATTGTCCCTGCCGGGCGGGATTCCCAGGCCGGGTACGCGATCCTCACGAGCGCCCCGGTGATCGTCAGCGACTGGGAAACCGAGAAGCGCTTTCAATGCTCGCCGCTCCTGGCTTCCCGTGGTGGCCGGAGCGGACTGACGGTGGTGATCGAAGGACGTCGGGGTCCGTTCGGCATCCTCGGCCTGCATTCGACCCGCCTGCGCGAATACACCCCGCTGGACGTCGACTTCGCCCAGTCGCTGGCCAACGTCCTGGGTGACATGCTCGAACGCCAGCTCACGGATGACGACATCCGGTACCGAGCGCTCCACGATGAGCTCACCGGCCTGCCCAACCGGATCCTCTTCCTGGACCGCCTACAGCAGGCGATCGAGCGCCAGCGCCGCCGCCCCGGATCGCTGAGCGCCGTCCTGATCCTCGATCTCGATCGCTTCAAGCTCGTCAACGACAGCCTGGGGCACCAGATAGGTGACGAGCTGCTCGCCGCCGCCGCGCCCCGGCTCAAGCATGCGTTGCGCTCGAGCGACACGGTGGCGCGCTTCGGGGGGGATGAGTTTGGGATCCTGCTCGAGGAGATCACCGGCGAGCACGATGCGATCGAGATGGCCCAACGCATCGCCGGTGTGTTCAACCGACCGTTCGTGCTCGACGGCAACGAGCATTTCGTCACCACCAGCATCGGCATCTCGCTGGCCACCGGTGGCGCGCTGGCGGAGGATCTAGTCCGTGATGCGGACTCGGCCATGAACCGGGCCAAGGAACGCGGCCGGGCCCGCTACGAGCTGTTCGATGAGGGCATGCGAGGACGGGCGATGTCCCGTCTGCGGGTCGAGAATGACCTGCGGCGCGCCCTGGATCGAAACGAGCTCACACTCGATTACCAACCGGTCGTGTCCCTGCGAGATCAGTCGATCGCGAGCGTTGAGGCGCTGATCCGCTGGGAGCACCCGGACCGGGGCCGGATCCCACCGGCCGACTTCATCCCCGTGGCGGAGGAGAACGGCCTGATCGAGCCGATCGGTCGCTGGGTGCTCGATCACGCCTGTCGACAGGCGGCCCGCTGGTACAACAGCCGTCCCGACTCGCCGCCGATCTCGATCTCGGTCAACCTCTCAGCCGTCCAGATCGGCAACCGTGGGCTGTCCGACACGGTTGCCACATCGCTGCGAGCCAGCGGCCTCGACCCGGCCTTCCTATCGCTCGAGATCACCGAGAGCGTGATGTTGGCCGACGCCGAAGCGCTGAGGGACGCCCTGGACGCCCTCAAGGCCATTGGCGTGCGGCTCGTCCTGGATGACTTCGGGACTGGATATTCCTCCCTGTCCTACCTAACTCGCCTGCCCCTGGACGCGCTCAAGGTCGACCGCTCCTTCATCGACGGGCTCGGCATCGAGCCACGCGACACGGCGATCACCGAAGCCATCGTGGCCATGTCCCATGCCTTGTCACTGGAAGTGGTGGGCGAGGGGGCCGAGACGCCGCTTCAGGTCACGGAGCTCTCCCGTCTGGGCTGTGATTTCGTGCAGGGCTTTCACTTCTCGCGCCCGGTTCCGGCGGACGAGATCACGCGCATGCTCGAGGATGGCCCCGCCTGGCTGCCGGGCCGTCACGCCCGAGCCTGAGCCGGCTCAGGGGTAGGCCGAGGTTCCGGCCCGCACGGGCGACACGGTGGCCGTGCCGCACTCGGTGGCCCCGCCGGGGATCGTTACGTGGAGCGGCGCCGTGTCGTTGGGCGCAATCACCTGCAGCCCGTAGGCCATTGTGCAGCCGGCGCTCGAGCTGATGCCGTGCGTGACGCCGAGCCGGAACGAGACCGTCTTCCCCGGACCCACGATGAGCTCCTCCAACGTGCTGTGCCCGAAGAAGTCCGTCTTCGTGTGCGTGGGCGCGGTGGGCAGAAGCGCACCCGATCGGCTGAGGAACTGGATGCCCGGATAACCGATCGTGTTGCAGCTCTCGCTCTGCGTGTTGCGCAGCGCGAACCCGAGCTCGCCGTGGCCGGTGGCACCCTGCTGCCCGAGGAACGAGAGAGCAAGCCCAGCCGCCCGACACGGGGGCGGCCCACTGGCGCTGGTCGTGGCCGACGTAGTCGCGGTGGAGGACGTGAAGCTTTGCGTCGCCTGCGTCCCAGTCCCGGCGTGCGTTGTGCCCGACGACGTGGTCTGGCTGCTCGAGTTGGAACTCGAGCCTCCGCAGGCCGCGAGCGCCAGCGTAATCAGCGCCGCCAGGCCAAGCCGGACTGTGACGGTGGATAGCCGCATGGGTTGATTTTCGTCGATCGCAGGCCAACCTCCTGCCCGTAGCGCGTGCGACCATCCAGATCATGAGCATCGGCGCACGGTCTCGCAAGACCGAGGAGGCAGTCGAGGGGGAGTTCCGCCGGCACGATCCGTTTTGGGGTCCGCAGCTGGTCGCCGCCGCGGCGATCCTGCTTGACCTGGCGTTGCCCGAGAAGTTGACGATCGGTCCCACGTGGCTTTTGCCGAGCCTGGAAGCGCTCGTGTTGGTGGCCCTGGTCGCCGCGTCTCCGCACCCGCGCATGCGCCACTCGCCGCTGCGGCGGTACATCTCGCTCGCCCTGATCGCGCTCGTCAGCCTGGTCAACATGATCTCGCTGATCCTGCTGTGTCACTACCTGCTGCACGGAGGCCAGGCGGGCGGTCGCAAGCTGATCGGCTCCGGAATCGTGCTCTGGGCCACGAACGTTCTGCTATTCGGGCTCTGGTATTGGCAGCTGGACCGCGGGGGCCCACTGGCCCGGGCCACCAACCCAGACACACTGCCGGACTTCCTGTTCGTCCAGATGACCGAGCCCAGGCATGCGCCCCCGGGCTGGAGGCCCAGCCTCGTCGACTATCTCTACACCTCGTTCACGAACGCCGCCGCCTTCAGCCCCACCGACACCATGCCGTTGACTGCGACAGCAAAGTGGCTCATGAGCGCCCAGGCACTCACCGCGCTGGTGACGCTCGGTCTGGTCGTGGCCCGAGCCGTCAACATCCTGAGCTAATCCTTGTTACTCCCGCCCGGCACCCAGCAACCGAGACGCAAGCGCCAGATCGACTGGGAGCTAGTGGTGTGCGGGGTCAAGGGACACGTCCTCGTCGGGCGCGACGCCGAGAAGACCCGCGAGGAAGACGCCCTCTTGGTCCGTGACCGGGGGACGGTGCGCTGGCATCGGTGCCTGCGCTGCGACGGCTGGGTCGCCCTCCCGCGGCCGGAGAAACCGACGCGGCCCCATCCGCCAGGCAGGGACGAGATCGTCGTCCCGCTGCGCGGCCAGGCACTCCGGGACCGGATCGTCTTACGGCTGATCGCAGTCGACCGGTCACTGCATTTTCTGATCCTCGGACTGCTCGGGGTGGCGGTCCTCCTGTTCGCCTCCGACCGGGCCAACCTACGAACCGCCTTCTACCGCGTGCTGGCCGCTCTCCAGGGCGGGGTGGCCGGAGGGCCGGTTCAGACCTCGGGCCACGTGGGGATCCTGCATGACTTCGATCGGATCTTCTCGCTGGACTCGGGCACCCTGCACGCGGTCGGTGTCGGCCTGATCGCCTACGCCCTGCTCGAGGGGGTGGAGGCCGTCGGCCTGTGGCGCGCCCGGCGGTGGGCCGAATACCTCACCTTCGTCTCAACGACGATCCTGCTTCCGCTCGAGATCTATGAGATCGTCGACAACGGGACACCGCTCAAGGTGATCGGCTTCCTCATCAACCTGGCGGTCGTCATCTACCTGCTGTTCAAGAAGCGCCTGTTCGGACTGCGTGGCGGAGCCGCCGCGGACGAGGCGGCGCGGATGCGTGACGCTGGCTGGCCCGCGATCGAGGAGGCCACAATCGACCTCCCAGACCGTGGGCCGGCTGAGGTGGCAGCGTCGTGAGCTCGGGCCCGCGCGCTCCTGAGCTTCGCGAGGACGCGGTTGAGCAGGAAGTCCGCCGGGTCGGCGGTCAGCTGGCGCAGGCGTTTCCGTCCAACTCCCGCCACCCGCTCAAGGCACTGGACGCGCGCGCCATGGAGATCGCCTCGAGCGACCGCGAGCTGCGCGCCGCCCTGTTCCGCTTCGTGGACGTGGTGCCCGCCTGCCGGTCTCTGGATGACCTGGCCCGGCACCTGGCTGGATTCCTCGACGAGGTGCCCGAGTCCACGCCGCCAATCTCAGTGGCCATGCGGATGTCCCATACCAAGGCCGGTCGGGCGGCGCTCGGAGCCGCTGCCGCCGGCGGAGTCCGTCATCTCGCACACCGGTTCATCGTCGGGGAGACGCCAATGGCGGCACTCGGGACTCTGCGTCAGCTGTGGGACCGGGGTGTCGCAAGCTCGGTGGACCTGCTCGGCGAGGCGACCGTCACCGAGGCGGAGGCCGACCATTACGCCGCGCGCTGTTCGGAGGCGATCTCGCAGCTGGCCCCGGCCACCGCCCGCTGGCCCTCACGGCCCGGACTCGAGACCGACAGCGCCGGCCCTCTCCCCCGCGCCAATGTCTGCGTCAAGATCTCCGCGCTGACCCCGATGCTGCGCCCGGACGCGCCCGCCCTCGGCCAGCGTGACGCCGCCGGACGGCTGCGTCCCCTGCTCCGCGAGGCTCACCAAGTGGGGGCTCATCTTCATATCGACATGGAGTCACTCGATTCCCGGGAAGCCGTGCTGGAGCTCGTGCTCGACCTGCTGGATGAAGAGGAGTTCCGGGACGGGCCATCGTCGGGGCTCGTCCTGCAGGCCTACCTGCGTGACTCACCCGATCAGTTGGCTCAGGTCATCGCCTGGGCACAGTCCACCCAACGCCGGCCGCCGCTCACCGTCCGGCTCGTGAAGGGCGCCTACTGGGATCACGAGCTGGTCCAGGCTCGCCAGCACGGCTGGCCGGTTCCGGTGTTCGAGGACAAACGCGATTGTGATCGCAACTTCGAAGCGCTGACCCGCGAGCTCCTGGCCGCTCGCCCGGCCCTGCGGGTGGCCATCGCCTCCCACAACCTACGCTCGGTGGCCCACGCAATCGCCGTCAACCGGCTCTCCGGCGGCGAGGAACGAGACCTCGAGCTCCAGGTGCTCCGGGGACTAGGGGACGAGCTCCAGCACGCGCTCGCATCATGCGGCTATCGCGTCCGGACCTATTGCCCGGTGGGCGATCTGGTGGCCGGGATGGCCTACCTCGTGCGCCGGCTGCTCGAGAACACGAGCAACGAGTCGTTCCTGTCTGAACAGGCCCGAGGCACGCCGGTCGAGCAGTTGCTGGCGGCGCCTTAGCGACACTGGCTGCCTCACCCCCGGCGGCCGGCATAGGAGCCGAGCAGCCGGGCGCCCCGGCGGTGACTGAGGCGCGCCCGGACGGCGGAGTCATACCAGCGCAGGTCAGACCACCAGTCGCGAATCAGCTCCCGGGCGCCGTAGGGCGCCTGCTGGGTGAACGCAGCGTATCCCTCCGCCTCGCGCCGGGCCCGGTTGAAGATGGCCCGCACCGAGTCATGGGTGTGGTCATGCTCCACGCCCAGCGCGGGATCGACTAGGCACGTGTAGCCCCGTTCGAGCCAGTGGAGCGCCCACTCTTTGTCCTCGCAGGCGGGGAGGTCACCCCGGAACGGCCGCTGGCGCCACAGGCTGGCGCGGAAGCCCCCAGCTCCGTTCGAGTACCCCCACTCCGGCCGCCGGCGGGCCAGCGCCGCGCCCTGTGCCACAGCGACGTGCAAGCGCCCTCCGTCAGGGCCATAGTCATCGCCGCTGGCGCAGGCCACGCGAGGGTCATCGAAGGCACTGCGCATCCGCTGGAGCCAATCCGGGGCGCGCGGGATGGCATGCGCCGACAGGGCGACCAGGAACTCGCCCGTGCAGTGTTCGGCACCCAGGTTCAGGGCCCCGCCGAACGAGAACGGCCCGGCTGGGGTGGTGACCACGCTCGCCCCCGAGTTCTGGGCCACCTCAGCGCTGCGGTCCTCCGAGCCAAGGTCGACGAACACGATCTGCACCTCCCCCACTCCGCGCTGGGCCCGGATCGTGTCCAGGCACCTCACAAGGTTGCTCTCCTCATCCCGCGCGCGAACAATCACGCTCACGCCACCGCTGGCCTCCATCGCGCGGCGAGCCTACCAGCGCTCGGACGGGGCTCTACCGCCGTCGGCGTTAACGTCTGAGGGGACGATGCTCGCCCCGTTTGCCAACGAGCCCGTGCTCGAGCTCCGCCGGTCCGCCGTGCGCTCCCAGCTGGCCGATGCGCTGGCCGGGGTTGATCGTCAACTGCCTGTCTCGGTGCCGGTCCAGATCGGCGACCACTCGCGGGAGGGTGACGAGCTGCCCTCCACCGATCCCGGCCACCCCGATCGCCTCGTGGCCAGTGCCGCGGCGGCGCGGCCGGACGAGGTGTCAGCCGCCATCGAAGAGGCCCGCCGCGGGCTTGAGGGCTGGCGCGCCGTGAGCGCCACCGAGCGAGCGAACGCGCTTCTCCGGGCGGCGGCCTGGATGCGGGAGCGGCGGCTCGAGCTGACCGCGCTGGAGGTGCGTGAGTGCGCCAAGCCCTGGCTCGAGGCCGACGCTGATGTCTGCGAGGCGATCGACTTCCTCGAGTACTACGCTCGCGCCGGAATCGACCTCGGGCGAGGCCGCGAGCTGCTCCAGGTCCCGGGCGAACGCAACGAACTGGACTACGTGCCACGCGGGATCGTGGCCGTGATCTCCCCCTGGAACTTCCCGCTGGCAATCCCGTGCGGGATGACCGCGGCCGCGCTGGTGACCGGCAATGCGGCCGTGCTCAAGCCGGCCGAGCAGTCGCCCGGCCTGGCCGGCAAGCTGGTCGAGGCCCTGCGGGCCGGCGGCGTACCGCCCAGCGCGCTCTCCCTGCTCCCGGGCGAAGGCGACGTCGGAGCGGCGCTCGTGCGCCATCCCGAAGTGGCGGCGATCGCGTTCACCGGCTCCCTGCCCGTGGGTCGGGAGATCGTCCGCGCCGCCGGGGAGACCGGGGATACTCAGCGCCACTTCAAACAGGTGATCGCCGAACTGGGCGGCAAAAACTGCGTGATCGTCGACTCGGATGCTGACCTCGACGAAGCCGTGCCGGCCATCGTCGGCTCGGCCTTCGCCTATGCGGGCCAGAAGTGCTCAGCCGCCTCGCGGGTTCTCGTCCACGAAGCAATCGCGGATCACCTGCTCCAGCGGGTCGCTGGAGCCGTCCGCGTGCTCGTGGTCGGGCAGGCCGAAACGCTCGGCACGGACGTTCCGCCGGTGATCGAGCAAGCGGCCCAAGACCGGGTCGCCCGATACGTCGAGATGGCTGAGCAAGGTGGCACGATCGTGGCCAGCGCCCCGCGCCCTAAGGGAGAGGGCTGGTTCTGCCCCGCCACCGTGGCGGCGGACCTGCCGGATGGCTCCCCCGTTCTCGAGGAGGAGATCTTCGGGCCGTTGTTGGCGGTGCAGCGCGTGCGTGACGTCGAGCACGCCTGTGATGTTGTCGATGGCCTCCCGTTCGCCCTCACCGGGGGCCTGTTCGCTCGTGATCCCGGAACCGTCCGGCGCGTCCGGGATCGCACCCCGGTCGGCAACCTGTATGTGAACCGCGGGATCACCGGAGCAATGGTGGCCCGTCAGCCGTTCGGCGGAAACCGGCTCTCGGGCACCGGGATGAAGGCCGGTGGCCCGGACTATCTGCTCCAGTTCGTCCAGCAGCGTGCCGTGAGTGAGAACACGATGCGCCACGGGCTCGTGGTCTGAGAAAGAACGCTCCGAAACCCTTGATTTTCCCGCCCAGCGGGTCATCATGGTGAGGGAGGATGGTGATCTCGCTGGCAGCAGCGTGGAGGTTGGCGCTCGCGATCGCGTTCTGTCTCGCGATCTTCATGAGCGCCTGCGCACGTGCGCCGCGTCAGTCCGTCCCAGGCACGGAGCTCCGCCGCCTTGTGCTCTGTGCGTTGCTGCTTTACGGGGTCGGCGCCCTGGCGTCGCTAACCCACCACGAGATCCTGGCCGGGTTCGTCTACGGGGCCGGGATCATCATCTCCGCACTCGCCGCGTGGCTCTCACGCGGCCGCGATCAGGAGGATCCTCCCGACGGAGATCACCCGGTCGATGAGCAGCCGCCGCCCGAGCCCGACGGGGTTCCCAGACTGGATTGGGCGGCATTCGAGCGTGACTTCCGGGCCTACGAGCGCCAGCACCGACGTAGACCGTCCAAAACCTCCTAAACAATCTCATAACCTAACTGCGGCTCGCGCGAAATAACCTTTTGCGGTAGAAGCGCGGCCCGGGGCAGTGCGGCCTTACCAAGGATGGCGCTTCGGAAATGAGTCCGTAGAGGCAGCATGGAAATTCTGGACCGGAGACGTACGGTGGATGCGCCGACGCTGGCTGGCGCGTCGATGCGAGTCAGACCCTGGCGCCCCGACGACGCCGGAGCCCTCCGCGACGCGTGCGGTGACTACGACATCTGCTCGTTCACGACGGTGCCAAAGCACTACAGCCAGGACGCGGCCGAAGACTGGATCGCGCGCCAGACGGACCGCCTGGTTGACGGGTCCGGGCTGGTGCTGGCGATCGAGCCGTTCACGGCCGAGCATCCCGTCGGCGCCGTCTGGCTGTTCGAGTTCGAGGAGGACGCGCACGTCTGCGCACTCGGTGTCTGGTTGACGGCCGGCACGCGAGGACGCGGCTACGGGACGCAAGCCGCGGGGATGCTGTGCCACTGGGCGTTTGCCGCGCTCCGGCTGCGGTCCGTCTGGTTTCACTTCGAACCGGAGAATCTCGCTGTGCGCCGCATAGCCGAAAGGCTCGGCGCCGTGCCAGCCGGGCCTTTCGAGCGGCTCGGGGACACCCGCGATCTCTACAGCTACGTCCTCCACGCACTCGCTCCCGAGGCGAGGTAGAACCGTGCGCATCCTGCTCAGCCACGACAGTTGTGACGGGTTCGGAGGCACTGAGACATACATGCTGACGGTGGCTGAGCAGCTCCAGCGCACCGGCCACGACGTCTCGATCTTTGCCGTCAAGCTGGGGCCGGCGGCAGAGGAGGCGCGCCGTCGAGGCCTTCGCGTGTTCAGTTACCAGGGTTTGCCGGAGAGCTGCGATGTCGTGCTCTCTCAGGACGCCGCCACATGTCTTGAGATGTCCCAGCGCTATCCGTCGGCGGCGCGGATCATGACCGCCCACTCGAGCGATTACCCCCTGCAGTGTCCGCCCCAGCTGCCGGGAGTCTGCCAGGCGATCGTCGCCCTCAACGACCGGATGCTCCTGTGGGCGCAGGGCCTCGAATGGGCTCCGCGCATCGTGCGGCTGCGCCAGCCGGTCGACATGGATCGCTTCCGGCTTCCCCGGGCGCGCCGGGGCAGCCGGCGTCGGATTCTCGTCCTGAGCAACTACCCGTTCGGGACGCGTGCCGAGCAGATCGCGGCCGCGTGCCAAGACGCCGGCTGGGAGCTCGAGTGGCTCGCCGGCGGCAGGATCACGCCGGAAGAGCAGATCGCGCACTGTGATGCCGTCATCGGGCTGGGCCGATCAGCGCTCGAGTCCATGGCCTCCGCTCGCGCGGCGCTGGTACTCGGACCTCTGGGTGGGGACGGGTGGGTCACGCCGATCAACTACGCCCAGCTCGAGAGCGACGGGTTCGTCGGCCAAGCGACCGCCCGGGTCCTGAACCGGGCCACGTTGGTGACCGAGCTGTCCAGCTGGGAGCCCACGATGGGCAACTACAACCGTGACCTGGTGGCCAGCCACCACGACGTCAGGCAGCATGCAAGGGAGCTTGTTGCCCTGGCCCGCGAGATCGGAACCCCGGACACCACGCCCTATGGCTGTGAGGACGAGCTGGCCCGGCTGGTCCGATTGGAGCACCAGCGGACCAACGCCGTCTACGCCGCGCGGAGAGACAGTGACCGCCTGGTGGGAGAGTTGGACCAGGCCCATCGGCGCGAGCAGGAGCTCCGAGAGGAACTCGAGCGAGAGCGCGGCCGGCTCCGAGCGTTGCTGGACACGCGTAAGTGGCGCGCGGTGACCGCCCTCACCCGACCGCTCGACGCGGTGCGGGAGCGCAGGCGCCGGTCCGTGCCCTCAGCGCCTGCCGTCGAGGAGCAGCTGATGCAACCGAGTCTCGCCCGACAGCTCGGGGTGGAAGGCGACGGCCACGACGCTGCCCTGCCGAACGGCCACGGGGTGGCCATCAACGCTGGCCAGAACCTCGACATCGGCGCCGTGATCGGCAACCCAGGGGGCGCGGATGAAGACAGCGTGAACGGGTCCCCCGGGCACGCCCTCGAAGTCGAGGTCAGCCTCGAACGAACGGAGCTGGCGGCCGAACGCGTTGCGCTCGGCGCGTATGTCGAGCACCCCGAGGTGGCCACGGTCGAGCATGATCATTCCGGCACACGTTCCGAGGACCGGCTTGCCCGCGCCGACGAACTGGCGCAGCGGATCGCCGAGTCCCTCGCGCTCGATCCCGAGGCTCATCACCGTCGATTCGCCCCCGGGGATGACAAGCGCGTCGAGTCCGTCTAGGTCCGCCGGCACGCGGACCTCGCGGGCGGAAGCTCCAAGGCCGCGCAGCATCCGGGAGTGGGCCTCGAAGTCACCCTGTAGCGCGAGCACGCCGACGAGCGGCGACCCGGCCCCCTCCGAGCCCGTCACCTCTACCAGCCGCGCGGCGCCAGCAGCTGTTCGGACTCGAGCTTCGAGGTCTCGAGGCTGACCATCGGCTGCCCGAGGCCAGTCGAGGCGGCCGCCACCCGGGACGCATCCCGGTAGTGCGTTGTGGCTTCGACGATCGCCCGGGCCCGATGCTCGGGGTTCTCGGACTTGAAGATTCCAGAGCCGACGAACACGCCTTCGGCACCAAGCTGCATAACCAGTGAAGCGTCGGCCGGGGTGGCGATGCCTCCGGCGCAAAAGAGCACGACCGGCAGCTTTCCGTCCGCGGCGACCTGACGCACGAGATCCAGCGGCGCCGCGAGCTCCTTGGCCGCGGTGGCGAGCTCGTTGGCGTCGAGCGTCCCCAGCCGCCTGATCTCGCCGCGGATCATGCGCAGATGACGGACGGCCTCGACGATATCTCCGGTACCGGCCTCGCCCTTGGAGCGGATCATGGCCGCGCCCTCGCCGATGCGGCGCAGGGCCTCACCCAGATTCGTCGCGCCACAGACAAAGGGGATCTTGAACTGCCACTTGTCGATGTGGTTGGCCTCGTCGGCGGGAGTGAGCACCTCCGACTCGTCGATGTAATCGACCTCGAGGGCCTCGAGCACCTGGGCTTCGGCGAAATGACCGATCCGGGCTTTGGCCATCACGGGAACCGAGACGATCTCCTGGATGCCCCGGATCATCTCCGGATCTGACATGCGGGCCACGCCACCATCCCGGCGGATATCGGCCGGGACGCGCTCGAGGGCCATGACGGCCGCGGCCCCGGCATCCTCAGCGATCTTCGCCTGTTCGGGGGTGACGACGTCCATGATCACCCCACCCTTGAGCATCTCGGCCAGTCCGGCCTTCACCGTGAAGGTGGACTCCTGACGGAGGCTGTCACCGTTCTCACTCATAGCCAGCTGAGTGTAGCCGGGCGCTACCTTCTGCACCGATGACTCTCGCCGGTGTTTTTGTACGCGATGGCGGGGCGTTTGACGCCACCGAGCTGGGCCGCGGCCCCTGGGATCCCCGGGCGCTACACGGCGGAGCGCCGGCTGCCCTGCTCGTGCACGCGTTCGAGCGCTGCATACCCGGACCCGATCTCCGCCTGGCTCGTGTGACGTACGAGTTCGTACGTCCGGTGCCGTTGGGCAAGCTCTCAGTAACGACTGAACTCACGCGCCCCGGCCGCCGCGTGAGCCTGCTCGATGGGGCGATTCGCGACGCTGAGGGCAAAGAGGTCACTCGCGCCCGGGCGCTCCTGGTCCGAGCCAGCGAGGCGGGCCACCCAGATCAGGAGCCACCGCCGTTCCCCGGACCGGACCAGGGCCAGAGCAATGACTTCAACAACGCTGGGCTGACCATGTTCGCCACCGACGCGATGGACATACGTTTCGTCGAGGGAGCGTTCCAGGAGCGGGGACCGGCCACGGCGTGGTTCCGGCTGCGTCAGCCCGTGGTGGCGGGTGAGCCGGCGAGCCCCTTGGAGCGGGTGGCGGCCGCGAGTGACTTCGGCAACGGGATCGCCAGCGAGCTCTCGTGGGACGAGCACGTCTTCATCAACCCCGACTTGACGGTCTACTTCGAGCGCGAGCCGCGCGGGGAGTGGGTGGCGCTGCAGTCCCGGATGCGAGTCACCCCCGGCAGCGTGGCCACGGCGGAAAGCATCCTGTGGGACGAACAGGGCCGGATCGGGCGTGCCACCCAGGCGCTGCTGGTGGAGCGCCGGGCTGCTACTTGAGCCGGAAGGCCTTGATGCGAACGTCGTACTGCTGAGCGTCGCGCGCATAGACGCCGTAGGCCAGCGCCTGGATGAGCGATAGCAGGGCGGTGTGGGAGCGCACGAAGGCCGGCGTGTTGGATGAGTAATAGAGCCGGATGCGAGCCAGCCGCGCCACCTCGGACAGCGTGGCGTCCGTGATCGCCAGTGTCGGTGCCTTGCGGTGGCGGGCCAGCTTCATCGTCCGGGTGATAAGCGGATGGGGCCGCCCGGCCGACAGGCCGACGACGAGCGTCCCGGCGTCGATCCGGCTCAGGCGCCCGAGCGCCTCCTGTGAGGGGCTGGCCACGATCTCGGCGCGAAGGTCGAGCAGCATCAACAGATGCCGCAGGTAGCTGGCAAAAAACGCCATCTGGTCGGTACCCGCGATCAGCACCTTTTCCGCCGACACGATTGCATCCACCGCGGCCTCGACGTCAGAGCGGGACAGCTTGTGGGCCGTGTCCTCCACGTTGACGTGGTCCGCGGCCAGCGCGGCCTCGAACTCGGTGTGATCAAGTGAGAACAGCGGCGCCGCGGCGGTAAGCGCTTCGGGCGCTCCGGCAGGGCGGCGCCGGTACTCGTCGCGGGCGGCCTGCTGAAGCTCGGGGAAACCTTCGAAGCCGAGCGCCTGTGAGAAGCGCACCACCGTGCTCGAGGACGTGTTGGCCCGACGGGCCAGTTCCTCGGCAGTCTGGAAGGCAGCCTCGTCCAGGTGGTCAACTATGTACTGAGCGACGTCCTTCTGTGAGCGGGAGAACTCATCGAAACGAGCCCGGATGTACCCGGACAGGGCCTGATGCCCTTGGGTTGGCTCGGGGCTGACGATCGGAACAGAAGGTTGCTTCATCGGCAGGCGTCTGATTCGACACCGGCACTCGACGTTCCTTCAGAGAGTCGTACGAAGCAGCCTAAGGCGCGTCAGAAAGGTTCTGCTGGCGCTCCTGGTTCTGCTTGCGCTCGGCCATGACCTGCGCCACGGCGTAAACGATGAGCACGTTCGCGATCACGCCGATACCGAGGAACGTGATCAGCAGCGCCAACGTCTGACCGAAGGAGCTCGGGCTGTCGCCCAGGCCGAGAATGCTTCCTGCGAGGAGCACGATGCCGTAAGCATATCTGGACCGGTAGCGTCCGGAACGCCGGCCCGGTAGCTCAGTTGGTTAGAGCAGCGGACTCATAATCCGTCGCGCGCAGGTTCGAGTCCTGCCCGGGCCATTGGGAACGGCCTGGTATTGGGCCTGTTATACGCGCCAGGGACATGTCACAACTTTGAACTATGTCCCCCAATGTGTCCCCGGGCCGGCGCACGATCCGTATCGTGACGGACGTTTCCCGGGTTCCGACAGGGCACGTGTTCCGCGTCGAGCGCAAGCGCGGAGACCAGTGGTACGCGAAGTACCGGCTGCCGGACGGGCGGCAGGTGCAGCGGAGGCTCGGTCCCGTTTGGACCGGGCGCGGTCGGCCGCCGGCCGGCTACTTCACCAAGCGGCTCGCCGAGGACTGGCTCCGCGCGACACTCGACGAGGCCCGCCGGGGCACGCTCCCGGGGCTGGTCCGCAGCGGTGCGACGTTCGCCGACGCCTGCGCCGAGTACCTCCGCTACATCGCCGAGGACCGCGGCCGCAAGGCCTCCACGGTCGAGGACTACCGCTCGATCATCAGCGTCCACCTCTTGCCAGCGTTCGGGGAGACCCGGCTCGAGGACGTCAGCGTCGGCGCGGTCGAGGCGTTCCAGGCGGCGCTCGCACGACGCGAGCATCGCGGGCGAGCGATCACGCCCCGGACCCGCAACAAGGTCCTGAATGTGCTGCACGGCGTCTTCGTGCGCGCGAAGAAGGTTTGGGGCTTGCCCCTGAATCCGGCAGCCGAGATCGAGCGGCATCCCGATCGCAACAGCGGCGACATCGAGGTCTACTCCCCCGAGGAGGTCTGGTCGCTCGTTCGAGCCGCCGCCGACAAGCGACGCTGCCGTGTACATGACCGCTGCCTTCACCGGACTCCGAATGGGCGAGCTGCGGGCGCTGCGGTGGCGCGACGTCGACTTCCCGCGCTCCGTGGTGCGCGTCCGCGCGAGCTACGCCGCCGAGGAGCTGAGCGTGCCGAAGTCCGGGAAGGTCCGCTCGGAGCCGATGGTCGACGAGGTCGCTCAGGCGCTCGCCCGCTTGAGCGAGCGCGCGACCGGGACGGGCGACGATGATCTCGTCTTCGGCGAGACGGCTGGTACGTGGCTAAACGACGACCGGCTGCGGCGCCGCTATGAGGCGGCGATCAAGGCCGCCGGTGTCCGCCGCCTCCGGTTCCACGACCTCCGCCACACGTTCGGCTCGCTCGCGATCACACGCGCAGACATCGTCGAGGTGCAGGCGTGGATGGGCCACGCCGACATCCAGACGACGATGCGCTACCTGCACTACCGTGACCGCAGCGATGCCGCCGGTCGCCTCGCGGACGCCTTCAAGGTGGCGTCGCCGCGTCGGCCCCGAGCGAAGCGGTAGATGCCTCCCGAGATCGGCTGCCCCCTCCCCCGCGCGTCGGATGCGTACGCGGCGCCGGAGAAATGGACGAGCTGGATCCTTGCCGACGACGGCCACGGTCCGGACTGGCTCCGAGTGTTCGGCCACGTGGACCACGAGACCATCTGGCCGGCGCTCGCTGAGGCCGTTCGGAGCGCCCCGGTCGACGCCATCCGTCCGGCCTTCGCGGGCAGCCTTGTGTGCCGCGTCGACGTGTCGCTGGTCTTCAATGAGCGGACAGCAAGAATCCGTTCGATCTGGCACTACGCGGATGACAATGCAGCGCCACGCTTGGTCACGGCGTTCCCCACGACCTAACATGAAGCGCATGGCAACCACCCGTCAGATCGAGCTCTACGACATCGTCGAGCTGCTGGAGCCTGTCGACGCCGCCCCCGCCGGCGCTCGCGGAGGCGTGCTCGAGTTTGTGGGTGACAACCACGACGTCGCCGAGATCGAGCTCACCCATCCGGATCTCGAAGGCCTCAACCGCATCGTCTACGCGACGCTCGACAAACTCCGCGTGATCAAACCCCACGGCCCATCCGAAGACGGTTCCGCGGAACCACGCTGACTGGCGTCCGGCGCCGACTTTGTGACGCGGACATCTTCGGACATCTGCGGACATCTTGCCGACAGCACTGTCAGTGCGTGGAGTGTGTTCCTGTCCGCAGGACATCTGTATCGCCAAGGGCGAGCCGCTGCTGGCGTTCGTCGTGGGGGGCATCGCCGCGAGCTGCCGCTATCGCGCTCGGCTCGAAGAAGGACCTCGTGGTGGTCAGACGCATTGGCTGAGGCACGATCTCATCGCGCGCGAGGCGCAGTCATCGCGCATGGATGCGCGATCGTCGCCGTCGTATCCGCGCGCGTGGCTCGGTCGTTCGGGCCGCCGCAACGCCTCATCCGCCCCAGCGACGCGCCGCCCGCGGCGTGCTTTCCCGGCATGGACGCCGGGCTTTTCTCCGCGCGCGATTGCGGCCGCCGCCCCCGCGAACGATCCGCTCACTCGTTGCCCGAATTGCGGCTCCCATCGGCCGTCGGTCGCTTCTCCTATTAGCCCGACGCGGAAGCGGAGCGGCTTGCTTGCCGAGTTGCACGCTCGGGGCTTAGGCTGAAGACCTGGTGTCGAGTGAGAATCCACCTATCGGCGAAGTCGACTCGACACATGTCGGTCCTCCCGATCTGATCCTCCAGGAGATCGTTGCGCCGAGTGAGGTGCCCGAGGAGATTCGCAAACGGGTAGAGCGCTCGTTCCAGCCCATCGAAGACGAGGGCGTAGTCATGGCTGAGCCGCTGAGTGGCGGTCGACCAGGGCGTGCGCCTGAGGGGTGGTGTGGCACCGCCTGGTCCGACGCGACCTTCGCTGGCCGCGCGCTGGCCCTTGTCGAGGGCATGGGCCAGCTGGACTACGACGACTACGGCGACCCGCTCGTCTGGATCTTCGCGCTACGCGCCGAGTCTCCGGTCCTCGGCGAGGCGATCGTCTCGGTCGGCGGCTTCGCGTCGAATCAGACCTTCTTGTCCGACGGCCCCGCCAAGCGGGCGGGGAAACGTGTGAGCTTCTTCTCGGCGATCCGGACTGAGCCGCGCGGAATGCCCAACGTCCATTTTGGTCGCCACTAATCAAGCGCGCGGACGCCCACACCGTTGCCCCTTTGGTCGAGCAGCAGCCTTGCCCAAACGACAGCGGCGACTCTCGGCTAGTCCGCTGATTGTGATAAGTCCGATTCGGGCGTGAGCGAACTTCGGCATCTGACTGTCGTGGAGCCGACTCGGTGGATCGCGCCGCTGCTCGCACCGTTCGGTTCTGGGGTGGCGAGCATCGTGCCTCGCGGCTATGAGGCACGCGCACGGATCCCCCATCTGCCCGACGAGGAGCGATGGTTAGAGAATGACTTGCCTGAGCGTCAGCTGCGAGTCCTGTGCGAGATCCTTGCGGGCCACGGCGAGACTGACCGCTGCTGCTTCTGTGTGTGGGAGGGGTATGGGTGGGTGCGGGGCGGGCCGGTGGGCGTAAGCGTTGCGCACCGGATCGGCGAGCCGCCCCCCGACCCGGAGCGGATGGAGACCCTCCGAACGGCGCGCGAGGCCCCGGCGTTTCCCTCCGAGGTGACGAGGGGGCCGAAGCTACGTCTGCCTGGGCGTGACTTCCTCGTCTTCGCCGGGCCGCTTGAGTCCATTTTTGAGCTCGGCCGTCAGCAGGAGCCGCCGCTCGGAGAGGGGTTCGAACGCCACACTCCTGACCTGTTCTGGCCCGCTGACCGAGCTTGGTTCGTGGGCAGCGACGTCGACCTCGACTTCACGCTAGTCGGCGGTCCCGGGGAGGTTGTGGACGCGATCCTGGCCGATCCTCGGTTGGAGACGGCCGCAGTCGGCGAGCACGACGGGTGGTAGCGGATCGACGATTCGGGCTCGCGCTGTATGACCGCAAAGAACAGCTTGATCGTCGGGCACGAGGACCAATCGGTCCACGATTGGGGTAATGGCGGACAGTGGGCTGCCCGGCTGATGGCTCAGCTGCTCCCACTCATGAGCCTCGGAGCTAGCGCCTCATGCTGGCTACGGCACCTGGGAGTCCGACACGATCAATCCGGCGCCGCCGCATCGGCTTCCGCAATGATCGACAAGGAGCAGCGTGTTGCCGCGGAGGACGATGTGCGTTGAGGGCTCCTGACTGAGACGAGGTCGGGAACGATCACAGCGACGGGGCCTCGACCTCTCGCCGATGCTTCAAGCTAGGCCGTGAGGATGAGCGGAGCACCATCGGTGATGACGACGGTGTGCTCAACATGCGCAGACACGGCACCGTCAGCGGTTTTGATCGTCCACCCGTCACGGCTCTGACGAACCGCGCCGCTACCAGCCGAGATGATCGGCTCGATCGTGATCACCAGACCATCGGTCAGCGGCTGGGAATCGCCCGGCACGTAGTAGTTGGGGACCTGCGGATCCTCGTGGATGCGCCGGCCGATGCCATGACCGATCAGTTCCCGGCAAACCGCATACCCACGGCTCGAGACCGCCGTCTCAACGACGCCACCGATCTGGTTGATGGGCGTGCCCGAGCGTGCGACCTCCAGCGCCTCCTTGAGCCCCTGCTGGGCTGCGGCCACGAGACCAAACGTCGACGGGCGAGCGCGACCAACCGGAATAGACACACACGCATCGGCGTAGAACCCGTCCAGCTCCGCGGTCACGTCCACCTTGACGAGATCACCGCGGCGAAGACGTCGTCGGCCGGGGATGCCGTGGACGGCCTCGTCGTTGACGCTGATGCAGTTCACGCCAGGAAAGCCATAGTCGAGCTGGGGACCCGAGCGGGCGCCCGCCCGCCGAAACACCCGCGCCCCCACCTCGTCCAGCTCGGCTGTCGTCACACCCGGCCGCACGCTTCGGCGCATGGCACGGATGGCCGCCGCCACCACTCGGCCGGCCGCACGCAGGCGCTCAAGTTCCTCCGGACTCTCAATCGACACCGCTCAAGCGTACGCCGACCAACGCTCAGTAAACGTCGCCCCCGGAAGCCGACGAGAATGTCGAAAGTCGATGTGGCTGTCGGGTAAACCCGTCGCCGGCGATCGTGGCTGTGTGGGCGGCGCTGTCAGCGAGCGCGCGTGGTGGTGGCCGATCGGCCGCCAGGGGCTTGTGTCAGCCGCTGGCGGTGGCGATCCGGTGGTTGTGGAGCTTGAGCAGGTTGTGCGTCGCGGCTGCTAATCGCCATTCCGACAGTGCGGCGCCGCGGCCTCGTCGTTGGAAGCGGTCAATCTTGCGGTTGAACTTGATCTGCCCGAACACTGGCTCGATCACTTTGTGGCGTTTCGCGTATTGCTCGCGGCCGGCCTCCGTCGCGAGCAGTCGCCGCATCCATGCGTATCTGCCGCCGCTCCAACCCGGCCGGGGGCTCTTGCGTTTGCTCGAGTCCGGCGGGATCAGCACCGTCACCCCGTCGCCGGCGAGCTGGTCCATCTGCTCGTTATGCCAGTAGCCCGAATCCGCGACCACCACACCGAGCGGCTGATCAACGCCCGCGTTCTGGAGCTGCCGGCGGGCAACATCGACCATCGGCCCGAGGAACCCGAAGTCGGTCGGGGTGGTCTTGATCTCCGCGGCGATCACGATCTGATCCTCGGTCACGACCGCTTGGGCGTTGTAGCCCTGCACATAGCCGCGGAACGCCTTCAGGTTCCGCGAGTCTGGATCGGTGACATTCACCTTCCCCGCCGGCACCTCCGGCGGCACATACGGTTTGACCGTCCCGGGCGCCATCCGCCGGGTCCCGTCGGCGCTGACCCCTCGCGCACGCCACGCCTCATAGGACTCGTTCGCGTGCTGCTCGGCCCACAACTCCTCCTGCAACCGATCCTTTGCCTCTTGCAACCTTTTCGGTCGCGACCTGGGAACCGGCTTGGGCTCCCGCTCGCGCTTCTCATCCAGCCGCCGCTTCGCTTCACGCAACCACTCGCGGCGTCCCTGGTGCGTCGAGACCTCGATCGGCAACTCATCACCACGCTTCTCGCCGTAGAGCTCATCCTCCTCGCGATCGATCCGGGCCGCGTCGGCGAGGATCTCCTCCGCGATCTGCTGGTAGTCGCGGCTGGCCATGTTCGACGCGTTCGCGTGCACCTTCGTCCCATCGACCGCGATCACCCCGACCCGCACCAACCCCGCCTCCCGGCACAACTCAAGCACCTCGCCGAACAAACCCGCCAACGCCGCCTCATGACGCGCGCGGAACTCCGCGATCGTCGAGTGATCAGGCACCCAGTTCGCCGCGATCACCCGATACGCCACATCCTCCCGGCACTTACGCTCGATCCCTCTGCGCCGACCGGTTCCCCTGCGAATACGCGTACATCAACAACGCCACCATCAGCGACGGCTCATACGCCGGACGGCCGTGACCATCAGCGCGATACACGGCATAGAACCCAGCCAGATCCATCTCCTCGACAGCCGCCAACACCGTCCACGCCAAGTGATCCTCCGCCACCCAATCCCGCAACGACGGCGGCATCAAGAACGACTGATCCCGATCCACAGCAATGAAGTTCTGAGGCATCCCTGAAGTGTCTTAACCCCCTCGGACGGCAAACCCCCATTTACCCGACAGCCACCGATCGATGCAACAGCGAAGGCGTGGGTTCAGCGGGTGCTGATCGTCAGATCACAGCTGCGCTCGGGGAGCATCGGCGCAGAGGGATGGGGCAGCTCGGCGGTGATCATGTACGTCCTGGGGCGGTTCGGATGCCATTGCAGCGCGAAGCGTCCGCGGCTGTTCGTGCGCAGGTTCCCGAGGCCCGTTAACGGTCCGAGCCCGGCTGGTAGGTACGGCTGAGCGGATAGCAGCACCCGGACGTTCGCGAGAGAGGGATCGGTCCTGCCGCTGATCAGGACGGCGCGCCTCGCGGCGACACTCGGCACGTGGCCAGGACGGGGGCGGCCTCGCGCGTGGGAGTCCGACAGGGTCACATGGTCCCCGGTCACACCTGCCGGGATGAGTTGCTTGACACCGAGCTGGCGTGCGGTGCCGCCTCCGGTGGTGTCGGTGGCGGGCAGATAAGCATAGGCCCCGATTGTGGGTCTCATGCCGGGCCACGGTGGCGCGGCGAGGCGGACGGTGTAGCTGAGACTCGTGGTGCTGTTCGGCGGTAGCGACACGTCGACCCCGCCGCCGTCGGGCGGGGCCGCGCCCCGCGAGCACAGCAGCGTGCTCGCCGCACCGCCCGAGGCGAAGTGGCCGGTGACCCGTCCAGCCCCGGAGAGCGTCTCGTGCGATACCACCAGCGGGGATCCGCCAACCCCCGGGTCCGGCCACCCGCTCTGGGTCAACCCGACCCCCGCCGTCTCCCCCGAGCCACGCGTGCTCATCCGGACCGAAAAGACTTCGCTCCGTCCTCCGTACGCGAGATGCTGACCGGACAGGTGAAGCGAGAACGCGATCCCATTCCCGCTCGCGGCGACCAGAGCCACCGTGCCCCAACACCCGCCCGCCACGACCACCACGCCCGCGATGAACCACCGCCGCCACTCGCTCAGCACGATCCCTCGGGCGATCGGGCGGAAAGACCGGCCAGAAGTTCCGGCTCATGAGGACAGCGCCGCGCCGCAGCACCCTTCATCGGGAACTCCAACCCAGGCTCGTCGGTCGGCAACGGCTGCATCTCGCTGACACTACGCGAGCGGCGACATAGCGTCACACGCTCTACATACCGGCACCTCCCCCGCGAGCCGCTCGCGGTCACCCCCCGGCACCGAGACGCTTCCTCGTCGATCGAACCGGCAGTCACGGCTCGGTCGAAGATGCCGCAGGCTAGGACGTGGGGCCCAGTAACAGCGGGCGGTCTAGTTGTTCCGTGAGGGTCCGGTGGCCGGTAATGGCGCGGACCACGTGGCATTCAGGTTGTATTTCGTCGCGCCTGAGAGATAGAGGTGGCGCTGGCTGAGCTGAACATCGGTCACGTCTGTGGCGTCAGTTGGCAGCATGACCCGGAAGCGTCGCAAGCTGGGAATGAAGATGCCATCGAGCCGACCTCGTCCGCCGCCGTCAGTCCACATCACGACCCCCGGAGCAGACCCGGCCTGAAGCGGCTCACCTGATAAGACCCAGCGGCGTCTGGTCCCGCACCGCTCAAGTGTCGGGCCACCCTCGGTGGTCACGAGCACGAAGGGTGCCTGGAACGCGAAGAACACGAAGGTGCGAGCCGGTACGCGCAACGGACGGCACAAGCGTTGCGCCAGGCGCGGTGAGTCGAGGTTCGGGAACGTCGTTGCGTTCGTCGGGTCGCGTCGCAGCCGGCTCGTGTGGATGTTCTCAAACACGGATATGTCGCCGAGTTGGATCGACCCCTCATCGAACTCGATCCAGGCCGTACCGACCGCGACGGGGACGCACGAGGACCCCACGCCCGCGTGGAAGTGCACGCAGGCGGGGGCGACCGCGACCGAACGCCACCGGCGCCGGGCCAGGGAATACAACGCCAGACGTGATCCATTGCACCCCACCAGCAACCACGAGTCGCCCAAGATCGGACCGGTAGCCGGATTGCGGCAGTAGCTGGGAGCCGCAACCCGGCCCGCCGGCCCGTGGTCTCGTCGAGCACCACCCGGACTCCGGATCGACGCGTGATCATCGTGTACGACCCGTCTGTGAGCACCGAACCGCGGACGGCGCTGAAGTGGACGCGTAGCGTCACCGGAGCCTTACCGGCGGGCGACGACGCGAGCGCTGCCGCAACCCCAACCGTGCTCAACGCGCACGCCGCCACCGCTAACCCAACGACGCTCAGCCTCATCCGCGTCACGAGAACGATGCTAACCCAGGCACGCCATGGCTCCCACCAGCCGCTCTCAGCTGCTGCCGGGGCTCGATCAACGCGGAAGTGCGTGCCCTACCTGCGCGGCGCGGCTAGCTGTAGCTTCCGCTCATGGTCTCCAGCGTTGAGTCAGCGCGTCAGCGGACATTTGCTGAGCGGACAGCCCGATTCTGGTGTGTCAACCGTCAGGGCGGTCCGTCGGGACCACCCCCGCGACTGATGCGAGGGGTCATGAAGGGATCGCCGATTTCGCGTCCCAGCGGTGATCACGCGATCGGTCGACACCGGAGGCGGCGGCCTGGTTCGCCGACTCGCCGGGGCCGAGGACGTCGACGTGCCGCCTGTCTACATGCTCTACGACGAACCTCGGTGTGCGCGTGTCTGCTCGGCCGCTGGCGAGACCCGGAACCACGCCCTCGCTTTGACCCACTCCGCGCTCGGCCGGCCTCAGGTTCCTTCATCTGATGCGTCCGGAATCAATCGTCGAGGCGATCGAGGACGGCGAGGAGGAGGTACGCGGCCAAGCCAGCACCCGATACCGGCTCAAGCTCGACGTCGATCGCATCCACTGGCCCGAACCCGACCCCGACACTCCTAGCGCGCACGGCGGCTCGCTCTTTGTACGCCTGGTGACCAGGGCGCTTCCCGACGTGACACCGGAGGGGATTCTCTCGGCTGAAGTCTGGATCGATGATGAAGGGCGGCTTGTGCGCTACAGCCACAACGAGGCCCCGGTCGCGCACCCGAAACACGCGCGCGCTCCGTGGATCACCACTGAGCTATGGGATTTCGGAATCCCCCCGCCTCTCAGCGATTGGAAGACCCAGCCGGTGATTGATCCATTAAACGTTGGAATTCCCAGAGACGGAAGCCGAATTCGTTCGCTTCGCAGGGTCGAAACCCCATCCCCCGGATGGCTAACCCGGGCGACAAGCCTGGGGCTACACCAGCGAACGCCCGGCGACCGAGTTTCGATCATAACCGGAAGAGGGCGACCGCCAATCGGTGATAGCGGCGCTGCACAAGCCCGTAAGAGGGCATCATCCGTTTTCTGTAATCCAACCGGCGAGCCGGACATCTAACTGTGTAGTGGCTCAGTTCGAGGAGCTCTATCGCGCGTACGCGCCCGCGATCCGGGCGTACGCACGTCGACGGGTCGACGCTGGCGCGGCTGATGATGTCGTTGCAGACGTGTTCCTTGTTGCCTGGCGGCGGATTAATAATGTGCCCGATCAGCCCTTGCCGTGGTTGCTCGGGGTCGCGCGTAGGGTGCTGGCGAACCGGCGGCGAGGCGAGGTTCGCGCGGCCGCGCTGCGCGGGCGACTGGCCGGCGAGCGCCCGCGTCGGCGCAGCTTGAGGAGCGTGATGATCGGGTGTTCCGCGCGCTGGCGGCGCTTGGCGAGCGGGATCGCGAGGCGCTGCTGCTGGTCGCGTGGGACGGACTGGAGCCGGCCGCGGCAGCTGAAGCGTTGGGGGTGCGGTCGGGGACGTTCGCGGTGCGGCTCCATCGGGCCCGCCGCCGTTTCGCGCGACGGTTGGCAGAACTCGATGCCGAGCCGGGCGTTGCTGGCCGGCCATCAAGACTGGAGGTTCCGTGAACATCGATGACGCATTTGATCGCCTCCGACGCGCAAACCCAGTGGTAGGCGACGTTGGAGCACCGCCGATCGACGATGTGCTCGAACGACTCGGGGACCTGCCAGCGGCTGCGATATTCCGTCGCCGGCGGGCTGGAGCCGCGAGCCTCAGCAGCCTCTCGGCGGGGGTCGTTCTCGTGGTTGTCGTGGGCGCGCTGTTGTTGAGTGGGCACAGCCGCTCGTCCACCACCGCCGGCTGGGGGTGCCGTCCAGAGCGCACCAGCTCATCTCGATCCTCGCCGTCTTGCGACGACCGCAGACGCCTTCGGATCGGGGGGTGCGTGGCGTGCCGAGAAGTCGCACGGCGGATCGACGATCAGCCCGTCCCCACGCTCACAAGACGTGTGTTCACGTTCCCGAACGGGCGCGGACTGTTCTTGGTCGTAGTGACGCACCCAACCGCGTTTGGAGCGCCGCCACCGCTTCCAGCGCGGCTGGGCGACGGCGTGGCGCTCTGGTCATTGTGCTGCAACGGACCCGCCGAGCCGGCCTTATCACTGCGCTTGCACAAGCAGCTTCTCCCTGAGGAGCGAGGCGTCCCTCACGCCCATGCGAGGTACTACGCATACAGCGTCGTCCCGGATGGGGTCGCGCGCGTGAAATGGGTCTTTGCGAGTCTCCGATCCCCGACCCACACGTGGCCGCAAACCACGGTCTGGGCGAAGGCCCAAAACAACGTCGCCGTTGCCGCAGTTCTCCCGATCCCCCGGTCCGTCCTGGCCGCCACTTGGTACGCGGCCGACGGGCGCATCATCGCGGCGCGCAGATGGACTCGCAATCGCCACTACTGCCAACGGCATCCGAACAGCTGCCAGTCCTACCTGTGAACGATGGCTCGCTCGCACAGGAAGGTTCTGTAGGCACTCCGGGGTGTCGAGTGGGCGACACCCATCGCCTGAGAGAACCCGTGCGCCCGGCGCTGGCCGGTGGAGGAGTCGTTCGGTGCACGACGAAATGCCCGCCATGGGGTTCTTCAATCCCGACGGCGGCGGGGAGGGTTCGGCTGACGGCGTGGATGAGGAGGAGTCGCTGGCCCGGATCGAGGCTGGCGGTATCCCGGTCGAGGCCGAGCTGCGGCTGGATAGCCTGCGGGGTCAAGGGGGACTGTTCACGAGCACGCTCGGGGTGAGCGAGTTCATGCTGCTCTCGGAGCTTGAGTGCGTGCCTGTGGGACAGGTTCTGGGCGCGTCGGTGCACCAGGTTGGCTGGCAGTATCTGCCGGCGTCGGCGCAGTGGGGCGGCGAAGTGTTCTGCTCGCTGGATGGGCTGTCCCGGGCTTGGGATGACGCCCGCTGGCGCGCGTTCGCCCGGCTCATCCAGGAGGCGTCGCTGCTCGAGGCGGATGCTGTGGTGGGCGTCCGTCTGCGTCGTGGCGAGCACAGTTGGGCGCGGCATACCGTGGACTATGTGGTCAGCGGGACCGCGGTGCGGGGGAGCGGCCCGGGTGCGGCGGGTAGGCCGGTGCTCAGCGATCTCTCCGGGCAGGAGTATTGGAAGCTGGTGCGCGCTGGCTGGGCCCCGGCTGGGCTGGTGGCCTCAACAGCGGTGTTCTCCGTCTCGCAGTCGTCCCGCACCCGCTGGCGCCAGCGGTTCTCCGTTACCCGCAATCAGGAGCTGAGCGGGCCGACGCGGGGGTTCGCGGCGGCGCGCGATGTGCGGTCAGGGACTTGCGCAATCAGGCGCGGGCTGCGGGTGCGAGCGGAATCGTCGGCGTGCGCTTTGAGCACCGCGTCACACGCGAGCGCGTCAAGGTGGCGATGGACGCCGGGCGCCAGCGCTCCGGGCAGCCGGACGAGCATCGCCATCGGCGCGGAAGTCCCGACCGAGGGCCGAGACAAGCGCGACGGGATCATGGTCACGATCCAGGCCGTGGGCACCGCAATCCGCCGCCAGGCGCCCACGACTCCGGCCCCACCCAAGACGGTGCTGGGCTCGGAACGTCCGCATGAGTGGCGCCGGTCACCAGCCGGGCTCGCTTGAGGGAGTCCCCGACTCCGGTCGCGCGAGGCTCGAGCAAAACAAAGAAGGCCTGTTCACCTCCGATCTGACCGTCAACGAGTTCCTGCTCATCACCGAACCGGGGTTCGACCCGCTCGGCCTGGTCCTCGGAAGCTCGATCTACCACATCGGGATTCAGGTCGCGAACTGGCGCAAGAGCCAAGAGATGGACGTCCTCTCCGCGGCGATGTTCAAGCGCGCGAACTCGCGATGACAAGGATGAAGAGGAAGCCGACGCTCTCGGCGCCGACGGGATCGTTGGAGTCAGGCTCGACATCGGCCGCTACGACTGGGGTCAGCACATGGCCGAATTCATCGCCGTCGGAACCGCCGTGGTGCACCGCGGTGGGGTCCTGCACCGCGCCGCAAACGGCAGGCCGTTCACCAGCGACCTCACAGGACAAGCGTTCTGGAAGCCTGCTCCGAACCGGACACCGGCCGGTCGGGATGGTGATGGGAAGCTGCGTCTACCACGTCGCTCACCGAGGCATGCTCAAAACGCTCGGTCAGGTGGGGCGCAACGTCGAGCTCCCGAACTACACCCAGGCGCTCTACGACGCTCGCGAGCTCGCGATGCAACGCATGCAGAGCGAAGCGCAACAACTGAAAGCAAACGGAATCGTCGGCGTCGAGCTACAGGAGACGAGCCACGGCTGGGGCAGCCACATCATCGAGTTCTTCGCGATTGGCACAGCAATCGTTCCAGCCGACGCGGTCAACGCGATCGCCCCGCCAACACCGGTCCTCGACCTGAACGACCGCTGAAGCCAGCCCGAACCGCCCATCATCACGACGGAGCGCGCCACACGACGCGACAGCTCACCCCAGCCGCGTCCCGCCCTTGCCCCCGCCGGCGTGTCCGCGGGAATCGGCCAGCGACCACCGGCCGCTCAGGTGCGAAAGACGGTGTCCGCTGGACCTCGCGCCGTTCGAAAAACGTGGCCCGGTCTGTTTTCGTAGTTTGGTTCGCTCTATCCGGACGGCCGGTCACTACGAACTGTCGGGTCTCGATGTGGCTGTCGGGTAAGTCGGTGCTGTCCGGGTAATTTAAGACGATTCGGTGATGCCCCAGAGATTCATTGAGTGTGATCGCGAGCAGGCGTTCTTGATGCCGCCGTCGTTGTTGGAGTGGGTCGGTCAGGAGCATTTGGTCTGGACGGTGCTGGACTCGGTTGGCGAGCTTGATCTGTCGGCGTTCTATGCGGCTTATCGGCTGGATGGTCGGGCGCGGCCGGCGTATGACCCGGCGATGATGGTCGGGTTGTTGATGTATGCGTATGCGCGCGGGAACCGGTCCTCGCGGCGGATCGAGCGCGCGTGTGTGGAGGATGTGGCGTATCGGGTGATCACCGCGAACCGGGCGCCGGATCACTCGACGATCGCGGAGTTCCGCGTCCGGCACGAGCAGGCGCTGGCGGAGTTGTTCGGTGGCGTGCTGGAGTTGTGCAAGCAGGCCGGGTTGGTGTCGGTCGGGGTGATCGCGGTCGATGGCACGAAAGTGGTCGCTAACGCGTCGAGCTACGCGAACGTCGATTACAAGC
>CAWGIA010000011.1:0-49460 GCA_963822535.1 uncultured Solirubrobacterales bacterium
ACTGTCGAAGTCCTGGCACGGGGGTGTTTTGGATCGCTGGGAAGGCCGGCCGGAGCGACCTTTGCCCCGCGGCAATCGCCGAGGTGTCACATTTGGGGTTGCGGTGGTGCTTAGAGGGTGTGATGGGGTTGCAGGCCCGACATAACGAGCGGTGGGAGCGGCTCGACGGCGGCTTCGCCACGGCGGACTTCGAAGCTTTCTTTCGCGACCATTACCGGACCGTCTTGCGGCTGGCCTACAGCGTGGTCGGCGACTCACAGGGCGCCCAGGACGTCGCCCAGGATGTCTTCCTGGCTGCGTACCGCCGCTTCCCTGGCGATTACGAGCAGGCTGCTGGGTGGGTCCGGGTTGCCGCGGTCCACACGGCGCTGAATCTGCTCCGGGGGGAGCGCCGGCGCGACAACCGTCAGCTGCTGGTGCACGGCGTGAGTTCCCTGCCGAGCCCGGAGGACACGGTGATCGATCGAGAGGGCCGGGCGGAGGTACGCCGCGTCCTGCGCCGGCTGCCGCGGCGCTCGGCTGCGATCCTCGTGATGCGCCACGGCGGCATGAGCTACGCCGAAATTGCCGAGGCACTCGGCGTGAAGCCAGGAAACGTGGGGACGCTGCTCAGACGGGCGGAGTCCGCGCTGCGAAAGGAGATGGACCGTGAGACATATTCCTGATGGGGTGCTTCGCCGCCTCGATGACGAACCCCTAGCCGTTCCGGACCGGGTCACCGACCACCTGGCCGGGTGTGGGCCGTGCCGCACTCGGCGCGCCGAGATCGCCGCCGACACACAGCTCGCAGCTCAGCTGTTCTCGGTCCCGCATCCGGTTCCTGACACGGACATCGCGTGGTCGCGGCTCCGGCGTGAGCTCGAGTCACAACCTGCCGGTGGCACCGCTAGGCGCTCCCAGCCGGCGCGGATTAGCCGGCGACGAGTCCGGGTCCCGCAGGTGTCGCTCCGGACCGGATTGGCGATCGGCGCGATCGGGATCGTCGTCGTCGGCACCGCCGCCGCAGCCACCCTGACCACCATTTTCGCCCCGACTCACGTTGCCGCGGTCTCCTTGAACCAGGGTGACCTGCGGGCGATCGCGGCCGTCACGGGGTTAGGGGACGGCCAATCGCTCGGGGGCTTCGCCAGGCCGAATGGATCCACCCGGCTGCGGTTCGGAATCCTCACGTGGTCCTCGGGCATCCCGCACCAGGCGTCCTCGCCTGCCCAGGCCTCGGCGGAGGCCGGCTTGCCGGTCAAACTGCCTGCACACCTCCCCGCGGGTGTGGGGGCGGTCCAGCAGATCATGGTGCAGCCGCGCGTGAGGGCCGTGGCGAGCTTCAACTCCGCCGCCGCCGGTCTCGCCGGGAGTTCGGTGACCCTCGACGCCGGGCCGGCCGTCGTCGTGCAGTACAACGGGACTAGCGGCGCCGGCGAGCCCACTCTGGGGATCGCGACGATACGCCGTCCGACGGCCCAGTCCAACGGTGCGCGCCTGAGCCAGGTCGAAGCCTTCTTGTTGGGGCAACCCGGCATCCCGCCGCAGCTGGCCGAGGAGATCCGGTTGCTCGGTGACTTGCGCACGATCCTGCCGGTCCCCGTCCCGCCCGGCGCTTCAGCGCGCTCGGTCAAGGTTGACGGCTGGCCGGGCGTTCTCCTGGCGGACTCCTCGAACGCGGCCGCCGGGGTGGTCTGGGAGGACGGCAGGGGCATGCTCCATGTGGTCGTGGGAATCCTGGATTCGCACGATCTGCTGAACGTCGCGGGCCAAGTTGGCTGAGAGAGCCGCAACCGACGCCCACGAGCGCGCGGCCGAGGGCCTGCCACGGCTCTCGGACGGCGCCGGCTCCTCGGCGAGCGGCAATCGATCGCCGGAGCCCACGGCGTCGCCGGCGATCCACGCCGTGGGGCTGAGCAAGCGCTTTGGTCAAACGATTGCCGTGAAGTCACTGTCGATGACCGTGCAGCGGGGCGAGGTGTTCGGCTTCCTCGGTCCCAACGGCGCAGGGAAGACGACGGTTGTCAAGCTTCTGCTCGGGCTCGCGCGGCCCACCGGAGGCGAAGCGCTCGTGCTCGGCGCGCCGCTCGGGGACCGCGAGACGCGGCGTCAGATCGGCTATCTCCCCGAGCTGTTTCGCTTCCAGGCTCTGCTGACCGCCCGGGAGGTACTCCGCCTTCACTGCCGGCTCCTCGCGCTCCACAAGGCGACGTGGGAGGACGAGGAGCGCCGCGCGCTGGAGACAGTCGACCTGCTGGCCCGAGGTGACGACCGGGTCGGCACCTTCTCAAAGGGAATGCAGCAGCGGCTCGGACTCGGCGTGGCGTTGCTCGGGAACCCTGCGCTCGTCATCCTCGACGAGCCCACCAGCGCCCTCGACCCCGTTGGGCGGCATGACGTGCGGGACATCATCCGCGGCCTGCGCGACCGCGGGTGCGGCGTGTTCCTGAACACACACCTCCTCGAAGAGGCCGAGCACGTGTGCGACCGCGTGGCCGTCATCGACAAAGGGACGGCCCTGGCCACCGGGAGCCTCAACGAATTGCTCGGACGCCACAGCCGGGTGCGACTGAAGGTCGGAGGCCTGGCTGGGAATTGGTGGAGTGGCCTGGGTCGCTTCGGTAGGTGGCACAAGCAGGACGACTGGCTGGTGGTCGAGGAGATCGATCCGTCCCAGATCGCCGCCCTCGTGGGCGAGCTGGTCGCGCTCGGCGGACAGGTCCAGGCCGTGGTCCCCGAGCACCAGAGCCTTGAAGCCCGCTTCCTCGAGCTGCTGGCAGAGCGATGAACCCGACCCTCACAATCGCGGCGCTCACGATCAAAGAAGCTGTCCGGCGCCGGCTGCTCCTTGCCTTCGTCGCGATCAGCGTGGTGATCGTCGGACTGAGCGCGTGGGGCTTTGACCGGCTCAGTCACTCACGCAGCCTCACCTCGGGCGAGGCAAACCTGGCCGTCCCGGACGCACTCATTCTGTTCATGTTCATGTTCAGCTTCGTCCTGGCGCTGAGCGCCTCGGCGATCGCCTCCCCGGTGATCTCCTCGGAGGTCGAATCTGGCGTCCTCATGACGATCGTGACGCGGCCCGTTCGCCGGACCGAGGTGCTGCTGGGGAAGTGGCTCGGGCTCGCAGCGCTGCTGGCGGGATATGCCGCCGGCGTATGCGCCCTGGAGTTCGTGGTCGTCCGCTTGGCCAGCGGTTTCGTCCCGCCCAGCCCGGTGCTCGTGACCGTGTACCTGTTCGCCGAGGGCGCCCTTCTCCTAACCCTGGCGCTGTTCTTGAGCACGCGGATTCCGGTCATCGCCGCGGGAGTGATCGGCGTCGCGGTCTTCGGCACCGGATGGCTGGCCGGGGTCGTGGCCTCGCTCGGGACGGCGTTAAACATCGCCGCCCTGCGCACGGTCGGGCAGATCGGCCGCGTACTGCTCCCCACTGACGGGCTCTGGCACGCCGCGATCTACTACCTCCAGCCGCCGTCGCTAATTGGCCAGCACCTGGCCGAGGGTGGGCGCCAGGATCCGTTCTACTCCCAGGGAGCACCATCCTGGGCTTATCTCCTGTGGGTGGTCTGCTGGTTCCTGATCGTCCTGGGCGCCGCGGTGGCCAGCTTCGATCGCCGCGAACTGTGACGGCCGGAATCGGCCGCCTAACGAGCGCCGGGGCGTCGCATCGGCCCACGTCGGACCGCCGGCGTCTGAGCTAGAACGACTGCTGAACCAACGAGGACTGCCGGCCGCCGCGCCGGTCCGGACCGTCGAACGGCTGCTGACGCTCCCGGCGATCGGGCCTCAGGACCGGACCGGACCTGTTGCCCGCGACCCTGAGCACGTACGCGTCGCGGGTTCGGCTGTAGCGGAAGAACGGCCGCGATAGAGCCAAAATCAAACGAGGGAGATACCGCCGAGGTCGCGGATCCATCCGCATAACGCTTATAAGTAAACCATGTTGCCTACCTCGGCATCCAGTCCGGAATCTGGGAGTTTTTTTAGGAGGTCAGGAAGCCGACATCGGGACGCGTGGCGGGCCCGCCGCAGCAAGCGTGTTGGGATGTGCCCCGTTAGTCAGGGGCGGCGCCCGCGCGGGCGCAAAGCTGCCCTGGGGTCGCGTGCGGCCCGCCAAACTCGCCACGCCAACCGCCGGCGGGGCGAGAACGACGGAGGGAAACCGCGCAGCCAGCCCGGAACGACCTGAAAGCGCCGAGAGCCAAGCGCAACGTCGTGCCAGCGGGCCCTCTGGTTTCCGACCAGATGCACGGCGCCGTCGTAGGTCTGAAAAAGCCACGTGACCTGCGATAAGTCAGCCCGGAGCGCCGCCGGATCATCATCGGGGATCTCGAAGCGGGCGAAGTATGTCTCGTCGACGAAGATGCCGTTGACCACCGTGGCGTGGATCAAGCGGTAGCCCTTGGTGTGGGCCAGCCGGGTCAGAGCCGTCAACGACGAGCCCTGCATGATCGTCATGTCACGGGGTTGAACGAAGTCGATCTCGTTGGGGATCGTCGGGTTGTATTCGACCACCACCAGCTTCGGGCGATAGGTCCCGAGGGCCTCCCAGACGTGGAAGTCGTTTCCGTCGATGTCGATCGACAGAAGGTCGAAGTCCGGCGGCAACGGTGTCCCGGCCAGGATCGCCTCGAGCCGATCGGAGCCCTCGAAGCCGACGAGCTTGTGAAGCACGTGCACCCGTGGGGTCCCCGCATGCCGGCGCTCGAGGGCCTCGAACAGCGACGCGTCCGCCTCGATGAGCACGGCCGAGTAGTCCTCCCGGTCGATGAGGGCGAACGTGTTGCTGGCGTACCTTCCGTCCGCCGCTCCGAACTCGACGCACCACCGGTTGCGGCCGCCAACGAGCTCGAGCGCATGCGCGATGACTCCGTCCTCTCCACACTGGCTGGCGACGTTGGCCTCGTATCGGCGCAGCGGCGGGTTGGGTGGTGGCGTAACTGAGGTCAAGCGGAGCGTCCCATCGGGACGGAGGGCCGGCCCGCCGCGCGACGCTATCGGATCGGCAACACCTAACCGCCCTGGCTGTCCATATGCTCACTGGCGGTGGCCACTGAGCGTGCGCGCCGCTGGTTCTCGTACCAGCCGAACGTCACCGGCCGCGGGATCGTGGCCGGATACAGCGCGCGCTTTTGGACTCTGGTCGTCCTCCTGGGTGTCATCACCGGTGTCTCGGCCATCGTCCTCATGGCCCTGTTGCATCTGGCCGAGCACCTGACCTACGGATACGCCGCCGGGCCGTTCCTGGACGGTGTCCAAGCCAGCACCGGGGGCCGCCGTGTCATCGCGCTCCTTTTGGCCGGAGTGATCGTGGCCGTCGGGACGGGTGTCCTGCACCGTCTCCCCACCTCCGGCGGAACAGAGGTGTCCGAGGCGCTGTGGCTGGAAGGCGGCCGTCTGGCCTTGCTCCCCAGCCTGGCCCGCGGCGCGCTGTCGATCATTACGGTGGGGATGGGCGTCTCGCTGGGACGCGAGGCGGCGCCGCAGCTGGCGGGCGCCGCGTTTGCCAGCCGTCTGGCTGACTGGGCCGGGCTCCCAACCTGGCAGCGCCGCCTGCTCGTCGCCTCCGGCGCCGGGGCCGGCTTCGCCGCCGTCTACAACGTTCCGCTGGGAGGGGCGCTGTTCGCTCTCGAGGTGCTCCTCGGGACGATCGCCTTGCCGCTTGTCCTCCCTGCCCTGGCCGTTTCTGTGATCGCGACCGCGGTGGCCTGGATCTCGCTCGGTACGGGCCACACCTACCACATGCCCACCTACGCACTACACCCGGCTCAGATGGTGTGGGCGGTGCTGGCTGGGCCCGTGATCGGCGTCCTGGCCGTGCTCTGGGTCAGGCTGATCGAACGTGCCAGCAGGCTGCGGCCCAGAGGCGGACGCAGCCGCTACCTGGCCCCACCGCTCGTATTCGGAGCGCTGGGCGTTCTGTCGATCAAATACCCCCAGCTGCTGGGCAACGGCAAGGGGATCGTCCAGCTGGCGGTGGTCGGGGGAATCTCGGTCGGCATGTTCGCCGTCCTGCTGGCACTGAAGCCCGTGGCCACCGCGGGGTGCCTGGGAGCCGGGGCTCCGGGTGGTCTGTTCACGCCGACCCTGACCGTCGGCGTCCTCCTGACCGGCGTACTCGCAGGTGCCTGGTCCCACATCTGGCCCCACACCATTCCCGCCAGCTATGCGCTGATCGGCGGGGGCGCGTTTCTGGCTGCGGCGATGCAGGGCCCGCTGTCGGCGTTGGTGCTGGTGCTCGAGCTGACACGCCACTTCGATCTCCTGATGGCGCCGGCAGTGGTCGCGGTCACTGAGGCGACCGTGGTCGCCCGCCGGCTGGGCGCCCCTTCGATCTACTCGGCTCGATTGAGATCAGAGCCGTATGCGGCCAATGCACCAGCCGCGGCGGCCGCGATCGAACTGCTGGACGCCACCAGCGAGGCGCTGCCACCGGACCCGGAGGCCGGAACGCAGACCTAGGCAGATCCGGGTGCCGGCAGGAGGTGACACATGAAAGCGCCGGCCCGGTCCGAGCACTGTGTGCCCGTTCCGTGACCGACGCTTGCAGGTAATCGTGTCGCTACGCGGCGCGGCGGAGCTCTTCGAGGCCTGTGCTCTTCGCCAGGCGGCTCAGGCCCTGCTGCTCCAGCTCGCGGGCCTTGCCGAGCGGGATGCCCAGCTCGATACCCGTCTGCCGGAGGTTGAGGGGCTCCGTGCCCGCGAGTCCGAACCGAAGGCGAATGACATTTCGCTCCGCCTCGGGCAGGGTGTCAACGGCTCCGTTGATCAGTTCCTCGCGCTCGGCCGTCTCCACTTCTTCGGCCGGCTGCGGCCGCTCGCTGGCCAGGAGGTCTCCGAACGCGGTCTCGCCGTCCTCGCCCACCGGCTGGTCGAGGCTCGTCAGGCCCCGCGTGAGTTCGCGGAGCTCGGCTACCTCTTCAGTCGGGATCTTGGCTTCGGCGGCGATCTCCTCATCGGTCGGCTCGCGTCCGAGCTTGGTGCTCAGCTCGCTCTCGACCTTGCGCACCTTGGTCTGACGCTGGGCCACGTGAACCGGCAGCCGGATCGTCCGGCCGTGGTTCTGCAGTCCGCGCTGGAGTGCCTGTCGGATCCACAAGGTGCCGTAGGTGGAGAACTTGAAGCCGCGGCGCCAGTCAAACTTCTCGACCGCGCGGATCAGCCCCAGCATTCCCTCCTGGACGAGGTCCTCCATCGGAAGTCCGTGTCCCTGGTAACGCCGAGCCTGCGACACGACGAGCCGGAGGTTCGAGTTGATCATCCGCTCCTTGGCCGCCAGATCACCACGCTCGATGCGCTGGGCCAGGTCGATCTCTTCCTCGGCGGTCAGCAGCGAGTGGGCGCGGGCCGCACGAAGGAACTGATCAAGCGAGTTTTCCGTTACGGCGCCCGTGTCAACGGTCGCCCGGCGGGTCTCACCCGGCTGGCGATGCTCCGTGGGGTGCACCGTACGGCGCCGACTCTGGCGTCGGCGAGGATTTTCGGCAGCGGGCGCAGCATGCTCTCCACGCTTGCGCGCACGCTGTGCTGCTTCATTGTGCTCGCGCCCTGCGGGCAGGGCGTCGCGAGTCTGGGTTTCAGTGCTTTTCAGGTCTGTCTCCGTTGTTCTCATAGGTTTGCTCCGGACATAATCATATCAAAAGTTCGATGATCATCGAACTATGCCCGAGAGCCGCTAACACTGCACTAATACGCCGCCGAATAAGGCGTTTTGAACAGTTATGCGCGGGGACACGGCCTCCCAAACGAGCAATGAGCAGCAGCGAGACCCGCACCACAGCGGACCACGATCAGAAATTGCGGCTACCGGCAGTGCAGGGCCTGGCGCGCTCGCCCAAACCCGAGCAAAACGCAGAAAATCCAGATCCGACGGCCAGCCTTGCTGCGAATCGCTCCCTCAGCGGCGACTACGCACCAAATCCGGTGCCTCAGTCTGGATTACCGACGAAGCGCACGGTCAAACCGCCCACCAAGCATCAGAAGCCGCCCGGCTGGACCCAGCCAGCCCCGGCCCAAGGCGAGCCCGGCCCAGACCAGCCCGACCCCGGCTCAGGCCCCGGCGACGAACTGCGCGATGTCCGGCGTCCCTTTTCCGGTCGCGTAATCCCAGCCCGGCAGGGCGGGGAAGCCGTTGGCGCCGAGCGTGATGTCGTGGAACGCGGCTGCCGGCTCCTTGCCGTAGATCACGGGTCCGGCGAATCCGAGCGAGCCGCCGTGGGCGGCCTGGGCGCGAGCCCAGATGCCCTGCCACGAAGGGGTGCTGGCGCTGGTCCCGCCGATCACCTCAACCGCTCCGTTGACCACGACGTCGTACCCGCTCTCGGGGTCCGCATCGAGGCTCACGTCGGGCACGCCGCGCCGCAGGAGCGGTGCCGCTCCGGCCAGCTTGGTCGATGACTGGAAGGTCGGGGTGGCCGCGAGGAGGCTCGAGCCGCCGCCGCCGGCGTACCAGGCGATCTCGGTCGGCCCAGTGGGAGACAGCACGCTGGTTCCTCCGACACCGATCCCGTACGGGCTCGACGCGGGGTAATTCACCCCGGGAAGGCCTGCGGGTACGCCGTTCACGCCGGTCACCGCCGGGCACTGAGAGCCCGTGTCACCGCTGGAGAAAAACATCGTCTGACCTTGGGCGTCGGCCTGCTCGAGCACCGCGTCAAGGCTGCTGGTGAATCCGCCCGCGTAGGCGAGCAGCTCGCACTCACCGGCTGAGAAGCTCCCCTGCTTGCTGGCGTCGTCGGTCACCCAGCGGTTGACCGCGGTGGTGATGTCCTGGTCAGACATCGATGGCGCCACGTACACATCGAGTGTGCTCACGCCGGGGGCGAAGCCGGTCGAGTACTGGCTGTCGAGGTCCCATTCGTCGTCGCCCGAGGTATCGGTGGACGGCGTTCCGATGTTGATCTGATTCCAGCTCACCGCCGGGAGGCCGTACTTCTGCTCGAACGTGACCAGATCTTTCTTCGGTTGGCTGACGTCCCCCTCGGTGATGATGGCCAGCGGCTGTCCGCTACCGGTCTGGCTGGCAGGAGCGTCATACATGGACCAGAAGCCCTGCGGGGCATACTCCGACGGGTAGCTCAAGGACGTCGCACCGATGCCGAGCAGCGGCGGCAGGCCGGCGACCGTGCCCAGAACCGCTTTCAGACCGGAGGCTGACCGGTGCGCGGGGAGTGTCAGCGGGACCCTGGCCAGACTTGACAGGCCAAGCACCGCGTTCACCCGCGCCGCGAATGTCTTCGGTAGCCGGGCTGGCCGGGCGAGCCCGAAGAACCTGGCTCCCGAGGCCGTGCGGAAGGACGTGAACCTCGTACCCAGGGCGTGTCCGATCGAAGTCGAGGAGCCCGTGATGTGGACGAGCAGGCGGTTGGCGGATACGGAACTGACCTTCAGCTTGTGGGCTTTGGCCCAGGTGCGGACGCTGTTCACGGTCTTCGTCGATGGCCCGAACCGCGACCTGAACTGGGCCGGGGTGAGTGCGGCGTGGGGACCGGAGATAAACGTCCGCAGGGCGGCCGCGTTGCGCGGGGCCAGAGAGAAGGTGATGGCCAGCCCTCGAGCGGGCATCGCACCGAGATTCTCAGCGCCGGATTCCCGCCAGGCCGAGATTCCGGAAACGGCGGCGCTCGCGGTCGACGCGGCCATTGCGGCTACGGCGGCGGTGACAAGGATGGTGAGGAGGATCCGACGGGTAAACAATCGAGGCGTCTCCTTGGGCATCGGCAGCGCCGAGTGGGCGAGCTGGATGTCTCGCTGCATCCAGCCTAGCTGATCTACCAGTTAGAGGCGCAACTAGCACCGCCTGGCGTTTTGCGGGTTAGCTGGCGCCTTCCGCGGACCGAACGCGGGCCCCTCACGAGCCCTGCGCGGCGGCACCGTAGGTCTCGCGCGCGAGCTCGAGGAACTCGGCTGCCGCCGGCGCGAGACGGCGCCCCTCGCGCCAGGCCAGAGTGATGTCGCGGCTGAGCTTCGGGTCGGTCAGCTTCGCCACCGCGATGTCCGCACCCGGGCCCTGGGCATCTGATCGCGGCAGGATGGCCACACCGAGTCCTCGTGACACCAGACGCCGGATGCGCTGGCTCTCATTCGACTCGAGCGTCACACGCGGGTCGAACCCCGCCTCGTGACCGGCGGCGACAAGGAGCTCGCGTAGACGAGCCCCGGTGCGGAAGCTGATGAACGGCTCGTCGGCCAGCTCGGCCATTCGCACCTGACGGCGGCGTCCGAGACGATGCCGGGGCGGAAGGAGTACGACCAGCTCCTCGGACATGAGCTGCTGCAACCCGAGCCCACGGCTCTCGATCCGTTCGGTGACGGACAGGAAGGCGACATCGAGTTCGTCGATTCTGAGCATCTCCGCCATCTCCTCGCTGGCCTGCTCGCGCACCGTGAAGTGCACATTCGGGTGGCGCTGGCTGAACAGGGCCAAGGCGAGCGACAGATCCAGCGGCCCCATCGTGTGCATGGTTCCCACGTTCACACGGCCGGTTTGGACTCCACGCAACGACTGAAGCTCGGTCTCGGCCGCCTCGAGCTCGGACATGATCCGGCGCGCCCGCACGACGAGCAACTCCCCGGCGTCGGTCAGGGTGACCCGGCGAGTGGTGCGTTCGACCAGGGTCAGGCCGAGTTCCTCCTCGAGGCGGCGGATCTGCTGGGAGACAGCCGGCTGAGCAATGTGCGCGCTGGCGGCGGCGCGCGTGAAGCTCCCCTCCTCGGCCAGGGCGACCAGGTAACGGAGCTGTCGCAAATCCATAAGTGCTCATTATGAATGAACGTGAATACTCGTCTTGGACTTCTAGGGCCGCGAGCGCAATCATGAGCGGCGCAGTACCTCTCCTCCCTCGAGCGCGCCCCGCAGTTCCGGCCTCATATCCCGCCGGTTCCGGGGCGCTCTCATTTAAGGGGGCGACACGCCGTCAGCCGCTGAGCCCCAGCAGCCGGGCCGCATTCTCCTTGAGCACCAGGGGCCTGACCTCATCCCGGATGGCCAGCTTTTCGAAGTCCGCCAGCCAGCGGTCGGGTGTGATCAGCGGATAGTCGGAGCCGAACAGCATCTTGTGCCGGAGCTGGGTATTCGTGTACCGAATCAGGTTCTCCGGGAAGTACTTGGGTGACCAGCCGCTGAGGTCGATGTAGACGTTCGGCTTGTGGACCGCGATGGCCAGCGCCTCGTCCTGCCACGGAAACGAGGGGTGGGCGAGGATGATGTCGAGCTCGGGGAAGTCCGCCGCCACGTCGTCGACGGCCATGGGATTTGAGTACTTGAGTCGCACGCCCCCACCACCCGGCATGCCGGCGCCGATGCCGGTGGTTCCTGAGTGGAACAGCGCGATCAGGCCCGCTTCTGCGATCACCTCGTAGAGCGGGTAGTGCTCGCGCGCGTTGGGCCAGAAGGCCTGAGTGTTGGGGTGGAACTTGAACCCGCGCACGCCCGCCTCGATCATCTCGCGCGCCTCACGGACGGCGAGCTTGCCCTTGTGAGGGTCAACGCTGGCAAACGGGATCAGTACGTCAGGGTTGGCCCGTGCCGCCTCCAGCACCGCGCGGTTGCCAATCCGCCGGCGGCCCATGCCGGCCTCATCGTCGACCGTGAACACGACCGCGAGCATGTTCCGCTCTCGGTAGTAGTCGGCGACCTCCTGGGCTGTGGGTTGGGGCGGACTGCCTCCGAAGTACCTGGCCGCTGCACTGAGCACATCCGTGGTCACCGGGTCCTGGGGCTCGCCCTCGTTGCGCTCGGCGTGCGTGTGAACGTCGATCGCCACCACCTGCTCGAGATCGATGGCTGGCGCGCTCACCCGAGCAGGCGGACCAGCGCCTCGGCGACCATGGCGGGTTTGTCAGAGCCCTTGACCTCGATCGTCGCCTTGAACTTGACCTGCTTGCCGCCGGGTACGTCATCGACCGAGACGATCTCGCCGCCGCCGCGCCACTGCGAGCCGACCGGGAGTGGCGCCGGAAAGCGCACCCTGTCGAGGCCATAGTTGAGGCCGGCCACAGCGTCGGTGACCTGCAGCAGCTGCATCGTGATGGGTGCCAGCAGAGAGAGGGTCAGATAGCCGTGAGCGATCGTCCCCCCGAACGGGGATGCCTTGGCGCGCTCGACATCGACATGTATGTACTGATGGTCGTCGGTCGCGTCGGCGAACTGATTGACGCGCTCCTGCTCCATGGTTTGCCATTCGGTGAAACCGACGTGGCTTCCCACGTGATCCGACAGGCTGGCCAGGTCCGTGACCAGGCCAGAGGTCTCCGATGTGCTCACGTTCTCCTCCGAGAATCGAGGGTTCCGTGACAGCATCGCGGAAATCCGCGACGAAGCGCAACGTCGCGCATTTCAAGATCCTGTCGTGAGCCTGGTCCTGGGGGACTCAGTAGCTTCCACGGATCGGCGTAGCGAGAACTTACGGGGTCGCAAGGGGAGCCGGCACCGATAAGTAGATATGCCCAGGCATCGGCCACCCGAGGGCGCTGGCTCTGCCGTGACTGGGCGAGCCTCCGGGAACGACTTCTCGTGCGCGCTCAGCGCGGTCCTCCTCGCGCGCGTGCACGACTATGGCGGTGACGAGGCCGTGGCCGAACTGCTGGCTCGCTCGGGCTGCGAGCGGAGCGTCGAGGAGCTGACAAACATCGCCAACTGGATCTCCTACGACGAGGCCGTGGCTCTGTGGCGGACCGGGGCGGAGATCACCCACCACCCCCAATTCGCCCGGGCCGTGGGCGAGGACTCGGCCCGGCGGTTGAATGCCTCGCCGGTGGCCACGCTGTTGCGCTCACTCGGCTCGCCCGAGGCGGTGTACGGACAGATCGCCACCACGTCGACGAAATACTCAACTGTGGCCGCGCTCGAGGCCGTTGAGTCGGGGCCTGGCTTCGCCAACATCGTCGCCACCCCGGTGGGAGGTTTCAGGCGCGATCGCGATCACTGCGCCTGGACCTACGGGCTGCTGTCCCAGCCCGCGATGCTATTCGGGCTCCCGCCGGCCAAGGTGGAGCATGAGCGCTGCGCCGCCTTCGGCGCCCCGGCCTGCGAATACCGTGTCACCTGGTCAGCCGACGATGCGCGGCTCAGCAGCGAGTCTTCATTCGAGATCGGCCAGCTCCGCCAGCAGCTCGAGGCGATGAAGGAGCGCCTGCACAGCATGTTCCAGACCGCTGCCGATCTGATCGGCGCTGGGCGACTGGAGGACGTGCTGGCGCGCATCGCCGAGCGGGCCGCGGTTGAAGTCCGCGCGCCGCGCTATCTGCTCGCGATCCGGATGCCATCCGGCGGCGAGCGCCATCTTCACCACAGGGGCTTCGCCGAGGCCGAGGTCCAGGGGTACGCGGACCAGCTGTTGGAGACGCATGCGAGCGCGTTTCCGGCCTCGTGGCTGGTGGTTCCCGTGCGCTCCAACCGCCACGACTACGGTCATCTGCTCGCCATGTACGACACGGATGCTCACTTCTTCCCCCAGGAGCGCGAGTTGCTCGAGGTCTACGCCCGCTATGCGGCCAGCGCGCTCGACAGCGCCACGGCCCTGCTCCAGGCCGAGGATCGCTACCGCCAGTCGAGTGCTCTGCTCGGTCTGGCCCGGGCGCTCGCTGCTGCCGGCACCAGCGCTGAGGTAGCACGGAAGCTGGCCGAGTCCGTGCCCGATGTCGTGGACTGTGACCGCGTCGGCGTCTACCTGTGGGAGCCGTCCCGCGGCGAGCTGGTGCGGACCGCGATCACCCAGGTTGGGGACGGAAAGCTGATCATGGCCGAGCAATCGAGCTGGACCCCCACGCCGGGCGGGACCCTCGATCGGCTGTTGATCGACCCGAGCCCCGAGCCGATCTTCTTGGGCCCGGAGGGGAACGATCCGATCATGGGTCCGCTCTTCGCCGAGCTCGGATTCGCGGCCACGGTTCTGGTTCCCCTGGCCACGTCCGGACTGTTCCTCGGCTTGCTAGCCGTGTCTGTCACCCACGAGCCGGAGCGCCTGGTGCGTTGCTCGGATCTTCTGGACCGCCTCTCGGGCGTAGCCGCTCAGGCTACGACCGCGCTGCAGAACGGCCAGCTCGTCGACCAGATCACCTACCAGGCACTACATGACCAGCTCACCGGTCTGGCCAACCGTGTCCAGTTCACGACCGAGCTGCGCGGCGCCGTGGGCGCGGCACGCGCAACTGACCAGCGGGTGACCCTGTTCTACGTCGACCTCGATCGCTTCAAGCCGGTAAATGACGAGTACGGCCACGATGTCGGGGACGCGCTCTTGAAGGCGGTCGGCGATCGGCTGAACTCATGCACGCGAGCGAGCGACCTCGTGGCCAGGCTGGGTGGGGATGAGTTTGGTGTCCTTGTGAAGGCCGAGGCGACGGTGGACCTTGAAGGGTTGCCGGCGCGCATCCGCACGGCGTTCTCTCAGCCCTTCACGATTGCCGGGCATCAGCTACGTCTCGGTGTCAGCGTCGGCCGGGCGGTCTATCCCGAAGACGCCGAAGACGCCGACACGCTGCTTCGCCTGGCCGATTCGGCGATGTTCGACGCCAAGCGCTCGGGCCGCAGGGCGCTGGAGCCCACCACGATGACGGGCGCCAGCTAGATCGGGTACTGCCGTGGCAGGTCCTGGACGGTTATCCAGCGCAGCTCCGTGAACTCCCCGAGTGCGGCTCCGCTCCCGAAGCGTCCCCAGCCGCTGGCCTTCACTCCGCCGAACGGCATCTGTGGCTCATCGTGGACGGTGGTGTCATTGATGTGGCAGATGCCGCTCTCGATCCGTCCCGCAAGCTCGAGCGCCGCGGGCACGTTCTCGCTGAATACGGCCGCCGACAGCCCGTAATCGGTGTCGTTGGCCACCTCCACGGCCTCATCGGGTCCGTCCACCTCGACGACCGTGACCACCGGTCCGAAGGACTCCTCCGAGTAGACGCGCATATCGGGCGTCACGCCCGCCAGCACCGTGGGCTTGTAACACGGCCCCTCAGCCTCGCCCCCGGACAGCGCGGTGGCGCCCTTGTCGAGCGCGTCCTGGACGAGCCCGGTCACCCGCTTGAGGGCGGCGGCGTTGATCAGCGGACCGATTTGGGTCGACTCTTCGCGCGGGTCCCCGACGGTCAGGCTCCGGGCACGCTCGGCGATCCGCTCGCCCAGGTCTGCCGATACTGCGCGGTCGACGACGATGCGCTCGGTCGACATGCAGATCTGGCCCTGATGGAAGAAGGCGCCGAAATTGGCCGCCGCCGCGGCGCGGTCCAGATCGGCGTCGGGCAGGACCACCATCGGGGCCTTGCCGCCCAGCTCGAGCAGGCACCGCTTCAGGTGCCGGCCGCAGGTCTCCGCGATGATGCGCCCCACCTTGGTCGATCCGGTGAAGTTCACCCGCCGGGTGGCTGGATGGGCGATCAGCGCCTCGACCACCGCGCCGGCGTCGGATGGGTCATTTGTGATCAGGTTGACCGCGCCCGCGGGTAGGCCGGCGTCCTCGAGCGCACGGACGACCGCCGCGTGGGTGCGGGGACAGAGCTCTGAGGCCTTAAGCACGACGGTGTTGCCGTACGCGAGCGGGGTGGCCATGGCGCGGGCGCACAGGATCACCGGCGCGTTCCACGGAGCGATTCCCACCACGACCCCGGCGGGCTGGCGGACGCCAAGGGCGAGCTTCCCGGGCACGTCAGACGGGATCACGTCACCGACCAGGGCGTAGGTCTGAGCCCCCGCCTCGCGAAGCATGTTCGCGGCCAGCTCGACATTGAACATGCCCCAGCCGAAGACCCCGCCGGTCTCCTCGGTCACGGTTTCGGCGATCTGAGGACCGCGCTCCATGAGGAGGTCAGCGGCCTTGGACAGGATCGCGCGTCGCTGACCTGGACTGGTGGCGGCCCAGCCCGGGAATGCGGCGTGGGCCGCGTCCACGGCGGCGGTGGCGTCGGCGATTCCAGCCGCCGCGGCGACACCGATCGTCTCGCCCGTAAAGGGGAATGTCTGCTCGTAGCTCCCACCCGCGTCGGCGTCGGTCCAACGCCCGCCGATCAGAAGCTGTTGGTGTGCAACCTCCGACAGTGCCATCGCAACTCCCTGGGTCGAGTATCCGTAGGTCGAACAGTAGTGCGCTCAGCGCCCAGAGAGCAGAATTACTCGATCTGCCAGCGCTGCCAGCGCTTCATCGTGGGTGGCGCAGATGAGCGATTGTCCGTCGGCCGTCAGCCGGCGCAGCACCGCCGCCACCTGCGCGGCGGTCTGCTCATCGAGGTGAGACGTCGGTTCGTCGACGATCAGGAGGCCTCGCGCGCACGCGACGGCCCGCGCCAGAGCGACTCGTTGCGCCTCACCCGCTGACAGGCGCTCCACCCGCTGGTCGGCGCGATCCTCCAGACCGAGCTCGGTGAGGATCGCATCCACCCTGGTCGCTGTTGAGCGGTCCGCCTGGCCCCGTATCCGAATTGCCAGCATCAGGTTTTCTCGAGCGCTGAGAAATCCAATCGGAGCCGGCTCCTGGGGCAGGTAACCGATCCGCTGGCGGCGTACGGTCGCCCGCGCCTCGCGCCCGAGCCCGGTGAGCGCTCGACCGTCGAGGACGATCTCGCCCGAGTCAGGGGAGCGCAGCCCCGCCATCAGTTCGAGCAGCGTCGTCTTCCCCGAGCCCGAGCGGCCGGTGACGGCGGTCAGCTGGCCGCGCGCGAAGGTGGCGCTGAAGTCCTTGAGCACAACCCGGCGGCTGCGCCCGTGACCCCGCTCGCAGGTGATGTCTCGCAGCTCGACCGTTGCCGGGTCGGGCGGCGAGCTGGCTACCGGAGAGCATGCCGGCCCAGCGTCAGGATGCCCCGCCGAGCCTGCGGGCGTGAGCAACAGCCCCCCGGGCACCGGGTCGGCGCGGGCCGCACTGTCGATCCCGGCCTGGTCCAGGAGCTCGGCCGGGAGCTGGACCCAGCCTCCGCGCCCGACCACGATCGTGCCCCGGCCACCCATCCCTTCCGCCACCACGCGGCCGTCGCGGATCCGAACCACGCGCTGGGCGTGGCCGGCGAGCTCGGTGTCATGGGAGACGAGGATCACGGTCGTCCCGTTGTCCTGGGCGAGCCGGCCGATCAGCTCGGCAATCGAGCGCGCCGAGCTGCGGTCAAGCTCCGCCGTTGGCTCGTCCGCGAGCAGGAGGCGAGGACGGTGGGCGAGAGTTGCGCACAGGGCGACGCGCTGGCGCTCGCCGCCCGACAGGCTGGCGGGGAGAGAGGTGGCACGATCGGTGAGGCCGGTGGCGGTGAGCAACTCCGTGACCCGAGCGCGGCGGTCCGAGCGCGACACGCCGCGCAGTGCCAGAGGCAGAGCGATCGTCTGGGCCACCGTCAGGTCGGGCCAGAGGACCGTATCGGCGTGCTGGTCCAGGAATCCCACTGACTCGTGACGGAGACGAGCTCGCTCGCGCGCTGGCAGCCGCCCCGGATCGCGGCCGAATACGAGCACCGAGCCCGCAGACGGCTCCTGCAATCCGGCGATCACTCGGAGAAGAGTCGTCTTCCCGGCGCCGCTGGGTCCGAGGACGCACAGCCGCTCACCGGCGGCCACGCGGAGGTTCAGGCCCTGGAGCGCGGCGGCGTCGCCGGCGCTGGTTCGGTGAACGCAGAACACATCGCGTAGAGCGACGGCGGGCTCGAGGATCGCCGGAGCGACCGGCGTCGGTGCTGAGGCGTGGAGCGTCACTCGTCGCCTCCGCGCGCAACAACCGAGGACACCGCGGGCCAGCTGGACAGGATTACGGTGGCCAGCGAGGCGAGGGCCAGCAGCGCGAGCTCACCCCACGGCGCGACGGTGACCAGCGGTGGCTGGGGCGCAGCCAGCGTCGTCGCGGTGCGGACGGCGGCCACCGCGAGGCGAGTGAGGATGGCGGCCAAAGCGAAGCCGGCCAGCAGGCCCAGGCCCGCCGCCAACGCGACCCGGAGCCGAAGCTCCGCGCTCAGCGCACGCGGACCCAGACCGTAGACATTGAGCTCGCGCTCGGCGCGCGGATCACGCAGCGAACCGAGGAGCGCCATGAGCAGCCCCGCCAGCGCCAGGGCGAGACCAATCGCCGCCGCCGCCAAGAGCGTCCCCAGCACGCCGCGTGCGATCGGGTCCGCCCGCAGACGGCGCTCGATCCGGGCCTGAAGGCTGGTGCTAAGAGAACTCAGAGGCGGACGGCTGAGGGCGGCCGTCAACGCAAGCGGATGCCGGCTGTCGATCCAGAGCTCGTCGGGCCGTCCCTGGCCGGGCAGCGAGGCGTCGAGAGCGGCGGCCAGCGTGGCCTCGTCAGCGACGATGAATCCGGCGCCACCGGGGGCCAGCGTGGGGAACCGATTCAGGACCCCGACGATCCGGGCGTCGACCGGCAGGCCATCCACCGTCAACGCCAGCCGGCCCCCTGCGGCCGCCGCGGCGGCGGTGCGGGGATCGACGAGCACCGGGAGCGGGCGTGAGTCACTCGGCTGGACGGGCCGAACTATTCCGGGGACACCGCTATCGGCGAACAGGACATGAAGCACCCGAATGCCACGGTGTCCGGCGTCAGCCGCCGCGCCGACGGCGCGCCAGGGGCCGAGCCCCACCGCGGCGGTTGCGTTCGCTCCGGGGCGGCCGAGGAGCCGGAGCGGACCGAGCGAGACCCGAGTTGCGCTCTGTGCTGCCGGGGCGGCGTTCTCAGCGTTCTGGTGTCCGTTCGTGGCCGCGAGTCCCGTTGGCTCGTCGAGTTCCAGCGCCTCGAGCTCAAGGCCGCCGCGCGGGACGCGGACACGAAAGACCCGTCTGCGCGCGGTGGCCGTGCCGACCAGCACACGGTGGATGGCTCCGGCGGCGTCGCGCAGGTCGGCGGTCACTTCGACGGCGCCCCCAGTGGCTGACATGGTCAGCGCCACCCCGCGGGTCCCCAGCGCCGGTCCCGGCGTACGGACCGGCCCGGCGGGTCGCAGGCGCTGCGCCAGCACGGCGAATGACGCCGAGCCGTCATTCGTGCGCCAGCCCCTGATCAAGGGCAGCCCCGGGGCCGGAATGCCGAGGGCCGGAACGGTCAAGGACGCCTCGCCGCTGAGGAAGGTCGCGTACGTCCGGCGCACCGGGAGCACTGGACCCCCGGCCAGCGAGCGCCAGCGGGCCAACGGCGCGAGCTGAAGCGGTGTGGTGAAGGCGGCGCTCGGAGCGACGCGCACGTCGAGCGGCACGCGGTTGGCCGCCTGGTCGGCCGTGCCGCGCAGCAGCGTGGCCCGATACCCGAGTGCGAACCCGCCGAGCCCGGTGCTCACAGCTACGAACGCGATCGCCAATGCCGCCGGAGTCGGCGCTCGGGCCAGACTCACCAGAGCGAGCCGGGCCAGCGGCGGGCCGCGGCGGGCCAAGCGCTCCCCGCCGCGCAGGGCGGCCGCCGCCACGCGATAGACGAGCACCCCGGCACTCAGGCAGGCCAGTGGAGCCAGCAATGCCGGCAGGGCCCCGCCGGTGGCGCTCCCGCGGGTCAGCGTCAGCGCCAGCGCCGCCGCGGCAGCCACAGCCAGCACATCGGCCGAGCGCCCGCCGGGCAGCAACAGGACGAGGGACACGACCGCTACGGCGAGGAGCCATCCGGCGGCGAGCACGGCAAAGCCCGTGGAACTGAACAGGCTGTGCGAGAGAACGCCGCCGAGCGGAAGCCCCGCCTGGTCGGCCAGCACGGCCACGGCCGCCAATCCAAGGCCGAGGCCGCCGGCAAGTGCCACCAGCGAGAGCGCGGCGGCCTCCCCGAGCGCGAACGTGACCCGCTGGCTCAGCCGGGCGCCAGCGGTGAGGAGGCGACGAACGTCGGATTCGCGTTCGTGGCGGAGGGTGTAGGCAGCCAGGACGAGGAACATCGCCAGTGCCGCCACCGCACCCCCGCCGGCTGCGAGCAGGCGCTCAGGGGCGGCGCCTGCCTCGGCCCGCGCCTGATCGAGCGCCGCGAAGGGGGCGCTCAACGTGAACTGGCTTCCGGTCTGGAGGAGGTCCGCCTGCGCCCGCTGAAGGCGCCTCTCGGTGCCGGCCAGTTGCCAGCTGTGAACCAGATCCAGCTGTGGCACTGCGACCCAGTCCTGGGTCCGGTACACGCCACTCAGCCCGGCCAGATGGTCAAGCCCCCGCGGATCCCCGGTCACGACCACAGGCGGGCCGCCGCTGCTTCCGGGGGCAAAGCCGAGCGGCACCGACGATGTCAGCGGCTCGTGTCCGACCACGTGGAGATGGACATCGAAGGCATCCAGCCGCGTCGCGCCGAGTCTCCCGCCCACGAGCAGGACCGGGCACGAGCGCTCGGTGCAGCGCCCGAGCGTCCGAGCCTGGGCTCCGCCAACCCAGCTCGACAAGGGGGAGATCGCCGCCGGGCGCACGACAACACCGCTCAACCGGACCGGGTTCATCAGAACGACGCGGGTCGGGGTGAACAGACCGACGCTCGTCAGGAGTCCTCGCGCCTGGTCCTCGACCGCGGGCGTTGCATGCCCCTGCCAGCTGACCGCGACGGCCCGCTGCAGCGGCGCCGAGGCGGCGAGGACCGTCCGAGCCGCTTGGTCCCCGGCAATGGTCCCCTCCGCGGCCACGGCGGAGGCGAAGCCCGTGGCCAGGGCGAGGCCGGCAACGGCGGGCAGCCAGCGCCAGGGGCGCCGGCGAACGCGGGCGGCGATCAGAACCAGCGGCGCGGTCAAGGCGCCCATGTGCCGTCCCTCCCCGTCCGCTGGCGCCGGTAATGGGCTCGAGCTTTCTCCCGGCCGCCGCACACCGACATCGAGCACCACACCCCCGATCGGTTGCGTGAGTGGTCGTAGAACGCCCACCCGCAGTGATCTCCCGGACACACCTTGAGCCGCGCCCAGCTGCCATCGGTCATCGCCTGGGCCACGACGGCCAGGAGTGAGCCGACGGCGCCGTCGAGGCCCGCATCCGGAGCTCCCACGAACCGTGGGCCCTTGTCCGTGAACCGGACCTCGACTCGGCCCCCGGCGGCCTCGGCATTAACTCGCTCTCGCGCCAGGTCCCCGGTCCGGCCGTTCTGGCTCCCGGCTTGAGCCAGCGCGCGAAGCCCCTCGCGCAGGTTCCAAGCTCGAGTGAGATCGGGCTCGCTCAGTTGGCCATCGCCGTTGAGCAGCCCGGCTCGCCGAAGCCAGCTACTCAGGGCGCTGGGCGAACTCAGGACCTCGGCCCCGTGGACCTCTTCGAGGTCGTAATGGGTGTTGATGAACGCCTGGACGAGCGCCAGCCGGCCAGGCGCCGGGGGTCGGCCACCGGGCTGCGGTGACGCGCTGGGAGGCGCGTCCTGTCTCTCACCGGTCATAGGCAGATTGACGGTTAGGATACGGCGCGATCCCAATCACTGTCCAGTGCTGCGCGCCCTCCGAGCAACGCCAGCAGCTGCCTTCTGCGCCGCCGAGGAGCAGACAGCTGGGCCCCTATACTTGCCCAACCCGGACGAGGAGCGACGCGTGCAGGAAATGGTGATCTACGGCGTTAGCTTCGACATGGTCGGCAAGCAGCCGATCGTTCTGTTGAAGACGGTCGAGAGCAACAAGTTCCTCCCGATTTGGATCGGCCATCCGGAGGCAGCCGCCATCCTGATGAAGCTTCAGGGTGCGTCCACGCCACGCCCGATGACCCATGACCTGCTGTCCGAGATGCTCGGGGAGCTGGAGGTCGAGTGCACTCGGGTCGCCGTAACCGAGCTGCGTGAGAACACCTTCTACGCGTCGATCAGCTTGCGCGCCAACGGCCGCGAGCTCGAGATCGACTCCCGTCCGAGTGACGCTCTGGCGCTCGCCGTCCGCTCCGGTGCCCCGATCTTCGCCGCCGACGAGGTGATCTCAGAGTCCGCGATCGAGTTCGAACACGAGGTCGAGGACACCGAGGAAGTGGTCGAGAAGTTCAAGGACTTCCTGGATCGCGTGACGCCAGAGGATTTCGCTTCCGACGAGTAGGTGTTCTCGCGGGTGTCGTTGGTTGCGCTGGCGGGATCGCGACCGTCCGGCTCCGCGCAGGAGCGCTCATCGTGCGCGCGTCGCGCTGGCTGGAGCGCTGACGACGCGACTTGCGCGGATCGGACGGTCGCGCCCCGCCGCGCCCACCGCTGGCCGGTCACCCCACCCGTCGGAGCGAATCTCCGGCGTCAGCGATTCCGGCGCCTCCAACTCCGTCCAGTGTGAGCAAACCAATCGCGCACGTTGAAAATGCGGCCGTCGGCGCGCTCATCGCGCGGGCCCTCGGGGGTGGGCGCGTGCGAGGGGGCGGTGGACGGCAGGGGGACCAGCTCTCGCAGCAGTCGCGTCGCCAGCGCCCAGCACCCGTCGCAGCAACGATGAGCGCCCGGCTGCGAGAGCGGGACTCCCCTGCCGGCCCGCCGGCAAAGCGCTTACCGAGCAACCGCCCCCAGGACCCGCGCGACGAGCCCGTCGAACGAGATCCCGGCCGCTTCGGCTGCCTGGGGCAACAAACTTGTCTCGGTCAGCCCGGGGATCGTGTTGACCTCGAGCACATACAGCTCGCCCGTCTCGATCGAGAGCATGAGGTCGACCCGGGCGAAGCCCGCGCAGCCCAGGAGCGCGTAGGTGTCGAGGGCCAGCGATCGCGCCCGTGAGGCCGTGTCGTCCGCGAGTTCGGCCGGGCACACGAACCGGGTGCGCCCGATCTCGTATCGAGATTCGAAGTCGTAGAAGTCCTCCTCCTTGGGCACCGCCTCCACGATCGGCAGGGCGGCCGGCCCGGTACCTTCGGTCCCATCCAGGATCGAGATGGCCAGCTCCCGCCCATGGACGTAGCGCTCGAGCAGGACCTTGCGGTCGTACGAGAACGCGGCCACGAGCGCGGACGGCACGTCGTCGGGCGTGCGGGCGAACTTGATCCCGAGCGCACTGCCCTGCCGGGCGGGTTTTACGACGATCGGGAACTCGAGCCGCTCCTCGATCGCCGGCAGGGCCTGGGCGGCGCCGAGTGCCTCGAACGCGGTCTCGTTGAAGGCATAGAAATCAGGCGTCGGGATGCCGCGGTCGCGCATCGCGTGCTTGGCCAGGACCTTGTCAGCGGCCCGGATGCACGCTGACACACCCGAGCCGGTGTACGGGATCCCCATCACCTCGAGCAACTCCTGGACCGTGCCGTCTTCGCCATCCCGGCCGTGAAGGGCGACGAAGGCGACATCGGGGCGCTCGGCACTCAGCGCGTCGACCAGCCCGGGACCGACGTCTATCGGTAGTACCTCGTGCCCCAACCGCTCGAGCGCGTCCTGGACCCGAGCACCTGAGCGCAGTGAGACCTGGCGCTCCAGCGAACGCCCGCCCTTGAGGACCGCGACCCGGCTCACGGACCGAAGAACTCCTACCCGGCGCGCTTGCGCTTGGCCGGCAGCCTCAGGATCTTGGCCAGCTCGTCCTCGCGTGGCGGGTCGGGAGCGCTGCGGTCAACCTGATCTTCGAAGCGAGCCTGGACGCGGCGACGGTCGATCCCATCATCGCGCCCGGAGTCGAGTGCGGGCCTGGCGCCGGTGAGCGTGCCGTACATCGCCACTTGCTCGCGTACGACCTCGCCGATGCGCCGGATGCCCTCGCGGATCTGGTCCTCGCCCACCCCGGAGAAGTTGAGCCGCATGGCCGAGCCGCCCCGGCCGTCCACAAAGGCTGCCCGGCCGGGAACGAACGCCACCTGCTCCTGGAGGGCGCGGGCCAGGAGGTCGGTGGTGTCGATGTACTCGGGCATCGTGGCCCAGATGAACAGGCCGCCCTGCGGGTGAGTCCACTCGGCTTCGCGGGGGAAGTGCTCCGCCATGGCGTCGAGCATCACGTCGCGCCGCCGCCGGTATATCTCCAGCAGCGAGCGGACATAGTCCTCCCAGGGGCCGGAGTCGAAGTAGGCGCTGACAAAGTACTGGGAGACCGAGGAGGAGCAGAGGTCTGACGCCTGCTTGCCGATCTGCATCTTCGCCGCGATCGGCCCCGGCGCCACGGTCCAGCCCAGGCGAACCCCCGGGGAGAGGATCTTCGAGAACGTGCTGGCGTAGATGACAAAGTCGTTGTCGAGCGAGTACAGCGTGGGCAGAGGCTCGCCCTCGTAGCGGAGCAGCCCGTAGGGGTTGTCCTCGAGTATCAGGAGCTCACGCTCGGCGGCGATCCGAACCAGCTCGCGGCGGCGCTCCAGGGACAGCGTCACGCCGGCCGGGTTGTGGAAGTTCGGCACCGTGTAGATGAACTTGGGACGCCGGCCGGTGCGCTCGAGCTCGTCCAGCGTGGCCTCGAGCTCCTCCACGCGCATCCCGTCGCGGTCCATCGTCACCTGCACGACCTCGGCCTGATACGCGCAGAAGGTGGGGATCGCTCCCGGGTAGGTGGGGGCCTCGGCCACGACGACGTCGCCCGGGTCAAGCAGCGTCTTGCAGACCAGATCGATGACCTGCTGGCCTCCGGTGGTGACCAGCACCTCGCTGGGGTCGACCTCCATCCCTTCGGCCCGCATGACCTGCGTGATGCAGTTCTTGACCAGCCCGAAGCCCTCGGTGGGCCCGTACTGCAACGCCCGCGCACATGACTGGCCGGCCACGGTGCTCATCAGCGCGGCGTAGGAGTCCGGCGGGAAGGTGGTGGTATCGGGCAGGCCCCCGGCCAGCGAGATCACATCGTCGCGCTCGGTCAGGGCCATCAGATCCCGCATCGCCGAGGACCGCATGACCTTCGTCCGCTCGGCGAACAGACCGGCGTAGCGCTCGATGTCTCGTGCCGTCGACCGCGGGCGTCTGGTGCTTGCACCACCGCCCAGGCTTGCGCCGCCCTCAGGGGGGCTCACGCTGCCCTCTCGTCTATCGTCACGCTTCGTCACGGTACAGCACGGTGCATCTCGTCTTCGACATCTTCCAGGGGATTGGCGTCGCCGCGGCGGTGGGAATCCGGCCATTCCTGCCCGCTCTCGTGGTCGGCGCGCTGGGTGCCGCCGACGTTCAGATCGACTTCGCGCACTGCAGCTTCTCTTTCCTGCAGAAGGCGCCGTTCCTGCTCGTGATGGTGGTGGGCGCGATCCTTCTGGCCGTGCTCGAGCGTCGCATATCGCGCGAGCGGCTCGAGCGTGGCCCGGTGGCGCTGCTGATCGCGGCGGGCGCACTGGCGATCGGAGCGCTTCTGTTCGCGGGCTCCCTGTGCCGGGGGGGCTACGCGGTGTGGCCCGGGATCGTGGGCGGGATCATCTGCGCCGCCGTCGGGGTGCTGGCCACGGCGCCGCTCCTGGCCCGCGTACGGGGGCGCCTGGATGCCGAGTCAGCCGTGTTCCTGCCCCTGTTCACCGAAGCCGGTGCCCTGGTCGCGGCCGTGCTCTCGGTGCTGCTGCCACCGGTTGGCGTGATCGTGCTGGCGCTGCTCGTATGGCTCTTGATCGCCGGCCGCGGTCGCGACGAGGAGAAGTACGCCGGTCTCCGCATCCTCCGCTGAATCCGCTGTGAACCGGCAGCCCAAGAAGCTCGTCCTGATCGTGGTGGACGCGCTCAAGCCGGCCATGCTCGAGCGAGCCATCGCGGGAGGACGAGCGCCCGCGATGGCTCGGATCCGAGAGCAGGGGGTCTACGTGGACGATTGTGTGGCTGCCTACCCGTCGGTCACGCCCGTGTGTGCGGCGACGATCACCACCGGCGTCGGACCCGACCGCCATCTGATCCCGAGTATGAACTGGTATCACCGCGAGGAGGGGCGTTACGTCGAGTACGGGTCGAGCTTCTCGGCCTCGCGCCAGTTCGGCGTGGTGCGCTCGATGACCGACACCGTCTACCGGATGAACGACGAGCACCTCTCCAAAGACGTGGAGACGGTGTTTGAATCTCTCGATGACATCGAGGTCCGCACCGCCGGGACCACCTACCTGATCTATCGCGGCCGGCATGAGCACGAGGTCGCGAATGAGTCTGCCCTGGCCCGGATCGTGACCTCGACCCTGTTCCGGCGCACGGTTCTGGGGCCCAAGGAGCTGTTCTACGCTGACCTCTACGCGTCCCGTAAGACCGGGTGCCGCGGACAACTCGGCCTGCCCGGCGCGCGTGACCAGCACACCGGCTGCGTGGGTGCGTATCTGGCCGAGCATGACCTGTTCGACTTCATGCTCTTCTCGCTGCCCGATAACGACGCGTACTCGCACCGCAACGGCCCGCACGCTCAGGTGACCTCGATCGCCGCCGCCGATCGCCAGATCGAGCGCTTGATGCACGCTGCCGGCGGCCCGGACGAGTTCCTGGAAAACCACGCCGTGATCGTGCTCTCTGACCACTCTCAGGCGCCCGTGGAGAAGCGAATCCGCCTCGACCACGCGTTCGCCGAGTTCGACGTGGCCACCCCGAGCCCATCGCGTTCGATCGGGGCCGAGTTGGCGCTCAGCCCGGCTCAACGCTCGGCCATGGTCTATGCGCTGGACGGCGATCACGCCGAACAGCTCATCGAGCGCTCGATCGACGTGGCCGCCGAGCTCGAGGGGGTGGACCTGATCATGTGGAGGTCCCACGCCGAGGACGAGGCGGTGGTCCGGAGCCGGCGCGGCGAGCTCCGCTTCACCTCGGGCGGGGAGCTGACCGACTCGCGCGGGGAGAGCTGGAGCGTCGACGGGGACCTCTCCGTCCTCATGGCCGAGCTCCAGGACGGCAGGTTTCTGAGCACCGAATACCCGGATGCGCTGGCTCGGATCTGGTCGGCCCTGCATTGCCCCAACGCCGGTGACGTGCTGCTGTCCGCCGGACCCGGCTACGAGTTCGTCGATTGGGGCGGCTCAGACCACGTCGGCGGGGGCTCCCACGGCTCACTGCACCGCTCGGACTCGCTCGGGGCGCTGTTGTGGTGTGGAACCGGTCCCGACTCCCGCGCGGCGCGCGAGCAGTGGTCGCTGCGCGACGTTACCCCCATGGTCCGTGAACATTTCGGACTAGGATCCGCGGATTCCACCGATTAGGACCCCATTAAAGGACCGCCCGTCTCACGGTGGGCACACAAACGGCCGATACATTGACCCCATGTCCGACGAGCTGACTACGAGCGTCGCGCTGCCCTTCCGCCACCGCGTGCGGCACGGTGTCCGCAAGCCCCACAACTGGTTTCAACTCGGCCGCTTCGTGGCGGTCGGAGCCAGCGGCTACATCGTCAATCTGGCGGTGTTTGCGACCTGCGTCCATCTGCTGGCGATCAACTACAAGATCGCGGCGGTGGTCTCGTTCGTGGTCTCGGTGGCCAACAACTTCTGGTGGAACCGCCACTGGACGTTCGGTGCCAAGGAGGCCCACGCGGTGCACCAGGGGGCAAAGTTCTTCACCGTCTCCCTGGTCGCGTTCGGCTTCAGCTACGTGGTGCTGATCTCCTTGGTCGATGGAGCGGGGATGGCCAAGGTGATCGCGCAGGCGATCTCGATCGCCGCCGCCACGCCGCTGTCTTTCGTCGGCCAGAAGCTGTGGAGCTTCCGAACCTAGAAGCCACCGGCCGGACGCGGACTTGGTCCGGCAGCCTCCTGCAGCGCCGGCTGTCCACATGTCTGGCGGCGTTCGTCATGGCCTGGCTCGTGTTCCCCGGGGCTGGGGCGCGCGCCGACACCATCACCGCCGTGGGCGGAACGCCAGTCCTCGTCACCTCGCTTCACCGACCGCCGACCGGATACCAGCTGACCGCCGCCGTGGTGTTGCGGATCGCATCGGCCGATCCGGTGGTCATGACCGAGCTGCGCAAGCACCCGCATGCCCTCCCCTACGAGTACACCAAGAGCGTGCCCATCTGGCAGGTGAGCTGGTTCTCTCCGGGGCGACCGGAGAAGGAGCTGCTCCAGGTCTACGTGGATGACCAGACTCGCCGGGTCACTCAGGTGTGGACCGGCTTCCAGGTCGCCTGGTCGATGGCGCGAGGCTATCCGGGGGCGTTTGGGCGGCGCTCGAACGCGCTGTACGTCTGGCTGCCCCTGTGCGTCCTGTTCGTCGCCCCGTTCTTCCCCTGGCGCCGGCGGCCGTCATTGCTGCACCTCGACCTGCTCGTGCTGCTCGGTTTCTCGATCTCGCTGGCCTTCTTCAACCATGGAGAGATCGGGCTCTCGGTCCCGCTCGTGTACCCGTTCCTGATCTATCTGTTCCTCCGCATGCTCCTGCTCGGGTTCGGCAAGGGGGTGCCGCGAAGACCGCTGTCGACGGTTGTCTCGAGCCAGTGGCTGTTGTGCGGAGTCGTGTTCCTGGTCGGGTTGCGGATCGGCCTCAACATCCTCAACTCGAACGTGATCGATGTCGGCTACGCGGGAGTCATCGGAGCCGACAAGCTGATCCACGGGCATCTGCTGTACGGCCTCTGGCCCCACGACAACGCCTACGGGGACACGTACGGCCCGGTCAATTACTTCGCCTATGTCCCGTTCCGCCTCATCTTCGGCTGGAGCGGCATCTGGGATTCGCTGCCCGCCGCGCACGCGGCCGCGATCGCGTTTGACCTGCTCACCGTGACGGGGCTTTACTTCCTCGGCCGCCGGATCCGGGATCACGCGCTGGGGGTGATCCTCATGTACTGCTGGGTGGCCTATCCCTTCACCCTGTTCACCTTGAGCTCGAACAGCAACGACGCGCTCGTGTCAGCGCTGGTTGTGTTCTCCCTGCTGGCCATCGGCTCGGCGCCGGGGCGTGGAGTCCTCGCCGCCTTGGCCGGGCTGACCAAGTTCGCGCCCTTCGCGCTCACACCGCTGCTCCTGCGGGGCACCGGCGAGCGACCGCGCGAGCGCTCGGCGGCCGCCTTCATAATCGCCTTCGGGGTCACGGTGTTCATCGCCATGCTCCCGGTGCTCGTCAATGGCGATCTCGACTTCTTCTGGCACGACTCGGTCGTCTACCAGGCCAGCCGCGTGACGCCGTTCTCGATCTGGGGCCTGTGGGGCGGGCTCAGTTGGCTTCAGAGCATCCTTCAGGGCGCGGCGGTCGCGTTGGGAATCCTGGTCGCGTTCGTACCCCGGCGGCGCGGGCTGGTTGAGGTGGCGGCGCTCGGCGCTGCGGTCATGATCGCTCTGCAGCTGACGGTCAACTACTGGCTCTACCCCTACATCATCTGGTTCCTGCCGCTCGTGGCGGTGGCCATCTTCGCCAGCCATCCCGAGCGCCAGGCCAGTCGTGCGCCATCTGCGCCGCTGGGCTCGGCGGCCCTCGAGCCGCTGCCGGTCAGCTGATCCCGGTTCCGGGCTCGAGCACCTGCTCGATCGCCTCAGCCCGCATCGGACGCTCGGCGGTCGTGATGAGCACGCCCTGAAGCCAGGGGTCCTCGGCCGAGACCTCGAAGCGGACAGGCATCTTGGTCCGCATGGCCTCGATCGCCTGCTCGCGCTTGACCCCGATCACGCCGCCACGCGGTCCGGTCATGCCGACGTCGGTGATGTAGGCGGTACCTCCGGGGAGGACCCGGGCGTCGGCGGTCGGGACATGGGTGTGGGTGCCCACCACCGCCGTCACCCGTCCGTCGAGGTACCAGCCCATGCCGATCTTTTCGCTGGTGGCCTCGGCATGCATGTCGACCAGCAGGTGGTCGACCTGATTCCCCAGTGCGGTCAGCGCCGCGTCGGCTTCGAGAAACGCCGGACGCGCGGCGTCCATGAACAGGTTGCCCGACAGCGACACCACCCCCAGCCGCACCCCGCCGCTCTTGACCACGCACCAGCCGTGCCCGGGCTGACTGCGCAGGAAGTTGGCCGGCCGCAGGATCCGGTCGTTGTCCTCCAGATAGGAATAGATCTCCCGTTGCCGGTAGGTGTGGTTTCCGAGCGTGATCACGTCGATCCCGGCTTCGAACATCTGATCGGCGATCTTCGGTGTGATGCCCAGGCCGCCGGCGACGTTCTCGCCGTTGACGACGACGAAGTCCGGCGCATAGCGGATACGGAGCTCAGGTAGCAGTCCGAACAGCGTTCGCTTGCCCAGTCCTCCGACCACATCACCAACGAACAGGATCCTGGCCTGCTTGGTTTCGGGTTCGACATTCAAGGGGCGCATACTTCCAGGTACATGCGTTTCAGGGTCCGAGCGCGAACGAGCCCCGCACACGTGCATCCCCATGACGCCCCCGAGCCCGGGGAGCCTGAGGGCGAGGCGGACGCGGCTCCCGGTCCGGACGCGGCCCATGGACCGCCCGAACTCGAGCTCACGCCAGTCGCCCCCCCAATCGCACCCGTAGTCGTCCCCCGCTGGGTGCAACTGGTCCTGCTCCCGCTCGCCCTGCTCGGGCTCTGGGCGCTGGCCCGGGCCTCCGGGTCCGTGCTGCTCATCCTGATCGTGGCCAGCATGGTGGCGTTGATCCTGGCCCCGGTCGTGCGCCTGCTCGCACGCCGGCTCCCGCGTGGGTTGGCCATCCTGCTCGTGTACCTGGCCGGCTTCGCGACCCTGGCCGGGGTCGGAGTCCTGCTGGCCAGTCCGGTGACCAGTCAGATCACCCACTTCGAGCACAACGTCCCGAGCATCATCCGGAGCGCCAACAAGAGCCTGCACAATCTTCAGACGTGGCTTGACCAGCACGGGATCAACGTCCACATCGAGCAGCAGGGTCACTCGGCGCTCGACACGTTGCAGAAGGACGTGCTCAAGCGTTCGGGCGACATCGTGTCCTTCTCCCGGGATCTGCTCTCGGGCATCGTCACGATCGGGTTCGACCTCGTCCTGGTGCTCGTCCTGTCGGTCTACCTGCTCATCTACGGCCGGCAGATCGGCGAGCTGGTCCGCCGCATCATGCCTCCGGGTGACGGCAGCCCCGAGGATGATTTCCCCCGCCTGGTTCAGCAGGCGGTCTCGGGCTACGTCCGCGGACAGCTCCTGTTCAGCCTGGCCATGGGCAGTAGCGCCGCCATCTCCCTGGCCATCTTCGGGCTGCTCGGCATCTTCCCGGACGGCGAGCGCTACGCGGTCTTCTTTGGTGCCTTCTACGGGCTGATGGAGTTCATCCCCTACATCGGCCCCATCATCGGGCCCGTGCCGGCGGTCCTGCTCGCCCTGTTCACCAATCCGATCAGCGCCTTGTGGGTGATCCTCCTGTTCGTGGCCCTGCAACAGCTCGAGGGCCACGTGATCGCCCCGCAGGTATTCCGCATCTCGCTGCGGATCAATCCGATCCTGATCATCCTGGCGCTCCTGATCGGGTACCAGCTCTACGGCGTGGCCGGCGCTCTGGTTGCGCTGCCGGTGATCGCGGTCATCCGGACGACGGTCGTCTATCTGCGTCGCCACCTCGTGTTCGAGCCCTGGACCGGGCCGGGGGGCGGCATCGGGTTGCTCGCGCCCAGCCCGGACCGCTGTCCCGAATGCGGCGCCCGTGCGAGCACCAGCGATCCGTTCTGCAGTGCGTGCGGCGCTTCGCTCGAGCCCCGGGTCGGGACCCCGAGCTAACGCGCCGAGGCTAGGACACCAGGGCCACGGGCCCCGCTCCGCCCTTGGTCCAGCCGACGGCGCGCGCCAACGTGGCGGACGAGTCAACGCCGTAGAGCGCGCCGATCCCCGACGGTTTGCGGTCCAGCTGCCAGCTCGAGCCGCCGTTGGTCGTGGTGGCGATCACCGGAGCCGTGCCCCGCTCGTTCTGCCCTACCGCCGCGCAGCGATGGTGACCGCCGGCCTGAACGCAGGAGATCGCGTTGAAGTACCCCGCGAAGCGAGGCAGGGTCTGCTTGCGCCAGTGCGCCCCACCGCTCGCCGAGCCGAGGATGACGCCGGTCTTGAAAGTCGCGGCCGCCGCCCAGCAGTGCTGCGCATCGACGCAGCTGATCGCGTCGACGAACGGAAACCCCTTGTACACGAAGCGCCACTTCAGGCCGCCATCCGTGCTCTTCCACAGCGCCGCGGGGCATTGCGTCACGCGCTTGCCGCCGCACTGGCTGCCGCCGCCGGCGTAAGCCACCTTGGAACTGGCGAAGGTGACGCCGCTGACCTCATATCCGATGCACAGGCCGTGGCACGGAGCCAGGGTCACGATTGACCAGTGGCGCCCGCCGTTCCGGGTCACGAGCACGTCACTGCCGAGCGCGTCACCGGAGGCGAGACAGCGTGAGCCGCTGCAAGACACCGTGCTCAGGATCGCCACCGTCGGGATCGTCTCCGGGTGCCAGCTGACCCCGCCGTTGCTGGTGGCGACGATGGCACCCTGTTTGTGGCCCACCTTGCCCACAGCCCAGCAGTGCGAGGCGCTCACGCATGCCACGCCGTACAGGGCAATGGCCCCCGAGGGGGAGGTCTCGGTGCCCCAGGTCTTGCCGCCATCGCGGCTGATCAGCGCCACCGCGGCTTGGCCCTGGCGGTCCTGGCCGACGGCGACGCAATGCGATCCGCGGCAGGAGATGCCGCCCAGTGCGCCGAGTGGCGGGAGGCCGGTTACGTTCCCCGGGAGTACGGCCGGGGTCCACGTCGTGGACGATGAGGTCGAGCTGGCGGCAAGCGCCGTGCTCGTCACCGTGACCGTCAGGCCGACGAGCAACGTCACGCCGGTGCGGGCGAGCCTCCTGCGTGGCCTTGCCGACCTAACTCCCAACATGTGATCCTCCTGCATGCGACCGCTCGGTCCCGGCCCCGCGTAGCCTACGCGCTGCCCTGACCTCCGGCAATATTTGCCCTGCGCGGCACGCTCCCGCTCGCGGCGGCTCGCCCTTCGCGCCGCCGATCAAAACGCACCAAATCCGGATTTGGGCTCGGAACTCGCTGCGAATCGCACGCCATGCGTGCATCTGGTGACAAATCGAGCGGGGGAATTCAGATTTGGTGCGAAATGCACGGCCGGACCGGAGTCACCCAACCGGACCGTCCGGCGAGACCCGCTAGTAGCCTGCGGGCGTGTCATCGGCCGCGGCAAACCAGACCCCGCCCAGCCAGCGAGGGACCACGCTGGCCGCCCGCTCGCTGACCAAGCGTTTCGGAACGCGGGCGGCCCTGCGGTCGGTGAGCTTCGAGCTCAGCCCCGGGGAGCGGGTCGGGATTATCGGACCCAACGGCGCCGGCAAGACGACGCTGCTCTCGATCCTGGCCGGAGTGCTTGACCCCGATGAGGGGGAGCTGAGCCGCCCGGTTACCGAGATTGGGTGGGTTCCCCAGCAGCCCTCGTTGTACTCGAAGCTGTCGGTGGCCGAGAACCTGCGTCTGTTCGCTCGCCTCGAGAAGGTGGCCGACCCCGACGCCGTGGTGGCCACGATGCTGGGGCAGACCGGGCTAGAAGACCGTGCTGACGAGGAGGTCGGGCGACTCTCGGGCGGCAACCAGCAGCGCGTCAACATCGCCATCGGGCTGATCTCGGAGCCCTCGGTGCTCCTGCTTGACGAGCCGTCCGCCTCGCTCGACCCGCGTCAGCGAGAGCGCCTGTGGGAGTTCATCTCGGCCCTGGCGGAGAGGGGGACCACGGTCGTGTTCTCCACCCACAATGTGGCCGAGGTCGAGCGCTACGCGACCCGGGTCCTGCTCCTGGCCGATGGCGAGCTGTTGTTCACCGGCACCCCGACCGAGCTCGAGCAGGCCGTGGGCGGGGACCCGCGCGACTTCGAGGCGGCCCTAGTCCACTTCCTTCATCAACACGGACATTAAGTGCTCCAGATGCGCTGGCTTCTGGTTAAGGACCTGCAGATCCTCAAGCGCTCCCCGCTGCTCGTTGGGCTGCTCGTCGTGTATCCGATCGCGATCGCGCTGATGATCGGGTTTGCCCTGTCGAGCCCGCCGGGCAAGCCCAAGGTTGCGTTCTACGACCAGGTACCCAAGGGGCAGGGCCAGATCAACCTCGGCAGCCAGAAGATCAACGTCGCCCATTACGCCAGCGAGCTGCTGTCCTCGATCCAGCCGATCCGAGTGCACTCACGGGCCGAGGCGGTGGCCAAGGTGCGTGACGGCGAGGCGTTGGCGGCGGTGATCATCCCCTCAGATATCGCGCGACAGGTCCAGAGCCTCGTCACCTCCGGCGTCGGCAGCCCGACGGTCGAGGTGATCCTCAACACCAAGGATCCGATCGAGCGGCAGTTCGTCGATCAGGCGATCTCCTCGCGGCTGGCCCAGGTCGAGCAGTCGGTGTCAAAGCAGGTGCTACGGGTGGCAGTCAGCGACCTGCAGCAGGTCCTGAGCGGGGGGAGCATTCAGCTGCTGGGTCAGAACTTCCATCTGCTTGGGCTGCGCAACTCGCGGACGATCATCCAGGGGACGATCGCGTCCTTGCCACCGCACTCCCCGCTGCGGATCGCGCTGAAGCAGGTGGTCGGGTTTGCCAGCCTGGCCATCGAGGGCCTCGGGTTCGCAAGTCCGGTCCTCGGGTCGATCGGGACGCCGCTGACGATCACCGAGACCCAGCTCGCCGGCCGGACCACGCCCACTGACGCGTATGCAGCAGCGATCGCGGTGATCGTCTCGTTGATGTTCGTCACCGTCCTGCTCGCCGCGGGCATGCTGGCCCTCGAGCGAACCGAGAACGCCTACACGCGCCTGGTCCGCGGCCTGGTTTCCCCGGGGCGCTTGCTGACCGAGAAGATCTTTCTCTCGGGTGGTTGCGCCACCCTCGTGACGCTCCTGATGGCGGCCTTCGTGTCGTTGTTCGTGCACCTGGACTGGTCTCGGTTCGAGCTCTGGGTGCTGGCGCTGGCTCTCGGCGGCGCGGCCTTCGGGGCGCTCGGCGTGATGATCGGCGGGGCGGCGCGGGAGGTCAGCGCCGCGTCATTGCTGGCCTTCCTGGTGTCGCTGCCGGTGGCGTTCGTCGCATTGGTGCCGGCCAACGCGGTGTCCGGGACTCTGAAGACCGTGCTCGACGCGATTGCCTTCGTGTTCCCGTTCAAGGCCGCGCTCGAGGCCGTGAGCAACGCGTTCAGCGGCACCGCGCCGGGGATGGGGCTGCCACTGTTGCACCTGCTCGTCCTGGCTGCCGTGTTTGGGGTGCTCGCCCGTCTGGCGCTGGTCCGCTTCGCGCGCTAGTGGGTCTCGGCTCGCGACGCTAGGTCTTTGACCACGTGAACGTCACCGTGGCGCCCGCCGCCAGCGTGTAGTTGAAGTACCGCCCGTCGTCCGCCACCCCGAAGTGCACCGGAGCCGGCGAACCGTTGAACGCGAGCAGCACTCGACTGCCGTCCGGGTTCTGGAACGCGACATCATCGAGACCCGCCGTGGCGATGCCCTGACCCAGCGTCGGGTAGGTGCCGTAGGTGACGAATGTGTTCGACTCGATACGCCGGGCCCCGGCGTCGACGTACTTGGAGAGCTGACCCAACTGGTAGTAGTTGCTCCCCAGTGTCACCTTGTGTGTGGCCTCGTTGATCGTGACGATCGCCGTGCAGTGCTTACAGCCACTGTTCGGCGGCTGAACCGGGCCGCCCGAGGGGTCGAGCGCGAAGTTCCACAGCTCCACCGCTGACGCCCAGTTCCGAATCGCGGCGATCTCCAGCTCCGAGTCCGAAAATGGCAGCAGCCCCGGAGAGCATTCGGACACGACCTCGTCGAGGTCCGGAGCGAGGTTGTGCATGTTCGTCATGACGGTCGGACTCCCGAAGTAACAGTGAGTGGCGATCCCGGCCAGGTCATTCACCACTGGACTCTTGAGCAGCGTGTAGGCGAACGGGGCGTTCAAGGCCCCCCAGATGCCGTCGTAGCCGTAGATCTGCGTCTGCAGGCCAGCGGCCCGCAGCGTCGGTTCGAGGTCCTGGCTGATGAACTTGGACTCGCCCTGCTCGCCGAGGTTCATCCCGGGGTACGAGGTTTGCTGACCGGGTTCGTTCTGCGGCGTGACCGCATCAACATCGATGCCCTGGGCGGCGTAGGCCTCGATGAACTTGACGAAGTAGTGAGCGAGAGGCCCGTAAGCCGACGCCTTGAGATGCCCACCGTTGCCACGATTGCTGAGTGAGTCGTTCGTCTTCATCCATGCCGGCGGACTCCAGGGCGCCGCGACTATGAAGGCGTTCGGGTTCTCGGCCAGGGACTCCAGGAGCGCTGGGATCGTGTACCAGGTGTCACGGTGAATCGAGAAATGCCTGAGGCTGGGATCCGACTGTCCCAGTGGCATGTCGTCGTATGAGTACGGCTTGCCGTTGGCGGTGAAATCCGAGGCGGCCATCGGTATGCGGATGAAGTTGAGCCGCAGACCATGCGGACCGAACAGTCGTCCCAGGAGCCAGTCTCGGGTGGACTGGCTGATCTCATCCTGAATCAGCCACGCCGAGGTGTCCGTCATGGCCCCACCCACACCCTTGAGCATCTGGTAATGGATTCCCTCGTGGACCGAGATGATCGGCAGGCTGGGCCGGGTGCGGGAGAAGGACAGGCTCGGCATCGGGGTCAGCCGGGCGCGCAGGTCAGCCGTGGTCAGAGAGACGCTCACCTTCGGACGCGGCGCCTTGCCCTTGGCGAGGGCGGCAGCACCGGAAAACAGCGCGAGCAGCGAGCCAGCCAAGACGGCCAGCGTGACTAGCGCACGGAAACCGAGCGAGCCGCGGCTGCGGCCCCCAGCGCCGGCACGACTACTCAACTATCGCTGGCCCGTTGCGCGCTGGAAGAGTACGAAGGAGATCGCGGCCACGATGAGTGCGATCACCGGAAGCGTGAGTCCGATCACGCCGACGATCGCGAACACGAGGCTGACGACACCGATCGCACCTGCTGCACCACCGACGACCACAAGCCGGTAGGCGCGCTGCTCGCGCGCCCGCCTCGGCGTGTAGCCCCCACGACGATCGAGATTGCTCATCGCGACCAAGGGTACTGCGATAGCCCGATGCACTGCCGCGGTAGGCTGAGGCCCATGGCCGAATCAGACGTTCACCACGTACTTCTGTACGAGTACGTGCCCGACATGGCCGAGCGCCGGGATCCGCACCGCCCAGCCCACCTGGAGTGGGTAGGACACGAGCGGGAGGCCGGGCGGATCATTCTTTCCGGCCCCTACGATCCGCCAACGGGCGCCGTGATCGTGTTCGCCGGCGTCGACCGCGAGCACGTGGAGTCCTTCGTGGCTTCCGACCCGTACAACCAGGCGGGCCTGATCACATCCTGGCGCGTCGAGCGCTGGAACATGCGCTGAGCGACGGACCGCCCGTAACTCGCGAGTATCGTTGCCAGACAGTTATGTCGTTCCCGCAGACCCGCCTGCGCCGGCTTAGGGCCACGCGCGAACTCCGCGGCCTGGTGCAGGAGACTCGCCTGGAGGCCGCCGACTTCGTCTACCCGATGTTCGTGGCCCACGGCCTCGATCGCCGAGAGCCGATCGAGTCGATGCCCGGGATCGACCGACTCTCTATCGCCCATGCCGTGGCGGAGGCCGGCGAGGCCCACGCCCTGGGTATTCCAGCCGTGCTGCTGTTCGGACTCCCGGCCTCCAAGGACGACGAGGGCTCGGGGGCCTGGGACGACGAGGGGGTCGTGCAACTGGCCACCAGGGCGATCAAGGAGGCCCATCCCGAACTCCTGGTCATCGCCGATCTCTGCCTGTGCGAGTACACGAGCCACGGCCACTGCGGAGTCCTGCGCGAGGGCGCGAATGGTCCGACGGTCGACAATGACGCCACGCTCGAACTGCTGGCCCGCACGGCGATCTCGCAGGCCCGGGCCGGCGCCGATCTGATCGCTCCAAGCGACATGATGGACGGCCGGGTGGGGACGATCCGCACCGCGCTGGACGAGGACGGTCTCAGCGACGTCCCGATCATGGCCTACTCAGCCAAGTTTGCATCCGCCTTCTACGGGCCGTTCAGGGAGGCCGCTGACTCCACGCCCGCGTTCGGAGATCGCCGCGCCTACCAGATGAATCCCGCCAACGGCGAGGAGGCCGTACGCGAGGCGCTGCTCGACGCTGAAGAGGGTGCCGACATCCTGCTCGTCAAGCCCGCGCTTCCGTATCTAGATGTGATCCGGCGGGTGAAGGACAAGACGTCCATGCCGCTCGCTGCCTATAACGTGAGCGGCGAGTACTCAATGCTCAAGGCGGCAGCCGCCGCTGGATATCTGGACGAACGGACCGCTGTCCTCGAGGCGCTGACCTCGATCCGCCGCGCAGGGGCCGACATCGTGATCACGTACCACGCCAAGGAGGCTGCTCTGTGGCTGCAATAGAAGGCTCCCAGCACGGCCCCAAGCTCCGCAGTCGCAAGCACGGCGCGGCGATCGCGCTGGATGACCTCGATAAGCGACTGCTCAATCTCATGCAGGGCCAGTTCCCGATCGCGCCGCGGCCCTACGAGCACGTGGCCGCCGAGGCCGGGATCACCGAGGCCGAGGTCATGGCCCGGGTCCAGTACCTGCTCGACGAGCGGATCATCCGCCAGGTCACGCCGATTTTCGATACCCGGGCGCTCGGCTATTCCTCGATGCTGGTGGCGGCCAAGGTCGATCCGGACAACCCGTGGCGAGCGGCCAACATCATCAATGCGCACCCCGGCGTGTCGCACAACTACCTGCGCAACCACGAGTTCAACATCTGGTTCACGATCGCCACCGAGCCGGACTCGCCGCTCGGCTTGGAGGGCACGCTCGAAGTCCTGGCTGACCTTGCCGGGGCCGAGTCAGTGCGCCAGCTGCCCACACTGAAGCTGTTCAAGATCCGCATGGACCTTGAGATGGAGGCGGGCACCGAAGCTCTGGCCAAAGCAGCCGAAGCGGCCGCGCCGGCGGAGATCGGACCGCAGCCGTACGACGAGTTCGACCGTGACGTGATTCGAGCGCTTCAGGGCGACATGCCGGTGATCTCTGAGCCATACGCTCCCGCGGCGGCCGCGCTGGGGATCCCGCAGTCGCAGCTGCTCGAACACCTGCAGGCGATGCAGGAGCGTCGGCTGCTGCGACGAGTGGCGGCGATCCTCTTCCATCGCCGCGCGGGCTTCAGCGCCAACGGGATGGGCGTCTGGAAGGTGCCGGACGAGCGCATCATGGAACTCGGTATGCGGATGGCCTCGTTCCGCGGCATCTCGCACTGTTACCAGCGTCCCACCTACGCCGACTGGCCCTACTCGGTGTTCACCATGGCTCACGGCCGGTCCAAGGAGGAATGTGACGCGATTCTCGAGTCGATCGCCGTAGACACGGGAGTGGAAGATCGAGCGATCCTCTACTCCTCCACGGAATTCAAGAAGATCCGGCTGCTCTACTTCACGGATGACTACCGCGCCTGGGAACGCGAGCACGCCGGGGTTTGACCAAGCTGGTCACTGACACAGGGCGCTCGTCCGCGCTCTATGAGCGGGCGCTGCGGCTCCTCCCCGGCGGGGTCAATTCACCCGTACGTGCGATGCGCGCGATCGGCCGTGATCCCATCTTCATCGCCTCGGGCGCCGGGCCGTTGATCCATGACGTGGACGGCAACGAGTACGTCGACTGGGTCTGCTCCTGGGGTCCGCTGGTGCTCGGCCACGCGCACCCAGCCGTGGTGGCGGCGGTCACCGCAGCGGCTGCACGGGGAACCAGCTTCGGTGCGCCCACCGCAGGTGAGGTGGAACTGGCCCAGCAGGTCACTGACCGAATGCCGGCGGTCGACATGATGCGGATGACCTCCTCCGGGACCGAGGCGACGATGAGCGCACTTCGCTTGGCCCGGGCCGTGACCGGCCGCGAGAAGGTGCTCAAGTTCGCCGGCGCCTATCACGGCCACGTTGACGGGCTCCTGGCCGAGGCGGGCTCCGGCCTGGCCACCCAGGGAATTCCGGCCAGCCCTGGGGTTCCCCAGGCCGCCGCCGCCGCGACCGTCGTCGTGCCCTGGAACTCCCGCTCCGCCTTGGTACAGGCCAGTGACGCCCATCAGTTCGCGGCCATCCTGGCCGAGCCGGTGCCAGCCAACATGGGCGTCGTCCCGCCGGAGAGCGGATTCCTCGAGCTGCTGCGCAAAGCGGCTGACGCCAACGGGTCGCTGCTGATCTTCGACGAGGTCATAAGCGGGTTTCGAGTCGCCCGGGGAGGCGCTCAGGAGCGCTTCGGCGTGAGCCCCGACCTCACCATCATGGGCAAGGTCATCGGCGGTGGGCTTCCGGCCGCCGCGTACGGCGGACCACGTGAGATGATGGAGTGGATCGCCCCGGCCGGTGACGTCTACCAGGCGGGGACGCTCTCGGGCAACCCGCTCGCCGTGGCGGCGGCCCTGGCCACGTTGCGCGAGCTCGACGGCGCCGCCTACGAGCAGTTGGCCTCGACAACTGAGTTGCTGGCCGAGGGGATGCGGGCTGCGGCCCGGGACGCTGACCAGCCCGTCCAGGTTCAGAGTCTCCCCGGTCTGATGACCGTGTTCTTCAATCATCAACCCGTGGCCGATTACGCGGGCGCGGCAGCGTCTGACACCGATGCCTATGCGCGCTGGTGCCGGGGCCTGCTGTCCCGCGGGGTCTACCCGCCAGCCTCGCAGTTCGAGGCCTGGTTTCCATCGCTGGCCCATGGCCCGGAGCACGTGGAGCGGACCCTGGACGCCGCCAGTGACGCGTTCGCCGAGGTGTCCGGGCAATGAGGAGCGCCCGGGACGGTGCGCTGGCCCTGGCCGAGGCGCTGCGGAGAGACGGCGGCACGGCCGCCTCGGTGTTGCGTGACCCCGGCCCCGCCCAGCGCTCGGAGCCGGGCCCGGCCCAGCGCTCCGCCGCCGGACCCCGGGCGGTCGGTCACGAGACCGAGTACGAGCTCCTGCTCGAGATGATCAACGAGGGCTCGCGGCTTCACTACGGATCTCCGAGGGTCCTCGCCGACGATGATCCCGATCTGGCGCTTTTGCTGGGAGATCAGCTCTACGCGCGTGGCCTCTCGCGCCTGGCCGAGCTCGAGGATCTCGACTCGGTGGCCGAGCTGGCCGATCTGATCTCGCTCGTGGCGCAGGCCCAGGCCGGCGGTCGGGAGGAACTGGCGGTGTCGATCTGGGAGGCCGGTGCGACGGCGATCGGATGGGGCTCGACCGCCGAGCACGAGAGGGCCAAAGCTCTGGCCCGGGCCGGTGACGGGGACGCTCTGGCAGCTCTGCGGCGGGCCGCCGAGCGCCCGGGCTCGTGACGCGAGCCTCTTTGTTGACGGTACGCTTAGAGCAGCGTTGAATACGGTTTAGCTGCCGTTCATCGAGGCGCACGTGGAAGACAGACACAAGGCCGGAAAATCCAAATACACCGCCGATCGGCAGATGCCGGGCGCCTTCGATGGCGAGACCGTCACGCGGCGGCGCTTCATGGGCGCGGTCACGCATGGGGCGGGCGGCGTAGCGGCGATGGCGTTCACGCTGCCGGCACTCGGGTTCGCGCTCGGCCCCATCTTCAGCCGGGAGCCGTTCAACTGGCAGCCGATCGGACCGCCGAGCGACTTTGTCGACAGCACCTATGTCGTGCGGGTGATCACGATCGTGCAGGGACTCGGCGAGGCCGGGAAGTCGATTGCCTACGTGCGAACGCGCAATCCGGCCATCGACGTTGAGCGCGAGGATCAGTACAACCACTGGATCGCGCTCTCCTCGAGGTGCATGCACCTGGGCTGCCCGGTCCGGTTCGTGCAGGCCGCCGCGCGGTTCATCTGTCCGTGCCACGGTGGCGTGTATGACTTCCGCGGACTGGTCGCCGGCGGCCCGCCGGTGCGCCCGTTGGACCGCTTCTACACCCGGCTGAACTCGAGTACGGGGCTGGTGGAGATCGGCCCGCGCTACTCGGTCAACTCCGAGTTGCACCGCTTCTCACCGCGTGACCCCGGTCAGCCGCTGGACGGCATCGGGCAGTTCCTCTATCCGTCACGCTTTGACACCTCCGTGATCCCGAAGAATTAGTGGACCTCTAGATGCCCAAGCTCCCCGCCCCACCGCTACCCAAGGTTCTTCAGCCCAAGCCCAAGCGCCCGGGTCAAAACGGCAACGGCAAGATGACGCCGGCGGAGATCGGAGCCGAGGCCGGCATCACCGTCGTCGACTGGATCGACGAGCGCACATCCCTGTCGGGCGGCATCCGCTGGCTGCTATTCCGAAAGGTCCCGCGCGGCATCAACTGGTTCTACACGCTGGGCTCGGCGACCATGTTCGCCTTCCTCAACCAGGCGGTCACCGGCGTGTTCCTGGCCATGTTCTATCGGCCCGATGCCTCTGGGGGCGCCTACGAATCGGTCCGCTACATCACCGATGACGCCTTCCTCGGCCAGCTGGTGCGTGCCATGCACAAGTGGGGCGCCTCGGTGATGATCATCCTGATCTTCCTGCACATGGGGCGCGTGTTCTTCTTCGGCGCCTACAAGTATCCGCGCGAGCTGACCTGGATCATCGGTGTCGTCCTGCTGATCCTGACGCTGGCCATGGGCTTCACGGGGTATCTGCTCCCGTTCGATCAGCGCTCGTACTGGGCGACGATCGTCGGCGTGAACATCAACGGCACCGGGCCGTTCATCGGCCCCTACCTGTCTGACTTCCTGAGAGCCGGCCCCGAGTTCGGGGCCACCACGTTGTCCAGGTTCTACGCCATCCACATGATGCTGATCCCTGGGCTGATCGCCGCCCTGATCGGTGCGCATCTGTACCTGATCACCAAGCTCGGGATCTCCGCGCCGCCGTGGATCAAAGCCGAGGAGGAGCCGGAGCTCCGCGAGGCCCAGGTTTGACCCCGCTCAGGCTGACCCGCGCCCGCCCCGGGCTCCCATCTGGGGGTGAGCGCTCGTGAACCAGGCCGAGAAGGAGCAGTACCTCCGCGAGTACTCGATCCTGAAGAACCAGGGCAAGCCGTTCTTCCCCTACGCGGTGGCCAAGGACTCGGTCATGGCCGTGATCGTGATGATCGTGATCATCTTCCTGGCCGCGATGTTCGGCGCGGAGCTCGGCCCCAAGGCTGACCCGACGACCACCACCTACGTCCCGCGTCCGGACTGGTACTTCTTCTTCCTGTTCGAGGTCCTGCGCGTCATGAAGAACGTCCCCAAGTTCACGGACATGGCGACGATCGGAGTGCCGACGATCTGCATGATCCTGCTTTTCCTGCTGCCGTTCTATGACCGCAGCCCGGAGCGGCGGATCGAGCGCCGTCCGGTGGCGCTCGTGGCCGGACTGACGACGATCTTCGCGATGGCGTATCTGACCTATTCGGGCGCCAATACGGGCTCGCCGAACTCGGTTGACATGAAGCCGCCGGCGAGCCTGACCGCGTCCCAGAAGGCGACCTTCCGAGCCGGCGAACTGGTGGTGGGCCAATCAGGCTGCCTGGCCTGCCATGTGATCGGCTCCAACGGAAACAACGGGCCGGGGCCGCCGCTGACCCATATCGGATCGATCCGGCGCCCCGACGCGATCGCGTCCACGCTGCGCAACCCCACCGCACCGATGCCGTCATTCGCGAGCCTGGCCAAGCAGTCTCCAAAGAAGTTCCAGAACCTGGTCAACTTCCTGTCCGAGCTGCAGTAGAGCGGGGGGCACCTGCCATGACGGCGAGCGCAACTCCGCCGCCGCAAGAATCGATCGGTGACATGGCTCCGGGGCCGGGGACGCTTCCTGAGACCCAGGTCCAGGCGATGTTCGATCGAATCGCGGGCGTCTACGACGTGATGAACGGCGTCATGACCGCGGGGCTACACCACCAGTGGCGCCGCCGGGCGGCCGATCTGGCCGAAGTCGGGCCCGGTTCGCGCGTGCTTGACGTGGCCACGGGGACGGGAGATCTGGCCCTCGAGCTGGCTCGCCGCGTTGCGCCCGGCGGCGAGGTGGTCGGAGCTGACTTCTCAGAGGCGATGCTCGAGCTGGCCAGAACGAAGGCCGCCGCCGCGGACGCCGAGGTCCGCTTCGAGGCGGCGAATGCTCTATCGCTTCCGTACGCCGACGGGGAGTTCGATGCCGCAACGGTGGGATTCGGCGCGCGGAACTTCTCCGACCTTGGGGCCGGACTTCGCGAGATGACGCGGGTGGTCCGCCCCGGCGGTCGAGTGGTTGTGCTCGAGATAACCACCCCAACGCGGCCGCCCCTCTCGACGCTGCTCGAGTTGTGGTTTGATCATCTCGTGCCGGCCTTGGGTCGTCTCGCCGGCGATCCGGAGGCGTACAACTACCTGCCGAGCTCCGTGCGCCGGTTCCCCGGGCCCCAGGAGCTGGCCGGCACGATGTGGGATTCCGGCCTGCGCGAGGTCAGCTACCTCCTGACTGCCGGGGGAATCATCGCCCTGCACGCCGGCAAGGTTCCGACATGAGCGCCGTCCAGGGGGTGGTGGAGGCGGGTGGGGTCTCCGTCTCGCGGATGATGGACAGGCTCGAGGCGCGCATGGCCGAGCTCGCCGCGAGTCACGGACCGCTCCTGGCTCGCCACGCAGGAGCCACGATCGCGGCGGGGGGCAAGCGTCTGCGACCTCTGCTCGTGTTTCTGGCCGCGGGCGCTCCGCCGCCGGAGTCCGATGGTCTGCTGCGCGCCGCGGTTGCCGTGGAGCTGGTTCATAGCGCCACTCTGGTCCACGACGACGTGCTAGATGGCTCGCCTCTGCGGCGCGGACGTCCGACAGTGGTCGCCTCAGCCGGACGACGTCTTGCCACCGCCACCGGGGACCTGCTCTTCTCGCGGGCGTTCGCGGAGCTGGCCGGCACGGGTTCTCTGGACTCGGTCCGGGCGCTGTCCCGGGCCAGTTCCGATCTGGCGTCCGGCGAGCTGATGCAGCGATCCGATGCGTGGCAGATCGTCACGGAGGAGCGCTATCTCGAGCGCTGCCGGCTGAAGACCGCGGTGCTGTTCCGGGCCGCGTGCGAGCTCGGGGCGATCGAGGGCGGAGGGCCGGTGGAGGCGTTGGGCGACTTCGGCGAGCAGATCGGGGTGGCGTTTCAGCTTCTGGACGACGTGCTCGATGTCTCCGGGCCGCCGGAGCGGACGGGCAAGCCGCGGGGCGCGGATCTGCTCGATGGGACGATCACACTGCCGCTGTTGCTGGCCCGCGAGCGTGATGAACGGCTTAGAGAGTTGGATCTGAGTGCGATCCGGACGGCAGCGCAGGCGGCCGAGGTGTCTGATTCGATCGCCGTCACGGGGGCTCTCGACACGGTCAAAGACCGCGCGCTCGAGCTCATCGCCTCGGCCAAGGCAATCTTGCCGAGCCTGCCTGAGCGCCAGCGCTACGCACTCGACCTCGTGGCCGACGGAGTCGTCGAGCGCTACTCGTAGGTTCTAAAAGTCTTCGGGGAGGATCAGGTCGGTCTGCAGCGCCGCGGCGAAGCGATCAATCTCCTCCGCCATGTTCGCTTGCGTCAGCCGGCGCAGGTCGTTGAGCATGTTCGCGAGGCCTTCGTCGAGGTGCTCCTCGAACTCATCGACTTGGTCCTGATCAAAGACGCCCTCTGTCATCCAGTCACAGTTGGGGCACTGAAGAGTGAGCTCCCAGAACCCGCCGGAGGTCTCCCCCCACTGCACCGGCTGCACGAGATCCGAGGTGCATTCCGGGCAGATGTGCAGACCGTCGGTTCTCGCCTCACCGAGAGAGAAGCGAACGACCTCGATCGACCGGCCGCTGGGCAGAACGATGCGGCGGACTGAGTGGGTGTCGGGTTTCCGGTCCATGACTGCTCGCGGCTGTATCGGCCAGACGTAAAGTCAGCTTGAGGGGCCGTCCAACCCGACTGGACGCATCGCCCGCTACCCTTGGTGACCCCCAATCGGAGGCCTGGCAGATGTTCCGCAACCCAACGACGGATCTCATCGTGGTGCTCGTGATCGTCCTGCTGATCCTGGGCCCCAAGCGCCTCCCCGGTCTGGGCAAGAGCCTCGGCCAGGGCATGCGTGAGTTCAAGGACTCGATCTCCGGCGACTCGAAGGACGAGGACACGGAGCGCCCCGCCATCTCATCGCCGACGACCGTCGCCAATCCGACGCCTGCTCCGGAGGCGGAGCACACTCCGGCCGGCGGCCGCGGCTCAAGCGAAGTCGGTTCCGAGCGCAATTCTTAGTGGGCCGGCCGGGGCACTAGATGGCTAGGGTTCTCCGGCCGGTCGGCCACGAGGATCGCTTGAGCATCGTCGATCATCTCGACGAGCTCCGCTCGCGCCTGATGATCTGCGGCGCGGTACTGGTCGTCGCGTTCGGTATCTGCTTCTGGCAGAACCACCCACTGCTCGGGGTTCTGAACAGCCCGCTGCCGTCATCGCAGAAGACTGCCGCCAACCACCTCGGCGGACTGACCAATGACTCGGTGCGCGCCGCGCGGGACATCTCCCAGAGTGCTCAGTTCTTCAGGGACCTCTCGCGGTCGAGCGACCTGTCGCTGTCAGATAGCGCTCTCATCGCGGCCGCCGCGAACCGGCTTCAGGATGCCGCGCGAGCACTCCCGCAGTCGACTCCGAAGAACGTCCCGATCACGATCGGAGTCGGCGAGCCGTTCACCACGACGCTGACCGTGTGCGCGTACTTCGCGCTCCTGTTCACGCTCCCGGTGATCCTCTATCAGGCGTACGCGTTCGTAATTCCGGCGCTCAGTTCGGACGAGCGAAGAATCGCGCTTCCGATCATGCTGGCGGCGCCGCTCCTGTTCCTGATCGGGGTCGTGTTCACCTACTTGGTGGTCCTGCCCGCGGCGGTGAAGTTCTTACAGGGGTACAACAGCTCCGAGTTCAACGCTCTGGTTCAGGCCAAGCCTCTGTACTCATTCGAGATCCTCACCATGGCCGGGATCGGGCTCGCCTTCCAGCTCCCGTTGGGGCTGCTCGGATTGCAGAAGGCGGGGATGATCAACGGAAGCACTCTGACCCGCCACTGGCGCTACGCTACGGTCATCATCGCCGTGATCGCCGCGGCAATGCCAGGGGCAGATCCGGTCACCACCGGACTGGAGACGCTGCCGCTGGTGATCCTGTTTCTCGCCAGTATCGTGATGCTCAAGTTCGCTGATCGCCGGGACGCCAAGAAGGCAATGGCGGAACTGACAACGCTCGACGAGCCAGATCCCTACGAGCCAGATTCTTAGCCACCAAGATGCTCTTCGATCTCCGCAGCCGTGGACGGCGCCGCACTGTGCAGGTGGTCTATCTGGGCCTGGCCGTGCTCATGGGTGGCGGCTTGGTCCTGTTCGGCGTGGGGGCCGGTAACGGGATCGGCGGCCTGCTCAACGCCTTCACCGGCAATGGCTCCAACCAGCAGGGGCAGGTCATCAGCCAGGCCGAGAAGACCGCGCTGAAGCAGACCCGGCTGAATCCGACCGATCCTGCCGGCTGGAGCGCGCTGGTCAGCGCCCGCTGGGAGAGCGCCATCTCGGGCAATGACTACAACAGCACCACAGGCGCCTTCACCACCGCCGGGCAGAAGGAACTGGCGGCGACCACCGCCGCGTGGCAGCGCTACCAGCAGCTGACCAAGACCCCCGATCCCAACCTGGCGATCCTCGCCGCGCGCGCCTACGGTGCCCTCGGCCAGTACGGCCCTGAGTCAGACGCTTGGGAGATCCAGGCGGCGGCGGATCCCTCCTCGGCCAAGGGGTACGAATGCCTGGCCGCGGCCGCCTACGCGGCCAAACAGACCCGCAAGGGTGACCTGGCCCTGGACAAGGCGCTCAGCCTCGTGCCTAAGCTCAGCCGGGCGACCCTCAAGAGCGAGATCCAGGCGGCCAAGACCACCCCCTCGGTCGCCGCCTCCTGCTGAGCGGGGGATTCGGCACGACGCCTCGATCCGTGTTGGCGCTTGATTTGCGGCCAGTTTCCCGGTCGTCCTCAGTGGGGACTCCTGGGTAACATCGCCGTCTCGAAGGGCCGTTAGCTCAATTGGCAGAGCAGGGGACTCTTAATCCCAAGGTTGGAGGTTCGATTCCTCCACGGCCCACTTAGAAAGCCCCGGTCAGCCGGGGTTTTCGTCGTTTCTGGACTTGTGCCAGCTCTTGAACATGTCCCCAATATGTCCCGAGATCGGCGTACGATGTGCTCTGATGGCGGGTGAGTTTCAGCCTCCGACGGGTCATGTGTTCCGGGTCGAGCGCGCACGCGGGGCCAGCCTGGTACGCGAAGTACCGGCTGCCCGACGGGCGCCAGGTCCAGAAGAAGCTGGGACCAGCCTGGACGGACCGCGGGCGCCCCGCGGCGGGCTACTTCACGAAACGCCTGGCTGAAGATTGGCTTCGGGCCACGTTGGACGAGGCGCGCCGCGGAACGCTCCCGGGCATGGTGCGGACCGGCGCGACGTTCGCCGATGCCGCCGCCGAGTACCTGCGGTACATCGAGCACGATCGCGGCCGTAAGCCGTCGACGTTGCGCGGCTACCGCTCCGCGATTCAGGCGCACCTGCTCCCCGCGTTCGGTGCAATGGCGGTCGAAGCCGTCACGACTGAGGCAGATCGAGCGGTGGCTCGCGGGCTTCGAGCGGGTCGACCCGAACCCGGAACAAGCTCCTGATCCAGCTGCACGGAATCCTCGAGCGGGCCGAAAGCTCTACCGCCTGCCGTCGAACGCAGCGGCCGACGTGGAGAAGTTCCCGCAGCCCCGCGGCGGCGACATCGATGTGTTCTCGCCCGAGGAGGTCTGGGCGTTGGTCCGTGCCGCCGCGTCCGAGCAGGACGCCGCGATCTACCTGACCGCCGCGTTCACGGGCTGCGGATGGGGGAGCTGCTCGCGCTCCACTGGCGTGACGTCGACTTCGCCGGGTCGACGATTCGAGTTCGCGCCAGCTACTACCTCGGCCAGCTCACGACGCCGAAGTCGGGCAAGGTCCGCGCGGTGCCGATGGCAGCGGACGTTGCGTCGGCGCTCGCGGAGCTTGGCTCACGCCTGGATTGGGTCGGTGACGATGACCTCGTGTTCGCCGGCGAGACCGGCGGCTACCTCGACGGCTCGGCGCTCCGCCGGCGGTACAAGCTCGCGCTCTCGTCCGCCGGCCTGCGCCACCTCCGCTTCCACGACCTAAGGCACACGTTCGGCACCCGGATGATCGCCGTGGCCGATGTCCGTCGTGTCCAGGAGTGGATGGGCCACGCCGACATCCAGACGACGATGCGGTACCTCCACTATGCCCCGCACAGCGAGGACGCTGAGCTCGTGGCCAAGGCCTTCCGCCTCCCGCAGCCGTCAGCGTCGGGGGAAGCGGACCGCCCGGTACCAGATGTCCCAAGACGTCCCAAGACGTCCCAAGATGTCCGGCCCGCTGGATAGCCGGAATGCCCGTGGCTACTGGTCTGCCGAGCCCTCAGCAGACGTGGCGACGCAGGTCGGCCACCGCGCGGGACGTCTCTGCGGACGTCTTGCAGGCACATTAAGTGCGTGGAGTGTGTTGCTGTTGCTGGTGGGCAGCGGGCTGCCTTTGGTGGGCCTTGCGGCCGGCGGCGGCTCGGTGCGAGGGGTGCGGCGATCGAAGATCGAGTAGCTCGTGTCGGCGGTCAAGCGCTCGAGTGGCGTTTAGGTCGACAGCGCACAGCAGGACGGGCTGGCGAGTGTCGATCTGATCCGCGCGCGGGAATCGGCATCGCGCCGGACGCGCGATCGACGCTTCGCCATCCGCGCGCGTCACTCTGTCGTTCCTCCCGACCACACCCCAGCCCCTGGACGCGTGAGCTCGGGTGGGCAGGGACGCCCACTGCGTTCTCTCCGCGATCGTGACGTGCTGGGCTCAGTTCCCACCCCACTCGATGGCCTCAGCGCCCGGCGAACTGGCGCTGGTGAGGGTGGCCGATCCCTTGCCACGCCGCTGTCGGAAT
>CAWGIA010000012.1:0-130634 GCA_963822535.1 uncultured Solirubrobacterales bacterium
CCGACCGGTCTGATGGCGTGTCCCGCCTCGACGCCGAGCTCGTCGAGTTCGTCGAGGCGCCGCGCGATGGTCTTGGCTTCGTAGACGCCAGGCTCGCCACAGAAGAGGATCCCGTCGGCGGCAAACATGGCCATGCGGGTGAGCGGGGTGACGGCGCCGGTGGTGTCGATCAGCGCGATGTCGGCGGTCTCGTCGAGCTGCATCAGGAGTTGATCGAGGGCGTCGAAGCGCCCGGTCGCGGCGACATCGGCGGTGAGGGCGAGGAGGCGCTCTGAGGTGGCGAGCAGCCTCAGCGATCCGCCTGGCTTGTGGTTGCGCGTGGGGGCGATTGGATCGTCGATCTCGATCGTGGCGGTGAGCGGGTCGGCGCTTCCCGCGAGGAGATCCTCGATCCGCGTGACGTCGTCGTCGTCCTCGATGCCGAAGGTCATCTCGAGGTCGGGCTGGTGGGCGTCGAACCCAACGAGGAGGACGTTGTTGCCGCGCCGCGCGAGCGCGGGTCCGAGGTTCGCGACGGAGGTCGTCTTGCCGACCCCGCCCTTGGAGGACCAGACGAGGAGCCGGTACATCAGCTGGCCTCGGTTCGATGGTGCCGTGCAGTCATGAGCTCGTCTCCTGACAAGTGGGGGGTGGTTGGTGTGAGCCGAGGCTTGTGCATTGCTTGGTTCTCAGACGGGCGAGTAGCGGAGCTGCTCGTCGATGCGGGTGGCGATCTGACCGAGTTGGCCCTGGCGGTTCTTGCGGACGATGAGGTCCATCTCGCCGGGTCGTTCGGAGTCGGGGTCGTAGTAGTCGTCGCGGTAGAGCATCAGGACGCAGTCGGCATCCGCCTCGACTTGTCCCGAGTCCCGCAGGTCGGACAGGAGCGGACGCTTGTCGGGCCGCTGCTCGACGGCGCGAGAGAGCTGGGAGACAGCGATCACGGGACAGCTGAATTCGCGTGCGAGGCGCTTGAGACCGCGGCTGAACGCCGAGACGTCCTCGACGCGGTTGCCGCTCGGCTTCTCGGCGCGCATCAGTTGCAGGTAGTCGACGATGAGCAGCTCCAGCCGGCCGTGGCGCACCGCGACCTGGCGGGCGTGCGCGCGCAGCGTGGGGAGGGAGAGGTCGCCGTCGTCGAGCAGGTGAAGCGGAAGATCAACGCTCGCCTGCGCGGCTTTCAGCAGCGGCGGCCAGTCGTGTTCGTGCAGGCGCCCGAGGTGGATGCGGCTCGGTGCGACGCCTGATTCGGCGGCGAGATGGCGCTGGGCGGTCTCGGAGTCGCTCATCTCGATCGAGGCGAACAGCACACGACCGCACTCGACGGCTGCGACGTGCCGGGCGATCTGCAGGGCGATGAGGCTCTTGCCCATCGACGGCCGTGCGGCGACGACGTATAGGCGCCCCTGTTGGAGGCCTCCGAGCAGTTCGTCGAGCGGAGCGATCCCGGTTGTGAGCCCGGGAACGGCGCGGCCGGATTGCGAGCACTGGGCGAGGCGGTCCACCTCGTCGGTGACCGCGTCGGCGAGAAGCCGCTGTCGGCCACGGACTGTGCTCGCCCGGAGCTGGAAGATCAGCTGCTCGGCGCGTTCGATCAGCTCGTCGGACCCCGAGCGGGGTGCGCTTGCGGCAGCCTGGATCTCGTAGGTCGCGCGCATGAGCCGCCGGACCTGCGCGAGGTCGCGCACGATCGCGGCGTACTCGCGACAGTGTCCGGCCGCCGGCACCCAGCCCGCGAGCTCATCGACGCTCGCTGAACCGCCGACATCGTCGAGTTCTCCGTTGCGTTGGAGGTGCGCTGCGACCGTGAGGTGATCGATTGCCTCGCCGGCGCTGTGCAGCGCCCGCATCGCGGCGAACACTCGACCGTGTGCGGGTCGGTAGAAGTCGTCGTCCTGGAGGCCGACGTCGAGGGCGGTGTGGAGATGGCGTTCGTCCAGGAGAACGGCGCCGAGCACTGACCGCTCGGCCTCGAGGTTCTGAGCGTGCGCGGCGTTGTGGACGGCCGATGTCATGCCGCGGTCCGCTCCTGGTGGTCGTTATTGCGCTCGGTGAGCTCGGACCATAGGTCTCGGTATTGGCGCTCGGAGAAGTGCAGGGGGTGCTCGCATAGTGCTGTCCAGCGGGCGGTCAGGACGAAGCGCTCGAGGGTGGGGTGGATGGCGGCGAGCTCGGCGAGCGCCGCGGCGCGGTGGTCGCGCCCGTGTCGCTGGATGGCGCGGGTGAGGTGGTCTTTGGCAGCCGGCCAGCTGAGACCGCTCGCATCGGGTGATCTCGGGTCGCCGGTTGGGGGGAGCGCCGTGCCGTGCCGGTCGCGGTCCGCGGTGGCGAAGCGTTTCGCGATGAGCTCTTCGGCGATGCGATCGAAGTCGGGGAGGGTGGTGGCCTTTGCGCCGATGTATGGGTCGGCGACCATCTGCGTGAACCCGGCCGCGATGCGCTCAGGTTCGAGGCGCTCGAGCAGTCGGTCCGCCGCCTCGTGCCAGCGCCGTGTGTCGCGGCCGTACCGGATTGCCGGGCTGCTGCCCAGCGCCGGCTTCCAGGCATCGATGAACGACTCGATAACCCAGTCCCTCGTCCCGTATGCCATGGAGCGCACGCCGTCGACCGGTTCCGGCTGACCGCCCTGGAAGTTTTCTCGTTGTTCTTCTGGATCGCCGTCACCTGCGCGCGCGCTAGAGGGCGGCGAATCAGCGATGCCGGTGGCGGCGTTTCCGCCCTGCCAGTTCTGTTCCGCCGCCCTGCCAGTACCGTTCTGGCGCCCAGCCAGTTCCGTTTCACCGCCCTGGCCGTTTCGCCCCGCCGCCCTGCCAGTACCGTTCTGGCGCCCAGCCAGTTCCGTTTCACCGCCCTGGCTGAGTGGCGCTTCGTGGACGGTGTAGATGCTCGGCAGGTTCCGTCCGCCGTTGTTCGCTCGTCGCCGTTCGATGGTGAGCAGACCGGCCGCTTCGAGGATGTGGTGGCAGTCGTCGACGCGGTCGACGTGCAGCCCTGAGTGCTCGGCGATTTGCGAGCGGGTGACCTGCGCCTGGGTCCACGTCCCTTCCGGACCCTGCCGCACGCAGAACTCGAGCAGGACGACGATCAGTCCGAGATCTCGCAGCAGATGCCCCCCGTCTCGAGGCGCCGCGAGCCGGTCGGCCATCGGCACCGTCACGGCGATGAAGCTGTGCTCGTGGATGAGCAGATGCGCGATGCTGATGCTGCCGCCGCGCTCGGGGTCGGGCTGCGTCTCCCTGCGCAGAACACCGGCCTGCTCGAGGCAGGCCAGCATCTTCGCGATGCTTCCCTTGGACACTCCGCCGCGGGCGGCAAGGAGGTCGTAGCTGTAGCGGACGCGGCGTTGCTGGCCGATGTTCCGCTGCTCGTTGGCGAGTTGGCAGAGCAGTCCGTAGAACCCGATCGTGCGGACGCGGCGAGGGCCGGCGGTGTGTTCGCGGATCGCCTCGACCGCGCGCGTGTAGACCATGAAGAAGGGCAGCTCGCGGCGGTCCGAGATCGTGACGGGATCGTGCGTGTGGCTGACCGCCGTCATGCCGTCCCCACCCCGCTGACGAGAGTGCGCGGCCCCGGCCGACGAGCTGCGACGGCGCTGACGTTCGTGTCTCGAAGGGCAGCGGCTACGCGGTCCGAGTCGGGCCGCGATGGGTGCTCCCGGAAAATCCTGATGCACCCGTATTGCACCCAAATGCCGGCTCGAGCGGAGCGCGGCGACGGGGTGCGACCTCAGCAAACGTCCTGTTTTGCAGGGATTTCCTGAGAGTGGGCGATCCAGGACTCGAACCTGGGACCTCTTCCTTATCAGAGAAGCGCTCTAACCGACTGAGCTAATCGCCCGAGGGCGCGATTCTAAACGGCGGGCGGAACCGGCGAACCCGCCGGGGGAGTGCCGGGAGCCAGCCTGGTTGGCAACTAATTTGATTGTCACAGTCGTGATTGGCTGCGGCACCGTCCCCCGTCCGCAGATCAGCGTCGTCGTGCCCGCGCAGGAGCCCTCGGACGCTGGCTCACCGTTGTCCTGCCTCCCGAGCTCAGCGGTGCAGGCGCGCAGCCAGCCCCAGGGCCTCGTCGGCCGACTCGAAGCTCAGCTGGATCCGATAGCCGCCGCCCGGTGTGGGGCTGACGTCGACGTCCCGGCCAAGCGCCGTCCCGAAGCTGTCCGTGATCTGGATCACGGCGGCTTCCTGATCAGGATGCACGGCGCGTCGTCGGCGGCGGCGGGTCCGCGGCTCGCCTTCGCCGTTGGCGCGGCGGGCGCGATCCTCGAGCTCACGCACAGACCAGCCGCCGTCCACCGCGGCGCTAGCCAACCGCCGGCGATCGCCGTGATCAGTGGCCAGGAGCAACGCCCGTCCGTGGCCCTCGCTCAGCTGGCGGCGCTCGATCGTGGCCAGTACCGAGTCAGGCAGGTCAAGCAGGCGGATCAGGTTCGACACGGCGACGCGCCCACGCCCCACGCGCGCGCCAACCTCTTCCCGCGAGAGGCCGAGCTCCTCCGTCAGGGCGGCACAGGCCCTGGCCTCCTCGACCGGATTCAGGTCCTCGCGGACCATGTTCTCGATCAGCGCGACCTCAAGCGATGCCGCGTCGTCGTGGTGGCGAACGATTGCCGGCACGCTCTCGAGCTCGGCCATCTTGGCCGCCCGCCAGCGGCGCTCCCCGGCGACCAGCTCGTACGTGCCGCCCGGAACGGGCCGGACGAGCACGGGCTGTAAGACGCCGCGCACCTTGATCGACTCGGCCAGAGCCACCAGCCCTGCCTCGTCGAAGGTGGTTCGCGGCTGATGTGGGCTGGGGGCGATCAACTCGGTGGGGATCTGACGCAGCTCCTCGGCCTCGTCACGAGGGGCGACAGAGAGGATGGCGGCCAGGCCCCGGCCCATCGCACGCTGACGTTCAGCCACGGGCCGCCACCTCCTTGGCCAGTTCGAAGTAGGCATCGGCGCCGGCACAGTGGGGGTCGTAGTGGATCACGGGCTGACCGAAGCTCGGCGCCTCGCCGACCCGGACGTTGCGGGGGATGACGGTGTCGAACACAAGTGCGGGAAAGTGTTCGCGGACCTCGCGCTCGACATCCTGGGCCAACCGCGTGCGGCCGTCATGCATGGTCAGGAGCATCCCAGCCACGGTCAGGCGGGGATTCAACTCGCGCTGGATCAAGCCCAACGTGTCGAGCAGGCCGGCCAGGCCCTCGAGCGCGAAGTACTCGGCCTGCACGGGCACGATCACCCGATCCGCCGCCACCAGAGCGTTGACGGTCAGCGGCCCGAGCGATGGCGGACAGTCGAGAAGGACGAAGGAATAGCGGTCTCGCACGGGCACCAATGCGTCCCGCAGGCGACCCTCCGAACCGGAGAGCCTCGGGAGCTCGACGGTCGCGCCGGCAAGATCGGGCCCAGCCGGGACAACGCCGAGGTGCGGGATTCCAGATGGCACAACGGCGTCTTCGAGCGCCAGATCGCCCACCAGCACGTCGTATACCGTCGGCGTGGCGTGCTTGTCGAGGCCCAGGCCGAGCGTGGCGTTGGATTGCGGGTCGATATCAATCAGCAGCGACTCGTAGCCGGCCTCGGCCACGCACGCGGCCAGATTCACCGCCGTCGTGGTCTTACCGACGCCGCCCTTCTGATTGGCGATCGCGTAGACGGTCCCCATATCCGCCCAAGCTAGCGCTGTCAGCGGTCAGACGACAGGCTCGCGGTCGCGCCGAGCGGGCGTTTCCGGGCCATCCCGGGGCGGCGTGGGAAGCGGCCGGGCGTCGGTGACACTTTCCGCGCGAGCTGCAGGTGACGGTTGGTGACTCCGGGATACGGCTCCACGGCCCAGGGCTGCCCCAGCTCGAGGCCGAGCTCGTCCGCCGCGACGAGCGCTGCCGCCTGATCGGCGGGGTCGATGCGTCCCTTCCAGACCAGGAGGGCGCCCCCGATTCGGAGCAAGGGAGCCGCGTACTCGGCCACCACGGACAGCGGCGCCAGCGCCCGAGCGGTGACCAGGTCAAAGCGCTCGAACCCGGCACCCCACTCCTCGGCTCTCACCGCCACCGCCGTTGCGTTGGTCAGATCGCAGCCCGCGATGGCTCGCTGGATGAACTCGCACTTGCGCCGATTGCTCTCGACCAGGGACACCTCAGAGTCCGGGAGGGCGATCGCCAACGGGATACCCGGCAGCCCCGCGCCGGCGCCGAGGTCGGCGATCGCGGCCGCGCGGTGGACCTCGTCGAGCTCGAGCGCCACGAGTGAGTCCGCGATGTGATCGTTGAGCGCCGCCCGCAGGCCTCGAACCGCCGTCGGGGCGGTGGGATCTTCGGTCAGTAGCCGTAACAACAAGCCAAGCCTGTCCGCAGCCTCGGAATTGAGGGCGTAGCGTTCGGCCAGCCGATCGACAGGCGACGTCGAGTTCGGGCGGCCGGGACCACGCCGTTTCACGTGAAACCCTCCGGACGAGGCGGGCTGCGACGCGGGCGGCCCGGCGAGCGGTCAGTCGACGAGCGGGGCGACGACGAGCCGGCGAGACGGCTCCTGGCCCTCGCTGTAGGTCTCAACGTCACGCCGCGTCTTCAAATGCTCGTGGATCACCTTGCGCTCGAGCGCGCTCATCGCTTCGAGCGGCACCGCACGCCTGTCGCTTAGCGCCGTCTCGGCGGCCTGGTCAGCTGTGGCACGCAGAGCCACCGCCCGTCGCTCCCGGTATCCGGCCGCGTCCACCACCACCGGCTGTCGCTCGCCGTCCCCGCGCATGGCAAACCGGTAGGCCAGGTGCTGGATGGCGTCGATCGTCTGGCCGTGATGGCCGATCAATAGACCCAGATCATCGCCGATGTACTCAGCCACGAGACCGTCCGGGCCCTCATGCACCTCGACGGAGGCCTCGACGCCAGCCGTGTCCGAGATCTTCTCCAGCAGTTCTTGGACGCGTGCGGCCGCGCCTTCACCGGTCGCAGGCACGCTACCTCCTGCGGCCCGAACGCTTCTTCTTCTTGCGCGGCGGACGGGGTGGAGGCCCGGATCGGGCCACGACCGTAGCCGCCTCCTTCTCCTTTGAGCGGCCCCGGATCAACGCGCCGATGCCGCCGCCGCCAGAGCTCGAGCCGTTCTCGCCCGACACGCCGTCGGCATCGCCCCGTTTCGGCGGTGTCTTGCTCGTTGGCACGACGCTTGTCGCGCCACCGGCGGCCCCCGCCCCAGCGACCGCGGGGCGTACCGGCCCCATTCGGCGCTTGACCACGTACTGCTGGGCCATCGTCCAGGTGTTGGTCGTGATCCAGTAGACGATCACGCCGGCGGGGAAGTTGATCACGAACAGAACGAACAGGAGCGGCATGGCGAGCATCAGCCGGCGCTGGTTCTTGTCCATGGTGGCGCTGGACATCATCAGGCTGGAGGCCAGCTGGGTCCCGATGTAGAGCACGATCAGGACGATCAGTACGGATCCCGTCGCCTTATTGGTCAGGTCGCCAACGAAGAGGAAGCCGGCCCCGTGGCCGACACCACACGGCGTTGTATGCCCTTTGGCGGCCGCGGCAGAGACGTTATGCAGAGCCGCATAGTGCGTCTGGTATGTCTTCTGGATCGCCGGACAGATATCGACCCGCAAGCTCTGGCGGAGCATGTAGAACAAGGAGATGAACACCGGTAGCTGAGCCACCAGCGGCAGGCACGACCCAAGCGGGTTGACCTTGTTCTCCTTATAGAACTTCATCATCTCCTGCTGCTGGCGTTCCTTGTCGTCCTTGTACTTAGCCTGGAGCGCCTTTAGCTCGGGCTGCAGCTGCTGCAGGCGCTGCATGGAGCCGAACTGCTTGACCGTAAGCGGGATCAGGCAAGCCCGGACGACGATCGTGAGCAGGATGATTGACCAGCCCCAGGGCACTCCCACGCTGTTGTGGAAGAACTTCAACACCGTCTCGAAGACGTCAATGAGCGGCTGGAAGATGTTTGCGCTTACAAGCATTGTCAGGCGCTCGTCACTGTGGCTCGCGGCTTAAATAGCCGCTGGTCCTCAACCTTGTCCACTCCGCCATGGCTCCATGGGTTGCAGCGCAGAAGCCGCCACGCGGCCAGGACGAGCCCGCGCAGTATGCCGAACCGCTCAACCGCCTGCACCGCGTATTCAGAACACGACGGGTAGTACTTGCAGCGCTCGCCCAGGGCGGGCGAGAAAACCCGCTGGTAGGCGCGGATAGGCGCCACCGCTATCGAGCGGAGGTGCATCATCTCTCGCTCTCCAAACCAGGCGTCTGGCCCACGGTTGGGGCCGGCTCTGGGATGGCGGCCCGGTCCTCGCTCGTGTTGCGCTGCTCGGCGCCCGGAACCTTGTCCACCAGCTCCGCGAGCGCGGCGACCATACCCGCCAAGCCGTCTCGGTCGGCCAGCTGACCGGCCCCCGTGCGGGCCACGACGACCGCGTCGGTTCCTGGGGGAAGCCGCACACTTTCGCGCGCGAAAGCCTCCCGCAGAACGCGCTTGACCCGGTTGCGCTCGACGGCGCCGCCGACCTTGCGTGACACCGACAGTCCGAGCCTGGGGGCGGCGTTGTCACCGCCCCGCGGGAACACGTACAACACGAGGTCACGACCGGCGTGTGACCGGCCCTGACGAAACACCCGGTCGAACTCCGCGCTGCGCGACAGCCGTCCTCGTCCTGGCCGCTGCCCGGACACGGCACCCGGCCGCCCCGCGAGCATCAGACCGTCAGGCGCTTGCGTCCCTTTGCGCGCCGCCGCTTGAGAGTCAGGCGCCCAGCTCGGGTGCCCATGCGGGCGCGGAACCCATGCGTGCGTGCGCGTTTGCGCTTCTTTGGCTGGTACGTACGTTTCATATCTCACGGCCCGAAACCCGGGAAGGTCGGAGTATACGCAGGCTCGGCTGATGCCCCGAACGGGGCGTTGTACCCGGAGTCAACGCACTCAAAAAACATCTTGGCCACTCCACGTTCACTTTTTGTCGCGCTTTGCGTCAACACCCCCTGGAGGCCGCCCGGGAGCGCTATCGCCGTTGATATATTCGCCGACCTCGGACGGGTTCCGCCCGAGCCCTCGTAATCGGTTCCTCAGACTTCTCCTGGGAGGAGACGCTTGGCGCTGCACGCGCATCCGCCATCCGTGCCCGCGTGGCGCACCATCCAGACCGAGCTCCGGCGACTCGTCGGAGACTCCACCTATGAGATCTGGCTGGCAGCGCTTGAGCCCAAGGCTTGGGACGGTGAGCTCCTCCTCCTCGAAGCGCCGCCGGCGACCAGAGCGTGGCTGTCCGATCGCTTCGGGCGTGTGCTCGAGCGCAGTGTGCGCCAGATACTCGGCGGCGAGGCCCGGGTTGCCTTCGACACGGGCGATGGTCTGGGGCCTCGCGGAGGGGCGGGTGGGTCCGGGTCCCCGCCGGCCCGTCCGCCGCGCGAGACGTTCAACCCGCGCTACAGCTTCGACCAGTTCATCATCGGCAACGAGAACCGACTGGCTCATGCGGCGGCACTGGCGGTGGCCGAGAACCCAGGGCAGGCGTACAACCCCCTCTTCCTCCACGCCCCGCCGGGGCTCGGCAAGACGCACCTGCTCCACGCGATCGGCAACTACGTACTCGCATTCAGTGGAGGTGCCAAGGTCAGGTACACCACCGCCGAGGCGTTCACCAACCACTTCCTCTCTGCCTTGGCCACCAAGGAAGTCGAGCCCTTCAAACGTGCCTACCGAGACGCGGACGTCCTCCTCATCGACGATGTCCAGTTCCTGGCCAGCAAGGCTCGCACCGAAGAAGAGTTCTTCCACACGTTCAATGCTCTCTACGAGAACGGCCGACAGCTCGTACTCAGCTGCGATCGCCTTCCGCGTGCACTGCTGGCGATCGAGTCCCGACTCCGGGAGCGCTTCGAAGCCGGCCTCGTCGCTGACATGGCCCCGCCTGATCACGCCACGCGGGTCGCCATCCTCCGTAAACGAGCCGCCATCGACGGCGTTCACCTCACCGATCCGGCCGTGCTCGAGCTGATCGCCGACCGCGTCACCAACAACATTCGCGCGCTCGAGGGGGCCCTTATTCGTGTGGTCGCCTATCACTCGCTGACCCAGCGCCCGATCGACCTCGACCTTGCCACGGAGGTCATGGACACGATGTACCCGCAGAGTGGGCGCTCGCGGACCCCTACGATCGAGAGCGTTCAAGCCATAGTCGCCCAGCACCACTCGATCTCCACCACCGAACTCGTCTCTCAGAGCCGGGCGGCCCGAATCTCATGGCCTCGCCAGGTGGCGATTCATCTGGCTCGCGAGCTCACGGGGGCATCCCTTCAGGCCATCGGTCAGGCCTTTGGCGGTCGCAACCATGGGACAGTCCTCCACGCCTGCAAACGCGTTTCCGAGCGGCTCGCAGACGATCCACATCTCGGTACTGAACTCCAGGCGTTGTCAAAGAAGGTCGGCGACTATCAAGCCGACCGCAACTGTTGACAGACTTGCCTGTCCGCCTCGAACAACAACTTCTCCGCTAGATGCGGGCGATCGCGCACTTCTCCACAACACCTATTCGCTCTATGACTCCTAACTCCTTCTTGAGGTATTCATCGTGAAGATCTCGCTCGAGCGCGATCGTCTGCTCGGACAGCTGCAGACGGTCAGCAGGGTCGCCTCCACCCGTAGCGCCATACAGGCTCTCTCAGGCGTGCAGCTTGTCGCGAGCGAGTCTGCCGTAGAGCTCCGCGCCACCGATATGGATGTTGGCCTGCGCGTCCCCCTGGAGGCGGAGGTTGCCCGCGAGGGCACCGTCGTTCTGCCGGCGCGCCTGTTGCTCGACGTTGTTCGCTCGCTGCCCGCCGACACGGTAACCCTCGAGCTCCGGACGGCGGAGCAGGATGTGGAGCTCGTGTCGGGAAATGCGACCTTTCACATCCGAACGCTGCGAGGGGAAGACTTTCCCCCGTTCCCGGAGCCCGACGCCGAGTCGTCGATCGAACTCCCAGCGCAGGCGTTCGTCTCCACCGCGCTCAAAGTGGCTGGCTCGGCCTCGCGCGACGAGACGCGCCCCGTCCTGACGGGGATTCTCGTCTCAGCCTCCGATCGTGAGCTGCGGATGGTGGCGACGGACTCCTACCGGCTGAGCGTGAAGGAGACGACTCTGGAGGCTCCGCTGTCATCGGCCTTCGAGGTCAACGTGCCGGCGCGAGCGCTCCAGGAGCTGGGGCGTTTGGTGGCGCATGCCGAGGACGAGCAGCTTCGGGTCAGTGTGCGCCAGAACCAGGTTCTGTTCACCCTCGGGCGAGTGGTTCTCTCCTCGCGTTTGATCGACGGCCAGTTCCCGAACTACCGACAGTTGCTGCCCGAGAGCTTCGAGCATGAGCTCCGTCTGGCTGGTCCCGAGTTCACCGACGTCGTGCGGAGGATCAGCCTCCTGGCGCAGAAGAACGCGCCGATCCGCCTGGCCTTCGCGCCCGGCGAGCTGACCGTCTCGGCGCAGACGCCGGATGTCGGCGAGGCGCTCGAGTCGCTCCCGGTCGCGTTTCAGGGTGAGCCGCTCGAGATCGGGTTCAACCCCGAGTTCCTACGCGCCGGCCTCGAGGCGACCGAGGAGCAGGACGTGCTGCTGAAGCTCATCAGCCCGTTGCGTCCCGGGCTGATCGAGGCTGGGGACGAGAGCGGTTTCCGGTACCTGATCATGCCGATCAGGCTCAACGTCTAAGCCCCGGCCCGGTGCGAGTCCTGCGCGTCACCGTGCGTGATTTCCGCAGCTACAGCAGCGCCCAGGCGGAGTTCGGCGACGGCCTCACAGTGATCACGGGGCCGAACGGCGCGGGCAAGACCAATCTGGTGGAGGCGCTGTACTTCGGGTGCACCGGGCGCTCCTGCCGAACCACGAACGAGCGCGAGGTGGTGCGGTTCGGGGAGCGGGCGACCCGCGTGGTGGTCAACGCGTGCAGTGAGGACGGACCTCACGAGTTGACGGTCGGCTTCTCGCCCGGCGAGCCAAAGCGGATACGGGTGGACGGGGCTGCGGTCGAGCGCCTGGTCGAGGTCTCCGAGCGCCCCCTGGTCAGCGTCTTCCTCCCCGACCGCCTGGAGCTGGTCAAGGGTGCGCCGGCGCTGCGCCGAGCCCATCTCGACCAGTTCGTGGCCGCCCTATGGCCCGCTCGGATCCAGACCCGCCGCGCCTATGCCCAGACGCTCGCGCAACGCAACGCCCTCATCGCTCGGATCCGGTCCGGGGCCGGCAGCCAAGACTCGCTGGCGAGCTGGGACGCCCAGCTCGCGCGGCAGGGCATCGCGTTGATGGAGGACCGCCGGAGTGCGGTCGAGACGATGGGCGAAGCCTTCTCCCGCTGCTGCGCCGAACTGGGCCTCGACGGCGATCCGAGCGTCGCCTACCGCCCACGCTCACGGGCCAGCACCACCGACGAGCTTCTGGCCGAGCTCTCCGAGCGGGTCAACGCAGATCTCGAGCGCGGCTTCACCGGCCACGGCCCACACCGAGACGATCTCGCCCTGCGACGGGAGGGGCGCGAGCTCCGCGCCTACGGATCCCAGGGCCAGCAGCGGCTGGCATTGCTGGCATTGCTCCTCGCTGAGCGCGAGGCGATCGCCGCGCGCCGGGACAGCCCGCCCGTGATGCTGCTCGACGACGTGATGAGCGAACTCGACCACAACCGCCGCCGGGCGCTCGTGACCCTGCTCCGTGCCACCGGCGGCCAATCGGTGATCACCGCCACTGATCTCGACCAGATCCCCGGGGCCAGCGAAGCCGGCGTGGCTAGGCTCGCGGTGGCGGACGGGCGCGTGCTGGGAGAGGCTCTGGCGGCATGACTCACTACCGCCGCAGCCCCCGCTCGATGGGGCTTGCGCTGAATGACCTGGCGGACGAGCTGGCGCCCGAGACGATGCTGGCCGCGGTCCAGCGCGCATGGCCGCAGGCGGTCGGAGAGGCCATCGCCGCCGAGGCTCAGCCGACCGCCGAACGGGGCGGCGTGGTCACGGTTTCGTGCTCGGCCTCGGTGTGGGCGCAGGAGCTCGACCTGATGGCTCCGCAGATCCTCGCCCGGCTCAATGCGACGCTGTCAGGCGGGACTGCGCAGCGCCTGCGCTGCGTGGCCGTCGGACTGTCTCGCTAGGGCAGGAGAACGGACCGTATTTTCTCGCGTTTTGCAGGCAAAAACATAGCGCCCCAAGCATGGTTTCGACCGGCCGCTGTGCTATCCTTGTGTACATCAATTCTTTGACGCCCCGGTGCGCCTCGCCCGGCGCAGGGCCGGGTTGTCTCAACGTCAATCGGAGGACCGTTGGCGAACGACGACGGCGCTTCAGCGAGCGCCAGCAATAATTCGAGTTACGACGCCCAGGACATCACGGTGCTGGAGGGCCTTGAGGCGGTCCGTAAGCGCCCGGGCATGTACATCGGCTCCACCGGTCCCCGCGGGTTGCACCACCTCGTCTACGAGGTGGTGGACAACTCGGTTGACGAGGCCCTGGCCGGACACTGCACGGCCCTAACGGTCACGATCCATCCTGACAACTCGATCACCGAGTCCGATAACGGACGCGGGATCCCGGTCGCGATCATGGCCAAGGAGCAACGCCCGGCGGTCGAGGTCGTGCTCACCGTCCTGCACGCCGGCGGCAAGTTCGGCGACGGTGGCGGCTACAAGGTCTCCGGCGGTCTACATGGCGTCGGCGTCTCCGTCGTGAACGCGCTCTCCGAGCGGCTCGACGTGGAGGTTCGCCGTGACGGCTACACATGGACGCAGACCTACGAGCGCGGCAAGCCGCAGGGTGACCTGAAGCGGGGCGAGCCCACGAAGGAAACCGGCACGACGATCACCTACCTCCCGGATGCCGAGATCTTCGAGACCCTCGAGGTCGACTTCAACACGATCGAGGAGCGGATGCGCGACACCGCCTTCCTCACCCGAGGTCTGCACATCACGATCGTGGATGAGCGTGGGGCCGGCAACCGCTCCGAGTTCCAGTACGAGGGCGGGATCGTCGACTTTGTCGCGTACCTCAACCAGAACAAGGATCCGATCCAGAAGAAGATCATCTCGTTCGAGGGCGAGAGTGACGAGGGCGCGCTCGAGGTGGCGATGCAGTGGAACTCCTCCTACCAGGAGTCAGTGTTCTCGTTCGCCAACAACATCAACACGCTGGAGGGCGGCTCTCATCTGAGCGGCTTCCGCTCGGCAGTCACCAGCGCGCTGAACAAGTACGCGCGCGAGAAGGGCGAGCTCCGGGAGAAGGACGAGAACCTCAGCGGCGAGGACGTCCGCGAGGGCCTCACAGCAGTCATATCGGCCAAGCTGACCGACCCGCAGTTCGAGGGTCAGACCAAGACCAAGCTTGGAAATCCCGGGATGCAGGGCTTCGTCCACTCGATCGTCAACGCGCGACTGAGCGAGTTCCTCGAGGAGAACCCGCAGGAGGCGCGCGCGGTGATCCGCAAGGCGGTCTCGGCGGCCCAGGCGCGCTCCGCCGCCCGCAAGGCGCGGGACCTCACCCGGCGTAAGTCCGCGCTCGAGAACTCCACTCTTCCCGGCAAGCTGGCCGACTGCTCGGTCAAGGATCCGTCGCTGGCCGAGTTGTTCGTGGTCGAGGGTGATTCCGCCGGTGGCTCGGCGGTCAGCGCCCGCGACCGAAGCACACAGGCGATCCTGCCGCTCAGGGGAAAGATTCTGAACGTCGAGAAGAGCCGGATCGACAAGGTGCTCGCCAACACCGAGGTCCAGGCGCTGATCACGGCGATCGGAACCGGCGTGCGTGACGAGTTCGACATCACCAAAGCGCGCTACCACAAGGTCGTGCTGCTGACCGACGCCGACGTTGATGGAGCTCACATCCGGACGCTCGCGCTGACGCTGCTGTTTCGCGAGATGCAGCCGCTGATCGAGGCTGGCTACGTCTACATCGCCAAGCCGCCGCTCTACCGTCTCACGCGCGGACAGAAGCATCGCTACATCGAGCGCGAGACCGACCTCGAAGACATCCTGCTCGGTGACAAGTTCGAGAAGCTCGAGGTCTATGACCGCTACAACAAGCAGTTCAAGCTCACCGACGCCCGCTGGAAGCGCTTCTCGCGCCTCCTGAAGCAGTACGAGGGCTGGGCCTCGGCGCTGCGCACCGCCCACGGGCACGGCGTCGTGGCGTTCATGCAGCAGGCCAGGCTGCTCGAGGAGCAGATCACCGACGTGGCCAGCCTCATCAAGCATGTAGGTGGCAACGGAACCAATGGTGACCACGATGGCGAGGCCTACGACCTCCAGCTCCTCGAGGAGCTGCCAGACGAGATCGTGATCCGCACGATCGAAGCCAAGTCAGGATTGGCGACGACCCATCACGTGCGCCGGCTCGCCCTGGACGCCCACGAGTACCGTCGCCTGGCCGATGTCCACCGCGACCTGGCCGCGCTCACCGGTACCCCGCCGTTCACGGTCAAGCTCGGCGAGAACAGCCGCAGCGCCGCCTCGTTTGAGGAGCTGCACGACGAGGTCCTCGCCGTCGCGCAGCGCGGGATCGACTACTACCGCTTCAAGGGTCTCGGCGAGATGGATGCCGATGAGCTGCGCGAGACGACGATGGACCCAGCGACTCGCACGCTGGTCCAGGTGACGATGGAGGACGCGGCCTCAGCCGACCTCGTCTTCTCGATGTTGATGGGTGACCAGGTCGAGCCGCGGCGGGCGTTCATCGAAGAGAACGCGCGGCTCGTGACGAACCTCGACGTGTAGGCAGGTAACCGTGTCAGCGATAGACACCCTCGACGGCGGAAACATCGAGCCCCGCGGGCTCGAGGAGGAGATGCGCTCGGCGTATCTCGATTATGCGATGTCAGTCATCGTCGGGCGCGCACTGCCTGACGTCCGCGACGGACTGAAGCCGGTCCATCGCCGGGTTCTGCACGTGATGAACGAGCTGGGACTGCAGCCGCGGCGTAAGCACGTCAAGTGTGCGCAGATCGTCGGCGAGGTGATGGGCAAGTTCCACCCCCACGGCGATAGCGCCATCTATGACGCGCTCGTGCGCCTGGCCCAGGACTTCTCGATGCGCTACCCGCTCGTCGACGGCCACGGCAACTTCGGCAATATCGACGGGTACTCGGCCGCGGCCATGCGGTACACCGAGGCGCGGCTGGCGGCGCTCGCCACCGAGATGATGCGGGACATCGATGCCGAGACGGTGGACTTCGTTCCAACCTATGACGGCACGCGCCAGGAGCCGGTCGTGCTGCCGGCGCGCTTCCCCAACCTGCTCGTCAACGGCGGGTCCGGAATCGCGGTCGGGATGGCCACCAACATTCCGCCCCACAACCTGCGCGAGGTGATCGGAGCCACGATCGCCTACATCGACGATCCGGCCATCGACGTCGAAGGCTTGATGAAGTACATCAAGGGTCCTGACTTCCCCACCGCCGGCACGATCCTCGGGCGCGAGGGAATCCGCGATGCGTACGCCACGGGCCGCGGGCGTGTCCGGATCCAGGCCCGCGCCCACATCGAGCCGATCGGCCAGGGCAAGGAGGCGATCATCGTCACCGAGCTGCCGTATCAGGTACGCAAGAACGGCGAGGGCGGTCTGATCCTCAAGATCCGCGACCTCGTGCTGGATAAGAAGGTCCCCGAGGTCAGCGACCTTCGTGACGAGTCCGACCGCCACGGGATGCGGATCGTGATCGAGCTCAAACGTGACGCGATCCCCAAGGTCGTGCTCAACAAGCTGCACAAGCACACGCCGATGCAGACGACGTTCGGCGTCAACATGGTGGCGCTGGTCGACAACGTGCCGCGCACGCTGTCGCTGCGCGAGGTGATCGGGCACTACGTCGACCACCAACGCGAGATCATCGTCCGGCGCACGCAATACGAGCTGCGTCAGGCCGAAGAGCGCGCTCACGTACTCGAGGGCCTGCTGATCGCCCTCACCAACCTCGACGAGGTGATCGCGCTGATCCGCGGATCTCGCGATCCCGAGACGGCGCGCACCGGACTGGTCGAGCGCTTTGAGCTGACAGTCGTTCAGGCGCAGGCGATCCTGCAGTTGACCCTCAGCCGTCTGACCGCGCTCGAGGCGGACAAGATCAAGCAGGAGCACGCCGACCTGGTCGAGCGGATCAAGGAGCTGCGCGAGATCCTCGGAGATGAGTCACGGGTCAGCTCGCTGATCAAGGAAGAGCTCCAGGAGATCGCCGACACCTACGGGGATGAGCGCCGCACCGAGATCACCCACGCCGAGGGTGAGATCGACATCGAGGATCTGATCGCCGACCAGCAGATGGTCATCTCGATCACCCACTCGGGCTACATCAAGTCCCTTCCCCTGTCGACCTACCGCCAGCAGCGCCGCGGTGGCATCGGCGTAACCGGGATGGACATGAAGGACGACGACTACATCGAGCACCTCTTCGTGTGCTCGACGCACGACTACCTCCTGTTCTTCACCAACCGGGGCAAGATCTACCGTCTGAAGGTCTATGAGCTGCCCGAGGCGTCGCGGACGGCCAAGGGCCGGGCCCTGGTCAACCTCCTGCCGCTGCGCGAGGGCGAACGGGTTCAGTCAGTCCTTTCGACCCGGGACTTCACCGAGGGCAAGTACGTCGTCTTCGCCACCCGCAATGGGATGGTCAAGAAGACCGAGTTCCTCGCCTACAACACACCGATCAAGGCTGACGGAATCATCGCGATCAATATCCGCGACGACGACGAGTTGATCGCCGTCCGCCGCACCAGCGGCCATGACGACATCATCATGGTCTCGCGCTCCGGCCAGGCCTCCCGCTTCAACGAGGACCGCGTCCGTTCGATGGGCCGCGACACGAGCGGGGTGCGCGGGATGAACGTCTCCCAGAAGGGCAATTCCGTGCTGGCCATGGACGTGGCTCGAGACGATGACGAGCTGCTCGTGGTGACCGAGAATGGTTACGGCAAGCGCTCCCCGCTGTCCGATTACCCGGTCAAGGGCCGCGGCACGATGGGAGTCAAAACGATCACGCTGACCGAGAACAAGGGTGCCCTCGCGGGCGCGCTCGTCGTGCGCGAGCACCAGGAGCTCGTGTTCATCTCGCAGAACGGGATGGTGCAGCGCACCTCGGTCCGAGGGATCAACCGGTACGGCCGCGCGTCGCAGGGCGTGCGGGTGATGAACATCCGTGACGACGATCAGGTGTCGGCTGTGGCACTGGTCGTGGAGTCCGAGGCCGCCACGGCGGCGCCGGTCGCCGATGACGACCAGCTGGCGCTTGATCCCGATGGCATCGCGACTCGAGCCCGGAGACACTGCCGCCGAGTTCGACGACCCCGACGCGCCCGATGCGGACGACGAGGACGAGGACTTCGACGACACCGAGTCAGAGTCCGACGACGACGACGACACCGACGAGGACGACGAGTAGCAGCGCCGCCTCTTGGGCGCCACTAATACCCCCGCTGTCGGCCCGCTGATATAAGGCGCTCCAGGGATGGTCCGGTGCCTAAACGTCCTAGTCGGAGTCTTGGCCGCGCTGGCCTGCCTCGGTGCGGGTGTCGGGTCGGCGTTCGCGCAGCCGGTGACTCTGCCCACCTCTGGCTCGGGCTCTGGGACCGAGACGGTCCCGCCCGGGTCCTCGAGTTTCGAGCTACGGGGCACCGTGACCGGGACGTTGGGGACCGGGACGTTCCACGGCACCGGCGCGCAGACGGGCGCCACCAGCTTCACCGTGAACACAACGACCGTTTACCCGAACGGCACCCTGGATCAGTCTGAGGCCGGGACGGACACGGGGACCGGCACCGCGACATTGACGGCAACGATCACCGGTGGCACCGGTCGGTTCGCCGGAGCGATCGGCTTCTCGACGATCCAGTCCACGAGCACCCCCAGCGGCACGCCCGGCGTCAGCAATTTTCACTTTCACATCGACGGGGACGATCACCCTTGCCCCCGGTCACCGGGTGCTCTCCTGGACGGCGCCGGTGCTCATCGATCCTCCTGCACCGAACCTGAACTACATGGGCCTGTCGGGGGTCTCCTGTCCTACCAGCGGACTGTGTGTGGTGTCGGGAGCCTTCGGTGATGCGGTCTCCAGCACCGATCCGACCGGGGGTCCGGCCGCGTGGCATCCGTCCGGCTCGCTCGACCTGGATGGGCTGCTCGCCGTCTCGTGCGCCTCGCCCACGCTCTGCGTCATGGGCGATGACGAGGGTTCGATTCTCACCTCCACCGCGCCAACGCTTGGGGCGGGCGGATGGGCCAAGCCGCTGCTGATCGATCCCGTCCAACCGCCTGACCAGATCTTCCGAGGCTTGACCGGGGTCGCTTGCCCATCCGCACTGCTGTGCGTGGTGGTGGACCAGTTCGGAAGCGTGCTCACGTCAACGGACCCGACCGGCGGTCCAGCGGCCTGGAGTCCCGCGTCCGACATCGACGCCGGCAACGCACTCGCCGGTGTTTCATGCCCGTCCCGCCGGCTTTGCGTCGCCGTGGACCATCAAGGAAACGAGGTCACGTCGACCGACCCGACCGGCGGCGTGGCCGCATGGACCGCTGGCCATGTCGACGGGAGCAATCCACTGACGGGCGTGTCGTGTGCATCGCGGCGGCTGTGCGTGGCAGTCGACAGCAGCGGGAACATCGTCACGTCAACCGATCCGGCCGCGGGCGCCGGAACCTGGCGCGTGTCGGCGAGTGTCGGCCAGACCCACCCGTTCGCGGGCGTGTCGTGTTACGAGACACCGCTGCGCATCGCCAAGTCGGGTGCGCGCCCCGTCCTGTGCGTGGCCGTTGACGGTGCCGGCAACGCGTTCGCCTCCCGAGCGCCGACCGGTGGTGCGCCCGAGTGGCAGCAGACCAATGTAGCCGGGACCGACCCGATGAGCGGCGTGTCCTGCGCATCGCTCCAGCTCTGCGTCGCCACCGTGGTCTATGGGGAGGCCGTGGTGGGCACGGGGTAAGACCCGGGGCACGCCGAGATCAAAGGGCCAGATTCGCTCCGTCGCGTCGCGTACGTTCGCTATTCTGCGCGTACCAGAGAAAGGAGGTGGTCCGAACTTGTCTGACAGTTTTTGCGGGACCCTGGAGGTGTCCGGCCGCTAGGTCGGAGGCTGACCCCGCTTAGCGGAGTCCCCCCGCGACACCGCCGCACTTGGCGCCGGGATTAGTCCCTCCGGCAGTGTGCCTTCAGTGCGGTTTTTGCAGCCAGATGTGTGTGAAGGGCGCCGGGCGACTCCGGCGCCCTTCGCCATTAACTGGCACTCCGCTCGGCCACGCGAGCTACTAGGCTTGGGGCATGTGCCGAAACATCCGAACACTCCACAATTTCGAGCCGCCGGCGACCGACGAAGAGATCCACGCCTCAGCGCTCCAGTACGTCCGCAAGATCAGCGGGTTCACGAAGCCATCGCAGGCCAACGAGGCGGCGTTCGAGGCTGCCGTCGAAGCTGTCACAGCGATCTCGGCGAACCTGCTCAGTGAGCTGACAACCTCCGCGCCGCCCAAGGACCGCGAGGTCGAGGCAGCCAAGGCGCGGGCTCGCGCGCAACAGCGCTACGCGGCCTAACCAGGCTGGGCCGGGCGACGCCGAGCGCGCGGCTCCTCAGACGAATCGGGATACAGCCCCCACTGCGCGAAAAAGTGGACGAGGGCCAGGTCGGTCGCCACAAACGCGGGGTATAGCCACCGCTTGGTGAAAAGCGTCACCCGGAGGGGGGCGTTTTTCACACTCTGGGGGTTCCCCCGGGGTGCGGGGGTCCCGGTCTCGGCGCGGCCGGGTCAGGCAGCCAGGTAGGCGCGCCAGGCCGCAGGAATCGTCGGGCTGGCGACCTGGATGAAGACGTGGGGGCTCGGCGTGCCCGGCTTGCGGGTCAGGTTCATGCCCGCCTGGCGCGGCAGGGCGTTGCCTTTGCGCCGGTTACAGGGTGCGCACGAGGCGACGATGTTGTCCCAGCTCGAGGGTCCGCCTTTCGACCGCGGGACGACGTGGTCGACGGTCAGGTTGGAGCGCGAGCCGCAGTACTGGCATGTCCAGTCATCACGGGCGAAGACGGCGCGGCGGGTGATCTTGCGCCGATGCGTATCCCGGGGGATGCGGACGTAACTGACCAGGCGGATAACCATCGGCCGCGCGAGCGTGGTTGTGGCCGAGTGGAGCTCCCATTCAGCGCGTTCGATCATCTCCGCCTTCTCCTTCAGGAGCAGGACGACCGCCCGCCGAACCGTGCACACGTTGATCGGCTCGTACGTCGCGTTCAACACCAGCACCCGGCCAACCTCAGGCCCGCGCCGCTGGTGCTGTGAAGGCGGCGCGGACCCCAATGGCTCTGGTGGTGCGTAGGAGGCCATGGTTCGTGCACGCGGCAGTCTAGCGACGGGCCACACGGCTCAGGTGAAGCATCCGCTCACGGCTTGGGCTCGACCCGCGAGAGGATCGACGCCGCCCTTGATCCGCCCTCGGTCGAGCCACTGCAGTCTCGTGTCCGAGTGGGGGGGTACTTTGAGGCTGCCGGGGCCGGGCGCGGCAATGGTCGCGCCCAACGACCATGGAGGAACGATGAAGAGATTGCTCGCAGCCCGCGGGGCATCCGGATTCGCCTTGGGCGGCCTGATCTTTCTCGTCGCCGGTGCCGGGTACGCGCTTGCGAACGGCAGCAGTGGCGGTCAGACCATCAACGCATGCGTCCACAAGAAGGGACGAGGCGTCTACGTCACGAAGAAGTGCGCCAAGCACGACACGAAGCTGAGTTGGAACAAGGTCGGACCAAGCGGAAAGGCGGGCCCCCCGGGCCTGACGGGCCCGATCGGACCCAAGGGCGACACCGGGAACGCAGGCCCACAAGGGCCCGGCGCAACGGCGCTGGTCTACAACGCGAGCGGTACACCTTCGTCCGTTCCGACACCGATCGGCACCATGGGTCCCTGGACGGCGACGGGGACGTGCGTGCAGTCGTCCGGAAATACGACGACGCTCACGGTCATGGTTACCGGCCCGGCCACACAGGTTGATGGCTTGGGCGTCGCCGAGGCGACGCCGGTGATACTGAGCGAAGCACTTCCGCCGGCGAACAATTTGGCCCTCGACGGCGCGTCAGACTCGACCACCGTGCCAGTCACCGGATCCACCAACTTGGTGGTCGTGCCGGCCGCGGGCGCCTCCGTGAACCTGATCCAGACTTTCTCCGCGACAGGCGGCGCGACCAACACGTGTCACTTATCGGCCTTCATAACCCCGTCGAGCTCGACCACCATCAGCTCGCACGAGCACGGTTCCCGTCGGCACGGCCCGATGTCCCTGTCAGATACCGGGTCCACGCGAGCCAGGAGGGCCCCGATTCTGAACGTGTCCCGCCGCTAGCGTCTATCCGCCGGCTGACTTGACCCTCCGGACTCGACCGGCATCAGTCCGGCCGGCGCCTGCGCGCCGCGGTCGGGTCAGGCGGCCGGGAAGGAGCCCAGGACGCGGAGCGCTTCCACGTGTGAGCCGAGACCCTCGAGCGCCGCGGTGACGTGGGGCTCGGTCTCCCGCCCCTCGAGGTCAATGAAGAACATGTAACGCCCGAGGCCCTGTTTGCGCGGGCGGGATTCGATTCGGGTCAGGTTGACGTCTCGGCTCGCGAACTCCGACAGGCAGGCCACGAGCCACCCGGGCGCCTCAGATCCGACGCCCCAGAACACGATCGCCGTCTTCCACGGTCCGACGCTGGGCCCGCTTTGCCCCGGTCCGCCAGGTGGTGCTCCGTAGGGTCCCAGCCAGACGAAGCGGGTCTCGTTGTCGGCCACGTCTTCGACCCCGGCCCGCAGAACGTGGCAGCCGTAGCGCTCGGCCGCGAGACGGTTGCCTAGGGCCGCCCACGGCCCGTCATGATCCGCGACCGTGCGGACCGCTTCGGCCGTCGAGCTGCCCGCGATGACCTGGGCTCCGGGCAGCCGAGTGCGAATGAAACGCGCGCACTGCGCGCTGGCCTGGGGATGGGAGATCACCACCTCGATGTCCGAGAGCTCAATCTCGGTTCGGGCGATCAGGCAATGACGGATGGGGTGCACGACCTCTCCGAGGATTCCGACGTCCTCGGTCTCCATCGCCAGCGCATCGAGCGTGGCGTTGACCGAGCCTTCGAGCGAGTTCTCGATCGGCACCAGGGCCCGCTCCACCGAGCCAATGTGCACCGCCATGACAGTGTCATAGATGGTGGGAAACGGAACCAGCTCGAGGTCGACGCCCTGACTGGCCACGAGCAGCGCCTCCTGTGTGAACGTGCCCTCGGGCCCGAAATAACCGGCCTTCATCTCGGGCTCGCTACTCGGCCGGGACGGGCGGGCCGCCGCCCTCGAGTGCGATCCGGATCGCCTCGTTCTCCTCGGGTGACAGTTCGAGCTCACCGCGGCCGGCGTGAACCTGCTTGGCGTAAATCCGTGCCTGGTCGCGGTGGAGGATCGAAGACAGGACGATTCCCGAGCGCGAGGCGTCGAGAAGCGCGATCGAGGTCGACTGACGCCCTGACATCTCGCCGTAGGCGTCGTAGCGGACCAGCGCGCGGTAAGCGATGGCCCCGTCGAGCCGCTGCTCGGCCGTGCCCATGCGCTGGTCCAGCCGGGCCGCGACGTCCGCCACGTAGTCATTCAGAGCCTGAAACTGACTCTGGAGTCCGGCCGCGTGGGCCACCAGGTCCTGCTCGCGGTCGCCGAGGACAGTCCGCTGGTCAGAGCGGACGCGGCTGAGCCGGATGGCCAGGCCGGCGCTCAGAGCCAGTGCCACCACCGCGACCGCAGCGGCCGCGATCGCAACGATCCCGACAGTGCTGCTCAGGTCATGCACCGCGCAAAGAATAGGCGGACGCGCGGGCGCCCGGCTTTGCGGGGCGACATGCGGCAGCCCGGCTCCGCACAGGGGGCTGCGCCGACGCTGGGTGGGGCGCCAACGAAGCGACCTGTGCGGAGCGGGCAACCGCTGTCGCCCCGGTCACCGCGCTACACGCACGCCCGCGCCGCTTTGCGGTCGCCGACGCGGACGGGTGTCGCGGGCGGAGGTTCGCGATCGACCGTCCGAACACAGCAGAACCGCACCGCGAAAGCGGGCGGGCTACTGGAACGTGACCGGGAACGACAGCATCGTTGTTGGTCAGGTTCTTCTCGCCCGGAACCTTTTCGATCTGGGCGATCACCGTCTGGGTCCCGGTGGGCGGCGTCGAGCCAAGCGTCACCTTGCAGGTCGCGTGGTGTCCGGCGACCGTCTCCGGGACGGTGGTGGTGCCGGTGTCGCTGGTGCCCTGAACCGTGACCTTGCACACGACGTTGGTCTCGTTGTTCGTGCCGCCGTTGGTGAAGTTGAGCGTGAACGATGGTGCCGGACTGGCCGGGATCGTGTTGGGCGAGCCCGTCTGGAGGGTGGTGCCGTCAACGGTGACCGAGTCGAGCGAATGGCCGTGCAGTCCGGGGGCGACCTTGCCGCCGGTGCTTCCGGGCAGCGAGACGTGCAGCTCGCTGGCGACGAAAGTGGGTTGGAGCCATTCCACGCTGGGGACGAACTGGCCGCTGGAGATCGCCACGCCGTTTGGCGCTCCGACGGCGATCCCGGCCGAGTGGAGTGCCGCCGCGAGCTCCTTGGCGGCGTAGTCCTTGTACGTCACATCCGAGGAGTACAGGACGGCTATGTCGCCCGCGATGCTCAAGACGGCGTCCTTGCTGGTCGAGGTTCCGAGGGCGGGCTGGATCTCGTTGGCGATGCCCTGGATTCCGTCGGCGCGCATCTGCATGCTGAGGACGAATCTGTCATTGGCCGTCTTGACCTGATCGGGCACGCTGATCGAGTGCGCCTGGCCCAGCTGCATCTGAGCGCTGTGGAGGGCGGAATTGACCTGCTGCTGGATGCTCGAGGCATCGCTCGAGCTCGCGCCGCTTGAAAGGACGGCGAACAGCTGGCTCCCGGTCTGGTCAGACTTCTGGATCAGCGCGTATACGTCCCCGGAGTAGGACTTGAGCGCGCTATTTCGGGCGCTGACCTGGCAGCTGTGCACCCCCAACGCGACCAGGATGACCACGATCAGGATCGCGACGGCGGCCACCGCGCGGCGGGCCTGGATCGACTGCTGGTCGCCTGGCGGTCGGCGGCCGGATCCCGACGGCCGTCGCCTACGCGGTGCTGTACGAGGCGGGGTACGAGGTTGAGGTTCGTCCACCTCGTCGAAGAACGACAAGCGAAATCGCTCCTTGGAGGACTTGTGAAGCGCTCAGTATGACCGGGGCCACGGCTGGATAGGCAAATGCGCAACCTGGCGTGCAGCTTAAGAATGCGTTCGCCCACCTCCCCCTCGCCGCAGGGACCACCGCGGCCGCGTGGAAAAGCTCCGTATGAGCACCAGCCAGGCACGGACGGCCCGGCAAACGGCCGGCGACACGGGACGAACTGTTCGCGCCCCCGCGGCCGCGTTGCCACCCGTGCTGGGCCGCTATCAGCTGCACCAGCGGCTCGGCGCTGGGGCGTTCGGGACGGTCTGGGCTGCCCGGGATGAACGGCTGGACCGCGATGTGGCGGTCAAGATCCTGCCTCGTGCCCGGATCGTCGGCGGGCGGTTCGAACGCGAGGCACGGGCCGCCGCCCGGCTGTCGCATCCCGGCATCGTCACGCTGTATGAGGCGACGGTCGACGATGAGGGGGCCTACCTCGTCTCGGAGCTCGTCCGCGGCTCCACGTTCGACGAGATGCTCGCCGCCGGGCTTCTGTCTGACCAGGACATCGTCGCCATCGGGATCGCCCTGTGTGACGCCCTGGAGCACGCCCATGCCGCGGGCGTCGTGCACCGAGACGTGAAACCCTCGAACATCCTCGTGCCCGAGCACCCGGTGACGCCGGCGCAGGTGGCCAAGCTGACCGACTTCGGGGTGGCCCGGGTCGTCGGCGGCGACGCCCTGACGCTGACGGGTGACGTGATCGGAACACTCGCCTACATGGCGCCCGAGCAGGCGGAGGGGCTCGAGGCCGGAGCCGCGGCAGACCTTTATTCCCTGGCCCTGGTGCTCTATGAGGCGCTCACCGGCGTCAATCCCGTGCGCGCCAGCACGGCGGCTCAGCGCGCCCGCCGGCTCGGCGCCCACCTGCCGCCTCTGCGGCGCCAGCGCCGTGACCTGCCCCGCGAGCTCGGCCAGGGCATTGACATGGCACTACGCCCCCGCCCCCGCGAGCGGGGGCGGATCCTTGATCTCCGCCGGGCCCTCATCGCTTCTCAGGATCACGTGGGTGACGAGCCGGGCGTCATCGGGGCGCCGTGGTCGAGCCGAGTGATACGGACCCCAGGCACCCTGGACCCGTCCCCGCATCACGCTCCCCAATTCGAGGATGGCGAGGATCCGTACGATCGCTATCGCTCGCCCGATCGCGAGTACGCGACTACCGCGAGCACGATCGCGGCTACCGGGACTACCGCGAGCAGGCCACGATCGCGACTACCGCGACCAGAGGCATGAGGCGCGGCGAGCCGACCCGCAGGAGGCACCGGACGAAGACGCCCGGCGCGGCTACGAGGCCCCACCCTGGCCCGATCGCGGCATGGCCGCCCTGGCCGCAGCCGCGACCGGAGCGTGGCTCGCCAGCCACGTGTTGAGCACCGGCCTGATTCCGCCGGCCGCGGCGGCACTCCTGGCCGGCGGGCTGGTGCTGGCGCTTCCACGCCTCGGCTGGCTCACCCTGACCGCGGCAGCCTGCGCCGCGACGATCCTCGAGGGCCACGCCGGCTTCGGCGTACTGGTGCTGCTGGCTCTGGCGATTCCCGTACTTCTCCTCATTCCCCGGCCGACGACGTGGCCTCTGGCCGCCGCTGCGCCGGCGCTCGGGTTGGTCGGCCTGGCCGGCGCCTGGCCCGCCCTGGCCGCGCGGGCCAGCACCGTGTGGCGCCGGGCCGCGCTGGGGGCGGTGGGATGGATCTGGCTGGTCGTGGCGGCGCCCATCGCCGGCCGGGTCCTGTATCTGCCCTCGCCTCCGGGCACGCGGCCGGCCGGTCAGTGGTCAGGCTCGGTGTCGGGCGCCATCCATCACGTCCTGACCCCGGCCATCAACTCGGGGGCGTTGGCGCCGGTTGTCGTCTGGGCACTCGCCGCCGTGGTGCTGCCCTGGCTCGTCCTGGGGCGGTCCCTGGCCCTCGATCTGGTCCGCGTGGTGGTGTGGGCGGCGGTGCTCGTCTCGGCCACCTCGGCTTCGATCGTCGCAGTGCATTCCTCGAGTGCCGTGCACGCTGCGCCGAGCGCCGTCATCGGAGGGATCGTGGCCGGCGTTGTCGTGCTCGTCCCGGCGTGGTTTGGCACGGTTGCGCGCGGTTTACGCCTGGCGCGCCATTCGGGTGGCTCCGGAGGACAATTTCCGTAGCATGGATCAGCCCCCTGGGGCGTTCCTATGAGTGTGCTCAGAAGCCTCGAAAGTAAGATCGCCGGCCTGGTAGAAGGCACGTTCAGTCGTGCCTTCCGGTCTGAGGTGCGCCCGGTCGAGATCGCGCGCAAGCTGGCGCGGGAGATGGAGGAGCACAAATCGCTCTCCGTTTCGCGTACCTACGTTCCCAACGAGTACCGGGTTTATCTGTCCCCGCGCGACCGCGAGCGCTTCATGGACTACGAGGACGCGCTGACGAGCGAGCTGGCGGGGTATCTGCTCGAACATGCGCGCCGCGAGCGCCTGGCCCTGATGTCGCGGCCGGTGGTCGAGTTCGAGACCGATGATCGCTTAGGGCTGGGAGAATTCGGGATCCAGACCCGGGTCGTGAGTGTGGAGAACGAGGATGCTCCCGAGCCTGTGGCCGAGGAGTCAGGCCGGACCATGATCTACAGCACGGCGGGCAGGGTGGCCGAGCCGCTTGAGGAACGCGCGCGGGTCCGCCACGAAACGGCCCTTCTCCTGACCGACGGCAAGCGGCTGGTCGTCGGGCCCAGCGGAGTCACGATGGGCCGTAGCCGCCAATGTGACGTGATGCTCGACGACCCGAACGTCTCGCGCGCTCACGCCGAGATCCGTGCCCGCGGGGGGTCATGGGTACTGACCGATCTCGGCTCGACCAACGGATCGCGACTCAACGGGCGCCGCGTCGACGGGTCGGAGGTTCTCAAGCCCGGCGACGAGATCGAACTCGGAACCTCACGGATCACGTTCGAGCTCGAGTAGGAGCCCGCTACACCATGCTCGAGCCCGTTTCTGTAGGCCTGAAGTTCGGCTTCCTAGCTGTCCTATATCTGTTCCTGCTCTGGGTGGCCTGGAGCGCCATACGCGATCTCCGCCGTGGCCGAGGCGGGATGATCAACGCCGGTACGGCCCCATCGCAGGACGCAACCGGCATGTATGACGCGGCCGCCGGGCTCGGTGACCTTGACGAGTTCGAGCCCCGGCTTCTGGTCGAGCGAGCGTCCGGCCACGAGACGGGGATCGCCTACGACCTGATGGACGGCGCTACGCTCGGCCGCGGAGACGTCGAGATCCAACTCGACGACCCATTCGCGTCCTCGCGTCACGCGCGCATCACGCGCGAGGGCCACGTTGCGGTCATCGAGGATCTCGGATCGACCAACGGGACATATCTGAACGAAGAACCCTTGACCGGCCCCCAGCCGCTGCATGACGGAGACCGGATCCGGATCGGCGATTGCGAATTCTCGTACCTGCAATGACCCGCCCCCACCACCATGCCCGCCCCCGCCCGCACCCCGGTGCCCGCGCCGTGACGCTCCCCCGCCCCTGAAACCATGCTCCGAGCAGCACACACGATCTCGAAGACCGACACCGGCCGCGCGCGGCGCGAGAACGAGGACAGCTCGTTCGCCCGCGCGCCCCTGTTCGTCGTCGCCGACGGCATGGGCGGGGCCCAGGCTGGCGAGGTGGCTTCGAAGATTGCCGTGGAGGTCTTTCAGGGTGAGCTCCCCGAGGGGGGCAGCCCCGAGGAGCGCCTGGCCGGGTGCGCCCAGGTGGCCAATCAGCGGATCTACGAGATTTCCCGCACCGACGAGGAGCGGGCGGGGATGGGAACCACGCTGACCGCGGTCTATGTCGATGACAACGACCTGGCTGTGGCTCATGTGGGCGACAGCCGGGCCTACCTGTTCCGCGACGGCGAACTTGGGCGCCTGACCCAGGATCACACGCTGGTCGAGGAACTGCTCAAGCGCGGAAAGTTGACCGAGGAGCAGGCCGCCGAGCATCCGCAGCGCTCGATCATCACGCGGGCGCTGGGCATCGATCCGCAGGTCGAGGTCGATACCTGGACCTACGCCGCCCGGGCCGGAGACGTCGTCCTCATGTGCAGCGACGGGCTGACCTCAATGATCAGCGAGAAGCAGATTGCGCAGGTCCTCTCGGAGGAGCCCGACCTCGATCGCGCCGCCGAGCGGCTGATCGCCGAGGCCAACGACGCGGGCGGCCGGGACAACATAACGGTGATCCTGTTCTCGCTCGAGGACGTCGGCGATGCACCTGGCGTCGACGAGCCGACGGTGGTCGGGCTGTCTCCCGTCCACCCGATCGAGAGCGGCGACAATTCCGCCGGCGACGGCGCCAATGGGCGCTTCGCCTCAGGCACGGCGGGGCGGCGTTCCGCGAGCGCCACCCTGACCCCGACCACGCACCCGCCGCCGGAAGCGCCCCGTGAACGAATGAGCGCTCGGCTGGCGCGAACCCAGGGACGCAGCCGGCGGTCGGATTCGGCTCCCCAGCGTGGCCTGGGCCGGGCGGGCAAGGCGATCGCCGCGCTGCTGGCCACGGTGATCGTGCTCTTCTTGGTCGGCGGCGGGGGCTATCTGGCCACTCGCCAGCTGTTCTTCGTCGGCACCAATTCACAGGGCATCGTGACGATCTACCGGGGTCTGCCGTACGACCTGCCGTTCGGACTCCATCTGTACGAGTCGTTCTACGTCTCGGGCGTCCCGGCGCAGGCCGTGCCTGCCGCCCGCCGCGCCAACCTGCTCAATCACGATCTCCGCTCCCAGGGGAACGCGATCAGCCTCGTGCACTCGGCCGAGCTCGGCCAGCTCACCAAATGAGCGCTCGCAACCGAGAGCTGTTCGCCCTGATTCCGGCCTCGCTGCTGGTTACGGCCGGGTTCGCCGGGGTGTTCATCCAGCGCTCCAACGCGCTGTCAAACATCTCGCTCACCTACGGGGCCATCTTTCTCGGGCTGTGCCTGGCCGGCCACATCTTCATCCGCATGACGCTCCCGAACGCGGATCCGTACATGTTCCCGCTGATCGCCGTACTGGCGAGCTTCGGGCTCGTGATGATCTACCGGATCGACGCTACGGACGCCCGTCAGCAGGCTCAATGGTTCGTCCTCGGTCTGGTCCTGTTCGCGGTCACGATCGTCGTTTTTCGTGATTACCGGAAGCTCGAGCAGTACCGCTACCTGATCGTGTTCGTCTCGCTGGGCCTGATGGTGCTTCCGCGCCTTCCAGTGGTGGGCTATCAGGCCAACGGGGCTTACCTGGGCGTCCGGATCCCGGGGCTGTTCGTGTTCCAGCCGCCCGAGTTCGCCAAGATCGGCCTCGTCATCTTCCTGGCCAGCTATCTGCGGGACACACGGCAGCTGCTCGTGGTCGGTGCTCGCCGGTTCCTCGGGGTGACGATCCCGCCGCTGAAGCACTTCGGCCCGGTGCTGGTCATATGGGGGCTGGCCATGGCGATCCTGGTCGTGCTCAGTGACGTCGGCTCATCGGTGATGTTCTACGGAGCGCTGCTGGCCATGCTCTACGTGGCCACGAGCCGGGTGTCGTTCGTGGTCGTGGGCTTGATCGCGGCCGCGATCGGCTTCTGGTACCTGGGCACGCATATCCCACATATCCATGCCCGGGTCGAGTCCTGGCTGCATCCGTTCGATCCTCGGCTCTACAACGCGCCGCTCGGCAGCTTCCAGGTGGCCAACTCGTTGTTTGCCCAGGCCGCGGGCGGGCTGTTCGGTCAGGGGTTCGGTCAGGCGATCCTCAGCATGCCCCGCGGAGGCACGCTGCTCCCGTTCCCACAGACGGACATGATCTACGCGGTCATAACGGACGAGCTCGGGCTGTTCGGCGCCACCGCGGTCCTGGTCGCCTATCTGATCTTCATCTGGCGCGGGTTCAAGGTGGCCATGCTGGCGCGCGACTCATTCTCGAAGCTGCTGGCCACCGGCCTGACCGCCATGTTCGCCCTGCAGGTATTCGTGATCGTTGGCGGTGTGACCCGGGTGATCCCCCTGACCGGTGTGACGCTGCCCTTCATCTCCTACGGAGGCTCGTCGATCGTGGCGAACTTCGTCCTGCTCGCCCTGCTGCTGTTGGTCTCCGATCGAGCCCGGAAACCAGCATGAACGGCGCCATCGCCAAACTGTTCGTGGTCGTCGTGGTCCTGTTCGCGCTGCTGATCGGATGGACCTCACGCTGGACGGTGTTCGAGGCCTCATCACTGACTGCGAACGCGCTCAATCGGCGCCCGCTGGTGGACGACCTGCGGATCAAGCGAGGCCGCATCCTGGCCGACGACAGCTCGATTCTGGCCAAGTCGATCCCGGCTCCGGCCGGAACCTGGGCGCGCAGGTACCCAACCGGTTCGCTGTTCGCCCAGCCGGTCGGCTATCTGGACGCTATCTATGGCCAGGCAGCCGGTCTCGAACGCTCCCGCGGACCCGATCTGCGCGGGCTCCAGACCGGTCTGGGCTCGATCTTCGGACAGCTCAGTGCCCACCCCGTCGGAGACGACGTCTACACGAGCCTCGACCCGACTGCGCAGCGGGTGGCCGTCCAGGGCCTGGCCGGTCGCGTCGGTGCTGTTGTGGCACTCAGCCCGCAGACCGGTGCGGTCAAGGTCATGTACGCCAACCCGAGCTACAACGACAATGCCGTCGCCGCCGGCCATCACGTCGCCACCACCTTCAACCGTGCCGTCCAGGCCGAGTATCCGCCGGGCTCGACGTTCAAGGTCGTGACGGCCACCGCGGCAATGGACACCGGCAAGTACACGCCGAACTCGATCATCGACGGGAAGTCGCCCCTGACCGTCTCCGGGGTCCCGCTCGAGAACGACGGCAACACGAACTGGGGGCCGATCACGCTCACCAAGGCGTTGACGAACTCGGTCAACACGGTGTTCGCTCAGGTCGGGCAGGCGGTGGGCAAGCCCACGATGGCCAAGTACATGCGGCGGTTCGGCTTCTATTCCAAGCCCCCGCTCGACTACCCCTCCGACGAGATGCTGGCCAGCGGAGAGCGGTACCACAACCGGCTGCTCTCGCCGACCAGCGGCCTGATCGACCTGGGCCGAATGTCAATCGGGCAGGACAAGCTGACCGTGACCCCGCTCCAGATGGCGATGGTGGCCTCGGCGGTCGCCGATGGGGGCAAGCTCATGACCCCGCACCTGGCCTCGAAGGTCGTCAACGCGGATGGCCAGACGGTCCTGACGATTCACCCCACCGTCTACAGCCAGGTGATGAAGCCGGCCACCGCGCACGAGCTGGCCCAGATGATGACCGACGTCGTCGAGGAGGGCACGGGCGCCCCGGCGCGCCTGGAGGGGATAAACGTCGCCGGCAAGACCGGGACGGCGCAGGTGGGTGCGACCGGGTCCAACTACACCGACCCGTGGTTCATCGGTTTCGCTCCGGTCCAAGATCCGAAGGTGGCCGTGGCCGTCGCGCTCGAGGACGTCAACGGCGGCTTCGGCGGTACCGATGCGGCGCCGATTGCAGCTCAGGTGATCAAGACTCTGCTCTCAGAAGGCCAGTAACCCGTGTCCACTCCCCCGCCCAACACCCTCATCGACGGCCGCTACAAGGTTCTCTCGAGGCTGGGGTCGGGAGGCATGGCGGACGTCTTCCTGGCCGAAGACGAAGCCCTGAGTCGCAAGGTCGCACTGAAGCTCCTGTACGGGCGCTTCGCGGCCGACCCGGATTTCGTCGAGCGCTTCCGCCGTGAGGCGCAGGCCGCGGCAGGCCTGCAGCACCCGAACGTGGTCAGCGTGTACGACCGCGGGAGCTATGACGACACGTACTACATCGCGATGGAGTACCTGCCGGGGCGTTCGCTCAAGCAGCTGATCCGCGACGAGGCTCCGCTCGATCCCGTGCGGGCGATCGACATCGCCCTCCAGATCCTCAAGGCGGCCCGCTTCGCCCACCGCCGGGGAATCATCCATCGCGATCTAAAGCCACACAACGTGATCGTCGATGACGCCGACCAGGCCAAGGTCACCGACTTCGGCATCGCCCGCGCCGGGGCCTCGGACATGACCGAGACCGGATCGATCATGGGCACGGCGCAGTACCTGTCCCCGGAGCAGGCTCAAGGCCATTCGGTGGGTGCGGGCTCTGACCTGTACTCGGTGGGCGTCGTGCTCTACGAGATGCTGACCGGTCGCGTGCCGTTTGACGCTGACGCCGCCGTCACGATCGCTCTCAAGCACGTGTCCGAGGCGCCGCCTCCGCCGAGCCACATCAACCCGAGCATCCCGCCTGAGCTCGAACAGGTTGTCCTCTGGGTGCTGAACAAGAATCCGAGTGACCGGCCCACCGACGCTGACCAGCTCATCACGGCGCTGGAGCACGCCAAGGCGACGATCCTCTCGGGGACGGGTGGCCAGAACACCGCCAGCATGGCGGCCGTCGTGGCCGGCGCCGCCGCCGGCGGTGGCACCGGCGTGCCGCTGGGCCCATATCCCCTCCCGGAGCCCGTGCCCTACTCGACGGAACCAAGCACCAATGGCACCGGTGAACATGACGTTGCAGCAGACGAGGACCGCCGCCGCTGGTGGCTGCCGTGGCTGATCGGGGCGCTCGTCCTCCTCCTGATCGCCGGCGCCGCGACCGGTGCGTACTTCCTCAGCCGCCCCAAGCAGCGCGTGGTCCCGAACGTCATCGGCGAGCAGGTGAGCGTGGCGCGGGCATTCGTCGAGCGCGCCGGCTTCTCGACCGCCGTCGTCAGGGTGACGAGCTCGAGGCCGGCTGGAATTGTCGTACATGAGGATCCGACCCAGGGGGTCAAGGCTGACAAGGGATCCACCGTCACGTTGAGCGTGTCCTCGGGTCCCGGCAAGCGGGCGATCCCGTCCGTAGTCGGGCTGAGCCAGGCGAAGGCGACCAAGCTCCTGGTCAAGGACAAGTTCGCCGTCCGCTCAGTCATGCAGTCCTCGCAACAGATCAGCTCGGGTGACGCCATCAGGACCGATCCCGAGGCCGGCCAGGCTGTCGGCGTCGGGACCGAGGTCACGCTGTTCGTCTCGTCCGGCAAGCCCCAGAAGAAGGTGCCGAGCGTCGTCGGTGACACCCAGGCGACCGCGGCTGCGGTACTGACTGCGGACGGGTTCAGTGTCAATCCAGTTGCTCAAACCTCGACCACGACGCCGCCCGGCACCGTGATCAGACAGAGCCCGAGCCCCAATGCCAGCGCGGCCCCAGGCGCGACGGTGACGATCGTCGTGGCCAAGGCACAGGCCAAGAACACCGTCCCGCCGGTGGTGGGGGACACCGCGGCGGGCGCGACCAACGCGCTGACCGCGGCCGGGTTCAGAGTGGTCCGCCAGCCACAGGACACGACGAACCAGGCGCAGAGCGGAATCGTGCTCGACCAGACCCCCAAGGGCGGAACCAAGACCCAGAAGAACACGACCGTGACGATCGTGGTGGGCAAGTACACGCCGACCACCACCAGCACCCCCAGCACGCCGACCACCAGCAGCACCCCGAGCACGCCCACCACGAGCAGCACTCCGAGCGCTCCCAAGTCATGAGCTCGCAGAGGGTCGCCGTCCTGGCCGGTGGCCGTTCCTCAGAGCATGAAGTCTCGCTGGCGTCAGCGTCGTCGGTAGCCGACGGCCTGAGCGAAGCCGGGTACGAGGTCACGAAGATCGAGATCGGACGAGACGGCGTCTGGCGCCAGGACGGGGAGGCGATTTCTCTGACGCCGGGTCAGGGCTTCCGAGGCCATGACGTGGTGTTCCCGGTGCTTCACGGGCCGTTCGGGGAGGACGGGACGGTCCAGGGCTTGCTCGAGTGTCTCGACGTTCCGTACGTCGGCGCCGGTGTCCTGGCATCGGCCGTCTGCATGCACAAGGTCGTCTTCAAGGAGCTGATGGCTCGGGCGGGTATCCCTCAGGTCGATTATCGGTCTGTGGCGGAGGCCGAGCACCGCGCCAATCCGGCCGCTGTGGCCAGGGAGCTGACCGCGTTGGGGTTTCCCATGTTCGTCAAGCCGGCGCGCCTGGGCTCCTCGGTCGGGATCGTGCGGGTGGAGACAGAGGACGAGATAGGCGCGGCGCTCGACACGGCCTTTGTGCACGACCCGGTGGCGATCGTCGAGGCGGCCGCGCTCGGCCGGGAGATCGAATGCTCGGTGATCGGCAACGATGACCCGGTGGCCTCGGAGCCCGGCGAGATCCTGCTCGGGGCTGGCGAGCACGGCTGGTACGACTACAAGGCCAAGTACTCCGACGGCGGGATGCGGCTGGTGGTTCCCGCGCGCGTCCCACCTGAGGTCAGAGACCGAATCCGCGAGGTCGCGGTGGAGGCGTTCAGCCGCAGCGGGTGCACGGGGCTGGCCCGGGTGGACTTCTTCGTCGTCGCCGAGGACACGGTGCTCCTGAACGAGCTGAACACAATGCCCGGCTTCACGCAGACGAGCGTGTTCGGGTCCCTGTTCGAAGCCAGCGGGCTCCCGTACAGCCAACTGCTGGATCGGCTGGTCAAGCTCGCCCTCGAACGCCACGCGGCCGAACGCGCCCACCAGTACTGATGCGCTATTGCCCCAATTGCGGGTCCGCGCTGCCGGACCCGCCCCCCGCCGCTTGCCCGGAGTGTGGCCGGCGGCACTACGTCAACCCCAACCCGTGCGGCGAGGCCGTGGTGATCCGAGACGGGCAGGTGCTCCTCCTGCGCCGTGCGCGTGAGCCCTGGAAGGACGCCTGGGACGTGCCCGGCGGGTTCTGCGAGCACGCCGAGCACCCGATGCACGCGGCCGAGCGCGAGCTGCACGAGGAGCTCGGCCTCACGGGCGTGGCGGTGGCCTACATCGGCACCTGGATCGATGCCTACGGGCCGCCCGGGGCAGACGGGACCACGGACCACACTGCGAACTGCGCCTACATCGTGGAGCTCGAGGCTCCCGCCGCCGAGCTCGTGCTCCAGCCGGAAGAGGTCTCAGACGCGGGCTGGTTCGGACTGGACCAGCTTCCGGCTGAGCTTGCATTCCCGGATCACATGAGGCCGATGCTGGCCGCCGCGGCCGTGGTGGGCCCGGCCGAGCGGCACCGGCTGCCCGATCGCACGTGGTGAGGCGGACGGCGCCCTAGGAGTAGAGCGCGATCTCGTTGACCGCGACCTGATTGCGGGAACCGAGGCTCGTGATCCAGACCAGGTAGTAGCGGTACTTGACCCCGGCGGTGTCCAGACGGATGGTCTGCGTCACACCCACCGAGGGCGCGCTCCCAACCTTGGTCCATCCGTTCTGGCCGGTAATGAACGCGTTCGGGTCGGGGCGGACCTGGCTTCCGTAGATGACCACCGTGTAGCCGGGGGTGACCGTGTCGATGACCATCGAGCGCGCGACCACGCCGGGGTTGGCATCCACGTATATCCCGACCCCGGGCTTTGACTGCAGTCCGTTGTAGTAGGTCTCGGTCGTCCAGGCCGTGTTGCGGTTGCCGTCGATCGCCAGCCCGTCCTCGCCCGGATGCTGGTTCTTGGGTCCACTCAGCGCGTCTGGGTTGTAGTCATGGGCGCAAGTCCCGCACAGGTCCACCTGCGCGTGCGTGGCCGCAGGGCGGGACTGGGGCAGATTGCCGGTTCCATGATGGGCACGGCCGGCGAGGAACACGATCCCGCCGCCGATGATCGCCAGCACGGCCGCCACCACGAGTGCGACGGTGGCCGGATGACGCAGGCGGAACGGGACGCGCCGCCGAGCCCGCGAGGGCAGAGTGCGCAGGACAGTCGTGACTTCGCCGGTGGCGCTCCCGGAGCGGGCAGTCTCGATCGCCAGCGCATCCTCGAGATCGGCGATCAGCTCGGCGTCGTCGGCGTAGCGGTCGTCCTTGTGCTTGGCCGTGGCGGTCTCGACCACGGAGGCCAGCGCGGCGGAGATCTCGGGGCGTTTGCTCTGCACGTCGGGGAGCTCCTCGCGGACGTGCTTCATCGCCACCGCGACCTGATTCTCGCCTTTGAATGGGACCTCGCCGGTCAGCATCTCGTACAGGACGACGCCGAGCGAGTACAGGTCCGACTGGCCGGTGACGTACTGACCGAGCGCCTGTTCGGGCGAGACATAGTCGGTGGTGCCGAGCACGCGCCCGTCGGCGGTGAGGCCATCTTCTTCCAGCGTGCGAGCGATCCCGAAGTCGGTGACCTTGGCCGAGCCCTCCTCGTCGATGAGCACGTTCTGCGGCTTGACGTCGCGGTGAATGATGTGGCGGGCGTGGGCGGCCCCGAGCGCTCGAGCGATCTCGATCGCGTAGGCCACCGCTTCGGGTATGGGCAGCCGTCCCAGCCGCCGGATCCGCTCCTTGAGCGTCTCTCCCTCCACGTACTCCAGAACGATGTAAGGACGTCCATCGTCTTCGCCGGCGTCGATCACGCCCACGATGTGGGGGTGCGAGAGCTGGGCCAGGGCCCGGGCTTCGCGGCGGAATCGCTCGAGCTCATCGGAATCGCTGGTGACCTCCCGGTTCATCAGCTTGATCGCCACCTGCCGCTCGAGCGTCTCGTCCAGCGCCCGATACACCGTCGACATGCCGCCCGCGCCGATCCGGGCTTCCAGGCGATAGCGCCCGTTGAGGCTGGTGCCGAGCAGGGTGGTCATCTGGGACCCCATATTTTGCGCCACTTCGACATCGCGTACGCCTACTACCACGCCGCGCCACCCCGTCCTTGCTCCGGGCGCGGAATACCGTGAGAACTAAGCCATCCTTAGCCCGTCCCGATCTCCCTCGATCCCCAACTCCGGGACCTGCACGAGGCCGGCCCGGTCACTCACGCGGCCGATCACGGCACTCCCCGGATGCCGTTCGGCCAGCAGGTTCACCGCGTCCTCGGCGTCCTCCGCGGGCACCACGGCGCAGAAGCCGCACCCCATGTTGAACACCTCCCACATCTCGTCCGGGGGTACGTCACCCAGGCGGGCGATCAGGTCAAAGACGGGCGGGACGGGCAGCGGGTTGTCGATCACGAAGCCGATTCCCTGTCCCAGCCGCAGAAGATTGGCCAGTCCTCCGCCGGTGATATGCGCGAGCCCGCGCACGTGCGCCTGGCTGCGCAGCAGAGCCAGCACCGCCCGGACGTAGATCACGGTCGGTTCGAGCAGCACGTCGGCGACGCTGGCGCCCCCGAGTGAGTCTGGCCTGGCGTCGAGCGCCAGGCCCCCCTGTTCAAGCAGCGCCCGCCGAGCCAGGGTCAACCCGTTGGAATGCACTCCGGACGCGGGCAGGCCGATGAGCGCGTCCCCGGGAGCACAGGTGCTCCCGTCCACGATCGCGTCGAGCGCCACCGTGCCGAACGCCGAACCCACCAGATCAAACCCGTACGGCGAGGGGTGCCCACGGATCACCTCGGGCAGTTGGCATACCTCGCCCCCTGGAATCTCGATCCCGGCCGCCTCGGCGCCCACCTTGAGTCCGAGGGCGATCTCGCGCAGGAGCTCCGGATCGGCCTGCTCGACGGCCAGATAGTCGAGCAGAGCTAGCGGCTCGGCCCCGACGCAGATGAGGTCGTTGACGTTCATGGCCACGCAATCGATCCCGATCGTGTCGAACCGTCCCGCCTGCTCGGCCACGATGACCTTGGACCCGACGCTGTCGGTGGCCAGGGCCACGCCGAGGCCCGGTGCGATCTTGATCACGCTGGCGTAGTGCCCCGGCAGCGGAACCGACAGCGAGCTTCGTCCCGGTTCAATGCTGCGCAGAACCTCGACCAGCGCGGCGACGCCGCGGTCGGCCTCGTGGGTGTCAACTCCAGCGGCGGCGTAGGCGTCAGTCATGAGCGCTGGAGCAATTGTCGTACATCAGCCGGATCTCGTTCGGCGCCGGCGGAGCTTGACCAGGACGGTCGCGCCAAGTCCGATTCGGTAGGCGGCATACGGCCACAGGGAGCGATCTCGCTCGACCTGACGGATCAGCCAGGTCGAGCCCAGGGTCGACGCGAAGGAAGCGCCCGCGCCGAGCGCGAACGGGACTCGCGTCCGGGGCGGAAGGCCCCGGCGGGCCAGACGCGAGCCCTTGAGCAGCGTGGCGCCGGCGATCACCGGGAGGGCCACATGGCGCGAGAGCCGGTTGGCGTCCTCACGGGTGAAGCACCGCCGGCGGGCCGCGGCCAGCGTGGCGCCGTTGCGGGACACGCCTGGGATCAGCGCGCAGGCTTGGGCGACGCCGAGCCACAGAGCGTCTCGCGGGCCGGCATCCTTGGAGCTGCGCGACTGCGGCGCCCGGTCCGCGAGCCCCATCGCCAGCGAGCCAGCGATCAGCCCGACGGCGATCGTCGGGGGCGTACCCAGCCGTTGCTCGATCTGGCGCTCGAGCGTGTACCCCACCAGTGCGGGTGGCAGAAAGGACAGCGTGATCAGTCCGGCCAGCGAGAAGCTCATGTCCCGCACCGCGTCGGACACCTCTCCCCGGAGCGTGATCAGCAGTGCCGCGGCCGTGCCGGCGTGCAGCGCGACCTCGAATGACTTGCGCAGCTCGCTGTCGAGCCTGTCGTAGTCCCAGCCCAGCAGCCAGGGGATCAGGGCCACGTGCCCCGAGGAGGAGATCGGGAGCAGCTCCGCCGGGCCGTGAAGCGCGCCGAGCATCAAGGCCTGCCCGATCGCGAGCTCGGCCGGTGCGTCACCCAGCTGTGCGCCCGCCTCAGTCCGGCACGACATCCGCGGCCGGCTCACCCGAGCCGTTCCGATCGGATCGGCGCCGGACGATGAAGTAAATGATCGCCGCCACTAGCACCGCCGCGCCCGCATAGTCGACGTACTCGAGATGATGACGCCAGGCCGGCCACTGGCTGCCGACAGCCCGGCCGAGCACACCCAGACCGCCGATCCAGATGATCGAGCCCAACGTGGCCAGGGAGAAGAAACGCCAGAACGGCATCCGCGCCACGCCCGCGGCATACGGGAACGCGGCCCGGACCACGGGAAGCAGCCGTGAGATGAAGATCACCGGTGTGCCGTAGCGCTCGAACCAGCTGTGGGCGCGATCCAGTCCGCTGGCGCTCACGTGCAGCCTCGATCCCTTGCTCTCGAGCAGCTCGCGACTGCCGTAGTAGCCGATCGAGTATGCGATCGAGGCTCCGGCCATGTCACCGATGACGCCGGCCGTGATGATCCCGGGCAGGGTCAGATTGCCTTGGAACACGTCAAACCCGGCGAACAGCATCGTCGGCTCGGTGCCGGGCAGGCCGACCACGCCCGAGGTCAGGGTCAGCAACGCCACTCCCCCGAGCCCAAGGCTCGCGATCAGGTGCGTCGCAAGTCGAACCAGAGGCTCGGTCAGGGAAGCGATGCTCAGCAGCAAGGAGCGTCAAGCGTAGCGGTCGGCCTCGGAGCCGGTCTGCCTCGTCAGGGCGCCGGTAGGGTCCCGCGCGTGCGCATCTGGGTCGACCTGACCAATTCTCCGCACGTCCTCGTGATGCGCCCCGTGATCGCTGACCTGCGCCGGCGCGGACATGAGGTCGAGGTGACGGCGCGCGATTTCGCCCAAACCCTCCAGCTCTGCGAGCGCTTCAGCATCGAGCACACGGCGATCGGTCGCCACCGGGGCGCGGGGTTGTTTGACAAGGCGCGCGGTCTTGCCGCGCGGTCGGCCGCCCTCGCCCGCTGGGCCCGCGGCCGTGGCTTTGACCTTGCGCTGGGCCACGGCTCAAACGACGTGACGGTGGCCTCGGCCTGGCTCCGGATCCCGTCCGCGACCACGTTCGACTACGAGTGGGCTCGAGTCCAGCACACCGTCAACTGCCGCCTGGCCCGCGCCGTCGTGGTCCCTGAGGCGATCCCCCCGGAGCGGCTTTACGCCTACGGTGCGCGGGGCAAGCTGCATCGGTATCCGGGGCTCAAGGAGGAGTACTACCTGGCTGACTTCGAGCCCGATGCGGCCGTGCTCGGTGACCTCGGTCTGGACCCGGCGGAGCCGGTGGCGCTGGTCCGAACGCCGCCGGCCGTCTCTCTGTATCACCGGTTCGAGAATGACCTGTTCGGCCAGGTGCTCGAGCGCCTGCGCGGCTGTCAGGTCGTGGTGCTTCCTCGCACCCCGGAGCAGCGCGCTGAGCTCGCGGCTGCCGGCGGGTTCATCGTTCCCGAGCGCGCCATCGACGCGCAGTCCCTGATCGCGTACGCAGATCTGGTCGTGTCCGCCGGGGGCACGATGAACCGCGAGGCGGTGGCGCTCGGCGCGCCCGTATTCACGGTCTTCGAGGGGCGGCTGGGCGCCGTCGACGAGCGGCTGATCGCCGAAGGACGCCTGCGCCGGCTTGAGCGCGCTGACCAGGTTCAGCTGGTCAAGCGTGACCCCGGCGAGGCGGGCGGCGGCCCTCCGCGCATCCGGCGTGACCCGGCTCTGCTCACCGACCTGCTGCTCAGTCCTGTGTGTGCGCGGGGTTAGGGTCGCGCAAGCACTCTCCCATCGTCCGGCCGGTCCGGCGAAACCTCTTGCAGCGGGGCTGGTACTTTCCGTGACTCCTCGTGTCAGACACCACGCTAGAGACGCCGGAAGTCCTCTCCGCGGAGGACAGTAACTCGACGCGGGCGCCCGGTTCCTCCGGCGCCCGTTCGTTCCTGGCCCGCCACGTCTGGTGGTTCGTCGCCCTGGGGATCATCGTGCTGGCCGCGGCGATCATCCGGATCACCAATACTCGGCCCGGCTACGACCCGTACGGCTGGCTCGACTGGGGCTACCAGACGCTGCGTGGCTCGCTGAACCTGGGCGGCGCTCCGTCCTGGAAGCCATTCAGTTACCTGTTCACAGTGCCCTATTCGATCTTCGGGCACTACGCGCTGTGGCTGTGGATCCTGACCGCGGTATCGATGTCACTCGGGGCGTCGGTATTCGCGGGGCGGATCGCGTACAAGCTCACGAACGCCGATGCCGAGCATCGTTACGCGGCCTGGATCGCCGCCGTCTTCGCCGGCGCCTCGGTGCTGGGGATCCAGGACTACTTCCATTACATCCTCAGCGTGCAGTCCGATCCGATGCTGGTCACGGTCTGCCTGGCCGCGATCGACTGCCATCTGAACGGCCGCCATCGCTGGGCCTGGGCGCTCGCGGCGCTGGCTTCCCTGGGCCGACCCGAGGTGTGGCCGTTCGCCGGCTTGTACGCGATCTGGACCTTCCGGAAGTTCCCCTCGATGCGCTGGATGCTCTACACCGGCGTGCTGATCAACGCGTTCCTGTGGTTTGGCGTGCCGGAGATCACGAATGGACGGCCGAACATCGCTGGCCAGCTGGCATTGCGATCGCCCCGCGAGCTTCATCAAAACAAGGTCGTGGGCACATTTGACCGGTACGCCGCGCTTGACTTCCTTCCGCTCGAGATCGCGGCGCTGATCGTCACCGGGCTCGCCATCCTCAGGCGCAACCGGGTGGTCCTGACGCTGGCCGTGATGGTCGTGGCCTGGGTCGTGATCGAGATCGCCTTCGCGCTGCACGGCTTCCCCGGAGTTCCGCGATATCTGTTCGAGCCCGCCAGCCTGACAGCGGTTCTGGCCGGGATTCTGGTCGGCTGGATGCTGCTCGACGTCTCGTGGATCCACAAGTCGATCCCGCGTTGGGCCGGGATTGCCGTGGCCGCTGTCCTGGTGGTGTCGATGGTCCCGGACGCGATCAACGAGATCCATAAGGAGCACAAGGACATCTTCCACGAGCGGATGAGGACGACCGAGATCAACAAGCTGTCGTCTGCGATCCAGGCGCTGGGTGGCTCGAGCGCGATCCGCCGCTGCGGCGAGCCCGTGGTCAACGTCGAGTACGTCAGCATCCTGGCCTGGTACCTGCACCTCAACACGGGCTTCGTCGGTCACCGCCCGGCGTTCGAGCTGCGCCAGAAGTACCCGATCGTGATGTTCACGCCGTTCCCCAACGGATGGGGTGTGCAGCCATACCGCTCCAAGCCCAGCCTGGCCAGCACGTGCGCGAAGCTCAACGCGATCTACGTGCCGACGGCGTTTCACCCGCACGGCGTGCTCGTTCCCAAGTGAGCGCGCAAATCCCGCTAATCAGGTCTTACCGCAAGACCTGGGTCAAGCGCGACTAGAATCCGCGCCGCATGCGCCGGCGGATCAGATCCGCGGCCTTTCCCGTCCACCGCCACGCACTCCCCCAGCTGCTGGTGGATGGTGTCCTGGTCGCGTTGGCATATTTCCTCGCCTTCTGGCTTCGTTTCGAAGGCGGGTTCCACGGCTCGAACGGGCGTTATGAACACCTGTTCAACGTCACCGCCTGGTGGGCCGTAGCCGTCACGCTGTTCGCGCTGGGGGCGTTCGGGCAATACCAGCGGCTGTGGAGATTCGTCGGCCAGCGCGACTACGAGGCCGTGCTCAAGGCCGTCGTGGTGGCAACGGTCGTAGTAGTGGGCGTGATCGCGTTACTGCACCCGGTGCAGGCGCCAAGTACGCAGGTCGTCCACGGCATACCTCACATCCGCCGAACCCACATCATCACCGGCCCGGCCACCGCCGTCGCACTTCCCGTCGGTGTGATCTCACTGTTCTTCCTGCTCACCCTCGCGCTGCTCGTCGGTTCGCGGTTCGCGGTCCAGCTGTTCACGGACGGGCGGGTGCGGAGCTTCCGGGTCGGCAAGGGCGCACGCGAGGCGCTCGTGATCGGCGGTGGCGACGGTGGCCGGCTCGTAGTGCGTGAGCTGATGCGCAATCCCCAGTTGGGGCTGCGCCCCGTCGGCTTTCTCGACGACGATCCACGCAAGCTGGGCATCAAGGACGAGCACGGTCTCAAAATCCTCGGCAACACCTCTGACGATCTCCAGCGTGTCCTCGACGAGGTCGAGCCCGACGAGGTCCTGATCGCCATCCCGTCTGCCCCGGGCACGCTCCGGGCCCGGGTGGTGACTGCGTGCCGCGCGCGCGGGATCCCGGTCCGGACCACGCCAACCGTGTTCGAGCTCCTGCGTGACGGATCCGGCCAGCTTCGGGTCATGAGCCAGCTGCGTGAGGTGCGGGTGGAGGACATTCTCGGCCGCGAGCCGGTACGGGAGGAGTTGGCCCGCGTCGGTGCCTACCTCGCCGGGCAGGTGGTTCTGGTCACGGGTGCCGGGGGCTCGATCGGCTCAGAGCTGTGCCGCCAGATCGCTCGCGTCGGTCCGCGGCGCCTGGTGTTGGTTGACCACGCCGAGGACAACCTGTTCGAGATCACCCGTGAACTCGAGGAGGACCGGCATATCCGGACCGCGATCCCGGTGCTCGCGGACTGCAAGGAAGAGGAGCGCATGCGAGAGGTGCTGAACGAGCACCGTCCCGCCGTCGTCTTCCACGCCGCCGCGTACAAGCACGTGGCGATGATGGAGCAGAACCCCGTCGAGGCGATCCGCAACAACGCCCTGGCCACCCGCCTGGTGGCTCGGATTGCCGGCGAGGCGGGAGTGGGCACCTTCGTGCTCGTCTCGACCGATAAGGCGGTCACGCCGGCCACCGTCATGGGGGCCTCCAAGGCGCTGGCTGAATGGGCCGTGGAGGCAGCAGCGGCCCAGCATCCGAAGACGAAGTACGCCACCGTACGATTCGGCAACGTGCTCGGCTCCTCGGGCTCGGTGGTGCCCATCTTCCGTCGCCAGATCGCCGCCGGGGGTCCGGTCACGGTTACCGATCCGCGGATGAAGCGCTACTTCATGACCATCCCGGAGTCGGTGCAGCTGATCATCCGGGCCGGATCACTCGGCGAGACCAGCGGCGAGATCTTCGTCCTCGAGATGGGAGAGCCGATTGGGATCCTCGAGCTGGCCAGGACGATGATTCGTCTCTCGGGGCTCGAACCCGAGCGCGATATCGCGATCGAGATCGTCGGCGCCCGGCCGGGCGAGAAGTTCCACGAGGAGCTCTTCAACCCCAGCGAGCACCCCCAGCCGACGCCGGCCCAGCGGATCGTCCGTGCCGGCCATGACTGGCTCGATCCCGCCTGGGTGGAGCACACGTTTGCCGAGATCAACCTGCTCGTCCTGGAAGGTGACGCCGCGGCGCTCGCGAAACATGTGTCTGACCTGTCCGATGCTCGCGTGACCCGTGCGTCGGGCCAAAGTGCCCGAGTCGACGCCTAGTGCTCCTCGATGTGAACACGCACACGATCTTCCCGGTGGGCCACCACTTAGACTGCCGCCTGGATTGATGGCCGCCATCCCATTCGCACTTTCGGTCAGCCACTTCGTTAACTCCGTCGGAGCCAAGGCTGGATTCGCGGCCATCATCGGTCTCGCGATCCTCGTGCTCCTGTTCTTTGCCCAGGCACGCGAGACGGCGACCCTTCGTGACCGCGCTGACGAGTCCGAGGCATACGTGCGGCAACTCGAGCTGCGCATGGCTCAGCTGGCCCGCGGAGCCGCTCCCGGGCCGACGGGGACGCCCGCGCCCGCGCCACCCCCGGTCGGCGTCCAGCGCAGTCCGGCTGCGCCTGCCGTGGCCGCGGCTGCCGCTCCGCCGGCGTCAAGGGTCGTGCCACCGCCGGTCACCACCCCGCCCTCGGCGGCGCCGCTGGGCGCCCCGGCGGGAGTCGGCGCCCCGGCCCTCAACGCCGCCACCCGACTGATCCCCGGCATGGAGGCGGGCGCGATCTCGATTCGCGCCACCGGTGCCGCCGCCCCTGCCTCCACGGCTGCGGCGGGGGCCGCTCCGGCTGCCCGCGCCGTCGGTGGCTCTGCCTCGGCCGGGCCCCCAGCTGGCCCGCCCTCCACGGGCGCCGCGGTGATGACACCACCCAGCCCAGCGCCCGGTCCGGCGCCATCGACCGCGGCCGGCGGCGCCAACGGCGGCAGCGGGACCCGCGTACCGCCGCCCGCCCCCGCGCCTGTCCCGGCCCCGCCGCCCGCCTCGGTGCGCCCCGCCCCGCCGCCTCCGCGCGGCCAGATCCGCCCCGCCGCCCCCCGTCCTTCCTCGGGCGGCCCGCGCCGGCTCAGCCCGGACCCGGGTCGCTCTCGGATCAGCGGCACCGCGCTTGTGATCGCGGGACTTCTCGCGGTGGCGGCCGTGGTAGTGGTGCTGCTGCTCGTGACCTCGGGTGGGAGCAGTACCAGCTCCTCGAGCAGCTCGTCGGCGACCGGCAACACAGCGTCGGGCAAGCACCACCGGTCCGGCCGCTCGCACGCGCTCACGCCATCGGCCATCACCGTGTCAGTCCTCAACGGCACCTCGACCCCGAACCTGGCCCGTGCGGTTTCGAATCGCCTCGGCTCGTCGGGGTACAAGCCAGGGCGGGTCACGAACGCCGTGGATCAGGGTCTCACCTCAACCATCGTGGGTTACCTGCCGGGCCACCGGCCCGCAGCGCTGTTGGTCGCGAAGGCCCTGGGGCTGGGTCAGGCTTCGGTCCAGGCAGTCGATCCGGGCAACGAATCGGTAGCTTGTCCATCGACGTCGTCGTGTTCGACCCAGGTGGTCGTCACGGTCGGCGGCGATCTAGCCTCCTCGAGCCCCAGTACGTCTGCTTCAACGACGTAGTCCGACCAATGTCTATGACGGACCTCCTCAACCTTCCCGAAAGGGCAGCCAAGCCTCGCCAGCAGGGGCTTACCCACATCCTGGACCGCGGCCTGTCGGTGGCCGAGATCGACGGGCTCGTCGAGGTGGCGGGGGACTACATCGACATCGCCAAGCTCGGCTGGGGCACGGCCGTAGCCACCGGGAACCTCGATGCCAAGCTGGCCCGCTACCGCGAGCACGGCATACCGGTGATCTTCGGCGGCACGCTGACAGAGCTGGCCATCGCCCAGGACCGCCTGGACCGGCTCGTCGCCTGGCTGCACGAGCTCGAGTTGGAGCACATCGAGGTTTCCGACGGGACGATCACGTTGGAGCACGAGCGGAAGCTCGAGCTGATCGAGCGCCTGGCCAAGGAGTTCACGGTCTTCTCCGAGGTGGGATCCAAGGACAACACCCGCATCATGGCCCCGTTTCGCTGGGTCGAGCAGATCCAGTCAGAGCTCGATGCAGGCGCCTGGAAGGTGATCGCCGAGGCGCGCGAGAGCGGTAGCGTCGGCATCTTCCGGCATGACGGCGAGGTCCGCATGGGCCTCATCGACGAGATCGCGCATGCCATACCGCCCGACAAGATCCTGTTCGAGGCGCCTCGAAAGGATCAGCAGGTGTGGTTCATCCGCCGCTTCGGTCCGGACGTGAATCTGGGGAACATCATTCCGGAGGAAACCCTCTCGCTCGAGACGATGCGGGTCGGACTGCGTTCGGACACGGCGGTCGTCGACGTCGATGTCTAAGCGGGCGTGACCGCCCGGCCGCCCCTGGGCGGGATCGTGCTCGCGCGCCACGGCGAGACGAACGACAATCGGGAGCCGATCCGTGTGCAGGGCTTCACCGACACGCCGCTCAATGACACAGGTCGCGCCCAGGCCGCGGAACTCGCCGAGCGCATCGCGTCCGGGTCACCATTTGCTGCGCTCTGGAGCTCGGATCTCAGTCGAGCCCGCGAGACGGCTGAGATCGTCGGCGCTCGGGTCGGCCTGGAGCCCAGGCTTGACGCCCGCCTGCGCGAGGCCAACCGTGGGCGCTGGGAGGGTCACCTATTCATCGATATCGAGCGCGAGGAGCCCGAGCTGTACGCCGCCTGGCGCCGCGCCGGGACCGAGTTCCGGTTCCCGGGCGGGGAATCGCTGCTCGACCAGCAGGAGCGCGTTACGGCGGCTCTAAGCGATATCCACGCTGCCGGTGAGCTCCCGGCGTTGGCGGTCTGCCACGGCGGGTCGATTCGGGTCATGCTCTGTGCCGCTGATCCGCGCGGCCTCGATGCGTTCCACGAGTTCGACGTCCCCAACGTGGCGGTGGTTCCGCTGTGAGACGGCTGCCGGTCGCGGCGTTTGTCGCGCTGGCGGTCGCGACGATCGCTGCGTTCTTCATCACGCAGCACCTGAAGGTCACGACTCCCTTGCTGACCGGGTCTCCGTTTCCGCTGCCGGCGGAGATAAATCCGGTCGACGGCGGAGTCTGCCCGGTCCACACCCATTTCGGTCTACAGCGGGTCAGCTTCCGCTCCACGTCCGTCTCGTTCTACCTTCAGCACAGCTCCGATGACGTCGACGTCTACATCGTCTCCGCCGATCAGTCGACGATCGTCAAGACGATCGCCTCGGGGGTGCACATGCGGGGCGGAGCTCACCCGGTCCGGCGCAAGTTCACCTGGAACGGACGCACCGACAACGGCTCGGTGGCGCCCGACGGGACTTACTACATCAAGGTCGTGCTGATCCACCAGGGGCGCTACGTCCTCATCTCGAACGCCGCGGGGGCCGCGCTGCCGGTAACTGTGGACACCGTACCGCCACGGCCCGTGATTACCAGGGTCAGCCCGCGCGCCGTGGCCGCGGGTGCCCCGGCCGCGGTGACGATCGACTACACCGGTACGAACCAGAGCCGCCCCCAGATCCTCGTCTATCGCCTGTTCGGCTCCGGCCGGGTACGCCTGGTCAAGAGCTTCGCTGCCACCTCGCGCACCGGGCACAGCACCTGGAACGGCCTGATCGGCGGCCAGCCCGCGCCGGCCGGGAAGTACATCGTCGGCCTCAGGGTCACAGACAGGGCGTGCAACACGGGCACCTTCCCCTCCCGGCTCCCGCCCGGCGCCGGCGCGGAGCCAAACGCCGAGATCACCGTCCGCTGAGCGTCAGGGCGCGTAGGCGGCGGTGAATCGCCGGCGCGAGAACTGCGGCGCTTCGAGTTCGTCCACCATCGCCGAGGCCAGGTCACCCGAGGTGATCGAACTCCGCCCCTGCGCATCGGTGACCGGCAGATCATCTCCGCGCACCTGATAGCCGCCCTGCTTCTCGCCCGGCTTCAGATCATGCGGGGGCGGGCTCAGGTAAGTCCAGTCAAGTGTCGCGGGCGAGCCCCGGAGGATCTCGAGCGCCTCGCCCTGGGCGAGCGCCTCCGGCTTGTACTGATCAGGGAAGCCGTCGTGGTCGACAAGCCGCCGCCCGTCGGGAGCCAGCAGGCTTCCACCGCCACCCATGACCGCGAGCCGCGGCACCGCTGCCCGCGGCACGGCCTCGACGAGGACCCGGGCCACGCTCGGAATCAAGCTGCGGTCCGGCCCGCTGCGATCGGTGACCGACGAGACCACGGCGTCATGACCGGTGATGGCTGCCGTCAGCTCATCCACGCTGGTGGCGTCTGCCGTGCGCACCGTCGCGCCCTCCACCTCGGCCAAGCGGTCGGCGTGGCGCCCGATTGCGGTCACTTCATGCCCGCGGGCGAGCGCTTCGCGGGCTATGGCACCGCCCAGCCATCCCGAGGCTCCGATTACCGCGATCCGCACGCAGGTCATTGTGGCACCGGTCCGACGCGTACCGTTACCCGCCGATGTCCGGCTACCTGAAGCGCCTGGTCTCCTCGTTGGCCGCCTACCAGGTCGCCGACGTGGTGTCGAAGTTCATCGCCGTCCTCTTGCTGCCGGTCTACACCCGGTACATCGATCCGGCCGGATACGGCGTGGTCGAGCTGCTGGCCAACGGCGTCATCTTCGTCAGTATCGTGGTCCGCTTCGGGATGATCGAGGCGTTCCTGCGCTTCTACTTCACCGACGAGGACCCAGAGCGCCGCGACGCCCTGGTTCGCCGAGCGACGGGCTTCCTGCTCGTGGCCACGACAATCGCGGCCGCGGTGCTGGTCGTGTTCGCCTCTCCGCTCAGCCGTGTCGTCCTCGGCCACCGTGACACGAAGACATTCCTCGTCGCGGTCCTCGGTCTGTGGTCGTTCACAAACCTCGAACTGGCCTACGGCCTGCTCCGGGTCGATGAGCGGTTGCGCACGTATGCCATCGCCTCGCTGACGAATGTGCTGCTCACAGTCGGGGCCTCGGTGGTGCTCGTGGTCGGATTCGGTGACGGCGCTCGGGGGCTGCTGCTCGGTAACTACGGCGCCACGACGCTCGTGCTGCTGGCCTTGTGGTGGACGATGCGACACCGCTTGGCTCCCCGCAAGGGTCCGGCCGAGCAGATGGCGGTGCTGCTCCGGTTCGGCCTGCCGACGGTGCCGGCGGAGGCTTCGGTGTACGCGCTCAGCCTCGTCGACCGCTACTACGTCTACCACGAGCGCAGCCCCGCTCTGGCCGGGCTGTACTCGATCGCGGTCAAGTTGGCCGGGGCCGTGGCGTTCATCGTGCGCGCGTTCCAATACGCCTGGCCGCCATTGGCCTACTCGGTCACCGACGACGCAGAAGCCGCGCGACTGTACGGGCTCGTGACCACGTACTACCTATTCGTCTCAGGATGGGTCGTGGCCGGCCTGGCGCTGCTGGGACGCTGGGTGCTGCGTCTGCTGACCGCGCATCAATACCTTGGGGCCTACAAGGCTCTGCCCTGGGTCGCTCTTGGCTGGGCTCTGTACGGGCTGTGGGTGGTGTTCCTGGTCATCGCCGGGCGGGCCAAAGTGACGACCCGGAACTTCCCCGCGTCGCTCGCCGGTCTGGCCGCGAACGTCATCCTGATCCTCGTCCTCGTGCCGCCCCTGGGCATCGCCGGCGCCGGAATCGCACTCTGCGGTGCGTATGTGGTCATGCTGAGCGCTATGTATCTGCTCACGCGCAACGCGTTTCGGGTCGACTTCGAGTGGCTGAGGCTGGGCCGGCTGGTTGTGGTTATGGGCGGCCTGGCGGCCGCCGGTGATTTGGTTCTGCCCACCCACGGCGCCCTGGGGCTGCTGACGCGGGTGGCGGTACTGCTTGCCATGCCCGCGCTTCTGCTGGCCTCTGGTTTCGCGCATACGGCCGAGTTGCGCCAGCTCAAGGTGCTGCTCCGGCGCGTCCGGCGGGAGAGCGACGGATGACCCGGCCACCGGTCAGCGTCGTGATGCCGTTCGCCGGGTCGGCGGCCGAAGCCGAGCAGGCGCTGGAGGCTCTGATGGCGCTCGACACCGGCCCCGACGATGAGCTGATCCTGTCCGACAACTCGGGCGTGTGCCCACCCAGTGACCGCGTGGCGGTCGTGCGCGCCGCCGGCGAGAGCTCCCCGTCGCACGCCCGCAACGTCGGCGCCGAGTACGCCACTCGGGAGTGGGTCCTGTTCCTCGATGCGGATTGCCACCCCGAGCCGCAGCTGATCGAGAACTACCTGCCTCACCCCGTCGCAAGTGATGTCGGGGCGCTGGCGGGGGAGGTGGTCCCGGCCAGCCAGGGGCTCACGTTCGCCGCCCGCTACGGTGCCGCCCGCAGCTTCCTCGGACAGTCGGCGCACCTGGCTCACTCATACATGCCGCGAGCAGTGGCGGCGAATCTGCTCGTCCGCCGCAGCGCCTTCGAGCAGATCGGCGGCTTTTATGAGGGGGTGCGGGCCGCCGAGGACACTGACTTCAGCTGGCGCCTGCAGCGCGCGGGGTGGCGCCTGGAATACCGCCCGCGCGCGCGTGTGGAGCATGAGTACCGGACGAGCCTCGAGGCGCTCCGCCGCCAGTGGCGCGGATACGCCGCCGGCCGGGCTTGGCTGGGGCGTCGCTATGAGGGCTTCGAGCCCGAGCCGGCGCTGCGCCGCGCGGGCGCCCGCGTCCTGGGCCGTGGCCGTGGCCGGGGTGGCGTGGCGGCTCCGTCACGGCGCGCCACGCCACTGCCCAAGCGAGACCGGGCCGCCTTCGTGCTGGTTGACGCCATGCTCGGGGTCGACGAGCTGGCCGGCTTCGCCCTGTCCAACCGGCCGCGCAAATCCCCCCGGGAGCTGGCCCGTGTCGTGCTCGTGGCCGAGCGCTTCCCGGCCCGCGAGGACCCGTTGGCCGATTTCGCGCGCCGGCTGGTCGGCGCCCGGGTTGAGGCGGCCTCCCGGCCCGAGGTGTTCGACCAGCGGGCGGCACGCGAGCTGGTGGTCGACTACCGCGAGGATGACGGTCTGGCCACGCGGGTCGGGGCTCTGCTGCGCCTGGTCACGCGCCACCCGATTCGCTGTGCGCTGGACTGGTTCCGCCGCGGCACCGGTGCGCCCCGGCTGCTCGCCCTGGCCCCCGCGGTCCGGCGCCTGGCGCGAGATCCGGACGCCCGCGTGCATCCGCTCGGAGGCGACGAGGTCAGGGCCACGGCCCGGCGCCTGGCGGCCCTCTCAGGTCGCCCACTTGAGGACGACGGATCCTGATGCGCGTCGACATCGTCGACCCGCCCGCCTACACCCCCCCATATGACCACGCGCTGTGTGCCGCGCTGGCGCGGGCCGGCGCCGAGGTCGAGCTGGTCACGAGCCGCTTCGCCTACGGCGAGGTGCCGCGCGCCGACGGCTATCGGGTCAGCGAGCGTTTCTACGCTCGGGCTCGAGGGCGCCCCGGCTCTCGCCTGCGTCGGGCCAGCAAGCTCGTCCAGCACGTGCCCGACATGCTCTCCTACCGGCACGCCGTGGCCGCGCAGGCGCCCGACGTGGTCCATTTCCAATGGCTTGGCGTGCAGTGGCTGGACGCCCATCTGCTCCCCCGCCGCCCCGTGGTTCTGACCGCGCATGACCTGCTCCCCCGCGAGGCCCGGCTCGGCCAGGCTCGAGCCCAACGGCGGCTCTATGAGCGCGTGGATGCCGTGGTGGTGCACTCGGCGTACGGGCGCGCCCAACTGGTTGACGGGCTCGGGATCGATGCGGGCAAGGTCCACGTGATCCACCACGGAGCCTTCACCCATCTGAGCGCCTCGCTGCCCGGTCCGCTGGCCCCGGAGCTGGCGTCCACCGAGGGTCCCGTCGTCCTGTTCTTCGGGCTGCTGCGGCCCTACAAGGGCCTCGAGACGCTGCTCGAGGCCTGGCGCGGTGTCTCCGGCGCCTCGCTGTGGATCGTGGGGCGGCCGATGATGGACCTGGCGCCGCTGCGCGCACGCGCCGACACCAGTGTCAGGCTTGTGCCCCGGTTCGTCCCCGACACCGAGCTGCCCGCGCTGTTTCAACGGGCCGACATCGTCGTCCTGCCCTATACGCGCACGGAGCGATTCGACTTCTCAGGCGTGCTCGCCACGGCGCTCGCCTTCGGGCGCGCGGTCGTGCTCAGCGACATCGGCGGCTTCGGCGAGGTGGCTGGACACGGGGCGGCGCGTTTGGTCACGCCGGGCGATCCCGAGGCGCTCCGGGCCGCCCTGATCGAGCTGCTGGGTGATCCCGTCGCTCGCTCGGCGCTCGGGGACGCTGCCTCGGCGGCGGCCCGCGGCCCGTACTCGTGGGACGCTGCCGCGCGAGACACGCTCGCGCTCTATCGCTCGCTCGGCTAGCTCTCTAGGTGCCGGCGGCGGCGCTGGCGACGGCCTCGGCCGCCGCTCCGGCCACCGCAGTGCGGCGAGCCACCTCACGCCGGACGACCGGCGCCACCTCGGTTCCGAACAGCTCCATCGAGCGCAACACGTCGGCATGCTTGACCGCCCCGACGCTCATCTGCCCGATGTACCGCGTGTTGCCGAACAGCTCGTGCTCGAACAGGATCTTCTCGGCCACCTGCTCGGGCGAACCGGCCGCCACGGCGCCCCGCGGCGAGCGCAGCGCCTCGTACTCGGCCCGGCCGGAGGGCGGCCATCCCCGCTCGCGTCCGATCCGGTTCATCATCGCCAGGTAGGGCTGGGCGAAGGCGACATCGGCCGCGGCCGAGGTTTCACCCACGAACGCGTGCGTGTTGATGGCCAGCGGCAACGCACTGGCGTCGTGCCCGGCCTCCATGGCCGCGCGACGGTAGAGCGCCACCAGTGGCGCGAACCGCTCCGGCTGTCCGCCGATGATGGCCAGCGTCATTGGCAGCCCGAGCGCGCCCGCGCGCACCACGGACTGCGGTGACCCACCCACCGCCACCCACACGGGCAGCGGGTCCTGCACCGGCCGGGGCCAGACCCCGGCTTGGTCAAGCGGCGCGCGCAGGCGCCCGGACCAGGTCACGCTGGTCGACTCGCGGATCTTGAGCAACAGCTCGAGCTTCTCGGCGTACAGCTCGTCGTAGTCGTCGAGGTCATAACCGAACAGCGGGAATGACTCGACGAACGAGCCTCGGCCGGCCATGATCTCGGCCCGTCCGCCGGAGATCAGATCGAGCTCGGCGAACTGCTGAAAGACGCGCACCGGGTCATCCGAACTCAACACGGTGACCGCGCTCGACAGGCGGATCCGCTCCGTCTTGGCCGCGATCGCGGCCAGGGCCACAACCGGCGAGGAGATGAGGAAGTCCGGACGATGGTGCTCACCGACCGCGAACACATCCAGCCCGAGCTCCTCGGCCAGCGTGGCCTCCTCGATCAGGTCCTTCATGCGCTGCTCCGGGCTGACGCCCGAGCTCAGGTCAGCGAAGGTGGCGAGTCCAAGTTCCATTGTGGCCTCAGCTTATCAGATAGTTGTGGTCGCAACTATCTTGTTTCGTGTGGTGTTGTCTGAACGCCGGCTTCGAGGGGGAGGGAGGTGCGGTCGAGCGGGTGTGCTGCCGAACTGGCCCGGGGGTTTGGGCCCGTGGGCCGTGTATTAGGTCGCAAATCCAGATTGTCATCTCGGGTTTGGGACGCGGTGGCCGCATAGCGCGCGGTTCGCAGCAGATCCGAACACCCGAGGGCGGATCTGCGACGTTTCGCACGCCCGGCCAGCCCCGACGAGCCCCCACTCCGCGCAAAACTGGGTCGGTAGCGGAACGCTCGTCACAAACGCGGGATATAGCCCCCGATCCGTGAAAGGCGTCCCAGACAAATCGCGCTTTTTCACAGAATGGGGGGAGGATCACACGCCAGGGCGGCCCGCGGCCAGCCATCCGGCCACCACCCCCTCGAAAGCCAAGTCGTTCGGCCCCCAACCGGCGCCCGAACCGGAGCCGGGGCCGGGTACGCCAGAATCCCCGCCCAAGTGACCGCCTTGGCCATCCTGTTCTGGGTCTCAGCTGGACTTCTCTTTTACACGCACGTGGGCTACACGGCGCTGCTCGCGCTGATCGCCCCGCTCAGGCGCCATGGCAGCGGATCGGGACCACCCGAGCAGCCGCTGCCCGATGTGTCGGTCATCGTCGCCGCCTACGCTGAGCAGGAGGTGATCGCCGCCCGCGTGGCCAATCTCCGCGCGCTGGACTACCCGGCTGAGCATCTCGAGATCCTCGTCTCCTGCGATGGATCGCCGGACACGACCGCCGCCAACGCTCGCCAGGCGGGCGCCGACGTCGTCCTCGAGCTCCCGCGCGGCGGCAAGATCCGGGCTCAGGACGCGGCGGTGGAGCGGGCCCGGGGCGAGATCGTTGCCTTCTCGGACGCCAACGTGAGCTGGGAGCCCGACGCCCTCACCGCGCTCGTGGCGCCGTTCGCTGACCCGCACGTGGGCTACGTCTGTGGCCAGGTCAGGTTCGTCAACCAGCAGGGCACCAACCAGGAGGGGCTCTACTGGCGCTATGAGATGGCGCTCCGGGGCCTCGAGTCCCGGGTGCGCTCGGTCACGGGTGGCAACGGCGCCATCTATGCCACGCGCCGGGACTCGTATCTGGTCGTGGACCCGATCATGGGACATGACCTGTCCTTTCCGTTCAACATGGTCAAGCGGGGCTGGCTCGCTGTCTACGCGCCGCAGGCGCGCGCCAGCGAGAAGATGGTGCCCTCGATCGAGGGCGAGTTCGCGCGCAAGCGGCGGATGATGAGTCACGGCTGGCCGATCGTGCTCCGGGGCGGCATGCTTTCGCCTCGTGGATATGACCCCCTGTATGCACTGATGATCGTCTCCCACCGCGTCCTGCGCTACGCCTCCCCTTTCCTGCACCTGATCGCGCTGGCCACGAGCATTGCCCTGCTCGGGCACGGCTGGGTCTACGTGGTCGCCGTGATCCTCCAGCTCGCCGTGCTGCTGGCGGCGCTCCTCGCCGGAGCGATCCCGGCACGGCCGTTGCTGGTGGCGCGCTATTACGTGCTCACGACGGCGTCGCTGGCGGCCGGGCTGTGGGACTGGCTCGCGCATGGCACCCACGCGGGCTGGGAGCCGGCCGAGGGCACGCGATGATCAGCCGCGCACTCGACTTCACCGTCGCCGTCATGGGCTCGATCCTCACGGCACCGGTGGTGGCCGTGCTGGCGCTGGTGGTCCGGCTCGAATCCCCGGGGGATCCGATCTACCGCCAGACCCGGGTGGGGAAGGACGGCAGGCTGTTCTCGATCTACAAGCTGCGCACGATGGTCACGGGCGCCGAGTTCACGGGCGCCGGAATGGCCATCGCCGAGGGGGACGGCCGAATCACGCGGGTCGGGGCGCTGCTGCGGCGCTACTCGCTCGACGAGCTGCCCAACCTGTGGAACGTCGTGCGCGGGGAGATGGCCCTCGTGGGTCCGCGGCCGACGATCGAGGCTCAGGTGCGCCAGTACACCTCTCGGCAGCGCGGGCGGCTGGCGGTGCGTCCCGGACTCACCGGCTGGGCGCAGGTCAACGGGCGGGCGGCGCTGCCCTGGCCCGAGCGGATCGAGCTCGACCTCTGGTACGTCGAGCATCGCTCACTGCGTCTCGACCTCTGGATCCTCGGCCGGACCGTCGGCATGGTGCTGAGCGGCCACGGCCTCTACAAAGGAGCGACGGGCGGATGGCAGCCACCGAGCGAGACGTAGCCGTCCTGCTGACCGGGGTCGGCAAGCGATATGACATCGTGTCGGCGTTCGCCCAGCACGCCACCGTGGTGGCGGCTGACCCCAACCCGCTCGCCCCGGCGCAGTACGCCGCGCACCATCGGCGCTCGGTGCCCCGGATCGACGATCCCGATTACGTCCCCGCGCTTCAGGCGCTGTGCCAGGAGTTCGGCGTGGGTGCGGTGGTGCCCCTCACCGACCTCGACCTCGAGGTGCTGGGACATGCGCGGGTCGCGGGTCAGCTCCCCGCCTTCGTTCCCGACCCGGAGTTCGCCCGGGCCACGTTCGACAAGTACGAGGCCCACCTTCTCCTGCTCCGGCTCGGCCTCCCGTCACCGCCGACCGTCCTGCCGGGTCAGCCGATCGAGAGCTTCCCGGTCATGGTCAAACCCCGTCAGGGCTCGGGCGCGCGTTCGATCCATCACGCCGAGAACCAGCGGGCGGCGGATTTCTTCGTTGACTACGTCAAGGAGCCGACGATGATCCAGCGGGCGATGGACGGGCATGAGTTCTCGATTGACTGCCTGTCCGATCTCGACGGTCGTTGTCTGAATGCGATCCCCCGCACGATGATCGAGTCCCGGGGCGGTGAGTCAATCAAGGGCACCGTGATCGCCGACCCTGAGCTGATCGATCTTGGCCGCCGCGTCGTCGACGCCCTCGGATGCCGCGGCCCGTGCACTGTGCAGGCATTCCGCGACAGCCAGGTCGGCCTCGGGATAACTGACGTCAACACCCGCTTCGGCGGTGCCTTCCCGGCTCCGATGTACGCCGCGCTTCCCGGCCGGACCTACCCAGAGCTGATCGTCCGGATGGCGCGCGGAGAGCGAGTAGAGCCGCACATCGGCGAGTTCAACGCCGGGGTCACGTTCACCCGGTACTACTGGCAGCTCGAGCTCGACCGTGACCTGAAGCCGACCGGGCGGGACATCGTCACCCCGCCCGGCCCGCCCCGCCCCGCCTGACCCAAGCGGACGCCCGCCCGGCCTGAACGTCAGTCCAGGAACGGGCCCAGCAGGGCGAGATCGGCTTCGCTCAGCCGGTCGCTGGCCGTCTTGCGCTGATGCCAGTGCGGGTAGATCAGCCGTGGGCGGCTGACCTGCTCGAGCGCTGCACGCTCCCCATCGGACAGCTCGAGGTCGGCCGCCTTCAGATTGTCCGCCAGCTGCTCGTCGGTCCGAGCACCGACGATCACAGAGCTGATGCTGGGGCGCCCCAGCAGCCAGGCCAGTGCCACCTGTGCGGGGGACACGCCGCGCCCGTCCGCGATCCCGACCAGGACGTCGATCGTGTCGTAGAGAGCCCCCTCGTCGTACACCGGGGGCTCGCCCCAGTCAGTCAGGTGCCTCGACCCCTCGGGGGCGTCCTGACCACGGCGGTACTTGCCGGATAGCAGGCCGCCCGCCAGCGGGCTCCAGACCAGCGTGCCCAGGCCCTGATCGACGGCGAGCGGAATCAGCTCGTACTCGGAGGAGCGCTCCTGAAGTGAGTAGTAGATCTGCTGGGAGACGAACCGCGGAAGGTGATCGCGCTGGGCGATCCCGAGTGCCTTCATCAGCTGCCAACCGGTGTAGTTGCTGGCGCCGACGTAGCGGACCTTGCCGGACTCGAGCAGATGCTCGAGCGCGCTCAAGGTCTCCTCGAGCGGAGTCAGGCCGTCCCACTCATGCACCTGGTAGAGGTCGATGTGATCGGTCTGCAGGCGGCGGAGGCTGGCCTCGCAGCCGGAGATGATGTGATGGCGCGAGAGACCCGCCATGTTGGGCGCGTCCCCCATCGGGAAGCGCACCTTCGAAGCGATCAGGACGTCGTCGCGCATGCCCTTCAATGCCTCACCCACGATCTCCTCGGAGCGGCCGGTCGAGTAGATGTCTGCCGTGTCGATCAGGTTGATGCCGGCGTCGAGGCACATGCCGATCTGGCGCCGGGCGCCGTCAACATCGGTCGAACCGACGTTGCTGAAGTTGCCCTCGCCGCCGAATGTCATCGTGCCCAGCGTCAGGGCCGAGATCTGGAGGCCTGAAGTTCCGAGCTGGCGATATTCCATTGCGTTCCTTTCGATAGTTCCCGACCGACCCTACCCACCGATCATGAGCGCTTACCCAGCGCCAAACCGATTGGCTTTCGAAGGGGTGGTGAGATCGAGGCTCCAGTCGTTGCACGACATGTGCTGCCCGGGCGGGAATTCGAAATCGCACGGCCCCACGAGCTCGAACCCGAGCTTGCGGCAGATGCCGTTTGAAGGGCCGTTCTCGACCGACGGGAACGCGTGCACGAATCGCCTCCCAGCCCGGGCTCGCGCCACGCCTAGGGCCAGTGCGGTCGCCCTCCCCGCGATGCCGCGGCCCTGGAACGCCGGCAGGACCGACCAGCCGATCTCGTACACCGCCTCGCCCCGCCAGTCCCGCTCCCAGTAGCCGACCCAACCCACACCCTCATCGCCCGGTGCGACGACGATCTTGTACTGCGCCGAGCCGGCGACCTCGTAGCGCCGCTGTCGCTCGAGGATCTTGTCGGGCCCCTCCGGGCCGCCGAGGTGCTCCATCATCACCGGATCGCCGACCAGCCCGTGCAGGAGCTCGAGATCACCTGGGGCCCAAGGTTCCAGATGGACTGCTGCCTGGTCGGCCGTGGCCACTGGGCGTCAGGATCCGGCCGCGGTCTTCGCCCTCCGGCGGGGCTTGTGCGCGGGGGTCGATTCCCAGCATTCCTCGATGAACCCAGCGATCGTGCCCGTCAGCCGCTCGGGCCGGAGCCGTAGCTCGAGGATCGAGTTGGCGTGGACCAGCCGGCCGTTGGGTAGCTCGGAGGCCAGCATGCCGGCATCCGAGAAGGGATGCACGGGGTCACGCGGATGTCCGATCACGAGCGCGGGGGTCTGGAACGTTCGCCGCTCGTTGTGGTCCGGCGCGACGCGGCCGTAGAGGATCCCGCCGAGGACGGCGGCGCTGGGCGCGGGGTCCTGCGATATCCAGTCCAGACCAACCTGGAGCAGGAACGGGAACGGGCTGCGCGGGACAGTGCGCGCCCCCCGCGCCAGCACTGACATAGCCGGGCCACCGAACTTGAGCGCCAGCAAAAGGGGCGTGAAGGCCACGCCGCAGGCCGGAATCGCGTTGTCGAGGACGGGCATCTCGATCACCATCCCCTGGAGGCGCTTGGGAGCCAGTGAGGCGACCTCGAGGGTGATATTGGCCCCGAGTGACGTGCCCCCGACAATCGCCCGCCCCAGCTCGAGGTGGTCCAGCAGGGCGACCGTCTGCTCGGCGAAGGACGACATCGAGTAGTGCCACATGTCCGTCGGGCGGTCCGAGTGCCCGTGCCCAAGCGGGTCCAGCGTAACCACCCGATTACCGCGCCGGGCCAGCTGGCGAGCCAGCGGGAACTGCATCTCCTGAGGGAGCAGGAGGCCCGGGAGAAGGACCGTTGTGCGCTCACCCTGGCCGTGAACCGTGTAGGCAAGCCGCCGACCGTCGAAATCGAAGTACTCCATCGAGGCTTCCAGCTTATTGGGCTGGTTGCTTGGCTGGCCAGCCAGGCGCCGCCGGGGCTCGCGGACCGGTACCGTCTGTACTGCCACCGCATCGGAAGAACCAGGAGGAAGTTCCAATGGCCAAAGCTCCACGATCGCTCGCCGGCAAGGTAGTTGCCATCACCGGCGGAGCCAGGGGAATCGGGCGTGCGACGGCTGCCGCCCTGATCACGCAGGGCGCCCGGGTCGCCATCGGCGACATCGAGGCTGACCTGGCCGAGAAGACCGCCCAGGAGCTCGGCGGCGGCACGCTCGGTCTGCCGCTGGATGTGACCGACCGCGCCAGCTTCGATCGGTTCCTGACTGACGTTGAGCAGCGCGTGGGTCCGCTCGACGTCCTCATCAACAACGCCGGGATCATGCCCATCGGTCCGTTCGTGGACGAGACCGACGCGACCGCCCACCGGCTGGTCGACATCAACCTGCACGGTGTGATCTACGGCTCGAAGCTGGCCCTCGAGCGCTTCCTGCCCCGTGGCCGCGGCCACCTGGTCAACATCGCCTCGGTCGCCGGCAAGGCGGGTTTCCCCGGCGGTGCGACGTACTGCGCCACCAAGCATGCCGTCGTCGGGCTGAGCGAGGCGATCCGCGCCGAGGTCAGGCCCACCGACATCGACGTGAGCATCATCATGCCCGTGGTCGTCAACACCGAACTCGGCTCCGGCTTGCGCAAGAGCCGCGGTGTCAAGGTGGTCGAGCCCGAGGACGTCGCCAACGCGATCGTCGAGGCGCTCCAGACCGGCCGGGTGGATGTGTTCGTGCCCAAGTCGGTTCAGGGGCTGTTCCGGTTCATGTACGTCGTGCCGCGGTCGGTGGCGGACTTCATCTCGAAGGTCCTGAAGGGTGATCAGGTCCTGGTCGATCCCGACCACCTGCTGCGCAGCGCCTACGAGGCGCGGACCGGCGACACCACGATTCCGAGCGTCCCCGAGTCGGTTCCGGAGCGGGAGAAAGAAACCGTCTGAGAACCGGCGGGGCCCGCGGGCTACGCGGTCAGCCAGCCGGCGATCAGGGCGCCGATCTCCGGGCCGGCATCTTCCTGGAGGAAGTGGCTGGCGTCGGCGATGACGTGCCCGATGTCGGTTCCGAGCGTGGCGGCGAAGCGCTGTCCGGTTTCGAGCGGCAGAACCGGGTCTGAGTCGGCCCACAGGATTAGCTTGCTGCGCTGATCCTCGCGCAGCGCGTCGAGCACGCGCTGGCCCGCCTGCGCTCCCGGGCCGTTGGGTTCAGTCGGGAGGATCAGCGGGAACGCGCGGGCACCGGCCTTCGAGGCGGCATTCGGGAACGGGACCTCGTAGGCCCGGATGACCTCATCTCCGGGATCGCGCTTGCAGGCACCGCGAACCAGCATGCCGACGGGGAGATCCTCGGTGCGAGCTACGAAGTCACGGAAGGCGATCCAGGCGTCGGTCATCTTCTGGTGCCCGGTGAACAGCCCCGTGTCGAGGATGACGATGCGCTTGATCCGGTCAGGGTGCTCGACCGCCGCACGCAGTCCGATCGGGCCGCCCCAGTCATGCACGACGATCGTGGCGTCACGGATGTCGAGTTCCTCGAGCAGCGATGCGGTGGCTTCCGTGTGGCGGTCGTAGCTGTACCAGTCGATGTCGATCGGCTTGTCCGAGCGCCCGAAGCCGGGCAGATCGGGCGCGATGCAGCGAAAGCCCGCGTCGCGTACGGGGCCGATCACGTTGCGCCACAGGAACGACCAGGTTGGCTCGCCATGCATGAATATGACCGGCGCGCCATCTCCCTCGTCGAGGTGGGCCAGGCGGAGCCCGTCAAACTGGCGCCAGTGGGGGGCGAACGGGAAGTCAGGCAGGCCTTCGAACAGCTCGTCCGGTGTGCGGATCGCGTCGGTCACAAGCGCAACCTATCGCCCGGGGGCTGTCATTGCCCGGCTCATCGCACCCAATTCCCGGCATCTGAGGCCACGGTCACGTCGATCACGGCCGATTCGCGGGCCCAGGCGATCAGGTTGAGGGCCTGGAGACGGTCGAGCATGGCCTGAAAGGCGCCCGCCTGTGCACCGTTCGCGTAGCGGCGGGAGATCTGGAAGGAATAGCCGTTCAGGGCGGCGGGGAAGTCCACTCCGGCCTGCCGTTCGTACTCGGCGTCGCTGACCGTGCTGAAAACCCTGAGCGGCTCAGCTCCGCCCGATAGAGCCCTCACCCTGGCCGCCATCGCGATCAGCAGGCGCAGGGCGGCCGGGCGCAGGCCCCGGTAGAGAGGCGGCGTGCCGCCGACCTTCCCCGCCTCCGACCCCATCTTCGAGTTCACGGCCAGGCCGAGCTCGGCGGTATTGGACGGCAGCGGGACCAGCTCGTGGTTCTGGTAGGCGGCGGCCAGGGCGCTCGGGCTGGAGAAGGTCTGGGTCCGGTCAGGAGGGTGCAATACCTGGGCGCCGGAATCGGATGCGGCCTGCAAGGAGGCGAGCCGGACCAGGGCGCTCCGATCAGTCCGGTAGAGGTGCATGATCTGGACCGCGCCGAGCAGTCGCCAGTAGTAGAGCGAGGAGTCATCCCCGAACCCGGCCAGGAGGTTGTAGGCGCTGCGGTGGTGGTCCGGGGCGGTGTCGAAGTAGAGCTGGACATAGGGAACGGCCCGGCCGCCGTTGTAATCGATGAGGACCTGGTGCAGGTTGCCGATGCCCATGTGGTAGGACTCGAAGGCGAGATCCTCGCGGCCGAACTGATGCTCGGCCAGTCTCAGATATCGCACCGTGGCGGCGAGCTCCTTGGCCGGGTTGAAGCGGTCATCGGCGGCAGCCAGGCGGGCCAGCAGCGGCGCCAGGCGTCCGGTGCGCTCCCCGTCGAGCACCGCCCCAACCTGGGTGGTCAGGCGCCGGCTCTTGGGCAGATCAATGTGCATGCCGAGCAGCTGCTGACCCGTCTGAGCCAGGATCTGAGTCAGCCCCGCGGCGTCGGCCGCGCTGCTGCCAGCCACGACATCTGGACGTCCGGCACTCTCCACGAAAACGAGTGCCTCGAGCAGGCTGGGGTCGATCCCGGTACCCGCGGCGACCCGGTTGATGAGCGGGCGGTAGGCGGCGACCCGCGCGGCGGTGGCAACGACGCCGCCGGGGCTCTTGGAGAACAGCACATGGGCGTTGCCGGCCACGGCGCGGGCGATGAGGTCCTGCTCCCTCGCCGCGACGTAGCCGAACGGGTCACCGGCGCCAGCACCGGCCGCGGCCTGAGGGCGCGGCGGTTGGGGGAGCGACCCACCGATCCCCGAGATCAGGGCCACCGCGATAACCAACACGACCCCGACCAGCAGGGCCAGACGAGCGCGGCGCTGCTGCAGGGTCGGGCGGCGCCGCCTCGCGCGCCGCCCCGGCGCGGAGCTCACGTGCTGTAGGACAGGCCCCGACAGCGCGCGGCCTGAGCACTGCCCGTCCAGTTGCTGGGGAAGACCTGCCAGCCGTAGGAGTGGGGGTACATGTTGACGATCGGGTGCGGGTGCTCCCGCTCGTGCTTGGCACTGAAGTAGAGAACGCCCGTGTTGGTGCCGAGGTCCCAGGCCAGGATGCTCTGCCATTCGATTCCGATGTTCGGCTGCCCACAGGCGAGGATCCTCGCCCCGCCCAGCCGGTGGACCACGCTGTTGAGAAGGTTGATCTCGGTTGTGCGGGCGCGCTGGAGGGTCAGGTCATGGCGCTCGTAATTCAGCCGTGAATGCGCGGCGGGCACGAGCGAGACGGCAAACACGGCCACCACGGCTGCTGCGGCCCAGCCGGCCAACCGCGGCGAATCCCAGCCGGCCAACCGCGGCGAGACCCGATCCCGTATCCAAGCCAGGATCGACCGAGAGTCGACGATCACGCGTCCGACGAAAACCCCGGCCAGGACGCCCGTGGCCGCGCCCGCCTCGTACATGTAGCGGGGCACGGCGGGCCAGCCGTGGAGTGCGAACGCGGCCTCGATCAGGACCCACAGAACCACGCCGCCGGCCACGAGCAGGACGGGCCGGTCCCGGCGCACGACGGCCCAGATCACCGCGATCGCAGCCGCGATCTTGACCGACGCGGCATTGAGGCTGAAGAAGCGGCTGAACGTGCCCGTGATCTTGTTTCCGTGCAGCTCCCGGGGCGAGCGCTCGGCCAGTGACGCGGCCGAGAACGGGCTCTTCGAGGTGAGCGCCGGGATGCCGAACCAGAGCACCGGGATGAGCACCAGACCCACCACCATCTGCCGGCGCATGACGGGCAAGGTTCGCCACGCCCATACGCAGTAGATCGCCATCGGGGCCCATACCTCGGGCCGGCCCAGTGCGGCCAGCCACCAGGCCCAGAACGCCCAGCGGTAGCGGCGGCAGAGGATGCAATCGACCGCGGCGAGGCAGAGGGTGACGATCATCGTGTCGGATTCCGCGCTCAGGATCGAATGCAGGTACTGGTAGAGGCCGAGCAGCGACAGTGCGGCGACAAGTCCCGCCGCGTAGGCCGCGTAGCGGCGCTCTCCGGGTGCGTCGACGAGGCGGAACGCGACCCGCCAGGCGAACACCAGTCCACTCAGCGAGACCGCGAACGAGAAGATCATCCAGAGCAGCAGCTCATGGCGGCCCGCCAGCGCAAACGGCACCGTGAACAGGAACGGAAGCGGCTTCCATGACGGGGCGCCGTTGGTATCCAGCTGGCCGTGAATCGTGAGATGGCCCCAGACGATCCAGCCGTAGGGGTCATAGCCGGGCCGTGCCCGCGCCCACTCGACGACGATTGTGGCCAGGACGAGCATGGCCACGCCGGCCAGGGGCCAGCGGTATCGATAACCCAGTGTTCGCGCTGCCTCCAGCCGGGGGTGAAGGCTTGATGAGGCGTCAAAGCGCCCGGGTAACGGCGCGCGCGTGTGAAACGTCTGCTCCGACACGGGACCGCCGAAAGTAGCAGCGATGGGCAGCGAAACCCACGAATGGCGCCCGATCGCGTATCCTCCACAATTCGTCCGGGCCCTCTGCCGTAAGCCCGGTTGGTTATTCTCGTGCGGTCGCGGGTAAACGAGCCTCGTCCCGGCCGACGAACTACCCGCACCTCACAGGTCGCGAGCACCGAAGATCTCTAGACGATTTGAAGGCACTGGAGCGTCCGTATGAAAATCCTGATTCCGATCCCCAGCCTCGAGGAGTGCGCGGCTAAGTGACCTCCTCCTCAGCGGGGGGGTCAAGATCAGGAACTGAATCGGTGGTCGGGCGACGGATCCTCGTCACCGGTGGGTCGGGCTTCATAGGCCGTCACGTGGTGGCGGAGCTGGCCGCCGAGGGCGCGCAGGTGCGCGTCATCGATCTTCAGCCCCACCCGGACCCAGCGATCGACGTGGTGATCGGCGACATAGCTGATCCAGACGCGCTCGAGGCGGCGCTCGACGGTGGCTTTGACTCGATCGTTCACCTCGCCGCCGTCACCTCTGTGCTGCGCTCGGTCGAGCATCCCGAGATGACCTATCGGACCAACGTGGCCGGCACGGCGGCGCTGCTCGAGGCCGGACGCCAAGCGGGCGTGACCTCGCTGGCGTTCGCGTCGACGAACGCGGTCACCGGCCCTATGGAAGGCTCCAAGATCACCGAGACGGCCCGGCTTCGGCCGCTTACGCCGTATGGCTCGACCAAGGCCGCCGGCGAGATGCTCATGTCGGCGTACACAGCCGCCTACGGTCTGCGCTGCGCCTGCGCCCGGCTGACCAATGTCTACGGCCCGGGGATGCAGGCCAAGGACAGCATCGTTGCGCGCCTGATGCGAGCAGTACGGCTCGGCACCACGTTCGAGGTCTACGGTGACGGCAACCAGGTCCGTGACTACGTGCACGTCTCGGACGTCGTTCAGGCGCTCCGGCTCGGGCTGGTCAACGAGGACTGGGCCGGCCCGATGATGATCGGCGCGGGCATCTCGATGTCCGTGCACGAGGTGATCGACGCCGTGCGCACCGTGAGTGGCTCTGAGCTGGCGGTCCGCTACGGCCCGGCCAAGGCGGGCGAGATGCCGGCGGTGGTTGTCGATCCAAGCCAGGCCCATGCCGCCGGCTGGTCGCCACGCTTCCCGCAGCTCGCCGACGGCCTCGTGGGCGTGTGGGAGGAATGGTCGAAGGCCGACGTGAAGGCGCCCGTTGCCGCCGGTGAGCTGATCTAAGCGCCAGAGCTGACCGGCGCCTGCGCTACGTTCGGCGCCCGGTGCGACTGCAAAAGGCCGACGAGACTCTGGTCCTGGACGATGATCTGGTCCTCTCGGGTGACAATCTCGACGCTCTGACTAGGCTCCCGGATGGGTTCTTCGACCTCGTCTACATGGATCCGCCGTTCAACACGGGGCGGGCACAGGCTCGCCACACGGTGGCGGTGCAGGCGGACCCCAGCGCCCACCGAGTCGGCTTCGGGGGCCGGCGCTACCGCTCCCGCCAGCTGCAGTCACTCAGCTATGAGGACGCGTTCGCGGACTACCTGGCCTTTCTCGAGCCGCGCCTGGAGCGTGCCCGCGAGCTGCTCGCGGCGCACGGGACGCTCTACTTCCACATCGACTACCGCGAAGCGCACTACTGCAAGCTTCTGCTCGACGAGATTTTTGGCCGTGAGGCGTTTCTCAATGAGCTGATCTGGGCCTACGACTACGGTGCCAAGCCACGCCGGCGCTGGCCGGCCAAGCACGACACGATCCTGGCCTATGTCCGGACGCCGGGCGGGCATCACTTCGATGCCGACGCGGTGGATCGCGAGCCCTACATGGCGCCGGGATTGGTCAGCGCCGAGAAGGCCGCCCGGGGTAAGCGCCCCACCGACGTCTGGTTCCACACAATTGTCCCCACGGCGGGCCGAGAGAAGACGGGCTACCCGACCCAGAAGCCAGAGGGGGTCCTCAGGCGTCTTGTGGCGGCCTCCTCGCGCCCGGGGAGCTGGTGTCTGGATCCTTTCGCCGGGTCGGGCACGTTGGGCGCTGTGTGCCGGGAGCTCGGCCGCCGCTTCGTGCTCGTGGACGAGAACCCGGTCGCCATCGAGATGATGTCCGAGCGGCTCGAGTCCGAGGCGCCGCCTGTCAGTCCCCGGCGCCGGGAACGAGCGGCACGAACCTGACCGGGTCCAGGCGCTCGATGCGCAGACCATCGGGCGTCCGGCGCGCCCGGACCAGACGTTGACGGCTTGATCCGACGGGGACCACGAGCCGGCCGCCATCGGCGAGTTGCTCCACCAGGGCGGGTGGCAATCCGGAACCGGCGGCGGCGGCCACGTTTATGGCGTCGAACGGCGCCTGGGCTGGGAGTCCCTCCCAACCGTCACCGACGATGCAGGTCACGTTCTTCAGCTCGAGCTCGGCGAGCGTCAGCTGCGCGCGAGCGCTCAGCTCAGGGTGGCGCTCGATCGTGAACACCGCGCCGGCCAGGAGCGAGAGCAGCGCCGCGTGGTAGCCCGAGCCGGTCCCGACATCGAGGACGCGGTCATCCGGTCCGAGCTCGAGCAGCTCGAGCATCCGGGCTACGACGATCGGCTGCGAGATCGTTTGCCCGCAGGCAATCGGCAGAGCCACGTTTTCGTACGCTCGACCCCGGTCGCGCTCGTCCACAAACCGCTCTCGAGGCACGGCGGCGATCGCGGCCAGCACGCGCTCGTCCGGCACGGCTGAGCGCAGCCAGTCTGAGAGGGCCCGCGACTGGTCGCTCACCGGGGCAATGTCTCCAGGACCTGGTTCCCCCGCCGCCCCGGACAGGGCCGTCGTGTCAGAATCAGGCCATGGCAGCCAGCGCGAAGCTGCAGAGGGTGCTGATGCTGATCCTCGTGGCGCTGCTGGCGGCGATCGTGGTGGTCCTGATCGCCGGCCGGGGATCGCCCGCCGTCAAAGCGGACGCCAGCAGCTCGCCGTTCGACGGCCCGACGATGGCGCCCGGACTGCGCGCAGCCAACTTCTCGCTGGTGGATCAGAACGGTCGTCGCGTCACACTGTCTCGGTACCGGGGCAAGGTGGTCGTGCTGACGTTCATCCACTCACTGTGCCGGGACACGTGTCCGTTCATGGTCGAGCAGATCAAGGGCGCGCTGAACGACCTCCCGGACAACGGCCGCGGCGTTCCCACGATCGGCATCAGCGTAGAGCCGTCCCAGGACACGGTGGCCCACCGGCGCGAGTTCCTGGCCAAGCACGAGATGACCGGGCGGATGACGTTCGTCAACGGATCGCTTCCGGAGATGAGGCGCGTGTGGCACGCCTACGCGATCCAGCCGGTGACGCCAAAGGCGGACCACTCTACGTTCGTGCTGCTGATTGACAAGCGCGGGATGGAACGTATCGGCTACCCGGCGGACCAGCTGACGCCCGAGGACCTCTCCCATGACATCCGGGTGCTCGAGCGAGAGCGCTCCTAGCGTCACTCCGTTGCGACCGGCCGTCCATGCGGCGAGGCGAGCGAAAAGAGGTGGCCGGCTCCGAGCAGCACAGCGAGGAGCGCTGTCCGCCCCGGTCGAGAAACGCCGTCGCCGAGGCCGGCGCCGGCCTCCATCAAGGTTGACTGGCCGGGGGCTGTGGCGCGTCGTTCTCGGCCGCCACCTCAGCCGCCGCCGCGAGCATTTCGCTGGAGGGAAGCGCGGCCGAGGACACCGGGGTGTCCTCGGGTACGTGTTTGATCGCCCTCACGTACCAGACCGTGATCACGATCAGCGTCCCGATGGGCAGGGCCAGCGTGAGCAGCGAACCGGCGAGAAAGTTGGTCGCGAAGGGAATGAGTGGCATGTGCCGTCAGCTCCTCAGGTCGTTATCGCAGTCCGGCTCGGGCGGGTGCTCTTCTCGGGCTCGAGCCAGCGGTAGACGCCGAGCATCATCGCAATTGTGTAGGAAAGCGAGCCCGGCACCCACATCATGCCGCCCGCGAGCTGCTGGTCAGTCAGGGCAGAGATCCCGCCTGGCCTATGCGCGAGCAGCGCATAGTGGGGGTAGATCGGGTGTTGGACGAGCACGAGCGTTATGGCGAGCACCCAGCCCACCACCATCGCTCCAACCACGTACGCGATCCGCGCGGGCCAGATCATGCGGGGTCGCAGTGGCCCCGGGTCGATCACGCGGGCCCAGAACAAGAGGCCCGTGAAGAAGAACATCGCGTGTTCGATGTCATGCACGCTGTTCGAGGTCAGCGTCAGGTTGTAGGCGGCTGGGATGTGCCAGGCAACGAAGGTCGCGTTGAACAGCAAGAAGGCCGGCCAGGGGCGGGCCAACGAGCGGACCGGCGCCATCCACTTCGATCGCACCGCAGCGCGCCCTAGCTTCGTCCGCGACTGCAAGGGCAGCGCGCGCCACATGCGAGGCCACGGCCGACCAAGCAGGATCAGCGGCGGCGCGACCGTGAGCAGGAGCACGTGCTGGAGCATGTGAACCCAGAACAGCTGGTCCGCGTAGCCGTCGATGGGTGATTCGAGCGCGAGCACGATCGTGGCCAGGCCGGCCACGAAGGAGGCCGTTCGTAGCGGCTGCGGGCCGGCCCGGCTGTAGCGGCGGCCACCAACCCAGTACAGCGCCCCCGCGATCGCCACGTAGGCGAGCGGGAGTTGGATCGACCAGCCTCCCCAGCTCATTTTCAGTGGCCTGCGCCGTTCACGGTGAGGCGACCTACAGGACGTAGAGCAGGACGAACAGGACCACGCCGTTGGCGACGTAGAACGTCCAGAAGAACGAGCACGCCCTGAGACCGGCGCTCACCACCTCGGAGTCAGTGTGCACGTCGGCAGGGGTCTCGGACACGCCCTCGCGGGACCGGCGCCAGGCGGTCGCCACCTGGGTCTCGATCCAGTAGATGCAGCCGAGAGCGAATACGGAATAGAAAGCGGTCCAGCCGATATACACGCTGGCATAGCCCCCGCTGGCCGGGCCGAACCCGAGCGTTGACCATTCGACCGCCTGGAGCACGACGGCGAGCACCGCGAGCAGCATCGCGCCCAGGCCGGCTCGGATCGCTACGGCGGGGTTGGACGCGGCGGCACGGAGCAGGACGGCGCTCAGGATCAGGACCACGACGATGGCGATTCCGAGGCCGATTGACGGGTTGACGGCGCCGATCTTCCAGTCCTTGTTCGAATCGAGCGAGCGCAGATAGAAGTACGCGAACACGAACGAGATGAAGAAGAAGGCGGCGGCGCCGCAGAGCTGGCGGGCTCCGACCCACAGCGCCCGCGGCTGCCACTCGGGCGGCTCGAGCTCGATGCGGGGATCGGTGGGTGCTGATGCGGACGCTTCCATGAGCTACGCCACCCCCCCGGCGGGTGCCAGCGCCGGCCCTCCGGCCGGCTCGACGCCGTACGGATACGGGTCGTCCCCGAACACGGGGACCTTGTCGAAGTCGTGCAGCGGCACCGGCGTCGGCAGCTGGAACTCGGCCGACTTGGAGTGCCACGGATTGTCCTCGGCGGGCTCGCGCTTGATCAGCATCGACCAGATCACGTTGACGATGAAGACGAGCATCGACAGTCCGAGGATGAACGCCCACACGGATACCCAGTCGTTGAGACCCTGCAGGTTCGCGGGATAGGTAACGACGCGCCGGGGCTGACCCAGGAACCCAAGGGCGAACAGCGGCGCGAACGTGAGGTTGAACGCGATGAACATGCCCCAGAAGTGGATTTTCGCCAGGCGCTCGTTGAACTTGAACCCGATCATCTTCGGAGCCCAGTAGTAGATCGCGGCAAAGAAGGTGAACACCAGGCCGCCCATGATCGTGTAATGGAAGTGGGCCATCACGAAGAAGCTGCCGTGCGTCGTCACGTCGCTCGGGACGTCGGACAGGAACACGCCCGAGATGCCGCCCCAGAGGAAGTTGAACACCCAGGCTAAGCAGAACAGCATGGGCACCGTCAAACGTAGTCGCCCTCTCCAGATCGTTCCCATGGCGCAGATGAATATGAACCCGGTGGGCAGCGAGATCAGCTCGGTCGAAAGCATGTAGAACGGCCGCAGGTCGGCGTCGATGCCGCTGACGAACAGATGGTGCTGCCAGACGAAGAAGCTCAACAGCCCGACCCCGAGCATGCCCGCCACCGCGAGGCGGTAGCCCCACAGCGGCTTGCGCGCGAACACGGGCAGAAGCTCCAGCACGATCCCGAACCCGGGCAGAGCGACGATGTAGACCTCTGGATGACCAAACACCCAGAACAGGTTCTGGAACAGGTATGAGCTGCCGCCGTTGCCGGCGACGTAAAAGGCGGTCTGAGCCGTGCGGTCCAGCGAACCCATGAGCAGGGCGGCGATCAGCATCGGCGCGGCCAGCATCATGAGGACGGAGGTGGCGAGGACGCTCCAGACGAAGATCGGGAGTCGGGTCCAGGTCATCCCCGGCGCGCGCATCGTGATGATCGTGGCCAGCAGATTGAACCCCAGCAGGCACATCGAAATGCCGACCAGCGCGAAGAAGCCGATGTAGGCGTCATAGCCGGCCGTCCCCTGATCACCGAGCGGCTGATATCCGGTCCAGCCAGTCTGGAAGCCGCCGAAGAAGATCGTGGTGATGAGCACGACGCCGGCCGCCATGAGAAGCCAGAACGTGAATGACTCGATCCGCGGGTACGCCATTCGCCGCGTGCCGATCATCAGCGGCACAACCCAGTTGGCGAACGGGCCCAGGATGCCCGAGGTCATGATCCCCATCATCATCGCCCCGTGCATGCCGACCAGCGTCAGGTACTGGTTGGCGCCGAATACGTGGACGTTGGGCTGCAGGAGCTCGGTCCGGATCAGCATCGCGTTGATCCCGCCGACCAGGAAGAACGCACCGATCCCGACCAGGTACTGGATCGCCACGACCTTGTGGTCCGTGCACAGGCGGAAGTAGCGCCCGATGCCCTCGCCCTCTGACTCGTGCTCGGCCAGCGACGGCGGGTAGCCCATGATGCGGCGGATCGGGTAGTTCAGGAAGCCGAGACCGGCCAGGAACCCGATGACGCCGAACAGGTATCCGAGCAGGATTGAAATGTCGTTCTGCCCGGACTCGGCGGAGTAGTAGGCAATGCTGGTGGCGTGGATCCGGCCGCCGATCCAGTCTCCGATCAGCCAACCCACGATCGCGCCCACGATTCCCGTCAGCAGGTTGAAGCCGAGCAGCCCACGCCAGGCCGGGCGCCGGGCGGCGGGCATGGTGATCGCGGTCATCCGCCCCTCCTGGTGGGTTCTGGGTTGTACGTCTTGGAATACGGCCCGAGAGCCTTGGTCGCCGGCGCGTTCTGCTGTTGCTGCTGAGCGATCCAGCTCGAGAACTGGGTCGGAGCCACAACGTGGCCGGTGTCAAACATGTAGCCGTGGAATACGCCGCACAGCTCCGCGCAACGGACGTTGAATTTCAACGGGCCCTTGGTCGTCACGTAGGCGATGTTGTCGATCCCGGGGTTGGCGTCGGCCTTGACGCCGAGCTGGTAGGCCCAGAACGAGTGAATGACATCGAGCGAGGTGACGTGGAACTCGACCAACCGGTTGGTGGGCAGCTCAAGGCTCGAAGTCTCGACGCCGCCATATCCGGGCCAGCGATAGGTGAAGCGCCACTGCTGGGCGACGACCTGGACCTGGAGCGCGTGGCTCGAGCCCGCCGGCGCAGCGATCGGGTTGGGGCCCTGCCCGCCACCGGCGCCGTCAGCCAACAGCCTGACCGTGCCGTAGCCGGCCAGGAAGAGAACCAATCCCGAGGTGATGATGAGCCACCACGTCTGGAGCTGGGAATGGCCGCGGATCGGCGGTCCATCGAGCACCGTCTCCGGATTGCGCTCGCGGAAGGCGACGATCGCGTAGACGAGGAACACGAGGACAGATAGCGCCACCGGCGTCGAGAGGCCGAGAAGCACGGTGTTGTCGACCACCTGTCCGGAGGCTTCAACGCTCCCGTTGCCGGGCGGCAGGCCGGGGGCAGCCACGAAGATGACCAGCGGCGTGCAGATGACGCTGGCCAGCAGCCACCACAACACCAGGCGTCGCCAGTGGTTTACCTCATTCACCGCAGCACGCGCCTCATGCGATCTTGATGAAGCCGTCCATGTACCCCACGGTCTGCATCGGTCCACCCCAGCCCTGGATGAATCCGGCGGCACAGGGTACGAAGCACTGCCAGCGGTACAGCCCCGGCCCGGGAGTGCGGATCGTGAAGGAGATCGTCTCGTGGTCGTTCTTGAGCGAGCACGGAGCGTTGGCGCACGGGTTCTTGGCGCTGTCCGGAACCCCCTCGAGCGGTACCGAGACGCCCATCTGCGGGATGGCGAACACGTGGGATGCGGAGTCGGGGTCGATCGCCTGGGTCGGCTTTCCGTTCAGAGAGAAGTTCCCGCCGACCGTACCCTCGGACTGCGAGAGGAACGGGTTGCGCAGGCCCGAGTCGCCGTCGAACTGGTAGATCGTTATGTGCACGAGCGAGTGCGCCGGCAAGTCGTAGGTGGTGACGTGGCGCCAGCTGGTCAAATTCGGGTTGACCGCGTAGTAGGAGACCCACGTGGGGTGCGGGTCATTTCCCTTGGCGGCGGGGACCGTACCCAGGAGCAGCTGGGTTCCGCTGGGGGTCTGCGCCGCGACGGCCGAGCCGGGCACGTTGGTCAGGTAGAGGCCGATGTAGAGGCCGAGCAGGACGCAGACCAGGACGGTGACGACACCGACGCCGAGAAGTCGCTTGCCGGCGCCGCTCACGACGCTACCGGAGCGACGCACGACGCAAGTCCTGTGGCCAGGACGAGGAGTAGCCCTCTCATCTGGGCCGGTGTTCTACACGTATGAGACGAAGAAGACAAGGGCAGCGACGACGGACCGCAAACGTGTGCAGTCAGAACGTCCGACTTCTGACTCTTAGATTGCTCCGACAGTGCTCCGACTTTTGTCTTCGTTTCGGCCGCGATTGTGGTCGGCGTTCAGTGCAAGCGGCTGTCGCATCCGGCACCGCAGTCCAGGAAAGGGAGACCCAATGTCGGCAGGCATAGCGTTAGCGATCAACATCGTCCTGATGGCGGCCATCTTCGCGGCGATCGTCGGGATCTGTGCGTGGGGGATCGTCAGCCAGCGCCGTGACGTGTCCGCGATCTACGGATGGCGCCGCACCCGTTCTCATCCCCGGACGAGCCAGCCGCGCCCGGCGGCAGCCTCGCAGTCACGCCCCCGGGTTCGTCAGCCCGTCAGGCCTTACGCCTCCTAGGGTCCACTCCCACCGCACCCGGTGATCAAGCACCCCGCGCCCGAGCCAGATCGCGCGCGGGGTGTTTTTTTCACACCTCGCCCCGCTCCAGCGCGCCCGTCAGCGTGTCCAGGAAGCCGGCCGCGCGGGCGCCGAACAGGATCCGCCCGTCGCAGGCCAGCGTCATCGAGAGGACCCGCCCGGGCACGACGGCACCGTCACGCACCACCGGCGTTTGCTTCACGGCGCCGGCCGCGAGCGCCGCGGCGTGGGGTGGGACGAGCAGCGCGCCGGCTCGGGTGACGGAGAAGTCGCTCAGGTCGGTCAGGGTGCACGTGGCGCCGGCCAGCTCCGGTGGTGTCAGCTCGCCCGCTCGAGCCCGGGCGGCGAGCGTCTCGAGCTCGCGGCTGATCTGCAGCAGGGGCTTGCGGTCGGCGTCGAGCACCGTCGGTGTGATGAAGCCCTCGCCGGTCTGGACCACGACTCCGACGTTCACCCGTGAGTAGAGCTCGTAGTGACCGTCCCGGTAGGAGGCATTGGCCAGTGGGTGGGCTCGCAGTGCCAGCGCGCTGGCTCGCACCAGCACGCTCGTCCAAGCCTGCGAGCCGGCCGAGTGGTCCATCGATGAGCCCGCGGAGGCGATCTCCCCGGCCAGCGCGAGAGCCGAGCTGACCTCGACCTCAGCGCTCAGCTCGAGATCGGGAATCGTGGCGCGTGCCTCGGCGCTCCGGCGGGCGATCGTGCCCTCGGCCCGGGTGGGCTCTTGGACGGTGAGCACTCCTTTGAGACCGCCGGCGGCCGGAGGCGGATCAGACTGACCAGTCGTCGATGCCATCCGCGTCTTCCCAGCGTGTGATGAATTCGTCCACGTCCAGGCCGGCGAGGTCTGAACGCAGCGCCTTCAGCAACCGCGCCGCCTGTTTGGCCGGGAGGTCCCAGTAGAGGACGACCTCGCCGTCGTCGACTGACACCACCTCTATCCGGTCAAGACGCCCTCGGTCGGCCAGGAAGGCTGGCTCGCGACCCTCGCGCGAAACAATCAGATGAAACGCGCGGTTGGCCTTCACGTCGTCCACTCAGCCAGCATCGTGGTCAGCATCTCGGCGGCCCGCTCGATGCATTGCGGGCCCTCGAACACCTGGTCCCCCACGGCGATCGCGGGCAGGGTGTGAACGCCTGCGGCGCTCGCCCGCTGGCCGGCGTCGGTCAGCGCGGCACGGACCGAGCGCAGCGAGATCCCCTTGAGCACGGCTGTCGGGTGCATCTCGCAAGCCGCGGCGGCGATCAGCACGGTCCCCTCATCTCCGAGATCGCGCCCGCCGGCGAATGCCTGGCGAAACGCGGCCAGGGAGAACGCAACCGCGCGACCGACGCGCTTGGCGTACGTCGCGGCCAGCATGGCTGTCTCGGTGTCAGGCGGCCACGCGGCCGGCCAGCGCAGCGGCTGCAGACCGAGTTCACGGACCCGCCGCTCGAAGCTGTCCTGGTCAGGCTCCGGGCGGGCGCCCCCGAGCGATCTGGCCAGCACGGGTTCCCACTCGGGCACCACCGGCAGCTCGGACATGACACGTTCGGCGATCAGGTAGCACTCGGGCGTACCGAGGTCGTAATAGAAGACTGGCTGGACCGAGGTCACGTTCGGCCTCGGCCGCCGCCCGAGATCAGCCGTGGATCAGCCAGCCGTCGGCGGCGCGAGCGGCTTCCATGACGGCTTCCGAGAGGGTGGGATGCCCGTGGATCGTCCGAGCCAGTTCCGGATAACCCCCCTCGAGGGCGCGCGCGTTGACCAGCTCCTGGATCAGCTCGGTCGCCTTGGCGCCCACGATGTGTCCGCCCAGCACCTCGCCGTAGCGCTTCTCACCCACGATCTTCACCAGCCCGGTCCGGTCGCCGTACACGGTTCCCGCCCCGACGGCTCCGTACTGGACCTTGCCCACCACGACGTCGTAGCCCTGCTCCCTGGCCTGGGCCTCGGTGAGCCCAAAGCTGGCCACGTTTGGGGTGCAGAAGGTGGCGCGGGGGATGTCCACGTACTCGATCGGATGCGTGGTCAGGCCGGCGGCATCCTCCACGGCGATCACGCCCTCGTCGGAGGCCTTGTGGGCGAGCGCCGGGCCGAGCACGAGATCGCCGATGGCGTAGATCCCCTCGGCGCTGGTCCGCAGGGCGCCATCGACCTCGATCAGGCCGTTCTCGGCCAGCTTGACGCCCGCCGCCTCGAGGCCGAGGCCCTCGACGTCGGGGCCGCGCCCGGCGGCAATGACGAGCCAGTCAGCCTCGCCGGTGCTGTCTCCGTACGTGAACTTGACGCTCTTCTCCGAGGACTCGATGTCCTTCACCAGCGTGTTCGTGTGGATCTTCATCCCCTGGCGTTTCAGGCCGCGCTCGGCGAGCTTGGAGATGTCTGCGTCCTCGGTCGGGAGCACGCGGTCCAGGGCCTCGAACAAAACCACATCGACGCCCAGGCGAGCGTAGGCGGAGGCGATCTCCGAGCCCGAGGCGCCAGCACCCACCACCGCCATCGTCGCGGGCAGCTCATCAAGCGCCCACGCCTCCTCGGTTCCGATCACGCGACCGCCGAACTCAGCCCCCGGGATCGGCCGCTTGACCGAGCCCGTGGCCAGCACGATCGTCTTGGCGTTGATCTTCTGGCCCGCCACCTCTACCTGCCCTGAGCCGACCAGCGTGGCCGAACCCTCGATCAGATCGATCTTGTTCTTCTTCAAGAGACCGGCGACGCCGCCGGTCAGCGTCGAGATCACCTTGACACGGCGGGCACTGACGGCCGGGTAATCCACCTCGGGCTCGGACACCTTGATCCCGAACTCGTCCGCGTCGCGGATCTCGCTCAGGACATCGGCGACTCGCAGCACCGCCTTGGCCGGGATGCAGGCGTAGTTCAGACAACGGCCGCCCACGGCGTCCTTCTCGATCACGGCCGTCTTCATGCCGAGCTGGGCGGCACGAATTGCAGCAACGTAACCGCCGGGGCCAGACCCAACTACGACGCAGTCATATGAGGATTCGGGCATCGCTTCCAGCCTATCTCACCAACTCCGCTTGCCAACCGCCGCCGTTTGCGGGCCCGATCAGCGTCCCGGGTAGCGCGGCATCTGGATCCGGCTCAGGACGCGGACGAGCCTGAAGAACAGATACCCCGAACCTCCAACCACGGCCAGCGCGATGACCAGCCCGAGCACGTTGCTGGCCTCGATCAGGTAAAGCGAGAACAGCGTGGCCACGATTGCCAGCAGAGCCATGAAGCCGAGCACGGCGCCGTACCAGAGCCGCCACATGCCGGCGGCGCAGACGATCATGAGCACGCAGAATCCGATCGTCCCGACGGCGGCCGGTGACTTGCCGTGGATCTTCAGTCCGGCGAAGAAGGCGATCAGCTGGCCAACCCCGATCAGCCCAGAGATGATCGTCCCGGCCACGATGGCCCCGGGCCGCTCGCCCGCCCCGATGGGCACAAGCCCGGCCCGGATCTCCGCGTCACGGCGTTGAGACCGGGTCATCGGCGGCTCGACCTTCCAACCGCCGATCGACGCCGGGTTGGGCGGCTTCTCCGACTTGGGCTGGTCCGCGCTGCGGTTGGCGTTCGCGTCCGGCGCCGGCTTGCCGACGGTGCGGTTGGCGTTCGAGTCCGGCTTGACGCCCGCGCGGGCCGAGCGCTGCTTGCTGTGCCGGCTCTTCTTACGACTACGCTGTGCCAACACGCACCTCCGGGTGCGGGTCATGGCTGGTTGCGCCGGTGAGGCCGGAACGCAGAACCCGGGCGGCCAGCTCTGGATCCTCAGACTCGGTGAGCGCCCGGACAACGGCGATCCGCTGCGCGCCTGCCGCGCCCACCGCGGCCACGTTGGTCGTGTCTATGCCGCCGATGGCGAAGAACGGAACTGCACTGCGCCCGGCGGCATAGCTGATCAGCTCGAGTCCGACCGCGGGGCGCCCCGGCTTGGTCGGAGTGGCGTACACCGGGCCGACCCCGATGTAGTCCACCCCGGCGTGCCCGGCGGCGTCGACCTGGGCCGGAGTGTGTGTCGAGAGACCCACCAGCCGCTGGGCGCCAACCACGGATCGAGCCGCCTCGACGGCGAGGTCGTCCTGCCCGATGTGCACCCCGTCGGCGTCAGCGGCCACCGCCAGGTCGGGCCGGTCATTGACGATCAACAGCGCGCCGGCCGCGACACATAGTTCCTTGTAGCGCCGCGCCGTGCTCAGGATCTGAGCGTCGGCGGAGTCCTGCTTGATCCGCAGTTGCACGATGTCCACTCCGCCCCGGAGCGCCCGCTCGAGGAACCGGTCCGATTGCTCGCCGCATACCAGGTACAGGGATGCCTGCCCGAGTCGTGCCCGCGTTTGGCTCACGCGGCAAGTCTGGCAGGAGTGCCGCGCTAGCATTGGCTTCTACGGGAGCCCCACCACTGGGCTGAGAGGGCGGAGCCGAGATCCGCCGACCGTCATGACCTGGCTGGGTAATGCCGGCGCAGGGAGATCCCATGTCCGAGCAAAGCGCAGGAGCAGTTGATGTCGCCGTCGTCGGCGCGGGCGTGATCGGCCTCGCGATCGCGTGGCGGGCCGGTGCCCGAGGACTCCGCGTGACTGTCCTCGAGCGCGGACAAGCCGGCGGCGGCACGTCACGCGTGGCGGCCGGCATGCTGGCTCCGATCGCGGAGGCGACGCCCGCCGAGGAGCCTCTCCTCGAGCTCGGGCTCAGGAGCGCACGCGATTACCCGGCGTTCGCCCGCGAGCTGGCTGCCGCGGCCGGGGTTGACGAGGTCGGCTACAGCCGCTGCGGGACCCTGCTGGTGGCCCGTGACAACGACGAGGCGGAAGCGCTCGAGCGTGACCTGAACCTGAGACGGCACTACGGGCTCGCTGTGGAACGCCTGCGGGCCAGCGAAGCCCGTCGGCTCGAACCGGCGCTGGCCCCCGCGCTGCGCCTAGCCCTCGAGGTCCCCGATGATCACGCAATCGATCCCCGACGCCTCGCGGCCGCGCTCGCGCAGGCAATCGGACACGGCGGCGGCGAGGTCCGCGAGCACACGCGGGTCATCGCGCTCGAGCTCACCGCCGGCCGGGCCAGCGGGGTGGTCCTCGGCGACGGCTCGACCCTCAAGGCTCGCCACGTGGTCATCGCCGCCGGCGTCTGGGGGCCGGAGATCGAAGGGATCCCGGCGCTGGCGCGTGTGCCGATCCGGCCCGTCAAGGGACAGATTCTTCGTCTGCACGATCCCGCTGGACCCGGACTGCTGACGCGCGTTGTCAGGATGGGGTCGTCCTACATCGTGCCGCGAGGTGACGGGCGCTACGTGATCGGCGCCACCTCGGAGGAGCGAGGTTTTGACACCACGGTCACTGCCGGCGGGGCGTTCGAGCTCCTGCGCGACGCCAGTGAGCTCGTGCCCGGGGTCTCAGAGTTGGCCATCGACGAGTTCTCGGCCGGTCTGCGCCCGGGCACCCCGGACAACCTGCCGGTCATCGGACCGAGCGCCGTCGAGGGCCTGCATTACGGAGCCGGGCACCGGCGCGGCGGGATCCTCCTGGCGCCGGTGACGGCGGAGATGGTGTGCCGCGGCCTGTTTGGCGAAGCGCCCGACCCGCTCGCCTCCGCCTTCGCAGCAGCACGCTTCGCCGTGGCCGAGCCCGCGCCAGCCGGGAGTCCCGCGTGATCGTCACCGTCAACGGCGAGCGCCGCGAACTGACCCCCGGCGCTACTGTCGCCAGCGTGGTGGAGCTGCTCGATGTAGCGCCCGGTGCCCGCGGGGTTGCGGTGGCGCTCGACGGCGAGGTCGTCACACGGACGCGCTGGGCCGAGACAGAGCTGGCTGATGGGGCGCTGGTCGAAGTCGTGGCGGCAATCCAGGGTGGTTGACCGACATGACTGACCGGGCTCGATCCGTGGGCTCCGCTGACCCGCTCCGAATTGCTGGGCGCGAGTTCACCTCTCGCCTCATCCTCGGCACCGGCGGATTCCTCAACCATGACCTGCTGGCACGAGCGTGCCGCGAGTCGGAGGCCGAGCTGTGCACGGTCGCACTCCGTCGGCTCGACCCGGAGGCTCGCGGTTCGATCCTTGACGTGCTCACGGCGGCCGGGGTTGAGGTACTGCCCAATACCGCCGGTTGCTTCACCGCTCGCGACGCGGTGATGACGGCGCATCTGGCCCGCGAGGCATTCGAGACGTCGTGGATCAAGCTCGAGGTGATCGGCGATGACCGTACGCTCCTGCCCGACGCCGTCGAGCTCGTGGCGGCGGCGGAGGAGCTCGTCGACGACGGGTTTGTCGTCCTCCCCTACACGACCGATGACCCGGTGCTGGCCCGCCGACTCGAGGACGTTGGCTGTGCGGCCGTGATGCCGCTCGGGTCTCCGATTGGTAGCGGGATGGGGATCTGCAATCCGTACAACATCTCGATCATCCTCGAGCGCGCCGAGGTGCCGGTCATCCTCGACGCGGGCGTCGGCACCGCCTCTGACGCGGTACTCGCGATGGAGCTGGGCTGCGATGCGGTCCTGTGCGCCAGCGCGATCTCACGGGCCCACGACCCGGTGGCGATGGCGCGGGCGATTCGCCTGGCCGTGCGCGCCGGCCGCCTGGCCCGTGGAGCCGGCCGTATCCCGCGGCGCCACTACGCCCAGGCGTCCACACCCGAGGCGGGCATGCCGGACCTCGACGCCCAGTTCGGTGCCTCGGACATGGCCGAATGACGGTCAACGAGCTGATCGACGGTTGGCAGGCGGCCTGGTCAGGCAAGGACCCGGCGGCGTTTAGCGAGGTGTGCGCAGCCGGGGTCCAGTACGAGGACCCGTTGACCCCGGAGCCCCTGGCGGGAACCGAACAGCTCGCCCAGCACGCCGGACGTCTGTGGGCGGCGTTTCCCGACGCTCGTCTCGAGAGCACGGGTGAGCGGCTCACGGACGGCCGGTACCTCGCAGCTCCATGCAAGGCCCTGGGTACACACCGTGAACCGCTCGAGGGCCTTCCGGCCTCGAACCGGTTTGTGGTCGTGCACTGCGTGTTCTACTGCGAGCTTCAGCACGAGCTGCTGCTGCGCATCCGCGCGTTCTACGACGTCTATGACGCCGCTACACAGCTCGGGATCCTGCCCGCCCGCGGCACCCTGGGGGAGAAGGCACTGCTCATGCTGCGCGGCTTCGGACTTCGGGCCGCCCGGGGTTGAGTCAGCTCCGGATCGCCACCCGACTGGCCGCTGTCTGCACCGTCACTCGCAACGGGGGGTGATCCGACAGCGCGCCGCGGTCGAGCACCTCCGCCTCGCCGGCCGATGTCATATCGGCGTTCACGAATATGTGGTCGACATCGCGCTCCCCGACGGAACTGAGCCGGCCGAGCTGCGGACGGCGCAGGTTGTAATCCCCGCCGAATACGAGCGGCTCGGCGCCGGACCACTCGAGTGCGGTGGCGCCCGCCAGGCGACAGTCACGCGCTGCCCGCGCCTCCTGAGTGCTGGCGTGGAGATTGGCCACCCAGATCCCGCACGCCAGCCGGACGGCGTGGACCCAGCGGCGCTCGGGGACGCGGCACAGTCGCCGGACCCGATGGACGACGATCCGGTCACGCCGGGCCAGGATCGCGTTCGCCCCGCCGCCGTTTGACTTGATCACGTCCGGCCAACGGACCGCCACGGCGCGGCGGAGTGCCAGCAGCCCGTTGCGCGAGGTGTGCACGCTCCGGTATTCAGCGTCGAGGGCCGTGCCGAGCTGGACCGGCCACCAGGGCGGTACCTCCTGCAACAGCGCCACGTCCCACTCCCAGCCGGCCAGGGCGGCGGTGAACTCGGCCAGCAGATCGCGCCCCGCCGGCGGCTGCGCACGGCCGTGCATGAGGTTCCACGTCACCACCCGCAGGCGCATGCTCCCAACGTACACTGCTCCGCTTGCCACGCCACCTGCTCACCGGAGCCGAGCTCTCGCCCGCCGAGCTCGACGCGCTGCTCGCGCGCGCGGCCGAGATGAAGCGGTCTCCACTGAGTTCGGAGGCGCTGGCGGGCCGCTCCGTGGCGCTGATCTTCCAGGCTGCCTCCACCCGCACCCGAGTGTCGTTCGAAGCCGGAGTGTTCGAGCTCGGCGGTCACCCGATGGTGCTGCGCACCGACGAGCTCCAGCTCAGCCGCGGCGAGTCCCTGCGCGACACGGCATACGTCCTCTCGCGGCATGTGGCCGCGATCGGCATCCGCACCGGACCGGACGAGGTCGTGGCCGAGCTTGCGCAGCATGCGTCGGTGCCGGTGTTCAACATGCTCACCGCCTCCCATCATCCGTGCCAGGCGCTGGCGGACCTGCTGACGCTCCGCGAGACCTTCGGGGAACTGGCCGGCCTGAAGCTGGCCTACGTGGGTGACGGCAACAACGTGGCCCGGTCACTGGCGGTTCTCGGTGCCCTGGCCGGTGTCGAGGTGCGCATTGCCGCTCCCGACGGCTATCAGCTGGATCCCGTGGCCGGCGCGATCCTGACCGCGGATCCGCGTGAAGCGGTCGATGGGGCTGACGCCGTCTACACCGACGTCTGGGTCAGCATGAGCGATGACCCGGCCAGTGCCGACGACCGTCGCCGGGACCTGAGCGCCTACCGAATCGATGACGAGCTCCTCGATCTCGCCGCTCCGCGCGCGATCGCCCTTCACTGCTTGCCCGCCCATCCCGGCGAGGAGATCACGGCCTCGGTTCTGTACGGCGACCGCCAGCGAATCTGGGACCAGGCCGAGAACCGCAGGCACGCTCAGAAGGCACTACTCGAGCTCCTGGTCTCCGACCCCGCGGGCTCCTAGTGTCGCGGTACTAGCGGGTCTGGATTCCGGATACCCCGTCCAGCCGCGCGCCCGTACCGCGCGAAGTTTGTATAGGCTCGCCTCAGCGTCAAGACACCGAGGAGCCCCACGCATGCCAGCCCCGAAACGCTCGACATCCCGTACGAAATCATCGCCAGCCGCCAAGCCGGCCGCTAAGCGCACGAGCTCGGCTGCCAAGAGTGGCGCGAAGGCGACCGCCACCAGCGCGCGCAAAGCTGCGGGCCGGACCGCCACCCAGGCCAAGTCCGGTGCGACCAAGACTGCCAACACGGCGCGTGCCGGCGCCACCAAGACCAAGCGTGCAGCCAGCAGCGGCGGGGCCGGAGCGGCCACCAAGGCCGCCGGTGGCGCGGCCAAGAGCACGGCCAAGTCAGCCCGGGCCGGAGCCCGCGGCACGGCCACAGCTGCCCGCGGCGGTGCCAAGCGCACGACTACGACGGCCAAGCGTGCCTCGACCACGACCCGCCGCGCCAGCGGCGGCTCGGAGAGCATCGCCTCCGTGGTGGAGCAGCTAGCCCGCGGCACAATCAAGCCGCGTGATGTGGTCATGCTCACCCGTGACCGGATCCAGGAGATCTTGGATGACGCCGCGTCTCGCGGTCGGGTCACACGCAAGGACGCCAATGACCTCGCAGCCGAGCTCGTCCGTCGCGGCCGCTCGCAGGGGGATGACCTGCTGAGCGAGCTCGAGCAGCTGGTGGGTCGCGGACGCACTCAGGTAGAGGCGGCGACCCGGCGCGCCCGCAAGGCTGAGCCGGTCGATCGCGTGGTCCGCAGTGCAGACCGCGCGCGGCGGATGGTCGGGGTTGGCCCGTCGTTCCCGATCCTCGGCTACGACGATCTCAACGCCTCACAGGTGCAGAGCCGCCTGAGCGAGCTCAAGAAGCCCGAGCTGCGCAAGGTGCTCACCTACGAGCGCAACAACTCCAACCGCAAGTCGGTCGTCGGCGCGCTGGAGAAGGCAATCGGCTGAGTCTGAGCGGGCGCCGGATGGCGCCTGCGTGATAGCGGCACTCCGACCCGTTGCGGGCGCAGGCCGCGACACGCGGCGCACCCGCCACCGCCTCGAGCCCCGCTTCCGGCCGCCGGCGGCCTGCGCTACATGCCGGAGGGGCGCCGAGGCGGTAGGGGGCTGCTCTCGCAGCAGTCGCGTCGTTGGCGCCTAAGCACCGCCCCGCACCAGCAAATGAGCGCTCGGCTGCGAGAGAAGCTCCCCTGCCGCCGACCCCTATGCTGAGCTCATGGACTCCACCGAAACCAAGGCCCGACCGCAGCGCGGTGACGAGCTCGAGCTGACGATCGACTCGCTCGCTTTCGGCGGCGCGGGCGTGGCGCGGACCGATGGCTACGTGGTCTTCGTCCAGGGGGCCATGCCGGGTGACCGGGTCCGCGCCGTGATCGGCAAGCGTAAGCGTGCCTACGCCGAGGCAAGCGTGGTCGAGATCGTCACTCCGGGCCCGGACCGGATGGCACCGGCGGCTGACCATCCCGGCGCGCCGTGGCAGGTGCTCCCCTACGAGCGTCAGCTGGAGGTCAAGCAGGCCCAGGTCGACGATGCTCTGCGCCGGATCGGGAAGCTCGAGAACTTCGTGCTCGAGCCGATCGTCCCCGCGGAGATGCAGTGGCGCTATCGCAACAAGCTTGAGTATTCGTTCGGGACCGACGCCTCTGGCGCTCTGGTGTGTGGCTTTCACGCCCCGGGTCGCTGGAACGAGATCGTGTCAGTCACCGACTGCATGCTGGCCTCGGAGCGCGCCAATGCGGCCCGGGAGCAGATCGTCCAGTGGTGCCGCGAGCAGGGGCTGACCGCCTATGACCGCCGCAGTGGCGAGGGAATGCTGCGCAACCTTGTCGTCCGCGAGGGTCGCCGGACGGATGCGCTCCAGGTCCGCTTGGTGACCTCCCCGGGCACGCTCAACCGTGACTCGCTCGCGGCGGCCGGAGAGGGGCTCGACGGTCTGCTCTGGACCCGCCAGGACAGTGTGGCTGAGACAACCCAGGGCGGCGAGACCGAACTGCTGTCCGGCTCCGAGCGTTTCGAGGAGGTGCTCGGGGGAATGCGCTTCAGCATCTCGGCTGAGGCGTTCTTCCAGACCAACACCGAGATGGCCGAGCGGCTGTACGAGATCGCCGTCGAGTACGTGCAGCCCGGCGGGTTTGAGCGCGTGTACGACCTGTATTCCGGCATCGGGACGATCGCGCTGACGATCGCTCCCCGGGTGGCCGAGGTATGGGGTCTCGAGCTCGTGCCCGAGGCAGTGGCGAATGCGATCAACAATGCGCGGGCGAACGAGGTCGACAACGCTCGCTTCTTCGCCGGTGATGTACGGCTGGCGCTGCGCGAGCTGAGCGAGAAGGCCGGCCGTCCCGATGTTCTGATCGTCGATCCGCCCCGCGCCGGTTTGTCTCAGAAGGTTGTGCGCCGGATCATCGAGACCTCGCCCAAGCGGATCGTGTACGTGTCGTGCAACCCGACGACGTTGGCCCCGAACGCCGCCCAGCTCGTCGAGGCGGGCTATCGGTTCGAGCGCGTCCGGGCGGTGGACATGTTCCCCCAGACGCCGCACATCGAGTGCGTAGCCGAGCTGGTCAGAGGGTAAGTTCCAGGCCGTGCGCGCCGTCACCGTCCGTGACAAGCAGCTGAGTGTCGAAGACCATCCCGACCCCGAACCCGGGGATGGGGAGGTACTCGTACGCGTTCGCGCCGCGGGCCTGAATGGTGCCGACATGCACCAGCTGAAGGGCCACTACCCGGCGCCGCCCGGCTCACCCCAGGACATCCCGGGGCTCGAGCTGGCCGGCGAGGTGGCCGCCTGCGGGCCTGGAGCCGAGCGCTTCAAGGAGGGCGACCGCGTGATGGGGATCGTGGGGGGTGGCGGCCAGGCCGAGCTGGCCGTGGTCCATGAGCGGGTACTGATGCCGGTCCCGGAACCGCTGTCCTGGCTCGAGGCCGGGGGCACTCCGGAGGTCTTCACCACCGCGCACGACGCCGTGTTCACCCAAGCCGGGCTCGTGGCCGGCGAGCGGCTGCTGGTTCACGGCGCCGCGGGTGGCGTGGGCACGGCGGCGGTCCAGCTCGGGCGGGCCGCCGGAGCGAGCGTTTACGCAACTGTGCGTAACGCAGACTTGCGTGATGGGGTCGCCCAGCTCGGCGCCCACGTGCTCGAGCCCGAGGGCTTCGGTGACCACGGTCCGTTCAACGTGATCCTCGAGCTCGTCGGTGCGGTCAATCTGATGGACAACCTCAAAGCGCTCGAGACCGGCGGTCGGATCACCGTGATCGGCATGGGCGCTGGCGCAACGGGCGAGATCAATCTCGGCCTGCTCCTGATGAAGCGGGCCCGTATCCACGGGTCGACGCTGCGCTCGCGGCCGCTGGAGGAGAAGGCGTTCACGGCACGCGGAATGGAGCGCACCGTCCTGCCGCTGCTGGCCTCGGGCGTCGTGAAGGTCCTGGTCGCCAAGTCGTATTCGATCGAGGACGCCGCCGCCGCCTACGAGCACTTTCAGGCCGGCGGCAAGCTGGGCAAGATCGTCCTCGAGATGGCCTGAGCCCCGGGCTCGAGCGGGAGGCCCGAGCTCACCCGAGCTCACCCAAGCTCAGGCGAGCTGCGAGGCACGCGAGCGGACGAGTTCGACGATCCGGTCTGGCGCCGTCGCGGGGGACCCACCGCGGAACGGGGGATGGGGGTCGTACTCGATCCCGAGCTGAATCGCCTGGGCGAGATCGTCGCCCGCGACCCGTGCGGCGAGCGTGAGCGCCATGTCGATCCCCGCTGAGACTCCGGCGGCGGTGATCACCTTGCCCTGCTCGACGACCCGCCGCTGCACAGGGGTGACGCTGAACTGGCTCAGCTCGTCCATGGAGAGCCAGTGGGTCGTCGCCTCCAGTCCGTCGAGGATGCCGGCGGCGGCGAGCAGCAGTGACCCGGTGCACACCGAGGTTGTCCAGGTGGAGCTCTCGTGCGCGGCTCGGAGCCAGCCGAGCATCACCTCGTCGTGCATCAGGGCCCGGGTGCCGAACCCGCCGGGGACGACGATCACGTCGGGGTGCGGCAGCTCGTCGAACGAGCGGTCGGCGACCAGGGCCAGCATCTTGGTCTCGGTGCGCTTCGGGCCGGGCTCGGCGGCGATGAAGGTGACCGTCGCGCCCGGCAGGCGCGAGAGCACCTCATAGGGACCGACGGCGTCCAGTGCGGTCAACTCGTCGAAGATCGGGATGGCGATGTTCATGCGGATGCTCTCCTGTCGATCGAGATCACGTTGGTCGGCGGCGCGAAACGGCCGCGATAATCGCTTGGGCTCACCCGTAGCTGGCGGGCGAAGGCTCGCCGGAACGTCTCGACCGTGCCAAAGCCACAGCGCAGCGCCACCTGGTCGAGCTGGAGGTCAGTGGTCTCGAGCAGCGTGCGGGCCCGCTCGATCCGCACGCTGGCCACGTAGACGGCGGGCGTCACGCCAACTTCGCGCGCGAACACGCGCGCGAAGTTGCGCGGGCTCATACAGATCCGGGCGGCCAGGGTCTCGACTCCGAGATCCGCCTCGACGTTGTCAGCGATCCAGCCTTGAAGGTCCCGTACCGAGTCTCGCTCGGCGTCCTGGCCGGCGAGCGCGGCGCTGAACTGGGCCTGCCCTCCCGGGCGGCGCACGAACAGCACGAGTGCGCGCGCGACGGCCAGCGCCTGGGCGGATCCGAGGTCTTCCTCCACCAGCGCCAGCGCCAGGTCGATTCCAGCCGTGACGCCGGCGGACGTGTACACGTTGCCGTCGCGGACGAAGATCGGTGCCGGATCCACGTCTATCCGAGGGTGCTCGCGCTTGAGCGCCGCACAGGCCATCCAGTGGGTGGTGGCCCGGCGTTCGTCGAGCAGGCCCGCTCGGGCGAGCAGGAACGCTCCCGTGCAGACCGAGGCCACGCGGCGCGCATGCGGGGCGGCGGCGGCAATCCAGGCGATCAGCTCGGCGTCGTCGGCTGCGGCCCGCACGCCCTGGCCGCCGGCGACGATCAGCGTGTCGACCGGTTTAGCCGGGTCACCGAGGCCGCCGTCCGGGACCAGACGCAGCCCGCTGGAGGTGGTTATCGGGGCGCCACCCGGAGCGCGGACATCGGTGGCGTAGTACCGGCGGCCGGTGAGGCGATTGACGGATGCGAACGCCTCCAGGGGACCCGTGAGATCGAGCGCCTGCAGGCGGTCAAAGGCGACGAACACGACCTGGCGCGGGGACGGCATGGCCTCATCATGGCGTCGCGGTCGTCTGTCCGCAACGACAATGACCGGACGATTTCTGCCAGCTCAGCGCGCGAGCGCCGCGGGGGCCAAGCGCGGCCGGCTTCGCAGGGCCCACCGCGTAGCCGGGATGCAGAGCAAAGCGGGCACCATGAAGATCGCCGCCAGGACAAACCACCCCGGCCGGCCCCAATCGGCGATCAGCGTGGTCATCAGGGCCGGGGCGGCCATCAGCGCCAGCGCTTCGCCGGTCGCGAACGCAGCCTGATACTCGCTGGGGGCGTCGGAGGGCATCAGCGGCACCGACAGCCCCCAAGACGATGCGACGAACAGCAGCTCACCCGTCACATGCAGGCCCGCCGCAGCCAGGATGAGCAGCACCACCGAGGACCCCGCCCCGCCGGCGGTGAGAGCGAACACGAGGCAGGACGCGGCCAGTGCGGTGCCGGACAGAAGCGCTCCCCAGGCTGCCCTCCTAGGGTCGCTGATGCCTCGGCTCACCCGGACCTGGAAAGCGGCTATCCCGAGCGAGCTGATGAGCACGACCACCGCGGACACGGCGTGAGGTGCCCGAGTGTGAAGCGCCACCCACAGCGGCAGCCCGCTCGACAGCATCGCCCAGCACAGAGCTAGCACGCCCATCAGGCCGGCCAGCGACATATACGGCGGGTCGCGCAGCACGCGCATACGGGACTGTGCCCCCGGCTCGGCCGCCACGGTCACCCGCGGAGCGCGCCATACCAGCGCCGCGTAGGCTGCGTACGTGAGGCTGTTGAGCACGATCAGGCCGATGTAGGCCGGACGGGAGTCGACGCTGATGACGACCCCACCCACCACGGCCCCCAGCGCCCAGCCGATGTGGCTGACAGCTCGCAGTTGCCCCAGCACCTTGAGTTTCTCCGACCGGTCAGCCAAACCCAGCACGAGCGCGTTACGGGGGCCACCCGAGCCGCTGCTGGCGATCTGGGATGCCCCGGCGACCAGCAGGAACACGGCCAACCCGTGTACCAGGACGAAGGCCAGGCTGGTGGCGGCCTGAAGGGCCAGCTGAGCGGCGAATGTCTCGCGGGCGCCGACACGGTCACCCAGCCACCCCAGCGTGGGGGCGCACACAACTCCCAGGGCTCCGGCCACGGTCATCCCGACACCCACCTGCTCCGGCGAGAGCCCGGCGGACTGCGTCAGGAAGAGTGCCCAGCTCGTGTACCAGGCGCCGTTGCCGACCGCCGAAACCAGCGTCCCGACGCCGAGCTCGCGCAAGGGCCCGCGTGGTGGCATCAGCGCCTGAGCCCGGGAGGTGACTGCAGCTACCATTACTGTTCAGCCTACCCTGAAACGTGCATTCATAATTCATGACAAAGCGAACTGTCGCTGATCCGCGAGTGGCGCTGATGAAGGAGCTGTCGGATCCGCTCCGCCTCCGGGTGGTCGATCGGCTGGGCCATGCCGGGGCCGCCACCGTCAGTCGCCTGGCGGCCGAACTGGACGTGCCGCTTCCCCAGCTGTCAAATCACCTGCGGCGCTTACGTGAGGCCGGGCTCGTATCAGTGGAGCGGAGCGGCCGCCAGGCGACCTATGCGTTAGCTGATCCTGGCTTGAGCCAACTCCTGGTGCTCTTGGACAGCGTTACCGGGCGCGTCGTCAACCGGCCGGCCGCAGAGATGCTGGCCTCAGAACTCCCGTCACGCACCTGTTACGACCACCTGGGAGGGGCGATAGGCGTATCGATCTACCACGGTCTCCGTGAGCGCGATGGGGTGAAGCCTGGCTCGGATGGGGTCGTGAAGCTCGGACCCGCGGCCGAGCCGACGTTCGCCGCTCTCGGAGTGGACATCGGCGCCGTCCGGCCGCACCGGCAGCGCTTCGCCTTCGAATGCCTGGACGCGACCGAGCGAGCGCCGCACCTGGCCGGCGCCCTGGCCGATGCGGTCGCGCAGGCTCTCGTCGAGCGGCGCTGGATCGCTCGCCAAGAGGACAGCCGGACGATCACCCTGACCAAACGCGGCGCCCGGGGGCTCAAATTAGCGCTGGGACTTGAGTTGCGACCGACGGTCCCCTGAGCGCCCCGCCACTAGTACGGCGGAAGGTCAGCCCACCACTGGCCGAGCACGCGAAACGCGGACCAGAACTCGCGCTTGGCCGCCTCCTCGTCGAGTGCGTCATCGATGTTGGGGACGAACAGGGCCTCGATCGTGGGCGTGAACTGCTGCAGGACTCCCGGCGCCGGCTCGAGTTCGTGGCCGAGTGGGATGTCCAGCTCATTGATCACGGCCAGGGCATCCTCGCCCATGACCACGACGATCTTGGGCTGCACGATGGCCAGCTCCTCGATCAGGCGACCCACGCAGCCCGGGTCGGCCATGGCCGGATCCGCGACCGGACATTTCACGCACAGCGTGCCGTAGACGGCGAGCGGATCGATCGAGAGCCGCTTCAGGGACTTCATCAGCGCGTTGCCCGTCCGCCCGTAGAAGGCGACCCCCTCCTCGACCTCCGACGGGCGGGCCGAGTACTTGACCATGAACACGTCGGCCTGGGGGTGGCCGGAGCCCAGAACGGGCATCAGCTGGCCCCGGGGGCAGTGCGAGCACTCACCCAGCCGGCGCGCAAACGCGTTCAGCTCACGGATCGCCCGCTCGAGGTATTTCTCGCGAATCTCGTCATCGGTGGCCGGCATCCCCCTCCGATTGGACGGCTGCCGTGCTTGTCCTTGCGGCTGCATCAGGACTTGCGGTGGGTTGCGCGGCGCACACGACGCTCCCGAGAGGCCCGTCGGGCCGCTCCGGGCATTGCCTTTGTCTGCAAGAACTTGAGCGCCTGGACGTACAGGAGGCTGGCCGGGTTCCGGATGATGTCCGCGTCGCGGAGCGACTGCAGGAACTCATCCGGCCCCTCGAAGTCCCGCATCCGGATCCGCACCGATCCCAGTCCCTGGGGTACGTGGGCGTCGGAGCCGGCCCCGGCCGGGATGCGGTACTTGGCCGCGAACCGGACCGCCTCCTCGTTGAACTCGGCAATCGCGATCCGCGGATTGAAGACCTCGATCGCGTCCACGTCCTCGATCACGGCCAGCAGATGCTCGTAGTCCGGGACCGAGTGCATGCGATCGAACGGGTGTGGCATGTAGACCAGGCCGCCCTGGCGCTTGATCTCGGCGATCGTCTCCTGGAGGGTCATCCCGCGGGGGATCTTCTGGTTGATGAACAGGCCGATCACCTCGCCCTGCTCAGCCGTCTTGACCTCCTCGCCCACGATCACCCGGAGCCCGTTGGCCTCGGCCTGCGCCTGTGCCTCGAGCGCTCCGGAGGTCTCGTTGTGGTCCGTGATCGCGATCGCCCCCAGGCCCCGGGCCCGCGCTTCGGCCAGCAGCACCTCGACCGGTGTCGCACAGTCGTAGGAGTGGTCGGTGTGCATGTGCAGATCTACGTCGATCAGCGGCCGCCCGGCGAGCCGGTTCCTGAGCTTGGCGTTCCCGCTGTCAGCGCGCCGCCGGGAGGCCAGCTCGAGGTAGACCTGTTCGAGTTCGTCCGCCACCCGGGGCCAGCCAAAGGCCGAGCCGAGGTCCCGGACGGCGGCGGCCTGCTTCTCGAGCAGGGCGCGGTCGCTCACGAGCCGGGTCAGGTGGGCGGTCAGCGTCTCCACCTCGCCGGGCTCGAACATGAAACCGCGCTCCCCTTCCGCAAGCACCTCCTCGTAGACCGGCAGGCGCGAGGCGACTGGGACCGCACCGGCGCCGAGTGCGTGGACCAGGGTGCCGGGCATCGGCCGATCACCCTCTGAGGCCAGGACGGCGATGTCCGCTCGCGAAAGTACGTCCTTCTGGCTGCAGTCACCGGCGTCGACGAAGGAGACCCGGTCGCGCAAACGCCCCAGGGTGGCGGGCGGAGCGGTTGGGCGCCGGGACCACACCGTCGCGTGCCAGGCCTGATCCTGGGGCAGTGAGCGCAGCGCGCGCAGGAACGTGCGCAGCGCCGGGCGCTCCTCTGTGGCGATCATGACCAGCTCGGGCTCGGCCGCCGGCTCTCGCACGGGCCAGCGGTCGGCCCCGGGGGTGATGACCCGGTAGTCGCCCGGGAAGTAGCGCTGCAGCAGGTTGCGGGTGGCGGCGTAACTGGCGATCCGTGCATCCAGGCGAGCGAACAGCAGCCGGGACAGAGGCCGGGTGATCTGGGTCGAGAGGATGCGCTCAGTGGGGGCGTGGAAGCTGCCCACGTTGAGCGCATGCGAGTGGCGTAGGGCGACACTCGACGCGCTCGGAGCGAAGGGCTCGTGGACGTTGACCACATCGAGCGCCAGCGTGCTCAGCGCCGTCTCGATGGTTCGCGCCACATCAACCGGTAGCGAGGCCGCGCGCCGTCGCGTGGGGGCGAAGGGCAGCACCTCGCCGACGCCCAGCAGCACCGGCTCACCGTCGGCGTCGTCCAGCAGCGAATCCGGCCGCGAGCGGAGCGCCTTACGGGTATCGCGCACCAGCGTGCTCTGCTCCGACGGCGCGATGATCAGCACCCGATGGCCCCGGCGGGCGAGCTCGGCCGAGACCCGGGCCACGTACTCGTTTACCTCGCCCCCGACCTCCCAGGCGAACGGCGTGACCTGCGCGATCGCGAGTCGCTCGCTGGGCACCAGATGGATTTTATGGGGGACGCTGGCGCGTCCCTTGTTATTTGGCTGACTTCGCCTTGGCCGGGACCGGGGCACCGCTCGCGGAGCGGGTTGTCCGGGCGTACTTCTTGATGAACGCCTCGGTCAACTCGTGCGCCTCGTCGTCGGGACGCTGGTGCATCGGTGACTTCATCAGATAGGAGCTCGGCCCATCGAGCTGGCCGGCGAGGCCGTTGTTGAGCGCCAGCTTGCAGCAGCGCACCGCGTCGGTGACGATGCCGGCGGAATTTGGCGAGTCCCAGACCTCGAGCTTGAGCTCGGCGGTCAGCGGCACGTCCCCGAAGGCCTGGCCCTCGAGCCGAATGTGCGCCCACTTGCGGTCAGTGAGCCACGGCACGTAGTCCGAGGGACCGACGTGCACGTCCTCCTTGGGCAGCACGTGTCCCATGATCGAGGTCACGGCGTTGGTCTTGGAGATCTTCTTGGACTCCAGCCGTTCGCGCTCGAGCATGTTGTAGAAGTCCATATTGCCGCCCACGTTGAGCTGCGAGGTGCGCAGCAGCTTGACGCCGCGATCGTGAAACAGGCGGGCCAGGGCGCGATGCACGATCGTCGCGCCGACCTGGGACTTGATGTCGTCGCCGACGATCGGCAGCCCGGCCTTCTTGAAGCGCTTGTTCCAGTAATCCTCGCGGGCGATGAACACCGGGATGCAGTTCACGAAGCCACAGCCGGCCTCGAGGATCTGCTCCACGTACCACTTGGTCGCCTCCTCGGAGCCGACGGGAAGGTAGGAGACAACGACGTCGGTGCGGGTCTGCTTGAGGACGTCGACGATGTCAACGGTCGGCCCGGGCGCCTTGGTGATCTTCTCCTTGAGGTACTTGCCGAGTCCGTCATGGGTCATTCCGCGCTGGACCTCTACGCCGAGCTTCGGGATGTCGTCACCGAGCTTCAGCGTGTTGTTCTGGCCGGCGAAGATGGCCTCTGAAAGGTCCTTGCCGACCTTGTCGGCGTCGATGTCAAACGCGGCGCTGAACTCGATGTCGCGCACGTGATACCCGCCGAGATCCACGTGCATGAGGCCGGGGACGGCCTCGTCGGGATTGGCGTCACGGTAGTACTGCACACCCTGGACGAACGAGCTCGCGCAGTTGCCTACGCCGATGATGGCCACACGGACCTTGTCGTGTTGATGGCGCGCGGTGCCGTTCGTGGAACCGTTGTCACTCATTCAGGAGTTCCCTTCTCGAAATTAGGCCGGCGCGGCACAACTGCGGCGCGGCGTCGATTTACGTATCCCGACGTTGGCGGTTTGTTACACCGCGGCGGGAGCGTTCAACTGCTTGCGCACATACAGGATGCGCTGGACCATCGTGACGGCGGTCAGGACCGCGAGGACATAGACCGCGGGCGCCAGGAGCTGGAAATGACCCAGTGACGCGCCCTTGGCAAACACGAGGCCGATCGAGAGGATCACGACGCGCACCGGCCGCGTGGCCAGGCCGACCTTGCACGAGACTCCAAGCGCCTCAGCCCGGGCCCGGGTGTAGGACACCATCAGCGAGCCGAGCACGGCCACCACCACGGCGGCCACGGCAACCTGGTTGTGGCGGGAGGCGAAGTACGCGGCCACAGCGGTCAGCACGATGCCCTCTTCGAGGCGATCGAGCGTCGAGTCCAGGAACGCCCCGAACGGCGTGCCCTTGCCTGACATGCGCGAGTAGCGGCCGTCGAGCGTGTCCATGATCGAGCCGACGATGAATGCGATTCCGGCCAGGAAGAACATGCGCCCGACCAGCAATCCGGCGGCGGCCAGATTGAGGACGAACCCGGTGAGCGAGATCGTGTTGGGCGTCAGCCGGGACTCGATCAGCCGCTCGCGCATCAGCTCCTGCGTGGTCGGACCCTCGCCGCGGCCGCGCGAGCCTCGCACCTTGTTTCGCGGCGGCCTGACCGGTGTTGTCTGCTCGGGCATGGTCTGCGGTGACGGCGCTAAGCCGCCACCTCGCCGAACGCCCAGGCGTCCGGTCTGGCTCGGGCCAGCAGTTGCTTGGCCAGCAGAGCCGAGAAGCCCGCGGTGAGGGCACCCAGGAACACGTCCGTGAAGTAGTGGTTCCCGGTCGCGACGACCACGAACGTGATCAGCACCGGATACAGGCACCACAGCACCCGTGCCCACCACCGCTTTACGAGCCGGGCCATGGGGAACGCGATCATGACGGCGAAACACACATGCATCGACGGCACGGCGGCGTAGAAGTTCAGGAACGCCTTCCCCGGCCCATCATCGACGTGGGGAACGCCCATGAACTGGGAGATCGAATCGGTGAAGCCCCACTCGGGCATTAGCCGCGGCGGCGCGGTCGGATACAGCGCGTAGCCGACGAGCGCGATTGCCATCGCGATCATGAACATGTTGCGTACGAAGTAGAACGAGTCGTTGCGTCGCAGGTAGATGAAGATCAGCGCGCCGATCGTGACGAAGTAGTGCGCGTTCAGATACGTCCAGTCGGCAATGTCCATCAGCCAGTGCACGCTCGAGGCCCAGGCCTGGATGCTCGGTTCCACGAACACGTGCAGCACCCGCTCGAGATTGATGATCTTCGTGGCGTCGCCGAATGGCTTGTAGAGGTTGCCCGTATCAACCAGTCCGCGGACCACCTGGTAGAGCACATAGGCAGCGGCAAACAGCAGGACTTGACGGATCACGTCAGTCCAGCCGCGCGGGAGAACCCGCGTCTCGATCCACTTTAAACGAGCACGCATGGCCGCCAGCATGGTATCGAGGTACCCATCTGATCCTTGTTAGGAACCCCTAACTTCGGTCAGGTGCAGCGAGGAGACGTCGATTGGACCCGACTCAGCGAGAAACTCGTTACCAGCCTGACGGTCCCGGGTTTCTTGAGCGTCAGCCGTGTGTATTGCCCCGCCGGAGCCACGCATCCGGATCCCTGAGAGAGCTCCCAGTAGGGCGTAAACCGCACGTGGACAAGGACACTTCCCGGGGTTCGGACATCCAGTCTGAGCCAGTCCGGTCCCATCGCCTCGAGCGTCGCCGGGCCCTGGACGATCGGCGTCGCGTTAGCCACCGCGTACACGCGCCAGTGGGTGGATCGCATGACTTCGTGCAGGTAGGGCAGCCCTCGGTCGATGAGGGCCATCTCGGCCTGGGCGGAGTAATCGAGTTGGGCGTCGGGGGCAGCGACGAATCGGACCGCATTCTCGTGCAGCCAGCGCTCGTAGGAGGCGGCGGTCAGATGGCCGCTGTAGAAGACCGCGTTGTCCTTGATGTCGAGCTGACGCTCCCACCCCCGGGCCAGGGGAAAGTGGGTCGCTACCACGTAGGCCTCCCAGTGAAAGCGCGTGAACGGGATCTCGGTCCGGAACGGCTGGCCGCCCTGGCGGGCGAGGAACCTGACCAGCGGCTGGTAGTAACCGGTCGACGTGGACTGATCCCCGGTGGCGCCCGCCAGGTCGCGGACCGGTGCCGCCCATTCGAGGTAGAGGAGCGGAAGCGCGGCGATCAGGAGCAGGGTCATGCGCCGGCGCCACCAGAGCAGCGCCGCCACCGGCGCGGCCAGGAACGTGCCCAGGCGCGCGATATTGCTGCCCACGGGCGAGGGGACGAGATAGACGGCGATCGTGGCCAGCGTGTAGACGGCGACCGCGGAACGCAGCGTGATCGCCTCCTTGGGCAACGTGATCAGCGCCACAGCGGCGAGGATCAGGATCGGGAACATGGTCGGAAAGCCGAACGGCTCGCTGCCTCCCTCCGGGAACGCGACCGCGATCAGGCCGACGGGTGCCAGCGCCCCAACAACCACCGACGCGGCGGGCAGCGCCGGCCGGATCCGGCGCTCTGATATCAGCGCGCCGAGCGCATAGCCAGAGGCGGCGAGCGCCGCGAACAGCGCCGCCACCGGGCTGCACAGCGATGACAGGACGGCCAGTGCCACCGCCAGTTTCGGGCGCCGGCAGTCCAGCGCCACGATCGCGCCCAGAGCGGGAAGCGCCCCGAACGCGAACGCGAGCCGGCCGGTATATAGGTCCGTCGCGGTGGCCGCTCCGAACACCACCGCGCCGAGCCAGGCCCGGCGCCCGAACCGCCGGCGGGCGAACACCTCGAATAGCGCCGCGCTGCCCGTCGCGGCGAGCGCCCCGGCGAGCTGTGGCGTGAGTGCCGCGGACACGGCGGGGAAGAGCACGCTGTAACCGACGATGTCGTGGCCCGAGTACCACCAGTTGTTCCACAGGCCAAACCCCTCGACGCGGAACAGCTGGGCCCGGAAGAGATGCGCGGCCAGATCGAGGCTCGGCGGCGAGATGATCACGTAGGCCGCTGCGAAGACCGCGGCCACAACGGTCGGGGCCAGCCGCTGCATCAGTTCACGGTTGGCCAATGGCTCGGCGCGCGAGGCGCTGAGATCGGCGGTCGTCATCCCGCGCCGGCGACGAATGTGCAGACGCGGTCGATCACGCTCGGCTGGTCGAGCCAGGGCCAGTGACCGGCACCGGGGACGATTTCGAGCTCGGCGCGGGGAAGGCGCTCGGCGTAGGCGTGCGCGAACGAGACCGGGATCCACGGGTCCTGCTCGCCCCAGACCACGAGGGCGGGCGCGTACAGCTGGTCGAGATCCGCCCCGGCGGCGGCCAGCCCGGGACCGTCGATCGATCGGTGCAGGCGCAGAAGCGCACGCTGGGTGCCCTGGTCGAAGTGCTCCCAGACCGTGTCAATCCGCTCGTACGGCCAGGCCCCCGAGGTGACCGCACCGGCGCGCAGGGCGCGGGCCAGGAGCCACCGGTTGACCGAACCCATAACGAGCTCGCCGAAGCCGAGGCGGCGCCAGCGCCGTACGAGCAGCGGTGACCGGTAGCCCTCAAACAGGGGCACCGCGTCGAGGATCGTCATCTGCTCGATCCGCTCCGGATGACGCTGGGCGAACACGAGGCCGATCGCCGCTCCCCACCCGTGGCCCACCAGGGCCACATCGCCGATGTCCAGCGCGTCCAGAAACGCCTCGAGGAAGTCCGCGTAGGCCGGCAGCGTGTACTCGAGGTGGCCGCCCTTGGCCGAGCGGCCGAAGCCGAGCAGGTCAGGCGCCACGCCCCCGGTTTGCTCCAGGAACGCCACCCAGTCATCCGAGCTGGTTGGAACGCTGTGGAGGTACAGCGGTGTTGCGCCGGCGCTGGGGGCCTCGCGGTAGAAGACGGGCTCTCCGGCGACCTGGATCGTGTGCTCGTCAACTGGCATAAACGGCCTGGCCCGCCCGGCGAGGATAACGTCCATCGGGTGAGCACGAGCGCGCCCCGAACGTTGTGCCTAGGAGAGGCGCTCATCGACCTGGTCGGCGAGCGGCCGGGGCGCCCGCTGGCTGAGGTGGATTGCTTCTCGCGTCATTTCGGTGGCGCGGCGGCCAACGTGGCCGTGGTGGCGGCCCAGGCCGGCGCCCGCGTGGCCCTGGCCGGCGCCGCCGGTGACGACGAGTGGGGCGAATGGCTGCTCGAGCGCCTGCAGCAGGCGCGGGTCGATGTGTCGCTGTTCGAGCTCCTGCCCGGGATCGAGACGCCGCTGGCCTTCGTGACCGTGGACGGCGACGGCGAGCCGACCTACCACCTCCGGGGAGACAGCACGGGCACCATCGTGCGGGTGTTGGCCGATCGCCTCGAAGCGGCGGTGGGGGAATCGGCGGCGCTGTTCCTCACCACCAACACACTCGTCGACGCCGACGAGCGGGCGCTGACCATGCGAGCCCGGGAGCTGGCACTCGAGCTCGAGCGGCCGGTGATCTTCGACGCCAACCTGCGCCTGCACCGCTGGGGCTCGCGCACCGACGCCGCGGCCAGCGCCAACGCCTGCGTGCCCGGAGCTCTGCTGCTGCGCGCCAATCGATCCGAGGCGGAGCTGATGACGGGCGAAACCGACCCCGAGCGCGCGGCCACCGCGCTGGTCAAGGCGGGCGCGAAGCTCGTTGTGCTCACGCTGGGCCCCGACGGTGCCCTGCTCCGCGGCGCGCTGCGGGCCAACGTGCCCGGCGTTCCGACCCAGGTGGTGAATACCGCCGGAGCCGGCGATGTGCTCACCGGCACGCTTCTGGCCCGGCTGGCGCTGAGCGGCTTCTACCCCAGTTCCGTGGCGGCAGCGCTGCCGGAGGCCGTCGAGGCGGCCGCGCGCGCGTGTGAGCGGTGGGGAGCAGTCGATTAGCCTGGCTGGCCACAAGCTGGACGCGGTCTCAATCGCGTGGACACATCCCCGCCCCAGCCGCGTGCGAGCGATCCGGGACCGCCTGCGGCTGGTTTACGGGATCCCGGCCGCCAAGCCGCACGGCCACCCGATCGCCGAGCTGGTCCTGACCGTGCTCTCGCAGTCCACCAATGACCGCAACCGCGACGTGGCCTACTTCGCGCTGCGCGATCGCTTCCCGGGGGACACCTGGCGGGAGATCCGCGACGCCCCGGTGGATGAGATCGAGGAGGCGATCCGCCCGGGCGGCATCTCGAAGGTGAAGTCGGCCCGGATCAAGTCAATTCTGCGCGCGATCAGCGACACCGCGCCGGACCATGACCTGTGGCTGGACTGGCTGCCCGAGCAGAGCGTGCCCGAGGCGCAGGCGTATCTGTGCTCGCTCCCCGGCGTGGGCCGCAAGACGGCGGCGTGCGTGTTGTTGTTCGCGCTCGGCATGCGCGATGTACCGGTGGACACACACGTCTCGCGCGTGGGCATGCGCCTCAGGCTGCTGCGCCCCGGGGCGCCGTTCGAAGAGCTCCACGATCAGATGCTGGCGCTCACGCCGCCCGGACAGGAGCTCGAGCTGCACCTGAATCTGCTCCGTCACGGCCGGCGGACCTGCCACGCGCGCCGGCCCGCGTGCGACGCCTGCGCCCTGGCCCGCATGTGCCCAAGCGCCGGGACCTTCGCCTAAGAGGCGCCGACGCGGTTCAGGGCATGTTTCGAGCCATGTGCGGGCGTTTCTCGGTGGTAAGGTCGGCCCAGCGAATTGGGAGCTGAGATGGGATTTGTACGGCTTCTCGTCCGGCCATTCGGTTATTTGCTGTTCGTCCTCGCTGTGCTCGCGATGTCGGGTGCCGCGAAGCTCTTGGGCGAGCGGGACCAGCTCGGGTTCTTCGCTGGGCGGCTCTCCAAGACGATTTGGCGCTACCCCGAGGTCACGCGGCCCGGGATCCAGGTCGGTTGGCTGATCTGGGCCGTTTTGCTGGTCGTGTCCGCCAGCCCGATTGATCCTCTGGCTAGCGGCTGGGATGAGGTCGGCCTGTTTGCGGCCGGTCTCGGCGTCGCTTGGCACCGGACGCTCTCCGGGCGGCGAGAGCGGCGTTGAGGTTCTCGAGCGCCTGCTCGAAGCCGACCTCGGTCGGGTCGAGCTCCCGCATCGCGGCGGCCAGCCGGTACTCGGCGAAGTAGCTGGGCGCCACGTCGCAGGCCTGGGCGATGAGCTCCATCGCCCGCATCGACGGCTTGTCGTGACCGTTGGCCAGCATGTTGATGTGGGCGTGCGTGATCCCTTTCCCGTCGAGCGCCCGCGTGTCTTCGGCCAGGCGGCGATACGTCAGCCCGCGCGCCTGCATCAGCGCGCGCAGCGCAGCCCCGAATTGTTCGCTGCTCGGTTGGCTCACGACTCTCCTGTTCCGATGGTTCCCGCACTCCAGGCCCAGCGCGCCTGATGGCCTCCGCGGCCATGGTTCCAGGCCGAGCGGACTTGACCGGGGGTTTAGCCTGCCAGGTAGGCTAACTACCTAACATACTCTGGTGGCCGCCCCGGCGGAGCGCGAAGCGGGCTGGCCTGAGGGTGAGTCCGGAGGCCGAGTCCGAGGGCCGAGCCTGGAAGCCGAGCCCGGACCGGCGAGACCGGAGGCCGAAACGACACGCTAGGAGGACGGGATGGGGCGCAAGTACATCGACTGCCGGGACATGCCAAGCGAGAACAACTGTGACCTCGCCATGTCGGGGAGCGAGGAGCACCTGATCAACGCGGCGGCCATGCACGCCGTGACGGCACACGGGCACGAGGACAGGCCCGAGCTGCGCGATCAGCTTCGACAACTTTTCAAGGACGAGGTTCCTGGCGCGCTCGTATGAGTTCGCGCTGAGGCCGCGGGCGGGGGGCACGGACCGTAGGAAGTCGCGGTCCGTGCCCGCGCGCGGTAAGCACTTGTAAATGGGGAAGGGCTGACCGCGCCGGGGGCCCGCCAACACGCCGCCCCTGGGGGTTGGCGGCCCGGCGCCGCGCTGTGGCCGTGCGATTCGTCGCTAATCCGATCTTGGCGCCCGGATTTCGCGCGTAATCGCCGCCGAGGGGACGTTTCGCAACAAAGCCGAGCGGCCGATGCGGATTCTCTGCGATCTGCACGCGTTGGTCAGGGGGTCGGGCGTTAGCGCGAGGGATCGGGCCTTAGCGTGGTGGATGGGCCTTAGCGTGGTGGATCCGGCCTTAGCGTGGGGGATCGGGTGTTAGAGCGCGGGAGCGGGGCCGGGGAGCGGGTTGCTGAATCGCCGGCGAGGTTTGCTCGTGTACCTAGCCCCCGTTTTGTGAACGGGTGGGGTTCGCTGACGAACGGTTGGCGCATTCGTCGGGTAGAGGGCGTGGTTTGTGAAAAGCGATCCCTGTGTGCGGCGGTTTTTCACGCCCTGGGGGTTGGTTTGGGCGGGGATCTGGCGCGCGGACGGGCTCGGATGGCCGACCGGATGGCTGCGACCGGACGGGTTGCACCCACGTCTAGATCTGCTACGCTCTGACTAAGATTTTTCGACTCACATAGGAGCAGACAACACATGGGAAAAACGATCGGAATCGACCTCGGAACGACCAACTCGTGTATGGCCGTTCTCGAGGGCGGCGAGCCGACGGTGATCGAGAACGCCGAAGGTGGGCGCACGACACCGTCGGTTGTCGCATTCACGAGCGGCGGTGAGCGGCTCGTGGGCACCGTGGCCAAGCGCCAGGCGGTGACCAACCCCCAGAACACGGTCTTCTCGATCAAGCGCTTCATGGGCCGCAAGGAGGCCGAGGTGCGCGAGGAAGAGGCGATCGTGCCCTACAAGGTCGTATCGGGTCCGGGTGGCGACGCGCGCGTCGAGGCCGGTGGCAAGCAGTACTCGCCGCCGGAGATCAGCGCGATGATCCTGCAGAAGCTGAAGACCGACGCCGAGGCCTACCTGGGCGAGTCCGTCGACAGTGCGGTGATCACCGTCCCCGCCTACTTCAACGATGACCAGCGCCAGGCGACCAAGGACGCCGGCAAGGTGGCCGGGCTCGACGTCAAGCGCATCATCAACGAGCCCACCGCGGCCTCCCTGGCCTACGGGCTCGACAAGGAAGCTGATCAGACAATCCTGATCTTCGACCTCGGCGGCGGCACGTTTGACGTGTCCGTGCTCGAGATCGGCGACGGCGTGTTCGAGGTCAAGGCGACCGCGGGTGACAACCACCTCGGTGGTGACAACTTCGATAAGGCGCTCGTCGACTGGCTGGTGTCCGAGTTCAAGAAGGCCCAGGGCATCGACCTGAGTGCAGATCCGATGGCGCTGCAGCGTCTCTACGAGGCGGCTGAGAAGGCCAAGATCGAGCTCTCGACGACGCAGGAGACGCAGATCAACCTGCCGTTCATCACCGCTGACTCCAGCGGCCCCAAGCACCTCGACACCCGCCTCACGCGGGCCAAGCTCAACGAGCTCACCTCGGACCTGCTCGACCGTACGGTCGCCCCGGTCCGCCAGGCGCTCGATGACGCCAAGGAGAAGGGCGCCGCGACCATCGACCACGTGGTCCTGGTCGGCGGTATGACCCGGATGCCCTCCGTGCAGGAGAAGGTCAAGGAGCTCACCGGCAAGGAACCGCACCGGGGCGTCAACCCCGATGAGGTCGTTGCCGTCGGCGCCGCGATCCAGGCCGGCGTGCTCGCCGGCGACGTCAAGGACGTCCTGTTGCTCGACGTCACCCCGCTCACCCTCGGCATCGAGACCAAGGGCGGCGTGATGACCAAGCTGATCGAGCGCAACACGACGATCCCGACCCGCAAGTCCGAGGTGTTCTCGACGGCCGAGGACAACCAGCCGAGCGTGGAGATCCACGTCCTGCAGGGCGAGCGCGAGATGGCGACCTACAACAAGTCACTGGGCAAGTTCCAGCTCACCGGCATCCCGCCGGCGCCGCGAGGCATTCCGCAGATCGAGGTCGCGTTCGACATCGACGCCAACGGCATCCTCAACGTGTCGGCCAAGGACCTCGGCACGGGCAAGGAGCAGAAGATCGAGATCAAGGCGGGCTCCGGTCTGTCTGATGACGAGATCAAGCGCATGGTGACCGACGCCGAGTCGCACGCCGAGGATGACAAGCGCCAACGCGAGCTGGCCGAGGCGCGTAACAACGCCGAGAACGCGGCCTACCAGGCCGAGCGTCAGCTCACCGAGTTGGGTGACACGGTCGACGCCTCCTCCAAGGAGGAGATCGAGGCGGCGATCAAGGCGGTGCGCGAGGTGCTCACCTCTGAGGACACGGCGGAGATCAACTCACGCACGGACACGCTGCAGTCGGCCTTCCACAAGGTGTCTGAGGCGATGTACCAGCGCGCCCAGGAGCAGGCGTCGGCAGAGGCCGAAGGTGCCGCGAGTGACGGAGCCGCCGGTACGAGCGGCAACGGCGCGAGCGCCGAAGAAGACGTTGTTGATGCCGAAGTTGTGGATGAAGGCAAGTAATGGCAGATCATCGACGAGTAGCTGCCCCGGAGTCTTCTGAGGAGGACTCCGGGGCCTCATCACCGTCTGGAGCCGGCAATGCTTCGCGACCGGCTCCAGACGTCGATGCGACCCCCGAGCCCGGTTCAGTCGGCCCCGCCCTCGCCGACCCTCCGGCCGGGCGAGAGCAGGAGCCCGAAGCGTCTGCTGTTGACGTAGAGGCTCTGGTGGCGAAGGCTGAGAAGGCGGATGAGTATCTGGACCTGGCTCAGCGCACGCGGGCGGAATTCGAGAACTACCGCAAGCGGACGGCGAGGGAGGCTGCGGCCGCGCAGGAGCGCGGGGCGGCCAAGCTGGCGCTCGAGCTCTTGCCCGCGATCGACAACCTCGATCGGGCGTTGGCGCATGCCGCCACGGCTCCGGGCGAGAACGGCGATGCATCACTGCTCTCAGGCATCAAGCACGTCCAATCTGACGTATTGGCGGCACTCAAGCGGGCTGGGATCGAGCCCTTCTCGCCCGAGGGCGAGCAGTTCGATCCGCAGTACCACGAGGCTGTGGCCCAGCAGCCGTTCGAGGGCGCCGTGCCCGGGACGGTGGTGGAGGTCTACCAGCGCGGTTACCGGCTGGGCGAGAGCGTCCTGCGGCCGGCGCGTGTGGTCGTCGCGGGGTAGCGATGGCTGACCGGCCCGACTACTACAAGGTCCTCGGCGTCGGCAAGGGCGCCAGCGACGACGAGATCAAGAAGGCCTACCGCAAGCTGGCCCGCCAGTACCACCCGGACCGCAACTCCGGTGACAAGAAGGCCGAGGAGCGCTTCAAGGAGATCTCCCAGGCCCACGACATCCTGTCTGATCCGGACAAGCGCAAGGCATACGATCGGGGTACGGGGCCGTTCGGTGGCTTCGGCGTCCCCGGTGGCTTTGACCCCAGCTCATTCAGTGGCGGCTTCGGGGACATCCTGTCTGACCTGTTCGGCCGCAGCGGAGGCGGCGGCAGAGGCCAGGGCGGGGTACGCGGCGGCCAGCCTCGTCAAGCCCGCGGACGAGACCTCGAGACCGAGGTCACGCTGGCCTTCGAGCAGGCCGTGAACGGCGCTCAGGTGCCGCTCGCCGTGCCCACATCTCAACCCTGCCCGACCTGCAAAGGCTCCGGCGCCAAGCCCGGCACGGTGCCGAAGGTGTGCCCGGTGTGTAACGGCCGCGGTCTCGAGTCCCAGAGCCAGGGCATCTTCTCCATGTCCCAGCCGTGCTCCAACTGCCACGGGTCGGGGACCGTGATCGAGGACCCCTGCCCGACATGCGGCGGCACCGGTGCCCAGCGCTCGGTCCGGCGTATGCGGGTCAACATCCCGGCCGGCGTTCGTGACGGCAGCCGGATCCGGCTGGCCGGAAAGGGCGAGCCGGGGTTGCGCGGCGCCGAGCCGGGTGACCTGTACGTCATCACTCGCGTCAGCGAGTCACCGGTGTTCAGGCGTTCGGGTGACAACCTCGAGGTCGAGGTTCCCCTCACCATCCCCGAGGCCCTACAGGGCGCCGTGATCGAGGTTCCGACCCTGAACGGATCCAAGCGCCTGCGCGTCCCGGCCGGCACCAAGCACGGGACCGTCCAGCGGCTGCGGGGCGAGGGTCCGGCGCGGCTGAACGGGAAGGGCCGCGGGGACATTCATTACCGGTTCACGATCGAGGTCCCGGCCTCGCTCTCATCTGAGCAGTCCGAGGCAGTCGACAGGCTGTCCAAGGTAATGAACGGCAATCCGCGCGCCCGGCTGTTCGCTGAGGCTGACGCGCCGGCTGCGGAGGCGAGCTAGTGGCCCTCCCGGGAAGCCACTAATGGCCGCCCGGCGGCTGCGCACTACCCGGGTGACGGTCTCCTCGGACCGCGGCGTGTTCATGATCTCGGTCGCCGCGGAGCTGGCCGAGATGCATCCGCAGACGCTGCGCATGTACGAGGCACGCGGCCTGATCGAGCCCAAGCGCTCGCCGAAGGGAACGCGGCTGTACTCCCAAGAGGACGTCGATCGCCTCCGGCGGATCCAGGCCATGACCGCCGAGCTGGGCATGAACCTGGCCGGCGTCGAGCGCGTGTTCGAGCTCGAGGAGCAGCTCGGAATGATGTCCCGCAAGGTGGCCTCGCTCGAGAAGCGCGCCCGCGATCTGGGCGCCGAGGTCGAGCGTCTCGAGGCGCTGCGGCGCGAGCTTCGGGCCGAGATCGTGCCCTACGAGCGCGGCGGCGAGCTGATCCGTCGCGCTGACCTGAAACGTATTCAGCTGACCGTCGAGCGCCAGCGGCCCGACGACGCCTGAGTCTCCGCTGCCACGGGTGGTGGGGTTGCGGGCACCGGATCGGCGAGTGCTCTTCTCCCGGTATGCAACGATCCGTCTGGGAGAAGGTCAGGGCCGTGACGTCGATCAGACACTGGAGTTAGCGATGGTGGGGAAGACCAGCTGGGGCGGACGATGGGCCGCTTCCCCCTGGGCGCCGGCCCGGCCGGCGCTGGCCCTGCCGCCGTTGTTGGCGCTAATGGCGCTGTTGGCGCTGGCACTCGCCATCCCGCCCGCGGCGCTCGCCGCCGGCGTGCGTGCCCGCGGCGCTCGCCTCGGGGCGGCGCCGCCCACCCAGCAGCTCCCGATCGTGCTCCCGCTGAAAGCCAACCTGGCCGGACTCGAGCGCTTCGCCACCGCGGTGACGACGGTGGGCTCGCCGCAGTACGGTGACTACGAGCCCGTGGCCACCCTGGCCCGCCGTTTCGGCGCCCCCGCCATGGCCCGGACGCGAGTGCTCCACTATCTGCGCAGTCGGGGAGCCACCCGGGTCCGGATTGACGCCACCGGCCTGTTCGCCGATGCCACGATGAGTGTGTCAGTGGCCCAGCGCCTGTTCGGGACCTCGCTGGCACGCTTCGAGGGAGCTCGGGCCACGCGGTACGTGGCTCCCACCACAACCGCTCGTGTGCCCGCGGCGCTCGGTGGCGCGGTGACCGGCGTCGTGGGGCTGAACACGAGCCCGGTGTTCGCCGCGCCGCAGTCAATGGTCGCCCGTTCGGCTGATCTCCGGGGCGCAGCGGCCCCGGGCGCAGCGGCCCCGGCGCAGCGGCCCCGGGCGCAGCGGCCCCGGGCGCAGCGGCCAGGTTCGGGTCCGCTGAAATGCCGTCCGGCTACAGCCCCCGCAGCGGGACGGCCGAGGGGTGCCCGGCGGCGCTCATGCAGCGAGGCTTCACTCCCAATCAGTACCTAAGCGCTTACAACTACGCGGCATTGCACAGCGCCGGCATTACCGGTGTGGGCGAGCGGGTTGCGTTGATCGAGATCGATGGGTTCCGCTACTCCGACGTGCGTGCGTTCGCCGGTTGCTTCGGGTTGGGAGTCCCGGCCATCAACGGGTACGGAGTCGGACTCAAGCACCCTCTGCCGCCGGGGGGCGAGACGACACTCGATCTCGAGGTGCTCGACGCCGCGGCCCCGGGGTTGAAGGAGGTCGACGTCTATGAGTCGAGCGCCCGCGCCTCAGATGTCCTGCAGTCCCTCACCGCGCCGCTCCAGACCCGGGGTCACGTGCCCGAGGTGATCTCGGCCTCGCTCGGCACCTGTGAGCCGGCCCTGTTGCTCTCGATCGGTCCCTCCGGCATCCACTCCACCGAAGGAGCCCTGGCCATGGCGGCGGCCAGCGGCATCTCGGTGCTGGCCTCGAGTGGAGACGCCGGCTCTACCGCGTGCGTGGCCAAGTCAGGCCCGATCGACACGCTGGCGGTCAGCTTCCCCGCCTCGTCTCCGTACGTGACCGGCGTAGGAGGGACCAACGTGACGCTCGGTCGCGACAACCAGATCATCCACCAGCCGGTGTGGAACGACGCGCCGTATGACCTGTCCGCGGGCGGCGGCGGCGCCAGCATCCTGTTCGGACGGCCCTCGTATCAGAACGGGTTCGACCACCGTAAGCACCGCGGCGTGCCGGATGTCTCGATGCTGGCCGACGTGCTGCCCGGATACGACATCTACTGCACCGCTCAGGGTGACTGCATGAACGTCGAGAACTCCAATCCCTGGGTTCCCGTCGGCGGCACCAGCGCCGCCGCGCCCCTGTTGGCCGGCGGTCTGGCGCTCGTGGACCAGCTCTTGCGCCAGCACGGCAAGCAGAACGTGGGACTGGCCAACTCGCTCCTGTACAAGCTCGATCGCCGGAACGCCTCCACGCGCGTCATCTCCGACGTGGTGTCCAACGACAATGATCTCGGTCCTTATCTGTCCATCGGCAACCACCGCTCACTGGGCTGCTGCACGGCGGGCCCGGGATACGACCTCGCCTCGGGGCTGGGATCGGTCAACGTGGGCGAGCTCGCCTTTCTCGCCGTAGCCGCACAGCCGGCCGTGGCCAAGGTGAGCCTGAGGCTGCCGGCCCAGCGCCCCCTGGCGCGCCGGCACCTGCTGGCCAAGCTGGGGTGCTCGCGCCGGTGCATCGTGGGCGCGGCGGCTCTGGTCACGATCCCGGGCGGCGGCTCGTTCAGGCTGTTCTCAAGTACCCACCTGCTGTTGAAGAAGGGCGGCAAGACGTTGCAGCTCCGCTTCTCGCGCTCGGAGCTACGGCGTTTGCACGCGGGCCTGCGGGCGCACAAGAAGATCTACGCCAGCGTGATCGGTGAGGTCCTTGATTCCGGCGGTAACGTCGAGCGGCTGAGCCGGATCCATCGTTTGCGCATCGCGCACTGACCGGCCGCGGGCTCCGCTCCAACCAGGCTGCGGGGGCATCCGTCGGCAGTGGGAAATGTGCTTGCCAAACGGGCCTCGGCGTGCGATAATCTAAGTCATCAAGACTTAGATTTCAACTCTGAAACCCGGAACCGCGTATGCAAACAGACCGCTTTACGATCAAGTCCCAGGAGGCGCTCCAGGCTGCCCAGCAGCTCGCCGATCAGCGCCGTAACCCGCAGACGACTCCAGAGCATGTCCTCGCCGTCCTGCTCGAGCAGGAGGGTGGGATCGTCGTGCCCGTGCTGCGCAAGCTCGGGGTCGAGCCGGCAGCTGTGCGTCAGTCCGTCGGCCAGGCGCTCGAGGCGCTGCCCAAGCTGACCACCACCGGCGGGCGCGAGGAGCCGGCCGGAGGGTCGGGTGAGCTCGTCCAGATCCTGCGCGCCGCCGAGAGCGAGATGCGCGATCTGCATGACGAGTACGTGTCCACCGAGCATCTCCTCCTCGCCCTGGCCAAGCATCCTGGCGGCGCGGGCGACGCGCTGCGCTCGAACGGCGCCACGCACGACGAGCTGATCAAGGCCCTGAGCGAGGTCCGCGGCTCCCACCGCGTCACGGACCAGAGCCCGGAAGAGAAGTTTCAGGCCCTCGAGAAGTACGGGCGCGACCTGACCGAGGCGGCAGCGCAGGGCAAGCTGGACCCGGTCATCGGGCGCGACGACGAGATCCGCCGCGTGATCCAGGTCCTGTCACGACGAACCAAGAACAACCCCGTCCTGATCGGCGAGCCCGGGGTGGGCAAGACCGCCATCGTCGAGGGACTCGCCCAGCGAGTCGTATCCGGCGATGTCCCCGAGGGGCTCAAGGACCGGCGTGTGATCGCACTCGATGTGGGCGCGCTGATCGCCGGCTCGAAGTACCGCGGCGAATTCGAGGACCGGCTCAAGGCGGTGCTCAAGGAGATCGCCGACGCCGAGGGGACGGTCATCCTGTTCATTGACGAGCTACACACGATCGTCGGAGCCGGAGCCGCCGAGGGCGCCGTTGACGCGGCCAATCTGCTGAAGCCGATGCTGGCCCGGGGCGAGCTCCGCGCGGTGGGCGCCACCACGCTCGACGAGTACCGCAAGCACATCGAGAAGGACGCCGCGCTCGAGCGCCGCTTCCAGCCCGTGTATGTGGGCGAGCCGAATGTCGAGGACACGATCGCCATCCTGCGCGGGCTCAAGGAGCGCTACCAGGTACACCACAAGGTCCGGATCCAGGATTCGGCGCTGGTGGCCGCAGCGACCCTCAGCCACCGCTACATCGCGGACCGCTTCCTGCCCGACAAGGCAATCGACCTGGTGGATGAGGCAGCGTCTCGGATCCGGATGGAGATCGACTCCAAGCCGACGGAGATCGATGAGGTTGACCGCCACATCATGCAGCTCGAGATCGAGCTCCAGTCTCTGGGCGACGACAACGACCCGGGTACCGCCTCGCGCCGTGACCAGCTCGAGCGCGCGCTGGCTGAGGAGCGAGAGACGTCGGCCGGTATGCACGCCGAGTGGCAGCGCGAGAAGGAGACCCTGGGCGCCGTGGCTGATGTTCAGGAAAGGCTCGAGCAAGCGCGGGTGGACCTCGAGCGCGCTCAGCGTGAGGCCGACCTGGGACGCGCCGCGGAGCTTCAGTACGGGACCATTCCCGAGCTCGAGAAGCAGCTTGCCCTGGCTGAGTCCGCGGAGGTACAAGCAGCCCATGCCACCGGCGGCGCCGACGGGCCGCGATTCCTCAAGGACGTGGTAGACGCCGAGGATGTGGCCGAGATCGTGGCCAAGTGGACCGGAGTCCCGGTCTCACGCCTGATGGAGGGCGAGATCGAGAAGCTCGTCCACATGGAGGACCGGCTGCACCAGCGCGTGATCGGCCAGGATGAGGCCGTCACCGCGGTGGCGGCGGCACTCCGGCGCTCACGGGCCGGCCTCCAGGACCCCGACCGGCCGATCGGCACGTTCCTGTTCCTCGGCCCGACCGGGGTCGGCAAGACGGAGCTGGCGCGAGCGCTGGCTGAGTTCATGTTCGACGCGCAGGACGCGATGATCCGGATTGACATGTCCGAGTACATGGAGAAGCACTCGGTGTCGCGTCTCGTTGGTGCGCCTCCCGGCTACGTCGGTTACGAGGAGGGCGGCCAGCTGACCGAGGCGGTCCGCCGCCGGCCGTATTCAGTCGTCCTGCTCGACGAGATCGAGAAAGCCCATCCGGACGTGTTCAACGCGCTCCTGCAGGTGATGGATGACGGGCGGTTGACCGACGGCCAGGGCCGCACCGTGTCGTTCAAGAACACCGTCCTGATCATGACCTCGAACATCCCGGGCGGCCGCGCTGGCGTCGAGGCCTCGTTCAAGCCCGAGTTCATCAACCGGCTCGATGACATCGTCGAGTTCGAGCCACTGTCCCGGGAGCAGATCGGCGCGATAGTCGACCTCCAGGTAGCGATCGTGATCAGGCGGGTGCGCGAGCGCGACATCACGATCGAGCTCACTGACCAGGCGCGGACGCTGATCGGGAATCTGGGCTATGACCCCACGTATGGCGCCCGTCCACTTAAGCGGGTGATCCAGAAGCGACTGGTCGACCCGCTGGCGCTGGCCATCCTGGAGGGGCGCTTCAAGCCCGGCGACACCATCCGGGTGGACGCCTCCGAGGGCCAATTGGTGCTCGAACGCGTTACGACGGCCGCGGTCGTCTAAGGGCCTGTCTAACGGTAGGCTCCGGCGGGTGGAGCCGCCGCTGCCACCCGTCGAGCTCATGACTCGGGTCGGCACCGTCGTCGGTGCCGACCCAGTCCAGTTCTACCTGCGTGAGGGGGCCGCGGTCCGCGAACGGATCGAATCCCTCCTGCCGCCCGACTGGTCCTTCGAGGGCCGGCGCGTGCTCGACTTCGGCTGCGGATCAGGCCGGGTGCTGCGGCACTTCCTCGACCTCGCCCCGAGTACCGAGCTCTGGGGTTGCGACATAGACGGCGGCAGTATCGACTGGCTCAAGGCCAACCTCAGCCCGCCGCTGCATCCGTTTCAGAACCAGCTGTCGCCTCCGTTGCAAGTTGAGGGGGGCAGCTTTGACCTCATCTGGGCGACCTCGGTGTTCACCCACATCGACAACTGGAGCGAGTGGCTGGCCGAGATGCATCGAGTGCTCGCCCCAGGCGGGCTGCTGATCTCGAGCTGGCTCGGCGAAGGCGTCTGGGATGCGATGGTGCGCGAGCCCTACATCGAGGACCAGGTGGGGATGACTGTCCTGCGGCACTGGGACGTGGGCGGGGCGTGGGTGTTTCACTCCGAGTGGTGGCTGCGGGAACACTGGGGCCGGGCGTTTGACTTCCTCCAGGTGGTTCGGCCGCCGCGCGAGCCCGATGGGAGTCCGCAGATCACCCACAGCTACGTCGTCTTGCGCAAGCGCGAGGTCGAGGTGAGCGTGGCCGAGCTCGAGCGCTGTGCCCCCGACGAGCCGCGCGAGGTCGTGGGCCTGCAGACCAACCTCCGCCTGGTCCGCGTACAGACTGATCAGCTTCTGAGCGGTGAGCTGAACGGTCCGCCGCCGCGCCCCGGTCCGCTCGAGGCGCCCGGGCAGTATCTACTCGATGCCGTGCGGCGCACACCGCTCAGAGGGCCGCTCAGAGACCTGCGGCGCCGAGTCCAGACTCGGAGAGGCTGAATCGACCAGTGATGTCAAATTGGGAAGGAGACCCCACGTGCCGACTTACATAATGCTGACGACCCTTACTCCAGACGGAGTCCAGACCATCAAGAACAATCCGAGCCGGATCCGCGAGGTCAACCGCGAAGTCGAGCAGCTGGGAGCTACCGTGAAGGCCCAATGGGCCACGCTGGGGCAGTTCGACTTCGTCAACGTGATCGAGGCTCCGGACGAGCAGACGATCTCGCGCGTGTCATTGGAGCTCGGCTCGCGTGGCACCGGCCGCTACGAGACGCTGGTGGCGATCCCGATCGACGACTTCATCGGCGCGATCTGACTTGAGCGACCGAGTCCTCGTCGTCGGCGCCGGCGCGCGCGAGCACGCGCTGGTCCAGGCGCTCCTGCGCTCGCCTCGCCGACCCGAGGTGCTCTGCGCTCCCGGTAACGCAGGCATCGCGGCCGAGGTCGAAATTCCGGCGCCCGATCTGGACGCCGAGGACGCCGAGGCGGTTCTGGCGCTGGCCCGGGCGTCGGCGGCCTCGCTGGTGGTGGTGGGCCCCGAGGCGCCTTTGGTGGCCGGGGTCTCTGACGCGCTCGCTCAGGCCGGGATCCGCTGCTTTGGGCCCGGAGCAGCAGCGGCGATGCTCGAGGGCTCGAAGGCGTTCTGCAAGGAGATCATGGCCGCCGCCGGAGTGCCGACCGCTTCCTACGCGGTCGTGTCCAATCCCGAGGCCGGCCTGGCCGCGATCCAGAGCTACCCGGTCGTGGTCAAGGCCGATGGCCTGGCGGCGGGCAAGGGAGTGATCATCGCCGAGGACGAGGCCCAGGCGGTGGCGGCTCTCGAGGATCTGCTCGTGGGCAAGCGGTTCGGCACCGAACGCGTGGTGGTGGAGGAATTCCTCGACGGCGAGGAGCTCTCATTGCTGGCCATCTGTGACGGCCGGCGGGCGCTTCCACTCGCCTCGGCGCAGGACTACAAGCGGATACTGGACGGCGATCGTGGTCCCAATACCGGCGGGATGGGGTCCTACTCTCCGGTCCCGGCAGTGGGTGAGGACCAGGTGGCCGAGATCTCGGCCACCGTTCACCAGCCGGTCCTGGACGAGCTCGCGCGTCGCGGGGTCCCGTTTCACGGCGTCCTGTACGCCGGGCTGATGATGACGGCCGAGGGTGCCAAGGTGCTCGAATTCAACGTCCGCTTCGGTGACCCGGAGACCCAGGCCATCCTGCCCCGGTTGCGCACCGATCTGCTTTCGCTGCTCGAAGCCGCCTGCGAGCCCGGAGGACTCGATGGCATCGGGATCGAGTGGGCGCCGGACACCGCTGTCACCGTCGTGCTGGCCAGCGCCGGCTATCCGGAATCGTCCTCGAGCGGAGACCCCATCACCGGCCTGGAGTCGGTCAGTCCCGAGGTTTTTGTCACCCATGCCGGGACCGCGCGGAACTCCGCGGGCGATCTGCTCACGGCCGGTGGCCGGGTCGTGAGCGTCACCGGGCTTGGGGTTGACGCCGCCGCTGGCCGGGCGGCCGCATATGCTGCAGCCGACATGATCGAGTTCCGCGGCAAACAGCTCCGGCGCGACATCGCATTGCGGGCCATGCGATGACTCCCGACGAGCCGACCAAGAATCCCGATGCTCCCGCCCTGAGCGGGACCGAGCCCGAGCTCGCACCGGCCGGCGAGGCCGCTCGCGGGGAACCGCGTCTGATGGCGGCGCCCGCCGAAGGCGAGCCGATGTCGGAGACCGCAGCTGAGATCGAGGAGCTCGAGGTGGACCCGCCGCTGGTGGGAATCGTGATGGGCTCCAAGAGCGATCTGCCGGCGATGGAGAAGGCTGAGCAGGAGCTGACCGAGCGGGGCATCAAGTCCGAGACCCGGGTCATGTCGGCCCACCGGGAGCCCGACGTGGTGGCCGACTATGCCCGCAATGCCAAGCTGCGCGGGCTGCGAGTGATCATCGCCGGCGCCGGCTTGTCAGCGGCGCTTCCGGGTGTGGTGGCCGCTCACACGGACCTGCCGGTGATCGGCGTTCCGCTGACGAGCCGCACCTCGGTAGCTGGTGGCCTCGACGCGCTGCTGTCGATCGCTCAGATGCCGCCCGGGGTGCCCGTGGCCTGTGTGGGGGTAGACAACTCACGCAACGCCGCCGTGCTGGCAGCGCGCATTCTCGGGGCCTGAACCCACCCCCGGCTCCGGCCCGCGTCAGCCCCGCCCTCGGCTCAGGTCACCGGCCGGCCCCGCCGTCCGCGAATCGTGCCGAGCACGAGCGCCCCGACGCCGAGCAGGAACCCGATGATCGCCCAGAGCAGGCCCGGGGGTGAGTACGAAAACACGATGCGGTGCGTACCGGCGGGCACGTGGACCGACTGGAAGAGGCCCTCGTCACGGGCGATGGGGAGGCGCCTTCCCCCGATCTCGGCGGTCCAGCCTGCGAGGTCGGTCTCGCGGCGGACGAGCGTGCTGGGTCTGGTGCAGCTGACGGTGGCGGCGCCTCGTCTGTCGGCCTGAATGGTGCAGCCGGCGGCGCCGAAATACGGCGCGGCACCGGCCAGGTGATAGATCCAAGCCGAGGGCGTCCGAGCCACGAGGCTGTAGCTGGATGGATTCGGCGGGAGCCCCTGTCGTGGCGGGGTGAGGACATAGGCCACGCTGGCTGCCCGGTAGCCGGCCAGGTTCCGCAGTAGCTCCTGCTTGGGGGACGGGACCAGGAACGGTCGGTCGCCACCGTAGGTCCCGACGAACAGGGTCGGTCGGACGTATCGATCGAGCTTGGTCGTGACGTATCGGGCGAAGATGCCCGGGGTCGGGTTGTCATTGTTGTTCACCTCGGCGAGCCCGAAGTAGGACCCGTAGTTGGGCTGGAAGGGGCCGAGGGTGGCGAACCGCGACAGGCCGAGGTGCTGGCGCAAGTAGGCCACCGGAGCCAAGTCGAGCTGCACGGTCCGCGGGGCGGACAGCTCGGGGGCGGCGAATAGCGCCAGCGCATCGACGGCCAGAAGGCCGGCGAGGATCCGCACGTCGAGCTGACCTCGACGGAGGGCCAGCGCGCCCGCGATCAGCGGTAGGCCTGCGCCCCAGGCCAGCGAGGCCAGGAACACCTCCCGCTTGCCTTTGGCCGCGAGGAGCGTGGCGTACAGGCTGTGCGCCTCCACGCCCGCGAGCACCACCACGACCAGGATCCCGGCCGATGCCCATACCAACCGCCGGCGGTGCTCAGGCACCTTCACGAGGTCGTCAATCCCCAGCACGGCGAGGATGATCATGGCGAACTCCAACGACGGGGTGGCGAAGCGGAAGAACGCGATCTGTGACATGGCCGGAAGCCACCCGAGCACGTCCCCCAGGAGGGGAATCTGGCCGTACATACGCGAGAAGGCGAGCAGGATCCAGACCCCGAGGATGATCCGCAGGCCCCGGCGGCCGCGCGAACACAGGCCGAGGATCGCGAACAGAAGCAGCGTCGTCGACACGTATCCGCCCACCGATCCCCACAGACTGGAGAGCGTTCCCGCGGGATCGTTGTAGGCGAAGATCGGGCCGTAGATGTACGGCATCAGCAGCTGCGGCAGGGCCACGGTGGGGAAGCGCAGGTTCCCCAGAACGCCCGTCGCGTTCACCCCCAGGAAGGCATGGTTCACGTACCCCACCGCGGCAATCAGGAGGGGCGCCGACAGCAGCACACCCACGCCGACGCCGAGGCAGAGCTTGATCAGGAGCGGGCGGAGTACGGGGCGCTCGAGGCCCGTACATCGCCAGCCGAACCAGAGCACGGCCAGCAACGTGTCTATATACGCAGTCTCGGGAAAGCCGGCGTAGGCCGAGAGTGCGCCGGCGATTGCGAACAGCCTCCAGCCACCGCTCCGCCCAGCGAGGCTGGCTGAACGCATCCGTTCGATTCCGAGCAGCAGCAGCGGCAGGAAGGCGATCGGGTTGAAGGTGGCGTGCCACAGCCAGCTGTAGGCCCCGTTCAGCGCGAAGGCGATCCCCCCGGCCGCCCCCACCCATCGGTTCACCGACAGCCGGCGGAGCAGGAAGTATGTGGCTGTCCCAGCGATCAGCTCGAGCAGCATGTGCTCGTAGAGCTGTCCGTTGGAGAGCAGCGTCAGGAGCGTGGGCGGGAACAGGGCCGCGGCCTGGGTCTCGCCGGCCAGCGGTGCGCCCGTGCCCTCGAACGGATTCCACCAGGGCGCGTGGAGGTGGACGAGGTCGAGCATCGCCCGGTGGCCGAGCGCCTGCGAGATGTAGCCGTTCGACGGGTCGATCGTCGGGCCGCCACTGACGAACCCGTGGGTTATCGAGGTCAGCAGGCCAGAGTCGAGCCCGAGCGGATTCGGGTCCGAGAAGTCGAGCAGATACAGCGCGTTGGCGAGAATCACCGCTGCACCTATCGCGATCATCGCCCACACGTCAGGCGAGACCGAAGTCCTCAAGCTCCTCAGCCGCACGTCAGCGCATCATCGCGAAGATCACCGCACAGTGCCTGGACCGGAGGGCTGCGAGCATGCGCCCTCGTGGGCAGCACTTCATTGGGGATCGCACCGGGCCAACGCCGGTCAGACCGTGGCGCAGCTCTGCCGTGGCCCGCCATCGTGCTCGGGTTCCTGTGTCTGTTGAGCGCCGGGCTCCTGATCGTCCTGGGGATGAGGCTCACTTTCTTCAACGACGACTGGTACACCCTGTTGCAACGCCCCGGCTTGGAGTCACACGGCGGGCTGGACACCCTGTTGGCGCCTCACAACGCCAACATGGTCGTGCTCTTCGTCCTGATGTACAAACTGCTGCTGGCTGTGTTCGGGATGGGCTCGCAGCTGCCCTTCCGCATCGTGTTGGCCGCTACTGCAGTTGGGTTGGGCGTCATCGTCTACGTCCTCACCAGCGAGCGAGTCGGGCCCGTGGTCGGCTTGGTGGCGGCTGCCGTCGTGCTGTTCCTGGGGCCCGCGTGGGAGGCGTTGCTGTTCTTCGGCGGCATGAACCATCTGCTCGCGCTGGTGCTCGGACTAATCGCGTTCTGGCTGCTCGAGACGGATACACCACGGCGGAATGCGATCGCGTGCGCCCTGCTTGTGTGCGGGGTGTCGGTCTCACCGACCGGTCTCGCCCTGGTGGTGGGCGCGGCGATCGCCGTGGCGCTTCGACGCCGGCCGCGCCAGCTGTGGATTCCGGTAATACCGGCCGCCGTGTTCGCGGCCTGGTGGATCGGCTACGGACACACCGACGCGACGGGAATCACCTCAAGCCACATCGCACACCTGCCCGGTTACGCCTTCTCGGCCTTCTCCGATGGGTTGGCGTCGATCACGGGGAGCCTCTTCGAGCGGTTCCCAACCTGGATTAAGAACGGCCACGTGCTGGCGATAGTTGTGATCATCCTGTTTGCGGCGTGGGTCTGGCGCGGCGGCCGCCCCCGACCATCGGCCCTGGTGTTCGGGGGCGCCCTGGTCGCCTTCTGGTTGCTCACCGGCGCCGCTGCGATAAAGGGCCGGGGCGCGGTGTCCAGCCGGTACCAGGTGACGGATGGGGCACTGCTCATCCTGCTGGCGGCCGACCTGGCCCGGCACGCTCGTCTGCGTAGAGCGCACCTGATCGCCATCTGTGCGATTGGCGTCCTGGTCGTCGGGGCCAACCTGGACGTCCTCCGCCACGGGTTCGATTTCATGCACGCTCAGGCCGGCATCACCGAAGCCGATCTGGGCGCCCTCCAGATCGCCGGCGCGCGCACGCCGCCCGACCTCAGATTCTCGCCCGGCGTCGCCCAGGACCCCTATATGACCGGCATCACCGCGGGTCGCTGGTTCGCCCAGACCCGTGAGTACGGAGCCTCGGCGTTCGATACCCCGGCAGAGCTTGCGCGGGCCCCCGCAGTAGGCCGAGAAGCCGCCGACAGCGTGTTGATCGCGGCCTACAGCCCGGTGTCGCCCGCGACACCCGGGACGGCGGCGCTGTCTGGGTGCCGGGTGCGGGCGTTGGCGATCGGTCGCGCCGTGTCGACCGCAACCGTGGGCATTGGCGCGACTGAGGTCGAGAACCCGGGCGGCGAGGCGCTCGCGATTGGGCTTGAGCGTTTCGGGCCCCCGGGCCTTCCGCACTATGTGGGTTTTATCCCGCCGCGCTCGAGCGTGCGTGTCACGCTTCCCGCGGACGCTGCGGGTGAACCGTGGCGGCTGAGCCTCCTAAAGCCAGCTGGTTCGGAGGCCAGCGCCGCCGTGTGCCCGGGCTAATTGCGCTTGCCTCGGAGTACTAGCACCGCTGCAGGGTGGGGCGCTCGACCGGGTGGCTGAGGTCCTGGATGTACTGCGCGATCACCGCCGCCGCGCTTCGCCGCAGGCGGGGGGCGATCGCCGGGCGGGTGGGGGCTGGAGTTGGGGTTTCTGTTCTCATTGGGGCTTCCTCACTCGCTCCGTTGTACGATGGATACCGTACGATAGCAAATGTACGATGATCGTCGTACAATGAGCATCAAGTAGATGTCACTCTCAGCCACCGAACAGATCGCACATCCCACCCGCCCAGAGCTCGAGCTGAGCGCGGTGCTGCACGCGCTCAGTGATCCAGTGCGCCTGATGATCGTCGCTGAGCTGGCCAAGGGCGAGCGCGAGTACACGTGCGGGAGCTTCGCCCTCCCAGTCACGAAGTCCACCTGCACGCATCACTTCAAGGTCCTGCGCGAGGCGGGCCTGATCCAGCAGCGCCAGCAGGGGACCACGCGCCTTAACACACTCCGGCGCGAAGACGTCGACGCGCGCTTCCCGGGTCTGCTCGAGACGATCCTCCAGGCCGCCGGCGACCCCGCGCTTGCTGTAGCCCAGACCGGCTGACGCGTGATCGCGCGCTACACCCGCCCGGAGCTGGCCTCGATCTGGTCCGACCGTGCGCGGTTTGACGCGCTGAGAGAGGTGGAAGTGGCGGCGTGCGAAGAGATGGACGGCCCGACACCCGCCGAGCTCGACGCCATCCGCGCCGCCACCTTTACCGTCGAGGCGATCGAGGAGCGCGAGAAGGTCACCGATCATGACGTGGCCGCCTTCGTCGATGTGCTCTCGGAGTCAGCCGGCCCCGCGGGACGGTGGATCCATTACGGCCTGACCTCGAGCGATGTGCTCGACACCGGTTTGGCGCTACAGCTCAAGCGGGTGGGAGAGCTCGTGCTCCCAGGCTCGCGGCGATTGGTCGCGGCGCTGGCAGCGCGGGCTCGGGAGCACGTAAGCACGCTGTGCGCAGGGCGGACCCACGGCATCCACGCCGAGCCGACGACATTCGGGATCAAGCTGGCCGGGTTTGCCTTCGAGGCCTCGCGCAACGCTGAGCGGTTGGAGCGCGCCTTCGCCCAGGCTTCCGTCGGTGCCGTTTCGGGCGCCGTTGGTACCTACTCGGGCACTTCTCCGGATTTTGAGGCCCGGGTTCTGCGGCGGCTCGAGCTCGACCGCGAGCCTGTGTCGACCCAGGTCGTGGCCCGTGACCGCCATGCCGAGCTCCTGAGCGCGATCGCTCTGGCCGGCGCCGGGCTCGAGCGGTTCGCCACCGAAATCCGCCATCTGGCCCGGACCGAGGTGGGCGAGGTGCGAGAGCCGTTCGCCGCCGGGCAGAAGGGCTCGAGCTCGATGCCCCACAAGCGCAACCCGATCAAGTCTGAGCAGGTCAGCGGGCTCGCCCGCGTACTCCGGGGCAACGCCCAGGCGGGGCTCGAGAACGTTGCGCTGTGGCACGAGCGCGACATCTCGCACTCCTCTGTGGAGCGGATCATCCTGCCCGACTCCACCAGCCTGCTCGACCACGTCCAGCGGAGAGTGATCGCGCTGGTGGAGGGGATGGTCGTCGACCCCGAGCGGATGCGGGAGAACCTCGACCTGACCCACGGAGCCCTCTTCTCCCAGCGGTTGTTGTCGGCTCTGATCGAGCGGGGCCAGGCCCGCGATGAGGCGTATCGGATCGTCCAGCGGCTGGCCCAACAGGCCCTCGATGAACGAGTTCCGCTGCGCGAGTTGTTGAGTGCCGATCCCGCGGGCGCCGGGCTGGATCTCGATGTCATCTTCGACTACGGGCAGTTCATCGTCCACGCCGAGGAGATCGTGGCCCGGCTCGACGCGCTCGCCTGATTTTCCGGGGTCGGTCGGCATCTCCGCTGGCTCCCGGACAGGCGTCATAACCAGCCGCTAGGATCGAAACCAGTGGCCGCCCTAGACGACCTCACACTGCTCGCATCCGGCAAGGTTCGCGAGATCTATGACCTCGGTGACGAGCTGCTCATCGTCGCCTCGGACCGGATCTCGACCTACGACGTCATTCATCCCACTCCGATACCGGGCAAGGGCAGCGTGCTCACCGGGCTCTCGACCTTTTGGTTCGAGCGCACGGCCGACATCATTCCCAATCATCTGCTGTCGGTGACCGATGGCGTGCCGGACGAGGCTCGGGGCCGCGGGATGGTGGTCCGCAAGCTCAACATGTTGAGCGTCGAGTGCGTCGTGCGCGGTTACATCACCGGCTCGGGCTGGAAGGACTACCAGCAGACCGGCGCCGTCTCGGGTATCGCCCTGCCGGAGGGGTTGCGCGAATCAGACCGCCTCCCCGAGCCGATCTTCACGCCTAGCACTAAGGCCGACGTCGGTCACGACGAGGCGATTGATTTCGAGGGCGCGGTCGAGCTGATTGGTGACCGTGCGCTGGCCGAGCGCGTACGCGACGTGTCGCTGGCGCTATACGAGTACGCGGCCGAGCACGCGCGTGAGAACGGGATCATCCTCGCCGACACCAAGTTCGAGTTCGGCCTCGACGGCCATGGCGAGCTGACGATCGGTGACGAGGTATGCACGCCGGATTCGTCTCGTTTCTGGCCCGCCGACACGTACGAGCCGGGACGGGGACAGCCGAGTTTCGACAAACAGTTCGTCCGCGATTGGGCCTCGTCCACGGGTTGGGACCGCAACCCTCCGGCGCCGGCGATTCCCGATGACGTGGTCACGCGGACACGCGAGAAGTACATCGAGGCCTACGAGCGGATCACCGGCACGCCGTTCGATGCCTGGCTTCAGCGCACGGGTGCGCCCCGCGCCTGACCCATGCGCGCCCGGGTGCTCGTCAAGCCGAAGGCGGGGATCCTCGATCCGCAGGGCCAGGCGGTGGAACGGGCGCTACCGGCGCTCGGATTCACGGGCGTGCGCAACGTCCACGTGGGGCGGCTGATCGAGCTCGACGTGGAGGATCTGGCCCAGCTGCCCCAGATGTGCGAGCGGCTGCTGACCAACCCCCTGATCGAGGACTACGAGATCGTCGAGTTCGAACCCGTCGCCGGCGCGTGAAGTTCGGCGTCGTCCGCTTCCCCGGCTCCTGTGACGAGGTTGACGCGTTGCTGGCCGCCGAGCGTTCCGGCGAGGCAGTCATCCTGTGGCACGGCGACCGTGACCTTCAGGGCGTGGATGCAGTCATCGTGCCGGGCGGATTCTCCTACGGGGACTATCTGCGTGCCGGCGCGATTGCCCGCTTCGCGCCCGTGATGGAGCAGGTGGCCGAGTTTGCTCAGGCCGGTGGCATCGTCCTCGGGATCTGCAACGGGTTTCAGGTTCTGTGCGAGGCCCGGCTGCTGCCCGGGGCGCTCCTGCCCAACACCTCGCTGCGCTTCGTCTTCCGCCAGGTCGAGCTCGAGGTCGCCGAGCACGACACTCCCTTCACGCGCGCGTGTGAAATCGGCAAGCGCCTGTCCATTCCGGTCAAGCACATGACGGGGCGCTTCTACGCCCGGGATGACGAGCTCCGCCGGCTCGAGGCCGACGGCCAGGTGGTCCTGCGCTATGCGCCCGGGCACAACCCGAATGGATCGCTGCGAGACATAGCCGGCGTCTGCAACGAGAGCCGAAACGTCTTCGGCCTCATGCCCCATCCCGAGCATGCCGTAGATCCGCTCACCGGGTCCACCGATGGGCGCCAGTTCTTCGAGTCGATCCGAGCGCACATTGCCGACCGCGTCCTCGTCTAGCGGCCTGCGCTACCGCGAGCTCGGCCTGACCGATGGCGAGTACGAGCTGATCCTGGAGAAGCTCGGCCGCGAACCCGGTGACACCGAGCTGGCCATGCTGTCCCTGATGTGGTCCGAGCACTGTGCCTACAAGCACTCCAAGAAGCTGCTGCGCAAGCTCCCCACCGACGGGCCGGCGGTGTTGATGGGGCCGGGCGAGAACGCCGGTGTAGTTGACGTTGGCGGTGGGCTCGGCGTGGCGTTCAAGGTCGAGTCCCACAACCACCCGAGCGCGGTGGAGCCGTTTCAGGGCGCGGCCACGGGCGTGGGGGGAATCCTGCGTGACGTGTTCGCGGTCGGGGCCAGGCCAATCGCGATCCTCGACTCATTGCGCTTCGGTGAGCCGGCAGCCTCCGAGCGCTCGCGCTACCTGCTCGAGCGGGCGGTCGCCGGGATCGGGCACTACGGCAACTCGATCGGCGTACCGACGATCGGCGGTGAGATCTACTTTGAGTCCAGCTACGAGCAGAACTGCCTGATCAACGCCATGTGCCTCGGGCTGGCGCCGCACGACCGCCTCATCCGCAGCGCCGCTGCCGGGCCGGGCAACGTCCTCGTGCTCCTGGGCGCACTGACCGGGCGTGACGGGATCGGCGGCGCCTCGGTGCTGGCCAGTGCTGAGCTCGGCGAAGAGGATGCCGCCAAGCGACCCTCGGTCCAGATCGGTGATCCGTTTGCCGAGAAGAAGCTGCTCGAGTGCTGCCTGGAGTTGCTCGACCGCGAACTGCTCGTATCCCTCCAGGACCTGGGCGCGGCCGGCCTGACCTCGTCGGCATCGGAGATGGCCAGCAAGGGTGGGGTCGGCCTCGACATCGACGCCCGAAAGGTGCCCCTGCGCGAGGCCGGCATGGAGCCGTTCGAGATCATGGTCTCCGAATCACAGGAACGGATGCTGTGCGTGGTCGAGCCCGCGCGCATCGATGAGGTGATGGCGGCGTGCGCGCACTGGGAGACGCTGGCCACGGTGATCGGGATCGTCAATGACAGCGGTCGCCTGCGGGTTCTCGACGGTGACACGCTCGCGGCCGATCTGCCCGTGGAGGTGCTCGTCGACGATTGCCCGCTGTACGACCTCGAGCCCGAGCCTCCCCAAACCAGCCTGTACGGCGCGCCGCCGGCCGTGGTCATCGGGGAGCGCTCGCCGGACGAGCTGCTGCTGGAGCTCCTTCGGTCCGCCAACATCGCCTCCCGCCGTCCAGTGTTCGAGCAGTACGACCCCGTGGTTCAGTCCCGCACGGTGCGCCGCCCCGAGGAGGCCGACGCCGCGGTCCTGGCCCTCCCCGATGGCTCGGCCCTCGCGGTCTCGATTGACGGCAACGGACGGCGGGTGGCGTGCGAGCCGCGAGCAGGCGCCGCGGAGGTCGTGTTCGAATGCGCGGCCAACCTGGCCTGCGTGGGCGCGACGCCGCTCGGGCTGACGAACTGCCTGAACTTCGGCAACCCGGAGAAGCCGCATGTGGCCTGGCAGCTGGTCGAGTCGGTGACCGGCATCGCCGAGGCCTGCCAGGCGCTCGGAGTACCTGTCGTGGGCGGCAATGTGTCGCTCTACAACGAGGCGCCCGCGGGGCCGATCTTCCCCACCCCGGTCATCGGAATGGTCGGTCGTCTGCCTGATGCCACCCGGGCCGGGCGGCTCGGGTTCGCCGGCGCCGGCGACGCGATCGCCCTCGTGGGTGCCTTCTCACCATCGTCGGTCGGCTCCGAGCTGGCCAAGCTGCGAGGCGAGGCCCCGGCCGGGGTCCTCCCTGTGATGGATGTGCAAGCTGTCCGTGATGCGCATGAAGCGGTTCGACTCGGGATCCGCTCCGGTGCGCTCCACAATGCCCATGACATAGCCGAGGGCGGTCTGGCGGTGGCGATCGCCGAGTGCTGCATCGCCGGGAGGATCGGGGCCACCGTCCGCATCCCTGACGGCCTTGACCCGTTCGCCGAGGCGCTCGGGCGAGCCTTCGTAGTGTCCGGTCCTGCGGACGCGCTCGCCGGGCACACGATCATTGGTCACGTCGGTGGTGATCAGCTCATCCTCGAGGGTCAACTGAAGCTCGCAGTTTCGGCTCTGCGAGAGGTCCGCGAGCGGGGGCTCGTGGGGTTCCTGTAAGCCCGTTGCTAGCCTTGACCCCAGGCGCTTCTGAGATGGCTCCCTCGCTCGACGACCGCGACGGCCCACGTGACGAATGCGGCGTTTTCGGGATCTATGCCCCGGAGCACGACGTCGCACGGCTCGCCTACTTCGCGCTGTTCGCACTCCAGCACCGCGGCCAGGAGTCGGCCGGGATCGCTGCGGCCTCGCGGGGCGGCAACATCATGGCCATCCGCGATCAGGGGCTCGTGTCCCAGGTGTTCGACGAGCACAAGCTGCGATCGCTGGTCGGCGACATGGCCATCGGTCACGTGCGCTACTCGACCACGGGCTCCTCGGAGTGGGAGAACGCCCAGCCGATCGTCCGAGACGACCGGCGCACGCTGGCGCTGGCCCACAACGGCAACCTGATCAACGCCGTCGAGCTCCATGCGGAGCTGCGCGGGCGCGACGTTCCGTTCCGGTCCACCTCGGATTCCGAGATCATCGCCGCCCTGCTCGCCACCCATCCCGCCGAGCGGATCGAGGACGCCGTCGCTGACGTGCTGCCGCGGCTCAAGGGCGCGTTCTCAACCGTGGTGGTGACCGACGAAGCCGTGGTGGCCTTCCGCGACCCCCACGGCCTGCGACCGCTGGCGCTGGGGATGATCGAGGACCCCGCCGGTGGCAAGCCGGCGTACTGCGTGGCCAGCGAGTCGTGTGCGTTTGACCTGATCGGAGCTCGCTTCCTGCGTGACGTGCAACCGGGCGAGGTCGTCACGCTGACCGAACGGGGTCTGAAGACGAAGCTCGTCGCGGGCTCTGAGCGTCATGCCTTCTGCGTGTTCGAGTACATCTACTTCGCTCGCCCGGACTCGAAGATGGCGGGCACGGTGCTCCAGGTCGCCCGAGCCAAGATGGGCGAGATCCTGTGGCGCGAGGCCCCGGTCGAAGCCGACCTGGTGATTCCGGTGCCGGACTCGGGCAACGCTGCCGCGCGCGGGCTGGCTCGAGCCGCCGGCCTACCCCAGGACGACGGCTTCATCAAGAACCGCTACGTGGCCCGGACGTTCATCCAGCCCGGTCAGGAGCTGCGCCGGCAAGGTCTGCGGCTCAAGTTCAACCCGCTCCGGGAGGTTGTGGAGGGCCAGCGGCTAGTCGTCGTCGATGATTCGATCGTTCGCGGCAACACCACCCGCCAGATCGTGCAGATGTTGCGCGACGCCGGCGCGGCTCAGGTGCATATGCGGATCTCGGCGCCCCCCATCAAGCATCCGTGCCACTACGGGATTGACATGTCCACGCGCGAGGAGATGATCGCCCATAACCGAACCGTGGCCGAGGTGTGTGAGGAGATCGGGGCCGACACGCTGCACTACCTGTCGATGGCGGGAGTCTACGAGGCGGTTGGCGTCACGCGCGAGACGCATTGCGACGCTTGCTTCACCGGGGAGTACCCCTTAGCCGGTACCGAGGCAGCGAACGGCAAGTTCGCCCTCGAGCACGAGCTCCCGCTCGTAGGCGCCTAGCCTGGCCTGGGCTTGGCGATTCGCCGCCGGGGCCCTCGCTATCGTCGGCCGCCCCCATGGACGCTCGCGAGGCACTGCGCCGGCTGTTCGGCTTCGAGGCCTTTCGCCCCGGGCAAGCCCAGGCCGTTTCTGCCGCGCTCGGTGAGCGCGACGCGCTTGTGGTCATGCCGACCGGGTCGGGCAAATCAGTCTGCTATCAGCTGCCGGCGCTGATCGGCAATGACTTGACGATCGTCGTTTCGCCGCTCGTCTCCTTGATGCAGGATCAGGTCTCGGCGCTCGAGCGGGTGGCGCCCGGACGCGTGGCGCTGGTCAACTCCCAGCGAGGGTGGGACGCCAACGCGGCGGTGCTCGAGCGAGCCACGGCCGGAGAACTCCGGCTCCTGTACGTGGCGCCCGAACGGTTTGCCTCTCCCGCCTTCGCCGATGCGATCGCGAGCACTCGAGTCGGTCTGTTCGTAGTCGACGAAGCCCATTGCGTCTCGCAATGGGGTCACGACTTCAGGCCTGATTACTTCACCCTGGCCGACGTCTGCGCGCGTGTGGGCGCGCGGGCGACAATGGCGCTGACCGCCACCGCCACTCCACGCGTGGCCGATGACATCGTCCGGCGTCTGCGACTTCGTGACCCCGTCCGGGTCACGACCGGCTTTGACCGCCCGAACCTGAGCTTCGCCGTCATCCCCTGCCGGGGTGGGTCGGATAAGGAACGGAGACTGGCGGCCGCCCTGTCGGAGCCGGGCGCGCTCCCGGCCATCGTCTACGCCGGCACGCGAAAGGTGAGCGAGACGCTGGCCGGAGCGCTGGCGCGCGCCCTCCGAGTGGAGGTCCTGGCCTACCACGCGGGCATGAACCGCGCCGCGCGCGCCACCGCTCAGGAGCGGTTCATGTCCGGGCAGACGCCTGTCATCGTGGCCACCAACGCATTCGGAATGGGTATCGACAAATCCGACGTGCGCACCGTCTGTCACGCCTCGGTCCCGGGCTCGATCGAGGGCTATTACCAGGAGGCCGGGCGGGCGGGACGCGACGGCCAGCCGGCCCGGTGTCTCCTGTTCGCGGAGCAGAGGGACAAGGGTCTGCACGTGTTCTTCATTCAGCGCTCGAAGGTCGGCGCGGACGCCTTCGAGCGCGTCGGCGAGCGGCTCAACTGGGCCGGTATTGACGGGCGCTACGACGTCCCGCTGTCCGAGCTGAGCGGCGTCGTATCCAAGCGCGGTGACGAGGACACAGTGCGCGCGATCATCGGTCACCTGGCCCGAGCGGGTGTGCTCGCGCCGGCACCGGCGCCGCCCGATCGCGCGGCCGGCCGGCTGACGGGCGGGTTCGACCGCCGGGCGGCGGCGATCTGTCTGAGCTCGGCCCGCGAGGCCGAACAGGTCCGTTGGGCTCAATATCGAGCCATCTGGCAGTACGTCGAGGGTGAGAGCTGCCGCCGAGAGACACTGTTGGCCTATTTCGGGGATCGCTCGGCGCAGGCTGCCGAGGTCCCGTGCTGTGACGTGTGTGCGCCGGAGATCGCGCCCGCGGCCCCGGCGGCGGTTTCCGGGCGGTCGCCCGGCCGATCGGCTGGGCGTTCGGCGGGGCGGTCCAGTGGCGCACGGGGCGTGCCGGCTGAGCTCGATCAGGCAATCCTCGAGGTGGTGGCCTCGGCGAGGCCTCCGGTGGGCCGCACCCGCGCGGTCGAGATCCTGCGTGGCGGTCGCTCGAAGGTTGTCGCCCAGTATTCGTACGACGGTCTGGACCCCTACGGCACGTTTTCACACCTGCGATCCGAGGAGGTGCTGGGCCGGGTCGACGAGCTGCTGCAGGACGGCAAGCTGCGCTCCACCGGCGGCCGTTTCCCGAAGCTGCGGGCAGCATGAAGGTCGGCGTCCTGGCGTCGGGCGCCGGCACCAACCTCCAGGCGCTCATCGATCGCGCGCACGGTCGCGACGGCGTGGAGCTCGTAACCGTCGCATCAGACAAGCCGGACGCTCCGGCGCTAGAGCGCGCGCGGGCGGCGGGAATCGCCGTCTCGGTGTTTGCCGGTTCAGACTTCGCGGACCGCCCCGCGCGGGATCGCGCCATGCGGGACTGGTTGCTCTCGGGCGGCGTGGAGCTGGTGGTTTTGGCGGGGTACATGCAGTTGCTCGAGGCAGAGTTCCTGGACGCCTTCCCGGACCGGGTCATCAACGTTCACCCCGCGCTGTTGCCCGCCTTTCCAGGTCTGAAAGCCGTCGAGCAGGCGATCGAATACGGCGTCAAGGTGTTCGGGGTAACGGTGCACTTCGTAGACGGCGGCGTCGACACCGGGCCGGTCATCCTCCAACGGGCCGTGGAACTGCCATCAGCCCGCAGAGCCGACGAGGTCCTCGAGCGGCTGCACGAGATCGAGCATGAGCTTCTGCCCGAGGCGGTTGCGCTGATCTCGCGCGGGGCGGTCAGTTTCGATCCCACCAACCCCCGCCGTGTGGTCGTCTCCCGGTAGAGTCGTGAGCAGATGGAAGGGAGCCCAGACTCGGTGAGCACGTTCGAGCCCGTGATCCCCGACATCGTGGTGTCCAGGGCGCTCCTGTCCGTTTCGGACAAGACCGGCATCGTCGAATTTGCCCGCGGCCTGAGCGAGCTGGGGATCGAGATCATCTCCACTGGCGGGACGGCCCGTCAGCTGGCCGACGCCGGCCTCCCGGTTCGCTCGATCTCCGACCTGACGGGCTTCCCGGAGATCATGGATGGGCGCGTGAAGACGCTCCACCCGAAGCTCTACGCCGGCCTGCTCGCCGTGCGGGACAACCCCGAGCACATGCAGGCGGCCGAGGAGCAGGAGGTCGAGTTCGTCGATCTGGTGTGCGTGAATCTGTATCCGTTCGAGAGCACAGCGGCCAAGCGGGGTGCGTCGGAGGCCGAGGTGATCGAGAACATCGACATCGGCGGGCCGACGATGATCCGCGCCGCGGCCAAGAACCATGCCTTCGCCGCGCCCGTGGTCAGCCCGGAGAGCTATGACGCGGTCCTGGCCGAGCTGCGCGAGTCCGATCGCCGTCTGTCCCCGACCACCCGGGAGAGCCTGGCTGCGGAGGCGTTCGCCTACACGGCGCGGTATGACACAGCGATCGCGCGGTGGTTTCAGGAGAAGCGCGAGGACTTTCCGCCCCTATTTGTGCGGGCGTTCGAGAAGGTGCTCGAGCTCCCGTATGGCGAGAACCCCCACCAGCGAGCCGCTTATTACGAGCAGGTGGGGGCCCGCACCCATGTGCTCTCGATGGTGTCGCAGCTCGGGGGCAAGCCGATCTCGTTCAACAATCTGCTCGACCTCGACGCCGGGCGCCTGCTGTTGAGCGAGTTCCAGATTCCGGCCTGCGTGATCATCAAGCACAACAATCCATGCGGCGTGGCGGTGGGCTCGAACGCGATTGAGGCCTACCAGCGCGCCTTTGCCTGCGATCCCATGTCGGCCTTCGGGGGCGTCGTGTGTTTGAACCGATCTGTCGACCCCGATCTCGCCGAGATCCTGTCAGATCAGTTCATCGAGGTCCTGTTCGCCCGGGGCTACGAGGACGGCGCGGTCGACGTGCTGGCCCAGAAGCCGAACACGCGCATCCTGGACGATCGCGAGCGCCGCACGGCGAACATGATCGAGCCCCATCTCCGCCAGGTGGTGGGCGGCATGCTGATTCAGGATCGCGACTACTCGATCGAGGAGCGGGGTGACATGCAGGTCGTCACCGAACGTCGGCCCACGGAAGCCGAGTGGCAGCAGCTCTCGTTTGTGTGGAAGGTGTGCAAGCACGTCAAGTCGAACGCGATCGTGTTCGGCCGGGACCTGGCCACAGTTGGCATCGGTGCCGGCCAGATGAGCCGGGTCGACGCGGTTCGCGTGGCGATCGAGAAGGCGCGCGACGGTGTGGCGGGCGCGGTGATGGCGTCCGACGCCTACTTCCCGTTCCCCGACAGCGTCGAGCTGGCGCTCGAGGCCGGGGTGACGGCGATCGTCCAGCCCGGAGGATCGGTCCGTGACCATCTCTCGGTCGAGGCGGTCGACCAGGCGGGCGCGACGATGGTATTCACCAGCCGCCGCCACTTCAGGCATTGACCTCGCGGCAGCCGGATGATTCGAGCCGCGTGCCTTCGGCGAGGCTGGATGCCGAGCGCACGCGTAGGCTCGAAGGCGATCCACCCTCTCCGTTTGAGGGGCGGTTCGGCTTCTCGCGAGTGGTCAGCGCCGGCTCGTTCGTACTCGTGGGCGGGATGACCTCGGTGACCGAGGACGGGGTCGTGCTCGGTGACACACCGGCCGAACAGACCGTCGAGATTCTGCGCAAGGTGGAGCACGAGCTGGACCGCGCCGGTGCCCGCCTGGCGGACGTGATCCAGACCCGCGTCTACGTGACTGACATCTCCCGCTCCGACGAGGTTGGCCTGGCGCACGGCACGGCGTTCGGTGATGTGCGCCCCCTGATGACGATGGTCGAGGTCAGCGCCCTGATCGACCCCCGGATGCTGGTAGAGATCGAGACGGTCGCCTTCGTGGACTGAGGGTCCGGCGGCGTCGGACGCCGGCGGGTCAGGTGCGCGATCATGAGGTGCCCGCCGCTGTAGCTCAGTTGGTAGAGCAGCGGACTTTTAATCCGAAGGTCGTGGGTTCGAACCCCACCGGCGGCATAGAGAAGTAGCTGGAAGGGGCGTGATTGGGCTTGTGCGTGTCCGTACGTCATACAAGTATGTCCCCAATATGTCCCGAGATTTGCTCAGGAACGTCCCCACGGGGCACGTCTTCCGGGTCGAACGCAAGCGGGGTCCGTCTTGGTATGCGAAGTACCGGCTCCCGGGCGGGCGTCAGGTCCAGAAGAAGCTCGGGCCGGGGTGGACCGAGCGGGGGCGACCACCGGTTGGCTACTACACCAAGCGCACGGCGGAGGCGTGGCTGCGCGAAGTCCTAGACGCGACGTGCCCAATGTTGGCGCCCTCCAACAGGGCATGGACGTCGCTTGAGAGCGTGGTCATCGAGGGCTCCTTCCGATCGTGATTGAGCTGTCGTCCACGTCCTTGTGCGGTGTCCACGTCATGGCGGATCCTGCGGCGATCCAGGCGACGAGTCCTCACAGATCTCCTGGCGCCCCAATGGCGTGCCCGTCACGTCGA
>CAWGIA010000013.1:0-12386 GCA_963822535.1 uncultured Solirubrobacterales bacterium
GGTGGGCCGTGGCGGGGATGGCAGCGGTGGTCATCGGCCTGCACGCCGTCGGCTTCTTCATCCTCATCACCGTCGTTGCCCCACACCACTACCACCTGGGGTCCTCGGGAGCTTTCACGGTCGGGTTAGGCCTCACGGCCTACACACTCGGCCTGCGCCACGCATTCGACGCTGACCACATCTCGGCGATTGACAACACCACGCGCAAGCTGATGGCGGAGCGCAAGCGGCCGCTGGGCGTGGGCTTCTTCTCTCGCTCGGCCACTCGACAGTCGTGTTCGTGCTGACGTTCCTGTTCGCGATCGGAGTGCGTGCGCTGGGTGGGCAGGTGCGAAACGGAGGCTCGACACTGCACAAGGTGACGACCTGGATCGGAACCGGGGTGTCGGGAGGTTTCTTCTATCTCATCGCCGCGTTGAACGTGGTGATCCTGATCGGGATCCTGCGGGTCTTCCGTGACATGCGGCGGGGCGAAGAGAACCAGGCGGAACTCGAGCGCCAGCTCAACTCTCGGGGTTTGATGAACCGGTTCTACGGCCGGTTCGCACGCACGATCACCAAGCAATGGCAGATGTACCCGATTGGAATTCTGTTCGGGCTCGGATTTGACACCGCCACCGAAGTGGCACTGCTCTTCCTGGCCGCGGGCGCAGCCGGAGCCGGGCTTCCCTTCTACGCGATCCTGTGCCTTCCGATCCTGTTCGCGGCCGGCATGTCGCTGCTGGACACGATCGACGGGTCGTTCATGAACTTCGCCTATGGCTGGGCGTTCTCGAAGCCAGTGAGAAAGGTGTATTACAACCTGACGATCACCGGACTGTCCGTCGCCGTGGCCCTGATCATCGGGACGATCGACTGCTCGGCCTGGCCGTCAACAAGCTGGGCCTATAGGGGGCGTTCTGGAACTGGGTGGCGCAGATCAACATCAACACTCTGGGTTACGTGATCGTGGCCATGTTCGTGGGCACCTGGGTCCTCGCGCTCCTGATCTGGCGCGTGGCCCGGATCGAGGAACGGTGGGGCTCTCAGATCAGGGAGAGTTAGCTCAGCCCGAGCTCAGAACGCGGAATGTCGCCGTGCCGACGGTGCCCACCACGCGGATGAAGTCCGGACACATCGTTCCCGGCGAGCAGACGGGCGTTTCAAGCTCGACCACGCGGGCGGTGTGGGTGCCGGCACACCAGCTACCACCGAGCTTGGCCGGATCGAGCGCCACCGGTGTCGGGGTGTCCTTGACCGCGGTCGGCACCTCCACCAAGCGGGCGGCGGGGCGACCGGCGCCGGCCGGACCGGACAGACTCACCGTGTAGCCCAGCCGGGTGTGACCGAGGTCGCGCGCCGAGGCCGGCGGGCTGAAATGAAGCGTGAACGTTGTGGTGGGGGCACCCATGCTCGGCGTGACGGTGACGCGCAACGAAGTCGGGGCTCCGCTGGCCGAGGTGCTCGAGGTGCTCGCGCCGGGCTGGGAGGGGGCCGCGGGACCGCAGCCCACAAGCCACAGGACAGACGCGGTACCAACCGCGAGCCGAACGAGAGCGGCCAGCGTTGTGCGCCTCATCGCCGGCCCGAGTCTCCGTCGGTAGGGGCGTGACCCGGACGCTTCAGTCGCCGGCCGCGGCGACGAATTTCTCGAGCTCGCCCTTGGCGCCCGCCGTGACCGGATCGCCGTGGGCGAGCAGCAGGCGGTCGAAGTCGAGCTGGAGCAGCCTCCGGTAGGCAGCGGCCAGCCCGCGCTTGGTCTCGTGTGGCTCGTCCATGAGCTGGTCAGGCACGAAGGCAAGCCCGTCCACCCCGGGCCACCGAACAACACCGTCGGCGCACGCCAGCGCGCCGTGGGCTGGGATGTGCAGAGCGGTCTCGTCCGGACAGATGGCGTCGACCTCGAACACCTGGATGTGACCCGGAAGCTCGTCACCGAAGTCGAACCCGCTCACCGGGCCGCGTCCGTCGAGCTCGTACAGACCGTTGCGGATGCAGTGGACCTCACATCCGAACCGTCCGTGAAGCTTCCAGGCATCGCGGTCGTGGTGCCGGTTGGTCAGCACCACGTGCTCGGGTGCCGAATGCGAGTCGAACCAGCCCATACCGTCCGGAGGCAACATCGGGTCGAGCAGAACCCGCTCGGGCTCGAGGTAGTACGAGCTGACCGCGCTGTTGATGTGGGGGTGGCGAGCGGTCCAATGCCACAGTCCGGGGGCGATCTCGCGCATCGTGTCGACGAGGCTATCCACATCGCGCGGGTCCTAGCCATGTGTGCGACGTTTACGTTGGGCAGCACCGCGTCCCAACCATTGCGGAGCCGGAACGTTTGATTCGTCAACTAGGATTGTGTGTATGAACACAGCCACTGAGGGCCGACTCGACGGAGCATCGCTCGATGCATGGCGAAGCTATCTGCAGAGCCACGCCTCGATCGTGCGGGTGCTTGACGCCGAGCTGGTGGCCGAGCACGGGATGACGACGAGGGACTACGAGGTGTTGCTCTACCTCGCCCAGTCCCCGGACCGGAGGCTGGCCATGTCCGCATTGTCCGAGCGGACGATGCTCACCCGCTCGGGTATCACCCGTCTCGTGGACGGGCTCGTCCTCGGTGGCCTGATCGAGCGGGTGGCCTGCGCACGAGACGCCCGCGTGTCCTATGCGCAGCTGACCGAACTCGGCTACGAGAGGCTCCGGAACGCGGGCTGTGCCCACGTCAGGAGTATTCAGCGCCTGTTCCTCGAGCACTTCACGCCCGAGGAAGTGGAGCAGCTGGCCTCGCTTCTCAGCCGGTTGCCGGGGGCCCACCCCGGCGAATGCACCGTCCAGTAACCGGCGACGCTCAAGCTTCTCGCTAGGCCCGCGCCGGGCGGGCTCTGCCCTGAGGCTCTCGCCAGCTCGGCGCCAGGCGGATGCCGTTGCGGTTGATTGCTCAATACTTGACGGCGCAACTTCTTTGAGCTGAGGATGGTTGCTCGCTCAATCATCTTGGAAAGGAAGTACCTCTTGTCAACCACCAGCGTTACCCCCGATCGCATTCCGGCCGGCGTCTACAGCGTCGATCCGACCCACTCGAACGTAGGCTTCGAGGTCCGGCACATGGGCATTGCCACCGTCCGCGGCACGTTCCGCAGCTTCGAGGGCAAGCTCGACGCGACCGGCGAGACTCCGGTTCTTGAGGGCAGTGTCGCCGTCGAGAGCATTGACACCGGCGAAGAGAACCGCGACGGCCACCTCAAGGCGCCGGACTTCTTTGACACCGCGCAGTACCCGCAGATCACCTTCCACTCCACCGGTACCGAGCCGACGGGAGACGACCAGATCCGCCTCGAGGGCGAGATCACGATCAAGGGCGTCTCGAAGCCGATCGAGCTGACCGGCACGGTTTCGGAGAACGGCGAAGATCCGTGGGGCAACGAGCGCGTCGGGCTCGAGGTCGAGGGCAAGATCGATCGTCGTGACTTCGATCTGAAGTGGAATCAGACGCTTCCGAACGGCAACCTGCTCGTCTCCAATGACGTGAAGCTCGTGATCAGCGTCTCAGCGGTCAAGGGCAGCTAGCAATGAAAATCCTGGCCATCTCAGGCAGCCTGCGAGCAGCGTCGCATAACACGGCGCTGCTGCGGGCGGCCGCGGAACTGGCGCCCGAGGGAATCCAGGTCGAGCTCTACGAGGGTCTTGACCGACTCCCGGCTTTCAACGAGGACCTGGAATCCGCGCCGGTGCCGGATGAGGTCCAGCGCCTGCGCGACGCGATCGGCTCGGCCGACGCGGTGCTGTTCTCGACGCCGGAGTACAACGGCACCATGCCCGGCCACCTTAAGACCGCCGTGGATTGGGCATCACGGCCCCACGGCGAGTCAGCGCTCTGGGGCAAGCCGGTGGCCGCAGTAGGTGCCAGCGTGACGCTTTACGGCGCCATGTGGGCGCAGGATCACCTCCGCCGAGCACTCGGGTTGGCTGGAGCTCGTGTCCTCGACACCGAGCTGGCGGTTGCCACCGCTCACGAGCGTTTCGACGACGCCGGGCAGCTGCACGATGATGAGACCCGCGACGCTCTGGCTGAGCTCGTCTCGAGTCTGGTCAATCATCACCACGAGTACGCGCAGGCGGCGTAACCTGACATGCCGATGGCGACGTCAGCCAGCCGCGACACCGCGACGGAGATAGATGCCCGCACGGGGATGGGAGCCGTCCGCCTGACCGTCTCTGACCTCGCCCGGTCGCGCTCGTTCTACGAGCACGCGCTCGGGCTGCGGGCCACCGAGCTCGATGACGGCGCCCTCGGCCTCGGAGTCGGGCACGGCTCCGCTTCGCTGGTCGAGCTTCACGGTGACGCCTCGGCTCCTCGGCTCGACCCGCGGGCCACCGGGCTGTTCCACCTCGCCGTGCTCGTCCCGTCAAGGCTCGATCTGGCGTACGCGTTGACCCGCCTGGCCGAGACCCGCTGGCCGCTCGACGGCGCCTCGGACCACCTAGTCAGCGAGGCGCTGTACCTGTCCGATCCAGATGGGAACGGGATCGAGATCTATCGTGACCGTCCACGCCAGGAGTGGCGCGAGGTCGATGGACAGCTTCAGATGGCGACGCTGCCGCTCGACCTCCGCTCGGTCGCATCGGAGATCGGCGCCGCAGGTGCCTCGCAATCTCAGGCTCACGCCCCGGCCGGAACGCAGATCGGACACGTCCACCTGCAGGTCTCAGAGCTCGAGCGCACCGAGGCGTTCTACGCCGGAGTGCTCGGCTTCGAAGTCATGGTCCGGGGCTACCCCGGAGCGCTGTTCGTCTCCGCCGGCGGCTATCACCACCACATCGGGCTCAACACGTGGCACAGCGCGGGGTCTCCCCCACCTGCGCCGGGCGCGATCGGCCTGAAGTCCTTCGTGATCGAGCTACCAAGCCAGGCCGAGCTCGAGCAGGTCCTCGGGCGCGTGTCCGACGCGGGTGTGCCGAGCGAGCCGACTGGGGCGGGCGATGGGCACATCGTCCGTGACCCGTCCGGCAACGCCGTTGAGCTCCGCGCCCCTTCCGAGCGCTGATCGCCGAGGCCCGAGGCGCTGAGCCGCCCAGGCGCGAGGCCCTCAGCGCGACGAGCCGCGGAGGGCTGCGGCGCTACGCTAGCGACCCCGGCGACGTGGCGGAGTGGCTACGCAGCGGCCTGCAAAGCCGTCTACACCGGTTCGATTCCGGTCGTCGCCTCTGCCCTCCGGGTAGTGAGATCGTCTCCACCGCGGTCTTGCCCGAGGATTTCGCCTGTGGTTCCAGCTCACAGTGCGCCCTGGAGTATCCGAGAGAGAGGAGCAATGCATGTCAGGTGCAGTCGTTCTCGGCGCTGGCCCGGGGATCGGCACCGCGGTCGCGCGACGCGTCGCGCGTGCGGGCCTGGCGGTTGGTGTGATCGCCCGCACCGAGGCAAGGGTTGATGATGCGCTGACAGCGCTATCGGGCTACGACACCCTGGGCGTCGCGGCAGACGTCACCGACGAGGCGGGACTGCGCGCCGCGCTCGATGAGATCGTCGATCGCTTCGGCGTCCCCGAGCTGCTCGTTTACAACGCGGCGCTGATCCGACGTGACGAGTTTGGCGAGCTGACGGCCCAGCAGCAGCTGGCCGCCTGGGCGGTCAACGTCGTCGGCGCGATCACCGCCATATCCCACCTCGCCCCGCGGATGATGCTGCGGGGTACTGGCACGATCATCCTCACGGGCGGAATGCCCGAGCCCCTGCCCGAGTCAACCAGCCTGTCACTGGGCAAGGCCGGGGTCCGCGCCCTGGCACAGCTCCTGGCCACGGCGTACGGATCGGCGGGGCTGCACGTTGCCACCGTGACGATCACCGGCGCGGTCGTCGCCGGGACGGCGTTCGACCCCGATGACATCGCTGAGTGCTACTGGCAGCTTCACACTCAGCCCCCCGGAGCCTGGGAGCATGACGTCGTCTACAACGGCCGACCCAGCCGTCCGGTCGAAGCAGGCGCCAGCGCCGAACAGCTCCGGTCGGCCGGGAACGGGACGCCCCAGGTCACTGGCGACAGAGAGGAGAGCGTCAGGGTGTTGCTGATCTCCGGCAGCAACCGGGATGGCTCAACCAATACGGCGGTGCTGAGGACCGCTGCGGCGTCGGCACCAGCGGAGATCGAGACCGCGCTGCTGGAGGGCCTGGGTGAGCTGCCGCTGTTCAACCCAGACGACGACAGCGAGGGGCACAACGTCGACCCCGCCGTTCAGGCCATGCGCTCCCAGGTCGCCCGGGCCGACGCGATCCTGATCTGCACGCCCGAATATGCCGGTGCTCTCCCGGCGCTGCTCAAGAACGCGCTGGAGTGGACGATCGGCGACGCCGGCACCTACGGAAAGCCGGTGGCCTGGATCAATGCGTCCGGACCGGCGGCACCGACCGGCGCCGCTGACGCGCATGAGTCGCTGGCCAAGGTCCTTGCCTACGCCGGCGCCCAGGTCGTGGACGAGGCCTGCGCCCGGATACCGATCAACCGCACCATGGTCAACGAGGAAGGGCTGGTCAGCGACCCGCAGAGCAGCGCTCAGATCGCGGCGGCACTGGAGCGACTGGCGGGTTACGCCGCCGGGACGAAACAGCCGCCGACATAGCCCACGAGGGCGGCATCGGCTCGGCTCGGCTCGGCCTCCACACCCGCGATGCCGGGGCATATGATGATCGGCAATCGGCAAGCGATGGGCCATGGGTGGCTTCGAGCCACCCCGATAGGGGAAGACATGATCCGGGCGGTAGCGAGTTGGCGCCGGACGCAGGGCGTGACACGCGCCCCGGCCGGCGTGACCGTCACGATTCGCGCCGGGGCGAGCATCCTTGGCGCCTGGGTGGCGATCGGCGTCCTAGCCGCCCCGGCATCGGCAGCGCAGGGGTGGACCGCTTACGTCGCCGCCGGCTCGGAGGTGACGCCGTTCGCTACGTCGACCAACACCTCCGGGACGCCAATCGGCGTACCCACCACCCTCGCGGTGGCGCTGGCGCCCAACGGGCGGACCCTCTACGCCACCAGCAATGGAGGGGGCGGCGGCAGCGTGATTCCGATCGACACGGCGACGGGTGTCGCCGGCGCTGCGATCAGCGTCGCCAGCCCGGTGGCCATCGCGATCACGCCGGACGGCACCACCGCCTACGTAGTCGACGGCAACGAGAGCGCCAACGGCAGCGTCACGCCGGTCAACCTGGCGACTGGGTCACCGGGCACGCCCATCACCGTGGGCAAGGACCCCGAGGGGATCGCCATTACGCCCGACGGTAAGACCGCCTACGTGGCCAACGACAACGCCCTCGGAACTGTCACGCCGATCGACCTCAAGACGGGCACGCCGGGCACGCCGATCACCGTCGGGAACCAGCCGGCCACAATCGCGATCACCCCCGACGGCCGGACCGCGTACGTAGCCAACTCCCAGAGCGGCAACGTGACCCCAATCGACACCGCCACCAACAGTCCCAGGACGGCGATCACCATCCCGGCGGGAAACCCAGCCGGAATCGCGATCATGCCCGACGGCAAGACCGCCTACGTGGCCAACGACAATACGTCCGGAAGTGTCACGCCGGTCGATGTCGCGTCAGGAACACCGGGCACGCCGATCCCCGCCGGCGTTGACCCCGTTGGCATCGCCATCACGCCCGACGGTAAGACCGCGTACGTCGCCGACGCGGACAGCCTCGGCGGCACAGTGACCCCAATCGACACCGCAACCTCCACCCCCGAGACGGCGATTCCGATCGCCGCGGGAGCGCCCTCCGGGATCGCGATCACGCCCGACCAGGCTCCGGTGGCGGCGTTCTCAGCCAAAGCCGCTGCCCCGGCTTCGCCGTCTACCTTCGACGCCTCGGCGTCCTCGACCGGTGTGGGCTCGATCGCCAGCTATGCCTGGAACTTCGGCGACGGTCAGAGCGCGGTCACGACCACCCCATCGACCTCTCACGCCTATGCCTCGCCGGGTATCTACACGGCTCGCCTGACGGTCACAAACACTGCCGGCACATCACTGACCCAAGTGTTCACCGGCCAGACCATGAGCCTCAACGGCGGCCCCGAGGCCAGCGCCACGCACACGATCACGATCCCCGCCGCCAAGGGTCCGCCGCCCAAGGGTCAGGCGCCCACCGTGACCCAGGTGGCGCAGACGCATGCGCTGTGGCGCGAGGGTCACGCGCTGGCGACCGTGTCCAGGGGTGCGACGAGAAGGCCGCCGCCCGTCGGCACGACGTTCCGGTTCACGCTGAACGAGCAGGCCAGGGTCAGCCTCGCCTTTACCCAGACGCTCCACGGGCGCAAGGTCCACTCCAAGTGCCTCACCCAGACCAAGAAGAACCGCCACAAGCATCGGTGCACGACCACGCTGACCCGCGGGACGCTGTCCCTGGCCGCACCGGCCGGTCGTGACAAGGTCACGTTTCAGGGCCGGGTGTCAGCCTCGAAGAAGCTCCGGCCGGGCCACTACTCGGTCGTGATCATCGCCCGAACGGCGAGCGGGTCCTCGAAAGCCAAGAAGCTCAGCTTCACGATCGCCAAAGGCTAGAAGTCCCACTACATCCTCTCGGAGGATGGCCCGTTCCGCGGACGTCCTGATCTTGACCTTAGTCAGTTGAACGATATATAGTGTCCGCATGAGTAAGCGCACGATGCAGGAGGCCACGTTTCTGATCCTGACTGCGCTCGCCGCCGGCAGCCAGCATGGCTACGGGATCATTACGGACGTCGCGGGGATCTCCGACGGCCGGGTCCGGATGCGTGCCGGCACCCTGTATACGGCGCTCGACCGCCTCCGTGAGGACGGGCTGATCGAGGTCGACCGGGAGGAGGTGGTCGAGAACCGGCTGCGGCGCTACTACCGTCTCACGGCGACTGGATCCGAGCGACTGGCCGAGGAGGCGAGCCGCCTGCAGGCGAACGCGTACGTGGCGATGTCGCGCCTCGATCTCGGCGGAGGAATGGTCACAACATGACTGACCACGAACGGCTCGAGCGGCGCTATCGGCGGCTGCTGAGGTGTTACCCGCGCGCGTTTCGCCGGGAGCACGAAGACGAGATGCTCGTTGTCCTCATGGCTGGCGGTCGGACCGGGCGGCGACGGCCCGGCGCGGCCGACTCGGCAAATCTGATCATCAACGCGCTGCTGATGCGGGTGCGCCTTCGCGCACCCCGCTCGACTCCTACGGTGTTCTGGGCTGTGCGGCTGATGGCGCTGGGTGCCCTGCTCGAGCTCGCCGCCCTGGTCACGGTGGTGGCGACACGCGGCGATCTCACGGCAGCCATCGCCGGCCACTATCCCGTCATGCACGCGGCGCACATCCATCAGCTCGTGAGCGCTCAGGTCCTCAAGATCGCGATCGGCGCGCCGGTCGCCTCCGGGGTGTGGCTGTGGTTGGCCTGGGCGAACGATCGCGGCTATGGCTGGGCTCGGGGCCTGCTTGCCGCTCTGTTCGGGCTGACGTCACTGAGTCTGCTCGCTGCGGTCGGCCAGCGCGCGGTGACGCTTGCCCCCGCCGACGTGATCATCGGCGCCGCGCTGTGGGTCGTCGCGCTCGTCGCACTCGCGTTGATCCTCAGCCCGCCGTCCGATCGGCACTATCACCAGCGAGGAGACGCGGGGCGCTCGCGGAATGCCCGCCCGGCTCTCCCGGCCGGCGCTCCGTCCCACTAAGCCGTCTCCCTGACGATCCAATGAAGCCCTACTTCCAGACCCATTCCGCGGGGTGGCTGTTTCTGATCGTGGTGATCGCCTTCTTCGGCGCCGAGATCGTCCAGTTCTTCCGTCAGCGCCATTGGCGCCGGGACGCGACCCGGATCGCCACGCCTGCGTTCTGGGTCGGCGTCGGCGTGTGGACGATCGTCGCCACGTTCATGCTCCATCGCGGCTCTCACATCGCTCCGGGCGCATCGATCGGCACTGGGGCCGGGGTGTTCGCTGTCGGCATGGTGCTGCTGGTGGGCGGCGCCGTGCTGCGCTGGTCCTCATTCTGGGCGCTCGGGCAGTACTTCACATTCACCGTCGACGTCAGCTCTGACCAACAGGTCGTGACGGTGGGCCCTTACCGCGTGCTGCGCCACCCGGGCTACGCCGGGGGCCTGCTGGCGATGATCGGACTGGGGGTCGTGTACGCCAACTGGGTCGGCCTGGCGGGGTTCGTCCTCCCCTGCCTGATCATCATCATCTGGCGAATCCACGTCGAGGAGGCCGCGCTGCTCGGTACCGCTGGGGATCCGTACCGCTCCTACGCTGCGCACCATAAGCGGCTCGTGCCACTCATCTGGTGATCGGCGGGGCCTGGCCACGGTCGTCGTCTCGGTTTGGCGTGTCCTTGGGCTACACGAGGAGCACGTCGAGCTCAGGCGGCTAGGCGCAGATGCAAGATGCTGCGCAGTGACCGATGAGACGGCCGCCCGCACAGGTGTTCCGCCCGGAGGCGCAGCAGTGAAACGGCCTCGGCTGTGGGGACGAAGGGATCGGCGACCACGCGTCCGTCGGTCAGAGACGTGGCGGCCACGGGCTCGCCATCCATGAAGGCGATCAAGGCCGGGCCGTCCAGCTCGGCCGCGTCATCCAACGCGGCGAGCTGGCTGGCGGCGGCGTCTTGTCCGGACTGGACGAGACGGAGCTCAATCGGCCTGACCTGCACCTCGGCGGAGCCGGGATGCGCCGCCCGATAATGGGCCGCTTGGCGCTGCAAGTCAGCGATGTGCTCGTGGGCAAGGATTGGGTTGAGGGCGCTAGTCATGACGTTCTCCTGTCGGTTAGCCATGTCAGCATCATGCGCCTAAGACGGCCCCTGCACATCGGGCAAAAGGAGCCGGTTCTGGCCCCTCACCCCTTACGTGGGCCGTGCCCGGCCTTAGGGATTCTGGCTGGTCTGAACGCCCGCCGGCTCGCGATTCTTAACGGTCTCTTTCGCGGTTCTTACCGTTCACGTTCCAAGGCCCGCGAGCCATTGACCGGGGCTCCGTCGGGTGCTCCAATGGATGCGCTCTCCGCTCCGGAGCTGAAGAGTTAGCCGTCGCCCCGCCGCCTCCTGGATGAGGGCGCAGAGGGCAACGCCATCACCCCAACCGAGAAGGAGAAGCGATGCGTTTCGTAGTTCGCTACGCGTTACGCGCTGCGCTGCTCGCGCTTACGGCTCTGACCGTAGGCGTGGCATCGGCGAGCGCTGCAAGTCCGCCCATCGTCGGGCACGTCTACGTCAATGACAACACAGCTGGGACCAACACCATTGCGGCGTTCGGCCGTACCGCGGGGGGGACTCTGGTCGCCGTCCCCGGATCGCCGTTCGAGGCTGGAGGCGCTGGCACCGGTGCCGGGATCGCCTCTCAGGGCTCGCTTCAAAAGGCCCTCCACGGCCGCTATCTGATCGCCGTCGACGCCGGCAGCAACCAGGTGTCGGTACTGCGGGTGCAGCACAGCGGCGCCCTATCGCTGGTGTCAGACGGCGTGGTCGGATCGGGCGGTTCTGATCCGGTCAGCATCGCCGTGCATGGGCATCTGGTGTATGTAGCGAACGCCGCTGATCCAGACGCCAACTACACCGGCTTCTGGCTGTCGAGCGACGGTCATCTTCGGGCTATCCCGGACTCGACCTTCGCCCTGCCGGAAGGCTCCCAGCCGGGAGACGTCCTGTTCAACCGAACTGGAACCGTCCTGGCCGGAACCCGGGTTCTTTCCGGAGAGATCGACAGCTTCAAGGTCGGGCACAGCGGACGGCTCACGCCGGCCCCCGGATCGCCCATTGCCTCACAGGGCCCGGGGCCGTTCGGGAGCGAGTTCCGTCCCACCAACCCGAACCAGCTGTTCGTCTCCAACGCCCACGGCGGGGCCGGCAATGGCACCGTGTCGGCGTTCAGCGTGAACGGAGACGCCGCGCTGAGCTCGATCGGGTCCTCCCCATTCCCTGATCTACAAACCGCCCCATGTTGGGTTGAGATCAGCCACGACGGGAGCATCCTGTTCACGGTCAACACGGCGGTCTCGACCATCTCTCGCTACCGGATCGAGCCCGGCGGCTCGCTCGTGCTGATCGGCAGCACGCCGATGCACGAGCCGACAGGGCTGGGGCCCGAGGACGCCCGCCTGAGCCCGAACGGAGAAAGCCTGTGGGTCGTCGACGCGGGCAGGAAGGCGATCAGCGGGTTCGCCGTCCACGGCAGCAGCCTGACCGAGTTCGGCTCGTCGCCGACCGCGCTGCCGGCGGATGCCTTCCCAGCCGGGATGGTTGTCAACTAGAGCTAAACGCGGGCGATTCCGCGGCTGGGAGGGTCGATCCTCCCGGCCGCGGGGCGCTTTCCGGCCCGGACTCCCTGGGTATACTCGGCGCCCGCGCGGCTGTAGCTCAGTTGGCTAGAGCGTCTGCTTGCCATGCAGAAGGTCGAGGGTTCGAGTCCCTTCAGCCG